>NZ_CANKZC010000032.1 GCF_947488565.1 uncultured Psychrobacter sp. | reverse complement strand
CCCCCCCCCCCCCCCCCCCCCCCCCCCCCCCCCCCCCCCCCCCCCCCCCCCCCCCCCCCCCCCCCCCCCCCCCCCCCC
>NZ_CANKZC010000031.1 GCF_947488565.1 uncultured Psychrobacter sp. | reverse complement strand
AAAAAAAAAAAAAAAAAAAAAAAAAAAAAAAAAAAAAAAAAAAAAAAAAAAAAAAAAAAAAAAAAAAAAAAAAAAAAA
>NZ_CANKZC010000030.1 GCF_947488565.1 uncultured Psychrobacter sp. | reverse complement strand
TATCTACGAGCGTCTACCAAAGAACAAGACGCTAAGCGTGCCAAAAGCGAACTCATAGCATTTGCCAACGATCATGGCCACAA
>NZ_CANKZC010000029.1 GCF_947488565.1 uncultured Psychrobacter sp. | reverse complement strand
TCACCAACTTTTACGATGCCTGATTCAACACGGCCAGTTACGACGGTACCACGACCTGAGATTGAGAATACGTCTTCAATTGGCATTAGGAATGCTTTGTCGACGTCACGCTCAGGCTCTGGGATGTAGCTGTCTAGGACTTCTAGTAGTTCTAC
>NZ_CANKZC010000028.1 GCF_947488565.1 uncultured Psychrobacter sp. | reverse complement strand
AACTAGGCAAAATGGTACCGTAACTTCGGGAGAAGGTACGCTGTTGGTGGTGATAGGACTTGCTCCTTGAGCTGTTGACAGTCGCAGATACCAGGCTGCTGCAACTGTTTATTAAAAACACAGCACTCTGCAAACACGAAAGTGGACGTATAGGG
>NZ_CANKZC010000027.1 GCF_947488565.1 uncultured Psychrobacter sp. | reverse complement strand
AACTAGGCAAAATGGTACCGTAACTTCGGGAGAAGGTACGCTGTTGGTGGTGATAGGACTTGCTCCTTGAGCTGTTGGCAGTCGCAGATACCAGGCTGCTGCAACTGTTTATTAAAAACACAGCACTCTGCAAACACGAAAGTGGACGTATAGGG
>NZ_CANKZC010000026.1 GCF_947488565.1 uncultured Psychrobacter sp. | reverse complement strand
TATTAACGGCATTCGCTCAGCAAGAATTCACAACAAGTTGTTCTTTAGTTTAAGCTAGTTTACTAGTTAGAGGTATATGCCTCGTACAGGCCTGTAGCTCAGCTGGTTAGAGCACCGTGTTGATAACGCGGGGGTCGGCAGTTCAAGTCTGCCCAGGCCTACCA
>NZ_CANKZC010000025.1 GCF_947488565.1 uncultured Psychrobacter sp. | reverse complement strand
TGGTAGGCCTGGGCAGACTTGAACTGCCGACCCCCGCGTTATCAACACGGTGCTCTAACCAGCTGAGCTACAGGCCTATGCGAGGCTTATACCTCAAGCTAATAAACTAGCTTAAACTAAAGAACAACTTGTTGTGAATTCTTGCTGAGCGAATGCCGTTAATA
>NZ_CANKZC010000024.1 GCF_947488565.1 uncultured Psychrobacter sp. | reverse complement strand
TCACGTCAGGTAGGCGTTCCGTACATCATCGTCTTCATGAACAAATGCGACTTAGTCGACGACGAAGAGCTACTAGAGCTGGTTGAAATGGAAGTACGTGAACTACTAAACGACTACGACTTCCCAGGTGACGACACCCCAATCATCAAAGGCTCAGCCACCCAAGCCCTAAA
>NZ_CANKZC010000023.1 GCF_947488565.1 uncultured Psychrobacter sp. | reverse complement strand
ACCACTGACGTCACTGGCGCAATCCAGTTACAAGACGGTACTGAAATGGTTATGCCTGGTGACAACGTTGAGATGAGTGTTGAGCTTATCCACCCAATCGCTATGGACAAAGGTCTTCGCTTTGCAATCCGTGAAGGTGGCCGTACTGTAGGTGCTGGTGTGGTAGCTAACGTTAAAAACTAAGCGCTACTGATCTCAGCGCAAGC
>NZ_CANKZC010000022.1 GCF_947488565.1 uncultured Psychrobacter sp. | reverse complement strand
TCACGTCAGGTAGGCGTTCCGTACATCATCGTCTTCATGAACAAATGCGACTTAGTCGACGACGAAGAGCTACTAGAACTGGTTGAAATGGAAGTTCGTGAACTACTAAACGACTACGACTTCCCAGGTGACGACACCCCAATCATCAAAGGCTCAGCCACCCAAGCCCTAAAAGGCGACGACGGCAAATACGGCCAACCAGCAGTCGTAGAACTACTAGAAGTCCTAGACAGCTACATCCCAGAGCCTGAGCGTGACGTCGACAAAGCATTCCTAATGCCAATCGAAGACGTATTCTCAATCTCAGGTCGTGGTACCGTCGTAACTGGCCGTGTTGAATCAGGCATCGTAAAAGTTGGTGA
>NZ_CANKZC010000021.1 GCF_947488565.1 uncultured Psychrobacter sp. | reverse complement strand
CGAGCGTCTACCAAAGAACAAGACGCTAAGCGTGCCAAAAGCGAACTCATAGCATTTGCCAACGATCATGGCCACAAAATTGCTGCCTTCTATGTCGAAAACGAATCAGGAGCTACCTTGGTACGACCCAAGCTTATGCAGCTGATTGAAGATGCACATAAGGGCGATATTATCTTAGTTGAACAGATTGATCGCTTGGCGCGTTTGAACCAAGCTGATTGGGATACTCTCAAAAGAATGCTATCAGAAAAAAAGCTATCTATCGTATCAAAAGAGCTGCCCACCTCCTATATGGCCCTTCAATCTGAAAGCAGCACTGAATTTATGAGTAGCGTATTGCAGGCCATTAACTCGATGATGCTGGATATGCTCGCAGCCATTGCTCGAAAAGATTATGAGGATCGCCGTAA
>NZ_CANKZC010000020.1 GCF_947488565.1 uncultured Psychrobacter sp. | reverse complement strand
GAAGACGTATTCTCAATCTCAGGTCGTGGTACCGTCGTAACTGGCCGTGTTGAATCAGGCATCGTAAAAGTTGGTGACGAGATCGAAATCGTTGGTATCCGTGACACGCAAAAAACCACCTGTACTGGTGTTGAGATGTTCCGCAAACTACTAGACGAAGGTCGTGCTGGTGAAAACTGTGGCGTACTACTACGTGGCACCAAGCGTGAAGACGTACAACGTGGTCAAGTACTAGCCAAGCCAGGTTCAATCACCCCGCACACCAACTTTGACGCCGAAGTATACGTACTGTCAAAAGAAGAGGGTGGTCGTCACACACCATTCCTAAACGGCTATCGTCCACAGTTCTACTTCCGTACCACTGACGTCACTGGCGCAATCCAGTTACAAGACGGTACTGAAATGGTTATGCCTGGTGACAACGTTGAGATGAG
>NZ_CANKZC010000019.1 GCF_947488565.1 uncultured Psychrobacter sp. | reverse complement strand
CAGCGGTAAACCACTTCCCAATCACCCCTTCCCTTTCGACTGGGTGGCATTATACGCGCTTTTGATAAGGGGTCAAGCTAATCTTAGCTTTTATTTTTTATATACTATAACTAACTGAATTGGTTAGCTTTAAATAAGTCTAGCAAAGTATATTTATTCTAAGGATAACACCGAAGATCTTATTTAATTGGAATATAGGACTATCTAGCTGGTTATATATAGAAAAAGAAATAAGATAAGGAAGTTTAATAGAGCTACTTTTAACTATGAGATTAGCAATCATTCAATACTAAATTATATAGATACTTTATCTAGTAAACTTTATATTATAAGAAGATACACTCTCTACTAAAATGTAAGTAGAATCCCTGAATAAGAAAAGCCCCCCAACAATCAAGTTGGGGGGCTTTTCAGGAATAGAGAGCTGACGATGACCTACTCTCACATGG
>NZ_CANKZC010000018.1 GCF_947488565.1 uncultured Psychrobacter sp. | reverse complement strand
AATAAAGAGGAACTACCCATGGCAAAGGCCAAGTTTGAACGCAACAAGCCCCACGTCAACGTCGGCACCATCGGACACGTTGACCATGGCAAAACCACATTGACTGCCGCAATCGCAACCGTAGCAGCAATCACCTCTGGCGGCGAAGCCAAAGACTACGCGTCTATCGATAGCGCACCAGAAGAAAAAGCACGTGGCATCACCATCAACACCTCACACGTAGAATATGACACCGACACTCGTCACTACGCACACGTTGATTGCCCAGGTCACGCTGACTATGTTAAAAACATGATCACTGGTGCCGCTCAAATGGACGGCGCAATCCTAGTCGTATCAGCCACTGACGGCCCAATGCCACAGACTCGTGAGCACATCTTGCTATCACGTCAGGTAGGCGTTCCGTACATCATCGTCTTCATGAACAAATGCGACTTAGTCGACGACGAAGAGCTACTAGA
>NZ_CANKZC010000017.1 GCF_947488565.1 uncultured Psychrobacter sp. | reverse complement strand
CAGTCGCAGATACCAGGCTGCTGCAACTGTTTATTAAAAACACAGCACTCTGCAAACACGAAAGTGGACGTATAGGGTGTGATGTCTGCCCGGTGCTGGAAGGTTAATTGATGGGCTTAGCGTATGCGAAGGTCTTGATCGAAGCCCCAGTAAACGGCGGCCGTAACTATAACGGTCCTAAGGTAGCGAAATTCCTTGTCGGGTAAGTTCCGACCTGCACGAATGACATAATGATGGCAGCGCTGTCTCCAGCAGAGACTCAGTGAAATCGAAATCGCAGTGAAGATGCTGTGTACCCGCGGCTAGACGGAAAGACCCCGTGAACCTTTACTACAGCTTTACATTGAACTTTGACCTGACTTGTGCAGGATAGGTGGGAGGCTATGAAACCGAGACGCTAGTCTTGGTGGAGCCAATCTTGAAATACCACCCTGGTCATGTTGGGGTTCTAACTCAGGTATAACAATACCGAGGACAATGTATGGTGGGTAGTTTGACTGGGGCGGTCTCCTCCTAAAGAGTAACGGAGGAGTACGAAGGTGCGCTCAGAACGGTCGGAAATCGTTCATAGAGTATAAAGGCAAAAGCGCGCTTAACTGCGAGACCCACAAGTCGAGCAGGTACGAAAGTAGGTCTTAGTGATCCGGTGGTTCTGTATGGAAGGGCCATCGCTCAACGGATAAAAGGTACTCTGGGGATAACAGGCTGATACCGCCCAAGAGTTCATATCGACGGCGGTGTTTGGCACCTCGATGTCGGCTCATCTCATCCTAGGGCTGAAGCAGGTCCTAAGGGTATGGCTGTTCGCCATTTAAAGAGGTACGCGAGCTGGGTTTAGAACGTCGTGAGACAGTTCGGTCCCTATCTACCGTGGGCGTTGGAAATTTGAGAGGATCTGCTCCTAGTACGAGAGGACCAGAGTGGACGAACCACTGGTGTTCGGGTTGTCATGCCAATGGCATTGCCCGGTAGCTACGTTCGGATGGGATAACCGCTGAAAGCATCTAAGCGGGAAGCCCACCTCAAGATTAGATTTCCCTAAAGAGCCGTTCAAGACTAGGACGTTGATAGGCAGGGTGTGGAAGCGCAGCGATGCGTGTAGCTAACCTGTACTAATTGCTCGTTTGGCTTGACCATACAACACCCAAGTGGTTTGTAGCTATCTATCAGAACTCAGTTCTATAGTTAGACAAGCATTATATCGATATCACCTATTACTCTTGATTCAGTCAAGTAGTGTGATAAGTCATACAAAACACAGACTCATATCTAACCCCCTTTGCTGACGACAATAGCACGATGGCACCACCTGATCCCTTCCCGAACTCAGAAGTGAAACATCGTCGCGCCAATGGTAGTGTGGCTCCG
>NZ_CANKZC010000016.1 GCF_947488565.1 uncultured Psychrobacter sp. | reverse complement strand
AACTAAAGAACAACTTGTGTGGATTTTTGCTGAGTTAGGATGCTAAAAATAAAGTTGCTTATCTTTTCTTTTCGGGAAGATATTTAACTATAAAAATTATCATTTAATCAGCAAGAAAACTCAAAGTTAATTCATTACGAACATAATTTTTAGCGTAATTGCCAGATTAGATGAGCCAAGATTAGAAGTCGTCTTACTATTTATAGTGAAGACTTCAAGCAAGATTAAACTGAAGAGTTTGATCATGGCTCAGATTGAACGCTGGCGGCAGGCTTAACACATGCAAGTCGAGCGGAAACGATACCAGCTTGCTGGTAGGCGTCGAGCGGCGGACGGGTGAGTAACACTTAGGAATCTACCTAGTAGTGGGGGATAGCTCGGGGAAACTCGAATTAATACCGCATACGACCTACGGGAGAAAGGGGGCAACTTGTTGCTCTCGCTATTAGATGAGCCTAAGTCGGATTAGCTAGATGGTGGGGTAAAGGCCTACCATGGCGACGATCTGTAGCTGGTCTGAGAGGATGATCAGCCACACCGGGACTGAGACACGGCCCGGACTCCTACGGGAGGCAGCAGTGGGGAATATTGGACAATGGGGGCAACCCTGATCCAGCCATGCCGCGTGTGTGAAGAAGGCCTTTTGGTTGTAAAGCACTTTAAGCAGTGAAGAAGACTCTGTGGTTAATACCCACAGACGATGACATTAGCTGCAGAATAAGCACCGGCTAACTCTGTGCCAGCAGCCGCGGTAATACAGAGGGTGCAAGCGTTAATCGGAATTACTGGGCGTAAAGCGAGCGTAGGTGGCTTGATAAGTCAGATGTGAAATCCCCGGGCTTAACCTGGGAACTGCATCTGATACTGTTAAGCTAGAGTAGGTGAGAGGGAAGTAGAATTTCAGGTGTAGCGGTGAAATGCGTAGAGATCTGAAGGAATACCGATGGCGAAGGCAGCTTCCTGGCATCATACTGACACTGAGGCTCGAAAGCGTGGGTAGCAAACAGGATTAGATACCCTGGTAGTCCACGCCGTAAACGATGTCTACTAGTCGTTGGGTCCCTTGAGGACTTAGTGACGCAGCTAACGCAATAAGTAGACCGCCTGGGGAGTACGGCCGCAAGGTTAAAACTCAAATGAATTGACGGGGGCCCGCACAAGCGGTGGAGCATGTGGTTTAATTCGATGCAACGCGAAGAACCTTACCTGGTCTTGACATACAGAGAATCCTGCAGAGATGCGGGAGTGCCTTCGGGAATTCTGATACAGGTGCTGCATGGCTGTCGTCAGCTCGTGTCGTGAGATGTTGGGTTAAGTCCCGCAACGAGCGCAACCCTTTTCCTTAGTTACCAGCGGTTTGGCCGGGAACTCTAAGGATACTGCCAGTGACAAACTGGAGGAAGGCGGGGACGACGTCAAGTCATCATGGCCCTTACGACCAGGGCTACACACGTGCTACAATGGTAGGTACAGAGGGCAGCTACACAGCGATGTGATGCGAATCTCAAAAAGCCTATCGTAGTCCAGATTGGAGTCTGCAACTCGACTCCATGAAGTAGGAATCGCTAGTAATCGCGGATCAGAATGCCGCGGTGAATACGTTCCCGGGCCTTGTACACACCGCCCGTCACACCATGGGAGTTGATTGCACCAGAAGTGGTTAGCCGAACCTTTTAGGACGGCGATCACCACGGTGTGGTTGATGACTGGGGTGAAGTCGTAACAAGGTAGCCGTAGGGGAACCTGCGGCTGGATCACCTCCTTATTAACGGCATTCGCTCAGCAAGAATTCACAACAAGTTGTTCTTTAGTTTAAGCTAGTTTATTAGCTTGAGGTATA
>NZ_CANKZC010000015.1 GCF_947488565.1 uncultured Psychrobacter sp. | reverse complement strand
GTGTATAATCCAGTGTATAATCCAGTGTATAATCCAGTGTATAATCCAGTGTATAATCCAGTGATTTCAGAAAATCACCACTTTTTAAGTCGGTCTATACACCAGATTATACACCGAAAAGAGCATACTACGCTTCGCTGCGCCTAAAAAACGTCACCAGACAAGGCTAACGGGCTGAACGCCCTACCCTTGTCTTGCGTGGTCTGGACGACCTCGCTGCCGCTTTTCAGTTGCCTTCCACTTCGTTCCAGCGCAAATCTCCACGTTGTTCCGATTTACTTGGCGGCCGACAGTGGTTACACCACTGACCTCGTACGTTTTTTGCCCTTTTGAAGTGCGGCAGTTAAAACGCCCGAGGTCAGTGCTTACTGACGGCGGGTTTCACCCCCAAAATCTACCGCAGCCCTAGGGGTCAGCTGTGGCTAGTCTGGACGACTGCCACCACGATTTCGGCTCCCCCACGCAGCCCACACTTGGGGTGATGGTCTGTGCATTTTCTGGACGAAAATACACCCCTTTGGGGCTTAACATCGCCTAGGGGCGATGCAAAGAACTAACGCCCTATCGGTTGTTGGGTCAGTATTGACCAGGACAGCCGAAAAAGAACGGCTGATCTTGGCCAATACTCGACCTTAGCCCAAGCAAAATCAACAACTGTTGGACAATTTTGCATAGAAAAAGCCTTCAACGCTTGACACGTTGAAGGCTTTGTCGTTAATATTCGTTAACGGTTACAGACGTTTGGCGACGACTGTAACGACCAAATAAGCTCTAGTACAGCGTTATTTGACCAGCATATAGCCCGTTAAGGGTATTCTAAGGCACACACCGCCTGATTTGCAAGTCTAAATACATAAAACGCCTAACTCCCTATTTGATCGTTACATCGCCCCTATCGTCCTCTAACTGTTCCCTAGCAATGGGTGGCAGGCATCAGCGACGACTGCATTGTGTGGGTGATACGAAAGCTCCCGACAGGGGTTACTAGACAAAGGATAAGAGCAGCGCAATGAGTGGCGTTTTAAGCGTATCTATAGCGGTATATTGGGGTTTGCCCCTTGCTAGCGTCAGAACGGCTTAAAACGTGGCATAGAGCGCGTCTAGGCGGTGCTATCAACCGTAATCTATGCAGCCGTAGCTTGATACAGTGATACGGCCTTGATGAGGCGATGGGCGATGCCGAGGGCATGACATCAACATCAAAGCAACAGCACTAAAGGGCTTGAGAGCAAAATCTGCTTTCATTCCCTTTAGGGTGAGTGTTGCTTGAAATCAGCTCAAGGCTCAACCAAGAGCATATCAACAACAGATAAGCGGTCAAGTGTTATATAGCCCCCTAGGCTATATAACATAGGCTTTTAAGAAAAAAAAACAAATAAAAAAAACACTCAATCAGCAGATTGAGTGTAGAGATATTTGATAAAAAACATAATGTGAATAGATAGATAAGCTCAGCCCTTACCTTTAAAGGCTTTTAAAAGAATTTTATATATAAACAGTGTATAAAACGTATATACCAAGTATATACTTTAAGACGCCATTGATGTTTTATAGACTTAGTATATAATCCGTATATACCCAATATATAAGGAATTACTATGGAAGCCCCAAAAGATAAGCTGTTCACAGCAAAAGTAGATGAAAACCTGCTAAAAGCCTTTAAACACGCTTGCGATAACCAAGATACAACGGCTTCACAAGCCGTTAGAGCCTTTATGCGAGACTATGTTAAGAAGCATGGTCAAGCCAAGCTACTTTAAGAGTCTGGTGTATAATCCAGTGTATAATCCAGTGTATAATCCAGTGTATAATCCAGTGTATAATCCAGTGATTTCAGAAAATCA
>NZ_CANKZC010000014.1 GCF_947488565.1 uncultured Psychrobacter sp. | reverse complement strand
TTCTATAATCCATATTGGAACAATATAGGACAAGTGTAACACTATAAGAAGTAGTGTCAATAAAAAAATGAGACAAAAGGGAGGGGGGGTAGGAAAAGGCTCAAAAAGCCTATTTTTAAACACTCACGGCGGGATTATAGGGTGTGTATATTCTCAACTATGAGACAAAAGGGATGTATTACTAAGTACATCCCTAAAACTTACGCGTGTGTGCGGGCTGTGCGGTCGGGGGAGCGCGCAGTCCACCACACACGTAAGCAAAAAGACTTGAATAAGTCGTAAGTGCGCACTTATAGGTTCTCACGGCAGCGTCATCGTCCGTCCGTTACGGGCACAGAAAACTATGACGACATTATCAGCAAAAAGCTGTTAACTGGAGGGCAAAGGGGTTTCTGCTAATAGGTAGTAACGGCTTCAGCATGAGCCTTTAGAGATACTAACAGGCAATAAAAAGCCCTGACGAGGAAGCAGGGCGTTTCATTGTTGCATTGTTACGATGTTGCATTGTTACAGCGTTACATTAGGCACAGACTACAAGACCTTGTTCAAATGCCCAGTCAGGTATGCCTACAGGTTGAGCCTCTAAAACTCTCATTAATGGGATAACGTTAGCGTCTTTTTGTTCTATATCTCTAGGTATACCAATATCTATGCCTAGCTCTTTCAATTGGGCTTTATAGCGGTAGTAAGTAGGACGTTTTAGTTCTAATTTTAAGTCTTGACCGCCTAGCCAAGCAAAATAAGCCATTTTAACCGATGGTTTTAAATTCTTTAGCTTATCGTCAGTTAATCGCATGTTGTTACTCATCTCTAGCCCCTTAATTAGCTCTAGGAGTAACATTTTACCAGTATCAGCGTTCCAATGTGCAACTTCGTGTAGCTGCCACTCACGTAGCTGGTTAGACCTTAAAACTAACTCTATGCGTAAGGCTCTGTCAGCATATGCGAGCATTTCAGGGGTTCGCAAAGCATCGGGAAAATTACTTTTTTTACTGTTTATTTCGTCACCTTTGGAGTAACACTTCAAGAACCACCGTCTTGAGCGAATATTGCCCCAATAAAGCGTGTCACCTTTGAACTGTCCAGCACCACGATGTTTAAGACTAATTTTTTGACCAGCAGCCCGCAACCAAGCTAAAACTTCTTCACGAGTTTCAAGAAACCATGTCTCGTTAATATCTACTCTCGATACTGTTAATTTACCCATCTTAACGGCGTGTAGCTGCTCTAGGGTAGGTTTTAACTTAAGCTCTGGTATATCTAACAACTTATTAAAGAAAAGCCATACAAGGCGTTTTAGGTCGTTTGTGCCGAATAAATTATGTCCTTGCAGCCATTTAGTGGGATTGCCTGATATTTCTATTGTGGACTGTGTGATTGAGCGGATCGAAATGGTCGCGTCATGTGAACCAACAAGAGGGAGAAACTTAACGAGTGACCACTCGATAGAGTCGCCATCTTTGGATAGAGAAACCACTTCACCATTAGATATTATTCCGTCATGGTCGCATGACATTTTCATTGTTACCCAATCAATCATTTTTAAATTCCTCTTTGAGTACATCAAGGAAGTCTTGTTGACCATTAAGGAGCATTTTGCGGAGGTGTGGCGAGGGGTCTTTTTTCTCGTTGACCATGCGAATAGCGTCTCTAATCTCTATCATGTGCGGTCGCAGCATATCTAAATAATCAGTAACTAGGGTAGCCTTTGGGATACCTTGCAAGGCTGCTAATTCCATTAGTAGCTCATTCATATCGTCATCGACAGATAGGTTAATACGGGTCTTTTTAGTAGGCATTTCTATAATCCATATTGGAACAATATAGGACAAGTGTAACACTATAAGAAGTAGTGTCAATAAAAAAATGAGACAAA
>NZ_CANKZC010000013.1 GCF_947488565.1 uncultured Psychrobacter sp. | reverse complement strand
AGGCCTGTAGCTCAGCTGGTTAGAGCACCGTGTTGATAACGCGGGGGTCGGCAGTTCAAGTCTGCCCAGGCCTACCACTTTATTTGGTACAGTGCTACAGCGGCTATATTGCATAAGTTAAAAGTAATTAGAGCTTTTGAAAATCCTATTTAAAGGATTTTCCTTGCGAAGCTAAAATTGCAGTGCAATTTATTAACGCTTCTCAGGGGCCATAGCTCAGTTGGTAGAGCGCCTGCCTTGCACGCAGGAGGTCAACGGTTCGACTCCGTTTGGCTCCACCATCAGTAGACAGCGATGCGATAAGTATTAAATAGAAACGAATGATTCGCTTATCTAACTACCATAGATAAGATACTGATTATTTCTTTCTGTTTTATACAGAACTTACTACTCGACGAGAGAGTAAGAACTATTTAAAAACATAGATATGAGTCTGGGTTAGAAAGAGCGTGTTCACGCGCCCTTTCTAACCTTAATAATCAACCTTTTAACGACATTGTTTGTTATCCCAAGGGTTGATTATTAAAAAAGTAAAGAGAACTGAATCAAGCGTAAACATAGGTGATATCGTTATAATTGCGAAACTAATAGACCCTTTGGGGTTGTATGGTCAAGTAATTAAGCGCACATGGTGGATGCCTTGGCAGTCAGAGGCGATGAAAGACGTGACAGCCTGCGATAAGCTTCGGGGAGGCGGCAATATCCTGTGATCCGGAGATTTCTGAATGGGGAAACCCACTTACCATAAGGTAGGTATCCTAATTTATTAGGAAGCGAACGAGGGGAAGTGAAACATCTCAGTACCCTTAGGAAAAGACATCAAATGAGATTCCCCAAGTAGCGGCGAGCGAACGGGGAGAAGCCGATTGATACTAGAATAGAAGAACAGTGTGGGAAAGCTGGCCATAGTGGGTGATAGCCCCGTATTTTAAATTCTAGTGTTGACATATTAAGTAGAGCGGGACACGAGAAATCCTGTTTGAAGATGGGGGGACCATCCTCCAAGGCTAAATACTCCTGACTGACCGATAGTGAACCAGTACCGTGAGGGAAAGGCGAAAAGAACCCCTGTGAGGGGAGTGAAATAGAACCTGAAACCGTGTGCGTACAAGCAGTGGGAGCCATCTTGCATGGTGACCGCGTACCTTTTGTATAATGGGTCAGCGACTTATATTCTGTAGCGAGGTTAACCGTTTTGGGGAGCCGTAGGGAAACCGAGTCTTAATAGGGCGACGAGTTGCAGGGTATAGACCCGAAACCGAGTGATCTATCCATGAGCAGGTTGAAAGTGCCGTAACAGGCACCGGAGGACCGAACCCACTGTCGTTGAAAAGCCAGGGGATGACTTGTGGATAGGGGTGAAAGGCTAATCAAACTCGGTGATAGCTGGTTCTCCCCGAAAGCTATTTAGGTAGCGCCTCGGACGAACACCATTGGGGGTAGAGCACTGTTTCGGCTAGGGGGTCATACCGACTTACCAAACCGATGCAAACTCCGAATACCGATGAGTGATATCCGGGAGACACACAGTGGGTGCTAACGTCCATTGTGGAGAGGGAAACAACCCAGACCGCCAGCTAAGGCCCCAAATTCCTAGTTAAGTGGGAAACGAGGTGGGAAGGCATAGACAGCTAGGAGGTTGGCTTAGAAGCAGCCATCCTTTAAAGAAAGCGTAATAGCTCACTAGTCGAGTCGGCCCGCGCGGAAGATGTAACGGGGCTCAAACTAGGAGCCGAAGCTGCGGATTTGAATTTGTTTTCAAGTGGTAGGGGAGCGTTGTGTAAGCCTGAGAAGGTGCATTGTAAAGTGTGCTGGAGGTATCACAAGAGCGAATGCTGACGTGAGTAACGATAATGGGTGTGAAAAGCATCCACGCCGGAAGATCAAGGGTTCCAGTCCAACGTTAATCGGGGCTGGGTGAGTCGACCCCTAAGGCGAGGCCGAAAGGCGTAGTCGATGGGAAATCGGTTAATATTCCGATACTTGTTTATGATGCGATGGAGGGACGGAGAAGGTTATGTCAGCCTAGTGATGGTTATCTAGGTGAAAGGATGTAGGTTTATAGCTTAGGTAAATCCGGGCTATTATATACCGAGATCTGATAGCAAGTCCTACTTGTAGGACGAAGTGGCAAATACCAGGCTTCCAGGAAAAGCTTCTAAGCGATAGTCATAAACGAATCGTACCCTAAACCGACACAGGTGATCAGGTAGAGAATACCAAGGCGCTTGAGAGAACTCTGCTGAAGGAACTAGGCAAAATGGTACCGTAACTTCGGGAGAAGGTACGCTGTTGGTGGTGATAGGACTTGCTCCTTGAGCTGTTG
>NZ_CANKZC010000012.1 GCF_947488565.1 uncultured Psychrobacter sp. | reverse complement strand
ACAGTAAGATAAAAAGGTCGTTCAGACCTTTTAAATCAAGGGTAGGCGTTCAGCCGTCACCCTTGATTGTTAGCTTAACTGTTACTGGTTACTAAGGTGAACCCTATACAATGTTCAGTGTATAACAGTCACTATAAGCTATTGTCACTTATTGTATAGGGGTAAATTCTACTTTTTACTAGCTAATATGATCTTATTTGGCTGATATTTTTCTTCATAGCTTTACTCCAATCTGCTGATTGGAAGCTTTTTACTAAAATCTGCTGTTTTTAGCTCTTTTTCTTTTATCTTTTAATTAATAAAAAAATAAAAAAAGGCTTTTAATGCTTTTAATAGCTTTTAAATGCTTTTAGACTCTCTGCATCCCTTGGTAATATTGACTTGTAAGCTTCATAAGGTGACGTTTAGTTACCCATAAGGTGACGTTTAGTTACCCATAAGGTGACGTTTAGTTACCCATAAGGTGACGTTTAGTTACCATTATGTGACAAATTATTTATTGTCACTATTGTGACAAGTTGTATAATGTCGCTAATAGATTATAGGTTGAATTAATTTAGGGAACAAGGATGAAGCCAAAAACGAATTTGGTAGTTAAAACCAATCAATTAAATCAGGCATTACAGACCTTATCATTAGCCGAAGTGCGCATCATTCAATTAGCTATCGTTGATGCTAGAGAAACAGCTACAGGATTAAGCACTGACAAGCCGTTACGAATTGATGCTACCCGTTATGCAGAGATATTTGAAACTACGCGGCAAAATGGCTATAAGCGCATGAAAGAAGCTGAGGAAACCTTATTCAATAGGCGTTTTACCTACCTTGATGATAATGGCAAGCCTATCAAAAGCCGTTGGTTGCAGCAGGTGCAATATCATGATGGTGAGGGTGCTATAGACTTAGTATTTACTCTTGCTGTTGTAGAAGGTATTAGTCGTATTAATGGCTTAGAGCAGTTTTTTACCTCATATTTACTAGAGCAAA
Organism: uncultured Psychrobacter sp.; assembly: GCF_947488565.1. Lineage (GTDB taxonomy): Bacteria > Pseudomonadota > Gammaproteobacteria > Pseudomonadales > Moraxellaceae > Psychrobacter > Psychrobacter saeujeotis. The sequence continues at coordinate 7,145 of NZ_CANKZC010000012.1, read as the reverse complement.
CCACACAGTTTGATAGTGTTTATTCAGTACGCCTTTATGAGCTATTGACACAATGGCGCACAGCCAAAAAAACACCATGCTTTGAGATAGGAGTTTTTAGAGAACAAATGGGGCTAGGAGTCAATGAATACAAAAGAATGAATGATTTTAAGAAGCGTGTCTTAGACCTCGCTACAGATGAAATTAACAAAAAATCAGATCTTAAAGTTAAATATGAGAACGTGAAAAAAGGGCGCAAAATTGTAGGTTTCACTTTTACTGTTCATGAGAAGCCAAAGGCCAAAGTTAAGGCTGATGCAGACAGTAAGCTACGTGACGTTGATACCGCTGATATGTTTACGGTTGATGGGTTAAACGATAAGCAATTAGGGCGTATTGCTCGAAACCCTGCTTTTATGGCTGAATATAACCACTTAGTAAGCCCTACTAGTCCAGCTGGACAGTCACAGCAAGGGTGGGAGTTTGAAATGATTAACCGTCTTAAAAAAGATCCTAAGCAGTTTGATAAGCGTCCAATACGTGATTACTTAGATTATTAACCTAAATCTCTAAAGTTTTTCAAGTAATATTTATATATAAGGGCATTATGAATAATTTGTATTTGTATAAAGAAGCACCTGCATGTAGTACTGTCGGTAGAGCTGGCAGACTGATCGATAATTCTACAACTGATGATCTGAGTTTTTATGAAGATAATGGCACACATTTATACCACGGCAACGTTTTAGACTTTTATAATAAATGGGAAACCCCTAACGCCATAATTTCTGATGGTGCTTATGGCATCTTAGGCTTCCAAGGAGATACTGTAGATCATAATGGATTAGCTGAATGGTATAAGCCACATATAGAAGCTTGGAGTAAAGCTGCAAAGCCGTATACAAGCCTGTGGTTCTGGAATACTGAAATAGGGTGGGCGACTATTCATCCTATATTGGAAGCTTATGGTTGGAAGTACATTAACTTGAACATATGGGATAAGGGTAAAGCTCATATTGCAGGTAACGTAAATACTAAAACTATTAGAAGATTTCCAGTTGTTACTGAGGTCTGTGCTTACTATGTTTATGAAGCTAAAATTGATGAGAAAGAGTTAAAAAAATGGCTATATGACGAGTGGAAAAAAACTGGATTACCTTTAAATCGAGCAAATATAGCCTGTGAAGTGAAAAACGTAGCTACGAGAAAATATCTTGACCAAGGTCACTTGTGGTATTTTCCGCCCGTAGAAATGTTTGAGAAATTAGTTAAATACGCCAACGAAAATGGGAAGCCAGAGAACAAGCCTTACTTCTCAATCGATGGGAAAAAATCTTTGTCTCCTGATCAATGGGGACAAATGAGAAGTACATTCAACTGTCCAATGGGATACACCAATGTATGGAGTAGAAAGCCTTTAGCAGGTAAAGAAAGAGTAAAGGTTTCTAAATCCGAGGGTAAAGCTGCACACTTGAACCAAAAGCCCTTAGACTTGATGAACCTGATTATTGAAGCTTGTAGTAAGCCTAAGGATGTTATTTGGGAACCATTTGGTGGGTTGTTTTCAGCTTCTCTTTCGGCTAGAACCTTAGATAGGAAGTCTTATGCAGCTGAAATCATTCCTGCACATTACAATCTTGGCAAGAAGCGCTTCGATTAGACGTTTAGATTAAACGCTTCAGACAAGCTATTAATAATTAATTGATCATTCTTACTCGTGATTATCTTTTGCCACTCGCTAATAGTTCTACCATGAACACAAGTATTCATGACTTCTGTTTTAAACTTAACAATTTCAGGATGTTGGATTCTATCAATTTTCGCAAAGTTAGTATCTAGTCTATATCTATATTTCTTAACTAGAGATTGGAGTAGGTCTTGATACTCTCGCGAAGAGTTATACGGAACGCCCTCTAAACCCCAAGCCTCAACATCTATTAAAGCCCTCTCAAGCTCCTGTTGGTTTCCTTGAAACCTATAACCATTCATATTTGTCTGCTGTAAATTGCTAGTCCTACTGGTAGTATCTTCAGGTTCTAAAACTATATAGTGAGGAGGTTTGTTGTAATGATTGTCTCTATAATATGCTATAGAAGCAGCAGAAATGCTGGTTGTGCTAATTATTGCAGGTCTTCCAAAAATGATAAATTCTGGTAGCCACGCTATCAAAGCTACGTAGGTTTGATCCTGTGGGAAGTATTTCTGACTATCTTTAAATCGAGCAGTGATTTCAGTCGATAATGGAAACCAGGCTTTTATTTCAAATCCAGGATTTGGCGATACATTGCCTAGAAATATAGTATCAGGGAATCCTGGATCTTGCCTATACCACGATCCTAAATGCTTATGATTAGACTGGTTGTTTAAAAAGTCACATATTGCGAACTCAATTAGGTTGCCTACAAGTGGTGAAAGCTTAGATATAGTGGTACTTAGGTTTATAACTGCCTGTGCAGATGCTGGCTGCTTCACATCTAATACATCAAATATATGGTTATCTAGGCTAGATAAGTGTTCTTCACCTTCTTCAAGAATACGTTTATAAATTTCCAATTGTTTTCAACTCTCTTATTACATCTTCTGCTTTAAGTCCTAAAGCATCACAGATGTATATGAATTCAAATACAGTCAGTGTTTTCTCTCCATTCTCATACTTAGAAACATACGATTGAGGCTTATCTAATTGATACGCAACATCCACCTGAGTCAAGTTCAATGAGACTCTGGCATCATGTAAGATTTTTCTTAGTAGATCGTTTTTAGAAGAGTAAATACCTTTGTCCATCAAAAAAGTATATATCCTGATTCGGTATATCCCATATCGGGATATTCTGCTGTTATAATTTTGGTTTTTATAGACAATGTCAGGGTAATAGAGAGTGATTTTAAAAGATCACGACTAACTATTGACTCAAAAATTAAAGGGGGTTGGTCATGGCTTTTTCCTGCAAAAAAAATAATCAAACTATCTACAGCTTTCAATATGATTTAAAAGACTGGATAGCATTAAAAGAGGATAAAAATGCTGCTTTTACAATGTCCTGTTGCGGTAAGCAAGCGATATTAAAAACAAGCAAGCTAGGCACACAGTTTTTTGCTCATAAGGTAAAGCCTGATAACTCTAGTTGTTCTACTGGCGGTGAGTCAGACGAACACATGGACATCAAACGCCTTGTTATGCAGGAGTTAGCTAGAAATGGTTGGAGTGTAGAGGTTGAAAAAAGAGGGGCTACCCCTAGTGGTGAGGAATGGATAGCAGATATTTACGCAGAAAAGGGCAAAGCTAAGATTGCCATTGAAGTTCAATGGAGTCCTCAAACATTTATCGAAACAAGACGCAGACAAGAAAAGTACGCACAATCAGGCGTAAGGTGTGCATGGCTACTTAGAAGTGGTTCAGTTAAAGACACCAATGCGATCACAGGCGACTATGCCTATAGTACAAAAGACTTACCCGTATTCTCTATTTACAGAAATAAGAGGCAAATCGATAAAACCTATATGATCTATAACGTGAACGAGCTAGATAATAACAGCGATAGGTACAATTACCGTTCATTCAAACCTATTGCCCTATCACTAGATTATTTTATAAAAAGTTTAGTATCACAAGGTATAAAATTCGTGCCTTGTGAGCGATTTACTTCTATAAAATTTAGAATTAAGCATAAACCTGTAGTTGAGGTGTCTTTAGGGTTAAGCAAGCAATTTTGCACTAAATGTGGTCATACGAACAAGATAGTTGCAAGAGTAAGTTTTAAAGAAAGATATAAAACACGTTTTAAGAAGATAAAAGACTGTAGCAGCAAAGAAATTGAATTTATTAACACGTATTTTGCTAGAAAATACGCATTTTCCCCTATAAAACAAGTGCGTAGTGTAATTCTTAATAAGGGTTTTATCGTGAACTCCTGTATTAAATGTGGCTTTGTCATAGACCGTGATGGTAGTCATTCTAGCTATTCATATGAAATTAATACAAAGTCAATATTCATAAGGCATCAGGGTCTTGATATAGAACAAGTCTATGCTACAGATACTGCAATTAATGTGGAGTGTGTCTATCAAGTGAATAATAATCTTAAAATCAAATACAATGAAGGTTTTGAGTTTGGTAAGTGGGTTATAAGAGATATGTAGTAAAGAACTTTAGTTATTGTAGTATGTTGTATAATGTATTATACTATATACAAAATACTACAATACACTATCAAGGAATATAAAATCATGGCACTCACTACACAAGATATTCATGCAGCAGCTGACCAATTACAGGAACAAGGGATCAAGCCGACATTAGCAGAGGTGCGTAAGGCGCTAGGCGGTGGCTCGTTCACTACTATCAGTGATGCGATGCAGAGTTGGAAGCGAGAACAGCAGGAAGAGCAAGAGCTACAGCAAGTAGATTTACCTAGTGGTATCACTGAACGCTTGCACACACTTGGGGCTGATATGTGGCAGACAGCTATTGATATGGCAAATGATAGGCTGTCTAAGGAGCGTGAAGCCCTAGAGGTGGTTAAGGTCAAGGCACAAGCAGAGACAGACGAAGCGCAAGAAGCGGTTAAGACCTTAGAAAGTGAACAAGCGGATTTACTACAGCAACTGGACGAGGTGGCCACCACTGCGGAGACGGCAACTAAAGCGGCTCAGCAAGCCACAGCTGACCATGATGATACCAAACAGACGCTATCAGATACTAAGCATCAATTAGAGCTTGAGCGTACCAAGGCAGAGACAGCGCAATCACAGCTTGCAGAGGTACGTACTGCACTGGATAAGCGGTCTGTAGAGCTTACTAGCAGTTTAAGTAAAATAGCCACGCTTGACGCTACAGCTGATAGCGATAAGGCAGAGATTGCACGTTTGAAGGCAGAGCTTAAAGAAGCTAAGGCAGAGCTAAAAACGGTCACAGCTGAACGTAATGAGATACAAACGGCTACCGCAGAGATTAAAGGGGAGTTAAAGGCAGTTACCGCTGAACGTAACAAGCTATCAGCCATTATGGATAAGCTAACAAAAGCGCAAGCCACGCTTAGCGCTGAACACAAGGTACTAGACAAGCAATACCAAGAGCTATCAGCTAATTATGATGCAGAACAAGAGAAAGCAGAAGGGTTACAGACTGAACTTGCTACGATACAAGACAAACAAAAGAAATAATACATTTCACCCCTACAGCAGTAGGGGTGATGATATTAGCAGCTATAGGATCAATTAGTCATCATTAGGCAACGGTGGTGGCTGCACTGGTAATGGTGGTGGTAATACATGAGTTGTAACATTCATCAGTTCTGATAGCGGCGGTGGCAATACTTGCATTACCGTACCTGGTGGCAACGGTGACAATGGTGCTGAATGAGAAGCCATAGTATGTATATTCAGTGACCAATCATCATCTAAAAAGTCTGCTTCATCATTGTATGTTGCCGGTATATCATAAACTTCTAAATCTAGGCCTAACATATCCGCATTACTAAACATAACTAATCTCCATTCTATAATTTCTAGTCAGCTGCATCATAGCCATTCTTTGATCAAGCTATGATTAGGTCTGCAAGCTTGCTTGCTGTCTAATTATGGCTTGATCCAACAACCAAAAGGCGTTAGTTAAGTTAGGTATCTATATCAATTTTATTAACGTCCTCTTCACCAGTGAGATACCTCTTAAAGTCGTTATTAAATATAAGATTTCTGTTTTCATATTTATGTAGTAGCTTTTTTAAAATCTCCTCTGTGGTTCTCAGCGCCACAGCTTTAGCCAATTCTTTATCCTCTTGCTCTCGCTTACGCTTTTTTTGTTCTTCTTCCTCTCTTGAACGCATTTCCTGCGCTTCTAAGCGCTCTTTTTCTTTTTCAGCACTTAGAGCATCATTTTTCTCTTTTTGCTCACTCTCGACTAAATAAGAGTGTAATCTATGCGTTTTTAACTCCCTGATTTGAGCTAAGTTGGTAATTTCTATTTTATCGTCTGATAGAAGCATAAAGTACAACGAATTATTATTAGACTGATCGTTATAAGGTATGCCATTGTAAAGCGTACCTTTTTCTTTACTCTTAGACCATTCTTTAGGCTTATCGATCAGGATCTTGATGAAATAATCATGTAACCTTTTTTCAGTGAAGCTAAAAATGACTAAATCATACTGCTCTTTGGCTATATTCTTCATGTGTTCAACAAGCAAAAACTCAGTGCGTCGTCGTGACTTATCAGCACGTTCATACTCTAAGCCTACTTTTAGGGTAGCTTCTGAGTCCAATTTTTGAAAATTCATTAACACATCAAGCATTAAGGCCTTACACCTAACCTCTTTATCTATATTTATAAGTCGTCTACCGTCTGAAAGGTGATTAAGAGACGCTATAACAGACTTATGTAGCCCAACTTCATGCGCCACCATATTAGTTATCATAAATTTGCGCTTACTGGGTACTTTTGTCTTATCAGTAGGAGTAGCTGCGCTCTCAAGTAGTAGCCCAACGCCTTTTTTATCCAACATGAATAAATCTTTACCATAAAAAGTATTTTCAAACTTTTGAATATAGCCATGTCTTATTAAATCAGTGATAAAGCGATAGCCACCTCTATCAGGCCGATCAATAAGTTTCAATATAATCTCTCGATCAGAATATCCGAATATATGTAGCCATTTGAGAACAAGCATCCTACGCTCTATGTTTACTCCGATGAAGTCTTTAGCTTCAGACAACGCATCCATGTGTGCATGAATCCCTTTTAAACTACTCTGATCGCCAAATAGCATTAAAAATCCTTAATTCTGATGTTTGGGAACGCTGCCCCCATGGGCAGCGCAAGCCCGAAGGGTGTATTTTCGTCCAGAAAATGCACACTCGCAACCCCAGTGGAGAGTGCGTGGGGGAGCCATGACCGTAGCACAAGCGTTCAGCGATAGTGCAATCGACCCCTAAGGACGATTGTAGGTCATGGGGGCTAGCCCCCCGTCGGCCAGTAGCCGACAAACGTAACTTGGGGTGGCTTTTTACCCCAGAAGTTGCGTTTGTCGGGTGCGCAGCACCTGACGGGCTTTTAGTCTGTGGGGGTCAATCCCCCACAGACTAAACACAGTAACAGTAAGATAAAAAGGTCGTTCAGACCTTTTAAATCAAGGGTAGGCGTTCAGCCGTCACCCTTGATTGTTAGCTTA
>NZ_CANKZC010000011.1 GCF_947488565.1 uncultured Psychrobacter sp. | reverse complement strand
CCATGATCGTTGGCAAATGCTATGAGTTCGCTTTTGGCACGCTTAGCGTCTTGTTCTTTGGTAGACGCTCGTAGATACGCTCTGATAAACATAAACACCTAAAATAGTCTATTATAAGTGGTTCCATTATAGCAGTCTGTTTTAAGTAGTCTGTTAATAGGTTTGAAGGGTGAAATAGCTGGTTCCCTTGGGGTATACCTATAGTAACTCCTGAAAGGCAGGAGAGAATTCTTTTACATGATTGTCATGATTGTAGAAAGGCAAACCCCAAACTGTGAAGCCCTTATTTTCCCAAAGCTTATCTATTTTGTGCCTAGATTGAAGTTCCAACAAGAAATTTTGCTTCCAAATATCATTGGCGATGAGGTGACCACCCTTAGGCTCAATAAATACCTGATAGTGCAGCTCATAATCCGCATCTTTTTTCGTAAGAAGTAACACAAAATCCGGTTCAAAAGCCCTTCCGTCTTCAAAAGAATAAAGCTTAAAGTGCTTTTCATTCCTCAGTAAGAACACATCATCGTATTTTTGCTGTAGCTCATTCATCATACTGTCTACGAAGCGAACTAAATATTTTTCCTCAGATGTACCATAGTTTTCATTAAACGCGAACCAGTTACGAGTGGACAGATCTAGGTATAACTCAGGATTACTGGTTTCTTTTTGACCCACCCCAAACTCTTGATTCGTCTGCCCCTCATTCACAATATTGAGTATTTTATCTTTCTCATAAAGGTGATTTATGGTTTTAGGTATAAATTCTTCTGAGCCCTTATAATCTATACGGTTTTCGTTGAGCTTTTCAGCAATGTCAGCTAAAACCTTCTTAGTAGCATTCAGCTTCTCTATTTGGAATAGGTTCTCCAAATCATCCTTATTGCCGCTGATAACCACCTTGATGTTACCTAAATAGCTCGGAGACTCTATAAACTCATTGATAGACCTTAGGTTAGGGAACAGCTTTTTTAACTCATTGAACTTGTATGCAGGAATTGAAGCTAGTGCTTTCCTTACGAGATGAGCCCCAAAATCTAAGACACGAAACGTTCTGTTATCCGTGTTTAAGTTTCTAGTCTTTGATTCCTCAAATACAGATAACTCACTCGAGCGCCCCGTTCTCAAGGTATATGAATGTTTTGTATTGATGATTGAGTCATTAAGCCCTACTACATCTGATCGATCATAAATCTCGCGTCTATTAACATATATGAAGCCAGTTTTAAAAAGACGAGTTTGCTTAAAGCTATCCTTTAATCTCAAAGGTAGCTCTAAAGTTATTTTCGCTTTGATGCCTAGCTCTTGCAATGCTTGGTTAAGCTCTTGGATATACTTAGGGTTATGTGCTGAATGATAATAAAGTTCTTCACAAATTTTTAGCTCATGAGCGTCTATCGTGTCATCCAATATATCGTACTTTCTTTGATATAGAGGCTGTTCATCATTCACCCGAAAAGGACAATAGCGAGCCCCACGACCGATAAGCTGTGCTTCTTGAAGGGTTGTCTTACCTACCTTGTTACTTCTTGAGTCGCGTGTGTCATATAAACGCACGATATCAAATAGATTAAGGACGTCCCAGCCTTCATTCAGCTTATCGACTGCAAAGACCGCACGAATCTCATTATCGGCATCCTCTAAAGAGTTTAACAATATTTGCTGGCTTTCAAGGTTCTCCTTACTGTTAACCTCGATGGTTTTCTCAATAGAGAAGTCTTCTTTAAGCTCTAGTGCCAAGTCTTCCAGACGAATACCGTTAGTATCAAAGAACTCAAATGCCTTACGAATGATATTGTTGCCAACTGCTAAGTTCTCGACTTTTTCTAAATCGTCTTTGCTGATGCTACTCATTGCCTCAACAAAAGCCTTATGAAAAGCTTTGCTTTCAGCGATTGTTTTGGACTTAAAAAGCACTACTGGCTTGATCAAAATCTTATTCTTTTCAAAAATCTTTCGTCTATACTGACTTAGAATGATAGCTTGTATCGCTCTATCTAAAGGCTCGCTATCAGCTTGTAGTACTTTCACCTCTTTAGAGTAAAGGTCTTGTCTAAACTGCTTTAAAGGGTAATCAAAAAGTACGATATCTTGGTATTTCTCTTGAATAGCCGGTTCAGTGAGATCAGCAGTAGCGGTGAACTCCAGCATCACATTTTCTGAATGGGCATTAAAAATGTCCCGAACTGTACTTTCCCAGCTTACTACAGCAAAAAGCTCTTCATTGTTTTTCTTGCTTTTGGTTTCAGCATTGATGTGATGCGCTTCATCTGCAATCAAAACCACCTTGTTATCCTCAAAATCTTCCATCGATAGCGCATTTTCTTTAGGGTTCAGCATCACAGTGTGAAGCCCTTGGATAGTGGTAAACACTATATTGATATCGTCAGAATTGTTTGAGGCAAAATTATCAACCTCCCTAATCCTAACTTGCTCACCATCTATATTAATAGTGTCGCTAAAAAGGTACTTAGAAGACGCCTTGTTTAGAAAGTTCTCCTTTGTCTTTTTGATGATATTGGTACTATTTACGAAGAATAGGAAGTTCCGGTAGCCTCGCTTGTAGAGCGTTAAGATTTCTCCTGCCATGATCAGAGTTTTACCTGAACCAGTGGCCATGTGGAATAGCACGTTTATAGGCTGGTTTTTCGGCTTGTTTGCATAACTATCGAGATAAAACTCAAAGCGCCCAAATGCCTCTTTTTGATAAGGTCTAAGCTCAAAATTAGGATTAATGTTGTCAGTTATATAATCCGGAACTAAGCTAGAAAAAGCCTGATCGCCCATCATTTTTTTGTGATTACTAAATATCTCGTGAAGCATCATCATATTATTCACACACCGTAGAACTGCTTGTTATATTTCTTGTCTAGCTCTGATATGCCATTTGCTTCATCATCAATTTCAGAGTAGTTCACATATAATTGATTCTTATCAATCACCTCAATCAGAAAGCGTTTTTGGTCTTCAAGAGTAAGCTCATCGAATGACTGTATGTTTTTATCAAACGACTTGGGATCAACTTTATAGGAAAGATTGGAGCTTTCTTTGAGGTCATTCCAGATAGCAGCAAGCTCTTCTGAATTTTTTGCTTGCTCGATACGATCAGAATATTTCGAAGCAAGTTCAGCAAGTTCGCAGTACACAAAAGAACCGCCACCCTGCCAATTGACTTCTTTAGATATACCTTCCAGGTCTCCAGCAATAACGTTTTTTAACCGGTTCACTGTAATATCGTTAATGTAATCCATCTGTTCGATACCGATGTACCTTCTATTTAACTTATGAGCCGTCGCTGCTGTAGTCCCACTGCCAAGATGATAGTCAAGGACTATACCGCCCTCAGGGCAAGAAGCCTTTATTATTCTTTCTAAAAGTTTTTCTCGTTTCTGTGATTCAAAATTAACTTTCTCTTTTGCCGAATTGTTTAGTTTGTCTAAGTCCCAAACATCATCAACTACCACACCTTTTTCTAGAACATCTTCAATAAACATTTTTACTTTTTTGCCATTTCCGGCGTCAGATAATACATACTCGCGACCATCCTCATCTACCGAGAGCTTCTGCTTTCTTTTTTTAACATACTCCTCTTTAGAAGCCCACTTTTCAAAAAAGCTCTCGAAATACTGTAAGTCGCTTTTCCCATACATAAATATCGTATCGTGCCTATGCTCAAACCCTGTTTTTAGTTTTTTATTCCAACCGCTGTAACGCCAAATAATATCATTCCTGAAATTGCTTTCACCAAAAATCTCATCCATCAGTACTTTTAAGTAATGGCCTTCATTGTGATCTACGTGAACGTAAATAGTCCCTCGATCACTTAATAGGTCTCTTGCAACCTCTAATCTATTTTTCATAAAGGTTAGCCATGTAGAACGATTAAATTTATCGTTATAGCCAAACGAATCATTTTCAGTGTTAAACGGGGGGTCAATATAAATAAGGTCAATCTCTCCTAAATACCTTTCTTTTAAGGTATAAAGCGCTAATAAATTATTACCTTTGATAATTAAATTGTCTTTTTTATCAAAGGTGAAATTTGAATTTTTACCACTTGCATCATACTTAGAAAAATTACTTAAGGCTTTAGGCGCAATTAGAGTGTCGACCTGCTCAGGCGCAAGTGTTTTATTCCAAAAAACCTCTTGTCTCTTCTGTTCTTCCTTTGTCTGTCCACCTTCCAAAACGCAGTCTTTATATGGCCATACTAGAACCACATCTTTACTATCATCCAAGTACTTACTATCGACAGATAAGCCGATTTTATTTTTGAATCGTGTAAAGCTGTCTGGTAAAAAGGATTTATTATTCACAAATCGCTGAAAGGCGACCTTATCGAAAATAAGAGTACCATCTACGTCCGTGAAAAAATGGCTCTTAACTTTAGGGTTGGATAGAAGCAGCTTAAGAAGTGATGGATCTAAGCTTAAAGCTAGCTCTACTACTTTATTTTTAGCTAGTTTTCCATTAATAGTAAGACGTTCATCGGTAGATAGTAATTCTGTAAGCTGTTCTAATAAGTTCATTTGTAAGCCATAATTGTGTAAAGAGAAGAGTGTATTTTTTAAAAGATAATCTTATGCTTCTAGTTCTTATAAAGACCGTCTAGCATTGAATTACTACTGCCAATTGTATCGTCAGGGTTTTTTTCTTCATCGTTTGTCATGCTACCTCCTAAACTAACAACAAGGTCGCTTAGAAGCTTTCTATCTGTTTCTCGTGTCAAGAACTTAGGTAGGTTTTTAGCAGTATAGTCACGTAAGTCATCAACGGCATTATCTTCTAAAGCTTCAATAAGGAAAGCTCCTAGTAATATCTTTTTTCTTGTAAGTTTCTTATCTAATTTAGCTTTTTCACGCGCAATCTTCTGCTGTAATTCGTTAATGCGTTGTTGCTCTTTCATATCGCTACTATCGATCAAACTCATAATTATAACCCTTATTTAAGCTATCTACTCATATTAAGACTATAGCAAAGGCACTCATATTTAACAATTCTTTATGATATAGTTAATTGACGGAAGGTTGAGTCCCACTGACTAAGTGCGAGTTTTCGACTTTACAAATGTTTATCCCTAACGGTCACACATTTATAAAATCAAAACATCGGCAGGGGCAAAGCCCCCACACCCCCGCACTACGAAAAGACGTAGTGCTAAAAAGCAAAAATATGAGTGTTTAAAATTGGCTATTTTTATCGCATCGACTAAATCAATATCACGAGGTAGCGGACAAAGTGCCGTTGCCAGTGCTAGCTATCGTTCAGGTGAGGTTTTAAAAGATGAGCGTTACGGTAAGACGCATGATTACTCTAAACGCTCAGGTGTCATGAGTGCCGATATTATTTTACCGTCAGCATTAGCTGACACAGACGTTACTATTGATCGTAGCGATTTATGGAACAAAGCAGAGAGCGCAGAAAAAAGAAAAGATGCGCGAGTGGCTAGAGAGTGGTTGGTCAATTTACCGCATGAGTTAAGCGAACAAGATCGCAAAGACATAGCACATAGGTTCGCCCAGACCCTAGCGGATCGTTACGGCACGATTGCTGATTGTGCTATTCACAAGCCGACTCAAAAAGAGATTGATCGAGGGGCTGATCCTAGAAACTTCCATGCCCATATCATGTTTACCACGCGTACCGCTAAGCTTAACGATAATAACGAGATTGTACTGACCGATAAGGCGACCATTGAGCTGTCCGATAATAAGCGACGTGAGCTTGGCATGGAGCGCGTCAATGTTGAAATCAAAGAAGTACGGCAACTGTGGGAACAGATCGCTAATGAAAAACTGGCCGAGTATGACCATGAGCTGATTGATTCGCGCAGCTATGCCGATCAAGGCAAAGATATTGAGCCGCAGCTTAAAATGGGTTCGGTGGCCACGAAGATTGAGCGTGACGCATACGAGACCGCAAAAGCGGCGGCAGAAGAAAAAGGCGAGGTATTTAACGGCATTGCGCCAGTGACGATTAGGGGTGAAATCAACGCCATGATCGCGGAGCGTAATAGATTAGTGCTAGAAGCGTCCAATAGAATTATTTTCGAGCAGCGAGATTATGATGAACGACTTGAAACAACAAAACGATATATTAATCGAGCGGATCAAAGAATTAGAAACACAAAACGACAAATTGAGCGAACAGAACAAGATATTGAGTGGTCAAGTAAACGATGCAAGAACCTACCAAACTGGATTAATGGAAACCACGAAGCCATTGAAAGCAACACAAAAAGATATTCAGGCACAGCACAAGCAAATGAAAAGCTCACACAAAGAATTGACAACACAAAACAGTCAATTAAAAGCATCACTGAAGCTATCGGAAGATCAAATATTGAAATTAACAGCGCAGTTGAACAAAGCGCCAGACCAGCCCCAAGCCCCTTTGACGACAACTACAGTCGAGCCTTTTATGAGCGAAAAAGACGAATTGATCGAGAGCTTAGAGAGTACGATAGACAAGCTAAAAGAGAAAGTTACGCAGATGAGAAAGAAAATAATGATCTTAGAGCGACGTTAAACGCTTTTGCTCATCGTTTAATGACTCGACACCATGAAAAGTTCAGCTTGCGCCCAGGCTTTCGTGATAATCCTGCTGACTACCCTGAAAAATTTGACTATCGGCAAATCAAAGTCCTTGATCGCTTCGCTAATGAATTGGGTTTAACCAACGATTTTGATAGCTTCAGAGAGGAACAGCAGCGCATTGCGGACTTGTTTACGTTTGACGTGATGCAAGACAACCTGAATGCCATGGATATATTGATTAACAGACAAAAAGAACGTAAAAACTATCACGAGGTCACAGCCGATTTTGATGCATTCATTACGAGCTTAGATGCTAGCAGAACAGCCAAAAACAATGAATTGCAAGGCCCATTGGGTCGTAGTGACATTAGCCGAATGACGGCAGAAACGCTAACAGCTGTCAGTTATTTAGATAACATTGAGCAGTACATAAACAAAGAAACCACCGCTAACGAATGCAAAATATTAGCTCAGGAACATATCAGCGATATTCTAAAAAGAACATCTATCCAGTATGAACTTGCCTATCAAGGATTAAGAACATTAGATAGTAACGAGAGCGTCCAGAAGCATGCTAGAGCGCTTGAATCCAGTTTAAGTGGGTTTAATACCAAATATGCTGATAAGTTGACTGAGAGCGATATCAAGAGCATTAATAACGGACTGGAAGTTCTCAGTCAGAAGTTAGAGATTACTAGACCTATAAATCGACCCTCTCCTTCTCCTTTTTAATCTTATCCACAACTTTTTTATTCACCCGTTTCTTTAAAGGTTTTTATTTACTCCTGTTTACTCCTGTTTACTCCTGTTTAAGAGGCCTTTTTACCTTTTAAAATCAATATGTTACAGAGAGAATAAACACAAAATGAGTAGAATAAACACAAAATGAGTAGAATAAACACAAAATGAGTAGAATAAACACAAAATGAGTAGAATAAACACAAATAAAAATTTATGATACTATTTATGGTTTTATATGCTAAAGTAAAGCTTAGTTATTATTGGAAATAACAGTATATTAAGCAGGGATTCGAAAAAATATGGAAAACAATCTAGTTGTACAATCCAATGAGCTTGTCCTAGCAGCTTATACCATGACCACTAAAGAGAAACAGCTTTTATTAACTTGTATTAGTCGTATTGATAGTAGACCCGATGCGCCAAACATTACTAAGCAAACCAAGTTCACAGTGACAGTCGAGGAAGTAGCAAAGATATTCTATAACGATAGTACTAAGAAGAATGCTTTTAGAGATTTAGAGCAAGCTAGCAGTCGGCTTTTTGATAGAGAAGTTCTGATAGCACTGGAGGATAATAAAACGCTTCGTACCCGCCTTGTTAGCGGCGTTCTTTATGATCCCAACGGAGAGCAGATAACAGTAACATTTGCAGAGGATGTACTGCCTTATTTGACACAGCTGAAAGCTAACTTCACAAAATATAGGCTGATGGAGGTATCTGAGCTATCAAGTATTCATTCGATACGCCTATATGAATTAATTGTTTGTTGGGTAGGTCAGTATCAATATACTAAAGCTATGAATTTAGATGATTTTCGCTACGTTATGGGCATTAAAGGTAAGTATAAGCAATTTGGACAGCTTAGAGAGCGTGTGATTGACACTGCTATAGATGAAGTCAATGAGAGTACAAACTACAAGGTCACTGTTGAGTATCACAAAAAAAGTAGAGGCAAAGGTTATGAGGGATTAACGCTCAAGTTCCATCGGAAAACATTGGATAAACTAACCAGTGAAGATGGCACTCTGTCAAAAGCTACCATACAGTCTATAGTCGATAACCTGCAGTTTATGAATGACTATAATAATCATCCAAGCCTAAGTTATGACGGCAGAATGCATACTGATGCATTTAAGCGTGAAATGACTAATATCATCCAGCGAGAGCCTGAAAGTTTTAACAAGCCCAATAAAGCTTTAGAGAGCTATCTACCAAAGATTAAACACTAATACTTTGTCTAACATCCGTTATAGTCAAAAGAACCACCGTTTTTTCTTTTTGGGAGCATTTGCCGGTGTCATTGTTGATTTTTGTTCTGGCTGTGCCTCATCATCTGATGAAAGTTGCTTGAATTCTAGCAACCTCACTTGAGCAAAATCGTGAATACTAGCGTTGGCTTTATCCAGAGTCTTGTTTAGCTGACTAATCTGTTGTTGGTAATTCTCTATTAACTGCTTTTGATCACTGACTTGCTGTCGCAGGTGTTCATTCTTTAATTTCTCTAGCTCTAATTGGTGTTCAAGCTCTGTACAAGACTGTACAGTCTGACTGTCCAAGTGCGTATTATGAGGACTGTCCAGTGATTGTTCAGTACGTTTTTTGGACAAAGGCTCACCAAATACTCTAAGCATCTCCGCAGTATCAATTTTCTTGTCTGCTGTCCTAGAAAGCTCGCCATCACTGACTTTTCGATATATTGTGGTTCTCGATATACCCCATTCCTTTGCAGCTTTTGTCACTGATATGTTCATTGTTCACCTAGTATTCAGTTACGTTCTCTAATGGTTGTTCAATACATCTGTTCAGATCATTCAGTGAACAACTATCGCACTAACAACGTAGCGTCTAAACAAATTTTATATTTCAGTTAATAGTAATAGCCGATATTTAGAAACTATTGGAAACACCCTAGAAAAGCTAGGAAAAGGTTTACCTTATGTAACCAGTACGATAATATTGCGTAACATAGCTATTTACGCTTCAACTATATAGGATTTAAAAATATTATGTTTAATTTGAATAGAATCATTACTTTAATTACCGTAACTTTGTTTATGACTGCTTGTACCTCCACTCCTAGACCTTATCAAGTATCAACTTGGTATAAAGAAGGTATAACTAAAAGTGTAACTAACGACAAAATAGGTCATTGTAAAGTAGAGGTTGGGGCAAGCAATTTGTCACAAGAACAAGCTCGAAAGCTTGTCACCTACTGTATGAAGGCCGATGGATATAGATTAGTAACAGAAACTAAATATAGATAAAATTTAATAAATACTTTTTAGTACAAAATATTTTTAACAGACATGTTTAGTGGCACATCACAAACATTAGGGCTAAATTATATGAAGTTTATCCGAGTATTATCTGTAGTGGCATTTGGATCTTTGATTTTAAATACTCAAGTTCACGCAGGTGATAGATTGACGCATATTGATGACCTAGGTAGTTATCCAACACAGATGCAAGAAGAGTTTAACGATCTCAAACGAACATGCGCAGATCTTAATTTCGATAACCATCCTGATAGTTTTGACTATGACCCTGATAAAGGACGTCCCAGCTATTCTTATGGAGACTATGTTCCATTGTATGTAGAGCGAGGATTTATATCCAAAGCTGATATAACAGGTGACGGCACTGATGATTATATTGTTAATTACGGAAAGCTAAGTTGTGAATATGCTGCATCGGCATGGGCAACAGGTAATAATGCGCCGCATACAGTCTATATGGGTACACGTAGCGACAATGCTTATCGCCTTTATGAGCAATATAATATGGACTCAGAAGACTACCCTAAATTGATACTTAACAATCAAGGCTATTCAGATATTCAGCGTATCGGTATGGGTGGAGAGTGTGGCCAAAAAGGAAACTGGAGTGTGGCTGAAACGCAGTATTGCAAAGTCACAGAACGTTGGAATAAAGAAAATAGTGAAATGGACTTAGTTTCCATCAAAAACTTAAGTTATCTTTAGAGGTTTATATAGACAATAAAAAAGGATCTTTAATTGGTTAAATATTCTTTTTTATTGAAGCCCTCTAAAGCTTTGCACAACTATTATTTAGATTAGTTACCTACTTAGACTTCACCTCACTAGATAACAATGCAATCAACTGCCGTGAGCACTTAACTGTTTTTTGAATATCAGAATAGCTATGACCTGATTCGAGTAGGCTAGCGATAATTTTACGTTTTTCAGTATCTTTTCTACGTCCTAAATACTTACCTTCTGCCTTAGCACGAGCAATACCTTGCATCTGACGGTTACGGCGATCCTCATAGTCTTTTCTAGCAATAGCAGCGAGCATATCCAGCATCATCGAATTAATAGCCTGTAATACGCTACTCATAAACTCAGTGCTGTTTTCAGGTTGAAGCGCCATATATGAGGTAGGTAGCTCTTTTGATACGATAGATAGCTTCTTTTCTGATAGCATTCTTTTGAGAGTGTCCCAATCAGCTTGGTTCAAACGCGCTAAGCGATCAATCTGCTCAACTAAGATAACATCGCCCTTATAAGCATCTTCAATCAGCTGCATTAGCTTTGGACGTACTAGCGTTGCTCCTGATTCGTTTTCGACATAGAATGCCGCAATCTTGTGGCCATGATCGTTGGCAAATGCTATGAGTTCGCTTTTGGCACGCTTAGCGTCTTGTTCTTTGGTAGACGCTCG
>NZ_CANKZC010000010.1 GCF_947488565.1 uncultured Psychrobacter sp. | reverse complement strand
AGGCTCTTAAACAGGAGTAAACAGGAGTAAACAGGATCAAATAAAAACCCTTAAAGAAACGGGTGATAAATTTTTTTGTGGATAAGTGAAAAAACATCACTTAAACCACGTAGCTTGCCTCAGCAATTTATCTCTCAATAATGGTTTCTTGAGGATTAAACTAAGGACTAAACCCTCGGCTAGGTGAACGAGCTTTATTAATTTGATGTTGGTAAGACTCTAAACCGTCCTGTAGTGCTCTGTGTTGTCCTTCAGACAGATCTTTGCCATATTGCTCAGTAAACGTCTCTAAAGTGGCTTTAATCGCCTCTGAGTAGCTTTTACGCTGGGTTGTTGGTAGTGAGTTAACATCACGCAACGCAAGTTTGAATTGCTGACAGGTTTTATCTAAGGTATCTGCTAGATGTTCTCTAGCAGCTTTTCTAGCCTCAGCTGGGCAGTTATCCTGATTGATGTAATCCATTAATTCTTCTATATAGCTGAACGATGACATGGTGTCCCGAGTCATTCTGCCAACCTCTCCTGCGCTACCGCCCAGTTTGTCGATGATGCTGGTATTAAATGCCGCTCGTTTTTGATCGATATTGTCTCTGAAATCTGTAAAATGCTTGGTAAGCGCTAGATACTGCTCACGTTCAGCGTTAGGATCACGCAACAGCTTAATAATGGCTTTGTTGTTTTCAACCAGCGTGTGATCAAAACGTTTGGCCACTTGGCGTAAGTGCGCGGTAAACTCCACGGCTTTATCGTGGTCCTCAATACCATGGTGCTTTGCAAACTCGTTGAGTAGTGCCACTTGCCGCTGATCAAATTTATCAGGAGCGTTCTGTGCAGTTTCTCCTTGAGCCCATCTGATAGCCATATCATCACGATGACGTTGTATCAAGCGCATGGCTAGGTGTAGCTTCATACGTTCAGCATACTCAAAGATTCTCTCATCTTTGTGACGGTTTTCTCGAGTGTCTCGATCAATACGTCCTTGCTGTCGATCAAGTCGAGCAGCTCTTGCTCGTCGTGCTGCGTCATCGAAGGGGCTGGGGGCTGCTTTTGCTCGCTCTGCAATACCTTGATGGATGTCCTGAGCGATTGATTCGCTGTCTGTAGCTCTTTTTGTGTTTGCAGTAACCCATTGTTTTGAGTGCTCAACTCTGTATTTTGCTTTTTGGCTTCTTTCGTCTGTGCCATTAATCCACTTTGGTAGGTTTTCGCATCGTTTAGCTGCCCAAGCAATGCCTGATTTTGCGTCTTCAACGCATCGTTTTGTGTCGTCAACTCGAATTGCTGTTCTATTATTTTGTTCTGTGCAGTACGTAATGTGAGGTTCTGAGCTTCTAGAGAGTTGTTTTGCAAAGTCAGCTCGTCGTTTTGTGCCTCCAATGCGTCCAGGTAGTCTTGCGTTTTTCTCAGTTGCCCAAGCAAGTCCTTTTCTAAGTGCGCTAATTCGTCGCTCATTGTCTGCTTCCTGTTTGATATGGTTGTCAGCCACCAATTTGTTGCGTGCTTTGATGGCGCGGTTGGTATTACCTTTTTCGGTCGTGATGCCTCGGCGCTCCATGGCCGTCGCCTCCACGCCCATTTTAATGGTGGGCTGTTGATCAAGCCCCTGATCCTTATAACTGCGTGCATCCATCAGCGGTAGATGGTATTCGGCCAATACCTTATTGGCGGTATCTACCCACATCTCCCGAATACGCTTAATCTCCTGCATCGATGACGGCAGATCATGCGCCTTACGTTTTTTATTGGACCATTCAAACGGGGTCTTAAGCTTTGGATCAAATGCCAAGGTTTTATTGGGTCCAATGGTAGGCGCTCGAGTAGTGACTAAAATATGCGCGTGAAAATTACGAGGATCAGGGTTTTCCTCACCCTCACGCAAATACTTAGAGCTTGGCGGTACATTAGGATCAAAAGGCAATTTCATCACCGGACGATGGATACACACATCCGCAATCACATCCATATCGTCGCAAAGCTTTTGGGCAAAGTTTATGGCCAGCTGATGCCGATCATACTCGTCTAACTCATACGGCAAATTAATCAGCCACTCACGTGCCACCCGACTGTCCGAACGTGTCTCTGCCGCTTCAGCGGTATTCCAAAGCGTCTCCCGATCCACACTCACACCCAGCGCCTTTAATGAAAATGGTAAAACGATATCGCTACTCATCACACCAGACTTTTTACTATAGTCATGGGTCTTGCCATATTTGGCATCATCAAGCACATCGCCAGCACGATAGGCCGCCGACGCCACTGCCGACTGTCCTGCTTTTCGAGAAATCGCCTTTGTTGCAATGTGTACCATCGTCATAAAGAGTCACCTGCTATTTTTGCTTTTTGCACACCACGGTTTTTTGTGGTGTGCGGGGTTTGGGGTTTCCCCAACGAAGAAGGATTCAAAATTAAGAATAGTAACGAAGTGGATAGATTAAATTTTGAGTCGTTACTTCGCCCTTAGTCAGGGGGACGCCACCATAAAATAATAAACTAAGCTATCTAAGGTTTCGGATGTAATTGTGTTAAAGATTACCACAAGTGATTGAACGATAGTAAGGTGCTTGCTATGCTGAGTAAAATTTAATTGATAAGGATAAATCTGATGTCAGTATCTAATAATAAAGCGCCTGTGTCTATTTTTGATAGTCAAGACTCTAATGAATTAAAAGAGCGTCAACGGTTAGAAGAGTTAAAACGCCAAGCTAAGGTTCAGCAGGTAAAGCTAGATAAACGCTTGAACAAGCAGAAGATTCTAATGGGGGCATTTTTAGGTCAGGTATTGGCAACTGATGGTGAGAGCGAGCAGATGATTCGAGAGTATTTTGCGATTCATTTTCCAGATTTTTTAACGAGAAAATCGGATAAAGAATTGTTTAAAAGTATGATTGAAAGTTTGGGTGGCGATGTGGGCTTGGGTGAGGAAGAGAGTCCATTTGTAGCCAACGCAAAAGAAAATAATCAAGAGGCGGTTGATCAAAATATAGGACTTGAAAATAATCAGCCTAGGAGTAGTCACCAAACGCAATCTGACTCTATGGCTAATTATGGGGAGCAGGATTCACTACTAGATGACAATAGCTATGCTACTGGTGGCAGTAATCCAGATTTGCGTGGTTGATAGGCGATGTTTGTTGAAAGTGATAAAGCTACGTTAAATAAGTTTGTAACGGCAGGCATTAAAAACTTTCTTATTTATTGCTTAAAGTATTTGTCATAACGTCTGTTATGGGAACAAGTATGGTTCCCTATCGTGGGTTCAGATGTTCTATTGATACTAGTAACTTCTTTATGAGGCACTAAACAATCCTACTTTAGTATGCATACATAAACTTGACTCACAGTAATGTTTTATAGTAACCTAACAACTCAGAATAGACGATCCGTCTAGATGCGTTTTAGAAGCTATCATTTATTAATTGAACCTTGTAATTGGCTGATTTCAGCCGCTATTTTTATAGCTGCAACACCCGAAGACCTCGACCTCTGTACTATCTCGTTTGGCCTTATGCAACTTGTCATTCGCTTGGTATTTCGACTGAGGCTTCGCCACAGTATAAGGCTTGTGGCGTTCTAATGTTATTTCTCTCGGGTTCGATTGTGTTGTCGACTGGTACAATCCGTGCCGTCAGGAAGCGTCGTAAATAGTATGAATGATAAAAGACTTTTAGAACAGTTGCGGGCTCAGCTTGCTGAGATTCAAACAACTACGCATGATACATTAGAACCCAGTGTTACTCGTAAAATTGAAGAAGCAATAGAGAATCTTGATTTAGTAATAGAGAACTCAGCTTCCAAAGAAACAGACTATAAGGCAATAGGTTTAAAAACGCTCGGTGATTTACTTCTCTACTTCCCCAGCATTATTGAGCTTATTCAGATTTTTAGAAAGTTTCTAGAGTAGTACAGCAAGCCTTACCACTCTTATAAGGTTGAAAACATGAAAATCGGCAGTGTTATAAAAAAGTGTCGAAAATTGAGAAATATGACGCAGTTGCAAGTAAGCGCTTTAGCAGATGTTTCTGAATCATACTTATCATTAATAGAAAAAGATAAACGTCAACCAACCTTATCCAATCTAGAATCAATTGCTGACGCTTTACAGATACCAGTAAGTGTCCTTGTGTTTTTGGCGGCTAAGCAAGAATCCATCTCGGAAATTACAGACACGCAGATTGAATCCCTTACCAAAACAATTTATTCGATGATTGAAGCTTAAACAATGGGCTTTCACCCTCTACCTCAGGTTACACCAATTGCAAATATTAGCTCACTTGCTAACCTATTAGAAATTACAGTGGAAGATCTAGAATATGTACTGGCTAATAAAGATAGATATTGGTGCCCAGGAAAAAAACTAACCAAGCCCAATGGTGAAGTAAGACATACACACAATGCAAAACCTAGGCTAAAAGCCATTCATCAAAAAATTCTTGATAAGTTACTTAAAAAAGTTTTTTATCCCATCTATATGCAGGGTGGAGTCGCAGATCTCTTAAACCCTCGAAGTTGTAGGACTCACGCTGCATTTCATTGCAACAAATCTATTGTTATATCAGAAGACATAAAGAGTTTCTTCCCCAACTGTGACTACAAAAATATTCGTAGCATCTGGCAAGGGTTCTTTTGTATGGCACCTGAAATCGCTGAAATTCTGACACAACTAACAACGTATCAAAACGAGCTACCACAAGGATGGAAGACTAGTGGATACCTTGCACAGTTAATCTTCTATGATATAGAGCCAAAACTAGTTGAAGAATTGGACCGTCAACAAGTTGCATACAGTAGATATATTGACGATATAACCATCTCTAGCTCACGGCTATTAACTGACCGACAAAAAACAGATATTATCTCCAAGATATACTCAATGGTTTTTCATAAAGCTCATCATCCAAACCGTAAGAAACAAACAATTTTTTCTCCTTCCGTTAACGGTGTAGGAAAAACAGTAACTGGCCTAACTGTTAATTCAAAAAAACCTACAATCAACAACGATAAAAGAAAGAAGCTCCGCTCTGATATACACAAGCTCTCTCTACGCTTTCATACTGATAAGAATCTATATAGTTACGATAAAGATTGGCGTAGCATTACTTCTAAGGTAGGTCATATCAAGACCTCTCACCCTAGGCAGTGGAAAAAATTCAGACAAGAAATGAACGCTATAAAACCAACGTTCAAGCGTAAGAAAAAAAACTAACACTAAGAAGGCGGTTTTTAAAGGAACGATTGATGGGAAATAATAGGTTTTATGGGAGTAAGTATGGTTCCCTAGTGAGGACTTGAATATTCGTCTCTGTGCTATATGGGATAATAGATTGGGCTATTGAAATAATGTCAGTGTACTTCGTGATATACATGCAGCGGGATTTTTGAGAATATTTCAAATTTACTGTACTTACAAAGCCCGTCCAGTTTTTAATGCAAATTCCCAATCTTTGCGATTGTTTTTTAAAGCTAGTTTAGCTGCCGCTTCAAAATCGTAAGGGACTTTGACATGTTCAACTTTCCACTGTTTTCCTTGTTCGGTTTCAATACCTTTTATAAGAGCATAGCTTGCATCAGGAGAGTAATTTTGCATCTTATGGACAACAGGCAAATCATCAGTATAGGCAGGGTAGCCTACACTCCCAGTATTAATTACAATTTGACCTGTCGATAGTTTTACCATACGTGGGGTGTGAGTATGACCGCATATGATAATAGGCTTATCAATCTCGCTAAGTATGCTCAAAATATCTGAATCGCTACGAACTATTGGCTGACCAGTTTCTACATTTTCTAACAGGTATACCATGTCATCAGTTGGTGAGCCATGACATAGATAAACATCTCCATCTAATTCATAGTCGAAAGGCAAAGCTTTCATCCATTGAATAGCCTCATTGGGTAAGTCTTCTACAATAAACTGTAGAGTTGGGTTGCTATCAAGATCAGTCGTCGTCGCTTGATAAATCTGCCTATCTTGGTTACCACGAATGGTAATAATATCTTTTTGATGTTTCATCAACAATTCGTAAGTGGCTTTAGGCGCAATTGGACCATATAGAATATCGCCAAGGTTAACAATTTGAGTAGCATTTCTTTGTTTAATATCTTTTAGTACAGCTTCGAGAGCGAAAACATTACTGTGTACATCTGAAATGGCAGCTATAGTAATTATCGGCTTAGCACCTTTAGAATACGACATTACAATTATCTCCTTTAAAAGGTTTTTTTAAGAATATTCAAGTATACCTTAGCGGAACCAGCTATCTCACCCTTCAAACATATTAACAGACTACTCAAAATAGACTGTTAATATGGAACCATCTATAACAGACTTTAGAATTATAGGACTGGTTGCTGTGCTTTTTTCCTATCATTAGCCTATACCCAAAACATAAAACCTCTAAACGATAATTTAGCTATCATTTGACTTATATTAGTAATTAAACGATAGTAATATCCTGATATTATCAATGAACATTAATTATCAAGTCTAAGTAATAGAGGGGCGTTATGACGGTTCGTATTTATGTGAGAGCCAGCACTAAGGATCAAGACGCTAAGAGAGCATTGTCTGACTTGATTAGCTTTAGCCAAACCTATAACGATAACCATGTTGAGTACGTTGAGCATTTCAGTGGTACGAAGCTTGATAGACCCGCACTCACTCTGTTACTCAATGACGCTGAGGAAGGCGATATTCTGCTGGTTGAAAGCGTGGATAGATTAAGCAGGCTATCTCAAGATGATTTTGCAATTCTAAAGCAGCGTATCAAAGATAAGGGCTTACGATTGGTGGTGGCGGATCTACCAACCACGCATACGGTAAGTAAAGGTATGACAGGTGATATCCTAACAGTGATTAACCATATGCTGATCGATTTGTTGGCAACGATGGCAAAGCTTGATAACGACAAGCGTAGAGAGCGCATCAAGCAGGGATTGGCTAACAGTGGCTATAAACCTACTGGTAAGAAGCCTAATACGACGAAACACAATCGTATTAAAGAATTGGCTAGTAAAAACAACATGACAAAAGAAGAGATCGCTAAGGCCGTTGGTGTTGGGGTGGCTACCGTTTATCGAGTATTAAAGCAGGGATGATAGCTGAGGTATTTAACTATTTACTTGCCTTCATTATAGATATGATGCTATCAGATACATAATGGTTAAAGGGCGGTTCTAGATAAGTAAATTACAACGATTTAATTAGCTCGATTAACCTAGCTGCTCAAGATATGAGAGTTTGAGATGATTAATCGACTAAAAAAGAACGCATCACAGTTTAGTAAGCGTCCAATTAGGGGTTATTTAGAGTATTAGGGCTTGCGCCATCACTCAAGAATACGACAATCTTCATTCAATGGTGGCCAAGTGAATTCTTCATTATCACAATTCATTAAGATGACATCGTTAGTGATCCCATCTATTGTGCCATTTAAATTCTGTAGGCAAATTCTCAAGGAAGTCAGACTACAGTGAGCATTTTGGTAGCTCTCTGCCTCTAGGCTAGCTAATGTTTGCTCTACGTACTTATTGATGCCATCAATCATCTCATTGGCATCTTCTTGCCATTCAAAACTGTAATCTGCATCAAGAGAATCTAGATCATCAATTTTTTTTAGATTAATTAAGGCATCCATGAGTTTGCGTAGATTATTAAAGTCTAGGCTCGATATTGCGGTCTGCTTCTTAATGTTTTGCATCGAGAAAATCCCCATGGCTATTAGGATCTTTTAAGTGGTTCCATTATAGCGGTCTATTTTAAGTGGTCTGTTAATAGGTTTAGAGGGTGAGATAGCTGGTTCCCTTGGGGTATAGCTTAAGTAGGTTTATACCTACTTTTTAAAATTACAACAATACTATTTAATAAATTAAATAGTACTTTCATAAACTAAGATAGCTGCTGCCAAATCCTCCATCGCTGTCCCTACCGCTTTATAGACTGTTATTTCACATGCACTAGTACGACCTTGGTGTTGACCTTGGCATAAAGCCGCTAAATCAGCTTTAACCTGATCACGTTGAAACACTCCTGCTGAGATAGGTGAGAGTAAATCACCAGCTTTATCTAGTGCCTCACTAGTGTCTACAAATACAGAGGTATCAGCAAACATCGCATCATCAGATTCACGCATGTCAGGCTTAAAACTACCAATCAAATCCACATGCGTACCAGGTTTAACCCAATCACGTTTTATTAAGGGTCCTGTTGATAAGGTCGCGCTACTAACAATATCACTATTTTCAACTGCTTCCTGCAGATCTTCTACTGCAATAGCTGGAAACCCTTTGGATTGTAAATCGTCAGCTAGTTTAACGGCTCGCTTATAAGTGGTGTTCCAAATTTTTATAGTTTCTAGACTAAATAACTCCCCATACGCAAAAGCAAGCTCACGGGCTACATTTCCAGCTCCCACGATAAGTAAGCTTTTGGACTCTTTACGAGCTAGAAACTTTGCAGCTAGCGCAGAGGCTGCCGCTGTACGCTGACAGGTAATAGTATTGCCATCGATCACCGCAATAGGCATCCCATTCTTAGCATCAAATAGTGTATAAGTTGAAAAAAGCCCAGCTAGACCAAACTTCTTTCCATTATCTGGATAGATAGTTACATGCTTAATACCCAAGTAACGATTCTTTTGCCAAGCTGGCATAATGAGCAATGTAGCGCCCGCATCATCGCTATCAATCGCATGATTATGACGACGCGGTACCACACACTCTTGTTTAAACATCTGATCAATAGCTTTAATTAAGGCGTCATATGGTAAAGCAGCGGCGGTTTGTTGTTTATCATAAAATTTCATAAGTTATCCTTTCTAGTTATCACTACTACCAGTCATTCTATTTGAAGAAGTGCTTACAAAACTAATAGCTATAAGAGAAACCACTCCTGTTAAGATCATGTATATTGCAATTGATCGGTAGGATTGATCAAATTGAGTGAGTAAATAGGTAGCAATTAGTGGTGCTGTACCACCAGCAAGAGCGGCTCCTATTTGATATCCTAAGGTAACGCCTGTATATCGAACATTGCTTTTGAAGATTTCAGAAAACATAGTACCAAGAACCGCAGTAATAGGCGCCCAAACAATACCTAGCCCGATGACAGTGGCTACCACTACACTTAAGAATGTGTTCTGCTCTAATATCCAGAAGTAAGGGAAGGCATATAACATCATAAGAACAGTACTACCGATATAAACTCTTTTGCGTCCAATCTTGTCTGAGAGAGCTCCCATGAATGGGATAAGAAAGATAGTTACTACCATAGCTATGGTAACTGCATTAAGTACTTGTGTTGTACTCAATGATAATTGAGTAGTAGCGTAATATACAACAAAGGTAGACATGATATAAAACGGCGCAGTCTCAGCAAACTTGGCACCTACAGCGATTAGCACTTCTTTTTTATGAGTTTTAAACGTTTCGAATAAAGGAACTTTTACTACCGTCCCCTCTTCTTTGTTCTTTTTAAAGTCTGGCGTTTCATCAATTCCTTTACGGATCCAAAGACCAAAAATTACTAAAAATGCGCTTGCAATAAATGGCACACGCCACCCCCATGCCACAAAATCTTCTTCCGGTAACATAGTCATCACAGTTAATGCCAATGTCGCAAGTAGTAGACCGATTGGGATCCCCATTTGTGGCACACTACCAAAAAAACCACGCTTTTCAGGCGGTGCATATTCAACTGCTAATAGCATTGAACCTCCCCATTCGCCGCCTATACCAAGGCCTTGAATTATACGCAACATCACCATCAAAATTGGCGCAGCTATTCCGATCGCTTGGTAAGTGGGTAATAACCCCATCAAGACTGTTGCACCACCCATCAATGCCAAGGTAGCTACTAAGGTTTTTTTTCTTCCAATTTTGTCACCGATATGGCTAAAAACAATCCCGCCAAAAGGTCGAACAAAAAACGATAATGCAAATGAGGCAAAAGCTAGCATTGTACTCAAGCTCTCATCTCCTGTAGGGAAATACAGCTGATTAAAGACTAGAGCGGCTACCGTACCATATAGAAAAAAATCAAACCATTCGATGGCGCTGCCAACGAGGCTGGCAGTAAGAACCCGTTTAGATACCGAGGGATTGGACATATAACATTCCTTGTTAAGACTCACTATCTTGCTTTTAGTTTATATTTTTATATAAACAACAATAGTAGTTAGTACGCCACTCTCAACTTAATTAGAAAGTGATTGAAAAAAGAAGAACAGCTCATAAGTTTAGTGTTTTCGATTAAGAATGCACTAAACTTATGAGCTACTAAAAGCTGAACTTACCATCTATACCTATTTAATGGAAGAGTAGTTCTACAAAATAATTCTTATAAAGACACTTAGAATCACGGGTTACGAGCTCTAGTCTTTCTTGCTTTGGCATCCTATTAACCTGACTATGCTCTCAATACTGTAGACACTAACTTGGGAAATCTTAATCATAAAGCTCGATGCCTGTATAGCGCACCGAACAAGTGAAGGTATACTCAAAATAACAGATGTTAGAGTGATTTTACCATTCTAATATCTGTTATTTTGGCGTCCTCGTATAGCTCTTCATCACATTGACCGTCAGACTTAAAACCAAATTTTTCATAGAAACTAATCGCGGATAGGTTAGTTTTTAACACCCACAAAGATAGAATAGAGCAGCTATTGCATTGAGAAGCATCAATTAGGGCTGAGTCCATCAACTTAGTACCTATTCCTAAATTTTGGTATTGCGGTAAGAGATACAAAGTGGTTATTTCACACTCTTGATCTTTCTTAAAGTAAGAAATAAATCCTACAGCAGTATTCTCAGCATCATATGCTATCCATGTATTTACACCAGAGCTAGGTAATACCTTCTCCCACATGTTCATTTTCTGAGACAAGTTATTTTCTTTGTCTCTATACGTTTCGGGTAAAAGGTTCGAATACGTAGCATTCCAACTTTCAAAGTGTATATGAGCAATATTAGATACATCGTTCTGGTCTGCCTTCCGTATAAAAAACATTTGGCACTCCATAGCTAATATTAGGGTAATACTACAGCGTAGCAAAATGCATCAGCTGAGGTCTCATCTGACTGGTACGTAGATAAGGAAATATCTTGGCTATCAGGATAATGTTTTAAAATTAATTCAATTTTATCAATAATACAATCTTCCGAATCTGTCATCTTTCCGTTGTACACAGCTTGTTTAAAGCTCTCACCTTCGTGTAGCTTAATTTTATACTTACTTTCTATTTCTAGTAATTTTGAAAGAATACTCATATTTGATCCACTCTTTTAATATTATTTAGATAATCATTGTATAGGCTTTTTCATGTTCAAATAAGCCCAAGTTCGATGCATGTCTATCGCATCAATCACGAACAGAGTATGTATGGTAAGTACACCATGAAGTACACTGTGACTCTTTCAATGAGTTAAAATCTTGATACCATTAGCCTACAGCCTAGTTTTCAAGTCCTCACTAGGGTACCGAACTTAATAATTCGCAAGCTCATCCTCTTGCTCATCACACACTCTCAACCCAATTTGTACGGCCTCACGCAGATCAGCACCTTCCTTGACACTATGAGGCACATTTGGCGTCAAACGACTTAGCTTTAAGCCATCTACCGCTGCTTTATTGAGCGGTATACCAACGTAAGATTCATCGGTGTAACCCTTAGGATGAAAAAACACCTCACGACCAAAGGAAGGATTTGAGGCACACGCAATCTCACCCTCAGGCACCGTAAACGGATAAGGTGTTGTGTAATCTTTACTCCATGTCTGCTCACTCACTACGATATAGCCTGAACCATACAGATCATTTTCTGTATTGCCTGAGCTGCACCCAATCATAACGATAGACGCTACTGCAATTAACCACCTGGACATATTGATTCGCATGGTACGCCGTCCTTATCACGGTCTAGCTTGGTATTTCCACATTTGAGTGCTTGTTTGGCTTGTTCACAGCTAACCATCTGCCCACAAGTGCGCGGTAAGCCTTTGCATTGAGAGCCGCCAGCACCTTTAGCAAACAACGGATGCTCTACCTCAACATCACTATAAAATGGATTATCAGTGACTGTAACTGCTGCCTGAGAAGATAAGGCAAAGAGAGATAACGCCATACTTAGAATAAATTTTTTCATAGAACCTTCTTTCTTTAATACCCAAAACACTGCTTTCAAGCATTAATAATACCCTATATTTGTTCAATAAAGTGAGTGCTATATAACTAACCGTCTGATTTACACAGCAGTTTATTTATAATTTGCCTGATAGACGGGTTAGTGCCATAGTTGTTCACTGAACGTTCTGGACAGTTGTACTGTACAGTTTCTAAAAACGTACTTGAACACTAGGTGAACAATGAACATATCGGTGACAAAAGCGGCAAAAGAATGGGGTGTATCAAGAACCACGATCTATCAGAAGGTCAATGATGGTGAGCTTTCTAGAACAGCAGATAAGAAAATAGACGTTTCAGAAATGTTGCGCGTGTTTGGTGAGCCAATTTCTAAAAAACGTACTGAACGTTCAGTGGACACTGTTCAAAGTACACCTCTGAACAGCCAAAGTGTTCAGCATAATACGGATATTGAACACCTATTAGCGCTTGAAAAGCTCAAGAATGTACACCTCAGCCAACAAGTAAGCGATCAAAAAAAGTTAATTGAAAATTATCAGCAGCAGATAGGACAGTTAAACAAAACGCTAGATAAAGCCAACGCCAGTATCCAGGATTTCGCACAAGTAAGACTGCTAGAATTTAAGCAAACTGAAGTAAACGATGAGCCGCCACTTGAACCAGAGCAAGAAAAAGAAGATGATTCAATCGTCGCGACGGCTAAGAAGAAAAAACGGTGGTTCTTTTGACTATAAGAATTTTTGAAAAAACATTAGTGTTTAATCTTTGGAAGATAGCTCTCTAAAGCCTTATTGGGCTTGTTAAAGCTTTCAGGCTCTCGCTGTATGATATTAATCATTTCGCGCTTAAATGCGTCAGTCTGCATTTTGCCGTCATAACTTAGGCTTGGATGGTTGTTATAGTCATTCATAAACTGCACGTTATCAACAATCGACTGTATGGTAGCTTGTGACAGGGTGCCATCTTCACTGGTTAATTTATCAAGTGTTTTCCGATGGAATTTGAGCGTTAGGCCCTCGTAACCTTTGCCTCTACTCTTTTTTTTATATTCCACACTAACCTTATAATTTGTACTTTCATTAATCTCTTCTAAGGCTTTATCGATCACATACTTTCGAAGTTCACTAAATTGCTTGTACTTGCCTTTTATACCCATAACATATTTAAAATCTTCAAGTTCATATGCTTTACTGTATTGATACTGTCCAATCCAACACACTATTAATTCATATAGGCGTATTGAGTGGATACTTGAGAGCTCACTGATCTCTAACAACTTATATTTAGTAAAATTTGCTTTTAATTGTGTCAGATACGGCAATATATCCTCTGCAAAAGTTAGCGTAATCTTCCCTGTATTTGGGCTAAATAGAAGACTACTAACAAAGCGTGTACGCAGTACTTCATTGTCTGGCAGTGCGATGATCACTTCCCTTTCAAACAAGCGGTTACTAGCTTGCTCAATATCACGATAGATATTTTTCGCGTTGCTATCACTATAAAAAAGCCTTTTTATCTCATCAGCAGTAATAGTAAATTTGGTTTGTTTACTGATATTTGGCGCATCAGGTCTACTATCAATTTGACTAATACAAGTTAGTAAAAGCTCTTTTTCTTTTGTTGTCATCGTATAAGTAGCAAGAACTAAATCATTTGACTGTACGACTAAATTATTTTCCATTTTATATTTCACTATTTCTACGTTTATTATAATTCCACATGAGATAAACTATCATAAAAATAGTAAAATAAATAGCTATCTTTAAACAACTCTTTTTTCGGCTCATTTACTCTTTTTTCGGCTCATTTACTCTTTTTTCGGCTCATTTACTCTTTTTTCGGCTCATTTACTCTTTTTTCTCTTTGTAAGCTATTGATTTTAAAGGTGAAAAAAGGCTCTTAAACAGGAGTAAACAGGAGTAAACAGGATCAAATAAAAACCCTTAAAGAAACGGGT
>NZ_CANKZC010000009.1 GCF_947488565.1 uncultured Psychrobacter sp. | reverse complement strand
TAAAGGTGAAAAAAGGCTCTTAAACAGGAGTAAACAGGAGTAAACAGGATCAAATAAAAACCCTTAAAGAAACGGGTGATAAATTTTTTTTGTGGATAAGTGAAAAATCATCACTTAAACCACGTAGCTTGCCTAAGCAATTTATCCCTCAGTAACAGTTTTTTTAAGGAGTAGATTAAAGACTAAATCCTCGGCTAGGTGAATGAGTTTTATTAACCTGATGTTTGTACGACTCTAAACCGCCCTGTAGGGCTTTGTGTTGGCTTTCAGACAGATCTTTGCCATATTGCTCAGTAAACGTCTCTAAAGTGGCTTTAAGAGCCTCTGAGTAGGTCTTACGCTGGGTTGTTGGTAAGGAGTTAACCTCACGCAACGCAAGTTTGAATTGCTGACAGGTTTTATCTAAGGTATCTGCTAGATGTTCTTTGGCAACGTCTCTTGCCTCAGTTGGGTAGTTATCCTGATTGATGTAATCCGTTAATTCTTCTATATAGCTGAACGATGACATGGTGTCCCGAGTCATTCTCCCTACCTCTCCTGCGCTACCGCCCAGCTCGTCGATGTTACTGGTATTCAATGCCGCTCGTTTTTGATCGAGATTGTCTCTGAAGTCTGTAAAATGCTTGATAAGCGCTAGATACTGCTTTCGTTCAGCATTAGGATCACGCAACAGCTTAATAATGGCTTTGTTGTTTTCAACCAGCGTGTGATCAAAACGTTTGGCCACTTGGCGTAAGTGCGCGGTAAATTCCACGGCTTTATCGTGGTCCTCAATACCATGGCGCTGTGCAAACTCGCTAAGTAGCGCCACTTGACGCTGATCAAATTTATCAGGGGCGTCAGCCGCGGTTTCTCCTTGCGCCCATCTGATGGCCATCGCCTCACGATGACGTTGTATCAAGCGCATCGCTAGGTGCAGCTTCATACGTTCAGCATACTCAAAGATTCTCTCATCTTTAAAACGGTTTGCTCGAGTGTCTCGATCAATGCGTCCTTCTTGTCGATCAAGTCGAGCAGCTCTTGCTCGTCGTGCGTCGTCATCGAAGGGGTTGGGGGCTGGTCTTGCACTTCGCTCAGTTGCTTTGTTAATTTCAATATTTGACTTTCCGATAGCTTCAGTGATTCCCTCAATTGCTTGTTTTGTGTCGTCAATTCGTTGTGTGAGCTTATTGTTTTCTTGTTTTGTGTCATCACATCGCTTTGGTAGGTTTTCGCATCGTTTAGCTGCCCAAGCAATGCCTGATTTTGCGTCTTCAACGCATCGTTTTGTGTCGTCAACTCGAATTGCCGTTCTATTATTTTGTTCTGTGCAGTACGTAATGTGAGGTTCTGAGCTTCCAGAGAGTTGTTTTGCAAAATCAGCTCGCTGTTTTGTGCCTCCAATGCTGCCAGGTAGTCTTGCATTTTTCTCAGTTGCCCAAGCAAGTCCTTTTCTAAGTGCGCTAATTCGTCGCTCATTGTCTGCCTCCTGTTTGATATGGTTCTCAGCCACCAAGTTATTACGTGCTTTGATGGCGCGGTTGGTATTACCTTTTTCGGTCGTGATGCCTCGGCGCTCCATGGCCGTCGCCTCAACGCCCATTTTAATAGTGGGCTGCTGATCAAGCCCCTGATCCTTGTAACTGCGCGCATCCATCAGCGGTAGATGATATTCGGCCAATACCTTATTGGCGGTATCTACCCACATCTCACGAACACGCTTAATCTCCTGCATCGATGACGGCAGATCATGCGCCTTACGTTTTTTATTAGACCACTCAAACGGGGTCTTAAGCTTTGGATCAAACGCCAAGGTTTTATTTGGTCCAATGGTAGGCGCTCGTGTGGTCACTAGAATATGCGCATGAAAATTACGCGGATCTGGGTTCTCTTCCCCTTCACGTAAACGCTTAGAACTTGGTGGTACATTAGGATCGAATGGCAACTTCATCACCGGACGATGGATACACACATCCGCAATCACATCCATATCGTCACAAAGCTTTTGGGCAAAGTTTATGGCCAGCTGATGCCGATCATACTCGTCTAACTCATACGGCAAATTAATCAGCCACTCACGCGCCACCCGACTGTCCGAACGTGTCTCTGCCGCTTCAGCAGTATTCCAAAGCGTTTCTCTATCCACACTCACACCCAGCGCTTTCAATGAGAACGGTAAAACGATATCGCTACTCATCACCCCAGACTTCTTACTATAGTCGTGGGTCTTGCCATATTTGGCATCATCAAGCACATCGCCAGCGCGATAGGCTGCCGACGCCACCGCCGACTGTCCTGCTTTGCGAGAAATCGCCTTTGTTGCAATGTGTACCATCGTCATAAAGAGTCACCTGCTATTGTTGCTTTTTGCACACCACCGCTTTTTGTGGTGTGCGGGGTTTGGGGTTTCCCCAACGAAGGGCGATTCAGTTTTTAAAATAGTAACGAAGTGGATAGATTAAAAACTGAGTCGTTACTTCGCCCTTAGTCAGGGGGACGCTACCATAAAATAATAAACTAAGCTATCTAAGGTTTCGGATGTAATTGTGTTAAAGATTACCACAAGTGATTGAACGATAGTAAGGTGCTTGCTATGCTGAGTAAAATTTAATTGATAAGGATAAATCTGATGTCAGTATCTAATAATAAAGCGCCTGTGTCTATTTTTGATAGTCAAGACTCTAATGAATTAAAAGAGCGTCAACGGTTAGAAGAGTTAAAACGCCAAGCTAAGGTTCAGCAGGTAAAGTTGGATAAACGCTTGAACAAGCAGAAGATTCTAATGGGGGCATTTTTAGGTCAGGTATTGGCAACTGATGGTGAGAGCGAGCAGATGATTCGAGAGTATTTTGCGATTCATTTTCCAGATTTTTTAACGAGAAAATCGGATAAAGAATTGTTTAAAAGTATGATTGAAAGTTTGGGTGGCGATGTGGGCTTGGGTGAGGAAGAAGATTCATTTGCAGCCAACGCAAAAGAAAATAATCAAGAGGCTATTGATCAAAACATAGGTGTTGAAAGCAATCAACCTAGCAGTAGTCACGAGCCCATCCCAGATTCTGTGTAACTGCCATTTGCTCGGCCAGTTTTTTAAGGTCAGATTGAGTAGTCATTGCTTATTCTCCAGTTAGTGGATTATAAGCAGTTACACAAAGTTTGGGAAACTCCCATTATCTGATTATGGCTATTTTCCCTTTTTTATTTTTCTGAAGGCGTTTATAATTTTTGACAGTTTTGCAATAACGCGTAGCCACCTTTAGATTTTTTTAAATCTAACAAAGAGTAGACCATTGAGTCTCCAAACACGCCATCATTAATAGTTCCTACGCTCAGTAAGTAGTTATTATTGGAGAATACTGGATTATTTTTTTTACTATATTGATCATCAAAGTTTAGCTGTTGTGAAATATTATCGTAAGTCACTGTCGCACTAGTTTTTTGGTTATTAAAGTGGTAGGTTACGCTTAGATTTTCGTTGCTATCACACTTGTAGTTGACGACATAATTTTGCTGGTTAGATGGTTGCTGCTGGTCAGTGATAAAGGCTTTCAAATTAAAGTTTTTTGCGGTGTTTGCATGCTTACGGGCATCATTGCGTGTTTGGCTTACGATAAGCTTATAATCCCCTGTATAAGGCAGGACTTGGAAATCACCAGAGAGTTCACTAGTTTTATTGTTATTTCCAAGATACAGTAACTTTAATACCACATCGTCTGATGTGTTTTGTCTTACTACTCTTAATACTTGATTAGCTTGTGCATGGAATATATATTCCTTTGTATCATAGCCAGTAATACTGCCCTTGATATCCAAAACTTGGGGGTTAGCAATATTACTGTGACTATTTTTATGAGAAGTCTCTACTGCATTAGCATACTGACTACTGTTATCAGGTGTTGTGTTACAGCCTGCTAAAGCAGCTATACACGACATCACAAATGCAAGGGCGAGTATTTTCTTTGATTTCATCTTAAAACCTTTCGTATTAAAAAATAATTGATTATTTTAACATCCAAAATAGTTGAGTTTATTGGTGTCGGACAAACTATATATTACATCCATATCTTCGAGTAAATTTTAGCTAGTACACAATAGACCAAAGCAAATCCAATGAAAAAACATAACAGATTAACACTCCACCCCAGTGAATGATATGTTCAAGCTAGTAAAATACGGCAAATATTCAAATATTATCCAATCAAGAATCCAAATAATCACGCACGGGGCGTTTATTAAATTGGCTAGCGTCTTTAATTTAGTTGACACAGAGTTTTGAACGCCCTCTTCTCTTATTATATTTAAAGGAAAAATTATGCGTTCTTTGCTTCTAACGACAATGTGCTTAACGGGCAGCTTAGCTCTAGTGGCTTGTAGTAACCATCGTGCCGACACCACGGATCTGAGTAAGCAGCCTACAATAGAAGCGCCGGTAGCGTCAGGGGCATTTACTGCTTTTGGAAACAAAGGGAAAATTTGGCGAATAGTGATTGAAGGAAATGAGCTAAGTATAGAGGCAAATTTCTTAAAGCCAACGACAGCAACAGTTACCGTGGTGGGTTCTGGTTCTGTCAATACTGAAGGTGTCGAATACGCGAGTACTGTCAATGGACAGCCTATTGTTGTGAATATAAAAAATAACCTTTGTATCGATGACAATGGCTATCAAAATGAATTTACTGCAATATTAACTTACGCAGGCAAAGCATATCAGGGTTGTGCCGTTGCCGGTGCAATAGAAATTGCGCCCACATAGCAGATAAGCCCAAGCGGTAGCCAATGTATACTTATAGCGAGCCACTCAAGCTCTTTTCTTGGTTCGGTACCCTAGTGAGGACTTGAATCTTGGACTGTATGCTAATGATGTTAACGTTTTAGCTCACTAAGATAGTCGCGGTATACTTCATGGTGTACATGCATTTGGTTTTTGAATCAATATTTTATTCATTGTAAACGCTTATCTCTAAGACGAGATTTAATTTACTTAAACCTAAGGTTAGTGATGCAATCGAAAACATTAGAAACGGATCGCCTTTATTTAAGGCACTGGCGAAAAAAAGACTTAAAACCCTTTGCTAAAATAAACTCTAGTAAAGACGTAATGGAGTATTTTCCTAAGCTACTGACAGAAGAAGAAAGTAATGCTATGGCTTCAAAGTGCCAATTGCTTATAGATGAAAAAGGCTGGGGTTTTTGGGCGGTGAGTCTTAAAGATAGTGATACCTTTATCGGCTTCGTTGGTCTACATCAACCACAACAAGACCTTCCGTTCAATCCTTGTGTTGAAATAGGCTGGAGATTGGGCAAAGATTTTTGGGGCTATGGTTATGCTACAGAAGCAGCCAATGCTTGTTTAAAATTTGCTTTTGAAGAACTAAAACTCGATGAAATCGTATCGTTTACTGCAAAGATAAATAAGCGTTCACAGCGCGTCATGGAACGTCTTGATATGAAGGATACAAGAAAAAACTTTCTTCATCCTGCTATAGAAGCTACAGATCCACTTGCCGAACACGTACTATACAAAGTTTCGCGAGAAGAATGGATGAAAATAGAAAAGCACTAATTAAGGATAATCTTAGCTCCATTGATGAATGTATAACCCAGCGGAACCCTCTAAAAAGGCTCATTAATCCATTAATAGACTACTCATAGTAGACTACTATATTGGAACCACTTAATGACTACTGAGCATCTTCGGTCTTTCCTTGGCCACATCAGCGATCAGATGCCGTGAGCACTTGGTCATACCTTGTATCTCAGAATAGCTATGACCTGATTTGAGTAGACTGGCAATAATCTTACGCTTCTCCATATCTTTCCTGCGTCCTGAATACTTACCTTCTGCCTTAGCACGAGCAATCCCTTGCATCTGACGGTTACGGCGATCCTCATAATCTTTTCGAGCAATGGCTGCGAGCATATCCAGCATCATCGAGTTAATGGCCTGCAATACACTGCTCATAAATTCAGTGCTGCTTTCAGATTGAAGCGCCATATATGAGGTCGGCAGCTCTTTTGATACGATAGAGAGCTTTTTTTCTGACAGCATTCTTTTAAGCGTATCCCAATCAGCTTGATTCAAACGTGCCAAGCGATCAATTTGCTCAACTAAGATCACATCGCCCTTATGAGCATCTTCAATCAGCTGCATAAGCTTTGGTCGCGCCAAGATAGCTCCTGATTCGTTTTCGACATAGAAGGCAGCAATTTTGTGGCCATAATCGTTGGCAAATGCTATGAGTTCGCTTTTGGCACGTTTAGCGTCTTGTTCTTTGGTTGACGCTCGTAGATACGCTCTGATAAACATAAACACCTAAAATAGTCTGTTATAAGTGGTTCCATTATACCAGTCTGTTTTAAGTGGTCTGTTAATAGGTTTGAAGGGTGAAATAGGTGGTTCCCTTAGGGTATACCTTTAAACTGTTATCCCTTCTACCTTTGCTAAGGCGAACCTAATAAAAAGATAACTGTTACCTTTCACTACCTGAAAACATTAAATCTGTCTGTTAGGTTTAACTTATTAGTTGAGAGTTATTTTGCTTTCATAAAAGAATGATAGCAATAAAAAATAAAAAGAGTAAATGGTCTGCGTTAGTACTTAAATTAGCTCAGCTCAATGACTGTATGATCGTTTCCTAGAGTTTTTTAAATATTTCGACCTTAATTATAATAAGGATATTAAAATGAAAACATCAGTACCTACGAAGTCGCTTCAAAATAAATTATGGATAGTATTTTTGGTAAGTTTCTTTGGTCTCAGCGCTTGCAGCAGTGAGACAGAAGAGCCAGCTCCTGATACAGAATCTAGCGAAATGACACCTGTGCAAACAGCAACCGAGGCTGAAGATCAAATCCCAGATTCCACAGAGGATGTAGAAGGCGCAGGAGGTACAGCGTACTATTCTAGTAATGGCAGTGTAGAAAATGATCAAAAGGCTGATGATACGGTTACTGTCAATGAAAATAACTCGAACTTAGATCAAACACCAGCAGATGGAGTGCAGTAAGTATCAGAAAGCGAACAATCCATTAAATATTAAAGGGTTTCTGTAAGGTTGTGATTAGCTTAAATCGCTCTGACTATATCGGCGGCTGATTTACTTAAGTCAGACAGCTATGTCTAATAGATTAAGATCATCATATCTTTACAACCAGATCACTTCATTACTAAGTATAGTCTCACTCAATATCGTTTACTAACTAAGACTTAGTGACTTAAACAGAAGTTCTATCCAGAGCTTTAACTAGAAAGTAATTACTCAGGGTTCAGCATACTCTCGGAAAAGGTTTAATAATGATATCTTTAATATCAGAAAATCAGCCATTGTTCGCCTTAGGTTTTCTGATTTTTCTGGTTATCTCTGTTCTATTGGTTTTTCAGTACGTGGTTATTCGTTATGGTCAGCAGCTTTTCACTCAAGCAATCCGCTGTTGGGTGAGGACTAAACGGAATCTTGCAAAGAACAAACGTATCATTCTATTCAGAGGTAAGTATCCCAAGCTGGATGTGATAATGTCTCGGCGGTTTAATTTACGGGATTTTTATGGGCTGTCACTGACATTTCTATGGGTAGTGATAGGTTGCATGCTGGTGTTATTCATTGCATTGGCTGAAGCTGTGGCTACGTTGAATTCTATTGTTTCCATCGATTATTTTATATCGTCACAGATGAGCTTACTACGTGATTCCGACGTTGTTGTTTTTTTAGTCCTGATAACCAGCTTTGCGTCTACCCCTATTGCCGTTTTGGTGGTTTTGTTTGTTGCTGTGAATTGCTGGGTAAAGCAGCAACGCTATATAATAGTAGGGTTATTGATTGCTACTTTAGGCAGCACTGCATTTACTTCTTTGTTGAAATATTTATTTCAGCGTGAAAGGCCTGCTAATAGCTTATTAGTTGCGCAAACTTATTCGTTTCCAAGTGGTCATGCGACGACCGCTATGGCGTTATATGGATTTATCGCTTACCTACTGATTCGATTCAACCAAAATTTCGCTCAAAAAATTTGTATATTTACAATAGCGATTCTTTTTATCATCTTGATCGGATTGAGCAGAGTTGTATTGAACCAGCATTATCTAAGCGATGTACTGGGTGGTTATCTAGTAGGTGCATTTTGGTTGACACTTGGCATCAGTATTACAGAGTGGCTAAGCGTAGAAAGTAAAATCATATGGAAAGTCGAGTGGTCAACTTCTCATGCATACATGATATGGCTGAGCGGATTAGGTGTGTTTATTAGCACGTTGATTTACGCAAAAATCTATCAACTTCCAATGTTATCTTAGCCATCAAAGTAAGCCACTACGAAGTATCGACACCAATAGCACACCGCTAAAGGATCAAGTCCTAACTAAACTGACTAAAAAAGCCCGTGATCATAGTCACGGGCTTTTTATATTTCCAGGGTATGATTATTGAAGATAGAATAATCAATATTTATTTTGGTTACGCCACTCATCTACATCCCGTTCAGCATCTTCTTTTGAATGACCATAACGCTCTTGGATACGGCCAACCAATTTGTCACGGTCACCTTCGATATGGGTTAGATCGTCATCTGTTAAATCTGCCCACTTCTTTTTATCGTTTGTCATTAAGTTATATAAATAGATGAAGGCACTTACTATTTAATATCGCAAACATACAATCAATTTAGTGAACACCAGTTTATCAAATGAAAGCTGCTTTTGGGGCTTAGATAATTCTAAATGTCCTTATACTGAAGGTATCACCATTTTATGTTCAAGATTACACTTCTATGTACACTGAGCTGCTATAAATAACTATAGCCACTGATACCAATAGCTTGCAGCCAAATATTAAAGTCCTCACTAGGGTACCGAACGATTATCATCAAAGCACATTCCCTCACAGAGTATCAATTTTCTTGTAGAATTCCTTGGTTTAGTCGATAATATTTGATTAAAAAAAGCGTTGTGTTTATATACTTACCAGCTTTTTTGAACTCTTTTTATAAGAAACTTAATTTATTGATAACTCGGTAAGGAAAGCTTAATGTCTAATTTTAGATTGGTAGTAGGAGCACTTACGACACTTATACTTATGAGTATAGGTTGTAGTCACAAAGAGCCTAACAACGTTAATGAAGTAAAAGAAAACTCATCAGAAGCCATAACAAAAAACATCTCAGAAGAAGTAGAGGTACGTGGAAGTTTTAAAAGAAGCTTTGAAGTATATCAGCTAGAGGCAAATGGCAAAACTTACTATGTGGCAGATCCAAAACAGCTTTTGATAGAAAACTCTAATAAGATTGGTCAAGACGGCTACTACAAATCGTTCGAAACTTGCGTGGTTGGAGTAATTGGCTCTGAAGGTGGTTACGGGCCTACTGGTAAGTATGAAAACAAAATTACAGTTAGCAAAGTCTGTGTTTAAAAAAAGGTGTACAGCTAATAGCCCAATGCCATTCTAGGAGGTAGCGTGTTATTAGACCATAGCTTTTGAAACCATTTTTCTTTATATTGTCACTTAGACAGGCTGGGCATTTGATGTATAGTGTCATTTGCATTTCACTATTTATCAATTTCTCAGCCTGTTTTTTTCCAGCCTACTTTTTGAACCGCCACCCGGATATAAATGTAGCTATGAATAAAACAACTTTTAAAATATCGAAGATGGACTGCCCTTCGGAGGAAAACCTAATCCGAATGAAATTAGAGGGCCACTCGAATATTGAACATCTTGAGTTCGACATTCCTAACCGTCAATTAACTGTGTTTCATCATGACAATATAGAAGGGATAGAGACTGCTATTCATGACCTAAAATTAGGAGACACCCTACTCTCGACCGAAACCATTGACCCCTCTGATCCCAACAATAATTTTAAAATTGATGCTGACTCTAGTCACA
Organism: uncultured Psychrobacter sp.; assembly: GCF_947488565.1. Taxonomy (GTDB): domain Bacteria; phylum Pseudomonadota; class Gammaproteobacteria; order Pseudomonadales; family Moraxellaceae; genus Psychrobacter; species Psychrobacter saeujeotis. The sequence goes on along the minus strand of NZ_CANKZC010000009.1, from coordinate 4,607 downwards.
AAAAAGATGCTGAGCAAAGAAAGCTACTATGGATAGTGCTGGTCATTAACTTTGCTTTCTTTATTATTGAAATGAGCACGGGACTGATTTCTCGTTCGATGGGGTTGGTCGCCGACAGCTTAGATATGTTAGCAGATAGCTTCGTGTACGGAATTAGCTTATTTGCGGTCGGTGGAACGGTCATTAAGAAAAAACGGATTGCTAGAATTGCCGGATATTTTCAAATTACGCTAGCGATTCTTGGTTTTTTAGAAGTACTAAGACGTTTCTTTGGCAATGAGCAGTTACCTGACTTTTCTACCATGATAGTCATATCGATTCTTGCGCTAATTGCAAACTCGATTTGCCTCTATTTACTACAAAAATCGAAAAGCAAAGAAGAAGCCCATATGCAAGCCAGTATGATTTTCACTTCAAACGATGTGATTATCAATTTAGGGGTAATTGTTGCAGGGATTTTGGTTAATTGGTTACACTCTAGTACGCCTGATTTGATTATTGGTAGCATCGTATTTGCTTTAGTTATTCAGGGCGCCTTTAGAATATTGAAGTTGAGTAAGTAGCCAAGCCTAATAACTGAAGCAAATAGCTCAAGTAAGTAGCTTAATTAAACCGCTAAGTGTAAAGTAACTGGGTTTGAAGCAAATAAACATCATAAGGATATGAGACCTCAAGCAATGATTGAACAAACTTGAGACCATCCCAGATTCTGTGTAAGTACGGAGATCGGTGTAACTATCCCCTAAACTCCCACGGCTTGGTCTCAGCCCAAAACCCTGGGGTTAAAGAAGACCCTGAACGCTTTACCAAACGCCCTATGCAAGAGTACTTAGACGATGAGAGCGCGCCTAAGTTTTGACATTCTCCCCCGCGAGACCTAACATTTACGGCATCTCCTCACCAAACCAAGGGAATGAAGTCAAAACGATTCTAATAACAACGAGAGGTAAGCATGAATAAGCAAGATATCATTAGCGAGTTGGCACCAAAATTAAATGTGAATCAAGATGAGGCAAGGGTTGTACTAAACTCAGTTTTGGATGTTTTAGCCGACTCTTTAGCTAACCTCGAAGAAAATGAAAGATTGAAGTTAGTAGGGTTTGCAAATTTTCAAAAGGTTAAGCGCAAGAGTCGTTTAGGTAGAAACCCTAAGACAGGTGAAGCAGTAGAGATACCTGAAAAGCTAGTCATCAAGACGACAATTAGTGAAAATCTAGTAGATAGCTTTCAGTAATTGCTCGAGGAGTTTTAACTTATCGGCGGTGCAATAACCTAAGTAATGGTATTGGCTTTTAATATTGTGTTGATAGTATCGTTTACACTGGTGTTGTTATCTTCTGCCAACTGCTTAACGGCTTCATAAACTGAAGGCTGTATGAGTATCTGTACACGTCTGCTTTTAGTCTCTGCGTCTTTGGGTGTAATCATAACTTTAGGTCTCACTTGCTGAAGGCTCTTAACTCTAGGCTTGGCGTTGATGGTAGTCTTAGTCGTAGCGGCGTGTGCTTCGTCCGCTTTGTTTTCTACTTCAGCTTCTGGGATATCGATATATGCCATCGCTGGGCTAGATTGTGTGAAGCTCTTCTTAGTTGTCATTATTTAATCTCCTTCCAGATTGCTTGCATAAGGTCGTTGTAGTCCTGCGATGCGTTGCTTTTATCATCATAAGTAAATAGGTCTTTACGTGTGGCTTGTGCTTCTTTGACTGCCACGCTTTCACGTATTACTTGTGAATATACTTTAGTGTCTAGTTGGCTTGCTGTTTGCTCTATGACTGCGTGAAGGTCACGGCTTAAGATAGTTCTAGGATTGTGTCTAGTTAAGACAATACCTAATACTTTTAACTCTTTGTTGGTGTAGCGTTTGATAGCGTCTAAGCTCTGTCCTAGCTGCGTGATACCTTGAAGACTGAATATATCGGCTTGTGCTGGAATGGTTGCAAAATGACTAGCCGTTAAAGCATTAACCATAATCACGTTTACGCTGGGCGGAGTATCCATCACTACATAATCATAGCCCTGTAAATTTTGCAGAGCTTCTTTTAACTTATACTCTTTCCCTATACTGTTTAATATCAAGTCAATATTAGCCAGTTTAGGATCTGCAGGAATCACATTAAATCCTTCTTTATTTAATTGTATCTTGCCAGTTTCTAGTTCACCCGTGATCAGAAGCTGCAGACTTGAATAATTACTATGGCTAGAGCTCGTAGCATAAGTAAGATTACCTTGTTGGTCTAAATCAATGAATAGCACCTTCTGCTTCTTCTTAAGCTGTAACCATGCTCCAATAGCGTGAGCGGTGGTCGTCTTACCCACTCCGCCCTTCTGATTAATTACGGCTATTACTTTAGGCATCTGTAGAATTCCATTTTATGATTATGTGCATGATTATGTTTATGTGTATGCTTATATGTATGACTATGATTATGTGTATGCTAACTATACACTAAAACCTTGGTAATCCCCCCCCAATTATCAAGAGCAGATAGCACAGTTGAACAAAACACTGGATAAAGCCAACTCCAGTATTCAGGATTTTGCGCAAGTTAGGCTGTTAGAATTTAAAAAAGCTGAGCAGGGCTATGAGCTGCCACTTGAACAAGAGAAAGAGAAAACAGACGACTCAGCCGTAGCTACGGCTGAAAAGAAAAAAAGGTGGTGGGAATTTTAGACGTTGCGATTTTATCGACTAATGATCTAACAAATACGCTTCTAGTGCATCATTAATCATATCTTGGTAGTTTCCGCCGGTCTTTTTCGCCTTATCCTGGAATCTAGCGATGATACTAGGACTTACGATACTGGCACCGACCATAGAATCAGATGACACTATGCTGCTACGGGTCGCACTCGACCAGTCCGTTACTTCAGGCATATCAGACAAATCGATATCATGATCTGGAAGCATCGCCAATCGTTGCAGATTCGCTTCTTGCTCAGCGCTTAAAGACGGTAACTCATTTGCTTTATAGCTAACCCTATTCATAAAACCTCCTTTCAGCCTTGGTGGCAGGCCGCGCTGATATGATACGAATAAGCTCACCACCCTCACTATTTCATTGATCACCGTCTTCAAGCGTATGGGTGCTAGGCATGGTCTGATAATCAAAAGACAGCGGTATGCTATTGGTTTCGGCTACCTGATGCAAAAACAACTTAATCGCTTGCGAAGGCGTTAAACCATAGCCCTCAAGTACCGAAAATGCCTTGTCTTTTAACTCTTGATCCAGACGGATATTATAATTGGTTGTGCTCATAGCATTACGTATCGCTTATTTATGTACCATCAATATAAGCGATACGTAATGCCAATTCAATAATTTTAGGGTTTTGGACTTTCATAAATAGTAAAGGCAGTGGGTAGTTCATCTATAATCAAGATTAGATGCGGTATTAGTGTTTAATCTTTGGTAGATAGCTCTCTAAAGCCTTATTAGGCTTGTTAAAACTTTCAGGCTCTCGCTGTATGATATTAATCATTTCGCGCTTAAATGCCTCAGTCTGCATTTTGCCGTCATAACTTAGGCTTGGATGGTCGTTATAGTCATTCATAAACTGCACGCTATCAACAATGGACTGGATGGCTGCTTGCGATAATGCACCGTCTGCACCCGTTAGCTTGTCTAATGTTTTTTTATGGAAACTCAGCTTTAAGCCTCTAAATCCCTTACCTCTCGATTTCTTTTGATACTCCACGCTAACACTATAGTTTGTATTCTCGTTAATGTCGTTAATAGCTGTTTCAATAACAAATTGTCGCAAATGACCGAACTGCTTGTATTTACCTTTGACATTCATTACATGCTTAAATTCTTCAAGTGTAAAATCTTTGCTGTACTGAAACTGATTAACCCACATAACGACCAATTCATATAAACGTATTGAGTGGATACTTGATAACTCGCCGATTTCAAGCAACTTATACTTAGTAAAATTAGCTCTTAGCTGTGTCAAATAAGGCAAAATCTTTTCTGCAAAAGATAAAGAAACTTCTCCGTTATCCGGGTCATAGACAATACTACTGATAAGTCTTGTTTGAAGTATTTTGTTTTCGGGCAAGCTCATTACAATATCAACGTCATACAAACGCTTACTTGCGTTTTCCATATCACGATAGACGTTCTGCTCGTTTTTAGACTTCTTACCAAAGAACAGTGACTTTATATCATCTACAGACACTTTAAATTCAGTCTGTTTTGTTACTTCTGGTGCGTCAGGTCTGCTGTCTATCTGACTAATACACGCAAGCATTAGCTCTTTGTCTGTTTTTTGCATTGTGTATGTTGCTAAAATCAGCTCGTTTGATTGAACAACTAAATTATTTTCCATTTTTAATCCTGCTCATTTACTGTTTTTTTAAAAACACTCAAGCTATAGTAACATTAAAAACAGTTGAATAAACAGCATTTAATATACGACTGTTTTTTCTGCTCATTTACTGTTTTTTCTGCTCATTTACTGTTTTTTCTGCTCATTTACTGTTTTTTCTGCTCATTTACTGTTTTTTCTCTTTGTAAGCTATTGATTATAAAGGTGAAAAAAGGCTCTTAAACAGGAGTAAACAGGAGTAAACAGGATCAAATAAAAACCCTTAAAGAAACGGGT
>NZ_CANKZC010000008.1 GCF_947488565.1 uncultured Psychrobacter sp. | reverse complement strand
AACTCGATGATGCTGGATATGCTCGCAGCCATTGCTCGAAAAGATTATGAGGATCGCCGTAACCGTCAGATGCAAGGTATTGCTCGTGCTAAGGCAGAAGGTAAGTATTCAGGACGTAGGAAAGATACCGAAAAGCGTAAGATCATCGCTAGTCTACTCAAATCAGGTCATAGCTATTCTGAGATACAAAGTATGACCAAGTGCTCACGGCATCTGATTGCTGTTATAGCTAAAGAAGCAAAGTAATACTCAAATACTCAAATACTCAAATACTCAAAAAAATATATCGCTTGTTGTCAAGTTATTATTCATCAAATTACCAATTAGAGAATGTTGAATATCCGGTAATCCTAGGGCGATTCAGCTAATCGCAACAGTCTCCAAGGAACTGGGAAAATCTTGCTCACATAATCATGTATATTAAGTCTTATTTGACGTACAGTGACCCTCAACGCTAATAAGATTACAAGGATGTGATCAAATGACTCAAGCTAACTATCAAATACCTAACGCTAAACCTCAGTTAACAGTATGCATTATCAATTCGTCTGGAAATTCCGGTAAGACTATTAGTGGCAGGTGTTTAGTTAAACCGCGCCTCCAAGATCCAAAATATTATAGAATTGGATTCAACAATAGAAACATTAGTGGAGATGAGATTTTTGCGACTGTAGACAAACTTAGAGATTTACATGTTGAGCTAATGATGGATACATCCGTTATTGTTGAAGTGGAGATATCTGAATTCGAGCGTACTATTGATCGGATGAATAAAATGATGGGATGTCATGAAGATTATGATTTTTTTCTGGTGCCAGTGGTTGATTCATCACCTAAATTAATAGCCGATAGTATTGGAACGATCAAAATATTAGTCAACATGGGCGTACCGCCTCATAAAATCAGAATACTGTTTAACAGAGACCCTGGTAGACACTCTGCCTATGACTATTTTGAAGAACTGACAGATACTCTTGATGAGCTTAAAATACCTTATGATCTGAACGCTCAGTTTCAATGTTATGACTTTTACGAAAAACTAGAAGCACTAAACCTTTCGTTCGAAGATCTCACAGAACATAATTTAATAGACGCTAAGGCACACTTAAAGAAAATAACAGAGAAAGGTAAAATCTATAGGTTAACGGATGCTGAGAAGGCAGCAAAAGCATTCTACGCTCAAGTTGTGCTGGTTCAAAGAGCTGCTCTTGCCTATAAATCAGAACATGATGAAGTGTTTGAAATCTTATTTCAAAATTATCCAGAGTCTGATATTGCTGAAAATTGTTAGACTAACTGACCATTAAAATTCGTAGGTGAACCTCTTATTCAGGCTAAGATCACAAAGGGTATTTCTATCTTCTAAAGAATAATAGTTGCCAGCATCAAAGCAAGTGTTACCATCTATGCAATTACTTATTTACTCATATGCTTACATGTGTATATACTCATTTGAGTAAAAACTTATATGAGTATATATTCAAATACGGAATCATTTTCATGAAAGTAATAGCGGTATTGAATCAAAAGGGTGGCAGTGGTAAGACAACTATCGCTACTCAATTAGCCCGGGGACTACAGCTGCAAGGGCATAGTGTCTTGTTAGTTGATAGCGATCAACAGGGTAGTGCGCGTGATTGGAGAGCAGTTGATGAAGATAACCCTGTGCCAGTTATTGGATTAGATAGACCGACTTTGGATAAAGATTTAAAAAACGTATCTGATAAAGAGTTTGTAGTTATTGACGGTTCTCCGCAAGCGACTACTCTTGCTATATCTGCAATTAAAGCTGCTGATTTTGTACTGATACCGGTACAACCAAGTCCTTACGATGTCTGGGCTACTAGCGATCTAGTAGATTTAGTCAAACAACGTATTGAGATGACTGATGATAAATTGAAGGCTGCTTTTGTAGTATCTAGGGCAATCCAAAATACCAATATCGGCAAAGAAGTGGCAACTGTTTTATTGGATTATGGTTTGCCTGTTCTAGATACTCGGATAATGCAGCGTGTCAGTTATCCAAATAGTGCTTCATTAGGCAAAACAGTATTTGATACAGAATCAGCTAATAGCAATGCTGTACAAGAAATGACGGCTTTGGTCAATGAAGTTAAAACATTTTTCGATGAATAATGGGGTGTGAATATGAAAGCAGGTAGGCCAAGTAAAGACGCTAAAAATACCTTAGATTTGTCAGACGTGACTAACGCTCCAAAGAAGACAGCAAGAGTCAACTTCAATCTTGATAAAGAAAAGTACATTTTATTAAAAAAATATGCGCTTAATAACGATAGGACAGTTACTCAGCTACTAACTGATATGATCGATGAAAAAATCGCTGAGCGATGAAAAAAATATGTAGAGAACCGCTATTTGATTTTGTGTATGTAGTTATCTAAATGGCAGTTATACAGAGTTCGGGATGGTTTCGAAGTAGTGATTAACCCAACGGATTAGTTTGCGCAATTAAGACTGTTGGAGTTTAAGGACTCTAAACCCAAGTCTGAAGTAAAATCAAAAACACCAACGCTTATTGTCGCTGAAAAGAAGAGTTGGTGGAAGTTTTGAGATTTCTAAAGTACAGTTAAGAGTAGTACCCCTCACTCAATCCTCTTAAAGTAGGATTATAACTATAACTATAAGAGCAATGAGAAAAGGCAAGTCTTGACTTTCGCTCGCTTCATATTTAGAGGTAAAGTACTTTATGTTAGACCCTAATGAAGAAGGAAGGAAGTCCATTAAATGGTACAAAACTGACGGTGACTTGTTCTTGCCAGAGTCCTATAAGCTCAGCAAGGAAACTGAAGTAAACAAGAAAGGGTTAAAAGATCGGATAAAATGGATATTTGATAATATTTCAGTAATTTTATTACTACCATCTTTTTTAGGAGCTGTGTGGCAGATATTAGAGCTATCGAGTATAAACGTTGCTTATATTAGATTCTTCTCAGTTACTCAAATACCTTTCGATGGAATACTTATATTATTTTTGCTTATTGTAATGTTTGTAATGGGCAAGGTGATCACAACCCTAGTAAAAAGTACTTTTAAGAATAGAGTTAAAGCTATTGAGGATGAAGAGGTCGCTAGTAGGATAGATAAAAAACTACGCTACTACGCGATAAAAAATGCTTTTGGTATAATATTATTTATATCCAGTTTAGTGTATTTAACTACCGAGCTTTTTATAGACCTTTTTCCTAAAGCACCTATTATCACGACACTGCTTTTAGGTATCTCTATTGGTTCAGTAGCGCTTATATTTGTTGATACTATTACACTAATTATGGTAAAAACTCGTAACGATAAGACTAGATCAGATCATACCAAAGTACACATAAAAACTTTTCTTGATAAATATAAAAACTATATATATTGGTTTTTTTTGGCAAGTTTAGTCTTCATTGTTTTTATAACATATAAGCTATTGATAGCATTTAGTGCAAGTTTCACACTACCTGTGAACCTGTATAACGTAAAGAATTTAGAGTCAGTAATATACAATGATTTCAAGACTAAAGATTACGAGATAGAGTACTTTAATGATAAGTATATCTTTGTCAAATTATGCACTATTAAGCAATGCAGTCACGAGGTTCATAAAGAAATTATTATCTATCCTACCGAGAAAGTATTATTTAAAGCTACATATGGCAAAGTTTGGGCTGGATATTTTACGACCTACAAACCTATTAATAATCAAGATAGTCCCTAACTGGACGTCTCTTAAACTGTGAAGCATTGGGAACTTCATAAATATTGTGTAAGTAAATGTCTAAGCTGAATGTATACCTACACGAAATTCAGGATATTATCGACTATTCATATGAAACTAATGATCTAACAAATACTCTTCTAGCGCATCGTTAATCATATCTTGGTAGTTTCCGCCGGTCTTTTTAGCCTTATCCTGGAATCTAGCAATGATACTAGGACTCACGATACTGGCACCGACCATAGAATCAGATGACACTACGCTGCCACGGGTCGCACCTGACCAGTCTGTGACTTCAGGTATATCAGACAAATCAATATCATGGTCTGAAAGCATCGCCAATCGTTGCAAGTTTGCTTCTTGCTCATTGTTTAAAGACGGTAACTCATTTGCTTTATAGCTAACCTTGTTCATAAAACCTCCTTTCAGCCTTAGTGGCAGGTCGTGCTGATATGATACGAATAACCTCGCCACCCTCACTATCTCTTTGAGTATGAGCGACCAGCAATACCGCTATCCCATTCACTGCACCAAGTGCTTGCCAACGCTCTTCACCATTCTCATATCGGTCTTGTTGACGCAAACACAAAGGATCAAAAAATACACGAGCTGCTTCTTCAAAGGATAAGCCATGTTTGCGTTGATTACTGCTATTTTTCTGTTCATCCCATTCAAATTCAATCATTGATCACCGTATTCAAGCGTATTGGTGCTAGGCACTGTCTGATAATCAAAAGACAGCGGTATTCGATTGGTTTCTGCTACCTGATGCAAAAATAACTTAATGGCCTGAGAAGGTGTTAAACCATAGCCTTCAAGCACTGAAAACGCCTTATCTTTTAATTCTTGATCCAGACGAATATTATAGTTGGTTGTACTCATAGCAGTACTTATCGCTTATTTATGTACCATTAATATAAGCGATAAGTGTACCCAACTCAATCACTCTAGCGTTTTAAACTTTCACGAATAGTGACAGTAACACGCTATTCGTCCAATTCACGCAGGAAATTATCAATTTTCTGTTTTAGCTCTTTTTGTATGACGTAGAGTTCGCTCGCGCTATATTCTCTCAGCATACTTTCCTCTCCTTTTAGCTCAAACATTTTTTTAAGTATGCTATCGCTATGAGCTTCATTTTCTAAACCAAAAGTGTTAAGGCGACCCATTTGACGGTAGTATTCTCGTTGCGCCTCTTCAAACATCATGAAATGGTTACTTGCTACTGATACACCTCGAATACTCATAGATTGCTCCTTTAGATTTAGGGAATGTCACTTATTGGATCTTCGTTTAATGCGGTATCAATAACTTATCTATCAAAAAGAGATTTATTTTGTTGACGCTCTTTAAATCTAGCTAAAGCTTCATCGGCATTCATTTTGGGTTTTGGCAGTTCGGCATTTTCTGTATTCGTAACCGTATCTTGATCTCTAGCTACTTGCTCAACTTTATTTTGCTCGATGCTGCTTTTATTTTCGTCCCCAAAATTATCTATCACAGCAGGTAATTGCTTTGATTCTTTTCTATAACGGTAAAGATAATTGGTTAGTGTGCCGGTCGTTAGAACGAGGTCATGACGCTCAGCGAGTATCTCAACCACTCCTTCATAGGTATATGAAACAGCTAGCTCTTCGATCACTTCATAAAGATCACGAAACCTGGAAAATTTTGTTCTCTTCGCCATAAATACCTATCTCCGTCTATTCTCGAAGCTAATTATCTTAATTATTAAAACGCTCATAATTTGCTCATATCTAACTAACGATTTGCTAACTTTTAGCCGATCATACAGTAATCGCTCATAATTTGCTCATATTTAGCTAACGATTTACTAATCTTTTGCTAACGATTTACTAACGTAACGCTCTTATAAGCCTTTTTAGCTAAAAAGGCTTACGACAGGTAGAAAATAACCGATTTTTCTACCTGCTTTTTGGCCATTAAATTATCCAATTTAATGACTACACCATACGCACCCTAAAGGAATGCCTAAATATCTGATATTGTTAGGTTTAATAAAATTGAGTTGTATGCAAAGTGTTTACAAAAAACCTGTTAGTTATTGATATATAAGGAAAAAGGGTGTTTGCAAACTGTATACAGAGAGGTTTTAGAAAGTCAAAAAATAGAGTTAGTAAATAGTTAGCCAGAAGTTAGTGAATATCAGAGCTTGCTGTTTATTACTAGATAATAAACATATTTTAGAAGGTTGCATTTAAGCACGACAATAGCTGTCGTATATAAGCCTTTTCAGTGATTCAAAACAGTTGTTTGTTGTTATTATAGAGATAGAATACGAACTATAATTTAAACTAAACTCTGAGAAATCAATATGAAATATAAACAAAAGTCTTTTCGAAAAATACCTGCAAACTTTTTACAGTTAACTGATAAATTCTTAATTGCAAAAAATCTCTCTGACTTTACAGAAAGCGATCTAGCAAGAATTCTAGATGATTTTTCATGGAAGAATGCTACAGAGTTCTTGCCTAATAAAAATGGTAAGCATTCTACGATCAATGCAGACGGTAAGACGATTCTAAGACGAGACCTACCGAAAGAAGTAGTTTCTCGAGAATATAAATACAAACGTTTGGAGTTTCATGGACGAGATAATAGGGTAGAGGTAGATGATTCAACATGGCGCTCTTTTGAAAGAATTTTTCGAGAGCAGCTGCCAGCTCCTAGCGTCCCGATCAAATGTATAATTAGTAATGATGAGAAGTTTTTAATAATCGAGTGTGATAGCAAAGACAGAGAGCAGTTGTTATTGCATAAACTGAACTTAGCTTTAGAGGTTTTCAAATCTGAGTTTGAAATACATATTTCTGCAAAGGACGGGTTTGTTAAGATTCCTACTAAATTCGAAGTTGTGAACTGGATGATTCTTCCTTCAGGCGAAAAAACCCAAGAAGAGATCATCTCTTTGATCAATAGCTCTATTTCACCTAAGCTTAAAAAGACCGAAAGACCTGTCATAGAAAAGCGTCTAGCTAAAATTAGCAGTTATCCAGCCGATGCTATGGCAATAGGGCTTGGAGGTTATAAAGGCTATATTATTTACCACTTTCCTCAAAAAAGCATATCAGTGTTAGAGTCTGATAACGTGAATAACGCTACTTATGTATTTGATTTTAAAAAATGGCAGGAATTATCACAATTAAGTAAAACTGAAATAATTGAAGAGGGTCTTGCTGAACAACGAATTATCCATAATCAAGAATGGGAATCTAATATTGATAAGTTGCTGAGTTAGAAGTGGCTTTCAAAAAATAGAATACTGTTATTTTCGTAAGCAAAAGAAGCCTTAATAGCGTGTCTGCTAGCTCAAAAGAGAAAACTATGACACGCTATAAATATTATCACCAATATCAGTTAACATCTGCAACGGTAAGCCAGTGTTTGGTCTAACTACTTTGGCATTAAAAGAGTCTGTTTCTCTTTTAATTAGTTTTAGTCTTTCTTCAGTTATGTCTGAAATCAGTTTAAAGCCAGATTCTTGAGCTGTGTGATTGGGTGGAATCTCACAGTCCGACTCCATTAGAAGGCATCTTCTTGTTCCTTCATCAGTGCCATTAAGGTCAGCTACTGCTTGCGCTGTAGTGCCTGATCCAGCAAAGAAATCAAGAATGACCGCATTGCTATCAGAGCATACGTCAATAATTTTCTTAATATATTCTAGCGGCTTAGGTGTATCGAAAATTTTAGAGCCGAATAAACTCTTTATTTCATTCGTACCTTTTTCTGTATAGAAGTTAGTATCATTCCACAGTGTTCTGACTTTAGTGCGTTTTTCAGCTTTATCGTTTCCAGCATAGTTTTTAACGTAAATTACACCATTTTTACTAGCATATAGCTGCCATGCTCTTTTTTCAGCGGTATCTACACCCCAAAGCCAACGTCTTTCTACTCCCTTTGAGTCGATTGGATACACAGCCTTCCATCCTTTAATGGCTTCAATAGATACTTTGCCGCTATTGGGATTGAAATACAGAGGATAGAACATATTTGGTCTGTCTGTTCTCAGGCTAGCTTCGCCTTTTTTACGAAACAATCCATCAACTCGATATTGACCGAACTCATCCTGCTTATTATAGTCAGTTTCATCACTTTGCCCACGTAAACCTGCTTGCTTTGACTTACCGTAAATAAGTAGGTATTCATGGTTGGTAGCCAGATTTTTTTTACTACCTTTACCATTTTTTGAACGGCAAACAACGATACTCCCAATGAAATTATCTTCGCCAAAAATTCTATCCATTAAAATTTTAAGATAAGCTTGTTCGTAGTCATCAATACTAATACTGATAATACCTGTTTCTTTCAGTATTTCTCTAGCAGCCACCAATCGCGGCAACATGAAGCTCATCCAAGCTGAGTGTGTGCCAAACATACCTCTTACTTCAGATTTTCGATTATCTTCATAGAGAAACTTTGATCCTGTGTTATAGGGAGGGTCTATGTAGCACATGTCTACAATCTCTGGAGACATGAGAGCAAGCTCTTTTAGATAGATCAGATTATCACCAACAAAAAGAGTGGTGTCAGCATTAACCCAACTTTGACAGGCTTCGTGGAAGCTCTCAGTATGCTCAAATGACGAGTGTTGTTGAAGTTCCAACCCTAGCTCTTTTTGTAGCTTACTTACTTTTAAATCTATTGTAGATAACATATTAAACCTTATTTATTACAGGTATTATAACGGCTTAATTTAACTTTGACAGAAGGATCAGTAATGCGGCTTCGCCCAGAAAACCTTGATGCTCCAGAACAACTTGCTGAATTTGATCAGTGGCTTACTGCAAAACTAGAGAGAATTAAGGATAGTAAGAGATTTAATTCAGAAATAGAGGCACTATGCCAATGTATCGAGACAATTTCACCTCATCTGAATAATTTTTCCAGTTATCAAGATTGTACTGTCGAAAATATTTGTGATGCTGTCGTAAGTGCGAGTAGACAATTCGTAGTAGGGGAATCTTTCGCCAAAGACGAACAACACGTCTCAGTTTTCTACGAAGCATTTTTCAATCTGCTGTTTTTAACATCTGGCGCAACTGACAACAACCTAAAAAACCATTTCTTGATACAGTTGAAAGAAGACGATGTAAAACCTTTTATACCAAAAAGAGGATCATCTAAAAAAATAATAAAATTTACCCTAAAAGAACTCCCTTCCACGATAAAGTCTGATTTTGTCGCAAAGTCTTTAGCGTCTTGTTTTGTTGGCTCTCATGAAACATACTTTTCTGAAGTTAAGACTGAGCCTACTTTTGACTTAATGTTTTATCTAAGACTGCTTCTAAAAGAGTATATAAGCCTAATACTTGAAGACGAAGAAGAAACAAAGCAGTTTTGGGCAATTTGCCGCTCATATACCGAGCTAAACAGTCTTACAGCATCTGACGATTTAGGTAAATACTTACTTAATGCTTGTACCATATTTAAAGTAAGAGGTAGCGTTTCGGCTACTGGTGGACATATTACCGAAGATTTACTTCGAGAAAAGCTGTTAACTATGGGGTTGCAGCCAAATTCTGATTTTAATATTAATGATGTAACCATTGGTGAAGAAGAGATTGTAGAAGACGGTAAAAGGAAGAAAAAAACAAGGGCATATGACTTTATACTCCCTTATAAAGTAGATAATTGGGAACCAAAACCAAAGTTATTTATACAATCTCAGTTTTACGCTGGTGATTCTGGCAGTGTGTCACATAAAGTAGTAGATCAAACTCATAGCTCTAGAACATTCACACTTGCAAACTATGCCAATGCGCGGTTTGTTGAATATCTTGATGGTGCTGGTTACTACGCAGCTTTACGTGGCGATCTAAAGCATATGCTAGCGTTTGATAGTACAGCATCTTTTTTTCAAGTTAAAAGTATCTTAATAAGATTAAGACGAGAACTCCAACATATATGTTTTTTGACACCTATTGAACTTGAGCACGCTATCATCACTAGCGAACAAGGCTTAAAAGAGTCGGTTTTTCATTCGTTAGAGCTTGATGGTTATCCGAAAGAAGAAATTGAGCGCATAACTTTAGTTTGTATAGAACTTGGGTATATAAGTGAGACTATCGACAAGAATGGCACTAAACTAATAATATCTGTGGAGCGTAGCGAAATTACTAGAAGGCTCTTAATTCTTGATATTGCTGCAAACTATGCTTCGACTATTTCAAATGAACAAAGAAAAAGTATGAAGTATTTATTGGTGCCAGGCTACGGGGCAAACTATGGAATTATTGAGTCCGAGCTAACTAACCTTGTTTGCTCTATATGTAAGCAGATCACTATTAGTGCTCCCGTCTTTGCGAGTGATATTGAATGGCTGTTAGATGAAGGTGTTTTCAAACGCCGCTAACAGAATCATATATGCCTTAACTGACCATTTAAGAGGGCTGAAACCCTAGTTTTTGGAGATAAGGCAGATAAAGTTTTTGCTTATTTTCATCCAATAGCTCTGCATCAATTCGTGCAGCGAATTGCTTATAATCTTCACCTTGTTTGGCATAACTAGATAATTCGTTCATTTGTGACAACTTAGATGCAAAAGTAGCACGTTGTTTATCCGTCATCTTCAATGCCGTAAACATATCAGGAGTATCATTACCTCCTTTTGACTCTATGGCTTTTTTTGATTTAGGTTTAGGCTTTGCCTTAAATTTAAATGTAAATCCTACAATACTACGCCCCTCTTTATGCTGATCATATTTAACAGTAATATCCGTATGTGTATTAATCTGCTGAACAGCAAAATCTAGAACAAACTTTTTGAAATTACTCATCGTTTTATACTGCGAAGGTTCAACACCCAGCTGTTTTCTGAAATTTTGTAGCTCAAACTTGGGAGTTTTGCCTGTGGAGCGCCACTGAATAACAAGTTCGTAAAGCCTAATAGCATAACTACTATCAAGATTTGCAACTTGCTCTAATTCATAACTGGTAAATTGCTCCTCTAACCTTGTTATCAGGGGAACAACGTCGGAAGTGAATCGCATATAAACTGTGCCGTTAGCTTTTTCATAACCAATTTTATCTACCCAACGACAATGAAATGAGCGATCGGCACCGTTTTTAGGATTTTTATCATGGTAGGTTACATATCTGTCAAACAGCCCTTTACTTGCATCTTTTATTATTTCATAAGAGTTATTCTTATCAATACCAAATTGATCAGCATAAGAATGAGCATGGATTCTTAACAAACTATTGTGGTCAATTCCTTCTCCTGTCTCTCTTGCTTCAATTATTGCTAGCAATATTAATCGTTGTTCTGCTAATCCAAGCGTATAGCTCGCTTCGATGAGTGCGTTATCTTTCACGACTAATTCAGACATTTCCATAACCATACCTATTTAAGTAGTTCGTAAGATAATCTATTTTAAATAGATTGTCAAATGAGCAACCTATTTACAGGGTAAACCTATTCATATAACAGGGTAAACCTATTCATATAACAGGGTAAACCTATTCATATAACAGGGTAAACCTATTCATATCTATCTTTCACACCTTTTGTACCAATGGATACAGAGAACGTAAAAGCATTTAAAAGTTATTAAAAACATTAAAAGCATTTAAAAAGAATTTTTAGTTGAAAAAATAGGTTTTTAAATCAGGAAATATGAGAAATTTAAACTACAATCGCAATATTAGCCACCTAATAGCTTCACAGAGCGTTTTTATTGACAGGGTTGTCATGGTACCAAAACATATGTTTTAGCCCGTATGGCGAAGATACGGGCTAAATAAACTTGTATTTAGAAGAGAGTGTCAGTTATAATCAATGTTAGTTAGATTTCCTAACTAAATGGCAAAAAAAAAGAGCCATCATTTCTGATAGCCCTTTTTATAAGTCACTTAAATTAATCTAGAATATATGAGAACGAGCTAGATCAGGTTAGTAACCTATTTGTTGTGAGAGACAATACTTTACTACATCTGATGTGGTTTACTCAAGTAAACAGGTAAAAATTGTTTGTTCAAGTGAGTTCTCATATGTTCTTCAATACGAGCATATAATATGAAATTAGGTATTTTAATACCGAGTGTCACCACTCACAAAGGCGCAATCCTAGCTAGACTGTTACATGGCGAGAAACTGCGTAATAAAAAGCTTTTCCATGATATCGATAGCTGTGCTTCAGGAGCTAGAATCAGTGAACTACGATCAGATGGATGGAAGATAGATGATAAGTTTGTTCATGCAGTTACTAAAGAAAAAAAAGAGGTTCAGGTTAAAGAGTACTTTATATCTAGAAGCAACATTATAGAGTATTTAAAAAATCAGAACCTTCAAGATTTCTTGGCATTAGCTGAGCGTAAGTATAAAAAAGCTAGCTAAATTATAATTTTTAAAATGTTCATTGAGCAACTGCTCAGTGAACATTTTTTTTCAAATAACATTAGCAATCGAAATTAACCATGTTACATAGATATGGTGAAAGATTTAGTTTTTATTCACTTACGACTTTGGAAAGAATATGGATATTATTAACTTAGAGCAATTATCTTTAATAATAATTAGCGCTATCGTTGGCGTTGCTATTAGTGAGGTGTATAAAAAACTACCTGTGCAGGAAATGTTCACGCTTTTTGGAAAATATCACAAGGCATCTAGACTGAAGGAACTTATCAAGATTAAGAAGTACCGTCTTGATATGCGTCATTATTTGTATGAGCTACAAATGGCTCAAAACTGGTTTATTGCTTTAATAGTAGTAGCTGTAGTGAATTTTGTCTTTTTGCTAGGGAGTGGTTTCTTAAAGTATCCGCTTTGGTTATTTATGATAGGAATGCTACCAACTTATACTATAGAGCTAATATGGCTGAACAAAATAAGCTACGTGGATGACCTTAAGGTTTATCAAAAAGGCAATCCAGAATGGGAAAAACGAAAACAGCGTAAAGTAGCACGTAAACAACGTAAAAAATTGAGATTGGAGCGCCAGAGGGAAAAGTTGAAACAACTAGGACAAAGTGAAGCTTAGCACCGTCCAAAGACGGTACAGACCTATTTATCATAGTCGATCAGGTCATATGCCAAAGCATACAGAAGGTCAATATTAGCGTGCCGAAGTTTATTAGCAACATCGCAAGATCATATAACGTCATTCTTCTCTCCTTATAGTTGTTAGGTTTATATGTATTTAATGAAATTGAAAACTCAGTTTTGAGCTGGGCCCCGATGTCTTGCTAACATTATGGCCATTAGCCGTAAAACAGGTTAGATGACGGCGTTCAGTTAGCCCTCTATTATCGAAATGCGTTATAGGCTTCTCAACATGGATTAGAGTGTATTCGCTCGATACACCATATTCACTCATTCTCTAGAGTTTGATCATTCAATGATTTTATAGAGGATTAAGGATTATTTAGACTACGAGTAACTATTTACACTTTAATAAAATGCAGTGCTACCACGTAGGGGATATAGTTCCGAGTTCCACAGTTCTGTTATCCACGGTTAATTTAAAGGGTTTAGGGGTGTTCCAACCTGCTCTTCTCTTATTAGTGCATCATTCAAAAAAAGACCTTCAGTATCTACTGAAGGTCTTTTTTGTTTAATAAGGTTTGTACCTGGTTATAAGTAGTTGAGGCGATATTTTCTGTGCTTTAGCTCCATCGGGTAATGATTTAAAGCTGAACACTAATTGTAAGAGTGAAAAATACACTATATTATTTTACGTTTAATACGATAGTAACTTGATTTTATCGTATAATAATATAGTATATCTATAAATCATTAACGATAAAAATAAATTCTAACGTATAAGATTTATAAAAAGGGGCTATCTTATGAGTGGAGTAGTAGGTATTTTTACGGGTAAAGATCTAAAAATGATGGAGTCAGAAGGCGGATCAGGTTATTGGGTAGCCAGAACGGATAGAATCAAAGGTTCAGAATACGTTTTCTTCATGCGTAATCGTAGAGAACAGTGGGCAGCAAAGGATGGAGTTGAACATGGCCAAGCTTTTGCAATAGGTAAAATCTCTGGATGCATCCCTTCCCAAAAGTATGACGGAAGAAAGCTTATTCAAATGAGCGAGTACTCACTATTGCCTGATAACTCAGAATTTAAAAAAGCTTGGAAGAAGCTAACAAATGGTCAAAGATACCCAGTCGCTTATCTAACCACAGAAAACCTATTGGAAGCACTCGATCTTGATGTTGCTAAAATTAGTTGGTCTACGTTTAATGCAAATCCTGATGCAGAAAGTGTTTCGGATGAAGCTGGTTTAGATGGGGAGACTATGACTGATGAGAAAGAGCTATCTGAAATCATATTTGAAGCAAAAGAAATGATAGCTCTTGCAGCCGATGTTGATATAGATAAAATTAGCATACAGATTAGTTTTTAGTTCAATAAAAAAGCCCCCAGCTGGGGGCTTTTTCTTCGTTAATTCACTGGGCTGAAACCGTCCTAGAATCATTTACCATAATGTACCTTTATACGATTCGATGAATAAGCTTTAATCTTTGATAATCTCAAAACTATTTAGAAACCTCAGATGATGCATTTTGCTACGCTGTGGTATTACCCTAATATTTAGCTATGGAGTGCCACATGTTTTTTATACGGAAAGCAGACCAGAACGATGCATCAGATATTGCTCATATACACTTTGAAAGTTGGAACGCTACGTATTCGAACCTTTTACCTGAAACGTATAGAGAAAAAGAAAATAATTTATCTCAAAAAATAGAGATGTGGGGGAAAGTGTTACCTAGCTCGGGTGTGAACACATGGGTAGCATACGATGCTGAGAATACCACTGTAGGGTTTATTTCTTACTTTAAGAAAGATCACGATTGTGAAATAACCACTCTGTATCTCTTACCGCAATATCAAAATTTAGGAATAGGCACTAAGTTAATGGACTCAGTCATAATTGATGCTTCTCAATATAATAGCTGCTCTAGCCTAACTTTATGGGTGTTAAAAACTAATCTATCTGCGATCAGCTTCTATGAAAAATTTGGTTTTGAGTCTGATAGCCAATGTCATGAAGAGCTATACGAGGGCATCAAAATAACAGATGTCAGAATGATAAAATCACTCTAATATCTGCTATCTCGGTGCCTTTTCTTATATTATCTGAGAGTATTGAGTCTCAAACTATTTTGGAACGGTTTAGTGATAGAGTACCCCAGTTCTGGCACTGAAACCAAATAGATTCAGTAAAGCTTATAGCTACCTATTATTAATAAAAATCATAAGAAGAGATTGATATGCCAACCTTTATAGTTGTAGATAATGGAATTGTTAATCTATCGGAAGTTAAACAGATAACTGCGGATAAAAAGCGACTTACAATCACATTTCATTTAGGATTTTGGAATGGTAATGCGTTTAAAAAATGTACTGATAGCCAGCACTTTGAAGAAGTTTTTGAAAGTATAGTAACTAAGTTAGAAGCTGAGCGTATTTGAATATCTATACCGAACCAATCAGACGCTTGCACTGGTTCGGTTCCCTAGTGAGGACTCGAAAGCTAAGCTGTGGGCTAATTCTATAAACGTTTTAACTCGCTGAAATAGTCACAGTGTACTTCATGGTGTACATGAACTGAGCTTTTTGAATATAAAATTAACTAAGGGTTTTCTGCTAAAAAATTATGATAAATACTGTATTTGCATCAAAGATCGATCTCTGGTTAGCGTTTTTAATATTAGGTTTTAGCTTACTACTCATTTTGGTGCCTATAGGGGAATGGATATACAACAATAGTTCAATCAAAAGAACGATATTTATTAGTATTTTTACCATGCCAAGTGCAATATTACTCTTGTTAATACTTTTCAGCGTAAAGTACAGTTTGTCAGATGACGAACTGTTAGTGAATTATGGTATTTCTACTCGAAGCATCTCATTGAAAGACATTACACAAATCACTCCTACCAACAGTACGTTATCTGCTCCAGCACTGTCCTTAGATAGGATTGAGATAATATATAAAGGGGGTAGCATAGTTATATCACCAAAAGACAAAGATGGGTTTTATCATGCAATACAAGAACGTGTTCCTGCATTAAAGAACGATGGTAATGATGGGTTGATAAAGAATTAGCCGATAGTTCGATGCGCTATACAGGCATCGAACTGTAGGCTATAACCCTAATTTTTTAGGAAATGTTTAGGGTTTAGATATCTATTTTTGATGAATTCTTCGATATTCAGCACAAGCAAACTGATATCCATTGCTACAAGACTTTTGATACCATTCTAGCGCTTTGTTTTTATCCTGCTGTATATTGATACCCTTCTCATAGAATACTGCCAGCCCTGATTGAGCCATTGGAAGATCCTGCAAAGCTGCCTTGCGCGTCCACTCAAAAGCTTTCGTATCACTTTGGGTTGTGCCTTTACCTTTAAGGTACATATCTCCAATTTTTGATTGGTATAAATCAATACCGTCATTGGCTAAGTTTTGATATAACTCAAACGCTTTAGCATCGTTTTGATCTACGCCTTGACCCTTCTCATACATCAATGCCAGCATCCCCTGCATTTCTTTATGTCCATGGTTAGCTGCTTGTTGTAACCAATAAAATGCTTTTGAATAATCTTGAGGAACGCCTCTACCATAGTAGTATATAAGCCCTAATTGCGCTTGGCTTGAACCATCTCCTAGATTAGCTTGTACTGTAAGGTCTTCAAAATCCTTCTCAACATCCGATTTCACGGTTGGAACATTGTTTTGAATGCCATTCATCTTAGTATCAATGGCTTTAGTACACCCTGTCAGCATAATGCCAGTAAGCAAGAATGTTGTTAATATCTTTTCCATAACTACTTGTCCTTTTAGTTAATCAAGGTAACGCTATAATTTACCACTTACATCCCTATCATGATGTATTCTAAATACACCATTAGATGGTCTTATTATGTATACCTTAACGGAACCACCTAAAAAGCCCCTTAAACCTATTAACAGACTACTTAAAACAGACTGCTATAATGGAACCACTTATAACAGACTATTTTAGGTGTTTATGTTTATCAGAGCTTATCTACGAGCGTCTACCAAAGAACAAGACGCTAAGCGTGCCAAAAGCGAACTCATAGCATTTGCCAACGATCATGG
>NZ_CANKZC010000007.1 GCF_947488565.1 uncultured Psychrobacter sp. | reverse complement strand
TGTCCGATGGTGCCGACGTTGACGTGGGGCTTGTTGCGTTCAAACTTGGCCTTTGCCATGGGTAGTTCCTCTTTATTTGGGCCTAGTTACTTGACTAAAGTATTCAAATAATATGAATACTTTAATTAGATAGTACTAAGCACATTAAGATAAATGTTAAAAGGTTGCACATTCGATGTGCAGATATTATAAGAAAATTACAACCAATAACAAGTCTTTTAACAAGTTATTGGCATATTCTCTACTGACAATACAAAGATTTGCGTTAGATTGTCTTATTTAGCAATTTCTTACTTACTCATCGTCATCTTTAGAGTTGAATTTAGAGATGATTTCAGCAGCTACTGACTTTGGAATTTCCGCATACTTTTGGAATTCCATTGAATACGTAGCACGGCCTTGTGACATAGAGCGCATTTGAGTGGCATAACCAAACATTTCTGCTAATGGTACTTCAGCACGGATCTGTTTAGTACCACCAGGTAGATCTTCCATACCCTGAACTAAACCACGACGACGGTTAAGATCGCCCATGATGTCACCCATGTAATCTTCAGGTGTTTCAACTTCTACTTTCATCACTGGCTCAAGTAGCGCTGGATCCGCTGCCATGAAACCTTTTCTAAAGGCCATAGAACCTGCCATTTTGAACGATAATTCATCAGAATCGACATCATGATAAGAACCATCATACAAAGTTGCTTTTACGCCAACAACTGGGTAACCAGCAAGTACGCCGTTTTTCATGCGCTCTTGGATACCTTTATCAACAGCACCATGGAATTCTTTTGGTACAGTACCGCCAACAACTTCTTCAGCGAATTCATACTCAGTTTCGCCCGCTGGATCAAGTGGCTCAAGACGTAACCAAACGTGACCAAACTTACCACGACCACCAGTCTGACGTACAAATTTGCCTTCTTGTTCAACAGTATTACGAATCGTCTCACGATAAGCAACCTGCGGCGCACCGATGTTCGCTTCAACGTTGAATTCACGCTTCATACGGTCAACTAGAATCTCTAAATGTAGCTCGCCCATACCGCTAATGATCGTCTGACCAGATTCTTCGTCAGTGTGTACACGGAACGATGGATCTTCTTTTGCCAAACGGCCCAAAGCAATAGACATCTTTTCTTGGTCAGCTTTAGTCTTAGGCTCAACAGCTAGACTGATAACTGGATCTGGAAATTCCATACGCTCAAGAGTAATAACGTTGCTCTCATCACATAACGTATCACCAGTACCTACGTCTTTCATACCAACTAGAGCTGCGATATCGCCAGTACGAATCTCTTCTAGCTCTTGCTGTGAATCTGCCATCATTTGGACAATACGGCCTACACGCTCACGCTTCATTTTAACAGGGTTATAAACACTGCTGCCCTGCTTAATAACGCCAGAATAAACACGTACGAATGTTAAGTTACCAACGAACTTATCGTTCATAATCTTAAACGCTAGTGCTGAGAAAGGCGCTTCATCAGAAGCTTCACGCGTACCTTCAGTCTCATCTTTGTCGTCAAGAATACCACGAATAGCTGGTACATCCATTGGAGCTGGTAGATACTGAATAACCGCATCTAGCATCTTTTGTACGCCCTTGTTCTTAAAGGCAGTACCACAAAGCAATGGAATGATTTCGTTGTCGATGGTCAATTGACGAAGCGCGCTGTGAATTTGTTCTTGAGTCAATTCGCCATTTTCAAGATACTCATTCATTAATTCTTCTGATGCTTCAGCAGCATTTTCTACTAGATACTCGCGGTACTCTTCTGCTTTGTCTTGTAGTTCCGCTGGAATATCGCGCTCGTCGTATTCCATACCCTGAGAGGCTTCATCCCAGTAAATAGCTTTCATAGTGACAAGATCGACAACACCTTCAAAATCGTCTTCTTTACCAATTGGGATAACCAACGGTACAGGTTTACCACCTAGACGAGTTTTGATTTGCTCGATAACACGATAAAAATCAGCGCCAACGCGATCCATTTTATTAACGAATGCCAAACGTGGCACTTGGTATTTGTTTGCCTGACGCCATACGGTCTCAGACTGTGGCTGAACGCCGCCTACTGCACAGTAAACCATGCACGCGCCATCAAGTACACGCATAGAACGTTCAACTTCAATGGTGAAGTCAACGTGACCTGGGGTATCAATGATGTTGATACGGTGTTCGTCGAATTGCTTAGCCATACCTGACCAGAAGCAAGTCGTTGCTGCTGAAGTAATAGTAATACCGCGCTCTTGTTCTTGCTCCATCCAGTCCATGGTAGCCGCACCATCATGGGTTTCACCAATTTTGTGGCTAACACCGGTATAGAATAAAACACGCTCAGTAGTAGTCGTTTTACCAGCATCAATATGCGCTGAGATACCGATATTGCGATAGCGTTTTAGGGGAGTTTTACGAGCCATAGTGTTTTCCTAAGGAAATTCGTGTATATAATAATGTGTTGTGTCTCTGCCTAATACTCTATGACAAAGCAGTCAGCTTCGTAATATTACTTACTGATTATTGGGCCTAATACGGACAAAAAAGAGCAAATACTAAGAATATAGTGGCATAAAACTTGAGATGTTTTCTAATAGGTAATTTGTTTATTTAAAAAGGACCATTGCTAGAAAACATCTTGATAGATAGCCGCCACCCAGTTAAAAATAGGCTAAACCTTTTATAAACTGGATAAAGAGTGGCGGCAATCAGTAGAATAGAAAATATAAAATCAGTTAAAGCGATCTATCAATCTATAACTTAATGTAGAGCACTATTAGTAAGCGGCTTAGAAGCGATAATGAGAGAATGCTTTGTTTGCATCTGCCATACGGTGAACTTCATCACGCTTTTTCATAGCATTGCCTTTACCTTCTGAAGCATCAGACAATTCGCCAGCAAGGCGTAAAGACATTGATTTTTCAGAACGTTTAGCAGCAGCTTCAGCCAACCAACGCATAGCCAATGCGGTACGACGGGAGGGGCGTACTTCCATTGGTACTTGATAGGTTGCACCACCAACACGGCGAGCTTTCACTTCAACCATAGGACGTACATTTTCTAAAACTTCTTCGAAAAAAGATACTGGATCTTCGATGTTACGCTTTTGACTAACTGTATCAAGCGCACCATAAACGATACGTTCGGCAGTAGACTTTTTACCATCACTCATTACATGGTTGATGAATTTAGCGATGGTTTGGCTACCAAACTTAGGATCTGGAAGGATCTCACGGGTAGCAACGACGCGACGTCTTGGCATAATAAATTTCCTTGTCTTCAGGAGTGTCCGACATTCACAACATGGCACCATTTAATAATGTAGGTGATATATCAAGTTGTCAGTCAGCCTTACTGCATGGCGGTATGTTATAACGACCTATTATTGGTCTTATCAATAAAGCGGTTAACACCAAGCCCATGCACAGTTAATGGGTGATACGATTAAGCGGGGCTAATATAATATTAAGCTTTAGGCTTCTTCGCACCATATTTAGAACGACCTTGCTTACGGTCTTTAACGCCTGCACAGTCTAATGCGCCGCGAACAGTGTGATAACGTACACCTGGTAGATCTTTTACACGACCACCGCGGATAAGTACAACACTATGCTCTTGTAAGTTGTGACCTTCACCACCGATATAGCTTGATACTTCATAACCTGAAGTCAAACGTACACGGCAAACTTTACGCATTGCTGAGTTGGGTTTTTTTGGCGTAGTAGTATATACACGAGTACATACACCACGGCGTTGTGGGCACGCTTGTAACGCAGGAACTTTTGACTTTTCCTTGATGGTTTTGCGACCCTTACGAATCAATTGGTTAGTTGTTGCCATAAGGCATCCTTCTCCCGTTTGGTATAAAACAAAAAAATGGGCAAACCTGCCATCCTTTCCATAAACATGAAAATTTTGGGGTACCCATTTTTAGGACAATGTATTATAAAGAGTTGTTACTGCTATTTCAACTACTTATAGACAATGCTACTTTACAATACCTAAAATATATGTATCAAGTATACTTGCTACCAGTTAGTGATATTACAAAGCATTAAATGTACACATAAAAAGCTTACTACCTACTTCTGAAAAATTATTGAGTACTAGGCTTGTTATCGTATATATGGCGTTGCCAGCTTACTTTTCAAGACAGCTCTAGGTATGTTTACTGCGTTTTGGATAATATGTTACCAGTCAACGCTATGCTCATCTACTTAGTATCTGCTTTGTTCTTGGCGTCAACGGTTTTATCATCTGCTTTATTGTCATTATTATCATTTTTAGTCGACGTATCGGATTCTTCTTGTATAGAATCACTGTCGGACTCTTCTGACTTACTTTCTTCATTTGAGTCTTCATCGCTTGCCATTTGTTTGACTTGTTCTTCACTGCTACTATCATCAGTAATAAAACGATTGGCAAGTTTTGGCTCTGGCGCAAAAGTCGCTTGAGCAACGCCAAGCACTTCATCAATCAAACGACTATTATAATGCATACCAACAGCTACCGCTGACACGGGTAACAAACGACGTAACCATGTTAAATCGACTTGATCCAAA
Source organism: uncultured Psychrobacter sp. (assembly GCF_947488565.1). Lineage (GTDB taxonomy): Bacteria > Pseudomonadota > Gammaproteobacteria > Pseudomonadales > Moraxellaceae > Psychrobacter > Psychrobacter saeujeotis. The sequence continues at coordinate 79,340 of NZ_CANKZC010000007.1, read as the reverse complement.
TCAAACCCTACTTGTCCAGCAATGTTATCTATTTGCTCTGCATAAAAATTAACATTTTGGTTTTTGAGCCCAAGGTTCTGTAACTCGCTGTGCAAACCGCGACTTTGAGCATTATCAAGTAGGCCTTTTCCTACCCCAATACCTGCCAATAGGGCTTGTTTTTCTTGCATTTTGCTCAAATCTGCACTGGCAAGCAGCTCATAAGCCATTTTTATACCTTGTTTACCCGTTAAAGGTTGATCGTAAACAGCCGCTAATTGATAAACAGAGCGTAAAGACACCAATAGCAACCATAGCGTATCAGCCAACAATCCTGGCAACCCTGCTAAGCCCGTCAAACCGCCCAAAGTCGCCAACGCTCTATTCTGGTTAGCAATATCAGTCGCTAATGCATAACGCTCTTCATCATCCAATGCAGTAATATCAGCAAAACGATGCTCATTAGGTAAGTCTAGTTGACTCCAGCTCGCTGCAAGTTTTGCAACCTGAACAAAAGAGCTGTCTAATACAGATTTGAACAAACTATTAGGAACAACTTTTTTAGCATATTTACCATAGGTGGCAAAGCGTGAACCTAATAGCTGCTGGGTCGTTTTTAAGGTTTGCTCCCGGAACAGATCTTGTTGGAAGTCTTCATCGCCCAAATTTACCGCTTTATATTGACGTGGTTTACCTGCTTTAGCATTAGCACTATCAATGAGCGAGCCCATACGCTCAAGATTATTACGAGTAAAATGACCAATAGTATTGATACCTTGAGAGAGAGTACTACGCTTTGCCATCGTTATATCCTTAAAATGGTGGTTAAACAACCTAATAATTAGTCGGTATGCCTTTACTTTATGTAGTCATATATTAGATATATTAACATACTAGTAAATATGGGCAAAAAGAACAATGATACGTACTTATATCAGTGTTTGAGCCGTTATCTTATCTATTTCTTAGACTCTATGTCAGTGTGAACAATGTTATTAATGTCGCAAAATTTGTATCCAAGAGTGTGGTTTATTTCTATTCTTACTTATCCTCCATACTGTATATAAGTTAGATTTTTAACCCATCTACTTTATCTAGGAATGCTATAATAGAACATATTATAACGTTTGTACTTAAGTACAGTTTTTGCTTCGTTAATACGTTGTTGTAATATTGACGTAATAACCTGCAAATCTATATATGGTTAAATTATAGTTATAGATATTGGTCAGTAATTTTTAGATATATCGATAGTAATTTATTATTATAAGGAATGGAATATGCGCCGAGTTGTGATTACTGGAGCAGGGATTGTCTCTTGTATCGGACATGATTTAGACGCCGTTACATCTGCTCTTAAGCAAGGAGAGTCTGGCATTAGATTCAATGAGACTTATGCTGAACAAGGGTTTAAGTCGCAAGTTAGTGGTAGCATCGATAAGACTGCGTTAGACACTTCCGGTATTGATCGTAAGTTAAAGCGTTTTTTCAGCGATGCAAGCCTTTATGCGTATGTGAGTGCGTTGGCGGCTATCAAACAGTCTGGATTGTCCCTTGAGACCATCAATCATAATCCGCGTGTTGGCGTGGTTGCAGGCTCGGGTGGCGCATCGACAGGAGATGTTGTCAGTGCTGTTGATTCTATGCGTGAAAAAGGTTTACGTGGGGTCGGTGCAATGGCAGTACCTAAGACTATGAGTAGTTCGGTATCAGCTGCGCTTGCAACTGGACTAAAAATCCAAGGGGTTTCCTACTCTATTTCTTCAGCTTGTGCAACATCAACCCATTGTATTGGACATGCAGCTGAGCTTATTCAATTGGGTAAGGCTGATGTGGTACTTGCTGGTGGTAGTGAAGCTGAAGATTGGACCCAGTCTTGTATGTTTGATGCTATGGGTGCCATGAGTACTCAGTACAACGATGTACCCAAACAATCTTCACGCGCTTATGATAAAGATCGTGATGGCTTTGTAATTGCTGGTGGCGGTGCAATGGTAGTGGTTGAGAGTCTCGAGCATGCCAAAGCGCGTGGCGCAAATATTTTGGCTGAGATCGTCGGCTACGGTGCCAGCTCTGATGGCGCAGAAATGGTTGCTCCGAGTGGAGAAGGTGCGGTACGTTGTATGCAGCAGGCGTTAGATCAAGCAGGATTAGAGCGTGTTGACTATATCAATACTCATGGTACCAGTACACCGTTAGGGGATATTACTGAGCTAAAAGCCATCGCCAAAGTATTTTGCTCTGATGCTGACCCTACCACGCAAAACTCTGTTCCCCCTATTAGCTCAACCAAATCAATGACAGGTCATAGCCTAGGAGCAGTTGGCGCGCAAGAGTTAATCTATTGCTTGCTTATGCTACAAGAAGATTTTATCGCGCCAAGTATCAACATCGAAAATATCGATGAGGCAGCAGCACCGTTTGATATCGTCACTGAGCTACGTGAAACCCAGCTAGACACCCTGATGAGTAATAGCTTTGGGTTTGGTGGTACTAACGCGACCTTGATTATTAAAAGGTTTGACGCTTAAAACATGCTTGCACCGAACGCTTTTCAAGATACGACCAAACAGACTCACTTTGTACAAACGCCAGCTATCAAAAATAGCTGGCGTTTTGGCGAGTTGTCGGCCACAGAACTGCTACCAAAACTACAGCAGCATTTGCTTGCAAAAGATAGCAATGCAAACTGGCAATTAGTCTGGCTAAATAATGATGGACATCCTGTGATTGGCCTACTACCCAAAGTAAGCTGGTCTGTATATCCTGCTCATAATCAAACCTCTCATACACAGCCGCCTACCTATAAAGTAATAAAACACTGCCGCAATGATGAGAATGCTGTTACGACAGCATATATGAGTTATACCAAGTGGCAGGACGAGTTAATTGTTTATAGTCGAGCTCATGAGGCTAACAATACTGCTTTAAACTCTCTAAACACACTCTATGAGAAGCCAAATTATCATCACGGTTTAGTAGGTTTTATTGGTTATGATATTGCCGCGCATGAGCTGAGTCCAGCAGCTAAAATCGAGCTGGCAGCGCAGCCTTGTGCTGTCTTAGGGCATTACGATATATACTTGACTCAGTCTGTTATAAACAAAGCTGGCTGGACGTTAAATACTATAAAATCAGATGTTGATAGCCCATTAACAAACTTGGCAGTAGCTAAGCTTATATCGTATTTGGATGCATTAGACCTTGAGTTGTCTAATATAAAAACAATAGCCCAGGTTATTCACTGTCAACTGACGCCCTTAATATTAAATGCACAGTGGCATAAAAGGGACTACTATAATGCTTTTAGAAAAACCCAAGACTATCTACAACAGGGCGATTGTTACCAAATCAATCTGACGCAAGCATGGCAAGGTTGTCTTCATAAGTTGGATGGCTCATATGACAATAACAGCTCTATGACGTCTCTTATCGATTACCTACCTGCCCTATACCAAAATACACAAGCACCATTTGCAGGCTACTTAGGAGCTCACAATCATTTAGATGATGAAAAACCTGAGCATTTAGTAGCTAATAATCATACTAAAAGCGTTAAAGAGCTTAACAACTCACCTTTAAGCTTTGAGATATTAAGCTGTTCACCTGAGCTGTTTTTTACTTTTATAAACAGTACGGCTACAGGCTCTCACCATATTATTACAAAGCCTATTAAAGGCACGCGTCCTAGAGGTAGCACTGATAAGCAAGACTTAATGTTAAAGCAGCAACTCATTGACAGTGATAAAGATCGAGCTGAGAACGTTATGATTGTTGATTTATTGCGTAATGACTTAGGTAAATATGCCAAAACTGGCAGTGTGAAAGTGCCGCATCTGTTCGCTATCGAAAGCTTTAGTAATGTCCATCATATGGTAAGTACCATCACCGCCGAGCTCAGAGTAGAGACTCACCCATTAGCCGTATTGTTTGGCAGTCTACCTGCAGGTTCAATCACTGGTACACCCAAAAAACGCGCCGTTGAAATTATTTCTGAATTAGAAACAGCACCGCGTGGTGCCTATTGTGGCACCATGGGCTATATGAATTTTGATGGAAGTGGACAGTGGAATGTACTCATTCGTACGTTGCAAGCTAATAACTTAGCAAATACCGAGACAGAGGTCAGCTTATGGGCAGGCGGCGGTATCACTGTCGCTTCTGATCTTGAAGAAGAATATCAAGAGTGTCTCGACAAAGTGGGCAATCTACTAAACGTATTGAACCAATCAGACATCATATAAGAATTTGTACCAAATATTTCGGCATGCAAATCTTATATAGTGAACTCTGCTATCAACCAATCATTTAATATTGTCCTGACGAAAACTTAGCCCATATTTGAGATAGTCTCACTATCTTCGCTATACGTTTGCATAGCGGTCAGTGCATCAATCAAGCGCTCATGCTGTGCTTGCGTACCAACAGTAATACGAAGGTATTCTTGAATGCGCGGCTTATCAAAATGACGCACAATGATGCCTTGCTCGCGTAACTTAGCGGCCACTGCGCTTGCATTTCCATCTTTAGGACGAGCAAATACAAAGTTGGCATGCGATGGCAGTACTTGATAGCCAAGTGTTGTTAGCTGAGTCGTCAATGACTTGCGCAGATCAATGACTTGTTGGCGGGTTTGCTCAAAATAATCATTATCTAAAACGCTAGCAGTTGCTCCAGCTTGCGCTAACTTATCTAATGGATAGCTATTAAAGCTATTCTTCATACGCGTCAACGCCTCGATTAATGAGGCATTACCAAAAGCCATACCCACACGTAGTCCAGCAAGTGATCGAGACTTTGAAAAGGTTTGAGTCACCAATATATTATCGAACTCGTTGATCAAACTGACTGCTGAAACTTGCGTGCTAGAGTTGGTCTCATCTATACAAGCAAAGTCAATATAAGCTTCATCAATGACTATCACTGAATTGGAGTGCTCGCTGGCAAGTTTACGAATATCGGCAAGCGATAATAATAGACCTGTTGGCGCATTGGGATTGGCAATAATGATACCGCTACAAGGCTGACGATAAGCATCGGGATCGATACTAAAATCATCTTCCAATGCAATCTGTACCAGCTCTACACCGAAAGTCTGCGCATAAACAGGATAAAAGCTGTAGCTGATATCTGGTGCTAATACAGGACGCTCTTTTAGAAAAAAGCTGGCAAATACTAAAGCGAGAACTTCATCCGAGCCATTACCGACAAATACCTCGTTTATATCAAGATTATATAACTCGGCTAATGATGCACGCAGATCATCAGATTCAGGGGCTGGATACAGACGTAAATCATAAGCCTGCTGCTCTAAGACGTTAGCAATGGCCTCCCCTACCTTCGGAGATGGTGGAAATGGGTTTTCATTGGTGTTTAGTTTACACAAATTGGCATGCTGGGGCTGCTCACCAGGGACGTAAGGTGACAAGTTACGTGCTTTAGACGACCAAAGTCTGGTATCAACTTTTTGTTCACTCATAAGTTATCCTACTAGTAGCTAAAAGGGTTGCAAGACCTAAAATGACAGTAATAATAATGTTTTGATGATATCTTATTAAATTCTATACAGCCTCAGTTATAACCACTATATATTTCTGATAAAGGGTTCTTTATATCCGCTATTCTGTCTATATAACGTCTATGTATAGGTATTTTACTGGTAACGATAACGAGCTGAGCGCGCATGAGCTTCTAAGTCTTCGTGCTGCGCTAAAATGTCAGCGGTCTCAGCCAATGGCTTGCTACCGCCTTCACTACAATAAATGATAGATGATTTCTTTTGAAAATCGTATACACCGAGCGGCGAAGAAAAACGCGCAGTCCCTGAGGTTGGTAGCACATGATTGGGCCCTGCACAGTAGTCACCGATTGCCTCAGGCGTATGACGTCCCATAAAGATAGCACCCGCATGACGAATATCATCGAGTAGCGCATCGGGGTCATCAACAGACAGCTCTAAATGCTCAGGCGCAATACGATTGATTAAAGCCATACCCTCGCTTCTATCTTTGACTAGGATAAGCGCGCCACGATTCTGTAATGAGTCGCGAGCGATATCTGCTTTTGGCAATTCTGCCAGTGCGTTTTCAATCTCTGTAGCGACTTGTGCTAACTGCTCGCTGCTTGTCGTCACAAAAATCGCTTGAGCAATACGGTCATGCTCAGCTTGAGACAACAGATCCATGGCTAACCAATCGGCACGGTCATGCGCTTCACCTTCTGCATACACCAGCACTTCAGAGGGACCAGCTATCATATCGATACCTACCTGCCCAAATACGGCTCGTTTGGCGGCTGCCACATACTTATTGCCAGGACCAGTGATTTTGTCTACCGCTGGAATAGTTTTGGTACCATACGCTAACGCTGCCACGGCCTGAGCGCCACCAATCGTAAACACGCGATCGACTTGTGCCAAATGCGCGGCTGCCAATACTAAGGGGTTTAGTACGCCATTGGGGGCTGGCACAACCATGATAACTTCTGTGACGCCAGCGACTTTTGCAGGAATAGCATTCATCAGTACAGAAGATGGATAAGATGCGAGCCCGCCTGGTACATAAATACCCACGCGATCAAGCGGCGTCACTTTTTGTCCTAAGCGATTTCCCAACTCATCTTCATATTGCCATGTTTCTTGAACTTGACGTTTATGAAACGTCTGCACACGCGTCGCTGCTGTGGTCAGTGCCGACTTCACTTTTTCGTCTAAACTGTCAAAAGCTTCAGCGAGTGATTGTTTAGACAATTCTAACTCTTGTATCGTCGTTGCTGGATGCTGATCAAACTTTTGGGTCAATGCTAGCACCACCTTATCACCATCATGACGTACCTGAGCAATGATATCATCAACAGTCTTTAACAGATCAACATCATTGACTGTCTCAAAGGCCAGCAGATCCTTTAACTGCTGTTCAAAATCGGTATCTTGGGTACTTAACTGGCGCATGATCTAATCCTGTGTTTAAGCCAAAAAGACTGCTGAGAAAGTAAAAACTACGAAAACAATTAAACCGTAATAATAGCTTCTAATAAACTAACTATAGCTATTTTAGCTAAATGACAATGAAGTTTTCTCAGTAGTTATCTACTAAAAAACCAGTTTAGCACGCTATATTCATTATAGAACGCCAAACTGGTTTTAAAACTCACATAACATCCTTTTATATTATTAATAATAAGTATGATCTACGTTCAATATTGATCAACCATGTGATAATCAAGAAGCAGCCGCAATACTGTTTTTAAAGCTCTCAAGAATAGGCTCGAGTAGCGCAAACTTACGCTTATAGCTGACTTGGTTAACGATCAAACGAGATGATACATCACAAATATGCTCACGCGGCTCTAGACCGTTCGCTCGTAGTGTATTGCCCGTATCGACCACATCAACGATCAAGTCACCCAAACCGACTAACGGTGCAAGCTCCATAGAACCATAAAGCTTGATCACGTCTACTTGCTGGCCTTGACTGGCAAAGTAGGCACGAGCAACATTGACATATTTGGTCGCAATACGCAGACGACGATTGGGCAATGCTGCATCTTTTACGCCTGCTGTCATAAGCTTACATTGAGCAATCTTTAAGTCTAACAATTCATAGACATGATTGGCACCGTGTTCAAGAAGTACGTCTTTACCTGCTACCCCAAAATCAGCGGCGCCATGTTCTACATAGGTTGGCACATCACTAGCGCGCAGGATAAGTACACGCACGTTTGGGTTTGAGGTAGGGAAGATAAGTTTACGTGATGCATCAGGGTCTTCTAGTAAATCAACGCCAGCCGCCTGTAGTAGCGGCATTGTCTCTTCTAAAATACGACCTTTTGATAATGCTAAAGTGAGGCCATTAAACTCATTGTCTACTTCATTTAATAAGTCGTTAGTCTGTAAGCGTTCATTTTGCTCAGTCATAATGACAAGGTGTCCATATAAAATTGATGTCCCTAAAGGTTAGGGACTGTGTGTTATACCGCTGATAAAAATAAGCGCCCTACGCAAGATATTATAAATCTAGTCGTTAGTATTGATACGCTCAATATTAACCCCTAAGGCGCGAAGTTTGTTTTCGACATCTTCGTAACCGCGATCAATATGATAAATACGGTCAATCAAGCTCTCACCTTCAGCGGCAGATGCTGCCATTACCAATGACATCGATGCGCGTAAGTCCGTTGCCATGACTGGCGCCGCTGTAAAGTGCTCGATACCTTTGACCACCGCTGTATGACCATCTACCTGAATAGAGGCACCCAAACGATTGAGCTCAGGTACATGCATATAGCGATTTTCGAAGATATTTTCGATAATGGTGCTTGTCCCATCTGCCAGACAACAAATTGCCATCAACTGAGCTTGCATGTCTGTGGGAAACCCAGGATGTGGCTGGGTACGAATATCAACAGGATGCGGACGTCCTGCCATCTGTGCACGTATCCAGTCCTCACCCGTTGTAATCGTCGCACCCATTGCCTCAAACTTCTCTAGCACCGGATATAGTAGTGCTGCATTGGTTTTTTTGGTTAGTACATCTCCGCGAGTCATCAAGGCGCCTGCTAAATACGAGCCCGTTTCAATGCGATCAGGGACTACTGAGTACTCACAACCTTGTAAGCGCTCTACCCCTTCAATCGTCATGGTCGCTGTACCAATACCGCTAATCTTAGCGCCCATTGCAACCAGCATATTGGCCAAATCAACCACCTCTGGCTCAAGTGCGCAGTTACCTAAGACAGTCGTGCCTTTGGCTAGTGCCGCCGCCATAATGACGTTTTCGGTACCACCAACGGTGATCATATCAAAAGAGAAGTGACAACCAATCAGCCTGCCACCTTTAGGAGCCTGGGCTTTGACGTAGCCGTTCTCTACAGTAATATGAGCGCCCATTGCCTCAAAGGCTTTTAGATGTTGATCAACGGGACGTGAGCCTATCGCACAGCCGCCTGGTAGTGAGACTTCTGCTTCACCAAAACGCGCCAGTAGCGGCCCCAATACCAAAATCGATGCACGCATTGTCTTGACAAGATCATAAGGTGCATAGAAATTATCGATACTTTTGGTATCACAAGTGACGGTATCGCCTTGCTTTTGAATATCGATACCCATGCCAGCGATCAGCTTAATCAATGTACGCACATCTTGTAGTGAAGGCACGTTATGCAAGGTGGTGGGCGTCTCAGCTAATATCATAGCTGCAAGCAAAGGCAAAGCGGCATTTTTGGCGCCAGAGATAGTAACTTCCCCTGCGATACGACTACTACCGGTGATTAAAAACTGATCCATAAAAGTGACAACCTAGCTATATATGTGAAGAAGAATGCGATGAATAAAAATCAAAAGCTTGCATTATAAAAATAAGAACCGTTTAACCTTGAGACTGTGCTTCCCACTCAGCAGGCGTCAATGCTTGAATATTGAGCGCATGAATGTCACCGCTGGCAATCTTATCATTTACCAAGCCATAAATAGCTTGCTGTCGCTGTACCGCACGTTTGCCCTCAAAGCTGGCATCGACGACACGTACATCAAACTTATTGCCTTGATTGGCAGCTTGAATAAAAGCATCTGGGAAATGCTGCTGTAAAAATGCAATCAAATCATCAGCGTTCATGCTCATAAAAAATCCTATTATTATATTAAAAGTAATGTTTGTATGATCTATATAAGAAGGCTATGCCTCATATAAAGGCATTATTATAACAAGAGTTTAGCCATCTTACAGTATTGTCTACTCACAAGCATGAGTGTCAACTCTACGACTGTTAGTCTATTTACTTTAACGTTTTGTTTAGATACGTTAATACTTGCGCACGTACATCATTAACCCAGCGTAATGGTGGTGCCATCGCTCCGATACTCGTGGCATGACTGGCGCCTTTAATTTGGCCATTTTCGACATTGGCACCGTAGTCATTTAATGCTTGAGTCATTTTGATAGTATTTGTATCGTGCACGGTTTTGTCGTTTTCGGCAGTCAATAGTAAGTACGGTGGCTGCGTACCCTTTATTTGGCGATCAGGCATCACGTCATCTGGCGTATCATCGGCGCTAAAAGCAGTCACACTAGCAAATTTACGAAAGTCATAGCTATAAGGACCGGCAATACCAATAACGGCAGCGATATCGTTTGGTTTAATGCCGTAAGGTGTCAAAAAATCTTCATTAGAAACGGCAGCTACCGCATTGAACGCGCCAGCAGAATGACCAATGACAGCTAAGCGCTTAGGGTCGACATGAATACTTGAGGCGTTATTAATACTCCATGCAACTGCCTGTGCAGCGTCTTTAACGTAATCAGGGTATACATGCTCAGGAGCTTTTCGATAGTTGATGACTGCGGTCACGTAACCTGCTTGGGCTAAGCTTTGACCAACAAACGCATACTCATCTTTACTACCACTCTCCCACGAGCCCCCATGTACAAACACAACCATTGGATAAGTATCCACGATAGTGTTTCCGGCTTTCATACCCTGCGCCAACAGTTTTGGATAGTAAATATCCAAATCTTGTAACGGCTCATCGCCATACAATATATCTTTACTGACACCCACGCCACCGTTTGCAGTGATACCGTTCACCACAGCCAGCGCTGACAATGCTTGAGCCTGCTGGGTTGCAAAGGTAATAGCACCTACGGCTACTATACTTGCACCTACCAGCTTCAACTTATGGTTAGATGGCTTGCGGGCAGAGATGTCACTGGTTGACGCAGTCGTGTCCATTGCTTGTTGTGCATAATCAAAGTTTGAACCTTTCATTATTGTTATCCTTATTATTGCCAGCTCGTAGTTACCATGAGGTTGACTGACATAGCGATTGATCCAAAGTTGTGACTAAGGAGGGCTCTACTTTACGAAGCGCTCATAACACCAGCTAGCTTATGGATTTTGGTATAAATTAACATAAGGGCTAGAAGATGGTTGTTCAGTTAGGTCACCAGCTTCTGACGCACTATTATTCGCTACTGGCGTAGTGGGTGCTACGTTGCCCGCGGCCGTTGCAGGTTCGATCTCTCTGACAATAGGTCCTGTACTGGTTGCTTGCGTAGCAGTGTTTTTGGGCTCACTCTCTGACATAATGTCTGCGTCATTAATAGGCAAACCTCTATTGTCTACGACTGTCGTTAGTAAGACCAATTCAGTAATACCAGCCGTACTATTGGCAATATCGATTAGATGACTTTGCTGTGTGGGTGTCACTCTACCCATGATATAGACCACACCATCATTAGTCACAGCTTTTAATTGTGATGCTTTGACTGCATTATTAGCCGCAGTTTTAGCCATCAATTTTGATGTGATATAACCATCATGGACGGTTGAGCTATAACCTCTAGCGACACTGACATTTAGCTCGTTATAAACACGGCGAACATCGGGCATGGAGCCGACTACTTTTTCAATTTGCGTCTTTAGCGCCTCTGTTGGCACCTCGCCTGTAAGCAGGACCTCACTATAAAAGCTATCAATACTTATTCGGCTATTGGTTTGTAGATCTTCTTGTAAGCCATAAACATTAATCTTTGCTGTGTGCTCAATACTACGATCGAGCAGACGTTGCGGGATAGTACGTTCTGTTACTGGCACTCCATAAGTCCCCTCAGTACTATTGGTTAAGTAATTGGTTGTACAGCCTGTACTAACCATGCTAGCCATTAAAACAGCACCTATCATCGCACGATTAATAGCGACACGTGGTGTTTTATAAACGGATTTGAATGTATACAACCTTGTCATTATATTCCTCATCAAACACAGTCAGTATTTAAAATTTAGTATAAGGCTTAATAGCATTTGGCAAAATTTGTGTCGCTAGAACACAGTAAACATTATAATGATTTTATAGGTAATATTGTTTGTTATATCAGCTTTGTTGCATACAAAATCATAATCATAATAAGATTTAATCGTAATGAGACTCAATGAAGATAAGGAGGTTCTACCTTGCTCTAAACACTATGCCAAACACTTTACTTAATTTTTATAATCAGCGGTTAGGTTTTTGGTAACGGCAACTTGTTGGATGAATACTCTACGTATCTTTCTAAACATCTTCTCTTTATTGGCCAACTAAACACGCTACCATGCTGTCGCCACAAACGCACCCAAAATCCACTCTGGCTGATAACGTAGTGTTGGACGTTCGATAAAACCGTCTTTATCATTGTTTTTATCGTTTGCATTGTGACTCATAACACTGCTCGTAGGACGTTCAATATCGTAAGCAATCACGTCAAATCGGCACTCAAATTGTGCATATTTTGGATATTGTTGCAAAAAGTATTTGGCAGTTTTGATAATTTTGCGCTGCTTGGCTTTGGTCACACTAAGTGCTGCATCACCAAAACTTGAACGTAGCCGCTGACGTACCTCAATAAATACCAACGTCGACCACGTTCGACCTGTTTCTAACATCACCAGATCAAGCTCACCTATTTTAGGTTGTTGCCAGTTTTGAGCGATAAGTATCAGACCCTGTTGTTGTAAAAACTGACAAGCCTGCTGTTCAAACACACTTCCCTGACGCTGCTTAGGAGACGTCAAAGTCAGTGGCCGATGGCCATTAGTTGGTTTAACCATAGCGATAAGTAACCGTAAAAATAGTCAATTCAGATTTATCATAGCACAACATGATAAACTAACTACTTTTAGGTATTCAACATCACATTTACGAGGTCTTCATGTCTACCCCTACTGCGATGCCAGCTTGTCTGTATATCGTTGCTACTCCAATTGGTAATTTGAGCGATATGACGCCGCATGCAATTGAAACTTTAAAACACGTGGCTATTATTGCCTGTGAAGACACTCGCACTTCAGGGAAACTATTGGCGCATTTTGGTATCGATACCAAAGGCGACAATACCAATGATAAGCCTGTTAATAAAATTGACAATATTGATGCCGCAGCAGACAATAAAAATCGCGGACATAATAAACTGTGGGCATATCATGAACACAACAGCGCTATCCAAACGCCCAAAATCATCGAGATGATCCAACAAGGGCATTCGGTCGCTCTAATTAGCGATGCAGGCACGCCACTGGTCAGCGATCCAGGTTATCAGTTGGTGCAAGCCGCGCATGCAGCTGATGTCAAAGTATCGCCTATTGTCGGTGCCTCAGCTGCGATTGCCGCGCTGTCAGTCGCCGGACTACCTTCTGATCGCTTTAGCTTTATTGGCTTTTTGCCTGCAAAAACGCATGGTCGCCAAAAGCAGCTATCTGCGTTGAAATCACGTCCTGAGACACTCATATTTTATGAGGCACCGCATCGCATTGTGGCAAGCTTAGAAGATATGGTAGAAGTATTTGGTGCTGAGCGCGAAGTAACCTATTGTCGTGAACTGACCAAAACTTTTGAGACCGTATATAAAACGACCCTTAGAAGTCTTGTTGACTTTGTTAAAGCCGATGATAATCAGCGGCGTGGTGAAATAGTTGTGGTCATTGCAGGAGTCAGCGTCGTACAAGACGACGATATCAGTGTCCATGACAAACTATTGCAGCGCTTACTAGAAGATATGTCCGTCAAAAAAGCGGCGTCTTTAGCTGCTGATATTACAGGTGTCAAAAAGAATGCTTTGTACCAGCGCCTTCTTGAGCTGCAAGCTTAGCAATCAATTGGATGGCTATTTTATTTTAATATTAAAAAGGGAGAGATAATACATGTACGATGTGATGGCGATAGGTAATGCCTTGGTTGACTATGAATTCGTGCTAAGTGATGAGGCATTGGAAGAGACCGAATTAACCAAAGGCAATATGACTTTGGCAGGTTTTGAGGAGCAGCAGCAAGTATTGGCATTCTTAAAACTGGCAAACATTAAGCTATCAAAGCAAGCGGGTGGTGGCTCAGCTGCCAATACTATGTTTACTTTTGCAAGCTTAGGCGGTAAACCTTTTTACGCTTGTCGTATAGGTGACGATATCCAAGGCACATTTTATCTAAAAGATTTAAACCAAGCAGGCGTTGCCACCTCATCTAAATCAGTACATGAAGGTGGCGTGACAGGCTCTTGTGTGGTCGCTGTCACCCATGACGGTGAACGTACGATGCAAACCTATCTTGGTACATCCAGTGATATCACTGCTGATAATGTTGATTTTGACGCACTAACGCAATCAGACTGGCTATATTTAGAAGGCTACTTGGCGATGTCTGAGAGCATTCAACCTGCCATGACCCAGCTCCGTCAACAAGCAGGGATTCATAATGCCAAAATTGCGGTCAGCTTTGCCGATCCAGCGGTGGTGAAGTTTGCGAAAGAAGGTTTACTTAATATGCTGGGTAATAAAGTTGCCGTAATATTCTGTAATAGTGAAGAAGCGCGTCTGTTCACTGAGAAAAAACAACATAAGGCTTCAGCACGTGCATTGCTTGAATATTGTCAGATAGCCGTGGTTACTGATGGGGCTAATGGTGCAATCATCGCTTGTAAACCTGAAGAAAAAAACAGCGACATTATTATTCATGAAGTACCAACGCCCAAAGTGACCAATGTAATTGATACAAATGGAGCTGGTGATAACTATGCAGGTGCATTCTTATACGCCCTATCACAGCAATATAGCCTGCCAGAATGTGGTCGTCTTGCCAGCGAAGTGGCCAGTCAAGTCATTCAACAGTTTGGGCCACGCTTAACTTCACAAGACTATAAAGACATAGCTCGCCGGGTGCTGGTCGCTTAAAACCAAGCTCTTTTAACGTTGTTAAAGCTATGTAGTTAAATTGATACCTTCAAATCCATTAAAAAGCCCATATTATTACGATATGGGCTTTTTGGATGACAAACTGTTTTTAAACAGAGGCTGACGCTAACGCCTGTGCCAGATCTGCTTTTATATCCTCAATGTGTTCGATACCGATAGACAACCGCACCATGTCATTACTAACGCCTGCTTGTTCCAATTCTTGCTCGTTTAGCTGACGATGCGTCGTCGTCGCTGGATGACAGGCCAAAGACTTTGCATCACCGATATTGACCAAGCGCGTGATCAGTTGCAACGCATCAATAAAGCGTGCCCCTGCTTCAAGACCCCCTTTTACTCCAAAAGTCAAAATAGCAGATGGTGTGCCTTTCATATACTTTTTGGCAAGCTTGTGCTCAGAATGATCGGGCAAGCCTGCATATTTTACCCAAGCAACCCCATCATGGTCACGCAGATACTCAGCAACGGCTTGTGCATTTTGTACGTGACGCTCCATACGTAAACTTAACGTCTCCATACCTTGCAAAATACTAAAGGCATTAAGGGGACTTAATGCTGCGCCAGTATTGCGTAACGGTGCAACGCGAGCACGAGCAATAAAGGCAGCCGCGCCCACATCTTTTACAAAGTTTACGCCATGATAACTGTCATCCGGGGTGTTTAATAGTGGAAAGCGCTCAGGATAATCACCCCACGCGAAGGTCCCACCATCAACGATAGCGCCACCAATTGAAGTACCAGTGCCGCTCATATATTTGGTCAATGAATGAATGACGATATCAGCGCCGAACTCAAACGGACGGCAGAGTGCTGGCGTCGCCACCGTATTATCAATCACTACAGGCACCCCATACTCGTGGGCGATATCACTGACCGCTTGAATATCGATAATATTGCCCAGCGGATTACCGATGCTTTCGGCAAAGACCATCTTGGTTTTGTTATCGATCAAACGACGAATAGCCTCAGGGTCTTTGTGATCAAAAAAGCGAACTTCGATACCTTGGCGCGGTAGTGCATGAGCGAACAGATTGTAAGTGCCGCCGTATAGAGTCGATACTGCGACAATATTGTCACCCGCCTCGCAGATGGTTTGAATGGCATAAGTGATAGCAGCCATACCAGAGGCGACCGCAAGTGCGCCAATACCGCCTTCAAGCGCTGCTACGCGCTCCTCTAGTACCGCATTGGTCGGATTCATAATGCGCGTATAGATATTCCCTGCAACCTTGAGGTCAAATAAATCTGCCCCGTGCTGTGTATTATCAAAAGCATAGGAGCTGGTATGATAAATAGGCACTGCCACTGATTTGGTTGTCGGCTCAACAGTGTAACCTGCATGAATGGCAAGCGTCTCTAAGTGCGCGGTATTCTTTAGGTTATTGTCAGTATTATTCTCTGGTTGTCCATCACTCATCACATACTCCTTAATATTAATCGAAAACGTATTGAATAAAAATAATCTCTAAGAAAGCTATTTCCTAAATCATAGCAATAAAAAAAGCTGAGTTCATCATAACCCAGCCTCTTTATTAAAAGAATAGCCATTTATTCAGCGCCTAATGCCTAATATTCATAAGCAATAAGTGTAATAAGCCTTATTCATACCGTTTTTTACACTTATAGGTCGCCGATTTACCATGTAAGCATTTACTTATAGTAGGCGTTTTCAGTGTGAGTGTGGTCCGTCTCATCGACCACTTGGGTCAGCTCTGGTATTTGCTGCTTAAGTTGTACTTCAACCCCTTGACGCAGAGTCATATCGACGGCTGAACACCCTTGGCAACCTCCACCAAATTTTAAAACTGCCGTTAAGCCAACACCCTCTTCCTCGATTAGCTCTAGCAGATCTACCATACCTCCATGTGCAGCAAGTCCTGGGTTTATCTCTGATTGCAAAATATAGTTAATGCGCTCTTCAACACTGGCATCAGCACCGACTTTTGGCACTTTTGAGTTCGGTGCACGAAAAGTCAGCTGGCCACCGAAACGGTCTTTATTATAATCAATGACTGCGTCTTCTAAATAAGGGACTGACGCCGCCTCAATAAAGGCCGAAAAATTCTCGTAATCGAACCGCAAATCAGCGCTGTCTTCTTCACCTGGCTGATTGTATGCCATACAGCACTCTGCACGCGGTGTGCCAGGATGCTCAACGAAGATACGCACGCCAATACCATCAGTATCTTGCTTTGACAGCAGATCAGCCAAATAGCCTTGCGCTGACTCAGTAATCGTAATATTGCTCTTAGCTTCAGTCTGTTCAGTGTCTAATGCTGACTCAAAGTCTGCAGACTGGTCTAATTGACCAGCAGTTTGGTTGTGCTCACTCATAAGGTTTCCTATGCGTTATGACACAAATGCTATGTCTGTCATAGTTGCTGTGTCGTGAATTTTATAAATAAAATAGGTGGATTATTAAACACTGCAGTTTATCGTTGTATGAGCTTGGTTTGACTACAGTTTTAATAAAGTTATGACGACTATTATAACGCATTCAGATGATAATTCCGACTGCGCCACTATGATTTAACTATGACCGTCACAAATGGTTGCGATTGGTTTTTTGAATAATCAAATTTAAAAAGTAGAGGTCGTAAAGCCCTCGTGATAATACAAAAAAATAGAGTACGTGTTATAGCCTATATTAAGACTGTGTTGTTAATTATCAAGCGTTGGTAGACTCTTATGATAGACAAAAGAAAATACGCAAAACGCTAATAAGAGCAGTGTTCCAATTTTTAATACTTTATTAAATTATCTCAACGATATTTATTTATGCTTTACTTGGTAATGATATCTTTTAAGAATTCCTAATGCCTATTTAATACCTATATCATTAGTACCTCTCCCAAACGACTTGTACGAGACCACTTTTATGATGACACAAACGCCACATTTAGTGACGACTAAAGACGGTGAGCAAATTGCTATTTGGCGAGTTATTGAAAGCATAAAGGTTAGTGAAGCATCTGATGATAATGTTGCAGCTCATACCTCTATTGAAAGTATAAAGGTAGCTAAAGCACAAAATATATTGCTGACGCATGGTACGTTTTCGGACAAACACACCTGCTTAAAAATCGCAGAGTACTTAGCCGGTCTTGGTCATCACTGCTACATTATGGAATGGCGTGGTCATGGTCACAGCTCAGTGCCAAAAGATAAATTTAACTTTGAAACCGTCGCGACTTATGACTTTGAAGCGACTTTTGGTTATTTATTTGATGAATTAGAGCTGGACAACTTGCATTGTGTCACTCATAGCGGTGGCGGCGTCGGCTTGACCATGTTTTTAGTCCAAAATCCACACTATATCGATAAAATTAATAGTATCACTATGTTTGCCTGCCAAGCGTTCGGGGCGGCCATGAATGTCAAAAACTACGTCAAAATTTTCACAGCCAAATTACTTACCCGACTGTTTGGCTACATCCCTGCAAAAAAACTCAAAATGGGGCCTATTAACGAAAGTTATTATACGATGAGTCAGTGGTTTGATTGGAACCTACAAAAGAACTTTAACAGTAGCTTTATTAAACACAGGGAGTTTGAAGAAAACATCATTAATAAAGTTACCAATGATGACAGCTTCGATTATCGTCAGCTTATGTCAATGATTACCATACCGATTTATGCTATTAGTGCTAGAGGCGATACATTCATCTCCCCAACTGGCGGCTGTAAATTATTTTTTGATGCTTTTGACAACCCTATCAATGTGTTTCGTGAATACTCAATCAGTAATGGAAATTTGGACGATTATACCCATAGCCGCATTATGATTAGCCGTAACGCTGCCAAAGAGATTTGGCCGACGGTTGTCGCATGGATTGAGAAGCATGCGAAGTGAAAAGACATTTACTAAAACCAGCTTCATGATAATGTTGAGAAGCTGTACCAAGACATTCTAAAACGAGCAATTACACACCACTAAACATCTTTATACTTGTCAGCAACTCCTATGCTGTGTCAGTATTGGCGTCATTAAATTGTTTTCCATCAAAAAAATAAGTAGTAGGAAATTGGCATCTATGAGTGAATTGTCAGAGCAACATTTGGATAAGCAAGATAGCAAACATTACCGCTATTTGGTATTTATTGGTCGTTTTCAGCCGTTCCACCGTGGTCATAAAGCCGTCATCGATGAAGCCTTAAAACGTGCTGATGAAGTTATCATGTTGATTGGTTCAGCCAACTTGCCGCGTAGTTTGCGCAATCCCTTCAGTGTCGCTGAACGTGCCAACATGATTCAAGGCGCTTATTCAGCAGATGAAGCAGCTCGTATTCACTGCGTCGGCTTGGATGATGCACTCTACAATGACACGCGCTGGCTACAATATGTACAAGCAGGCGTCAAGTCTATCACCGGTGACTTAAATGCTGATATTGGTCTTATCGGTCACTCTAAAGACAGCTCTTCTTATTACTTGTCGCTATTTCCAAACTGGGCATCGGTTTCTGTTCCCAATTATCATAACTTATCTGCTACTCCTATTCGCGATAGCTACCTAATGGGGGCAACTCCTACCCCTGAGCGTACACCTGAGTCTACTCGCAAAGTCTTAGATGAATTTAAAGAGACGAGTCATTATCAGCAGCTGCATGAGGAAGCAGGCTTTATTGATAAGTATAAAAAACAATGGGAGTCTGCACCTTACCCCCCGACATTTATGACCGCTGATGCCTTGGTCGTACAGTCAGGACACATATTGTTGGTAGAGCGGCGCAGCATGCCGGGACGAGGGCTTTGGGCGCTGCCTGGTGGGTTCCTTAATCCAAAAGAGACCTTATTTGACGCCTGCATCCGTGAGCTACGTGAAGAGACTCGCTTAAAAGTCCCTGAGCCTGTACTGCGCGGCTCTTGCCACAGTCAACATACTTTCGATGATCCTTATCGCTCTGCACGTGGTCGCACGCTTACCCAAGCCTTTTACTTTCAACTCAAGAATGACGCAAATGGCCTACCAAAAGTAAAAGGTAGTGATGATGCTGTACACGCTTTTTGGTTACCCCTAGCCGAGCTTGATGCCACCATGATGTTTGAAGATCATTATGCGATCATCACTAAGATGGTTGGGTTGTAATAGCTCATTTAGTCGACCGTTTAGTTCATTATTTAAGTGATTACTAACCGACAAAATTCTATATGATTTTATGAGCATTCTTTTACAAATTTCCATTCTATAGGTTTTAGCGCCCAAGCCGATAGACGGCAAGGGCTAACCGTCGCAGCTGTTTTTTTATTAGCGCAACTGCGACATATCAAAGCAGAGGAGTTCTGTGATGTACACCAGCAATTTGAACAATCTAATTCTTAATAGTGACAGCTACAAAACCTCACATTGGGTGCAATACCCAACTGGTAGTGAGTATCTGTCCAGCTATATCGAAGCTCGCGGTGGCGACTATAAGGTGGTGTTTTTCGGCTTACAAGCTTTTATTAAAGAATACTTAAGCACCCCTATTACTCATCAAGATATCGATGAAGCCGAAACGGTGATTCATGCTCACGGTCTAACGTTCAATCGTGCGGGATGGGAGCGTCTGGTCGATAAGCATGGCGGTTATTTACCTCTACGTATCGAGGCTGTGCCTGAAGGTAGCATCGTGCCTGTGTCCAACGTAGTGTGCCAAATCACCAATACTGATCCTGAGTTTTATTGGTTACCAAGTTATATCGAAACTGCCCTGCTACGCGCCATTTGGTATCCCTCAACCGTCGCTAGCGTGTCACATTACTGCAAAAAGGTTATCCGCCATGCGTTAGAGAAGTCTGCTGATAATTCAGAATCCCTCATTTTTCGTTTACATGATTTTGGCTCACGTGGCGCGTCTAGTCATGAATCGGTGGCGCTCGGTAGCTTGGCGCATTTGGTTAATTTTGCTGGTACTGACTCTATGGCCGCTTTGGTTGCTGCCAGTCGTTGGTATCAGATGGGCAATGATATGCCAGCGTTCTCCATTCCTGCTGCTGAACACAGCACTATGACCGCCTGGGGCCGTGATGGAGAGACCGCCGCTTTTGCCAATATGATTGAACAGTTCGGTGGCAAAAATAACGCCTTTTCAGTGGTCTCTGATAGCTATGACTTATGGAATGCCATTGATAATATCTGGGGCGATGCGTTAAAAGACGATATCAAAAATATGGGTGGCACCTTGGTTATTCGACCAGACAGTGGCGAGCCGGCCAAAGTGGTACGCGAGGCATTGGAGCGTCTAGCAGTAAGGTTTGGTACCAGGCTTAACAGCAAAGGCTATAAAGTCTTGCCTGATTACGTACGTATTATCCAAGGTGACGGTATTAGCCCGCAAAGTTTAGGTAAAATCATCGATGTCGTGATGAAGGCTGGCTTTAGCGCAGAGAATATTACCTTTGGTATGGGCGGTGGTCTGTTGCAACAAGTCAATCGCGATACGATGAACTGGGCGATGAAGGCCAGCGCCATCTGTATCAATGGGGTATGGAAAGACATCTATAAAGATCCCGTCACCAGCCATTCTAAACGCTCAAAAAAAGGCCGTTTAGCACTAATAAAAGACGATAACGGACAAATAAAAACCATAAAAATAGATGATTTAAATACTGATACAGCTAACTTGTTACGTGATGTCTATATCGATGGCAAACTGCTCATAGAAGATAATCTCACTAGCATACGGGAGCGCACAGGATGGTAGCTCCTATTAAGATGTCTGGCATTGCCAAAGACGTATTACTCGCCCCTATTTACTTATATCAAGGTCACAAAGTCAAACGCGACACCGTGCGCCTTCCTGAACCAGAGGGCGAAAGACAGGGTCGTATTCAACTAGGTAACTCTCAATTACGTGACTCTGCTAAAATGACATTAAGTGAGATTACAAGAACGCTGAGCTTAATGATCGTTGGTGACTCGGCAGCGGCTGGGGTCGGCAGCCTGACGCAGCAAGAAGCGCTTGCTGGTAAGTTGATACCTGCCTTGCAGCAACAACCAGTCGTTAACGCTCATTTCGATGCACTAAACTGGGAGTTGCAAGCGACAACGGGACATACCAGTTTCGATATTTTGCGCCGATTATATATCCTACCTACTCCCAGCCAGCCAGTTGATATTATGGTTTTGAGTGTCGGCGTTAATGATACGACCTCCAACGTCTCTACAGCAAAATGGCAACAGCAACTTGAGCAAATTATCGCCATTGCTCAGCGTAAGTTTGGCGTACGCGAGCTTATCTTTTCAAGCCTACCACCGATGGCGCAGATGCCTGCTTTACCGTCACCGCTTAATAACTTTATCGGGGCAAAAGCCACGAAGCTTGACCAAGTATTGCAGGATGTTTGTGCCAAATATAATGATGTACATTATATGGCAGCAAACTTTACGCTAATGGCAGAAAAGCATGCCAACGGTACCCCTATCGATAGCGCCACTATGTTTGCCAGCGACGGCTTCCATCCCAGTAGCTTAACGTATGGCTTTTGGGCACAGCAGTTGGCAGAGCTGATTACGCACCTGCTTGAATCTCAGCTTGATGAGCATAGCAAATAAAAGCCTTTGTCCAATAAGCCACTTAAACTACGCTTAAAAAACGTAAAAAAACCGCTGAATTATCAGCGGTTTTTTATTACTTGGCAAAATAACTTGACGCAATAAGCGCAAATTACTCAGCAGAGTCAGCGGCTTTCTTACTACGGCCACCAAACGCGCCAAAGCGTTTGTTGAAGCTTGCAACACGGCCTTCAGTAGAAGTTTTACGCTGCTCACCAGTATAAAAAGGATGCGATGCACTTGAGATATCAAGTGGATAATATGGGTATTCTTTACCTTCATATTCACGAGTCGCTTTAGTCTTGGCTGTTGAGCGCGTCAAAAAGAACACGTCAGCATTAGTATCATGGAACAAAACTTCTTGGTAATCAGGATGGATATCTTTACGCATAATAAGCTCTCTATGTCCGATGCATGCTTAACATCATCGACCAATGGTCAGATGTTGCATACGTAACTGAGGCACTAAGGACATGTACAAATCTGGCAACTGCGTCACTGGCTTATTCCAGTACTCAGCACCATATCTTTGCTCTCTTAGCCTTCCCCAGCGGGAAAATTAAACCGCGATTTTAACGGTTTTTGGTATTTGATGCAAGCAGCATGTAAATCCTCAGTACTTATACTGCTAGCAACAATGAGCGCATAGTCCATGATGTCACAGCTTATTATCTACTTTGGCCCAGCGCTGTACGTGATAAGCGTTTTATAAAAAAGACAGCCACTATGGTGACTGTCTTCTTATTATTTGCATTACACTTTATTTGGTTGGAATAATATGCCAAACGCCAAGCTTATTGTCGCCGTCTTTGTCACCCACTTTGGTATCATTGGCATAAAAATATAACGGCTTACCATTCATGGCCCATTGATACTTGCCGTCTTCACGTTGAAAAGCAGCAAACTGACCAGAAGCCTTGGCATTACTAGGTGCCATAAATGCAGGCCAAGCTACCAAGCAAGCACTACCACATTCTGATTTATTCATCGAATCTTTATCAAAAGTATATAAAGTCATATGATTGGTTGCATCAACCAGCATACCGTTTTTACTCGCCACTGGTACGGTGTTATTGCTCGTCGCTTGTACATCATGCATACCTGATGTGTCATTGCCAAATACGTTGTTTAACGTAGAGCACCCTGTGAGCGTCAAAACACCTGTCAACGCAGACAACATAAGAATATTTTTCATCATAACTTCCTTGTAATTAAAAATAATATGGGGTTCAAATTTATATGTCTCTTTTTACTTGTGGTCTTTTATCTTGGCGTTTGTTTAGCGATGTCTTTAACCAAACAATAGACGCCCAAATCTGACTGCAAGCGTTTTAATATAGCATACGCTACAAACCTGTCGTTTCCATTAGAATATAATTTTACAAAAGCGTCTTAAGCTTACAAATCAACTAAAAACGACCATTTTTTATTATTCAAATACCCTATAAATATTTTTTGATAAAGTTTTGATATTGCCTGCACATTTAAAACGTCCTGTTTAAAGCGTACATTCCATCACTGTTTGTTGACAAAATTAATGCATCAAATTACGTATTTACCGTCATGTTGATTGCAGATTTTCGTAAAATAACACCATAGAATATAAGTATGGCTAAACAATTAAAAACATGACTATCACGACTTCATATATGTGTTGAACTTAGTAGTTGGCATACGCATATCAGTACATACCATACATTCAACCAGATACTTCTAACGAAATTTTAACGAATACGCTGAATACGGTCTCAAGATGAGGCTATCAAGGATATGACAACGACAATGACTCAAACTTTTATTAAAGATCAATCAAAATTAGCCTTAGACGATGCTTTGTCTCAGACAGCAAAGCACAACATCCCCGCCAAACGTGTGGGTATCTTAGGCGGTGGCACAGCAGGTGCAACGATTGCCATTCGTCTCGCGGCTTTAGGACTTGAAACTTACTTGTTTGAAAAGAAAAAATCTCTGATTGATGGTCCGCCAATGTGTCATTTACATGCAGGTGGTAACTTGTACCGCGAAATACCTGATGAAGATTGCGTCGCACTCCTTAAACAATGTATCGATATTTTACGCCTTTATCCTTACACCATTGATGTACGTCCGACTGTATTTGCAGTGCCGACACGTGATGAAGGACTACCTGAAGACTTATTGCCGCGCCTTGATATCTTAACAGACGCTTATCGTGAGCTTATCGCACAAGATGCTAATAACAAAGTATTGGGCGAGCCTGACAACTACTATCAACTATATAGTCATGAAAAAATGCTCGAGCTATCTGAACAAGAGCAAGTTGCGGTACCAGAGACAGTTGATGAATGGATGATACCAGTTGCTAAATATTTGGACTTAAACAAAGTTAAGTTTCCACTGATTGTCGTACAAGAATATGGCTGGAACATTTTTCGTTTAGCAGCGTCTGCGCAGCTCGCATTGGAAGAATACAATCATGCTCATGTCTTCACTGACACACAAGTTAAGCAAGTGATGCCAGTCGATTGTGAGAATTGTACAAATGCGGATCATCATGTTACCAAGTGGCGTATTGACTACCAGCAGGCCAATGCATCACAAACGGAAGCGGTTGAAGTCGACTACCTAGTGAATGCCTGTGGTTTTCGTACTGGGGTAATCGACGATATGGTCGGGGTTAAAGTCACGCGTATGGTCGAATTTAAATCCTCTTATATTACGCGTTGGGATGATGCAGGCGGGCAAATACCAGAGATTATTGTCTATGGTAATCGAGGCACACCAGAAGGTATGGCACAGCTCACGCCTTACCCAGATGGTTATTTTCAAATTCATGGTATGAGTAAAGCGATTACTTTGTTTAATGATGGTTTAGTTGCTTCTAATAAAGGTAGCGCCCAGCCTAAATTACCAAAGCAATATGTACACTATATCGAAGATGGCTGGGACAAAGCCCCATTGCAAGCGCGTAGCCAGCAAGCGATTGAATATGTGGCTGAGTTTGTACCGACGTTTAATAGTGCGCGTACCATTGGTAATGCGTTATATGGAGGACAACAAATCCCAGGCAAGGATGACACCTTACGAGTGGCTGATGTAAGCTTATATTCTAATATACGCTACGCGCGCGCTGAAAACGTCAAAGCCTCATCAACCTTGATTGCCGCTGATCAGATCGTTCATGAATTAACACAGCTTGGACTGATCGCAAACGATACTGCTGAGGATCGTCGTCGTTATGCGCACGAATGGAATTATCTTGTACACAACGACAGTACAGCTGTTGATAATGTGGCACGCGTACTGGCTGAGGAACGTGGGTTTCCTCAAGCTATGGCTGGTGTCAATCGCAGTATTCGTGAAGCCACTTTAGCAAATTTGGCGTCTAACAAAACATAATATATCACACCAACTCACACAGGTAAGAAAATACAAAAAAGGAGCAGATGGCCAAATACTGGCTGTCTGCTCCTTTTTCTATCCTGCTCTATAGCTACTAATAATGAATACAGGCTATCTTACTTATCAATTGATTGACCTTATGATACTTGGCTTTCATTTCCAGCCATCTTTTCTGTATCAACCGCATCTTCTATCGTTACTAGTGTCTGTAGTAAGTCGATTGCTTCGTTGATAGTATTGCACACCACCAAACGATCGAGATCTTGCTGCTTCATAAAGCCTTGCTCAGTGGTATATTTTAAATGCTCAATCATACGATCATAAAAGCCATTAATATTGAGAATAATCATCGGTTTTTCGTGCTGGTACAGCTGACGCCATGTGGCGATCTCCATTATCTCTTCTAATGTCCCAAGCCCGCCTGGCAACGTAATAAAAGCGTCTGCGTACTCTGCCATGACCGTTTTACGTGTGTGCATCGTATCAGTCAGATGCAGCCGTGTTAGCTGGTCATGCGCAATTTCATGTTTGAGCATGAACGTTGGAATCACACCGACAGCTTGTGCCCCGCCTTTGATAACTTCGTCAGCCACTGAGCCCATAAGACCAATACTGGCACCACCATATACCAAGCCCATACCATTTTTTGCCAAGGCTTGTCCCAACTCACGTGCTGCTTGCTCATAAACATCACTATTGCCCAAACGCGAACCGCAATAGACTGCGACCAATGGCATAGTCAACGCTGATTTATCTACTGCCTTTTCAATATGTGCAATATCTTGGCTGGTCAATACCTCATAAGTGTCATTGTTAATTTTCATTTGCATAAAGCGCCCCTAATTTTGTATAGATTATTTGTGTGTATGACTATCTTAAACTGTTTTAATAATTGTGTGCTTTGAACAAATACATTGCTCGCAGCTGATACCAAGTGTGTTTTTTTCATTGTAGATAGAGTATTGTCGGTGCTCTGTTAATTACGCATAATAAACATAAATTGGTTTCACGTCTATTTTCGGACTTTGGAATATATAAGTGATAAAAGATAATGTTAGATAAAGAGGTACAACCAAGCATTTGTTTTGCTCGCATTCCTCTTAGCATAAGCCATATTAATGGCTAATAACAACTTTTTATCACTGACGTATAACGCCCAATCTTGGTAATAATACGCTGTACTTACAAGCAAGTATGCTAACCTTTACAGCATATCATTTATTAATAATCATCGCTTATTGATACACATTATAAGGTATGACAATGCATCACAACCAAACACCATTTTCTACAAATAAACGAGAGCGCATGTCTGCTACGCCTCTTGATACTACAAACAACGATCCATTAGAGACGAAGGTTACGAGTATCGATACTTATGCGTTGACCATCATATCTGATCGCAATCGAGCGTTGTCAGCGACCATTTACCGCCCCAAAACTTCTGTAAAAACAGCTGTGATGATCGCGCCAGCGACTGGTATCAAACGTCAGTTCTATCACAATTTTGCGACTTTTTTAGCAGAGCAAGGCTTTGGAGTACTAACCTTTGATAATGAAGGTATTGGCGAGTCGCTGACGACCGATTTGACCAAATGCGATGCCTCCCTTATCAGTTGGGGGCGACATGATATGCCAGCCGCTCTCGATGCCTTACAGGATGAGTTCGGTAATGCCACTTATCATCTGATTGGCCATAGCGCAGGCGGTCAGCTGATTGGCCTTATGCCCAACTATGCCTCTATTGCTTCAGTTTTTAATGTCGCTTGTTCCTCAGGATGCATTAAAAATATGGACATGCCTTACAAGCTTAAGGCAATGGGTTTTATGGATGCCTTTATTCCACTCACTAACTTAACCTTAGGCTACACCCCAGCCGATAAAATCGGTATGGGTGAGCCGCTACCGCGCAGCGTAGCTCGTCAATGGCGCGCGTGGTGCAATGGCGCAGGCTATATCAAGACCGCCTTTGGCAAAAGTGTTCACACGCATTTCTATGATGAGCTGAGCATGCCAGCATTGTGGCTCGGCTTTAGCGATGATGACATTGCCAATAGTAAAAACATGGATGACATGATTCGCGTATTTACCAAAATGCCAATCGAAAAACGCATCCTTGATCCAAAAGACTTTGGCTTAAACAGCATTGGACACATGCGCTATTTTAGTAGTAAAACCAACGCTAAAGCCCCAGAGCTGTGGCAAATGGCAGTGGACTGGCTAAACGAGCAATCACAATAAATACAATGTATCTTATATTCAAACCGCGCATTCATTCCTTAATGCTATTGGCCTCTTCTGCCTTGAGGCGCTTGGTCAGAGCAGAATGTAATGACGGTGTCATGTTATGAATATTGCCAAGCATCCACTTAACGTAGCCAATAGGTACTTCTTTAATAAGCTTGCCTTTATATTTCCCAAATGGCATCTTCGCAACTGGGTTGGCGGTGTTTGAAATCTGATGCGCTGTCTCAAAATCTGTGGGCTTGATTTGTAGGCGCTCACAGCAAGCTTGGTAAAGCAAATAACACATGCGTGCATCACCTAGTGCATCATGCGCTGCAATGGTCATTTTGCTGGCTTCCTCTTGTCCCAATAACTGCTCAATACATTTGGACTGCCCATAATATCGCCATTCTGGAAAAGCGACGCGCGCCAGTCGCACGGTGCAAATCAGCTTAGCAGACGGCCTACCGATCACTCGCCAATCAAAGCGTACATTATGGCCAATCAGATACTGCGGCAAGTCAAATTCATCCAATTCAAAACGCTCAAGTCCAGCGACATCATCATCGGTAATGCCATGAACTTTGATCACAATTGGCGATATAGGACGGCCACTGTTAAAGTATTTCATCCACTCAAACCCACTTGCCACATTAATAGTCGCAACTTGGATAGGTCGTGGATCTCGACCTTGGTCGGTTTCAGTATCAATAATAAGCGCAGTATCAGTCATAAAGAGCCAGTCATCAGTATTAGTCCCAAAAGAGTCTGTCAAGAATCTGGCCGATTCACTATAAAATCTATGCCAGTAGTAAATTCTTATAAAAGTATCGATTTTATTCTATACTAACTATAGTATTGTCATATGCAGCCTCAGTCTTTATGGGGATAAAAGCGTCATATAACAATGCGATACAAACGTTATAGAGCGAGACTCTTATAATATCAATTGAAATTAATGCAAAAACTTAATATAAAACCCAAGAGATGTCGATGCCAGCGAATCTAAATCAACAACCACCCAAGCCAACGTTTTTGCGCCGTACATTAAGCGTATTGATTAAGGCTGCTGTGCTATTGGCGCTATTATTTGTATTCGACAAACTACTACCGAGCATCAGCCAACAAACCCAGTCGTTTGTAGTAGCGAAATGGCAACAGCTCAGCTTATTACAACAAGAGTTGCCGACAGAAAACAGCCTACCCAGTCCGCTACCAGAACAGCATCTAACTGATACGTGGGGCGCTGCGCGTAGCCAAGGTCGTACGCATGAAGGCATCGATATCTTTGCACCGCGCGGCACACCAGTACAGTCAACGACGCAAGGCATTGTCAGTAAGGTTGGCGAAAATACATTAGGCGGACGTGTGGTAGTGGTCGTAGGTCCTGGCGGTGCAGGACATTATTATGCACACCTAGAAGATTATGCTGATATAACTCCCAACGACTGGGTAGATGCTGGTGATATCATAGGCTATATTGGTGATAGTGGTAATGCCAAAGGTACACCGCCGCACGTACATTATGGTATTTATATCAGCGGCAGTGCTGTCAATCCTTACCCACTTTTACAAAAAGACTAAAGCGTAGGCTCAGATCGTATATGGTTGGCGGGGAACAACGCACTAAACGTCGACCCTACGCCCTCTGTTGACTCAATTTGTAAGTTTACATCGTATTGATATAAGACGTGTTTGACAATTGCGAGACCTAACCCAGTACCGCCTGTGGCACGGCTACGACCACTATCGATACGATAAAACCGCTCAGTCAACCGCGTGATATGCTGAGGTGCAATACCGATACCATCATCCTCAACAGCAAAACGGCAGCCTTCAGAGGTCTTGGCCCAGCTGATTGTGATATTGCCGCCTTTGGGTGTGTATTTGATGGCATTGATGACCAAGTTAGACAAGGCGCTATTTAAATACATCTCTGACCCGTATAAGCCATCATAGGTATCTATCTGCAAACGTATGCTATGCCCATATTCGCTATTATAAGCTTGGGCATCATCGTAGATATGGGTTAGCAGTTTGGTCATATTAATATAATGAAACTCATGCGTCTCTTCAATCTCAATCCGAGACAACAGTAATAAATCATTGACGATTCTATTCATACGCGCTGTCTGCTGGGTCATCAGCTCAAACCCACGCTGCCAATGCGGTGGCATGTCTGGTTGATCTGAAAAGTTTTCGAGATAACCCATTAACACCGTCAATGGTGTTCTAAGCTCATGGGAGACATTTGCCACAAAGTCGCGGCGCATTTGTTCCAAATGATGCAGACGAGTCACATCATAGATGATTAATAGTTTTTCGTCCCCAAAAGGGGTGAGCTCGCATTTTAAATAACGCTTAGGATCTCGCCAAGATGCCATATGCACACCATCGTTGGGTGTCGTCATGGCTTGATAGTACTGGCGAAACTCAGGCACATTGATAAAATCAAAAATACTCTTACCCTTATCTGCTACTTGTAGCAATAGTAAATCCTCAGCAGCTTGATTCCACCACTCTAGACTATCATCATCATTGAGCAATATTACGGCGTCTTGTAGAGCACGTAATGAGCTTCTGATTTTTTTGAGCTGGCCCATCACTTCTTGCTGAGTTGCTTGATCTTGCGGGTGCTGTTCTGGCTCGTTTTGTTGCTCGTTTTCTATAGGCGTTATCATATCTTTCATACCCTTACGACTATCTACTGCGTTACTTTGTCATGCATATGTCGTTCTGTTTAAACTGGCTCATACTGGCTCAATGAAATTAGAGAACCGATAACCAGTACCACGCACTGTTTGAATCAACGTATCGCAGTCGTGGGGCTTTAATAATTTACGCAAACGCCTGATATGCACATCAATTGTCCGATCTTCGATATAGACATTACCGCCCCATACCTGATCGAGCAGTTGTGCGCGCGTATAGGCACGCTCTGGATGACTCATAAAAAACGCCAATAACCTATACTCTGTCGGTCCGATATCCACAACCTTATCATTGGCCGTGACGCGTTGGCCTTTGGGATCTAGGCTCAGCTTACCTATCTCAATGGGCTTATCAGCACTCAGCGCACTACTACGACGCAATACCGCTTTAATCCTTGAAATTAGCTCTCGTGTCGAAAAAGGCTTGGTCATATAATCATCAGCCCCCGCATCAAGCCCATGAACTTTACTGTCCTCTTCACTTTTGGCCGTCAGCATAATGACTGGTATCTCAGCCAGCAGCTCATCGCTTTTAAGCATACGACAAAAATCAATACCGCTTTTATCTCCAGGTAACATCCAATCTAATAAGATAAGCGCAGGACGATGATCAACCACTTGTTGATGCGCCTCTGACACATCAGCCGCTTGCAAGCTGTCAAATCCAGCCATCTCCAACGTCATCACCACCATTTCACGAATGGCAGGCTCATCTTCGACAATCAAAATTTGCTCATTATGCATAGGACAACCTTATTATTAAGCGCTGAATAATTATATAAGAAGGAACTTTAAGCTAAAAAAGACGGTAAACACTCGTTAATAACCGTCTATTAAACGCGTTAATTATGACAATTTGATGACATTCGCTCTTTAAACTTCTAACAAAAAGTTTAGTGGCCCATCATTGACGCTATCGATTTGCATATCAGCTCCGAACTGTCCCGTTGCAACGTTGGGATGCTGAGTCTTTGCATAAGCGACTAATTGCTCAAACAATACTTTTGCAGCCTCGGGCGGCATCGCACCGCCAAAGTCAGGGCGTCGTCCTTTGTCTGTTTTGGCCATCAAGGTAAATTGTGATACCAGTAATAATCCGCCACCTACCTGTTGTACATTTTTATCCAGTTTGCCAAGCTTAGCTGGATCAGCTGTATTTTCAAAAACACGATAAGTGATAATCTTATCGATCATACGTTTTGCCTGTTGTAAATCATCATCATGCCCTAAGCCGATATATGCCAGTATACCCTGCTCAATTGAGCCAACGCAGCTTTCATCAACTGTGACACTAGCACGATTGACCCGCTGAATAAGTACTTTCATAGATTACCTCCTTAAACAATTATGGTCATACGATTGAGTGCTGACCATGATAAAATATAGACATTTATTATTTCTAACTTTTATTTTTTATTTTAACAACTACTTTGGTAACCCTTTATGACTTTATTTACCACCATTCAGCAGTTTGTACCGCAGCAAAAACTTAGCAAAGTTGCTGGACGTTTGGCGGCTAGCCGTCATCCAATGGTTAAACGTGCTTTTATTCGCAGCTTTGCAAAAGCATATGATGTAAAGTTGGATGAATACGAACGTCAAAGCTTAAATGCTTACGAGAGCTTTAACGACTTTTTTACCCGTGAGCTCAAAGACGATGCGCGTGCGATCGATACTACTACCCATGGCATTGTAAGCCCTGCTGATGGAATTGTCTCTCAGCTCGGTCACATTCATGACCATAAACTGCTTCAAGCCAAAGGGCGTTACTATGACATCGGGCAGCTACTTGCTGATAGTGACGATGGGAGCTACTTCGCTGATGGGAGCTTTGCAACTGTCTATCTAGCGCCTAGTAACTATCATCGCGTACACATGCCATTTGCGGGCACTTTGACTAAAACTCGCTATGTACCAGGCACCTTGTTTTCAGTCAATACTACCACTGCTGCCAATATTCCTGATTTATTTGCTCGTAATGAGCGTTTGGTTTGTCTATTTGACACCGAGTACGGCAAAGCAGCAGTCGTCATGGTGGGAGCGATGATTGTCGCTGGTATCGAGACGGTAGCGACAGGTAAGATTACCCGTACCGACGATATTCAAGAAGCTGATCATGACATGAAACTTGAAAAGGGCGATGAGCTTGGGCGCTTTTATCTGGGGTCAACCGCCATTGTTATATTGCCTAAAGCTGCAAAAGCTGACTGGCAAGATAATATAATGGCGAACAGCGTGGTACAAATGGGTCAATTACTAGGGGCTGCCCATACAGGGAAATAAATAAAAACTCATTAAAAAACCCAGTCAATAACATGGCAATATTGACTGGGTTTTATTTTGCGCCGCATTATCCATCATCTGCACCATGAATAATTTTATATCATCTATACCAAGAGTTTTAGTAACGAAAATGTTTAGCAATAGGATAAGTGAAAAGGATATTTTCTTCTTGCGTACCATCTCCAATATTGTGAATAATAAGCGGCGTCCCATCAGCGGCCTTTTTGTTTGAGACGATACCGATATGCGGCACGTTGTCTTTTGGCAGTCGCCACGTCACAATATCCCCTGTCTTAAAACTGTTTTTGTCAGTGACAGATAATGATTTTCCATGACGCTCAAAAAACACTTCAAGATTGGCCACTCGGCGATGGTCAATATTGTTATCCGGTGACTTTAATCCCCAATTCTTTGGATATTCTGACCAATTTGATTTCATGTCGTGATTGACCAGCTGCTGTAAATCTATATTTTGCAAACGATAAGCACGCACAATGACATCGGTACTTCTCCCCGTTTTCATCGGTACATCACCACGTGGAAAGTCCATTTTTCGATAAGTGGCGTCATAATTGACTGTCACACCGATTTGTTTTTTGGCATCTGCTGCCAGCTTGCTACCACTGCTGTTAGGACTGGCAGCCATAACCGGCTGTATCATCATTATTGAAAATACAACTGCTAAGAGCGGTTTAAAACCGTACTGCTTTACCCTATTCATCTTTTATGCCTTATATTGTCTATTTTTAATAAAACCTGACTAGGCAATTCATTATCTAGATCGTTTAATAACTACCTTTAATGACAATTATCTTTAACAATAATTGACTACTTAATCAGATTACTAATGGTCTTAAATGCAGGGTCGCGACTTGTGCGACATAGCTCAAACAATATGGTTTCAACCGTAGTAATTACCCCACCTGCGCGGCGAATACGCCGTATGGCTTGTTTTTTATCATATGGAAAGCGTGATCCTACCGCATCGCCAACAATGACTGGTTGCATACCATTATCCAGTAAATCTAACGCCGTTTGCATGACACACACATGCGTCTCAACGCCGAATAATAAAACGATGCTACGGTTTTGCTGCGCCAAATAATGCCATGAATCATCGTTGTCGCAAGCGCTAAACGTGACTTTTTCAAAACTTTTAGCGTTATTACCTTCTAATAGCTCAAAAACTTCAGGTAACGTATCACCGAGACCTTTTTTATATTGCTCATTAAGCATAATAGGAATATCAAGGGCCTGTAGACCTTTTATCAACGTTGTTATTTTTTTGACGATGTTTTCGTGATCATAAATGTGCGGCGTTAGGCGCTCTTGCACATCGATAAGCATTGCTTGCGTATTTTCACGAGCGATACGATACGTGCGGTCGGTAATCATAGTGGCCATGTTAAGTACACTCCTTGTACGTTTGTAGCACATCGCTACAGACTAAATGATTGGTTTGTTGTTATTTGATATACGCTCATTTAGTCATATTTCGTCCAGTGCGTCAATAAACATAATCTTTATTAACAACTTATGAACGTTATGTCATAGATGGTTTTTGATTGTTTACACACAAACAAGCCTCCAGTTATTTAACCGAAGGCTTGGGTTAGCATATCTAAATTTTACAAAACGACTGCTATTTCAAAATCTTAAACACGCTCAATCACGGTAGCGATACCTTGACCAAGACCGATACACATGGTCGCCAGACCAATTTCAGTGTCTGATTGCTCCATGGCGTTCAACAAAGTCACAGTGATACGTGCACCAGAACAACCGAGTGGATGACCCAGCGCAATCGCGCCACCATTGATGTTGACGATGTCTTGCTTGTCCGTCAAGTTCAACGCTTTAAGTACTGACAAGCCTTGCGCTGCAAAGGCTTCGTTTAACTCGATGGTTTGCATATCATCGATGCTCATGCCAGCGCGCTTCAGGGCTTTGTTGGTCGCAGGTACCGGACCATAACCCATGATAGCGGCATCACAACCAGCAACAGCCATGCTGCGAATACGAGCACGAGGCTTCAGGCCTAAATCTTTGGCTTTTTGTGCACTCATGACTAGCATTGCTGACGCACCGTCAGATAGGGCAGATGAAGTAGCAGCAGTCACTGTACCGCCTTTAGGATCAAAGGCTGGGCGTAGCTTTTGCATTTGCTCCATTGTCGCATCTGGACGAATCACTTCATCAACAGTACATAGTTGCAGACGACCTGCGGCATCATGACCTTCGATACCGATAATTTCATTGTCAAAACGACCTTCAGTGGTCGCAGCCCATGCACGGCGATGTGACTCAAGACCAAAGGCGTCTTGCTCTTCGCGCGTGATATTGTTCATACGACCAAGCATTTCAGCTGTCAAACCCATCATGTTCGAGGCTTTTGCATAATGCTTAGAAGCAGCAGGGTTCAAGTCAACACCGTGCATCATGCCAACATGACCCATGTGCTCAACACCACCAATGATAAACACATCACCTTGGTTGGTCATGATTTGCGCCGCTGCCGTATGTAGCGCTTGCATGGAGGAACCACATAGACGGTTGACCGTTTGACCGCCAGCGGTCTTTGGAATACCAGCCAGCAGACCAATGTTACGACCGATATTTAGACCTTGCTCAAGCGTCTGGTTGACACAACCCCAAATAATATCTTCGACATCGTTGGTATCAAAATCGTTACGCTCTACCAAAGCACGAACCAATTCCGCTGAGATGTTATCAGCGCGAACATGGCGGAACATACCGTTTTTAGATTTTCCCATTGCTGAGCGTACACCGTCTACGATGACCACATCTTTTGGACTTAAAGTTGTCATACTATCTTCCTTTTCAATTTTTATTGTCAGTGTTATCAGCTCGCTTTGATACTAGATACGATATTTACCTGTATACCTAATTTTTTAGGGCTAGAAACAAATTGAACCGACCAAAACGGTACGCTTGCTGTTCACTCTCTCGATATAGCCATCGCTATCAGTGATACTTGCAAACGTACCCCACTTATCCTTATACGGTATGCTCGTTACGCTGTGGCGTAAAAAGTCTCACCTGCTGCTGCCATGTCGCGAATCTTTTGTGGCGCTTCATAAGCTTTGCCAAGGTGTGCGTACTTTTCACACAGTGCCAAGTAGTTATCTAGACCCATTTGATCAATATAACGGCAAGGGCCACCGCGGAATGGCGGGAAACCAACACCCATAATCATCGCCATATCCGCCTCACTTGGCGTACTGACGATATTGTCTTCTAGACAGCGTACGGTCTCATTACAGAAAGCCAGCATAGTGCGGTCAATGATGGTTTGATCATCAAACTCCTGCGTGTCGCTATCTGTCGTGGTTTTTAATAGCTCATAAGTGGCGTCGTCAGCAACTTTCTTTGGCTTACCGCGCTTATCTGTTTCGTACTTATAGAAACCAACACCATTCTTTTGACCTAGACGCTCATTGTCATACAGATGCTGAATCGCGCCTTTATAATCAGGCTTCATGCGGTCAGGAAAACCTTCTGCCATGACTTCTGCCCCATGGACACCAGTATCTAAACCAACTACGTCAATTAGGTAAGCAGGACCCATCGGCCAGCCGAATTTTTCCATGACTTTATCAACATGGACAAAATCAGCGCCTTGTTTAAGTAGTAAATCAAACGCACCGAAGTATGGGAACAATACGCGGTTGACCAAGAAACCTGGGCAGTCATTGACCACGACCGGTACTTTACCCATTTTGGAAGCCAACGCAACGG
The DNA here is from genome assembly GCF_947488565.1 of uncultured Psychrobacter sp. Lineage (GTDB taxonomy): Bacteria > Pseudomonadota > Gammaproteobacteria > Pseudomonadales > Moraxellaceae > Psychrobacter > Psychrobacter saeujeotis. The sequence continues at coordinate 42,751 of NZ_CANKZC010000007.1, read as the reverse complement.
TGGTTGCAATCGCTTCTTCAGAGGACTTCTCACCGCGGATAACTTCCACCAGTGGCATACGGTGTACTGGGTTAAAAAAGTGCATACCGACGAAGTTTTCTGGACGCTCAAGTACTGTCGCCAAATGAGTGATAGAAATCGTTGAAGTATTAGAGGCAAGAATACAGTCATCTTTGACCAGACCTTCAACCTCTTTTAGTACAGCATGTTTAACCTTAGGATTTTCTACTACCGCTTCGATGACGATGTCAGTCTCAGCAAAGTCGCCATAGTTCAGCGTTGGACGAATACGGCTCAAAGTTTCACCCATTTTGGCTGGGGTCATCTTCTCACGATCGACCATTTTGCTTAATATTTTACTGGCCTCTTTCATACCCAAATCTAATTGCTCAGACTTGATGTCTTTCATGATAATTGGCAAGCCCTTGCTGGCTGCCTGATAAGCGATACCGCCGCCCATGATACCAGCGCCTAGTACGGCCGCTTCATTGATATCATGTGCTTGCTTGCTATGCTGCTTCGCTAATTTTTTAACCAATTGATCATTTAAGAATAGACCAACCAAGCTCTCTGCTTGTGGCGTTTTGGCAGCTTTGGCAAAACCAGCAGCTTCAACTTCAATCGCTTTATCACGTGGCAAGTTAACATGCTTTTCAATCGCTTCAATCGCGATGGCTGGTGCTGGGTACTGCTTAGGATTGGCTTTAGAGAAGATCATGCCTTTGGCACTGTTAAACGCCATTGCTTGCTCAAGCTGGTTTAGCTTAACAGGCTCGAGCTTCTCTTCACGCTTGGCCTGCCAGTCAAGCTCACCTGAGATGCATTTTTTGACCAAATCAATGGCAGCATCTTGTAAGTCATCAGCAGGAACGGTTGCATCAACCAAGCCTAGCTTGAGAGCCTCTAGTGGTTTTTTTGGCTTGCCAGTGGCGATTAATTCAAGCGCGTTATCGATACCGATGACGCGAGTACTACGAACCGTACCACCAAAACCTGGGAAAATACCTAGCTGAGTTTCTGGTAAACCGATAATCGCTTTGTCACTCATGACACGATACTCACACACTAAGGTCATCTCACAACCACCGCCTAGTGCTGCGCCATTGATGGCAGCTACTTTTGGGAACGGTAAGTCTTCAAAACGGTTAAAAGTATCGTTAATACCGACAACCCAATCTTTAATCTCACTCTCTGGCTTCTTGAATGAGCCGACGAATTCAGTAATATCAGCACCAGCGATAAATACGCCTTTGCTTGAGGTGACAATAAGACCTTTAACGTCATCAGACTTTTCAAGCGCGCTTATCGCTTCATCAAATTGCTTGTTGGTTTCGGCATCGAACTTGTTCACGCTCTCATTTTCGGCGTTGTATTGCATGTTGGCGATGCCATCCTCTAGCATTGTCACCGTGATGCGATTTCCTTGGTATACCATTTGAAACTCCTTGCTATGTAATAAAGATCAAATTATAAAAGCTACGTTTTAGAATGAAAATAACTAGCTAATGGTTGTAAATAAAACGAATAAAATTACTGTCAATTTATCAGTCTATAACCCAACGACTGATAAAAGACAGTGATGATGTGTTTATTATTCTGCGCTCATCGATATGGCGCCTAGTTATACTGTTTTGACGTCATTTAGTGTAGGGGATTATGCCCCCAACTGTCACAAGCTAATACCAGACTCACAAGTCACTATTAACATTAATTGATAAAATCCAAACTCGTCAACCAATCACTGACCTCTACCTTACACTTTATACCTTGTCACTAATTTTTTTATATGCGTATTGGCTTGTGAATTTTAAATACAATCTATTTGATTGAGCAACAGTACCAAGACGTGTGATTACTTCATCAAAACACATTCAACCTATAAGTTAAATCACCAATACGTAACCAAAATAAAACAGCGCTTAGCATATACGCATAAGCCATATCAGCTATCATGTTACACTGGCTTGTTATCTATTTTTATTCACGTATTCTCTATTTTTATTTATATGGTGGTTGGTTGAGTTATGTCTGTTTCTACTGCGCCTCGTTTTGTTCCTTTTACCAATTTTGAGCACTTTTATAGCACATTACGCGCACAGTTAGCGCAAGATATTGACGTATTATTTGCTTATGCAAACTTACCAAGTCCGCTTGATGACGCATGTCGTTATGTGATGACAGGACAAGGCAAATTGGTACGACCTTTATTAGTGGCCAGTAGTTTTGTCAGTATTGATGCCAGTATAAATGTAGATGGTGAAGCAGATATCGAGACAGATGATTTATCTGACAACTCAAATTTAACCGATCACGTAAAAATTACTGACTTGCAATCACTGCTAGAAAACGACTCAGATTATGACATGTGTCGCCGCGCTGCATTGGCTGTAGAGCTATTGCATACCTACTCACTGGTACATGATGACTTGCCATGCATGGATGACGATGAGCTGCGCCGAGGCCAGCCAACTTGTCACATTGTGTTTGACGAAGCGGCGGCACTGCTGGCGGGTGATGTATTGCAAACTTTGGCCTTTGAGGTTTTAACCGCAGAGCTGCCTACTTTCGCGCCTTTTGATTCAGACATTGCAAGCCAGCTATTGGCCGTGTTTGCACCGCGCGCTCGCCGCATGGTCTCAGGTCAAATGCTGGATCTGAATGCTGAAGCGCATACTAATATTTCTCAAGAAGAATTAGAGGCCATTCATCGCGACAAAACTGGGGCGTTAATTGAAGCGGCTATGCTAATGGGTGGTATTTGTGCCGGAGCAACGGCTTTGCAACGTATGGCATTACAAGAATGCGCGCAGCATATTGGACTGGCCTTTCAAGTGCAAGATGATATCTTGGACGTCACCACCTCTACTGACGCCTTAGGCAAACCCGCCGGTAGTGATGAGAAATTAGACAAATCTACCTATGTAAAATTGATGGGCGTGAGCACTGCCAAAGACTACGCCCAATCATTGTTTAATAATGGACAAACCGCTATCACTCGCGAGCTTGGCGGTGATGCAGATGATAATGCATTATTAGCATTGATAGAATGGTTATGGTCGCGTAAAAAATAATACAGTCAACTCAATGTAGAAACGATATAGCGTGGTTAACATGGACAGTAAACCTACTATTTACCTCGGCACTGGCGGCTATAGCGATACCGACTTACTTGGCACGCTGTATCCAACTGGTACTAAAAAGACCGACTTCTTACGAGAATATGCAAAGCAATACGGTGCGGTTGAGATTAATAGCACCTTTTATGCGCCTATTGGCCAAAAAGCCTTTGCTGGGATGGTTAATAAAGCCTACGTGCAAGCAGACAGTCAGTTAAAGTTTGCCGTCAAGCTGCATCAAGACTTTACTCATGCACGAAAAGGCACAGCGGAGCATGCACAAGCTTTTCTTAATGCCTTGACACCGCTAATCGAAGCGGAAGCTCTTGCGCCTTTATTACTTCAATTTCCGCATGGATTTGATCGCACTCGTGAGCATCGGCTTTATCTAGCAAACCTCGTTAGTTGGTTTCAAGATTATCCGCTGGCAGTCGAGTTTCGTCACAACGGCTGGCATACGCCGCAAGTGGTCGATAGCTTTAAAGAACAAGGCTTGATTTGGTGTAGCGTCGATTATCCCAAAGTCAGCGGTCTACCACCGTCACGGCTGATATTTACCGAGCGCACAGGGTATCTGCGCATGCATGGCAATAATTTAAACTGGTGGGATGCGATGAGCGCCGCCGACCGCCATGATTATCGCTACTCTGAGGCGGAGATGAACAACTGGGCGCAAGCCATTGCCAATCAGCGTCAGCATTTTGATACGCTGTATATCTTCTTTCAAAACACCGTTAATGCGCATGCTTATTATAATATTGCGATGTTAAGAGAAGCGTTGGGCAAGTTTGGGTTTGAGGTGATTTGATAGATATAATTAGCATAGTCAGTGATTAAGCTTTTCACATAAAGGTAATACGACTGCTAAATTTAAGACGTAAGGAAATAGAGTGTATACAATAATAACTGAAAATGATGAATCTGCTTGGGCTGATAAAACTGGATTCCTTTATCACTTTCCCAAAAAATATTTGAAACATCTAGAGCCAGGCACTAATATTATTTATTACAAAGGAAGTCTCAAAAAAAAGGCTTTCTCGAAAACTAGATTATCTGATTACCCTCATTATTTCGGTATTGCTAAAATTGGTAAAACCTATCTAGATAAAGAAAGTAGTAAAAATGATTTTTTTGCTACTATTACTGATTTTATACCCTTTAGAGAAGCAGTTTTAGCAAAAGACGACTCCAAGTACCTAGAAACAATTCCTGAGTCGAGGAAATCCAATTACTGGCGTGATGGGGTAAGAGCAATCGATGAGAATACTTACCATCTTATTGTATCCAAAACCAATCTTATCAAAGTCTCCGAGCAGAAAACTGCTTATATCTCAGATGCAATTACAGAGAACTACCAGGATTCTCTTGAGTCTTTCAGTGAAGGTAAAAAATCAAAACGCTATGTAACTACATACGAAAGAAACCCTAAATACAGAGAGCAAGCGATTGCCATTCACGGCAACTCTTGTTCTGCCTGTGGATTTAACTTTGGGGATTTCTATGAATCATATGCTGAAGGATTTATTCATGTTCATCATATAGTTCCTGTATCAGAATTTGAAGTACCTAAAGAAATAGATCCTGAAACAGACCTAATTCCTCTTTGCGCAAATTGTCACTCTGTCGTCCATAGAAAAAAAGACAAGACTTTGTCGATTGTTGAAACAAAAAATTTAATAGCTGATAACTCCAATCAGAAAACATAATTATTTTTCGCAAAATAGGATCGTACTGGTATTTTCAGATAATAAAAATTGCACAAAAAAAGGACGCCTCTCAGCGTCCTCTTTTTATTTACAAATCAAAAGCTAGGTAGCTTATTTACCTTCAACACCAGCATCTTGACCTTTGTATTTAGCGTTTGCGTAGTCCCAGTTCACTAACTTGTCTAGGAACGTATCGACATAGTCAGGACGACGGTTGCGATAATCAATGTAGTATGCATGTTCCCACACATCACAAGTCAATACAGCTACTTTATCGTGTGCAAGTGGGTTATCTGCATCGCTGGTTTTCATGATAGAGAGTTTGCCGCCAACTTTGTCAGTCACTAGCCACGCCCAACCTGAACCAAACTGTGACGTTGCTGCGTTTTTGAACTCTTCACGGAACTTATCATAGCTACCGAAGTCTTCTTCGATTTTACCTTTTAGATCACCAGTAGGTTCGCCGCCGCCATTGTCTGGTGTCATGCAGTTCCAGTAGAACGTATGGTTCCAAACTTGCGCTGCTTGGTTAAACATAGTCTGCTTGCTGTCGTCTTTCGCAGTCGCTTCGATGATCTCTGGCAACGTTTTGTCTTCTAGGCCAGAACCTGGTAGCAAGTCTTTTAATTTATTCACATAAGCTGCGTGATGCTTATCATGATGATACTCTAGTGTTTCGGCACTGATATGCGGCTCTAGTGCGTCTTTTGCATAAGGAAGATCTGGTAGTTTAATATTTGACATAGTTATTTTATCCTTGCTTATTTGGCCACTCATATTTTGTGTATATCAAACAAGACACCACAAAATACCGAGCTAAATTGGCTGAGTTTATTGTTAATGAATGAACGTTATTGCTTGATGTGCTAGTGCTCATCAGGATGAATCTAAAGGCTAATTTAAACAAATTAGCGTAAACATTGTTATTCACTTAAAAGCCAAGTAATTGACTTAAAAGCTATTATTAACTTTAAATTCACAAGCTATAAGCTATAATTCACTGTAGCTTGCCAGCTATTATAGCAAAGCATTTGCACAATATCAGTTACTGAATGTTATAAGCTTTATTGATAGTATCTTGTTTCGTGCACATTTTATTAAACGATAGAGTCAGCATACAACAGAACTATTAAATTATGACGTAGGACTGATGTTGTTTTTTATCTTTATAACTATTAATCATATATGACTATCAATGACGGATGTATTTTATGAGTCCAGCTTTACCATTATCTAAAACTACTCAAAACCAGTGGGTGCTTGCCAGTAATAACCAAGGCAAACTTGCAGAATTTAAAAGACTCTTCGCTGAAGCCAACCTAGACGTTACTATCGTACCGCAAGGACAATTAGAGATTGAGGATGCCGTCGAGGATGGTTTGAGCTTCGTTGAAAACGCCATCATTAAAGCGCGTCATGCCAGCCGAATCAGCGGACTGCCAGCTATTGCTGATGACTCAGGCTTATGTGTGCCAGTTTTAGGAAATGCACCAGGCATCTACTCAGCGCGCTACGCAGGTGAACATGGCAATGATGCTAAGAACAACGCTAAGCTCATCGCTGACTTGCGCCCTATCCGTGATGAGCAGCCGGATACGCCCATTAAAGGTATGTTCGTCTGCGTACTGGCAATGGTACGTCATGCTGATGACCCACTACCGATTATCGCCCAAGGTCTATGGCATGGAGAAATTTTGGAGACGCCGCATGGTGACGGCGGCTTTGGTTATGATCCACTGTTTTGGTTACCTAAGCTGCAGGCAACTGCTGCAAGCTTAAGTGCCGCTAATAAAAACAGCATCAGCCACCGCGGGCAAGCTATCCGGCAGCTATTAGAGCAGTTGTAGCTACTTATATAATGGCCACTGACATAAATAGCGCTCGTTTTTTATATGATAATAATTTTTTAGTTTCAACTTTCTATACTTGTTTATGAAAGCTTTTTTATTAGTGCTTTTGTTTACTAGTACTTTTGCTTACCGTCCATCCTGACAGATAGCTTTTACTTTAATTAACAGATAGATTATACTGTTCTACTTTTAAAATTTTATTGCAAGATTCTGGCCGACTGTACCATTTACAAAAGCACAATGTTTATAAATGCACAACGTATGACAGTGCAATCGTCATTGTAACGCTTTTGGTAGAGAAAACTGGTCTTGGATTATCGATATTGTATAGAATACTAGATAGTGTTATTTGCATTATCTAATGACTGACTTATAAGTATCGGAACATAAGTACTTTAGTACCCCTATTCATTCCAATGGCAATCGGCATAACCCTTGTATATTTAGAGGGGCGATTGCCTGTTATTTTAATCATAAAGGTGTAATTAACATGGCTACAGATTTACAAGTCACAACCAACAAGCTGTCGGAAAAAGAAACCCAGCTGACAGTGAAAGTTCCTGTTGAAAAAATTCAAAACAAAGTTGAAGGCCGTATTCGTCAAGTGGCGAAGACTGCCAAGATTGATGGTTTCCGTAAAGGTAACGTTCCAATGTCTCATATCCGTTCACAGTATGGTGCTGGTATTCAGCAAGAAGTAATCAATGATGTGATTCGCGATACCGTGTTTGAAGCAATCAAATCTGAAGACATTCGCGCCGTTGGCATGCCAAACATCGATGATGTTAAATTAGAAGACGACTTCTTAGTTTACCAAGCGACTGTTGAAATCTTCCCAGAAGTCGACGTTCAAGGTATCGATGAGATCGAAGTTGAGCGTCATACCGCGACTGTTAAAGATGAAGATGTCGATACTATGATCGAAAACTTGCAAAAGCAGCGTCAAGAGTTCGTCGAGAAAAAAGGCATGGCCGCCAAAGACAACCAAGTGACTTTTGACTTTGAAGGTTCGATTGATGGTGAGAAGTTCGAAGGTGGCTCAGCTGAAGACTTTAAATTGGTTATCGGTAGCAACCAGATGATCCCAGGTTTTGAAGCTGGCATCAAAGGTATGAAAGCTGGCGAAGAAAAAACGATTGATGTGACCTTCCCAGAAGACTATCAAGCTGAAAACTTAGCGGGTAAAGAAGCGCAGTTCAAAATCAACGTAAAACTGGTTGAAAAATCAAAACTACCTGAAATCGATGACGAGTTCCTTGAGCTATTTGGCGTGACTGAAGGCGGCGTTGACAAGCTCAAAGCAGATGTACGCAAAAACATGGAACGCGAAATCAAAAACGCGGCGCGTAGCCAAGTTAAGCAAGCGACTTTTGATGCATTGCTAGAAAAGAACGAGTTTGACGTACCAAATGCGATGCTAGAGCAAGAAATCGAGCGTCAGCGCAACATGATGATGCAGCGTTTTTCTCAGCAGTTTGGTGCGAATGCGGATAGCTTTGATAAAGACATGCTGCCAAACGAGCTATTCGAAGAACAAGCGTTACGTGCAGCCCGCCTTGGTATCATCGTTGCCCGTGTTATCGACACACAAAACCTTGAAGTAGATCAAGAGCGTGTTGAAACCTTCATCAAAGAAGCGGCAGAAAACTATGAAGACCCAAGTGAAGTCATCGAGTACTACACCAATGATAAACAGCAACGTGCAAACATTGAGTCTGTCGTACTAGAAGACCAAGTGGTAGATTATCTTATTGATCAAGGTAACGTCACTGACAAAGAAGTCAGCTATCAGGACTTACTAGCGGCTCAGCAACAACAGCAACAAGCTATGTAAGTTAGCGGTCTCACGCGATTGATCTAATATATATCAAAAATGCCCTAACAATTTGTTGGGGCATTTTTATTCGTGGTTTATGAGTCTAACCCTTGATAATTGAACGTAGACACCCTATCAATAGGGAACCATTCTTCGTATAACCATTTAAGTTATTGTTATAACTGGCATCGTTTGTTTAGCCATTATTTGTAATAGCTTGTACAAGTACAAACAGAAGCGTAAAGGCGAAATTTCTTTAGACCTTTGATTGTTAGGTATCGCTATTAATTATTATTAAAGTTAACCGAAAATTAATACAGCCTTATAACTAAACCAGTTATCATGGCGTCAGTTGTTATTAATTATTATCGTTCATGATTATAAAGTGTTTATATCGGATGAGGTTTAATACTTAATAACGCTCATATATTATTGTCTGTTACACTATTTTGCATACCATTATTAGACCATAGCAGGATAAACCCTTAGCTCATTTTGTAACTCTATTTTATACACTTATTTATAGGACATTTTATGACAGATTATGATCGCATCACCGCCAACCCTCATTTTGATATGTTAATGAGTGCACACAACGATGTGCAAAGCATGCAAAATGCACCTCAAGCTGCATTGGTACCGATGGTTGTGGAACAGTCGTCACGCGGTGAACGCTCTTTTGATATCTTCTCGCGCTTGCTGCGTGAGCGTGTGATCTTTTTGACAGGTCAGGTCGAAGACCATATGGCCAACCTAATCGTCGCCCAGTTATTATTCTTAGAAGCTGAAAATCCTGATAAAGATATTCATTTATACATCAACTCACCAGGCGGCTCAGTCAGTGCAGGCTTGGCTATTTTTGATACTATGAATTTTATCAAGCCTGAAGTATCCACTATTTGTATGGGCGGTGCTTACAGCATGGGTTCATTCCTATTGGCCGCGGGTCAAAAAGGCAAACGCTATGCACTAGCCAATTCTCGCGTGATGATTCACCAGCCTTCAGGTGGTGCTCAGGGTCAAGCAACAGATATCGAAATTAACGCGCGTGAAATTCTAAAAACTCGCGCACGCTTAAACGAGATTTTGGCTGAGCGTACTGGTCAACCAGTAGAAAAAATCGAAAAAGACGTTGAGCGTGATTTTTGGTTAGATGCTAAAGAAGCAAAAGAATACGGTCTGGTTGATGAAGTCTTAGAACGTCGCCCTGATTCTTTATAAAGACAGCACCTACCCAGCTAGATAGATAGCTATGTGGTATGAAACTAATATTACTATTTCCAACACTCAAATAAACACAGCAATCAAGCATCAGCACCGCGTACATAGGTTTAGCAAATATAGACAGTACTAGTGATTGAGTGTTAGTTTGTTGTTGGAAATAGTACAAGCATTAAATTTTAGGAGTGCCTTTATATGGCAGAAGATAACAACCCGCATTGCTCGTTTTGTGGTAAAGCTAAAAGTGAAGTCAAGCAGCTTATTGCCGCTGACGATGCCAATATCTGTAACGAATGTATTGAGCTATGCACAGACCTAATCGCTGATAGCACAACTGATGACTCTGATGGTGAAGTTGATACCTCTTGGGTCAACAAAAAACTGCCAACGCCTAAAGAGTTGCGTGCAAAACTTGATGAGTACGTCATCGGTCAAGACGCTGCCAAAAAAGCACTGTCTGTCGCTGTTTATAACCATTACAAGCGTCTAAAAGTCAGCCAAACCTTAGCTAATGACAGTAAAAAAGCCAAGATCGGTGCTGACGATGCGATGGTTGAGTTGGCCAAAAGTAATATCTTGCTGATTGGTCCAACGGGTTCTGGTAAGACTTTACTTGCACAAACCTTAGCACGTCTATTAGATGTGCCTTTTGCGATGGCAGATGCCACGACTTTAACCGAAGCCGGTTATGTCGGTGAAGATGTGGAAAACATTGTACAAAAGCTATTACAAGCCTCTGACTATGATGTGAGCAAGGCTGAGCAAGGTATCATCTATATCGATGAGATTGATAAAATCAGCAAAAAAGGCGACAACCCGTCTATCACACGCGATGTATCAGGCGAAGGCGTGCAACAAGCCTTGCTGAAGCTTATCGAAGGTACAGTCGCTGCCATCCCGCCACACGGTGGTCGTAAACACCCTCAGCAAGAGCTTATTCAAGTAGACACCAGCAATATCCTGATTATCGTTGGCGGTGCATTTGCAGGTCTTGATCAAGTGATTCAGCAACGTACGGAAAAAGGCGGTATTGGTTTTAACGCCGATGTCAGCTCAAAAGATGATAGCCGTCGCAGCTCAGATTTGCTCCAGCAAGTTGAGCCAGAAGATTTAATCAAGTTCGGTCTTATTCCAGAATTGATTGGTCGTTTACCAGTGTTGGCAGCACTTGAAGAGCTTGACGAAGAAGCATTGGTACAGATCCTGACTGAGCCAAAAAACGCGCTGGTAAAACAGTATAAGTATCTGTTCGATATGGAAGGCGCTGATATTAGCTTTACTCAAGAAGCACTTGATGCCATTGCTAAAAAGGCTATGGAGCGCAAGACAGGTGCACGTGGACTACGCTCTATCGTAGAAAACGCCCTACTTGAGACCATGTATGAGCTACCCTCAATGAAAAATGCCAAAACGGTAATGGTTGATGAGCATGTGATCAACGATGGTAAAACCCCTAAAATTGCTTAATTTATGGTTCAGTTAGATAGTTAGTTATAAATAATTCGCTATCACTACAAAAAAAGCGTCTAGCATTTCGTGCTAAGACGCTTTTTTTGTTCTCTTCGAGATAGTATTGATATTTTTCTTAAACCTTAAAACACTTTACGTTTTTATATACTTTAATGATTTATATTTGATACAATTGTGTTACTAGCAACTTACAGATTGATTAATTATTCAGCTGTTTGCAAAACATTAAGTTTATTACTGTCATTATGCAAATTAAATTATCATAAAAATATCGATTTATATATTATTTTTGATAATAAGGATATTTCAATGAAAACATATTTACAAGCCAAGCCACCTTCTACTCTTCTTATGGCAGCTATCTTCGTTATCGGTGCTGTAAGTATTACGGCTTGTAGCGAAACAGGTACCAAAGCTGTTGATCGTGTCGAAGAAGCTGAGGCATTAGCGCGAGTAAAATCGCTTGAAGCACGTGCTACTGAGATTAAAAATGATATGGCTGCCAACCCAAGTGCCAAACTGAACATCAGCATGCCTGATGAGTCGACTATCCCTGATGACGAATATGGCGCTGCCGTCCGCCGAGGATTGGAGCTTGCCAATCATACTTATCGCGAGCTACCTAACAATGTAGGCAATCAGCTTAACTGTACCAGCTGTCACTTAGGTAATGGCTCAGAGGCTTACGCTGCACCGTGGAATGGCTTACCAGGGATTTTTCCTATTTATCGCTCACGTGATGCACGTGTCAACTCATTACAAGAGCGGGTTAATGGTTGTTTTCAACGCTCAATGGACGGCAAACCTTTAGATATGGACTCAGACGAGATGAATGCTTTTATCTCCTATATGACTTGGTTATCACAAGATATGCCAATTGGCGTGTCACCTGAAGGCCGTGGGTTTGTAAAAATAGACAATACCCTGACACCAGATCCAGTAAAAGGTAAAGAAATCTTCGCTCAAACCTGTGTTTCCTGCCATGGTGAAAATGGTGAAGGCCAGTACAATGACGATGGTACTTATGTATATCCAGCCATCGCTGGTGAGAACTCATTTAACGATGGTGCAGGCATGGCACGTACATATAAAGCTGCTTCATTTGTAAAAGGTAAAATGCCATTTGGTCAAGGCAATACCCTTACCGACCAAGAAGCTATCGATGTGGCCAGCTACTTTACCCAGCTGCCACGCCCTGTAAAAGCAAATAAAGATAAAGATTGGCCAAAAGGCGGTGCACCGGTAGACGTACGTCGTTAATAGCACGTGAACTATTTGTAAATAGCGAAAAACACCCATGCAAAAAGCCCAGTTATTTAAATAACTGGGCTTTTTGATTTTAGAAATCATTAAAAGCATTAAAAGTGTTCAAGCTTATAAAGCTTAAGGCAGTTTCATATCACCAGCAACCAACCAGCCCATACGGCGCATCATATAAGCGACGATACCAGCAATCACTGCTGGTAGTACAAACATCAATAAAATAATCGCTGCCCATAACTGACCCGTGCTCATGATTCCTTCTGACGCCTCAATGACGCCAAATACGCCGACCAATCCCGCCGTACCCATCCCAGCACCTGTCGCCGTACAAGCAAGTCCAAAGCCGACTGTCGCGATAGGACCAACGATAGCGCTAGCGATAACAGCTGGCAATAGTATTAGCGGCTTTCTTAATACATTAGGAATTTGTAGCATACTCGTGCCGAGACCTTGAGAAACCACACCGCTCACGCCGTTGTCTTTGAAGCTCGCCACGGCAAAGCCAATCATATGTGCCGCGCAGCCAACGACAGCCGCCCCGCCAGCCAAACCGCCAAGCCCAATAGCGATACAGATAGCCGCGCTTGAGGTTGGTAGCGTCAATAAAATACCAACTACGACTGCAATGACAATTCCCATTAATAACGGTTGTAACTCAGTGGCCGCTTGGATACCTTGTCCAATAGCATCAACAGCAGCGACGATAGGTGGATTAAGTAATGCACAAACAGCTAATGCTACTGCACAGACCAGTAGCGGTACTAATAAGATATCAAGCTTTGTTTTGCCCGCGACCCATGTCCCGGCGCGATAAGCAAATACTGATGCCAAATATGCGCCTATCGGATTACCGGGCAGAGCGACAAAGGTCGGCGGTCCACCCACTTGCGGCGTAAAGAGCGTCCCTGCCATTAGCGCTTCAGAATGAGCGCCAAGCATACCTGCCACTAAGCAGCTAAGCATAACCAACGTCGGTGCTTTAAGATAATAAGCAATACCAACGCCGATACCAGCGCCCATCAAGATCGAAGCCAGCTTACCGACAGCGATAAGGGCGGGCATATCTAACCAGCCACCGATTTGCGAGATGATAAGACCAGCAATCAGAGTGACAAATAGCCCTAAAGCCATACCAGTAAAAGCATCAATAAAATATTTTTGAAAAAATGCTTTAGTCATGCTGATAGGTGGTGCCAAGTTAGATACAGTCATAGCCATACTCTTTATGAACGTTTTGGTAATAGAGATATAATAAAACAGCTAGGGGAGATATATTCAACAAAAACAAGAGATAAAAAAAGCGTCATTGCGACGCTCTTTAATCAGTGACAAACTATAAAAATATTCGCAAGTAATCCAATCTAACGACGTTGCTCAACGATAATAGAATCAATACCGTTATTCTGTAAACGCTGCTGAGCAGTGGTCACTGCTTGACGAGTATTCATCGGCCGCGAAATAACTTGATAAATTGGCAAACCGTTACCTGTGGTATTTTTGACCACTCTAGCGTCAACGCCAGCCATTAGTACTTGAGCGCGGCGGCGATCGGCTTCATCAGCGTCACCGAAGCTATTGATTTGTAGAATATAAGTGGTCGCAGGTTTGGCAGGTTGTATACTAGCAGTACCCGAATTTGCATTATTGGCACGGCTGGTAGAGTTGCTGTTGCCATTATTGTTAGTAGGCGTTGTCCCATCATAGGTCGCATCTTCTTCAACAATAACAATATCGTTGTCACTATCATTATCGGCCGCATTGTTGCCACGACTGGGCTCAATGGTGGTGCTTTCAGAAATACCAAAATTGCCCGAGTCATCATTACGGCTGCCAGAGCTTTCTTCAGGTTGAGTAACCACGACATCAGGTTCAAACGCTCCTGAATCACCTAGTTGACCATTCTGATTAAGGTCTTCATCAGGGATAGTAGCCATTTCTTGATTTGGCAAGATATCATAAAATTCATAATCGCTATTATCGGTATCCGTCTCAACACGCGGCTGCACTTGCCGATCAGGATCAGAATCAGCAGTGCCATCAGCAGGACTAAAATCAAATAATGGTGACAGGTATAAAAACACTCCTATCATAAGCGTCAATATAGCCCCGACTAACATCCATAATAAGCCTGATACACTACTTGTTTTGCGCTTTTCTGTCGCACCTTTAGGTTTTTTGGCTAGCATGGATCTTTATCTCCCTACTGAATCTATCATAATCAAATTATTGCGCTTTGACGTCTGTACTTATACTACATGCTAGACGGTGCAGACAACCCTAATAAGCTGAGCCCATTGGCCAACACTTGACGTACCGCTTTAGATAGGCGCAAACGTGCTTGCATCAGATCAATCTCGCTTTGGCTTGGTGTTTCACCTGACGTTAAGCTCACAGGCAAAATACGATTGCTGTCGTACCAGCCATGGAACAGCGCCGCCAACTCTTTTAGATAGTTGGTTAACACATGAGGCTCGTAACCCGTTGCAGATCTCAACAATGTCGCAGGATATCCTGCCAGCAATTTAATAAGCTCATCTTCGTTGGGAGCGGTGAGCAGATTTTGATGCTCCAAACCAATTGTATCGTTTACCACAAGGCCGTTGGTTTGTAGCTTCTCCAATACTCGGCAAACACGTGCATGTGCATATTGAATGTAATAAACTTGATTGTCCTTACTTTGCGATTTGGCAAGCTCCAAATCAAAATCAACGTGTACTTCAGGCTTACGTGCCACGTAATAAAAACGCGCTGCATCATTACCTACTTCATGACGTAGCTCACGTAGAGTGACAAATTTACCCGAACGGGATGACATTTGCACTTTTTCACTACCACGCCATAAGGCCACAAATTGTACGAGGACTACATCAAGACGTTCAGCGTCGATACCAAGCGCCAATAATGCTGCTTTTACTCGCGGTACATATCCATGGTGATCTGCGCCCCAGACATTGATAACCTTATCAAAACCACGATCAAATTTATTCTTATGATAAGCGATATCAGAGGCAAAATAAGTCGTCTGACCATTGGCACGGCGTACCACACGGTCTTTTTCATCACCAAAATCAGTCGATTTAAACCAAATATTACCGTCTTTTTCGTACAAGTAGCCTTTTTCATCCAATACTTGTAGAGCAGGCTCAATCTCACTATCAATCGATCTCTCACTAAACCAGCACTCATAGCGTACGCCAAAGTCGTTTAAATCATCTTTGATATCAGCCAAAATGCTGCTAAGCGCTGCATTCAAAAATAGCTCATAGCTATTGCCAAGCAAGGTTTTGCTATTGTTAATCAAGCCATCTATATGCGCTTCTTTATCACCTGATAACAGTGTTTTTTCGCCATCAGCGTTTGTCTCAAACTGCGCATCTTCTACTACTTCTTTAGCGACTTGGGCAAAGCTATGTACGTAGCTATCACCATGTTGTGTCTTTAGTGTTTGGGCGATATCACGAACATACTCTCCTTGATAACCGTTGACTGGGAACGTTACTTGCTCGCCATTGGCCTCCAAATAACGCAAGTACGTACTGGTCGCTAAAATATCCATTTGACGACCAGCATCATTGACATAATACTCACGCGTGACGTCATAGCCAACTGCTTCAAGTAAGTTTGCCACGCTCATACCAAAGGCTGCACCGCGCCCATGACCGACATGCAAGCTTGATGTTGGATTTGCCGACACAAACTCAACTTGTACTTTTTGTCCTTCAAACTGATCACTTAAACCAAAGCGCTCTTGTTGTTTAAAAATATCATCTAATACCGCAAACTTAGCTTCGGCGTTTAAGAAAACATTAATGAATCCTGGGCCTGCAATTTCTACCTGTCGAATATTTTGATTGTCAGGTAGCGCATTGACGATTTTTTCAGCCAATTGACGTGGATTGGCTTTAGCAGCTTTGGCGGCTGTGAGCGCGATATTACTGGCAAAATCACCATGACTAAGGTCTTTAGTACGGGTAATTTGACTATTATTCTGCCAAGCATTTGGCAACGTGCCATCTGCTTGTAGGGTGCGAATAGCATCATCAAATAGTGATGCTAGCGTATCAATTTGGGCTTGTGACATAGGGATTTTAACTCAGTTAAATAAACAACAAAAAACAGTATAAAATAGGAGGGTGCGCGCAGTCGATAACTGCTTATTATAATAGCGCCCGACATTTGAAGGAATAAAATAATATAAAAAAATAAGTAACCTGTAAATATAACAATCTTTGCACTTTATTGCACCATTTGCACCGAAATTAGCGCTAAAATCTTATGCTTATCCTAAAGCAGATCGTCAATTGGTACATTTGTCTATTTAGCGGTCTTGTAATGGCTAAGTTAGCCTGACTATTCAGCTTATATTATATTCAAGTGTGAAGCGTTAAGTAACCTTGACCAGTAGTAGTGACGGAGCAGTCATGTCAATTGTAGCGTTCCTGTTGCCTCATCCATAGCGGTAGTTTATACCTATGTATTTCCGCGTTATAATAGCTGTTTATATTGTACCCTTCTATTTATTTGTCGTGCCTTCTATTTGTCACCGCTCATATTATGAGTGGTAAGACGCGCTCATTAGGTCGATTATTATAAAAAAAGCTATAAAATTTAGATATAAATAGAGGGCACATCACCACTTTATAGGATTATGCTATGTTTGCTATTGCCGCTAGTACCGTCACCAGTTGGGGACTGTACGTATTATTACCTATATTTATCGCATTCTTATTCTTTATTGTTTGGGACATCACTAAAAAGTCCGAAGCGGGCCGTGCAGGTACTTTTTGGATATTTTTAGCACTAGGAGCAGGTTTTATGGGCTTTGTGCTCAAAATATTATTGGAAGTTGCCTTTGATAAATGGCTACTTTAATCTTTGATTATTAATGAGTACGAAACATGACTCAATACATAGTGAATAATCACACCGGTAAGCCCGCCTTAAAATACCAAATCCAGCCTCAAAAGCTACATGCCAAAGGTTATATTATTTCTTAATCAGGCTATTTCTTAGCGATAATAGTTGCGCGCATCGGTGCAGGATAACCTTCTACAGTCTTTGTAGCATCATTAGAATCTAAGAAATCTGCTAACGAATGATACGTCATCCATTCGGTTTTGCGCTGCTCCTCAGTAGAGGTTACTGCTACATCCACGCAGCGCACATCCGTAAACCCTGCCTTCTCAAGCCAACCGATTAATGCTGCGACAGACGGCAAGAAATACACGTTATTCATCTGCGCATAACGGTCATGCGGCACCAGCACTGTATTGGTATCGCCCTCAATAACTAAGGTCTCAAGCACTAGCTCGCCACCTTTTACCAGTTGGCCTTTGAGCTGTTGCAAATGTTCAAACGGTGATTGACGATGATAAAGCACACCCATGCTAAATACCGTATCAAATAGCTGACTGCCTTGGTCGCTACTGGCAGGCAAAGCTTCAAGCGGTACAGGAATATAATGGGTACGGTAGCGGCCTGTCTCATGAGCGTCTGCCGTACCAACGAAATGACGAATCGCCATAAACTGATGGTAAAACAGACATGACGGATCTATGATAATGACCGTATCCGCCCCTGCCCCTGCCATACGCCAACCATGATAACCAGAACCACCGCCGACATCCAATACGCGCCGACCTTTTAGCGTACCCAAATGCGGTGCGACCCGTTGCCATTTCCAATCACTGTGCCATTCGGTATCTATCTTAATACCTGACTCATCATCGCCAATCTGACCACCAATTTGAAAAGGCCCTTTACGCCACGGCATGAGCTGCTTGAGTAGTGCCGTTGTTTGTTTGCGCTGAGACTCACTCAGATTCACCTCAATCGTTAACGTATCGCTGTTGAGATCGACACTATTAACGGTTAAATTTGGCAAACGAGCCACTGACGCTTGATAAGCGGGCGCGTGCGCGTAGTTGGCTTTGTCTTTTATATCACCCAGCCACGTTGGTAATTGCTTGAGCCACTCATAAGCACTGGGCTTTTCTTGCGCAAGTGTCAATAAAGTTAAATACAGTTCACGTTCGGCGTTAGCAATGGTGTCATTAAGCATAAAAAACCATGTTTGATAAAAATGGAAAGATGAGTCAATAATTTAGATAGCTACTTAAACGCCACAATAGACACAAAGTTCAAAAACTGAAACCAGGTCAGATGACGCTGAAAACCAACTTGGTCTAAACGCTGATGATGCTCGTCTAAAGTATCGGTGATAAGGACATTTTCTAGCGCATTGCGCTTGCCACTAATTTCCATCTCGGTATAGCCATTGGCACGTTTAAAGTCATAATAACGCTCAACCAACCACGCATCGTACTGTTCATCAAACGCATGGGTCTTTTCAGTCAGTACCAGTATGCCGCCCTCCTCTAGCGCATTATAGATATTCTCCAATACCGCTACTCTATCAGCGGCTGGCAAAAACTGTAGCGTTAGATTAAGAATCACCATATCACATGGCTCAAGCTGGACGTCACGAATGTCCGCAGTGATAACTTCAATATCATGCTCAGGATAATTATCCTTAAGTAAAGTGGTCGCCTCGTTTGTCATCGCAGGTGAAATATCAATGGCTTTAATCTGTAAATCTTGCGGCTCAAACTCACCTGCCAGCGTCATACTGGCAGCACCCAGCGAGCAGCCCAAATCGTAAATGCGACTGACACGCTGACCACTTTCACTCTGCTGGCGATACTTACAATGACGACGGGCAAATATAGGTAACATGGCAAGCACTTGACCATAACCCGGCACACTGCGGCGAATCATATCAGGAAAACAAGCCACTACTTGCTCATCAAAAGAAAAACGCGCCGCTTTATCGAGTGGCGTGGTAAACGGTTTATCAAATAAGGTGTCATGTTTGATAGCAGGCTTGGGTTGGCTCATGGAGTGGCTCATTCTTGGTTTTTAACAATGGAACTTTGCTTAGGAATTATTCAGCAAATTTGATTAATGCTCTAGTCGATTCTCTTTAAAACCGAAAAAATACTATTAAGATGGATTTTCGTAGCCTCGAGGCAGAGCAGCATGCAAAGAAAGTTTAGCCCAGTCGCATTTGGCTGTTAGGGAACAGATGGTATATCTCATTGATTATATAAGACAGATATCATTGTTCCAGAGCAGACTAACGTAGCAAAAGCTCATTATAACATTACTGTTTGTTACTTATCACGTTAGGCTTGCCTGCTAAGCTGAATGAGTATTGCTAAGGACGATTAAGCGTTGAAAAATGCAGATATTGTAACCAAATAAAGACCTTAGCTCATTTTTATAATAACAGGTATAACAATAGGAAAAATTATGCAAACCATTATCTTAGGCGGTGGCTGTTTTTGGTGCACCGAATCCGTATTTTTATCAGTGAAAGGCGTACAATCTGTTGTATCAGGCTATATGGGCGGTGATGCTGTATCCGCTAATTATGAAGCGGTTTGCAGTGGCAACACAGGACACGTCGAAGTTATCAAAGTTGAGTTTGATGAGACTGTCGTACCGTTAGAAGTGGTGCTTGATGTGTTCTTTGCCACTCATGATCCCACTACTAAAGATCGTCAAGGCAATGATGTCGGTAGCCAGTACCGTAGCGTGGTGTTCTATACTGAAGAAGAGCAAAAACCAACCGTTGACCGTACCATTAACAAACTACGTGATATGGGTGTTAATGTCGTTACAGAAGTACATCCAGCTATGGAATTTTATAAGGCAGAAGAGTCGCATCAAGACTTCTTTAATAGAAATCCAGGACAGGCCTATTGCAACTTTGCAATACCACCAAAGCTTGCAAAACTCCGTAAAGAATTCAGTCAATACATGGTGAGCTAAATGCTGGCAGCCATCTTGTAAGCTTTAAAAGCCAAGGGTTAATACGCTTGGCTTTTTTATTGCATTTAGCGGTATGATAGTTAGTAACGATAAATATTTAGCACATTGATATTTTTAGGGCACTAATCTTTTTGAGGTAATTATATGAATTCAGAATTCTGGCAAGCGCGTTGGCAAGAAGGTCGTATTGGCTTTCATCAGTCTGAAGTTAATCCATTACTCATAAAATACATTAACCATTTAGACTTACCTGTTGGTAGCCGAATCTTTGTGCCTTTATGTGGCAAGTCTATTGATATGGTTTGGCTAGCAGAGCAAGGCCATGAGGTAGTCGGGGTTGAATTAGTAGAATCAGCCGTACAAGAATTCTTTGCTGAGCATAATATCTCTCCTACCATATATCAGCATACAGACAACCCAGCCAACAAATACTATCAAGGTCAGCTGTCAGGGCAATCATCAAAACAAACCATCACGTTATGGGTTGCTGATATTTTTGCACTGGCCGCTGATGATATCGGTGCTATCGATGCAGTTTATGATAGAGCTGCTTTAATCGCCCTACCCGCTGATACGCGTCCAAAATATAGCGATCAGATTCAGCAGCTCAGCCATCACGCATCTCAACTGTTACTTACCTTAAACTATGATCAAAATGAATGGGCAGGCCCGCCGTTCTCAATTAGTCCTGATCAAATCCTGCAGTATTATAGTGATTACTATCAGATAGCTGAGCTTGAAGGTGAACCTGCCACCTTAAACGCCAATCCTGAGATGACAGTGACCGAGCATGTTTGGCTATTAGATGATAAACGAGATTAACTATCTCTAACGGCGAAATAATGGTTAAGCAATGATTCAATCATAACGGAGAAACCTGATGAAAATAATAGTTAGTCTCGTAAGCTTAATCGCCTTTTTACTGGTCGCATTACCAGGTCCGCTTTATAAATATGGTGTCGTTGACCTAGGTACTGCCTTTACAGGATTTAAATTTGGTGTGTTTGTTGGTATCGCTGCACTCGTATTACTGGGCATACAAGTATTATTTCAACGTAACACTGTCAGACTTAGTAGCGCATTGGTAGCAGTGATATTTTCTGCGATTGCTATCATTGTGCCGCTTAGTATGATGGATACTGCCAAAAGCGTACCGCCTATTCATGATATTTCAACTGACCTAACAAACCCACCTAAGTTTGTGGCTATTGTCCCTCTACGTGCCGATGCACCAAACCCAGTTGAATATGCTGGTGAAGAGACGGCAGAGCAACAACGCAACGCTTATCCTGAACTGCAAACCTTAACTTATACGCAATCAAAGTCTGAACTAATAAAAGCTACCGAACAAGCCGCTGTTAACTTGGGCTGGGATTTGGTAAATGTTGATGCTAGCACTGGTATCGTTGAGGCGACCGATTCGACGACGTGGTTTGGTTTTAAAGATGATATCGTCATACGGGTAACTGACAAAGGTAGCGAACGTCTGGTCGATATTCGCAGTAAATCACGGGTTGGCGGTAGCGATTTGGGCGCAAATGCTGAGCGTATTCGCAGCTTTATTGAAGAGTTGAATGAGGTTTTGGTGAAGTAGTTGGGTTTGAAGTTGGGCGCAAAGAATATTCCCTATATCGTATCCTTTGCCTTTCTCATTCAGTCAGTTTTTTGACAATATATCTAAGCTCGCTTTTTTGACTTATATCAGTTAAAAAAGTTAACAGGCTTTCAAGAACATCCTCATTTTTCATCTCTAGAGGAGGCTTGTAAGGTAAATCATAACCAAAAACTTCGCCCATCATGGTAAACAAGTCTTTACGATGCTGGCATGCTTTACGACTATTTAAGTTTAATACTTCAATAGCTTCTTTACCTCGCTCGGTATCAGATTCTAATTCTCCTGCAAGATTAAGTTTTATCTCATTATTACACTCATTCATTAATGGCGTTAAGAGTAGTTCCTGACTGCCTTTAGCGTTATCACACTGCTTAGATATACTACAACTTAATAGTAAATTATCATAATCAAAACGCTTCGTTGGATAATTTCTACGACTTTTTAAATGCTCAATGACGGTCTTTTCATTGTTAAGACTTTTACAGCAGTAACAACAGATGCCTAGCTGCTCATCATAAAGCTGTTGCCTTAAAGGAGCTTTGATATCTTCTGGAATGTCACCCCAGCTTGCAGTTTTATACTTCTTGAAGCCTTTTTCTGTATCAGCTGGCATTGAACCTAACTTATTAATCTTCTGCATGTCTAGGCTCATCTGTCAGTTTAGCTTGCGCTAATAACAAGCGACATTTTAATAACTCTAAATGATCAGGTGGTAGCTTTTCTGCCAACTGCTCTATATTGCTTTCGGCTATTGAGTAGTCATGGTTACTGATAGCTCGACGTATTATTGTAAACTGTTTTTCAACTTCACTATCGCGAATATCGACATCAAATATCTTAGTAAGTACGGTATTGACATCCTCTCCATAAACATTAGGCATCTCATTCAGCTCACCATCATCCAGTGAATACAATAAGATATCGTTACGGTCACTAATAACATGTGGAGAGTGAGTGGTCAAAATAAACTGCACATTGGGAAAGGTTTTAACAAGCTTGTCGATGAGGTCATGCTGCCACTTTGGATGCAAGTGCAAATCTACTTCATCTATCATCACTACGCCTTCACCTTCTAACGGATTATCAAGACTAGGATTAAGTAATGCTAAACGTCGAGCTATATCTCCGACTAAAGCTAAAAGCGATTTTTCGCCTTGAGACAGTTGGTTAACGTCTAGTTCTTCGCCATTTTTCTCTACTATCATGGTAGGTGAGCCTTGGCGACGGATATGTACATTCTCAAAATTGATAAACCTTTTTATTGAACGTCTAACACCCTCTAATGACCTATCAGTTATACTTATACCCTGCTTAATTTGTTCTGTTCCATAGTTTCTAAGTTCAATCAACCTATTTAACGTCTTTATTAATTTCTCATTCTCTGTTTGATCAGTTTCTGCATTTAGACGTTCTTTATTTTTTTCTAAAAGGGCTAAAGATGAATGGATTAGACGGTTAGACTCTTTAATTTCATCGCTAGCTAAATTTTGAATGGTTCTACTTTTCTCATTCTCAACATCTTCGCGCTCTCGAAACCATGCGAAAAAACTTTCAAAACTTACTGAACTCTCTAGTGCATTTTCATAAGCTGTTAATTGATCACTGACGAAATTCTTACTAATCTCCATGAATGTTGAATTAACACCTCTATCTACAGGATAAAAAGATACAATTGGTAGTGAAAGTCCATCTTTGCTAGTGAGATTCGAACGAAAATTTCTCACAGTTTTCTTTAATTCTTTTATAGAACGTGAAAAAGAATTGATACGACCATCTTTAACATTGCTAATTGTCCAGTGAGCATCTTCTACTGGGCCATAAGGTGTCGGATTATTCTCACCAAAATCAACTATAATATTAACTTTTACATCATTTTCACCATTTCTTATTAAAGTCTTATCGATCTCAAAGCCATCAGTATCTCTCACCAATTTCAAAACAAACCAACTCAGACTCGTCGCCAGAGCCTGCAAAATCTGCGACTTTCCAGCGCCATTATTGCCTACGATCACAGTGACATTACCTGTCTTCTCAGCCGTTGGCGCAAAGTCTATTTTTAAGTCTTCGAATCGACCATAGTTTTGCAAGTGTAAGCGTTTGACTTTCATTTTTTACCTTATTTTTGTAGGTAGAAGATATTGAAATATTATATAGGTTTCTATGAGAGTTTCTGCTAATCAGTATAACAACTTAAGACACAGGTGAGGAACGCTATTGTTTTGAGAAAAAATCCTTAACTTACCTAAAACCCTCTCCCATCCTCACACCTACATCATTTTATAGCAGCCAAGCATTTCGATACCTTTAAAACCTTTTCTTTATCATGAATATTGGTTACTCTAAAACATGATTGGCATATTGAACTTTTGATTGTTTTGTCCACACGGTTATTCTTACCATTTATAGGATATTTTCATGCGCATGACTCCCTTATCTACACTCTCATTATTAACGGCTGCTATTGGCTTAAGCTTTGCCAGCACCGCGCAAGCCGCTCGTCCGCCCGCGCCTGACTTATCCAATAGCGAGTTTCAGCAATGTTTGGATAATTTAAAAAATTCGAGTAAGTTCCGCGGGGTGGACAGTTATACTTTTAATAACTATCGTCCAAGCGCGCCTGATCCGAGCGTCATTCAGTCGCTTAACTATCAACCAGAATTTCAAAAAGACGTTTGGGATTATTTGTCAGCGTTAGTGGACAAGGAGCGCGTAGAAGACGGTATTCGCGCCAAACGTCAGTGGTCGGATACATTACGTCAAATTGAGTCGCGTTATGGCGTAAAAGCTGAGCATGTACTAGGCGTATGGGGCGTAGAGTCCAACTTTGGACAGACCTTAGGCAAAAAACCATTGTTCGAGTCGTTAGCAACTTTATCTTGTTTTGATCGTCGCCAAAGCTACTTTCAAGGTGAATTTGCCAATGCCCTCAAAATCGTGCAAAACGGTGACATTGCACCAAGTGATATGACTGGATCATGGGCAGGCGCTTTTGGGCAGACACAGTTTATGCCGAGCACCTTTTTAGAGTTGGCCGTCGATTTTGATGGTGATGGCCGCCGCGACTTGGTCAATAACGTACCCGATGCGCTGGCCTCTACTGCCAACTTCTTGGACAATCGTGGCTACCGCACAGGCGAACCTTGGGGTTATGAAGTCAAACTTCCTGATGGCTATTGGGCAGCATCCAATCGCAAAGATAAAAAATCGATGAGTCACTGGCGCAATCAAGGCTTAACTTTAGCTAATGGCAGTCCCCTGCCTTATGACTTGAATCGTGCTGGCTTATTACTGCCTGCTGGCAAGAATGGTCCTGCGTTTTTGGTGGGTAAAAACTTCGATACGTTTTACTCATATAATGCTTCAGAAAACTATGCGCTTGCGATTGCCCATTTATCAGACTTAATCACTCGCGAGGACAGTAGCAAAACTGACTTCATCACAGCTTGGCCAACGGATGACCCAGGTATCAGCCGTCAACAAGCCAAAGATATCCAGCAAGCATTGTTAAACGCAGGTTACGATATTGGCGGTGTCGATGGCATCATCGGTGATAATACGCGTACTGCTATTCAGCAATATCAAACCAGTCGTGGTATTTTTCCAGCTGATGGCCGTGCAGGTCAAAAGTTCCATCGTTTGATTATGGGTAATACTACTTCTCATAGGGTTCAAGAGAGCAACCACTATGGTCAGCCTGCAAATAGTAGGCCTTTAACACCAGCACCCGCTGATCGTATGGGCCAACTGATCCAACAGCAAACAACGATTACCCCAAGCACGCCTTCGTATGCGTCACCAAATCAACCTTCAAGCAACATTCGTTATCGCCGTGTGGTTGGTAATGACGGCGTAACTCGTCTAATCAGAGTTGATGAAGGGTCGTAGCTATAAAAGTTGCCATAGCAAGTCAAAAAAAAGCCACGCTATACCTAACGTGGCTTTTTCTTTGCTGATTTATTAGGCTATTTTAAAACCTCTGTCAATAAAGTAGATACTTAGGAGGATTTAAACAATAGGGGGAGGGTTTGGTTTGCCATTGTCACCGCCCCACTCTTCACGAGCTTTGTCATCTAAATCAGCTGGTGTCTTATGCTCCCACTTACCGTTTTCTTTCCAAGTTGCATCGCCCCAATCTTCATCTTCAGCTTTTCTATCCAAATCTTTATAAGCTTTTGTAGGGTCGATACCACGACGCTTCATATCTGCCACTTGCTCTTCTAGTGTGCGAAACTGATCAGCATCATGCATGGCTTTTTCAAGGCCGTCGAGTTCATGAGTTAAATCATCATGTTTGCCAGTAGTCATTACGCTCTCCTTTAATGGTTTAAAATATCTGGTTCAATATTCAAAATTATGCTTAATAAAATATTTTTATAAGTTTTTATATTTATAACTATTATCTACATTCATTTAGTAGCATATATTTTATCTACTGTCTTATTATCGCTAGTCTATGATAGATTAACAACTACTGCCTCGTATGCTTTGTATTACAAAACGTAGCCTATTATCGTTGTGGCAATATACAGTTTGTTTGTTACTTCTACTTATTTATGATCATGAATAAATCTAGACGATGACGTGATGATTGTCCCCTAACCCATAAACCTTAGTGTGCTCACATATTGCTATCTTTATATATTTTTTTGGCATAAAAAGTCATTTTCCATAACTCTTGTGATGTCTTTGCACCGGACGCTGTCAACTGAATCCAATTAGCAGCCACCAATAGGCTTTGTAACTTATTCAAATCATTTTGAGCAATTTGGCAGCGTGAAACTGCATGGACATTAGGCATCATTTTTTTAATGTCTTTGTCTGCCTTAATGGTAATTAGACGATTTAAACAACCTTGCAAGCCATGATTTGAAAAGGTTCCAGGCATGCGTGCCAGCGCATGTAATATTTGCTCCCAAGTCAGGCTCGTTGACATTGTAATATCAGTTAAGTTACCACCTTCGTAGGCTTGAGCACTGTACTGCATGTCAAATTTTTCTGATAAATCAACGGATTGTGTGATGTTATCCGTTGCATCAATACTTTCATCTGATTGGCTATCGAGATTATCATCATCACGAGGCTTACGACTTACCTTAGTAAAAGTGCTCGATGTTGACCCAAAGTCACGCGGCGTCACATGACTCTGAGTGATAGAATCTTTGGTACTACGATCTATTGTTGTCCGGCTTGGTACCTCATTTAATTTGGCAGTTATATTGTCATAAGCGATTTTAAGAAGCTCGTCAATATTGGTATTGTCATCATAATAATAGATGTCTTCTACTTGTTGCTCCACCAAGCGGGTAAAGTCGTGTAATTGACGACCCACATCGACAGAGCGAGTTTGAGATTTCACTAGCACAAACATAGGTTTTAGCTTGGCCCTTGCACTTAGATAACTCAGATGCATTTGGCTAACCCCTAGATTTTGTGTTGTACCATAGCTGTCACCGATAACGACGATCGCGTAATCACAAGCGTCAACAGATTGCCTGCCATATAAAGAAGCTTGCGGCAGTCTAGGTGAGACGTCATAGGTCAAGAACGCACGAGATTGAAAAAACACTGCCAAACCGTCTAGTACCAACGGTTGCTCATGAGCTACGCATATTATATGGACGTGATAGCGACGACTTTGCAATATAACCTCTACAACGACAGTGATAATAATGACATAAAAAAGTGCCCAAACATGCAGGCTTTATAAATATAAACTTAGCACAATCTTAGCAAAGTATGGA
Source organism: uncultured Psychrobacter sp. (assembly GCF_947488565.1). Lineage (GTDB taxonomy): Bacteria > Pseudomonadota > Gammaproteobacteria > Pseudomonadales > Moraxellaceae > Psychrobacter > Psychrobacter saeujeotis. The sequence goes on along the minus strand of NZ_CANKZC010000007.1, from coordinate 15,120 downwards.
CGATTTGTGATTGCTTTGTGGCAATTATTCTAGTAATAATAGTATATCAAACTGCTAAATATCTTGGACTGTCAGAAAAGCATATTTGAACAATTGGTTTAACAGTTAAAGCATATACTGTATTTGTATATGCTCACCTAAAAGACGTGACACTAACTTATCTAGCCTTTCATCATGTTTGGTTGCATAAAAAACCAATGGCGGCTTATTATGACAAGTTGCCAGTAAAGATTTTTGAGCCAATAGCTTTTTTTCAGCGAGTAAAGACTGGACACGCGTGGCAATCGCTTGTCCTGAGTCTACTACCTGTATGGCAAATTGTTGGGCTTTGATCTCATGAATCAAAAAATCTTTGAAAAAAGGATAATGCGTACATCCTAATACCAAATAATCCACCTTAATATGTGCAAAGTGTCGTAACTGCTGACGTAAACGCTGCGCGACCTCAGACGTCTCTGTCATACCAGACTCTACCCATGGCACCAATTGCGGATCAAAGTATTTGGTCACTTGAGTTCCGCTAGGGATCGCTATATCAGTAATGACTTGATTGAGTAACGTACCATCTAAGGTGGCTTTGGTGGCCAGTACGGCCACATGACCACTGTTGCTGGCTATGACAGCAGGTTTGAGTGCTGGGACTAAACCCACGATAGGTAGGTTTGGATAATGTCGACGCGCGGCCTCTAATCCGTGTGCAGACGCACTATTACAAGCGATAACGATCAACTTACAGCCTCTTTGGTACAGCCATTCTACTGCTACTAGCGTTAGTTTTTCAATATCTTGACTCTCACGATTGCCATAGGGTACATGTAATGTATCGGCATAATAGATATAGTGTTCGGCTGGCAGTTGCTGCGCTAAATGCAGATAAACTGAGAGCCCGCCCACACCTGAGTCGAAAAGACCAATCGGCGCTGAGTCGTTTTCGCCCTTCATACCACATTTATAGTTGGTTGAATTGACCGATATGTCTTTAGTATTGGTAACGAGTCTATTTGTCACTGAAGGCAAAACAGCATCAACAGTACTCATAGCTTAGTACTACTATCATGGTGTAGAGCGAGCTTAGCAAGATTCATATGTTGGTTCACAAAGTATTGCCATGTTGTTTAATAAAAGACTTATTTTAAAGCATACCAACGTCTGACGCACCCGATCGGTAATCCATGTTTATAACGAGTAAAAATTAATTATCAGGCATGAGTAACTGATAAGACTGTCCCCCACTCTGTAAAGTCAGTATCACTTTATCGTTTTGCTCTGTCAACTGACCAATTTCTGTGAGATGATAAAATGTATTACGGCCGATCAATGCTGTTAAACCGTTACGAACAAGCATATAAGGACGCACCTGCTCTTTTGCAGTCTCTTTTTGCGGTGTGCCTGGTTTGTATAAACGCAGCTCAATCGGATGCTCGTTATCCAAACGCACCACATCACCTGTCATCGTTGTAAACTCTAACCAACTTACCCCCTCTTCAGTCACGATACCCACATCATTGATCAATAATGGGACATCTTCGACTTGAATACGTAACTTTTGAACTGGGGTTTTTAAAAAGTACTCAGTAGTATCGTTGGTTTGTTCTTTCCATAGGACAGTAGCAAACAAGCTGATCAATGACTGCCGGGTCACCATAACCCCTTCATGCCACCATTCTCCATTGGCTTTGATGACTAGATCCATATCTATCGTTTGCTCTGGTTGCCATTTATCAAGCGGAGGTATAGAACGTCCTTGACGAGTACCAGCGGATGATTTTAGATAGTGGCTTAGAGAGTCTAAGTTGTTTAGACTTTGAGAGCTCTGATCACTATCCTTACTACCTTTACTATCATCAATAGCTGTCACGTCTATATCGCTAGTCTCATTAATCGTGTTACTGCTCATAGCATTGTTTCCTAATATTCATCAAAGTTTGATAACGACAGTACTATTATTAATTATAGTTTCGGGTATGATAAAACGATTAGACTTTAGATGCTCATCGTATTAGTCTTACCTTAACACTGATATCTATAAATGCGTATCGTGTTTATAGGACTTTTCTTTTATAATGAGTAACGAATTTTATTAAAATGACGATAATTATGTCGTTTTGATTGTCCTTTATTATGTTGTTCATTAATATGATCTCAATGAAAATATTGTCGATTAAAGCCGCAAAGACAGTTTTTATCGGGCAGCCATATGTCTGAGAGGTACTTGTGTCGCAAGCATATTATTTAAGTGCGAACGTGATACCCAGAGATAAGCCACTATAGAGTTTAGGAGTAGGTATGCAAGAGCAAGATAAACAAACGCCAGTCATTGATGCTGATATCGTCAATACTGACGCACCAAGTACTGTAGATACATCCACGACAGAATCGCCAGAAAATACACAAGTCAATGTAGAAGACAACTCTGCTGAAAAAACGTCAACTGAGGCTGCTGTCACTGAAGAAGTTACCAAAGAAGAAGCCGCTGAAGACAACCTTGTTGATAAAGCACCTGCTGAAACAGCACCTGAGCCTGAACCAGTAGAGCCTGAAATTGAGCGCGAATCGATGGAGTTCGACGTTATTATCGTCGGCGGCGGTCCTGCAGGTCTGTCTGCGGCTATTCGTTTACGTCAGCTTGCCATTGAAGCAGGTAATGACGAATTTATGGTATGTGTTGTCGAAAAAGGCTCTGAGTTTGGCGCACATACGTTATCAGGTGCGGTGATTGAGCCACGTGCTTTGGACGAATTGATACCTGATTGGAAAGCTAAAGGCGCGCCTTTAAACGTGCCGGCTATTGAAGACCGTGTTTACATGCTAGGTTCTGAGACTAAAAGTACCAAGCTGATGGACTCAATCGTACCAGCCAGTATGCATAATGAAGGCAACTATATTGTCTCATTGGCCAATGTTGTACGCTGGCTTGCTGAGCAGGCAGAAGAGCTGGAAGTTATGATGTTCCCAGGCTTCCCAGCTTCTGATATTTTATACAACGATGATGGGTCAGTAAAAGGTATCTTGACCGGTGATATGGGCGTCGCTGCCGATGGTGAAGCCAAAGCCAGTTTTGAGCCAGGTTATGAATTACTGGCCAAATATACTATTTTTGCTGAGGGTTGTCGTGGTCATCTTGGCAAACGCTTAATCAGCCGTTTTAGCTTAGATAAAGACTCTGATCCGCAGCATTATGGTATCGGTCTAAAAGAGCTATGGGAAATTGCACCAGATAAACATGAGCAAGGTGTGGTCATGCATGGCTCAGGTTGGCCTCTAACTGACACGGGATCGACAGGCGGTTGGTGGTTGTATTTTGACGAAAACAATCAAGTTAGCTTTGGTATGGTGATTGACTTATCGTATTCTAATCCATACATGTCACCGTTTGATGAAATGCAACGCCTAAAGTTACATCCGCTTATTCGCAATATCCTAGAAGGTGGCAAACGCGTCTCTTACGGTGCGCGCGCTTTGACCAAAGGCGGTCTAAACTCTTTACCAAAATTCACTTTCCCAGGTGGGGTACTTGTGGGTGATGATGCAGGGTTTTTGAATCCAGCAAAAATCAAAGGTACACACACTTCAATGAAGTCAGGCATGCTGGCAGCTGAAGCCATCTTTGAAGCACTACAAGCCGAACGTCAGCATGATGATGTGGTGGCATACAGCACGATGTACAAAGAATCATGGCTTTATGAAGATAATTATGAAGCACGTAACTTTGCGCCTGCGATGCACCGTATGGGCCAATGGATGGGTGGTGCCTTTAACTTCATCGAACAAAATATTCTACGTGGCAAAATGCCATTGACTATTCATGATAATTTAAAGGATTACGATCAGCTAGAGCGTGCAGCTCATGCATATCAGCCTGTATATCCTAAGCCTGATGGCAAACTGGTCTTTGATAAATTGTCTTCAGTCTTTATATCCAACACCAATCATGCAGAAAACCAGCCTACACACTTGAAACTGACAGATCCGACAGTACCTGTGTCTATTAATTTACCGTTGTATGCTGAACCTGCACGCTTATACTGCCCAGCTGGTGTCTATGAAGTGACAAAAGACGCTGAAGGAGCAAAGTTTGTTATCAACGCGCAAAACTGTGTCCACTGTAAAACTTGTGATATTAAAGATCCGTCACAGAACATCACATGGGTAACGCCAGAAGGCGGCGGCGGTCCTAACTATCCAAACATGTAAATCATGTTTGAGATAATTTTCATTATAAACAGCTAGCTACTTTCCAATAAAAAACCGCCCTTATCGTTAAGGGCGGTTTTTTATACTTATTCTATCTAACTATTACAATAAAGCTTAGTCGGTCCAAGCATCACGATTTGCCTCATCTTTTAATTTAACAAAGTCATCAGGGTCAAATTTGATTTGGTCTCCAGTTTTGCCTTCTTTTACTTGACGTTCATAGTCACGCAATATTCTAAGTGCCACAGGTGATAGGATTAGAATGGCTACTAAGTTGGTTAAAGCCATAAGCCCCATAGACAAATCAGCAAAGTTCCATATCGCAGGTAGGCTGGCAATAGCACCGACGAACACCATTCCTAATACCATAAAGCGGAAGATCATAATCATGACCTTGGCATTTTTGGCACCAGAGATAAACTCAAGATTAGACTCGCCATAACTATAATTGGCAATAATAGAGGTAAATGAGAAAAAGAAAATAGCAATAGCAACGAATATAACCCCCAGATCACCAACATACTGTGATAAAGCCAACTGCGTCAGCTGGATACCTTCTTGTTCAACGTTTGGATCAACCACACCTGATAGAATGATGATGGAGGCTGTGGCAGTACAAATAATCAATGTGTCCATAAAGACACCTAGCATTTGCATAAAGCCTTGCACTGCTGGATGATCTGGATAACTTTTGGCAGTTGCCGCAGCATTAGGTGCTGAACCCATACCAGCTTCGTTAGAGAAAAGACCACGCTTGATACCGTTAATCATTGCCTGAGCAATACCATAACCAATAACACCGCCTGCTGCTTGCTCAAAACCAAATGCGGACTTGACAATAAATGCGATAGCAGATGGAAATTGACTAAAGTTAGTGACGATAATAAATAGCGCTAATAATATATATAAAATGGCCATTACTGGGACAATTTTACCTGCAATACGCGCGACCGAACGTAAGCCACCAAAGACTACTGGTGCGACCAATACCACCAATACTACGCCTGTCATCCACGTAGGAATACCAAATGCTTCGTTGGTTGCCTGTGCGATAGTATTTGATTGCACACCATTAAAAGCCAAACCAAACGCAACGAGCAAGCATATGGAGAAAAATATCGCAAGCCAGCGTTTACCTAAGCCTTTTTCGATATAGTAAGCGGGTCCGCCTCGGTACACGTTATCGCTATGAGGTACTTTGTATGCTTGCGCTAAAGTCGACTCGATAAAACTGGTCGACATACCAACGATTGCAGTCATCCACATCCAAAACACAGCTCCAGGCCCGCCAAGATAAATGGCTATCGCGACCCCTGCCAAATTACCCGTACCAACCCGTGCAGCAAGAGAGGTCATCAAAGCTTCAAATGAGCTGATACCACCATCTTTGCGGCCTTGATTAGACACACGTAATAGTTTCCACATATGTCCAAAATGGCGGAACTGAATAAAGCGGGTGACCACTGTAAAATAAAGACCTGCACCAATTAATACGAACATCAATAATCCGTACCAAGGGTTATTAACAATTAACCAATCGTTATTACCCCAAATGATACTAACACCGTAATTTACGATATTGTTAAACCAACTTGCTATCCCTTCGCCCATACTTTCACCTTCATTTCATATATTAGTGATGCTGTAAATTGCATCATAAGCTTATATTGTTTGTACGATGGTTTTATAGTTAGCGCTGTCTATAAAGCTAAAGCGCCACGCCATCAGTAACCGTTACTACGAAGGTTATCTTCGATCTTTTCTTAAAATGCCTTATCTGATTACATTGGCTGTAACCAAACCGAACATTCCTGTATCTATATTTTAACTCACTATGAGTGCTTTGGCTCTTTTACTCTAACCTACTAGAAGAAAATAGGATTAAATCAACACAACTCACTTAAATATACAAGGAATTTAGTCAAATTATCATTATTCGCGTGCCCCCTATCAACCTACGTTACTATTTATGATAATTTTTTTATAAAATAAATGGCGTAAAGTGAATATAACCATTAAGATAACAGGGAAATTTACTATTTTTCAGTCTAAAACGATAGTTAAAAAATCGTTTTTGTTCAAATCAGCACCATAATTAATATTAGGTTTCCGCTAAATAAACATTTAGTTACAATAAGTAATTTACATTTAATTATTGTTAATTGAGTAAATATTGTATATATTCCTAATAAGTTTATGACTAACCAGTTTAATAATAACAATATTGTTATTTGACTTTTATAACAGATGTACAGATTTTGTAGTTGTCTATAATTCTTATATACATTTTTAGTTTTGGCAAGTGTAAAACATATGTGTAAAAATAGCGATTACAGTGAGGTTGTTTAATCAATAATAAACTTATTTATGATTAAATTTGTATTGTTAACTTTATCTACCTCAGATACAAGTCAAATAGCGTTTAACAAATAGAATACTCAAAAGGTTGGATAAAAACGACGGAGTGTTAATTTATATAAACTTCCTTTGAATTTTTAAATTACGCTGTTCTCTAAAATACGTTACTACGTTACATTGTCAGTGATATTGCATCAGTGATTATATCTTTATAAGATTTTAGTGTTACAAGAAATCGCCTCAAGCTTATCCATGTTGTTGGTAATTTTTGATTAATAATATTGATTGGTTATTCTGTTTTAGTTTTTTGTACTCTGCGGCTCTATTCTTTCACTATAAACGATACAGCTTTAGACAGTATATGCTAAACCATAATGACCTATTAAGACTCAATTATTAGTCTTGTATTTATGTCAGGCAAAAGGAGTTGTCCTATGGAAAACCACAACGACCCATCCGGTTATTGGCGTGCCAATGTCCGTCTCATCTTAGGTAGCCTTGTTATCTGGGCTCTATGTTCTTATGGCTTTGCTATTTTATTACGTCCGCTACTTGCAGGAATTCAATTCGGTGGTGCTGACTTAGGCTTCTGGTTTGCGCAGCAAGGATCCATTGGTATATTCATTATCTTAATTTTCTTCTACGCTTGGCGTATGAATAAGTTGGATAAACAATACGGCGTAGATGAGGAATAAGCCATGAGTCAGTATGTCATTAATATTATTTTCGTAGGGCTATCTTTCGCGCTCTACTTCGGTATTGCTATTTGGGCTCGAGCTGGGACGACCAGTGAGTTCTATGTGGCAGGCGGCGGCGTTCACCCTGTCGTCAACGGTATGGCGACCGCGGCTGATTGGATGAGTGCGGCGTCTTTCATCTCTATGGCAGGTCTTATTGCAGCGGGCGGTTACGGCGCATCAACTTATTTAATGGGTTGGACTGGTGGTTATGTTCTACTAGCCATGTTACTTGCTCCTTACTTACGTAAGTTCGGTAAGTTTACCGTTCCTGATTTTATTGCCGATCGCTTTTATTCTAAAACTGCAGCTATGATTGCCGTGGTTTGTTTGATTGTGGCGTCTACCACATACGTTATCGGTCAGATGACAGGTGCTGGTGTTGCCTTCTCACGCTTTTTAGAAGTTGAGAATGATACGGGTCTGATTATTGCTGCTGTCGTGGTTTTCTTCTATGCCGTACTAGGTGGTATGAAAGGGATTACTTATACACAGGTTGCGCAGTATGTGGTCTTGATGATTGCATATACTATCCCTGCGGTCTTTATCTCACTTGAGCTGACTGGTAACCCTATTCCAGGATTAGGCTTATTTTCAACACACGTAGAATCAGGTATTCCATTACTAACTAAGCTTGACCAGATCGTGGTTGACTTAGGTTTTGAAGCTTATACTGCTGATGTACCTAATAAGCTTAATATGGTGTTATTTACCTTATCGCTTATGATCGGTACAGCAGGTCTACCGCACGTTATCATTCGCTTCTTCACTGTACCTAAGGTGGCTGATGCGCGTTGGACTGCAGGTTGGACGCTAGTGTTTATCTCTTTGCTATATTTTACAGCCCCTGCAGTTGGTGCTATGGCGCGTCTAAACTTAAATGATACTATTTACCCGCAAGGGGTTGATCAGCCTGCGCTTGAGTACAATCAGCGTCCTGATTGGATGAAAACTTGGGAAGATACAGGTCTCATTAAGTATAATGATCTAAATAACGATGGCCGTATTCAAAGATACTTTGATAGTGGTCTTGGTAATGCTAAGTTGGCATTAGCAGCAGCTGAAGCTGAAGGCGGCGACGTTGCTGCAGCTACTGCAGCGGTAGCAAAAGCGCAAGATGCCCATGATCAAGAGCTTGATGGTCGCTTTGCTGATGCTGGCTGGGCTGGTAACGAGCTTGATGTCAACAACGATATCATTGTATTGGCGAATCCTGAGATTGCACAGCTTCCACCTTGGGTTATTGGTCTGATTGCTGCAGGTGGCTTGGCAGCAGCATTATCTACAGCAGCAGGTCTATTGCTCGCAATTTCATCAGCCATTAGTCACGATCTAATCAAACGTAACTTAAATCCAAACATCACTGATAAAGGTGAGTTACAAGTCGCTCGTATCTCTATGGCAGTCGCTATTGTTGTGGCTACTTGGCTCGGACTAAATCCACCTGGATTTGCCGCACAGGTCGTTGCATTGGCTTTTGGTATTGCAGGTGCATCACTGTTCCCAGCGCTAATGATGGGTATTTTCTCTAAGCGTATTAATAACTTAGGCGCTATTTGTGGCATGCTTACCGGCCTACTTACGACCTTGGTTTATATATTTGTCTTCAAAGGCTGGTTCTTTATTAGTGGTACTGCCAACTTCCCTGATACCGCTGAATACTGGTTGTTTGGTATCTCGCCATTATCATTTGGTGCGATTGGGGCGCTACTTAACTTTATCGTAGCCTTTATAGTGTCTTACGCCACTGCGCCTCCACCGATGCATATCCAAGAATTGGTTGAGAGCGTACGTTCTCCGCGCGGTGCTGGTGGTGCAATAGATCACTAGTCTTACGTACAATGATATATGCTTTGTTATTATATATCACTCACAGGCAGTAACTGCTTGTGAGTGATTTTTTTATCTCATAATTAATAATTATCTTACAAGAGTTGGTATGTTCTACTTTGTTAGATGCCTCTTATCGAACATGGCTATTATGTTAAGGAATATTTTATGCTTTTTGAGTTTATTGCCACCATAGCTGCTGCCTTTGGTATGGCTGGATTAGCACTTATCATAACTCATCTCAGTAAATTGGCTGGTAAACGCGCACCAAAATGGCTAATCCCTCTATTTGCCGCTATTGGTATCTTTAGTTTTCAGATTCATCAAGAATATAATTGGTATCATCAGCAAGTCGCTAAGCTCCCTGAAGGCGTAACCGTTGTTAAAACAGCTGAAAGTACAGAATGGTTTCGTCCATGGTCTTATGTTAAACCACAAATATTACGCTTTATAGCAGCAGATGTTGATAATGCAAGCGTACAGCTGGACAACTCAGACATATATTTGGTCAATTTGTATTTATTTGAAAGACGTAGGAGTGTGCAAAAAATTCCACAAGTTATAGACTGTAGTGTTCCTGCACGTGCAGATTACGTACTACCAGAAAAAGGCAGTACGCTTACAATTGATGAGCATGTAAGACAAACAACTGCGTGGCGAGACTTGACAAAAGATGAGCTACTATATACCAGCATCTGCCCCACTAAAGCCTAACTACGAACGGTCGTACTCGTATAATGATGCTTCGAGTTTGCTCCTAATAGCAAGCCGGCGCATAAACCGCCAAAGTGCGCGGCAAAAGAGATACCAGACTGTGGCATCAGTCCTTGCTTGATAATAAGCCAATAACCTGTTCCCATGACAATACAGGCCAGTAAGTAACCCCAACGCTTAGCGAATAAGGCTCCCCCTATCATATAGCCGAGCATGGCAAAACACAGCCCTGAAGCACCGATATGTATGGATAATGGCGAACCAATAACCCAGGTAACTACTCCTGAGGCGACAACCAATTTGAAAACGGTGCGATAAGCGTTGTTTTCAAAAAACCCGAACAAAAATAAGATTTGTAATAAGGTTACTGTGTTACCGAGTAAGTGAGAAAAATTACCATGCATTGTCCATGAAGCCACTATGCCGATCATACTGCCTATGTCTAATGCACGTGGTACAATACCAAAAATATTCCACAGTCCAAATAATACAAATTCATTTAAAAAAAACATCCCCCACATTGGTACAAGTACAAAAGCATATAAGCCAATAACCTGCTTAAGTCGAACCATCACCAATGCTAATACTTGTCGCCAACTCATCTTTGATCCTCTCTTTTAACTTTATATTAATGGTCTACAGAAGAAATAACAGGTTGTGCAGAGGTAAAGGGTAATAGCGAAGTATCTTTGTTAGCAGTTAAATAACTATTGGCATATAGTAAAGACGTTGAATGATAAGGCACCAATGCAGTAGGAACAAAGTGACGAGCCGCGTTAATATGCTGAATGGAGTCATCGAAAAAGATATGCGGTGCAAAGGTCTTAAGCACTGCTGTTTTTTCAAGCCCTCCTAAGAAAAATGCCATATCAACATCTACGCCCCACTCACGTAGCGTCTTGATAGCGCGTAAATCAGCGGGTGCATTACGAGCTGTCACTAGCGCAATCTTTATTGGACAATGATCGAGCCGTGCTGGTAAACGTTCCTGTAAGCTTGAAAGCTTAATTAACAGTTCAGCATAAGGACCTTTCTCAATCGGCAAATCACGCATCAATGCTTCACGTTCATGGAAAGCCTGCAAACCTTGTTGCTTATATAACAACTCTCCTGAATCGTCAAACAGTACAGCATCGCCATCAAAAGCTATACGCAATTGCTCAGTATCAAGCTCATAGGTATCTACAGGCGTGGCATCAAGTATCGCACAAGCACAGATATTAGCATCTGCAACTTGTTGCGCGTCATCACGATTGGTAGTCAAAAATAGGTCTACTTTAAAATCTGCAATATAAGGTGCAACCGGACTGCCAGAAATAAAAGCTGAACGTGATATATTCAGTCCATGAGCGCGTATGGCATTAAGTACTTGAATACCAGTATCAGGGCTACTTTTTGAGACAATAACAACTTCTACTAAAGGGGCTTCAACATCTGAATCTATTGGTGGCTGATTGTAGTTGTTTAAATTAAGAAGAGCCTGAATGAGCGGATAACCTGCACCTATGTTCAAATCATCATTCTCACGTACTGCCATATAATCACGAAATTCTTTGACGGCATTATCAGGCCTTTGTTGCAACAATTGCAATAAATGGTTTTCTGATTCTGATAAATCAAATAGCGCTGTTGCAGAAATTGCAACTATCAAGGTATTACTAAAATCAACTGCCATGACTATCTCTACTTATAATATTTCATACATTCAACGTTTTAGGTAACCAGTTTACTACATCTTCAGTGTTCTTATAATCTTAAGAACTGATACGCCAATATCATTTGATTAGTAAAATTAAAATGTTAAATACTATTAATCATTTGTCTGAGCATTACTATCTTAATCTAATAAGGTAGCATTGGAATAAACAGTCTTATACAAAATCCACAAAAAAGCCACACCGTTATAATAACGATATGGCCTAAAAAGATTAATTCTAAAGCTTATGATTCATCTGCTTTAACCAAGCAGCACCAAAGAGATCGCTGGAAATGCGACTAAAATAACCAAGCGAATGACGTCTGAGACAATAAACGGTGCCACTCCACGAAACATATCGGACAGCTTGATATGCGGGGCCATCGCCTTGATCACAAAGATATTCATCCCCATGGGCGGCGTAATGAGACCAAGCTCCACCGTTAATACGGCAACAATCCCAAACCACACTGGATCAAACCCAAGCGCCAAGATAATTGGGAACACCACCGGAATAGTAATCACCAGCATCGCAAGGGCATCCATAAACAGTCCAAGTAAAAAGTACATGAACAAAATACAGATAAGAACAATCATCGGACTGACCGCAAGACCCCCAATCCATGTCGCTAACGAATAAGACAGGCGTGAGACTGAGACAAAGTAGCCGAGCGCCTCTGCCCCAAGTAGCATAAAGAACACCACTGCAGACAGCGCCAAGGTTTCAATCAATGACTGCTTGAGCCCCTCTATACGCATGCCTTTGGCTGCTGCATATGCCCAAGAAACAAACGCCCCAACCGCAGCCCCCTCTGTTGGGGTGAACAGACCAAAGAAGATACCGGCGATGATCACAATAAAGATAAAGGTGAACGGTATCAATCCTGTCAATGAGAGTAGCTTGGCTTTCCATGAGGTTGACTCGCCGCGCCGAGCTAGGTGCGGTTTCCAGCGCACCATGATCATAACAGTGATCGAGTACATAAGCATGCCAAGCATGCCAGGCAAGAAACCTGCGATAAACATGTCGCCAACGGACTGCTGGGTTAGGATGGCATAGACCAGTAAAGCGATACTGGGCGGGATCATGATGCCAAGCGTACCGCCCGCAGCCAAGATGCCACAAGCAAAACCTGGCTGATAGCCGTACTTCTCCATTTGCGGTAGAGCCACTTTGGTCATGGTGGAGGCAGTGGCTAAAGAAGAACCTGAAATGGAGGCAAAGATGCCGGAGGAGCCGATACCAGCGATACCAAGACTGCCTCTGACACCGCCGAAGATGGTACGGGTGGCTTCAAAGAGTTTGCCGGCCATCCCTGAGTGAGTGGCAAAGACGCCCATTAAAATAAATAAAGGTATGGCACTAAAGTCATACTTTGCTAAGACGTCGACGGGGATGTCTTTGAGCATCTGCAAAGCGCCCCCAGCTGAGGTAACAGCACCAAAGCCAACCAGGCCAACACCAAGCATGGCAAGGGCAACTGGGACACGTATGACAACCAGTAGAATCATGACCAATAGGCCGATGGCGCCAATCATTTCTGGACTCATGCGCCTGTCTCCTCGGCATCAAAGAATTCGCCTGTTTTAAAGATGTTGATGGATTCAATTAGGGAGCGTATGGCCAGCAGTAGACTTAAGAAGGCGCTGATGGCGTAGATGGGCATCATGGAGATGCGCAAATCTTGGGTGACTTTGCCAAATTCGATGGCATCGATGGCACTTTCATACAGTCCCCAAGTAAAGACGAGACCGATGACAAAAAAACCTATCATGAACACGCCCATCATGTAGCCTTTAACGGCTTGTGACATCTTTTGGGTGAAGACGTCGACGATGATTTGTGAGCGCTCGACGAAAGCGGCAAAGGCGGCCAGTAGCGCAAATAACATGAAGTAGGAGACGATCTCGACGCTACCTTTAACAGTAAAACCAAACTCGCCGCCCGTAAGCTTGAAAACATAGCGGGCAATGACATCAAGCATAGTGGTTAAGACAATGATTATTAGGCTGATGCCACCAATAAACTGACACAGCCTTGAGATGAGAGTGCTAAGGTTGACTAAAAATGCCATAGGAGATTGCCTTTAATAGGTTAGACTTTACAGGCAGCGCTGGCAGCTTTGGCTTTCTCATATACGCCATCGGCATCCAAACCTAAAGCATTGACGTCGGCCAAATATTTCTTAGTACCGTCTAGTAGAGGACCTTTCCAGTCAGGGTCATTTAGAGGATCGGGTATTTCAACGATTTCATCGCCTTTGTCTTTAGCTGCTTGTATGGCCATCTCATCATGCTTATCAAAAACTTCACCGACTTTGTTAGCAAGCGCCATACCTGAGTTATTGTCAAGTACCTGTTTTAAATCATCAGGTAAACTTTCATACTTATCTTTATTCATAGTAACCATAAGTGCTGAACTATAAAAAGGAATGTTAGTATGATACTTTGTTATTTCATCAATCTTAAAAGCTGTGACTGCTTCCCATGGGAAACTAAGTCCGTCCACAACACCTCTCTGTAAAGATGTATACATGTCGTTAGCGGGTAAGCCAACAGGTGAAGCACCTGCGCTTTCAATAATATCACCAGCGACTGCTGAAGGTCTGCGAATACGCATGCCTTTCATATCTTCAGGTGTACGAATTAACTTATCGGTAGTATGTAGAGAACCAGGTCCAGCACCATACATGAATAACAGGTGTGAATCTTCATATTCACCAGCAAGCGTACCATCATCATATAAAGTTTGTAGCATACAACCCATCTGAGTAGCCGAATTAGACAAACCAGGAAGCTCAGTAATTTGAGTTAAAGGAAAACGACCATTGGTATAACCATGTGCTTGAGAACCTATATCGATTGTACCCTTGGCAGCAGACTCATAAGTGACATCAGCTTTAGCAAGACCTGCTGAGGGGTAGAGCTCGACTTTTAATCGACCATCAGAATCAGTTTCAATCTGTTTGGCCCAAGGTTCAAATACTTCCTTGCTAATAGAAGAAGTAGCTGGCCAAAAATGCGAGAAGCGCAAAACAGTGGTTTCTTTAGAAGAGGCTGATGAAGCATCAGTACTTTCAGATGTTTGGTTAGAACAGCCTATGATACTCATGGCTGCTAAGGCACCTATTGAAAAAAGAGGAGCTAACTTCATTATCAATTCCTTTTGATAATTATATGGAAAGAAAGAATTTCGAATAAATAATTATATCAAACTTAAAATATAATAGATTTAGCGCTATATTTTAAATCTATACATAAACAATACTTTTTATCACATCGTAAAGCAATTGTTATGGTTTATAGATAAAGACTATATTTGAAATTATCAGCTATAACGATATAAGTCAAATCATTTTGAGTCAATATACTGATTATCTAATAAAATATAGTGACGTTAGTAATTACAAAATTTAGTTATGGTTGAATAATGATTATTGAATACTACACATAAAAACTTTGGATAAAAGACAGACAAAAAAAAGCCCCCTTCAAATCAATGAAGGGGGCTTTTGGAATAGAGAGCTGACGATGACCTACTCTCACATGGCCGGAGCCACACTACCATTGGCGCGACGATGTTTCACTTCT
>NZ_CANKZC010000006.1 GCF_947488565.1 uncultured Psychrobacter sp. | reverse complement strand
GTACTGTAGGTGCTGGTGTGGTAGCTAACGTTAAAAACTAAGCGCTACTGATCTCAGCGCAAGCTGACACCGAGTATTGATTAGTGAAAAGCCATCCTTTATAGGGTGGCTTTTTTGTGGAATAAATAAAAGCACCATGTATGTAGAAGCAGTACATAAACGCTGGTATTGACGTTAAGATAGAATTTAATTCATTTAGAATATATCATTATTTTGAGGGTTATTTTAGACCTTACTACCTAGTTGTTAATATATTATAGACATAATTAAAGCAATAACATGAAAGGTTAAGCCGTGTTTACTATACAAAAGCTATCAGATAGCCAAGCCTTTATTGAGCAAGTCATTCAGGCTATAGCTACTATCGAAACTCAGGTCCAATCGCAAGATGCATGGGCGTGTAAGACATTGGTTGAGCTATTTGAGCAAGACAGTATTGATATGATTGTCGTTTATGATGAGCTACAAGAAAAAAAGACTGATTATAAAAAGGTAGTTGGGTATTGTTTGTACCAAGTTATGTTTGAACAAGCAGAAATCTTACGTATCGGTACTCGTCCTGAGTATCAGCGCCAAGGTATCGCCTCGCAGATTTTTGATAAATTAAATACTGAACTGATAAATAAAAATGTAGCGACGCTACTGTTAGAAGTACGGGCGGACAACGCTCCTGCGATAGCTTTGTATGAACAGCAAGGGTTTTCAATGATTCATAAGCGTCAGGGTTATTATCGTATACCGAAACAGCCAGCAATTGATGCGCTCATCATGCAACGTTTGCTATAGCTCTGTGATTTAATATTGTGATTTAGTGTTGTGAGTTTCGCATTTTTTGAAAAGGTTATAGCGGAGGGGCAGCGTTAGGTATTTTACAGTCTGCGCCATCAATATTATAAGTACTGTCTGCTTTCATACGTTCAAGTACTTCAATACGCTCAGTGAGTAACTCGACCATACGATTTATATTTGCCTGTTGCTTTTTCACTTGCGTAAGCTTTTGCTGCGTCAGCATCAGTTGATCATCAAGGTTGAGGTGCCCATCATAATAGTCATTAAGGCTGTCTTTGATTTCAGTGAGCGTAAAGCCAATAGCTTGAGCGCTCTTGATCAGCTCGATACGTTCAATACACTCTGAATGAAACTCAGTATAGAGCCGCGAACCCGCTTGGCGCTTACGTGATTTTAGCAGCCCCAATTGATCATAATGGCGTATGGTGTCCTTGGTCGTATTGGCCTGTGTTGCCAATTTTCCAATTAGTAAAAACGATGTATCAGGTGCCATACTAACCTCGTTGACCGGTAATTATAAAAAGGTTTGTTATTACAATAGCATTTGTTCTCACTTAAGTTGCCATGGCTCTATTGTATCAATTAGCGATACGGATAAGGATTTGTGAGAATCTTTTCGCCATGTGGTTGAACCACTGCCAATCAGCGTATCTAGCTGCGCTAAAAAGTGAGGACGTGGTAAAGTCGTTGCGCCTAAGCTTATTAGATGATCATTTGGCAACTGACAGTCTACAAGTGCGACATTGCTTTGTTCGCACAAACGCATCAAGCCCCAGAATGCAATTTTTGAGGCATTAGAGGCACGGTGAAACATCGACTCACCAAAATAAATACGGCCTATTTTTAACCCATAAAGTCCACCAATGAGCGCGCCTTTCTCATCCCAAACTTCAATACTATGGGCAAATCCATGAGCATGAAGCGCTGTGTAAGCCTCGATCATTTCCTCATGTATCCAAGTATGCTCACCTTCAGACAAACCATCACTGCGCGGTAAACTACAGGCATGAATCACATCATCAAACGCTTGATTGAGCGTCAGCTGCCAACGAGTACGGTCTGCTTGCTTGCGTAGCGATTTGCTTGGTTTATAATCGGTCGGCACTATAACGCAACGCGGCTCAGGACACCACCAAGCGATAGGTTCATCTTCGTTAAACCAAGGGAATAATCCCTGCGCGTAGGCGGAAATTAGCGTTTGAGGTGCTAGATCGCCACCTATCGCCACGATACCGATACCATCTGGATCGATAGAAATAGGGTTAGGAAAGTCATAACGCCCAAGACTTTTTAAAGTCTCAGGCGTGATATGACTATCATTCTGTTGGGAGAAGTTGCCCATTTAGGCTTCTTTATCGGCAGTCAGGGTCGATGCATACGTATGGTCAGTTGCCGTAACTTCACCCATAGCATCCAAATACTTTTCGGCATCGAGCGCTGCCATACAACCAGTACCAGCAGAAGTAATGGCTTGACGATAAACATGATCGGCGACGTCACCTGCTGCAAAGACCCCTTCAATACTGGTTTGCGTAGCATTACCGTTTAAACCGCTATTGACGATAAGATAGCCATCTTTCATGTCTAACTGATTTTTGAATAAATCAGTGTTAGGTTTATGGCCAATTGCTACAAACATGCCATGGCTATCTAGCTGTTTAGTGCTACCGTCAATCATAGATTCGATGATGACGCCATTGACACCCATATCATCACCAACTACTTCTTTGACAGTATGGTTCCATTCGATTTTCACATTACCATTTTTGGCTTTTTCAAACAGTTTGTCTTGTAGAATTTTTTCAGAACGTAAGCTATCACGGCGATGCACTAATGTGACTTCAGAGGCGATATTTGATAGATATAACGCTTCTTCAACAGCGGTGTTACCACCACCAATCACCGCAACTTTTTGGTCTTTATAAAAGAACCCATCGCAGGTTGCACAAGCGGACACGCCCAAACCTTTAAATTTTTGTTCTGATTCTAAACCTAAATACTGCGCTGATGCACCTGTTGAGATAATAAGAGCATCGCAGCTATAGCTGCCGTTGTCGCCAGTCAATTTAAAAGGACGCGCACTTAGATCAACAGCATTGATATGATCGTAGACCAGTTCGGTGCCGAAGCGCTCAGCGTGTGCCTTCATACGATCCATCAGTACAGGGCCTGTCAAATCATAAGCATCACCTGGCCAATTATCGACTTCAGTGGTGGTGGTTAATTGTCCGCCTACTTCCATACCAGTGACCATTACTGGCTTTAGGTTGGCACGTGCAGCATAAACAGCGGCAGCATATCCTGCTGGACCTGAGCCTAAAATGATGAGTTTTTCGTGACGCGCTTCTTGAGTAGCAGTGTTGTTTTCAGTTGACATACTTTTTCCTTGCTAAATTTGATAAACGATGTTTATAAAAAACTAGAAATGATTGAGTGATTTTAATGATATGTGATACTAACATAAGGGCCGTTACTAAGAAGTGCAAGTTTGCTAAAATTAATATGGATATTATTACAATTAAAGTATGCTCGCTGTGTTTGTGCAGTTCAATTTTTTACAAGATTTATCTGAGTAGAGCGTTGTAATTTTTTACTTCTTTTGGTGAAGGTTAATTATAGTTAATCAATAGTGTTTATAGCTATATTTTTCAATAAGATTGCCTTCGCTATTTTGTTGAGGTCTCTACTTACTTATAAATGCGTTATCGGTGTGTTTTCTTGCACGTTTTATTCATAACATCGTCCCCAATTGAGCTATGTATTTGTTATTATAAGAAGTTATGCTAAACGCCTAGAGTGTGAGTAACATCGGCTAACGATAGGCAAGCATATTACCAACATAGAGTACTAAGTACCTATTTTAAATGTTAAACGACGACTTTTACGTCATGTATAGCAATAAGATACCTTATAATAGCTGTTTTATTATAGATGCTTTTTATAGACCCCGTTTATAAAGACTGTTTATAAGTATTTGGCTACGTCAATCTATGTCAGCACTTTATGTCAGCATGATTCAGCTTAATCATGGACTGACGACTATTTAGTATGGATAACAAGGCAGATTTTACGTGATATCAGCACCGCTTATTGAGTATTTAAAAAAAGGGATATTTACCTTTCTTGGGATAATTTTGGCCGTTTATTTGTTCGTTATTTTATCGACCTATACTGGCAATGATCCTAGCTGGTCGCATATTAGCAGTGATATGACGACGATTAACAATATGGGCGGCTCAACAGGCGCATGGTTGTCTGATCTGTTCTATAGCTTTTTTGGCTTTGGCGCTTGGTGGCTACTGGCTTTTTTAATCTATGAATCTATCTTGATTTGGTGGGACAATAAGCCGACGTTTTGGTTGCTACGTTTGGTGGCTTATGTCTTTTTGATACTGAGTAGTAGTGCCTTGTTTGCGCAAATTGTTGCTCTAGTACAGCAAGTTACAGACCCTATTGCATCAGGCCTTGAAGGCGTTGCAGGCGGCATCATCGGGCTTGAGTTGCAAGCACGCCTGACGCAGCTATTATCGCAGTGGGGAAGTGTGTTGTTTTTGGCAGGGTTTGTCGGTATCACTGCGACGTTTGCGTTCAATATTCATTGGCATAAGTTATATGGCAAGCTTATCGATTTGTCGTGGCTTGGCTCAGGTGTCAAAGATAATAGTGTTCAGCATATTTACAGTCAGCAAGGCTCTGATAATACAGCATCTAACGATGAAGAAAACAGCGCAGTTCATAATTTAGCTGCCAGTACTAACAACCATATAAGCACTGAACGTAAAGCGAAACAAAGTGCCGATGACTACGAGCAACTACCCCTCGAGCTACAAACCGCTGGCGTAAGCCATACGCCAGACAATAATAGTCGCTTTAGTCACGCGCTAACGGATTTTTTGGCTAAGTCAGGACTTGGCGCTAGCGTCAAGGCAACTGTTGCGGCTGAATCTGCTGCAAATCAGGCTACTATGTATGACAGTTCACAAGCATCAGCTTCTATATCGAATAACCATACTGAAAACGCTAATAATAGGACACAAGTAGTAGCACCCACTATGCCTACTCGTAAGGTTGAACCTAGTTTTGCATGGAATGATGCTGGTACGGTCGATGATTTATTGGCCACTGAAGCTAAAAAAGATCAATACGTATCAACGCCGATGCCTGCTACAGATTCTGTTACATCTGCACCTGTAGAAACTACTCATGTAGATTTTGAGCAAGCAGTAGAATATGACGATACAGCGTTTGAAAATAACCAATCTGATGCAGTCAAATCTGAACAAAGAGATACGACTGCTGCTATTGAACAAACCCCCAATCTAGATGCGTTGGCAGATACTTGGCTAGCTGAGAACGAGCCTGCAAAGGCAGATACAGTATCTTCGTTTGAGCATACGACCTCTGCTGATAACGTCGTTACCGACCATCAAAATCCAATACGCGAAGCTAAAAATTTAACTGAACATCAAGCTTCACCAGTCATTGAAGATCAGCCTATAGTTGCAGAGTCTATCGCTAAAGAAGCGGTAGAGAAAAAATCTATATCTAAAGAGTTTGTAGCTGAAGAGCCTAGAATAGAAGAGAGAGCGGCGGAAACTGACAACGTTGAGGTTAAACGAAAGTTAAACGTACAAGAGCCAGTGATATCGAAAGATATGACCCCGACCAATACGCCACCTGCCAACCCAAAGACGGCGCCAAAAGCTGAGCCGGCGGTAGAAAGCGCTAATCAAAGCGAAAGCGTAAGTGTTGAGCCGATAGCAGCGTCCAAACCAACGATGAGCTTTGCCGTCCCCGAGGGTGATAGTAGTAATCATATTACCGATATGATGCCAGAAGACGATAGTCGTTTGGGCGATACAGATGCGCCAGTCATGCCTGATATCAGTGATGATGCAGCGTTTAGTCAAAAGTCGCGCTCAATGCAAACCGCTCAATATCGTGCGCAGCTGACCCCCATTCCAGAGCTGTCTATCTTGGATAAACCAGATCCTGATCGTAAGCCAAGCTATACCATTCAAGAGCTTGAGCAGTTATCAGAGCTATTGGAGATTAAACTACAAGAATTTAATGTCAAAGCCTCGGTCGTAAATGCGATTCCAGGACCAGTCGTCACACGCTTTGAAGTAGATTTGGCCGCTGGGGTAAAAGCCAGCAAGGTTACGGGTATTTCACGTGATTTGGCGCGCTCATTGTCTATGGCGTCATTACGTGTGGTCGAAGTTATTCCAGGTAAGCCTTATATTGGTATCGAAGTGCCAAATAAAAAACGCGAAATGGTGCGTCTGATTGAGCTTTTAAATACCGAAAAATACAAAGACCCTAAAGCGCAAATCAGCATGGCAATGGGTAAAGATATCGGTGGCAATCCTATTATTACTGATCTTGCTCGCGCACCGCATATGTTGGTTGCAGGTACGACAGGTTCTGGTAAGTCAGTATTGGTAAACTCAATGCTGCTCTCGATGCTACTTAAATATACGCCAAATGATTTGCGCCTGATTCTCATTGATCCAAAGCAGCTGGAGCTTGCCAACTATAACGACATTCCACATCTATTAACGCCTGTCGTCACGGATATGACAGAAGCAGCTAGTAGCTTATCTTGGTGCGTGGCTGAAATGGAGCGCCGTTATCAATTAATGAGCTTGCTAAAGGTACGTAAGCTGAATGAGTTTAACAAAAAGGTAATAGCTGCTGAAAAAGCTGGCAAGCCGATGCTTGATCCATTATGGCGACCTAACGATAGTGTAAGCATTGACCAAGCACCGAAGCTTAAAACCTTGCCGATGATTGTCATTGTTGCAGATGAGTTTGCCGATATGATTATGCAGGTCGGTAAGCAAGCAGAAGAGCTTATCACCCGCTTGGCACAAAAATCGCGGGCGGCAGGTATCCATCTGATGCTTGCCACTCAGCGACCATCGGTAGATGTTATTACTGGTCTGATTAAAGCCAATATCCCAGTAAGAGCCGCGCTACGGGTTAACTCAAAAGTCGATTCACGGACGATTTTGGATAGTGGCGGGGCAGAAGACATGCTTGGCAACGGTGATATGTTGTTTTTAGGACCAGGACAGATTGAGCCAGATCGCGTCCACGGTGCTTATGTCAGTGACGAAGAGGTCAACCGTGTGTGCGATGCATGGCGTGAACGCGGTGCACCAGACTATATCGACAACATGGCGGGCAATTTTGAATTGTCGAGCCCTGGCGGTGGTGGTGCTGGTAGTGCATCTGGTGAAGACGATGATCTTTATAATGATGCAGTCGCCTTTATTATGGAGACTCGTAAAGTATCTGCTTCTAGCATTCAACGCAAATTTAGTATCGGTTATAACCGCGCGGCGCGCATCGTCGACTCTATGGAGGAGGCTGGACTGGTCAGCTCCATGGGTAAAAGTGGTAAGCGTGAGTTATTGATGTAAAGGTTAGATTTGATTGTATTAAGAAAAAGCGAGTCGCAATAGTGGCTCGCTTTTTCGTTTTAGTAAATAGAGTAATGAACAGAGTAGTACTGATAGGTGTCTATTCGTCTGCTATCTAAACCGATATACTCAATAGGCTTGATGATCATAAGTAAAATTATTTCTAAGCAAGGATGCAAAAATGTTTAAAGAATATACTCAGTACGACGCGCTAGGATTAGCAGAATTGGTCAATTCAGGACAAGTCAGCGCCAAAGAGTTGTTAGATGCTGCCGTCAATCAAGCCAACAAACTCAATCCAAAGCTTAATGCCATTATTCATCGCTTTGATGAGCGTGCCTATGATGCCGCGCAAGCAGGATTACCGAAAGGTGCATTTACTGGTGTCCCTTATCTTCTCAAAGACTTATCTTTCTATTTCGCTGATGAGCCATTAACCATGGGCAGTCGCAGTGTCAATATCATGACCGATTACGACAGCGAAATTGTCAAACGTATGAAAGCCAGTGGCGTTAATACCTTTGGCAAGACCAATACTCCCGAGTTTGGTTTAATCATTACTACTGAGCCCAAAGCGCATGGCGCTACCCACAACCCATTCAAAAAAGGCTATAGCTCTGGTGGCTCATCGGGCGGTAGTGCAGCGGCAGTCGCCAGCGGTATTGTACCGATGGCAGGCGCAGGAGATGGTGGCGGCTCGATACGCTTTCCTGCAGCATGGTGCGGTGCATTTGGCCTTAAACCTAGTCGCGGCCGCAATCCAATTGGTCCTGCATTTGGTGAAGGCTGGGATGGCGCGATCGCCGATCATGTCATCACGCGCACGGTGCGTGATAGTGCAGCGATGCTTGATGCGACGAGTGGCGCTGAGGTGGGTGCACCTTATGTGATTGCTCCGCCCAATGGCACATTTTTGCAAGCAGCAATGCGTGCACCTCGTCCGCTGACGATTGCTTTACATCAGCGGCCACTCATTGCCGATACTGTAGTGGATAAAGAGGTGTTGGCTACTCTAGAACAAACCGCTAAGCAATTGGAGGCCATGGGGCACCGCGTTGTGCCAGCTGAACCAAACATTAATATCGAGAAATTTTGGCATGATTTTATCGTAGTGGTGTGTGCCCATACGGCTTTTACTATTGACGATATTGAGCGCTGCCATGGCAAACAGCATGTGCAAAACCTAGAGCCACAAACTTACAATATGGCGATGCTTGGCCGCTCATTGTCTGCTGTCGATTTAGTACATGCAAAACACGGCTGGCATGATAGCCAATACCAGACGGGTAAGCTACTTGAGCAATACGATATGATCTTATGTCCCACGGTACCAACGACAGCGGTGAAGCATGGGGTGTTGCCACCAAGCCGAGTAGACGAGATATTAATGAGCACCTCAGGTCTATTAAATAAAGGTATTAATATGGGTAAATATACCTTTAGCTCAGGAATGATTGAGAAGCTTAGCCATCCTGTACTGAGCAAAATGGCGTTTACTTTGCTCGGTAACGTCACAGGCTTACCTGCCATGTCACTGCCACTTGGAATGAGTAAAAAGGGTCTGCCAATTGGCATGCAATTGATCGGTCGTATGAATGATGAGACCACGCTACTAAGTTTGGCAGGAGAGATAGAGCGCGCAGGGTTATTTACTAAGGCGGCTTTTGAGAAGTAACTATACCAAGTAATAGGGTTGTAGAATTGATTTAGTCAAAGCGATAGATATCCATCCCAAGGCTATGATGCGCCATGCTTTCATGCACGACAGACACGCGCTGTGCTGCGCCTAACGCAAAAAATAGCGGTAACAGGTGCTCATCGCTTGGATGGATGTTTTTATAATCAGGATACCGTTGCCAATCTAATGCCGATGGAATGTCTGTTTTGAGCTGTTGTAACAACCATAGCTTAAAGTCTTTGGCGGCAGGGTCAATGCTATCAGCCTGCCAGCGTAGCGCTTGCAAATTATGAGTGATATTACCTGAGCCGATGATAAGTATTTGTTGTTCGCGCAGATGCGCAAACTGTGCACCCAGCTGATAAAGAGACACACTATCATAGTGCTGCGGTAGAGATATCTGTACGATAGGGACATCTGCTTCTGGATATAGATGTTTAAGCGGCGCCCAGACACCATGATCACAGACTCGCATTGGATTGGCACTACAAATGATGCCGCGTGCTGTCAGCTGCTGCGCTAAAGACTCAGCTAGCTCAGCATGACCTTGAGCAGGATACTGTAATTCGTGCAATTTAGGATCAAATCCAGAAAAATCATGCCAGGTCTTAGGTTTGGGATTGCTGCTAATCTCAAGCTTGGCAGACAGCCAATGCGCAGACATAATAACGATAGCACGAGGTTTGGGTAAGTTCTGTCCTATTCGCGCAAGGGCGTTCGTGGTCGCAGACTGCTCGATAGCAAGCGTCGGTGCACCATGAGATATAAATAACGCTGGCAGTCTTGCTGCATTATGGAGTCCTGCAGGTGCATCTGCCCAAGCAATAGCCCCACTGATGGGCTCAATCGCTTTAGCATGATCATAAAGATGGTTAAATGGCGTAGGTTTCGCAAATTTCGAATAGCTCATGTACCGTTTATTAGGGCACGTATGGGTTTTTCAATCTATTAAGCCATTCATATTTTATTGCGCTTAATTTTATGACAGGCTTAGTTTACAACATTTGTATCAGCCACTTTAATTACCACGGTGATAAGGATGGTTGTGGTTGATGCTCATCGCTCGATATAACTGCTCCATCAATACCACTCGTACCAAAGGGTGCGGTAACGTCAACGCTGACAATGACCATTTTACATCTGCCTGCGCCAACACGTCTTGCGAGACGCCATCTGCTCCGCCGATTACGAACGCAATATCATCGCCTTGCTGCATAGCATCCGCGAGTTTTTCTGCCAGACCTTCCGTCGATAGCATTTTGCCTTTAACATCCAGTACCCAAAGCTGTTCACGGGCAGCAGTTGTGTGAGCTGCCAAGATTGTCTGTCCTTCTTGCTCGCGATACTGCGCCAAATTGGCATCAGAAGGGTTCTTGGCCCGTTTGGCTGCGGCCAGCTCAACAATTTCGGTGCTGAGCATAGGCTGGATACGTTTATAATATTCATTAAAGCCGCTTTGTACCCACTTGGGCATTTTATTACCAACGGTTAAGAGCCTTGCTTTCATTGCCGCTTGTTCCTTAGTTTTTTGATTTATTTTATAACGACTAAATATAATTTATTCAATCGTCTCGTGTTAATCAGTCAACGGAGACAGTGTCTCAGAGATACTATCTGTATCTTGATTATTACTGTCTTTAGTGATGACAGTCAGCTTGGCATCAGATTCAAAGACAATCGCTTCAACATCATCCAAGCTCCTCACACCTTCAGAGCGCATGGCACATTCAAGCTCTTGACGGGTTAAGCGTTCAGTACGCATAGCCTCTGGTAAGTATTGTCCTTGATAAAAAACAATACGCGGTTCGGACAAAATAACGTTACTAAATTGCGGTGAAATCGCTGCATATTTGGTCACCAAAAACTGTAGTACGTAAAGTACCAAGATTGAGCTAAAGCCTTCGATAAGCGGAATCTCTTTGAGTAAGATAGTACTCGCACCCAGCGAGCCGATCATCACGGTGACGATCCAATCAAAGTTATTTAGCTGTGAGGTAGAGCGTTTGCCTGAGACTTTGGTGGTTATCACAACCAGTATATAAACCATGACTGTGGTTAAAACAATACGTCCAAGCTTGTCTATACTGTCAAAAAAGAGCATGTCCATCGTATTTACTCCTATCTATCATACAAAGTGTTTCAAATTCTTAGATTAATAAAGGCAGTTTAATCCAGCGTAACGGAATTTGAGTATAAATAATGCAGAAAATTTGTAGTACGTTATAGATAGATTATCAATCTTTAAGATGGTTTTCGTTTTGGATCCAGTAGACGATTTAAGAGCAAGATACTGATTCGCGCACTGATGAAGGTGAGCACCAATATCATGATTAACGCAGAGAGTAGAGGCAGGGGCTGCTGCATGGTCATCTCAAATAATACTTCACGGCTTACTGCATCAAACAGGAAGGACCATATGCCCAAAAAATAAACGGCAGTCAGCAGCCAAACGACAGTCACTCCACCAAACACTAAACGATTGATCTCATCTCTACCTAGCGCCCGCTTATGATGCTTGATAAATTTATATACCGCAATATAAGCACCGATGATGATAGAGAGCACAGTGACCAAGTGCGAGTTGAGAGTAACTTGAGTTTGGATCATCATAAATACCGTACTGATAAGAATATAACCAATCGCGAAAAAACCGATATATTGAGCCAGCTTAGGTGAGTCTGATTGAGAGTTTGGCAGTTGATCATTGCGACCTGTCTGGGCAGTAGACTTGCTAAGATTGGTTGTCTTGCGTGACATAAGCTGACCTTTATAAAAATAAAAACGTACAATGGATATAAATGTAGTAAGTAGTCGATAAAAGCAGAACCAGCGCTCTTAAATAGATCCTATAGAGCTACTTTTTTGATAAAAAATCAGTGCTGTGCGGTCCAGTCGAGCATGGTGTCCAACACCGTTCTAGCATTATAAGCGTTTAGTGCCTGCTCGGTATTGATAAGACCGACGACGACATAATCTTGTCCGGACTCTCCTTTGACATAACCTGCCATCGAGGTGACATTATTTAAAGTGCCCGTTTTTATCCATGCACGACCAATCGCTGCCGACTCAGGTAAGCGCTTGCCATGAGCAGCAATAGTACCGCTGACACCCGCGATACCTAGAGAGTTGACATAGGCGTCAAAGCTTGGGTGACTATAAGCGTATGTTAACAGCTCGCTTAAGTTGGCGGCAGTGATTGTACAGTCGCGGCAGAGTCCTGAGCCATTGGTCAAGTATGGCGGCGGCGTACTTAGATGAGTTTGCCACCACTGGCTCATGGTTTGTAAGACAGCAGAATAGTCTGTAGCAGTAGGCTTACCAAACTGGTATAAGCTGCTTGTTTGACTGTTTATTATTTTATTATTAGCTGTCTCATTATAAGCCCCTATTGATAGTGCCACTTGCTCAGTCATAACATTATTAGAGAAGTGATTGATATCATAAATTTGCTGAGTTAAATTTAACGATGGATAACTAACAAGAGGGAGCGGTGATATGGGCAGCGCTGCTAGACCATGTGTTGGTTTTGTATTTTTTGCCGCATCAAAAGGGGTTTCTTGAGTAATGACGTTCCCGCTTAGCGTATTGCCCAGCTCTTGCCATTTGGCAGCAATGACGCGTGCTGCAAAATCTTTAGCATCAGGATACGCGACATAAAAAACGTGCTCTTTACAGCTAGTTGGCAGAGTAGTATTTAAGATTAGCTGTTGGGATTGCCACTGCGGCGCTAAGCTATAACGGGCTTGACCACAATAAGCTGAGCGCGTATTTATCGTGTTGGGTAGTTGATAATTTGCCAGTTGCGGTTTATAAGTCAGCTGCGCTTGTCCCTCATTTAAGGGATAGCTTTTGATGCCGATAGTGCTAAAGTTTACCAAAAAACCATCAGGACTGGCATTATAAGGTCGCAATGGTGCGTTATCAAAGGCCGCAGGATCTTTGCTAACATTTTTAAAAACCCCGCTATCGATAATAATATCACCGCTGATATGACGAATACCTGCTGCTTGCACTTTATAAAGTAGCTGCTGCAAACGCTCATGAGTCATTTTGGGATCGCCACTTCCTTGAATAACCAAGTCACCGAGTAGACGATCACCGATAATAATACCGGTATGATAGACGCGTGTCTGCCAGACAAAGTTAGCGCCTAGTGTATCTAAAGCAATAAAGCTGGGCACCAGTTTCATCGTGCTGGCTGGCGTGCGCGCGATATCTGGTTGATGACTTAATAAAGGTGAAAATGAGATTTTGATCGCGGGCGTAGCAGCGTTAGCACTACTGTCTTTATCAGTACTTACATTAGCACTTACATGGGCATCTTCATCGCTATTAGCATTTTTAATAGACGTTGAGTTTACACCATCTGAGAGTACTGTTGGAATGCTTTCTAGGCTTTGATAAGTATAGGGGTCATCCGTATAAGCGTGCAGTTTTTGCTCATGCTTTTTAATCGTGCGCTTCTCAATAGTAGTCAAGGTGATCTGCTGACTAGCATCGTTTTTAACATAGTTTGTAGCATGGTTATCAGTATTATTTTTGCCATTATGGTTATTGGTTTGCGCCGTTTTCTGACTGGTGCTATTAGCCTCAGAAGTGGTGCTTGCAAGCTGAGTCTGAGTATCAATATTGCTGTCAACAACCTGTATCGGAGGAGGTAGTCGGCTGGCGTTTTTGTCACCCACTGGGGTGATAATAATACTGATGTCAGCCGCTGTTAACTCTGCTCGCGATAGTGCTGCTTGGATAGCGTCTGGTAGTGCTGCCTGTGCGTAAAATGGCGATGCAATAGCCGTCATTAATAGTGCAAGCGTTGATAAGCGTTTGCTAGATTGATTAGACGGGCGCAGATAAGTGCAAAGAAGCTTCAGTTTGGCAGTCGTTGTAGGAGGGGTGCAAAGTTTGGAGATGAGTTGCATGAATGGTCTACCATCAGGTGGCAAAAACCGCCTATAGTAACATGAATCGGTGGCAAGTCTTAGCGTACATGTAAAAATGCCATTGCCGTCATGATGGCATCGTTATAAGCATCGTGAGTGCCGAGCTCAGGAATATCATAATGCGCTAAGATACTGGTTAGATGCTGTGATTGACCAGAGAGACCTTGGGTTTGACCGCTCATACGCCGACTATATAAATGCCGCACATCAATGACGTCATTGGGTAAAGTAGTACCCATATAGCGCTTTACCAAAGGGTTTAAGAAGCCAGTATCCATCTTTGGGCAGAATCCAACTATCGGCCGATTATCAATAAACGGTAATAGTAACTCGAGCATCTCATCGTAGCTCATCCCGTTTTCAACGTCAGCAGTACGTAGACCATGAATGACAATGGTATCACGATCAGGCATTACAGGTGGCCTGCAAACCAGATGCATACCATTGCCTGTATCGATAATATTACCGTTGATATGAATGGCTGCTACCGATAATAGGTGATGCCTTTTTGGATTGAGCCCCGTCATCTCACAGTCTATCGCGACCCATTGCTCAGCTATAGGCTTGTCAAACATCGATGCCAGCTCAGGACGCTGCAATTGCGACTTTTGCCACGTAGAAGATAACTGCTTTAACCAACTCATATCAGTCTAACATCCATTTATGATGCCTCTAATTGATAGTGCTGCCGAAGCTGTGTTTTAAAGCTTTTGACCACGGCCAGACACTCTTTTAATAAGTCACGCTCAAGCGCTGATAAGGTAGTCGGGTCGACGTGCCGGGCATACTTATCATCTGTGGAGAGTGCGACGGACAGACGCTGCGCCATAAAAAACTCTAAGGCTTCCGATAAGGTGTCAGCCCGCTCTTGGTTTAAAGCGCCAGCTTGTACTAAGCCTTTAAGGCGACCTTTAGTGCTAGGCACTTCTAAAATATCATTTTCTAATGCTAAGGTGCGGATGCCGTGCACCAGTGGAAAGATACCGGCTTTTTTAAGATCAATATCATGTGAGCTGGGTTTACCGCTTAATAACGGTACAAACTTTTGCCACCATTGATTGACATCACCGAACTGGAGCGCTGCCCGTACAAACTGCCGTACGAACATCCGATCTGATTGACGATGCGCCGTTTTTAAATGGTCACGTATATCGTTTAGCAGGGACTCATCGCCGCAGACGTACTCACCATCAAGTATGGCGGATAAGTAAATACTGTGCATCGGATCGGTATTTTTAAACCATAAACTGATCTGGGCTTTAAACGGTTTTAGTGGCTGCCGCCACATTGAGTTATTCATCATGATATTGCCATCACATAGCGGATAACCAAGATCTGCTAAATGATTGTTAAAGATATCAGCAAACTGCGCCAACTTAGGATGAGTAAAGCCATCACGAATGATTAATGCATTGTCTTGGTCGGTACGCATGATTTGCTCACCGCGACCTTCTGAGCCCATTACGATAACGCAGGTATTTGCTACGACTTCATCAGGAACGATGAGCTTCCAAAGCTTAGTAAAGACTTGCGCGTTTAGCGTTTGCACCATGCGGCTAACGACGCCAATTTTGACACCGTTTTGGTGCTGCGAGCGAATATAGCGACCAATGAGCTCGACCGCTGTACCTAGGCTGTTTAAGTCTTTTGCTTGCTCAATTTGAACACTAATAAGCTGTGAGTGGTGACCGAGATAAGCCAAGACATCGCTTTGCCCCAGTACACCGATGACCTGACCTTTATTATCAATAACGGGTAAGCGGTGGATACGGTAGCGAGTCATGGTCATTAGCGCATCGCCAATCTCATTGTCAGCATCGATAGTGCGTAGGTTGAAGCTGGTAAAATGCTGGCAGGGAGTGGTAGCAGGGTCTTGCTGTTCGCTGACCGCACGGCAGATATCAGTATCAGTCAAGATACCTAGCTCATGATCTGAACGGCGGGTAATGCTATAGTCAGTTTCAGGCTTAGAGTTATTTTCAGTATCGCTAAGCGTATCTATAGGTTGCTCTAATAAATGGTTCATTGGGCGTACTAGCACATGCTTTAATCCAGCTTCGGTCATGATACGTGCCGCCTCATGTAGGCTATTATCGGCATCAACAATATGTACGGGCAATAGGGTTACATCAGTGACTGGTTGTAGCATGATTTGCTGCACTTCTTGCTGCGCTGTATAACTGTCCGCATGCAATCCTAATGCTTGACCTTGCGTACTACGCCTTTGTTGTAGTGCCTTTAGCCGCTCAGGCAATTTGTCTGATAGTAGTTGGCGGACTAGATGATTTTGTGCGCTGATTTTATCGATAGCAGCACCATCAATTTGCAGCAATAAAGTATCTTCGTGAGCCGTATATTGATAAGGCTCAGTACTGCCATCGTTTTGTACTTTGACAATACGGCCTTGCGATTCGGGCGTGCGGCGACTATCGAACCAGTCGTTGCTGTTTAGTTGGTCGGAGTGATTACTACCAAAATAAGAAGCGACAAATTCGCCAGCGAGCGTTTGATCAACTTGTCCTTTTAATACCACAAAAAAGTTATACAAGTCGTTACTAGTTAAAGATTCATTTGCGCCAAGATAGCGGACTTGGGTGTTTTTTTTGAGGCTTTGACGTTCAGTTGAACGCAATACATCAAATGGAGGCTGGGTAAAATCAAGATGGGGCATGGCATCATCCTTGATAGCGTCGCCAACAAAAGCAGTTTCTCATTGCAAATTCAATGCTTAAGTCAAAGCCATAAAAAATGCCACTCTGCGTAGGCGACTATAGTAAAACGATATTGTCTTACTATAGCACTATCTTGCCATTCATAACATTGTTGTTAATAAGGATATATAGCTTAAAATTTTAGCGTTTCACCTTTTTATACTTAGCGCATCAACCGTTAACTCACCAGTTTGGCTTGCGCCGTTAACAACTTGCGAATACGCTCAATGGCCTCGCGGCTCTCGTCAACACTAGCCACCAGAGCGATACGGACATAGCCTTGACCAGGGTTTTCACCATCAACTTCACGTGACAAGTATCGCCCAGCCAGTGCGTGAATATGGGCTTGTTCGTACAGTGCTTTGACAAAGACTTCATCATCACCATCAAACAGCTCAGGAACTTTTATCCAAAAATAAAATCCAGCCTCAGGCATGCGTAAGTCTAGTAGCTCGCCTAACTCTGTCATCCATAGGGCAAACTTTTCTTGATATAGCGCCCGATTGTGCGCCACATGCTTCTCATCTTGCCAAGCGGCAATCGATGCCAACTGATGCGGTATAGGCATCGCACAGCCTTGATAGGTGCGATATTGTAAATAAGGTTTTAAAATAGTCTCATCGCCTGCGATAAACCCTGAGCGCAGACCGGGGAGGTTTGAGCGCTTCGATAATGAATGAAATACGACGCAGTTTTTAAAATCATTGCGACCAAGTTCGGCGCAGGCTTGCAGCAGACCAATAGGGGCTTTATCAAAATATAATTCGCTATAGCATTCGTCGCTGGCAATAATAAAGTTATATTGATCTGATAGGCGGATGAGAAACTCCCAGTCCTCCATGGTCATCACTGATCCAGTCGGATTATTTGGACTACAGATAAATAACAGCTGCGTTTGTTGCCAAACAGCTTTCGGTACGGCGCGGTAATTGCCTTTAAAGTCATTGCCTAATACGCAAGGTACAAAGTATGGCGTTGCTTGAGCGATTATCGCAGCGCCTTCATAAATTTGATAAAAAGGGTTGGGCATGACGACGATAGGATCACAGGGCTTGTCATCTGCATTGTCTATAGCTTGATGAGTAGTATTGTCATTATGATTCACTACCGCTTGTACAAAACTAAAAATCGCTTCACGTGTGCCCATGACCGGCAGTACTTCGGTATTGGCGTCAACATGATGCAAAAAAAACCGCTTCTCAAGCCAATGAGCAATGGTCTGACGCAGCTCAAAGCTGCCGCTAGTGGTTGGATATCGACATAGTTTGTCTAAGTTTTCTTGTAGTACGTCCAGTACAAATGTCGGTGGCTTGTGTTTTGGCTCACCAATGCCAAGCTTAATCTCTGTATAGGCAGTGGCTGGAGTGCTGTTATTTAGAAGGGTTGCCATTTTGGCAAACGGATATGGATGTAAACGCATTAAGTTGTTATTCATATGTTAGGTAACTATAATAGGCCATTGATAATAAAATTATAAAGAAAAATTACATTCAAACAGTGTAGCACTTCTCTTATTTTTTGTCTTTTCCTTCTTACCTTACATTTACTGTCATTGTCTGAGCATATATTTGTGAAGGCGTTCAATGACTTAGCTGTTGGTTTTATCACTCATAGCTTATAAATAATAACAATAGATACAGTGCTTATCGTAGCTTATGGTAAGTCACTGTTAGGATGATTGATATGCTTAAAGCTTCCAGAGCTAACCATCTTGATGACGACACTCTCAATGACAATATCAACGATGTTAAAAACATTGGCGATGATGTCAGCTTACAAAAAACCAGTTTTTGTGAACAGTTAAAACAATGTGAGCAGCAGTGGTGGGAGGCACGTCAAAGCCTTGTCGCCCTAAAAGAGCGCTGGATGTTTTGGTTTGGAGATAATAGTCTGATTATGTGGCTTTTATGGCAACTGGTCAGTTACTTCATTGTAGCTGTTATTCTTATGCTACTTAGTAATCTACTAAACGTAGAGCTATACTTATGGACATATATGACGGTATTTGGTGTGCAGACAGCCTTATTTGCCATTATATTATCCTCTAAAGGACGTTTGGCAAATCGTTTGCAAAATCGAATTGATAGTGTAGACCTTGTACGAGAACAGGCGTTAAATGAGATGTATATACTGGCATCAGATATTATTTTACCTGCTATTCATGCTAGTGCGCCTATCTCCTTACAAACGATTCATGAGCGTTACAAGTCCCATCTAAAACTGGCTAGCTTGCAACGTCTGCTACAAAAAGAAGTCGAAGCTGGACGTTTGATATTGGGACAATATCAGATAGAAGCAGAAGTATTGCCACCAGAGCTTGCCGACGAAGCACTATCTCCTTATGCTGACAAAATGATTTATAAAAGCCTGATTGATATGTCTTAGAACCATGCTATTTAATTAGAACCTTAGCATTTAAATCGGTTAATAGCAGTCACGCTAGGCTAAACGTGACTGCTATCTGGTAGGACGCTAATACTAGCAATCAAAGCCGCTTTTAACGTATCAAGTTTGTCTATAGATAATGGCGCATCGTTTTGATCACTGAGATAAAACATGTCTTCTGCGCGCTCACCTAAGGTCGTAATACGAGCCGCATGTACTTCAATTCCTTGCTGCAAAAATACCTGTCCCACTCGTGCCAGTAACCCTGGCTGATCAAGTGTCTGTAAGCTCATGACATGTTGACCTGAAGCCTCATTAAACTCAAAATCAATAATAGTCGGTACATCGAAATGTCTAAGCTGGCGCGGGATACGTTTTTGCGCAAGTTTGGGTGTTGTAGGGTTTTTAAAAGCATCTACTAAACGCTGCTTTAGCTCTTGTTGACTGTCCTCATCTTTTAGTAATGTACCGCTACGATCAAGTAGCACATAAGAGTCTAAAGCAAAGTCACGGGTCGCGGTAATGATTCGTGCGTCCAGTACATCAAGGCTCATCTGATCAAATACTGCCATGGTGACCGCAAATAAGTTGGCCTGATCTTGGGTATATACAAAGACTTGTACAGCATCTAGCGCCAACTCTCGATGCTCACGTAATACAACTAGTGGCATACTATCAGCATTAGACGCATAGCCGATAGGGGGATGGTTTAAGATGGCTTCAGTATGCCATAAGATGTCTTCTGCAATCTCACGTAAAAAGTATTCATCACCCAACTCATCCCATAACCTAAGCACCTCATCACGATTCATATGCTGATTGTTGGCATTATCAAGCATCGTTAGCGCTTGCTTACGCGTTGCACGAATCATATCTTGACGGTTGGTGGGTGCGTCGATATCAGCACGTAAGATGCGCCGCGTCTGTGAGTATAGTTGTTTCATCAAAGTCGCCCGCCAGCTGTTCCAAAGCTGCGGATTGGTAGCGTTCATATCTGCCACTGTCAATACATACAAATGATTAAGATGAGTGACATTACCGACCAAATCAGCAAAGATAGTCACCACTTCCGGGTCTGATATGTCCTTTTTTTGTGCAGTCATAGACATCAATAAATGATAGCGTGTGAGCCAACCTACCAGATGAGCATCGGCTTTACTCATACCATGTGCCAAACAAAACTCAATCGACTCAGTCTCTCCAAGTTGACTGTGATTGCCGCCGCGACCTTTGGCAATATCATGGAACATCGCTGCCAATACCAAAATCTCTTTACGCTCAATGCGCTGAAAGATAGCACTAACCAACGGAAAGTCTTCATAAAAACGCGCGTCGGTAAAGCGGTGTAAAATTCGAATCAAAAATAGCGTGTGCGCATCGACTGTATAACGATGAAATAAGTCATACTGCATAAGACCGGTCACTTGCGCAAAGGCAGGAATATAGTTACCCAGTACCCCATAGCGATTCATCGCACGCAACCGATGGAACAAATAATTTTGCTCTTTGATATTTTCTAAAAACAACGCTTGATGTTCAGGATTGTCACGGTAAGTCTGGTCGATACCGCGCGCGGCAATTTTTAGTGCGCGCAGAGTTCGGGTTCGGATGCTCTTTATCCCGTATTGTCCCATAAGTAAAAACATCTCTAAAATCGCTTCAGGATGCTGAGAAAACACACGATGATGGGAGACGGCAATCTGCTCGCCAACCTGATTAAACAGCGCGTTCAATGGACGCTTAGTCGGCTGCTCTTCATCCGGCAGATGCGGCTCTATGATGGTCTCATAGTAATGATTGATAAGCATCTCAGACAGCGTTGATATTTGCATTGCACAGCGATAGTAGTCGCGCATAAAGCGTTCAACCGCGGCGTTAGGCTGATCATCTGGCTGCGACTCATAACCCATCCGCTGCGCGATATCGCGCTGATA
Organism: uncultured Psychrobacter sp.; assembly: GCF_947488565.1. Taxonomy (GTDB): domain Bacteria; phylum Pseudomonadota; class Gammaproteobacteria; order Pseudomonadales; family Moraxellaceae; genus Psychrobacter; species Psychrobacter saeujeotis. The sequence goes on along the minus strand of NZ_CANKZC010000006.1, from coordinate 121,603 downwards.
GTCAAACAGCAGCTTGTTTTCGTTACGACCTGTCAGCTCATGTAAATAATGCCGTATCTGCCATAAGTAACTTTCAGCAAAGCTTAGCTCATCGAACTCTTTTTCGGTCACAAAGCCTTGTTGTACCAAATCATAGAGTTTGCTGACTCGAAAGTAGCGCTTGGTCACCCAGCCGACGATATGAATATCGCGTAGTCCGCCAGGCGCGGTTTTGATATTAGGCTCAAGATTATACTCGGTGGCGTTATGCCGAATATAACGCGCCTTAGCCTCACTGATTTTTACTTCATAAAAATCTTTTTGTGACCATAATTTGTTCACAACATCGACAGGAATGCTCTGTAGCGCTTCATTACCGATTAACAATCGAGCCTCTAGTAACGTACTGGCAACCGTATGATCCGTGGCCGCTTCCAAGCAGTCATCGACACTACGTACCGATAGCGCAGGCTCAAGACCAATATCCCATAACATCGCCACCAGTCTATCAATTTTACTGCTAACATCAGTCTGTAACTTATCAGGTGCTAGCAATAAAATATCGATATCTGAATACAAAGACAGCTCGCCGCGTCCATAGCCGCCAGTTGCAAATAATGCCAAATCTGTCTTGTCTAACTCAAACCATGTAAACAATACAATCAGCAAATCATCAATGGCATCGCTACGAGCGCCAACTAGTTGACGAATATTCGCTCCACGTTCAAGAGCGCGGCTGATATCGTTATTGATCTGCGTTAACCATTTGGGTATACCAAGTAGAGACTTCTCTGTATCAGATGACGCCAACGACATACTGTCTGATGCAGGGAAGGGCGGCAGCGGAGTTAGGTTGATAGAGGCAGCATCGAATGAGAACATGAACGTTATCCAAACAATAATTTAAAAATAGAGATTGTTAAAAGCACAAAGCAATTAAACGTATAAAGCTAAAAGCAGTCAACATAATACTTAACGCGTATCTACCGACTCATAATAATAGCCTAAAGCCAATAATAATAGCGCAAAAAAAAGACCGCCTAAGCGATCTTGATTTATATTATTGGGTCAAAAAGCTCAAATCTTCTTCAGGACGCGTGGTAAAGACTTCACAGCCATTATCAGTCACGACCATGGTATGCTCCCACTGCGCAGACAGCTTACGATCTTTAGTAATCGCCGTCCACTCATCCGGTAGGATCTTGGTCTGCCACGTGCCTTGGTTGATCATGGGTTCGATAGTAAAGGTCATGCCAGTTTTAAGCTCAAAGCCTGTGCCTTTTTTGCCATAATGCATGACTTGTGGCTCATGGTGAAACTCATTACTGATACCGTGACCACAGAACTCACGCACGATACTAAAGCGTTCAGGCTCGACCACTTCTTGAATAGCGGCACCAACATCACCCAAGCGCGCGCCATCTTTGACGACACTCATGCCTGCATAAAGCGCGTCTTGCGCCACTTTACAGATACGCTGCGCCATGATGGAGCCATTACCGACGATCCACATTTTTGAGGTATCGCCATAGTAGCCATCTTTAATGACAGTCACATCGATATTAATAATGTCGCCGTCCTTGAGCAGTTTGTTTTCGGTTGGGATACCGTGGCACACCACATGATTCACTGAAGTACAGATTGATTTTGGGAAGCCATTATAGTTAAGCGGTGCTGGGATAGCTTGCTGCTCGTTAACAATGTAGTCATGAGCTATTTGATTGAGCGCTTCGGTACTGATACCGACTCTCACGTGCTCATCAAGCATTACAAGTACGTCGCTGGCAAGCTTACCGGCGACACGCATTTTTTCTATGGCTTCAGGGGACTGGATAAGGGATTTTTTAGTCATCATTGTCGTACTTATAGTTATAGAATGAAAGTAGGGACATTATAGCATAAATACATGGTTAACGGCCTTACCATAGACGCTAGCGGTCACGGTCTTTCACTGGTAAATACTTGACAGCTTTATATAAAATGCCAAGCGAGTACTGATTTAGAATAATTAAGACTAAATCAGCAGTTAGCAGGTAGTGTATATTTTGACAAGGTGTATTAGCAAAATAGCTATACAGTGAAACAAATATAAAGGTAAGGGTGTACGTAATCTTTCATGACAATAATCTGCTCGTCGTGCATAATAGTATTGATGTTTAGCGCATCTATCTAGCAAATTAAATAAGAGCTATTACAAAAGTGCTAGCCTCAAATAACCAATAAAAATATATTGATTATACAAAGGTTTAAATTTATCTATTATAGGAGTTTCTATGAACAGTATGACAAAAGTAATGATGGCGGCAACGCTTACAGTAGGTACACTTGCTGCTGGTTGCCAGACAACCCCTAGCGTCACTGCACCAGTCACTCAACCAATTACTACTAATGCGCTACAAGCACATGATTGGCAACTCGTTGATGCCAAACGTAGCAATGGTGAAAAAGTCACTCAGCTATTCTTTGATCCGTCTAAACCTTTGACCTTAAAGTTTTTTGAAAACGAGGGTAATGACCGTGTCACTTTTGTCAACACTTGTAACAACATGGGTTCTGACTATAGTGTGGTAGATGGTAACGTTGTCCTAGGTAATGTCTTATCTACTATGATGGCATGCCCTGAGCCACAAGCAAGCTTTGATACAGCGACACTTGCAACAGTACAAGGCAAGTACAGCATCAACAATAACGCGAACAATGTACCTATCTTAACCATTCGCAATGCAAACCAGGTGGCTCACTTTAAAGCCATTGCTAAATAGGTAATAAATAAGTATCTAAAACAGTTTGATATGGTTTGTATAAATTATTGTTATTACTATAAAAAAAAGACGAATAATTGTTAATCATAGCGCGCCTCACTATATAATGTAGTGAGGCGTTTTTCTGTGACCTAATTATGTGTCCTAATTATTTTACCTATTGTCTTATTATTTCATCAACGGGTATTTTTCATAGCAGATACATGACACGCTTAGCTACTCAAACGCGTTTTTCGTCTTTTAATTTATTGCTTCTAGCCAGAACCTAACTGAGTACCTCTTTATGCCTACCTCTAGTATCCCTCAACTTCTACACACAAAATACCTTTCTATAACTCAGACGAATATCACTTGCAATATTACGGCGGGTATTGTACTCAGCGTTTTTTTAACGGCTTGTAGCACGTTGCCGATAGACAAAGGCGCGCACACGCTTACTAGCAGTACGATGACAAGTCCACTGACAGCGAAAATGCCAGCGGTAGATCGTACAGGTCGTATTGCTTACGTGGAAGAACAAGGCGCAGGGTCTACAAAAGTCTCTAGTCTGTACAGCATTTATCCTGACGGTAGCGATAGACAGCTCATAGATGAGCTAAGCGGCTACATATATGCACCAGCATGGTCAGCTGACGGGCAGCTATTGGCTTATAGTAAGCAAACCCCGCGACAAAACCCGAAAATCTATATATATGATGTGGGTCGCCAAACGCACAATCTGGTGGTGGGTACTGAGGGCAGCAACCTATCACCGTCATTCTCACCAGATGGCCAAAAGCTGCTCTATAGCTCAACCGTTGGCGGTGACGCAGACATTTATGAGATGCATCTAGATAGTGGTAAAACCAAACAGCTGACCACACTACCTAGCACCGAGGTGCAGCCAAGCTATGCTAGTGATGGGCAAAGCTTCGTTTACACCAGTGATAAGAAAAACGCTGGACGACCAAGAATATATCGCTATGACTTTGCAACTCGTAACGCCACCCAAATAACGATGAAAGATTATGCTGCCAGTCCGCAGCTCAGCTTTGACGGTCAGCGCCTAGCCTATCTAAACGACCGTCAAGCGGCGATTTTGACGCTAGCAACTGGAGAGATTGTTAAACTTGCAGAGACGGGTCTAGATGAGCCAGCACGTTTTTCACCCTCTGGACAGTATAGTGTTTATCCTACGCGCACCTCACGAGTGGACGGACAAAGCGGTGGCAGCATAGTCATACATTCGCTAGCGGGTCAGACAAGCTACGCCATTAGCAGTAAGGCTGGCGGGATTGTACGCTCACCTATTTGGGGTCAATAATCATCCATCATTAACTTTGGGAAAAGGACTATGGCACACAAAAAAGTTAATCTACCGCAAAAAACCTGCCCTGTCTGCCAGCGTCCTTTTACTTGGCGTAAAAAATGGGAGAAAGACTGGGACAATGTGGTTTATTGTTCTGAGCGGTGCCGGCGGAGTAAAAAGGGCGAGTAGAATACAAAGATGTTCTTACTTTAATTATAAAGGAATCATCATGACCTCGAAGCCGACCTCGAAGCTCAGCAGTCTCAAAAACGTCTATAATAATAAAGTCCTGCCTGTATTAATCGACAAAGCCTGTGCACTAGACGTTGTGAGCGAGCAAAGAGCGCTTATCGTCCCAAAAGCTTATGGCATCGTGCTAGAAGTCGGTGTTGGTAGCGGACACAATGCAAGATTTTATAACCTGCAAACGGTCAAACAAGTGATAGGCGTTGACCCGCACCTGCATCCATTGGCAGTACAGCGCTTTGCTAATGCTGGCATTGACTTTATCTCGCAGCCGCTGTCTGCTGAGACTCTGCCCCTTGAGGATAATAGCCTTGACAGTGTCGTCATGACGTTCACTCTATGCTCTATCCCTAATCCTATGCACGCGTTACATGAGATAAGACGCGTGCTAAAACCGACTGGTACCCTATATTATGCCGAGCACGGCTTAGCGCCGCAGCCCAAGTGGGCGCGCAAAATCCAACAGATCATCACTCCAGCATGGAAGCCGATAGCAGGTGGCTGTCATTTGGATAGAGATATCGAGCAGCTGATAGCGCAAGCGGGGTTTGAGGTCTCGGGTCAGCAAGGATTTACTCAGGGTGTCAATATCGTCGGTTATTACTATTGGGGCGAGGCGACGCCGCGCGACTTGAGTTCATAATTGAAGTAGGGTGGTGTTAGACTTGTCAAATTCTCGTAGAGAATGCAGACGAGGCGTAACCCACCGTTGTTAAAAACTCTACGTAACTTGAGCTGAAATCAAGACTGCTATATCTCTTATTCAAAACCTAAAGAGTAGTAAGCAGCCAATCCTGCTTTTCGCTCATATCTGCTGGTCTAGGCGAGGCATTGGCTAAGGTTTGGTGCGTCGCTTGCTCTGCGCGCCACTCCAAACCAAGCCATTGCAACTCGCCCAGCCAAGCAGGATAACCGCTGCAATCAGGGCTAAACTGCACTCCAAGGCAACTATGAAATAATAACTCAGAATTCAAACATGGATGCAAACTAGAGTTTCTTAATACTGAACTTAAGAAATAACCTGAATTAATTCAGAGCTATTATGCATTTAAATTTCTTAACTCTGATAGAATAGTTTAGTTAATAAAATTATAGATGAAAGAGTTTAGAAAGCAGCAAGTCTTTTGAATAATCCTATTTTAGTCTATGCCGAACTTACATTCTACTAGCAACGTAGCTAGAGAACTTATATTTAGATGGAAAAGTCTATGAGTTTTAAAAATCTTAATCTAAGATTATCTGAATTAGATAGCTGTATAGAAGAATATTGTAAAGAACAAAATATAAGATATGAATTAAAAAGCCAAAATAAATCTAAAAAAGATTATGAGATTTTGAGACCAGGTCAAGAGCCCGCTAAGTTAACGGTTTACCTCACAAAAAAAGGCACCACTACACTTCAGCACTCTCAAGGTAAAAATCCCGAACTCAGCTTGCAGGTTGCTGAACACATACTTAGACAGCTTTGCGATCTAGAAATATCTAATTTGAATATGAGTATAGCTGGAATAGACGAAGCCCTGATTGAACTTATAAGAGAGCGAATAGAAGAAGTCAGAGAGTCAAATAACATAGTAATTAAAGAAATAGATATAAATGGAGGCATACAATTAACCTTAGAATCAGGAACTTATCAAGATAAGTTAATACTTTCTTATTACAAAAACACTAAAAGATTACAAATTCAGGGAAGGCCTTTATCTTGCTACAATGAAGTAGCTTATGCATTGACTGCACAGCTTGACACAGAAACTCTAAGTAAAATACTTTACAAGAAAGATGAAGATGACCATAATATTATCAGACCTGAAATGGCTGTAGAATTGGTTAAACGTAATTTGCCCAAGGCATTTGATCAATTGCCAGAGCTTATACAGAAGTTATTGATTTCAAGTAACTGCATTAAATCTGCCTCTCCAAATTTACCTGAGTATTCATTACTGACTTATGCTGAATTAAGATCTTTAGAAGGTGTAATCAAAAGACACCTTATAGATAATGGAATTTCACAACCTCCTAGAAACGTAGGAGAAGTATTTGAGCTAAGTAGAACTAAAAAGGCAATTGGATTAGGAGAAAGCTATAAGACCTCATATTCGGGTAATAAGTTGAATGAGGTTCTTAATGCTTACTCGTATTATTACCAGAGGAGACACTCTCTTTTTCATGTTGAATATTTTACAGAGTCAACATCAACTATATCTACACTTGAAGGAGCAATAAATATTTGCAATAAAGTCTACGAGCTTATTGAGGATATTTATAGTTAAAACATGTTTAAATTGGCGTTTTACAAAACAAAACAAGATAACGAAATAGTCATTTGTTCAGGAGAGGACTATATTAATCTTTTTTCATTGTTAAATGATATTAAATTTGAATGGGACTCTATGTGTAAAGGAGCCCCTACAAGGTTTCTTTTTGACTTATTTTTGACTAATGGTAACGATTCAAATCGTTTTGCATATTTGGATTATGATGGTCAGAATTTTATAAATGGTAGTTACAGGGTCGTGAGCCCTGACGAAATAGAGTCTGAGTTATTAGAAATGCAAAATTGTAAATATATTGATTATGCATAAGTGTTAGTTTTTATAAAAAGCCCATTTTAAATTGGTCTTATCTTTTTGTAGAGTATTCATAGAATAACGAAAGTGCAACTCACTGAATTTAAAAAATCGGAACGTAAATAACGCTAAATTCGTTCTAGTGTGCTATGCCACCTCTAATTCCGATAGCAGGATTAGCTACAACAGCCAATCCCGCATCAAAAAACGTTCTAGAAAACTTAAACGAAAATCCCTAAGACAAATTCGGATTCAACCACTTCTCAGCTGTCGCCATATCCCAATCTTTGCGCGCCGCATAGCTCTCTACCTGATCACGGCTGATTTTACCGACATTAAAGTATTCGCTATCCGGATGCGAGTAATAAAAGCCGCTGACAGATGACGCTGGCCACATCGCGTAGCTTTCGGTTAGTGTTGTGCCGATAGCCTCCACTGTGCCCAGCCACTCAAACAATTTGCCTTTTTCGGTATGCTCAGGACAGGCAGGATAGCCGGGAGCTGGGCGGATGCCGACATATTTTTCTTTAATTAGCTCATCATTGGTCAGAGTCTCATCAGCCTGATAGCCCCAATATTCTTTGCGAATCCGCTCATGTAGATGCTCAGCGAATGCTTCGGCTAAGCGATCAGATAATGCTTGTACCATGATGGCATTATAATCATCGCCCGCCGCTTTATACTTTTCAGCGAGTGCTTCTGTTCCGACGATAGAGACGGTAAAGCCACCGATATGATCAGTATGCGTGTTCGACGGTGAGATAAAGTCCGCCAAGCTAAGGTTTGGCTTACCGCTGGCTTTATCGCTTTGCTGGCGCAGATGCTCAAAGGTATGCGTTGGCTGTCCTCCATCTTCAGGCACTCTGTCATAAACAGTGACGGTATCTGCGCCAGTGCGCTTAGCTGGCATAATTTTAAACACCCCTTTAGCGACGACTAACTTTTCCTCGATCATCTTTTGTAGTAGGTCTTGCGCATTGTCAAACAAATCGCGCGCGGCTTCACCGACGACCTCATCTTGCAATATTTTAGGGTATTTGCCTGTCAGTCCCCACGAGATAAAGAACGGCGTCCAGTCGATATAAGGCAGCAAGGTTGCGATCGGATAATCATCAAGTATCACTTGGCCAAGTTTATTGGGCGCAGGTGGCACATAGTTGTCCCAATCATAGTCAAAGCCAAGCTTGATAGCATCCGCATAAGATATCTTGGCCGCTTTGGGCTGACGCTTGGCCAGACGCTCGCGCACCTTGATATACTCTTCGCGGGTCTCATCAATAAGACCTTGACGATTTTCCTTAGAGAGCAGTTTGGTGACCACGCCGACCGAGCGTGAGGCGTCCGAGACATAGATGACCGCATTGTTTTGATACTGCGGTTCGACTTTTACCGCCGTGTGCGCCTTGGAGGTGGTGGCGCCGCCGATCATTAGGGGCAGGGTTATGCCGCGCTCTTGCATTTGTTTGGCGACATAGACCATCTCATCGAGGCTAGGGGTAATCAATCCTGATAAGCCGATAATATCGACTTTCTCGCTAATAGCGGTATCGAGGATTTTTTCGCACGGCACCATCACGCCAAGATCAAGGATGTCATAGCCATTACAGCCGAGCACCACGCCGACGATGTTTTTGCCGATGTCATGTACATCCCCCTTGACGGTTGCCATCAGGATCTTACCTTTGACTTCGCCCTCGACCTTTTCTGCTTCGATATACGGGTTGAGCCAAGCGACCGATTGTTTCATGACGCGTGCCGACTTGACCACTTGCGGTAAAAACATTTTACCCGAGCCAAATAAGTCACCGACGATGTTCATGCCATCCATCAGTGGCCCTTCGATAACATCGAGCGGTTTGGGATATTTCTCCCATGCTTCTTTGGTATCAGCTTCGATAAAGGTGGTGATGCCTTTGACCAGTGCATGGGCGATGCGCTCTTCTACCGTGCCCTCACGCCAGCTCATATCGACGGTGCTGTCTTTTTTCTTGCCGCCATCTTGATAGCTCTCAGCGATAGTCATCAGGCGTTCGGTGGCATCCTGACCTGTCTCGCCTTGATTGCGATTAAGCATGACATCCTCAATCGCCTCGCGCGCCTCAACAGGGATGTCGTCATAGACTTCAAGCATCGACGGGTTGACGATACCCATGGTCAAGCCGTTTTTGATCGCATGATAAAGAAATACTGAGTTAATCGCTTCACGAATCGGGTTACCACGGAAGCTAAATGAGACGTTGGAGACGCCGCCTGACACCATAGCATTGGGCAGGTTGTCCGTGATCCATTTAGTCGCGTTAATAAAGTCCGCGCCGTAATTATTGTGCTCGGTAATACCAGTTGCGACCGCAAAAATATTAGGGTCAAAGATAATGTCCTCAGACGGGAAGCCGACCTCATCAACGAGTACGTCATAGCTGCGCTGACAGATCTGGATTTTGCGCTCATAAGTATCTGCTTGCCCATCTTCATCAAAGGCCATGACGATGACAGCGGCGCCATAGCGCATACAGAGCTTGGCATGACGGACAAACTCGTCATAGCCTTCTTTTAAGGAGATGGAGTTGACGACCGATTTGCCCTGAATACGTTTAAGCCCTTCTTCGATGATGTCCCATTTAGAGGAGTCCATCATGAGCGGCACACGGCTGATATCTGGCTCACCTGAGACCAAATTGACAAAATGAATCATCGCCTGCTTGGAGTCGAGCATGCCCTCATCCATATTAATATCGACGATTTGCGCGCCGCCTTCGACCTGATCGCGGGCTACGTCCAAAGCTTCAGTGTAAGCTTCGGTTTTGATCAGACGCAAAAATTTCTTGGAGCCAGTGACGTTAGTACGCTCACCGACGTTGACAAACAGACTATCTGCAGTGATGTTAAATGGCTCAAGTCCAGACAGACGGCAGGCAGGTGCAATCTCTGGTATCTTGCGCGGTGAGTAGTTTGCCACCATATCCGCAATGTGGCGAATATGCTCAGGTGTGGTACCGCAGCAGCCGCCGACGATGTTTAAGATGCCCGCTTTGGCAAAGCCTTCTAGCAGAGTAGCGGTTTCTTTAGCAGTTTCATCGTATTCACCAAACTCATTGGGCAGCCCAGCATTTGGATGCGCTGAGACATAAGTGTCAGCGATGTTCGATAGCGTCTGAATATGCGGGCGCAGCGCATCAGCACCAAGCGCACAGTTAAAGCCAACAGATAGCGGTTTGGCGTGACGGATAGAGTTATAAAACGCCTCAGCCGTTTGACCAGATAGGGTACGGCCTGAGGCGTCGGTGATCGTCCCCGATATCATAATTGGTAATTCAAAACCAATATCGTCAAACACGCCTGTGATGGCAAATATCGCCGCTTTAGCATTTAGCGTATCAAAGATGGTCTCAATTAAAATGATATCGACGCCGCCTTCTATTAACGCCAGCGTCGCCTCACGGTAATTGAGCACTAGCTCATCAAAGGTAATGTTACGAAAAGCAGGGTCGTTAACATCAGGGGACAGCGAGCAGGTGCGAGAGGTGGGCCCGATGACCCCTGCGACAAAGCGCGGCTTATCAGGGGTTTTAGCGGTAAATTCATCAGCAGCTTCACGAGCAATTTTGGCAGCGGTCTTGTTTAGCTCTGGCACCAAATATTCCATATCGTAGTCAGACATCGACAAACGCGTGCCGTTAAAACTATTGGTCTCGATAATATCAGCGCCCGCTGCAAGATGATCGCGATGAATGTCACGTATCATCTGCGGCTGCGTGAGCACCAGCAGATCATTATTACCGCGTACGTCTTGCTCGATATCAGCGAAGCGCTCACCGCGATAGTCCGCCTCCTCAAGCTTATAGGTCTGAATCTGTGTCCCCATCGCGCCATCTAACATCAAAATACGCGACTTCATTTGCTCAGTGATACGCACGCGAGCGGTTAGCTGCTGTTCTTTAAAAGGAAAGCTAGCAGGCGGCGCTAGGACAAAGTCGTCCGCTGCTTGTAGGTGGTTGGTTGGCAAAGAAGTTTGTGAGGCTGTCTGTTGAGTCATAGGTACACTGCTTGTATCGTAATTATCATAAAAAAAGAGAAAAAGAAAAATTCATAAATTATAGGAAATAAGAAAGCACAAATCTGCAATATTCTAGCATGAAAAATATAGCGCTTATCAGTATGTTTTTATTGATATCCAACAATAAAAATGAGGGTTTTATCAGCTAAATCTAAGAATGCTTATCACGCCAAAGTCATGCTTAAAGGTCATCCTATATCCTTTTGTGTGAATACAAGGCAGCTTTACTGTCTATTGAATCTGTAAAGTATTCCATCACTAAATTAAAAAATAAGCCATGTAAGAAAACTGACAAAACTTACAAGGGGATGACAAAAAATAGCGTAAATGCAGATAGTTAAAGTTGTATGTCATGCTAACTTTGGCTTCGTAAGGTTTGGTTGCCCGTAAGTATAGCTTATAAGCTCTCGGATGATAATGGTGAACTATTATACTAAGCGGTGTACATATTATTTCTAACATTCAGACGCCTATATACGTGTATTAATACATGACTGTATAGCGTGATTCTTGAGATTTAGTTAAATAGATGGTTAGACTGTGTAGATAGTAAGTCACTATGTATAAGTTGATTTACCAAAACCTTACCTTTAAAAAGCACCATTCATAATTTTTAAATTCGCAATCAGGATAGACTTCAATATCAAGGATATGAATATGAAACTTACTAAACTTGCTACTATCGGCACACTGGCTGTATCAATTGCTGGCTTAAGCGCTTGTAACAATATGATGCCAGCTAAAGAAGCAACGATGCCAGCAAAACAGGCACAACAAGCTCAGCAAGCAACTACTCAAAGTGAAGCGGTAGCTGCAATGAATGTGGTACAAGTGGCTCAAAGCAGTCCTGAATTTTCGACCTTGGTTGAAGCGGTACAAGCTGCTGGTATAGCTGGTCCGTTATCTAATCCTGATGCAAACCTTACCATCCTTGCACCAACCAATGCAGCGTTTGCTGAAGCTTTGCAAGAAACTGGTATGACTAAAGAGCAGCTTTTTGCAAACAAGCCAGCTTTAACTAAGATTTTGGGCTACCACGTAATCAATGGTCCAGCACCTGTATATGCCAAAGATGTGCAGCCAGGTAACGTTATGATGCTCAGCAAAGACACACTGATGATTACACCTGAAGGCAAACTGATGGATGAGAGTGGTCGTACTGCTAATATCTTACAAACAGACATCGCAGCCAGCAATGGTGTCGTACATGTTATTGATAAAGTACTGTTACCGCAGTAAATGAGACACGTAGTCGTTTTTTTATTCCCTGCTCTAAAACTTTATTCTATGCTTTAAATACAATGCATATAGCAATGAATAAGAAACCATCTGCTTAATTTTTATAAGGATAGACCCATGTTAAAAAAGACTTTATTATCTCTCGCAATCGCCGCATCGGCCGTATCTTTGGTAGCTTGTAATGATGCAGAGACAGTTGCAGAACCTACTGAGGCCGAAATGACAACTGAACCGATGGTTGAACCTGAACCAATGGTTGAAACTGAGCCAATGGAAGAGCCTGAAGTTATCGCGGATCCTGAAGTAACGACTGAAGAAAGTACCGCCACGCAAAATATCGTTGAACTTGCTTCTGACAACAATGATTTAACCATTTTAACAGCGGCGCTTGAAGCTTCTGGTCTGGATCAAACTCTAATGGATTCAGGCAGTGAGTTCACTGTATTTGCGCCTACAGACGCTGCATTTGCTGATGCATTGACGAAGCTTGATGTCACCAAAGAAGAGCTATTGGCTGATAAAGACATGTTGACCAATGTACTGTCATATCATGTTATCCCAAGTATGATAGTAAAATCCGCCGATATCCCTTACGGTACAGATATTGAGACAGTAAATGGCCAAGCGTTTTCTATTAGCGAAGCCAATATTATCACAGATGCTAGCGGCAACACGTCCAATATTACTCAACCAGATGTAATGGCAACCAATGGGGTTGTTCATGTGATCGATACCGTATTAATGCCTAAATAATAGGTTGTTATTAAAGATAGTATGATTCGAACCCCCGTCAATGCTAAGACTAAAACTCAGCCAAGCGTGCTGGGTTTTTTATTGGGTTAAAGACTGTCTGTGCATATTATCAACGATAGTAATTGCCAGTAATAGATAGGGCATAATGAAGCGCATAAAAAAGCCTGAGACCATTGCCTCAGGCTTTTTATATTATATTAGTACACGATAGCTGCTTTAAAGAGTCTTATTTAGGCTCTTTATGTAGAGGACTTTCAGCCATTCTTTGTTGCTCTTTTAAATGGCGTGCTTCCCAATATGGCGCATTCTTAATACCGTATTTTGCAGGATCAAAGCTATAGCGCTTAACACCCGCTTTACGCTGTGCTTCATAGTCTTTGAGCATGGTAAGTGTTGGACGTGCAACGATAAAGATAACAAGAATACCAACGATATTAAGCCATGCCATCAGACCAACACCGATATCACCGATAGCCCAAATATAACCAGCTGAGTTTAGACCACCATAAGCAACCATTGCCATGATGAGAATTTTAACTAAGAATAAACCCGTCTTGTTTGCGTTACGACCCAAAAAGCGAGTCAAATAAGCCACGTTTACTTCAGCGATATAGTAGTAAGCCAGAATAGTGGTAAAGGCAAAGAAGAATACTGCGACAGCAATGAAAGTATCACCGAATGAGCCGTATACTGATTCCATCGCCATTTGTGTAAAGGCAGGCGCGTTAATTTCAGTAGTCGCTGCTACGTTTTGAACGATGAACTGACCATCAGGTAGCGTACCTTGAATATTATAAGTACCCATCGTGAGAATCATAAAGGCCGTAGCAGAACATACTAAGATAGTATCGACATAGACTGAGAATGCCTGTACCAAACCTTGCTGTGATGGATGCTGAACTTCAGCTGCCGCTGCTGCATGAGGACCGGTACCTTGACCTGCTTCGTTTGAGTAAATACCACGTTTAACCCCCCAACCGATTGCCGCACCAAAACCTGCTTGAGCAGTAAAGGCGTCACCAACGATCAGACCAAAAACTTGAGGGATCATATCGAAGTTTGTAAACATGATAATCAAGGCTAAAACAATATAGCCTAGTGCCATAAAAGGAACTGCAAACTCAGTAAAGGTTGCAATACGCTTAATACCACCAAAAATGATAATCCCTAACACGACTAAGATGATTACTAACGCAACCAGACGCATAGAGCCAACTTCTAAGCTCCCGACGCTCATCATAGTGCCTTCACCCATTACCTGTGCAAATGCACTGATAACACCGTTTGCTTGTACACCCGGTAAGAACATACCGCAAGCTAAGATAGAGGAGACTGCAAAAAGGATCCCATACCATTTTTGGCCAAGTGCGCGCTCAAAGTAATATGCCGGGCCACCGCGATATTCGCCAGTCACCACATCTTTTTCTTTATAGATCTGTGCCAGTGTCGATTCAACGTAAGCAGTAGATGCTCCTAAGAACGCTACAATCCACATCCAAAATACGGCACCAGGACCACCGAAGCCAATGGCAGCAGCAACACCTGCAATGTTACCCATACCCACGCGTCCTGCGAGTGAGACAGCTAACGCCTGAAAAGATGAGATACCCTGTTCACTAGATTTACCCGTAAACAGTAGTTTTACCATTTCACTGAACAAACGCACTTGTACAAAGCGCGTCATAATAGAATAAAACAGACCTGCGCCCAAACACAGGTAGATCAGAGCCGGGCTCCAAATAATTCCGTTTACTAAACTGACTAAACTTTCCATATTATGTCTTCCTCAAACGTCCTTAAAATAGCGATAAAGGATATTAAACATCGTACTAAACTCAGGCTTAATATCTTTTTAACCGCTTAGGATGGATTGTAAATGTCTGTATTTATCCGCTTGGCTTATCAAGTAACACAAACAGTGTTAATAGATCCTAGCTGCGGTCGCAAGTCCTTTTGCCTTTCTGGTTGTCACAATATTATGACGTATAACGCAGTAAGAATAGGTAGGTAAAAAATAGACCAGCGGATAAAACAAATAATTATTATAATCAAATACGCATCAATCAATAATCTGATGGCATTCAACCATTTACGTTATTCTTGTTTGCTAACAGCTTACAAACTTATAGTACACGAACATGAACCTTAGATTATCGTTAGACATTTTAGTAAATGCTAAATGATAACAGTAAGAAAACCGTTCACTAGCTATAATATTTGTCACCAAAACAAAAACGATTTTTCGTTTTATACTGCGCTAATATCAAATAAATAACAACTCCACTACCGAATGTATGCAAACCATACGGTTAAGTAACTGCAATTTGCCACAATTTCTTTATAATTACTAGATTTTTTTTTGAATTATCCGTGTATGTAATTTTCAATAATTGATTTGTTAAATCGATATAGGACTATTAAATGTATTGTTAGATAGTGTCGTACTAGGATTTGAGGACCTTTTATCAACTGCTTGCATACTGTTATCGATATTGTAGAAATTGATTAGGTCATAATAAAAATAAAGGTAGAATAGTAAATTGACGCACAATAAAAAAGTCAGCAGTCCTATTTTGCGGTTGTGTTTTAGTAACGATGAATTGTAAAAAAGCGGCTATGTCGCCATTATTAGCAGCACAATTAAAGACAATCGTTTGTCTGTGACATTACAAGTTATTATTTGGTATAAATGGCTAAGCAGTTAATTATTATTAGGAGAAACAGAGATGACGCGTAAATCTATTATAAAACCTATGTTGTTATCAGCAGTATTGGCAACCTCAACCGTAGGTTTGTCAGGCTGTGGTTATAACAATTTGCAATCACAAGATGAGCAAGTCACAGCAGCTTGGTCAGAAGTGGTCAACCAATATCAGCGCCGTTCGGATCTGGTGCCAAACTTGGTAAAAGTTGTGCAACAATATGCAGACCAAGAGCAAGAGGTGTTCACTCAGGTGGCAGAAGCGCGTTCGCGTGCAGGTAGCATCAATATAACGCCAGAAGTACTCAATGACCCACAAGCGATGGAACGTTATGCTGAAGCCCAAGCTCAGATGGGGGGAGCATTGTCACGTCTGATGGCAGTGTCCGAACGTTACCCTGAGCTCAAATCTGACGCTTTGTTTCAAGACTTGCAGGCACAGTTAGAAGGAACTGAAAATCGTATTACAGTAGCTCGTAATCGTTATATTCAAGAAGTGCAGGGCTACAATACAACGGTACGTCAGTTCCCAACTAATATCACAGCCAAAGTGTTCGGTATGGATACTAAGCCGAACTTTACAGTTGCTAATGAAGAAGAGATCTCGACCGCACCTACAGTTGATTTTGGAGATGATGAAGCTACTGCACAATAAAGTCAGCGTTTTGGGTCAAAAAGCGGCGTTTAGTAGTAGCTTTACTCGCTATCTATGATTAGTCGCTATTCACAAAGGTGCAAAAAAGACTCCTATTTATAATAAGTCATAATTTCGTTCAGCAAGCGTGTCACTAAAGGTGGTATAGATTAGATGAAGAATTCAAAAGCAATCGTCTCGGCATTATTATTAACACTCAGCGCGGGCAATACAACGCTGCTGCATGCTGCGCCGGATGATGCTAATGTTGCGACAGCTGAGAGTGCGACCGATGCGCAAATGCAGACCCGTAGCGTTGAGGACTTAGTAGCGATCGCTAAAGCTGGCGAGGCGAATGAAGCCATTAATGATGCGGTACTTGGTAACGACGCTATTGGAGGCACCATACTTGGTAATGAGGCTATCAATCCAAATGCTGCCAATGATGAAGCCATAGCAGAGTCTCAGGCCACTGTACAGCCACCTGTGCAATCTGATGCGGCTAATGTTGATGCTGATAAGCTCATATTAAATCAACCAGTCGTTGATCAAGCAAATATACTAAATCCGCAAGAGAAACAGCGTTTAGAGACCCAGCTTAGGAATATCTACCAGCAAGGTCTAGCTCAAGCAGCAATCGTCATCGTACCTAGCACAAATGGCTTACCGATATTTGACTATGCTTTACAGGTTGCTAATAAGTGGGAGCTTGGGGAGGAGGACATTGATGACGGCTTACTGATTGTGGTAGCAGTCAATGATCGTGACATGTATATCTTAACGGGTTATGGGTTGGAAGGCGTGTTGCCGGATGCGGCGGTCAATCGTATTATCCGTGAGGATATTACGCCACTATTCAAGCAAAACAACTATGGATCTGGGTTATTGGCAGGTGTTGGTGCACTTGAAGCTCGACTCACTGCTGATACTGACGTGCTGGCTCGTGCCGATGCTCAAGCCGCAGAACGTAACGCTCAGCAAGGTTCGGATGAACCATCAACGCCTGTTTTTTTGTTCATCATGGCGATGATTTTTGGTAAGTTTATTACTAGTATTTTTGGACGAGTATTTGGCTCTATCTTAACGGCTGGTGGTTTCTTTGCTGGTTCTTTAGCATTGGGTGGCGGATTCTTTATGACTGTCATTATGGCCATCTTTATCTGGATGTTCTTAATTGCTAGAGGTTCAGGCGGCGGTGGTCGTGGTGGACGCGGCGGCGGCGGTTTAATTTTCTTACCTGGACTTGGTGGCGGCGGCGGTGGCTTCGGCGGCGGCGGCTTCGGCGGCGGCGGTGGCGGCTTTGGTGGTGGCGGTGCTGGTGGATCGTGGTAAGCCAACCATCATCATAACAATCGATTTGTAGCATTAAATATTAAGAACATTGCTTTTATAATTTGTTTGATAATGTATTAGACGACAATGAGCAATCGCCTACTTGAGGAAACATTATGGCACAAAACAACTTACCTTCATCAGAGGCAAGTTTTGCTCGCTGGTGGCGTCAAGTCTTGTTTGTTCCGATGCTGAACAGCAAATGGTTAACAGCAGAGGTTAAGGCCCGTTTAACAGCGAAAGTGACAGAAGCAGAGCAAGGTCATCGTGGCGAAGTTTTTTTGGTTATAGAAAACCATCTACCCATTCAAGAAGCTTATAGCACCAACTGCCGTGAGCGTGCTATCGATTTGTTTAGCGAATACCGTGTATGGGATACTGAAGAAAACACGGGGGTCTTGGTTTATGTCAATATCTGTGAGCATAAGCTGGAGATTGTCGCAGATCGTGGTATTAGCGCTCATGTCAGTCCTACAGTATGGCGTGCGATGTGTGACAAAGCAGTGACGGGCATTGCCAACAAAAAGTCAGAAGAAAGCTTGACTGATCTACTAGATGAGATAGGACAGCTATTGCGTCAGTATTACCACTTAGAGCATGACCCAGCAGGTAATGAGCTGTCTGATACGGTAGTCTTTTTAAAGTAGCTTCCACAAAATTATAGATAGGCAATTAAAGATAAGGAAATACTATGATTGATCTCATAAAAAAACTACCAAAGGCTGAATTGCATCTACATATCGAAGGTTCATTAGAGCCTGAGCTTATGTTTAGGCTGGCTAAAAAAAACAACATAGATATTCCTTATAAAGACATAGAGGACGTACGTAATGCTTATAATTTCACCAATCTACAGACTTTTTTAGACATTTATTACGCTGGTGCCAACGTACTTATCACAAAAGACGATTTTTATGATTTGACTTGGGAATATATCTTAAAATGTGTTGAAGACAATGTTATTCATACTGAGATATTCTTTGACCCTCAGACGCATACGGCAAGAGGCATCGCTTTTGAAACTGTAATCACTGGTATAAAAGAAGCGCTGGCTGATGCCAAAGAAAGATACGGTATTACTTCTGGTATTATCATGTGTTTTTTACGTCATTTATCACAGCAAGATGCTTTTGATACGTTAGAGGAGGCGATGGCATTTAAGGAGGATATCATTGGTGTTGGTCTTGATTCTTCAGAGCTTGGTAACCCGCCATCAAAATTCACAGAGGTATTTGAAAAGGCAAAAGAGGCAGGGTTTAAATTAGTCGCCCATGCAGGCGAAGAAGGTGACTTTTCTTATATTTATGAGGCTTTAGATTTATTGGGTATCGATAGAATAGACCACGGCGTGCAGTCGATTCATAGTGATACGCTTATGCAGCGGCTAAAAGAAGAGCAAATACCGCTTACGGTTTGCCCAAACTCAAATATTGAATTGAAAGTGTTTGAAGACTACAAAGCGCACAATATCAAAGAGCTTTTAGATTATGGTCTAAATGTGAGCGTCAATTCAGATGACCCAGCCTATTTTAAAGGTTATATTAACCAAAATTTTATCAACTTGTGTGACAACTTACCATTAACAGAAAACGACATTGTCACATTGGTAAAAAACTCTTTTAGATCATCTTTCATAGATGATGACCTAAAACAAGCTTACTTGGCTAAAGTGGATCATGTATTGCAGTAATTGTTTAATTGTTCAGGGGCAGCTCAAAACTTAATCATTTATATAAAGTACTATAAAGCATTTGGCTATTATTGATACCGTACGTATTTTGTCAGTAAATAGATGCTTTGAATTTTGTACAGCGATTATGCGAGAGCAGTCACTTTTTGCATTAGTAAAGGCATTGTCACGCCGGCGTTTGCAGCCAATGTGATATCCACGATGGTATTAGGCGTTGGATTTGGGTTTATCTCAATGACTGTTGCACCATTTTGCTGAGCTAATTGTGCCAGACCCGCAGCAGGGTATACCAAGCTTGATGTACCAATACTGATGAATACATCGCAATTAGCGGCAGCCTCTTCAGCCGTTTGCCATGCTCCTATAGGTAGCGCCTCACCAAACCAGACGATATCAGGTCTGATATAACCATCACACTGTTGGCATGTTATCACTCTATCATCGAAACTGATGGCTTTTTTACTACTATCTAAAGCTGCTGATTCATTTTGATAAAGTGTACCACAGTCGTGACAGCGATTACGCCACAGATGACCATGTAAATGAATGGCCTCACTACCAGCTTGTTCATGCAAATCATCGACGTTTTGTGTGACCAACGTAAAGTGCTGTTTGTGGTTTTTGGCGTCTTGTTGCCACTGGGCAAGCGCATAGTGAGCAGGATTGGGTTTTTTGTCATGCACCAGTTGTCTGCGCCATTGATACCACGACCATACCAAATGTGGGTCGCGAGCAAAGGCAGTGGGGCTTGCCAAATCCTCTGCTCGATAATGTTCCCAGAGACCAGTTTGCTTATCACGAAAAGTTGGAATGCCACTTTCTGCTGATATGCCTGCACCAGTTAGAATACAGATCTGTGGTCGAACCGCTAGCAATTTAGCAGCCCGATGTACTTCTGCTATTAGTTTTGGCGATAATTCTGCTACCATGACTTAACCCTTGCTAATAATGGATATACTTTTCTATGATAGACGGAATTTGGTGGCTTGTCATATTGCTAGCAGTCATTACAGTACTATGGCTGATAGCACATTTACGTAGTAATAAAGTTGATCCCAAAAGTGGAGCACACGCATCAACGGGTAAGAAGCCATTAACAAATGATAGCTTACAAAAGACAGCTGTTTTAATTAAAAAACACTTTCCTAATTATAGTACCAGCAGAAGAGCCAAGCATTTGCTAATTACCAAAGAGAATAAAAAGATTGCAATGATTACCATAGATAATAGTATCGCAGCTGGTGAGCGCCGCTTAGGAGAGGTGCCTATTATCAATTATCATCGAGTACCGAATCGAGCCCAGCTTGGTACTGACTTGCAAGAAATATGTTGAGCTCAACAAGCCAGCTACTTATCGCGTTGCCATCAGCCAAACAACAACCATTCCCCAGAATACAGACCCTACTGATAATGCTGCCATATAAAATACACTCATTACGTCTCCTAGACTTAACTCATACTATATTAAAATTTATAAACCGCTGGCTCGTTTAAACCTATCTTAAACATGCAATTAACGAGCCAAAAATATTCTGTACTTGCATCTATATTTGGTTACTAGAATATTACTATATATTCATTTAATTACATATAGTTACATAAATACCTAATAAGCAATAATACTTATGTTGCTTTTAAAATGTAAGTATTATTTCTAATAAAAGTAGTTTTTTTGTAAAGATTAAGCAAAGAAAGCAAAAAGGCGTATTTTTGCCATAAAGTAGCTTGCTCAAAAGAAAGGTTTAGGAGTGATAAAAGAGAAGGGTAGGTTTAGAGTAAACGGGTATTTGAATAGACAGGTATTTGATAAGAAAATTTTGGAAATGTCAGACACAGCATTACCGCTAAACCAAAATAGACAAGTTGGCTCAGTGGGATATACTTTAAAATAATAGATTGGTTACAATGATTGGTGCGCTCGGCGGGAATCGAACCCACGACCCTCGGCTTCGGAAACCGATACTCTATCCAACTGAGCTACGAGCGCATGTGATGAATTAACTGCTATGTAGAACGAGTCAAATCACTGCATGTATAAAACTGCATGCATAAAGTAAACTTGCAGTATAAGTCGTCGAAAAATAAAGACCGCTTAGTCTAACAAATAAAAGTAGTAAAGCCAATAAATGAAACGAGCTCTGAAGATTATTTGATAAATAATAAGATAGTCAGTAAACAGGCATGGCAATTGGTATACCTTTTCCCTTATAATGTTAGGGAAAATTCATATTCATAATCACCGATTACAAGTACGCTTGCCTTTGGAATGGTTGTTTGCCATTGATAACTAGATACTGTCAAAGGAAGATAGACAGAATGTCCAAGTCGTGCCAGCACTTGTATACGTAAATAAGAGAACGTGACGAATGAGAAAAGTAGTTATGTTATCGGCAGCTGCCATTCTAGGAATCGCTAGTATCGCAGTGAGCCAAGCTGAAGACGTTGCAGATACATCTGTAACGGTATCTGATGTAGCAGAAGCGCAAGAAGTGGTTGAAGATGCGCCTCAACAGCTAGGTGAAGAGCCACAAGCTGCCGCTAATACTACAAGCGACACTGCTCCTGTTGATGGTGCTCTACCTGCAGATGCTACGACTGAAGAGGGCGCAGCAACAGAAGAAACAGCGCAAGCAGCTCCTGCGGCTAATGAAGAGCCGATTCCTGAGGATACACCGCAAGTGCAAAAGCTCATTGCTTTATATCCCAATCTGATAGCCCGTATTCAACCAGTTGCTAAAGTCTGTTTTGAAGACGATGAGGTTTGTGATGTGACAGCCCGTTCCTCTGGTCCAGCAGCTGGCGATGGCCCTCGTGATGGTAAAGCGGTATATAACGCAGTATGTCAGACTTGCCATGCATCAGGACTGCTTGGTTCACCTATATTAGGTGATGCAGGTGCTTGGGGGCCACGTATAGCAAAAGGTACAGATACTTTATATACACATGCTATTAACGGCTTTAATGCTATGCCAGCGAAAGGTGGGGCCGATATTCCTGATGAAGAAGTCCAAAATGCTGTGGATTATATGGTAGGGGAAGCCAGCTAGTCTGCGTAGATATACGCGACAAAAAGTGGTTTTGTAATTACTGCCTTGATATGTCTTATATAAGATTGTAAAACGTCTATTTCGCTGATTGAGATAGACGTTTTTTTGTGATTGACGATTGATGAGATCAATAATGTCGTTATATATTGCTGTAGTTGAAATCTACTTATAGCAACCTCACATTAAGGCATTACAACATTTATTTTATAAATTTATAAAGAGGTATTCATGTCTGAGGTACCAGCGCTTTCTATCCAAAATCTATCCAAAACCTATGATAACGGGTTTTCGGCGCTAAAAGATGTCAGCCTAACGGTGCCACAAGGTGGTTTTTTTGCTTTGCTTGGCCCAAATGGTGCTGGCAAGTCAACAATGATTGGCATCATTAGCTCACTATTTAAACCAACAACTGGTAGCGTCAATATCTTTGGTACTGACCTTTTAACCGACCCCTCCGTTGCAAAACAGTATCTTGGTGTGGTACCACAAGAATTCAATTTTAACCAGTTTGAAAAAGTACAAGATATTTTGATTACTCAGGCCGGTTACTTTGGTATCCCAGCTAAGGAAGCACGACCACGGGCGAAACGACTGTTGACGGCGCTTGGCTTATGGGACAAGCGTGACAATAAGTCGCGGGAGCTATCAGGCGGTATGAAACGCCGTTTGATGATTGCACGAGCACTCATTCATAAACCAAAACTGTTGATTCTTGATGAGCCGACTGCTGGGGTAGATATTGAGCTGCGCCGCTCTATGTGGGAGTTTATGCAGCAGATTAATATTGAAGAAAATACGACTATTATTTTGACCACACATTATCTTGAAGAAGCTGAGCAGTTGTGTAAGCGTATTGCAATTTTAGATCATGGTGAAATCCGCATTAACACAGAAATGAAAAACCTATTGGCGCAGTTGTCGGTTGAAACCTTTGTACTCGATTTGGATACGCCGCTTACTCGTGAATTAAAATTAATAGATGTAACGGGTATAACACAACCAGATGATCAGACAATTGAAGTTACGCTCACTGAAGGTGAGTCATTAAACAACGTCTTTAGTCAATTGTCCGATCAAGGCATCACTGTCGCTAGTATGCGTACTAAAGCCAATCGCTTAGAAGAGTTGTTTATGCGCTTAGTTGACAAAAATATTCAAAGTGCAGACAGCATGAAGGAGGCAGGGTTATGAGTCAAGAAGCCTTAGATCATAATAAAACAATGTCATGGAGCAAAAAGTGGATTTCTTTTCGTACCATATGGTTAAAAGAGGTACGCCGAATTTTACGGATTTGGCCCCAAACACTGCTGCCGCCAGTTATTACGATGAGTCTATATTTTGTCATTTTTGGTAAAATGATTGGCTCGCGTGTGGGGGAGATGGGCGGTGTGCCTTACATGCAATTCATCGTCCCTGGCCTGATTATGATGTCGATCATTACTAATAGCTATTCTAATGTCGTCTCAAGCTTTTTTAGTGCCAAATTTACGGCCAGTATCGAGGAGCTACTCGTTTCACCCGTCTCTAAGCACTCTATTTTGATGGGCTATATTAGCGGTGGTATCTTTCGTGGACTGGCAATCGGTATTATTGTCTCGATAGTGGCGCTCTTTTTTACAGACCTTGGTATTGAGCATTTATTCGTGACAATATTTACGGTATTGGGTACATCCATTTTGTTCTCACTTGGTGGTTTTATCAACGCTGTATTCGCGCGCTCGTTTGATGATATCTCTATCATTCCAAGCTTTGTATTGACTCCGCTTACTTATCTTGGCGGTGTGTTTTATTCGATGGAGAATTTGTCTCCATTTTGGCAAAACGTTTCGTTATTAAATCCCATCGTTTATATGGTTAACTCGTTCCGTTACGGTATCTTAGGATATTCTGATGTCAATGTTTGGTATTCGATGGCAGCAATTTTTGTATTCTGCGCGATATTTTATACCATTGCCTATCGCTTACTCAGTAATGGATCGCGCGTGCGCTTGTAATCCTTATTATCTAAAAAGGTGCTTTGTCATCTTGGACATAAATTTTTAACGGTTTAATATCAGGAAGTTAAATGAGTATCCACGGTATTTTAGGTGAACAAACCACCGACTACCCAACTGAGTATAGTCCAGAGACGCTATATCCCATTGCTCGTCGTGCGGGACGTGATGCGATTGGCTGGCATGATGATAAGTTGGCAGTCGGTGTGGATTGGTGGCATGCTTTTGAGATGTCTTGGTTAAACCTGCAAGGTATCTCTCAAGTTGCCATCGCCCGCTTTGGTATTCCTGCCAGCTCACCATTCATTGTCGAATCAAAATCACTTAAATTGTACCTAAACAGCATTAACTTTACCGAGTTTGCCAGCTGGAACGACGTACAAGCGTTGATTGCTAAAGATTTATCAGCCTGCGTGCAAGCTAAGGTGCAGGTTGAGTTGTTTGGTTTAAAGGATGATTTGGATGATAAAACGACAGGTTTGTTGATTTCTCGGCCTGAGGGCGTCTGTATTGATGAGGCATTAGCAGGCAACACGGACAAAGTTGCATTGGCTGAACATCCTGATGCGTCATTGCTGAGTGAAAACGAAGTAGAAGCGAGCGGTGAAAGTGTGGCAAGTGATGGTACTCAGCCGTATACCTTTTATTCCAATCTACTGCGTAGTAATTGTCCGGTGACCAATCAACCAGATTGGGGGACTCTGTCTGTAACGATTACGACTGACAAAATTTTTAATAATGCGAATATGCTGCGTTATATATTGAGCTTCCGTCAGCACAATGGTTTCCATGAGCAATGTGTTGAACAGATATTCGCTAATTTGAGCGAGTATTATAAGCCAAGTGCGCTCATGGTTCGTGCTTGGTATACGCGCCGCGGTGGTGTCGATATCAATCCTTGCCGCGTCAGTGACATAGGTTTATTACCTAAACCAAGCCGTTTGATTCGTCAGTAATTGATAGGGTTTGTTTGGTATAATTTAGATTATATAGCCGACCTACTATAAAATAAAAAAGCGCCTATTTCACTTGATGAAATAGGCGCTTTTTTTTAGTACATTTTTTATCAGAAAAGCTACTTGCTACTTACTTTTGCCATGACTTCTTCGCGGCTTAGCATTTGCTTTTCTGTCTCGCGGCGATTGACGTACTCAAACTTACCTTCGGCCAAGTTACGGTCCGAGACCACGATACGATGCGGGATACCAATTAGCTCAAGATCAGCAAATTTGACCCCAGGGCGCTCGTTACGATCATCCAGTAGTACATTAATACCTTGTGCTTTTAATTCGTCATACAAAGCTGTTGCCGTTTGCATGACGGTTTCTTCTTTCGACTTCATCGGAATGATGGCCACTTCAAAAGGTGCAATCGAGTCATCAACCGCTGGTGTCTTTGGCCACATAATGCCATATTCGTCATTGTTTTGCTCGATAGCAGCGGCGATGATACGACTGACGCCAATACCATAGCAACCCATCATTAAGGTAACAGGCTTACCATCTTCACCAGATACGGTGGCATTCATCGCTTGGGAGTATTTGTCACCCAACTGGAAAATATGACCGACTTCGATGCCGCGCTTAATTTTTAGCGTGCCTTTACCGTCTGGAGAAGGGTCACCCTCTTGTACGTTGCGTATATCGACGATGCGGGTGATACGAGCATCGCGTGCCCAGTTCATACCGATGGCATGTTTGTTCACCTCATTAGCGCCAGTCACAAAATCTGATAACGATGCAGCCGAACGATCGACGAACACAGGCATATCTAAATCAACACCGATATAGCCTTTATGTAGGCCAGCAGCTTTTAGCTCTTCATCAGAAGCCATCGTTAACGGCACGTTAGCTTCTTCTATTTTTTCAGCTTTAATGGTATTTAGCTGATGATCACCGCGTAATACAATTGCGATTAACTGAGGCTCATCGTCTTCTGTATGACCATGTACAATCAAGGTTTTAACCGTGGTAGCTAAAGGAATGTCCAAGTGCTCAGCCACCATTTTACAAGTGGTCATCCCCTCTGTTAGCACGTCCTCACGCTGCATTTTAGGGGGTTGACGCTCAGCGGTATTGACAGATTCTGCCAGTTCTATATTAGCTGCATAATCAGAGGAGTCTGAAAATGCAATATCATCTTCACCACTATCAGCTAATACATGAAACTCGTGTGAAGCAAAACCACCGATAGAGCCAGTATCTGCTTGTACCGCACGAAAGTCTAAACCCAAGCGAGTAAAGATACGCGTATAAGCATGGAACATATCATGATAGGTTTTGGCGAGTGATGCTTGGTCGACATGAAATGAATACGCATCTTTCATTGTAAATTCACGCGCGCGCATTACGCCAAAACGGGGACGAATCTCATCACGGAACTTGCCTTGAATCTGAAAAAAGGTGATCGGCAGCTGTTTGTAACTACGCAGTTCACCTTGTGCAAGGTTGGTGATGACCTCTTCGTGAGTAGGACCCAATACAAAGTCGCGATCATGACGGTCTTTAAAACGTAATAGCTCTGGTCCATAGTCGTCGAAGCGACCCGTAGTTTCCCATAACTCAGCTGGCTGGGTCATGGGCATAAGAACCTCTTGAGCCCCAATATTTTGCATCTCTTCACGGACGATACGCTCAACTTTTTGTAAAATGCGTAGCCCCATAGGCAGCCAGATATATAATCCAGAAGCAATTTTACGAATAAGGCCGGCACGCACCATCAATTGGCTTGAAGCGATATCGGCGTCACTTGGGGTCTCTTTTAGAGTGGCGAACAAGAATTGACTGGCTTTCATAAATAAAGCGGAACCTTATCAACGATAAAATAAATAATAAATAAGGCGCTGAGCGTTGGATAGCTGCTACAAGCTTGCCTTTAATATATAACCTGATATAACTAATGATTTGAT
Source organism: uncultured Psychrobacter sp. (assembly GCF_947488565.1). Lineage (GTDB taxonomy): Bacteria > Pseudomonadota > Gammaproteobacteria > Pseudomonadales > Moraxellaceae > Psychrobacter > Psychrobacter saeujeotis. The sequence continues at coordinate 94,409 of NZ_CANKZC010000006.1, read as the reverse complement.
CGACGTGACAGTGTATAAATTAGCAATTTATAATCAAGATTTTTGTTCAAAACCTATCTAAAAGTAGGCTAATGTCAGTTAGTCTATATACGTTGACATTTCATCGATGCAATCAGACTATGTTAGGTAAAGTTTGCCTCATACGCAATGACTTTTTGTCTTTTACAATAGAACGCTATACAAACTTCAGTATAGGACAAAAAATGAAGCAAATATCTGATAGTTTTAGTATTCGTCGACGGTAAGAGTTGTAGTAAGTCTAAAAGCGCTTGAGTTTGTAAAATTTTGGACTAAGCAATTGTGTAGAAGATTAGTAGCCAATACTTGAAGTCATTTTAAAAAACGTTATTTATGCTATAGAGCTGTGCATAATTTAGCATTTGTAAATAACGTCTTTTAAGTGCCGTTAACAATATAAAAGGTAGCGCATATGACAACTTCTGATAATCGTACACCTAACAATGCTCGCGACAATATTAGTAAGCGCCCTAAACCAAAACAACCTACTGGAATAGCGACATGGATATTGTTAATTATTAGTTTTACGGCCTTAGCTTTTGCTGTTTATACTATAAATGATCGGACGGTAGAGGAACCGATTGAAACCGTCACTCGTGAAGGTGTGGTGACGCAGATTCAACAATTGAATCGGTTGCAGACCGTGGCTTTTAGCGTGGATACAGTGATTACCAGTGAGCGACAGGGCAGCTGGATGAAACTTTGGCAAGATGAGCAAAAAGGCTTGTTTATTGCTCGTGGTCGAGTAGATGCGGGCATAGATTTGAGCGCGTTGACGCCTGAGATGGTACAAGTCGTACAGCTTGAAGAGTCTAACGTAGGTGAAGATAAAGCAAAGACGGCGAGCGACAATAATACCGCGATGATGCCGCAGATCAATATTACCTTACCGCCATCAGAGATATTTTCAGTGTATCTAGACGACTTGGAGATCTATGACTGGCAAACAGGTGCTTTTGGTTTGATGCAGGTTGATCCTAAGATACTCGCGCAAGCACAGACAATGGCAAAAAAAGAAGTGCTGGAGCGGGCGTGCCGAGGTGATGTGATGAATATGGCGCTAAAAAATGCCCAAACGCAGCTGCAGCAATTGTTTGCGATGACTGGCGCAGTGGTGTCTGTGAACACACAAGGAGCAGGGGCTTGCCGATTGCCAGTCACTACCAATAGCTAAGCTAATATTTATTCTTTTTTGAATTCGGCAATAGCCAGCTTGCGTGCCGATTTATGCTCGACCATCGGCGCAGGGTAGTCAACATCGGCAAACTTGCCACCTTTTGCCAATTCTTTACGCATCTTGTCTTCGCTATGCAAGATGCTAGTGGGAATATCTTTTAACTCTGGTAGCCAAGTTTTAATAAACAGAGCTTTAGAGTCATGCGTATTGGCTTGGCTAAAGGGGTTCATAATACGAAAGTAGGGCGCTGAGTCGGTGCCTGTCGACGCGCTCCACTGCCAGCCGCCGTTATTGGACGCAAAATCTCCGTCAATGAGCTGCTGCATAAAGTAGCGCTCACCCAAGCGCCAATCAATCAGCAAGTCTTTGGTCAAAAACATGGCGGTGACCATGCGCAGTCGATTGTGCATAAACCCCGTCGCATTTAAGCAGCGCATCGCTGCATCGACTAATGGTATGCCTGTTTTACCAGTGCACCATGTCTCAAAATCATCGCTATCGTATGACCAATTGATCTTGTTATCTGTTTCTTCTTTATAAGCCTTGTGACGGATAAGTGCTGGTTTGTCCACTAGTACATGACGATAAAAATCTCGCCATGCAAGCTCGCTTATCCAGCGATTGATGTCTTCGTTATCGCCATCATTACCGTGTAGCTTTTCTTGTGCTTTACTTGCTTGTAGATAGCAAAATCTAGGACTGATAGACCCTATAGTAAGATAAGCCGATAGCTGACTGGTTGCATGTAAATGGGGGACATCACGGCTGACATCATAGTTATTTATATCATCAGCGATAAACTCTTTTAAACGCTGACAAGCAGCATCTTCACCAGCAGGATAAGCGTCTCTTGCTTGGTCAATTTGGGCTGTCATATCAATATGTTGTAATGACTTGTTCTTTTCTAGTGTTTGCTGGTAGTCACTGAGCATTTCTTTACTTAGTGCTTCGATATCATCGACTGTATTGGCAAACGCTTGCGATGATTGTAGTTTGATTTTATAGTCGCTATCCACTGCGGGTGCTTCATGCATTTGAATGGTACTAACGTCTAACGTATGTCGCCATTTCTTATAAAATGGCGTAAAGACTTTATACATACTATCGCCATCGTTAGTCGTGATACTTTGCGGTGGAAAGATGCACTGGTCATGCCAGCGGACGAACTCGATATCGTCTTTTGTAAGTTGTTTACTCAATTGCTCGTCACGATCAATCTCATTGCCTTCGTACTCGTAATTGGCCATGATGCAGCTGATTTCATTGTCTTTACATAAGGTTGTGAGCGCTTCTATACAGTCAGTAAAGCTTGGACAGATTTGCACGGTTAAAGTAATGTTCAGTTGCGACTGCAAGTCCTTTGTTAGAATAGGTAGCGTGCGGGCAATATGGTCGACTTGCACAAGGGACGTATCATGTTCTTGCCACTGTCCAGGCGTCAAAAAGAATACGGCAGACACCGAGGCGTTTTTTTCCTTTGCACGTTCACACAGCGCTGCTAGAGCAGTATTGTCATGGATACGAAGGTCACGACGAAACCACATCAAGTAATGCAGTGGATTTTTGCTAGTAGCATTGTCGTCAGTATCAGTATCAGTATCAGTATTATTCGCCACTGTCTGTGCAGTCTTAGACATCAAGGTATCCCTATATTAATCAATCGCAATCATAAACGAAACTAAGGATAAAAGTATGCTAGGATAAGTTTTTGGATGCAATGGCTTTGCCGTTTGGTTAACAAAACCTCATCACATCTAACGATTTAACTTTAGCCTGAACCTGTCTGATACCGCTATAATCGGTGTCATATTTAGTACTATGAAACGCAAGGTCACAAAATGCACGTTAAGTTTTGCGGGTTTACTCAGCTTAGTGATATACAGACTGCGGCACAACTAAGTGCAGATGCAGTAGGTTTGGTGTTTTATCCACCAAGTCCCCGTGCGGTCACGATAGAGCAAGCGCAAATTCTGAGCGCTGCTGTACCTGCTTTTATCAGCGTGGTGGCATTGGTAGTCAATATGTCCAAAGATAAGCTGATCAATTTAGCAAATGACGTCTCTTTTGATATTATCCAGTTCCATGGTGATGAAACGCCTGAACAGTGCGAGCAGCTGGCAAGTGCCGTCAATAAGCGCTGGATCAAGGCGCTACGTATCAATGCAGAAACAGACACCCTTGATAGTGTTCGTGCTCAGATCGCACAGTTTGCTAGTGCAGGGGCGAGTAGCATCTTATTAGATGCCTACCATCAGCGTAAGTATGGCGGTACAGGCGCACGTTTTGACTGGAGTCTCATTCCGCATGACAGTGCACTGCCGATTGTGTTGGCCGGTGGACTCGATGCCGATAATGTTGCCGCTACATTAGGTTTGCCGATTTATGGCGTCGATGTGAGTGGTGGTATCGAGATCGATAAAGGTAAAAAAGACGCTGCCAAAATGCGTGCCTTTATGAAAGCGGTCAAGCGCGATCGATGGCAAAACGCTACGGTCACTGGCGCCATCTAAGTGCGTTTGTATCAAGTTATTTGCCATACATACTCTGCTTAGTTGATCGTTATTCCGGTTTATCTGCTTACATCTTAGTAGATTGTTATCCTTTTTATTATTTCTCTATAGTCAACTAAAAAATACCACTTATTACAGTAGGAATTATCATGAGTCATGTCGCGAACAAAGATTTATCTGCTAGTGCACAATCTGTCAATACATTTACCAATCCTGAAAACGTGCAGGATTTTAACCAGTATCCTGATGCACGCGGTCATTTCGGTGTACATGGAGGGCGTTTTGTCTCTGAGACGCTAATGGCTGCATTAGAAGAGCTAGAAACGCTTTATACCAAAGTCAAAGCAGATCCAGCGTTCTGGGAAGAGTATCACAATGATTTGGTGAATTATGTCGGTCGTCCAACGCCGCTGTATCATGCTAAGCGTTTGAGTGACGAGATTGGCGGTGCGCAAATTTACTTCAAACGTGAAGATCTAAACCATACAGGCGCGCATAAAGTGAATAACACCATTGGTCAGGCGCTGCTTGCCAAAATGTGTGGCAAAAAACGTATCATCGCTGAGACTGGTGCAGGACAGCACGGCGTGGCAACGGCGACGATTGCCGCACGCTTGGGGCTAGAGTGTATCGTCTATATGGGGGCTGACGATGTCGAGCGTCAAAAGATGAATGTTTACCGTATGCGCCTGCTTGGCACAACAGTTGTGCCAGTCACTTCTGGCTCACGTACGCTCAAAGACGCGATGAATGAAGCGATGCGCGACTGGGTGACCAATGTCGATAGCACGTATTACATCATTGGTACGGTTGCAGGCCCACATCCTTATCCGCTATTGGTGCGTGATTTTCAGGCAATTATTGGTAAAGAAGCGCGTATTCAGCATTTGGAAAAAACAGGCAAATTACCGGATGCGTTGGTTGCCTGTGTCGGTGGTGGCTCAAACGCTATTGGTTTATTCTTTGACTTCTTGAACGACACTGACGTCAAAATGTATGGCGTCGAGGCAACAGGCGATGGCATCGAGTCAGGTCGTCATTCAGCGCCATTGGCTGCCGGTCGTATCGGCGTATTACATGGTAACCGTACTTACCTGATGGCCGATGATGATGGTCAGATTCAAGAGACGCATTCTATCTCAGCGGGTCTTGATTATCCTGGCGTCGGTCCAGAGCATAGCTTCCTAAAAGACATGAAGCGCGTTGAGTATGTTGGCTGTACCGATAAAGAAGCGCTAGAAGGCTTCCATGAAACCACGCGTAAAGAAGGTATCATTCCTGCGCTTGAGACTGCCCATGCCGTTGCTTATGCATTGAAACTGGCCAAAACCATGTCCCCTGATCAAACGATTATCGTCAATATGTCAGGTCGCGGTGACAAAGATTTGCATTCAGTGATGAAGGCAGAAGGGATCGAGATGTAGTAACGAGTATCTTTGCAAATTATCAATTTTATAAATTGCAAAACTCTCCCTCGTAAGAAAATTGCTTAGTACCCTTTGATTAATATAGATTGTTAGATAAAGGGTTAAGTAAGCCAGTTTATAATAATTAAGAGACCATTATGACCAGAATTGAAAGTACTTTTAAAAACTTAAAATCACAGAATAAAAAAGCCCTGATTCCTTATGTAATGGCAGGCGATCCAACACCTGATAGCTTTGTCGGCTTACTACATGACTTAGTCAAGCACGGCGCTGATATGATCGAAGTTGGCTTACCATTTTCTGACCCTATGGCAGATGGTCCAACCGTGGCATTGGCGGGCGAGCGCGCGTTAGCAGCTGGGACGAGTACGCGTGATGCATTAAAAATGGTTGCAGAGTTCCGTCAAACAGATACGCAGACACCAGTTATACTGATGGGCTATCTTAACCCTGTTGAAATCATCGGCTATGACAACTTTGTGGCGCTATGCGAGCAGTCAGGCGTTGATGGCTTATTGATGGTAGATTTGCCACCAGCAGAGGCGGGCAGCTTCACTCAGCATTTGACTGAGCATGCGATGAATGAGATTTTCTTGCTATCGCCAACCACTTTGCCTGAGCGCCGTGAGCAAGTCTTGACTCATTGTGGCGGCTATATTTATTATGTATCACTAAAAGGCGTGACGGGCTCAGCCACACTAGATACTGACGATGTAGCGACTCAAGTTCAAGCGATTAAAGCAGAGACCGATTTGCCAGTATGCGTCGGTTTTGGTATCCGTGATGGTGCATCTGCAAAAGCGATCGGTACTCATGCAGATGGCGTCATCGTCGGTAGTGCATTGGTACAGAACTTTGCTGATATCGATGCCAATGATGCCACCTCTGTGGCGACAGCTCAGCAAAAAATCATGGCAAAAATGGATGAGCTACGCGGTGCATTAGACAGTTTGAGTGCCTAAGTAATGATGATAATAGCAGTAAATCACTTTGCTATATTTAGTTTACGTGTGTAAACTAACATGATGTATAATTTGTTACAATTACTCGATTTATTCAGCTTATTGTTTATCATGACATAGATAATAGTAATGCGAATAAGCTACCGTGTTAGTCATAACTGCTCATGTTATGACTGTATTTGCTTCTTAGAATAGACAACAATTAAACTCTTAAGGACAAGTAAATGAGCAAGCTTGCCGATAAGCCTTCAACAATGGCGAATAATATGACTGATACTATAAAAAAACTCGAAACTCAAAGTGATGATGCTAGCCCTGCTACAGATAACTCTCAAGCTGGTCAATCATGGTTTAATCGCCCAGTACCGGGTATCAAGCAGCAACTAACTGCTACGCTGACTGCAGTTGAAACCGAGCCGTCTACAGAATGTACCAATTGTCATTCAATGATTACCAATACGGCACTGATCTTTAACTGTTATGTCTGCCCGCACTGTGATCATCATCTACCAATGACCGCTCGTGAACGTCTACAATGGTTTTTGGACCAAGTAGATGGAGAACTTGGACAAGAATTTAGTGCCAAAGATCCTCTGGGGTTCATTGATAGCAAACCGTACCCCCAGCGTATGACTGAGGCTAAGACTAAGACTGGCGAGACAGAAGCTCTAATTGTTTTGCACGGTAAGCTACGTAACCTTGATGTGGTTGCTTGCGCCTTTGATTTTCGCTTTATGGGTGGTTCTATGGGCTCGGTCGTTGGCGATCGGTTTGTACAAGCTGCTGAAAAAGCGCTCAAAGACAAAAAGCCTTTGGTATGTTTTGCAGCTTCAGGTGGCGCGCGTATGCAAGAGGGATTACTGTCCTTAATGCAGATGGCACGTACCGCAGCTGCTGTTGAGCGTCTGAGAATCGCTGGTATTCCATATATCGTAGTACTGACCAATCCAGTTTATGGCGGGGTGACCGCTTCTCTTGCTATGCTTGGTGATGTTCATCTGGCAGAGCCAAAAGCGATGATTGGCTTTGCAGGTAAGCGCGTGATCGAGCAAACGGTGCGCGAGACGTTAGAAGAGCCGTTTCAGCGTGCTGAGTTTTTGTTAGAGCATGGCGTGGTTGATGAAGTGGTACATCGTCATCAGATGATTGATACTATTTATCGTCTGCTAGCTAAGCTTACGCATACGGATAATGTAGACGCCTAAATTGTGTGAGTGCTTAAGTTTTTGCATGTTGCATGTTGCATGATTGGCTTACCCTTTAAATAGCATTTATCGTCATTGATGATAAATGCTATTTTTAATTTTTGGGGTTTGAATATGGTCGATTTCAAATAAGGCGAATACATTAGATATCAGTCCTGCCGTATCATTTTTATACTGAACTCATTATATGGTTATAAGCATTGTATAATGACGCTTTTGGCAGCTGTATATCTTGGCTGCTTTTTACTTTAAGGTGTTCTTATGTCCTCATCGAATCACGCTACTACCGTGACCAGTCCAACGGCGCAATCAAGCTTGACTACATGGCTGGATTATATGCAGCAGATTCATGTTTCTGCTATTGATATGGGATTATCACGTGTATTGCCAGTGGCTAATTATTTGGGTGTGGTGCAATCAGCAAAAGACGATGCCTTTGTCTTCACTGTCGCAGGCACCAATGGTAAAGGCTCAACGACTGCCGTTATCAGCGATATGTGCCGCGCAGCTGGTTACAAAACCGCGTTATATCAATCGCCGCATCTGGTTGATTTTAATGAGCGCGTGCGTATCGATGGTCAGATGGCAAGCGATCAGACCTTGATTGCTGCTTTCGAGAAGGTTGAGCAGGCACGGCTTGCTTGTGGTTTAACGTTATCGTTTTTTGAGATAACGACTTTGGCAGCGCTTTTGATTTTTGCTGAAGCTGATTGTGATGTGTGGGTGTTAGAAGTGGGATTAGGTGGCCGCTTGGATGTAACCAACATCATTGATGCAGATTTAGCCGTGATTACCAATATCGGCATCGATCATGTAGATTGGCTTGGCGATAATGTTGATGCTATAGGCTTTGAAAAGGCGGGCATTCTACGTGATGGTATTCCATTAATTTTTGGTGCAACTGACATGCCTGCCAGCGTGCAACAAAAAATCGATGATCATAATGTTGTCTGTTACCAAGCGGGACGCGATTTTAGCTATCGCGTGCCAGATATAGAAACGAATATAATCACTAGCGCTGCCACGTGGCAATATAGCAATGCTGCTATAACTTTGCAGCTGCCACGACCCAAGCTATCATTGGTAAATACTGCCAATGCGCTATCCGCGGTGCTGGCAAGTCCACTTGATATCGGTATTGACGCTATTAAAACCGCACTACAGACAGTCAAGCTTGCCGGACGCTTTGATTATCGTCAAATGGTTGATCGCCAGTGGCTATTTGATGTGGCGCACAATGAGCAGGGCGTGACGTTTTTATTAAATCAGCTTAAGCCATTATGGCAACAGCATCTAGCGGTCTTAAATGATGGACAAATGGCTTCTATTAAGCTGCTGTTTTCTATGCTTGCAGATAAAGATATTGAGATGGTGGTCGAGCATTTAACGCAAGCCAAATTACCCATTACGGATTGGTATATTGCAGAGATTGATCATCCTCGTGCAGCGAGTATGGAGGAGCTGCAAACGGCATTGGCTGCATACGTAGAAGATACTGCTATACATGTTTATACTGATTTACAACAGGCCACGCAAGCGGTAATCGAAGACAGTGGAGCGCAAGACTTAATTGTAGTATGTGGCTCTTTTCATACCATCGGTGAAGCGCTTACTACCCTCGATGTAAACGAATAATTATAATCTCCTAGAGCTGATTGACGTCCAAAAATTGCATTAACAGATGCCTGATAGCAGACAGCATGAAAAATATGTTTTATAATCAAAGCGTTTTATAAACATGACACAATTTTTGCAGTAATTTCTGCAGTAAAGTAAGATGACGATATAGACTGGTCATGCCTAGCCATCAACCTTATCAACCAACTAAGAGACGTAAACGGATGAATTTTTCGAGACAAGCCTTATTGGGCATCGGGATGATTATAGGCGGTAGCGTCATGCTATACGCCATGGTGCAACAAATCGGTACTAATGATAAGCCAGCAACGCCCGCTGCTATCGTCGAAAAATCATCAACTGAACAAACAACTGTAGAACCATTAACCACAGATATCGAAACTGAAAAACGTATCTTGGCACAAAAGCAAAAAGAACGTGCGGCTCGTGTTGCAGAACAAGAGAAGCGCGCTCAGCAGTTTTTGGCAGAGCAGGAGAGTGCAGAAGCAAAGGCACTGGCAAAATCTCGCGCAGAAAACCAGCAGTATGTTGCCAACGCTATGCCAGCAAAGGATGAAGATACGAAAGTAGAAAATAGCTCAACAGTTACAACACCAACTGTGCAAGCGCGTACTGATGCCACAACAAACACAACCAATGACGAAAAACAAAAAGCTCAAGCGGCTGAGAAAGAAGAAGCCAAAAAAGCTGCTCAACAGGCCGAAGCAAAAAAATTAGCAGATAACAAAAAGCGAGCTGACGCAAAAGAGCAAGCTGAAGCTCAGGCTAAAAAAGAAGCAGAAGCAGAAGCAGAAGCTAAGAAAAAAGCTGATGCTAAGAAAAAGGCAGAAGCACAAGCAGCAGCCAAACAGCAGAAGCAGGCTGAAGAGCAAGCCAGCAAAACAGCTGCACCGACAGCCCCTACAGATTATACTGTCAAAAGAGGCGATGGTTTAATCAAACTAGCACGCCAGTATAATGTGCCAGTTGAAGCTCTGGCTCAAGCCAACGATATATCCTCATCTACTTCATTACAAGTCGGACAAGAGCTCACTATTCCATCACGTAAGCAGGTTGAGCGCTTAGAGCGTGAAGCAGCTGCCGCCAAAAAGTCCGCTGATGCCAAACGAGAAGCTCAACAAAAGCTACGCGAAGCGCGTAAAGAAGTTCGAGAAACTGATGCGAAAGGCAGCTTCGGGGTACAAGTCGCTTTGGCAAGCAATCAGTCTTCAGCTGATGAAGTAGCCAAAAAGTTTAAAGCTGCCGGCTATCAAGTCAAAACCAGTGTTACTAGTCGCGGTGTACGCGTCATCGTCGGTCCTGAGCGCGGAAAAGTTGCGGCACTGGCACTAAAGGACAAGATTAATACAGACTCTCAAGTTGATACCTCAGGAGCGTGGGTACTGTATTGGCGTTAAATGGTCGATAGATTTTATTGAATATAAAAGCTGGTTAATATACTAGATTTTGATAATACTTTTACTTGCATAACATCCAAAACACGACACCTGATGTCGTGTTTTTTAATTTATAAATTGTAGCTAATTATTAGCTCAGATAGTATTGCTTAGATAATATAAGCCCTATTTATGGCTCATTTACTTTTCTCTGTAGAACGTGTTAGCCAATAATGGTTACTACGTTGCGATTGACTATTTAGAAAACTCTAAAGTTAATCGTTTTAAAACTTTATAAGGTATGATTATGTCATTTGGCATTGTGTTTTTAGTATTAGCCTTAAGTTTTTTGGGGTTCGTTGTCTTACCGAAATTATTATCAAGATATCAAGCTCATAAAAATATTGAACCTAATCCAGCCCCTGTACGCGGTGATGATTTGGCTATTTGGCCGTTTGCACCGATGCCTATCATGACAGATACTGAAGTCATATTTTTTCAAAAACTCAAAAACGCCTTGCCTGAATATCATATATTTGTACAAGTGCAACTTTCTCGTATCATCAATGCTGATAGTGAAGAAGCCTCTGAGCGTAGCTTTTGGTTCAACCGTATCTGCCGTCAAAGTGTCGATTATGTTATTACTGATATCGATGCGCAGACGACATTGGTTGCCATCGAGCTTGACGACTGGACGCACACTAGTAAATCAAGACAAAAGGCTGATGACAAAAAGGACAAAGCGCTAGCAAGTGCAGGGATCCCGATTGTCAGGTTTCATGCTGAGCGCATACCAAGTGTCGATATACTGAGATACGAGCTGATGCAGGTTATTGAAACTTATGAAGCGTAATACTATTGCTCATTCAGCGACTGTCAGTTCATCAAAGTCAGGTACTGCTTGTATCTAGCTTCTTTTTATGATGAAACCCATAGACTTCTGTGCCAACGTTTGAATATCTTTTACAATATAACGGATTATTGTATGGACTTAGGCAGTAAATGATTATACTATTCCATTATTGATTAGTGAACATAAGTTTTGACAAAAGTTTTGTTAGTGTTAGGTCAGACAATCATCTATTCAAATCACATTTACTGTCATTACCTCAACTAGGTCTTACCAATAAAGGATTGTTTTATGAAGTTTTTCAAACTGACTGCGCTAGCATTCGCCAGCACTTTAGCATTAGCAGGGTGCGGTAGCGATAGTGACAATACTAGCACTACGGCCTCTAACAATAATGGCTCAGCTGTACCTTCTAAGCCTCCTGTAAACAATACACTGTCTGAGCTTGAGCAAGCTAAAAGCATCATCAATACTGCGAAGCAGTTTATTTTAGATAACAAAGCAATCGAAGATGCTTATGAAGACGCTAGTGAGATTTTGACCGAACAGCAGCAAGCCCGAGTCAACCTAACCTTTGAGATTGCTGAAGGTTTACATGGATACATGAAAGAGAATTCAATAGCAAAACTGGATGCAGCAGATGTCGCTTTATTAAGAGATCAGGGTGATCTGCAAGAAGTAATAGATAAAGGATTGGACAGCGATTTTTATTGGGACAGATTCTATAACGATAAGCTACAGCCAAGCGATGATTTTCTTGCAACGCTTGATACCAATGGTAAATTCAAACTGTCTGGCACTACGCTTGTGAATAGTGAACGTTTGGAACATAACTATAATCCGCTAACCAATGTTACAGATACAACAGTCACCAAAGATTCTTTTAAGATAACCTACGATAAATTTGAAAACTCATTGGCTTCTAATAGCAGTACTGATAATTTTACAGGCCGTTATGGTTTCAATCGTCTTGACATCGGTTCAAAAGCGGACGCGGTCGTTTTGAGCTCAACTTCACAAGGCGCAACGGTTAATGCGCAATTTAGTGATAAAGTCTTGGTTAATGATGAGTTTGATATAAATGACGTCAATAGAGCCGGCATTACTTTAGAAAAAGCGGTCATAAAACTGGATAATGTAAAACTTAAAGCCAACGATAGTATCATTGAAGCCCGTGACGTTGAGCTAGGGTTTTTAGATATGAGTCGCAAGCTTGCTGATGGCACCTTGGTGGTCAGAACTTTGCCAACCGCTATTAAGCTGACGGGTGAATTACTCAAAGAAAAGCCTGCAACAGATGTCGCCATTTCGCTAAACGCGGTTGCTAATGAAACCGATATCAAAAACGTTATCAAAGTAACCCAAGAAGGTAATATTGAAGAGGCTGCTGGTAAGTTCGTTGGAGTAGAGATTGTTATGTCTCTTAAGGGTAACGTGACAAAAGAGACTGCGACTTCGACTGCGATTATACCTTTAGATATTCAAGCGAACCTAAAACGTACAGCGCGTGATGTGGTAGAACTGCAAGGTTTAAAAGCAAGCGTAGACGGTAAAAGTCTGTACGTGACAGGTAAAACCATCTTGGACACTCAATATAATATCAGTTGCAAGTGTACACAACTTGATATTACCCAAAATAATGCCGCCATTAAGCTAAAATTCGATGTCGATAATAAATTCATCATACAAGACCCCAAAACGGGTAAATTTGCTGATATCAAGGTCAATGGTAAAGTCTTTGGTGAGCTATTACAGAACAACGGTACAGTAAGCGCCAAATTTAAAGACAACAGCTTTATTCCTCTAGGTCAGTGATGATATGTATTTGAGATATTGATCATGGAAAAAAAGAGACAGCTAGCCCTGTCTCTTTTTTGTGCCTTTTAATTTATGGAAGAAGATTGTGCTTTTTTTGCGCCCATTCATTCATATGCCATTTATACAAAGCTTTCTTTCACCTCAATCTATCAAGTCTTCTCAGGTACACGATCAAATGGTCACTATCATACGCAATATATTGGTTATTATAAGTATAGGTGTTTCAATCTCTGCTATCGCGCAAGAGCCGTCAGTGACTTATCAACTTACTGGTGATGACTTTATTTTAGAGAAAAACCTAATGCCATCTTTAGTGTCTACGCCATTGATAGCTTCTAAGAAGCCAGACACACAAATTGATTGGACAGTGATGGCGAGTGCTCATAGTCCAGCGCAGCCTATTGCAGCTTTTATCAAAGATTGGGATGCGCCATTAGAGTCTGGCACCCATGCCTACGCACAGGGGCGCGCGTCACTTAATGTGCGTCCAGCTGACAGTCTGATAAGCTATGGTCTGGCGTGGCGTTATGATTATATAATGACCTTTAATCAAGAAACTGCAGACTTGTATTGGCAGTATCAAAACAAGCAACTCCCCAATCAAAATCAGACTTATGCTGTAGAGTTAGACGCTCAGCATAATGAACGTATCGGCGCAAACGTAGGGTTTGCTCAGCAATTAACGTCCAATTGGCAGCTAACGACTTATGCCAACATTTGGAAGGGATTACATCTGCTTGATGGTGAAGCTAGGGGCAGTATTACATCGCAAGCATATCTTGATGGCGAAACAGTTAGAAATATAGATCGTCTCAGCAGCACAAAGACTTATGTAGATTACTATTACGATGAGCCAGCACTTGGAGAAGAGAACCTCAATTGGTATCCTAAAAAGCCAACGGGATATGGTTATTCGTTAGATATAAATTTGACAGGCGCATTAACCGATCGTACGCAGTTATCTATACGTGGTTACGATCTTCTGGGACGTATGCATTGGAAAGACACGCCCAGTACGCAATATGTATTAGATTATGATGCCAATAGACGACCTGTTGATATGACCGAAGGTCAACTCGATACTGATAACATTACGCAAACATTACCATGGCGCGTTGAAGGCAGTCTGATACATCAGCTGAACCCTCAATGGCAGCTCGGTGTCCATGGTCAAGTGAATGATATCCAAGACTTATATCAGTTGTCAGCAGGCTATCAAACCAATGAAGATTACTATCCACTCACTATCACTGGCTTGATAGAGCCACAAACACAAGCATTGGGGCTTGCGGTAGACAGTCAGTATGGCGGCATCAAGCTACTCACGGACAGTCTTGACTCAGAAAAAGCCCAGCGCAGTGAGGTTAGCTTATATGGACGTTACTCATGGTAGGCTATCATTAAGCTAGATGATTGATAGTTGATAGTTAAAAGGTAAAGCTTGCATTAATATGTTAATAACGATTAAGTGTTATCTATTTTAGGATCACGCCGCTTAGGATAAATGACTATCGGCTTATCACCTTCAAAGTATAGCCCTGTTCTGGGTAGCGTATCGTCCGGCCAAACTATCTGTGTTTTATGTCCACCGTAGCTGTCATAAAAGCTGCGTTTCGTAAACCATTCGATATAATTTGCGCGTCGAAGGCTCGTCATATCAATTGTCGTTAGATTATATTTATCCCATTTGTCGCACCATTCATGCATAGGAAAGCTTGGTGAAAGCCAAGCGGGATAAATAAAATCAGTCGTATTGATGGGTAAAAAGAACCGTCCTTTTATAACACCATAACGCTTATCAATTTTGACTTGCCCATGATCCTTAGTATCTACCCATATAGTACGGAATTGTTTGGTCTGCATATGGGTCATTTTGCGCTGTAGATTGTCGTTTGAGTTAATCCCAACCCAGTTTTCAGGCGCAAAAGGCGCTGATCCCATAAAAAACTTAATGGCCAGCTCCCAATGTTCAGTGACTGACTCTTTATGGTTGTATAAAATCAAGTCAAGCTCGCCAGAGGTTTGCTTGCCATTAAATAGCTGTACATTACTAGCGAGTGTCTCATATGGATGCAACTGGCGTGCAAAACCATCTGCTAACCAAAAAGACAATAACCCCTCAAAGTGAAAACCCAAACGATTGGGACTGGGTCGTGTCAGTAGATAGCGCGTCAACTCCTGGTAAGCATTGGTGGTATCAAGCTCTTCTAAACGCTGCTGATATGCGTCAAACTGCTGTTGCCAAAAGCTGGCACTGTGTACCGATACCGTATGTGTGTTTTGATAGGGTGCAAAATCCAGCCATCCTGTCAATACATTGGGGCATGCCAGCACATAAGCCAAATCACGCACATAAGGTCGCTGGTACGCTTCCCAAGGCGCGTGATTTGTAAGTATGGACAATGAATGAGCAATAGGCTCGGACATAGAATAAACCGAAGTAAGTTGTAGAGCATTTACCCTAACTGCTCGCTTGGGAAAAGTCTATAGTCAATCGTACTATGTTAAGATTGAACGTATCTGGCAGCATAGATTCGTCGATCATGAAATGAAAGATCAAATAATAATGAGGATTAAACTATGAAATATCTTTTGCAAATCGACTTCCCTTATAGTGGCCCTTTTGGCGATAAGTTTTTTGAATCTATGCAAGAGCTTGCTAAAGACATCGCAGACGAGAACGGGCTGGTCTATAAGCTATGGACAGAAAACGAAGAGACGCAAGAAGCGGGCGGTATTTATGTGTTTGATAATTTAGATGATGCCAATCGATACCTTGCTAAACATACTGAGCGTTTAGAGTCGTTTGGCTTCACTGACATCAAATCGAAAACTTTCAAAATTAATGAAGCGCTGAGTAAAATTACGAAAGCGTCTTTTTAGTAATGAATCGACAGTAGTTAGTATAAAGAAAGCCAGCGCTTGGATTTAAGAGGCTGGCTTTTTTGTTGCGTCTTCTATGCTTAGAACATGATGTTAATCATATAAAAGTTAAGCTGAATATCTGGTGCATTTGATAATAAAGGTACTAGGATAATGATTAGAAATTTTAGAATAGCGAATGACCATTTAGATAGTTTGTTGAATGGTTTTTGAGTTGGTGATTTTGTGCTGGTTGAGACTTTAGATGTTTTTAAGTGTGCCATGTGATAGCTCCATATTTACCGCGACTTGAATGCTACGGCTTATGGTTGCTATTTTATGAAGTAAGGTCGTTCGATAGTTCTATATAGAAAACGTCAAAGTTCTATAGAACGTCATTAGCTTTTTTTAACCATTTTGCAATAAAGTCTTTTTTAACCGATAATCCTAATACTTCGGCTTTTGCTTGAATAAGTTTATTAAGCTCTCCATAAGGATCGGCTAGGTCTTCTTTGTCATATTCTGCCATTTTAATAAGTGTGGTCACTAACGCTTGCATAGAACCTACGCTTTTATGGTGTGTTGGCTCGTCATCAACTGAGTTGTCTGCTAATTCAGCTTTAGATTGTGCTAGTTGGTTTTCAAGTTCGGCTACTTTGTCCTGTGCTTTGTTATGATAAGTAGTAAGCTGCGCTACTTGCTCTTGAAGTTCATTAATAATTTGTTTGTCACTCTTAAATCCTGTTTTTTGCTGTGGAAGCTCTCCTCTTGATGCCATTGTAATAAGCTTATGAAAGTTATGAGCTTGTGAGCTCTCGCCATATTTATTTATTACGTCCTGTTCTAGTTTCGCTCTTTCAGCTTCACTTATAGAATTGTCTATGAATACAATGGATCTTATATTATCTTTGGACTCTTTCGCTATCACATTGTCATGATCGTCATCTATAGTATAATCTAGCGTATTGCTTTCTTCTAAAGGCAGATTAAGTTCTTTTATAAACACCAGCTTCTGTAATTGTTCTAAGCTATAGTAGAAGTCCATCCTTATAGGTTCGTAATAGTCTAGGTCTAGTTCATCATTGCCTAGGTCTTCATCATAAAATCGATGGTAAAACAACATATAATCAAGAAAGCCATCTTTAGCAATCTCATTGAATAGCATGCTAGTCTTATATTTACGACCAATATTTTTGTAATCATAGATACGATAATGGTCATCTATGTAGTACTCACAAACTAATTCATCAAAACGATTGTACAGTAGAAAAGAAACTACATCTTTAAGTGGTTCATCTAATCTATAAGATAGAAAACATAAGAAATCTTCAGGCGAAATATATTTATTCGTTTCTTCTTTCGCTTTATCTAATAATCCCACAATTCACACCCCTACACCCTTTAATCAAAATAGGTACAAGGTAGTGCCAGCCTAAAGGCGTGTGAACGGTTGGCTTTTGATTACTGTCATGCCTTGCCCAGATTTTTATTTGTTATTCCTTAACTACATCATACAATCCATAGCCAAATTTAGCATAAAAAAAGCCAACCATTGAACACAATGATTGGCTTTTCTCTATTACTATGTTTGGTCGGAACGGCAGGAAGTAAAGTATAGTCTGTATGCCTTGTTTTATATAGGTTTGATTATTTTTTGTATCAACGATACCAACAATAATACCAACAATCGTTTTTAATAACGCCCTTTTTTGGCTGTTTGCTGCTTCACTCAATATTATTTTGTAATTATTTTCACTGTTTGCCGTTTCAACATTTCTCGACACGGTAGGGCGGTGTAATTGTTCATGGCTGTGTGAGTGGACATAGCCTGTTAAGTAACATTTTTACGACCGCGAAATTAAAAGTTTATGGGTTGCTTTTTGTTTGCATGGGGTTGAATTGCTAATGACTGCACACGCTCGGTAATAGCACTTAAATGCGTGCGTTTTTAATGCGTTTCTGTGCGTTTGCTAATTACCACCAGTGGTGGTTATATGCTCAATAGGTTTTTACGCATTATAAAAAGGCGTTTACCTGTCCGAAAAGTCGCTTATGCTGCCTCGTGTTACTTGTCTTGAAACTACCAATCACGGGCAGAATATGCCCCATGCGCGTACTGTTCCATAAACTACCCTCTAACGTGTCCAACAATACATTTTTAGCCCCTGCTTAAGATGTCCGAAAAGTCCCTTACAATACCTGTGCATAAAGTCCCTTTTTATGGACTCCAAAAACTACCCCAGTCCTTTTAAAACAGTCCGAAAAACTACCCCTTTTATGGACTCCAAAAACTCCTTTTTATATTGCTCAAAAACTCCTATAGTTGGTGCTTGCCTTGCGTGCAAATTGATTTTGAATAACAAGTTTTGACAAGTCGGCGGCTGTATTAATCGGTTTTGAATGTTAAGTTTTATTAGGTTCTAACGTGTCCGAAAACCTTAGTTTCTTTACACTATAAAAAGGGTTTGGCAGTGATCGCCTAACATGTCCGAAAAGTCGCACTTCATTAAGTGATAGGCTCAGATTTGAGCGCATCTACTTTACTTTGACGGCTCTATGTTGTTTTAGTGAGGCTGCCACGCTGTAGGCTAATGATGGTCATGCTTTAGGCTTAACTTACCCCATTGGGGGTTATGCAATCCGTATCGCTAAGTAAAGGTAATCCTGCTTTTAAACCTTAACATTTATTAACATGCTGGCAGTCGGCAAACTGGTTTGAATGTAAACAAATGACAACATGCTACCCGTGATTTTCAAGTGAGTATTGAGCGCCTACCCTTAGGTTTCCCTTAGGTTTTTGCAGCCCATGAAAAAAGGCAGACGCTAAACGCCTGCCAATATAGTTTTATACCTAGAAAAAGTCGCTAAAGTTGCTAAAGTTCCCGTAAGCCTTATCAGCTATAGCCTGTAGCTTAGTTAGCAGCTGCTAACGTCCTGCTAAAGTTGCTAAAGTTCCGCTAAAGTTAGCCATTCTTAGCTAAAGTTTAGCAAGTTTAGCAATGCTTAGCAGCGCACTACCTAAAGTTAAGCCCTTGACTGGCAAGGGCTAGATAAAGTTTAGCAAGTTTAGCAGCTTTTTAGGGGTAGCTAAGTTATAGCTAAGGTTAGCTATTCATTAATTAGCTTTGGATTAATACACACTAAACGCCTGCGCCCCTCACTTTCTAACCGAACGTGCCCCATACTTTCAAGATCATCAAGTAAGCTATTAAGTTTCTTACCTCTTAGGGTGTTAGGTGCGTTCTGTGACACAAACGACTTATTCAAGATAGGCGGATTTTTACCCCTCGCTTTATCCCCTAGCCAGCTGCTTAGCTTCTCACTGTCGTTCTGTTCACCTGTAGGCGTTGCATCAAGGTAGCGCAAGCGTTCACTGGTAGAGTATTCCACAAGCATAAACGCCCGTTTAATATCATCAGTGGTGATTGCCTTACGTCCATCAAAGAACGCCATTAATGATGCTATACGGCTCGCATTTTCTGCCATACGTGACGCATACGCTTTTAGATACTCCAACGGCTGCCCCTGCGCTTGTCTGTTCTCTATTGCCTGTTTGAAGTCAGTAAAGACTTGCCTAGTCTGCTTGTCTGCCCATTGCATCTTAATGCGCTTCGGTGTGCCTGTGCTGTCATTGGGTAGGCTGGCTGGTAATGGATCAAGTAAGCTCTGACAGCGTGACCAGTAGTCTATTAAGTAAGGGTTATCATACGGGCTGTCGTTATTGCGCTGCTCATCGTTCCATACTCTTTGACCGCGTAAGTCCTCAGGGCAAGCAATCAAGGCACGGGCTAAAAACCCCTGTCCATTCATCACGGGGTCGGCTAGTGCTGGCTCTAATATAACGCGCTGTCCTTGTAGTAATAGCGTCATACGCACGTTGTAAGCGTCTGTATGTGGTGTAGCATAGGCAGACTTTTGCGAGCGTAAACGGGACACCTCACCATCACTATAAAGGGTCGTCAATGATGATAGGGCATTGCCTGCGGTATCACCTTTCATGGTATGACCATTAAAGAATTGGGCTGCTTCGTCTGTTGTCCATGACGCATTACTGATACTACCATCAATAAATTTATCGAGTATAGGCTCGATGGTCGCTTCTTTAAACATGGTCTTAGGATTTTGAGGCTTTGGGTTAGACTCTAAGAAGTCGGCTAGCTCTTTACCTTTTAGACTTGCCTTGTCATTCTCCCATGATGACAGCTCAATAAGATAATCAGCATATAGCTGCTTCTCATACTCACGTATTTTGAAATGAGTTAAACCCATAGCTTGGCTTTTACCTGATCCGCTTTCGCCCTCAGTGATTAATATTAGACTGGTTGGCATGTGACCGTGTCCCATTGGTGCATCAATAAACCGCTGCCCCATGTGTGCCAATGCTCCTAAAACGCATTGTCCTGCGATTGCAGTCGGTGCTTGCGTGTAGTGTGCTACTGCCTTAACAACGTGCTGTAGTAAGCCTGTGAACGCATCTATAGGGTAGGGCGTGGGCGTGTTTGGATTATTGGCTAATGGTTCAGGTTCGCCCCATATCTCAGCTTGTAGATCGAGTATGGTTGTATCATCAAGGGTTAATATCTCTCTATAGCTAAGCTCGCCATATTCTAAATGCTCTAAGAGAGTTCTAGCGCCAGTAATAACCCCTTTGACGTTTGCACCTTTGAACGGCTTACAAACTGTGTCTTTTTGATCTAAGGTAGTAAAGATAGTCACGGGGTAGGCTTCGGCAAAATGGCTGACCATGCCATTAAATAGCAGCTTATCAAGGCTCATCAGTAGCGTGACATTATCCGCCATAAGATAATAAGCAAGCGTGACAGCATCATTTAAGTTATCAATCGCTATAATCTCTTTGCTACTGTCTAACGTACCAATGATGAAAGCTGACGGCTGCATACGGTCAATGATAATCGGCTTTTGAGTGCTGTTAGGTGTGACACTGGCAAGCGTGACGGGTTGATCTTGATTGTTGTTTAATACTAGCCCTATCGTGTTCTCTGTCAGCTCTCTCTTACCTGTATCGAAGCCCGTGGTTATGGTAATATCGCTATCAAGGTGCAATAGCCTGTCTTGTATGCCTAACTGCTCACATAGGTTATAAAGATTAAGCAATATATTGTCATCTGCCAGCCCTTGCCGTGTGGCTGCATTAAAACGACCTATCATGTCTAAGCCTGCGCTCAATGCGCGGGCTTTTTCATGGGTGTTTGTTTGTAGTGTGGTGGTCATCTGTTCCCCCTTGCCTGCGTGTGGTTCGGCTTACGCTGCTCTCTATACTTTTTGTAGTAGCTTTTGCGCTTAGCGTGCTTACGGCTTTGCTTTGGTGGGTAGCGTTTCATTGGCTGCCCTCCTTGCCGTAACCTGTCATTGCTAGGGTGTTATTAATACTCTCTAATTGCTCATATAGTAGGCTTGCCCATGTGTCGGTGGCATCATGTGCGAGGCGTGCCAGTGCTGGCACTGTATGCGCTTCTATCTTGTCATAGTGAATGAGTGCCAGTAATTGACCAATATCATACAAGGCAGTAGCAGCCCCGTTAATGTCACAAGCAATATCCGATAGTATGCGTGACGGTATCAATATTACTTCGTCATCATTAGGACTGGTTAAGTCGATGACCTTGCATTGTTTGTTTAGGACAATAGACAAGTCGTCATCATGCGAGCCTTTAATGGCTTGATGCGCTGGTGTGCTGTTGGTAGTGGTTTGGGTGTTTGAGGTCGTACGGATTGAATTAGGCATTATGATGCCCTCCTTGCGTTGTTTTTTGAGTATGTGCCACGCTATACGGTAAAAGTATAGGGTGACGGGTCTTACTCTCGGTCACGCAAGCAACCGCCCCGCATATTCGCCTTTCGGCTGTTTTATTTTGCAGCGTCAACCCGTCATAGTCGGTTAGCAAGTGATTTGCTATAGATATGATGGTTTGCCCCCTTGTGGCGCATGTGTGCGCTTGTGGGGCTATGCTTGAATGGATAGGGACAGCTTGAGAGGCTGCGCTATTATCAGGCACAAAAAAAGCCAATGAATAACGGTCTGGCTTACCGCTTGCGTGTTTTCTTGAGAGGTCTATATAGTAACCGCTGCTATCATCAGTTGCAATCTGTTTAGGGCTTGCTTGTGTGTAAGCTACCAGTGACAGTAATAAACCGATAATCATTACCCATGATATAAAGATAAGCAAACTTAGTAGTAAGCTGCGCTCGTCTGTCTGCTTGTCGTTGTGCTGCCCGTGGTCGGCTTTTGGATTGGTTTTGGTGTCATTACTACTCATAGCTTGTTACCTCCAATGGTGGCATCACAATAAGCTGATCTAGCATCTCGCTAATATCGCTAGCTGATTGGCTATCGTGGAATAAAGCACCTTGTATTGCAGTTATAACGCCTTTGCTAGCGTCATTGTCTGCAATGATTGTATTAAGCGCCATTGATAGGCGCTCGCTATTGCTTGATAGCGTTTGCACCATGTCATTAATAAAAGATAGGTGGTAGCTATCCACTGCCACTAGGCGCGGTTCTAGAACTTCACTATCATTTTTCACTGTCCGCACCTCCTACAAGTTCAAGGCTAGGTTGCATCTGTTTTAACGTGCTATCAATGTCTTGCTTTATTTTTGGCTTAATCTGTTTACCACCAATGCTTAGGAAGCGTCCTGCACAACTCAGGTTGTTATTTACTGTATTGTACTCTCTGCATAACTCATCGAGTTGGTGACTAAGTGCATTTTGCTGGCTCGTCATTGAGTCGAAAGCGCGTATCACTAATAATTGAAAACGTGGACTGATCCACATTGCGTAGCTATACACTAGCTCACGGCATACAAATGTGCCTTGCTGTGAGTCGCCCCCTTTAATGACTTTGTAAGCATTTGATTTTGCTTCGATGCTCACATCTGAGCATCGCTCTATTTCTGCTATTAAGTCCTTGGTATTTTCTAATCGCATGAAGTTTGTAGGCTTATGCTTTTTATTGCTGCCACTGACCCTATGTAGGTCGTTGAGAGAGTACAAGCCATCTATCATGTGTATGGTGTTGTGTAAAATAGTAAGCATGATCTACACCTCGCTAGTGATTGAGGTGTGAGAATTCAGCCATTCGTGAACGTCTGCATAGCTCCATGCTGTCATGGTAGGACTTAGCTTTCTGCCAGCTGGGAAGCGCCCATCTTTTGACCATTCAAACAAGGTGGTTTTGCTAAAGGGTAGGAAGGGCAGGATATCTTTAGCCCTGCCCATGCCTGTAGTAGGCAGTTGAATAGCTGGAGTGTTTGCGGTGGTTGGTTCGGTATCGTGAGAGGTGTTATCAGTAAAAGGAATTACTGGGGTGTTTTGAGTGGGGTGTGTCATCTTAACTGCTCCATATCGTATGATTTGTATCGCTGCGTTGTTCTGCGATATGGATAGTTTAGGGGGTATCAAGGGGGGTAGAATAGACGGAAAGGTAATGCTATTGCTACCCCCCTAAAACTTAATTTTTATCATAAAAAATAAGCGTTTTTGTTGTTTAGGTCAATAAAATAAAGGGTTGAAAATATAGGGGTATTAAAAAGGTATATCAAAAGGGTCATCTGTTTTAGGTAGTTTTTCAGGTAAATTAACAGTAAGTTTTTTTTGTACTTCACTAGCTATTTGTTTATCTACTTTTTTACTTGCTTTTAGGGGGGTAGGTTTGGCTTTTGCTCTACCCCCTGTAATATCCCAATTTGGAATAGCAGCAAGATCATTGAAAAATTTGTCACCTGTATTAGTCACACCAAAGGCTTTGGCGTTATCTTTCATCCAATCCTCAATAAAGCCTTTTACTCTTTTACCATCAAGATTAGCCGTTTGAGCTACTTCCCATGCTCTAACACATAAAGCTAACTTAGCAGAATAATTTATATGTTTTTGGTTCATATAGTCATCTTTCTTACCGTTTGGGAATAGTAAATGAGGATAAACGCCTCTATCTGATAACCATTCTTTTAGATCATTTCTATCTATTGTCGTTTTAGCTGTATTAATATCTGATATAGCTATCCAATCTTTGTTCAAGTCATTTTGAATAAGGCTGTCAGTTTTTGGAGTAACAACTATGTGAGCATTTAACCTGCCTGATTTAATAGCGTGCCCTAGCGTTTTTAAACTGATTGAAAAAACATCTACTGCGTTGTGTGGATCACCTTGTTTAGTGTTTATTGACACATATTCGTCATCAGCATAGTAATCGTGATAAACCTTGTTTGGACTTACACCAGCAATCAATGCAGCTGCATCCTCAACGCTTATAACATCCATAAGTTTATATAAATCTGCATCAGATAAACCATTCATAAACTCATCTGCAATAGTGCCAAAGAAATCGTTATTACTCACACTTACACCCCTACACCCTTAAATCAAAGTAGGTGCAAGGCAGTGACAGCATAAGGGTGTGTAAATAGCTGTCGTTCGGGTAATTAGTCCTAGCCTTGCATAGTCGTTACAGCATGATATTAGCCATGCTTTTGTGTTTGTTGTTTGAAGTCTGCACGGATCACGTTATCTATCTTGCCAGCATAAGCATTATCAATGAAGTTTGCCCACTCATTCATCATCTTGGTTCTATATGGTAAATGCTGCGCTCCGTTGTATGCCTTGCTGATCTTGTTTTCTTTCTCATGTGCCAGCTGTAGCTCTATCGCTTCGTGCATGTATTCCTGTTCGTGTAGGGTAGTGCTGGCAAGTCCACGGAAGCCGTGCCCCGTCATACGTCCTTTATAACCCATGCGCCATAGGGCAGTAATAAAAGCATTGGTACTGTATGGCTTACGGGTTGAGGTATTAAAGAAAACGTACTGATCCGAAAACCCCAGCGCCTTGATTTGTTCTAAGATTGCCATTGTTTGCGGTGCAAGTGGTACTAGGTGCGGTCTATCCATTTTCATTTTGTCGGCTGGTATGCGCCATACCTTAGCTTTGTAGTCTATCTCGCTCCATTCCATAAAGCGTAATTCTTGCGTTCTTACAAACGTATAGCACATAAACCATAAACCTAGCTTCACCAGTAGATCACCCTCGTAGGCGTTAATGTCTTGAAGTAGTTTAGGTAGTTGCTGGCTGGTCACACGGCTATGGTGCTTTACCTTATGCGGTTTTAGTGCTTCGGTTAGGTCGGTGGCTGGGTTGAGATTGGTTAAGCCCTCACGTATGGCTTGTTTGAATATCTGCCCCGTTTGGCGCATTGCACGCCTTGCCATATCAGCTGCGCCCCTCGCTTCGATAGCTTTACCGATAGCCAAAACATCAGGCGCGGTTATGTCCTCTATGTTCATGTGACCAATGACGGGCTTAATATCGCGCTGGTACTGTGAATAATCACGGCTATAGGTGGTAGGGGCTATGTGTGCTTTGCGGTCATCGTGCCAACGCTGGGCTATGGTATCGAACGTCCTTGATCCGTCATTGTCGGCTTGTGTCTTTTTCTTATCGTCTTTTGGGTTGATACCATCAGCTATGAGTCTTTTGATCTCAATATTGCGCTTACGTGCATCTTGAAGGCTCATGACTGGATAAGTGCCAATAGTGAGGGTCTGCTGCTTACCCTGCCAGCGGTAGGCACTAATCCATGACTTCACGCCCGTATAACGAACCCATAATTGAAGCCCGTTACCATCACTATGTTTATCAGGTCGCTTTGTATCAATAGAGGTGGGGCTAGGGGCTAGCTTGTTGATACTGGTATGGGTTAGGGGCATGGGTCTATCCTTTGTTGGTATTATCCATGTTGGTATTGCTCGATACCAACAATAATACCAACATTCTATATGGAACGCCATACACCTATAAGACAGTGAAAACCCAAAAAACGCCCAAAATAAAGGGCATACGGTCTATGACGGTATGCCCTAATATTGTGTTTGGTCGGAACGGCAGGATTTGAACCTGCGACCACCACACCCCCAGTGTGGTGCGCTACCAGACTGCGCTACGCCCCGAATGCCTGACTATTTTACGCAAAATTAGGCATATTGCAAGAGCTATTTGTTTTGCTTAAAATTTACAACACATTTCTACGTACTATAGTTAGTATGACAGATTTGCCATTCGTCTTAATCCAGCAGCTCCTTTAAAATCTGATTGACTTGCTGTGGGTTGGCACTACCGCGACTGGCTTTCATGACTTGGCCGACCAGACCATTAAAGGCTTTTTGCTTACCGCCTTTATACTCATCTACCATCGTTTGATTGTTTGCAATGACGTCTTCAACCATGGCCTTAATGGCGCCCGTATCGGTTTCTTGCTTGAGTCCTTTTTCTTTGATGATTTTATCTGCTGCGTCATCATCGTTGCCACCTTCGCGTTCATATAAGGCACTAAAAACTTTCTTAGCCAATTTGCCAGATAGAGTATCGTCTTTGATACGCTCCAGCATACCAGCCAATTGCTTAGCGCTGATAGGGGAGTCAACGATGTCTTTATCGTCTTTATTCAATGCACCCAGCAGCTCGCCCATGACCCAGTTGCCAGCCATTTTCGCATCTGACTGTCCGATCTCTGCGACTACATCTTCGAAATAATCGGCAAGCTGACGGCTACCAGTTAGGATACGAGCATCGTACTCTGACAGACCGAGCGCCTCTTCAAAGCGCGCACGTCGAGCAACAGGTAGCTCAGGCATTGCCGCTTTAATCTCATCAATCGTATGCTGCTCAATACGTACTGGCAGTAAGTCAGGGTCAGGGAAGTAGCGATAGTCGTTGGCGTCCTCTTTGGTACGCATGGTACGCGTTTCATCACGCTCTGGATCATAGAGCATCGTTGCTTGCACGACTTGACCGCCATCTTCGATGATGTCGATTTGACGCTCGATTTCGCGATTGATGGCGCGCTCGATAAAGCGGAACGAGTTTAGGTTTTTCAGCTCAGTTCGTGTGCCAAGCTCGCCGCCTGGTTTACGTACAGAGACGTTACAGTCACAGCGAAATGAGCCTTCTGCCATGACCGCATCTGAGATGCCAAGCCACGTAACCAGCTGATGAATGGCTTTTATATAAGCAAGTGCTTCGTGAGCAGAACGCATGTCTGGCTCAGAGACAATTTCGACCAGCGGCGTACCTGCACGGTTCAGATCGACGCCCGTCATGCCATCGACAGCATCATGTACGGATTTACCAGCGTCTTCTTCTAAATGCGCGCGTGTGATATCCATGCGTTTTGGGTACTCGTTTTTCTCGCCTTCATTCACCACTACATCGATATAACCTTTGCCAACGATAGGGTGGACCATCTGGGTAATCTGGTAGCCTTTAGGTAAATCAGGGTAAAAATAGTTTTTGCGATCAAAAGTGTTGAATAACCCCAGCTCAGCATTGACACCAATGCCAAATTTTAGGGCACGATCGACCACACCAGCATTTAAAACTGGCAAAACACCAGGCAGACCCAAATCGACGATGCTGGCCTGGCTATTTGGCTCATGACCGAAGTCGGTCGGTGCGCTCGAGAATAACTTGCTTTCGGTATTTAGCTGACAATGAATCTCAATCCCGATCACCACCTCGTAACCATCGACGAGCAATTCTTTGCGAACTGCAAATTCTGTCATTTCCATTATAAAATCCTATCAAAAATTAAAATAAATAATCGTTAAGCTATAAAGTTATAGTCGTGACTTACTATCATTATCTGCAATAAATTTTTCGTAGTTTATCCTGCTTTTCGCTACTCTTTGCTACGAAATTTACGATAATACAAAACCCCTTAAGCTCGAACAAAACAATGCTTCGCTTTTCCTCAATCGAGGCTAAACGATCTTGTCATGGCAGACTTCACTATTTTCTAGTGCCAATAATTAGCGCTCGTAAATCAAGCCATTCATCTTTAGGAAGCGTAGGGAACACTTTACAGTTCTCACCAGCATTTCCGTCTTTTTTATGATGGCTATAATAGTGTGCGAAAACCAGACTGTAACTGCTTAAATAGCAAGCTTTAGTGATGGTTTTGCATCTGCGTATAGGTATCTGCAAATATCTCACTACTCCCGCCACTTTGATAAAAAGCAGAAATAACATAGCTCATCAAAATTCTAAACTTACCTTGACTGTACAAGCTACTTACCAAAGGTTCAGCTTGTTTAGCATCCCCCTCAATAAAGCCATAAGGGGCAATAATCTTTTCAAACTTATCGTAAAACGTCTGAAAAAAACTTGGCGTGTCCTCAAAGTTTTCATCAAAAAAGGTTTCTAAGTTTTTAAGATCTGTCTTTAAAGTTAGAGCTTGATTATCATCTAAGTGATAGTCTTGCTTCATCATGTTAAGAAAACTCATTGTATATCTCCAGTGAAGCTAAAAATGGAGTCAAATTTTTGCGCATATTATACGGTAAGTTATTTGACTATAACGGAGTATTAAACCGCCTTCTCGGCGATAGCAGAAGATTGCAAATGGTGATCTGTATGCTGCTGAAATAAATGAGCGGTGGCCAACAGCTTACTTTCTTGCCAATATTGACCAATCAATTGCAAGCCAATAGGCAAGCCTTCTGAGGTCAAACCAACTGGCTGACTGAGTGCAGGTAGACCGGCCAAGTTAACCGCGATGGTGTAGACATCACCTAAGTACATCGTTGCAGGATCAAGGTCTTCACTAAGTTTGTAAGCTGCCGTTGGGGAAGTTGGGCTGGCAATCACATCACAATCGGCAAATGCTTCATCGAAATCTTGTACGATTAAGCGGCGTATTCTTTGAGCTTTTGTATAATAAGCATCAAAATAACCTGCAGACAATGCATAGGTACCTGTCAAGATACGACGTTGTACTTCAGGACCAAAACCTTCAGAGCGTGAGCGTGTATATAGATCGACTAGATCAGTTGGGTTTTCACAGCGATAGCCAAAGCGTACGCCATCGAAGCGCGAGAGGTTAGATGATGCTTCAGCAGGCGCTAGCATGTAGTAGGTGGCAAGGGTGATCTCAGGATCAGTAATGTTCACCTCTACAATGGTTGCGCCCAGATCTTCATACTGTTTGAGAGCCGCACGAACCGCTTGTTCGACCTCGCTATCAAGCCCTTCACTGAAGTATTCTTTTGCGACACCGATACGTAGACCATCAAAGGGCTTGTCACCGGCGGCTGCCTCTGCATCATTAAGGTCTTGTACGTAATCAGGCATATCATATTTGATAGAGGTTGCATCACGCGGATCATGACCGATCATCGGCTGTAGTAGATACGCGCAGTCTTTGGCGCTACGACCCATGCTACCGGCTTGGTCAAGACTTGAGGCATAGGCGATCATACCGAAGCGCGATACACGGCCATAAGTGGGCTTGATACCTGTCAAGCCGCAAAACGATGCAGGCTGACGAATAGAGCCTCCAGTATCACTACCTGTTGCCACTGGCACAAAACCTGCGGCGACAGCGGCAGCACTACCACCAGATGAGCCGCCAGGGACACGCTCTAGGTTCCAGGGATTTTGTACGGTCCCATAGTATGAGCTACTGTTGTCTGAGCCCATGGCAAACTCGTCCATATTGAGCTTACCTAAGCTAATCATGCCCGCTTTGTCGATATTGGAGACGATAGTGGCGTTATAAGGTGAGACAAAGTTATGAAGCATTTTAGAACCACAAGTGGTCAGTACGCCTTGGGTACAAAAGATGTCTTTATGCGCCATTGGCACCCCGAGCAGACGTCTTTTATCGCCTTGTGCTCGCATCTCATCAGCTGCCTGTGCTTGGGCGCGTGCCGTCTCAGAGGTTCGTGTGATAAAACTATTAATCTTGCCATCTAGCGCGTCAATGCGCTTGATATAATGGTCAGTCAGCTCAAGGCTGCTAAATTGTTTGTCTTGTAAGCCTGTGACAAGCTGCTGGGTACTCAATAGATGAAGTTCAGACATAAGGTGTCGTCCGTCAAAATGTTAATAGCATAAAATGTAAGAAAATAAACGTAAATATCAGTACAGCGGACTATTCAATGACCTGCGGTACCAGATATAGTCCATCTTCTACAGCGGGCGCAACTGACTGATTACGTGCACGATTGATATCGTGTTTTGCCACGTCAGTGCGCAACTCTTGGCAAGCCTCATGAATATTTGATAGAGGTTTGACACCATCTGTATCGACGTTTCCAAGGGTTTGCATAAGGGTTAGCACCTTACTGATATCGTCAGCGTAACTGCTCGCCGTACTTGCATCGACACCTAAACGGGCCAAATTGGCAACTTCTAAAATTTCTTCACGACTAACATTGCTGTCGGACGTTGCAGGTTGCTGTGACATAATTTCTCCAGTTAAAGACAGTTTTTGTTAGAGTAGGTATATGACTACTAAAATAATATCGTATATAGAGTGAGTTTATTATAAAGCATCTGGCCTAAGTTTACAGAGCGCTGTGTTAGATTGCTGCATAATCACAAACAACTGGTACTGTGACGATACAGTTATTGATTTATTTTCAATTGCCTAACAATTAACTTGCTAAATACGGTAAAGTAGCCGCACATTGTTTGGCGAAAGTACGATATAGCGATAAACGCTATTGAAAAATCACTTAATCGATTTATTAAGGTCTATTTTTTGATTAAATAATACTTACTTTACAGTGTAAATAACGATGTTTTTTTGAGACTAAATCGGTATAATTTATCTCACTTTTAGTTTCTAGTCAGTATTGCATGATTCAAACCTATCGCAAAGATACGTTTTTGTTTGTTTGAGTCTTTAACCGCTCTCTACTTGATACTAATAAGCATCGCCTCAGTCATCTCATTTGTAAGCCGCTGGATATATTAATGAACCCGTTTGGATTTTTATCGAATAATATCGCTATCGACCTTGGTACCGCGAACACCTTAATTTTTATTCCTAATAAAGGGGTAGTGCTCGATGAGCCTACGGTGGTCGCCTTACGTAGCAACCGTACGCAAAACCCGACCGTCGCTGCTGTTGGTCTTGATGCCAAGCAAATGCTTGGACGTACTCCTGCCAATATTACTGCCATTCGTCCATTAAAAGACGGGGTCATCGCTGACTTTGAAGTCACCCAAAAGATGCTAAAGCATTTTATTGCCAAAGTAAAAGCCAAACGTTTTATGGCACAGCCCAATGTCGTGGTTTGCGTACCTTGTAAGTCGACTCTGGTTGAGCGAAAGGCTATTCGTGAAGCAGTGTCATCAGCGGGCGCTAACAAAGTACTGCTATTAGAAGAGCCGATGGCCGCAGCTATCGGTGCAGGAATGCCGGTTCATGAGGCCAGTGGTTCAATGGTCGTCGATATCGGTGGTGGTACCACTGAGATTGCTGTTATCGCACTGTCTGGCTGTGTGTATGCCGAATCGATTCGTATTGGTGGTGATATGTTTGATGACGCGATTATTACTCATGTACGCCGTACCCATGGTTGTGTGATTGGTGAGACAACCGCCGAACGTATCAAACAAGAAGTGGGCTCGGCGCTTAACGAAGAGAGCAACTTAGAGGTAGAAGTCCGTGGCCGTAGTATGGCAGAAGGCGTACCTAAGACGTTTATCATCAATTCAGAAGAAATCCAAAAAGCATTAAGCGATCCGCTAAGTGGTATCGTCAGTGCAGTAAAAGCTGCACTTGAACAAACCCCGCCTGAGTTGTCATCAGATATCGCCGAGCGCGGTATTGTCCTAACTGGGGGTGGTGCATTATTACGTGATTTGGATAAGCTTATTTCAAAAGAGACTGGTCTACCAGTTACTGTTGCAGAAGACCCACTTACTTGTGTCAGTCGTGGTGGCGGTATTGCGCTTGATTTTATTAATAACAAAAGCTTAAATATGATTTTTGTATAAAGCTTTTATAAGCGCTTTGGTTACTTGCAATAGTGATTCTGGTCACTTGTAGATAATAAACCTAGGCTAAAATGAATAACTGAACAAAGGCGGTCAATATGGCTGCCTTTGTTGTATCAACAACTAGCATACGCCGTTATGTTCGCGCATAATAGCTTTATACCCCGCGCTGGGTACCGATCAAATTAGATGCCCTATGATCCCAAGTATTTTTGCTCGTCAGCCACTCGCACTTCGTAGGACTGCTATTGTATTAATAGTGGCGTTAATTATCATGTGGTTTGATAGCAAAAATCCGGAGTTGTTTAAACCTGTCCGTAGTATTAGTCATGCTGCCATGCAGCCTATCTATGAATTTTCTTTATTACCAAGCTATGCTGAACACTGGGCACGCGGTAGCATACAATCAAAAGAAGCTTTACGCCGCCAAAACGTACAATTAAAATCACAACTGATTCATGCAAAAGCAAAGCTTCAGCAGCAAGATTATATCTTGGCGCAAAATGCCCGCTTACAAGGTATCTTATCAACGACCAAGCCTGATTTGTTTGATTTAAATTTAGCACAAGTGATTGGCACCGATACCAATTTACTCAAACAGATCGTAGTGCTTAATAAAGGCGCCAAAGACGGTGTTCAAGTTGGCCAAACGGTGATTGATGAAAACGGTATTTTGGGGCAAATTATCAATGTCTATCCCAATACCAGCCGCTTGTTACTCATCACAGACGAGCAGCAATCAGTTGCCGTAACCATCAAGCGTACTGGTCAACGTGCCATTGTCACAGGTGCAGGTATTCCAACCTCATTGAGCCTTAATTACGTATTCAAAACCTCGGATGTACGTATTGGCGACGAGCTAGTATCTTCCGGTTTAGGCGGCCGTATTCCAGCGGGCTATCGTGTCGGCCGTATTACCCGCATCACAGACACTCAAGCCGACAATTTTAGAACGATTGAGGTATCACCTGCTGCCAACTTTGTTGATAATGCTTATGTGCTTATCTTACAAGATAAGGTGACGTATACTGACACCGAATTACCACTACCTGCCAGTCGTTAATAAATCGTTAAGGCAAGCATTCATGGCACTTTCAAACTCTGAGCATTCATCTAGTAAGATGCTTATCGCAATCATATTGAGTTTTGTGGTTGCCTCATCACCTAGTGTCTATCCACTAAGCCCAAGCATGGCAGCTTTACGTCCCATGATCTTAATGATGGTATTGATATTTTGGTTGTTGTTTCAGCCGCGATATGTTGGAGTCTTTACCGCTTTTATGGTTGGTATTATTGCTGACTTGTTGATGGATACTCATCTTGGACAGCAAGCATTTGCAGCAGTCGTCATGGTATTGGCACTTAGGGTTTGCAGTCTTCAAGTCAAGCAGTTAAATACATTTAGCGCCTGGTTTTTAGCAGCTATTGGGTTGATTGTTTTTCAGCTTACTCTATGGATATTACAATTGATGACCCAAAGTTTATTCATTGCACAGTCAGGATTGTCTTTGTTGATGAGCATCTTAAGCTGGCCTCTCATACTGTTAATATTGCGTGGATTTACGCGTTAGATGATTCATACGTCAGTTTTTGCACAGCATTTAATTTAAGAATAATAAGTCCTGACAATAATAAGAGGGTATTAATGACTATTATATTGGCGTCTGGTTCGCCCCGTCGTCGTAAGCTTCTGAGCAATGCCAAGCTCGAGCTTGATGTCATGAGCGTTGATATTGATGAGACTCCCAACGACAATGAGTCTCCAAAAGAGTATATTCAACGCATGATTGCGGCCAAGGCTGACGCAGCTATCATGCAACTAAAGACAAATTATCATCATGACTCTTTCAAATCATGCAAACTTGCCACATCATTTATTGTTCTAACAGCTGATACTATCGGTGTATTACCTGATGGTCACACAGTTCTTGTCAAGCCCGCAGATCGCGCTTATGCCTACCGCATGTGGCAGCAAATGTCTGATAGCTCTCATCAAGTATGGACTGCCGTACAAGCAACCTTAGTATCATTCACTGACGAAGTAAAAGAGCTAAACGACAGACCATTAAAAGCTGTCTGGCAAAAACAAATTATTGAATCGACAGATGTCACCTTTGTTCCTTTAACACAAAATATGATGCGTAATTATTGGGACAGTGGCGAGCCCGCTGACAAGGCAGGGGGGTATGCTATTCAAGGTTTAGCGGCTGCTTGGGTGACGCGTATCAATGGCAGTTATACCAATGTCGTGGGCTTACCATTGGCGCAAACGTTAGCATTAATCGATGAAGCAGCTAAGGTCCAAAAATCTAAGAATAAACAAACATAAAGACTGTTTATAAAGTAGATGTGAAAGTAAGCAGTCACATAATGACACGGCAGGGTAGTGGGCAGCATGATGGGACATTTGTTAGACTGTGATTTCAATATTAATAAGTACCATAAGTAATAAATAAGAGAAAAAATATGTCTGAAGAGCTGCTAATGAATGTCAGTCCAATGGAATGCCGCGTGGCTGTTCTAGATAATGGCGTGCTCGGTGAGATTTATATAGAGCGCCATCATAAATTGGGATTGGTTGGTAATATTTATCTGGGAACGGTTGTCCGCGTGTTGCCTGGTATGCAGGCGGCGTTTGTTGATATCGGTCAATCACGAACCGCATTTTTACATGTTAATGATATGCAACGTGAGCCGCGCCCAGTCGTCGAAAATAAAAATACCATAGTTGACGATGATAACCATAAACAAACTGCCGCTACGGGGGCTAGTCCAGTTGTAAATACTATGGAAGGCCTGGCCGTCACGCCACCTGTAGTCAGAACGCGCAGTACAGAGGTGATTCCTGTCACTAAAACACTTATCCAGCATCGTCTGCACGAAGGTCAACGTATCCTTGTACAAGTAACCAAAGATCAGCTAGGGAGTAAAGGCGCACGCTTGACTACCAATATCTCATTACCATCACGGTATCTTGTGTATTTGCCATCAAGCGATCATGTTGGCATCTCTCAACGTATTGATAGTGAAGATGAGCGTACTCGCTTAAAGACTGAGCTGACAAGTTTGATGCAGACAGTCAGCTTAAAAGGTGGTTTGATCGCTCGTACCGCTGCTGAGCGCGTACCTGTGAACAAACTTGAAGAAGATATTTATTACCTTGTCCAGCTGTGGCGAACCATTTGTGCGCGTCGTCAAGAGATAAATCACCATCAAAGCTCTGAGCTTATTTATCAAGAGTTATCGTTACCACTGCGCTCGATACGTGACTTGGTTCATGCTGATACTGAAAAAGTTATTATCGATAATGCGCAAGTTTATGAGCAAGTACGATATTTTGCCAAAGAGTTTGTGCCTTTTGTCTATGAGCGAATTGTACATTATACCGCCGAGCCAGCGTTGTTCGACGTGCACCGTGTCGAGGACGACCTACGCGATGCCTTAAAACGCCGTGTCGATCTAAAATCTGGTGGTTATCTTATCATTGATCAGACAGAGGCAATGACCACCATCGATGTCAACACCGGCTCTTTCGTTGGCGGGCGCTCACTAGAAGATACTGTCTACAAGACTAACCTTGAAGCCACGCATGCCATTGCTCGCCAACTGCGTCTGCGTAATTTAGGTGGTATTATCATACTAGACTTCATTGATATGTTAGAACAAGAACATAAAAATGATGTATTAACAAGTCTGCAAGAACAACTGGCACAAGACTATGCTAAAACCAATATCACTCAAGTGAGTGAGCTTGGGTTGGTTGAGATGACACGTAAGCGTACGCGTGAGTCTTTAGGCCAGCAACTGTGTGAGCCTTGTTCAACTTGTCAAGGTCGTGGGTTTGTCAAAACAGCTGAAACGGTTTGTTTTGAGATATTTCGTGAAATGATGCGCTGTGCTCGTACTTATAATTCACCAAAGAAGTTTACCGTCGTGGCTCATGCTGCAGTTATTGATTTATTACTAACCTCAGAAGCAGATACCGTTGCAGATCTTGAGTATTTGCTAGGACGAGTGATTACATTTGAAGTAGAAAACCTATATACCCAAGAACAATATGATATTGTTTTAGATTGAATATGGTTTAAAGTAAGACTTCATTTTCCCATAATTTGAAAACGATGCTTTCTTAAGAGGCCTTTTTACAAGAGACTTGCAATCAGATAAATACTCTGTATAATACACACCACTGAATTATATACGCGCAGCTAATAAAACAGCCAGCGCTATGACAGCTAGAGCATCGTTTCTAGCACTATTTCATTATGCCTTTGCTGACCTCTATATGAATAGGAGGGTTGGCGGGGCTTTAAACTATTTTACTTTTAGCACGCTATAAGTTCCGCTAAAGAACTCATTCTGGTTAAGAACAGAAGGCCGCTTTAAGTGAATATTTAACCAAACGGCTTTTGCTCATTTACTTGCAAAGCAAGAATGACAAGAGCACATATTAGGAGCTTGCTGGCATGGCTAACCAGAGAATCCGTATCCGTCTTAAGTCTTTTGATCATCGTTTGATTGATCAATCTGCACAAGAGATCGTTGATACTGCAAAGCGCACCGGTGCGCAAGTTTGTGGTCCTGTACCGTTGCCGACTCGCATTGAGCGCTTCAACGTTCTAACTTCGCCACACGTCAATAAAGACGCACGTGATCAGTACGAAATCCGTACTCATAAGCGTATGGTTGACATTGTTCAGCCTACTGACAAAACTGTGGACGCGTTAATGAAGTTAGACTTAGCGGCGGGCGTTGACGTTCAAATTGCTTTGGGTTAATGCATATTAAACGCCCAACTCATTAATATAAGATATAAAGAGGTCTAAAATGGCGATCGGTTTAGTCGGTAAAAAATGCGGCATGACCCGTATCTTCACTGAAACAGGTGCCTCTATCCCTGTAACAGTGATTGAGGTTAGTGCAAACCGCATTACTCAATTAAAAAATACTGATGTAGATGGCTATCAAGCCATTCAAATCACCACAGGTACTCGTCGTGACAGCCGCGTAACAGCCGCACAGAAAGGTCACTTCGCAAAAGCTGGCGTAAAAGCTGGTCGTGGTGTTTGGGAATTTCGTGCCAATGATAGCGATCTTGAAGGTCGTGAGATTGGTGGTGAGATCCTAGCTGACTTGTTCGAACAAGGTCAGATGGTTGATGTCACAGGACAGAGTAAAGGTAAAGGCTTTCAAGGCGGCGTAAAGCGTCACAACTTTAGCATGCAAGATGCCACTCATGGTAACTCAGTATCTCATCGTGCCCTTGGTTCAACTGGTCAGAACCAGTCACCAGGTAAAGTATTCAAAGGCAAAAAGATGCCAGGTCAGATGGGTAATAAACGTGTCACCGTTCAAGGCCTAGAAGTGGTTTCGGTTGATGCCGAAAAAGGGTTACTTGTCATCAAGGGTGCTATCCCAGGTGCCACCGGTGGCGACGTTATCGTACGTCCGTCAATCAAAGCCTAAGCAAGGGGATTAACGTGGATTTAAAAACAGTTACAGGTGCGGCGGTTGAGCTTTCTGATACGGCTTTTGGTCGTGAATTCAACGAAGCATTAGTGCATCAAGTCGTCACTGCATATCTTGCAGGTGCTCGTCAAGGTACACGTGCGCAAAAGACCCGTGCCGAAGTTTCTGGCGGTGGTATTAAGCCATGGCGCCAAAAAGGTACTGGTCGCGCTCGTGCAGGTTCTATTCGTAGCCCAATCTGGCGTTCTGGTGGTCGTGCATTCGCGGCAAAACCACAAGACTGGTCACAGAAAGTCAACCGCAAAATGTATCGCGGGGCTATGCAGTGCATCCTAGCCGAATTGGTACGTCAAGAGCGTCTGATTTTGGTTGAAGAGTTGACTTTGTCTGCACCTAAGACCAAAGAGCTGATCGCAAAGTTAAGTGATTTAAATGCACCTCGTGCACTTATCGTTACTAAAGAAGTTGACGAAAACTTATACTTAGCTGCTCGCAATATCCCACATGTCAATGTACTTGGTACATCTGAAGTGGATCCAGTGAGTTTGATTGCTTTTGATAAAGTGATCATGTCAGTTGAAGCTGCGAAACAATTTGAGGAAGCACTAGCATGAATAACGCAAGACTTTATCAGGTCTTAAGAGGGCCTGTCTTCTCAGAAAAATCTCAAATGCTTGGTGACTCACTTGGTGTACAGGTATTTAAAGTTGACTCTAATGCTACTAAGCTTGAAGTCAAAAAAGCAGTTGAGTTGATGTTTGAAGGTGTTGAAGTTACTAAAGTGAACACTTTGAATGTTAAAGGTAAGACAAAGCGTTTTGGTAAAAGCATCGGCCGTCGTAATGATTTTAAAAAGGCCTATGTTACCTTAAAAGCTGGTCAAGATGTACAAATGGCTGATGCTGGTGAAGAAGTTGCAAGCGCGACTGACTCTACTAGTGAAACAGCGAACAACGAATAAGGATTACAATCATGCCTATCGTAAAAGCAAAGCCAACATCACCAGGCCGTCGTTTTGTTGAAAAAGTGGTGCATCCACACCTTTACAAAGGTCGTCCTTATGCAGCACTTGTCGAATCAAAAAGTAAGTCAGGTGGTCGTAATAACAATGGTCGCATAACGACTCGTCACGTTGGCGGTGGTCATAAGCATCATTATCGTATTATTGACTTTAAGCGTACTAAAGACAATATTCCAGCAACGGTAGAGCGTATCGAATACGATCCTAACCGTACTGCACATATTGCATTACTAAAATACGCTGATGGCGAACGTCGTTACATCATCGCTGCTAAAAAACAAGCAGTTGGTGACACTGTAATGTCAGGTGAAACTTCACCAATTCGTCCAGGCAACTGCCTACCGCTTAAAAACATCCCATTGGGTACTGTGATTCACAATATCGAGCTTAAAATCGGTAAAGGTGCACAGATGGCTCGTTCTGCGGGTGCTAGTGTTCAGTTGCTAGGTCGTGATGGTATTTATGCGATTCTTCGTCTACGTTCTGGTGAAACTCGCCGTGTACACGTTAATTGCCGTGCAGTTATCGGTGAAGTCTCTAACACTGAAAACAACCTGAAATCACTTGGTAAAGCTGGTGCTTCACGTTGGCGCGGTGTTCGTCCTACGGTTCGTGGTGTTGCGATGAACCCGGTTGATCACCCACATGGTGGTGGTGAAGGTCGTAATAAAGGTCGCCATCCAACCAGCCCTTGGGGTCAGAAGTCTAAAGGACTGAAAACGCGTCACAATAAGCGTACTGACAGTATGATCATTCGTCGCCGTCGCGCCAAGAAGAAATAAAGGAAGAATCTCATGCCTCGTTCATTGAAAAAAGGTCCATTCATAGACGCGCATCTGTTTGCTAAAGTTGAGAATGCTATTGACACCAACTCACGCAAACCCATTAAAACTTGGTCGCGCCGCTCGATGATTCTGCCACAAATGGTTGGCCTAACTTTGTCTGTTCACAATGGCCGTACTCATGTACCGGTTATCGTGAGTGAGCAGATGGTTGGTCATAAACTAGGTGAATTTGCCCCGACTCGTACGTATCGTGGTCACGGCATTGACAAAAAAGCTAAGAGATAAGGTGCTTACCATGGAAGTAACTGCAAAATTACGCGGTGCCGCCATATCGGCACAAAAAGTTAGACTCGTTGCTGATGAAGTTCGCGGCAAATCTATTGAGCGTGCTTTGGATATCCTAACGTATAGCAATAAAAAAGGCGCTGTGTTTGTTAAGAAATGCCTTAACTCAGCCATCGCCAATGCCGAACATAATCATGGCTTAGATATTGATGACTTAAAAGTCGCCACTATCTACGTTGATGAAGGCATTACGCTAAAGCGTATCCTACCACGTGCCAAAGGTCGTGCTGATCGTATCAGTAAGCGTACCTGTCACATCACTATAAAGGTAGGAGAATAAGTTATGGGTCAAAAAGTACATCCAATCGGAATTCGTCTTGGTGTTGTCAAAAAGCATAACGCAAACTGGTATGCTAACCCTAAACAATACTCAGAATACCTAATTAACGACATTCAAGTTCGTGAATATCTACGCAAAAAGCTAGATAACGCTATGATCAGCAACATCATGATTGAGCGTCCTACTGGTGCTGCTAAGATTACCATTGCTACGGCACGTCCTGGTATTGTTATCGGTAAAAAAGGCGAAGATATTGAAAGACTTCAAAAAGAGTTGACCAAAATTATGGGCGTACCTGCTCAGGTCAATATTGAAGAAATCACATCGCCTGATCTTGATGCACGTTTGGTAGCAGATGGTATTGGTAGTCAGCTTGAGCGCCGTGTTATGTTCCGTCGTGCGATGAAGCGCGCTGTACAAAACAGCATGCGTTCTGGTGCTAAAGGTATTAAAGTTGAGCTGTCTGGCCGTCTTGGCGGTGCTGAGATTGCTCGTACTGAATGGTACCGTGAAGGTCGTGTGCCATTGCATACACTCCGTGCTGATATTGACTATGCGTCAATTCGTGCAGAGACAACTTACGGCACCATTGGTGTTAAAGTTTGGATTTTCCGCGGAGAGATCCTTGACGGTATGAACAGCGTTTATAATCCCGTCAATGAAGAGAAGCCTCGTGCGCCAAAACGCCGTGGTCGTGGAAACCGTCGAAACTCAGACAGAGGTTAAACTATGTTACAGCCAAAACGTACCAAGTTTCGTAAAATGCATAAAGGTCGTAACACAGGGCTCGCTCATCGTGGAAGCACCGTTGCATTCGGACAAATTGGTCTAAAATCATTGACGCGTGGTCGTATGACAGCCCGTCAAATCGAAGCAGCACGTCGTACTATTACACGTAAAATTAAGCGTGGTGGTAAAATTTGGATTCGTGTATTCCCAGACAAACCAATTACCAATAAGCCATTAGAAGTACGTATGGGTAAAGGTAAAGGTCCAGTCGAGTATTGGGTATGCGAAATCAAGCCTGGTAAAGTGCTATATGAAATCGAAGGGGTCTCAGAAGAGCTTGCTCGCGATGCCTTAACGCTTGCTGCAGCAAAGTTGCCCTTTAAAACTACCATTGTTAAGCGGACGATAATGTAATGAAGATCAGTGAATTACGTGATAAATCATTAGAAGAACTGACCCAGTTACTTGATGAAAAGCAACTTGATGCTTTCCGTATTCGTATGGCTAAAGCAACTGGACAGTTGGGTAATACCCATGAAGTCAAAGGCAATCGTCGTACGATTGCTCAGATTCAGACTTTGATTAACGAGAAACAACGAGGCGACTCATGAGCGATAACAATCAAACAGCTACTAATGCTAGCGTATTGACAGGACGAGTTGTCAGCGACAAGATGGACAAGTCCATCACGGTTTTGATTGAGCGTCTGGTTCGTCATCCTTTGTATGGCAAACAGCTTCGTCGTTCTACAAAAATCAAAGCCCATGATGAGAATAATGTTTGCCAACAAGGTGATCTTGTCCGCATCAAAGAAACGCGTCCAATCTCAAAAACTAAGTCTTGGACTTTAGTTGATGTGGTTGAAAAAGTAGAAAAAATCTAAGTAAATTGCATTAAAGGCCAGAAGCTGTTAAAATAGCCGCCTTTTTAAGGATGCTGATTGCGCCCGTCGTATATCACTCACATTAAGAGTTAGGTGCGGTTATTTACATTAAAATGCCGTCTACTCATACTGTGCTAGCGGCAGCAACTGGTTTTTTTGCTCATACGTGTGGAGTAACGCTATGATTCAGGTTGAGTCAATGCTGGAAGTTGCAGACAATAGCGGTGCAAGGCGAGTTCAGTGCATTAAAGTACTGGGTGGATCTCATCGTCGTTATGCATCAGTTGGCGACATTATTAAAGTAACGGTTAAAGAAGCCATTCCTCGTGGTCGTGTTAAAAAAGGCGACGTGATGAATGCAGTAGTTGTACGTACCAAAAAAGGCGTTCGTCGTCCTGATGGTTCAGTTCTACGTTTTGATGACAATGCTGCGGTATTGTTGAACCAAAACAAAGCACCGATTGCAACTCGTATTTTTGGACCGGTAACTCGTGAACTACGTGGTGATCAGTTTATGAAAATTGTATCACTAGCACCAGAAGTATTGTGAGGTAATCCATGTCAAAATTACGTAAAGGCGATACAGTTATCGTGATTGCTGGGAAAGATAAAGGCAAGCAAGGTACTGTACAAGCTGTAAAAAACGATCGTATTAAAGTAGAAGGCATTAACATTGTCACTAAACATCAGAAGCCAAATCAGGCGACTGGCGTTGAAGGTGGCATCGTTAAGCAAGAAGCTTTTTTGCATATTTCAAATGTCGCAATTTTAAATGCGCAAACCCAAAAGGCAGACCGTATTACTTATCAATTCGGCGAAGACGGCAAAAAACAACGCGTCTATCGTTCGAATGGTGAAGTAGTGGCGACTGCGTAAGACACTAAGGGTGTAATGGTAATGGCAAGATTAAAATCTTTATATAACGATAAACTAAAGCAGCAAATCAAAGAAGAGCTTGGTTTAGACAATGTGATGCAAGTGCCTAAAATCACTAAAGTCACACTTAATATGGGCGTTGGTGGCGCATCTCAGGACAAGAAATTGCTTGAAGGTGCTGTCGCTGATATGACTGCAATTGCTGGTCAAAAGCCTGTTGTCACCAAAGCGCGTAAATCAGTTGCTGGCTTTAAAATTCGTGAAGAATGGCCGATTGGCTGTAAAGTAACGCTACGCGGTGAGCAAATGTACGAATTTTTAGATCGTCTGATTGCCATTGCAATTCCTCGTATTCGCGATTTCCGTGGTTTTTCACCTAAAGCTTTTGACGGACGTGGTAACTACTCACTGGGTATTAAAGAACAAATCGTATTCCCAGAAGTAGACTTTGATAAGATTGATCGTATTCGTGGTATGGATGTGACTATCACTACGTCAGCTGGTACTGATGAAGAAGGTCGTGCGTTACTTAAAGCATTCGGCTTCCCATTTAAATAAGGTAAAGACGTTATGGCAAAAAAGAGCATGATTAACCGCGAATTAAAGCGCGAAAAAATGGTTGCTAAATATGCTGAAAAGCGTATTAAGTTAAAAGAAACCATCAGTGATATGACTGCAAGCGACGAAGAACGTATGGATGCGATGTTAGAGCTACAAGCTTTACCACGCAATTCATCACCAGTTCGTCTGCGCAATCGTTGTGCTATCACCGGTCGTCCTCATGGCTACTTCCGTAAGTTTGGCTTATCACGTAATATGTTACGTGAGCGAGTCATGCAAGGCGATGTGCCTGGTGTTCGTAAAGCAAGCTGGTAAGGGGTAATTACATGAGTATGCAAGATACCGTTGGAGATATGCTAACCCGTATCCGTAACGCACAAATGGCTAATAAAGTATCCGTAGCGATGCCAAGCTCAAAACTACGTAAATCGATTGCTGATTTATTGGTTAATGAAGGTTATGTAGCGAGTGCTGTTGTTACTGAAGAAGACAACAACAAAGCGACACTTACTATTGAACTAAAATACTTCGAAGGCCGCGCTGTCATCGAAACTATTCAACGTTATAGTCGTCCTGGCTTGCGCCAGCATCGCGGCAAAGACGCTATCCCTACTGTTAAGCAAGGTATGGGTGTTGCTATCGTATCAACCAGCCAAGGTATCATGAGCGATCGTGCTGCTCGCGCTGCTGGTATTGGTGGCGAAATCGTTGCGTTTGTTGCATAAAACAACGTGATGAGAAGTCCTACTTGAATCCTATTTGGTTTGATTATCTTGTTAAAGATGATCTAAACCAAGAATAAGTTAGATATCTGAAAATTTTACAAAAATTGGATGATGTTTAGCTGGATCAATTATGCTAAACTAGCAGGCTTTTTAGTCTGTTAGTTTTTTCGCTAATATAAGTTTTAATTTTTCAAGGAATATTCCTATGTCTCGTGTGGCTAAAGCCCCAGTGACGCTACCTAGCGGTGTAAGCGTTACTTTGAACGATCGGCAGGTCGA
Source organism: uncultured Psychrobacter sp. (assembly GCF_947488565.1). Lineage (GTDB taxonomy): Bacteria > Pseudomonadota > Gammaproteobacteria > Pseudomonadales > Moraxellaceae > Psychrobacter > Psychrobacter saeujeotis. The sequence goes on along the minus strand of NZ_CANKZC010000006.1, from coordinate 50,817 downwards.
AGTTAAAGGCAAGAATGGCTCTATGTCTTTACGCCTGCATGAATTGGTCGAGCTGAACCAGGAAGATGATAATATCATTCTCTCACCTACAGTCGATTCAAAAGAAGCTATGATGCATACTGGTACTATGCGCGCCTTACTTAACAACTATGTTATAGGTGTCAATGAAGGTTTTGAAAAACGCCTTCAACTGATCGGTGTCGGTTATCGCGCACAAGCGTCTGGTAGCAAAGTAACCCTTAATGTTGGTTACTCACATCCAGTAGAATACACGTTACCTGAAGGTGTATCAGCTGAAACCCCAACGCAAACTGAAATTGTTTTGAAATCAAACAATAAACAGCAGCTTGGTCAAGCAGCCGCCAACATCCGTGGTTTCCGCCCACCAGAGCCTTACAAAGGTAAAGGTATTCGTTATAGCGACGAGCATGTAGTTCGTAAAGAAGCTAAGAAAAAATAAGGTGAGTTGAAATGTTTGATAAAAAAGCAGCTCGTCTGCGTCGAGCTAAAAAAACCCGCGCGCATATCCGTTTTTTAGGCGTTCATCGTCTAACGGTTAACCGCACGCCGAAGCACATATATGCCCAGATTATCTCTCCTAACGGTGGTGAAGTGATTGCTCAGGCATCTACCTTGGACGGCAGTTTGCGCTCGGGCGCAACTGGTAACGCTGATGCAGCGACGTCTGTAGGCCAAATGATCGCAGAACGCGCAAAAGCAGCTGGTATTACTAAAGTTGCCTTTGACCGTAGTGGTTTTAAATATCATGGTCGAGTGAAAGCTTTAGCTGAAGCAGCTCGCGAAAATGGATTGGAGTTTTAATCATGGCGAGAAATGATAAAAATGAACAGACCGATGGTCTAGTAGAACGTTTGGTAACTGTTGATCGCGTTGCAAAAGTTGTTAAAGGTGGTCGTATTTTCTCATTTACTGCACTAACTGTAGTGGGTGATGGTAATGGTCGCGTTGGTTTTGGTCGTGGTAAAGCACGTGAAGTACCGGCTGCCATTCAAAAAGCGCTAGAAGCTGCTAAACGTAATATGATTACTGTTGAGCTTAATGAAGCGACTTTGTATCATCCGATTAAAGCACGTCATGGTGCAAGTAAAGTTTATATGCAGCCTGCATCTGAAGGTACTGGCGTAATCGCTGGTGGTGCAATGCGTGCAGTACTAGAAGTTGCGGGTGTCAAAGATGTTTTGACCAAATGTTATGGTTCTACCAATACTGCTAACGTTGTTCGTGCAACGTTTAACGGTTTACGTGATATGTCAACTCCAGAAAAGATGGCAGCAAAACGTGGTAAATCTGTAGACGAAATCTTGGGTTAACTTAAACTAGGTGAGTTACGATGAAAAAAATGAAAGTCACTCAATTTAAATCGGGTGCCCATCGCCTAAAGAGCCACAAAGCGAGCTTGAAAGGATTGGGTTTACGCCGTATTAACCATACTGTTGAAGTAGAAGATACTCCTTCAACTCGTGGTATGGTCAATCGCGTCAACTACATGGTAAAAGTGGAGGAAGCGTAATGGGACTTAGATTAAATGAATTATCACCTGGTGTTGGTGCAAAGAAAACTGCCCAACGTCGAGGTCGTGGTATCGGTTCAGGTCTTGGTAAGACTGGTGGTCGCGGTGTAAAAGGACAAAAATCACGTTCAGGTTCTAGCATTCGCTCAGGATTTGAAGGTGGCCAGATGCCTTTGTATCGCCGTCTACCAAAATTTGGTTTTACCAGTAAAATGGCAATGACGACTGCTGAAGTCCGTTTGTCTGAACTGAATAAAATCGAAGGTGATGTAGTTAGCCTAGAAACTCTTAAGGCTGCTAACCTTATTCGTCGCGATATGAAGCGTGCTCGTATCATGCTATCAGGCGAAGTTACTAAAGCTTATACCTTTAAAGGTATCAAAGTAACGAAAGGCGCTAAGCAAGCAATCGAAGCTGCTGGTGGTAGCATCGAGGAGTAGTAACGTGTCAAAACAATCAATGTCATCGTCTGGTATACCGCTTAATCCATTTGCTTTCATACGTAAATATGATGAGCTTTGGACACGCTTATTATTCTTAATCGGCGCATTGATTGTTTATCGTTTAGGGTCGCATATTCCAGTACCGGGCATTAATCCGGTTAATTTAGCTGATCTATTCTCGCGTAACGAAAACACCATATTAAGCATGTTTAATATGTTCTCGGGTGGTGCGCTTGAACGTATGTCTATTATGGCACTTGGTATTATGCCATACATCTCGGCATCAATTATTGTACAGATGATGTCTGCGGTAGTGCCATCGCTTGAAGCGCTTAAGAAAGAAGGTGAAGCAGGACGACGTAAGCTAAATAAGTATACCCGCCAAGGAACACTTGCTTTAGCTTTAGTACAGTCGTTGGGAATGTGTGCTGGCTTAATCAGTCAAAATTTAACATTATCTACTGGTCTTACCTTTTATATTCCTGCAGTTACTTCGTTAGTAGCAGGCGCTATGTTCTTAATGTGGCTTGGTGAGCAGATTACAGAGCGTGGTGTAGGTAACGGGATCTCAATGTTGATTTTTGCGAGTATTGTTGCCGGAACTCCTGGAATGATTTCGCAGTCTATTGAACAGGTTAATCAAGGCCAAATGAACTTGATTGTGCTATTTATTTTTGTAGTACTAGGGGTCGCGGTTACTGCTGGTATCGTTTATATCGAACGAGCTCAGCGCCGGGTACCTGTGAACTATGCTCAAAAGCAACAGCAAGGCCGCAAAATTTATGCTCAGCAGCAATCACATTTGCCACTGAAAATAAACATGGCAGGTGTTATTCCTGCTATTTTTGCTAGCTCATTATTGCTGTTTCCAGCCAGTTTAGGACAGTGGGTAGGTCATTCGACTGATCCTACCTTCACTCAGAAAATTCTACAAAATATGGCATTGGTATTGTCTCCAGGACAACCTTTATATTTAGTTCTTTTCGGTGCGATGATTATATTCTTCTGTTATTTTTATACAGCATTAGTATTTAGTCCACGCGAAGTTGCAGAAAACCTTAAACGTAGTGGTGCGTATATTCCAGGTATTCGACCAGGACAGCAAACACAGCGTTACCTCGATCATGTATTAAATCGATTAACTTTTATCGGTGCGATATACATGACAGTTATTTGTTTAATGCCAATGGTTATCCAATCATCATTTGGAGTACCATTTAATCTTGGCGGTACATCGTTATTGATTATGGTGGTTGTAGTTATGGATTTCATATCGCAAATTCAAGCGCATTTGATGACCCATCAATATCATGATCAGACGTTAATTCAGTCGCCTACTCAATCTTAAAGAGTAGTGTGATATTTCAAGGAGCATGCTATGAAAGTTCAAGCATCAGTTAAAAAGATTTGTGGTAGCTGTAAGGTTGTACGCCGTAAAGGTCGTGTCCATATCATTTGCACAGCAGAACCACGCCACAAGCAGCGTCAAGGTTAATAGATAGTAGTATAGGTGAACATACCTTAACTATAAACAAAATTAATACTTGAATTATAACGGCGGATGCGATATCATCCGCCACTTGCCGTAGTTTATGCTAACTCATTTATTAACCTAATTTATAAATAAACTTGTTATCAAGTTAAAATGTTAATAGTGGCGTAAAAGAATTAGTATTAACAGCAATAAATCTGAGAAATGATGTTTATTTACGAATAAAGCTCGTTTTTCTTTAATGGAGAGAAATCAATGGCTCGTATTGCCGGTGTAAACATTCCGGATAATAAGCATGCTGTTATTTCACTAACTTATATCTTTGGTGTAGGTCGTACCACTGCTCAGAAAATCTTAGAAGCAGTTGGCATTGCCCCTACTACTAAAGTTAATCAGTTAGATGATACACAGTTAGATGCTATCCGTGCACAAGTTGCAAATTACACGACTGAAGGTGATCTTCGTCGTGAAGTGTCAATGAATATCAAGCGTTTGGTAGATCTTGGTTGTTATCGTGGCATTCGCCATCGTCGTAACTTACCTGTTCGCGGTCAAAATACCAAGAACAACGCTCGTACTCGTAAGGGTCCGACACGCCCTCTCAAAAGATAATTAACTTAGGAAGCTAAAAGATGGCTAAAGACACTCGTAGTCGCAAAAAAGTGACTCGTCGTTCAGTATCGGAGGGCGTAGCCCATATCCATGCGTCTTTTAATAACACCATTGTTACGATTACCGATCGTCAAGGTAATGCATTGGCTTGGGCCACTTCAGGTGGACAAGGCTTCCGTGGTTCACGTAAATCTACACCATTTGCAGCGCAGGTTGCAGCTGAAGTCGCTGGTAAAGCGGCCCAAGAATATGGTGTTAAGAATATCGATGTTTTGGTCAAAGGACCAGGACCGGGTCGTGAGTCTGCGGTAAGAGCACTAGGTGCATTGGGTTATAAAGTTAACAGCATCTCTGATGTAACCCCAATCCCACACAATGGTTGCCGTGCGCCGAAAAAGCGCCGCGTCTAATATTAAAGACGAAGCTTTTTATTATAAGAGCTTATAGGAGACATAACAATGGCCCGCTATATTGGACCAAAACTCAAATTATCACGTCGTGAAGGTACAGACTTAGGCCTTAAGTCTGGTGTTAAACCATACGATGTAAAAACAAAGAAAGCTGGACGTCCACCAGGTCAACACGGCGTAAGCCGTAATAAGACTTCAGAATATGCTTTACAGCTGCGCGAAAAGCAGAAAGTTAAACGTATTTATGGTGTATTAGAGCGCCAGTTTGCTAATTACTATAAAGAAGCTGCACGTAAGCGTGGTGCTACTGGTGAAAACCTACTAGCTATGCTAGAAAGTCGTTTAGACAACGTAGTATATCGCATGGGCTTTGGCTCAACTCGCGCTGAAGCACGTCAGTTAGTCAGTCACCGTACTGTTATGGTAAAAAAAGCTGGTCGTGATGAGTTTGTTCGTGTGAACATTCCGTCAATTCAGCTTCAAGATGGTGATGTCATCGCTATCCAAGAGAAGTCTCGCGAACAGTTGCGTATCAAAAACGCTATCGAGTTAGCGACACAACGTGGCATTCCAGAATGGCTAGATGTTGATCACAGCAAATTACAAGGTACTTTTAAACAAGCACCTGATCGCATTGATCTACCTGCTGAAATCAACGAAAGCTTGATCGTTGAGCTATACTCTAAGTAAATGACGTAACGCTCAGCATCATAATAATGATGTTGAGCAGTCAACGTTAATTAAACCAGTTTAATAAATCGAGGTGACATCATGATGCTAAATGCAACTGAGTTTCTAACGCCGAACGCCATTAATGTGGATACGGTTAATGAAACGATTGCGAAAGTCACGCTCGAACCGTTAGAACGTGGCTTTGGGCATACTCTAGGTAATGCTCTACGTCGCATCTTATTATCTTCATTACCTGGCGCTGCAGTCATTGAAGCTGAGATTGATGGTGTTGACCATGAATACTCAACCCTCGAAGGACTACAAGAAGACGTGCTTGATCTGCTTTTGAACTTGAAAGGCTTAGCAATTACGCTTCATGACCAAAATGAAGTATTCTTGACCTTGGATAAACAAGGTCCAGGCACTATTACTGCTGCAGACATCGCACTACCGCATAACGTAGACATTATCAATCCAGAGTTGGTGTTGGGTACGTTGAGTGATCGTGGTCATCTTAAGATGCGTTTGCGTGTAGTAATGGGTCGTGGATATGAGCCAGCAAATCAGCGCCGTGAAGACGGTGATACTAAAGCAATTGGACGCTTGAAGCTTGATGCAAGCTTTAGTCCTGTGCTACGTGTCGCTTATCAAGTTGAGAACGCTCGCGTAGAGCAGCGTACTGATCTTGATCGTCTTATCGTTGAGCTTGAAACCAATGGCACTATAGATCCAGAAGAAGCAATTCGTAAAGCAGCTACTATTTTACAACAACAGATTTCTATCTTCGTTGATCTAGAAGCTGAAGAAGCGCCTGAGCCTGTGAAAGAAAAAGAAGAGGTTGATCCAGTGCTTTTACGCCCTGTGGATGATCTTGAACTAACGGTTCGCTCAGCCAACTGCTTGAAAGCTGAAAACATTTACTATATCGGTGATTTGGTACAACGTTCAGAGACTGAACTATTAAAAACCCCAAATCTTGGTAAGAAGTCATTAACAGAAATCAAAGACGTACTAGCGTCTAAAGATTTAGAGCTTGGTATGCGTCTAGACAACTGGCCGCCAGCTGATTTACGTGTTGATGATCGCTTTTCTTATCGTAGCCGTTAAACTTTAAGGATATTTGACTATGCGCCATCGTAAGAGTGGAGTCAAGCTGGGTCGTACCGGCAGTCATCGTAAGGCAATGTTTCAGAACATGACTAACTCATTATTTGAGCATGAACTGATCAAAACAACTTTACCGAAAGCAAAAGAATTACGCCGCGTCGCTGAACCATTAATCACTATGGCTAAAGAAGACAGCGTTGCTAATCGCCGTTTAGCATTTAGCCGTATGCGTAGCAAAGCTATGGTAGGCAAACTATTTGGTACGTTAGGTCCTCGTTACCAGACGCGTCCAGGTGGCTATTTGCGTATTGTAAAATGCGGTTACCGTGATGGTGACAATGCACCAATGGCTTATGTAGAATTGGTTGATCGTGACTAATTTTATATGCTGATTAAATGTATAAAAAAGGCTCCAATTGAATTGGAGCCTTTTTTACATCTGTAATTTAGTTAACTATCGTATTAGCTAGTTAAAGTAACAATGACTCGACATCGGCAGCGCCTTGTCTAATAATTTCAGGCTGGCTGCTAGTCATATCTACGATAGTTGTTAGCTTAGTGGTTTTAATACCTGCATTAATAAGTGCATCAATTTGATTACCTAGTAGTTCTTCAATCTCAAAAGGATCATCTAAGATATCGCCGCGATCAGGTAAGATTAGCGAGCTAGTCAGGATGGGTTCATCCATCGCTTCTAATAAGGCTTGAGCAATAGGATTGCTAGGCATTCGAATGCCAATGGTTTTTTTCTTCGCATGCGCTAATTTCTTTGGCACATCTTTGGTAGCATTTAGGATGAAAGTAATTGGGGCCGGTGTATGCGCTTTTAGTTGTTTAAATTGTATATTATCTACCGTAGCATAGTTAGCGATTTCGCTCAGATCACGGCAAAGTAGGGTAAATTGATGCTTATCATCAAGTTCGCGGATTTGTTTGAGCTTATTCAGTGCATCTTTTGCACCTAAGCGACAACCAAAAGCATAACTAGTATCAGTTGGGTAAATGATTAATTGATCTTTTCGCAATAGGTCAGCTGCTTGTTCAATAAGACGCGGCTGCGGATTATCAGGATGAATGTAGAATATTTCCATAGTGGTTCCTTATTTTATAATTATTAATTTTGAATTGAGAAGATTTTTTTATTGACTGATTAAACATGGTTTAAACGCTAAATATATTAAAAGATTTATTCTAAAAATAAAGTAGGTCAATATCCTTAATAATAGCGCTTAAGTTATCAGTATAGCTTAAAGCGGATATAGGTTTAATGGCAAGGCGTTACCAACCGTAGAAAAACGTTAATAAGTAGGGAGGCTAAGTAAGTCACATTAAGTGCTGATTTCAGATGAAGACGTCTTACAAACGCTAAGTAATGCAGCTAATAAAGTCTTGGCATCACGTGGTAAAGTATGAGGTTCGGCTATATAGTTTTTTACTTGCTGATAGACATCACTGGCGAAAGTACTATCGCTAGTATCAAACTTAGCAAACAAGTTGTCTTGTGAGACTTGAAACTGTCGCCCACAAGCTAAAGTAAATAAACACTCCAATGCTTGAGGTTTTATTTCTACATGCTCAAATGCTTGTTGCTGAGCAGCTGATCTACCATCTGGGGCATACCAGTAGCCAAAGTCAGATAGACGTCTACGAGCTTCACCAGCCACGCACCAATGACTAATCTCATGCAAGGCGCTTGCAAAAAATCCATGAGCGAACTCAATACGTGCAAGTTGTTCTCCTTGGATAGGAAAATACTCTGGTTCTTGTTTACCGCGTACCAGCTCTACTTTTTGTTCTAAGAACAAGGTGTTGAATAATGATATTAGCCAATTAGTAAGGTTATATTCAGAGTCTTTAAAAGTATCTGGTGAGCTTATAAAGGTATTATTATCTATTTGATAGCCGGCGTTCATACTAGTTAGCAACTGCCATTTTTGCTGTGAACTTATTAAATAACTTGTAAGCTTATTTCGATAAGTATTTTCATCAGTTAAATTCTCTAGTGCCATCAGTTTATTTAAAAGAGTGATAGAATCGGCAGTAGTCAATGCTGTAGAAAAATCAATGTGTTTAGACTGAGTATTCATAGATAAACAGATTCATTAAATAAGTAAAAATATATTTTTGAAAAATTTTTTTAATTGGTATCAAAAATCGTAACATACTAGCGCTAGCGTCATATTGGGCTTTCCGTTAGTATGTCATGCAATATTATACACCGTTTTGAACCACGAGGCGCCATATGTCAAGTACTTCAAAGAATCCTGAATCTATTCAAAATCATGGAAATAGTACAGTTACATCTGCAAATATGCCAGAGCAAATCTCTTTGGATAAATGGGCAGATAGCGGGTTTGATTGGCAGGGTGAGGTTGCGCCTGCAAAGTTTGAACGTTTAGCTAAACTTTTAACAGATGAGCATGAACAACCAAAATTGAGCTTGGATGCTAATTTATACCGTCATAATAATGTTTTACATTTCACTTTTAAATTGACAGGAAAAATATGGTTGACCTGTCAGCGTTGTTTACAACCTGTTGAAACTGATCTTACAGATAACTACGACATTGCTTTGCTTGATGATGAAGATCAAGTACGTTTGATTGATAATGAGCAAGACTATTTACTGTTAGATGAGATTATTACTGAGCAAACGTCAGAGCGTTTTTTACCTTTCAAAAAATTGATAGAAGATGAGATTTTATTAAAGACACCATTGGCACCAAAACATGACGATTGTGAAATGGTGGTTGAACAGTTTGGTGATATACCTGAAGAAGAAGAGACTGAAAACCCTTTTGCAGCGCTAGCTGCGCTAAAAGGTAAATTATAGTAATTATTATATAAGAACATCAGGTAGTATAAAGCACCAACCATATTAACTAAGTTATCTTGATCATTTTATTATTAACAATATTTTTTATCATCTTTATGTACAAGAGTGAAAGTCAGTACTTTATTATTTGTCTAAACATGCGTATAATGTCCGGTTTATTGCATTCTGGCAACGTACTATATGTGATTAAAGATTAACCAAATTATCCATAGATTTTATATTTAGTTAGTGTTTGATGCATATCGTAAAATATTTGATGATGCGTAAGACTTAGGTTGTTGTGATTATATAGCCTCTGTCAGTATCGATTAAAGCTGAATTCTAAGCTTGTCCCTTTAAGTATAGGAGCTATATCATGGCTGTTCAAAAGAGTCGTAAAAGCCGTTCTCGTCGTGACATGCGCCGTTCACACCACCATATGAGCGTGGCTGAGCTAAGCGTAGATGCGACCACTGGTGAAAAACATCGTCGTCATCATATGACTAAAGATGGTTTTTATCGTGGCCGTCAACTGTTTAAAGTTAGTCAAGAAGCTTAAATCATTGTCTGTTTGGTAGTTGATATACGGTGGTGGTAATATTTCCAACTATTTACTGCTACTTAGTACATACATTATCAAACAATATGTATTGAGCTTACAAAAACCAAGTTATTTTGCTATCGCATATAGGGTAGCTGGATAGCTTGGTTTTTTATTATGCGTGATTTTTGAGTCTATGCCCGTTAGCAAGCGCTTATAACGATGGTTTGATAGCCATAAAAGTTTCGTTGATAGTATTTTTAATGATTCATTCAGTTTGTTTTATTGTGATTTCATGACTCGCTATAATAATTATGCAGAGCAGTGTATAGTTTGTAATAATTCGCTGTGATAAGCGACATATTAGAATTTTATTTTATAATTATCCTCAGTCTATTTTAAGAATATTTTCAATTACTTAAGGAATATTGGCTATGGCATCTGCACCTGATACAGTAACAACCCCAACCCATCGTATTGCAGTAATCTTTCCTGGACAAGGAGCACAGGCGGTCAACATGACTGCTGAGCTTGCAGAAATATACCCACAAATACAAGATACTTTTGCTGAAGCTAGCAAGGCTTTAGGCGAAGATTTATGGGCAATATGTCAAAATGAAGAACAATTAAATCAGACTCAGTATACTCAACCTGCACTATTAACAGCGAGTATTGCTATCTGGCGCATCCTGCAAGATAAGCTAAATAAAGCACCTCTTTATTTAGCAGGTCATTCGTTAGGTGAGTATAGTGCTCTTTGTGCTGCCGGTGTTATATCGTTAACTGATGCTGTGCAACTGGTACATAAGCGTGGCAAACTGATGCAGGAGGCTGTAGCTGATATTGATACAGCAATGGCAGCAGTATTGGGGCTCGAGGACAATCGTGTTGAAACGTTATGCGAGCAAGCGACTGAACATGTTGATGGTGCTGTTGTGGGTGCTGCCAATTTTAACAGTCCAGGTCAAGTTGTTATATCTGGTAATGCCGCTGGAGTAACGGCTGTGATTGATAAGGTACAAAATACGGGTAAAAAAGCGATTCCTCTAAAGGTTAGTGTGCCATCACACTGTGCATTGATGGAGCCAGCGAGCCAAGCATTGGCAGAAGAGTTGGCTGCTATCAAATTTGATCAAGCCAATATTCCTGTTATCCAAAATCGTCATGCTCGTATTGAGACCAGCGTTCAAAGTATCAAACAAGCGTTAACAGAGCAACTTAGCGAGCCTGTATTATGGTCAAAGACCATGCAAGAGCTGGCAGACAAACAAATAAATATATTAATTGAGTGCGGTAGTGGTAACGTGCTAAGTAATTTGGCCAAGCGTCAAACGCAGCCAATTGCAAGTTATCCAGTAGACAAGCCTGCTCGTATGGAAAAACTGATGGAGGTGTTATCATGAGTCGAACGATTGTATTAGTTAGTGGAGCAAGTCGCGGTATTGGTAAAGCAGTTGCTAAACGTTTTGCGAAAGAAGGACATTTTGTCATTGGCACAGCGACTACAGAAAAAGGTGCTGCTCTTATTGACGATTATTTGCATGATTCCGGTGGTATTGGTCGGGTTCTAGATGTCCGTGATGGCGCACAAATCGATAAATTGTTTGAAGAGATCGAAAGCGTTTACGGTGCTGTACAAGTATTGGTCAATAACGCAGGTATTACTCAAGATGGTTTGCTAATGCGTATGAAAGACGAAGATTGGGACAGTGTGATTGATACCAATTTAACATCAGTTTATCGTATGAGTAAACGTGCAGTGCGCGGTATGATGAAAGCTCGTCGTGGGCGTATTATTAATATCAGTTCAGTGGTTGCAAAGATGGGTAATGCTGGACAATCCAATTATGCGGCGACGAAAGCGGGCGTAGAGGGCTTTAGTCGTACTTTGGCGCGTGAGATTGGCTCTCGTCAAGTAACGATCAACTGTGTGGCTCCTGGGCTGATTGAAACTGATATGACGGATGAGCTTGACGAACGCTTGCTAAACTCTATGTTGGACGCTGTGCCTATTGGACGTTTAGGACAGCCAGAAGATATTGCCGCAGCAACATTATTCTTAGCTAGTGATGAAGCGAGTTATATTACGGGTGCCGTTATACCTGTTAACGGCGGCATGTATATGTGATGTGATAAATAGGACAAAAGCGTCATTTACACTCATATAATAAAAACCTGCGTGAACGAGTGTAAACTGTATTTAATGGTGTTATAATGACGCATATTTTTATGTTTCAGACCTACGTCATAAAGGGTTTCATAAAACATTAAATAAATCGAAATGGGTAAAACTGTGTTAGAGTCTTATCTCTGAGATAAAATACCTTATTCGATAAGACATTATCAGCTCAAAAAATAGCTAGATGATAGTTTTTAAAATTAATAGATAAAGGAGCAGTTTATATGAGTAATGATACTGAGTTAAGAGTAAAATCTGCAGTAGCAGAGCAGTTAGGCATGAACGTTGAAGACATCAGCAACGATGCTTCTTTCATGGAAGATCTAGGTGCAGATTCACTAGACTTGGTTGAACTTGTGATGTCTTTTGAAAGTGATTTTGGTATCACTATTCCTGACGAAGATTCAGCAGAATTGACTACTGTACAAAAAGCAATCGATTACGTCCAAGCTCAACTATAAGCTACTGCTGCTTTATAGTCTATTTATAATATGACTACAGCAAATTTTGCTAAACCGTTTATCTTTATTGATAAGCGGTTTTTTTAAACCTTTAAAAAGTTAACAGCCATGGTTCTTTCGTAATACAAGCAACTTTTCTTACATCATTGGCATTTATAGGGTATAAACAACACCAGTAATATTATTAACACAATCTACCTGTAAGTAACATTATCCAACATACTTTTACTATCTCTCGCTTTTTTGCCTTTCTGGCTTTGTTATACTAATTGAAATGACAGCAATCAAAATCAGTCTGTTATGAATTATAATTCTAGAATATGAAAGACAACCAACAATAAAATTTGAAGGAGTAAATATATGGGTATGTTCAGTTTTGCAAAAGATATTGGTGATAAAATCTTCAATCGTGATGATGATAAGCATGATGCAAAATCAGAGACTAAAGCAGATGCTAATACGCCAGTGAAAAATACAGAACCTTCTGCTCAGTCGGTTGCAAATATCTTGTTGCGCCGTATCCAGCAGCAAAATCTCAATATTGACAATCTAAAAGTTAAATATAACGGCTCAACTGATACTGCTGAAATCAGTGGTGATGCCAAAACACAAGCAGATCGTGAAAAAGCTATCATCGCTATTGGTAACGTACAAAACGTAGCAAAAGTTATTGATAACATCGATATCGAAGAAGATGCTCCTGAATCTACCATGTATACTGTGAAGTCTGGCGATAGCTTGTCTAAGATTGCTGAGGAAGTATATGGTTCATCTGGTGACTATATGAAAATATTCGAAGCTAATAAGCCTATGTTATCTGATCCAGATAAAATATACCCAGGTCAAGTTTTGCGTATTCCTAAGCCGTAATTGTTAAGTCATAATTCAAACAAATAAAACGCCTCTTGTATTAAGAGGCGTTTTTTATTTTCGTTTGTTTATTAATATTCTGCTACTTATTACTACTTTTTAGTTTTTCCTTTTGCTCTGTTATAGCCCAATAAATATGTTCATCAAGCATCTCGCTATATCCTAGTCTGTACTGTAGATGATCGATGACGTCTAAACTAGGATTCGCGTTACCCAGTCCAATAGCAATGTTACGTAAAAAACTAATATATCCTGTTCGCCTAATTGGGCTACCTTTCGTGTATTCTAAAAAGTCAGATTCTTGCCACTGCCACAACTCAATTAAACCGATATTATCAAGATGATGTCTAGGGGCAAAGTCGTCTACTGATGTCAGATTGGCATAACGGTTCCAGGGGCAGATAAGCTGGCAGTCATCACAGCCAAATATTCGATTGCCTATGGCCCGGCGGTACTTTATGTCAATTGCGCCTTTGTGTTCGATGGTTAGATATGAGATGCAAGCAGCTGCATTGAGCTTATAAGGTGCGACGATCGCTTGCGTAGGACAGATATCAATACATGCGCTACAACTGCCACAGTGCGCGTCAACGGGCTTATCATCGGGTAGGTTAAGGCTAATAAACAACTCACCCAATACAAAAAACGAGCCTGCAGATTTATTCAGTAGTAAGGTATGCTTGCCTGTCCAACCAAGACCGACTGCATCGGCTATTGGTCGCTCAAAAATAGGGGCAGAATCACTAAATGGTCGAAAGATAAAATCTGACTCAGCTCCAATGTTTAGATGCTGCCATTCGGGGAGTTTATTTTCAATACTAAGTGCCAACTGCTTTAAGCGGTTACGCATTGTTTTATGATAATCACGCCCTCGCGCATAGCGTGCAATAATACCTTGATTGGGATAATCATTATCGCTAACAGTGCGTGGCACAGGTGTCTGGGTTAGATAATCCATACGAACGCTGATAATGGTTTGTGCACCTGCAACAAGCTTAGCAGGATGCGCTCTTAAATCATGATTGTTATGCATAAACTGCAACTGTCCTTCATACCCTTTATCTAACCACTGCTGTAGCTGCTCAATTTGTTGAGCAAATAAAGGGTGATGGACGGATAAGAACCCACAATCAGCAAACCCTAAAGCTTGGGCCTCAGACTTAATCCATTGCTTTACCTCTACTACAGTGGCGAATATAGGGGTGTTGGTAACGTCAATACCCATACTCGTCTGCTTGCTAGGCGAATGTACTGGTTGCTGTTTGGTCGGCGATTTATTAGTCATATTGGAAGGTATTGGTTTGATGATTTATAGAATGATAGTGATACTGTCACGGTTATGATAGGGCAGACTGATTATAATATAACCATAAAAATAAAATATATGGCTGTTAGTATTAATACATAAAGCGAGATATGTTTTTGTTATATTGGCATATTAGCAGTTTATAAACCCATAAAATAACAATGAGAGATATTATGCAATTACCAATGCAAATAACAGCGCAGTGCTCTCGATCGTCTCTACCTATCGCTTTATATAATAGCAAACAAGTTTATGCTATAGAGCAAGCTTGGTTTGCACAAGGATATGATAGTTTTGGATTGATGCAACAAGCTGCTTGGCAAATGGCACAACGTATTATACTGCTTTATCAGCAGGTCAAGACGCAAGCGAAGAGTAAGGCCAAACATCATAATCATAAGGTTTCTCAGCCTAGCGCGTGTGTTTGGGTGGGTCAAGGTAACAATGGCGGAGATGGTTGGTTAATTGCTCATTATCTACAGCAAGCAGGCTGGCAAGTACAGGTGATAACGGTTGGCATAGAAAATGATAATCAAACAAATGATAGTCAAAATAGCAAATCGGCAATCTCTGATGCATTGAAAGCTCAGCGTATGGCTTTAGACATGAGCTGTCCTCATCAACGCTTTGAAGACATGCATCAGTATCAAAACAAAAATGCTCGATTGGATATAGCATTGCAGGCCGATGTCTATATCGATGCATTATTTGGTATAGGTTTAGACCGTGCGCCAGCAAATTCATATAAACAAGCAATTGTATCATTTAATAGCGCCGCTCAGCAGATTGGCGCTTTAGTAGTCGCTGTTGATATTCCAAGTGGTCTTGTCGCTTCTACCGGTCAAGTATTTGAAGGTTTGGCTATACAAGCAGATATCACATTATGTTTGATTGCGCGTAAGTTTGGTCTGCATACCAAAGATGGTATGGGTTTTAGTGGAAAAGTAATTGATATACCGTTGATACCTTTTGCATCGATTGAACCTGCTGCGATATTGCTTAAGGACGGTCAACATTTAACACCGCGTTGTCAGAACAGTTATAAAGGTAGTTATGGTCATGTCTTAGTGGTTGGAGGCAATCGTATTGATGGCTCTCAAGGCATGGGCGGTGCAGCGATTCTGACTTCCTCTAGCGCGATGGCCACTGGCGCTGGTAAGATAACTGTTGCCTGTCATCAAGCGTTTCATGGTGCGTTATTGAGCTCATTACCTGACGCAATGACGATTGACTTGCATGAGCAAGAGAGCGTTGAGCATTTAATTAAAAGTGCAAGCGTCGTTGCTATCGGTATGGGGCTTGGCCGCGATGAAAAAGCAAAAATATTATTCACCCGTTACCTGAAAGCTGCAATAGCGCACAACAAAACGCTAATCATTGATGCCGATGGTCTCTATCATTTGGCAGCGTTACAAAGGGATAAAAATGAGCTAATTACTCAATTGCGAGAATATAGTAAGACGCACAATGTTTGCTTGACCCCGCATAGTGGCGAAGCTGCTAAATTGTTAGATAAAAAGATTAGTGCGATAGAAAATGACAGATCGTCAGCCATACATCAATGCGCTAATATCTATGGTGGCAATTGGGTATTAAAGGGCGCAGGCTCACTTATTTTAGCTCAAGGACAGTTATATGTTTGCGGTGCTGGGAATGCTGGCATGGCAACAGCTGGTATGGGTGATATATTATCTGGCGTCGTTGCAGGATTGTTGGCTCAACAAGATTTAAATGACGAGCAGAATAACCTGTGTCAAGCGGTAGTGATTCATGCATTAGCAGGTGATATGTTGGTCCGTCAAAGCTCATATGATGCTACGACATATGATCGTATAAGTGGCAATCAGTTATTGATTGGACAGCGCGGCTTACAAGCACAAGATATGCCAGCAGCCATACGTCATATTATGCAAAAGCTAACTTGCTAATTCTATTTAAGTCAACTTAAAAAATACCGCGTCACTGAGATAAACTTTTTGCATCATTAAGAGTTATAGGTACAGCAAGCAAAAAATTGTACTAGCCACGCATTATAATGCTATGTATTCATCTCATTTAATATCGATTATAGTATGGCTACACTGAAAGCGTTTTTGGTACGGGGCTATAGCAACGACTAAAGATATACTTAAGTCTGTGTACCTTGACAATACTGTCCAATCGCTTGTTGTACACGCTCTCGCTTAAGTTCAATCTCGCGGCCATCTAGATACTGGCGTTTACCGTTTGCATCCATCTCATATATACGGCCACCGACATTTAAATTGGTTAAATTGTTACGTAACGATTGACAGCGCTGGGCGTTTGCCTGCGCTTCTTGATCTTTAATACGTGCTTCAAGTTGCGCGACTCGTTGCTGTTCTGCATTTGGCGTATCACTGCTTTGACTGGCATCCGTTTTACCTGCCATCTGTCCTGCATCAGATTGTCTACCATCACTACGGAACTCAATTACCTCGATATTCCGTGCATTTTGCGGTGCATGTTGACTATATTTGACCTCACCGTGCGTACCAAGAGACTTGTAAACTTGGATAGCATGACTTGCACTCATAGGCAGGGCAAATACACAAGTGGTGATAACACCAACTAATAGTTTGTTGACTGTATGAATCATGGGTGAATATGCCATGCTAGTAATCCTTTTGATGAATAAAAGCATTCATGTATAAACGTAAGTGAATTATTGTATAACTTACAATGAGCATACAATGTATGTAGATTCTAACAAAAAATAGTGACAAATGTATATTATTTAATAACTAATAGTTAAGGATGGGTTTCACAAGTTTTTCTTGACAATAAGACCTAAACCGTCGAATATAAGGTTAGTTGATTGGTCAGTGAGCGGCTTTTATGATATTGCCGTAGCACTTGGGGATAATTACTGGTTACTGCTTATCAGCAGTCTCTGCAGTTTTATGCTCTTTGTGACAGTAGCACAGTGTAGTAAAAATCATGACTGCCATAGTCTTTATTTTTAACTGTACCTATTGTCTCCGGACTCATCGGTCTACAATGACTAAGATAAACTTATTATTTTAAATGCTAAAAGTTAACTGCTGTATATATACCCTATGATATTGTCATGTGTAATACAAAGTGCAGCCGTCTTATCGGTATGTTACTTGTATTAAGATCACTTATGTTGTCATTGGTTGGGATATTCAACGGTTTAATATTCTTACATTTCTTACCAATAATAAGCTTCTGTTAAAAATGCTTTAATCTGCATTTCGTCACGTATATCGATAAACTCCTATCAAAAACCGACCATATAAATTGCTATGTTTGGCTAACTTGCTGTCTTATCGTACAGTTATGATCTGACATAGTGATCACATATTATTGATAAGGTGATGACAGTGACGCAAACCACGCAAAGTCCAAACATGACTGGCCATACTCAAACGGGTAATGCCGCCAAGCACTTCGACGAAAAACAACAACGTATTGCTGAGGGTAGCGCTCAGCCTGTGATGCTATCTGGTGCAGAAATGTTGGTGCAATCGCTAACAGATGAAGGGGTCGAATATATTTTTGGTTATCCAGGTGGTGCAGTTTTACATATATACGATGCGCTGTTTCAACAGGACAATATTGAACATATCTTAGTCCGTCATGAGCAAGCAGCAGGTCACATGGCAGATGCTTATTCGCGGACAACTGGCAATACTGGCGTTGTGTTAGCGACATCAGGGCCTGGTGCTACGAATACAGTGACTGCTATTGCCACAGCGTTTATGGACTCAGTGCCGATGGTCGTGATTTCAGGTCAGGTACCAAGTAGTTTAATCGGTGAAGATGCCTTCCAAGAAACGGATATGGTTGGTGTTTCAAGGCCGATCGTTAAACATAGCTTTCAAGTTCGTCATGCCAGCGAAATACCTTTAATCGTCAAGAAAGCTTTTTATATTGCACAGTCTGGACGTCCAGGTCCTGTCGTTATTGATGTGCCAAAAGACATGACTGCTCCTAGCGAAAAGTATGCGTACCAATATCCAAAGGATGTGTTCGTAAGATCTTATCAGCCATCTGTTAAGGGTCATAGCGGTCAGATAAAAAGAGCTGTTGAGACTTTACTTGCTGCAAAGCGTCCCGTTGTTTATGCAGGTGGCGGCGTTATTTGGAGTAAGGCTCATGAAGAGTTAAGGGATATTGCTCATCGCTTGAACTTGCCTGTGACCAACACTTTGATGGGTCTTGGTACTTTCCCTGGTTCTGATCGTCAGTTCCTAGGAATGCTTGGTATGCATGGTACTTATGAGGCCAATATGACTATGCATCATGCAGATGTCATTTTAGCAGTTGGGGCACGTTTTGATGACCGCGTAACCAACAACGTCAAGAAATTTTGTCCAAATGCGACAATCATCCATATAGATATTGACCCGGCGTCTATCTCAAAAACTATCTTTGCGCATATTCCTATCGTTGGTGATGTAAAGTCTGTACTTAGCGATATGTTGTCTATTATTGGCGAAGATAAAGAGTTAGAACAACATGCCTTATTAGATTGGTGGTCGCAGATCAACGAATGGCGCAAGCGTCATGGTCTACGTTATGACACTGATACTAAAAATGGTATCAAGCCGCAAAATGTGGTACAGACTTTGTGCAAAATCACCGAAGGTAATGCGATTATCACCAGTGATGTCGGTCAGCATCAAATGTTTGCTGCGCTTTATTACACCTATAATGAGCCACGTCAATGGCTTAACTCAGGGGGGCTGGGTACTATGGGCGTTGGTTTGCCATACGCCATGGCAGCGAAGCTTGTAAGACCAGAGCGTGATGTCGTCTGTATTACAGGTGAGGGCTCAATTCAAATGAATATTCAAGAGCTATCAACGTGTCTGCAGTATGATCTACCAGTTAAGATTTTGAACCTTAATAACGCGCAGTTGGGTATGGTTAAGCAGTGGCAGGATATGTTGTATGAGGGTCGTCATGCGCATTCTTATATGAATTCATTACCTGACTTCGTTAAATTGGCCGAAAGTTATGGTCATGTTGGTATCAAAATCACTGACCCTGAAAAAATGGAAGAGCAATTGGCTGAAGCAATGGCAATGAAAGACAAGCTTGTATTCATTGATGTCTATGTCGATCGTAACGAGCATGTATATCCGATGCAAGTCGCAGGTCAAACAATGCGTGATATGTGGTTATCTAAAGGGGAGCGTACCTAATGCAACAACATCTGATTTCGGTATTAATAGAAAACGAAGCGGGATCGTTGTCGCGGTTGGTTGGCTTGTTTTCTCAACGTGGGTACAATATTGAGACTCTAAACGTTGCACCAACAGAAGATCCATCCATTTCACGCTTGACAGTAACGACGATTACTTCACCAGAAAAAATAGAGCAAATTACCAAGCAGTTGCATAAGCTGGTTGAAGTAATTAAAGTATTGAATCTATCTGAAAATGTACACGTCGAACGTGAGCTCATGCTGATTAAGGTTCGTGCCACTGGTAGTGTGCGTGAAGAAATTAAACGCAGTGCTGACATATTCCGTGCTCAAATCGTCGATGTGAATGCAAACCTATATACCATCCAGATCGTAGGTGATACCGCTAAGCTCGATGGGTTTATTGATACTATCGGTCGTGAGCGTGTGCTTGAAGTGGTGCGTTCAGGTGTCATTGGTATTGCCCGCGGCGAAAAAACCTTAAGCGTCTAATATTATTCTGTTTTAAATCATTTTATTACTAGGCTTATATTGTTTACTATTTTAAAAAATAATTATGATATAAGTATTTACAACCCATGGCTTCCCATGATTGAGGAAAAGGACTCTACCTATGAACGTTTTTTATGATAAAGATTGTGATCTATCCATCATCCAAGGCAAAAAAGTGGCTATTATTGGTTATGGCTCACAAGGACATGCCCATGCTTTGAACTTACAAGAATCTGGGGTAGACGTAACAGTTGGTCTACGTGCCAACTCTGGTTCGTGGAGAAAAGCTGAAAACGCTGGTCTAAAAGTTTCTGAAGTAGAAGAGGCAGTAAAGGCTGCAGACGTCATCATGATTTTGACACCAGATGAGTTTCAAAAGCAGCTTTATAATGATGTGATTGAGCCAAATATCAAAGAAGGCGCCACGCTTGCTTTTGCCCATGGTTTTGCCATTCATTACAACCAAGTGGTACCGCGTAGCGATCTTGATGTCATCATGGTCGCACCAAAGGCACCAGGTCATACGGTACGTTCTGAGTTCGTTAAAGGTGGCGGCATTCCTGATCTTATCGCTATTTACCAAGATGCATCGGGTCAAGCCAAGCAGTTGGCACTATCTTATGCCGCTGGTGTTGGTGGCGGTCGCTCAGGTATTATCGAAACAACCTTTAAAGATGAGACTGAAACTGACTTGTTTGGTGAGCAAGCAGTACTATGTGGCGGTGCTGTTGAACTGGTCAAAATGGGCTTTGAAACCCTGACAGAAGCTGGTTACGCGCCAGAAATGGCTTATTTTGAGTGCTTACATGAACTTAAGCTTATCGTTGACCTCATGTATGAAGGCGGTATCGCTGACATGAACTATTCGATCAGTAACAACGCAGAATACGGCGAATATGTGACTGGTACAGAGGTTATCAACGAGCAATCACGCGAAGCCATGCGTAATGCGTTAAAACGTATCCAGTCTGGTGAATACGCCAAAATGTTCATCTCTGAAGGTGCCACCAACTATCCGTCTATGACGGCCCGTCGTCGTAACAACGCTGAGCATGAGATTGAAAAGACAGGTGCTAAGCTGCGTGGTATGATGCCTTGGATTGGTGGTAATAAAATCATCGACAAAGACAAAAACTAAATAGTTATCTGTTAAGTTATTATTAAAACCCATGTTATCGATAGATAGCATGGGTTTTTTGACCTTATATTATCGTCATAGGAGCGTTAAAATTACTACTTTTGATTAGCGTAAGCAAACAAGTACTGCAATTAAAACAAGAGGTTGTCCTACTAATTTTGGAAGTAATAAAAAATAGCGCTTGAAAACTTACAATCAACACCCAATGTAAACAACCGATATACCACTTATGCAAAAGTTAATGTTTATAAAACAACAAGCTTGGATATAAGGGTCTTTGAGCGATTTTCTTTATTTTTATTTATACTATAGGTTATATGCTGTGCAAATATCTTTTCCAGACTGGCTAACGCCGCAATTCGCATATATTTCTTTCAGCGCTGTCGTTGCCGTTCTGATTTGGATCGAAGGGGAGATGCTTAAACGTAGCAGCGGTAAGCTGCCAAAATCTCTGTTCTTTCAATTTAGCTCATTACTAGACACTTCATGGTTTTTCGTTTCTGTAGTCATGATATATGTGATTGATTTATCGCCATTGGCAACGACTGTGCCAGCAGCATATGGTCTTTATACAGTCTTTGGTTGGATTTATGGAACACGTTTACTTAAACTTCGCGGTATTCCAGACTCTCCTGAAGATTTGGTAATACCTTCTAAGTATATTGCTTATAGTCAATCATTCGCTTTAATATTCTTTGGGCTGTGTTTATTTATTTTAGCACTTCCTTGGTTGCCCATATTTGAGTCTTAAGTATATTATTAAACTGGCTATATTCGGTTACACAAGTTTACTAAATGAACAACTATACCTTTACAAAAACTCGCAATTTAACATCCCGACCACAATAAAAGCTGCTATACTAAACTTGTACTTAGGGAGTTGTAGACGAAAATAGTCACATATCGTTAAGATATAACGCTGGTTTTAGTCTTAGCATTTGCTTAAAATTCAACTAAGTATTTGTCAATTAATCGGTGAAGACAAAAGTCTCACCAACAGTTAAAGAGTTAGGAAAATTTATGTCAGATAAAGTTGAAGGCACTGTAAAGTGGTTTAATGAAGCTAAAGGTTTTGGTTTTATCGCTCAAGACAACGGCGGACAAGACGTATTCGCTCACTACAGCGCTATCCAAGGTAACGGTTTTAAAACTCTAGCCGAAGGTCAAAAAGTGTCTTTCATCTTAGGTGATGGTAAGAAAGGACCACAAGCTGAGCAAATCGAAGCACTTTAATCTTATTGATGTTAAGTTTGATTGTCTGATCAATACTTTTCATTTTCAAAGATAAAATAAAAGCTGAGATTAGTTTGTTGTATAACAACAAAAATATTGTTTAGACTTTATAAAAAAAGCAACCTCTAATCAGGTTGCTTTTTTTATTGAAAAAATAACTTTGTAGATAAGTTATTGAGTGAAAATTAACAAACGATTGATTATAAATAAGCAGGTGCAGTAAGGTGATAATATGAAATGGGAAAACTGGTTTTCGATTGATTGGCAACAGGTGGTTGGCATCTCTTTATCCGCAGTAGGCTTTTATATTGGCCTTATGATGTTCACTCGCTTGATGGGGTTACGTAGCTTCTCCAAGCTATCAAGTCACGATTTTGCCATGACCGTAGCTATTGGTAGTATCTTGGCATCGACAGTATTATCTGACACGCCATCGTTACTTCAAGGATTGTGTGCAGTTGGTGCATTATTTGTCATTCAAGGTTTGGTCTCGATAATAAGACGAAAAATCAAACCTTTAAAAGCACTGATAGATAATCAACCTATAATCTTAATGGCGCATGGTGAATATTTTTGGGACAACTTAAAAGAAGCTAACTTGAGCACTAGTGATGTCCAACAGGTATTACGTAAAAATAGTATTAAATCAAAATCAGAGGTTTTTGTTGTAATCATGGAAACAACTGGTGATATGAGCGTCATTAAAAATAACGATGTAACACCAGATTGGTCATTATTTAATGATATACGTGACAGCGATCTGCTAATTGACGCGACTAAAAATTCTATGAAAAAAGATACTTTAAACAATGCATAGTTAAATATGTAATAATAAATTTTGAACGATAAAATCATGAATATATCATGTCATCTGACATGTTTTATATAAATAGTGACAAATTTATGACGCATTATTCACGGCGTTGTCTTGACCTTATTAAGATGCTCACGCAAGATAGTTAGGTCTAATAAGTCAAGCTCGACAGATAATCGTTGACAAACGTAGCTACAAGATTTAAGTAATATTTTGCATCAAGTAAATCAATAGTTTTTGATTTATATTTTCAATTCATAACATTAATAAACGAGGAACGTATGAAAGCATTAGTCGCGGTCAAGCGTGTCATTGATTACAACGTAAAAGTTCGTGTAAAAGCTGATAACTCTGGTGTGGATTTATCGAATACCAAAATGTCTATCAACCCGTTTGATGAGATTGCAGTTGAAGAAGCGGTTCGTCTAAAAGAAGCTGGCGTCATTGACGAGATCATCGTCGCTTCTATTGGACCAAAAGAAGCACAAGAGCAAATTCGTGCAGCGTTAGCATTGGGCGCGGATCGTGGAGTCTTAGTCAAAACTGATGATAAACCCTATCCGCTACAAGTCGCTAAAATTCTAAAAAGCATCGCTGAACAAGAAAGCACGGATATTATTTTGTTAGGTAAGCAAGCGATTGATGATGACAACAATCAGACAGGCCAGATGCTTGCAGCTTTAATGGGTATTGGTCAAGGTACGTTTGCTTCTGAAGTAAAAGTCGAGGGTGATAGCGTAAATGTGACTCGTGAAGTTGATGGTGGCTTACAGACAGTGGCGCTATCGTTACCTGCGGTGATTACAACTGATTTACGTTTAAACGAACCACGCTACGCAAAACTGCCAAATATCATGAAAGCTAAGAAAAAGCCTCTTGATGAAAAAACGCCAGCAGATTTTAGTGTTGAGATGACATCTAAGCAAGAAATCGTTAAAGTTACTCCACCTGCTGAGCGTAAAGCTGGTATTACGGTAGCCTCAGTTGATGAATTGGTCGATAAGCTCAAAAATGAAGCGAAAGTAATCTAAGACTTCGCTGACGCATTTATAAAGTGTTAGTACTGTAAATGCTGTATTTAAAAGCTATCTGACGACATGAACAAATAAATAAAGGACAAAAAAATGGCAATTTTGGTATATGCAGAACACGACAATGCCAGTCTAAAAAAGGCAACTCTAAGTACTATTGCAGCTGCTAAGCAAATGGGTGATGATATTCATGTATTGGTTGCTGGTAGTGGTAATCAAGCAGCGGCTAACGAAGCAGCAAAAGCTGAAGGCGTAAGCAAAGTGCTATTGGCAGATAACGCAGCTTACGAACATCAAATGGCAGAAAATATATCGTTATTGGTTGCAGATATTGCCGCAGATTATAGCCATATTATTGCCCCAGCAACGACCACTGGTAAAAACTTTATGCCACGTACAGCAGCTTTACTGGATGTCAGTATGTTGTCAGAGATTTCTGCTGTTATAGATGCTCAAACTTTTGAGCGTCCTATTTACGCTGGTAATGCGACTGCTACGGTCAAGACGACGGAAGATAAAATCGTATTGACCGTACGTACAACGGCTTTTGATCCAGTAGCTGCTGAAGGTGGTTCTGCTACTGTTGAGACAATCGATAGTGTACAAGATGCTGGCAAAGCAAGCTTTGTCAATGAAGAAATGGCAGCTTCTGATCGCCCTGAGTTGACATCAGCCTCAATCGTTGTATCAGGCGGTCGTGCCTTAGCGAATGGTGAGAACTTCACCAAATATATCGAGCCATTAGCAGATAAGCTAGGTGCTGCTGTTGGTGCATCGCGTGCTGCGGTTGATGCAGGTTATGTTCCTAACGATATGCAGGTCGGTCAGACGGGTAAAATTGTCGCGCCAGATTTATATATCGCGGCCGGTATCTCAGGTGCTATCCAGCATTTGGCAGGTATGAAGGATTCAAAAGTTATTGTCGCCATTAACAATGACCCAGAATCTCCAATCGCAAGTGTTGCCGATTACTTCTTAGAAGCTGATCTATTTGACGCGATACCTGAGCTCACTAGTAAGGTCTAAGTTCGATAGATGATCTATAAAAGACAATCTAAAAATCCCGCTATCATCGATAGCGGGATTTTTTAAGTTTAAACACCAAGCTAATATAACTATTCTATATTAACTGTATATGAATTTAACTATAACGGCGCTGACGTATCGTTTCATAAAGACAGAGCGAACCTGCGACCGCAACGTTAAGGCTCTCTTGTCCATTGGGCTGCGGTAAGGCGATAGGAGTTGCACATTGCATTAGCTCATCACAGACGCCTTGACCTTCATGGCCCATTATCCAAGCAGTCGGAGCGGTAAGGTCGTGTTCGTAAATCAAAGTATCAGTATGTGAGCTGGTTGCCAATAAGGGGGCTTTTACACACTCTAGAATATTTTGAGCACTCAAACCTTCATAAATAGTGAGCGCAAACTGCGCGCCCATTCCCGCCCGTAATGTCTTGGGTGACCATGTTTGGGCCGTGCCGCTCGTACAGAGTACTGTTTCTATTCCAACTGCGGCTGCGGTACGTAGCAGCGTACCGACGTTACCACTATCTTGTACATCATTTAAAATCAAGCAGTCGTAGTCTATCACCGTTAAGCTTGGCACAGGTACGTTTATGACTCCCATAATATCGATACCTGTACCGAGACTTCGAATGCCCTCATACAATGCATCGGACAACGTCAAAACACTTGTGTGGGTAGGCAGACGTGTCAGAACTTGCTGAACCTCAGGATGCTGGTGAGCTGATTGTGCGAGTAGTATTTGAACAAATGGATAATCACTGCGTAGGGCTGCGTCAATAAGATGCACACCTTCAAGTACGGTCTGCCCTTGTTTTTTACGTTGACGGGCTTGAGATAACAGCGCTTTTACGAGTTTTACTGAAGGATTTTTATCTGAAGTTATCAGCTCGGTGGAGTCTATTGACATAATTGACTGCTTAAAAAAGGTAAAATGAATGACATCAAAAACACCCCAGTCCAAAATACTTTTTAATATTGGACTGGTCATTGCTTAGTGTGTAGTATTACATTATAAATAAGTAAGGATAAAGTGTACTATTTATTGTCATGTTTGAGGTGTAAGTCTTTGACATAATCGACTTCGTTTTTACTACCAAGGACGACAGGGACACGCTGGTGAATGTCAGTTGGGGCTATATCTAAGATACGATGGGTGGCATCAGTCGCACTGCCGCCTGCGCGTTCTATGAGTAAACTCATAGGATTGGCTTCGTACATTAAACGCAGCTTACCAGCTTTGTTTGGATACTTAGTGTCAAAAGGATACGTGAATAACCCACCGCGGCATAGTATACGATGCACATCGCCAACCATAGCGGCTACCCAGCGCATATTAAAATCACGACCACGTACGCCTGTATCGCCAGCGACTAGCTCATCAATATACTGCTGCATAGGAGCACGCCAATAGCGATAATTTGAGCTGTTAATAGCATACTCACTGGTATCGGCATCGATTTGTACATTGTCTTTTACTAGTATGTAGTCGTTACTATCTGGATCTAAGCTAAACATCACTACGTTGTCCACTACCGTCAGTGCCAGCATGGTTGATGTACCATATAGTAGGTAACCTGCCGCCAGCTGTGCGTTGCCCGCTTGTAAAAAGTCGCTATTTTCACTTGTTTGACCCTGACGTTGGTAGGGCAAAATAGAGAAAATCGTGCCTACCGCCATATTGATATCGATGTTTGATGAACCATCAAGCGGATCAAATAATACGAGTAAGTTACCATCTGCATTGGCAGGGGTTGCATCATCTAGCTCTTCTGACGCCACACCTGCACAGTGTTTGTTTTGTGCTAAAGCATCTAATAATAAATCATTGGCCAATACATCTAGCTTTTTTTGTTCTTCACCTTGGACATTTTGATTGCCTGCTTCGCCCAAAATGTCTGCTAACGCTCCTTTTCTGAGCAGTTGTGAAATGGTTTTACCAACTTCTGTGACCGTAGTGATGACATCGCTTACGGCAGAGTCAGTTTTTTGCGCTTTTAAATATTGGGCTAAGGTCGTCATAGTAGTTCCTAATAAATGGAAGAAATCGTCTAAGATAAAAAATCATAAGGTTTAAAAATACGCTAGATTAAGCTTATGACTTAGAATATGTTCAGCTAAAACTTTGGTTGAATGAGTAAATATGCAAATAGCAGGCACGTTATCTTTGTCCTGCATGCAAAATCAGCTACACTATGTCTATTATTATTGATAATTTAGTCAAACTTGCTGCTTATTATCGTAGATAGTGGGTTATTTATGAAAGCGAGTAAGATGACATAGGCTACTGCGATAAAGTGTAGCAAATAAGTGTCAAAATGTCCCCGTGTCTGTACACATGGTCATAGTCGTGAACGAAAAAATCGTTATGATTGACTTGATATAAACCCATAATAAAGACTTGCCATTATGCCAACTTCCAAAAAAAATACACCTACAAATACTGTATCACCATCCAAATACGCCACATTTGACCATGATACTGTCCATCAAAGACTCAACACCTCCCTTAGTCGTCCACAGTTAAACCAAGATGGCAGTTTGCGTCACTTTTTGGGCGTAGAAGGGCTCAATAAATCACAACTACAAGCCATTATTGCTAAAGCTGAAACTTTCTTTGATGAAAATGGTCAGCTGATCAATCGGCCTGAGCTTGACGGCTGTACAGTCATGAATCTGTTTTTCGAGCCTTCGACCCGTACCCGCACTACTTTTGAGGTGGCAGAAAAGCGTCTTGGAGCCAATGTGCTAAACATTGATATTGCGCGCTCTAGTACAAAAAAAGGCGAAAGTCTACGCGATACTCTATGGAACTTACAAGCAATGACAGCTGATATTTTTGTAGTCAGGCATTCTGCATCAGGGGCCGCGCATTTTATGGCGACTGAGGTGACACCAGATATCGCTATTATCAATGGCGGTGATGGCTGGCATGCGCACCCGACCCAAGGGATGCTAGATATGCTGACCATTCATCGCGCCGCGCCGCGCCCGTTTGAGGCGCTATCAGTTGCTATCATCGGTGATATTAAGCATTCAAGAGTCGCGCGCTCCGATATCAATGCGCTGCAAACTTTAGGCGTCAAAGATGTTCGCGTCTGCGCGCCACGTACGCTATTACCTAAGGGAATTGAGCGTTACGGTGTGCGTGTGTATGAAAACATGAATGAGTGCGTCACAGACTGTGATGTCATCATGGGATTAAGAATACAAAATGAGCGCATTGGCTCGCCGCTACTGGCCTCATCAAGTGAATATTACAAACATTATGGTATTACGCCTGAGCGGGTGGCGCTAGCAAAACCTGACGCTCTAATTATGCATCCAGGTCCGATGAATCGAGGTATTGAGATTGCCTCAAGTGTAGCCGATGGTCCACAGTCTGTTATTTTAGAGCAAGTAAGTAATGGTGTGGCGATTCGTATGGCTGTATTATCACTTGCCATGGAAGGCCAACGCGCTCATCAAACAGCAAGAAACTCACAAAAGACACCTAACTAATGACGTTAACAGCTGATATTTTGTAACGTAAACTTTAGACGTTTGATGAATCGATTCTATTTATTTAATTATTGATATGGTAACAAGCTCATGACTGACCCCATTACTACTGATGCACAGATGATAAATTTACTTCCTGACGTCTTTAAGAAATCGTTACCGAATGAGACGATGAATAAACTTACAAACCTTGAGACTGGTCGTGAGACTTGGTTATTACCTCCATTAGTAGACTTGTGCGCACGCCTACGTGAACCCGGACAGCAGCAACACGGGACATTATCCTCTGAAGGTCGAGCTGCCCGTGGCAATGGTTTTTTGCATGTAGTGATTCCACCTGATACCAACCCTATCTTGGAAAATGGCTCACTACTCAAAGGTTTGCGTGAGCGGGCACTTGAAGATGGTGGTATTTATTTGCATGTACTTGGCGCATTGACAGCAGGTCTAGAAGGGACGCGTCCCTCTAATATCGCAGGTCTTAAAAAAGGAGGCTGTATTGCTGTTTCCAACGCGCGCAGGCCTTTTGATAATGATCTGGTGTTATTGCGGACATTAGAATATGCCGCAACCTTTGGTATGAAAGTGTTTTTTTATCCTGATGAGCCAAGTTTATCTGGCAATGGGGTTGCGCATGAAGGCTACATTGCTTCTTATCACGGTCTGCAAGGTATTCCTTGGATCGCTGAGACTGTCGCCCTGTCTACCCAGTTATTGATGGTAGAGGAGACGGGTATTGCAGCTCATTTTAGTCAATTGTCCTGTAAGTCTTCAGTAGAGCTGATGCGCTGGGCAAAAGACAAAGGACTGCCAGTAACGTGTGATGTGGCGATGCATCAGCTGTATTTGACAGATGACAATCTAGAAGGCTTTAATGCCCAAGCTTATGTATTACCGCCATTACGTAGTAACACTGATCAACAAGCACTGCTACGTGGCCTCAAAGATGGGACTATCGATGCCATTTGCAGTCATCATGAACCCCTAAATTCTACAGCCAAAAAAGCACCTTTCGCTGAGAGTACACCTGGTATCTCGAATTTCGACACCTTTATGGCTTTAGCCTGCCAATTAGTACGGGATAAGGTATTAACAGTAGAGCAGTTGGTAGATAAGGTTTGCATCAACCCTGCGCAAATTGCTGGAATAAGTACCAAATATGAGAGCTTAGGCGGTGCAATCTTGGTCGATCCTAATCTTGAATGGCAGGTGACAGTAGATACCATGTTATCGAACGGCAAAAACACCCCATTTTTTAACCAGTATTTGCAAGGCCGAGTCGTGGAGACTTTCTTTGGTTAATTCGTCCCAGCACAATGACAACTCACGACCTTCTATAGCGGGTGAAAGTCATCAGTTATTAGGTGATGACGATAGTTTGTCGAACAAAGCGACCAAAGACAGCGAATCTAGCGAATCGATTAAAGCGGTTGCAGTATACGAGATTGTCAAAGGGGCGGGCGCGCTGACAGGGGCTTTTGCATTATGGCTTTGGCATACTAATCTTGAGCGCTGGCTGGCCCAAGCATCGGATTCATGGCAACAACGCTTTGGCAGCCTGTTTTCACCACAAATTGACAGTATCGTCCAAATTGCCCAGCAAGCAAGTAAAAACTGGTCACTTTTTTTGTTGTTTATCTTTGCTTATGTCAGTCTGCGTTTTATTGAAGCTTATGGGTTATGGCAAGATAAAACATGGGCATACTGGTTTAGCGTTATCGGTTATGGGATATTCATTCCTATTGAGATTTACTACTTAATAGTGAGCCCATTTGATTGGTTCAAACTGGGAATCTTACTACTAAATATTCTCATTGTCGTCGTGGTCTATCGTAATATGAAACGTAAAGGTTTGATATAACCTTGATAGCAAACCTTATCATAGAGCAGCTGTGCTGTTAAGAGATTGGCACTAGGAAACCAGTATGACATCATGGCTATATATCTCGCTGACTACTTCGATAGTTATATAGCGTTAATCGTATGGTTTAGATAAATTATTCATTTGAACTCATCGCTATTTATGCATAACAGGCTGAATCCTCTTAGCGACTTTACCAATGCTTAACCCTTGTACCAAGATAGAGAAGACGACGACAGCGTAGGTAAGCGCCAGTAAAATGTCGCGCTCCATCCCTGAAGGTAGCTGTAGTACTAAAGCCACCGAAATGCCGCCGCGTAACCCGCCCCAGGTCAATACTTTCCATGCACCCTCGGGCAGTTGTAGCTGTCGGCTAAAGGTTTTGGTAGTCATGCCGACGACGATAAGGCGAGCAAGTAAGGCAATCATGATACTCAAACCTCCAGCAATAAACAGATTGCCTGAGTAGGCAATAATGACTACCTCAAGACCGATCAGCACAAATAAAATGGCATTCAAAATCTCATCTATCAGCTCCCAAAACAGATCGATATAATGGCGGGTCTTGTCGCTCATCGCAAGCTCACGTCCACGGTTGCCGACCATTAATCCCATCATTACCATAGCAAGTGGTCCAGATAAATGCCAATGACTGGCCAATGCATAACCGCCTATCACCCCTGCCAGCGTCAACAGTACTTCCTCCTGATAACTGTCAATACTTTTGAGTAAATAGTACAAAATAGCGCCAAGTACCAAGCCAAAAATAATACCGCCGCCAGCCTCAACGGCTAACGTATGTGCCACATAATTAACCGTAGGAATGTCACCACTAGATAGGATGCCGAGCAATAGGACAAATATGACAACGCCGATACCATCGTTGAATAGTGACTCGCCAGCGATGACAGTCTCAATACTCTTTGGTGCTCCCGCTGATGCTAATATTCCCATAACCGCAATAGGATCTGTAGGCGATATCAGAGCACCAAACAATAGGCACCAAATGAAAGGCAGCCCAAAACCGAGGAGCGGTAGCATAAAGTAAAGGGCAGTAGCGATCAGCACGGCCGATACTAGCGTACCAATACATGCAAGAATACCTATGGGAAGTTTATAACGCTTTAAATCACCAATATTGACGTGCAAAGCCCCGGCAAATAGGAGCATAGATAGCATGCCATCAAGTAAGACTTCAGTGAAGTCTAGTTGATCTAATAAACTCACCTCATAGTCAATAAGCTGATCGAAGCCCAAAAATCCTAAAAAAATCGCTATCATGGATAAGACAATAGAGATAACCATGACCCCGATTGTAGTTGGCAGGCCAATAAAGCGATGATTGATATAAGCCAATATCGCCGTTACTGATAAAAAAATAGCGCTAATCTCAAGTATGGTCAGGCTGGTTGCAGATGCCATAAAAGCAGTCTCAATGAGTATAAAAGTTGTTGGAAGGATAACAGGTATTTAGCAGATAGATAGTGCTAGTATTGCTTGATACCTATAGCAAAATTTAGGCGTATATATTCAGTGACAGCCTATCTATTTACCTTGATTGTGTCTGTAAATCTTTATAAATATGCATATCAAACTTACTGATATACTCAAAATGTCGATGTTGCGCATTGTCATCATGAATAAACTGCCGTGCTTGTTGGCACATGGCTATCAGGTCCTCTGTCAGCTCCTTATAACTTAGATTCGCTTGACCTGCGTGTTCAATCAAAGTCAGCTCGCGCAATAAAGTCTGACGCTGTGCACTATTGACTCGGGCATAGTTTAAGTCAGTCACTGCCTGACAAAGCGCCTTTAATACCATCAGGTCAGCAATAGCATATCGACGTATCTCACCTAAGGAGGTTTCGATAAAGTCAGATATCTTTGGTGTTCTGGTGATAAGCGCCAGTATTGCGATACGTGGCTGATTAACCGTAATATCAGACTCATCTTTGTTTTTTGGTGGCGTATAAAAATGATAAGGGCTAGGTGGCTGCCGACGTAACATTAGGCTTAAACAAATGGTCAAAGACTGTACACAGTTGACAGCTGTTTTAGGATCATTAATCCCAGGAGACAGTGCCCGCACAGCGATCTCAGTGATTTGACCCAAACTTGATGCTATATCATTGGTATAAGCGGACTGACGCTCAAAGTGCAGACAAGCGGCAAAGCGTTGCCAAAATATGCCATCGGGTGCCTGTGGAGATACTGCAAGCTGAGAGGTTTTGGTCTTTTTTAGGTTGCTAATATGCGCTGTTGGGCGCCGATAAAAATGCCCTATAACGTTTTTATCAGTGACAAAATCGCCAAGATTAGTATGCAATTGCACCACACCGCCATAATCTTGTGCCAATGTAATAAGCGATTCAAAGTAGATTTGTTGTAAGTAGCCTGAAGTTGGTGCATAGATAGGTGTGGCGGCCCAAGAATGATATTGTTCAACATCATCGCTATTTATGACATTATACTGATGCTCCATCTCGCAGTTGTCGCTATACCAGTAATGAATGTTTTTAATAGCATCATTACATGCTCCTTGAATCACGCGTGACGCTTGAATAGCATGGACCATATGTTGGACAAAGTAGACCAAAAGTAAGGCACAGACAACAGCCATTACGATAGCAAAAGTAACAGATAGCTGCGGCACACCAAAGTTGACGTCATGCTTGTGAATGGCCTTTAAGACCAGCAAGCTATAGCTGAACGTACCGATAAAAGCGCCAAGTACAAACTGGTTTGAGGTGTCTGTAAGAAAGTTACGTAAGAGCCGTGGGCCAAATTGTGATGAGGCCATAGACAGGACGGCAATGGTAATCGAAAAAGTAGTACCAGCCACACCTAAGACAGCTCCTGCGATCGTCGTCATGATGGCTCTTGCAGAAGAGTCATCACCAGTAAACGCAAAACTAATATCTTTAACAGTTGCGCGATCAAACTGTTGATCAATAGCGATGAATAAAGGGGCTAAAAGTATGCCTGTTAGTACACAAGCGGTCGGGATAAACCAATAAGAACCGATGAGTTGCTGCCATAGATTTCTTAATCGATCAGGTAGATCGGTTAGAGTCTGTAGTGACCATAACTGGATAAATTTTTTGAGTGCGTCAAGACTGGTCGACAGTATGCGTGTGGGCAGGTTGTTTTTGTCATTTTTGGTCACTGCCATAGGCTCCAAAGGGTTGAGAGTATATTTTGACTCATATCTTCTAGCGAAAGCTATTTTATAATAGTGCTAAGGATACAGCATCTAACTGCTTGTTTTTGGATTGTCCGCTTCAGTAATAATGTTGCCCTGATGATTGATGCGGTCGTTATTTGTATCTTTATCGTCTGCAATCTGGTCATTTGGAATCAAAATCTCGTTATGATTGTTATCGCATATGATGTCGCTGTCTTTGTCGTAGGCTGCTGCTTCAAAATGTGGTGTGTTTTGGTCATGCCTATGTTTATTATGCGGTGTATTGCGCTTACTAGATTTCCCAAAAGACTCTTTTTTGTTATCTACAGAAGTTTTTTTACGCGGCTGACTGTGAGAGAAAATAGCAGACAATGGTAAGTCAAGTTGTTCTTGAGCGAAGGCTTCAGTATTGTTAAAGCGGCGTACCAGCAGACTAAGCCAGGGTTGTTGGCTATTATTTTCCATCTCATCAAGCTCGTCTTTTATAGGTAACGGATAGGGCAGGGTACGATAAAAATCCCATAACGTCATTTTGCTAAGATCTTTTTTGAGAACGTATTCATCATCTTCAGTCACGGTAATAAGTTTACAGTCTTTTAGATAATTGATGTAGGTGTACCATTTAGGCAGCTCTTTACGACCCAATACATTTCGTAGCTCCTGCTCGCTAACCGCATCACCTTTTAAGTGGCTAAGGTAGACTAGATTTAACATATCAAGCAAACTTAACAGCGGGTGTCGCGGATAGACCTCCTCAGTCTCAAAAATAGTTAACGTATAGCTAATCTCAACACCTAGTAAGATCAAGTTCCATGACAAATAAATCCATAATAAAAAGATTGGTAAGGCGGCAAACGCACCGTATATGGCTTCGTAACTGGTAAAGTTGCTCATTACCGTACCAAAGATATGCTTTAGTAATTCAAATACTATTGCAACGAATATACCAGCTATGGCCGCGTTTTTTACGGGTACACGTGCTTTGGGGATGAACCAATACATACCAATAAAGCCTGCAATCGTGACACCGATGGAAACTATTTGTACCCAAAACGACCAGTCGATGCCGTAACCGCCTATTTGACGGTTTAAAAAGCTTAAACTTTGTACCGTACTAGAAGCAATGAATGCAGTACCCAATACTAACGGTCCCATGGTGACAATGGTCCAATAACGCAGCATACTTTTAATACCACCAGAGCGATCCTCTACTCGCCAAATTTGGTTAAAGGCACGTTCGATAGTCGTCAAAGTGACAATAGTTGTGACAAATAAAATCATCGCCCCGATGGCCGTCAAGTTAGACGATTTTTCAGCGAAACTATTGATATACTCACTGACTTGCATACTTGATTTCGGTAGCAAATTGCTATAAATCACCTCATAAATCTGTGCTCTAACTGTAGCAAGCGCTGGAACTGACGATAGGATCATCAGTAGGACGGTCAACATAGGCACGATCGATAGCATGGTGGTGTAAGTAAGTGATGCTGCTTTTTGTTGGCAGTTGTCTTCAAAAAAATGCCGCGTCAAAAATCGCGAAAACTGAAACCAGCGTTGATGTGTAAACGGGATTTTTTTCAGTAAGTTTTCCATATTGACCATTTAGCAAGGGTAAGAGTGACAGTAGTGTAACAAAAATGTGCCATCAGCATCTGCCAATTAATTGTGTCAAA
This sequence comes from uncultured Psychrobacter sp., assembly GCF_947488565.1. Taxonomy (GTDB): domain Bacteria; phylum Pseudomonadota; class Gammaproteobacteria; order Pseudomonadales; family Moraxellaceae; genus Psychrobacter; species Psychrobacter saeujeotis. The sequence continues at coordinate 15,228 of NZ_CANKZC010000006.1, read as the reverse complement.
ATACATAATAGCACTCGTTACATGGCTATCACTATAATAAGCTAAGTAAGTCTTTGTTTGCATGTCAGTGAATGAGTCGGGCATAATGTGCGCATCTATCAAGGACGTTAATTGCTTGGTGCAAAGCTTATATGACACCCAAGCTATTATGACACCCAAGCTATGGCATCTCTTAACATTAATGATTTTATAAGGAAGTGTTGCTCATGAGTCAAGCCAACCCTTATGTTTTGGTACTATATTATTCTAGCCATGGTACGACTAAGACCTTGGCGTATGCTATCGCTCAAGGTATCGAAGACGCAGGCATGATGGCGCGTATCCGTACAGTACCGACTGTGGCACCTGAGACCACATCGAGCAAACCCGCTATTCCTGATGAAGGTGATCTTTATTGCACGATGGATGACTTAAAAGACTGTAGCGGTCTGGCGCTTGGTAGTCCGACGCATTTTGGTAATATGGCCGCGCCCATGAAATACTTTTGGGACAATACTGTTACGCTATGGCTGGCAGGCAATCTGCAAAACAAACCCGCTTCAGTATTTACAGCGACCGGTTCAATGCATGGTGGCCAAGAAACGACCTTATTGACAATGATGTTACCATTACTGCATCACGGTATGATGATAGTCGGTGTGCCTTATGCTGAGCCTGCACTCAATCGTACACATCGCGGCGGTACGCCTTATGGCGCTAGTCACGTGAGTGGTGCATTGCATGACCAACCTGTAAATGATGATGAGCGCGAGCTAGGTGTCGCCCAAGGTCGACGTTTGGCGATTAGTGCTAAAGCATTAGCACAAGCTAACTGGACCCGCTAAGCTGTATTTATATCGTGCAGCACAATGCTATTAAACTAGGAAACAGACGTATCTAATGGCTACTAACCGTCCAGACAATAACACTCAGGCAAAACCAGCAGTAAAAAAAGCCAGTAAACCTGTCAAACCTATTACGCCCATTCGTCAGCGCTTGATGTTGACGTGGCTTATTTGGCTGGCTTATAGAATGCTTGCACTGCCCATTCTTATTAGTGTGTTTAACGTCAGTAACCCCGATATCGTGGGCGGTATTGCATGGCAGACATTATGGCTTTTGCCAGCTTTTATATTGACGCCATGGATTGTGCGTGGTCGTTCGCCTTATGCATTGTTGATAAGTAGTATGTTCACTTTAGTCTATTTGGGCGCAAGTGGGGTCGTACTGTTTACTCGCATCTATGGTAGTAGCTGGTCTGAGATAGCAGTATATTTGTTTGATTTTGTGCTATTGCTGGCGATCAACGTTTGGTTATTTATTCTATTAAAGCGTTTGCCCTCAATGAATAACGTCGTCAAACAGCCACGCTCTCGCTAGATTGGTTTTTACCCCTGTTATTGATATAAAAAAGCTTAGATAATAAAAAGCGCCACTCTTATCCAGAGCGGCGCTTTTTATTATGGTCTTGCTTATTTAAGTCATGTATCTACTTTAGCCAATATCGACTCTACATAACGTAATCATCAGCTAAATGAGTAATAGCTCAGGATTTAGTTGGCTTTCGTTAATTCTAAATCCATTTTTTTGCCATCGTTGACTTGGCTTACTTTGACAGGTAAGTAATCAAGGCTTGGTGCCAACCAAAAACTGGTTGAACGACTACTGTCATCATGAATACGGTCAACACGAACGGTATCAAAAGTCCCCGCTGGTACGGTGATTTTGGTATTACCAGACTTCTTGAATGGCGTCTTTTCTACTTTATTTTTTTTGGCCATATAGTAGTTACCAGAGAAATCACCATTCAATAGGTCTTGACGAATTTGCACTTCAAGGCTCAAATCATCAAAAGCTTGCTGCGCCATATTCATGGTCGTGGTTTTGCCTTTATAAGTACTGGTGACTTCTTTACTACTAGGGTTAAAACTTAACTTATGCGTACGCCCAAGACCAAGCAACTTATAGGTAGTGCTCGCTTGAGTTGGGCTGACATTATTGCCATTGATGGTAAAGGTGCTGTCTTGCGCGGCACTAGCGACGCCAGCTACGCGAGCTTTTACTTTATAATTCCAAGTATTACCAGACTTCTTTAAAGTGCGGTTTGCAGTACCTTTATATTTATCTTCAACGGTAAAGCTATAATCAGCACTTGATGGTTGAATGATTTTTGCATTGGCAAGCGTAGGGGCAGTCATACTTAAAGCTCCGATAATAGCACCTGTAGTTAAGGCGGTTAGAAATTTTAGTTTATTATGTCTAAGGTCTTGATTATCAGTTATTGCTAACTTTTTATTTATTGATAAAACACTCATAAATACTCCTTAATAGATAGAAGACAGAGATGTCATCTTTTCTTATAACTATTATTATGTTCTCAACGCTTATAATGGTCATATGCTGTTACATTTTCAAGGGCGTCAACATATAGCAGTGTTCAGCTCTTGTAGCCTATGTTGCCAAAACTCCTTAAGCTGACGTCACAAGTAACGCTTTGTGAGTAAGGTTACTCGCTAGCATGAACTTATAAAATTTCTGCTTTCACATTCTTGTAAATTTTTCGAATTTACACTTGAAGCTATCTTCTATTGCCCCCACTTTTTGATACAAGCTCAACGCTTATCTGTGAGACAGTACTGTTAATCGTATTTCTTATGGATACTGGTCTTGAGACCATTTATTCAAATAAACCCTTTAACATAAACAATCAACTTTTGGAGTCATATCGATGAACATTCGTCCTTTACATGACCGTATCGTCGTCCGCCGTATAGAAGAAGAAACAAAAACTGCTGGTGGTATCTTATTACCTGGTTCAGCACAAGAAAAACCGTCACAAGGTGAAGTGCTGGCTGTCGGTAATGGGCAAGTTCGTGACAACGGTGAAACTCGTGCGTTAGATGTAAAAGCTGGCGACAAAGTTTTGTTCGGTCAATATGCTGGTCAAACGGTAAAAGTTGACGGCGAAGAACTACTTATTATGAAAGAGTCTGATGTATTGGGTGTGCTAGAGGGCTAGTGCTTTTGAGTATCATTGAGTACTCAGCACATTTTTGATAATTGTGTTTAGACAGTTCTTTAACAACACTATATCGACTTATTCGATCGTATTTTTATACTTATAATAATGGAGTAAATTAACATGGCAAAAGAAGTAAAATTCGGCATTGATGCCCGTAAACAAATGATGGACGGTGTTAACGTTCTGGCCAACGCTGTAAAAGTCACATTGGGCCCTAAAGGTCGTAACGTGGTTATCGATAAATCATTTGGCGCACCGACCATCACTAAAGATGGTGTATCAGTTGCCAAAGAGATTGAGCTTGAAAACAAGTTTGAAAACATGGGCGCACAATTGGTTCGTGAAGTTGCTAGCCGCACCAACGACGTCGCTGGTGATGGTACGACAACTGCAACCGTACTTGCTCAGTCAATCTTGCAAGAAGGCATGAAATCTGTTGCCGCTGGCATGAACCCAATGGATCTAAAGCGCGGTATCGACAAAGCGGTACGCGAAGCGGTTAAAGAGATTCATAACCTATCTACGCCAGCTGACGATCACAAGGCAATCGCCCAAGTAGGCTCTATCTCTGCCAACTCAGACACCAAAATCGGTGAGCTGATCTCGCAAGCGATGGAAAAAGTGGGTAAGCAAGGCGTTATAACTGTTGAGGAAGGCTCAAGCTTTGAAGATACCTTAGAAGTGGTCGAAGGTATGCAGTTTGACCGTGGTTATATCAGCCCGTACTTTGCTAATAAGCAAGACAGCTTAACGGCTGAGTTTGAAAACCCTTATATCTTGCTTGTTGACAAAAAAATCAGCAACATCCGTGAGATCGTGCCATTACTTGAGCAAGTCATGCAGCAGAGCAAACCATTGCTAATCATCGCTGAAGACGTAGAAAACGAAGCGCTAGCGACATTGGTTGTAAACAATATGCGTGGCGGCCTAAAAACTTGTGCGGTTAAAGCACCAGGATTTGGCGATCGCCGTAAAGCAATGCTAGAAGATATCGCAACGCTTACTGGCGGTACGGTTATCTCTGAAGAGATTGGCTTGAGCCTTGAGACTGCAACCCTAGAGCAATTGGGTACTGCTAAAAAGGTCACTGTCGGTAAAGAAAATACCGTTATCGTTGATGGTGCTGGTAACAAAGCGGATATCGATAATCGCGTTGAGTCTATCAACCGTCAAATCGAAGAGTCTACTTCTGACTACGATAAAGAAAAGCTACAAGAGCGTGTGGCCAAATTGGCAGGCGGCGTAGCTGTTATCAAAGTTGGCGCGGCAACTGAAACTGAAATGAAAGAGAAGAAAGATCGTGTTGACGATGCGCTACATGCAACTCGCGCCGCGGTTGAAGAAGGCGTTGTCCCTGGTGGTGGTGTCGCATTGGTTCGTGCAATGAATGCATTGTCTGAGCTACGTGGCGATAACGATGACCAAAACGCTGGCATGAACATTTTACGCCGCGCAATGGAAGCACCACTTCGTCAAATCGTAACCAACTCTGGCGAAGAAGCGTCAGTTGTGGTCAACGAAGTGAAGAGTGGCAGCGGTAACTATGGTTACAACGCAGCGACTGGCGAATATGGCGATATGCTAGACATGGGTATCCTTGATCCAGCTAAAGTTGCTCGTTCAGCGCTAGAGAATGCGGCTTCTGTTGCAGGCTTGATGTTGACTACTGAAGTCATGATTACTGACCTGCCACAAAGTGATGACGGCATGGCTGCGATGGGCGGTGCTGGTGGAATGGGCGGTATGGGTGGAATGGGCGGCATGATGTAGTTTTACTTCTTCTACAAAGCGATTTTTCTTTGTCAGACGCGCTCAATGTACAATAGGTACTATTTTCGCTCGTCTTCCTCGACAAATCGCTTTTCGCTAGAAGTATGATTGACGTCATAAAGTCTGTTTGACTATTAAGAGCTCTGTTATCGCAAGATAGCAGAGCTTTTTTAATGAAGGTTTTTAGTCCAGTTTTCCCAAATAAAACCCCGATAGGCGAGAGCTTATCGGGGTTTTTCTAAGCTGATCAGATATATTTTTTAAATTACTGACTTGCCTCATCCCTTCTAAACGTCCATGTCTTGTCATCAGACAGCTCATCGACATAATAATATCCCGCTAAGTCAAACTCCTTTAATTGTTCAGCCTTGGTCAGTTTATTATCAGCCGCGTATTTCACCATCAATCCCCGGGCTTTTTTGGCATAAAAGCTAATCACTTTATAATTGCCATTTTTTTCATCTTCAAATCGTGGCGTAATGATTTCAGCATTTAGCGCTTTTTTCTTTACCGATTTAAAATATTCATTAGAGGCCAAGTTTATCAATACCTTGTCATCGCTATCTGCCATGTGTGCATTGATAACATCAGACACCTCCTCGCCCCAAAATTCATATAGGTTATCACCGCGCTCATTTTTGAGCTTAGTGCCCATCTCTAAGCGATACGGCTGAATCAAATCCAGCGGTTTTAATACGCCATAAAGACCTGACAAAATGCCTAAACGCTCATTGACGTAAATGGCCGTTTCTTTATCCATGTTATACATATCGAGACCCGTATAGACATCTCCATCAAATAAATAACCTGCTGGTTTTGCATTTTGATCATTAAATGGCTTATTTTTGCTCCAGCTCCATTGTTGATTGCGCTCAGCATTCAGTTGTGCCAAATCGTCAGAGATGCTCATCAGTTCTTGCAAATCAATCGGTTCTTTCGATTTTAGTATTTTAATCAACTCTTGCGAATGTTCTATAAGCTCAGGCTGACTGTAATGATTGCCTAGATTTACGGGAATATCATCTTTTTCATTCAAAGATTTGGCAGGGGAGAGTACAAAATACATAGTCATTCCTTGTGATTTATGAGGTCGAAAAAAATAAAAATTTCAAATATAACAATAAAGATTATATAAATGGTATAAATACATAACTTTTTATTTACTTATGGGTCATCATTAGACAATGAAAGTTAGCAAACGATGTCTCTATAATAAAAAAAACATGATGGAAAGCAGCTGGTCATTTATTATATTGATAATATTGGTTGAACTATTTGATGTAAGCGCTGACCAAAATTTTTGCTCTATGCATCTCATTATGCAAATAATATGTGCATAGGTCAGTAACATATTCAGAGTAAGGAGACGGTATGAAAATCGGTGTCATCAATGCAGATATTACACACGAAAGCCGCGTAGCGCTCACCCCAGATGCGGTCAAAAAGCTAATTAAACTTGGGTTTGAAGTCGTCATCCAGTCAGGTGCAGGTCAAGCAGTGTATTATGCTGATGAGTTATATCAAGCAGCGGGTGCTGATATCGCCAATAGCGGCACCGAGGTTGTGAGCCAGTCTCAAATTATTACCACCGTCAACGATTTGCCAACTGCACTAACAGATAATTTAACGGCTGGTCAGATCGTCATTGGTATGCTCGATCCTTACCGTAATACTCAGCTGGATGTTTATGCTGCTAAAGGGGCAACGGCCTTTGCGATGGAACTATTACCTCGTACCTTATCACGCGCCCAAAATATGGATGTCTTGTCATCACAAGCCAACCTTGCGGGGTATAAAGCCGTACTGCTGGCCGCCAATGAATACTCTCGTCCGTTTCCGATGTTTATGACCTCAGCGGGGACAGTAAAACCCGCTAAAGTTGTGATCTTGGGCGTCGGCGTTGCAGGGTTACAAGCGATTGCGACGGCCAAGCGCTTAGGGGCAGTCGTTGAAGCCAGTGATCTACGTCCGACCGCTCGTGAGCAAGTAGAGTCATTAGGTGGCAAATGGCTGGATGTACCAATGAGTGCAGAGGAAGCTGAGACAGCTAAGTCCACAGGTGGTTATGCATGGACACCTTCAGAGCAGTATATCAAAGATCAAGCAGCTGTCGTGGACAAAGCCTTAAGTAATGCCGATATCGTCATCACCACTGCACAAATTCCGGGTCGTCAAGCACCGCGTTTGGTACATCAAGCAACACTTGCCAAAATGAAGGCAGGCTCAGTGCTGATTGATATGGCTGCTGGAACAGGCGGTAACGTAGAAGGCAGTGTGCCAGATGAAACCATTACCACTGCCAATGGCGTGCGTATCGTCGGTGCGGCCAACATTCCATCGATGCTAGCGGCGCAGTCGTCAGACTTGTACGCCAATAACTTGGTCAATTTTATCACGACTTTAATTGCCTCTGAAGAAACCACGGAAGCGACAGACAATGCTGCATCAAACAAGCTGGCACTGAACTTAGATATGGAAGATGAGATTCAGGGTGCGCTGGCAGTGACGCATGAGAGTCAGGTACGCCTTACTAAACGCTAAGTCTTGACTATTCGTCATCATACATTTGCCAGTAATGAATAAATTTTTAGGAGGATAAGATGATTGCCACTGGTTTAGCTGCGGCGCAAGTCGGTGACACCATGGGTAGCACACCGTTTGTAGCGATTTTTACCGTATTCGTGCTTGCTATTTTTGTCGGATATTATGTCGTTTGGGGCGTCACGCCTGCATTACACACACCATTAATGGCAGTCACCAATGCCTTATCAAGTATTGTCATCGTCGGTGCAATGCTACAGACGGTCACAATTGATGGCTCGATGTTTACGCCAACTAGCTTGCTTGGTGCATTTGCCGTATTTTTAGCCAGTATTAATATCTTTGGTGGTTTTGCCGTGACTGAACGTATGCTGGCAATGTTCAAGCCGAAAGTAAAAAAAGCACCTGCTGTTGACGTCAATGCAACTGAAAATGGAGGCGACGCATGAATAATTTTTCAGCAATGATTGCGGCAAATGCAGATTGGTTCTACCTGGTCGGTGCTATCCTCTTTGTATTAACCCTGCGTGGTTTATCTAGCCCAAAAACGGCCATTCGCGGTAACCGCTTTGGTATGGTAGCAATGGCAATTGCAGTAGCAACGACATTCTTCTTAGCGGAAGGCCCTGTGCTTTGGCTAATTATCGGCGCCATGGTTTTGGGTGCCCTTGTCGGGATGTGGAAAGCAAAAACAGTCGCCATGACCCAAATGCCAGAAACGGTCGCTTTAATGCACTCATTTGTCGGTTTGGCAGCAGTCGCGATTGCTTTGGCAACGGTACTGCATACTGAACAACAGCATGGCGCAGTTGCTCGTGTCGAATTATTCATCGGTTGTTTTATCGGTGCGATTACCTTTTCAGCGTCGGTCTTTGCTTTTGGTAAGCTTGCGGCAAAAAGCTGGGCAAAAACAGTCACTGGTGGCTGGGTAAAACCTGTTCAAGCCTTGCTATTTATAGCGATGATTGGCTTTGGTGGCGTGTACTTCGTCACCGATTCATTACCAGCATTTTATGCCATGGCCGTGATTGCGGTTATCTTTGGCTGGATGTGGATTGCACCAATCGGTGGCGGTGATATGCCAGTCGTTGTGTCACTATTGAACTCATTCTCAGGTTGGGCGGCAGCGGGAATTGGTTTCACCCTTGGCAACTCGATGCTGATTATCGCGGGATCGCTCGTTGGTTCATCAGGTGCAATTTTATCTTATATTATGTGTAAGGCAATGAACCGCTCGTTACTCAACGTATTATTTGGTGGTATGGGCAGTGCAGCGGTCGCAGGCGGCGCTGATGATGGCGCGCCAAAGAACTACAAAGCAGGTTCGGCAGAAGATGCAGGATTTCTCATGTCCAATGCCAGCGACGTCATTATCGTACCGGGCTACGGTATGGCGCAGGGTCGGGCACAAAATGCGGTGAAAGAGATGTATGAATTACTTAAAGAAGAAGGCGTTAACGTACGCTTTGCCATTCACCCAGTCGCGGGTCGTATGCCAGGTCATATGAACGTGCTATTGGCAGAAGCGGACGTCCCTTATGATGATATCTTGGAGATGGATGAGATTAATTCCGACTTTGCCAGTACCGATGTGGTCTTGGTCATCGGGGCTAATGACGTGGTCAATCCATCTGCAAAAGAAGACCCAAGCTCGCCCATCTTTGGTATGCCCATTCTAGAGGTTACTAAAGCGCAAACGGTTATGGTTATTAAGCGCTCAATGAGCACAGGCTATGCCGGACTTGATAACAGTCTGTTTTATATGGATAAAACCATGATGATCTTTGGTGATGCCAAAAAAATGGTTGAAGAGATGGTTCGTAGTATCAATGGCGGTGGTCATTAACCTTTAACACTATATATCTATCGAAAAAGTCACTGAGGTGACTTTTTTGCGTTAAGGTATGATGCCTTTATCTCAGATATAAAAGATAACCAATTATAAAACACAGTATAAACGTCAAGAGAGTTTTTTATGAATATGTTGATTCGCTTCTTTATTATGACAAGCTTACTCAAAAAACAGCTTAAGCTGCAAAATTCTAGTGAAAAATTAACGACTGAAATGTTGAGCGCGCCAATTGCTCGTCAGTATCGGGTGCTACCACATGACATGGGCTTTCGCGATCATCTGCCAAATTACCGTTACCTATCTTTTATTGAGCTCAATATCACCCGTTGGCTAATGACCTGTGTTCATCAAAAAGGTATCAAACCCTTAAATTGGGTTATCGCTATGCAAGAAATGGTTTACCTCAAAGAGATTAAATTCTTAGATAAGATGACAGTGAGTAGTGAGCTTGTTGGTTGGGATAAGAAATATATTTACTTTGAAACTCGCTTCTTTGTCAAAAGTCAGCTAATGGGCGTTGGTATGACTAAATTTTTACTAAAGGATAAACATGGCAATAAGTGTATGCCTGAGGTATTAGATATGGCAGATGAGCAATTGAGCGACGTGATTACCAGTTGGAATAAGCACCAAGTGGCAGTTAAGTCTGAAAGTCGTTAAAACCAAGCCTATCTATACAGTAGAGGCTGAAGTTTGTTAGGATAGTTCATAACACTGATATAGTCGAATTACTTTAAAAGTGTTGTAGCGCTGCTGGGATGAATTTTATGCAGCATCGAAAGATGACAGCACGCAAGTAAAATTTATACCAGTAGCGCGTTCAAATTTATAATCGTTTTGTTTTGAACTTACTATACAAGGCTTAATTAATAATAAAGAGGCACCATTATGACCCCACAAAAACTAAAATGGACCGACAGCTTAGACATTGCCATTGAGCTTTATGAAAAATTTCCAGAGACTGACCCGCAGTACATACGATTTACTGACTTGCATCGCTGGGTGACTGAGCTTGAAGGCTTTGATGATGATCCACAAAAGTCAAACGAAGGTATCTTGGAAGCGATTCAAATGAATTGGATAGATGAGGCAGATTAACCTTTGTTTATGTGACAGGCTTTTACGATCTTTTTCATTTATTAGGAAACAATATGACTTCACAAGTAACCGAGTTAGCTGATGCTATCGTTTGCAAAGGCATTAGCACTCGCACCACCAATAACGCAGAAATCAGCCATGATACGGCTAAATTAGGACGTTTATGGCAAAAGTTCTACCAAAACCATGTCAGCCATTTGGCTGAAGGTGAAGACATCTATGGGGTTTATCAGAACTACGAGAGCGAAGATTTGGTCGGCGCTTTCGATGTGGTCGCTAGTTGGAAGGTAGAAAATGCACAAGCAGCAGGCGAAGGCAGTGATGAAGAACGCAATGTTTTAAGTGCTGAAAATATTCTTAGTGCCGCCCATGCTAGCGATGTGGTGACAGTTACTATTCCTGCCGGTAAATATTTAGTATTTTCTGAAGAAGGTAGAATGCCTAATACGGTAATGAACGCTTGGGAGAAAGCTTGGGAGTATTTCCATAATCCAGATTGCGCGCATACTCGCACTTATAAGGTCGATTTTGAGCATTATATTGGTGGTAATTTAGAGTATGGGCAGGTGGACTTATATATTGGGATTGAGTAAAGCCAGTAAATGACCTTGTCTGTCAGTAAAAATTAGATAATTTAAAAGGTTTAATTTATAGTTGATAAAGAACAATGATAAAAAAAGCGCTATTTTAAATCAGATAGCGCTTTTTTATGTTAGAGGGGTAAAATCAATCTAACAACAAATTCTCCAAAATCCCCTCATATATCTGCGCCAATCTGCCTAAGTCATCTACTTCTACCTTTTCATCAACCTGATGAATCGTGGCATTGCGCACGCCAAGCTCAACGACTTGTGCACCCGTTGGCGCGATAAAACGTCCGTCAGAAGTACCGCCCGAAGTCGATAAAGTTGCCTGCGTACCCGTCACCGACTTAATGGCTTGCTGGCAGGCAGAGACGAGTTTACCTTCAGGTGTCAAAAACGGCTGACCGGATAATTTCCAATGAATATCATAACTGGCCTTGCTATCAGCAAAATGCTTATCAAAGATAGCATGGGTTTTTGCTTTTAGTTCATCTTCCGTTGTTTCCGTTGAAAAGCGGAAGTTGAAAACGACTTCAAGCGTCTCAGGGATGACATTGGTTGCGCCAGTACCACTATTGATATTAGAGATTTGTAGAGAGGTGGCGGTGAAGTAGTCATTGCCACTGTCCCAAGTTGCCGTCGTGAGTTCTGCTAACGCGGAGGTAGTCGCATGAATCGGGTTACAAGCCAAATGCGGATAGGCCACATGACCTTGTTGACCAGTCACTGTCAATGTTGCTCCTAACGAGCCGCGGCGACCGTTTTTGATAATATCGCCTAAGGTATCAGTGCTTGAAGGCTCACCAACTAAGCAATAGCTAATTTTTTCTTGTCGCGCCTCTAAAGTTTCTATGACTTTTACCGTACCATTGATAGACGGGCCTTCCTCATCTGAGGTAATTAAAAAGGCGATAGAACCATTATGCTCAGGATGGTTGGCAACGAAACGCTCAGCAGCGATAGTAAAAGCAGCGATGCCAGTTTTCATATCAGCGGCACCGCGCGCCCAGAGATAGCCATTTTCGATGGTTGGGGTGAAGGGCGGGTAGGTCCAATTATTGACATCGCCTGTTGGTACGACATCGGTATGACCGGCAAAGCAAATCACTGGATTCGTTGTACCACGGCGTGCCCAAAGGTTTTTGACTTGCGCGTGCTCGCCAGTCTTATCTCTATCGCCAAAATACATAAATTCGCAATCAAAGCCTGCCTGTCTTAAGCGTTCCGACAATATATCTTGGCAGCCGTCATCATCTGGCGTGACCGAAGGACGTTCTAATAGTTCGATGCTTAGATCAAGAGTGGCTTGCTGATGAGTTTGCGTTAAAGTATTTTTATTATTAGACATGATAGACCTTTCAGAATTGAGCGTAGGCTGGGTTTTTAACCCAGCGTTCTGCATTTGCGAAGTTTAAAAGCTGGGTTAAAAACTCAGCCTACAATAGATAGCTTATTTAACCCTCTTCAACAAAAGGCACTAAACCATCTCGGCGCATCCACGTCGCGATAGAATAGCGCTGCCGATGAGCGATTTGTACTTGATGTTGCAGGTCGCTGTCAAATATGACCAGACGATTGGCAACAGGCATGACATTATGATGTATACCATGTTTGTCAACAATTTCTAACGCGCCGCCATCATTGGCTGTCCATTCGTCGTTTAAATAAAACACTGCTGAGATAACGCGCTCATTACGGCCGGCGGGGTTGTCACTGTGCCATTTATAACCGAAACCTACCGGATAGCAGGCATAATGTGCTTCACTGTGGCGAATACCTGCAAACAAGCTTTGATTGAATAAAGTGGCAAGCGCATTGATACTTTGTAGATAAAAGTAGCCAGCAAAGAAATTTTTAGTGATCCAGCGAATACGGTCACCGCGAATATCACTAATCCGAACACCAGCGGTCAGCTCAGCATCACGATAGTCAACAAAACCACTCTCTGCTTGCAAAGCCTGTAGTGCCAAATGATCAAACACGCCATCTATCACCATCCAGCCATCAGTTACAAACTTATCTAACTGTCTATCGGTCAGCTTATCCGCCCAATTGACAGCAAAGTTTGTCATCTGCAAAACATCTTGGGTAAGCCGTTTATTGCTGGTTTTATTAGTACACGGCGTAAGCTGCGGCGGATTATCAGGACCTATCGGATGATTGACCACAAGCTTTGTCACATTTAGGTTGCTAATAATCTTAGTCATCTCACCTCGTTATTGTCAATTAGCTGGCATTCAAAGCCCTTTTATTAAAAGTGCTTACCAAAACCACATTATCTTTTATGCTTCCTATGCTACCATAGATGCAATTTTTCTTATTTAAACTTTTGAGATTATGAACTATAAACACGCCTACCACGCTGGTAACTTTGCTGATGTGGTCAAACACATTTTATTGGTACAACTGCTTAATCAACTGGGTCAAAAAAACAAACCTTTTTATGTGCTTGATGCTTATGGCGGTCGAGGACTGTATTCACTTAATAGTGAAGAAGCGCGTAAGACAGGTGAAGCCAAGGGCGGTATTCAAGCTCTACTAAAAGCGGACATTGAAAAGGCCCCAACTGCTGTTAAAGAATATGTGGAAGGTATCAAGCAAGCCAAATTTACTTATGATAGTAAAGTCTATCCAGGGTCGCCATGGTGGGTTGCTCACCATGTTGAAAAAAACCCAGACTCAGGTGTGCGCGGTGAAGCCTTTGAAGCCAAAGCTTCTGAATACGATGCGTTGAACTATCAATTACATAAGTTACCAATTGGTATCCATCATCGTGATGCGTTTGAAGGTATTACAGCGGTTATCCCACCAGCCGAGCGCCGCGGACTTATTTTCCTTGACCCTCCTTATGAGCAAGAGCATAAAGACTTCACGCGCCTTATCAATCTGCTAGTTGCTGCTTATAACAAATGGCCGCAAGGCACTTATGCACTATGGTTCCCGATTAAAAATATTGAAGCGGTAGAGCTGTTCTACAAAAAGCTAAAACGTACTGAAATGCGTCGTCAGCTAGTTTGTGAGCTAAATATTTATCCAAATGATGTCGCCGTTGGTCTCAATGGTACGGGGCTGCTCGTTATCAATCCGCCGTGGCAGTTTGATAATCATGCACGTGAAATATTACGATTTTTACAGCCTGCTTTAAAAGTAGCTGATGCGCCAAATATGACGCCTGATAGTGCAACCAATGTACGCTGGTTAGTTGGCGAATAAGGATATCAATATGACGACTGAGCAATCGCCTCACAATAGTTTAAATGACAGCGCCGCAACTCAGCCACCTTTTGTTGATGAGCATGAATTCAATATTCGCTTGGCGGATAATGATAATTACGATGGGCTGACTTTTGAGGTGATTGAAACAGAAGTTGCAGAAGGTAAGCCTGTGGTCAGTCGCGGTGTTTATTTAGCGCCCAACTTGATTACCACTTTATCGCTATTATCTGGTTTTTACTCGATTTTAGCCAGTACTCAAGGTGAGTTTTATAAAGCATCTTTAGCCATCTTTTTATCCGCTATTCTTGACGGTGCTGATGGGCGGGTTGCACGTATGCTCAATGCACAAAGTCCCTTTGGCGAGCAGTACGACTCCCTTGCCGATATGTTGGCTTTTGGCATTGCGCCGGCTATTTTGATTTATAGCTTTGCTTTAGAGCCTTTGGGTCGCATTGGCCTAGGCTGTGCGTTCGTTTTCACGGCTTGTGGTGCATTCCGTTTAGCACGTTTTAACGTGCAGGTTGGTATTGTAGATAAAAAGTACTTTGTTGGTTTAGCAAGTCCGCTTGCCGCTATATTAGTAACGTCTGCTGTTATGGTTGCTGTCGATCATAATGAATGGGTGGGACAATATGATACTGCTGTTATGTTCTTATTTGCCGCTTGGGTAGTTATCTGCGGTTTATTGATGGTCAGTAACGTCAAATACTATAGTTTTAAAGAATTTGATAAAAAGAAAGTACCTTTTGTGGTGCTTATCCTTGGAGTGCTGGTCATGAGTATCGTACTCTATGACATACCTGTTGGTATCTTAGCCATCGGTATCATCTATGCGTTATCAGGTATTTTCACCACAATTAAGGAAAAAGCAAAAAGTTAAAGTTACATTTATGTTTTATAGTAAGGAGTTTACTGAAAGGTAAGCTCCTTTCTTATGAAGTATTGTATGACAGAAAGTATTAATTGATAACAAAGTTTTGAAGAAAATTAAGAACTGTAGTAAACATAAAAGTAAGAAATGGTAAATTATTCTTAATTTCTTACTTGACCCCTTATCAAAAGCGCGTATAATGCCACCCAGTCGAAAGAGAAGGGGTGATTGGGAAGTGGTTTACCGCTGAACACATCAATCCTTAGTTTGGAGTATTTATTTAGCTAAATAAAAT
>NZ_CANKZC010000005.1 GCF_947488565.1 uncultured Psychrobacter sp. | reverse complement strand
ATAGCACGATGGCACCACCTGATCCCTTCCCGAACTCAGAAGTGAAACATCGTCGCGCCAATGGTAGTGTGGCTCCGGCCATGTGAGAGTAGGTCATCGTCAGCTCTCTATTCCTGAAAAGCCCCCCAACTTGATTGTTGGGGGGCTTTTCTTATGGTCAGGATTATTGTTTATAGTTATTTAATTTTTTTAGGCCCATATTTATATATTATTTAATCAATTTCTTTCTTTATTTATATTGTTATATTTGGATTGTTGGTCTTTCATATTGATGCTAGATTTACAGGATAGTAAATTGTTAGCCTCTATAAGGAGTCAAAATGTATTACCATGTAAAAGTAAAACCAAAATCAGATACACATTACGGTGAGTACAAAACAGATCTTACTAAAGAACAATTAATTTCAAGGTTTGTTGAACCTTATGAGCAAGGAAAACCAATTGTTATTAATGGAAAGACTGTTCAGCCTGATGATCTTGAAAGGATAACTATTGCTAAAAGTGAAAAAACAATTGAATCATTTATTCCTCAAATAAGAGCAGAGAATCAAAATTCATCAATGGTTATAATTGGTGGTCCATCTGATACCTATCAGGCTATTGGACGGGCTACAAATGTCACCGATGATTTTATTGAAGGTGCAGTAGGCTATAAGAAAGAGCTTGTAGCTACACGATCTGTTAGGCAAGAGTCTAAAGATGCCAAACCAAATAGAGTATTTATAGTACATGGTCACGATGAGGGTGCGCAAAACAAAGCTGCTAGATTCGTAGAAAGATTGGGATTTGAAGCAATTATTCTTCACGAAAAGGCAAGCTCAGGAAGAACAATTATTGAGAAAATAGAGCATTATTCCGATACAGGATTCGCGATAGTTTTATATACACCTGATGATGTTGGTAATGTAAAAACAGACGCTGGAAACTTAAATGTTCGAGCACGACAAAATGTAGTTTTTGAGCACGGTTTACTTATTGGGAAACTTGGACGAGAAAATGTTTGTGCTTTAGTAGATGGTAAGCTAGAACTGCCAAATGACATTAGTGGCGTAGTTTATATTTCGTTAGATGAATCCTATGCATGGCAGTTGCAACTAGCTAAGGAAATGAAACAGTCTGGCTACAGCATTGATATGAACAAATTGATCTAAGACTAACTATGCGTGATAGCTAATTAATTAGATACTAATCTGCTTTGCGTATAGTTTATTCATATAATACAGAATTAAAAACTAATCAAAATACAGTTTACTCTGTATCATACTTTAAATAGAGACATCAAATGGAATCTAGTTTAGATGAACTTACAAGCCGAATAGAGAATACTATTCGAAACTCTATTAGCAAACTAACAGGTCACGAATGGGATGAAGACTTCATTACTCTAAAATTACTTTCTGACTTGAGAAGTGAACTAGATGGTATGTATTTTACTAGTAACGATAGAAAGAACAAAATAGACTGGCAGCTATATAAGCTTAAGGGAACTTTTGAAAATAATTTTGGTGATATTGCTTTAGTTGTAAATATTAATTATAAGGATGGCACTGATCTTCATGGAGCTGCATTTCTTGAAGCAAAAAAGCGTGACTGGAGAAAAACATCCTTCAGTGCAATGAAAATACCCCAAGCTAGAAAAATATTGAAGAACGCTCCTCGTTCTCAGTACTTGCTTTATGATTATGAAGAAATTACAAACTTTGTGTTAGGTTCTTCGTATCAAGAAGTGTTAGGGTATTACCCTTATCATAGAGGTTCTCAAATCTCGTTTTCTGCGGTAACTAGAGCTATATGTGTACCTCTTAACTTAGCTCTAGAAACAGGTGGTAAAGATACATTGCTTTATCGCTATGGTACACCATTGTCATTACAGCTTGCAAAGCGTTACTTTAATGGTTTGGATTTAGAGTTTGATGAAACATCTAAAAAAGTTGCTACAGGTTTCTTAGATAAATTCGGTTTAGCAAAATATATTATTAAAATTGATATTATTGAGAACGGTGTAGAACCTAAAGAAAATGAACTTCGGGTGAATCAAGCAAACTATAACCGGATAGATTAAAAACTCATAACTTAAATTTATTTATTATCTAGCTCGTAACCTCAATCTCTTAAAACAACCCTCAAACCTCAATCACTTCCTCAAAATCAAATCCTAATTGCTACCCTTTAAGCAGGCGCATTTGCTCAATACGCAGCTTACGGCCTACGATTAGCTTTAAGACCTCTCAGTGCTGTTCGAAGTTCATACTAAACCTTAATTTATGTTCAGGAAAGCTTCGTAAATAGTTATAATAATAGCCTTTTTTCCACAAAAAAAGCCCATATTAACAAATAATACGGGCTTTAATATTAAATGAATTATTCAAAAAGCTAGGCTAACAACTAAGCACCTTCACCAAATTTACCACTTTGAAAATCAGTGACCGCTTGCATGATTTCTTGCTGACTGTTCATCACAAATGGACCGTATTGCACAATCGGCTCACGTAGTGGGCGTCCGGTGATTAAGATCACTTTGGTATCCTCACTACTATCGGCGGTAATGGTAACACCATCCGTATTGTCATCATTTTTCAAGATAGCCATGTTCTTAGCCGGCACGGTTTCGCCTTCGATATCTACTGTTCCACGATAGACAAAGACAAACGCATTGTGATCAGCCGGAATCGCTTGGCTAAAGCTCGTGCCTGCTGGTAAATGGATATCCAAATACGTCGGCTCAGTGATGTCGCGGGTGACTGCACCTTCTACGCCGTGTGATGTACCTGCGATTACCGTGACGTCAACACCATCTTCCGTGGTGTGTTTAGGCAAATCATCACTTTGGAAGTCTTTATACCAAGGATCGTTCATTTTGTCTTTAGCAGGTAGATTGAGCCACAGCTGAAAACCTTCCATCACGCCATCTTCTTGTTCCGGTAGCTCTGAATGGATGACACCGCTAGCCGCCGTCATCCACTGCACGCCGCCATTTTGCAATAGTCCTTCGTTACCCGCGCTGTCACGGTGACGCATACGACCCGTAATCATATAGGTAATGGTTTCAAAGCCACGATGTGGATGGTTTGGGAATCCGGCGACATAATCGTCGGGATTGTCGCTTTTGAAGTTATCGAGCATCAGATACGGGTCGAGGCGATCTTGCAGCTGCTGGGTGAGTACGCGAGTGAGTTTAACGCCAGCGCCGTCTTGGGTATCTACCCCAGCAAAAAGCTGTTCAATTTGACGTGACTGGGTGACGGTATCTTTTACGCTATTCGCTATAGTATTATCCATTATTTTTTCCTGCTTTTTTAATAACCGTTGATAATCATTAAGTTTTATCAATCTTCACTTATATATTTCGAGGTTAGCAGGACAAAATTCAATATTACTATGTAGAATTGTTATATTGATAATATCTATTATTAAGTTTATTTTAATAACTATATGTTCTAATTAAAACAAATCACCCATCTCAATGACTTCTTCAAAATCGAAGTCCAATTGCTGCCCTTTACGTTGGCGCATTTGCTCAATACGCTGTTTGCGTCCTACGATTAGTCTTAGCACCTCACGACGCTGTTCGGTGTTCATACTTAACCATAATTGACGTTCAGTACGACTGCGTAGACAGCCGAAGCAATAGCCTTTTTTATTACTGGTACAAACCCCAATACAAGGATTGTCAATATCAAACAGTTCAATCTGCTCACTCATGACGTCTCCTTGTCTCTTTTTTGATTTGAATAACCTATTTTAAGTCAGTATTCATGCTAATTGGATTTGACTATAGATTCGCGTTTTTAGCACTATTATCGCTATATGACTGGTGTTATGCTCGTTATCTATCAATTTTTATAGTATAACCAATTACAAAGATGAGATTGCATATGAATATTGTGTACGTGCATGGTCTAGATAGCGATGCCAATTCTACTAAAGGGCTTTTATTAGAGAAATATTGCCAACAGCATTGTCCTGATATCAAAGTACATCGTCCTGATTTAAATCAGTCGCCAGAGCAAGTGTTTAGTTATTTAATGGACTTAGTCAGTAAACTTAGCAAGGACGCCAAAACCGTCTTGGTAGGCAGCTCATTGGGCGGATATTTTTCAACGCTCGTCAGCAATCATACTGGTTGTCCTATTTTATTATTAAACCCTAGCACACAGCCGCATATTACTTTACAGCGTTTTGAAGACGATAAAAACGCTGATACTTTAAAAATGGATGACAATAAGGACGAGACGCTTTATACCACTCCTGGTGGCTGGGCGATGACAAAGGCAGACTTACAGTGGTTTGCTCATCATCAATTATTGTCAGTTGCCAATCCAAGTCAGGTCACTGTCATGCTCAAAAAAGACGATGAATTACTGGATGCCAATTTATCAGCAGCGTTTTACCAGCAGCAAGGTGCGACTGTTACTATACAAGAAGGCGGCGATCATAGGTTTAGTGATTTTGCTGAGCATTTGCCTAAAGTTATCGAAATGGTACGACAGTTAGTCTGAGCCAAGTTAGCTTATAGAGACGACATTATCTGACGTAAGCTACTGACGATTGACGTAAAGAGCGCCATTTTTGGTTATAATGGTTGGATAGAAACAATGATATGTGAATAATAAAGGAAGGCATTTTGAGTCAATATAATGCGCAATCGTTAGAAGTATTAGAAGGTCTTGAGCCAGTACGTCGTCGTCCGGGTATGTATACCGACACCACCCGTCCCAATCATCTGGCACAAGAAGTCATTGATAATTCCGTTGATGAAGCGTTGGCTGGTTATACTAAAATCATAAAGGTTCAATTGCATAATGATGGCTCGTTGTCCGTTGAAGATGATGGTCGCGGGATGCCAACTGATATCCATCCTGAGTTTGGTCAATCAGGTATAGAGCTTATCTTGACGCGTCTGCATGCTGGTGGTAAATTTTCGACCTCTAATTATGAAGTATCGGGTGGTTTGCATGGCGTTGGCATCTCTGTCGTCAATGCACTATCGACGCGAGTTGAAGTAACGGTATGGCGAGACAGTACCCAGTTCGATATGGCGTTTGAAAATGGTGCGCCAGTCACAAAGCTTACTGAGTCTGTCAGTTCTAATAAACGCAAACGTGGTACTCGAGTGCGTTTTTGGGCGGATGGGAGTTTTTTTGATACGCCCAAGTTCAATGTCAAACAGCTTAAGCACAATCTAAAAGCCAAAGCTGTGTTGGCCGCTGGTCTAACGATTGAGTTCGTTGATGATATCAATAACGAAAAAGTCGTTTGGCAGTTTACCGATGGGGTGGTGGAGTACCTCAGTGAGCAGCTAGATGGACTGGAGACGTTACCACCCGCGCCATTTTATTATAATCATGAGGCAAAAGCAGGCGAGCGCGCAGGCATTACCTTTGCACTGTCTTGGCTGCCTGAAGGCGGCACACCGATTCAAGAAAGTTACGTGAACTTGATTCCAACCGCGCAAGGTGGTACCCACGTTAACGGACTGCGTACCGGTATTTTGGAAGCCTTGCGCGAGTTTTGTGACATTCACAATTTATTGCCACGCAGTGTGAAACTTACGGCAGAAGACGTATGGGATGGGGTCAACTACATCCTATCGCTCAAATTCTCAGAGCCGCAGTTCTCTGGGCAAACCAAAGAGCGACTCTCTAGCCGCGAAGCCGCTGGTGCGGTGCAGACGCTTGCAAAAGATGCTTTTAGTTTATGGCTCAATCAGCATGCTGATATGGGTACGCAAATTGCGGAATTGGCTATTAATAAAGCAGGGCGGCGCTTAAAGTCTGCCAAGAAAGTCGCCCGTAAAAAAATTACTCAAGGTCCAGCATTACCCGGCAAATTAGCAGATTGTCGTGGAGATTTGCGTGATGGTGCCGAGCTATTCTTGGTAGAAGGGGATTCGGCTGGCGGCTCAGCCAAGCAAGCGCGCGATCGTCATTATCAAGCGATATTGCCGCTGCGAGGTAAGATTTTGAACACGTGGGAGGTGTCATCAGATACGGTACTCTCGAGTCAAGAGATTCATGATATCGCTATTGCTATCGGTGTCGATCCTGCCTCTGATGACCTCTCTGAGCTACGATATGACAAAATATGCATTTTAGCCGATGCAGACTCTGATGGCCTACATATTGCAACGTTGATTTGTGCTTTGTTTGTCAAACATTTCCCTGCGCTCGTTGATGCAGGACATTTATTTGTCGCGATGCCACCTTTATACCGAGTCGACGTGGGTAAAGAAGTCCATTATGCACTAGATGAACCTGAACTTGCTCATATCTTGGCCAATGTGCCTGGCAATAAAAAAGCGCAGATCACACGTTTTAAAGGGCTTGGTGAGATGAGTGCAGAGCAATTGCGTGAAACCACGATGAACCGTGATACTCGGCGTTTGGTTCAGTTGGATATGGATGACATCGTACTAACCAGTAGTATGATGGATATGTTACTCGCCAAAAAACGAGCGGCTGACCGTAAGTCGTGGCTTGAGGACAAAGGTAACCTAGCTGATATTTCAGTATAGCGCCATAGAGAGAGTCACAGTCTTTGAGGAGAGGAGTCGTTTGGTTTGAATAGTATTTTATAATTTATAAAATGCTGAAATTTTGCAAAAGACGATTTAGTCGTATTTATTTAAGGCTAGTATTCGTTTTTACTTTATAGGCCTTAATACATTGTCAAAATTCCCTAAACTTAGTAAAAAACACTTAGGTCATCTGGTTCCAAGACGTGGTAATAAAGTTGCGCCAATCATCGCATCAGCGATGTTAAAAGCAGCTGGCTGGCGAACGGTCGGGGAGATCCCAAATATTCCGCAAGCAGTGGTATTGGCGCTTCCGCATACATCTAATATCGACGGTGTCTATGCAATACCCAGTTTATTTGCTCTAGATCTAAAAATTAGTATCATGGGCAAGCATACTCTGTTTAAGGTACCAGTTCTTGCTCAGCTACTACGTTGGATGGGTATTATCCCTATTGATCGTGGCAATAAAGGGTCAGTATTGCAGGCAAGTATTGATAAGTTTAAAACTGGCGAACCCTTATTTTTGGGGTTATCTCCAGAAGGGACGCGTCAATATACCAAAGAGTGGAAAACAGGATTTTATTATTTGGCAGTAGGGGCCAATGTGCCAATCTTACCAGTAGCGCTGGATTATAAAACCAAAGAGATACGATTTATGTCTTTGGTTTATCCTACTGGAGATATTGCAGGAGATTTGCAAAAAATTTATAGTCAATATCAGGGAGTGGTTCCAAGGTATCCTGAGCGCTTGTCGCAGCCACTACAAGACGTTAATAGCGTAGATGATTGACAGTTTTATTAAAGTAGGTCGTTGTGAGGTGGACTTCCCGCTTATAAGTATTGATATCCAAAAAACCTCCGATATTTCAATATCGAAGGCTTTTTTATTTTGAACCGTAGTGATCTAAGCTTGTCGTTGAGGCTGACAATAATATGATTAATATGTAACGGAGATGAGGGTCTTGCTATTAATATTTAGAAGTTTGGTTGTCCGTTAGAAGCATTCACACCGCCGTCAACAGGCAGATTGACACCAGTAATCATCGAGGCATCATCACTTGCTAAAAAGGTGATCGCTGCTGCAATATCCTCAGGAGTGGCAAGACGTCCTAGTGGGCAACGGGCCAAAAATTTGTCAGTTTTGGCCTTGTTGTTTTGAATAGCACTGGTCATATTGGTCTCCGTCACGCTGGGATTAACGGCATTGACACGTACCCCATCTGGACCGTGATCGAGAGCCAACGTACGAGTTAGATTGGTAATGCCAGCTTTGGCCGCATTGTAGGCCGCCATGTTCCAATCGCCTCCGATACCTGAAAGCGATGAGACATTGATGATATTGCCTTTCGTCTTGATCAGATACGGCATTGCAGCTTGACAGACATAAAACGTACCATTTAAGTTGACATCGATTGCAGATTTCCACTCTTCAGCTGACATCTCAGTGATTTTACCTTGTGTTGCCTTGCCAGCGTTATTCACCAATACATCAATCTTTTCAAACTTTTCTATGACTCTTTTCATCATTTCTTGTACTTGGTCTTGTACACTAATATCACAGGTAACTGTAAGATAATTGTCGCTATGAATCCATGTACGATCTAAGGGAAACTCTTTTGCGGTCTCTTCTAAAGTTTCAGCAGTACGACCTACTAAGACCACACTGGCACCTTCTTGAGCAAATCGAATAGCGGTTGCACGACCAATACCTGACCCTGCTCCTGTAACGATAACTGTCTTTTCTTTAAAACGTTTCATGGCCTTCAATCCTTGTTATTATAAGAGAGTAACTATATAAGCAAAACCGGCAAAGGGAGTTTCGATCAGTTTATCATCCATGAATCGACCCTCAAATGGTATTGCTTTATTATTATCATAACAAGTCACTGCTTTGAAAGCGACAGCAAAGCTGCGATGTATAACAGTCTTCTTGTATAGGAGTGTTACGATGGTTAAGGTTTTTTATATGGATATTTATCACGCTGTTATTTTTTACTTTGCGTATTAGCTCGCAATTATACTTGTTCAAAAGAATGCTATTTTTCAACCATAAGAGTGATGCATTGTGCCAGACGCTATCAAACCTTTATCTGAACGTCCTCTTGCCCTAGAAGCGCTAAACTGTTATCTACAGTTGTCACCTTCTACTGTGAGCTTGTCTATACCACAAACAGCAGATGTAGAGTATTCTGCCTGTCAATATGCCTATAAGTTGCCAAAAGGAGCGCTACGCATACTAGAAGTGTCGTTGCCCCTATCTATCATGAGTAGTACGGCTGATATTGAAACGGCACGCCTCGCTATTGTCAAAGCTGCAATGATATGGCAAAAGCAAAGTGTGCAGCGTGATGAAGATAGTAATACTGTGACTCACAAGGTGTTAGTACTGGATGTTCAACTTGTAGATCATCAAATATCAGATAATGATGGTATTAAAGAAGACAAGAGACTATCGGTGACGACGTCTATCAATCATAGCTTTGGGGCGCGTTACTTTATGGAGCATCTGATAGCAGATGTTGGTAAAGACGAGCAATTGTTACAAGTATTTAGTCGTCAGGATTGGTATCTAGCTATCGAAAGGGTTCAGACTCCTTGTGATCTATGGCAATTTTTGGATTTTCACTTAACGCATATTAATCAATCGCTCATAAGCGGGGTAGCGAGCTTTGAGACTGAAACAGCAATTATCAACCAATTTATGCATAGTGATACTTTGTTGGCGCAGGCTATAGGTGTAGACAATGCGCTTATCAAAAATGGCTTGCAGGATAAGCCAAATTCGGCTTTGGTCGCGATGAGTTTGGCGCAAAAACAACAAGACGTGAGTTTACAGCATGCCTATCAGCAGCACCAAAAACAGGCGTCTATATTGTGGTCACAGCTTAGTGGGCAAATCATTAGCTTGGCTAGCGAGCCGTCTATTACAACCAATAAAAAGGTGGTAGACGCACAGACTATATGGCAACGACAGCTCTTAGATGAGTCTTTATTTTCACGTCATGAGCTTATACGTACCCTATATAAACATCCTGAGCGCGCACTTACTATGAAGGAGAATGGGTATGTTATTCATCAGCACTCTTATACAAGTTTGGGCCGTCATTATGTGATGATATTTTATGGAAAAGGCAAAGATACCGCGCAGAGTAGAGCGGTTATCCAACCAAGGCTACAAGCAATTGCACAAGATGTTGCCCTGCGTTTGCCACTCGTTGAGCTACACCATATTATTGTACTGGGCATCGAGTTTGTCTTAGAGAGTGACGACACTTATTTAGACATAGATGCATGGATTCAGCCAGTTGAGTCTATGACTCAAAGGGAGCGTCAATTAACCAAGCAGTTACAGCGCTTAAATCAGCAAAACAAAGCGCAAGTACAAAACAGTCAGTCAGTAGACGATGGTCCATCAACACGAATACAGTTGAATTTAAATGTACCTGCACGACCTATTAAGTTATAAACATAAAATCTGAACCATAAAAAAAGACAGCCTAGGCTGTCTTTTCTATATTCAAACGATAGCTATATTCAAACTTACTTTAGATTATCGTTGTTATCGATGTCAGTAAAGTCTGTACCTGAATCTAAGTTTGAACCAGTGTCTGTATTGTTATCACGTGTCTCTACATGCGTGATATCTACATGATCACTACCAAGCTTAGTGGTGTCAACTACGTCTGTGTGCAAGTCGCTAGTCGATGGGCTAGTAGAAGCAGTAGGTGTATTATCACGAACTGAGTCAGCGACTTTTTCCTGAGTCGACGAGCTGGTATGAACAGTAGACTTTGCTTCTGCTTTGTCCTGTTCTTTATCCATCTTGTCTTGCATTTTACGTAAGAAACGAGCAGCAGCTTCTTGACCACCAAGACCAAACGATAGAGCAAAAGCAACGGCTACGGCACCTAAAGTTAAGCCAAATGCTAGATTTACAATAGAGTCAGCGATACCCATGGCTTTTAAGCCCATTGCTAACACTAAGCCCATGATCAATACGCGTACGATATTGGCTAAAAATTGTGAGCCTTTTTCAGAACGCTCAACGACACCAGCAATGATATTGGCAAGCCAAAAACCGATGAATAGAATGATCGCACCTAAGATGATGTTTGCACCAAAGGCGATAAACATCGTGATGATCGCTGAGATAGGTTCAAAACCAAGCAAATCAGCTGCCGCGATTGCAGCAAACAACATAGCAAAGAAGATAATGGCATAACCGACTAGATCAGAGATCTTTTTGTCGCCCATGGTTTCTTGCAGGCCAACTTTAGCAGGTAATTGGTTAACCTGAGTATTCTCGATCAAGCCTTTAATGATGTCTGCTACCATACGTATGACATAATAAGTCACAACAAGGATCGCTATGGCCATGAAAATGTTAGGCAATGCTTCCATAATCTTATTAAGCATATTAGTCGCTGGGCGAGCAATTACTTCAATTTTTAGAGCATTTAATGCAGCGATGACGGTTGGGATGATAACAACCAAAAACGCTAAAGAACCAGCGATATTAGGTAAGCTATTTTCTTCACTCAAACCTGCTTTGGTAGCCAATGCTTGTACGTTAAAGGTAGATACAAGGTTGGTCACGATACCGCGTACGACTTTGGCGATGATATAACCCACCACAAAAACCACAATAGCGATAAGAATATTAGGGATAAAGCTAAAGATTTTGTCAACCATATTGGTCAATGGAGCAAACAAACCATCAAGCTCTAACTGGCCAAGTACCATCGTCAATACAACCAACAAAATAAACCAATAAACCATATCAGCAATAGTACTGCTCATAGGTTTAACGCCAGCTTGAGCACTTAAACGCTCATCCATAGTCGTCTTTGACAAAGCAGTGTTAAGCGCCGTACGCACAACAGTTGCAATAACCCAACCAATGATACCGACAGCAATAGCGCCTATAAGATTTGGAATAAAGGCAAGTACTTGATTAACCATATTTGCAAACGGTGCTGAAATTGAATTTAAGTTTAACTGAGTCAACGCGCCTGAAATAGCAATAACGAAGATAAACCAGAAAACGACTTTAGAGATAATACCCTCTAAATCGTAGGTTTTGCCTGTAGAAGAATTCATACGCTGGTTTAAATTGACCTTAGCCAATACATTGCGTACCAAAGCTGCGATGCCAAGGGCAACGAGCCAACCGATCACAAAGATCAAAATAGCACCAATGATGGAGCCGATAGGTCCACCAAGATAACCATTAAAAGATGCAAACATTGGGTTCATCCTGTCCTCCTTTAATCACTATATAGTAAGTCATAAAACAATCATGGATTATATTATCGACGGATACACAGTATTTTAAAAATAGTATTGTTGTATTTAACATTATTGACTAATTTAATGTTTTCTTATAAAAGTTTTGCCTAAACCATTACAAAGAAAGATAGTATTAAAAAATTACTTTAATTGACTTATCAATTTAGCTGATTAAGCTTAGCTGATATAATGATGCAGTTAAAGTTAGAATGCTTTACCTGACGCTATAATTGTGTGATAAGTTGTTATTTTTGGGGCAAAAATTAACAAAGACTGTACATTGTTATGTTAATTTTATCGGAAACATAGCTCATAAAACTAAGATTTGCTATGATAGCTGGCAAATAATATTTTAGTGTTCTTCCTAATTGATTTAACAGATTGAGAGTAATATATGAAAAAAATTACCACTTTAACTATCAGTACGCTGGCCAGTGCAATGTTATTGGCTACAGGCTGTAGTACCAACAATGGCAACCAAGAAAGCGCTACTCCAAGTGTTTCTATTACTGAGCAAAGTACAGCGAAAGAAAAAGTAGGCTATAGCTTGGGCTTTATGATGGCAGAAGGTAATAAAGAAGCGGTACAAGATTTAGACCTTGATACCTTTGAGCAAGGCTTTCGTGATGGCTATGAAGGTGAAGAGTCTGCCTTGACCCAAGAGCAGATGGAAGAGGTACTAACGACGTACCAAAAAGAACAAGAAGAGAAGTTTGTTGCAGATATGCAGAACAAAGCAGAAGAGAATAAAACCAAAGGTGCTGCGTTCTTAGCAGAAAATGCTAAAAAAGAGGGCGTAAAAGAGACGGATTCTGGTCTGCAATATAAAGTACTAACAGTAGGTACGGGCAAATCACCAAAAGCGACTGACGTGGTTGAAGTAAACTACGAGGGCAAATTGATCGATGGCACTGTGTTTGATAGCTCTTATGAGCGCGGCGAGCCGATCGAATTCCCATTGAACCAAGTCATCGCTGGCTGGACTGAAGGTTTACAGCTGATGAAAGAAGGCGGCAAATATGAGTTCTATATTCCAGCAGATATCGCTTATGGCGAAGCTGGAAATTCAGGTATTGAACCTAATAGCACGCTCATATTCACTGTTGAGCTATTAAAAGTAAAATAGCACAAAAGTAAACTAATGCTGCGTTAAGCATATAATATTAGATAACTGAAAAAGCCCTCATATTGGATATGAGGGCTTTTTTAGTCACAGGATTTTTGTATAAGATAAAGTGCCGTATTTAAAGGGTCTTTTGAAATACTTTAGAGTTGCGACCATTATGGTACTTTTCTTGGCGAGCTTCTGGTAATGCACTAGCATTGACTTCAGCGAAGCCTTGTTCTACAAACCAGTGCGCCGTACGTGTGGTTAATACAAACAACTTATGTAGGCCATGACTGCGCGCTTGCTGTTCTAAAAATGCCAGCAAGTCTGCACCGCGGCTACCATTACGATATTCTGGATGCACAGCCACACAAGCAACTTCTGCTGAATCATCATTAAGTGGATATAGTGCCGCACAGCCCAAAATCATACCATCGCGCTCAATCACACTATAGTTGTCGATCTCTTGTTCTAGACGTTCGCGTGAGCGGCTGACCAAGATGCCTTGCTCTTCTAATGGTGTTAGCAGCTCAATAAGACCGACCACATCATCTATATTGGCATGACGAATCTCTTCGTATGGGTCGTGACTGATTAGCGTACCGGAGCCATCACGTGTAAACAGCTCTTCAAGTAGCGCGCCATCTTTGGCATACGAGATGATATGTGTACGATGAACACCTTGGCGACAAGCCAAACTGGCACAATGCAAGAAGTAATTAATTTCATTGTTCAAATCACGTTCTCGCAAAAAACGATCCACTTCATTTGGAATCATTTCGTGCAATAAGCGACCGTTATCATTGATGTCAGCCTCTTCACCTAAGAAGATAAGCTTGTCTGCAGCAAGCGCCACTGCCGCACTAAGCGCCACATCTTCACTCAACAAGTTGAAAACTTCACCTGTTGCTGAATAGCCCATTGAGCCTAAAATGACAATATGATCGTGTAGTAGGTTGTTCTTAATCGCCTCGATATCGATGGAGCGTACTTCACCTGTCATCTGATGATCGACGCCATTGCGAATACCATAAGGACGCGCGGTCACAAAGTTACCAGAAACCGCATCAATACGTGAGCCGTACATGGGCGAGTTGGCAAGCCCCATTGATAATTGGGCTTCGATCTGTAGACGAATAGCACCGACCGCTTGTAAGATAGATGGCATGGCGTTACGTGGCGTAATGCGAACGTCGTGATGTAGGGGAGAGTCGATACCAGCTTCTTGTAGATTTTTTTCTATTTGCGGACGCGCACCATGCACCAATACTAGCTTGATTCCTAAGCTGTGTAACAAAGCAAAGTCATGAATAAGGGTGTTAAAATTGGGATGATTGACTGCCTCACCACCAAACATAATCACGAAAGTCTTGCCGCGATGCGTGTTGATATAAGGCGCAGAGTTACGGAACCAATGGACGTATTCAGGTTTAATCTGGGGCATGGCGCTAATAGTCATAGTAGGAGCAATAATAGTAGGTATGGTAAAAGATAAGAGACATTAAAGATTTAACGAATATTAAAGATTTACCATAGCAAAAAACGTCGGTATGAGCTATCTTTTTATTTTGACGATCGCTGTTTGAATTTGGTCAGTTGTCTATATACACAACCTAAACACGGGGTTAGTATACCTATAAAAGCTTTTTGCTATGCTAAGCCCTATCACATGATCAATGACACGCATAAATTGTATTTTCAACGCATAATGTAGAGTACATAACCTGTGTTTGAAAAATATGTAGGAAGAAATACGAAAAAAGATTACAGCTTTGTCTCATCAATAAACCTTGAGTAGCACTGTTTTACCGATACATTAACTAGGAATAACGAATATCATGAAGAAAATAAACCATTTAGCCAGTCCTTTTACTGCTTGGAGCGGTCATCGCTTATTTCAAGTCGTCGCCGGTACCCTTATCGGTGCAATGGTAGTCACAACCCAAGCGTCAGCTATGCTGCCAACACCAGAGCCTGCACTTGATGGCTCTGCTGCTGTAAAGACAGTTGCAAATGCTAATGGTAGCAACTCAAATATGCAAGCCGTTGATACCAAGATTACAGCTTCTCTTATAAGCGTGGATGCGAATGGACAAGAGACATTGGTGCCTGTAGATGCCAATACGCGCTTGCAGCCAGGTAACGTTCTAGAGTATCAAGGATATTTTACCAATACCAATCCAGATCGGGTGCGTAAGATGACGGTTACCTTGACTATTCCTGAGCAAGTGGAGCTGTTACGCACGGTGTCTCCTGATTTTCCATACGGTAGTGTCGATGGTGATACTTTTGCTCGGATGCCGTTACGTACGCGAGTGGATAACCAACTACAAGAAGTTGATCTCAAGCATTATAAAGCAGTACGCTGGGATATCGAAGGTGTCGGTCTCAACGATACTGTCATGGTTAAATATCGTGCAAAAGTAAAATAATAGCCACAGTCGATATACTTGGTAAAATAAAAAAGCACGGCAATTAATAATTGCGGTGCTTTTTTTATGCCATCTTTAGAGCAGGTAAAAAACAGTTTATAAGGTGTTAAAGGGTGGCGTGCTTACTACTAGATTTCTCTTTAATAAGTTGTTTGATGACATTGACTTGCAGGGAAGTGGCTTGCGCGCCAGCGGTAATTAGTGCGCTACGTTGACTGGTATCTAACGAGCTGATGTGACCGACATTAGGAGTAATCACAATGTCGGCGCGCTCGCGTTCGTTACGTACTGATAAGTGACGACTGGTACTCGAATAAGCAACGTTCGAGGCTAGGTTGTTTTCCAGTAATGCCCAAAAGCTACTTAATGAAGTAATAGCCGGTAGTAGATTGCTAGTCAGATTATTTTTACTAAACGTGGGCATAGTGACATCGACAGCAATGACAATATCAGCGCCCAAGTCTCGAGCACTATCGACAGGCACCAAGCTGACCACACCGCCATCAATATATTTTTTACCGACTTTTTCGGGAATACGCGGGGCAATAAAAATATTTGGTACGCTACAAGAAGCTTGGACGGCAAGGCCTGCGTCTCCTGAGGTAAAGACCGCTTTTTTGAGTGTGTGCTTCTCAGCTGCGATAGCCGCAAAACGGATCGGAAAGTCCTCTATTGTACGACCACCAACTTTAGCGTTGATAAAATTTTTGAGTTTGATGCCTTCGATAAAGCCTTGGTTGGATAAGACAAAGTCTGTTAATTCGCTATCGGGGGTACTCAGAGCCACCTGCTCAAGCTGCATTGGTGTGTAACCACTTGCGTAAAGGCTACCAACCAAACTGCCGACACTCGTTCCTACCACGAGTGTCGGCGTGATACCGCTTTCTTCTAATACTTTAATAACACCAACGTGAGCAAAGCCTTTAGCACCGCCGCCACCTAACACTAAAGCGACGGTTGGTGCTTTTGTGACTGGCTGAGTTTGTGTGATTGGAGTGGATGGTCCAATGCTGTTACAAGCACTGACAATGACGCCTAGAGTCGTCAGTAGGCTTGTGCGTATGACTTTTTCATAGAAGGTTTGAGAATCTAGATTGTGAATAGGCTGAACGGACATAGAAAGGCCTTAAAAGCATTTTGAAAGCAAAATATTGGTCAAATGAATGGTTGATTAAGGGTTGAGTCTATAGACGCACGATCACCAAATAGCTTAGTCTTATTAATAGTATTGTCAGCTATAATGATTAAAGTACACTTTATAGCGTATTGATTGTCGTCATAGTTAGGTATACTTTCATCATCAGTGTCATACAATAATCAAGTATAAAACATTTGAGTATGTAGAATTTAAAATAATATCTTTAAGGTTTTTGATGCCAATATCTAGCCATTCCATAGCCGACTTATCAAACAGTGTGTTGCCCAAACAGTCGGCTTCAGCATTAGATATGCCAGTGACGGCGCTGGCAGGTGTCGGACCAAAAGTAGCAGAGCAATTAACGCAACTGAGTATTACACGGATTTTTGATTTATTACTCCATTTGCCGCGAGATTATGAAGACCGTAGCCGACTCGTATCTATCGCAGATGTAGGGCATGGGCAAGCGGCATTAATCACGGGGCGGGTGGTACATGTCGAGACCAAACGCAGTGGCATGACGGTGATTGTAGACGATGATACTGGCACAATCTCTCTACGCTTCTTCAAGGTTTATCGTGGCCTTGCCCAGACCATGAGTGTGGGCACGCGACTACAGCTGTTTGGAGAAGTAAAAGTCAGCCGTTACGGCAAGCAGATGCATCATCCTGAATATCAGATTTTGACTGATAGTGTCGCCATTACCAACACGGGCCTACAGCCCATCTATCCGAGCGTCAAAGGCCTGCATCAAAATAAATTACGTACTTTGATTAAGCTGGCCCTACAAACCGTACGCGGCCAAGGTCTACCAATGACGCTATTTACGCCAGAGGATTTTGCTGTGGTAGCAGATTTGCCATTAGCGCCCTTTGAGCCGACTAAACTACTGGTTACAGAGACGGATTATTCAGAAGACATATTCTCCGCATTGGCGCGTAGTGTGCCAGACAACGCTGCTACTGATCACGGTAACAAAGCTGGTGTGACTACTTATGACGCAAGCAATAAAGGCAATTCGATCGCCGCTAGTGGCGCTCATAACAATGCACACAGCAATGTCTACAACTTAACGATATTTGAAGCGTTGGTGCTACTGCATACACCGCCTACTTATACCGACGCTGGACAGCAGTATAAACTACTCACTCAATTAAGCGCGCGTACACATGCGGCTTGTCAGCGCCTTATTATCGAAGAGCTGACCGCGCATCAGCTCAGTCTGTTATATCGCCGTCAGCAGCTGCACCAGTATAAAGCGCCCAAATGCACCACTCAAAGCCCATTGGCTGATAAGTTGTTTGCAGCATTGCCCTTTGATCTAACCGGTGCGCAGCAGCGTGTGATGAAAGATATTACCACTGATATGGCGACTTCTATTCCAATGCTGCGACTGGTACAGGGTGATGTAGGCGCAGGTAAAACGTTAGTCGCAGCAGGCGCAGCAGGCTACGCGCTTGATAGCGGCTGGCAGGTGGCGGTCATGGCACCGACTGAGATTTTAGCAGAACAGCATTTGTTAAACTTTAAACAGTGGTTTGAGCCGTTGGGTATCCAAGTCGGTTGGCTGGCTGGCAAACAAACCGCAAAGCAGCGCCGCGAAGCGTTAGAAGCCGTGAGCGAAAATACGGTGCAAGTGGTGGTTGGTACTCATGCTTTATTTCAAGAGCAAGTACAATTTGCCAAATTGGGTTTAGTCATTATTGATGAGCAGCATCGTTTTGGGGTTGAGCAGCGCATGGCCTTGACTAATAAAGGTGTGGCGAATAGTACGCCGCATCAGCTAATTATGACCGCAACGCCTATTCCGCGTACGCTCGCGATGAGTGTCTATGGCGATATGGACACCTCAATTATCGATGAGCTACCACCCGGGCGTACACCGATTACGACCGTGACCATTGATCGTAACCGCCGCGATGAAGTGATCGAACGCATTGCAATTAACTGTGAGTCAGGTAGGCAAGCGTACTGGGTGTGCTCCTTGGTAGAAGAGTCGAGCGTACTTGATGCACAAGCTGCCGAGGCGACTTTTGAGGACTTAAATGAGCGTTTGGATATTCGTATTGGCCTGGTTCACGGCAAAATGAAGTCCGCTGATAAACAAGCCATCATGCAAGAGTTTAAGGCAGGCAATCTTGATTTGTTGATTGCTACAACGGTCATCGAAGTCGGCGTTGATGTACCGAACGCATCGTTAATGGTCATTGAAAACGCCGAGCGTTTGGGTCTGTCACAACTGCATCAATTGCGTGGTCGCGTTGGACGCGGCTCGACCAAAAGTTTCTGCGTTCTACTGTATCAAAAACCTTTATCAGAGACAGGTACAGAACGGTTAAATGTGCTGCGCGATAGCACCGATGGCTTTGTCATTGCCCAAAAAGATCTTGAGCTGCGCGGACCAGGTGAGCTGCTAGGCAAACGCCAAACGGGTAATGTAGGCTATTATCTGGCGGATTTGATTCGTGATGAAGAGCTATTTGCCATCGCTCAACGTTTGGCCAAGCATCTAATTGCCGACCCCACGCGTAAAGCCGACGTCAGCCAACTAATTCATCGCTGGATGCCAGAAGCCAGCCGCTATACCAATGCTTAAAAAAACGTATAAGATAGTTTGGCAAGTAGAACTTTAACCATATATAAACTATAAATGCAAAAACAATAGTCAGTGCTATCCTTTTCTATGCATCTGACCAATTGGTATATTTTAAAAGAAGTTTTATTTAGAGATTGCTTCACTCTTATACTTTCTTGTTCTTATATTTTTTAGCCTTTTTTTATGAGTCATGAAAGGCTCTTTAGTTAATCATACAACTCCCCACTCATAGACTCCTACCTCTATATTTTTATTACTGCACGTTTACTTCATATTCTAACGATAGTTCTTGGTGAGTTATTGATAAAAAAGGATAAACGACAGTTGACCTGTTGGTACGATAGACTACAATGCAAAAAGCGTTCAATAATATAAACTGTCTATACCACCCCGCTAAAAATTAACGTTTATCCTCTTTTTTACCAATGTGCTTATTTATAGAGACCAACTATGAGTGACCTTCAAGACCCTAATGATAAGCAAGTGTCTAATTCTACACCTGAGAGTGAGCTGCCGCCTTATCGCAACCCTGATACGCCTAAGCATAAACCCTCAAAAAAGCTGCCTGTGTGGCTATTGCCTGTGCTGGTAGCAGTGCTGGTCATTGGTGTGCTGTTAGGCAAATATTGGGGTGGCAATGACTCGACTACGGATGAGTCGACCGTTGTCTCTGGGACACAAAATGATAAGGTGCCCATTGATACCGATAGCGATCAAGCCGTTTTAACGGTCGAAACCGTACAGCCGAGTCAAGATAGTGTCGGCAACACGCTAACAGCTGACGGTACGATTAGTGCCAAGGATATTGCCAATGTCAGTGCCAAGGTCAATGGGGTGGCGATTGAGCGTGTATTGGTTGAAGAAGGTGCGCGCGTTAAGGCAGGTCAGGTTTTGGCAATATTCGATACCGACGCGATGGAACAACAGGTGTTGCAAGCAGAAGCAGACGTGGCCGAAGCCGAAGCCACGCTTGCCAATGCGAGTGCAGATGCGGCACGCGTGCTACCGCTACTTGATATCGATGCTATCAGTAAACAAGAGGCGGACCGTTACCGTACTTCTGAGATTCGTGCTAGAGCATCCCTGCAAGCCTCAAAAGCGCGCTTAAGCAATCAGCGCCTAAACTTTGAGAATGCCAACGTCGTCGCGCCCGTAAGTGGGGTAATCAGTGAAAAGATGGCTGAGGTCGGCATGGTCGCAGGTGGTGAGCCGCTATTTACGATTATTAAGGGGGGTGTTTTAGAGTGGCGTGCTGATATCGATCCTAAGTTAATTGGTGATATAAACGTGGGCACGCCTGTTAAAGTCAGCTTGCCAAGGGACCAGTCGGTGATGGGGCAAGTCAGTCGTATCGCGCCGACAGCGGACAATAACCGTCAAATTACTATCTATGCAAGCTTAAATGACAACTCTGCAGCGCGTGCAGGTATGTACCAAACTGGTGAGTTTTTGCTCGGTAGCGAAAGCATGCAAACGGTGCCCAATAGCGCCATTGTCAGCAACGATGGCTATGATTATGTGATGCTAGTGACGGATATCAAAACCCAAAATGGCAAAACGGTTGGCCGTATTCAACAGCAGCGCGTGACCTTAGGAGATCGTATTGACAACAGCGCCATACTTGCAGAGCCTTTGCCGAGCGATACTAGAGTGGTCAAGCAAGGCGGTAGTTTTTTAAATGATGGTGACTTGGTACGGGTCATTGAGAGTCAGGCTGTGCAGGCAACATCATGAATATGAATGTATCTACCTATTCTATCAAAAACCCGCTCGTTGCGATTTTATTATTTGTCTTGCTCACTTTCGGTGGTTTGTTTGGCTTTCAACAAATGAAAGTGCAGCAGTTCCCTGATATTGATCTACCAGCGGTCGTAGTCACGGTTACTTTGCCAGGAGCCGCCCCAGCCCAGCTTGAAAACGATGTGGCTAAAAAGATTGAAAACAGACTGACTAGCATTGAAGGTATTAAGCATATTCGTACTACCTTACAAACAGGCGCTGCGACTATCGCAACCGAGTTTGTGTTAGAAAAAGACATTCAAGAAGCCATGGATGATGTGCGTTCAGCTGTCGGTGAGGTACGTGGAGACTTACCCGCCGCCGCGAATGATCCTATTATTACTAAAGTCTCAACCGCAGGATTTCCAGTAGTCACCTATTCTGTGACTGGAAATAATATGAGTGTTGAGGACTTATCATGGTTCGTGGACGACACGATTACCAAGCGCTTATCTGATATTCAAGGAGTAAGCGCTATCAGTCGTATTGGTGGTCTTGAGCGTGAGATTACGGTTGCCGCTGACCCTATCGTGCTTAGTGGCTTACAGCTCTCTATCCCTCAGTTGTCTCAGCAAATCACTGGTATTCAGCAAGATAGCGCAGGCGGAGAAGCTGAAGTTGGTACTACGACTCAGACCATTCGAGTGTTGGGAGCGGTAGAGCGTGCGCGTGAGCTTACCGAGTTACAGATTGCCGTACCTACTGGCGGCACACAAGCGTTAGGGCGTATGGCTGAAGTGACGGATGGCGCGGCTGATCCTAGCTCCGTTGCCAAGCTAGATGGCAAAACGGTTGTCGCCTTTAACATTACGCGCTCACGCGGTGCCAGTGAAGTCGAAGTTACCAAGAGAGTGGACGCAGCACTGGCGCAGTTAAGTGCTGAGATGAGTAATATCGAGGTCGAAAAAGTCTACGACCGTGCGACTCCAGTGGAAGAGGACTATGAGTCTTCGTTACGCATGTTGATTGAAGGCGGTATTTTAGCAGTCGTTGTGGTGTTCTTATTTTTACGCAATATTCGCGCCACTATCGTCGCCGCTGTGGCTTTGCCATTGTCGGTCATTCCTACTTTTTTGGGGATGTATCTGTTTGATTTTAGTCTCAATATTATTTCATTATTGGCGTTGTCGCTGGTCATCGGAGTGTTGGTCGATGATGCTATCGTTGAGGTCGAAAATATCATTCGCCATTTACGGATGGGTAAAACACCTTATGAAGCGGCAATGGAAGCCGCTGATGAAATCGGTCTTGCAGTTATTGCCACTACCTTTACCTTAATCGCAGTATTTTTACCCACAGCCTTTATGGGCGGTGTGGTTGGACAGTTCTTCCGCCAATTTGGTTGGACAGCAGCGATGGCTATCTTTGCCTCGTTATTGGTCGCGCGCTTGATTACACCAATGATGGCAGCCTACATTTTGCGACCAGAAAAACATCGGGTCGAAAAACAAAGCGCCTTGATGACCTGGTATCTAAAGATAGTATCCTGGACACTTCATCATCGCTGGTTAACGATGGGCGCCACCTTATTACTATTTGTAGGGTCATTGGCATTAGTACAGCTACTACCGACCTCGTTTATTCCTGATAATGACATTGATCAAACGCGAGTAGGGATTGAGCTGACACCTGATGTTGAGCTTCAAGATACCGAGCGAGTGACCGCATTAGCACGTGAGCGTATTTTAGTATTGCCTGAAGTTGCTCATGTTTTTTCTTCAGTTGGACAAGCACAAGAGGCGATGGGTCCAAACAGCTCTAGCGGCAGTGGCGGCGCAAAGAATATTGCCAGTTTAGATATCGTTTTGACACCGCGTGCCGAGCGTATCTCCAAAAAGGAGATTGAACAACATATTAGTGCCATATTGACAGAAGTGCCTAGTGCGCGTTTTACAGTAGGGTTATCAAGCGGCGGCGAGACGGGATATAGCTTTTCATTGACCAGTACCAATCCGCAAGTGCTAGAGCAGACTGCCCAGCAAATTATGACAGATATCCGCGCATTACCAATTGTAGGCGCGGTCACCAGTGATCGCAGCTTACCGCAACAAGAGCTGACTGTAACCCCTAATCGGCTAGCAATGGCAGATAAAGGCGTCACTACACAAGATATCGCAACCACCTTACGGATTGCGACAGTGGGTGATTATGAGCAGCGTCTATCCAAGCTCAATTTAGATACGCGGCAGATCCCTATCGTGGTGCGCTTACCTGATGTGGCCAAACAAAACGTCAATCAGTTAGAAGGCTTGTATGTACCTAGTACAAACCCAGCCGGACAAGGTGTACGTGTCGGCGAAGTTGCTGATCTCAAGTTTGGTACAGGGCCTGCAAAGATCAGCCGACTTGACCGTGAACGTTCAATCACTATTACAGTGCAGCCTGGTGCAGGTGAGCTTGGTGAATTGATAAATGCAGTCAAAAACACCTCTTCCATGCAGCAACTTCCAGCTTCTATTACGATGATTGCACAGGGTCAAGCAGAAAACATGGCTGAGCTATTTAGCGGTTTTGTCATTGCCATGTCAGTGGGTATTATCTGTATCTTAGGCGTCTTAATTCTACTCTTTGGTAAGCTTTTACAGCCCTTTACTATTTTAATGGCACTGCCGTTATCGATAGGCGGTGCGTTCGTGGGCTTAGTTATTACGGGTAGTAGTCTATCGATGCCGTCGATGATTGGTTTTATTATGCTAATGGGTATCGCAACCAAAAATTCTATTTTATTGGTCGATTATGCCATTATTGCGCAAAACAGAGGCTTAGCACGTTTTGAGGCTATTATCGATGCCTGTCGCAAGCGCGCCCGTCCTATCATTATGACGACTATTGCAATGGGTGCTGGCATGTTGCCGCTCGTGTTTGGCTGGGGTGATGCCGATCCTACCTTTAGACGCCCGATGGCAGCTGCTGTGTTAGGCGGTCTGGTAACCTCAACGCTATTAAGTTTGGTCGTAATTCCAGTCGTATATACTTTGATGGATGATTTGTCAGGATGGTTTGCTAAATGGTTGACACCGCATGGTAAAGATAACAATAATCCGGCTGCTGACAAAATATAGCTTTAGTAAGCATAGAAAAGGCTAAGACTGAATGAACAAGTCTTGGCCTTTTTTATCGCCTAATTCTCTTACAAAAGATATTGGCTACCTATACGAGCAGTATCAATAACGTAATAAAATTAAAAGACTGCACTTAACACTATAAGTTATATCATTCTAAAAATGGTTTCCCAGTTGTGTATCCACAGTATGTCAAATGCCTGCTTACAATTTGTACTCGAAAGAGCTGTGTCTACTGTGATG
Source organism: uncultured Psychrobacter sp. (assembly GCF_947488565.1). Taxonomy (GTDB): domain Bacteria; phylum Pseudomonadota; class Gammaproteobacteria; order Pseudomonadales; family Moraxellaceae; genus Psychrobacter; species Psychrobacter saeujeotis. The sequence goes on along the minus strand of NZ_CANKZC010000005.1, from coordinate 190,762 downwards.
AAGCTCTGAGAAGGAAGTATCCATACTGTTTCAATTAACGATGTTAAAAAGTAATATAAGTAATTGTTTAATGATTTAATATATTAAAAAAGTAAATATTAGCTAGAATGTTTATGTATTAGCCATTTTAAATTCGTACCACTTTTTTTAAACTGTCCTTTACTATTTACGTAACTTGAATTTTTGATCAACAGCATGGTGTCTTATTAATTAACTAGATTATTCAAATCATATTAAATTGAGATTAAAACTTTACTAGAATGTATCTATCCAAAATTATTGACAATAATGTTTTTAATTGTAGTTATTTCACTCTTAATCTAATATACATATTATATATGTAATATACTATATACATAGCGTTCTTAAGTCTCATAATTAAGACAGCGGAGGTGTGAAATGGTTACCCATGAAACAGTAAGCTATTGGACAGTATGTTGGAAATGGATTTTTCCTTATCCATGTAAAAAGTATAGAGATGAGTGGTGTTATAACTTTAAAAGAGTAAAAGAATATAGATGGCTATTTTTCTGTTACAACAATGGTTGTATGGATGGGGAAAAATATACTTGGTATAGTCCCTGTGTTAATGTATTTGGAACGGAAACATTTTATAATATAAAGTTATGTTTTAAAAAGAGAAAAACGCCGAGTGGAACATGCTAGTTTTATAAATTTAATACGTTAACTCACATGATATTTAATAAGAAAACCCTACTATTAATAAAATAATAGTAGGGTTTTTTAGGTTTAATAACTGTCCTACTATGAAATTGATAATTAATTGCTATCATTTGTTAGTTAGTTACCATAATACAGCCACTATTTTCTTAATAGCCCCTTTGTACCATGCGTTATATATGGTTTGTATTCGTCGTAGTAAGATTATTGACGATTGGTTTGTCAACTCTTAGATTTGTCTTCCTTAGTACTGTTCACGCTTTTACAAGGCTATTTTTTTACCTAACAAATTTGTCTAAATTAATCATGAAAACCATTATTACCTAATATTATCAGCTCATAAGTGAATTATATTCATCTTAAATTTAATTAACATCGTTTTTATTCATGTCAGAGTTTGGGTATGATCTACCTCATACACAAATTTGGTTTTATCTTGAATAAAGGCAATCTATCATGAGTAAAGAATTTAGCTGTTCAATTAAGCGCATCCGTTTCGATGAAAACTATCAGCCTGCAGAGAGCACGCGTCTGACCACCAATTTTGCTAATCTAGCACGTGGTGAGCAGCGTGAGGATAATTTGCGCAAGACGCTTAATATGATTAACAATCGTTTTAATGCTTTAGCGCATTCAGATAACCCAAACGCCGATCGTTACTCTGTTGAGGTGGATATTATTTCAGCGAATATGGATATCGAAGGTAAGGGCGACGCCTTTCCGATCATTGAGATGCTACAAACCACTATTGTCGATCATAAAGACAATACCCGTATTGATGGCATGATCGGCAACAGCTTTTCATCCTATGTGCGCGATTACGACTTTAGCGTGGTCCTGCCTGAGCATTTCGATAAAAACCCAGGATGCCCGCCGCCAGCGGAGTTTGGTGAATTACATGGCAAACTGTTTCAGTATTTATTACAGTCAGAGGCCTACAAAGCTAACTTTAGCAAGACACCAGTGATTTGCCTGAGTGTCTCAACCAGTAAAGCCTATCATCGCACTGCCAATCAGCATCCAGTATTAGGGGTGGAGTATAGACAGGATGAGTACTCTTTGACGGATGATTATTTTCATAAGATGGGCTTAACCGTGCGCTATTTCATGCCTACCGGTAGCGTGGCACCGCTGGCGTTTTATTTCGCTGGTGATTTGCTCAGTGATTACACCGATCTTGAGCTGATCAGCGCTATTGCGACGATGGAGTCGTTCCAAAAGATCTACCGCCCTGAGATTTATAATGCCAACTCGACCGCTGCACAAGTGTATCAGCCGAGTTTAACCTATCAAGACTATTCGCTGACACAAGTGGTCTATGACCGTGAAGAGCGTAGTCAGATGGCGGTAACGCAAGGTAAGTTCACCGAAGAGCAGTTTATTAAGCCGTATCAAAATATTTTAGAGGAGTGGGCGGCAGACTTTGAGGTTAGCCGTTCAACGGTTAGAAAACGCGCGGCTTAATAGTATGCTATTCGCCAAGATATGAAACTAGTTCGATGTAGAGATTATTTAGGGAGACTGTTATACATTTTTCTTGCTTGCTGTGTCTACGCTGACAGAGGCTGTAAAAAATAGATAACAGTCTCTTCTCAAATCACCATACATTTACTATAAAAACCAAAATATAAAAGACAAATCACTATGACAACATTATCATCAAAATTACTATTACCAACCTCAACCGCTGGTAGCTTACCCAAACCATCTTGGTTGGCAGAACCTGAAAAAATTTGGTCGCCTTGGGCATTAGATGGCGAGCAGTTATTAGAAGCCAAACAAGACGCCTTGCGCGTGTCTTTGCAAGAGCAATTACAAGCTGGTATCGATATCGTCAGCGATGGCGAGCAGACCCGCCAGCATTTTGTGACGACCTTTATTGAGCACCTGCAAGGTGTGGATTTTGAGAATCGTGAAACGGTCAAAATACGTGATCGCTATGAGGCGAGCGTACCAACAGTGGTAGGCGCGGTCAGCCGTACTAAGCCCGTGTTTGTTGACGATGCCAAGTTTTTGCGCGCGCAAACCGATCAGCCGATCAAATGGGCGCTACCAGGCCCGATGACCATGATCGATACGCTATACGATGCGCATTATAAAAGCCGTGAAAAGCTCGCTTGGGAATTTGCTAAAATCCTTAACGAGGAAGCGCGCGAATTAGAAGCGGCTGGTGTCGATATTATTCAGTTCGATGAGCCTGCATTTAACGTGTTCTTTGATGATGTTAATGATTGGGGCGTGGCTACGCTTGAGCGCGCTATCGAAGGGCTAAAGTGTGAAACGGCGGTGCATATCTGCTACGGTTATGGTATCGAAGCCAATAATAATTGGAAAAAAACACTGGGTTCCGAGTGGCGTCAATACGAGCAAGCGTTTCCCAAATTGCAGCAGTCGAATATCGATATTATCTCGCTTGAATGTCAAAACTCGCATGTGCCTATGGACTTGATTGAGCTGATTCGCGGTAAAAAAGTGATGATCGGTGCTATCGATGTCGCCACCAACACCATTGAAACGGCTGAGGAAGTGGCCGATACCTTACGCAAAGCCTTGCAGTTCGTCGATGCCGATAAGCTATATCCGTCGACCAACTGCGGCATGGCACCGCTCTCTCGTGAGGTTGCCCGCGGTAAGCTACAAGCATTAAGCGCTGGCGCGGCAATCGTGCGTCAAGAGCTGACGACTTAGCGTTTCTTAACACCCCTTAGCTTGTTTATCCCCATGAGTGGCCTCAGTTACAAGCATACATATATTCGTGTAGGCTGGGCTTTTAGCCCAGCTTTTATATATTACAAAGTTATGATGCTGGGTTAAAAACCCAGCCTACAGCTAAGCGCATTTGAGAAACAAGCTGTGATAAATTTAGGATATTAGTTATGATTGAAGTCACTGATTTTAGAAATGCCATGTCGTTGCTCACGACAGCGGTGAATGTGATCACGACTAAAGGCGTGTCCGGCAGTCATGGTTTTACCGCATCTGCGGTATGTAGTGTCAGCGATACGCCGCCAACTTTGCTGGTCTGTATGAATACGGCGGCACGCTCGCACGTGCATTTTGTAGAGAATAAAATCTTAACGGTTAATGTGCTAGGCGCGCAGCACGAGCATTTATCCAATGCCTTTGCTTCTAAATTAAGTGCAAAGGAGCGTTTTGCGCAGGGCACTTGGACTGAGCTGGTCACTGGCGCGCCCGTTCTACAAGATGCGTTGGTGAGCTTTGATTGCGTTATTGAGGATATTCAGCAAGTGGGCACTCATAGTGTGTTTATGTGCCGAGTAGTCGCTATCAGCCAATCTGAGCAAGACTCTGAAAGTGGCGAGAGTTTGGTCTATTTTAATCGCGCTTATCATCACGTTCGTCAAATACAGAAGGCTTAAGTGATTCACTCTTTAACTTTAACCAACTAAAAAGTACTCACCTGTGGAATTATTCATTTTTTTAATCATTGGCGCGCTAGCAGGGTTTGCGGCAGGGCTTTTTGGCGTAGGTGGCGGTACTATCATTGTGCCGCTGCTATTTATTGTCTTTACCCAAATGGATTTCCCCGCTGATAACGTCATGCATCTGGCATTGGGTACCTCCCTTGCAACCATTATTATCACCTCTATCAGCTCGCTGATGGCGCACCATAAAAAAGGCGGCGTCATGTGGCCGGTCTTTAAAAACCTCGCTCCCGGTTTGGTGCTTGGTTGTTTTTTTGGCGCGGGGATTGCAGGACAGATATCTGGGTTATACCTTCAGCTTATCGTTGGTGTGTTTTTGCTGTGGGTTGCCTATAAGATGTTTTTTGGGGGTAAAAAACAGGTAGGTAAAGATTTTAATGATGCTAATAACAACGTTATGCAGCTACCGTCTAAGCCGAAACAGTTGGCAGCAGGCGGGGTCATTGGCATCGCCTCTGCTATCTTTGGTATCGGTGGCGGCAGCTTAACGGTGCCTTATCTCACCCGTTATAATGTGGTCATGCAAAAGGCGGTTGGCACCTCAGCGGCATGTGGTCTACCTATTGCTATAGCTGGCGCGTTAGGATTTATGTTCTTTGGTATGCAACAAGAAGTGAATGTACCTAATACCATTGGCTTTGTGCATGTGTATGCCTTTTTGGGTATCAGTATTATGAGCTTTTTTACCGCTAAAATCGGCGCAAAAGTTGCTCATATGCTCTCACCGCAATTATTGAAAAAGTGTTTTTCGGTATTGTTATTTGTAGTAGGACTTTATTTTCTTTATAAGGGAGTGGTTTGAGTATTTATGGATCATGACAAATGATCTTGAGGCTTGAAAAGTCATCGAGCCGAGATCTATATCTTAGAGGTTTTCGGACAACTAAGAACTAATATTAAAATATCTGGGTTAATCGTTTAAGATGTTAATAAAGAGTTATAAACAACGAAACCATAAAAAGTCTTATGATTGATCGGGACAGTGTTTACTTACTACTAGGATTGTGTTTACTCCTTTTAGGTACAAATAGAAAATTATCTATTATTGCGATTATAGTCAAAGCAAGAAAAGCACAAATTGTACCAATAATTGCCAAAATGTTTCCTTAAAATATGAGTAAATATTAATTTAAAATACTGGTAACGCTATTACGAAAAAAAGTAAACATTCAAAAAAATACGATTGCAGGTATAGTTAAAATATACAATCAGCAAAGACCCCAAAATTAGGACTGTAGCGTCTTATTTGTTCCTAGTGAAGCGCTATATCTAAATGACAAGCATAAAAAAAGCCCTATCAGGACTTATTTATCAAATTTTTCATTCACTACGCTACATCATGTTTATACGATATATGAATAATGCGGTAAGACCTAAAATTAAGAAAAATACAACAACAAACTGCATGACAAACAAATCACTTTTAATATACTTACTCGTAATTGGAATTGCTTTAAAGAACACAAGTATGAAGAGTTTGTGAAAAGAACAAGCTACAGTTCTATTTATTTGTAACTCATATAAGATAGATCCAATTCAATATTGTTGTGGTTACTTGTTTACTTAGGATCTCTATATGAATATTAAGATGATGATAATCATTGCTGTTACTGCCATTCTTGCTTTTTGGCTAGGTATCAAAGCTCACGAACGTCATTATAATGATATTTGCTTAGATCTAGGTGGTGGTCAGAATCCAGGAAACTATCCTATTTGTGTCATTGATCGATAACTATACTACAACGATGAGGAAAGCGTGTGTATGCCCTCAATTTATCATCTAAAGGAGCTTTTATGAAATCTAAACTGTTTATCGGTGGCTCAATCCTGCTAGCGCTTGCTGCGTTTTCTGGACTGATGGAAACCATGTTTTACGGCGACATTGATTCTGAAGGCGTACTTCAAGAAAGTCTGTTTTTACCTCTGACTTTTATCTGTCTAGCTTTATCAGTAACTTTTTATGCTTTATCACTAATCATGCAGGTAAAAACGAGACTAACCCATAATTAAAGCCACTAAATGCTTATTCTACGATAGCATCATCAACTAAGCTCAACTCTTCATCTACATCAAACGTCAGCCTATGAGCACTTGAGTTGATTTCTTTATCTTGGTCAGCGTGTGTTGGATACTGACGTATAGTGACATCAACAGTCTTTTGTCCATCATAATCTATCGCAGTCAGTGTACTGTACTTACCTAAAAGCTGTTGCCCGTATTGGTTGATATTATTAGTATGGTAATCTAGCTCAAAAGCACCTAGATAGAGTGCGCTACTAGGTAGATCAGGGCTATCTAGACTGGATTTTTTATCCGTATCAGGATTGGTATTCGTTAAAGTATAAGGCGCAACAAATTTAAAAATGTTCTTATCATTTGAAATATTCAACGCAGTGATATTAGTATAGTCAAGCCATGCTGCATAATGTTCATTGTTTGACAGGACGCCTTTTACATAAGGCTTTTCATTTTTACTAGTGCTCAACTTAGTAAACTCTGTCAATTGGATTTGATTCTTATGATCGGGAAAAGTGATATAAAATGCTTTATCAACATCAATATTGAATAACTTTTTCATGACGCTAGGGGACTGTGTTTCTAGTGATGTCTCTAATGCCTTGTCAGTTTTTTGGTAACCGGTTAGCGCGGATAAGGCTGCTAATAAAATGATTGAGCTGAGTTGTAAAGTCTTCATGGCATCTTCTTGAGTTTATTCACTACTTAAGTCATTTAAATGACTGTCTTTTAAATTGAGCGCAGACCCTAATAGGTGTTAAAAGATATCATGTAAAAATAGGCAACGTTGTTTTATTAACCACTTTTCTCACTGATAAGTGGGTATGTATGTCTTTAACGCTAGTCAGCTTATGCAATTTACGCGTAAACTCTTCATAACCGTTGAGGTCTGCGCTGACTACTTCCAATAAGTAATCATAAGGGCCCGAGACCACATGGCCATTAATGACTTCTTCCATCTCAGATAATGCATTTTCAAAAGCGATAATTGACGCTTCTTGATGGTTATTGAGACTAACTTCCACAAAAAAGCTCATCTCAATGCCAGCTTTCACTCTACTAACGTTCGCTTGGTAACTCTCTATATAGGATTCATCTTCTAAACGTTTCAGGCGCCTAGCACAAGGTGAGGGTGACAGACCAATGCGCTCGGCTAATTCAGCTGTCGATAAGCGTCCTTCTTTCTGAAGCACTTCCAAAATATGACGATCAATTTTATCCATGTATTACCTTTCTGGTGTTTTAAGCCAATAATTCTATATTAATTGGCATTATCCACTAAATAACTATAGATTTGCAATAAAAGAATAGAGATAAAAGCGCGATGTTTGATTGATAATTAGGCTTTGTATACAAGCTTAAGATATCGACATGAATACAATCTTTCAATCCTCTCCGCGCAAAAACACCTTATTTGCAATGTCTCCGCTAGCGAAAGGCTATGTGGCTATGATTGCCGTGCTACTTATTTGGTCAGGTTTTGCATTGACTGTCCGAGCTATTGGTGGGTCATCGCTAAGTATTGCTGATGTCATGCTCATTCGATTTAGTGTGCCATTACTTTTATTGACGCCTTGGGCATACTCCAGTTTGAGGGAAGTCAAAAGTATCAAATGGATTGATGTCTTATTTATATTATGTGGCGGCGTGCCCTTTCTATTACTAGCTTCCTTTGGCGCAAGAACTGCTCCTGCTGCTTACGTTGGTACTATTTTGACAGGGACGCCAGTATTCTTTGCTGCCCTCTTGTCTTTTATTCTTTATCGTCAAAAGATCTCGTTAAAGAAATTTTTGGCATTCATCCTGATTTTATTTGGTGTAACCGCTATGATTGTAGGGAATGCAGGGTCTCCGCCTAAAAGCCTGCTACATGGCGTGGCCTTCTTATTACTTGCAAGCTTGGTCTGGGCAGGTTATACCTTGGGTCTAAAAAATACAAAGTTAAGTCCAATAGCGGTGGCTATTGTCCTTTCTTACACATCATTTTTTATAGTATTAGTGATGGTTCTGGTTGGCATTTTAAAGACAAACCTAGGGGTCGTTTCTTTTGACGACGCGCTACCTTTTATCTTAGTACAAGGCGTTGGTGTTGGGGTGGTCTCAACCATTGGGTTTTCTTATGCAGTCAACAAACTGGGCTCTATTCGTACCTTGCTGCTTGGTTCCTTGTCTCCTGGACTGACCGCCTTACTTGCAGCGTTGATACTTCATGAGCCTTTAACAATAGTAGTGGTATGCGGCATAGTGTTAAGCTCAATTGGCGTTATTTTATCTAATCGAGTGAAGTAAATGAAAACCAGTAAGCTTGCTAAAAAACCGTAGAGCTGATTTTAATAAACGCACAATTTTTGGTTTGATTATTATCGTTAAGCTATATAACTAAAACCTTCCCAGTTAATATTTATGAATTTGACAGCTATGTCAGCAAGTTAAAATATTGAGACTATTAGCCTATAGCCTAATATTCAAATCCTCAATAGGGAACCAAACCCTCAACACTCTCAACCCAATCAAACTCTTCTAAAATGCGCATCCATTGATCATCTAATCCTGCTTTTAAAAGCAACGGCTCACCAGTAACTGGATGACTGAGTGCTAAAGTCTGAGCATGCAGTAGCATGCGCGTGCAATCATACTGACTACGGAAAAATCGATTATGTCGTCCATCGCCGTGGCTAGTATCACCCACTATAGGATGAAATAGATGTTTCATATGCCTGCGCAGCTGATGCTTGCGCCCTGTCTCAGGTATTAAGCGTATAAGACTATAGCGACTGGTATCATGCTTTCTTGATACGGCAAAGGACAATTCAATTTGCGCCAAGCTTTGCCAATGGGTCACCGCCTCTTGGGCAGGTTTATCCAAACTGGCAAATTTATCAGCGATGGCATCAGGCTTAAAGCTGAGTGCATGATCAATAGAGCCTTGCTCTGGCATGTAACCGCGTACTACCGCTAAATAGTGTTTGGTTACCTTGCGCTCAGTAAAAGCCTCGGTAAGGCTGCGCGCGACGCTTGAGCTTTTAGCAAACAGCAACACCCCTGATGTCGGTCTATCTAACCTATGTACTGGAAATACATGACACCCTACCGCATCGCGGGTCAGCTGCAGAGCAAAGCGTGTCTCACCTTTGTCCAGCCAACTGCGATGGACGAGTAGTCCCGCCTCTTTATTAATGGCTACTAAAAACTCATCTTCATAAATGATTTCTATTGGATCGGTGTTTTGGTCAACGTTGCCGTTTTCGATATCCATATTCAGGTTCATGTTTGTGTCTTCAATGCTCATAATGTAGATGCCATCATTATATATTTACTGTCTCTTATAAATATCTTTTTATCACACTCATAATGGCATAATAAATTGGTACTGTGTTTATACGCTGTACACAAATGAACGGTTATAATTGAAGTGCCATTAAGTTATTAAACTTTTCAATTTTTTATACAAAAAAATCCTCCGCCATCTGCTTTGCATAAGATAGCGGAGGATTTGGCATGTTACGGTAATATTTAGAATAAAGCTGTATTGGTTAAATTTAGTGTAAAATCAACAACTTAAATTATTCAACCGTTACCGATTTGGCCAAGTTACGTGGCTGGTCGACATCTGTACCGCGCATAACAGCAACATGGTACGACAACAGCTGCACAGGAACACTATAAACGATCGGTGCGAGTATCTCGCAGACATCAGGTACATAGACCACGTGCAATCTATCTTCTGCAACCATTTGGCTGGCTTCACTGGCGAATACAAACAGCTCACCGTGGCGCGCGTGTACCTCTTGCATGTTGGCTTTAAGCTTATCGAACATATTGTCTTTTGGTGCAAGTACCACGATTGGCATGTCTTTATCTACCAATGCCAACGGACCGTGTTTTAGCTCACCTGCCGCATAGCCTTCAGCATGGATATAAGAGATTTCTTTCAGCTTAAGCGCGCCTTCTAAGGCAATTGGGAACTGCAAACCGCGACCTAAGAACAAGCAGCTCTTTTTCTCTTCAAAGCTTTCACTCATCGCTTTAATAGGAGTATCAAGCTTTAAGCTGGCATGAAGCTGACCTGGTAGCTTATGCAAGTTTTCTAGTAGTGACGTCAAACGCTCATTATCGATACGCTGTTGTACGACACCAATCTTTAACAATAATAGCACTAGCGCGACAAGCTGGGTGGTAAAGGCTTTGGTAGACGCGACACCAATTTCAGGCCCTGCAAGTGTTGGCAAAAAGATATCCGTCTCGCGTACTAATGATGACGTTGGTACGTTACACAGTGCCAAACTCACTAACCCTTCTGGTTTGTGCTTTTGAATCTCACGTAACGCCGATAAAGTATCGGCTGTTTCACCAGATTGTGAGATACAAACGACGAGCGAATTATCGACAACGACAGGATTACGGTAACGGAACTCGCTTGCGATTTCGACCGAGCAGGGCAGACGTGTTAAATTTTCAAACCAATACTTTGCAACCATACCCGCATGATAACTGGTACCACAAGCGAGCACTTGAATGTGTTTAACACCAGCAAGCTTTGTTTCGTGACGGTCTAAAAAGTCATCGCGTAGTTTGGTCGTTTCACCATTATCTACTGCCATCTCAACCGTACGAGCGACCGCATCTGGCTGCTCGTAGATTTCTTTGAGCATATAATGCTTAAACTCGCCCTTATCGGCGTTGTGCTGCTTGGCATCTATCTCATGTACTTTGCGACTGACTTCTACGCCGTCCGCATACACACGAATATGTTCACGCGTAATATTGGCAATATCACCTTCTTCTAGGTACATAAAGCGGTTGGTGACTGGCAATAGCGCCAATTGATCTGACGCAATAAAGTTCTCACCGATACCCACACCGATGACCAAAGGTGAGCCCAAACGTACAGCAATGAGCTCTTCTGGACTGTCTACGTGGACGATGCCAAGGGCAAATGCACCATGTAGTAACGGCGTAACTGTGCGGACAGCTTCTAGTAGATCAGATGTTTTTTGATAAACATCATTGATCAGATGCGCGACTACTTCGGTATCTGTCTGTGATGTAAACTCATAACCTTTGGCCATCAAGTCTTCTTTTAGCTCAGCGTAGTTTTCAACGATACCGTTATGAACGACCGCGATTTTACCTGAGACGTGGGGATGCGCGTTACGTTGTGCAGGCTCGCCATGAGTTGCCCAGCGTGTGTGCGCAATACCAATATGACCATCAAAATTGGCTGGATCATTTGCGACGGCATTAACCAATGCCAGTACTTTGCCTACTTGACGTTCACGATGTAATTCACCATTACGAATTACCGTCAAGCCCGCAGAATCATAGCCTCGATATTCCAAACGCTTTAGGCCTTCAAGTAAAATATTAGCGATATTACGCTCAGCAACTGCGCCTACAATTCCGCACATAGCTATTCCTTAAGTTAAATTTTTAATGATGTTAGACAAATAAAAGTGAATCAAAAACAATGTATACAAATCAGTAGTAAGTAAAAAAGCTTTGAGTGTTCAAAAGTTATTTAATATATAAGTCATATTATTAAGCAGCACCGCAAAACTGCCGCGCTGCTCAAGTTGGTTATAATTTTACTACTAAACGCTTAACTATAAACTTACTACTATCAGCTAACTATTTCGACTTTTTAGTTGGACGTTGAAAATCTGCTTTTTGTACCTGACGAGCACGGCCCAAAGCCAACGCATTACTATCAACATCTTCTGTAATTACAGATCCTGCCGCAACTACCGCAGTATCGCCAACCGTTACTGGAGCAACCAAACTCACATTGGAGCCAACAAAAGCATTATTGTTAATAATAGTTTGCGACTTATTCACACCATCATAGTTACAGGTAATGACCCCAGCACCAATATTGACATCAGTACCTACGGTCGCATCGCCAACGTAACTGAGGTGATTGACTTTACTGCCATGACCGATAGTCGACTTTTTAATCTCAACAAAGTTGCCAACTTTACTGTTGTCAGATAATACGGTGTCAGGGCGCAAGTTTGCAAAAGGGCCAACATCAACGCCAGCGCCGACTTCAGCGCGATCAAGCACGCAGTACGGTTTGATATGACAAGCATTGCCAATCTGAGTATTTTTGATAACACAGCCAGCTTCGATATAGACATTGTCACCTAAAGTACAGTCACCTTCAAATACTACACCGACATCGACGAACACATCTTGACCCACGCTTAGCGTACCACGTATATCAACACGAGTCGGGTCAGCAAACTGTACACCATCTTCTTGCAAGTCAGCGACGAGCTTATTTTGCCAAGTACGTTCTAAGCTGGCCAATTGTTGACGGTTGTTAACCCCTTCAATCTCAAACGTATGTTCAGGCTCGATTGCTGCAATCGTCACACCATCAGCAACCGCCATTTTGACGATATCGGTCAAATAGTATTCTTGTTGCGCATTGTCATTTGATAATTCAGGCAAGTATTTATGAAGCAGAGCATTATCAACGCAATAAATGCCACTGTTGATCTCTTTAATACGCTGTTCATCGGTGCTAGCGTCTTTTTGCTCAACGATGGCTTCAACATTTCCTGATGCATCACGCTTGATACGACCCAATCCAAATGGATTGTCCACGGTTAACGTCAGCATCGACATGCCATCAATGTTAGCTGTTTGTAGTGTCGCTAAAGTCTGACAGCTTACTAGGGGTACGTCACCATATAAAATAAGGCTTTGGCCATCTTTTGGCAATTGCTCTAAGGCAACTTTAACAGCATGACCTGTACCTAACTGTTCAGTCTGCGCGACCCATGTAATTGGTAAATGCGCATATTGACTATCCATCGCCGTCTGTACTTGATCGCCACCAAAACCATAAACCACGATAGTTTTAGTAACAGTCAACTCATCACAAGTGTCTAAGACGTGTCCTAATAGAGGTTTACCTGCTAATGTCTGCAAAACTTTTGGCTTAGCAGACTGCATACGCGTGCCTTTTCCGGCAGCAAGGATAATTACAGAAAGGGAATTTGTCATAAGTACTCTATAATAGGTGTAACAGAATATGATAAGATTATAACGCAAATGTCGAGAAAAACATATTCATTTAAGTGAATATTATGATGCTTTGTTATGGTTGGGTTTATAGTAATGAGGTAGTTTGTAACATAATTAGCTAAAATAGCAGTTATTTATACTAGCATGCCTATCATAACAACAATCCAAACAGCTGCGGCCATAATACCGGCAATAATGTCGTCGAGCATAATACCAAGACCACCTGAGACTTTTTTATCTGCCCAACCAATGGGTGGTGGTTTAATGATATCAAAGAAGCGGAAAAGTACAAATGCGATGACAAGAGCAATAATAGACAAAATTTGTGAAATATCGTGCCAAAAATTCGTAACAGTAATACCTGTATAAGAAAAAGGCAATAAAGTAATCCACATACCAGCCCACTCATCCCAAACGATATGCGGATCGTCATGTCCTTGCATCAAATCAGAGGTACGACCGCATATCCAGATACCAATAATGCAAGATAGTATTGTGATAATCAGAAACGGTACAAAACCTAAGCTCATAAGCGGTATCGCAACGATCAAACCACCAACCGTTCCCCAAGTACCCGGAGCACGGCGAGGTAGACCGCTTCCTAAACCAATACCAAGCCAATAAATAATACGGTCAAGTAGGCTGGCATTAGTAGGTAGCGGTGGGCAATCGTTTGCTTTACGAATATCGGGCTTAGATAAGTCATGATCCGTCATGGATTAACCTGCAAAATGTTGGTAACCAGTAAGAGTCGGCCAAGTGGCAAAAGGGGTAGGGTGCGTAGGCGTTACTGGCTGGCCCTGATACAAAAGCTCTGGTCGTAAACTATCTGCCTCGTTTACGGCTATCACTTCACCAATACAGGTGACTTGCGTGTTACTGCTATTAATAGTAGGCGGCTCAATATGAGCAGGTAAGGTAAACGCCAATTCGTAATCATCGCCACCCGTCAGCTGACATAATAAACGTTCAGCTAAATCAACGCTTGCTAAGGGTTGGCTAGCCGGCAGCTGCTCCAAATCAATGCGCATACCAACAGCGCTCTGCTTGCAGATATGTCCAAGGTCTTGATATAGGCCATCTGAGATATCTATCATCGCCGTTGCGCCAATTTGTGCTAACGCTGAACCTAAGGCAATACGCGGCGTAGGCGTATGCAAACGATGAGCCAGCTCTAAACCTTGGCGGCTGTTAGGGTGCTGTAGAGCATAGGCGGCATCACCAAGGGTGCCTGAGACATAAACTTTGTCGCCGACTTGGGCGCCCGAGCGATAGACTGCTGGCGTGCTTGCGGCTAATAACCCTTGTGCGCTAACGCTGAGTACTAAGTTCTCACTGCGCGTGGTATCACCGCCAATAAGGGTCACGTCAAACAGCTTGCAGGCATGAAACAAGCCTTTAGCAAAGTTTATGAGCCAAGTCTCAGTTGCCAAACGCTCAGGCAGTGCCAGCGCCAGCAAAATACTATGCGGCGTTGCGCCCATAGCAGCGATATCTGAAACATTGACTGCCACTGCTTTATAACCAATTTGGAAGGCCAGTTTGTTTATTTCATCCCAATCGGCACTAAAGTGTCGACCTTGAACCAAGGTGTCAATACAGCTGACCAAGCGCGTGCCTGCAGGCAATGCCATCACCGACGCATCATCGCCAATGCCTTTTTCGACATCATCAGCTAAAGAATGTGCTGCTTGCATTTGTGTAAATATGCGCTCGATCAGCTCAAATTCATTCATGGTCAGTCTTGGCTTTTTTCATCAGAAGTAATGTCATCTTTTTTGGCATTATCTTTTTTACTTGCCTTAAAGTCACTAATGTTTGCACTGGCTTTGCTAGCGCTATTGCGTTTGACGTTGGTATTATTAGCACTGATACGTGGCTTATTTGAAGCAGTTGGTTTTTCTTCAATGCTACGTGTATCGGTAGTGTTATCTGTATTCGTATCAGTTTTTACTACAGGTTTAGCAGCCGTTTTTTGTGAAGTGCGTAGATTGGCTTTGGTATCTGCTTGTACTTCCACTTCGCGTAACTCAACTGCCATTTTATCAAGGACAGCGTTAATCAATTTATGGGCGTCAGTCGCACCAAAGTGGTTATTGAGCTTCATGGCTTCATCGAGTACGACTTTATATGGAATCTCTAAGCGGTTTTGTAGCTCATAAGCTCCAATCAATAAAATAGCGTGCTCAACGGTGTCTAATTTGTTGATGTCACGATCAAGATGCTGACTGATAAGTACGTCCAATGCCTCGATTTGCTCTGGAATATCGCGCATCATTTCATGATAGTAGCCGATATGGACGGTATGCATGGCATTGGTGGCGCGAGTACGGGCAGCGATATCATGGGGTGCATTGTCTTTCCAGCCAAGCTTGCCATCTATATCGAAACGGCGGTCAGTCACCAGCCATTCGTACAGGCCTTGCATAGCAAAACGTCGTGCTTTACGGACAGCAGTATGGCTGGTCTTATAAGAAGACTCACTCATATCAAAATTTTGATCACCCGCACTACTGCTCGCTATACCGGTTGCTTTAGCTTGTTCAGTATTGGGTTGCTCGGTTTTTGCTGCATTAATCGCACGTTTGAGTTGGTCAGTCATAAGGGGTTTATACCTAGTTTTAAAATAATAAGGGTAAAAATAAGATGTTAAATAGTGGTCGACAGGCAGATATCACCAGTCAGTTTTAAATGTTTACTACAGTTTTATCAGAGCCATAGTTATGACCATCGTTCCAATAAAAATAACCGAGAATCATATGTATAAGCTAATTAATACAATTAGCAATCAATCATTTTGAAAAGCAATTAAGCGTCGTCACTGTCGTCGTCGATATCTAGCTGTGATAATACCGCCAACATCTCAAGCACCACCATCGCTGCTTCAGAGCCTTTATTACCCGCTTTAGTGCCAGAGCGCTCAATCGCTTGCTCGATACTATCGGTTGTGATCACGCCATTGGCCACAGGGATATTATAATCAATCGCAACGCTGCTAAGACCTTTGGCTGATTCGCTAGCGACAAAGTCAAAATGCGGCGTGCTACCACGGATAATCGCGCCTAGCGCAACAATCGCATCAAAGCGATCAGACTCAGCAGCACGCTGGGCAACCAATGGCAACTCAAACGCGCCCGGCACACGAATGACAGTAATATTGCTACCCAATACACCATGACGTAGTAGGGCATCGATAGCACCATCGACTAATGACTCAACGACAAAACCATTAAAACGACCGACCACGATACCGATACGGGCGTTCTCATTTTGGTGTAAGTTACCATCGATATGAGTAACGTCATTGCGCTGCTGCTGTAAATTTGACATAAAGGTATCCTCTGATTTTATTAATTGTTGAATAGTGATTAAATAATGAAACAAGCGAAAATAAGTCGTTGACTATGATAGCATTTTTTAGCAATAAGTTTTTACTTTACAGGCCCTGATCTAATGTAAAAACGATACAGCGCGACTGGTATAAATTTTCCTTGCGTGCTGCGTGCCCAGAGGCTGCGCAACTTATGTTTAAAAAAAGCATCCCAGCCGCGCGTTAAAATATAATGTATCTATTTTATAATGTCTGTATTATAAGCGCATTTCAATACCGCGTGCGGCCATATATTGTTTGGCTTCTTGTACCGTGTACTCGCCAAAGTGAAAAATGCTGGCAGCCAGCACTGCATCGACGCCGCCTTGTAATACCCCTTCCGCTAAATGTTCTAAATTACCAACGCCGCCAGAGGCAATGACAGGCACATTAACGCGGCTGGTAATTTCACGCATCAGCGCCAAATCATAGCCTTTTTTGGTACCGTCACCGTCCATCGAGGTGACGAGCAATTCGCCTGCGCCAAGATCGGCCATTTTGCTCGCCCAAGCGACCGCATCAATACCCGTTGGCTTACGGCCGCCATGAGTAAAAATCTCCCAACGCGGTGTGATGATGCCATTCACTTCGATATCTGCAACGCGCTTGGCATCGATAGCGACGACAATACATTGGTTACCAAATTTTTGCGCAGCTTCACCGACGAACTCCGGAGTAAATACGGCAGCTGAGTTAATGGCGACTTTGTCGGCGCCCGCGTTAAGCAAATTGCGAATATCGGCGATTTTTCGCACGCCACCGCCAACGGTTAAGGGCACAAACACCGTCTCAGCCATGCGCTCAACGGTATGATAGGTGGTATCGCGTTCATCACTGGTGGCAGTAATATCTAAAAAAGTAATCTCGTCAGCGCCTTGTTCGTTGTAACGCTGCGCCACTTCGACAGGGTCACCTGCATCTTTGATATCGACAAACTGTACGCCTTTGACCACGCGTCCATTGTCTACGTCCAAACAAGGGATGATACGCTTTGCTAACATAGGGTCTTTCACCTTATAATTAATTCATTCTTTAAGCGCTAGTCTAGCAAAATCACCGCCATATCAGGCAGGTTTTCGCAAGATTATTATGCTTTTCATCATAGTTTTGTCATACGCGGTACAATTGCTGTCGTCAGCGTCTAAATTTACCTTATTTCTTTATTTTTTTGCCAAAAGTGAGATGTCATGTCCGTCTATACCCAGTTAACCGATGATCAATTTGCCGCCTTTTGCTCAAGTTTTGGTGTGTCCTTTAAGCGCGCTATACCCATTACCCAAGGCATCAAAAACTCGAACTGGTTTATTCAGACCACTGATGACCACGACGGTCAGCACTCCTATGTTTTCACTTTATTTGAAGAGCGACCACCAGAAGATATCGAAAAAATGGCCGTTATTCTCAATCAGCTAACGGGCAAGTTACCAGTAGCCGCGCCACTAGCTTTGCGTGAAGGTCACGAAAAGCCTAGCGATAGTCAAGATGATAAACGCTATGTCATCCGCTATGAAGATAAAGCCATTACGATCGTACCGTGTTTGGCAGGGGCGCATCCCAAGCAGACTACGCCGGCGATGTGTCACGAGATTGGCGCAGCGTTAGCGATGTTGCATGAAACCCTGCAAGCGCTACAGCCTGCGCAGGATTACGGCGTGCCACTTTATCCATGGGGAGAGGTAAGCGACCGTGAAATGCAGTTTATGCCCGGTGATGAAGCCAAATTAATGCGCGATATTTGGCAGGCTTACTCGAACTTACCACTTACCAGCTTACCAAAAGGCTTGTGTCATCTCGATATGTTTGCGGATAATACTTTGTGGAATTTGCAAAAAGATAATGAGACATTAACGGGCTTACTTGATTTTACTGAGGTTAGCGTTGAGCATTACGTGATGGATATTGCTATTACCATTAATGATTTTTGTACCACGTGGGGTGACGCTGAGCAAAGCGAAACGGTCAATTTTGATCGTCAAAAAATGAACGCCTTTTTGCAAGGGTATGAGTCTAAACGTGCGCTTGGCGAAGATGAAAAACGTGCATTGCCAGTGATGCTTGCCAAAGCGGCCGTGATTTTTTGGCTACTACGTCTTAACGTCATTTACTATAACCGCACTGAGGGACGGACTGGCGACAATATCATGGTCAAAAACCCTGATTTGATGAAGCGTTTGGCCG
Organism: uncultured Psychrobacter sp.; assembly: GCF_947488565.1. Classification (GTDB taxonomy): domain Bacteria; phylum Pseudomonadota; class Gammaproteobacteria; order Pseudomonadales; family Moraxellaceae; genus Psychrobacter; species Psychrobacter saeujeotis. The sequence goes on along the minus strand of NZ_CANKZC010000005.1, from coordinate 172,039 downwards.
CTTATCACTGGTCGCATGTCGAAAAAGCACAAGAGACAGTATTTGTATTATTAAATAGTGAAAGCAATAATTATGTCGAGGGCATATTTAGTGATATTACCCAGGCTGAGCAAGCGCGTGCTACTTTAAACGATAATAGTAATGTTATCATCAAAGAGTATGCGCTCGATCAATTGGTATAGAGTGTTTTAACGATTTCTGTCTTAACCCCAAAGGTAACCCTATGACCGATCAAGTTGATAACTGGCACAAACTGGCACGCTATGACACCAACATCCAAGGTGAGCTGCATGCCAATTTGCTACGTAATAACGGCATTACTGTGTCTTTACAAGCCCTTAGCGCCATTCCGGGTATGAATTCTGGTATCGTGCTTTGGGTGCAAGATGAAGATTTGGCGCACGCGCAGAGTATATTAGATAATATCGATAGCGAGACGGCAGGTGAAGTGCTACTGGATAATATGAGCGATGCAGAGCTTGGTATTACAACAGTGACACAGGACAATGTCATGCAAGAACACAAACACAGCTTAGACAATCAAAGTAACCAAGGCGGTAAATCATAAATGTGCCAACTCCTAGGAATGAACTGTAATACCCCAACCGATATCGGTTTTAGCTTTGCAGGGTTTCGTCGCCGCGGCGGTATGACTGATAGCCATGAAGATGGTTTTGGTATTGCTTTTTTTGAACGTAGTGACTGCACCAATAATGGCGAAGGAGCAAATGACTCAACCGGACTACGCTTGTTTCATGACAATCGCCCAAGCCATCTGTCACCGGTGGCTGATTTGGTCAATAATTATCCGATTAAAGCCATGAATGTCATCGCTCATATTCGTAAAGCGACCCAAGGACAGAACTGCTTGGCTAACACCCATCCTTTTGTCCGTGAAGTCTGGGGTGAGCAGTGGGTATTTGCCCACAATGGACAGATGAATAGCGAATTTATCAAGCGCTGCCAGCGTCTGCAAGATAATGGCAACGCCACGCACTGCCAGCCTGTTGGCTCAACAGACTCTGAAATGGCTTTTTGTTATCTGGTCAATCGCTTAAAGAGTAGCTTTAAGACCCGTCCTGACGACAAGACGCTGTTTAACTTTTTGACCACCCAATGCCGTTATTTATCCGCCAATGGCTTGTTTAATTGCCTAATATCCAACGGACGCTGGCAACTGGCTTATGCAGGTAGCTTGTTATTTTATTTGACCCGCCAAGCGCCATTTGGTGAAGCAAAATTGGCGGATGATGATTTGGCGATTAACTTTAGTGATGTGACTACAGATACGGATAAAGTAACGATACTAGTTACCGTACCACTCACTGAAAATGAAAAATGGCAACAATTGGCTGTCAATGAGTGCCTGATATTTCAAGAGGGTGAAATTATTTATAAAGACAGCCCAAGTCAGCGTAAATTTTTGACCATTGACGAAGGGATTGCGGTGGCACGCGCGGTTGGGGCGAGTGTTTAAAGTTGGCGCGTCATCAATATCAGCTACAGATATAGTCAGTTTGGAATAAGATCGATATGCTCATATCAACGTGCAACTGGTACAAATTTTCCTTGCTTGCTGTGTCTACGCTGACAGATGCTGCGCAAAATTCATACCAGCTGCACTGTATCGGTTTTACAGTGAATTAACTATATAATCCACAACAGCGTTTAAACTTCTCGCCAGATCCACAAATACACGGCTGCTTTTGCGTCACAGTCATGGCAACCGTTGGATCTAAAAAATACCAACGCTCGTCTTTTTCTTTAGCAGTTTTATTTACTACCTTTACAAAAGTAGATAGCTCATGGTGTGCTGCTGGTTCTCCGTCTGGCTCAATATAAAATGCTTTAAACTCGACCTTCGCATGACGTTTGCCAAGCTTTGGCGTGTGTTCTACGATTTCTAGTCCTGCCCAATCGGTCTCAGTGGCCCATATCTCAATCGCCTTGATATCCAGCAAATTTTGCTGGGCGGGCAGGGTGGTCTTGACAATATATTCTGGCTTGATGAGCACAAAAGCGCTATAACGCGTGCGCATCAGACGCTGCGCTGACTCCGCTCTTATACTATCTACTTTATCAACGTCGTCATTATAAAAAGCATCATGATAAGGTTGGCAGCAGTCTTGATAGGATAATAGAGCGTCTGTCGTCTCTGCTGTTGGATTGGTTTGGCAAGGGCAAGGATGTAGGGAGGTCTGCATGTTTTACTCTAATTTTCGTTTGGGCTTATTCGTTTAGGTTTAATGGTCTTATGATAATTTTATTGCAGCATACTTTTTAATAATTCTGGCAATATACCAACCTTGAGCTGCGCCCATGCTGATGGGTCACTTAACCGCGACCAAAAAATCTCAAAAGGCGGCGCTATATATATCAAAAGCAAAAGAATAGCGTACAGTAGCAAATACCACCATTTGTCTTTGTGTTGATAAAACTTCATGGCCGTGCCCGATGAGCGCTTCATTTTCATGTTGGATAAATTGACGCTATACAGCTCATCCAGTGTCAAATGCACCATTGCCCCACCGAATAAAAACAGCCCATAAAACCAGCTGGCGGTCAGCGGCATCTGTAATCCATAATAGCTCAAACAAGTCATCCCAAGTCCCATTATCGCCATATAAGGGACAGAATGGATGACACCGCGGTGCACCGTCATATTGGTAAAAATATAAAAAACCACATAACGCATAAAGCCATAGCCTGCCAGCCATAACGCCATCAGAGCAAGTAAACTTAGCTCACTGCGCCAATGCATCACCAAACCAAAGGCAAAGACAAAAGAGATGATATTAAACCCAAGCTTGATCGGGGTTGAGTGATCAGAGTCCAAATCAGGCAATAGCCCGCCGATGGTACCGAGCGCCACACACATCAAAAAACCTGAGTCGTCAACCAATCCAGCTTTATAGACCGCCAAACTCAGCGTGCCGCTGACCATAAATGCAACATTTAGGTGGGTATTAAAATTTGCCATAAAAACTCATTAATAAATAGCGCGCGAAAACATTGTTTCGAGCTGCTTGTCTAGCCGTAAAAAAGCGCACCATGATACCATAGAGCCGCCAGTCGCCTAATAGAGATCGTCAATATGACCGCTAGTAATTTGCCACATCTGCATCGTGCTGATGCTCTTTTTGATCAACCTTTGATAAATGATTCGTCTGCTCATAAGTCCGTTATATTTACCAGTAAGCTTGATGACAGCTTTGCTCAGATTGACTGGCATGCCCCGTGGCTTAGTCATTTAAGTCAATTGAACGACATTAGTAAAAGTATAAATGAGCTAAGTCATTCACCTCAGCAGGCAGAGGTCTCGATACTCAATGACAAGTCTATAGATATTGTCGCAGGTATACTTAACGCTGCCTCAAAGCAACAAAGCGAAACTGTACAAAGGCCACTGCCGACCACTAAACCTATTAAAAATCAGCGAGCGCATACTTTGAGTTTTGTCTCACAGGATGCACTACCAGAAGGCGAGGCTTACGAGAGTTTTATCGCCACGACTGGCAATATTCCGACGCGTGATAACTTACATGACTTATTTAACGGTAGTATTTGGCTGACCTTTCCCAAAACCAAAGCCCTGCTAAACCACTATCATATACTTGAGATTGAGCAGCAAGGGGTCGGTGCCAGTCGAGGCCGCGTCCGCGATACCATCACTGTGTTTGATGAAAATGGTGCGGTGCTAGTTACAGCTGACCCTAGTATTGGCGAGGCGCTCATTGATTTTGATTGGCAGGGTAGTTTGGTACAGCCGCGCAGGCAGTGGGATGACCCTAAAAAACCCTGTACGCAGGCGCAAGCGGCAGTTTATATCTTTGGTCATGCCCTGCTTGAGCAACTTATACAACCGCGGAAACCTTTATGCGCGCATAGTGTGGTGATACATGTCTCGCAAGATTTCTTTGCGTTATCATTATCTGAGCGTCTGCAGTATTTAGACGATAGAGTCGCTGATTATATGAACGAGTTGCTATCATGCAATGAGGTCACACCGCGTCATTTATCGCCATTGCCTATTTTAGGCGTACCGCATTTTTGGGCGAAGAATGTAGATGCTGACTTTTATAAGGACGCTTATGTGTTTAGGAGCGGTCGCCGTAAACAGGGTAAAAGCCAAGATATATAAAGTTAATGACAATCATACTGTTAGAGCCTGGTGACGGTTACGATTGTGCCACGATTTGACTACGTCTAAGCGTTAACAAAGTCTTGAATATTTGTTATGGTAAAAACAAGTGAATATTAAATTCTAAATGCGAAGTTATGTTTAGGTTTAATTGAAACTTACACCTAATTATTTATTACTCTATATTGCACTATTTTTCATCAAAACGATTAATCAGCTATTTAGCCACCAGTCACAAGCATAAGTTCATGATGATTTATGTTCAGGATTTATAACAACGATAAGGAAGCTACCATGAGCGATATCTTTAACGTAAAAGACACTATTTCAGTCGATGGCAAAGAGCATGCCTACTACAGCTTGCCCAAACTTGCTGAGACTTACGATAATATTAATACGCTACCATACTGTATGAAAATCGTACTAGAGAACCTGCTGCGTAACGAAGATGGCGGGCAGTCTGTCGGTAAAAACCATATTGAGGCAGTCGCCAACTGGGATGCAGCAGCAGAGGCCTCAAAAGAGATTGCCTTTATGCCAGCGCGGGTGGTATTGCAGGATTTCACCGGTGTACCATCAGTCGTCGATCTGGCAGCGATGCGTGATGCGGTAGTCGAGCTTGGCGGTAAAGCTGAACAAATCAATCCATTTATTCCCAGTGAGCTCGTCGTTGACCACTCGGTGCAAGTCGATGTGTATGGCCGTGAAGACTCGCTTGATTTAAATGAAAAAATTGAATTTAAACGCAATAATGAGCGTTATGAATTCTTGCATTGGGGTAAGAGCGCTTTCAAAAACTTTGTCGTCGTTCCACCAGCGACCGGTATCGTGCACCAAGTTAACTTAGAATATCTTGCGCGCGTCGTCATGGCAGCGGAAGTTGATGGCGAGTTGACTGCTTACCCTGATACCGTGTTTGGTACCGACAGTCATACCACAATGATTAATGGTATTGGTGTGCTTGGTTGGGGCGTTGGCGGTATCGAAGCGGAAGCGGCGATGCTAGGTCAGCCCTCTTCAATGCTGATTCCACAAGTGGTTGGGTTTGAGATGACAGGTGAGCTGTCTGAAGGCGTTACGGCAACTGATTTAGTATTACGTGTGGTTGAGATGTTGCGTAAACATGGCGTAGTTGGTAAGTTCGTCGAGTTTTACGGTGAAGGCTTACATCAAATGCCGCTTGCTGATCGAGCAACGATTGCCAATATGTCGCCAGAATATGGCGCCACGTGCGGTATTTTCCCAGTTGACCAAATGGCGATTGATTATTTACGTCTATCAGGTCGTGACGAAGCACAAATTGAATTGGTTGAAAAGTACGCTAAAGCGCAAGGCATGTGGCATGATGCCGACACGAAAGCGGCAACCTATTCAAGCAATTTGTATCTAGATCTCAGTACTGTCCAACCAGCTCTTGCGGGTCCTAACCTACCGCAGCAGCGTATCAATCTATCTGATATGCATGAAAAGTTTGGCGAGACCTTACTAGAGATGACTAAAGGTCGTAAAGCTGAAGTCGATGCCAAGGTGCGTTTCGATGAAGAGGGCGGTAAGCAAGAGCAAGCTAAAAAATTAGCAGCCAAACCCAAGCCTTTCTGCGCTGAAGGTAGTACCTCTTGTAAGGTTACAATCGAGGACGAAGAATATAGACTGCGTGATGGTTCTGTCGTGATCGCAGCGATTACCTCTTGTACCAATACTTCAAACCCTGCCGTTATGATTGGTGCCGGACTTGTCGCCAAAAAAGCAGCGGCTAAAGGACTGACAGCTCGCCCATGGGTCAAAACCTCTCTTGCACCAGGCTCAAAAGTTGTGACCGACTATCTCGAAAAGTCTCAGCTCATGGATGAACTTGAGAAAGTAGGTTTCTATCTAGTCGGTTATGGTTGTACTACTTGTATCGGTAACTCAGGTCCGTTGTTAGATGCGATTGAAGAGGCCATCGAAGAAAATGATTTGGTTGCCTCAGCCGTACTATCAGGTAACCGCAACTTTGAAGGTCGTATTCACTCACATGTAAAAGCCAGCTATTTGGCTTCACCACCACTCGTCGTTGCTTACGCGCTAGCAGGTACCGTCGATATTGACTTGACTACGCATCCACTAGGCCAAGATTTAGAGGGTAACGATGTTTATCTAAAAGATATCTGGCCGACCTCGGAAGAGATCAACGAGCTGATTGCCAATAATATCGATGCTGATATGTTCCGCAAAAACTACGGTGAAGTGTTTGATGGTAGTAAAGCGTGGAATGCCATTAGCTCAGCAGATAGTCAGTTGTATCCATGGAGTGAAGCTTCCACTTATATTAAAAACCCGCCGTTCTTTGATGGCATGACCATGGAGCCAGAAGGCATCCCTGATATCGAAGGCGCACGTATCTTGGGTCTGTTCGGCGATTCAATCACCACTGACCATATCTCACCGGCGGGTAATATTGATGCCGAATCGCCTGCTGGCAAGTACTTGCAAGAGCGCGGTGTCATGGAAGCTGACTTCAACAGCTATGGCTCACGCCGTGGTAATGATGCGGTCATGACTCGCGGCACATTCGCCAACATCCGTATCAAAAACAGCATGATGGATGGCAAAGAGGGCGGTTATACGTATTACTTCAAAGATGACAGCGCAACGCTACAAGATGGCGAAGAGATGGCTATCTATGATGCGGCTATGAAGTATAAAGAAGACAAGCGTCCGCTAGTAGTATTAGGCGGTGCAGAGTATGGCTCTGGCTCAAGCCGTGACTGGGCAGCGAAAGGTACGATTTTGCTTGGTGTAAAAGCAGTACTGACTACCTCGTTTGAGCGTATCCACCGTTCAAACCTAGTCGGTATGGGCGTGTTGCCGCTGACCTTTAAAGATGGTGAGAATGCAGACACTTATAAGCTAGACGGCTCAGAGGTGATGAGTATCACAGGCCTTGACAATGGTGAGAGCAAAACCGCCAAAGTCACTGCTACTCGTGCCGATGGCTCGGAGGAAGTCTTTGAAGTTAACGTTGGTTTACAGACGCCAAAAGAGCGCGAGTATGTGCGTCATGGCGGCGTATTACACTATGTGCTGCGTCAGCTAGCGGCTGACAACAAAGACGCTGCGTAGTGATTGATTAGAGTTAGAATGATATAAAGCCCAGTCTCCTCAATGTAGGGGACTGGGCTTTTTTATAGGTAGTTAAATTTTATAGGAAGTGGCTTATTTAATCGTTTATAGCAGTTTTCTCAACCCTTATCAATTAACAACTTAACTCCCAAGCCGATAAATACCGCGCCGCTTATTTTATTTAAAAGAACTTCGATAGACGGATTTTTTCTTAAGTTGGCACTAAATTTTGATGCCAGTAAAGCTAGACATAAGCACCATATAAAACCAGTAATAGCAAAACTCAACCCTAAAATTAGAAAAGACAATGCGCTATAGGTATAGTTAGGATCAATAAACTGCGGGAAAAACGCGAGGAAGAATAAAGCCACTTTTGGGTTAAAAGTATTGGTCAATATGCCTTGTTTATAGATTCGCCTATAATTCAAAGACTCAGCTTGTACAAGTTTTCTGTTATTGGGCAAACTGTCTGATAGGATAGATTTCGATTTACTGGTTAACATTTTAATCCCTAAATAGCATAGGTAGCTGGCACCAATATATTTAACGATAGTAAATGCTAGTGGAGAGTTGGCTAAAATGATTGATAGTCCTAATGCCGCCAATACCGTGTGCATTAGTATTCCAGTGACAATGCCCAGTACAGAATAGAAACCAGCTTTGTGCCCTTGTGAGACGCTGCGAGTGATGATATACATGCTATCTGTGCCAGGTGTCAGGTTCAACAAAATAGCCGCTAAAACAAACCCTAGATAATTCTCGATACCGAACATCGCAATCACTTCCCTTTGATAGTTCTAAAAATTCATACGTTCTAGAGCATTTTTATGTTGTATAAAATACTTATGGGGTAGATAGTAGCGAGCATTGGATAGGTTGGCAATAGCGCGGGTAGTTATAAAGTAGTGAGAATAAAATCAAGAAGTGTTTTAAAAGTGATAGCCATAAAATAAGCCCAATCATCGTATGTAATTGAGCTTATTATGGGTAAGTACTATTGACTAATAATCAGTTTTACCAGATCTATAATCTAACATGCTCTTATCTAACGTTGTCACCCCAAGTAACAATAGGCTTATCTAAACGATGCTTAGTAGCAGCGCTTTTGGCACCCATAGTAGCAGCGATGAAAGTTAAGATAGTACTGATTAACCAAAATAGACCACTATACAAGGCAGCTTTACGAGCAACGTCTTCAGCTTGTTGTAAGTTTTGATCAACGGTTTGTTGGGCTTGGGCGATATACTGCTCAGTTTTTGTTTTGTACTCATTAAATGACTGTACTACTTCTGAACGTACTTCAGTCGCTTGCACTTCGCTCAATCCTTCTTGCTGTAAGCGGTTGATTAGCTCAGGACCTTTTAGTGTCTGCTCAATAGATGCCATGCGTTGTTTTGCATACTCATCAATATTGCGCCATGTGTCGATACTGGTGAAGTCCATATCAGTAACGTCAGTTTTGGTTTCGTTAATCATCTCATCCAATACGTTAGTCGTCGCTTGGATTTGTTGATCGTTTAAATCTTGAGTATTCTTGGCTACCATAGCGCTGATATCTGCTTTGCTGATATTACCAGATACGGTTTGGTAAACTTCTTGCGCTTTTTGCTGAACCTGCGTAACAGTACTATCAGGTGCAGCGATGGCTGCTGTACTTGCCGCTGATGTACCAGCCGCTGCTACGCCACCTGCAGTTTTTGCTACTGTACTAACCGTACCGCCAACAGTATTACCAGCCGTCGCTAGGATACCAGTTGCACTACTTAGAGTGAAAAACGTGGTTACCAATACAATTAAAGCCGCAGTCAACATACCAGTCAACGTAGCGTCTTTTTGATCGACATCTGTACCATCACCAAACAAGGCCTCGGGTGCAGAGTATTTGATAGCAAAATAGCCTGCAACATAAGCGCTGACTAAAGCAGTAATAGCAGCATAGATACCAGCAGCAATACTAGTACCTTTTAGGTCAAACGGTATAAATGAGCTTAGGATTAAAGCGATGGCAATCATCGCCATGACTACGAGCAGTCCCATAATAAGACCTGCTAGTACACCGCGCCAAGAAGGGCGACGTTGAGGCGTATAGGTAGGTAACATAACAATTCCTTATCACATGTTATTTAACGCTAATTTGCATATCATTATGGTTGATTTCTATAAAGAGGCTTATACAAGTCTTCACTAGGTACAAGGCAATCTTAATTAATAGAGAAATATATTCATAATAGCGTTAAGTAGAAAAACACTAACTTTGTGTATAAGTGTGTTAACCTGTGTGACTAAATCCACTAAATGTAAACTTGTGTATTTTTGTCGTTAATAGAGTTAAAGTATTGATTGTAAAGCCGAAATTTATTACTTTTGGGTTTCTTCATCTAAGAATTGGAAAATTATCAGATGTAATAGCAAGTTTGTGTCTCTACCGTACTTGTAGATAAACAGGCATAAAAAAGCCCAGTCATCATATGATGACTGGGCTTTTTATTGTTCGCTTATTAGTCTGACCTGATGCTAAGCAAAAGTGCTAATAAGTGACGCCGAATAGTGGCGTCCCCAGGGGGATTCGAACCCCCGTTACCGCCGTGAAAGGGCGGTGTCCTAGGCCTCTAGACGATGGGGACGCATAGAGTGTTATAACCAAAAAGGCTACAACGGTACTTCACAATATCAGAGTGCTTATCTATTAATAAAGCAAGCATTGCCTAGGTGCTGATATCGTCCTACTAGCGAGTATTTATGGTTACGTTTCAGTCGTACTGAGCGTTGCTATAAATAGTATGGTGGAGCTAAACGGAGTCGAACCGTTGACCCCTTGCATGCCATGCAAGTGCTCTACCAACTGAGCTATAGCCCCTCGCTAAGAGTGTGCGTATTTTAGGTAAGAGCGGCTGTCTTGTCAACTGCTATTTTAAAAATAATTCATAAATATATATAAAAAAGTGTTTATAGCTATTTTTTCTAATAATTCAGACCAAAATAGTGTGAATTCTGCTTAATAACATGCATTAAAATTCAAAACTTCCTTCTATGCACTACTAAAACGTCAGAAGGGGTCAGCTTATATTGAACTGACCTCCTCATTGGCCACTAGCCATGTGATTCAACAACAGCTTTATTAAACGATGATTAAAACTATTCAGCAGCTAAAAAGTCCGGCAACTCTGCTGCTTGTTTTTCAAGCTTCTTCAGTTTCTTTTTACCGAGGCCGCCCAGTACATCAACCGCATGACGTAGACGCGTCAAAGTCATATCAGCGCCGATAATCGCCATAGAGTTCATAACGGGTGTCGATGAGGTGCTACCCGCGATAGCAATAAAGAATGGTGCCATAAAGTCGCGCATCTTAATATCCATATGCGCCGCCAGACCTTTTAGCGTGGCGTAGATGTTTTCCTCCGACCATGTTGGCAAGGTTTCTAACTGCCAAAGCGCGAGTTGTAGCATCTCGATGATTTGCTCAGGCGCAAGCGATTTATGAGTAAAGCTTTCTGCATTAATATCAGGTAGGTTCTGAAAATAAAAGCCACCCCAATTGACCGCATCAGACAATAACTCAATGCGTGGCTGAATGGCAGCAGCGATAGCGGTGAGTTTATCGCTGTCACTGGCCCAGTCAAGAATTTTATTTTTTAGCTCTTCAGGCGTGAGCGCGCGTAGCCACTCGCTATTTAACCAATTAAGCTTTTCGATATCGAAGATAGGCCCGCCAAGTGACACACGCTGAATATCAAAACTGGCAATCATCTCATCTAAGGTGAATTTTTCAGCTTCGTCAGGCGTTGAGTAGCCCATACGGCCTAGATAGTTGAGTAACGCTTCAGGTAGTACGCCAGCATCACGATAGTAGGTAATCGAGGTTGGGTTTTTACGTTTCGACAGTTTTGACTTATCTGGGTTACGCAGTAATGGCATATGACAAAGGGTCGGCATCTCCCAACCAAAATACTCATAAAGTAGCTGATGCTTAGGTGCTGAATTTAGCCATTCTTCGCCGCGCATGACATGACTGATGTCCATTAAATGGTCGTCGACGACGTTGGCTAAATGATATGTTGGCATGCCGTCGGTTTTGAGCAGTACTTGCATGTCAACTTGCGCCCAGGGTATCTCAACAGTACCGCGTAGCATGTCATGTACTTGGCAGACGCCTTCGGTCGGCACGCGCATACGAATGACGTTTGGTTTGCCCTCATTGACCAATTGCTCAGTTTTTCCGGGAGCAAGATGAGCACAGCGCCCGTCATAGCGCGGGGTTTCGCCATTGGCCATTTGTTCAGCGCGCATGGCATCTAGCTCCTCGCTAGTACAAAAACAGCGAAACGCATGATTGTTATCTAATAGCTTGTTTGCATGTTCTTTATAAATATCGCTGCGCTCGCTTTGACGATAGGGGGCGTGTGGTCCACCAATATCTGGCCCCTCGCTCCAGTCCAGGCCGACCCAGCGTAGCGCATCCAAAATCATTTGTTCAGATTGTTCGGTTGAGCGGGTTTGGTCGGTGTCTTCGATACGCAAAATAAATTCACCACCATTCGCTTTAGCAAACGCTAAGTTAAACAGCGCAATATAAGCAGTACCGACATGTGGAAAACCAGTCGGTGATGGCGCAATACGAGTACGGACAGGACGCGAGCCATTAGGAGTAGTTTGAGTAGAGGTTTGCATGATAAAGTTCTCAAAAAGGTTGTTTATGATAAAAAATGACAATGAAAAATAAGAATGAGTAAGAAATGCGAATGAATAGAAGTTAAAGTAGAAAAATAGCGTAAAATATAGCGCTAGTATAACAGAGAGACATGATATTTTTAACGAAAAGGCCGTCTAGCGCTTGACTACAGATGTATCCTTGCGATAATAACGCTAGATAAGTCATAACTTGTTTATTTTTATCTAATTATTGGCCTTGGTGGTCGTCATCTATTGAGTTGTTTGTGTCATTGTCAAAATATAAGCCAAAATCTAAATTAACATCGTCAGATACCAAAGCCAACCCTTCTTCTACTACCGGAATACCTGAATCAATGGTTAGCTCATCTTCTATAAAAAACGCCTCTACTAAAGCGCCCGCCCAACAGCTTGATCAAACGACTCAAGCGCTTAGTCAAGGTGATACGGTGGTTGATGATTCAAGTTTTGTCCATGATGCGGTGCTGCTACAAGAGACCGTCGCTGCGGTGCTCGGCGTAAAAGCACTGCCCAAACAGACAGAGGGTGATGTCCAAAATAGCTTACAGTTAAGTGGTATTTACGTTGATGCGACTTTTGGCCGTGGCGGTCATAGCAGGCTACTACTAAGCCAGCTTGCAGATGATGCGCAGCTGATTGTCTTTGACAAAGACCCGACCGCTATTAGCGTGGCCCGTAAGCTGGCAAGTGAAGATAGCCGCGTACATGTCATTCATGATAGCTTTGCTACGTTGACCGATAGTCTGGCAGCCATGGGCATCATGGAAGTTGATGGACTAATGGCAGACTTGGGTATCTCATCACCGCAGATTGATGATGGCAGGCGCGGCTTTAGTTTTATGCGTGATGGCGCAGTCGATATGCGGATGGATACCAGTCGTGGCCAGTCGGTTGCCGAATGGCTCGAGCAAGTCGATGATGAAACTTTGGCTAACGTACTTTATGAGTTTGGCGAAGAGCGTCATAGCCGCCGTATTGCGCGCGCTATCAAACAGATGCATAGTTACGAGTCCACACTTGAGCTGGCAGAAGTGATCAAAGTTGCGCACCCTAATTGGCAACGCGGTAAGCATCCAGCGACGCAAAGCTTTCAAGCCATGCGCATCTTTATTAATAACGAGCTTGGCGATGTCGATGACTTTTTAGCACAAAGTATTCCGATTTTAAAAACGGGAGGGCAGCTGGCTGTGATCAGCTTTCACTCATTAGAAGATCGGCGTATCAAGCAGTTTTTGCAGCGCCATAGTAAAGGTCAGTATCCAGAAGATGAAAACTTACCTATGCCGCCCAAACGCCCACGTTATTTTAGTAAGCCCAAACGTATCGGCCCAAGCAAAGCTGAGACGAGTCAGAATCCGCGTGCTCGTAGTGCATGGCTACGTATGGCAACGCGTACTGATACAGCTTATCAGCAGACAGATGCATCTTAAACCCTAGGTGAAATCATTAGATGAACCACGTATGGTTGCTAATGTTTATCTAAATAGTGCGCGAATGTGTTAATCGCTACGCCACTGTTAAAAAGCTGTAAATATTGTCTGCTAGGCTCAGCAGTTAACTTTTCGTTTGGTTGTTTTTTGGCCAGTTGACTGAGATATTTGATTTTATGTTTTATTGATAGTGCTGATAAGTTATTTGTAAATCTAAAACAGTTAGCGCTTTTATACTTCAAGTCCACTTTTTGAGATCGTCATGGCAATATCTGACAAACCTGCAAACCACCACGCCGCTATGTCCAATACGACCGATGTTGGCGAATTATTCGCGCGTCGATTCAATGTCGTCAGTATTTATGTGGTTGTACTGTTGCTATTGGCAGGTGCAATCGTATGGAGCGGTATCAAAACGGCTGAAAATGTTCAACAATATCATCAGGATTATAGAACCTTGCAAGACATGAAGAAACAAGAGCGTAAGCTACAAGTAGAACACCAGCGTTTGCTTATTGAGCAGCAAACCTTTAGTGCCACACCGCAAATTGCCAGTCGCGCTGTCGCCGAGTTGGGGATGTATTCACCAACGCTAAAGGACAAGCTGATTATTCAGCCAGGTGTCGCTACTGCGTTGGAACCGGTGGTAACTGACTCAGCTGAGAATGGTTCGTACGATATGGGACCACGAGCCACTACGGACTTATCTCCTGAAGTGCCGGCTGTGGAGGCAGAGTAATGAGTGATAAAAAACCAAAAAGCACTGGCAAAAGCACAACAAAAAATACCAACAAAAAAACAGCCAGTGGTAAAGTGATTAAGCCCCTACGCCGTACTAATACTGCCAAATCAGGCAGTAAGACTTCAAACACAACATCTTCCAAAACGGGAACGAACAATCGTGCTGGTAAGCTATTTGGACGCCTAAAGAACAACGACAATCAAGGCGCTTATACCAGTGTCAAAAACCGTAAAAAAGTCATTTTTAGCAAAGCCTCTGGCGCCTCCTCACGTGGCGGTTTTGAAAACGACAAAAATCGTTTTCGTACTATTTGGGCTATTGCCTTAGTCATATTGGGCTTGTTGATAGCACGCGCCTATTATCTGCAAGTAGCCAACGCACAGTTTTATCAAGATAAAGGTAATGAGCTCATCACGAGCGTACGCACACAAAAATCCTATCGCGGTATGATTACCGATCGCAACGATTTGCCTTTAGCCGTCAGCGCACCGCTTGCGACTGTGTCGTTTAGCCCACATGATTATGCGCGCGAATACTATGAGCTCAATCGTGTCAAAATCGCCAATCCCGATAGTCCGCAGCTACAAGCGCGTATGCAAAAACGCTTAGACAATATGGATCTGACCCGCTTAGCGGCTGCTGCTAATATTCCAGTCGCTGAGCTTGAAAAAGCGGCTGCCATTGATGAGAGTATCGACGTCACCGATGAAGAAGCGGTCAAAGCGGCACTGCCATCGGGCGCCGGCTCGCATTATTTGCCGTTGTTAAATAAGGTCACGCCTGAGATTGCTCAAAGTGTCAGCTCGCTTGATTTCCCTGGTGTTTACGAGAAAAACTTTTTTCAGCGTTATTATCCTCAGCCGCAGCCCAATTCACAGCTGCTCGGGTTTATGGGACAAAATGCCAGCGATCCTGAGGGAGGTTACGAGGGTCGTGCCGGTATTGAGCGTCAGTACGAAAAAACATTGGCAGGGGATGATGGCAAAGTTTTGGTGTTAAAAGATGCCAAACAAAACAGCCTAAGAGAAATCAAACAAGTCGAACCAGAGATTGCAGGACAGGACGTGGCGTTGACCATTGATTCGCGTTTGCAGTATCTGCTTTATAAAGAGTTAGAGAAAGCAGGACGCTTACAGCAAGCACGTTGGTCGACTGGTATGGTGGTCGATGTACAGACTGGTGAAGTATTGGCGCTATCGACATGGCCATCATTTAACTCTAATAATCTTAATGAGATGACTGGTGAAAACCAACGTAATCGCGCGTTACTTGATGTTTTTGAGCCAGGTTCGGTGATGAAGCCGTTTACGGTCGCGGCTGCGTTAGACTCTGGTAAATATACGGCCAACTCTTTAATCGATACCAACCCAGGTTCTATCCGTGTCCGTGGCTATACCATTCGTGACCATAACAATCTAGGACGGATTAATATGGCGACGCTACTACAAAAATCGAGTAACGTTGCCTCGACCAAGATTGCCTTATCTCTACCGCCTGATGCCATTACCAACATGCAAAAACAATTTGGCTTTGGGGCCAAAACCCCGCTTAAATTTCCAGGTGAGGGCGCAGGCTTGGTGACTACCCCAAAAGAAAAAGAAACGGCTCGCCGCGCGACGGTCAGCTATGGCTACGGTCTACAAGTGACGCTTGCGCAAGTAGCACAGGCTTATGCAGCATTGGCTTCTGGCGGTGTCATGCACCCGTTAACTTTGACTAAAACTGATAAGGCACTGCCCAGTAAGCGTATCATGGAGCATGAGCAAGCGATGTCGATTGTCAAAATGCTTGAGGCAGTAACAGAGCCAGGTGGAACCGCGAAGGCAGCTGCTATTGATGGTTACCGTGTCGCGGGTAAAACAGGGACATCGCGCCGGATTAACCCAGATGGTGGCTACTATACTGACCAATATCGCAACGTGTTCGCTGGCATGGCTCCTGCATCAAATCCAAAGCTAGTCGGTGTCGTTTTGATCGAAGACCCTCGTAGTCAAATTTATGCAGGCCTGACTACAGCTCCAGTCTTTCACAATGTCATGAAAGAGGCTTTGCGCTTGTATAACGTGCCTTTAGATAAGCCATTAAAAACTGAATAAGCCTAGCAAACAGGTGTCTTTTTGGTGATTTATAAAGGGTACCTGTCATAAAGGTCACCTGCGGTTTTAACGCATGACTTATGTATGTTACGTCTTAATTTTTCATTTTCTCAATCGTTTAGGATTTGCCCATGACCCCATCAGCCCATAATGCTGTTACGTTGCAACAACTTATAGAGAGTAGTAGTGAGGCGTTGGGGCAGCAATTATCACAGATGGTGCACAGTGCTAAAAATCCAGAAGTTATAGCAAATATTGCTTTTAATAAATTACGTTTAGATAGCCGTCATGTCGCTGACAATGATGCGTTTATACTATTAAAGAGTCAGACGCAGCAAGGTCAAGACCCGCAAAAGATTCGTGATTATCTATCACAAGCTGGCAAACGGGCAGCTCTTATTTTTTCAGAGATCAATCCATCAGCACTGTTTGATAATACCGCTATACTACCTTGCCCTATCTTGTACGTACCTAACATTCGCCATTTTTTAGGAAGCTTGATACAAGCACGTTTGCAATATCAGCAGCCAATCACATTGCCAACAGTCGTCGCGGTCACTGGTACCAATGGTAAAACCACGATCAGTCAACTTGTTGCACAATTGGCACAGCTGGCTGGTCACGATAGTGCGGTCATGGGCACAGCAGGTAATGGTAAGCTTGATGCATTGTTACAAGCGCGCCATACCACGGGTGATGCGTTAGCAGTGCAGCAGTTTTTGTATCAAATGGGTGAGCAAAACGTTGACTTATTAGCACTTGAGGCAAGCTCGCATGGATTGGATCAACAGCGGTTGCAAGGTGTACCCATAAAAGTCGCTATTTATACCAATCTAAGCCGAGACCATCTGGATTATCACGCCGATATGGCAGAGTATGTCGCTGCAAAAGCCAAGCTATTTGATAAAGCCCATTTTCCAACCTTGACGCACGCTATTATTAATATCGATGATGAGCATGCGACCGTAATGATGGATACGGCCAAAGCCAGTAATCTCACCGTATGGACATATAGTTTGCATGCGGATAATGCGTCAGAGGTTGCTACTTTTGTCGCTACTAAGATTGAGCCTAGTCTACAAGGGGTAAAAATCGCTTTACGAAGTGTATTAGAGGGCAGTCAAGGTAATGATGTGAATAATGTCAATATTATTAGTCCTTTGTTGGGGCGTTTTAATGTGGCCAATCTGCTGGCGGCAATTGCAGCAGCGGTAGCGTTGGGCATCAGTCTTGAGCGCATTGCAAGCTTGGTACCACAGTTACAAGGTGCAGTTGGACGTATGCAGCGTGTACCATCGACCGATGGGTGCTTTATCGTGGATTACGCGCATACTCCCGATGCGTTGACACAAGTGCTAGATAGCTTAAGAACGCATTGCCAAGGTCAGCTATGGGCGGTGTTTGGTTGTGGCGGCGACCGCGATGCAGGTAAACGTCCATTGATGGCACAGGCGGGGTTGTCTGGTGCTGATCAAGTAATATTAACTGCCGACAATCCGCGCACTGAAGATCCCAACGTCATTTTGCAAGATATGCAGGCTGGCATGAATGAAGAGCAGTATCAGCGTACGCATATCGAGCCTGCCCGCCAACGAGCGATTGAGTATGCAGTAAGTCACGCCAGCGCCAATGACATTGTGGTTATTGCGGGCAAAGGTCATGAGACCTACCAAGAGATCAGAGGTGTCCGTCATGATTTTGATGACAGCGTTGTTTTGCAGCAGGCGCTACAACAAGCGGGACGCATATAAATTCAGAGTTTTATGCATAACCAAATATAACCATCAAGCCAAGTCAAACAAAAATAACGAAATACCGTAGTCACCATATAGGGCAATTATTATGACAGCTGGCAACAACAATACCATTCAGTCGCAAGGACTTTATGTCTGGCAAGCAGACAACTTGCTGGCGGCTACAGAGGCGCTTAGCAGTCACTGGCAACAAGACCAATCAGACACAGAGATTGGCGTTACAAGCAATCGTATCACAACCGACACGCGCACCATCAAGGCAGGTGATATATTTTTAGCACTCAGTGGCGATAATTTTGATGGACATGACTATATCAATGTCGCTGCTGCTCAAGGCGCGGTCGCAGCGATCGTATCACGTCCGATTTCTACAAGTATTCCGCAGTTGGTGGTAAGCGATACCCGTTTGGCTTTGGGGCATCTAGCCGCTTATCGTCGTCAGCAGCATCAAAACTTGACGGTCATCGCCATTACGGGCTCTAGTGGTAAGACAACTTGTAAAGAGATGCTCGGGAGTATCTTTGGCCGCTTGGCACCGACGCTTATTACTCGCGGCAACCTCAATAACGATTTGGGGGTTCCGATGATGCTGCTTGAGCTGTCTGATCATCATCGTTATGCCATATTAGAGCTGGGCGCCAACCATATTGGTGAAATTGCTTATACGACTGAGATTGTCCGCCCTGATGTTGCCTGTATATTAAATATCGGTACAGCGCATTTAGGCGAATTTGGTAGTCGTGAAGGCATATGTCAGACTAAAGCTGAAATCTATCACACGTTAACGGACGCTCAATTTGCTATTGTCCCTGATAAAGATGATTTTACCAACCAACTGCGCCGCATCGCTGAAAAGCATACCTCACACGTGATTGGTTTTGGCAATACTGATGTCAGTGCCAGCCACTTAGACGTAGAGCCTGAGCGCAGTGAGTTTAAGCTACATGTGGGCGATCAGGTCCATGATATCAATTTGCCTTTGGCAGGCGAGCATAATGTGAATAATGCTCTGGCGGCTGCTGCTTGTGCTCATGCGCTAAATATCGATGTCAGCGATATCGTCATCGGTTTAGAAAATGCCCGACCTGCTAAGGGGCGTTTAAACAGTCAGCTATTAGGTATGCATCGGCTCATCGACGATACTTATAACGCCAACCCTCATTCAGTACGTGCTGCCGCAAAAGTATTGGCAGCCCAAACAGGTACGCAAGTCATGGTATTGGGTGATATTGGAGAGCTAGGTGATGCCGCTGTCAGTGAGCATCAAAGCCTTGGACGGACTATTGGTGCCACGGGTATCGATGTACTGCTCTGTGTGGGCGAATATGCAGCCTATAGCGTTGCCGGTGCAAATGAGGTGAGTGCGATCAGTGCTCATGCCTTTGATGACAAAGAAAGTCTACTACAATACTTGCAGACGTTTTTGCAAGCGCAGCAAGCCAAGCCTTGTACCGTGTTGTTCAAGGGTTCTCGTTCCATGCAAATGGAAACACTTATTGATGCGCTAGTTGAGGAGTAGACGGTGTTAGTTTGGTTGTTTGAATGGCTTGGTCAGTATTACACACCGTTTTTTGCGGTTTCTTCGTTGACACTACGAGCGTTACTTGCGGTCATTACTGCGCTTAGTTTTAGCTTGTTTTTTGGCGGACGGGTCATCCGTCATCTACGCTCACTTAAGTATGGGCAGGCGGTTCGTGATGATGGTCCTCAGTCGCATCTAATCAAGACTGGAACGCCCACGATGGGCGGCGTTTTGATTCTGACCTCCATTGGGGTCGCCACACTGCTATGGGCAAGGCTGAGTAATCCTTACATTTGGATATTGCTGATTGTAATGATTATCTTTGGCGCGGTTGGCTGGGCAGATGATTGGCTAAAAATTAAATATAAAAACCCTCAAGGTCTCATTGCCCGCAAAAAGTATTTTTGGTTGTCTGTTGGTGCATTATTTGTCGGGGCTTCCCTTTACTATATAGCTACGCTACAGCCTGATATGGCAACGACACGTGAGATGCAGGATCTGCTGATTCCCATCTTTAAAAACTTAACGATTCCATTTTCGGCAGTTCCATTTGGTATCGGTTTTATTGTTTTTACCTACTTTGTCATTAATGGTGCCTCTAACGCAGTCAACTTAACGGATGGCTTAGATGGCTTGGCTATTTTGCCCATCGTGCTTGTCGCAGCAGGTCTGGGTGCGATGGCATATGTGTCAGGTGATGTTAGATTCTCTGAGTATTTGCATGTTCCCTATATAGCCTATAACTCAGAAGTTATTATCGTTTGCGGTGCGATGATTGGCGCCGGTCTTGGATTCTTATGGTTTAACGCCCATCCAGCACAAGTCTTTATGGGTGATGTAGGTGCGCTAGCGCTTGGCGCAATGCTAGGTACGATTGCAGTCATGACGCGGCAAGAGATTGCTTTTGCTATTATGGGCGGTCTATTCGTCGCCGAAGCAATGTCAGTCATGATTCAAGTAGGCTCATATAAACTTCGTAAAAAGCGCGTTTTTCGTATGGCGCCATTGCATCACCACTTTGAGGAGATCGGTTGGAAAGAGACCCAAGTGGTTGCCCGTTTTTGGATTATCGCCATTGTGTTAGTGGTATTAGGTTTAATGACGCTCAAGCTACGCTAGCCTAGCGTCTTAAATTGTCCAATAAAAAGCCATCTTTAATCTGTTGAGATGGCTTTTTTATTATTTAATGAGGGTTAATGTCATCCGTTGTCCATAAATTTTGCTAATATGCTCATCAACTATGTCTGATCTTGAGTTGCCTGTGTCTTTATTTACTTGTCCTATTTGCCACTCACCTATGCAGCCTGCTAAAGATACATGGCGCTGTGATGGTAGCCTGCATCCTAAACAAACCTCGCATCCGTTTGATGTAGCACGGCAAGGCTATGTCAACCTATTGCCAGTCCAACAAAAAAAATCCAAAGCACCAGGGGATAGTCAGCAATCTATTGATGCCCGCAAGCGGTTTTTGGACGCAGGTTACTATCAGCCTCTGCAAACGCTTGTCTGTCAGAAAATGACCCAGTTATTGGCAGTAAACAGAGCAGCAATTGAGGAGGATGCACAGCCTATACGCTGGCTAGATATCGGTTGCGGGGAAGGCTATTACACGCAAGCAATGGCGCAAACTGGACTGGACGCTTTAATCGCTGCCGACATCAGTAAGCCTGCGCTCGCCAGCTTGGCCAAAGTCAGTAAAGCGGCAAACAGTCTTTGGTATCAACAAGGCGCTGATACTAAGCAGACTGACACGAAGAAGGCAGCTATTTATCCAGTAGTGACCAGTGCCGCGCACCTACCGCTACGTCCTTATAGCATGACAGGTATTAGTAGTATATTTAGTCCAATATTGCCAGAAGCCTTTGCAGCAGTGCTGCAAGATGAGGGGTATTTATTGATTGCCAAGCCAGATGCCGGGCACTTGGCGAGTATGCGTGAAGCCTTGTTTGATAGCGTACGTGAGCATGACTCCGATAAGTTTTTGCCAGCTTTGGCGCCTTATTTTGAGCTAATAGACACGCACAATATTAGCGTTTCATTAAGCTTACCAGTAGAGGCGCTAACCGATCTGTTAACCATGACGCCTTATGCTTACCGTGCTCGTACTGAGAGTCGTCAAATATTATTGGCCAGTGCTGAAACTACACCCTTTATAACCGAAGCAAAATTTGTGGTGTATGCCTTAAAAAAACGCACAACTTTATCGTGAGATTAGTCGCTTTATAATATAGGTCCCATGGTGGCGACGATATTATTCCAAATTCGATAAGGTAGCGGCCAGTCATTGACTTGTGCTAGCGTTACTTTATCCGAGTCAGTGATATACTGGTATTGGCGCTCGATAATACCTGCAGTCAGCGCTTTATTACTAAATACAATGTTGTTTTCATAATTTAGATCAAAGCTACGCAAGTCTAAGTTGGTCGAACCAATTAAGCTGATTTCACCATCAACGGTCAATGTCTTAGCGTGGAGCAAACCTGGCTTATATTCATAGATTTTTACCCCTGCCTGTAGTAATTGCCAATAATAACTGCGACTGGTCGCTGCTACTACCAATGAATCATTGTGTTTTGGGAAAATCATCGTGACGTCTACCCCGCGAGAGGCCGTCGCGCATAAGATACTGACCAGCGAATAATCGGGGACAAAATAAGGGGTTGAGATGATCAAGGTATGCTGAGCTTGGCTAATAAGAGCGCCCAAAAACTGCGGCGTTGATCCATGACGCTGAGTGGGACCATCTGCAAAGACTTGGGCGGCAAAACCTTCTTGTTTTATATGGGCTTGAGTATCAGCAGCATGGCTGGTGTAATAAGGAAAGCTATCCAAAGGTGTCTCTGGATTTTCAATCAACCAATCACTGGCGAAAAGCATTTGATTTTGTGCAACCACTGGCCCTTCAACCCGCAGCATAATATCCACCCACGGCGCAAATTTTGGCTTTACTCGAAACTCAGGATCTGCACAGTTGCGACTTCCTGAGTAGCCGATCTGACCATCGATGACGGTGATTTTGCGGTGATTGCGCAAATCAATACGGCTAAATAGTAGCACCTTTATTGGATTGCTAATTGGCAAAGCAACGCTGATTTGTACGCCAGCGTCCTTCATTTCTTGCCATATTTTGGAGCCAACCATTTTGCGTGAACCCATTCCATCGACCATTGCCCGGCAAGTAACCCCTCGTTTAGCAGCACGTATCAGTGCTTGGGCGGTATCCATTCCCATTCCGTCAATGAGCCAAATATAATACAGGACATGAATATGATCGGTTGCTGCATCAAAATCTGCAATCATACGCTGACGTGTATCGGCTGCATTCTTCATCAGCTCAGCGCGATTGCCTAAGGTGGTATGAAAGCCAGTTATATTGGCTGAATAGGCAAAGGCAGCTCGGTACTCTGGTTTGACGCCTTCTATGAGCGCCGCCTCACTACCGAGTACTTCAGGATTGTTGTGATGTATTTCTTTGATGGTTTTCTCATAGCGCTGTGCAAAGCCATTGCCTAAGTGAACCTCACCGAACATCCAGTAGACAGCTACCCCGATATAGGGCAGTACAAATAAGACAACCAACCAAGCCAGTCTGGCTGATGAGGTTAATTCAGGACGCGAAAGTACTCGTAAAGAGATGATTAGCAGTAGTATAAAATGAATAACGAGTAAGATATCCAATATCATAGGGCGATCCGTTGTTGTTTTTCTGAATGCGTTGTCGAGTTGAGTGAGGTGCTTAGTATAACTTACTCTAAATATTGGTGTGGTTAGCAAACGGTTAAGGCAGTAGGCTTGTTGTGTTAGACAGTAGCGAATGGAGTATTTTAATGGTAAAGCATACTATCGTCATGCACATTTTTATGACATCACACTCAAATATATGCTAATCCAAACAAAACCGATGAAAAAACTGTCTAGTAATATTTTAAAAATTATGCCAAATTGCAGTGACTCAATTATACGCTGTTATTTTCATCTGGATACCAGCGGTATTTATAGCGCACTAAGCCGTTAAAACAATAATCATCGTTCATTTTAGTGATAAAGAGGCGGTTAATCTTTGTCCTGATAGTAATGTTAAAACCAACACTGTTAAGCAAAGCAGTATTAGGAACAGATACATGGAAGATTTCGTCAATACAATAAACGGCATCATTTGGAGCTCAGCGTTAATTTACTTGTGTTTAGGAGCCGGTCTCTTCTTCTCGGTAGTGACACGGTTTGCACAAGTACGTCTCTTTGGAGAAATGATACGTCTGATATTCAAAAGCAAAGCAAGTCGCAATGGTATCTCTTCCTTTCAGGCCTTGACCCTATCGTTAGCAGGACGTGTGGGAATGGGCAACATAGCAGGCGTGGCTGCAGCTATCGGCTTTGGTGGACCAGGCGCTGTATTTTGGATGTGGGTAGTTGGGTTTTTAGGGGCGACTACGGCTTATATCGAGGCGACACTAGCGCAGATATATAAAGAAAAAGATGCGACGACTGGAGAGTATCGCGGTGGTCCTGCTTATTATTTTGAAAAGGCGCTGGGACAACGCTGGTATGGTATCGTTTTTGCAATTGCTGCTATTACCGCTTTAAGTATATTTTTGCCTGGCATTCAAACAAATGGCGTGGTCAATGCGGTCACACAGGTGATGGGTGAGGGGGCTACGCTAAATATCTTAGGCACAGACGTCAGTAGTATGAGACTTGGGGCGATAGCGCTTATTCTCGTTGTTTTTGGGATTATCATCTTTGGTGGTATCAAGCGTATTGCAACGTTTACCGAGATTGTCGTACCGTTTATGGCAACCGGTTATATTGTCTTAGCTTTGATAATCATGCTTATCAATTTTGAGCTGATCCCGCAAGTATTTGGGCTTATCGTTAGTGACGCCTTTACCGCGCAGGCAGGATTGGGCGCTGCTATCGGCTGGGGTGTCAAACGCGGCGTTTACTCAAGTGAAGCTGGGCAAGGTACGACCCCTCATGCTGCTGCTGCTGCTGAAGTCGATCATCCAGCACAGCAAGGATTGGTACAATCATTTTCTGTCTATATCGATACCTTGTTGGTTTGCTCTGCAACTGCCTTTATGATTTTGACAATGGGGACGTATAATATTCAAGGAACGTTGCCTGAGGGTCAATACCTTGTACAAAACGTCATGGCGGGCACTGAAATCAACTCTCCTGCCTTTACGCAGCTGGCGATGGAGTCAGTTTATGGGGCATTTGGCAATACGTTTATTGCTGTCGCCGTGTTCTTTTTTGCCTTTACTACTATCCTAGCCAATTATTATATTGCTGAAGTGAATGTCGCCTACTTGACGCGCTCTATTAGTCCTAGGGTCAATAGAATGGCGTTGTTTTTGGTTAAAGTATTGACGATGTCGATGATTGCTTATGGTGGGCTTAATTCGGCCGGCTATATTTGGGCGGTTGGTGATATCGGTGTTGGTCTGATTGCATGGTTGAATATCGTTGGTATTTTATTGATCTTTTTTATAGCACGTCCTGCGTTTAAGGCGCTTAAAGACTATGAGACCCAGCGCAAAGCAGGGGTAACTCGCTATACGTTTGATCCTCACAAACTAGGTATCAAAAATGCTCTGTATTGGGAAGAGCGTCACTCGAAAGAGCAGGTTAACGTCAAGGATGGGTTTATACGTAAATAACATGCGCAGATAATATCAATGGATAAGGCAAATATAAGTTAAGTCCGCTATCGATATGTCCTATTTATCTATTAGCGGTAACTTTTTTTACGTAGCTATTTTTACATGACTATAATTTTTGGTTATTTACTTGTTTTTGTACAGATAGTATACAAATAGTTGAAAAATTAAAACACAAAAATGAACATTCTATAAACATAAATCGGCACTATAAAGCGTATGCTCAAAGATAACGACGATTGTCTACTAATAAGGAGATATAGATGAATAATAATCTGATAGGTAGTGATTTGGCCCGTGCAATGTTGCGTCGCGGTGATAAGCAGATATGGTGTGCAGTCAGTAACGATAGTGATGAACAAGCTTTGACTGCTATTCATAAAGATGACTATAGCGGCATCTATCCTATCGTTACTTATAAAGACGATCGCTTTATTTGTAGCAAAGGAGAATCATGGATGCATGCGGTGCCTGTTCGTAGAGTTGAGCTAAGTCAAAACGAAATAGGATTTTGAGACATACTTCTTTAAGTTACTCAACTGCTTTAGCGAACAACCGTTCAGACCATAGAAAAGACCTTTTATACAATTATAAATAGATAAAAAAAACAATTACTTATAACATTCACCCTCCATACATCTACAACCCTGTTTTGTCAAAAATCTCAGGATAAGGTGTTTTTAGATGTGCTTAAATTTCCTTGTTTATAAAAATATTAAACTACAAGGTTTTTTAAGGTTTGATAATAATAAATTAATTTAGGAGGAGTTAGAATGTATCAAGAATTGATGGGTAGTGAACTGACACGGGCAATGTTGAGCCGTGGTGACACGCAGATATGGTGCGCAGTAAGTGATAACAGTGACGAAGAGGCCATGTCGGACCAAGTCGATAATGACTTTACTGCTCGCATTGTTTCTTTTGATGATAATGGTTTTTATTGTACAGCGGGTATGGCATGGTTATTTGCAGTACCTATTAAGATCAGTCCACTAACACAAGAAGAGGCAGGGTTTTAGGCCTCTTATATCTTTATTGACCAATCAAGGAGTGATGGTTGATAAGGTTTTTTAAAGCAAGGCTACAGCGATATAGTGGTATTTAGAGTTACTTTAAATCTCTGAGAGTTTTTTCTGTAACATATCGATGACATCTAGCTGCATTCTGTCATAATCACCAATCCAAACCTCTTCTCCGTCTTCTGTCACTTCTTTAAGAGACTTAAAGCGGTTTATCAAATCTCGTTGAAGATTACTTAATGAAGTATGTATCAAAGATATTTCATGATCAGTAAGTGAGATGTCATGTACCTTTTTTTCCATTGCCATACATCCTTTTTTATCGTGTATATTCATAAAGACGAATATACACGATAATGTCAAAAATGCAAACTATAGTTTATCAATAATTCAATTGTCAACAATATTTGTGACGATTATTCAAAGTAACGCAAGAGATAAACCGCCTCTTTTAAACCTCTGTATCAGCAGTAGTAACGCTTGTATTGAAAAATTACTATAAAAACGACTCGATCATACAATTGGATAATAGTTAGGTCATATGACCATGAGCTTTATCTGTTTGATTCATTTTTAAAGAAGATAGAGCAGTTGGTATAGATAAGTAAGCGCTTGAAGATATTGGTTTTTACTTGGTCATGGTTCAGGTAAAGTTATAACGAACTCTGATTAACCAACTGTGTTTTAGATGATTAGGATAAGCGATGAATCAATTGAGCCGACCAAAAATATCGCACCACAAGCCTAACTGGTTTGTTCCTTTGATCTGCCTGTTGGCTGGCGGTGTATTAATTGGGGTGTCTACCAATCTAGCGAAATACGCGGGTGAGCTTAATCTGGCGCCGTTGGCTTTTTTGTTTTGGTCGATCACAGGGGCGGCAATTATTTTATTCATCATTGCCTTGGTAAGAGATGAGTTACCGCCTTTAAACAAACGCAGCTTTGAATATTATCTGGTGGCAGCGCTGGTGAGCGTTGCAGGTTCCAATCTCATATTTTTTTCAGCCGTGCCGCAAGTTGGTGCAGGTTTTGTCGCCCTGATTATCGCTCTACCGCCGCTTCTCACTTATCTTGGTGCCATAGTACTGCGAATAGAGCGCTTTAACGCGCTTCGTGCGGTTGGTGTTGTGGCAGCTCTTTTGGGTGTGGGCGTGCTGGCAGCACGCAAGTTCTCTACCCCAGATGCCAGTGTGTTTTGGATTTTGTTGGCACTTTGTGGTCCTGTTTTGCTCGCTATCGGCAATCTATACCGTACTTTACGCTGGCCAAATAACGCCTCTCCTAGCTCGCTTGCTCCTGGTATGCTGATTGCCGCTGCAATACTGCTGGGTATGGTCAGTATGTTGCCCAGCTTTTCAATCGCGGTGCCGCTGACAGAGTCTAAGTCGCTTTGGTTAATCGCTATACAGGCATTGATTTTTGCTGGTCAATTTTTACTACTGTTTTTACTACAAAAAACAGGCGGACCCGTTTTACTGAGCTTGTTAGGCGCAATAGGGGCGATCGTTGGTGTCCCTGTGGCTATCTTTTTGCAAGGTGAAGCGCCGCCTGAAGGGTTACTATTGGGCGCCTCTTTAATTGGTATTGGCGTCGCGCTTGTCACCTGGGGCGGCGTAAAAATAGCAAAGGTATCGATAGAGGAGATTTAAAGGTGTGGATTTAAAAATTTGTTATGATGATTGAGAAAAGGACTGTTTAATAAAGAACAGGCAAGGAAATAACAACCAAACTCAAGGAAGATATATGTCTGCAACCAAAGAAGAAATCGTCGCGTTTATAACATCGGAGTTTCCTCAGACCAAGTGTATCATCGAAGCTGTAGATGATAGCGGTGCGACTTTAGCCCATGATATTGGTATAGACGAGCTGCGCCCAGGTGGCACGGTCTCTGGGCCAGTATTAATGAGTATCGCTGATGTCGCCATCTATGTGGCGATACTGGGCAAAATAGGCATCGTCCCGTTGACCGTGACGACGAGCCTTACCATCAACTTTTTGCGTAAACCCTCCGCCCAAGCACGTATTATTGCTAAGTGTACGCTGATAAAAGTAGGGCGCACACTCATAGTGGGTGAGGTCGCTTTGTATTCAGAAGGCTCAAGCGACATGGTGGCTCATGTCGTTGGTACATATTCTGTACCGCCGCAGCTCAACTAAAGGACGATTGTGAGCTGCGCGAGGTAACAGATAGGGCTCTACTGATCATGTGCCTTTGGCTCGCTACATCACCTAAAGACGCTACATCACTTAAAGACAAGATATCTTGTAGAGGTCAGCTCACTTTTCTCGTCAGTATTTATTTAAACTACTGACTAACCAGTGTCACCGTCTTAGTCGCATTTGCAGACGGCTGATTTAGCACCACCTTGCTGGCTAAAATATCCCCTTGGGAATTGATTTTATAACATTCTGCTGCTGCGTCTTCAGTGCTAGTAGTCAGCAATAGATTTTCTGAGGTAGTGATACACAGCCATGCTGTATTATTGGTCTCTTGCGTCAGTGACCAGTCTTGCTCATACTTACCTGTTTTTTTACCCATACTGCTATCGGCATAGACGGTTTCAGTAATAAATTTGCTTGAATCGCCGACTGTCACCATCTTTGGGATAGTGGTGGTCTGATTGGATAGGGAGTATTTGCCCGTACTATCTGTAAAGCCATGAAATACTAACGGGTTTAGGGTAAAGTAGTTGATGGCGACTGACTGAGCAGTAATCCGGTCATTCACTTTATTGATCGTATTTATTTCGGCACTTTGCACCGCTTTGTTATTGAATAGAACGCGCCCTTTAGGCGTGACTTCTATATCCGCTGATACGCTTTGGTTGTCTACCGTTCCAACCAATCTTGCACTACGTTGTTTGGTGTAGATATTGAGCATGGCCGTCTCAACGGGGTATTGAGTCACAATATTGTTTGGGTTGTCGCTTGGGTTGGTATTAGCTGTCGTCCCACCACTGATGCCACTAGCACAAGCGCTTAGTCCTAGCCCTGCGATCATATATAATCCTAGTGTTTTCATGGTTTCATCCCTTAGTGTGTTTAAGCAAGTATTATCGACAGTTACTTTACTATAGTCCAATTTTGAGCCAATGACATCTGCCAGCCCTCTTAGACCCTGTTATCATTACATCACTATAACAACCAGCAATTTTCCAGCGCGTTAAGGAATCATAAATGCCCACCAGCACCTCCAATAATATTAGCCAAATCAATCAAGACGATATCAATAAAGCCGTCTGGAACGCCTGTGATACCTTTCGCGGGGTCATTAGCGCCGATACCTATAAAGACTTTATCTTAACCATGCTGTTTTTAAAGTATTTATCCGATGTTTATAAAGATGAATACAACAAACTCGTTGAGCAGTTCGGCGATAATCCTGAGCTAATACACGCCATGATGGCCAAGCAGCGTTTTGTATTGCCTGAGGGTGCAAGCTTTTGGGACTTGTATGAGCAGCGTCATCAGCCGGGTAATGGTCAACGTATCGATGAAGCGCTACACGCGATCGAAGAAGCCAACGGTACTAAGCTTAAAAACGTCTTTCAAGATATTAGCTTTAACACTGATAAACTCGGTCAAGACAAGCAAAAAAACGAGCTACTGCGCCATTTATTAGAAGATTTTGGCAAAGACATTTTAAACCTAAGCGTAGAGCGCGTCGGTAGCCTTGATGTGATCGGTAATGCTTACGAGTACCTTATCAAGCACTTCGCCGCCAGTAGTGGCGCGACGGCGGGCGAGTTCTATACGCCGCCTGAGGTATCAAGCCTGCTTGCGACTATATTAGAGCCAAATGAGGGCGATGAAATCTGTGATCCGGCCTGTGGGTCGGGGTCGCTACTCATCAAATGCGGGGCGATGGTACGGCAAAACTCAAATTCTAAAAAGTACGCGCTATACGGTCAAGAAGCCATCGGCTCGACGTGGGCACTGGCCAAGATGAATATGTTCCTCCACGGTGAGGACAACCACCGTATCGAGTGGGGCGATACCATTCGTAATCCGCTGTTATTGGATAGCGACGGTCAGTTATTACAGTTCGATGTGGTGACCGCCAACCCGCCGTTCTCCTTGGATAAATGGGGTCATGGCGATGCCAGCCAAGACCCCTATGGTCGCTTCCATCGCGGCGTACCGCCCAAGACCAAGGGCGACTATGCATTTATCAGTCATATGATTGAAACGCTGAAACCTAGTACTGGTCGCATGGGCGTGGTGGTGCCGCATGGCGTGCTGTTCCGTGCGTCCAGTGAAGGTAAAATCCGTCAGCAGCTGATTGAGGAAAACCTGCTCGATACGGTGATTGGTCTGCCTGAAAAGCTGTTCTTTGGCACGGGTATTCCAGCGGCTATTCTTATCTTTAAAAAGAATAAAACCGATCCTGTCAGTGGTAAGGTTGATGACTCAGTACTGTTTATCGATGGAAGCCGCGAGTTTAAATCCGGTAAAAATCAAAACCAGCTCACGACTGAGAATATCAATGAAATCATTGAGACCTACAAAGCGCGAGAAAGCGTCGATAAATACGCGTATCTAGCGAGCTTTGATGAAATCGTCGATAACGACTTTAACTTAAACATCCCGCGTTATGTCGATACCTTTGAGGAAGAGGCAGAGATTGATTTGGATGCGGTGCGGTCTGAGCGTCTTGAGTTAAAAGCTGAGTTAGAGAATTTAGAGACTGAGATGGCAGGGTTTTTAAAGGAGTTGGGTTATGGTGCCTAAGGGGTGGGAGCGAAAGGCTCTTGATGAGGTTTCGAATGTGATTGACTGTAAACACAGGACTCCAAAATATGTTGGAAGCGGTATTCCATTGGTTTCACCTGGTACTATTAAATGGGGAGCAATCGATCTTGAAAGCCCCACAAAAAGGGTAACAACTGAGGAATATGAATCACTGATGGATCATTGCACAGTTGAATACGGCGATTTAGTTCTTAGTCGAAACCAATCTGTTGGTATAGCATCTTTTGTCGATTCAGATAAACCATTTGTTCTAGGACAAGATACAGTTCTAGTTAAGCCTAAAGGTAGTGATCCGAGGTTTCTATTTTATAACCTTCAATCAATTGATACTCAAAAGACAATATTTAAGCTTGCAGGTGGTTCTACTTTTTCACGAATAAATTTAGGAGATATACGTAAGTTAAAAGCTATATATCCTCCTTTAGCGGAGCAACAAAAAATTGCCAAAATCCTCTCTACTTGGGATAAAGCGATTAGCACCACTGAGCGTTTAATTGAGAATAGTACTCAGCAGAAAAAAGCGTTGATGCAGCAGTTATTGACGGGTAAGAAACGGTTGCTTGATGATGAGGGTAAGCGGTTTGAGGGTGAGTGGGAAGAGGTTAAGTTGTCAGCAGTCGCTCAAATTACAATGGGTTCTTCTCCAAAATCTGAAGCATATAATGATGTTGGTGACGGTTTACCTTTACTACAAGGTAATGCAGACATTAAAAACAGAAAGTCAGCACCAAGAATTTATACCTCGCAAATAACTAAAGAATGTCATATTGGTGATATTTTATTTAGTGTCAGAGCGCCAGTTGGCACAGTTGCTATATCTAATCATCATGCTTGTATTGGACGTGGTATTGCTGCCATAAAAGTGAAGAAAAACTACTCTCAAGACTTCTTATACCAATGGCTTCTATCCTTTGAAACAAAGTGGGAACGCTATTCGCAAGGTAGCACTTTTGAAGCGGTAAACAGTAACGATATTAAATCGTTAAACCTCTCTGTTCCAAATCCCAACGAACAACAAAAAATCGCCACCGTGTTAACCAATGCCGATAATGAAATTGAGTTACTTGAGCAGCAATTGGCTGATTTGCAGCAAGAGAAAAAGGCGCTAATGCAGGTGCTTTTGACGGGTAAGAAGCGGGTGGTGGTTGATGGGGAGGGTGTTTGATGGATATAATCGGTATAAACGATCCTTGGACGAAACTTACTCAAAAGAAGCGATAAAAATGATTGATGATATATTTAAAGGGAAAATGGAAGCAAGAAGAAAGTATCAGCCATATCGTTCAGGTGATGTTAGAAGTCAGTTTGATAGAGATGAAGCACGTCTAATACATTCAGCTGCTTTCAGACGGCTACAATCCAAAACTCAAGTGTTGGGATTGGGAGAAAGTGACTTTTATCGTACTCGGTTAACTCACTCTATGGAAGTAGCTCAAATTGGTCGAGGGATAGTTCAGTATCTTGAGAAGTCAGATAACTTTTCTATGTATCAAGAATATTTGCCTGATATGGCTTTAATTTCAGCAATTTGCTTAGCACACGATATCGGTCATCCACCTTTTGGTCATGGTGGCGAGGTTGCACTTAACTACTGTATGAGAAACGATGGTGGTTTTGAGGGTAATGGTCAGACTCTACGAATTCTCGGTAAGTTAGATAAATATACTGAACAGCATGGTCTAAACCCTACCAGACGAATGTTGTTAGGTGTTTTGAAGTACCCTGCTTCATACAGTAGCTTAATAAATGATAATTTTTATGAGGATGAAAATAATCCTGATGTTCCTTACTGGTTATTCAAAGCGGACGCACAAAAGCCTCCTAAGTGTTATTACGATATAGATAAAGACATTGTAGAATTTATATTTGAAGGCTTTGATGAAAAAGACGTTAAGAAATTTACTGCTTTTGAATCTAAAAAAGACAAGCATCAAGGCACACGTTTTAAATCTCTAGATTGTACAATTATGAATTTGGCAGATAACATATCTTATAGCTTACATGATTTAGAAGATGCACTTTCTTTAGGAATGATTAGTCGAGAGCAATGGCGAGAGCATTTTAAAGATAACGCTAGTTTGTTCGATATTGTCGAAAACTTAGATAGTGAAAGAGTAGAAGAAGAATCTAACTTCAATTGCCTAACTAGAAAGCTTTTCGATGATGAAAGTTATGAAAGAAAGGATGCCATTGGCCGTCTAGTTAACCTTATGATAACTAATGTGGAAATAGTTGAAAACGGTTCAGACTGTGAAAATCCATTATTAGGTCTTGAGGTTAAACTAGAAAAAGAAGTTGAAGCTCTAAGAGAAAATATTTTCAAACTTGTATGTGAAGTCGTCATCAAGGATGAGAATGTCCAGCAACTTGAGTTCAAAGGGCAGAAATTAGTTATAGAGTTATTTCAAGTCTTAGCAAAAGACCCAAAGAGATTTCTACCAAAATCCACAAAAGCGATTTGGATAAACTCAACAAAAAACGTCCCAGTAGAAAATCATGAGTCTGTTCAAGCAAGAGTTATTTGTGACTTTATCGCTGGTATGACTGATGATTACGCAACCAAGTTTTATGAGAAGTTTTTCACTCCTAATAAAGGCTCTATATTTGATAGGTTGTAATTATAAAAGAATGCAACTTATGATTTACTAATATTTTAAATA
Organism: uncultured Psychrobacter sp.; assembly: GCF_947488565.1. Classification (GTDB taxonomy): domain Bacteria; phylum Pseudomonadota; class Gammaproteobacteria; order Pseudomonadales; family Moraxellaceae; genus Psychrobacter; species Psychrobacter saeujeotis. The sequence continues at coordinate 138,472 of NZ_CANKZC010000005.1, read as the reverse complement.
AAGTGCGTAGGCTGGGTTTTTAACCCAGCATTTTAATTCTGCAAAGTCTTAATGCGGGGTTAAAAATCCAGCCTACTAAAACTACAGATCGTTATAATTATCAGTTATTGACGTTTAATAAAGAAAATATTAAGCCTATCTAGAAACAAAGGTTTGCCTGTAAATTTAATATAGGTATACTTAATTGAAATTCAGTTAAAGAAGTAATGTATATGGTTGCTAACAAAGGCGATAAGATAATAAAAAAAGCAAACATTAGGTTCTTAGAAGCACATTATTACTTAACTCATAACAGTCATTCTATGAATGCATTTGTCAAAAATAGATGTGATAAGGCGCTTCTAACTATATTTGAAGAAGCAAGCAAAGAGCTGGAGCTAGAACAAGAATTACAGATCAATGCTTTGCCACTTTCAGAAGGAAGCCTAGTAGAGTGGTATCAGTTTATCATTTCACCCGCAGGCACCTTCAATATTCTTACTCTATTAGTTAATACAATAGCTTGTGTTGTGGCGATAAAACCGTCCTTAGCTTTAGAGTCTAATTTGGATATTGAATATAAAAAGCTTAAAATTAGAGAAAAAGAACTGAAGGTAAAGTCTTTAGAAAAAAAGTTAGCTAAAATTGAAAAAAAAGAGAAAAATAAGGAAGAAAGGCAACCTTCAACTTCTATGGAGCCAATGATTTACGATTCATTAGTGGTTTCAGAAAAGCCACTTAATAGCTTAAGAATTTTGGATACTGCTTACAATCACACACAAAATGAACAGCCAGTTTTATCTGAAGAATCTAGACTAAATATAGAGAGTAAAAAACTAGATAATAAAAAAAAGCAGCTTGAAATAAAGCTACTAAAGAAAAAGCTAGCTTACATCGATAATAAGGATCAAGACTTAAAAGATATCAGGAATGAGATCAAAGATATAAATGACATAACTTATGATTTGATGATCGAAAATCATAAGATAAGAAAAAACTTATCTGTGTTTTATGAGAATTTGATTGAATACAAAAAGATAGATGCTATTGGGTTTGCTACCTATGATGAAAATCATAAAGTTATCTCTTCAGAGAAAAAGGTCAAAAGAAGTGATTTCGATAGTTTTATATTAGACCTAGATGAGTTCGAAGAAGTCGACGACAACGCAAAAATTTATATCTTTTCACCTAATTTAGTCAAAGGTAGGCACAAGTGGCGAGGAATGTACGAAAAGGAAGGTAGGATTATTGATTTTAGTATGAACGACAAAGACTTCAAAAGCAGTGTCGAGAATGGTGGTATAACCTTTAAAAATGGCTCTATGATTGTAGCAGTGTTAAATATTAAAATTAAACTTGATATTTCAGGCAATGAAACTTCAAGGATTTACCATGTAGAAACTGTTTTAAAATACTATTATGAAGGGAATTATACTGAGACTATTCAGGGTAAAAAATACAAAGCAGATCGAAAAGATGCTGAAGCACAAATAATTTTACCGTTTGACAACTAATATAAAATGCGAGCAAACAACATGATTGAAGTTACCCAAGCCGTAAAGCTCGCTCGCCAATTTTTCAGTGAGATATATCAAGACGAAGATATCCAAAATTTAATGCTTGAAGAGGTTGTGATTGACGATGATAGTAATGAGTGGCAAATTACCTTTGGTTATGATGCGAACACTACCAAAGAAGCCAGTACTATTTTTTCTGAAAAAATTATAGATAAAATACCGAGAGTGTATAAAAGAATACACATAAATGCTGACGAAGGTGATTTTAAAGATATGTTTAATCGTGAAGTGGAATAGATGTAAGCTGTGGCTTTAGCCCAGCTCAAGACTTTACAAAGTTATTATGCTGGGCTAAAGCCACAGCCTACGGGTCGCGCTCTATTTAAGAGATAACGTATATTTCACTAGTTCTTCAAATTAATAAACATTGACACTAAAACAATTATCAACTAATCTGTACCCAACATAACCGTCACGCTTAGTGCCCTCTGGGTAACGCGCAACCTTGGCGGTTTTTTGTTGCCTTTTTTATGTCGTTATCGGCTACAATTGATAAAACCAAACAAACGCTATGACTAAAGTAGGCAGAGGCGTAGAGGTGAGTTCCATGAACTATTCAACTACTATCCATAATAATGAATTTTAAAAAGGCGTCATCTCATGTTCAAAAAATCTTTAGTACTACTTTTTATATTACCTTTAACAGCTATAGCGGCTCCCGTAGTAGAAGGTACTTATGTAAGTGGTACAAATAAGCGAGTACATCTAAGCAGTTTCGAATATGAGGGCGCTAAACACTACGAGCTTTTTCTTGCTAATATGATTGGAGATTCTAGCCTTATTATCGCTAGCAAAGCTAAGTCAATTCAAGACGATAACACTGTTATTTTTACGGTACCAGAGAGTGGTTATCTAGACTATCAATCAAACTTAGGTTGCCGAGTCGAAGTTGCTTTTTCAACCAATGAAATTCAGCTAAAAAACTTAAGCAACTGTACCTCTATTGAAAAATCTTTTAACGGCTCTTACGTTTACTCAAAGCAGTCCAGTATCATTCCTAAAGAATATCAGGGTTCTTGGGGTGAATGTCAGTATCCTAAATCAAGCCGCGAGCAAGCATTTTTAAGTGAGAATGAAGGCTCTTCAAATGGTGTTCAGCGATTCAGAGTTATCAAAGTAGATCCTATATCTTCAAATGAATTAAACGTAACTGGCGCATTCTATTATGAAGCCGAGCCATCTATAAGCACGATAAATTACGAATATTTATCTGATAAGAGTGTACGTATTAAAGCCGATTGGAATGATGATTCATCAACTTATAAAAAGTGTCGTAACTAAATTCGCGTTTATTAGGCTATGACTATAAGAATACTAACATGACCAAACCTAGTATTAACTTCCAAGAAGAATTCAGATGTGTAGGCTGGGTTTTTAACCCAGCATTAAGACTTTGCAAAATTACATGAAAATTCTATTTAAAGAATTTTCCTTGCAAAACTAGAATTGCAGTACAATTTTCTAACGTTTCTCAGGGTTAAAAACCCAGCCTAAAAACACTAATCTATACCTAACATAACCGCCACGCTACGCCCTTTGGGTCACGCGCAACCTAGGCGGTTTTTTTGCCTTTTATAAAAGTAGAACTTATCAAGAAATTACATTATATCTAAACAGTGAAATCACCACGCTAGAGCTAATTAATAAACTAAGAAAGATGTAGAACAAAACATTATCATCAGCTAACTTTTTTTCAACATCAGAATACCCTAGACTATCAAAGGTAATATAGTTTTCATCTAGAGTAGAGTAATCAATTGTTTTTACAGATTCGATAAAATGCTCAACAAACCAAGAGGGCCAATGCTGAGGTTTGAAGGGGGAGATATTACTTAACTGAGTATGATTTGAGAATTTTTCCCAGTTACCATCATTTAGATTCAGACTATGCATACGCCAATCGCTAAAGCTATAATCGCTCACCTTTTTGACAAAAACTACATCCACATCTTTATGATGAATATCTTTAAAGATCCTTTGCATAAGCGCAGAGATAACGTCCTTCGTGCCTTCTAAACATTGCAAAAAGCTCTTGTTGTTATTGCACAAAAAGCCCACGATATTATTATCTTTATTAAAAGATTCTGAATGACCTTGTATATGCTTAAACACAGAGCTATCAGCGGTATTTACGCCACTAATATATATCAATCTTATAAGAGCATTCGCAGGCGTCTCTTGCATAGATCTCTCTAGCATGTCGTGGCTGGCTATATTCATATTTATAGCTATATTCCTAATATCATTATTAAGTTTTATGTGTTTAAAAACTATTATTATACAATTTTTTTGGATATTCGTTCAGTGTTACTATATGAAAAATATGTTTAGGCGTCCATATTGATGCCTATTTTATTAAAATCAGCCAGATAATCTTTTTGACCAGCTGTTGCATGACTGGTAGTAGATTAATATCATAAAACGCTACGCTTTTTATAACGTTATGGCTACAATTGATAAAACCAAACAAACGCTATGTCTAAAGTGGGCAGCTATGACCAATCCCAGCATCAACTTCGCCGAAGAATTTGCCTCAAAAATTCCTGCTTTAACCTTACTCACCACGCTGGGCTACGAGTTTATTTCGCCTAGCGAGTGTGGCGTGATGCGTAGTAAAACGGCATCGAATAAAGCCACCAACCAAGTGGTGCTATTGCCTATCATGCGTGCGTTTTTAGCCAAGCAAACCTTTATGTTTGCAGGCACAGCGCATCATTTATCAGAAAGCGCCATTGATAAGATCATGCACACGCTCAACCCTGCGATGAATTTAGGCTTGCAGACGGCAAACGAAACCCTTTACAACGCCATGCTGTACGGCGTGACCGTGACCGAATTTATCGACGGTAAAAAAACCGCGCAAACCATCAGTTTGATCGATTGGGATCATATCGACAATAACAGCTTTCATGTGACCGAAGAGTTTGTCGTACAAAATAGTGAAAGCACGAACAATCGTACACCTGATATCGTCTGCTTTGTGAACGGTCTACCGCTGGCGGTCATTGAGGCCAAACGCCCTGATTCTACTAGAGAAGGGCAATCGACCAATGTCCAAGCGGTCTCGCAGCATATTCGTAATCAACATCAAAAAGAAATTCCGCATCTGTTTGCCTATAGTCAGTTACTGCTCGCGGTCAATGGTCACGACGGACTGTATGCCACTTGCGGCACGCCTAGAAAGTTTTGGGCAAAATGGGTTGAGGAAGAAATATCTGAGGCCGAGTTTGCCCGTCTAAAAAACCAAAAGCTTACTAATGAGCAGATTGAGAGTCTGTTTAACCATCGTCCAGCTTCTGCGAAAAACGAATATCGATCATTAATTAATGGCGGTGACCTGCAAGTTACCGATCAAGACCGCTTAATCGTTAGCTTATTACAGCCGCAGCGTTTGCTTGAGATGATGCGCCTGTTTACCTTGTTTGATAAAAAGGCAGGTAAGATTGTTGCCCGTTATCAGCAGGTCTTTGGTATCAAAGCTTTGATTGAACGTATCAGCAGCTTTGATGGCCCTGATGGCCCTGATGGCCCTAATAGTAAATCGGGTAGTCGGCAAGGTGGTGTCATTTGGCACACCACCGGCAGTGGTAAATCTTTTACCATGGTGTTTTTCTCTAAAGCTTTGATTTGGTTAAATGAGCTCAAAGCTTGCCGAATAATAGTCGTGACGGACCGTGTCGATCTAGAAAAGCAGCTCAGTAATACCTTTAAGTCGGGCGGTGTCCTAACCAGCAAACGTGATAGTCGCGACGCCATGGCAACTTCTGGTCGCCGCTTAGCTGAGCAAATCGGTCAGGGTAATGAGCGTGTTATTTTCTCCATCATTAATAAGTTTGGCTCAGCCGTTAAGTATGAAGAATGCTACAACGACAGCCCAAACATCATCGTCATGGTTGATGAAGGTCACCGTAGCCAAAACGGTGAGAACAATATCCGCATGACGCAGGCGCTACCAAATGCCGCCTTTATCGCCTTTACGGGTACGCCTCTCTTAAAAGATGACAAGACCGAAAACAAATTCGGCAGTATTATCCACTCCTACACCATGCAGCAAGCGGTCAAAGACAAGACTGTCACGCCATTGCTCTACGAAGAGCGCGTTCCTGAATTAAATACCAATGATGCTGCCATCGATAGCTGGTTTGACCGTATCACCCAACAGCTTAGCGAGGAGCAAAAGAATGATCTCAAGCGTAAATTCTCCCAAAAAGGTCAAATTTATCAGGTAGAGGGTCGTATTGAGCTCATCGCGCATGATATCTCTGACCACTTCCAAAACTTTAAGCAGCAGTATCTAAAGGGTCAGCTGGCTTGTGATTCTAAAGCCTCAGCGATTCGCTATAAAATGGCATTGGATAAGATTGGTAAAGTGACGTCAGTGGTTGCCATGTCAGCGCCTGATACCCGTGAAGGTCATGACACCGTTGACGGCGAATCAAAAGACATCGTGCAGAGATGGTGGCAAGATAATGTCGCTAAGCAGTACGGCGGTGACGAAAAGGTCTATACCGAAGCCATTATAGACGCCTTTAGCACCGATGAGGGTCCTGACATCATGATCGTCGTCGATAAGCTATTAACCGGCTTTGATGAGCCAAAGAACACCGTACTGTATATCGATAAGCCCCTAAAACAGCACAATCTTATTCAAGCGATTGCACGGGTGAACCGCTTACATGAGAAGAAGCGTTTTGGCTACTTGATTGATTATCGTGGTGTTTTGACGGAGCTAGACATCACCATTGAAAAATATCAAGATTTGGCCGAGCGTACGCAAGGTGGCTTTGACATCGAAGACCTCAAAGGTCTATATCATGCCATGGATACCGAGTATAAGCAGCTACCAAGGTTGCATAGTGAGCTGTGGGCAATATTCTCATCGGTCAAAAACAAGCAAGACGGTCAAGCACTGCGCCAAGTGCTTGCGCCAAAGATGCAGGAAATCGATGGCAGAGTGGTCGATACCAAGCTTAAAGCACGTGACGACTTTTATGCAGCTTTGACCGCATTTTCTAACGCCATGAAAATTGCGCTGCAATCAGCATCGTTCTTTGCAGATAAGTCCTTTGATAGCAAGCGCGAGCGCTACAAAGCCGATCTAAAAGCCTTTATCAATCTGCGTAAGCAAGTGCGCGAGGATGCTGATGAGACCATCGATTATGATGAGTATGAAGCCGATATTCGCAGCTTACTCGATAAGCATATCGCAGGTCTAGAAGTTCGCGCGCCAAAAGGGGCTTACTTGGTTGGCAATTTAGGCAATTTAGGCAAGTTGGGTAAAGAGGTGAGGCCTGAAGCGTTAAGTGACGATGAGGCCCGTAACCAGACTGACAAAATCACGGGCCGGGTCACCAAGATGATTGAGCAGGATTTGGCGGATGATCCGTATGCCCAAGCGTATTTCTCTAAACTGCTCAAGCAAGCGATTGCAGATGCCAAAGCGATGTTTGATGCGCCCGTAAAGCAATATATGATGTTTGCCAGTTTTGAGCAAACGGTAAAAGACCGTGATGTCGCAGGTATGCCTGATGACTTCATCGATGATAATGGCAAATTAAACAAACATGCGCAAGCGTATTTTGGTCTGTTTAAGCACCTATTTGACGCTGCTGGTGACAAAGATGGCTTAGCGGATACAGAGCTGGATAATGACAAGCTGATCGCTTACGCTTTTGAAATTGATAATGTGGTAAAAACCAATGTGGCGGAATATTCACTCAATCCAAGTGAAATTGAAAACGCCATCAATCGACACTTACTGCCCATGCTGTTTGCTGATTTGGGTATCGATAAAGCGCAGCATCTGATTGAAGCCGTGTTAAAAATTACCCGACTTGGGCTGTCAAGAGAAGCAAAAAGCACGAAAGAGACAAGTAGCCCACGAGCAGCAAGAGGGTAGTAGGCAATGACGGAGACTGGCCACTTTTATTATGGTGATAATAAAATCGATTATGACATCGTGCGTAAAGACGCAACTTGTAAAAAAAAGACAGGCAAGTCTAAAGGCGACAAGCTCATTGAAGAAAATACCAAGCCCAATCAACTAAGACAACCTCGTAAAGTGGTTATTAAAGTACATCCGGATTTGCGCGTGGTCGCTACCGTGCCTATCGATGCGACGGGTGAGATGATACATGACGCCATAATGAAGCGTGCGCGCTGGATATGGCAGAGCCTACAGGACTTTGCCAAGCAACAAGATCATGTGTTGCCCAAGCGCTATGTCAGCGGTGAGACTCAGTTTTATCTGGGTCGTCGTTATGTGTTAAAAGTGCTTAACGCTGAGAATGGCCCTAGTGTAAAGCTCAGACACGGTAAGCTCAATGTGATATTACGTCAAAGTGATACTGAGCTCGACGCGGATAAACGAGCGATTAAGGTCAAAAGGCTACTTGATCACTGGTATCAAGATAAAGCCAAACTTGTCTTTACAGAGTGCCTAGAGGCAGTGTTGCCTAAAGCCTCATGGGTCACAAGCACGCCATCATTTAGACTCATGACCATGAAAAAACAGTGGGGCAGTTGCTCGGCTAAAGGCAACTTAATACTCAATCCGCATTTGATAAAAGCACCCAAAGAGTGCATTGATTATGTGATACTGCATGAGCTGTGTCATATCAGCGAGCACAATCATAGTGAGCGTTTTTGGCGGCTACTCACGCAAATAATGCCAAACTGGAGGGAGGTAAAGGCTCGGCTTGATGGGATGGCGGAGTTGTATTTGAATGAGTGAACCTGCTAGCGATATACGCAAATCGACGCCCACCTGTGCTGACTGCGTTACGCTTGTGCTACCGAATAGTTTCAAGTTTTATACTCGTTTGCTATAAAATAACGTCGCTACAGCTAAAATCACTTTTTTGCTGACCTAAAAACTATCGATCGACACGCCGCTGCCATAAATGTTATGGCGGCTGGGTGTTTTTATTTTTAAAATACATAAGGATACACAGATGCGCAAAGTATCCGTGTGTTTTTTAGCGTTAAAGGCACACTTGGAGCAGTTATGATTAGAGTTATACTCGCCATCCTGATTCTCATACTTGGGGTGGCACTTGCCATTGGCGGCATCTGGCTGATTAGCCTTGGTGGCAGTTGGGGCTATGTGATTCTCGCCATTCCCCTGATAATCTCCGCGATTTTGTTATTGCGTCGGCAGCGTTCTGCTTTGGTCGCTTATGCCATCGTGATTATAATCAGCTTGATTTGGGCACTATGGGAAGTTGGGTTTGATTGGTGGGCGATGGCACCGCGCGAAGGGCTGATTGTGCTGCTTGGCATCATCATGCTACTGCCGCCTGTGGTGCGCAGCCTAGAGTCGAAGCGCGCCGGCCCCGGTCAGTACTCGATTGAAAGTAAAGGGCTGATGGGGGTGATGGTCGTTGGGGTGGTCATTGCGATCATCTCTTTTGTCTCAAAACCGCATGAGATTGATGGCGACCTAGCAGCGGAGCGTATGGCGTCAGGCCCTGCCCCTGCTGATGATGTCAAGCCGGGTGAGTGGGCCGCTTATGGGCGCACGTCCGCAGGCCAGCGCTACTCGCCGCTTGATCAGATCAACACAGACAATGTCGGTAAGTTAGAAAAAGTGTGGGAGTATCATGCTGGCGATGACATTCACCCCGACTTGCCGGGCAGCGCGCTTGAGTCCACGCCGCTTATTGTCAACGATACGATGTATGTGTGTACCCCAAAAAGTGAAGTCATCGCGCTTGATCCGGTGACAGGTGATGAGCGCTGGCGCTTTGACCCCAAACTATTAGACTTACCCTCAGGGCTTGCGTCTTATACCACATGCCGCGGTGTCAGCTATGATGATGGCAGCAATATACCCGTAAGTGCAGCGAGTGCGCCGCTTGCAAGCGCTGATGAGGCGGAGGCGCTGCTTGAGGCCAGCCGTGCAAGCGCCACGCAAAAAGCGGCAGGCGTTGCCCAAAACATTTTGGTCGATAGAGCAAAACCTAATGACCCCAATCCTATCGTGCCTGGTAATATCACAAGTGATAACGCCTCTATTCGCCAAGATTGCCGTCAACGTGTTTTTATCACCACACGTGATGCGCGCCTAATTGCATTAAGTGCGGAAACCGGCGTTATTTGTCCCGGATTTGGCGGTGATGATGGTACGGTCAATCTGTGGCAAGGGATGCCTAATATCTCCCCTGGCGCTTATTATAGTACCTCGCCTGGCCTTATTGCTGATGATGTGATCGTCGTTGGCGGTGCTATCAATGACAACGTGTCTACCACCTTGCCATCAGGCGTGGTTCGCGCTTTTGATCTCGCGACAGGGGATCTGGTGTGGAACTTTGATGCGGCTAACCCAACAGCGACTGCGCCCATCAAAGAGGGCGAAACCTACACCGAAAACGCGCCGAACAGCTGGAGCGTGTCAAGCTATGATGCAGATTTAGGCTTGGTCTATGTGCCCTTTGGTGTCGGTTCGCCTGACCAATATGGCATTGGTCGCTCAGAAGCCGAGGAGGAGTATTCAACCTCCATTACCGCGCTTGATGTTGCAACGGGTGAGCCGCGCTGGACCTTCCAAACGGTGCATCATGACTTATGGGATTACGATGTGCCAGCTCAGCCAAGCTTGATTGACTTGACCATTGAGGGCAAAAAAGTACCCGCACTGGTGCAGCCTACCAAGCAAGGCGAGGTGTTTGTGCTTAACCGCGCCACAGGGGATCCTGTGCTGCCAGTCGAGGAGGTCGCGGTACCACAAAGCGGTGGTATTGAGGGCGAGCCGTTATCGCCCACGCAGCCGGTCTCTAAGATATCCTTTGCGCCCAAAGAAGTCACCGGCGCGCAAATGTGGGGCATGACCCCAGTCGATCAGATGTTGTGCCGTATTGACTTGGCAAAACTAAACTACGAAGGCCGCTTCACCCCGCCAAGCCTCAATGGTACGCTCACGCATCCCGGCAGCTTTGGGGTCTTAAACTGGGGCGCGGTCGCCGTTGACCCAGCACGCCAAATGCTGTTCTCCATGCCGGTGTATTTAGGATTTACCGCGCAATTGGTTGAGCGTCCTGACAGCCTAGAAAAAGTCGTCTCACGCCCAGGCGATGATGTGCCGATAGGCAATGAAAACTTTGGCGCGCCGTATGGCTCCATCGTTAAGCCCTTTATGTCACGCGTTGGACTGCCATGCCAGCAGCCGCCATGGGGCTATGTGCAGGGCGTTGACTTGACCAATGGCGAGACCGTCTACCGCCGCGTCAACGGCACCGTGCGCGATATGGCGCCTGTGCCGCTGCCCTTTAAGACCGGCGTGCCCGGTATCGGTGGCCCTATCGTCACCGCAGGCGGCGTCGCTTTCTTGTCCGGCACAGTTGATTATTATGTGCGCGGTTATGATCTGGCCAATGGCAATGAGATCTGGCGCGCGCGTCTGCCAGCAGGTGGTCAGTCTACGCCAGCCACTTATTTAGGTCGTGACGGTCGTCAATACTTAGTCGTCGTGGCAGGTGGTCATCGCTATACTGGCACTAAAACTGGCGATTCGGTCATCGCTTATGCGCTACCTGAAAGCGCGACTGCCACCCAGTAGTCGTCGCTATTTGATAGCAGTTAATGCGCAAAAGCGGGCATCACCAGATGCCCGCTTTTTTATGCCATTAGATTAAATGTAAAAATAAAGTTGGTTTAAAAATCAAAGATACTTTACCCTCACTGCCAAATCGTATCCAACACCCGAAACCAATTTTTAGCCGTTATTTTCTCAATCAACGCATCTGAAAAGTGACGCTGCTGCATCCGTTCAATAAGCTTGTCGATGTCACTAACGCCAGCTAGGTCATCAGGCAACAGGCACCCATCAAAGTCCGAGCCAAACCCCACGTGATTGTCCCCCAAATGCTCAACCAAATAAGCAAGATGATCGACAATCACATCAAGCGCGGTGTGCGTATCGCGCTTGCCATCGCTACGCAAAAACGCCACATCAAAATTGACCCCAACCAGACCATTGCTGTCTTTAATGGCGCGCAGTTGCCGATCGGTTAAGTTTCTCGCCTGCGCGCATAACGCATGGGCATTGGAATGCGTCGCCACAATAGGCTGATCAATCATCTCGGCAGTGTCCCAAAACGCGCGCTCATTCATGTGCGAGACATCGATAAGCATCCGCTTTTCAGTACATTTCTTTATGAAGTCTTTACCGTCGTTGGTAAGCCCCGTCCCCATATCAGGAGAGTGCGGAAAAGGCGCGTTTAAGCCATCGCCAAACTTGGTTTTTCGGTTCCAAAGCAGGCCAATACTTCTAAGACCCGCCTCATAAAACTCGTCCAATAATTCAGGGTCAATAGCAAAGGCTTCTGCGCCCTCTAAATGCAGGACAATGGCGAATTGTTGGTTTTGGATACAGGTTTGAATTTGCGCCAGCGTGGTACAAATTTTGATTTGACCATTCGAGCGCTCTTGTAGTTGCCCCGCAAGCTGTAATTGCGCACGGCAAATATCAATGATTTCTTGCGGCGTAAAATCTGAGCTTGAGGTATTAGTTAATTTGTCGGAATGGTTGTTTTTAACATATGCAAACGGCGGCAAAAATATTGAGAACAATCCACCCATCCACCCTACTTGACGGCAGCGCTGTAAATCCAAATGCCCTGGCAGCGTGCCATAAATAAAATCATGCACGGGATCATCGGCATTGCTCAGCCATAGGCGGGTCAATAAATCATTATGTCCATCAAAAATGTGTCCATCAAAAATCATAGGTAAACCATTACTCAATTAGCGTACGCGTAGGAATCAGCTGATTTTTATCCAAAAGCTTTTTATTGGTAAGCTTTTCGTTTGCCAGCTTAGAGTTCTTTGGATTTCTAAATAACAAATCGTCAAACGGCGTCGGCGAGGCGCTATTTGCGCGCGCCTCTTCAATCAGATGATGGTATGGTGATTTACCACACACCGGATCGGCATTGTTAGCATCGCCTGTCAGCATAAAGGCTTGACAGCGACAGCCGCCATAATCGCGCTCTTTGTCTTCGCAGTTTTGGCACATATCCGGCATCCAAGCGTCACCGCGAAACTCATTAAAGCTTGGCGAGTCATACCAAATATGGGACAGCTGAGTATCGCGCACGTTTGGAAACATCAGCGGCAGCTGGCGGGCAGCGTGGCAAGGCAGCGCGGTACCATCAGGCGCGACGGTCAAAAATATTTTGCCCCAACCATCCATACACGCCTTTGGGCGCTCTTCATAATAATCAGGAACCACAAAGATAAGCTTACATTTAATATTGTTATCTGCAATTTTTTGCCGATACGCATTGGTGATGCGCTCAGCTCTCACTAACTGCGCTTGGGTAGGCAGTAACCCTTGCATGTTCTCAAACGCCCAACCATAAAACTGACAAATGGCAAGCTCGACCGTATCTGCGCCAAGCTCCAAACACAGCTCAATAATCTGATCAATCTGATCGATGTTTTGCCGGTGAATGACGAAGTTGAGCACCATCGGATAATCGTATGCTTTGACCAATTGCGCCATCTCATACTTTTGTTCAAACGCTTTTTTTGATCCTGCTAGAGCGTTATTGACCACCGGATCGCTGGCTTGAAAGCTGATTTGAATATGATCTAGACCGGCTTGTTTTAAGTTAGCAATTCGCGATTCATTCAATCCCATGCCTGAGGTGATTAAATTGGTATAAAAACCTTTATTATGCGCATAAGCCACCAGCGCTTCTAAGTCCTGACGAACCAGCGGCTCACCGCCAGAGAATCCCAGCTGCACCGCGCCCATCTGCCGCGCTTGATCAAACACGTCATACCATTCATCCGTGGTCAGCTCCTCTTGATACTGCGCATAATCCAGCGGATTGGAGCAATACGGACATTGCAAGGGGCAGCGATAGGTCAGCTCAGCGAGCAGCCACAGCGGTAGCCCAACGTCATGGCTCATAATAAATCAATCCAATGTTCACGCTGCGCGACCAGCATGTACTCAACGATGTCTTGCTTGATCTCAGGCACATCGCCAAACATAGCGCTCACCTTTTCGATAATGTCACTAACGGACGCCTGACCATCGATTTGTTGACCGATGATGCTCGCACTCTCATTAAGCTTAATCATGCCCTCAGGGTAGAGCAGCACATAAGCGTCTTGTGCCGGCTCAAACTGCAAGCGGTAGCCATGCCGCCATGTCGGCACCAGCGATAAATCAAGATTGGGAACTACATTAGGCGTACTCATTTAAACAATCCTCTATGCCATACCTTATCTGTAGTCACGCTTTGATAAGGCGCTTGGTCGTGGACGTACGCTAGGCTCAGCGCATCCAAAATTGACCATAAAATATCAAGCTTAAACTGTAAAATCTCCAGCATGCGTGTCTGCTCTTCGACCGTGGTAAACGAGTCCAAGGTAATGGTCAGACCATGCTCGACATCGCGGCGCGCTTGACTCAGACGCGAGCGAAAATAGGTATAGCCTTGCTCCTTTATCCATGGGTAGTGCTTGGGCCAAGACTCAAGGCGCGACTGGTGAATCTGCGGGGCAAACAGCTCGGTCAGTGAGCTACTGGCCGCCTCACGCCACGTCGCCCGCCGTGCAAAATTAACATAAGCATCCACTGCAAAGCGCACGCCGGGTAGCACTAATTCTTCAGACAAGATTTGCTCGCGGGTCAGTCCTACCGCCTCACCAAGTCCCAACCACGCCTCGCGGCCACCGCCATCAGGATAGACACCATCTTGGTCAATCATGCGCTGAATCCACTCTTGACGCACACGGTGATCGGGACAATTGGCCATGATCGCCGCGTCCTTTAGCGGAATATTGATCTGATAATAAAAGCGATTGGCCACCCAAGCCTGAATTTGCTGCTGGGTTGCGCGCCCTTCATGCATCATGATATGAAAGGGGTGGTAGATATGATAATACTGACCTTTAGCCAAGATCGCTTGTTCAAATTCTTTGGCGCTTAGGGCTGTTTTTTCTGGCATTGTTTTCACCTTACGATTGCTATTCTCAGCTTATTGTCAATCCTAGATAAAATTGACATATTTAGCCATGTGCTGCTGGTATTAATTTTACTTGCGTGCTGTGTCTACGCTGACAGAGGCTGCGCAAAATTAATACCAGCAGCATTCAATGGTAATACTTCTAAAGAGGCTTAACTAGATATTGTTATTGTCCTACAATTCAATCTGCATTCCATCAAATGCCACCTCAACCCCGTGCTGCTTTAGGATAGCCGCTTGCTCGGAGTCGTCATCTAGGATGGGATTGGTGTTATTAATGTGGATCAATACCTTGCGGATGCCTGTGAGCTGATCTAAATAATGCAGTGAGCCGTTCTCTCCGCTAATATGCAAATGACCCATGTCTTGACCGGTCTTAGTGCCAACGCCGCAGGTTTGCATCTCATCGTCAGTCCATAACGTGCCATCAATCATCACACAATCAGACGCTTGCATAATCTGCATAATGCGCTCATCAATTTTGGCCAGTCCTGGCGCATAAAACAGCTGCTTTTGACTGCTTAAGTCTTTGACAATCAGCGCGATATTATCACCATCGTGTGGATCGTTGCGGTGCGGAGAGTAGGGCGGGGCTGAGCTTTTTATAATCAAAGGCGTCAATTCTAAATCATCAAAGCCGTTGATATGAAATCGCTGATTGGGGTCAATTTGATGGTGTTGTAGCCCGCCATTCCAATGCGTTAGCATATTAAAAATAGGAAATCCGGTGGTGAGATCTTGATACACCATATCGGTACACCACACATCCATCGGGCAGCCTTCGCGCAGGGTCAACAGCCCTGTGGTGTGATCGAGCTGGCTGTCCATCAGCACCACCGCACTGATCCCCGTGTCTCTAAGTCCGCGCGCGGGATGCGCCGCCTTAAAGTCAAACAACTGCTGGCGAATATCGGGGGAGGCATTAAATAAAATCCAATCTGTGCCGTTCTGTGATATGGCAATCGAAGACTGAGTGCGCGTCTTAGCATTAATCGACCCCTGACGCACGCCGCGACAATTATGGCAATTACAATTCCACTGCGGAAATCCGCCACCTGCCGCTGAGCCTAAAACATGAATATACATAAGTTAATATTTCCAAAAAAACAAAAGCCCTAGTCATCTAGGGCTTTTAACAAATCGAGGTTTGACAGATTTTAACGCGCTTTAAAATACCTAGCGTGCTTCGAAATACATAGTAACTTCAAACCCAATACGAATGTCTTGAAAAGCAGGTTTGGTCCATTTCATAACGGTACTCCGAAAGTGTTTTATTGGTTAATAGACAAAATTATTAGTGGTAACTTTCAATGGTAGTATAATCCGGCGCTTGATGTCAAATCAGTAGAAACGCTTTTGAAAGATACAGTTACATAACTCAGTGATTGCTACAATGAATGACAATTAAGCAATCAGTTTTAGCAATCAATAGACCAACACAAGTCACGGGATAGGTAGGTTATGTTCGGTCAGATTAGGAAAACGTTAGGCATAAAAAAAACGCTAGACGCGTTATTTATACAGGATTACAAAGGTATATAGGAGTGTTTAGGGCAAGCTGGGAAAACTAGGCAGCTCTTATAAAAAGCTAAAATTGGCGGTGAAGGAGGGATTCGAACAATATTCTTAAATTATTGATAGTTATAGGTTTTTTATTCAGTAATATTATTATAGACCAACAAATAGACCAGCAGTAATATAGTATTGGATGCAAGGTAAAAAACGGGATTTATCTCATAGTTAATTGTATCAAGATATTACTTAAAAATATACATGCGCATAGCAACGCCATAAACTCAGCTCAGGTATATATTATCATCAAAAAACTCTTTTTTCCTCACTAAGCCAGTTCTAGCTTATCAAATCATTAGCGTCAATCCTTGTACAAAACTTATTTAGCATACAAAGCAATAAGGTAGTAATCAAACCGACAGTCAGAAAACGGTGAGAATTCAAGCATAGATATTTCTTAATAATTCCTAGAAATAAAACCATCTTTATATAAAATTTAGTACTAATTTATTTTAAATGGAACAAAAATATTATTTGACAAGGAAAGTAAACTCGCTTATTCTTATCTCATCAAATGATGGATGACAAGGATACTCTCATGAATACTACAAGACACTTGCAAGCTAGAATGAGTCAACGAGCGATAAGCATGTCTGAGCTAGACATAACGTTAGCGTTTGGAGAGGTGAGAGGAGACAAAGTAGTCCTTAATAAGAAGCGTATAAAAGAGCTACTAGCTGAATTTGAGTATATTCATAATAATCAATTGGAGAGAGCAAAATGAAACTAAGCTGTTATGAAACAATGAAAGCTGGTAAGGCGTTTGATGCAAGAGAAGTACAAATGATTATTAAAACGTTGAAGCAGATTTTGAAGAAAGGTGGGGTGGTAGCAGTATCTGAGAACGATACTTTGATCACAGCTTACCATCTAAACAGCTATGACCGTCGACGTGCTAAAAACAGCTCGTCTTCATTACATAATCTATAAAAGGCATGTTTTATGCAAAACTTTAAAACTAGTGAAAATACTGCTTATCAGCTCTATGATGTCTTAAGAGGTCAGAACATTTTAGAGACTAATAGTATCACTGCGTTAAAGATGACAGCAATGTATTCTCTATTTTTTCGAAATAAGTTACCAGAGGATATAAAACTGGACTCTAGTACTGCTGAAAACAGAGATAAGTGGTTAGCACTATTAGATAGTTTAAAAAATAGCGAAGATGAACAAGTACAAAGAGTCTTTGCTAATAGTAAAGATGTAGAGCAACTGCCAATGTCGCTAGTTAGTAAGCTTCTACAAACCTTGCTCAAAGTCCCTGAGCAAGAAATCAATCAGCTTGTTCGTGAGCTTATAATTTTACATATTAGTAGCCAATCAAAAATGAATGGTTATTACGCTCATATTAGCTTATACGATTTAGTAGCTGCTATCCTAGGTGACGTACACAATAAAAGTGTTTATATAGCATCACCAGCGACCGCACCTTTATGCACCATTATTAGTGAAAAAAATGGTGACGTTAGTTACGAGACGATCAACGCTGACTTGATAATCGCAGATGTGCTGTCATTGATTAGTTCAGATAGTTTTGATGTTAACTATGCAAACCCGCTTCTGTCTCCTAGCTACACTGATGATAAAAATCAGCTTCAGCTATTTGACTATGGTGTAAGTTTCTCACCAATGGGCGTTCGATTTTCAAGCAAGAATGCTGAAAATGATAAGTATGGTAGATATGAGGTTGTGCCAAAGAAGATAGAAACAGCGGATATCTTCCATCTCATCAAACAATGCTCTGAAAAAGTCATTACTACTGTCTCAGAGGGCATACTGTTTTCTAGTATGGAAAAGCCAGTCAGACAATATCTGATTGATAAAGGTATGGTTAGCACGGTTATTTCATTACCTAGTAATATTTGGACAAGTACGGGTGTGAAAACGTCTATGTTGATTCTTGATCCCAAAGGGGGCAATGATCAAGTAAGATTCGTTGATTTATCGGAGTCCGAGTTTGTTGATAAGACGACAAATCGCTGGTTGGTTGGGTTAACAGATATCGAGGGTATTCTAGCTCATATTGAATCTGGTGATGAAACAGACTATGCCTTATCGGTTGATCGTCAAAGTATCATAGATAAAGAATATAGCCTATATAGCGCGGCTTATATATTGAGTCCTGAAGAAAAAAAGGTTCAGTCAATTATTGCAAAGTCTGAGACCATAGATTTAGATAGATTGGTCAGGTTTGAGCGTGGTCTACCTTTTAATGCCGATGAAGGGGATTATACTGTCTTAGAAGTGGGGGCAGGTGAGATTGAGGGTATCGGTGATATTGCTACACCTACCAAAGAGGTAGGTATATCAGAATCTGTTCGTGCAAAGAATGAAGCTGGGTTTTTGCAACCCAATGATATCGTTATGATCTTAAAAGGCAGTGCTGGTAAGCTTGGTATCGTGCCTGAGAGCGTTCCTACTAAAGGGGATCAGCGCTGGATGGTCAATAAGTCTGCTATTGTGATACGAGTGACTTCAAGTAAAGTTGATCCTAGAGCCTTGTATACATACCTCAAATCTGACTTTGGTACTGTGCAGATCTCACGCCTGATCAAAGGGGCAACGATTGCGAATATATCGCTAAAAGAGCTCAAACAGATGCCAGTTATCATACCGTCTGAGGATGAGCAAAACGAGGCAATCGCTTGTACCCAAAAGAGCCGAGAGACACAGCAAACTATCCAAAAGCTACTAGATGAGCAACAGGCAAGACAAAGTAAGCTTTGGGCCGTATAAAGGTCTATAAGCCTATATGTAAAAACAGGATAGGTAAGGTGTTCTATGATTGTCAGTAGAATGCCTTATCATAACTTGCTGAAAACATCGTTATAAAATCAATAGATGATAAGATACGATTAGATCTATGTTTATAAAAAAATGAACTTTAACCATGAGCTTATCCCATGAAATTTAACGAAGACTCCCGCGTAAAAATTCCGACAATACTTCACTTAATGAAGCTAGGCTACCAGTACTTATCGCTCAAAAAGACGACATGGGATATCGATACCAATATTTTTCCTGAGCTATTTTATGATGCTATAAAGCAGATCAATAAAGGCATTAAAGACGATGAGGTCAAACGTCTATTTGAAGATGTAAAGCTGCTTTTAGACAACGAAGATTTGGGCAAGGCGTTTTTTGATAAGCTATCGGAGCGCTCAGGTACGAAGCTCATTGATTTTGAGGATTTCAATAATAATAGCTTTCATGTGGTCACAGAGCTGACTTATAAAAATGGTGATGAAGAGTTCCGCCCTGATATCACTTTGCTGATTAACGGTATGCCTCTTGTCTTTATAGAAGTCAAAAAGCCGCATAATCGAGAAGGTATCATTGCTGAGAGAAATCGTATCAATACACGATTTCAGAACCCTAAGTTCAAACGCTTTATAAATATAACTCAGTTTATGATTTTTTCGAACAACATGGAATACATAGATGGTGACCCTGAGCCACTACGAGGGGCTTTTTATGCCAGCTCTTCTTATCATAAGCCAATATTTAACTACTTTCGTGAAGAAGAGACTTTTAACTATACCGCGCTGTTACAGCCAGTTGATGATGCTGATGAGCTTAGAGTTTTAAAGGATAATAACTTAGAAGTTATTCGAAATAGTGAAGAGTTCAAGACCAATAAGCAGCCTGAACGTCCTACTAATAGCATATGTACCTCTTTACTTAGCCGAGAGCGGTTGGCATTTATTTTGCGATATGCGCTGGTCTATGTGAATGAGACTAAAGGGCTTGAAAAGCATATCATGCGCTATCCGCAGATGTTTGCAACCAAAGCTATTGGTAGTAAGCTCGATGAAGGAATCAAGAAAGGTATTATTTGGCATACGCAAGGTAGTGGTAAAACGGCCTTGGCTTTTTATAACGTGCGTTTTTTAACTGACTATTTCCAAAAGCGGCAAACCACCCCTAAGTTTTATTTTATTGTTGATCGGTTAGATTTGCTACAGCAAGCACAGCGCGAATTTACAGCCCGTGGCCTAAGGGTACGAACCGTTGATTCCAAAGCTGACTTTGCTCGTGATATCAAAGCAACTAAGGCCATCCACAATGACTCAGGTGTACCTGAGATTACTGTAGTCAATATTCAAAAATTTGAAGATGATCCCAACGTTACATCTACCAAGGATTATAACGTTGATATTCAGCGCATCTATTTCTTGGATGAAGTGCACCGTAGCTATAATCCCAAAGGCAGCTTTTTAGCCAACCTAAAGGAGTCAGACCCTAATGCTATTAAAATCGGCTTAACAGGGACACCGTTATTGGGTGATGACTATAATTCCAGAGCGTTATTTGGCGATTATATTCATAAGTATTACTACAATGCCTCGATTGCTGATGGCTATACCCTACGCCTAATAAGAGAAGAGATCTCTACCAAGTATAAACTGATCTTACAAGAAGCCCTTGCAAAAGCGGAGGTGCTGGTAGGTGATGTTAAGCGTGAGGACATATACGCTCATTCTTGCTTTGTTGAGCCAATGCTTAAATATATTGTCTCAGATTTTGAGGACAGCCGTGGAGCACTGAATGATGCGAGCATAGGCGGTATGGTCATTTGCGATAGCTCAAAGCAAGCGAAGCAAATGTATGAGCTGTTTAACAAACAATACGCGCCAGATAACGCAGTCGCCGATAGCCAAACCTCTGACGCAGGTATAAAAACCTTAGCTGAGATTCGTCATGAAGAAGTAAAGGTGAAATCTGCTCAGCTGATTTTGCATGACGTTGGTACTAAAGAAGAGCGTAAACAATGGGTAGAGGATTTTAAGGCTGGGAAGATAGATTTATTATTTGTGTATAACATGCTGCTTACAGGCTTTGATGCTAAGCGCCTAAAAAAACTATACCTTGGACGCATTATACGAGCGCATAATTTGCTACAAGCTTTGACACGAGTAAACCGTACCTATAAAGACTTTAGATACGGCTATGTGGTTGACTTTGCAGATATCAGTAAAGAGTTTGATAAGACTAATAAAGCCTATTTTGAAGAGCTACAGTCTGAGCTAGGCGATGAGATAGAAAGCTACTCTCATCTGTTTAAATCACATGAAGAGATACAGCAAGAGATTGAGCATATCAAGGATGTACTGTTCCTTTATGAGACCGACAACATGGAGGTCTTCAGCGATCAGATCAGTCAGATACAGAACAGAGATACGATACTAAGTCTCAAAAAAGTGCTTGGCGATGCTAGAAGCCTGTATAATTTGGTACGCCTGCAAGGTGACTATAAGTTTTTAGAATCGCTTGATTTTAATACGCTCAACAAACTGTATCGTGAAACCAGTCAGCATCTTGATCTACTTAATACTAAGCAAAGCTTAGAGCAGGGGACAGCCACCAGTAATCTACTGAACCAAGCTTTAGAAGATGTGATATTTAAGTTCACGAAGATAGGCGAGGAAGAGCTGGTACTGGCCGATGAGCTAAAAAGCACCCTACGCAAAACCCGTGAAGCGATGGCAAGCAACTTTGATCAAAAAGATCCTGAATTTGTCAGCTTAAAAAAAGAGCTTGAGCGTATCTTCAAAAAAAGAAAGCTAAGCGAAGTGACACAAGAGCAGATGACTGAGAATATCGATGAGCTGAATAAGATTCATAAACGCATAAAAGAGCTTAACCGTACCAATGAGCAGACGCGACATAAGTACAAAGGCGATGCCAAGTACGCACGCATTCATAAGCGCTTAACGGAGCGTCAACAGATAGATATTAATAGCTCTGAGCGTACTATACATGATGCGCTCATGGCGGTAAAAAACGATGCCGATGAAAAGGTGCTTAACAGTAGTCAGATCGTTGAAAACGAAAGCTACTTTGAAGGGCAAATGATGCCTATCGTCATAAAACGGTTTATGAAAGATCATAAAATAAAACTGAAACCTGACAGCTCACGCTATATTAACAAGCTGGTTGTCTCAGAGTATATCGATGAATACAACGTTGGAGCAAGACCATGGTAGAGCTTGAGTTTAAAGCTAAAACCCAAGAGTTAATTGATAGTTTAAAGAGCATTTGCGCCAATTACGGATTAGGTAATGATGGTAACGAGTTTAAAATTATCACTCAGATATTCTTATATAAGTTTTTAAACGATAAGTTTGCTTATGAAGCCAAGAAAATAGATGAGGATGTCGCTAAAGCTGATAATTGGGAAAAAGCGCTTAGTGAGATGAGTGCAGAAGATTATGAGATGCTACAGTTACAGATGAGCGCAGATACCGCACATTTGGAGCCACAGCATTTTATTAGTTATCTATTTAGCCAAAGTAATGCGCCTGATTTTGCTAAGCTCTTCGATGACACTTTGATCGATATCGCTACCAAAAATAACGATATCTTTGCGGTAAAAACAGATGGTGGGGCAAAAGTAGTACTCTTTGATCGCCTTAGTACTTTTATCGCTGATGAGTCGAAGCGTGATGATTTTTGCCGCGCGGTGATCAATAAGCTGATTGAGTTTAGCTTTGAGCGTATCTTTGATCAAAAGTTTGATTTTTATGCAGGTATTTTTGAGTACTTAATCAAAGACTATAACAGCAACTCGGGGGGGAAATATGCCGAGTACTTCACGCCTCATGCCGTCGCACGTATTATGGCGGAGATATTAGTACCACAGGCAGAGCGTGGTAAGGTGAGGGATGTCACCTGCTACGACCCATCGGCAGGTTCAGGTACGCTACTGATGAACGTTGCTCATGCCATCGGTGAAGACCGCTGTACTATCTATACGCAAGATATCTCACAGAAATCATCGAACCTATTGCGTTTAAATTTAATCTTAAACAATTTAGTTCACTCGATCCCCAATGTGATTCAGGGTAATACTATCTATCATCCTTATCACAAAGAAGAAGAAGCGCTTAAGCAGTTTGACTATATCGTCTCTAATCCACCGTTTAAACTCGATTTTAGCGATTATCGAGATGCCTTAGATAGCAAAGAAAACAAAGAGCGCTTCTTTGCAGGTATTCCAACGATACCTAAAAAGAAAAAAGAGAGCATGGCGATTTACCAGCTCTTTTTACAGCACATTATCGCGTCACTTAAGAAAGGCGGTAAGGCAGCGGTAGTCGTACCCACTGGCTTTATCACCGCGCAGTCGGGTATCGATAAAAAGATACGGCAAAAGCTAATCGATGACAAGATGCTCGCTGGTGTAGTCTCTATGCCGTCTAATATCTTTGCTACTACAGGAACAAACGTATCGATCGTATTTATCGATGATAGCAATGATGGCGATGTGGTACTGGTCGATGCGTCAAATTTAGGTCAAAAAGTTAAAGAAGGTAAAACGCAAAAAACGGTACTCTCTGCTGAGGAAGAGCAGCAAATCATCCATACTTTTAATAATAAAGAGCAAGTTGACGACCTGTCTGTAACCGTCAGCTACGATGATATCAAGGCAAGAAACTATAGCTTGAGTGCAGGTCAGTATTTTGAAGTAAAAATTGAGTACGTCGATATTACCGCTGAGCAGTTTAAAGAAAAGATGCAAGGCTATACAGATAACTTGGATCAGTTGTTTAGTGAGTCTCATAAGTTCGAAGTTGAGATTAAAAAGCAATTGGCTGGATTAGAATATGATTAATAATTTAATTTTAAAAGACTGCTGTTCTTTTCAAGAAGGTTATGTAAATCCAAGTCAAAAAATACCTACATATTTTGGTAATGATATTAAATGGTTAAGAGCTAGTGATTTAAGTGAAGGGTACGTTTATGATACAGAACGTAAATTAAGCAAAAAGGGTTTCGAAAGTGCAGGAAAAAGTGCAAAAATGTTTCCTAAAGATAGTATCGCAATCAGTAAGTCGGGAACAATTGGTTCTCTTGGTATACTGAAAGATGAGATGTGTGGCAACAGAGCAGTTATTAACATTGTTGTAAATCCAGATAAAGCTAATCTTAAATATATTTTCTACACATTGAAATACAAAAAAGCTGAAATAGTATCTCGAGCTGGAGGTAGCATACAAAAAAACCTTTATGTTTCCGCACTTGAAACACTGATCCTTAATCATAATAGCATCAAAGAACAGAGTGAAATATCATCTGTATTATCAGCTTTAGACAAGAAAATAGAACTCAATAACCAAATTAATGCTGAGCTAGAAGCGATGGCAAAGACGCTATATGACTACTGGTTTGTGCAGTTTGATTTCCCCGATGCAGACGGAAAGCCTTACAAATCGTCTGGCGGTAAGATGGTTTATAACGAGGTGTTAAAGCGTGAGATACCTGAGGGATGGAAGGATTCAACAATAGAAGGTATTGAATCAAATATTGTAACTGGTAAAACACCATCTAAAAAGAAACCTGAGTATTTCAATGGCGATGTTCCCTTTATAACTATAGGTGATATTCGTGCTAATACTTTTATTGTCCAAACTGAAGAGACGCTGACATCTAAAGGTGCTGACACTCAGAAAAATAAGTATCTTCCTGAGAATACAATTTGTGTTACATGTATAGCCAGTCCTGGATTAGTTGGTTTCGTAACTGAGCAATCACAAACTAATCAGCAGATAAACTCTGTAGTCTGTAGTAATCCGTTGAATATGTATTATTTGTACTTCGCAATAAAAGCATACTTTGAAGGAGCAAAGGCTAAAACAGGTAATACATTCGCTAATATGAACAAGGGAGATTTTAGCTCAATAAATATGTTGTACCCTAATAAAAAGCTACTCTCCAAGTATTACGAAGTAGTTAATCCACTATTTAGACAAATAAAAGCTAAGACTTTGGAGAATAAAGAACTAGAGAACCTACGAGACTGGCTGCTACCTATGCTAATGAATGGTCAGGTGACAGTAAAGTAATCACGATAAACTTACAATCAGGAAAAGCGTTATGGAGCTGGTAGCAAATATTTGGCCAATCGTTGATCAGATGACGGGTATTGTTCAGCGCTTCTTATTTAGAGCCTATGCGTTAGACGCCACCGATCAAGAGATAAGCACCGTTTTAACCACGCTTGCGCGTTCCGACTACCGCACAGCACAAGTCGTAAAGATACCCGATAACTATCAGCTTAGCTCTGAGCATGGCACGATGTCTGGTGCTGTGGAAGTCGCCACCTTTAACCAACACATGCATATTATTGTAGAGAATACACTAACAGCTGCTGAAAAATCCTTTGCTAATATGAATAACTATGGCATAGGCATAGATGGCCCACTAATCCCTGAAGCTTTAACATTTCCAGCAGAGCCGTACCTTGTGACGACTTACTTGATAGAGCTATCTAGTGGCGAGCTGATACCGCATATAAAGGCGGGTTAGTTGGGGTGCAAGTATTTAGTTGGGCTTAGCGACTAGATATTGATTGTGTAAGGTGACGGTAAGTGTATTTCAGACTACGAATAAGCAAAATGAAACTTTAGCATAATGCTTAATAGGTATAACCTAACATGAATAACATTGTTATTAAAACGATTCAACCGTTCGATATACTAAGAGTGGACACCGCTGAAAAAAACGACATTGTAAGTGATGTATTCACTGGTAATGTATTTCATGAGGATAAAGACATACCCGTTTATTTTAAAGCGTATGCTTATGATCATCCATATGCCGCTACAGGTGATCGAGGTCTGCTTAATGAAATTATTGGCTACTTGATTTGCGAATTATACAAAGTACCGCAACCTGAGCAAGCGTTTTTAGTATTAATGCCCAAAGAGAGTCTTACTCATTTATGGAGTAGTCTTAGCGATCGCCTTAAAAGAAGCTATGAGACTAATGACGTTATTCCTATGTTTGCTACGCAGCGAATGTATGCCAAAGCATTATCGTTTAGGTACAGTCATAGCAGACAAGCGGTAGAGCGTGAGCTTATTAAATGGACACACTTTAAAGAAGCGCTAATTTGTGATGAGATCATGGCAAATACAGATCGGCTACCTCGTAACATTTTAACCGCCAATGCAAAAGATTTTTGGTTAATCGACAACGGCAAACTTGCTATAGAGGGCGGCACTAACTGGAAGTCAACAGATCTCATTGAGAATAATAATTATAGTAATTATTTGGCTGATCTAGTGATTAAAGATATACAGGCTGATAGCAAAAAAGGCAATCTCATTATACAAACAGCATTAAAGAAGTTTAAAGCCATTAAGCAGATTATAGCTGAATGTGAGTTTTGGGTGGATGCTTTATCAAGTAATCAAGATCGTGAAATATGGCAGAAATTCTTAGCATTTTTGCAAAGTAGAGATCATAATATCACTTGTATTTTAAGTGAACGCTATGGGATGCTGTCATTATGAATTGGACAAGCTTACTACAACCTAAAGATGCAGTAGCTTCTTTTATCAAAGGTCACTTTTTCGTCGTCAAATTCACACCTGATATTGTAGCTAAAGAAGTATTTAACTTAGGTGTTGGTTTCATAGAAGACGGTGATGAAAAAATTCGGTTTAAGCTGGCTCATTCAAGCTTGAAAGGCTTTGCTTGTATCTACGGAAAAAATGCTGTTCAAGGTCTAAGACTGCTATTACAGTCTATCTCAACAGCACTAAACACAGTAGGATATTCTTATCCACCTTCTTCACAGCTAACCTATACGCCACTAATGCCTATCAAGGGAGTATCTGTAGACTCGATCTTAAATTCTTTGTATCGTGATTATGTGCATATGGATCACTTTCAAGAAAAGAAAAAACCAACAGTGCATGTTCTTAACACAATAGAGCTACGTAAGGGATTAAAGCAAAGCTTAAAGAGTATTAATAAAGCTGAGTATTATCAGGAAGAAGATATCCTACTAGAAAGTAACATTGACAATAGTGAGATTGCTTTAGATCTACCTATTTGGCGACCACAGCAAGAAAACAGTCTTTTTGAAAACGATTATTTATTTGCAACTGTAGTGTCAGCTGATTACCTAGAAAAAAACGCCCTAAGTTTTAATTTAGATTATTTGGGTTGTAGTAATATACAAAAAGCATGTCTGTTAACAGGCCAAGAAGCTAAAGCTGGGTTATTTATATATCGTCCAGCGCTCAATGAGCGTATTACGCAAGATGTTATAGATGACATCGATAGCCATATAGAAAAATCGTTATACACTCTAAAGCATCTAAGACAGAAAGAAGGCTATAATATTGAAATGGATGTTTTATATAGCGAAGAAGAAGTTTACAACAAGGTAGCTGCTTTTGTGACATAGTTACAGCTTGTATAAGCAAAAGATATTAATATTTTAAAATAAACCACTTTTATGAGATGATCTAATTCGATAAAGTATAGTCAAGTCGCTTTAAAATCGATACAGTGCTGCTGGTATTTTTTAAATACAGTTGCAAAACTTCTGGAGTGTGCAGCAAGCGAAGAAAGTTTATGCTAGTAGCACGTAGCTATTAACGTATCGATTTTATTTAGTACTGACCATAGTTGAAAGCCATGTTTATCCTTCTTCGCTATTCTTTTAATTTTATAACAGATTAGTTTCAACCTATAATAATTCAATGGCACATCAAAAATGTAGCAATATTAATGGTATATTTATTTTATCAAATTTCTACTATTACAGTGGATCATATATCTTGTATAAACTTGTTGGTATAAGTAGTAGTATTGAAAACCCTGCTACTTTCAATAGATTTTCCATAAGGGATCTTATATTACTCACACCTAGATCGTAGGTTGCATTAGTAAAGTCGAAAAGATACTGTATAGGTTCACCTCCTGAGAATGCATCAATAAGACTAAAACTAAACGGCATTTCTCGGATGTTCTGATAAGCATTATCTGGAAATGAGAGCCAAGCTCCAACGCATAAAGCAACCATTGGAATCAAATACAATATGCTATCTTTTAAAGAAGCTCCTCTAAACAACGTAAACCAATCATTATAATTTTTGATATAATGTACAGATTTAAAAACTAAATCTTGTGCCAAGATGAATGTTAATGTCAATAAAAAATACAGGAATCTAGCAACTTCGGCTAATAAGATTGTAGCAAAAAATATAAAAATTAATGCCCATGTGGCTATAGATATTTTTAACCAGCTAGGATCATTTCGAGTTAACCAGCCGACTCCAAATGCTGGTATCAATGTTAGAAAAAAAGTTAATTTTAGAGCTACACCGTAAAAAATTGATGGAATAATAAGTAATATTGCAATAGCAAATCCTAGATATATTAGTTTTCCACGACTCAAATTTAAATTACTTATCATTCTGTACAACCTCAAAATTAAGTATATAAATGAAAAGATAGTTGAGGTTTATTATTGATCAGTTACTTACGGCAATCAATAGCCTTGAGTCTAGGCACGTCAATATGTGTCGTTACAATTAGTTAGTGCACTCTAATTACTAAAATAATGCAATTATTATGTCAAATAGAGCGTCCAAGATAGTCACCTAATCTATAAATATTTTCTCATTGAGACTAAATTACTGTCAGCTGGATATAATAATAGTTAAAAGAACCTGTTGTTTTCATTTTAAAGATTTATTCTATGAAAATAGGCCAGTTTTTAAGTGGCCTATTTTTGCTATGTAATTAGAAGCCGTATCTATCCTTCTACAGTACTTACCCTATCATATTAATCAAGACGCTTACCATTAATTAATGCCGAAATGGAAAGAGATAAAAGCTAGGCTTGATAGGATAGCGAAGTTGTATTTAAATGAGTGAGGGTAGGGTTTTTGACTAGTTATGCAATATTCCAAAGATAAACTACGTTTGAATTATGAGTGATTGATACTCAACTCATAAGAAAACGCCTTCTAATCGTTGTGACTAAAAGGCGTTAAGATTTGAGTTATGCGAACTTCCAATATTTTGACTGCTGCTCTATAACTGCCTGAACAGCTTGCTCTTCATGGGGGAATAGAGTTTCAACTGGAACACCAAAACCTTCCATAAATGGATCTTCTACATCGGTTTTAATACCACTAATAGCCTCAACGATGGCTAATGAACAGAAAGGGACATATGCTGCACTATAGCCACCTTCGTGACATAGGACTAAACGGCCGTCACAATGCTTTTCAGCTAGACCTTTCATAAAGTCTGCAAAGCGTCCAAACCCATCGGATGTAACCATCATTCGTGCTAACGGATCGAAGAAGTTAGGATCTTGTCCAGCAGATACAATGATTAATTCTGGTTTGAATTGATCAACTATTGGACCGACAATCTTTTCAAACGCATGCATGTACCCAGCGTTACCAGTGCCAGCTGGCAATGGAATATTAACGTTATAGCCTTCGCCTTTACCTTCTCCTGTATGCTCAACATATCCGCGACCAGCAGGAAATAAGCGATCTTGATGTAGAGAGATAAATAAAGTGCTGTCATCTTCATAAAACGCTTGTTCTGTACCATTTCCGTGATGCACGTCCCAGTCGAGTACTAGAATACGCTCTAAGTTGTACTTGCGCTTAGCATGTTTTGCAGCAATAGCTACGTTATTGAATAAACAGAAACCCATACCTTCTTGTGCTTCAGCATGATGACCAGGAGGTCTTGTCAATGCGTAAACATTTTTGACTTCACCATCCATAACGGAATCTACAGCGGTCATTGCTCCACCTGCAGACAAAAGAGCAATTTCATAAGAACCCCTGCCCACAATAGCAATCTGTCCTGCATCACCACCATTTGCATCGCTCAACTCTTTTACTTTCTCAATATAACTTGGCAAATGGAATAGCTCAATATCTTCTCTCGTAGCACGGTGTGGCACGATCGATTTTAACTGAGAGGTTAGGCCACAGATATCCATCAAGTTCTTAAAACGTCGTTTCGTTTCAGGATCTTCTCCGTATGTATGGCTTTGCACGTAACCGCCAGAGGCTAAATGTAGTGCACCTGAGCCGTTATCGTGCCAGAAGTAGCTTTCATCATAAATAAAACCTGTTGTCTTCATTTGACTTCCTTGTCTCGTGGTTTGTAACGTGAATGTAAGTCTCATCATTCCAAATAATTAAACTGCTGTATATTATCCAAAAGGATAATTTTTAGTTTAGACTGATAGAAGGTAGCTTTGATAAGGAACAAGTTCGTAGGATTGAAACAAGAAGGAAAAGGACTTATGAATTTAACGACGACAGACTATCAAAATATTTTAAGCTTCATTAATGGCTCATTATCCGATTATAAAAATATTCAATCGTTATTTTCTGAACTCTTTCAATTTGATCGCTCATTACTTTGGTATGCAGATGAGGAGGGCAATATGTATAGCTTAAACTTCTATAATTTTAGCGAGCAAATGATGTATGACTATAAAGAAGTTCATAGAGCAAATGATGTGATGCATCCGAAAAAACACTTACGCAACTTAGGGAGTAACAGAGATTCGGTATATAGAATCGGAGAGGTGACAACCCCAAGGGAGTTGTCAAAATCCTCTTATCATCAGTTTATAGAGCGCCATAAGATCATAGACCAAATGGTTATGTACCTTTCTACGGCTACTACCATTTATGCAGGTGTTGGGTTTGTAAGATTTAAAGGAGAGAAGCTTTTTACTCGAAAGGACAAAAAAATCTTGCAAACACTATCCACGCATTTGCAGCATTTAGTAAAGAACTCAATGCAGATAAAAGAGGAGACAAAGGTTAATGTGTTGGTTAATTCGACTAGAGAGACTCAAGTGGTTCTTTCAGCTAGAGAGTTGGAAGTCTATCGGCTTGTCATAAAAGGATACTCTAATATGGAAATTGCCAACCAATTGTACATTACTGTTAATACTGTAAAAAAGCATTTAAGAAATATGTACGAGAAAAATCAGGTCAATAATCGTACGAGCCTAATTTATAAATTAAATGGTTTGGTCATCTGACTACGTTGATGGTTCAGTAGCGCAATTAATAAGACTGAATATGATTAAAAAACAAACCACATTAAGTGGCTGTTTTAGTATTGATTGTGAAAGAATGTTCTTCTCTATAAAAACTAGGGCGTACCAGCATGACCTACTTTAACTTGTGTAGATAACATCCGACCTTTGGTTTCAACCTTGCGAGACGCTTCATCCCAGTCAGGTGCAGCACACATAAAGAGTGTTTTCCCCTCTTGTCCACCTAGGGCAACAGCAAAAATACCATCAGGGGCAGTATCGACAATTTCTAGAATTTCGCCACCTTCTGCAATACGGACGGCGCGTTGATTTAACGTGTCTGCAATCCAAACCGCACCTTCAGCGTCTAAGGTAAGGCCATCTGGTAAAATACTTGCGCCTTCTATGCGCACACCGAGGTTTGGCTCATCACCCAATTCACCAAAGTTTGCAAAGTCACGCTTTTCTCCGAGGCTACCATCTTCTTTGATATCAAATTGCGTGATTTTATTGCCAAACAACTCGTTGATGATTAATGTTTTTTCGTCGGCCGATATCACCATACCATTAGGGAAGGATAGACCTTCTGCAACAACTTGCGAGCTTCCATCTGGTTTGACCAACACTAGACCGGCATGGCTATGGTCAGCACCGCCCATCAAGTCAAAACCAAAATTACCAACATAAGCATTGCCATTAGGAGCAACCACCATATCGTTGGCATGCCCATCGCAGTGCTCCCAGATATCAGCATGAACGACTAATTCGCCATCGTCTTCTAAGCGTAAGACTTTACGATCTTTCATCGACACAACCAGCATACGCCCGTCAGGTAGCCAACCTAAACCAGAGGGTTGCTGTTCAATATGGACGATCTTTTCTGCCACACCTTGTTCATTAACGCGATAAACTCCTTGTGTATAAAAATCAACAAACCATAAAGCATCGTTATACCAGCGCGGTCCTTCTAAATAATGAAAGCCATCAACAACAACGTCTAATTTATATTCTGACATGATTATTTCCCTTGAGTAGTGGTTATCTTCCTTGATAAATAAATACAACTGTTTTAAATAATGACAGCTTTTATTAGAGTATCTCCTTATA
The DNA here is from genome assembly GCF_947488565.1 of uncultured Psychrobacter sp. Taxonomy (GTDB): domain Bacteria; phylum Pseudomonadota; class Gammaproteobacteria; order Pseudomonadales; family Moraxellaceae; genus Psychrobacter; species Psychrobacter saeujeotis. The sequence continues at coordinate 106,427 of NZ_CANKZC010000005.1, read as the reverse complement.
TATGTTTGTTACCTCTTCTAATGACATATCCTTTGGGTTAGTCGCAATAAGGCGAGCGTAAGTATTGGTAACGATATCAGCTAGAACCGGAATATCCTGTTTCGTAATATTTAATTCACTTAAGCGATACTTGAGACCGCTTGTTTCCAAAAATTTTCTTAGTTCAGCAATGAATAAGCTTGCTGCATCTAAGTCTGTTAGGCCAGCGGTTTGACTAGGCATAACGGCATGAGCTAGTTCTGCATAGAGTGGTGCGGCTGTTGATAGATTAAATGAAAAGACGCCACACATGACAAGTGCATTAGCATGTCCATGCGGTACATGAAAGTTAATACTAAGTGGGTAGGAGAGTCCATGAACAGCTGCTACTGATGAGTTGACGAAAGCAATACCAGCCAAGGTTGAGCCCAATAACATATTAGAACGAGCTTCGATATCATCGCCTTGATTCATAACCTGTTCAAAATTACTCCAGAGCATCTGTAGTCCTTTAACAGCTAATGCATCTGAAATAGGGTTTTTCTTAGTGCGACTTGTATATGCTTCAACACAGTGAACCATAGCATCCAAAGCGGTTGCCGCGGTAATATGACGTGGGAGTTTAAGTGTCAGAGTGGCATCTAAAATGGCAACATCAGGCAAGATGTTTGGAGTGTAAATGGCTTTTTTACTGCCATCTTGCGCTGTGATAACAGAGACAAAGGTAGATTCTGCTCCAGTACCAGCAGTAGTGGGAATGGCAAATAAAGGCAGTCTATCAAATTCACTAACATCTTGATCCAAAATATCATTTATAGACTCAAAACTGTTAGGATGTAAGGCGACGATTTTTGCAGTATCGATAGAACTGCCGCCACCTAAACCGATAACTAGATCACAATTGCTGTCTCTGGCAGTTTTAATAGCATTATTGACGATCTCAATAGGTGGATCAGCAATGACACTATCGAATACAACAACATTAATACCAGCTTCTTCTAAAGATTGCTGAGCAATCTCGACATAGCCTAGATTAGAGATTCCAGTATCTGTAACGATAATAGCTGACGTCGCACGATACTGTTTAGCTAATGTACCGAGCTTCTGACGCATGCTGTTAACTTCACTGATAATATGACTATTGGTATAAAACTCAATCCCTGTCATTTTGTTCTTCCTTGTGTAGATGTCTTTTATATAAAATAACGCTAAGTTCGAAGTACTAGTAACAGAAATTTATCTTATATTAATTTTTGTCATTTAACGTACTAGATAACGTTAAGTTTAATAGCAGAAAGTGTTAGCGACCTTTAAAAATAAAACTTGAGTATCTACGGATTATACACACATTCAGGCATACGTAAAATGATTTGACTGGTATCACTATAACTGTTATTTTTAAACGATTCATACCATACGTTATGTCAAATGATCTCCTACTTGCAATCACTATCAAAAGGAATTAATAGTGAAACTTTTCTCTTTATTTTCTATTACTGCATTTGCAGCTATCAGCTTAATCGGATGTTCTGGCGAAACCGATAAGAGTAGTGAGGTTGCCTCATCACAAGATACCACTGTTCTACGTTTTTCACATTTTTACCCAGCGACATCTGACATTAATGAACAGATTTTTGAACCATGGGCCAAGCAAATTGAAGCAGACTCCAATGGTCGTCTTAAAGTTGAAGTATATCCTTCAGCAACGATTAGTAAAGCAGATACAGCTTATGAGTCTGCCGTAAAAGGAACGATTGATATTGGCTCTCAAGTGCAAGGTTATACGAGTGGTCGATTCCCACTATCCCAGATTGCAGAACTTCCAGGATTATCTAACTCGTCAACACAAACAGGCTGTATGTTACAAACCCTTTATGAAAATGGGACTATCTCTAGTGAGTACGAAGATTCACATTTGCTTTTTATGTTCGCTACGGGGCCTGGGACTTTACATAGTACAGATAAAATAATAAAAACTCCTGAAGATATGAAAGGTATGCGCATACGTAGACCTTCGGCAGTGGCAGGGGATATCATTGAAAGTATGGGCGCTTCACCTGTGGGGTTACCTGCTACTGATATATATACCTCCTTACAGCGAGGTGTTGTTGATGGTTTAAGCTTTCCATGGGAAGCCATGGAAACTTTTAAGCTTAATGAACTGACGAAGTATCATACTAACATGCCATTTTATAGCTCTGCTTTAATGGTAACTATGAATAAAGATAAATACGAAGGTTTGCCAGAAGACTTGAAAAAAGTCGTTGATGACAATTCAGGTATGGCGCTTAGTAAAAAAGTAGGGGCAATGTGGGATGAAACTTACTCGACACAAATACAAGCAGCGATTGAGAGAGGGGATGAAGTAGTTAATATTCCAGACCCACTCAATGATCCGGATTGGAAAGGTCCACTTGAAAAAGGTACAAAAAAATATCTTGATGACGTTAGTGCTTTAGGGCTAGATGCTTATGGTGTTTATGAGGAAGCTAAAGCAGCCAGCGTAGCATGTAAGGTATAACTTATTCAGAATAACTGGTTCAGTTATAATGACTGATATCAAAATATAACCCCAGTTCATTTATCAAACTGGGGTTTATTGCTTATAGTGACTGTGTTCTGGCTATTATTTTATTCTCAATCCACTGAGAGACTTCGCTCTCAACCCATGCCACTCTACCTTTTGATAGCTTGACCTGAACAGGGAAGGTCGAATCATAACGATCTGATCTTTTATCGAGCATGTCGTAAATTGTTGTGCTACTAAGGCCTGTATAGTATACGACTTGTTTAAGCGGTAGCATGCGAGGTATCAGAGGCTTGTTTGGTATTGAAGTATTCTGTTGAGTGCTTGCGTTTAACTGTTTCATAATTATCTCCTTATAAGTGAATGAGAGCGTGTCCTCTCATATACTTACCGAGTCCTATATTTTTTTACGGCATCCTATAGAGTCCTGCATGAATTGAACGCATAAAAAAAGAGCTGAACGAATCAGCTCCTTTTTATGCCATGGCTTTAACTTAGCTCACCGCTGTTACGCTTTGCTGTAGTGCTTGCTTTATGCTTGTCACATCATGCATAGGCAACGGCTTTGGTGAGTTATCTTTTTGATCCTCGACGTTTTGATCATCACCGTCGCTACTATCAAACGCATCTACCTCGTAGGCCTCCTCACTATCGATCTCAAAGCAAGAGTTCACGTAGCCTTGCTTTGCTGTGGCCTCTAATGCTGCTTGATCAAAGCCGTGTTCGCTTAGTTCATGATTAATCGCTTGCGCATCTGATACTGCCTCCTTAAGCGTTACCCCATCACGTAGTGTCAGATCCACAAAGTAGATGGGCGTACGATAGCTTTGGGTGGTGCTTTTCCCTCGTAAGGTTAGTTGCAGCGGCAAGCAAGACAGCTTGTTACTAGACACGGCGGCAAAGTAGCGCAGTCTTGCCGCAAGCGTGCGAATACTATTAAAGCCAGTCGTACGAAAGATAAACGTACCCAGCTCATCGTCTTCACTTAGATTAACGTAGAGACGACCGTAAGGTTTACAGGCACCACCTTGCGCTAATGGGCAACGATCAGGCGATGGACAAGGCATTTGCTCCACACCGTTATCGGTTCGACGTTGGCACAGCTCACCGTCACCGACACACAGCGGTCTGCCTGTTTGACGATCGAACAGCGTGTACTCGGCTCGTAGGTTGAGCTCAGGATCATTAAACAGCATGCGGACGGGTATTTGCCGAAGCTTACCTTCACTGTGCGCACGGAGTTTTTCATCAAGCGGATGATTGATCCAGCCGTCCTTGTTTTGCACTTGGCTGGTAATGGTGAATTGATCGTCTTTAGCAGGTAGACGCTTTCCATCTTTGACAATGACACGTCCAATGCTGATACGACCGAGTACAGGCGGGGTTATGGTTAGACCTTTAATCATAGTGGTATTCCTTGTGTTTAATAAAATGGGTAGAGCAAATAAAAAACCCACCTGTAAGGGTGGGCGTTTATGCGCTTGCTGTAGTTAGTAGGTTTATTGCATGAGTAAATAGTGTGCTTTTGACATAAGCACCTAATCGCTTAAGATGACAAAGCGGCGACTGCCTTGCTTGGTTTTACTAAACTGAGTGAGTAACTCAGGATGCGCTTTGATCACCGCTTTACTATCAAGACTAATACTATCTTTAGAGCGCTTCCACGAGATTGCGCCTTGATTGAATACAGCAACTTCATTGTCTTTGATCAGCGTTTGCAGCTGATGTTTGACTTGATCGTGATGCTGCTCTAGATCTTCCATTGACGCGCGATAGCCAAGCAGCTTATCGAACAGCTTGTTAGCGCCTTTATCCTCCCGTAGATCAACCTTGCTTGACGGCTTAGGCGTTGGATAAAGTAGCTTTAACGCTTTGGCTGCTGACTCGCTATGATCAGGGTTTGGTGGTGTATCAGTCTCTACGTACTGCCAGAACAGACGCTCTTGCTCGATGATCGATTCAATTAAGCGCTCATCACGCTCAACCTTATAGATCTTGGCCTCGTGTCCGCATAGCAATACACAGATATGAGCGGCTTGTTTACCAGTAACCGCTAGCTGATGTTGTACTTGGCAAGTCACGTATAACGGTACGCCATCTCGCCATAATTTCGCGCCATGCTCACCAGCGGTTTTGCATTCAAGTACTTGCACTTCCTCGCTACCTGTCACTGCATAGTCAAGATTGGCAAGCATAAAGGCTTTATCGGGCTCAGGGTGTTGCAAGATAGCGTTTACGCGCCGTACCTTATTGCCTGTCTTTTCTTGGTAGTATTTAGCTACAATAGGCTCTAAGGTGTTACCCCAATACAGTGGCGCATAGCCGTCGATGCTCTCATCTAAGTCTGAGGTTGTACGTCCCGTCTTAATCAGCCATAGCTCTAGCATCGACAAGTAAGGATGAATACCGCAAGCAGCAGCCGCATCACTACTGCCAACCCCTTGACGGCGAACCTCAAGCCACTCGTCATGGCTTAAGTTTTTAGTACTGACCAGGCGCTTAGGGGTCATCGGTATATGAGACTCAGTAACAGATTGATCGATCCGCTTATTCTTATCTTTAGCTTTGTCAGTTACAGGCGCTTTTATCTTAGCGCTTAAACGCTTAGTGCGTCTTACTGGCGTGCTGGTGTTTAATGCGATCATGTTCATAGTGAACTCCTTCGATAAATTGATTGAAATCAAATAATAGGCATAAAAAAACCACGCGCTTAGGTGTGGTTTAATTGTTGAGTGTGCTACTAAATTTAGGCAATGAGGCTAAAGGCTTCCTCTAGGCTTTTGTCTTTAAGCTTAGCGCCTGCGCCGAACCAAGCAGAGTCTAGTCTGTGATCGGTAGACATCGCTCTACGCTCATGATCCACATACTCTGTCATAGCAGACAAGAGGCCATAAGCGGTATCACGCGCTGAGTCTAAATCCGCCCCGCGACCTTGGCCGTTAAACATACTCATCACCTGATTCATGGCGCGAGCATTCGGTACGGCGTCTTTTTCCTTTTTAGCGCTGTTAAACAAGATGATGTCGTTATCTTGATCGTTGAAGACTCGATTAAGATAGTTTGCCGCTTCTGCCTGAGTGACACGGCGCTCAGACAACTGCTTCATCTCATACATGTGCTCGTTCCACTGCTTAACCGATACGCCTAACTGCTGCTTGACGCGATCGGCATCAAACGAGGTACTATGAGGTACTTTCACCACACCGCCACTACCGTCAGCAAGGCTGACCGCTAAGGTGTTATTACACACCACACGGATATTGGTGAACTGCGCTGTCGTTGCTAACGTCCCATCACAAGCGGTAGCCAGTAAAAGGTAGCCATTACTAACATCACCGCCCTTTAGGGTCATGGACTGACCTGTACGAGCAAGAGCCCACATCTTACGACCACCCTTTAAAACGCCAGCGGTCTCAAGCTCAAAGTGTGAGTGCTCGGTTAAGTCACGATAGAACTCTAGAATTTCACGCGGTTGTACTTCTTGGTAGCGCTGACTGACTACCGATAACGGCTCAAGCGTATCTGAGCGATATAACACCTTATTGCTATCAAAGGGCATGATCAGGCTTTGCCCTTTTTCATTGCTTGCCATGTAGCTGACCTCGGAGGACTCGATACGCCAATCCATACCAGCCTCACGAGCCCAGACTTCAATAGGTTGATTCTTTGGCAACTGGCTACCTAAGCCGTGCCAAGGGGTATCGCCAACATAAGCCATGTTTTCGATTAAATGTGCCATGATAATATTTCCTTTTTATTGATAGTTTATAACTGAATAAGTTAGAGAGTTGAGTTGAGAGTTAATGAAGTGAGGTGAATACATGGGAGCACTCATCACAGCGATATTGCTGATTGACTAGCATCGGTGGCGCTTGATGAGACTGAGTCATCTCAATCAGTACTGCGACTGTCGTACCTACAACCACGCCTATAGCAGGATGAACCTTAAGCGTCTTACACAGACTAACGCCAAGGCTGACTAGAACCGTAGGAGACAACAGCTGGTCGATCAAATTGATACTGATGCCATCAGTCATCTCATAGACCGCAGTTGACTGACAACATGGACAGATGGTTTTCATAAACACTCCTTTTATTTTGGGCATAAAAAAGGCCTGCACGAGGCAGACCTTTATTGATTAAATGTTGATTGGATTAGGCGCTTTACTAACTACCAATGCGCCATCTCATTAAAATAGTATGTATTTGAAATTATTTTGTTATCATCTATATTACGCACTACCTAGCTATTAGGTAGAGCCCCTCGACCAAAGCTACGCATGTTAAGTGGCCAAGATTTAAGGCGTTGCTCATACTTGTTGGGGCGAGTTAGATATAGCGCTGCATTAATGGCGTTATTCACCTCTAAAGGCTTGTCTCTATAAATCATCCCGATACCGAGCTTACCTCTACGTTGTTGTTCTTGTTTATACTCAGTGGTATTACAGTTAAAATGATGGCTTATACCCTCTGTAATCTCAAACCATCTCTTACTGACAGCTTCTCCTAAGAACCAGTCTTTCTGACGCTTGTCACCGTTATAAATCAAAACCAAGTGACAGTGTAAGCCACCAGTCTCAACACCTTGCTCTATAGCCCAAGCATAACCCCTTAGATCTTCAAAGCAGCCTTTGTCGCTATTCATACTACTATTAGCTTTTCTCTTTTTCTCTATTTCCTTATCTCTTTGAATAACCCTCATAAGCTGCTTCATAAAACCCTGAAAAGTTTCAGCGTTAACAAGGTGTGCAAACTCTACTTTCAATTTAAGATCTACTCTTACGATGAGTACACGTGCGTATTTCTCTAAGTAATAATTCATATACTCCATAAGTGATTGGCTATTGCGCTCTTCTTGAAAAGCAAAATCTGCCTTATCAGTGGCATACTCGTACTGATAAAAACTTAGCGCATTCAAGAAACTCTCTGCCATCGCCTCATTCCAAATAATCTCATTGGGATAGCAATGACCACAAACAAGATAGCAGCTGCCTATAAACCATTTGATCGAATTGGCATAAACCAATTCGTCATCAAAGTGAGATGTCATTAGTTGGTAGTAAGTATTCAGATGCTCAACTATTTGCTGAATACTAATTGAGAGTTTAGGATCGAATATATCGTTTACAAGTTTATCAACTTTGGCAACAACGTAGTCGTGCCCTAAAAGTATGTTCTTCATTTTGCATTGCCTTAAGGTTATGGGTTCATAAACTAAGGCAACCAGATATTTTCTTACTGACGTTGTTTGGTGACGCCAAACAACTCGAGAATAACGGTAGTGTTATTAATAATATTATTTACCGGATTTGTGGTTTGTGAAGGAAGCCGCTACTGCGTGATAGAGGATTCATGAGATACCTGCTTGGACGGTGTTTTGTCAGTTGGGGAGTTACGTATTTGAAAATAAAATTCTATTTTCTTGGGATGAAGTGGAGTAAGGAAATTAATTTTTGATATTTTTGTTTTAAAAGATAGCATTGGTAGGCTGTATGCTATATTTTACGGTATTCATATGCTTAGCATATATGTACAAATAACTCAGGAATAATTTGCGAATAACTTAAAAATAACTGCTATATTAAACGTAAATATTATATAAATATCACGAGTGATATTTGCTGATTCAAAGGTAGTTTTATTATGGCAATAACTTTTTCTAATCCTAAAGATAGAGAAGCTTTCGAAAAAAGAAGGTTCTTAGAGAAGATAATAGGTAAAATTTCTGATAGAGAAGCTGTGCTACTTCGTAATCTATTAAATCCCCGTCTAGAAGGTAGACTTAGCCATATCCAGATAGTAAATATCAAAGAAGGGCTGATATATTCTTTATATACGGAAGAGAATGTATTGGAAATGGTAGAAGAAAATCTGTTATACGTAAGATTAGTACTGCTACCGGATGAAAATTTAGAATGGCTTGACACCAATGCTAGAACACAGTTTACCTGTCTCTCTATACTTAAAGAAATTCCTGGCTATGAAGGTCAAATAGATTTGTATGGAAATACTATACTTAATCACATTCAATCATATTTTGATTCAATGGCCTATTCTTCGCAGCATATTCAACCTCAATCAATACAACCTCAAACTCGAACTCAGCAATTTAACGGTAAACAGGTTCTAACTTTAGATGAAAAAGTGAAAGTACTAGAAAAAGTTAAATCGATATATGATCAAATAATGAATTCAGATAACTACTCAAAATGGTTAAAAGTTGGAGACGAACATCAAATACAATGGACAAAGAATTACTTGCAAGAGTCAAACCTATATTTAGGTATTGGTATTGATCAAGAGAACTTTTCGTTAGTTAGGAATATAGTCTTAACTTCGTTAGACCTATTCGAATATAGTTCAAGTTTAATGAGTATCGAAAAATATGTACCCTCCCCTGAAAGAACACTATTTGTTGATAAAATGAAAAGAGCTTGGAGTCAGCAAAAATACCGAGATGCTGGAAAAACGAAAAAGCCTTACCATCTGCCATTGACAAAGAATACAAAGAATAGGCTAGAGAAGATGGCGCAAGTAAAAGGGCTGTCAGAGACAGCCATGCTCGATATATTGATCAATAGATCTTACGAAATGGAATATGTAGATGTAGATGGTAAGGATTTATACTACTACTTATAAATATAACCTTGTAAATCATCTACTGTGAGTCCTTGATTTAACAATGCTTTAATCAAGGTTTGCTTATCAGCATTTTGTAATGAGTCAGGTTGCTTACTTGCCAATGACTGCTCAATCTGCTGCCGCGCTGTCTGAAAGTCTACAACCTCGCCTTTATCTCTAAGTAAATCTAAAAAATCTGCCCAGACCTGCATAATTTTACGACGCTCTTCTAAGTGCTGCGCGTGGTTGTAAACTGCGCGAATACTGCTTTTTTTATCATGTGCCATTTGTTTTTCAATGGCATCGCCCATGTAGCCAAGCTCGTTTAGGTTGGTTGAGGCGATGTGACGAAAACCGTGACCTGTTTGCTTGCCTGCGTAGCCTAAAATATCTAGCGCGTTATTAATAAACTCTTCACTATAGGGTTGATGCATGCCTGTATGATAAAACACGTACTCATACTGCCCTGTGATACCTTTCATTTCTTCTAGCACTGCGAGCATTTGATCAGATAAGGGAACGACGTGCTTACGCGCAATTTTGAGATTGTCGATATCAACACGCCACAAACGATTAGCAAAGTCGATATGCGCCCATTTCATCATACGAAGCTCAATGGTGCGGCAAAATGAATAAGCTAAAAACTTCATACCTAAGCGGGTTTGATCATGACCATGATAGCTCTCAATAGCTTGGAGTAGGGCAGGCAGCTCATGGATATCTACGTGCTTCATGTGCTGGCTTTTTGCTTTGGGGTAGAGCTCCTTTAAATCATCGATTGGGTTTTGGTTGATGATGCGTTCGCGTTTGGCACGTCTTAAGACATTAGCCACCAGATCGATAGTGCGTCTGGTTACCTCGCGTGGCGGCTCACCGTCTTTGTTCACACGCTTTTCGATCTCATTTGCCATTGATCGACAATCCTCAAAGCTCACATCTTTTAGTGCAATGCCTTCAAAGTGGGGCAACACGTCTTTATGCATACGGTTATAGTCTTGCTGATAGGTACGCAGCTTGACGTTACGCTTGCGCTCAGCGAGCCAATCTAAGGCGTAGTCATTAAATTTTTGCGCGTGGATATTAGCAAGCTTGTCTTGACGCTTTTTATTTTTTGGATCTATACTATCAGCGAGCAGCGCTTTGATCTCAGTATTGGCTTGTCTGGCTTCCGCGAGTGACATAATGGGGTAAGTACCAAGTGTGAGCCGTGTCTGCTTGCCATCGAAACGATAGGCGCTTATCCATGTCTTTGTGCCTGTACTGCGTACCAAGAGCTGTAGCCCTTGATGGTCACTGTATTTGTCAGGACGCGCCGGCGTACATTTTTCACTGGGTTTGAGCTTGCGGATCTTACTGTCGCTTAACATGTTGGTCTATTCCCTGTGCTTCCAAGCCTTGTAATTCAAGCGTTACAACTAAAACGTTGGTCTAAAGCTGAATTATAAAGCCTAAATGTTGGTCTTTTTGAGGTCTAATGAAATCATAGACCAACAGATAGACCAACACAAGTCACGGGATGGGTGGGTTATGTTCGGATGGACTGGGAAAACGTTAGACATAAAAAAAACGCTAAACGCGTTATTTATAAAGGGTTACAGAGGTGTATGGGGGTGTTTAGGACAAGATGGGAAAACAGGGTTTTTATAAGATTGGCGGTGAAGGAGGGATTCGAACCCTCGATACGCTATGAACGTATACACACTTTCCAGGCGTGCGGTTTCAGCCACTCACCCACTTCACCGTTTTTAGACGGCTTAGTATAGCGGATAACATTTAAAATGTCACCACTTACGCCTTATCTTTCTTTATTGCTACACCCCTGCTAGGATAGCGTATACGTAATAGTGAGCATAGACGGTTGAAAGCTGCATGATAAGTTTTGGTAAATATAAAGACATTTTAAAAGACAGCACAATGATGGCAATATTGGTCATCGTAGTAGGATTATCATCGGCGCAAGCAGCTGAATTCACTCAATGTAACCAGTCTTTTTACGGCGGTATCTACCCTGAGTTTACTAATAATAAGCTTAGCGCTAAGACTCAGCCACTTTGTATGGACGGTTTTGCCGTCATGTATTCAGGGGTGTCACGTACACCACTTTGGTCAGCAGAACATTTGACTCGCAAGCGCTTGCAGCAAGCCAAAGACATCGACCGCGAAGACAGTTTTCATGAAGAAAGCCGAGTGCCGAAGTCAGCGCGTGCTTCACTGTCAGATTATTCAGGTTCTGGTTACGATCGCGGCCATTTGGCACCCAATGCCGATATGGCCACACGCAGCCAGCAATACGACAGCTTTAGTTTGGCCAATATTGCACCGCAGTCACCACGCAATAACCGATATATTTGGCGTAATATTGAATCTGCTACGCGTTATCTAACGCAGCAGTACGGTGAGGTTTATACGGTCACAGGAGTTGCATTTACCAATAAAAAAACCAAACAGCTCGCTGGACGAGTATTGGTACCCAGTCATTTTTTTAAAGCTGTCTATATTCCAGCAACCGATCAGGCAGGTGTATATTATGCTCCCAACGATGAATCCGAGCGTATAGAGATCATCAGCGTTGATGAGTTAACAGCCAAGACGGGCATCGATGTTTTACCAGCGCTTGATATTCAAACCAAAACGCAAGCTTTAGAGTTGCCACTAAAGGCTGGCGAAAGTACAGATATACCGAGCGATGCATCAAATGATGAGCCTACTTGGCTGCTGTTTGTATGGGCAATTCTTGAATGGTTGGTCGCACAGCTGCAAGCATAAATCAAAGTCAGCTTAAATAATGTCCATTATTTATCTATAGGTAATGTCCAATGTTACCCAACCATGGAGAGTAAAATGATTGATCCATTCGCAAACAATCATCAAAGCATGCAAATTGGTGAGCTGATCGTAGAAAACCAAGAAGACAAAGTTATCATTTATGGTGATCTTGATTTATTGTTTGATGAGGCAGGCTATGAGCAAGCGAAACAGTTGCACGAGTTGACGACTAAAGTATTGCAAGCTTTCGAAAATTCCGATCAAAATAATAAAAAAACGCTTTCGTCAAAACAAGAAAATGACCAGCCAGACAATGATATAGACAATCCTTTCATGTAACTATTTGATATAGTTTTGATTTTATAGAAACAATTATCTATAAAAAACTACTAGGCAAAGTTCGGATTTTGTCTATAATGAGTGCAGAAGGGGTTATTGGAGTTGATTGTGTTGCCTGATGGACTAATAAAGCGCAATAAACAACCAATGACCTAGGATAAGCACATAAAACGTTGTTTTTGAATCATCATACGAATGGAGTCGATCTATGAAACTATTTACAAAATCTGTGTTAGCAGCTGCTGGTATTAGCATGGCCACCATGGCAATGGCAGCCGATCCACTGGCCAATACTACTTGGCAGACCTTTGACGATGGCAAACCGAAAGGTGTGGTTAAAATCACTGAGTCAAACGGTGTCTTAACTGGTAAGCTTATTAGTACCGTATCAGAAAAAGGCAAAAAGCACGTCGGTATGACTATTATCTCCGACTTAAAAGCGGATGGCGGCGGTAAGTATAGTGGTGGTACTATCACTGATCCTGCGAAAAACAAAACCTACCGTATGACTGCCAGTTTGGAAGGCAACACGCTTAATTTAAAAGGCTACCTGGGACCATTTTCACGTAGTCAAACTTGGAAGAAGAAATAAGTAATATCTGTATCTATACACCTGTTTGATATCTGCCATATGATTGTATGGTACAAAAAATAATACAACCCGCATCGCCAATAGGCCATGCGGGTTTATTTTTAGTAAATTTTTATTTTACTCAAACAAGCTTGCTGTTGAGTACCATTAGTTAGTAAATTCAGGGTAAGCCTCCATACCGCATTCTGCGATATCAGCGCCTTCGTATTCATCTTCTTCAGAGATGCGCAGACCGATAGTGGCTCTAATAATTGCCCATACAATGGAGCTGGCAACGAACACCCAGATGAATATAGTCGCAGCGCCCGCTATCTGCCCCAGCAAGCTAGCAACAGGATTTGTAATAGGGACGATTAGTAGACCGAACAGACCAACAACACCATGGACAGAGATAGCACCGACAGGATCATCGATTTTTATTTTATCTAAAGCAAGAATAGATAATACGACAATTGCTCCTGCAATAAGGCCGAAGAGTGTCGCTTGCAATGCAGAGGGGGTAGAGGGTTCTGCAGTAATGGCTACTAGACCTGCCAATGCACCATTTAAGAGCATGGTCAGATCTGCTTTACCAAAGATGAGACGTGCCAGTAATAAAGCGCCAATTGCGCCGCCTGCCGCCGCCGCATTGGTATTCAAAAACACCATGGCGACTGCGTTAGCACTAGCGATATCGCCCAGTTTCAATACTGAACCACCGTTAAAACCAAACCAGCCCATCCATAGTATCAATGTACCCAGTGCTGCTAATGGCAGATTGGCACCAGGAATCGCTCGTATCTCACCGTTGGGTCCATATTTGCCTTTACGTGCGCCCAAAAACAATACACCGGATAATGCCGCTGCAGCCCCTGCCATATGAACGATACCAGAGCCTGCAAAGTCGGAAAAACCCATAGCAGTTAAGCTAAATAGTCCAAAGACATCGTTGCCACCCCATGTCCAGCTACCTTCTAATGGGTAAATAAAACCTGTCATTACTACTGCAAATATTAAAAAAGCCCAGAGTTTCATGCGCTCAGCGACAGCGCCTGAGACAATCGACATACAAGTGGCCACAAAAACAACTTGGAAGAAAAAGTCAGATGCTGCAGAGTAGACAGAATCACCTTCAAAGCCGTTTTCGGCTGAGGTTGTTAAAGCGTCTTTTACTAAAGTCTCATCACTTGCAATACCACTTAAAAACCAGTCGCCACCATACATAATGGCATAGCCACATATCATGTACATAGTGCAAGCGGTTGCAAAAAGAGTGATATTCTTGGTTAAAATTTCGACAGTATTTTTGGATCGAACCAGTCCAGCTTCCAACATAGTAAAGCCTGCGGCCATCCACATGACCAGTGCGCCACATACCAAAAAATAAAACGTGTCGAGTGCGTATTGCAGCTCAAAAATCTGACTTTGCATCTTAATTCCCCCTTGAATTGACAATGCGGTAGATTGGTTTGCTTTTAGACGTACATTACAAAGTAGCTATCCTCATGACATGATGTTTATTAAAACGACACTTGCACCAATCGTGTGCAAAACTGCTTATTTATGGTTTAACTATAAAAGTTAAATCGCATCTGGCCCGGTTTCGCTGGTACGAATTCGAATAACTTGTTCGAGTGCTGTCACAAATATTTTGCCATCACCGATTTTGCCAGTGCTGGCGATACGTGTGATAGCCTCAATAGCTGGCTCAACCATCTCATCGATAACCGCGACCTCGACTTTTACTTTCGGTAAAAAGTCCACTACGTACTCTGCACCGCGGTACAGTTCAGTATGTCCTTTTTGACGACCAAACCCTTTAACTTCGGTGACAGTAACGCCTTTGACGCCAATATCAGACAGTGCTTCACGCACGTCATCAAGCTTAAATGGTTTTAAAATCGCAGTGATTAACTTCATAAAAAATTTCCTTATATGAATGATGTCGCAGGCCGTTGCATACTTTTAATGCATCATAGCTTTGCCATGCTTGTGATAAGTCATTCAAAAAATGTGCCAGACGTACTCAAGGGGGAGGAACGTTTGGACTTATTTACCTTAAAAATGACCGCCAGTATAACGGACAAAAGCTTTAAATTCTCATCGTATATGGTGCAATAAAAACGAGATAGTCCTGATAATTACTTAGTAATTTTAGGATAAATACAGCAGAGTTGCCTGTGACGTTAGGTGCAACAAGAACTTTATTATAACCAACTTTGATACCCTACGGGGAGGGTATCCTGTGATGATTTGCGAAAATATTACAAAGAGTGGAGTCTAGATGTCAAAACAGAATTAAGATAAAGACAGCTAACTTAGCGGTGCAGATAATGAGAGACTGTAGAAGTCAGTAGATAATAGCGTATAGAGATAAAACCAGGGCAGGATTTGTGGTCTAATTGTCCGATAGCCAGACAGTAGATTGGCTTGTCAGTAAGATGCTGCCTACGTTAAGCGCTACGCAACTAGCATCTATACTAATGATAAATTAGGTGTGGTAACAGCAGATATAAAGAAGCTTAAGCTTTAGGAAAAAGTAAATAAGGCGTCTTAGTAGTGCCCAATAACTTCTCAGTTTCGCTCCCTTTGAGTAGCTCACGTAGCCGCGATTGTCCAAAAGCACCAGTCATCAGCAGGCCAATATTATGCTCGCTTTGATAATAGTTCAAAGCAGCACAAACATCACGGCAGTTCAATAAAGTTTTTTTACAATTGATACCGGCTTGCTTGAGACGAGCATAAGCTTCACGCAGTGCATCGCAGTTTTCGGAGGTGTCTTTACCAACCATCACAATATGAATGGTTAATGCCCGAACCAGCGGTGTTTTACATAGCCAATCAAGCATTTTATGGGAAGTGGCGCGATTATCAAACGCAAATAAAGCAGTAGTAGGGGGCGAAAATGGTGCATGAGTCACCAAAGTGGGGCAGTGGCTCAACCGTATCAACTGACTCAAGGTAGATTTACAGGTAACATGATGGCCAATGACTATCAATTGTGATTTTTCATCAACGTAATCGATACTATTGCCTAGGGTTTCGTGTCGATGCAGCGTATAGACTTTATGTTTATGCAAATTTTGCTCACAATAAGCCGCTGCTTGATGTAGCAAAAGCTTGCCTTGCGCTTTAAGCTCTGAGTTGCTCAGATGCTCATGGCTTGTAAATTGATCAAGTAAAAGATTTTCATCGTCGATATTTAAGCAGCCTGAATAATTGATAGCCGCCTTTTGCTGTACGCTTGGAACTGCATGTAACAGACCGACGGGCGTTTGCATACGCTTTGATGCCCACATACTAGCATCCAACACGGCTTGCACATGGTCAGGACAATCTAGACAAGCAATAACACTATCTGGTTTTAAGTTACTCATAAGGGCAACCACATCATCTCAAAGAAAAGTACAGTTAAGCCAAACAGAGGGAGTACAGCAGCTATGATTGATAGCCACTGTCAAGCAAACTCTGAGGGCAAAACTAAACGTTTGAGCCTATTTGCTAATCCAATAGGCCGATATCGCGGCGATCATGAATAGAGAAACGATCGATCAACGTGCGACTGGCGTTATTTAAACCAACTACTTTGACATCAATACCCTCGCGTTGCAAGCGCATGACCAACTTATCTAAAGTATCGACCGCACTGATATCCCAAAAATGCGCGTGACTGACATCGATCTCAATATTATCTACAGCCTCTTTAGTATCGAAGCTTTGCAAAAATTGCGTTGTCGAGGCAAAGAAAACCTGTCCTTGGACGTAATAATAACGGGTATTGCTACTGTCGTCATACTCACTAAATATGGTTAAGAACTGACCAATTTTGTTAGCAAAAGCTAAGGCTGATAGTAGGACGCCAACCCCAACCCCATACGCCAAGTTGTGAGTAAAGACAGTGGTCAAGACGGTCGCTAGCATGACAATGTTAAACGACATAGGATGGGTTTTGAATTCTCGAATAGACTGCCAATTAAATGTACCGATGGATACCATAATCATAACAGCAACGAGAGCCGCCATTGGAATTTGACTGACCCAATCACTTAAAAAGACCACCATAATCAATAAGACTACACCCGCCATTAACGTTGATAAACGCGTACGGCCACCAGATTTTACATTAATCATGGATTGGCCAATCATCGCGCACCCTGCCATACCACCAAAAAAACCTGAAACGACGTTGGCAATACCTTGACCACGGCATTCACGGTTTTTATTACTTGGCGTATCAGTCAGCTCATCTACAATCGTAGCGGTCATCATTGATTCAAGCAAACCAACAATGGCTAACGCAATAGAGTAAGGAGCAATAATCAGTAACGTATTTAGATTAAGTGGAATATCGGGCAACAAAAACACTGGTAGCGAATCGGGCAGATCGCCCATACTGCCCACATTACGAATGTCTAAATTCATATACAATGCGACAGCTGTCAGTCCAACGATACACACAAGCGGCGATGGCACAATACGGCCAATCTTGGGAATAAGCGGAAACAGATAGATAATGGCTAGGCCGGCTGCTGTCATCATATAGACGGTCAAGCCAACGCGTTCAGTCGCAGGATTGAGCTCTGGTAGCTGAGCGGCAAATATCAAAATCGCCAGCGCATTGACAAAGCCGATCACCACTGAGCGAGAGACAAAGCGCATCAGATTACCAAGCTTTAAGATACCCATGATAATTTGGATACCGCCGCACAGCAGTGTTGCGGCAAGCAAGTACTGTAACCCATGCTCAGCGACTAGGTCGACCATAACGAGCGCCATCGCACCTGTGGCAGCTGAGATCATGCCTGGACGACCACCGACGAAGCTGATGACCACTGCAATACAAAATGAGGCGTACAAACCAACCTTTGGATCGACGCCTGCGATAATAGAAAAAGCAATGGCTTCAGGAATCAGAGCCAATGCAACGACGATACCTGACAGCACATCGCCGCGCACATTAGAAAACCACTCATCACGTAAGCTATCAAAAAAAGATGTCATAAGTAAACTGCATAGATTTGGAGGCAAAAAAAGTAATCATTCGCTAGTAGCCATATTATCTGTCAATAACAACTGTCTACGGATAATGTCGGCTGCTAAGAAAGCTACCGCGTCGCTCAACAGACTAAAACTGTCAAACGGTCTTGCACTTTCGCTATCTTAAAGATTATAAATATCCCACAACATCTGGCTACTGAGTTATTTGCAGTATTGCCAATAGCAAAATAAGATAAAAACCTAAGATAGTACACAAATGGCTATGATGATGTATCACAGCAGATAGATTGTCAGGTAAGATAGACAGAGTAGCTATGAACAAATAAATAGCTATAAACAAGCATCTGCCGTAACCTAATGACAGCATGATTCGCTACTAAGGGTTAATAACCATATGATAAATACCATAATATAGGTCATCACACGCTCAATCGGCGTACAAAACTAAATTATCAGTTAAGACCCTAGTAACTTAATATAAAAACATGCGCATAATAGCACAAAGTGATGAAAAAGCAGTACCGAAACATGCACGATACCGTTATCATGCTTACCATTATTATGATTAAAAAATATCATATCGCCTATCTAACCAATATTGTATCGTCAACACCCATATTTGATAGCCAAACCCTAGCCTCAAAAAAGGAAGATATATGATGCCCCTTGCTGCAACAGAAACGTTAATCCACAAAGGCAGTGGCCTACAAGTGGTGGTCGGATTGGGTCAATCAGGGCTATCGGCAGCACGTTATCTGACTGAACAAGGCTATCAAGTAGCAATCACAGATGGCCAATCAGCACCCGCATTAGCAGAGAAGCTTCCCGCTGCAATCAAAATTCGTCAGTTTGGCGCTATTGATGCAGAGCTATTGCAACAAGCCGCACGTATTATTATTAGTCCTGGTATCTCTCTTGAAACTCAAGCAGTGGCAGCAGCGCGGCAAGCCAATATTCCGGTAGTCAGCGATATTCAGTTGTTTTGTGAGGCTTGTGAGGTTCCTATCATTGCGATTACTGGTTCTAATGCCAAAAGCACCGTGACGACACTGGTTGGAGAGATGGCTGCAGATGCTGGTATCAATGTCGGTGTGGGGGGTAATATTGGTGTGCCAGCGTTAGACCTTTTGGCCAATAATGACATGGCTTTGGCTGTTCTTGAGTTGTCTAGCTTTCAATTAGAAACAGTAACCAATCTGGGTGCTCAAGTAGCCACAGTGCTCAATATGTCTCCTGATCATTTAGATCGTCATGGTGACATGTTGGGTTATCATCAGGCCAAGCACCGTATTTTTCAAGGTGCCAAGTCGGTAGTAATCAACCGTGAAGATGCGCTTACTCGGCCGCTGGTTGCTGATGATTTGCCACGTTTAAGCATTGGTATTCATGCGCCAGATAGAGATCAGTATGGTTTGATAACTGACGTCAATGGACAGATTTATCTGGCCCGTGGCACAGAGCGGTTGTTATCAGCAGACAAGCTGATTATTAAAGGTCGCCACAATTTACTCAATGCTCAAGCAGCTCTCGCGCTAGGCGAGCTTACCGGTCTGCCTATCGATAGTATGCTTACCACCCTACAACGCTTTGCAGGGCTTGATCATCGTTGTCAGTATATCGAAACGGTTAGAGGGATTGACTACTTTAACGACTCTAAGGGTACCAATATTGGCTCGACCATCGCTGCTATCAAAGGTTTGGGTGCAGTGTATGCGGCTAAAGACGGTAAGCTACTTTTGATCTTAGGGGGTCAAGGCAAAGGTCAACAGTTTGGTGAATTGGCACCCTTTATTAATCAATATGTCAGTCAGGTTTTATTGATTGGGGAAGACAGCCAGCAAATTGAGCAGCATTTACGTGCAGCCAAGCTAAGTAGTGATGTGTTACTTAAGCAATGTCAGACACTAAAAAATGCTTTTATTGCTATTCAGCACGTGACTAGTAGCAGTTTGTCGCAAGTACAAGCAGTGTTATTATCACCTGCATGTGCAAGCTTTGATCAGTTTAGTGGGTACGCCGCTCGTGGCGATTACTTTAGTGAGTTAGTAACGCAATTGGTTACGGACACTAAAGCTGATAATACGCTTGGTTAATTCGTCTATTGAGACGATAAATGATTGTTTTGCTTATAAATTACTGCTACTGTCAAGCACAGTTAGCCAGCCCAAGTTTACTGAGCATTTTCTTTTGGTGGTCACCAGCTAACGTCTACTAAAAGTAATGGTGCGTTTACTGGTTGTGATGGCTATTGAGCCTGTTTTTTATTTGGTTTGGTTTAAACGGTGGCGTCGAATAGATGTCGTGTTTTTTGTTTATTAATATACTTGAATATTATGGCCCTCTCTTTTTTTTCTCGTTCTTCTCAAAAGTCTCAGCCAGCTTCTGGCGCAGATGGTGTTCTCTCTTTACCTTCAGCACGCGCGATCTTGTTATCTAGCGTTGGTTGTATGATGGTACTTAGTTTACTGATGGTGGCTTCAGCCTCTATTCCTTTTGCATTAAGTCGCGGCATGAGTGAGCTGTATTTTTTTGAACATCAGCTGTTATACATGGGCATCGGGTTAATCGCTGCAGCGATACCGTATTACTTTGTACCACTAAAAACGCTCTACCAGACTGAAACACAGTTTATATTGCTGGGTGTGACTGGTGCGCTCTTGATAGCGACACTATTTGGTACGCCTATTAATGGCTCAAAACGCTGGCTAAATTTGGGTGTGATTAACTTTCAGGTCGCAGAGTTAGCAAAACTTGTGGTCATCGTCTTCGTTGCGGACTTTGTGGTGCGGCGCTCATTTGAAGTCCGTAATGGTTGGGATGGATTTTTACGCATCTCTTTGGTGATCGGCCTGCTGACTTTTTTACTGTTATTGCAGCCTGATTTTGGCTCATTGGTGGTCATCGTCGGTACAGTATTTGCTATATTTTATATTGCTGGGGCTCCCTACAAGCAGTTTGTCGCGCTAGGGGCTGTCGTAGGTGTGCTTGGCGTACTGGCAGTCACTATGGTTCAGTATCGCCTGACAAGGGTGTTATCGTTTTTAGATCCCTTTGATGATATTCAAGATACAGACTATCAGTTAGCACGCAGCTTAATCGCCTTTGGTCGCGGACAGTTTACCGGTGTGGGTTATGGTGAAAGCGTCCAAAAACTATCACATTTACCTGAGGCGCATACAGATTTTTTGTTGGCCATCACTGGTGAAGAGCTTGGCTTTGTTGGCGTGACTATGATTCTGATATTAGAAGCACTTATCATCGGTAGTGCGATGCGTATCAGTTATAATGCCCTAAAACGCCGGCAGATGCGTATGAGCTATACCGCTTTTGGTATTGGCATTATTTTTATTGCACAAACGATTATTAATGCTGCTATGAACATGGGAGCGATGCCGACCAAAGGGTTGACGATGCCGTTCTTTAGTTATGGTGGGTCATCGATGTTGATTAGTTTGGTGATGGTCGCGTTGCTCCTCAAAATCTACAAAGAGAGCCCTGAGATAGAGAAAAGCCAATGTCGTTATTTTTAAGAAGAGCATCAATATAGCAAAATAGAATAGTAGGCATTACCGAATAACCGTCAACAATCTATAGTAATTATTGACATAAAGATAATAAAAGCGTCGCCGTTGGATGGCGCTTTTTATTTTTAAGCGATTGGTTAATGAGTGGGAGTATTTAGCGTATCTTTACCTTGTAAGGGCGTATTATCCCATTGAGTAATAGCTTGCTTAAGCATGCGTGCTGGAGTATCCATGTCGACAGCAGGCTGCTGTAAGAGCTGCAAAGCCATCGCAATCAGTTGACTGGGCTTACGAGTATCTATAGGTTGGGCAAGGTTTTGTTTGGAGAGCTTTTGTCCATCAGGGTTGCATATTAGTGGCAAATGATACCACTGATCTATAGCTGGCAAGCGTGCAGCTTGCATGATGCTAATTTGTGCTGTCGTCATAGGTAGGATATCTAAACCGCGCATGATATGAGTGACTCCTTGTAGCCCATCATCAAGGCTTGCTGCCAGAATATAATTGATCATGCCATCTTGGCGACGAACGACCATATCGCCCAAGGTTTGCTGCGGATTATCCCATTGTAATCCTTGAATACCATCTTGAAAACCTATGAGATAATCTGGTAGCTGCAGGCGTAGTTTATATCGGTCTTTAGCAAGATTTGCCTCTATACAGCAGCGTGGGTAGCGCTGTCTATTAAGAAGTTTTTGAGTGGCGTTTTGCAAGTTGTGGCTTTCTATTATGGCTTTTCGCTCCCAATAACGCTCAAGGCTTTTGCGTGAGCATAGGCAACCATAAGTTAGCGGGGCCAGTATGGAAGATAGATATTCATTATAAATATCAATGCGCTCAGACTGATAAACGACATCCCCATCCCAATGCAAACTTAACGTCTCTAAATCTATCAATATTTGCTCACTAAATTGCCGATCACAGCGCTCAGTATCAGTATCTTCAATACGCAGGAGCCAGTTGCCACCCAGTGATTTGATATGACAGTAACTTGCCAGCGCGGTAGTCAAAGAACCAAGATGCAGCTCGCCGGTAGGTGAGGGGGCAAAACGCCCGATAGGACACGCTGACAGCGACGTCGGTTTAGACGTTGGTTTAAATAGTGTCATTGCCTGGGTATTAGTAGTATGAATGGGTGTCAAAATAAGCCGCTATAATAATAAAAGAATAAGAATAGCGTAAAAGAGATACAGGGGAAAAGATATTT
Source organism: uncultured Psychrobacter sp. (assembly GCF_947488565.1). Lineage (GTDB taxonomy): Bacteria > Pseudomonadota > Gammaproteobacteria > Pseudomonadales > Moraxellaceae > Psychrobacter > Psychrobacter saeujeotis. Next base: position 83,895 of record NZ_CANKZC010000005.1, on the reverse strand, counting down.
ATTAAGTTAAGAGGTTTTGTTACCTAGTTTTGAGCTTTAAGATGGGGTGCAAAATACAATAAGCGACCAACTGTGTGGTCGCTTATTGCATTGAATACTATTAGGTCGACCGATTTTAGATTAATTAAGTGAGTAAACTAATCAACGACATCAGTCTGACAAAGTAAGGACAGCGTATTACGTATGGCCTTGGTTTTGACGCTCTTTCATCTCAGACAACGTTTTGCAGTCAATACATTGCGTTGCTGTTGGTCGAGCTTCTAAACGACGCAGACCAATCTCTACTCCGCAAGTTTCACAAAACCCATAGTCATCGTTTTCGATCTCTGACATAGATTTGTCAATTTTGCGAATCAATTTGCGTTCGCGGTCACGCGTGCGTAATGCTAGTGCAAACTCTTCTTCTTGAGTGGCCCGATCATTGATATCTGGCATGGCACTAGACTCATCTTGAATATAGGTCTTTGTACGGTCAGCTTCACCAATCAGTTGATTTTTCCAGTCCAATAAAATAGCTTTAAAATGCTCTAACTGCGCATCAGACATATACTCTTCGTCTTTGGCAGGCTCGTAAGGGGTGAATTTGACATCACTCGGATTATTAGTCAGGGTGCTCATATGGGTATCCTACTTTTTCAAATTAATTCAATGAAACGACGCTTTAAGGGATAAAACTTGAATAAGAATCAATAAAGATTATTACTTATCTTTTATAGAACGTTTTATTACAGGGTAACGCAAGTAACACAGCTGCTCTAAAGGTACGCTCATATCGATATAACAATAATAATGAACATTATCATCTAGGTATAAATAATACTGTTCATGAGTACATAGCAGGTTGCGGCTACTTGGCTAATCATCGTCTCAGCTATCCTAGCCATTATCATTTGCCTAACAGTTAACGCTAGGCGCTCCTATTCCATCTTATTTTAATATTCGTCTAATCAAAGTCTATGTAGCTTATATCAATATTTGCAGTATCGTCTATTCTATGACTATTGCCTAGTACTATTTAATAAAATGTCTCACACACTATACTAAAAACCTAAGCGCTACAAATAACAACAATCAGTAGATGACAAAGTTTTATAAACAACGATACGCACTGAACGGTTAAAACTGGCCGCTAAGTATCCAATCTTTTGACCCAGCTTGCAACCTGCCCAGTGTTGGCTAATTGCAACCAACGGTAACCAGGTAATGCACTTGTATCATAAGAGAAGTCATCTTCGTAAGGCTTAAACTGATAGCAGGTTGATGGAGTGGTATATACGGTCACCCCGTTTTGATAGCGAACTTGGTCCTGATGCGTATGACCACTAATAATCACGCGTAAATGTGGAAATGCCGCCATACGTTGCCAACAAGTAGATACATTGTCTGCAATGTGAGCATCTATCCACTCTGAGTGCATAAGCATCACATGATGATGCAATGCGATAAGGGCAGGTTTATCACAAGCACTCAATTGCGCGCATAACCAGTCAATATCTGTATCGGTCACCACACCTGCAACCTTGCCAGGAATGGCAGAATTTAGTAGCAAAAGTTGCCAGTAGTCTGTATGAATCACATGGCGACTGAGTAGACGCTCGTCTGCAGGCTGAGGGATAAGTTGGCGCTGAGAGTAGGGCTGTTTGCCATCGAGCTCATCTGTTACATCATGATTGCCAGCGATACAAGCAAAAGGAATACCAGTATCGTGCAATAACCTAAAAATATAATCGTAAATAGCAGGCTTGACCACATTAACCAAATCACCTGTGACTAAAATCAAATCACAGCGAATATCTTCGCTCAACGCTTGAGCTAATACTGCTTCAAAACTGTAGGTACAGCAGCATTCAGACGTTGGATGTCGGTCGGTTGTCTCTTGTACTGCTTGTACAGTAGATAAATGCATATCCGTAATCTGTAGCACATTTACCTGACCATCTGAGCTGCTGATTTTACGAGCAGGATAACTTGGCATAAGGTCGATCCCTTTACGTCAAGACAATTAAAGCCTAAGAAAACCACTATAAAGAATAATAATGCAAACTTATAGCACAAAAGTTATGTAATCTCTAGCTTTAAATGCCAGACAAGGTTCATAAGTTATTAAAGAATAATGTCAAAGAATTCCATTGCTTAAAACCACTTTATAAATTAACACCATTTAGTGAAACTAAGTACGTATTTTAGTCGCTATCTTGGTGGTTAATAGAGCCATAAAAAACAAGACCGCCAATACTAAAACTATAGCAAGTCCCGTCTGTATATCAAGCCAAATACTGCTCCAAACACCTAGCGTCACGCCGACTTGCGCTATGATTAGTGCAAAGACGACCATCTGTTTGGGAGCTGTTGACCATAAACGTGCCGTTAAAGCGGGCAGCACTAGCAGACCACTGATCAATAAACTGCCTACTGCTTGTAGTGCAATGGCACAAAAACCCGCCAATACACCCATAAAAAACAGGCGCTGTTTTGTCGGATCGACCCCTTGAATGCGAGCAAGAGCTTCATGAGTGGCAAGTTTTATTTGAGCAGGCCATATATAGGCCAAAAATACCAATCCTACTAACACACTACCAGCGATTAATGGCAAATCAGCCCAATCAAGCTCAAGTAAATTGCCAAACAAAAACCCTAAAACATTTGCTTGCTGATCAGTAAGCTGAGTTAAGGTTAATAGCCCTAAGCACAATAAAGACACTGCTACTACTGCCAGCACCGCATCGGTCGGTAAGCGTTCATCTTCCATTAATATCAGACCTAACACTACTAGCACGCTGACTATCGCAATACCGATACCCGTTGGCAATTGCCACCAAACTGCAATCGCGACCCCTAGTAGTGTTCCATGAGCCAAAGCATCAGCGAAAAAAGCCATTCGTCGCCACAATACCAAACAGCCGAGTGGTGCTGATAATAGGCCTAAAATACTGCCGGCAATCCAAGCAGGGGCAATGATAGCTAACCAAGCAGTCATAAAAGATATATCCGTTTAGATGTTAATAGAGTTTTTAGTAGTTTGTTAGGGGCTATTAATCGATATAGAGTATGTTCTGATTTTGGTTATTAAAGCTCGCTTGGCGCATGATGCTCGCAAGCGTGCGGCTGATGTACATAAGGCTGCTCATAATGATGACCAAATAATTTTTGAAATTCAGCAGTAATGGCAAGCTCACTGGGTTGACCTTCGCAGCAAATATGCTTATTTAAGCAAATAACGCGTCGGCTGCCTTTCATAACCCAGTGTAAGTCATGTGACACCACTAGCATAGCGCAACGCAAAAAATCTGGCAGCTCATCGATAAACTGGTAAAGCCAAACCTCAGTATCGGGATCTAACCCTTGCATTGGCTCATCTAGAATGAGTAAATTTGGCTTATCTAGTAAGGCTCGTGCCAGTAGTACGCGCTGAGTTTCACCGCCAGAAAGATGCAGCATCTGCCGCGATAACAGATGATTTAAGGATAAATTATCAAAAATAAACTGGCGTTGTTCTGATGTCAAACGACGTTTATCTGCCTGCGCCAATAGGTCTTTTACACGCAATGGCAAAATAGGTGGCACTGTAAAACGCTGCGGCACATAACCAAGTTGTAGTGGTTGATGAGCGACAATCTTACCGGCTGTAGGTGTGATGAGACCTAAGATAAGCTTGACCAAGGTTGACTTACCAGCACCGTTTGGACCGATTAGACTGACAGTTTCATTAATAGCAATATCGATATTGATGTTCTTAACCAAGCACTGTGGGCCAATATGGTAATTAATACCATTTAAGCTCAGTAACGGTAACCCATTAGAGGTGAGTTGCTTATTAGACGATTGCGCTAAAAGGCTCATAAAATAACAGCCGAAAATTAAATAAAAGTAAGAAGAAAGTCTAAACAGAACAGAGATGTTCTATTGGCAACTTTGACAGCGACCGCTAATCTCAATGACACTACGAGAAACCATAAAACCAGCATCTTGCTCTGCAAAACTCATCATCTCTTGTACTGGCAGGCTACTACACTCTTGTACACGCTGGCACGCTTCACAGATTAAAAACGCAGCAGTATGCTCGTCACGTGGATGGCAACAAGGGACGTATGCATTGATCGAAGTTAATTGATGAATCAATCCCTCACCCAACAAAAACTCTAAGCTACGATAAACAGTTGGCGGTGCTACATTTTTTCGGACCTGTTCTTTTTCATTGTTAGCACTCGCCGTCGTACGCATTTGTTGCAGCTCTGTGATTAAGTCATACGCACCTATTGGCTTATTGGCTTGCAATATCAAAGCATATATCTGCTGACGCAGCGGAGTAAAGCGTACACTGCGCAATCGGCATTGAGCTTTAGCAGTCTCTAAACGTTCAGTCACATCACGTGACGAAAAGTGTTGAACATCATGCAAGTGTTCGCAAACAGATGAAGTGGAAGACATTGTGTAGACTCCAAAAAACGATAATACAGCCAAAACGGTCAAAAACTAATAACAATAAATTATGTTAGCCATTTTTAATGTTATAGTATAACATAATAAAAATTAAAAAATCAGTATTGCTGATGATTGAATTGTTTTTTCAGACCCAAACTTTTTTAGACCATACTTATAGGGCAGTTATCCGATGAATGCTAATCCCCAAAACCTTAGCAAACCAAATAATGAAAGTCAGTACTTTCAAAGTAGAGTACGTCCTTTCTTTTTTTATAGGTTAGGACAGTTTTTGTGTCAACCCAAATACGTATTGACAGTCATATTGATGCTTTTAAGTTCGTTCATGATGACGGTGCAAGCAGCGACCGTTAGCGTCAGTAACTACCCTTTATTTTTATTAAGTGAAGCGGTCACTGAGGGCGCACCGTCAGCCAATCGATTATTGCAAGCAGGGGAGGTCGGCCACCATGGCAGTATTAGCCCTAGTGATATCAAAGCAATTCAAGACAGTAAGTTTGTTGTATGGTTTGGTGAGCCGTTGGAGAACAATCTTGCATCAAGCTTAAACACTGCACCGAATGCCATTTCCTTATTTAGTTTTGATGCTTTTAACCGTCATCCATTACGTGATGTTAAAGGCCAACCTATCGCAAACACTTTAGATCCACATATTTGGCTCGATCCTGAAAACGCCAAAGCCATCACACGAGCACTGGCAGTGATTCACAGTCATGCAAATCCTCAGCACAAGAATTTGTATCAAGCCAATGCAAAGAAGTTTGCCCAGCGACTGGATAGAGCTGTAGCATCAGCACAGTTGAATGACCAAAAAGTCGCTCCTTATTGGGCTTATCATGATGCTTACCAATATATCGAAAAGGCGTTGCAATTACAGCTTGCTGGTAGCTTAAGCATGGATCATCATTTGGCACCTAAAGCCAGTCAGATACGTTGGCTTAACGAGCAGCGTCCAGTCAAGCAAATGTGTTTGGTGAGTCCTAGCGTTCCGGCTAAAGGCTTGCTTGCTAAGCTTCAGCCAGTAAAGACGACTGTGCAACCTGAAGATATGAGTGGTAGTAAAGACTTTGTGGATGGCTGGAGTGATATGGCTCAAGAAATACGTAACTGTATGTCTTAGTATCTAAAAAACGTTACAATATCTAAAGTGGTAAGTGGGCCAAGTTGGCATTTAAGGATTGTTTAATATGTCTATAACCTATTAATTAACAATAACAAATTAAAGGTTTGATATTTGCCATATATTACTTGCTAATTATCTGGTTGCTCCTTATAATAAGTGGCGTTTTATTTTGGTTAAAAGGTTATATCTATATAGTGAACCGTTCATAGAGAAGTATGCCATTTACACGCTACTATCATCTAAATGCTACGGTTATTATTCTAATACTATAGGTAAGCTGATGACCAAACCTGCCAAACGTACGCAAAGAGATCAAATCGGCGTCTATATTAAACGCCAAGCTTGGATACTATTTATCCTTATTATCATCGCTTGGATTGTAGATGCCAGTTGGCTGAGCAGTGATCTTGTCGTAGCGAAAAGCGCTGCCATTGGGGCGCTATTAAGTTTTGTTACTCAAGCTGTATTTGCTGGATTTATCTTTTGGTACACAGGATATCGCGCGCGCGGGCACATTGTCAGCCAGCTATATCGAGGTCAAATGGCCAAATGGTTATTGACTGTGTTTGGTTTCGCACTAATTTTTATTACCATACGACCCCTGTCAGCGCCTGCGCTCTTCATCGGTTTTATGGTAATGCAGATTAGTCACAGTTGGATGTTGTGGCATATACGTTAATGATAAATGACAGTCGCTTATGATAATTTTCTAAGCTTTTGTGTTTATCCAATATAACGTCATATTTATTCTATAAATATAATGCTGTTAGTAGCATAAAAATGTCATCCTGCCGTCCAGCTTCTCTACGACTAAGTCGAAAATTGATAAATGATGTGTTTTGAAATTTTGCAAAAAATACTAACTACTATAAATATGATTGCTTAATAATAATGTTTTACAATTTAATTAAGGGCGCAAGACCATATTGTTAAACGTTACAAGCTAGTATGATGATTACATAGCAGATAAAAAACACATAATTGCCTTTACACGAATACTACGCTGCATTAAGATAGGCAGCTAATTATTTTGCTTAAACGTGCTGTATTGAGCACATATCTTGCAAATCAAGGTATCGGCAAACACTAATATGATAACTTTAAGTACGTTTATGTGCAGATGCTAAGGGCTAGTAATGAATACTCATAAGCCCTTTTTTGATAACTAAATTTTATTGAAGTCTGTCAAAAACCAGTAACTGCACCAGAAGTATGGGTTGGATGTTGTTGATTACATGAGAGTGCGAACACGATTTATTTGTAGATAATATGAACGAATAAGATGATATTAAGCTTCTTAAAAGTTCAGTTAGGGTTAGGCAAATATTGTTGTTAGTATGCTTATCAGATGACAACCGTATTCTTTGGTAGTTGATTCAATCGTTGATTAATAAGAAGCTTATATTATGGCAGCCGAGCAAACATCATCAGAATATATCTCTCACCACTTAACGAACTGGACGTATGGCTATTTGCCAGGCGAAGGTTGGAAAGTTGCCTATACTGCTGAAGAAGCGGGACAAATGGGCTTTAATGCTATCCACCTTGATTCTATGCTATGGTCAATTGGTCTGGGTATTTTATTTTGTGCCATCTTTTGGATGGTTGCCAAAAAAGTAACTTCAGGTGTGCCAAGCAAAACTCAAGCGGCAGTTGAACTAATCGTTGAGTTTGTTGATAACAACGTTCGCGATTCTTATAGTGGTACCTCAAAGTTGATTGCACCTTTGGCATTGACCATTTTTGTATGGATCTTCTTGATGAACCTAATGGATTTATTGCCTATCGACTTTATCCCAAGTCTAGCAGGCCAGATTGGTGCCGCGATGGGTCATGATCCACACCATGTGTTCTTTAAGATTGTGCCAACAACTGATCCCAACATCACACTTGGCATGTCATTCTCTGTCTTTTTGTTAATTCTTTTTTATAGCATCAAAGAAAAGGGCGTGGGCGGTTTCGTTGGTGAGTTAACCCTACATCCGTTTAGTGCCAAGAATCCTATCTTACAAATTATTTTAATCCCCATCAATTTCATCTTAGAAGCCGTTACCTTAATTGCAAAGCCTGTCTCATTAGGTTTGCGTTTATTCGGTAACATGTATGCTGGGGAATTGATTTTCATACTGATTGCTCTAATGCCGTTTTGGATTCAATGGGCGTTATCGGTACCGTGGGCTATCTTCCACATTTTGATTATTACACTTCAAGCGTTCGTATTTATGATGTTGACGATAGTTTACTTATCGCTTGCATCATCAACTGAACATTAATTAGACATTCAATAGGTAAATGAGGATACATCAATGGATCCAGTATTAGGTGGTTACACAGTTATCGCAGTAGCGTTACTTATCGGTCTTGGTGCACTTGGCACAGGTATTGGTTTTGCTATTTTAGGTGGTAAGTTCTTAGAAGGGGTTGCGCGTCAACCAGAGCTTGGCTCACAATTGCAAACTCGTATGTTCATCGTAGCAGGTCTTTTGGATGCTATTCCGATGATCGGTGTTGGTATTGCTATGCTATTGTTGTTCGCTAACCCTCTAGCAGGTTAATCCGAAAGCTCAGTTGTAAATGTTTGGTATTTAGAGATTTTCTATCAAATATAGTCAAGATCTGACTGCCAAACATGATCAATGAAACTGATTTTTCATTAACAAAGAGGTGATCACGTGAATATCAATTTTACCCTCGTCGGTCAAGCCATTGCTTTTGCAATATTTGTGATTTTTTGCATGAAATTCGTGTGGCCACCACTTATTGGGGCCATTAACGAGCGTCAGCGTAAAATTGCTGAAGGCCTAAACGCCGCAGAAAAAGCAAAAGCAGATTTGGCAACCGCGGAGCAAGATGTCCAGCAGGAACTTGATCTTGCAAAGAATAAAGCTGCTGCTTTAATCGAGCAAGCTAATAAGAGTGCCAACCAGCTTGTCGAAGATGCAAAAACGCAAGCGCAAGCAGAAGGCGAGCGTATTCGTCAACAAGCGCAAGCGTCTATCGAGCAAGAAATTAACCAAGCGCGTGAATCATTACGTGCTCAAGTAGCTGAACTGGCTGTACTTGGTGCAGAAAAGATTTTGCAAGACAAAGTCGATGAGCAAAAACATGCCAGTATGCTAGATCAACTGGCGGCGAAGCTGTAATTGTGAGGATATCATGGCTGACTTATCAACCTTAGCACGACCGTACGCTAAAGCCGCGTTTGACTATGCCAACGAAAATGGGGTAGTAAATGAGTGGGAAAACTTCTTGTTTATTGCCAGTCACGTTGTCAATGACAAGTCGTTCAGTACTTGGCTGGAAAATCCAGCTGTTTCTGCTGAGCATAAGTCAGCTGCGCTGACTGATCTTTATGACTCACAAGTAGCTGGTGATAGCGACTCTGCTTTTAAACAGCTACTAGGCGAGAGTAAAGGCTCTCACTCTGGTAATAGTATTAGCTATTCTAAAGTGTCACCAGCCCTTGATAATTTCATTAAGCAGTTGGCACAACAAGAACGTCTGGCACTGCTTCCTGAAGTTTATGAGCATTATCGCCGTCATAAGGCCATAAGCTTAAAACAGCTGGACGCATATGTGACTTCTGCCTATCCATTGACTGATGCTCAGCGTGACATGATTCAGACGCGTCTTGCTGCATCGCTAAATGCTAGCGTAGTAATTCACGAGTCAGTTGATCCAAGTTTATTGGCAGGTGCTACGATCAAAGTCGGTGACAAAATTATCGATGATTCAATGCGCGGCAAGTTACAACAGTTAAAAACACAGCTAACTGCCTAATGCCATTCAGTGGCGCAGATCTTATAAGATCTGCGTGAACATAAGAGCATTTAAGTCAGTGGGCGGGTTATCATAAATTAAAGGAAACAAGGCAATGCAACAATTGAATCCAGCGGAAATCAGTAACCTGATTAAGCAGCGTATTCAAGACCTTGATGCGGGTGCAACTGCAAAGAATGAAGGCACGATTGTCAAAGTATCTGACGGTATCGTGCAGATTCATGGTCTTGAAGATGCCATGTACGGCGAAATGATTGAGTTTGAAGGCGAAATCTATGGAATGGCGCTTAACTTAGAGCGTGATTCTGTCGGCGCGGTAGTACTTGGTGATTACCTACAGCTGCAAGAAGGTCAAAAAGCCTATTGTACTGGTCGTATTCTAGAAGTACCAGTAGGTCCTGAGATGCTAGGCCGTGTTGTAGATGCTTTGGGTAATCCTATTGATGGCAAAGGTCCTATCGATGCCAAAATGACGGACAAAGTTGAAAAGATTGCTCCAGGTGTTATTGATCGTCAATCAGTTGATCAACCAGTTATGACGGGTTATAAAGCTGTTGATACCATGATCCCGATTGGTCGTGGTCAGCGTGAGCTTATCATTGGTGACCGTCAGACGGGTAAAACCGCAATGGCTATCGATGCGATCATCGCCCAGAAATCATCTGGCATTAAGTGTGTCTATGTCGCTGTTGGTCAAAAACGCTCTACCATTGCAAACGTCGTACGTAAGCTTGAGCAGACTGGTGCCTTAGAATACACCACCGTTGTTGTCGCTTCAGCGTCAGAGCCAGCGGCTCTACAGTACATTGCACCTTACTCAGGTTGTACAATGGGTGAATACTTCCGTGATCGCGGTGAAGATGCTCTAATCGTATTTGATGACTTGTCAAAACAAGCGGTAGCGTATCGTCAGATTTCACTATTGTTACGTCGTCCGCCAGGTCGTGAAGCGTATCCTGGTGACGTATTCTATTTACACTCACGTTTACTTGAGCGTGCATCGCGCGTCAACGCGGACTATGTAGAAAACTTTACCAATGGTGAAGTAAAAGGTAAAACGGGTTCTTTAACTGCACTACCTATTATCGAAACCCAAGCAGGTGACGTATCAGCATTCGTACCGACTAACGTGATCTCGATCACTGACGGTCAGATATTCTTAGAGTCAAGCCTATTTAACTCAGGTATTCGTCCTGCTGTTAACGCTGGTATCTCAGTTTCTCGTGTTGGTGGTTCTGCACAGACAAAAATCATCAAAAAGCTCTCTGGTGGTATTCGTACCGCGCTAGCACAGTATCGTGAATTGGCTGCGTTTGCTCAGTTCGCCTCTGACCTTGATGATGCCACTCGTGAACAGCTTGATCATGGTGAGCGTGTCACTGAACTTATGAAGCAAAAACAGTATCAACCAATGTCTGTTTCTGAGCAAGCAGCGGTTATCTATGCTTCAAACGAAGGGTTCTTAGCCGATGTGCCAGTAGAAAAGATTGGTGCTTTCGAAGAAGCTTACTTACGCTACATGCATGATGAGCAAAGTGAATTGATGCGCGAGATTGATGATACTGCGAATTACAATGATGATATCGCAGGTCGTTTAAAGGCAGCAGTACAGACTTTTAAACAAAATCACAGTTATTAATTTAATGGGTTAGGCCGGATTGGTTATAATTTAGTCGTTAAAGGTGGCGCGTCGTTTAAACAGACACTTGCGCCACTATTTTAACCATCGACGGTATTAGTCGCGTTATGCAAAACAGATAATGATTATTCTGATAGAGTGATACTATATCTTGATCATATGTTGCATGCGCAAATGCTTTTTAACCCTCTTATATTGGAATCATTATGGCAAGCTTAAAAGAGATACGTGCCAAAGTCACCAGTATTAAAAGCACCCAAAAAATTACTCGCGCTATGCAAATGGTAGCGGCAAGTAAGATGCGCCGTGCTCAAGAGCGCATGGAAGTGGGTCGCCCGTATGCTGATAGTATGCGCCGGGTTATTTCACATTTGGTGCATGCTTCATCAGACTACAAACACCCATATATGGTATCGCGTCCGGTCAACAAGGTTGGCTATATCGTTATTACCTCTGATCGTGGTTTGGCGGGTGGTTTGAATATTAACCTATTCAAAGCTTTATCCAAAAGTATTCAAGATTATCAAGACCAGTCTGTGCAAACTGAGTTTGCAGTTATTGGCGCTAAGGGTGTGAGTTTTTTCAAAAACTTTGGTGGTAAAGTGACGTCGGCGGTGACTGACTATGGCGATAAACCAACGTTTGAGCAAATAAACGCACCCGTTCAAGCCATGCTTGAAGATTATAGTAACGGCAATATTGACCGTATTTATGTGGTATATAACCAGTTCGTTAATGCCATGACTCAAAAGCCAACCGTTAATCAATTGGTTCCTCTGCCAGAGCACTCGTTTGATGATGAAGAAAGTGGCATACAGACAGAGCTTAGCTGGGACTATATCTACGAGCCTGATATCAAGACATTGATTGATGAGTTGCTTGGTCGCTATATTGAGTCGATTGTTTATCAAGCGGTAATGGAAAACATCGCTTCTGAGCAATCTTCACGTATGGTTGCGATGAAAGCGGCAACAGATAATGCTGGTGACCTTATTAACGATTTACAGTTGGTTTATAACAAGCTGCGTCAAGCAGCGATTACCCGAGAAATTTCGGAGATCGTTGGCGGTGCTGCTGCTGTTTCATAATTGAAACCCTTTATAAAACCTACTATATACAGAAGTTCAAGGAGAACGCAATGAGTAGCGGTCGTATTGTACAGATTATTGGCGCGGTTCTTGACGTTGAGTTTGACCGTAACGAAGTTCCTCAGATTTTTGATGCCTTGCAAGTAGATGGTACCGAAACCACCCTAGAAGTACAGCAACAGCTAGGTGATGGTATCGTACGGACTATTGCAATGGGTTCAACTGAAGGTCTAAAGCGCAACCTACCAGTGACCAACACTGGCGCGGCTATTTCTGTACCAGTTGGTACAGGTACGCTAGGCCGTATTATGGATGTCCTTGGTCGTCCTATCGATGAAGAAGGTCCAGTTGTCGCTGACGAAAAATGGTCGATTCACCGTGATGCACCAAGCTATGCGGATCAGTCAAACAGTACTGAGCTGCTAGAGACTGGTATCAAAGTCATCGATTTGCTTTGCCCGTTTGCTAAAGGTGGTAAAGTTGGTCTATTTGGTGGTGCTGGGGTTGGTAAAACCGTCAACATGATGGAGCTGATCAACAACATCGCTCTTAAGCATGAAGGCCTATCAGTATTTGCTGGTGTTGGTGAGCGTACGCGTGAAGGTAATGATTTTTATCACGAAATGCAAGAAGCGGGCGTTGTCAACACTGAAGACTTTAGTAAATCTAAAGTTGCGATGGTATATGGTCAGATGAATGAGCCACCAGGTAACCGTCTACGTGTTGCATTGTCTGGTTTGACGATGGCTGAGTACTTCCGTGATACCAAAGATCCTGCCACTGGCAAAGGTCGTGACGTCCTTCTGTTTGTTGATAACATTTATCGTTATACACTAGCAGGTACTGAAGTATCAGCACTACTTGGTCGTATGCCATCAGCGGTTGGTTATCAGCCAACACTTGCTGAAGAGATGGGTATGCTACAAGAACGTATTACTTCAACTCAATCAGGCTCTATCACATCAGTACAAGCGGTATACGTACCTGCGGATGACTTGACGGATCCATCACCAGCAACGACGTTTGCTCACTTGGATGCAACAGTTGTACTAAGTCGTGATATCGCTTCACAAGGTATCTATCCGGCGGTTGATCCATTAGATTCAACGTCACGTCAGCTAGATCCACAAGTCATCGGTGAAGAGCACTATAATGTTGCTCGTGGTGTTCAGGAAGTCCTACAGCGCTATAAAGAGCTAAAAGACATTATCGCTATTCTAGGTATGGATGAGCTGTCAGAAGAAGATAAATTGGTTGTTTATCGCGCTCGTAAGATCCAGCGTTTCTTGTCACAGCCATTCCACGTAGCAGAAGTATTCACTGGTGCGCCTGGTAAATATGTACCACTGCGCGATACTATTGCTAGCTTTAAAGCAATTATCGCTGGCGAATACGATGATCTACCAGAGCAAGCGTTTTACATGGCTGGCGGTATTGATGAAGTAGTCGCTAAAGCGGAAAAAATGAAATCTACTGCAGCGTAAGTTGTATTAGCATTTGCTAAACTGCGGGTAGGCCGATACCAGTCCACTCGCAAGTAGATAACGCATCGCAGTTTTGATTGTGTTTTGATCGTAAGGAGTTAAATATGGCAACGTTACAATGTCGCGTCGTAAGTGCTCGTGAAGAGTTGTATTCGGGCGAAATCAGCATGTTAATAGCTACGGGTACCGAAGGCGAGATTGGTGTATTGCCAGGTCACACACCGCTTATTACTTTGCTAAAACCAGGTGCGATGCGAGTGCAAACACCAAATGGTGAAGAAGAAGTGATTTACGTATCAGGCGGCGTGTTAGAAGTACAGCCAAAGATGGTTACTGTATTAGCAGACACTGCCATGCGTGCACATAACCTTGACGAAAGTAAAATCGTTGAAGCACGTAAAAAAGCGGAACAAATGCTGGTCAACCAGTCTGATACCGTACAAACTAATGCGGCCTTGGCTTCATTAGCAGAATCAGTAGCCCAGCTGCAAACGATTCGTAAATACAAAAACCGCGCTTAATTTGCTGTCTACAATATTGAATAGTAGTTTTTATTCAGTATTTGACAATAAAATAGTAAAAAAACAGTCCATAATGGGCTGTTTTTTTTATGGTGTACAGAATGTTTATAAATAGGATTAAGGATTTAATAAAATATTTCTACCCAATCAGTATATTTGGTTGGCATAAGTAGGTATTTCATATTTTCCGTTAGGTTAATAATAGCAGTATCGACCATAAAAATAAGCTCTTTTGGTGATATTGTAAAGAATGGTGTTAGCCTACAATAGAGACGCTTTTTTTATCATGTTTAACTGCTAGTCGATTAATGCTACTCTTCATTAAGCAAATAACTAAATAGTTAAAATTACTGGACGTTAACTAAACTTATAGGATATGTTCTTTATAGGTTTTGTTAACGACAATAAGCTATAGTATAGGAAGCTGACTATTTGATAGTATACTGTGTTACCACAATTGCATCATTCATAAGAACATCAATTGTTCCATTTTATTGTGCTACTAATTACCTGCTATTAATTTTTATACATTATAGGACACACCAATGACAACGACTGAAGAAGACAACACACTCCGAATTTTGATTGTTGAAGATGATGAACGTTTAGCTATGTTAACTCAAGATTATCTGGTTAAAAATGGCTTAGAAGTAGCGATCGAGACTGATGGCAATCGCGCCATTCGCCGTATCGTTAATGAACAACCAGATTTAGTAGTACTTGATGTTATGCTTCCTGGTAGTGATGGTTTGACTGTTTGTCGTGAAGTGCGTCCCCATTATCAAAATCCAATTTTGATGCTGACGGCGCGTACAGAAGATATGGATCAAGTATTGGGTCTTGAGATGGGCGCTGACGATTATGTCGCCAAGCCTGCTCAACCACGTGTATTGTTGGCACGTATTCGTGCGTTACTACGTCGTTCTGAAAATGCGCCATCAGAAGATGTGCCACAACGCCTAGAATTTGGTGAGCTGGTCATCGACAATGGCGGTCGATCTGTGACATTGAGCGACGAGTTAGTCGACTTTACCAGCGCTGAATATGACCTACTATGGCTACTTGCTTCTAACGCTGGTCGTATCTTATCGCGCGAAGACATTTTTGAGCGCCTACGCGGCATTGAATATGACGGTCAGGATCGTTCTATTGATGTGCGTATCTCACGTATTCGTCCTAAGATTGGTGATGATCCAGAGAACCCTAAACGTATTAAAACAGTACGTAGTAAAGGTTATTTATTCGTTAAAGAGGGTAATTGATCTTGTCTTAATGACAGTCATAGTGAGTAATTATCATTTTCTTCACGAGAAACCAGCTCCTTGCTGGTTTTTTTGTGGCTAAAGTTTAAGTTTTTGAACTTAAGACAGGTGTTATGTGGTTTAATTGAGCGGTAATTATTGAGCAGTAATTATGGACGCCAGCTCAATACACATTATATAGATATGGTTTTAAGTCAGTCATTGTATTATGGTTAGGTTGTTTACATGTAATGATAAAATACGGTCTTCAATCTTTCATCTTTATCTAACAGTGCTTGATATCGTTTGCGATGGAAAGGTTTTAGTCAAAACGATACTAGCGATTATTACTCAACAGTTTGGTCACGGCACGTATGTCATTAGTTTCTTCTTTAAAACACAGTATTTTTGTTCGAATTTATGCCGGTCTATTAATAGTCTGTCTATGCGTGGCCTTATTTGCCCAATTATTAATGGATACCATTAATAAGGAACGTGTACAAACTTATCGTGAAGATATGGCTACAGGCGCCTTTTATTTAGTTAGTGAAGGTGTGGGCCGGCAAATAAGCGACACCCAGCGCGACTATTGGTTGTCAGATGCCAGTAGTTTGTTTGGTTCAACCTTTCGTATTGTACCTGTTACCGACATCGACTTTAGCTCAAGTGAGCTGCGTCGTTTTGATAATGGAAATACTGTCGTGCGCTATAACAGTCAGCCTACTTATGCTGATGTGTATCATCGTTTGTCAGATGCCAAAAGCGTATTAACTGTTAGAATATCACAAGTCACAGAGCAGCAAGTACGAGCAATGGCCGTATTTTTGTTAGATGATTTGTCTTACTATACGACGTTGTCTGCTAAGCGTACGCGTCTACAAGAGTTAGAAGAGAAATTCTCTTTTCCGCTAGAGCTTAAGGGCGTAAATGCTTTAGGCTTAGACACTGATCAGATGGCGCGTTTACGTCGCGATGAAGTCGTTATATTGTTTCAAGATAGTAGCACCAGCCGCGGCAACTCTGCTATCAGAATAATTGTGCCTTCTGAAATCAATGATATGGCTGTTGTAATGGGTCCTGTTTCCTTATTTAACTGGTTTCCATTAAATTTAATTATCAGTATGGTACTGATAAGTATGTTCTTAATTAGCTTAGGTGTTTATGCGCTAATTTTTCCACTTGAACGTAAATTACAGCTGATTCAAGTAGGGGTTAATGAAGTTAGTCAAGGCAACTTAGATATTCAAGTACAAGTCATTGGACAAGATGAGATCGCGCGTTTATCCGCCACATTTAATGCAATGACAGAGCATATTAAACGTCTGATTGAATCACAGCGCGAGCTGACGCGCGCGGTCTCGCATGAGCTGCGTACGCCTGTTGCCCGTATTCGCTTTGCGGTCGATATGCTGGCTGATACCGATGACGAGGACTCGCGCTTTATGCAGCGTGATTATATCGACGAAGATATCGAAGCACTAAATGGATTAATTGATGAGATTTTGACCTATGCAAAGCTTGAAGAAGGCTCTCCTAAGCTAGACTTAGAACCAGTAAACCTTAGAGAGCTGGTTGAGCAGGTGGTACGCGAGACCAATGCATTGGGAAAATCTATCAAGGTCGTCGGACAACTTCCGAATGTAAAAGTCACTGCAATAGCAGATCGTCGCTATCTTCACCGCGTTATTCAAAACCTTGCTGGCAATGCGCTGCGCTATGCAGAAACAACCATAGTTATCAGTGCTGGTGTCAAAAAAGGCAATGCTTTTGTGAGTGTTGAAGATGATGGACACGGTATACCGGAGGAAGATCGTGAAAAGGTGTTTATTCCATTTTCTCGTCTAGATGATAGTCGTACCAGAGCTTCAGGAGGGTATGGGCTTGGGCTATCTATTGTTTCGCGTATCGCGTTTTGGTTTAATGGCAGTATGAAGGTAGATGAAAGTAACAGTCTTGGCGGGGCCAGATTTGTCATGACTTGGCCCATTAAACCGTTAACACAAGTGCTTGCTGCTGACGAATTAACCCAAGAAAAAAGTGATCGTGACATTAGTGGGGAGTAAACCAAAGATATCATTAACCATTAATTGATTCGTATGATAAGGCTTTAGCAACTAAAATTATTTAGAATTGTTGATAGAATCGACTATGTGACCTACTATAAGAGTAGTAGGTCACATTTTGGTAAATTGTAGTTTTATCCACGATAATATTAAGTTTACCGTTTTTTTGAGTTTGAGGCTGTATAGGAGAGATAAGATGCCTTATTTATTTGGCGGTTTAGTATTACTAAATGCTTTAATGCTTGGCTACTACTTGTTTATACAGCAACCTACTCCGACTGCGAGTTTACAGGTTGCACAAGCGGAGCTTACGCAGCCAATAACGTTTACGAATAGTGCCAAACATGTACCACCGTTAATTGGGACTAAAGAATAGCTCGCCTTTCAAACCATCTCTTTATGATGGTTTTTCGATGAATTGTCTCATATTTGTTCTTTTCTTAGCCCCCGCCATCTATTGCATTATCTGGTGTAGTCAAGTTGTCCTCAATGACCGTTTCATCAGTAACCTTAGATATTAGAGGTAGGCGTACACAAACCTGTAGTCCACCCTCAGGATGATTGATAGCTTCTACAGTACCGTGATGCAGACCTGCGATACGATTGACGATAGCCAAGCCAAGTCCACTTCCTTGCGTGGTACGTGCCGTCTCGCCACGCTCAAATGGTTGCATGATTCGCTCCAACTGATCCTCCGCGACTCCTTCACCGCAGTCACGTACACATATCATCAATTGCTCTTGAGCTTCTTGATTTACCTCGCTTTCGGTCACAATGTCAGTATCTTCTGTAACAACCGTTTCAATAAAGGTCGGTACGATACTGGCAGACAAATAAATCGGCGGCTTACCGTAACGATTTGCATTGTTCACAAGGTTTATAACTAAGCGCTTTATGGACAAGGGACGTATTGGTACAGCCTTTTGAAGCTCTGATTGATAAATAAACGGCATAGGCGCAAACTGTACAATAATCTCATTAAATATCGTGTCTAAATTGGTAAGACGTACAGGCTCATCAGATCCATCTTTCATAAAAGAGATAAACTGCTCTAAAATTGCATCCATGTCTTCAATATCATAAATCAATCCCTCACGGAAAAAGTCATCAGGCAACATCTCAGCGGTTAAACGCATGCGTGTTAGCGGTGTGCGTAGATCATGTGAGATACCAGCCAGCATGATCGTGCGTTCTTTTTGCGCTTGACTAAGCGTTGTAAAGAGACGATTAAACGCCGTATTGACCTGGCGTATCTCGGTAGGTCCTGTACGCGTTGGCAAAGTAGTCGCATGACCGAGACGAATGTAATTGGTTGCAGCACGTTGTAAGTAACGAAGCGGGCGGTTTAGCTGACGTGCTAATAAGATAATCGTTAACAAAGTCAAAATTGGCAAACCTAACAAGAATAACGCCAATAATGTTGGGCTATATTGTGAATAATAGACAACGGGCTCACGAATCCAAAAGCTTTGGTCGCGGCTGTCTTGTACCCATAGCTGAGGCGTGGGCTTAAATTTAAAATATACTTCAACTGGTCGTCCTAATTGTGCTCCAATTTCACGTTGTAAAACGTCAGTGAATACTCCTACAAAAATTTTGTTTTCAACTTGAGGAAAGTCACTAGGATTATCAACGACTACCACGTGTGAGTTGCGATACAGCCATTGTTGCATCTTTGGATTGTCCTGCCAGTCTATTCTCGCACTATTCATCAAACGCAGCTCGCTGGTTAAATAACGCGCATGGTTTTTAAGCTCTGGCAAATACAAACTGCGCCAAAAAAACCAAATAGACAGACCGACGCTGATTATAACAATAAAGGCTACCATTAAGGTTGTAAGCCAAGTACTAGAGTACGAACGTGGCAGCCAAGCAGTGCGACGAGGAGTTGGGATAATCATAGGGATTTAACGCTCTTACAGTATTGCAATAAAGTATAGTGCAATACTGCAGTAGGCGCTATGAGCTGGCTAAAAGTTATCGTTGAATATTAGACTTTGATCAATAAATAGGTGATGATATTTGTGGCCCTTGATTGCTTTTAAACCATTGTTATAATAGTCATTAAATAAACACAGTTTATGTTTTCAACAAATCAAGACTGTGATATAATTATGCCCTTTTGGTATACCTGCGAAAGAGAGAATTCACATGGTTGTTATTCGTTTAGCACGGGGCGGTGCCAAGAAACGCCCATTTTATCAAGTAGTTGTTGCTGATCAACGCCGCGCGCGTGACGGTCGCTACATTGAAAACATTGGCTTTTTTAACCCACTTGCCAAAGAGTCTGAAGAAGCAGTACGCTTAAACATGGAAGCGTATAATGCGTGGATCGCAAAAGGTGCACAGCCTTCAGATCGCGTTGCTTCATTAGCAAAAGCTTACAATAAATCAGCGACAACAAGCACTGAAGCAACTGCTTAAATGTTTGGCGTTGAGTACTTATAGTCAGTTTTTAGACTATTTAGTATGTTTAAAATAGATAGCGTAGCTGATTTGATCAGTATACGCGGTTAACTGTTTTTATTATTTAATTGCTTTTTTATTAGCACTCTCTGTTTTATTTATTGTTAGGTTAGACGTTATGTCATCTGTACCAGACGCTAGTACGCTTATGAAAATTGGTCAGCTTAAGAAACCTTATGGCATCAAAGGCTGGCTATGGGTGTTTAGCGATACAGATGATCGTTCGGATATCTTTGGTATGCAGCCGTGGTGGATAAAAACTGCCACTGGTGTTAAGCCATTGACAGTAAGTAAATGGCGTCAGCAGGGTACAGGGCTTGTGGCTCAATTTGAGCAAGTTCCTGATCGTAATATTGCTGAAACTATGAATGGTGTTGCTATCTGGGTTGCAAAAGACTCATTGCCTGAACCTGAAGAGGATGAGTTTTACTGGTCTGAACTGGTTGGACTTAGAGTTTTGAATGAGCAAGATGAGTATCTTGGTGATATTACTGAGATGTTTGAAACTGGCGCGCATGACATTATGCGGGTAGCAGCACATTCAGACAGCCTAGATAACGAAGAGCGCTTGATACCGTGGCATGCTCAAACTGTAATTGAAGTCGATATGGCCAATAAAGCAGTTCATGTGGCGTGGCCGAGCGATTATTGATTCGATCTTTACGATTGAAGCAATGATATGTTCATGCAGGTGTCATTTAGCGAGCATTACTTAAACAGAGGTCTGATGTATTTTGCTGTGATTAGTATTTTTCCTGAGATGTTTGCCACGATTCGTGAGTTTGGTATCACGGGACGAGCAGTGACTCAGGAGCAAGTCACAATTGAGTGCATCAATCCACGCGACTATACTACGGATAATTATCGCCGTATTGATGAACGTCCCTACGGTGGGGGTCCTGGTATGGTGATGATGGCTGAGCCATTATCAAAAGCAATTGAAGATGCGCGCCTGCGTGCCAGCCAGTATGGTTGCCGTATTGACAAAGCACATTGTCCAGTGATTTACATGTCACCGCAAGGACAAGTACTAAGTGAGAACAACGTGGTCAGCATGACTGAGTATGATGGCATGATTCTATTATGCGGTCGTTATGAAGGGATTGATGAGCGTTTATTATCGCAGTATGTTGATATGGAAGTGTCACTTGGTGATTATGTACTGACTGGCGGCGAGCTACCAGCAATGGTACTCATGGATAGTGTGATACGTCGTCTACCCAATATAATGGGTGATGACAAGTCAGCTGAGCAAGATTCGTTCGTCGATGGTTTGCTTGATTGTCCACATTATACTAAACCGCTTGAGTTTGCTGGTATGAAAGTGCCTAAAGTATTGCTCTCTGGACATCATGCCAATATTGCTAAATGGCGTTTTAGTCAACAGGTCGAGCGTACCAAAGTACGACGTCCAGATTTGTGGCAAGCTTTTACTCCAAATACGCAGCAAGTTGCTTGGCTAAAAGCATTGGCAAAACAAAATAGTTTAAACACAGTTAACAATGAAGATTTTGATCAATAATAAAACAGGTCATACGACAATGGCCGTTTGTTAGACCCCATTTATGTTGTATCTCGTAAATGCGTGATACGATTAATTATTACAAACAGGTGATATGCGTAAAGCCTCTATTATCTAATGTGAGGAGATAACTCTCATGAGCAACAAGCATCCATTGGTTCAGGTCATCGAAAACGAACAACTACTTGAACGCCCAAACTTTGCACCAGGTGATACTATCGTGGTTCAAGTAAAAGTACGTGAAGGTGAGCGTGAGCGTTTACAGGCCTTTGAAGGTGTGGTTATCGCTAAGCGTAACCGCGGTCTGAACTCAGCGTTTACTGTCCGTAAAATGTCAAGTGGCGTTGGTGTTGAGCGTGCATTTCAATTGCATTCACCAATCATTGATAGCATTGAAGTGAAACGCCGCGGTGCTGTTCGCCGTGCGAAACTGTACTACTTACGTGAGCGTTCTGGTAAATCAGCTCGTATTCGCGAAAAGCTTGGTGGTCGTCCAGCTGCTCAGAAAAAGACTGATGCTGGTGTACCTGATGCAGTTGAAACTGCACCTGGTATCTAAGTTTAAGCATTACGTTTAAGCTTGCCGAAGCGCTTTAGCTGTTAATATGCCGCTTAGGAGTAAAGCAACAGTAGATACAAGCCCTTATTCATAGGTTTATTTATAAATAAGCGGGCCATACCAAAAAGACAAAACCCCAATCTGAGCACATGCCAGATTGGGGTTTTTGTATGGATGGCCTTAAATTCAAACCTAGAAGTCAACATTATCTATACGATTGATTTGTTCCTTGGACTTGCTGTACTTACGCAAACGGATATAAATGGTCTTAGTGACCGTAGCGATAACTTTTTGCTGACTATCCACGATATCTGTTTGATATTCACGAAATACAGGTTCGCCGTCTTTTGCCAGCTCCTGAATAGTGGCAATTTCTGTACTAGGAATTTTCATGCGCGTTGTCACTTTGCTATTGCCAGGGGCAACGAACTCAATATGCGAGCTTTTATCCCATACTACGTACGTACTGCCAAGTTGATGCATAAGCATGAGCATATAAAAAGGATCAACCATCGAGTATAAGCTACCACCAAATTGTGTGCCGACGATGTTTTTATTCAGACTATTAAGACCCATACTGACCACACACAAGCCTTGATCTAAATCGACATGCTCAACCTTGATACCAGCGCCGACATAAGGAGCATAGGTATTAATACGCAACTTAAGTAAGTGCGGCGTTAAAAGTGGCATGACGTTCTTTTTAGTTTTACGTTTTAAATTTTCTAGGTTCTTGGGTAGGAAGCTCATATTGTTATTCCTTTATCTTTCTTAATCTTTTACGGTACGTAAAGATGCTCATATATTGATAACCATCATTTTTATTAATGATGGACTGAGCTAATTATAAACTGAACAAAAAACACCTATCATAGTCAAAAATAAAAACTGCTACCAGTTTTAAAGCGTAACGAATATTAATTATTCAACAATATCAATACTATAATAAACGTTTACCCTGTTATCAATGTAGAAGATGTCTGTTTATTAGGACTAAATGGTCTCTAAGAGCGGTGCCAGTCATACATCAAAATGCGAAGAAAAGGTCAAGAGTTGTGACGGCAAAACTCGCAATCCTAGTCTTGATAGCATACAATGGCTGCCAATTTGTGTTGAGCAGCTTATTTTTTGTACGATTTTGTGCAAAAAGTCGTCATAGATAAAAAACGAATCCTCAGTTGGCATAAGGAGATGTGATGAGTAGTAACGAGACCCCCGTTTCAAGCACCAATCCGCAGCAGTCAAATTCAGCTCACTACGATGATGAATTGCAAGGTAGCTATACTGATTTGCATCAGCCAAGCTCAAGCTTTGACAGTCGTGACGCCTATCTAAATCATGAGCTACAGATTATGCAGCCCAAGCGCTGGCGTATGAATTTGCCGTTTCGTGATTATCGTTTTGAATATGAAGATACCATTCCAGCGATGGCCGCGACAATCGGTAAAGTAGTAATGGTGGGCGCTATTGCCGCTACGTTTGCAGGGCCGCTTGGTCTCAGTGATGCCTTTGTGTTAGAAAACGTCCGCTATGAGCTATTAATCGTTGCGTTCTTCGTTATTTTATTCTCAGGATTTTTGCTACCGACTGCCAACCTTGCGGGTACGCATGGCCCACTTATTCCTCTTATCCCTATTGTGGTGGCAGCTGGTGGTCACCCGATGGCCTTTGGTCTGCTCATCGGTGCCTTTGGTCTGTTGCTGGCGATTAGTAAGGGTGGTAGTCTGCTGGCGAACCTGACCAGTAAAGGCGTGTGCGGTGGTCTGCTGCTGTATTTAGGCTTTATTGGTACCATATCACAAGTCAAAAATCTGTTTGCTTGGGCAGAGGGGATTGGCATGGCACATATTGCCTTTGTGGTGGTTTTGCTGACGATCATACTGTATGCCGTATTAGAAAATTTTCAAAAGCGTTGGCTTGCTGTGCCGCTTAGCTGCTTATTAGGTGGTGGCGTAGCTTTTGCGATGGGTGCGCCCTTTGCTTTTGAAACTGCACCTGGCTTGCCAAATATGAATCCAATGTATTGGTGGGGTGAAAACACTGGTTGGATGCTAGGTCTGCCAACGGTTGAAAGCTTCGTTGTGGTATTGCCGTTTGCGGTATTAGCCGTCGCTATGTGGTCGCCTGACTTTTTAGGTCATCAAGTCTTTCAAAAAATCAGCTATCCACAGCGTACTGAGCGTGTCTTGATGGATATAGATGATACGATGACCAGCGCTTCTATTCGTCAGGTGGCAGGCTCTGTATTGGGCGGCGCAAACTTTGCCTCATCATGGGGTACCTATATCGTGCCAGCAGCGATCGCTAAGCGTCCGATTCCAGCGGGTGCGGTACTAACTGGACTGTTTTGTCTGATCGCTGGTATCTGGGGCTACCCAATGGATCTGGCTATTTGGGAGCCGGTGATGTGTGTGGCGTTGATCGTCGGTGTCTTTATCCCACTGCTTGAGGCTGGCATGGAGATGACGCGCGAAGGTAAAACCACGCAGTCAGCTGCCATTGTGGTATTTGCATCAGCACTGGTAAACCCAGCCTTTGGTTGGTCGATAACCTTAGTACTTGATAACCTTGGATTAATAGGTTCTAAAGAGCGAAGTGCGAGTTTATCAAAAATGAGTCGCTGGATTATACCTGTGATTACCTTTGTGATATTAACAGGTGTTATGGCGGTCGTTGGTATGTTGCCAGGTATTCCAGCACTATTACCGAACTTCCGTCATTAGAAATTTTGCCTACCACAAAAAAAGAAAAGCCAGCTTCATGCTGGTTTTTTTGTGCATAAACCCATAGGAAGCGATAGCTTGTAAAACTCGGGCTATCGCCCCATAATTAGCTGTATATCAGTATCTTAAGAGCAACAAATTTATGGTTAACGTCTCAGAAACAAGTCTCGCAGATGATAAAAAAGCCCGTCTTAAGCATCTTATCAAACGCCTGCCAAATCTGCCAGGGGTCTATAAAATGCTGGGAAAAAACGGCGATATTTTATATGTGGGTAAAGCAAAGTCGCTAAAAAGTCGCGTCAATAGCTACTTCGCTAAGACCATTGACCATCCAAAAACGCGAGCATTGGTGGCACGGATTCACGATATCGAGACCATCATTACCCGTAGTGAGACCGAGGCACTGCTGCTTGAGCAAAACCTGATTAAAGAATATCGTCCCCCTTATAACGTATTATTGCGTGATGATAAATCTTATCTTTATGTGTTTATTTCAGCCGATAAACCTTATCCGAGATTGGCTTATGGACGCGGCAAAGGCAATCACCAAAAAGGTCGTTTCTTCGGTCCTTTTCCCTCTGCTCATGCGGCAAAAGAAACCTTGGTTTTGATGCAAAAAATGTTTCAGATGCGTCAATGTACCAATACCTTTTTTAGGCAGCGTAAGCGTCCGTGCCTTGAATATCAGATTAAGCGTTGCCGTGCGCCCTGTGTCGGTTTGGTATCGCCAGAAGAATATGCAGAGGATGTAAATAACACCATTCGGTTCCTAAAGGGTGACTCAAGCGACATTCACAGTGCGTTAATCGAAAAGATGGAAGGTGCAGCTGAAGAATTAGACTTTGAAAAGGCGGTTTTTTATCGTGACCAGCTGTCTATGCTACGTGAAGTGCAAGCGCGGCAAGCAGTATATACCGTGCAGGGTGAGGCTGATGTAATTGCGATTGCCAGTCAGGCAGGCATGACTTGTGTTAACGTGTTGACGGTACGCGGCGGGCGCGTACTTGGTGGTAAAAACTACTTCCCTGATGTCGATAGTAGCGAGTCGCTCGCTGATAATTTATCCGCCTTCATCACCTCATTCTATTTTCAGGTGACCGATGACTTACCGAGCGAGATGATATTAAGTCATAAATTGCCTGATCAGACAGCAATTAGCGAAGCACTAGCAACGCATTTTGATAGCAAAGTCGTTATCAAAACCAATGTACGTGAACATCGCTCAGAGTGGCTGGACTTGGCAAAACTAAATACCAACAATGCGCTTAAAACCAAGCTGGGTGATTATCTAGAGCTGCATTCGCGCTTTGGCGCTCTCAAAGACGTATTGTCTGATGTCACCGATCGAACCATTGATCGAATCGAATGCTTTGATATTTCCCATACCATGGGTGAGGCGACCATCGGCAGCTGCGTAGTCTTTGATCAAGGGGGCTCGCGTCGTCGTGATTACCGTCAATATGCCATCCATGATATTCAAGGCGGTGATGACTATGCTGCAATGAAGCAAGTGCTGACGCGCCGCTATAAAAAACAGCCATTACCTGATTTATTGCTTATTGATGGTGGTAAAGGTCAGCTTGGCATCGCAAAAGAAGTACTGTCAGAGTTGGGTCTTCTTAATGATACATTGCTCATCAGTGTGGCAAAAGGTGAGGGGCGCAAGGCCGGACTTGAAGTATTGCACTTTATCGATCATGAGCCGCTTGATTTGCCAATGGATAGCAAGGCGCTACATTTATTGATGCATATTCGTGATGAAGCGCACCGTTTTGCCATCACAGCGCACCGTAAGAAGCGTGATAAGCGCCGTTCATCGTCAGTGCTAGAGGTTATACCGGGGCTGGGTGAGAAGCGCCGTCGTGATTTGCTGAATCATTTTGGTGGACTGCAACAATTGCTTGGCGCCTCGCAACAAGAGCTGGCAGGCGTGCAAGGAATTGGTCCGGTATTAGCAAAAACGGTTTATAAAGTGCTGCATGAGTAAGTTGATTGATTATAAAAAGGCGGTCTTAGAAATGTCTAAGACCGCCTTTTTATCATTTTTTTGACGAAAGAAAAGAGTAATATTATTTAGCTTCTTTTTTTAAATAAGTCGCAAATCTAAAATCTAACCCACTTTTTTCATCATGTTCTTGAGCAGATTCTGCAGATATTTCAAAGTCGCTTGGTAGCTCAGGATAAAAAGCGTCACAGTCAGTGATTTCGATATCGACATAAGTCAGCTCAATACGATCGGTATACATGAATGCATCACTAAACACGCGCTCGCCGCCTATCACCCAAATCGTGTCAAGATGGGCACCGTGTGCAAGGCTCGCCGCTTGCGTCAGAGCATCATCTAAATTATGCACGACGTAAACATTATCTTTACCCACCAGCCCTTTTTTCTCAGCGTAATCTAGTTGCGTTGTAATGATAAAGCTGACACGCTTTGGCAATGGTTTGCTATTCATCGACTCGAAAGTCTTACGACCCATGATGACGATACCTTGAATAGCACCATCATTTGCTTTGGTCGTCATCCTTTTAAAATGCTGCAAATCTGCTGAGATATGCCACGGCAGCTCGTTATCCTTACCGATACAGCGATTGCTACCGATAGCGACGATTTGGGCAACTTCAGTATGGGCATAACTCATAACGTGTCCTTATTGTTTTCATCAAAATAAAGTAAAACCAGTTTTAGTATGGATAAACTATACCGCAACTTTTGCTTTGATAGTAGGATGGGATTCATAGCCATTGACAGTAATATCTTCGTATTTAAATGCAAAAATATCATCGACATCAGGGTTAAGCGTTAATGTTGGCAGCGTGTAAAGCTCACGTGACAGTTGCAGCTCGACTTGCTCGCGATGATTTTGGTAAATATGACAATCACCGCCCGTCCAGATGAACTCACCAACATCCAACCCACAAACTTGCGCGACCATATGAGTCAACA
This sequence comes from uncultured Psychrobacter sp., assembly GCF_947488565.1. Taxonomy (GTDB): domain Bacteria; phylum Pseudomonadota; class Gammaproteobacteria; order Pseudomonadales; family Moraxellaceae; genus Psychrobacter; species Psychrobacter saeujeotis. The sequence continues at coordinate 56,299 of NZ_CANKZC010000005.1, read as the reverse complement.
ATGCATAGCTGGCGATATTAAACGGTACACCCAAAAACAAATCTGCTGAGCGCTGGTAGAGCTGGCATGACAGCTTATTATCGGCGACAAAGAACTGAAACAGCGTGTGACAAGGCGGCAGGGCTACTTGCTCCGCTTCACCTGGGTTCCAACCAGAGACGATTAGACGTCGAGAATTGGGATTGGTCTTTATTTGCTCTACGACTTGGGTAATTTGATCAACGCCATCGTTATTGTAGCCGCCTTCTTCGTTCTTTGTCGCGCTATAATTGCGCCATTGATGACCATAAACTGGCCCTAAATCGCCAGCAGGACGATTAAAGAGCGCTGTTTGTTCGCTCGTTGCCCATTCATTCCAAATACGTACGCCATTCTCTTGCAAGTAATCAACATGGGTACTACCGCTTAAAAACCATAATAGCTCATAGACGATTGATTTAAAGTGAACTTTTTTAGTGGTTAACAACGGAAATCCTGACGCCAAATCAAAACGCAGCTGCGCACCAAAATGACTTAACGTACCAGTACCAGTACGATCACCTTTTTCAGTACCATCAGCCAATACTAGTTTTAATAAATCAAGATAAGCCGCTTCGTTGTTAGTAGTAATCATGACTTTTTAGATTCCATAGTCTTTGGTTTTAATGTATATCAATTTTAATGTCTCTCAATTTCCATACGTCTTAATAAGCGGATTGACGACCCCAATCATAAATATCGCGCTTGTAAGCATAAATGATTAAGAAAATACCGATAAGAATCATTGGTGCGCTTAGTATCTGCCCTTTAGTGACCCAGCCCAATAAGATAAAGCCTTGATCAGCATCTGGCTGACGGAAGAACTCGACGATGAAGCGACTAAACCCATAACCCAGCATGAAGACGCCAGTGATTGCCATACGTGGACGCGGCTTGGACGAATACCACCACAATAACAAAAATAATAGCAGACCTTCAGTAAGCGCTTGATAAAGCTGTGAGGGGTGACGGGGCAGTAAGTACTGTCCATTTACTTCCATCATCAACTCTTGCAGCTGAGGGTTGGCTTGCAATTGCTGCATATCAAAGGCGGCGGCTTGTGGAAAATACGTCAGCCAATTATAGCCGCCATCAGATACACGTCCCCATAGCTCGCCATTAATGTAGTTGCCGATACGTCCAAATAACAGCCCTGTTGGCACACAAGGCACAATGAAGTCGAGCACTTGAAAAGGCGTCTTTTTATATTTACGGGCAAAATACAGCATACCAAGCCCAACACCGATCAGGCCGCCATGAAACGACATTCCGCCTTCCCAGACTTTAAAGAGATAGGCTGGGTTTTGTAGTAATTCACCGAACTGATAGAACAAGACGTAGCCGATACGGCCACCTAAAATAACCCCAAGCGCACCAAAAAACACTAAGTCTGAGACCATGTCACTTGACCAGCTATCACGCTTAGTACTGCGATACCAAGCCAAACCATAAGCGGCGGCAAAGGCCAATAAATACATTAGACCATACCAATGCACTTCTACTGGACCCAAGGACAGTGCCACGGGATCATACTGAGGATGAATCATCATAAGGGTGTCATATTTGTTGATAATAGAATGCTGGTCATAATAGCAAAAATAGCTACTTAGGCATACCAAATTACTGTCAGGTTAGGTTCATCGTAACAACTTATCTGCCGCTGGCAACATCTAGAAAGAAAGACAGAAAACCGCTAAGATATAAAGCTGGGTTTAGAATAAGTACCATCTAGAATACTGGATAAAAATACTGTACAACAATAATAAGCAGATCAATAAGTCATTTTATATAGCGTCAGATCACGTAAGCTTGCGCTAACCAGCGATATTAACGGATTAATATTATTTTTGAGGATTATTATGCGCGCTTACTTTTTAACAGCACCAGTTTTTACCGATCACAATGATTCAAAAAAACCGAGCAGGTTGGTATTAAAACGGTTCATGATACCGCTAAGTCTAGTTAGCCTAGCAGCTTTAAGTGTGTATCCTGCTCAAGCTGCCATGAGTAGCGTTGAACAAGTGACCATTTATCAAGGCTTAGCAAGTGTGACCCGTGCCTTGCCAATAAATGGTACCGGCGAGCAGACGCTGATATTTTCATGTTTATCGCCGTCTATTAATCAAGATAGTGTCAGCGTGCAGGCACTTGGCACTGTAAATGTCGGCGAAGTCAGTATTGAAACCTTGAGCGGTGAGCAAGCCGCGCAATGTCAGTACCAAGGTGATACAAAAGTACAAACGCAGCAGAATAATTTGGCTGATATTACGGCAGAGTTAGAAGCGGCACGCTTAGCCAAAGCGTACTTGCAAAATCTGACCAAAGTCACGCAAATAAGTACGGATGGTACATTGGCGAACAATGCGCGTGATTTAGAAACGCAAGCGGCAAGCATTAATAAAAGAATTTTGGATATTCAGCAGCGCCAAGCTCGCGCGCAAGATGCCCTTAATCAGCTGATGGCAGGCAGTGCGACCTCAACACGTAATAGCGTGACGCAAGTAAGTGTGCGTACGGCTAGCCGTTCCCCAAGCTCAGTGAAACTGCATTATCAAGTACGCGGCGCAGGTTGGGAGCCGACCTATCAAGCACGCCTAAATACTGAGAGTAAAGAGCTTAGCATCACAGCTTCTGCCGTCATCGCCCAACAAACGGGAGAGAACTGGTCAAATATACCCGTTACTTTGAGCACTGTTAATCCCAATCAAAATACTACTAGTCAGCTGCCAAAAGTACAGCGTTTGTCTTTATATGAAGCGCTGCAAGCTAAACGCGCTAGGTATGCGCCAGCTGCTATGGAAGCTGTCCCTGTGGTTGTCTCTGCAAGCGATAGCTATGGTGGCGCCGAGTCTGCTGCGAACATGGCGCCGCTGCCAAGCTTTACTGTTAGTAGCCAAAACAAAAATGGTATTACCGAGTATCGTTTGCCGCAGCGCGTCAGCATCCCAAGTGATGGAAGACGGGTACGGACGGTCATTGATGAGCAATCTGGTAATAGTAAGCTGTGGCTACGCAGCACACCAAGCGTCGAGCAAGCCGCTTATTGGTACGCATCAGCACCGTTTTTGACCCCAGCTTGGGTTGATGGCTCATTACAATTATATCGCGATGACAACTATGTCGGGCAGTCGCGCTATAGCTATCAATCGTTAAAAGAGCAGGGCATTGGTTTTGGGATTGATCCTAACGTGTTAGTAAAGCAGCTGACCGATGAAGACAAACAAGGCGATAAAGGCGTGTTCAATCGTTTGCAAACCTTGACGACCAAACAGGCCTATCAATTTACCAATCAGCACAATCGTAGCGTGCGTTTGCAAGTTTTAAGCGCTGAGCCTATCAGCCGCGATGAGGATATCAACGTTACAGCGACCCATACACCAGCAGTTACTGAGCAGGACTGGAATGACAATAAGGGCATGGTCGCTTGGGAGTTTGATTTGCCAAGTAAGCAATCGCGAGTGGTACAGTCTACTTATCAAATTAGCTACCCTGCCGATAAGAAGCTAAACGCTAATTAATTATTAAAAATATAAAATAACAGTCGCGCTAAATGACAGGCTTTTAGCAACTATAATTTTTAACATATAAAGGAATTTTATGTGCATCGTGGCCATCGCTTGGCAACTATTTGATGAGTTGCCATTAGTACTACTGTCTAATCGCGATGAGTTTTTGCAGCGTCCAACTGAGCCCCTGCATCAGTGGTCTGATAACTCTATCTATGCTGGACGGGATAGCCAAAGTGGTGGTACTTGGCTGGGTATTCATCAAGAACAGCATACCGGTTTTAATGAGCAAAATGGACGCTGGGCCGCCGTACTAAATTTTCGTGATGGTGTGCAGGGAAGCTTGGATGAACGCTCACGTGGTGCACTCGTCACAGATTTTTTGACCAGTAATATAAGTCCAATGGATTTTGCACGGCAAATCAGCTTGCAAGACTACGCGGGTTTTAACCTCATTATTGGTGATGCAGCGCAGGCTGTCATTGTTAATAATCGCGGGCATGCACCAACACCCTTATATGCAGGCTTGCATGTTCTCTCTAATGGTCAGCCAGAAGATAGCTGGTTTAAGACTGAGCGCTTGCGTGGTCGGCTACGACAAGAAGTACTGCCGCTAATTGCAGAGGATAACTCGTTTGAGTACTGGCGAGATGCTGCTTTTAATGTGTTGTCAGACAATACTCCAGCGCCAGCAGATAAACTACCAAATACTGGTATGACTGCAAAGATTGAGCAGATGCTATCTTCTGTTTATATCAAGCCTGTTGCTTTTGGTGATACAGAAAAAAATGTACCAACTTATGGGACTCGCACGCAAAGTATTTTGACGCTACGTAATGATGCCAAAAATACAAAAGTTACTGCGAATATTATTAGTCGCGAATTTGATTATCATTCACATCTGCAATAAGAAATGCTCACATGAATATCTAAATGTTCTAGATATTCATGTGAGCATCTGTAATGCGTTTTGGATTGAATGGTTCAATTATTCCATCAATAAATGATTATTTTGCTCAGGAATAATTAGCTCTTGTCTAAGGGGTAATTCGCGTGCCAGCTCTTGCAAAGCACGCCGATATACCCCGCGTTTAAAATGAATCACTTGTCCTAGTGGATACCAGTAACTGACCCACTGCCAGTGATCAAATTCAGGTTTACCCGCATCAAAGCGGATGTGTTGCGCGTTCGGCTCATCTAAGCGCAGCAAAAACCATTTTTGTTTTTGCCCAATACACAGTGGATATTGCCCATGGCGCACGTAGCGCTTTGGCAAACGGTAACGCAACCAATCTTGCGTTACTGCCAATAAATCTACGTGACGAGGATATAGACCGACCTCTTCCCAGAGCTCCCGATACATTGCATCCATCGGCGTCTCCCCGCGGTCGATACCGCCTTGAGGGAACTGCCAAGCGTTGTGACCAATACGTTTCGCCCACAGTACTTGCCCCTGTGTATTTGCCAGGATGATGCCGACATTGGCGCGAAAGCCGTCTGCATCTATCATGAACAAACCCTTAAAATTGTTTAAAAATAGCTTATCTCAATAGCATAAAAATATAGCAATCATAATTATTGTTAGGTGAACGGTATATTCATACTAGTAAAACAAGCTTTATTACCATCATTAAACCAAGAAATAGACCAAATGTGTAACAGTATTTTGCTATAAAATGTTTCGTGAATTTAAACGTTAAAAATCAGTCACTTAAACAAAGGGTTTTATAGGGTTTATAAAACCTTCAATTTTATGAACACAGAGGAAAAGTACAGTAAGATTTAGTGATATCGTTAAAGTAATAAAATGACTTGAGTTATATGACAGATCGTCTATAAAACCTTGTTTTATCCTATGCTAAACTAACCTTGTACTGTTAGTATTCTCAAATATAAAAATATCTAAGCGTTTTAACCAAAGTTTATGAAAGGATAGCAAACAATGGCAGAGTCAAAAGCGAGCGTTACCTGGCAAGAAAACAAAGCATTTATGGGTGTGTCGCCATCGGGGCATAACGTCCAAATTGATGCCGATAAAGAAAAAGGCGCCAGCCCAATGGAGTTGATATTATTGGGGTTAGGAGGTTGTGCCAGTTATGACGTTGTTGCAATTTTGCAAAAGTCTCGCCAAGACGTGACGGACGTGCGCTGTGAGTTGACGGCACAACGCGCTGAGACTGTACCAGCAGTATATACTGACATTCATATGCATTTTGTGGTCACGGGTCAAGATATCAAAGATAAGCAAGTTGAAAAGGCCATTCAATTGTCAGCAGAGAAGTACTGCTCTGCCAGTCGAATGTTGGTGCAGGGCGGGGTAAATGTTACTCATGATTTTGAAGTCATTGCAGGGTAAAGGTAGAGACAATTATGAGTGCATTATTTGGGTTAATACCTGATACCGCTGCCGCTGCAATTTGGGCAATGGTGGTTGCAAGTTTGCTTCCACTGGTCATGGCGCTGATAGCAAAAGCTGTTGGTGGCTTTAAATTGGCTGACAATGCACATCCACGTGATTTTTTGCAACGTACGACAGGAGCGGCAGCACGTGCCAATGCAGCACAGCAAAATAGCTATGAGACCTTACCTGTCTTTTTGGCAGCAGTCTTGGTTGCGATGTTATTCTTTGTGCCGCAATCGATTATCAATACCTTAGCATGGCTTTATGTGCTGATTCGTATTGGGTATGGCATGGCTTATATTGCCAATTTATCGATGTTTCGTTCAGTGCTTTGGGTATTGTCAATAATATGCTGTTTGATGTTGTTTTATCTTGCAATCCGGATTAGCATTTAATTTGTAGCCAATCTCTATTAGCTACGCAGTTATCTAAGCTGTTTTATCTTTGTAAAAAGTTATATAGTTATTGAACAGATAAATGGCTAATTATGACTGCGTACTCAACTGTAATGCAGCTATAATAGCCGCTTTACTTTTTTCTCGTTTAACCTTCTCCCACAGTATCTGCGCTTCACTATAGCCTTTAGTGAGCATACCAAGCCACTGCTTATAACGGCCAACTAATACAAGGTCGTTTTTGGCTTGACCTTTCAAAAACTGAATCTGATGCGTAATTAAATCTTCCCACAATAGGGTTGCGCTACTTTCTAGATTCTGCTGATGGCCATGATCAATCTGTGCAATCAGATCTGGGCGAGTAACAGCGCCGCGTCCTAACATAAGATGTGTTGTTCCTGACTGTACCATACAGCGTTGCGATTGTTCCACGTTCCAAATCTCGCCATTGGCAATGACTGGAATTTTAAGTTGATTAAATGTGTCAATCTTGTCCCAATAAGCAGGTGGCTTATAGCCTTGAGTTTTAGTACGCGCATGAATAGTAAGCCAATCTGCACCACTATCGCTAATTGCGCCGCGAATGTCATCCATGCGACTGGTATCGGTATAGCCTAGACGTATTTTGGCTGAGACAGGAATATGACTAGGGACCGCTTGACGCACAGCACTGATAATCTCATACATGATCTTAGGTTCATCTAACAATACTGAACCACCTCGATGATTATTAACCGTCTTGGCAGGACAACCAAAGTTGATATCGATAGCAGGTGCGCCAAGCGTGCAGGCAAACGCTGCATTTTCAGCCATCAGCTGTGCTTCACTACCTAATAGTTGTACATGGATAGGGGTACCCGAAGCGGTCTTGGCGTTATGATGCAATTCTGGCACGTATTTATAAAATACATGGGCTGGTAAGACAGTTTGAGTCACCCGAATAAACTCGCTGACTGACCAATCATAAGGACGCCCCAAATCTGACGCAATTTGAGTTAAAATTTGCCGCATTAACGGATCGGTCAGCCCTTCCATGGGGGCGAGAAGGCGGACGGGTTGTTTAAAAAATTGCTGCTTAATTTCCATAAATTACTTTTTTGCCAGTCTGTAATCCTGATATTAAATCTTGAATATTATGTACATCTAAGTTGGCCTGTGCGCGCGTACAAGCAACGTAAAGTAAACGCAATTCTTCAGGATTAATTTTCACGCCATTGGTTGTGACATCATAATAGAAGTCATCGTCAAGCTGAACGCGCGACCACTCAAGTCCCTTCGCTTTGTGCGCGGTTGAGATCACATAATCAGCATTTTCAATACTGGTCAAGCTATTGACTGCTTGGCTTAAAACATTGGTGCCGTGATCATCGACCAGTTTCACCAAAGTCTTAAGATCGCTACCTTCGTTGGTTTCAGAGTACTCTTGCACATCGCCCCAATGATAAAAATAAGCCAGTTCAGGGACACCATAAGCTGATTTACCGTTTTTTAGATTTTCGGCAGCTTGGCAGAACTTGAGCATACGGTCAGTATCCGCTTGTAGCGCAACGCGATGTCCGAGTTTAAGTCCCGTTAGTAGTTGCGCCATGGCGGCGGCGTTAGTCCGGCAAAGGATGGCATCTTTTTTACTGTGTACCATGCCTTTTTCAGTAGATGAGTGTTTGTCTGGGTTGCCCTTGAGAGGCACATCTTCTTGTAATGCCTTTAATAAGGTATTGGCCACTTCTGCAATCGGTTCACCAAAGCGAAAGGATTGAGTCAACAACGTTTGTGGCAGCGGTAGCTTTTTCATCGCATTGACTGCACCGCGCCACTCATAAATCTGCTGATGGGCGTCACCAACATAAATAACCTGCTTTGATTGCTGAGTCAAAATGCCCATCATCAATGGGTCGGCATCTTGCGCTTCATCGAATAAAATGAAGTCAGCAGGAATGCTGGGCTTAGACAACGCCCACAATTTTAGATAGATATCATGACCGATACCAGCAGGATGGCGCGCATCAATAGACTGTAACCAGCGTTGTTCGACAGCAGGGTAGAGCATCTCGCGCAGCTGCTCGGCGTCAGACTCATCAAGCCAGCTTGGAAATAAAATATGTCTTGGCGCCGGGTAGCTGGCATGAGTACTACAAAAATTGCTAATCGCGTCACTCACGAAACGCGCTAATCTGGCGGGCGTTAGTGTAATATATTTATTAATCCCATCCATCTGACGCCGTACCTGTACTGGCTGCAAGCCCAAATCGTCACCGAGGCGTTTGGGTGAAAAGCGCGGTAAAGATAGCTTGGCTGTTATATCACGAGCAACATGGCGATAAGCAAGCGAATGAAAGGTGCGGCAGTCCACATGACCTGGGAATTTTTGCCGTGCATCATTGGCAATGGCTTTATTGAATGCTAGGTATAAGCCGCGTCCCCGCAGGCGCTCACCGATAAGCTTTAACGTGGTGGTTTTACCAGCACCTGCATATGCGACTACTTTGAATGACTTGTGATCCATCGCCATATTAAGCGCGCTGAGCTGCTCATCAGTGGGATCGCTCATATAAGCTGGCATAGATGCGGACATAAAAAGGCTACCTAAAATGCAAAAAATGATTAAGAACAACTGGGGTAAAAAAAGCCACTGGATATTACCAATGGCTGGCTGGCAATTTAGTGATCATAACAAATGAAAAGAGCTACGTATGAAGGGAAAATGGATAACTGAGGTAGTGTCGGTTTAATTTAAGTCAGACACGCTGCCAGATTTACTCAGTTTGCTAACTGTCGTGTTTAAAGATGTATATTATCGTATTTAAAGACATCTGTTTTAAACGGTACGCCTTTAAAAATAAGACTGCCAAGCTAGTCATTATCAGATGTTAAAGCCACATTTTTGTCTTCTTTAATCAATATTTTGGCCAACAATAAACCAAGCTCAAACAGCAACCACATGGGGATTGCTAACATCAGCATAGACACCCCATCCGGCGGTGTTACTACTGCTGCAATGGCAAAGCAACCAACGATGATATAGCGGCGCTTATCTTCTAAACCCTGAATGGAGACAATGCCAACCAATATCAATAGTAAGGTGACTACAGGAATCTCAAACGTTAAGCCAAATACCATAAATAGTTTGAGCGCAAAACTCAAATAACTGTCGATATCAGTCATCGGTAATACGTTTTGCGGCGCAAACACGATAAAGAACTTCAAAACACCTTTAAGCACAATGAAATAAGAGAAGGCGACACCAGCATAAAATAAAAAGATAGACGATGTCAGCACTGGTATAGCGATTCTTTTCTCTTTTTTATACAAACCTGGAGCGACAAACGACCAAATTTGATAAAGAATATAAGGCATCGCTACGAAGGCGGCAACGAACACAGTTAGGCGTATCGGCGCCATAAAGTTGGAAGTAATGTCTGTCGCAATCATGGTCGAATTAACTGGTAGCTGCGCGACCAACGGATCTGATAGAAAGTTATATAGCTCGCGTGAAAACCCAACCAATGCCAAAAATATGACCAATATCGCCACACAGATTTTGATTAAATGGCGACGCAGCTCTATCAAATGCTCCGTAATGGGCATATCGACAAGCTTGCTCACTATATCATCAGGATTGTCATCGAGCGACTCATTTGGCTGATCTAATGAGCTGTCTTCAATTGCTGCTATTTTCTCTTTGCGACTCTTTTGTCGTTTAAACAAACTCATTTAGGTGCCTCGCGTTTTGATAACGAGAGGGGAGTAGTTGAACCGTCTTGATCTGTATTATGGGCAGAAGAGTTTTGTGACGCATGCCTCTCTGATTGCTCAAATTCATCCTCATCAAATTCAGACTCCCAATACTCATCAATAGGTGGCATTTTTTCATCTAAATCATGATGTGAAAAACTCGAATGTGAAAAGTCGTCATGCAACAGATGGTCTGCTTCATAGTTGGGCAGGTAGGGCGGTGCAGGTAGGCGACGTGACTGATCATAATCACTAAGACGAAACCACATTTTTTCCCATGGTCTGGTGATAAAGCGCGGCGGTGTATTGCTAGAAGCACCTAAGGAGTCTTTAGTGTTGTTAGCAGTCTGATCAAAGCTTCCATCAACCGACTCTGTAACTTTGTATGGATCAGATGAAGAAACATCAGATGAGTAGTTTGACAGTCGATCTTGCTCATAGTCATAAGCAAATTCAGCTGGCATGTCTGAGTCTGAGAACAAGCCTTCCTCCGACATATGCATCATATGTTCATCATAGTCGTCTTCGAAGGGCTCATCATTTGAGTTATAGCTATTTGGATTATTGATAGCATCCATGCTTTGGTGCTGCGAATATTCAAAATCTTGCATACTACCACGCAATTCTGCCATTTCGCGCTTCATGTCCGCTTCAGTTTGACGGATTTTAGCAAGTTCATCCTGCATTTGTTTGCGTGTCTCAGCCAAGTCAAGCTCAGCTTCAATTTCAGACTGCAAGGTTGAGACTGTACGGCGCAGCTTAGCGTACCATTGTCCAGCAGTACGTGCAGCCTGAGGTAACTTTTCAGGGCCAAGCACGATTAAGGCAATGACACCAAACAAGAGTAGTTCAGAAAATCCAATATCAAACATAATTGTCAAATATAGTCATAAATATACTATTCAATGACGTTATTTATAAATAACATCTCTTATACTTTATGTTCATCATTAGAGGTGGTAGGGCTGATTTCTACATCATCAACCTTAGTACCAGTCTGTGAATTTGCTGAAGTAGTCGATTGAGTATTTGAGCTGGCATCGTGATCGAGTACACGGCGTTTACGCGCATGTTCTGTCTCTTCGTCCTTGACAGCTTCTTTGAAGCCCTTTACTGCGCCGCCCAGATCTTTGCCAGCGTTTCTAAGCTTGGAGGTGCCAAAAACGACAACCACTACAACCAACAAAATTAGCCAATGGGTGATGGAAAAACTGCCCATAACGGTATCCTTATGTCTTAATGAGACCAATATATCTTGTATTGTCTTACATTTATTACTTGACAATAAACTGTTATTGCCAAATAAGAAGCAAGGTATTAAAGATACATTATAACGCGCACTGACAATAAAAAGTTGAAAACAACAATAATTACACAAGCTTATTTCAATTAAAGCTATCTTGCTGCTTTCTCATCAATACCCGAAAGTCCAAAACGTCGTCCCAGCTCGTTCAATACAGCATCAGATTCGATATCGAACCACGCCAGTCCTACTAATGTATGAAACCACACATCAGCCACTTCATAAATGAGCTCATGTCGCGCAGCGTTGTACTGTGTCTCATCTGTAAGCTGATCACAATTAGCGAAGTCCTTGGCAGCAATGATACTCTCAGTCGTCTCTTCACCCACTTTTTCTAGTATCTTGTTAAGTCCGCGAGCATATAAACTTGCTACATAAGAGCTGTCTGCAGATGCTTGTTTACGTTCAGCTAACACACGATCAAGCTGAGACAATATTGCAGTCTGAGTCTCTTGGCTTGATAAACCATTAATATTAGAAACAGTATTTTTATGAGCAGTGCTATTTACATTGCTATTAGTATTTTTATTTGCCTGATAAATATCAGCAGGATCCTTTAATACAGCATCGACTGTTTGCCAGACGGGCTCTGCACCTGTCATGTCTAAACGCTGATAAAAACAAGACTCACGTCCAGTATGACAAGCGATACCACCGATTTGAGTAACGCTTAACACGATGACATCGGCATCACAGTCCAAGCGAATATCGTGTACCTGCTGAGTATGCCCTGACGTTTCACCTTTGTGCCACAGCTGATTACGCGAGCGCGAAAAATAGACGGCAGTTTGCGTTTTTGCCGTCAGCTGTAAGGACTCAGCGTTCATCCACGCCATCATTAGGATGCGTCCTGTCTTGTAATCTTGAGCGATTGCAGGAATCAGGCCATCAGTATTGAATTTTATAGAGGTTAGCCAATTAGGTGTGGTCATAATCTATCTTCTTATAGTTATAGACGTTTAGGTTGATAGAGAAATGGCAAGCATAAGGGTTATAAGGATCACGTAATCGACGCCATTATAGCTCAAATGATGCTTGTTGGTTTAGTGCCTCTTTAATATCATTATTAAAAACTATACTTCTATTGGAGCGATAATCATATTGAACAAAAGATTTGCGGGCTTTTGCTACTAGTGAACCATCATACATACGTGTTACCTTGATAGCCATCTCGCCATCTTTATCAGATATGTGCTCTATACCGACTTCAAATAGTAGCTCTTCACGAGCGCGTACACGACTAATAACGTTCAGCTGTAAATTGCTAACAATCAAACCTTGGCATTCTGCATTGATCTCTTTGATACCTTTAGAGTACAAAAACCTCGCCCTTGCCTCGGCCAATAATGCAATGAGTGATTCTAACGTTAGATGCTGCCCAACATCAATCTCTGTGTTACGGACACGCATAACTGTCTCAAAGACGAATACTCTATCATCAAACTCTAACTCACGGTCTATCAACGTTATCTCCTACATAAGTTTTCATAACGTCTGAGACGCCATTGTCATCAATAAAACATAGCTTAAGCAGACATTCAATCAATTTAGGAATAAGCGGTAGTATTATTTTACTAACTGCTTTAATTATGAGCAAGATTGAACATTTAAAGGCCTTTTCACCAAAGCGATGCTTGACATCTTATGCTGGTCTTATAACGTTACTTATTGTTGCAAAGCTGATGGATCTATAAAGAGGTAACCTTTGCAAACGATAGGTTGAATCATGCTGTTAAAACTTTATTTGGCAAAATCGTGACACTTCTGCTAAAATAGCGCCTCCCACCTCGAGGCAAATAAAGGTTTAGTGGTTGTTTTTGAAACCATTACTTATAACCGACTATTTGACGACCAGGTTCTATTAAAGACAAAGAGGCAACTCATCATGAAAGTTAAGATGAAAACCAGAAGCGGTGCCGCTAAACGCTTCAAAAGAACAGCGAACGGCTTTAAGCGTAAGCAAGCCTTCAAAAGCCATATCTTGACCAAGAAATCAGCTAAGCGTATTCGCCAACTGCGTGGTCTAAAGATGGTGGACAAGTCTGACGAAGCAGCAGTTCGTCGTATGTGCCCATACATCTAATAGCCTATTGTCATCTGTTTTATTAAATATTTGACTTTGCAATTTGACAGCGATGTCTATCATTTATAGACATCGTGATTCGTTTAATAATGATTAAAATCTTGGAGTAATTTATGGCCCGTGTAAAACGTGGTGTACAGGCAAATCGCCGTCACAAAAAAATCTTAAAGCGTGCTAAAGGCTACTACGGTGCCCGTTCACGTGTTTATCGCGTAGCGGTACAAGCAGTGACCAAAGCTGGTCAATACGCTTATCGTGACCGTCGCAATAAAAAACGTACTTTCCGTCGTCTTTGGATTGCACGTATCAATGCTGGTGCACGCTTAAACGGTTTGAGCTATAGCCGTCTTATCAATGGCTTGAAAAAAGCAAACATCGCAATCGATCGTCGCGTACTTGCTGACATCGCTATGCATGATGCAGTCGCTTTCACAGCCTTGGTCGAAAAAGCAAAAGCGGAATTGGCCTAAGTATTAGTCATCCTTTAGATTTGACGCTTTTTTAAGCACATATCTATATGGATAGGACTAATATCAATTAATAGTACGATATTAATAAAAGCTACCGCTGGTCGGTGGCTTTTTTTATATTAACTATTTTAACTGTCTACATATTCAAGCCATTTATATAACGAGCCTTGGTATTGAAAATACTGGGTAAATGATTTGCAATATTTGGTCAAACCCCTACAATTACATACCATCAATAATCCGTTTAAATCAGGAATAATACGTCTTATGACTACCCCTGCTGCCACCAACGATTTGTCGGCGCTACCGACCTTGTCCTCAGAGCTTAGCGAGCTAAATGAGACTCAGCTACATGAGTTTACCAGTGCTGCTGAAGCCTTAATTCTACAAGTAACCGATGCGCGTACCTTACAAGACTTACGTGTTCAGCTAACGGGCAAAAAAAGCGCGCTGACAGGTTGGTCAAAGCAGATGGGTAAGCTTGGCCCCGATGACAAAAAAACCTATGGCGGCTGGTTACACAGCGTGCGTAGCCGTATCGGGCAAGCATTGACGGATCAGCAGCAGCAGTTAGAGGTGGCGGCGCTTAACGCTAAACTTGCAAGTGAAAGTATCGATATAACCTTGCCAGCACGTGGTGGTCAAAAAGGCCACCTGCATCCAGTGACGATGATTACCCAGCGCATGCAGCAGTATTTTGTGCAAGCAGGTTTTAACGTGGCGACCGGACCTGAAGTTGAGAGCGACTACTATAATTTTGAAGCGCTCAATATTCCATCACATCACCCAGCACGCGCCATGCACGATACCTTCTATTTTGATGCGCACTACTTACTGCGTACGCACACCAGCCCGGTACAGATACGTACTATGGAAAAAAACGAGCCGCCGATTCGTATTATCTGTCCAGGCCGCGTCTATCGTAATGACTCGGATCAAACGCACTCACCGATGTTTCATCAGCTAGAAGGTTTGATGGTCACAGAGTCGAGTACCTTTGCAGAGTTAAAAGGTTTGATTAGCGAGTTTTTAGAAGCATTTTTTGCCAAAGAGCTGACCGTGCGTTTTCGTCCATCGTTTTTCCCGTTTACCGAGCCGTCGGCTGAAGTAGACATCTTAGATGACAATGGCAAATGGTTAGAAGTCATGGGCTGCGGTATGGTGCATCCACAAGTGCTGACCAATTGCGGTATTGATAGCGATAAATATACTGGTTTTGCTTTTGGTATGGGTATTGAGCGCTTTGCGATGCTGTATTACGGTATCGATGATTTGCGTTTGTTTTTCCAAAATGACGTGCGCTTTTTAAAGCAATTTGGCTAGATTTGGATTGTAATAAAAATACGCCTACCTTTATTCTAAAATCTTTACTATGAAATTTTGATTCGAGATATTTATGAAAATTAGCGAACAGTGGCTACGTCAATGGGTGAACCCCAACAATACCAGTGAGCAATTGGCTGAACAGCTGACCATGGCAGGGCTTGAGATTGATGATCGTTTTGCAGTTGCGCGCGCCTTTAGTGGTGTGGTGGTTGGTGAAGTCATCAGTGTCGAGCAACATCCTGATGCCGACAAACTACGCGTCACACAGGTCAATATCGGTGAAGCTGAACCGTTACAAATCGTCTGCGGTGCGCCCAATGTCACAGTCGGTATGAAAGCGCCCGTGGCAACCGTTGGTGCTGTGTTACCTAGTGATGACTCAAAAGGCTTTAAAATTAAAAATGGCAACCTTCGCGGTGTTGCCTCAAACGGCATGCTTTGCGGTGCCTCCGAGATTGATTTGACTGATAGCATCGATGGTTTGCTTGAACTGCCAGCTGATGCACCAATCGGCACTGATATCCGCGACTATCTAGGTTTAGACAATCAAATACTAGATATCTCTATCACGCCAAACCGTGGCGATTGCTTTAGCGTACGCGGTATTGCCCGTGAGATATCAGTCATCAACGACTTGCCGATGCAGCAGCCAGAGATTGCGACCAACGCTGTAACTGATGATGGCGCAAACGTTGCGGCAAGTGTAGAAGCAGTAGAGGCTTGCCCGCGTTATTTATTGCAGGCGATTAGCAATATCGATCGCAATATTGACACGCCAAAGTGGATGCAGGATGCCTTGATTCAATCAGGCTTACGTTCGCATAACTTTCTGGTGGACGTTACCAACTATGTGTTGATGGAGCTTGGCCAGCCGCTACATGCATTTGATGCTGATACCATCAAAGGTGATATTGTAGTGCGTTTGGCACAGCCTAAAGAAACGCTGATATTGCTTAACGAGCAAACCATTACCTTAACGGGCGATGAGTTAGTCATTGCTGATGATGACGGCGTGCTGGCTCTTGCCGGCATTATGGGCGGTAAGCGTAGTAGTGTGACCGACAGCACAACCAATATCTTATTAGAGAGTGCGTTTTTTAATCCACTCGCCATCGCTGCCCGTGCGCGCCGTTTTGGCTTACATACCGATGCCTCACAGCGTTTTGAGCGCGGTGTAGACTTTGCGCTGCCAGAGTTGGCATTGGCCCGTGCTTGTGACTTACTTACCAGTGTCACAGGCTCGCAGGCCGGTCAAGTTATAAAAGCAGAAAGTAGCGATCATCTGCCCACTCGTGCACCTATTACGCTACCGCTGACAAAGGTTTTTGATGTCATCGGTATCGACATTGAACCTGCGGTAATGGTACGTATCTTAACTCAGTTAGGGTTTGGAGTAGAGCAGCAAGCAGAAGCACTTGTTTGTACGCCGCCATCGTATCGCTTCGATATGAGCATTAAAGAGGACCTCATCGAAGAGATCGCGCGTATCTATGGCTATGACAATATTCCAAGTGTCCTACCTCATTTGCAAGTCAGTATGGATTATGATGATACTGCCGATTTGACGCATGAGATGAAGCTAGCATTAGTCGATAATGGCTATATGGAAGCAATTAGCTTTAGCTTTAGCGATGCTAAGCTTGAGACGCTACTTGATGATGAGGCGTTAGGGGAGGTATTAGCACTGGCCAATCCCATCTCTAGTGATTTGGCAGTGATGCGCCGTACGTTGCTCTCAAGCTTGTTGCCTTGTGTGCAATATAACCTAAACCGTCAGCAGCCGCGTGTACGTTTTTTTGAGACAGGTCTTAGCTTTGTTGGGCAAAGCATCAATGACTTGGTGCAGACGCCAAGTATCGCTTTGGTAGCAGTCGGTGATATCTGGGATGAACAAGCCTACCAAAACCGCGCCTTAGACTTTTATGATCTCAAGCATGATATCGAACAGCTGTTACCAGCTCAGATTGATCCTGCGCGTGTTCGCTATGAGCGTAGCGCGCTTGCCTTTTTGCATCCAGGTCAAAGCGCCAAACTCTATATCGACGATATTTATATCGGCTGGTTGGGTCAGCTGCATCCTAGCACGGCTAAACAGTTAGACATGCCTATGACCTGGGTTGCACAATTATCGCTTGCACCATTGTTAGACTTGGCTCGTGAGCAGCAAGTTATCGCTACCCCAAGTAAATTTCCACAAGTGCGCCGTGATATTGCTATTTTGGTAGATAGTGACATCAGCTTGCAAACGCTAGAGTCGACAATACGTAAAGCTGCAGGTACGTTACTGACTAATCTATGGTTGTTTGATGTTTATCAAGGGGACAAAGTGCCAGCAGGTCAGCGTTCATTAGCCTTTGCTTTGGTATGGCAAGATAATATTCAGACTCTATCTGATGAAGTAGTAAAAACAGCAACGGATAAAGTTATTGAATCATTAGTTCAACAACATAGTGCTCAGTTACGCGATAGTTAACTATATTTAGCTAAGTGACTATTAATAAAGAGATTTATTTCAAGATTTATTAAAAATAGAGTAAAAATACTTTATAATACCTACACTTGAATTGAAGACTCGGTGATTTAATGATTGTAATCAGTGAGTCATTTATCTTTATATAGTAGTCATATCGCTAAACCATGATACCCGATATCTCGACATAGCATAGGAGTCGTACTTGTGAGTACCTTAACCAAATCTGACATGATCGAGCATTTGATGAATCATCTTAACTTGACAAGACAAGAAGGACGCTGTCTGGTTGAGAATTTTTTTGATGAGTTGTCAGATAGTTTGATTGAAGGCAAAGAAGTCAAGCTTTCAGGCTTTGGCAATTTTGAGCTTAAAGATAAAAACAGCCGTCCAGGTCGTAACCCTAAAACTGGAGAGCCTGTTGCAGTATCTGCGCGCCGTGTAGTGACGTTTAAAACTGGGCAAAAATTCCGTCAACAAGTTGATCAGCATCTGTTTGATCAATAATATTAAGTTTAATGACTGAGTTTGAGGATGATGAGTGAGAGAGTAGATAGTCACTTTTATGTGATCATACTGAAGGTTAAATATTTATAATTTTAATTAATTTATTATTGAAAAGTATAAATATCATACACAAAAAAAGAGAGCATCGGCTCTCTTTTTTTATTAGTATATTCTATTATATGAGTAGCAAAAATTACTGAGCTGGCTCTTCAACAACTACAACTTCGTCAGCAGCATCAACAGCAGCAGTATCAGTTTCGCTAGCTACGTCCATGCTAGTAGTATCGCCATCTACAGGAACTTCAGCGTCCATCTCGTCAGTAGCAGTTGCAGCTTGAGCTTCAGCGATATCAGCTTCAGCGTCAGCAGCGGCAGCTTCGGCATCAGCAGGAACAGCTTCGCCTTCAGCACCAGCTTCGTTAAGCTCTTCTTGTGCGTCTTGCACTTCTTCTTGTGCGTCAGATAGATCTTCAGCGGCGTTTTCTGTGCTGCTATCACAAGCAGTTAAGCCCATAGAAGCAGTCATGATACCAGCAAGAGCAAGTAATTTAAGTTTCATAAGATAATCTCCGTAAAATAAAATGAGCAGTAGCCACAACAAAAGGTTGAACGTTCGAATTATTTCGAAAGTCAACTAATACTAAGTACAGCTACTCAGCTTTCACGCATTCTATATGTTTTCTTTTCAAATGAGAAGAGAATGTACAATTAAGTAACAATAAAATAGTGAAGAAACTTGGGTAATGTCACTTTGATATAATTTTTAATACAACTTACGAAAGCGTTTTCCGTATAATCAATTGGAACATAGAATAATAAACAACTAATAGATAAATTTTGTAACTGAGGTTAAGGAGTCGTAAAATTCTTTGTTAGCGATAAAAGAATGTAACAGACTGGTTTTACATATATTATTTGTTGTTCGATTATTTAAGAAATGGGCAAACAAACAGTAAAAAAAATCATATCAAGAGAGAATGTTTTTAATAAAATCTATATTAATAATTAGATGATGATATTAATTGTCTAAAAGGTAGGTTTTGAAAGAAGTATACTTTTTGACTTATCAATAGTGATAGGTGTAACCATAACAATATTTGTCATAAATTTAGGGGATGTATTATGAAATGGCGAGGCAGACGAGGGAGCTCTAACGTTCGTACCAGTAGTGGCGGTGGAAAAATGATCGGTGGCGGTATTGGCGGCATCATTATAGCTGGTATCTTGTGGTTAGTCTTTGGCGTAAATCCAATGACTGCTCTACAGACTGGGCAAGTGATAACAGGTGGTGGTACCAGTACCTCAACTGAACCAGCCACAAGTGATGATCGTGATACACAGTTTGTTAAGGTAGTACTGGCTGACACAGAAGAGGTTTGGCATCAAGTGTTTAATGAAGGTGGTCAAACTTACCAAGAGCCTTCGCTTATCCTCTTTAATGGTCAAGTAAGCTCAGCTTGTGGTAGTGCTACTGC
Organism: uncultured Psychrobacter sp.; assembly: GCF_947488565.1. GTDB lineage: Bacteria > Pseudomonadota > Gammaproteobacteria > Pseudomonadales > Moraxellaceae > Psychrobacter > Psychrobacter saeujeotis. Next base: position 36,613 of record NZ_CANKZC010000005.1, on the reverse strand, counting down.
TGCTACAGGTCCTTTCTACTGCCCAAGCGACCAGACTGTCTATTTAGATACATCATTTTTTGCAGAAATGCGCCAAAATCTTGGCATCTCTGGAGATCAGCAAGGCTCAGGTGATGATGAAAACCAAGGTAGAGCTGGTGATTTTGCACAGGCTTATGTCATATCGCATGAAGTAGGTCATCACGTACAGACATTGCTTGGTATCACTCAGCAAGTCAATGAAGCAAGTCGTCAAGTGACTCGTACGCAGGCTAACAAGCTTTCTGTACTACAAGAATTGCAGGCCGATTGCTTTGCAGGGGTTTGGGCGCAGCGCAACCAACAGCGTGTACAATTTTTGGAGCCAGGTGATATTGATGAAGCAATCAACGCTGCAAGTCAAATCGGTGATGATCGTCTTGCACGTGCAAGCGGTCGTGCAGTGACACCAGATAGCTTTACTCATGGCACCAGTCAACAACGTGTACAATGGTTCACGCGCGGTTTGGAGAGTGGTAATGTACAATCATGTGATACCTTTAGTGGTGCTTTATAACTAATGACGATGTAAAAGCTTATTTATAATAGACAACAAATAATAAAAGGCCCGCAATATCAATTGCAGGCCTTTTATCAACTTAACTCATATCTTATAAATTAAATACATTTTAAATAAAAAACATTCAAAATATAAAATAGAGAAAATAACAACTTATTTATTATCTGCTGTTTTCAAGGATGTACGCACCAGCACCACCAACTGCCGCACCACCAAGTGCACCACGAGCGATATCTTTACTATCACCACCACTTCTAATAAGTGCACCAGCCGCAGCGCCTGCAGCTGCACCTTTAGCGGTATTACTGACACCGCTATTATATCCACCGTATCCACCAGTTGAGTTGCAACCAGTCATGATCAAAGCTGAACTTGCAATAGCAGTCATCGCGATAGATTTAGCAAATTTCATATTATCACCTATTAAATAATCAAAATTAAAATAAAAAAGTATATTATGTAAAGCTTATTTATACTGTAGTTAATACTATACTTATAATATTTATATAGTCGTAGTAGATTGGCTAAGCTTTGCAAACACTTTGTAATTTATGTTGCCTCACTGTGTCATTGGTAGTGCTTTTACTTATAATTCTTGTATTTATTAAACTATTAAGCTAACACTTTTGGACTTTTTTATCAGGTTAAAGATAATAAAACTCATTAAACTTTAACTATTAATATCTGATAGAACTATCTTGTAGAAAACAAATGAAACAATAGAAGTCAAATTGATAAATAATAATTACTTAGTTTTGAGATTTACGTTTCATTTGTTCAAAAAACTCATCGTTCGTTTTAGCTTCTTTTAAACGATCTAATAAAAACTCAGTTGCTTGAACACCATCCATTGGTTGTAATAACTTGCGTAATATCCAAACTTTACGTAGCTTATCTTCATCAAGAATACGCTCTTCACGGCGAGTACCTGACTTTTTGATATTGATGGCTGGAAAGACGCGTTTTTCGGCCAAATCACGTTCAAGAGTGATTTCTTGGTTACCAGTACCTTTAAACTCTTCAAAAATGACGCTGTCCATCTTGCTACCAGTATCGATAAGGGCACTAGCAATAATCGTTAAGCTCCCTCCTTCTTCAACGTTACGTGCTGCACCAAAAAAGCGTTTTGGGCGCTCAAGCGCAGTAGCATCAAGACCACCAGTCAATACTTTACCCGATGAGGGGATAACTGTGTTGTAAGCACGAGCAAGGCGCGTGATAGAGTCCAGCAGCACAACAACATCTTGTTTGTGTTCAACCAAACGCTTGGCTTTTTCGATGACCATTTCAGCGACTTGTACATGGCGCTGCGGCGGCTCATCAAACGTTGAGGCAACCACTTCACCGCGCACTGTGCGTACCATCTCTGTCACTTCTTCTGGACGCTCATCAATCAGTAAAACGATCAGATAACATTCAGGGTTGTTACGCGTAATGGACTGTGCAATCGTCTGTAACAGTACGGTTTTACCTGCTTTTGGTGGAGCGACAATAATAGAGCGTTGGCCCTTACCAATCGGCGCAATCAGATCAATGATACGTCCAGTTAAGTCTTCTGTCGTACCGTTGCCAAGCTCAAGCTTAAGGTGCTCGGTAGGAAATAGCGGGGTTAAATTCTCAAAAATGAGCTTATGACGCGAACGATCTGGCGTATCGAAGTTGACTTCACCTACTTTTAGTAAAGCAAAATAACGTTCAGAGTCTTTTGGTGGGCGAATGGTACCAGCGATACTATCGCCTGTCTTTAGGCTAAAGCGTCTGATTTGACTTGGGCTGACATAAATATCGTCAGGACCGGCCAGATAAGAGCCTTCTGATGAGCGTAAAAAGCCAAAACCATCTGGTAGGACTTCTAGTACGCCATCACCATAGATAGCTTCACCATTACGAGCATGCGTTTTTAATATGGCAAAGATTATGTCTTGTTTACGGCTACGTGCCATATTATCAAGACCCATTTCTTTAGCAATAGCCAATAGCTCAGTGATTGATTTTTTCTTTAATTCAGTTAAATTCATAGGTAGGTCATTAACGATTTATCGGGTGAGAACTGCCATTAGCAGCACAACCCACGACATTGATTAAAACAACGATAGTGTAGCGATAGGATGTGTGCACAGAGTTAAGATTTATATAGCATTGATTTTTATGTATCAGATTATCATCAGCTGCGCAAAACTGTGTCAGGATGACAAATGTGAATATAAAGAGGACTATATAAGAGTTTGGGATATAAAAGCTTGCAATGAAAGCTCTATATCAATAATTATAGTTAGTAGTTTCGTTCAGTATACAATTGTGTTTTGTGTTGATAAACACGAGGAGAATAGCGTTAAGACGCATCAGGAAATTTTATGTTTCTCTTGACAGCAGACTATACGGTTTTAAAGTCAGGCTTGTCAATTATTTTTGTTAAAAAATTTGCATAATTTGCTCTTTGTCCAGTAAAAATGCAAAAAAGCCATCATCTTGTACAGATAATGGCCAATTTTGATTATTTATTCAAACACTCGAGGGTGTTGATATACAATTTATAAATGCTTATCAAGTACGTTAGCAAGTTCAGATTTTGGCTGTAAACCCATTACTGAGTCTACTTTTTCGCCGTCTTTAAAGACGAATAAAGTTGGTATGTTACGGATACCAAAGCGGCTTGCTGCCTGTGGGTTGTTGTCTACATCGACTTTGACGATTTTTACTTTACCTTGATAGTCGTTGGCCAAATCTTCTAAGATAGGCGCTATCGATTTACAAGGACCACACCAGGTCGCCCAAAAGTCTACTAGGACTGGGACATCAGATTGTAGTACGTCTTGGTCGAAGTCTGCATCGGTGGTATTAATAATAAGGTCTGACATAATTATTCTCTCTTGTTGTATCATCTTTTGGCTAGTAATAGATAAAAATAGTTTGATAAATTGGGTGGAAACCTATATCTGCTATATGAGCCAGTCCTATTTATCTGTCTAACAAATTACCCAATTACAGCCTAAGAAGTATGGAATGAAAGTGAAAATGTGCCATTATATTAGCATGTTTGCCACGTCTTGACAGACAAAGGGTGGTTAAAATGCTTAACAACTAGTATTAGTACAATAAATCGAAACACAAATTAACACAGGCTACATCTTGGTAGTAGATTGTCCTTATAATTCGCCTGGTAAAAACGTATACAGAATCTACTATGCTTTTTTACCGTATTTAAACCCATTTACAGAAGTAGCTATTTTTTATGCCTTTTACCGATGAAGACATTGCTGCCATGAATTTACAAGAAACTCAGTATCCAGTAGAGTTTTTTCAAAAATTTGCGCGCGAGATTACCGTTTATGAAGATGACGATATTTGGGTAGTAGACAAACCTGCAGGATTGTTAAGTGTCGATGGTAAGACTTTAAAGGTTAGTCTATTGGCACGACTTGAACGCGCCAATCCTGACGTAAAACTCATTCATCGATTGGATATGGATACCTCAGGCCTGCTTATCTTTGCAAAAAATGCAGCCGCTCAGACCAATATCAGTAAACAATTCATCGACAGATTGCCGCAAAAGACTTATCAAGCACGGGTTTTTGGTACTTGGGAGACAATAGGAGCCACGGGGAAAATATCTGTGCCCGTAAGATATGAGCCGACAACCAAGCCGCGGCATATCGTTGATCATGATTGGAGTAAGAACGCCTTGACCTTGTATGAGGTGCTCGCTTATGAACAATGTAATGGTCAAGCAGTCACTCGTATTGCGCTAAAACCGGTGACAGGACGTAGCCATCAGTTGCGCGTACATATGGTGCATGCAGGACACGTCATTATCGGTGACCCCATTTATGCAGAAGGACCGGCACTACAAATTGCACCGCGTCTAAATTTGCATGCCCAGCAGTTACGTCTAAAGCATCCTGTACTTGGCGCTTGGATGGATTGGGAAAGCGCGGTACCGTTTTAGACGTGGCACATTTTAAAAATAACAAACCAAGCTTAATGCCTAAATTTAGTCGTGTAGAGAGTAGCAGCTATACAAACGAAGTATAAATCAAGGGTAATCAGTTACTAACATAGGGTGAGATGATGATCGGTGTTGATTCTATAAAAAATATAACCAAAGCTCGCCTGATGCGCTCAAAATCTCAACCGAACGTGACGGCGGATTATGAGGTCTTAATCATTGGTGCTGGTATCTCTGGAATTGGTATGGCGTGTCGCTTGCAGCAAAACCATCAAAAGCTGTTCAATCGTCATTTGAAGGCAAAGAAGCGAGATAAGCGCAATAAAGATAAAGCTACCAAGCCATTTACTATATTAGAGAAGCGTGCAGACTTGGGCGGTACATGGGATTTGTTTACTTACCCTGGTATTCGTTCGGACTCTGATGCTTTGACTTTTGGTTATAGTTTTCGTCCATGGTTAGATCATAAGATGTTAGCTAAAGGTGATGACATCAAAAGCTATATAGCAGCGACTGCGCGTGAGTTTGGGGTTGAAAAACATATACGCTATCAACATGACGTGCAGCAGCTATCTTGGTCGAGTATTGCTAAACAATGGACCGTCATGGTCAAAAACCGTGCCAGCGGTGAAGTATATACGGTGACAGCGAAATTTATCGTTGGTGCAACTGGTTATTATGACTATGATGCAGGATATCGACCATATTTTGAGAATGAAGAGCAATTCCAAGGTGATATCGTGCATCCACAGTATTGGCAAGATGTGGATTATAATGATAAAAATATTGTGGTGATCGGTAGTGGTGCGACTGCGATGACCTTAGTACCAGCGCTAGTCGATGAAAATGGTGAGCAATGTGCGCGTCACGTAACCATGCTACAGCGCTCACCGACTTATGTAGCCAGTGTGCCGGGCGATGATTATGCACTTGACTGGCTAGCGGGTAAGTTTTCACCTTTATCAAAGCATCAAGCATATACCTTACTACGTACACGCAATGTTTTGATGCAACAAGGTCTGTATCAATTTGCCACCCATGCGCCCAATGTCCTAAAAGCAGCATTAAAATATGGCGTCAAAAAAGAGCTAAAAGGCAGCGGTGTCGATGTTGCTCATTTTATGCCTACTTATAATCCGTGGGATGAGCGTTTATGTGCGGTACCTGATAGCGACTTATTTACTGCATTGCATGGCAACAGAGCAGAGGTTGTGACCGATCAAATCAGTCATTTTACCAAGACTGGTATCGCCTTAACCTCTGGCAAGCATATAGAAGCAGATATCATTGTGACTGCAACAGGGCTTAAGCTCCAGATACTAGGCGGAGCTGCGCTATATGTCGATGGTGAGCTTATCGATGTCGGTGCGCGCATGACTTATAAAGCTGTGATGCTTGAGGGCGTACCCAATATCGCGATGATGTTTGGCTACACCAATGCTTCATGGACGCTAAAAATAGATTTGGCGTGTCAATATGTGGTCAGAGTACTCAAACATATGAAAAAACACCATTATAATGTCGTCTGTCCGCAGGCTATAACCGATAAAGAGCAGGTGCAAGTGCAGCCAGATACGGTACTTGGCGCGCTATCAGCAGGCTATGTACGCCGTGCAAAAGATAAGCTACCTAAGCAGGGCGATCGCTATCCATGGCGTGTGACGAACAATTACCTAAGTGACCGTATTATGCTCAAATACCGTAAAATAGAAGACAACTGGCTACATTTTACCCGCTAGATATTTATTGAGAATCGTTGACGAAATCTGCTACTTGTTCACTTAACATTTGCCAGAGAGTCTCTTGTGCGCTCTTACTACCCCAAGCATTATGCGGGCTAAATATTACGCGTGGATGGTGGCTCAAGCTCAATAGGGGGTCATCTGCTGTGATAGGTTCTTGTTCAAAGACATCCGTCGCATAACCAAGGATTTGTTCATTATGGATAGCATCTGCCAGGGCTTGACTATCGACAACACCGCCGCGAGCGACATTCACCAGTAAAGGTTGTTTGCTCATTTTGGCTAAGGTGTCTTGATTGATAAGATGCTGAGTCTGCTCATTTAATGGACAGTGCAAGCTTATAACATCAGATCGATCAAGTACCTCATCAAAGGCAGTATAGTCATCGTTACGGGGCGTACGACCTTGATGATCCGCCCACAATACCGTCATACCGAACGCACGAGCTATCTCGGTCACACGCTTACCGATAGTACCGACACCAATGATACCTAGGGTCTTATCTTCTAAATCTACAAGAGACGTATCAAGCAGACAAAAGTTGCCGTTGTCTCGCCATGTGCCATCGGCCACCTTTTGATGATAATAAATGCCAGCACGCATTGCATTTAGCATTAGCATAAAGGTATGTTCAGGCACGCTTTTGACCGCGTAACCTGCCACGTTATATAAAGCAACGTTGTGCGTCTTGCAAGCTTCTTGATCGACGTTGTTCATACCAGTGGCGGTCAGTTGAATAAGTTTGAGCTTAGGTAGCTTGGCAATCACCTCAGCGCTAATCTGAACTTTATTGGTAAATATAATGTCAGCTTCTTGGCAGCGCTCAATAATAAGGTCGGAATCTGCGGGTGTATCATCGTAAGTGATATAGTCAGTCACGCCTTCAGGTGCTGGCAAATCTACGCCATCAGAAAATGTTCCTTTATCTAAAAAAACCGCTTGCATAATTAATCCTTATTTATAAAAATTTTGATTTAGAAAGTTTTTATCTGGTTTTTATTAAGGTAAGTAAAATAGATGCTTGGACGTTTTTTCATAAAACGAAGCATACTATTTTGGACATCAAGTTTGGTTTGAGCAACAAGTTTGGTTTGGGCAATAAGTTTGGGTATCAAGCCAGCTGTTTGCTGTTCTTGCTAGTATCGACTCAATGTAGCATGCTTTGAGCAAAAATTGAAAAATACGTCAGTAAGCCTAAAGATATTAGTTGCTCTAATAGTTACAGATACTACCAACTATTGGCAATTTATTACTTTAGGTATGGTCTTCACTATAAGTTTCATAAAACGCCGCTCATTTTATTATCTGTATTCCTCATCGATCTGCTCTTGAAAAACCAACTTATTGCACGCATTTAGCCGGTAACGTTATATAATAGTGCACTTGACTGGTTTTGCTAAAAAGTCGCTTGACTAAGTTAATATATGCATCTTTAAACGATAGTGCTGACTATCGTAACAACTTCATTGTGCTTTATTTAAGAGTAGTACGATGTTGTTGTCGCCCATTTTCTTATCATCTGAGTACAAAAGACATCGCCTTATGACTATCTCCATCGCCTCATTGCATAGTACCGAATTCGCCGTTGGTCAACGCCATTTATCTGACACCGAGTCCGAGCTTGGCTTGGGTGTGGTTATCGATGTGGACGACCGCTGTGTACATATTTTATTCCCGCAAAGCGAAGAGACGCGAGTGTATGCAAAAAACTCTGCACCGTTGTCACGTGTCGTGTTTAAGGTTGGTGATAGTATCAGTGACCAACAAGGAAATAGCTATACGGTCACTGCGGTTGATGAGGTGATGGGCGTGCTCAAATATAGTGTCGATGAGCACGAAAAAGGCATTATGGAAACGCGTCTTGCGGCAAATATTACCTTGGCAAAGCCGCTTGAAAGACTGTTGGCGGGTCGTATCGAACGCGGAGACTGGTACGAGCTGCGTCAAGATATATTGCGTATGCAATCAGCGCTGGCAGGACATCCATTAAAGGGTCTCATGGGAGCGCGTGTCGATATCATCGAGCATCAGCTGTATATTGCCCACGAAGTTGGCAAACGTATTGCGCCGCGTGTACTGCTTGCCGATGAAGTCGGCCTTGGTAAAACCATCGAGGCGGGTCTTATTATTCATCAGCAGCTCTTAACTGGTAAAGCTGAGCGCGTCTTAGTATTGGTGCCTGATAGTTTGCAATATCAATGGATGGTTGAGTTACGTCGCCGCTTTAACCTAAACTTTGCTTTGTTTGATCTGGTCCGTACTGCGGCAATTAAAGAGCATGATCCTGAGCAAAATGTGTTTGCTACTGAGCAATGTATCATCGCTGGTATGGATCTGCTACTTGACCATCCTGACTTATATGATCAAGCGATAGAAGCAGGGTTTGATTTGTTAGTCGTCGATGAGGCGCATCATTTGCATTGGGATGAAGCAGCGGGCGGCAACGAAAAATATGACTTAGTGGCTGACTTCGCTGAAGAGACGCCTGGGGTAATGTTACTAACGGCTACGCCTGAACAACTGGGTGTTCAAAGCCATTTTGCGCGCTTGCGTTTGCTCGACTCCGACCGCTTTGATGATTTGGATGAGTTTATTGCCGGTCAAGAAGCTTTTGCGGAAACTGCGGCCGTGGCTGGTGTATTGATAGAAGATAAGCCGTTAAATGACGGACAAATCGCTGCTCTAACTGCTCTGTTGAATTTGAATGACGATGAGCTGGCAACGATTAATGAAGATGACAAACTACGTACGTATGCTCTTAATGAGCTATTGGATCGTCATGGCACAGGGCGGGTGTTATTCCGTAATACCCGTGAGAGTGTTCAGGGGTTCTATGGACGTAGCAGTCAGGCGTATCCATTGCCATTACCTGAAGCGTGGCAGGACAGCTATCAAACCAAGGGCAAGCTTCGCGAACAGCTGTGGGGCGAGGAAAATCAGCCAGATGGCGGCTGGTTAGAAGATGATCCACGTGTGCCATGGTTGATTGATATCTTAAAAAGTGAGCTCAAACAAGAAAAAGTCTTACTGATCGCTCGTAGTGGGGCAACTGTAGAGAGTTTAGAGGCGGTACTGCGTCTACATGCTGGTATTAAGACTGCCATTTTTACTGAGCAGATGACTCTACTTGAACGTGACCAAGCAGCCGCATTCTTCGCCGATAGTGAAGGCGCGCAGATATTGCTATGTTCAGAAATTGGCTCTGAGGGTCGTAATTTTCAGTTTGCAAGTCAGCTGATACTGTGGGATCTGCCGGCCAATCCAGATACGCTAGAGCAGCGTATCGGTCGTCTAGATCGTATTGGGCAGACGCAGCAAATCACACTGCATGTCCCTTATGTACAAAAGACCGCGCAAGAACGCCTATATCACTGGTATAACAGCGCCCTAAATATGTTCAATCAGATATCTCCCACGGCCCAAAGTGTGCAAGAACAGTATATTCAAACGCTCAAACCGCTACTTGAAGGTGCCGATACTGCAGAGAATCGCGATGAATTAAAAGCTCTCATCGCTGAGGCGTTACAAATGCGCTTGGCGCTAGAAGCACAGCTGCAAGAAGGACGTGATCGTCTACTTGAATACAACTCATGCCGTCCACGCGTCGCTGGGCGTATTGCAGATGCGATGCGTGATTTTGATGATAATAATGTGCTACCGCCTTTTATTGAGCGCTTTTTGGCATCAGCGAATGTCGATTACAGTATCCAGCGTGATGGTTCTTGGGTGCTTGCGCCACTCGATAGTACTGAAGTTAGTGAGTATATCGAGGGGCTGCCGCTTGGTGATGAAGAAGGTATGACGTTAACCTTTGATCGTGAGCTTGCACTGCAGCGTGAAGACATCGATTTTGTCACCCATGAACATCCATTGATGCGATCGATCTACGAGCTTGCCAGCACGAGTACTTTTGGTAATACGACGGTGGCAATGCTCAAGAGCAATGCCATTCCTCAAGGTATGATTATGCTTGAGGTTCATTTTAGAGTTGAAGCGATTGCGCCAAAGCTACTTAACCTACCAGCCACTCTACCGACTCAGAACATTCGTGTCTTTATCAGTGAGCAAGGAAGTGATTTATCCGAACGTATCAGTAGCGAGATGATTATGCCGCATATTGACCGTTTGGATAAAACCCGCGCGCGCCAAGTCGTTAAAGTACGCAGTGATGTGATTGAGAGCCGTTATTATGAAGCTGAAGAGATCGCACGAGCACAGTTAGCGGAGATTGGTGAGCAAGCAAGTGCGCGCTTTAATCAGCAATGGTCACGTGAAATCAAACGTCTCAAGCACCTGCAAACCATTAACCCTAATGTGCGTCCCGAAGAGGTCGAGCGCCTAGAGCAGTTGCAAGCGCAAGGTGAACAAGCGCTAGCGAACTTATCGCTAGTACCGGATTCTATTCGTGTGCTAGTTACTGTAAAGCCATAACTGTCATAAGTATCGTCGAAAGAGGTGTCGAGTAGCACCTCTTTTTTTACACAATTAATCAATTGGTCGTTTAAGTTTAAAACGATATTTGGTTATTTCTATATTCGTATAAATAAAATCTAACCTAAGTAGTCAAGTTAATGCGGGCAAGTAAGTCTGTAGCAACTGGTCAAAGCTTACAATATTGGTTAAGATGTTTTCTATTTTAAAGATCTAGTATCATTTTTAGGTGCCAAACAAACGGTTTTAAGCGTTATCGCATTAGTACGGCTTTTCAGTAATAGTCGCTCAAAAATAAGGAAAATTACTGCCATGTCTGATTATCCACAACTGATTGATGAGCTACTCGCTACGGTGGCACTTATTGAAGTCAGTCCTGATGTATTTGAAGGCAAAAGCCATGATTACGTTGGTAAGCGTATATTTGGCGGGCAAGTACTGGCTCAAGCTATGATGGCTGCCGCTCATACACTGGATACAGATAAGCCTTGTCACTCGCTACATGGTTATTTTTTGCGCGGTGGCGATATCAATCAACCGGTGATCTATCAAGTAAGGCGTTTACGGGACGGTCGTAGTTTGTCAGCACGCGAAGTGACAGCGATTCAGTATAAACAAGTCCGTGGTAAGCCGCCTGTTGAACAAGTGATATTTTCGATGATTGCCTCATTTGCACCGATGGAAGAGGGTTTAGAATATCAAGAAAATATGCCTGTTTATCCGCCACCTGAAGATTTACAGACTGAGCAAGACCTAAAAGAGAGCTACGTGGGTAAAGTACCAGATGCACTTAAGGGTCGTTTTATGCGTCGTCGTCATGTGGAGATTAAGCCTGTCAAACCGCGCGATCCTATACATCCAGAGCCAACGAAACCGAAGCAAGCCAATTGGTTACGCATTCGTGAACTGGGCTCGCAGCCAGTTGCGATTCAGCAAGCGCTCTTGGCGTTTTCTTCTGATTTTTATTTAGTAGGAACGGGGCTTATGTCTCATGGCATTAGCTTTATGACCAGTGGCCTACAAGCGGCTAGCATTGATCATTCCATGCATTTTCATCGTAGTTTTGATATAAATGATTGGCTGTTATACGACATGTGGAGTGATACGACATCCAATGCGATGGGGCTAAACCATGGACAGTTCTGGCAAGATGGCAAGCTGGTTGCCACCGTGCAGCAAGAGGGCTTGATGCGTCTGCGCGTGCCAAAGTCTTAGCTCTATATGCCTTCGTTATAATCATCAAAAAAAGCGACTCATGATTAATTGTGAGTCGCTTTTTTTATGGCATATGTAGTTTTTTAAACAGTCAAGTATGAAAGTTTATTCTAGAACTTTGATCATCGCTCGTGGCAATCCAAGCGTTGCCTGAGCTTCATCAGCATTTAACCAAATAATATTAATATCAGCTGCTTGTAAGGCTTTGCTTATTTCAGCCGTTTGTTTGGCGTCTAAAGTCAATGAATGCGGCTGCAAATACCAATGAAAGTGCGTCAGCGAATGTTTAATCGGTGCGTCAGTCAGTAAAGAATTGCTGACTGTTTCTGTTACCAAGTTATTCTTTGCTAACCATTCATTAATAATCTGCTCAGCGGTGGTAAATTCCGCTTCGTATACTTTCTCATTGCTACGTACGTCGATTGGTACATTTGATTGCTTACCATTGTTCGCAGCTTGTTTTTTACCAGTCGTCTTAACACTGGCGTTGCCGTTAATTTTCTCTACAAACTGCAAAGGCAAACTCCACAATCCACCCCAAATGCCATTATCAGGACGCTGTAACCACAGTATGTCACCCTCTATACTGTGAATAAGTAGAGCATTGCTAAACTTGCTTGGTTTGGGCTGTTTTTTTGCTTTGACTGGATAATCCGTTTCGCGACCTTGCGCATGTGCTAAGCAATCATCTTGTAGTGGACACAATAAGCAAGCAGGCTTGCTACGCGTACATAAGGTTGCGCCCATATCCATCATCGCTTGTGCAAACAGCCCTGAACTCTCTCTAGGGGTCAAACGTTCAGCCAATGCCCATAGCTCTTTAGTCGTCGCAGATTTGGTAATATCACCATCAATCGCTGCCCAGCGTGTCAGCACCCGTTTGACGTTACCATCACAGATGACGCCATATCGATGCAGTCCCATTGCCATAATCGCCCCAGCGGTAGAAGGGCCAACGCCAGATATAGCCTCCCAACCTGCTAAGGTCTGCAGAAACTCGCCCGTCTCATTAATGATATCGACCAACTGCTTTGCGCCTTTATGCAAATTACGCGCGCGTGCATAGTAGCCTAGTCCTGCCCAATGCTCGGCTACGGTATCCCAGTCTGCTGCGGCCAAGTCTTGCACCGTCGGAAACGACTTCATAAAACGCGCAAAGTAGGGCAGTACAGTGGTCACTTGCGTTTGCTGGAGCATGACTTCCGATAACCAAACGATATAAGGGTTGGGTGTATCGGTCTGATGCTGTTGCCAAGGCAGGTCATGGCGACCATTGGTTTCGAACCAAGTTAGTAGGCGCGGGGCGAAGGTGTTTAAAGATGAATCAGGTTGAGAAAAATGAGTAGGCAAGCGTATTCCTTGTAAATCAAAAAATGAATATAGAATTTATGATTAAGGTGATTTATGGGGTGTGATGGGGATTGATGCAAGGATTTAATGAGTCTTTATCGGTGCGCTGGGCGCACCCTACTCAAGCTAATAGACTATAGCGAATTTTAATTAAGATAGGTTACCTGAATATCACTAATCACTCATTTTTTAATAAATTTAAAATCTGTTTTACCTGCTAGCAACCAATGTTCAAGACTTTCTTTTTTCTCATCTTCATTGATAGCTGCATAAAGTATTTCATCTAAATTATTCAAGTACTCTATTGCTGATTGAGTTGTCTGAGTAAAGAAATTAAGGAATCTCTGACAGTCAGGTGGATAAGTTAAATCTGTGTCTGAGTGAAATACTTTATGTTTGCCGTCTAAGTCAACAAAACTATTAATGGCGGTTTCTAATACCCATATATTGTATAAAAACATAACATTAGGATCGTTAGTCTCATGAAGTAGATATCTAAGTTCAGGCTTCCATTCAATAGTTTTGGTCAGTAAATCTATTTTAATATGCCCAATAAACTTATTTCTTATATATTTAGCGAACTCATATTCATTATACTTTTTATTGAAAATAGCTGATAGTGCTTTATGTTTATGATAAATAGGTCGTATAGTACGTTCAAAATCTACAAGGTTAGCAATAGATACTAATGCTTGCTTAACTAGGATTATGCTAGACATATCCTTTAGGCTATAGTTTTGAAACTGACTATTAATCTCTATCAAATCTGATTTTATCAGTCTAGCTTTTATAATATATTCCATATCAAGAACCTTAGTATTATTAGCGTACTTTGTCCATTGGAAAGTTATAGAATCAAACCTAAGCTAGTGCCTCAACCAGACTGGGAGATAGTAGTGAAAATCAGGAGTAGCTACTTTGTCGAAGTTACCCTATAAACCTACTTCCGATTCTTTCTTGCCCGTTTTTTGCGTAAGCGCTTTTCTTCTAACTTAGCCTCTTTTTTGGCTTCCGCTTGTGCGCGTATCTCTTCTACCAATAATAGCTCCGCTTCCCGCATCTTTGGCGTCTCAAGCGTAATGCGCCCTAGGATGCCACTGCGCAGCTCATTAACTAAAATCTCAGACATACGGTAAGTATCAACGATGCCGCCTCTTTTTAGCAGGCCTCGGTTACGTCCAGCAACTTCGAAAAGCTCCCAATCAGTTTGGGGCAAGTCTTCAATTTTATAGCGTTCTTTAAGCAGCTCAGGATAGGCCTCAATCAGATATTCAGCGGTGTAACCAGCCACATCAGCAAAATCAAAAGCCGTGTCTTTGATACCACCTGTGGCTGCCAAGCGATAGCCTGAATTTGGATTTTCAATCTTTGGCCAAAGCATACCAGGGGTATCATAAAGCATGATGTCGTTATCAATTTTGATCAGCTGCTGAGATTTAGTCACGGCAGGTTCATCGCCTGTTTTAGCGATGCTACGTCCAGCCAAACTGTTAATCAATGTTGATTTGCCAACGTTTGGTATGCCCATGATAAGCACTTTGATCTGGCGTCCCGTACCGACTTTATTGGGGATTAGCCGCTTACACAGCTCGACAATTTTATGTACGTCGTTGGATTTGTTGTCATCAAAAGCGATGGCTTTTACTTGATTCTGACTTTCTAAATACTCAATCCACGCTTGCGTTTGGTCAGAGTCGGCAAGGTCTGCTTTATTGAGTATTTTGATGACGGGTTTTTGTCCACGTAGCGCTGCGACCATAGGGTTTTCGCTACTGTATGGAATGCGTGCATCGATGACTTCGATGACCACATCCATCTCTGGCATGATCTCTTTGATTTCATTACGGGCTTTATTCATATGTCCAGGGAACCACTGGATACTAGCGTTACTCATTGATATAACAACCTTCTTTAAATGGAGTGCCAAAAGTAGAATGATAAATTTTTACTTTTGTGATGAGGTCAAGTTTACTACACAATGAGGGGTTGAATGCGCTTAAAGTAGATTGCTCGCTTTATTTTAATTTGCCCAAACGTATTATTGCAAAAGTGCGTCTTAAAAAAGGCCTTGATCAGGTAAGAATTTACACGCTTAATAAAAGGTTTTTTATACAAAAAAAGCGCAGCATGAATATCATGCTCCGCTTTGAATTTTATGATCACTGTAATCAGTTGAGACTGTTAAATAATTACCCTAAATTTGCTTTCATAAACTCAAGCATATTTTCCCAGCTTTGCTTAGCTGCGCTTTCGTTGTAGCCTAAATCGATATCATTTTTGGCAGCACGCTCATCTGCATTTGGATTGGTAAAGCCGTGTTTGGCGTTATCATAGACATCAACCGTATAGTCTACGTCAGCTGCGTCCAGCTCAGATTTTAGATCTTCTATTGCATCCATTGATACCATAGAATCATCACGACCATGGGCAACCAGTACTTTGGCTTTAAAGTTACTGTCTGCAGGTTGTTTTGCTGCTGGGTTACCGTGGAAAGTAGCGACTGCCTTTAATGGCATGCCCTCGCGTGCCATATCAAGAACGACTTTACCACCGAAGCAATAACCAATCGCGCCTAGATTATCGCCATTGACTGCCAGTTGGCTACTAAAGTCATTGAGGATTAAGCGGCAGCGTGCCATCAGCATGTCTTGGTCTGCAAGCACTTGTTCCATCCACATATTGGCCATAGCAGCATCTGCAGTCAGTTTGCCTTCACCGTAGACGTCCATTGCCACCGCTGCATAGCCAGCCTTGGCCAAATTTTCGGTGATGGTCTTAGGATGGTCAACCACACCCCACCACTCTGGTGCGACCATAATACCAGGCGCTGGATTGGTATCAGAAGCGTCTTCTGGCAGTGCAATATAGCTAATAAGCTCAACGCCATTGTCTGTCGTGCTGACTAATTCATAAGTTTGAATAGACATATTATTATCCTTTTTTATATTGTGAGTTTTATTTAGGGGGTTTGTACATGTTCAATTGTTTGACTCGTCCTACCTTAACGCCCACGACCAACAAAAACAGCTATAATACTGTAACGCTCTTTATCAAAATGATACTGTGACTTTATAAAACCCTACTATGACTCCATGAGGCCAAACTTGTTAGATCCATCACGTTCATTTTCAACAAAAGTATCTGATAAAACATCCAGTACAAAGCCCGACGAGGCCGATAGTGCAACGCTACGTCCACAGTTTTGGACCCGATTTAATCTAGATGAATTAAATTATAGCGAATGGGAAGCACTATGTGATGGTTGTGGCAGTTGTTGTTTGATTAAATATATGGACGATGATGATGAGGAAGAACTGGTCGAATATACGGATGTGACCTGTCAGCTGATGGACTGTGCGACAGGCTATTGTAGACATTATGATACGCGCCAAGAGTACGTACCTGATTGTATTCAACTGACGATTGAGAATTTGCCCAATATGATGTGGCTACCAGCGCACTGCGCGTACAAACGTTTGTATAAAGGTCAATCGCTACCGGACTGGCATCTACTATTAACACAAAATGCCGTCATAACGCAGCAGCAAATGCGCGCGGCCAATGTCGGGGTAGCAGGGCGCTGCGTCTCTGAGATTGGTATCTCTGATGAGGAGATGGAGACGCGAGTGGTCAACTGGGTTACGCCTTAGTTGGCTTACAGTCTTGTTCAATGAGATTTTCAGTCACTAAAAATACTAATCATTAGAAGCCTTGGCAGCAGACTTGGCTTCTGCATCGGCTTTGGCTTGCGAGTCTGCCAGCGGCGGTATGGGAATACCTTGGCGAATCTGAGCTGAAAACCTGCTGCCATTAGCCTGATTGTCAAAACCTCTGACCTTCGGGTTGATATGGGCACGTTCATACCAGGTATCCATCGACCAAGGCTGACCACTGTTGTTAGGATTGGCATCTAACATGCCGACATCATATAGATAGTTTGGTAGCCAACCTGATACCCAAATTCGATAATCCCATGGCAGACGTTCGCCGCTAACGATGCGCGCCATATAAAAAATAATATTGGTACAATTGCTGGTTAAGGTATTATACCAAGCAGGCTTGGCATTGAGCTCATCGGCTGCAATCAAGTACGACTCAAACAATGATCTGACTTCCGACTGCTGCAGATGACTAACAGGCAACAAATACACTTGCTCACCGCGTGCATTGCTACGAGTATAAATAATATCGCGCTCTTCAGAGGCAATGAGGCTAAGCTCGTAACGTCTAAAAAAGCCCGCTAGTGCTGAAAACGATTCACCATCTTCTTTACGAATCTCAAAAGAAAAGGCAAGCGGGCGATCCTCTTCAAAACGAAAACTGACTAAGGTATGAGCAATGAGAGGTCCCATCCAATAAGAGTTAATGACATCGACTCCGGACAATTTAGACATATCAACTGTACGCGTCTCCCAGTGCGCAGTCGCGTCCTCGTCAGTATGCCAATCAAAATTACGCACATTGATAAAGGTAATCAAATCAGGATTGGCCGCATCGCGCTTATAGGCGACCCTTTGACTAACCTCAGGCATCCAGTCGCGGTTTTGTTTGGCTTCAATAGAAAAAAACCACCCAAGACCCAGCAGCCAGACAGCCGCATACAGTCCACCTAGCCAAGTAACGATGGTTCTTTGTTTAAAGGATCGATGAAACGTGTTGTTAATAATTTTACTTGCTAGTTTTGGTTTGGTTTTTACAAGCAGTAGCGATGTAAGCAAACCGATAACTAACGCATACGCCAGCCAAGTTATGGGATTATATGCGCCAAGCTGATACCAGATTAACATCAGCAACCATAATGCTGATAACAACAGACCAAGAATGACCAAAAAAGAAACAAGATAGTATCGCCAGTCGTTTGTCTGACGCGCAGGGTTGTGCTTGTCTTTAAAAGCGTCAAGAGGGGTTTTTCGTGATGATCGAAGTCGAGAAAAAACAGAGCGAAGCGACATAAGTGTGGGCTAGGTAAGTAAAGTCGTTGACGATAGCAAAGTTTATAACACACTGACAATACAATTTGGATAAATTTGTCGTTGAATGTCTGATTGGCTTGCGATAAAGTGAAGCTAATTTAGACTGGTCTATCTATCCTTAATCATTAATGTCACCTACGATGAGTGATATTTGTGACTAACGATACTTGTAATTAATGATACTTTTAATTAATGATACTTTTAATTGATGATATTTGGGCTTGTTTATTTTACTCTTCACGACGCAATTTATTAATATATTAATTATACTAAACTAAAGAGGTTAACTCATATCGCCATGTCTGACGATGCTCCAAGCCCGAGTAGTTGGTCGATGCGCGGCTTAAAACGCTGGCTATCGACCGCCCCTGAAACCCGTGATGAATTATTTCGTTTGGTACAAGACTCCCGTCAGTTCTTAGAGCCAGATACAGTTGATATGCTCGAAGGTGTACTGGACTTGCCAGCCACACAAGTGCGTGAAATCATGACACCGCGTCCGCAAGTGATTGGCTTGCACGAAAGCAACAACCTTGCTGATGTGATGGACATTATCCTTGATACCACGCATTCACGCTATCCTGTCTTTGACAGTCAAGACGATGATGCCGTTATTGGTATTTTACTTGCCAAAGATTTGATTCCTATTCTTGTTCATATGGTGCGCGATCAAGAAGATAAAATCGACAGCAAACGTCTAAAAGACTTGGTACGTCAACCTCTCTATATTAGTGAAACTGCGCGCTCTGATACGTTACTGCGCTCATTACAGCGCACTCAAGTACACATGGCGATTGTGGTCGATGAGTTTGGAAATTTTGCAGGCGTAGTCACGATGGAGGACTTGTTAGAAGAAATCGTCGGTGACATCGTCGATGAACACGATGACTTTGATGAAGACAGTGATATTAATAATATTATCGCCGATCCTGAAAAGCCTAACACTTGGCGAGTACAAGCGTCTACGGTGATTGAAGACTGTAACGATGAGCTGGGCAGCCATTTTGATGATACCGATGTCGATACGATGGGCGGTCTTGTCATGCAAACGCTTGGCTATGTGGGTGATCTAGAAGGTGAGAGCGTACAAATAGATGATTGGGAAATCAAAGTAATCGATGCAGAAGGACGCTTTATTCAAAATCTAGAGCTGACCAAGACCACCGACACTCAGCGCTTGTTAATAGGTAGCCATTAGTGTATCGATGATAGTATGGTGATGAGATAGACGTTTATTAAGGTAGACGACTATTAGATAGTCAATATAATATCTGATATCTGATAAACGCCATGAGCATTTATATTGAGCTTATATAACAACAGCACGACTTCGGTCGTGTTTTTTGCTTTTTAGCCTATGCTTTTTTCGCTACGCAAATTTACCCATTAATGAATACAGACTGGTATCATGGGCGCATTTAATGTTAAGCACTTTTAATTTTGAGAATTGACAGCCAACCACTGTCAAAAACAGCCGCTGTCGGACAAATAATCTCAGATTTAACGTTTTGAATAATAAGGTTTCGGATAATAGCTATGCGCCTGTCTACTGTTGATTTACAAAAGCGTTTGAACCCCACTAAGCCCAAGCAACTATCGCTTGGGTTGTCTATTTTGATAGCTTGGCTTGCAGGTGCGATATTTATATTTGCACTCGCACCTTATGATATTTGGCCACTAGCGCTAGTGTCACCTGCTATCTTATATGGTCTATTGTTACCAGCGATGACTGGCAAACGTGCGTTTATTATCGGTCAAGCGTATGGTACGGGACTGTGGTGCGTCGGTGCGTTTTGGCTGTATACCTCCATTCATGTTTATGGAGCGACGCCTGCATGGCTTGCACTGATTATGATTGCGCTTATGGGCCTAGGCATGGGGCTATTTCACGGTTTTTTAGCGTTGTTGTTTAATCGGGTGGTTGGTAAGCAGCCGTTGTCTTTTGCCGCGCTTTGGGTACTACAAGAATGGACGAAAACATGGCTATTTACAGGGTTTCCGTGGTTGTTCGTCGGCTATGCCTTTACTGAACAGTATTGGTTGTCGTCACTTGCGCCCATCGCTGGGGTATTTGCCATCTCCTTTGTCGCCATCCTATTGGCAGCAAGTATCGTTGAGCTGCTGCGCCGTCGCGGCGGTTATATGGTGGTTGCCATCGCCTTGTTAATCATCAGTACGTCATTGTGGCTGATTAACCCGCAGTGGACCAAGCCTAAAGGTACGCCTGATTTATCCGTATCATTAATTCAAGGCAACATTCCGCAAGATCTCAAATGGTTGACCGAATATCAGGTAGAAACGCTTAATATTTATGCCAAATTAACCAGCACGGAATGGGGACGCGATCTTATCCTTTGGCCTGAATCATCGATTCCAATGTTTCAGACAGAGGCGGTTGGTTTTATCAACGAAATGGTAAAAATGGCCAAAGCCACTGACACTACGTGGGTGACAGGAATTCCTTATAAAGATGAGGCGGCGTTTGATGCAACTCAGGATAAGTACCCACCATTTTATAATAGTGTCGTTGCGTTGGGTGCGGATGCAGAAGGCTTGTATAAAAAACAGCGTTTAGTGCCGTTTGGTGAGTATATTCCATTTGAGGGGTTATTAGATATACTACCCAATTTGGCAGGTAGCCAAGACATCATGAGCTATAGTCGCGGTAGTGATAAGCAATTACCGTTACAGGTACGCGGACACAATCTAGGCGCGGCGGTTTGTTACGAGGTTGCTTACCCTGATACCACTCGTAAAAACGCCATCAGTACCGACTTTTTATTGACCATCTCAAACGATGCTTGGTTTGGTACGTCGGCAGGTCCACTGCAGCATCTACAAATGGTACAAATGCGGGCGTTAGAAAATGGCCGCTGGTTTATGCGAGCCACCAACACAGGTGTGACGGCTATCATCGATCATAAAGGCCGTATCGTTGAGCGCGCACCGCAGTTTGAGCGCACCGTATTACGAGGTGATGTGCAAGCGCGGGTTGGCAATACACCATTTATGCGTTTTGGTAACTATCCAATTTTATTCATTATTACGCTATTATTATTGCTGAGCTATCTTGGCAAACGCGCTACCGCTCGTGCTCGTCTTGGTAAATAAAAAGGACATCGTCAATGGCTTATAAGCAGGTACTAAATAATAATTCCTTCAAATAGTTAAGGGTTTTAACACATTGGTACAAATTGCGATATAATAGGCTAAAATTTCAAATATTTTGCGCAAGGTGGATAAGGTATGTCAGAAGATATCGTCAACAACAATCCAAAAAAAGAGTTTATATATGCTTTGGGCGGCATTGCCTTGTTCTTGGGTATTGTCTTACTTATTGGTGTCTCAGCATTCTTGCGTCCAGCAGGTGAGCACATCACAGCTGAAACGACTGAAGCCTCGGCAGCGGCTGATGAAGCAGAAGCGATCGCTGTTGAAGAGCCAGTAGCGACTGATACTGCTGCTGCTACTGCAGAAGCTGCGTCAGCAGACACTGATACCGATGCGGCAGTAGGTGCTGGCGAGAGTGCGACTGAAGCTGCCGCTGATGCTACGGTTACGCCTGCTGAAGACACAAGCGGTGCAGTGGTTAGCGCTGAAGCTGGTACAGCCACTGCTTCTGGCACAGTGAGCCAAGCTGCGGTTGAAGATACCGAACTCACCGCAGAACAAGCTGACGGTGATCTGGAGGCTGGTACAACTGAAGATACGACTACTGCTCAATAATCTAATGAGACTGTTTGATAAAATGGTTAAATACTATCGTTAGTATTTTATGATAGATAGTTAAGTAGTAGCGTTTATAAAAAGCACCGAGCTATTAAAAATAATAGCTCGGTGCTTTTTTGTCTCATGTTTAGTAAGTGACTGTTCAATTAATGAACATTCTTTTCCTTTACATATTTGTAATCTGATGAAACAATAACGCGCATTTATGACCGTCTGTCTTACTAGTGATGGACTTGGTCATCTTTATCGTAGTATCGCAAAGGAATAAACTTATGAGCACGGAAGTAAAATCAGAGGTTAGTGCTACTGAGCTAGAAGCACTAGATAATGGGTTTATGGGCCATCCTAAACCACTGCGCCCTTTATTCTTTACTGAGATGTGGGAGCGGTTTTCTTACTATAGTATCCGTCCGCTGTTGGTATTATTTATGGTGGCGACGGTTGGAAGCGGTGGCTTTGGTTTCGATGAAGTTACCGCTTCTGCTATCTATGGTATTTTTGCAGGCTCTTTGTACTTGGCAGCGGTACCAGGTGGCTGGCTTGCTGATAACTGGCTTGGTCAAGAGCGTGCATTATGGTGGGGCAGTATTATTATCGCGCTTGGCCATTTATGTATCGCGCTCTCTGCAATGTTCGGTATGACATTATTCTTCGTTGGTCTCATCTGTATCGTGTTGGGGTCGGGATTATTTAAAACCTGTATTTCGGTGATGGTTGGGGCGTTATACTCTAAGGGTGATGTGCGCCGTGACAGTGGCTTTACTCTATTTTATATGGGTATCAATATCGGCGCTTTATTGGCCGCCCTTATCGTTGGGGTGTTTAAAGAGCAAGGTATGTGGCATGTCGGCTTTGGGGTTGGTGGACTTGGTATGTTGGTCTCGCTACTCATCTATCGTTTTTCTGCTCAAAAGACACTGACACGCTATGCACAAGCAAAAGGCATCGCTGCTGAGTGGGAGCGCTCAAATGACCGTTTTAACAACATCGGTCGCTGGGTCATAGGATTTGTGGCTTTACTGGTCGCAGTCGTTGTGCTGGTCGCGTCTGGTATCATGCCGTTTGAGCCGCAAATGGTGGCAGAGTATATGACCTATATCATCGCAAGTGTGGTAATACTGTATTTTGCGATTATGTTTATTTCACCAAGGCTAGATAAAACCGATAAGCTGCGTTTGCTGATTTGCTTTATTTTGATTATCGGCTCAACGCTGTTTTGGTCAAGTTTTGAGCAGCAGCCAACATCATTTAATCTATTTGCTGATCGCTATACGGATCTAAACGTTTTGGGTTTTGAGATTCCAAGCATTTGGTTCCAGTCACTTAACCCTTTATTTATTCTTCTTTTAGCACCCATCATTAGTATTGTTTGGGTCAAGCTTGGTAACCGAGGCCTTGAGCCAAGTAGTATGGTGAAGTTTGCCCTTGGGATGTTGCTCGCTGCGGCAGGCTTTGGTCTGATGATTATCGCCTCAAAAAGTATTTTGACCAATGATACGGGCCTAGCATCGCCTTTATGGCTAGTTGGTAGCTTACTGCTCTTGACACTTGGCGAGTTGGCGCTTAGTCCTGTGGGTTTGTCGTCAATGACAAAACTTGCACCAAAGGGCATGCAAGGACAGATGATGGGGCTTTTCTTTGCATCTTTAGCGATGGGTAACTTGGTTGCGGCATTCTTCGGTGGCAATGTGTCAGCCGATAAGATTGAAGGTCTACCAACATTATTTACCACAATGACCGTCTTTTTGGTGGTGACTGCTGCCGTCCTATTGGTATTAGCAAAGCCTATCAATAATATGCTCAAAAAGAGCGAGCATGCTGATAAGGCTGTCCAGTAAATAATGCTTTAACGTTACTATTGTACAGGCTATACGCTCAATAAAAGACAAATTTAAGACGTGTTACCAGTTGTGGGAACGCGTCTTATTGGTTTACTTGTTAAGATATCTGTCTGAGCTATTGAAAGCCTGCGCTGTGCCCAAACATCTAATGATGTTCTACTAAAATACTATACTGCTCTTGGTAGCAGTTAGCCTCGTTTATTTGAATTTTTATAAAAACTTAGTGCTAGATATACATGATCTAAATACTGATCGTTCACTTAATGCTCAAGATTTACCCGCTCGAATAAGACGACTAACCATAGTCGCCTCACGATAAAACCTCTCTAAAATCAATAAGGAAACATTCGATGAATAAACAAGCCATACATGATCGTATCGACAGCTTACGCAAAACTTTAGTCGCACAAGACCTTACCGCCATTATCGTACCATCAGCCGATCCGCATTTATCTGAGTATTTACCAGAATATTGGCAAGCGCGGTTATGGTTGTCAGGGTTTACAGGCTCAGTTGGTACACTCGTTGTCACGGCTGATTTTGCAGGTCTATGGACTGATAGTCGCTATTGGGTACACGCCGCTGACCAGCTAGAAGGTACTGGTATTAGCTTAGAAAAGCTTGCTCCTGGTCAGCCAAACCATATCGACTGGTTAGCTACGCATTTGGCAGAGGGTGATAGCGTGGCCGTGGATGGCAATGTGCTGTCTATCGCTGAGCAAGATAAGCTATTAAATGCATTTGATGCTAACGACATTACCTTAATCACCGAGCGTGATGTGTTGACAGAGATATGGACAGATCGTCCAGCGCTACCATCAGCAAAGTTATATCAGCATGATGCGCAGTTCGTTGCACAGTCCGCTAGCGCAAAACTTGCTGCCGTGCGCGCAGGTATGGCTGATGCAGGCGCGACGCATCATCTGCTATCAAGTTTGGATGACATTGCTTGGCTCACCAATCTGCGCGGCGCTGATGTCGATTATAACCCTGTGTTTTTAGCGCATATGCTCATCAGTAAGGATAAGGCAACGCTATTCGTTGATAATAATAAAGTCAGCTCTGATATTGCAAAAGATCTACAAGACAGCGGTATCACCCTTGCTGATTATGATGCCGTACAAGACGCATTGAGCGAGATGACACCAGAAGACTTACTGTTGTTAGATCCAAGCAAAGTTGCTGTGGGTACGCTATCAAAAATGGCGGACGATGTGGGCTTTATCGAGCAAATGGCGCCTAGTACATTACTCAAATCTGTTAAGTCTGTTGCTGATATTGAGCATGTACGTGAGGCAATGCGTCAAGATGGCGCAGCATTGAGTGAGTTTTTTGCTGCTTTTGAGCAGCGTCTAGCAGACGGTGAACGTTTAAGTGAGCTGGACGTGGATAGCATGCTGATTGAGGTACGTAGTCAGCAGCCGCATTATGTCTCGCCAAGCTTTCCAACGATTGCAGGCTTCAATGAAAATGGTGCACTGCCGCATTACCGTGCGACGCCAGAGAAGTTTAGCTACCTTGATGTAAGTGAGGGCGAGGGCGGCTTACTACTGATTGATTCAGGCGCCCAGTACCAAAACGGTACTACTGATATCACTCGCGTGGTCGGCATTGGTACAGTCACCAATGAGCACAAACGCGACTTTACTACGGTGCTCAAAGCCCATATTGCTTTGGCGCGTGCAAGCTTCCCTGATGGTATTGCCTCGCCACTCATTGATGCAATCTGCCGTGCACCATTATGGCAGGCACAAATGGACTACGGTCATGGTACTGGTCACGGCGTTGGTTACTTCTTAAACGTCCACGAAGGCCCGCAAGTCATCGCTTATAGTGCCACTACGCCAAAAGAGCGCGCGATGAAAGAGGGGATGATTTCTAGTAATGAGCCAGGATTATACCGTGAAGGTAAGTGGGGCATTCGTATTGAAAACTTGGTAGTCAATATGCCAGTGGCAAATGCTACTGAGACTGAGTTTGGTGAATTTTTAAACTTTGAAACTATTACCTATTGCCCGATTGATACCCGTTTGCTCGATACAACTTTGCTCAACCAAGTAGAGGTCGATTGGCTCAATGATTATCATAGCCAAGTCTATGCTGAGCTAAAGGATCGTGTTGAAGGTGCAGCGCTTGAATGGCTGACCGAACGTACACAAGCTATTTAATATAAAGACTGGTTAATGCTTGATTGAAATACAAAAAGCCCCGTAAAAATATTTACGGGGCTTTTTTAATGGAGCTCTTTAACGGATATCTAAAAGCTGTCGATAAATCAGTTAATAGACTAGTGTTTTTTAGCCATATTTTCTTGAACAATATCTTCAACCGCTTGGTTTTTTTCTGTGATTCCGGCAAGCTGCTGACCCACTTCTGCTCGTAACCATGATTTTAAGTCCTCAGATATTTGCATCATTTGCTCACTCAGATAGTCATCTACATGCATCTCTAGCTCTTGAATTAAGCTCTCATGGGCGGCAGTCAGTTCTGGATTTTTAAAAGACAAATCAATTGCTGCGCCTTTTTGAGGTTTTACGATAGTGTTTTCAGTCTGATTGACCGTATGAGAGTGATCATTGACATCGTTTTTTTCGTTGTTGGTAGGACTGTGTGCATCGCTCGTAGTTTGCTTGTCTCTCGTAGCGGCTTCGATATCGCTCTTCTCTTGCTCAGCACGGCTTTGTTCATCCGATTCTTTTTGAGCTTGTTCTGCTTGTTGTTTTTCTTTTTTAGCTTCTTCTTCAATTCTTGCAGCATCACGTGCTTTTTCTTCTTCAAGCTTTTTTTCTTCAGCTAAGCGTTGTTGTTCCGCAGCGTCACGTTGTTCTGCTTGCTTATCAGCAAGCGCTTTTGCAGCAACTTGCTCAGCTTTATGCGCACTATATAGCTCATCAAGGTGTGCATCTAAGTCTGGCAAACTAAAGGTAAAGCTTTCGTAGGGAGTGTCTGTTTGCAGCAGAGTTGTGATATCCGTTAACTCTTGGACAATGGCGGCCCGTATCTGCTCTGGGGCGCGCGTCCAACGCTGATAAAATTGATGCGAAAACGAATAGCTTGACATAGACTCTTCCATAAATTTTCTAAAAATTACCCCTTATCATACGCAACTATGATAAGGGGTTGCAAGCGGGCAAACGTAGCAAAACTGCTACCGATGTTACATCGATGGCCCTATTCGCTTTTATAGCTTATGTATGATTCAATTGAAACGTAATCATTATAATAGCTATAATAATTATGACCAACGTGCAAAAATCACTGAGCCATTGGTACCGCCAAAGCCAAAGCTATTGGATACTGCATAATTGAGATTATCAACCTTACGTGATTGATTGGCTACGTAGTCTAGATTACAGTTATCCTCGACATTATCTAAATTAATCGTTGGCGGTACGTGCTGATTTTGCAAAGCCAATATCGTAAAGATAGCTTCAACACCACCAGCTGCGCCCAGTAAGTGTCCAGTCATAGATTTGGTGGAGCTGACCAAGATGCTGTCTTTAACGGGTGCAAAAACAGTTTCAATAGCGATCGATTCAGCGACGTCACCAGCAGGAGTGCTGGTACCGTGAGCATTGACGTAACCAACGCTTGATGGTTCGATACCAGCATCATCAAGGGCACTTTGCATGGCGCGAGCAGCACCATTACCATCTTCAGGAGGTGCCGTAATGTGGCTGGCATCGTCACTCATACCGAAGCCGACGACTTCAGCAAGGATAGTTGCACCGCGTTCTTTAGCGTGGGCAAGGCTTTCAAGTACCAATACGCCTGCGCCATCACCCATCACAAAACCATCACGATCTTTATCAAAAGGGCGTGATGCTTTAGTAGGCTCATCATTACGGGTAGAGAGCGCATGCATTGCTGCAAAACCTGCCATACCTAATGGGCTTGAACCCCTCTCGCTACCGCCAGCAATCATGACATCAGCATCGCCGTAAGCGATTAGACGTGCAGCCAAACCGATAGCGTGCGTCCCTGTAGTACACGCAGTTGCAGTAGCAAGATTGGGACCTTTAAGTTTGTGCTTGATAGCTACCAGTCCAGCTGCCATATTGGCAATAGAACCCGGTACGATAAATGGTGATACTTTTTTAGCGCCTTTTTCAGTTAGCATAGCGCAGCTGTCTTCAATCGTCTGAATACCACCGATGCCAGAGCCTAATATGACACCGAAACGCTCCTGATCGACATTTTGTACTGGCGCATCATTAGCGCTAACTTCTTCAATAAAGCCTGCCTCTTTTAATGCCATTGCAGTAGCCGCGACACCATAGTGCATAAATGCATCATAGCGGCGTGCATCTTTAGAACTCATATATGGTTTCGTATCAAAGTCTTTGATCACACCTGCGATTTGGGCACGGTAATCAGTCGCATCAAAGTGTGAGATGGTTGAAATACCACTTTCGCCATTAAGTAATCGTGTCCATGTACTTTCAACATCCAAACCTAGCGGGGTAACAGCGCCCATACCAGTAACGACGACACGCATCTCATCAGGACGCTCATGATGAGGAGGCTTACGACGCCGTTTTGATTCAGCGTTGGTATGTTGCGGTATCGGTGAACTGCTGTTTTGGCTCATGTGATATATCCTGTACTTGCGATCCTAAAGGGGTGAGACTACTTGTTTTATTGTAAATATTCTAAAATTACGCAATATTATTTATAGCGTTATCCTGCTACTTTAGCAACTATTATAAAGCACATAAGTGCACGTCTGTAAACTTAATAATTCATAAATGATGACGCAAGAGTAAGATAAAACAAAAAGTTAGTACAATATTGTTATATTACTAATCATTGCGCGTTTAAATCTTCTTTAAATCTAACAACTTATTTACTTATTAGGCAAAACATACTTGCCCCAGTACTACGCTTTTACTTGCGCCTGTTACTGCTGGCAAGTTACCTGTTTCACCTATCAAAGTTTGACGCGCCAGCCAAGCAAAGGCCACAGACTCTACCCAAGCGGGCTTGAGTCCCAAACTTGCCGTAGTCTCTACAGTGCAGTGAGGTAGGTGTGCTTGCAAGCGGGTCATTAAGTAATTATTCAATGCACCGCCCCCGCAGACATACACTGAGCTATTTACTTTTGCATTAATAAACATATTGATTTGTGCACTAGCACTCATCGCCGTAAGCTCCGTCAAGGTCGCTTGTACATCTGCTGATGAGTAGCGAGTAGAGGCAGAAATCTGACCAAAATGTTGTAGCTCGCTTTGTAGCCACTCTAGATTGAAATCCTCACGTCCAGTGCTTTTAGGATAAGGTTTTGCAAAAAATGGATGTTCTAATAATTGATTAAGTAGCGGTTCAATGACTTGTCCAGACTGCGCCCATGCGCCGCTCGCGTCATAGCTGTGATCGGTATGTAGCGCGGTCCACGCATCAAGTAATAAATTGGCAGGGCCTGTATCATAACCAACAACAGGACTATCACCAGCTGGCAAGACCGTTATATTGGCAATACCGCCCAAATTTAATAATGCGCGTGTGCTATCAGGTGCGGCAAATAACGCCTGATGAAAAGCAGGAACCAAAGGTGCACCTTGACCACCGACCGCCATATCACGACGACGAAAGTCGCTGACGACGCTAATGCCCGTGCGCTCAGCGATGATATTGGCATCGAGTAGTTGTAAGCTAAAGCCCAATTGCGGACGATGACGTACCGTCTGCCCATGACAGCCAATCGCTAGCACCGACTCACTATCGGTATTCGACTGCTGTAATAAATTATTGACCACAATGCTGGCAAACTCACCATAAGTTTTACTTGCCCAGCCAAACCAGTCCAATTCGCTGTTTGGTTCACTATTTGGCTCATCGGCTGTTGGCATTAATTCTTGGATACCATTAGGTTGGCACAACGCCAAGAGCACCTCACGCAGTCGCGGCGGGAAATCTTGGCTATAAGTGGCTAATAGTTGCATCGGTGGTTGAGTATTGTCTGCATTATTAAACTGACAAAGCACTGCATCCATACCGTCCAAGCTAGTGCCTGACATCATACCGATATATAGACCGTCATCAAAGCTTTCAAACACTGTTTGCTCCAGCGCCTCAGTCAGTGCAGCGTAGTTTGTATCGTCGTCACTACCTACTGAATCAGATGAGTCAGCTAAAAATTCGGTGTTTTCAGGATCATTCGTGGTCTGAGCAGGGTTGGTCATGGCAATTTACCTTAAAAAACGCTAGTATATCCGTCAAATTCTAACATCTTTTACAGGCTACGAAGTCCTAAATAGCCCAAACGCGTTACCCTTTTAATAAAGACAATAAAGAGAGCATCATGACAGACCATTCATACACCCTAGAAGAACAAATTGCCCTTGTGCAACGCGGTACGCAAGAAATCTTATCAGAAGAGGATTTGGTTGCGAAACTCAAACTGGGCCGTCCGCTACGCATCAAAGCAGGCTTTGATCCTACCGCGCCTGACCTGCATTTGGGTCATACGGTATTGATTAATAAGCTTAAGCATTTTCAAGATTTGGGTCATGAGATTTACTTTTTGATCGGTGATTATACGGCCAAGATTGGCGATCCTTCTGGCAAGAACAGCACGCGCCCGCCATTGACTGATGAGCAAATCAAAGCCAATGCTCAGACCTATGCCGAACAAGTCTTTAAAATCTTGGATAAAGAAAAAACCAAGATTGTTTTTAACTCTGAATGGTTTAAAGATATGTCAGCAGGAGATATGATTCAGCTGTCAAGCCAGCTTACCGTCTCGCGGATGCTTGAGCGTGATGATTTCTCTAAACGTTATGCAGCCCAAACGCCCATCGCTATTCATGAGTTTTTATACCCATTGGTACAAGGCTATGATTCTATCGCGCTTAAAGCTGACATTGAGCTTGGCGGTACTGATCAGACCTTTAATATCCTCATGGGGCGTACTTTGCAAGGTCGTTATGGACAAGAGCCGCAAGTTTGTATCACCGTGCCAATCTTAGAAGGATTAGACGGCGTTAATAAAATGTCTAAATCCTTGAACAATTACGTCGGTATTTATGATGCACCGGGCACCATGTACCAAAAACTGCTATCCATGCCAGACACTTTAATTCGTCGCTACTTTGAGTTTTTAAGCTTTAAGCCGATGGAAGAAGTCGAAGCATTGATGGCAGAGATGGAAAACGGTCGCAATCCACAAGAAATCAAACGTATCTTAGCTGAAGAGTTGATTGAACGTTTCCATGATGCTGATGCGGCAGCTAATGCGCATAAATCCGCGGGTAACGTGTTGGCTGATGGCGAATTACCAGTCGACCTGCCAGAAATTATGCTAGATCTAGAAGGGCAGGACGCACTATTTATTACTCAAATATTGAACCAAGCAGCGCTTGCCAAAAACAATTCTGCAGCTAAAGATATGGTAAAACGTGGCGCGGTAAAAGTAGATGGCGACGTGGTCGATGCTAGCTTTAGCTTAACATCCGGTCAGACAGTGGTTATTCAAGCGGGTAAAAAGGCCTATGCAAAAGTGACGGTAGGATAATAGGGCTTTTAATATCAAGAGCATAAATAAGGTCGATATTGATTGTCGGCCTTATCTATTTCTATTATTTGAACATAACGAGACAGTATTCAGCTCATACATTTATAGGGAAGGCCAGGAGTTACTTATGAACCAATCTATTCCCCAAGGCATCTACCGCCACTACAAAGGTAACCTATACCAAGTTTTGCATACTGCGCACCATTCTGAGACCGAAGAAATGCTAGTGGTTTATCGCTGTCTATATGGTGAGTATGGCGTATGGGTACGACCACTGTCGATGTTTAGCGAGACAGTCACGCGTGACGGTAAAGAAGTGCCTAGATTTGAATTGATTAAAGCGCTCACTGATTAGTTTGAAGCTTATTAGTTGGAAATGCAAAGCCCGTCTAGAAACTTAAGGGACGCTGTCGTAGGCTGGGTTTTTAACCCAGCTTTTTACCATATCATCTATCGTTCATTTCCCACAAACTCTTTTAACACTTTATAAAAGGCAATCGGCTCATCCATCGGCACCGCATGACCAGAGCGCGGCAAAACGATCTCAGTTGCATTAGGTAGCATACGGGTCACTTCTTGCTGCCACTTAGAATCATAGAGCGTTGAGCGACCTCCAACTAAGTTCACCACTGGAATGGTAACTTTTTCTATAACGGCTCGAAAATCGTACTCTAACTTTAAATACGCTTGTAAGCAGCGCATCTTATGTTGCCAAGTACTGTGGTTATAAAACACAAGCTTATGATCATTTTGATGCGTTAAAAGCTGGACGATGGCTTTTGAGCGTGTACGATTTACTGATAGTAAAGAAAATAGCCGCTCAATATCTGTGACCTGGCGTTTAATCGTAAATGGTAGGTGCGTAAAGCTGTCAACATTAGCATAAGGCAGTGTCATATCTACCACTTCATGAAATATATCAAACACTTCTTGCTGCCGCTCACCAAATAAGCCGCCTTGCCAATCAGCCTGATTATGAATCGCAGGACTTTGGTCGATATTCATATAACGGCTGACCCGTGACATACCAAAACGCTCAAAATACCCCCACATTACTTGCGCACCCATAGAGATAGCAGCAACTGGTAGAGATTCTATTTTAAGGTCGTGACAAATTTGCTCAATCACGGTGTTGATATCGTCAGCATACTGGCGTACAAAATCAAATTGTGTCAAATGAATAGACTTCGCTTCTCCAAAGCCTCTAAAATGCGGAAGATAAAACCTGTATTTGCCAGTAAGCGGCAATATAAAAGGTAAAAACTCGCGCGCATCCATGCCATACGCATGGAGCAAAATGACAGGTCTGCCTTTGCCAATCACAGAGACAGGAATAATGGTATCGTCAATCTTGATGATGCTCAAAGTCTGTAATTGGTATTGTGACGGTATTTTTAGCCAGTCTTTTATCATGGGCGGCAGCTTCTTATTTTCATTTCATTTATGGAGGTTCATTTTATAATTTTAATATTAAAATGCTCAGCACAAAACATTTTTATATTAGTAAGGCGTGTTATAGTAAAAAAAGCCTATTTAACAATAATATAAGTATAAAAATATCTATTAGAGCCATGTCGCCAAAATAATAATTCAATGTAAGAAGGAAATAAAAATTTATGAGTAGAGCGACATTAACCAGTCTTGATAGTAGCCTTTATCCTCAGGTCTGGGGCCAGCTGACTTTTACGGATCCACATGGTTTATTAATGGCGCTTTTGAAGAGTGATCTGGCGTTAGTACCCAACGACTTTACCAAACGATTACTGGCAAATGATACGTATCAAGATTGGATTAATGCTACCGTATTTGGGCGCTACATCCAGCGTAGTTTTGAAGCGTTTTATCGTCAAACTGAAGACAGCTTTAATATGGATATGCCAGCACTGTTTCGCGCTGAGCTGCTGCGTCATGCGCAGTATCTACCGTTAGAGCAAGTATTATTTGTCGCAGGTACTATGCCAAAAAGCGCACGACTCGATAAGTTATTTACCACCACTGTTAATCCTGCTACTGCCGCCTTAAATGCTCAGAAAGCCAAGCAGAATGCGCTAAAGTTAGGACAACAAGACAGTCAAACCTTGATCATAAATCAGATAACAGTCGTTGGTAAGCAAGTGGTCGGGTTTCCAATACGTCATAATAAGCGTACCAGTGAGCGTACTCGTAATGAAGTACTTATCCTGGATTTTAATGATTTGCGTTTGGTCAATGAGCAGGTTTTAGATAATGAGACGCCAACTACTAATACGGCGATGCCAAATGACACCGCCGTAGTGCTGCGTTATTATGAATTGCGTTGATGGTTTATATATAAAACTTTATAGACTAAGAGTTTTGCTTAGCTATCGTTAAACCATTAAAAGTTTGCGCGACTGGCATGACTTCTAAACGGTTGATATTGATATGCGCAGGCGACTCAATCAGCCACAGTAAGATATCGCCAATATCTTCACCCGTCATGGTTGTAAAGCCATTATAGACCTTGGCCGCTTTCTCATCATCGCCATGATAGCGGACGTTTGAAAACTCTGTACCTGCCACATTGCCTGGTTCAAGATTGGTCACGCGTACTTGGGTGCCAATCAGATCCGCGCGCAGGTTTAAGCTGAACTGTTTTACAAACGCTTTGGTCGCGCCGTAGACGTTCCCACCAAGGTAAGGCCAGCTACCAGCGATAGAGCCGACGTTGATAATGTATCCACTATCGCGTGCGACCATTGTTGGCAACACCGCATGGGTCAAAGCTATTAATCCTTTAACATTGGTATCGACCATTCTCATCCAATCATCAAGGTTGGCACTTTGGGCAGGCGCTGTACCAAGTGCTAGACCTGCATTATTGACTAATACATCTAGCTGATTAAAACCATCGGGTAAGTCTGCAATAATTTTTGGAATAGAGACCGTATCATTGACATCCATCACGACCGGTAAAAACAAATCGCCCAACGTTTCAGCCATTGCAGTTAGTTTATCAAGTCGTCTGGCACAGCCAATTACGCGATGACCTTCGGCAACCAAACGTTCAGCCAGCGCTTTGCCAAAACCAGCACTTGCACCTGTAATCAATACGTTCATTTTATATCCTTATCATTGCTGTCGTAAGCTGTAGTCACGATTCTTATAACGACTACTTTTTGGATTATTTGTTAAATAACTGCTTACCAAAGATTTTATCGCCTGCATCACCAAGACCTGGGATGATATAACCATGTTCATCCAAATGACTGTCCAATGCAGCCGTATAAATAGTCACGTCGGGATGCGCTTCATTCACCAAACGTACGCCTTCAGGTGCCGCAACCAATACGAGAGCCTTGATACTCTTACAGCCATTTCTTTTTAACATATCAATAGTAGCAACCATCGAACCGCCAGTAGCAAGCATGGGATCAACGATAAGCGCTGGGCGTTTGTCCATATGGCTGACGAACTTTTCAAAGAATGGCACTGGTTGTAAGGTCTCTTCATCGCGCTGTAAACCTACGACAGAGATTTTTGCAGTCGGGATTAAGTCGAGTACCCCATCAAGCATGCCAATACCAGCACGTAATATAGGAACGATGGTTGCCGTTTTGCCGATGATTTGCTCACCCTCTATCTCACCGCACCAACCCTGCATAGGAAAAGTTTCAATCTCAAAATCGCGACTTGCCTCATAAGCCATTAAACGAGCAAGCTCTTTGGTCAATGTACGAAATTTATAAGTACTACAGTCTTTTTCACGCATTAGGCTGAGTTTATGACGGACTAACGGATGATCAATTACAGTAATTTTTAAGTCACTCATAAATACTCTCTTGGTTGTAGGCTGATGCACACGCAGTTACTGCGATTGCTATTAGTATAAAAGATACAAACACTTACCGCACTTAACGCTATACCAAGCACAGAAATAGTAAGATTGAGGCTTAAATAACCAGTTTTAAGCCAAACCCATTCGGCTATATAGCGCTATGGCAAGTGAAGTCGTGTTTAGGCTTGTTATGATAGCAAAAAAACCACTTTTCTGATGAAGAATCTTATGACCAAACAACCATCTGATATCCAAAACCAGTCAAATCCTAGCTCAATATCGACGAAATCAATAGCGGCACCGATAGAAACTCACCCTTTCGAGCCTGTCTTGCCACCCAATGCTACGGTCATGATGATGGGAACCTTTCCGCCTACCGCTGACAAATGGGCGATGCGCTTTCATTATCCCAACTTCTATAATGATATGTGGCGCATTTATGGTGGCGTATTTTTTGACGATGTAAACTATTTTAGAGTAGGGGATGAAAAGCGTTTTGATCCTGAGCGTATTCGCAACTTTTTATTTGAACGTGGCATTGCTTCGTGCCCAACGGTCAAGCAAGCGATTCGAGAAACGGGTAATGCTTCTGACAAAAATTTAACCGTCGTCACTCCCGTTAATTTAGATGACATTTTGCCAAGAGTTCCTAAAGTGCAGGCGCTGTTTACAACAGGTGGTAAAGCCACAGAAGTTTTAATTGATTTACTGGACAGCTCATTACCAAAGTCGAAACATCCAAAGACCAATCAAAGTATGGCTTACCCTTATAAGGGGCAAAGCGAGGATTCTGATCTAACAGCGACTTCAGTGGATGACTTAACCTTATATCGACTACCTTCTACTTCACGCGCTTATCCATTAGCATTAAATAAAAAAATTGCTGCCTATAAAGCGTTTTTTGAAAAGGTAGGTAAAATATAGAATGCTCTATTAAGAGGGTTGTAAGAAGAATATCTTTTGATAAAATCGTATGTAAAGTAGAATGAAAAATTTTTTATCGCTAACTTGTTGATAAGAATCAGATATTGGTTGTATTATCGAATAATAATAAAAACAACATATAATCTTCTTGACCCCTTATCAAAAGCGCGTATAATGCCACCCAGTCGAAAGGGAAGGGGTGATTGGGAAGTGGTTTACCGCTGAACACATCAATCCTTAGTTTGGAGTATTTATTTAGCTAAATAAAATCTGTCAAACTAAATAAAATAAACCCTTGACACTGACAAAAAAGGGTCTATAATACGCCCCTCATTAGCACAAACTGGCCGTAACGGATAGCATACTTACCCAATACCAACCCAGCTAACTAATTGAAACAAAACGAAATAAAAGCTTGACAAACATAATTAACATGATATGATGGTCAGCTCGCTAATAACGATAAGCACATTGCTTGATTATTAGCTGAATAACTCTTTAACTGGACGACAGTAAAGAGACACTATTTAAAAGCATAACTAAAGAACAACTTGTGTGGATTTTTGCTGAGTTAGGATGCTAAAAATAAAGTTGCTTATCTTTTCTTTTCGGGA
>NZ_CANKZC010000004.1 GCF_947488565.1 uncultured Psychrobacter sp. | reverse complement strand
GAGCCTGAACCAATTTCTGAGCCTGAACCAATTTCTGAGCCTGAACCAATTTCTGAGCCTGAACCAATTTCTGAGCCTGAACCAATTTCTGAGCCAAGTCGAAATGATTCTCAATTATCTTCTCAAGATAGCGATCCACGTGTTTTGCTACGTTGCCCACCGCAAGAGCTGACAGGAGAATGGACACCAGAGAAGTGGGACTATTGGCTACAAGAGGCTCGTGAGAATAGCAACCTTGCGCAAGATGAGTTAGCCCTTGCTCGTCAAGGTATGATGACTGGCGACTGCAATGGAGACGCAGTATTTATGACTGGTGTCGATAGCAAGCATTTGCAAACGACCTTTCAAGCACTGGCTGCAAAGCTACAGCAGCAGTTTCTTAAGGCAGATGTAAGTTTGCAAGTAGACAGCAGTGTGATGCAAGATGAGAATAAAACCCCTGAGCTGCGTCAGCGTCAACGCGTTTTGCAAGCCACCTCAGTTGCAGAAACCATGTTACTTGAGTCACCTGTCATGCAGTATTTGTCTGCTCGTGGCGAAGGAAAAATGGGTAAGGTCAAACTTATCTAACCATTAATATACCTATGCCATCGCTACTTTATATGGTGGAGCATTTCACTTTTTCAGTGTTAATTTTTATTAAATAGTTTGCTAGATTCTTGCAAGTAGTAAAAATAATCATTTATAAACAGTGTCTAACTACAAATTATCATAGTCAAACGCCAACGTATTGATATTACTTTGTTTTATATCTAGAAATAAATGGTACTACCGATATACGGTAATATGAAAAATGTACAAAATCCGATATACTGGTTAAGTTATATTAACAACCAGGAAGTTTACCAGGTGAGACTATGTTAGATAATTTACGCGGTATGGCTGTGTTCGCCAGTGTGGTCGGACATGGCTCTTTTAGTGGTTCGGCTCGTGAGCTTGGCATCACAACTAGTGCAGTCAGCCAACAGATACGATCACTAGAAAATGAGCTAGGTGTAGTGTTATTACATCGCTCTACACGCAAGTTAAGCCTGACTGAAGCAGGTGAGAGTTTTTATGAAGCGGCCAAAGATGTCGTTAGTGCTGCAGAGCAGGGCAGAATTAAAGTTAATCAGTTGCGTGATGAGTTAGCAGGTAGTTTGCGTATTGCTACTACACCTGAGCTTGGCGTTAACCATATTTTGCCAGCATTATCTACATGGATGGCGGCGCATGACGACTTAAGTATCACTTATCTTGCGGACAATCATTATATTGATATGATTGATGAGCGCATTGATATTGCCATACGTATGAGCCCCACAATCAATGACTCTACGTTAAGTAGTCATCCGTTGACAGATGTACGTCAAGTACTGATTGCATCGCCGCAATATTTACGTCAACGTAAAAAACTTGAAAGCCCAAAAGATTTAGCGATGCATCAGCTAATTTGTATTGACATCATGAAAGACGCTAATCAAGTTGAGCTTACCCAAACCGAAACTGGCAAAAAGACGCGTATAAAGATGGACTCTCGTATTCATACCAACAATGTCTTTATGGCTACTACTTTGGCTAAAGAGGGGCATGGTTTGGTTAGAATGTTGGAGATGGATGCTAAAAAAGAGTTAGAAAGTGGTGAATTGGTGGAAGTGTTGACAGGTTACCAATTACCAAGCTTTGTATTATACGCAGTCACTCTAAATCGTGAACAGCAACCTGCAAAGATTACTCGCTGCCTAGAAGTTTTAAAAAAATACTTTCATGCTTGTTAATGGTCAATAAGCGTAAAGTTACAGAGATACAAAAAGAGCCCTAAATAAATCTTACTTAGGGCTCTTTGGTTTTTAGTATATATCAAGTATATGACAAAACCAGTTTAAAGTAAGGGCCTCAATAAGTTAACTAAGCGCTCAATAATCTGCTGACTTTCATGACGGCTGATGTTTAGTGGCGGTAATAGGCGTACGACATGACTGCCTGTGACATTGATGATTAGTTTGTGCTCATCGCGTGCTAGGTCCACCAGCTGACTACAGTCCATGGTATTGGGTAGGACAATGCCTATCATCATTCCAGCACCGCGACTACTAACGTCGTATTGTTGCAGCTCGTCCGTTATGCTTTTACGAATAAACTGACCTTCGGTTAACGCGTTTTCCATTATGCCGCTATTTGCCAATACATCATACACACTATGTACTACGCGACTTGCAAGCGGTGTACCGCCATAAGTAGAACCATGACTGCCTGCGCCGAATAAGCCGTTAGCACGTCCGCGTACCATACAGGCGCCTACAGGAAAACCATTACCAAGGCCTTTAGCGGTAGTCAATACATCAGGACGAGCATTGCTATGTTGATAAGCAAAATATTTGCCCGTACGTCCATTACCAGTTTGTACCTCATCAATCATAAACAGCCAGTTGTTGGCCTCACATTGTGCTTGTAGCTCTTCTAAATAGCTAAATCCATTAGCTGCAGTATTGAGACCGCCTTCGCCTTGAATAGGTTCGACGAATATTGCACAAATATCACCATAATCTTTGGCCGCTTGTTTGATAGCTGCAATGTCGCCGAAGGGCACACGGATAAAATCATCATCTAAGGTATAAAAACCTTCACGCGCTTTAGGATTGGCAGTCGCTGATAACGATAGTAAAGTACGACCATGAAATGATTGCTCCATCACAATAACTTTTGGACGTTTAAAGCCTTGCTGGTGAGCATAAAGTCGCGCCATCTTTAGAGCAGCTTCATTGGCCTCAGCACCACTATTGGCAAAAAACACACTATCCATTTGTGCTGCAGTACAAAGTGCTTCTCCTGCACGTTCTTGCCAATCGATGC
Source organism: uncultured Psychrobacter sp. (assembly GCF_947488565.1). Lineage (GTDB taxonomy): Bacteria > Pseudomonadota > Gammaproteobacteria > Pseudomonadales > Moraxellaceae > Psychrobacter > Psychrobacter saeujeotis. The sequence goes on along the minus strand of NZ_CANKZC010000004.1, from coordinate 475,232 downwards.
CAAACAAATTGCTGGTATGAACCAAAGTGGCAGCCTGCTGCTGAATAGCTTCGGTAACCTTCGGATGACAATGCCCTAAGCCGCACACTGCAATGCCTGTAAGTGCATCTAAATATGGAGTTTCATCTTTGGTATAGAGCCAACTTCCCGAACCATGGGTGAAGCTGATAGGCTGACGATTATAGGTAGGCATCAGATAAGTAGCTGACATGCAAAACATCCTTAAGATGATAAGTTAGTAAAAATAAAAGGTATGGGCTATAGTTCGTCAGAAAAAGGGGTGGTTTCTGCAGGTAGAGTATAGTCTTCATTTGCCCATGCGCCCAAGTCAATCAGCTTACAGCGACTGCTACAAAATGGCTTGTATTTATTGTCCTGCCATGTGGTCTGAGTACCACAACGCGGGCAAGGATAGGTCTTAGGGGGAGTGTCGGGAGTCGTTTTAGTCATAATAAGGGTAATAGTATTCTCAAATTCATTGGTATTATCGACATGATTAGTCAATAGCAAAGTGCAAGTTTATCTATTTTATATATCTTGGGCTAAGTTACAATTGGTAGAACGTAAAGCGTTACTCGCTGTCGCTATATTACTATTGACTTAAATTGCCTATATAATAGCATGTGGCCGGATAATGACAAAAGACAAATGCTTTAGGGGCAGTAGATGACTGAAAATATTGAGCTTACGCATCAGCAAAAGCGTGCATTTCAACCACAAAAGCTCTCAGCACCGCGTGATTTTACCATTCCAAGCGTTATAAAAAATAGTAACAGTAACATGCCTTTGGTATTGGAAATTGGAGCAGGGAAGGGTAAGCATGCACTTAGTTTTGCAGCCGAGCATCCTGATAAACATCTGATTGCTATTGAACGCACACGCAATAAATTCGAAGCCTTTACCAAACAATTTGAGCAACGACTGCCAGATAACCTAACACCCATCCACGCTGATGCTATTGCATGGACTGTACACGCCCTGCCTCCTAATTGTTTGACAAGTATTTATCTGCTTTATCCAAACCCAGAACAGCATAACCTTAATCAGCAATGGTTAAATATGCCTTTCTTCGAATTTTTATTATCTCGTTTGCAAATAGGCGGCACTGTAATTCTGGCAACCAATATAGACACCTATATGGACAATGCAGTTGAGCAGGCGTCGACTGTTTGGGCATTGCCTAACAAACGCTATAAAATAGCTATTGAAAGTCAGCGTACTCACTTTGAAGTCAAGTATTTAGCTCGAAGGGAGACGTGTTGGGAGCTAGTCATGACAAAGCCTCAAGGTTATAAAACAAGGTTTGATGATTGGTGTGCAAACAACGTATAGTAATGATAAAAATAAATAGCCTAAGCAGATAAAAATAAATTAATAAAAAACCGCTACAAAAAGCGGTTTTCAAAATTTAAGGGTCAATAATATTTTCATAAAAAAGGTTTTACCAATTTTTCTGAATTGGTATGTGCATTAATGACCGTCAAAAAAGTATAAGCACCAATAAACTTACGGCTAATAAACATAAACTCTTTTGGAGGTAAATTAAATTCGAACGACTGAATCGCCTGTGTAGCACGCTCTGATATACGTGAATGCAATTTACTATCGGCCCAAATATAACGTTTTTGTTCATCTAAACAGTCTGCAGGAATATCAGGGTTAGCATCAGGATGACTAAAAGGTTCTGTCGCAAGCAAAAATAATGAGGCGATATCGGAACGAACTTTATCACTCATCGTATTAAAAAAGTCATAACCTGTCATACCTTCTACCATTAATTGATGATCATGATGGTAACCTGCACGTAATAAGTTACGCGCAATGGTCAATAGCGTATTATCAAACTGCCTAATAGCGCCAAAATCTAATAAGATAAGTTTATCTAACTCATCAACGTTGTCACTGATACGCACCAAGTAATTACCAAAGTTTGGATCAGTTTGCATCTCACCCCAAACGAAAATCTCCTGCATCATAACTTCTATGGCTGCTTGACCAATAGCATTGCGTCGTTCATGCGATATCAATTGCAGCGATTCTGAGGTGACAGAGACACCAGGCTCATAAGTCATACACAGTAAACGCTTGCTTGAGTAATGACGATTAATCTTCGGTACGATATAGCGAGGATCGTCAACCAGACGACTATAAAAGCGCTCTGTCGTTGCAGCTTCAGTATTGTAATCAACTTCATTATGGAGTAGGTCGCGTATCTCTTCAAACCAAGTATCAAGTGCACGTGTTTGCGGCACGACATTACTTACCTTTAGTAAGCGTTTAAACAGTGCAAGATCAGAGTCGATCGCTTCTGCTACACCTGGATACTGTATTTTTAGTACGACTTGCTCGCCAGTTTCTAATACCGTTGCACGGTGAACTTGGGCAAGGGAGGCGGTACCAATAGGAACCGAATCTACTTCGAGCTCATTTAGCTTGTCACCTAATATATGCTGTAAGGTTTGTTCTATTTTTGGCCAAGTGAGAGTAGCCGTGTCATCATTAAGCGTTTGCAACGCTTTGGTGATTTCTGGCGGTAATATATGCTCACCATACAACGCCAACATTTGACCAATCTTAACCACTGAGCCTTTTAGTTTACCTAGTTCTTCTGCGACATAGTTCGCCTGTGCCTCCATAAAAACTTGATTGCGCTTTGAGCGTGCTTGTTTGTCCAAAAATATACCGGACATACTATTACCTGCCCAGCGACGACCAATGTTCAAAGAGGTTTTGGCAATCGATAATCGACGTTCAAACCCAGAGGTTTTTAGGGTGTCAATTGATTGCCTATTATTATTAGAAGGTCTAGACGTATCATGTGCCATAAATATAACCATTCATCAGATTGTACTGATTTGCGGGTTTAAGACTAACAATACAAGGGACATGCAAGGTTAGTATACAAAGTCGTACTGACCCTTAGGTCATAATACGAATGAAAATACTAAAACACCCCAGCTCATGTTTAAACTGGGGTTTGAGCCATATAACTTATTAATAAAACAAAATAGTGGGACAAAACATACTGTCTCAAATACGAGTAGGTCTAAGACTGCTCGCGTGTAATGGCATGATGACCTATGTCACGGCGATAATGCGCACCATCGAAACTGATAGCACCTGTGACGGCAAGTGCTGCTTGTTGCGCGTCTAAAATACTATCTGCTAAAGCAGTCACGCATAGTACACGGCCACCATTTGTAATCACTTCTTTAGCATTATTGTCATAGCTTGCATCTTGTGAACCAATATTAGTGCCATCTTGAGAAAATGCAGTACCTGCATGAAAAACTTTGACTGAGTCATCGTTATCAACGCCAAGTTCGGGCAAGCCAGCAATCACATCACCTTTCGATGAAGTTTCAGGATAGCCCTTAGAGGCGATAACAATACCAAGGGCAGGGCGCGTATCCCATTCAGCTGCATCAGGCAATTGACCTGCCAGCCCTTGAGTGATTAAGTCTACCATAGATGACTGAAGGCGCATCAAAATAGGCTGCGTTTCTGGATCGCCAAAACGGCAGTTAAATTCGATGACATAAGGGTCGCCTGACTTATCAATCATCAGACCTGCATACAAAAAGCCCGTATAAGGATGACCTGCAGCTTTCATGGCATCAACCACTGGCTGAATCACTTGCGCCATCACTTTATCATGCACGTCTTGAGTGACCACTGGTGCTGGAGAATACGCACCCATACCACCTGTATTGGGGCCTGTATCGCCTTCATACGCACGCTTATGATCTTGGCTGGTCGCCATTGGTAAAATGTTATCACCATCAATCATACAGATAAAGCTTGCTTCCTCACCTTGTAAAAACTGCTCAATTACCACACGACTACCAGCATCGCCAAACTTATTGTCCGCTAGCATATCGTCAATTGCATCATAAGCCTGTTCAATAGTCTCAGCTACAATAACGCCTTTGCCAGCAGCGAGACCATCTGCTTTGATGACGATCGGTGCGCCTTGTTCATCGATATAAGCTTTAGCAGCTGTCGCATCGGTGAATCCTTGATAGGCAGCAGTAGGAATATTGTTCTGAGCCATAAATTCTTTAGCAAAGGTCTTTGAACCTTCTAACTGAGCGCAATAGGTAGTCGGCCCCCATGCTTTGATACCAGCATCACGGCAAGCGTCGATAATACCGGTAACCAATGGGGCTTCAGGACCAACAATAACCATATCAATGGCATTATTTTGACAAAATTCGATGACAGCGCTATGTTCACTTGCGTCACTACTGGTAGATTTTAAGACAACATTTTGGCACTTGGGTTCCAAAGCAGAGCCAGCATTACCAGGTGCGACATAGATACGCTGCACGTTATCATTTTTGGCACATTGCCAAGCCAATGCGTGTTCGCGACCACCTGAGCCGATCACCAAAATATTCATCATACATCTTACCCTTAATTAAGCGTTAATAGTGAAACAGTAAAGCACTGTTAAACATACTGCCGTATTCTAACAAAAAAGTCTCACCCATTGCCATTCGTATCTATTGGCTAACCTTACTTCAGACAACCTTATCAATATATATATCTACCCACCGACATTGGCTAAAAAATTTGTTTGGTCAAAATATTGACTACTATCATTTAACAAAAGTATAGAATATCTACATAAAAGAATATTTAAAAGATATTACTATCAAATTAGCGATATAATGAACAAATATCTTATGAATAAAGGTTATCAAGACGGTACGTATTCATGAAATAATTTTTTACACTTTAGCTATACTGATAGGTGGGTTACAATCCATCAGACTAGCGAAGTATACGGGTCAAAGACGTTTGAATAGTAGAATATCAAACAAAAACGTAAACGACATTTAATTAAAAAAATCAAACTTATAAAAAGGACGAACGCTATGCCCAACTCTCTTGGTATCACAAAAGAGCGCATTGGCCAGATAAGTGATATTGCAACCAGTTATGTGCAAAAAGACAAATCACTACTTGATCATTTTATCAATAGCTATTACCGACCGCTGCACCATGAAACTGCAGACGTCATAAATGATGCTGATTTAGCAGGTATGGCATTACATCACTTTACGCTACTAAAAGCCTATGAAGGTAGTAAGCCGCAGTTAGCGGTCTTTAACCCTATCGCTGAAGAACAGCATTTTCATAGCTCACATACTATTATCCAAATGGTGGCATACGATCGACCGTTTTTGGTAGATACAATGCTTATGAGCCTTGAAGCACAAGGTATCGATGTTCACCGCACTTATAATACAATCATCAGCGTGACGCGAGATGAAAACGGCGATTTGACCCAAGTTGATAATGCTGATGAAAGTGCGACGTCTAATATGTCGCTCATCCATTGCGAGATTGCATATCAAAATGATGATGAGTTAGAGGCGCTACATCAGATACTTTTAGATAAAGTTGATACGCTTGATACCGTGGTTGGCGACTGGAAGGAGATGCGTGCACGTTTAACTGATATTCAAACTGAGCTGTCACAAAAGCCACTACCGGAAGTTTATTATTCTCAGCAAGAAATTCAAGCCTTTTTAGATTGGATTTTAGACGACCACTTTATATTTTTAGGCTATCGTGAGTATCGTCTCGAAGGTGGCAATTATATCGCTGTTGATGACAAATCAGACAATAAACAAGGCGGTGCCAACCAAAATGCCGATCTAGATTTGTTTGCCATTGGTAATAGTGGTCTTGGTCTACTACGCGGCGCTGAAGAAGATAAGTTATCAGAAAGCTTTGATAGACTGCCTAAAGAACTCAAACAACTTTTGACCGAGCCACGAGTGTTAATGCTGTCCAAATCAAGCCGCGTGTCTCCTGTTCATCGCCCAGTATATATGGATTTCTTAGGTATTCATAAGTTCGATGATAATGGCAAACTGGTTGGTGAATACCGTTTTATTGGTCTTTTAACATCTCAAGCCTATCAGCTTAGCGTACAACAAATCCCGCTGTTACGTGAAAAAGCCAACAAAATTATGGCGATGGCTGACTTACCGCGTGCAGGACATGCTTATTATAAAATGATGCATGTTATTAATACTTTACCGCGTGATGATCTGTTTCAAGCCAGCGTTGAAGAGTTATATCCTATCGTTTCTGGTATCACCCAATTACAGGACAAAAAGAGCCTACGCTTATTTAGCCGTATTGACCATTATCAGCGCTTTGTGTCGTGCCTTGTTTATATCCCTCGTGATAAATTCAACACTGAATTGCGCATTGAAGTACAAAAAGTGCTAAAAGAAGCTTATGGTGGCACATCATCTGGCTTTACGACCGAATTCAACGAATCTGAACACGCTCGCGTACATGTACACGTGCGCACGGTACCAGGTCAAGTTAACGATGTCGATAACGCTGCACTTGAGGCTGAACTATCAGCACTTATGAAATCATGGACTGATCATTATCAGCAAATGCTGCTGGATAATGTTGGGGAACAACAAGCCAATTCCTTAACGCGTCGTTTCCTAGACTACATTCCTGCAGCTTACGAAGAGCGTTTTGATGCGCGTACGGCGGTTGAAGATACCAAGCGTTTGGCAAGCTTGAGCGATGAGCAGCCGATGATTTGGCACTTATACCAGTCAACAGGAGATGCAGGAAATCAGTTGCATCTAAAACTGTATGGTCGCAATCAACCAGTAATTTTATCCAAAGTACTACCGATTCTAGAAAACTTTGGTGTATCAGTTATTTCAGCACAGACGTATGAGTTTGACCTGCCGGATCAACCGATTTGGATGCAAGAATATGAGCTGATATTAGAAAACGTCAATACTGTCAATATGCAAGTCGTGCGTGGTCAGTTTGAAGACAGTCTAAAGCAAATCTGGGCTGGACGTGTTGAGAGCGACTCTTTCAACGAGCTGGTATTAATTACTAAACTAGATACTTATGATGTGGTCGTACTGCGTGCGTTATCGCGCTATATGATACAAGCAAAAGCACCTTTCTCTAGTGCTTATATCCAGCAAACTGTGGTGAAAAATAGCGCTATCAGTGTGGCTTTAGGCAGTTTGTTCGATGCGCGCATGAACCCTAAACATAGTGAAGAGGAACGCCGCGAAAAAACCACTCAGATTGAACAACAAATCATCGCTGCATTGGCAGATGTAGACAGTTTGGATGAAGATCGAATCTTGCGCTGGTACTTGGACTTAATCAATGCCATGGTACGTACAAACTTTTATCAAACCGATAGCAATGGTCAGCGTAAAGACCGCTTATCGTTTAAGTTTTTAGCAGCCAATATTCCTAACTTGCCTAAGCCTAAATTGATGTTTGAAATATTTGTTTATTCACCACGCGTTGAAGCAGTACATATGCGTGGCGGCAAGGCGGCTCGTGGTGGTTTGCGCTGGTCAGATCGGATGGAGGATTTCCGTACCGAAGTGCTCGGGCTAGTCAAAGCGCAGATGGTTAAAAATGCGGTGATTGTGCCAGTAGGCTCAAAGGGCGGCTTTATTGTCAAAACCAAAACCATGGCTGATGGCCGCGAAGCGTTTCAAGCAGAAGGCATTGCCTGCTACCAAGCGTTTTTACGCGGTATGCTTGATGTCACTGACAATATCGTTGATGGAAAAATTGTCCCGCCAGCTGATACTGTGCGTTATGACGAAGATGATCCGTACTTGGTAGTAGCTGCCGATAAAGGGACAGCGACGTTCTCTGATATCGCCAACGCTTTGTCTGCTGAATATAACTTCTGGCTGGACGATGCTTTTGCTTCAGGTGGCTCAGTTGGCTATGACCATAAAGCGATGGGTATTACGGCTCGCGGTGGTTGGGAGTCCGTCAAGCGTCATTTCCGTATGCGCGGTATGGATATCCAAAATCGTGATGACTTTACTGTGGTTGGTATTGGTGACATGAGTGGTGATGTCTTTGGTAATGGTATGCTGCAATCTACCCATACCAAGCTAGTCGCTGCCTTTAACCATTTGCATATCTTTGTTGATCCCAATCCTGATACCGCTGCTTCTTACGCAGAGCGCGAGCGTTTGTTTAAAATGCCACGCTCGACGTGGGATGATTATGAAAAATCGCTCATCAGTCAAGGCGGCGGTGTGTTCTCTCGTCAAGACAAGAGCATCACCATCAGTGCTGAGATGAAAGCGCTGTTCGATATCAGTGAAGATAGTCTTGCGCCTAATGATTTTATCAGTGCATTACTAAAATCGCCTGTTGATCTCATCTGGAACGGTGGTATCGGCACTTACGTGAAAAGCGAAAACGAGAGCCATGCCGATGTCGGGGATCGTGCTAATGACGCGGTACGTGTCAATGGTGGTGAGCTGCGTACGGCAGTCGTGGGTGAAGGTGGTAACTTAGGCTTTACTCAGCAAGGCCGTATCGAATATGCACAAACGGGTGGCCGTATTTATACCGATGCTATCGACAACTCAGGCGGCGTCAACTGCTCAGATCACGAAGTTAATATCAAAATCTTACTTGGCAAAGTCGTTGAGCAAGGTGATATGACCTTAAAACAGCGTAATGAATTGCTTGAGTCTATGACCGATACCGTAGCAGAGCTGGTATTGCGCCAAAACTATCTCCAACCCCAAGCGATTGAGCTCAGCCACATTCGTGCGGCGGCCAACTTGAGTGATCATCAACGCTTCATTCAGATGTTGGAGAGTGAAGGGCGTCTGGATCGCGCGATCGAGTATTTGCCATCGGATGAAGAGATTGCCAAACGTCAAAAAGCAACCACTGGCCTAACCAACCCAGAGCTAGCAGTCGTTATGGCTTATGGCAAGATGTGGGTATATGACAATCTGCTACTGTCAGATTTGCCAGATGATCCGTATTTCATCAATGAGTTACGTAAGTACTTCCCTGATGAGCTGGCTACGCGGTTCTTTGATGAGATGACCCAGCACCGCTTGCATCGCGAGATTATCAGTACTTATTTGACTAACAGTGTGGTTAACCGCTTAGGTATTGAGGCACTGTTCCGTCTGTATGAAGAAACCGATCAATCGTTGGCAACCATCATACGGGGTTACGCTATTAGCCGTGATGTTTTCAATGTCTCAATAGCATGGAAAAAGCTTGAAGCGTTAGATAACCAAATTGACGCAACACTGCTGCTAAAACTTGAGCTGCGTCTGCGTGATGCGCTTGAGCAAGGTGTTGTCTGGTTTATCAATGCCTTTGGACAAGACTTACAAGTCGCTGATATGATTAATCGCTTTAGAGATAGTGTTGAAAAATTAACCAAATCTGGCGGTTTCATTGAACAGCAATTTGCAGAGTATTTGCAAGAGGATGCCACAAGCTTGATGCAAGAAGATCTGTCCGAGAGTGATGCGACGATGTTTGCGATGCTACCTTATCATGTCGATGCGCTTGATGCGGCATTATTGGCTGAGCAATATGAGCGTCCGGTCGATGAAATTGCAACGCTGTACTTTGAGGCGTACCATGTCTTACAGTTAGATTGGATGATGGATAATATCGCCACTTTACCGCAGCATGATTATTGGGATCGCCGTGCGCGCCATGCCCTAGTCAATGAGCTATCACGTAGCTTGCGCTTATTGATGGATGCGCTGTTATCTAAACCAGATGCCAAGCAAGCATTTAGCGAGTGGCGTTCTCGTCATCTCGATCAGCTAGCCGCAGTAACGACAGAGATGCATAAGCTTGATGATATTTATGGTGAAGATGAAGACAGTCAGGTTGGTTTATCAACATTGTCAGTACTGATGAGTGAACTAAGTGGTATTGTTACCAAGTAATTAGTATTTGTGATACCTATGAAAGCCCACTGTTAATTTATTTAGCAGTGGGCTTTTTATGGGCTGATACAGGCCATTAATGTGTTTTAAGGATTTTTATATGACTATCTTTTGACAGCCTTGACCACTGATTTGACTAAAGCCGCCAGAGAGTTTTTCGACTTTTATTTGGGTTAAGATACGATCTTTTAACGCCTGTACGTGAGAGATGATGCCGATCAATTTACCTTCTTGCTGTAAGCTGGTTAAGGTATCGAGTGCAATATCTAAGGAGTCTTCATCAAGCGTACCAAAGCCTTCATCCAAAAATAACGAGTCAACGCGAATGTTATGACTGGCCATTTGCGAGAGACCAAGCGCCAATGCTAGACTGATAATAAAGCCTTCACCGCCAGAAAGATTTTTGGTACTGCGAATATCACCGCCTTGATAGTTGTCGATGACATTAAGCTCAAGCGGACTGCTATCATCATGAATGAGCAAATAACGATCACTCATCTTTTGCAATTGCGTATTGGCATGACTAATCATGACCTCAAACGTTAAGCCTTGGGCAAAGGTGCGATATTTTTTGCCATCAGCTGAACCAATTAGCGTGTGTAGCTGCTGCCAGATTTGTAGTTTCTGTTTTTGCGCATCAATCGCAACGAGCTGTTCCGCTTGTTGGCCTTTTTGATTATCGTTATCTTTGAGCTTTTGGTCAATTGCACCGATTTTTTGACTTAGCTCATCGATATCCGTTTGTATTTGCTGATGCTGGCTTGCGAGCGTTTCTTGGCTTTCCTCGGTCATAGCAGTAGCAAGTTTTAGCGTTAATGCTTGCTGGGTACTATCTAATTGTAGTTTGGCTTGCTGTCGCGCACCATCAAGCGCTAATTTACGCCTATGTAGTGCTTCACGCGCTTCTTTCGGCAGACGGGCGCTAACGAATGCCGCTTCATCCACGAACTGTGACTCTATAAGTAACTCTGTAAAGGCGCTTTGCTGCGTATCTAATATGGTAGTCGCAGACCACAGCTCTGTGATCAACTGTTGTTTGCTACGTTCCAACTGCTCTAAATCGTGCTCTACCTTATCTAACTGTCTTTGTACAGACGCTTGCTTAGATTTTGCTTCATCGACAATATTGCGTAACCGATCTTCTTCAGTATCTGTATTTTTATCGGCAAAAATCTCTTTTCTATCTTGCTGTAATTGTTCAATAACTCTAATTTTATTAGTAATTGAATTGTGCAATTCTTTGAGCGCTACTTCATCATGATCAAGCTGTGTTTGCTTGGTTTCAATCTGCGCAGTCAAACTGCTTAAGGTATTGGTTAGCTGATGCTGACTGTTTTTTTGCTCATTGAACTGTTGTTTTAACTGGTTTAAAGCGCTGCGCTGTTGCCGCAGTTTTTCAATATGACGTTCATAGTCTGCACGATCCATTACCGTTTGCTTATCAAAACTATCATCTAGTTGCTTAAGTGCTTCAGATACGTCTGCCGCATTGAGCGCCGTCGTTAAATAATCTTTATATTTACCTGCAGGATACTTATGCGTTAGCGATGAAACGGTAGTCATAATCGGCGCTAGCTCCGAGAAGTTAGCAGCAAGCTTATCTTTTATACCGTTAACTTTCTGAGAAGCAAGCTTTATGTCTGTCGTTAGGTTGTTCATCTCGCGACTTAATGCCTGCTGTTGCTGTTCGTCGGTTTCGATGGTAGTACTGAGCTTTGCAGTAGTTTCAGTTAAGTGCTCATATTCGACCACTATGGTTTTAAGAGACTGTTTATGTTCAGTCAGGTCGTGTTTGACGGTGTCTAATGAGAATAAGATAGGCTCTATGTTCGCAGTAGTCGCATCAATGTTATCGTTTATTTGAATAAGAGGGTCGATAATTGCTGCGATTGCTTCAGAGTAATCGTTCTTAGTCGCAAATAGCAAATGTAGGTCAGACTGGATATCCTCATGCAAGGTTTTAGATTGCTGCTGTAGGGGCGCCAGTTGTTGCTCTTGGTTATTCAGTGTCTCTTTTTTTGTGGCACGGTCGATACGATGTTGCGATAAAGCCTGCTCAAGATTATCAATAAAGGTCTCTAGTTCCGCTATTTGTAGCCGAGCTTGTTGTGTTTTAGACGGCTGATTGTGATTAGCATTGTCATTGTCTAGTAGTGGATGATGTGCGCCATAAGGGTGTTCATGCGCACCGCAAAGTGGGCAGGGCGTCCCATCTTCTAGTTCTGCTATATAATCTTCAAGCTTGGCGACTTTTTGCAACAAATCTAGATGCTCTTGTCTTTCTTGCTTTTTGAGCTTAGTAACTTCAATATCTGACTTATGATCAGCAATGAGTGTTTCTAGGGAAGTTAATTCCTTATTTAGTGTGGGTAGCGAGAGCTTCGTCTTTTCGATTTGGCGAGTAAGTTCAGACAGCTGCTGTAGCTTAAAGCTGGCTTGTACAATCTGAGCGCTTATCTGATCGACTTGCTCTTGCTCACGGCGCATACTAGCAAGCGATTGTTTTTCGATAAGTGCCACTTGCTGCTGTTGTAAGCTTGTAAGTTGCTCACGTTGCTTGGTTATCGCTATCTGGTCTGCGTCTTGCTGTTTAGATAAATCATCAAAACGAGCTTGTAGCTGGCTTGATTGATTGTCCTGCGCAAGTTTATCCGCCGCTAAGCTGACGTTATCTTCTAACAATGCTTTTAACCGGCTACAGTTGCTATCAAAGGTCGCCACGTCTGTGTCGAGAGCATTTAGCTCTTGGAAATCGCTAAAATACTTTTCTATACTGCTAAGCTGAGTCTTAGTGTCTTGTTCTATTTGGCTGTGGCTGGCTATTTCTTGATGTAATCGCTGCGTATTATTGTCTAAGTCGTCTTTACGTTGCTTATCGTCTACCAAAGAATGGGATTGCTGTTTTATCTCAGCATCCAACTCACGTGTCTTTGTAATAATTGGCAGAGTGGTTTGCAGATAATCTGTTGCTTGCTTTTCAATGGTAGTGATATCGTTTAAATGGGTCGTAGCTTGTGCAAGCACTGCCTGCTGAGATGGGATCTTACTGAGTAACTGATGCTGTTCACTGCTAAGTCGATTGACCAACTCTCGGCTATAGCTTAGCTCTCGAAAGTGGCTGTCAATCTCTAAAGCTTTATTAGCAATATCTAGGCGCTCGGCTTCTGGAGTAAAATCTGTCTGTGCCTGCTGTGCCACTGCAAACTCGGTCTGATAGGTTGATAAATTTTGCTGTAGTTGCTGAACGCTATCTAGCCATTGCAGCTGCTCGCTCAGGGTTTTGAAGGTTTGGCGCTGCTTGCTTTGCTGCTCATTCAGAGTCTCTAACTCTGCTGCCAGTCGCTTTTCATCCTCAGGGCTTAACAAAGATAAGCTATCCACGCCTGCTTGTAGCTTGCCAAGCGCTTCTTTTTCAGTACGATGTTTCTCATGGACGTTTAGCGATATTTTGGCATAAATGGCAGTGCCGGTTATTTTCTCTAAAATCGCTGCTCTATCACCAATATCAGACTTTAAAAATGCGGCAAAACTGCCTTGAGCAAGCATAATTGAGCGGGTAAATTGATTAAAATCCATGCCGATGAGGTCTTGAATGTAGGCGGATGTCTTAGATTTTTTCTCCTCTAAAATCTTGCCAGTTTTGACCTCACTAATCTCATGTCTAATCGGTAATAGGTTACCCTTGGCTTTTTTGTGCGCGCGATGTTGATACCAGTAGCATTGATAGCGTTTAGAATTTATTTCGATGATGACTTCTGCTGAGCATTCGCCCGTACCTTGGGTCATGATCTCGTTCGCTGTGCCCGTAATATCGCCCAATCTTGGCGTTTGACTATATAAGGCTAAGCAAATTGCATCCAAGATGGTGGTCTTGCCAGCGCCCGTCTGCCCAGTGATGGCAAAGATGCCTTCATTTAGAAAAGCGGAATCACTAAAATCAATGTGCCATTCGCCTTTTAGGGAGTTTAAGTTCTTGAGTCGCAGTTCAATCAGTCGCATGGGCAGGTCTTATTTTTGTATAAAGCAATTATAAAGAGAGTAGTGGTAAGAAGTGAAGAAGCTATCAGCTGGCATCTAAAATGTGCTGTTATTATTTAGCCTCAGTTATTCAGCCTGAGTATCTTCATGCTGCAGGTTATAAACGATTTGATCATACGCGTCACGTAAGGATGATTTTTGTTCATCAGGAATATTGTGAGTGGTTAGGCAGCGCTCAAATACCTCTGCTTCATTTAAGTCTTGGAGAGTTTCAGAGGTTTGTTGTTGGTTCAGTACTTTATTATAGGTGCGCGTGTTTTTAATCTTTAACACTTCACACGGCAAGCCATCTACCATTGATTGGATATGCTCATGCAGCTCGCTGATAACCTCATCGCCCGTATAAATAACTTCTAACCAAATAGAGTCTGTTGCATCAAGAGATTGAATGTTTTTATCAATATACTGATGAATAGACGCTAAATCACCTGATATTTGTGCCAGTTTTTGAAATTTTGGAATGGCTAGGGAGATGATTTGCATCTGATTAGAATCATTACGGTACAGGATTTTATTGGTAGTAGCGGCATCAATAGACAGTGATTGATTGTGTTCGTCTTGATTAGCAGAAGTGTTTTCTATGACAGCAGTTTTTACCATCTCATCTTTATTATCATTAACCGACGGCTCGTCAAAGCCAAACAAGTCATCCATAAAGTCAGTCGCCTGACTGGCTACTTTTTTAGCGGCTTTTTCTACCGATTTTTCAATCTTAGTCACTGTATCGGTAAGCTGAGGCATACTGCTTGCAGCAGTAGTATTTGATGCCGATTTTCGCTCGCTAAAATCATTTTTCACATCGCCAAACTGTACCAGCAATACTTGTTTTTGCTGGCGTGCCTCACCAAAACCCATCGGCATAGGCGAGCCTGAATAGCGAATATGCTCTTGCCCGCCAACGCGCTGCGGCACATGCAAATGACCAAGCGCGACGTAATCAAAAGCCTCATCAAACATATCAGCAGAGATCTTGCCAAGAGAGCCGACATAAAGCTCACGCACACCATCATCTTCCGTAGTCGTGCCGCCAGCCGCAAACAAATGCCCTGTGGCGATTATCGGAATGTGACGCTGATGGGATTTTATTAATTGAGCTTGCTTGGCTTTAGCAATGCTCGCAACGTCATCATAATGGGCGCGAATGCCTTTGATGACATTGGCGTCTTTACTATCGGCGGACTCACCAGCGCTGCTACTGCGTACATCACGATCACGCAAATACGGTACAGCGGCGATGATGCAATGCGGCGCGCCATCTGTATCGTTTAATACCAAAACTTCATCGTTTAAGTCTTCACAAGCGGTGCCGATGACGTGAACGTTTAAGAACTTAAGTACGTTACTTGGTGCATCCAAAAAAGTCGGCGAATCATGATTGCCTGCGACGATGACGATATGCTCACAGCATGACTTTGAGACTCGGCCCAAAAATTCATAATACAGCGCTTGCGCTCGGTTACTCGGGGTCATGGTGTCAAAGATGTCACCTGCGACAATCAGGATATCGACGTTTTGCTCGTCAATGGTTGTTTCAAGCCAGTGTAAAAATGCTTCAAACTCGTTATAACGCATGCGCCCGTATAGCCTACGTCCTAGATGCCAATCTGAGGTATGCAGGATGGTTAAAGGTTTAGCAGGTATGGACTTGGTATTAGCAGGTGTGAGCATAGTTAAGCTTAAGGATATTTAATAGAAAGCTGTCATTCTAGCAAGAATTGTTGCGGTTTGCTTTGTTGCAAGCGCATAAAAAACCCTGCCAATAACATATTGACAGGGCTATATTATAGTCCGTTCGAAATCAAGCAAACATTATCCAATCACTAACTGCTCTAAATCCTCTTTTTGCTGCGCTGCCAAATTAGCGACCATAGAAAGCGCATGGGCTTGCTGGTCTATCGGTTTTTTTGCATCTTGGTCCGTGACAGCTGTTCCTGCACGTAACCAGTTAGCCTCTGTATCGCTGGTATCTTTATTGTGTTTGTTGTACCACGCCAAATCATCATGCAGCGCCACCACATCTCCCATGATAAGTAAGGCGGGCGTGGGCAGCTGGTTTTGCTTTTGCAATTTGACGATACTCTCAAGCGTACCAGTTAATACTTGCTGATTGGGCATGCTGGCATTGGAGACGATGGCAATCGGTGTCTCAGACGAGCGGCCAGCGTTAATTAGACCTGTCGTCAACCGTGCCAGCGAATGTAGGCCCATATAGAACACCACAGTTTCATTGGTATCAAGTAAGTTTTCAAACTTCTCATTGGGCGCACCCGCCTTTAAAAACCCAGTGACAAAACGCACCGACTGCGAATGATCACGGTGGGTAAGGGGAATACCAGCATAGCTGGCTGCAGCATTAGCAGCGGTAATACCTGGTACCACTTGGTAAGGGATGTCATGCGCGCGCAGGCTCTCAATTTCTTCACCACCACGCCCAAAGATAAAGGGATCGCCACCTTTTAGACGTACCACACGGCGTCCTTCTTTGGCGCTATTGACTAATAGCTCATTGATGCCCAATTGCGCGACCGCATGATTGCTACGCTTTTTGCCGACAAACACTTTATCAGCATCACGGCGGCACAGATCCAATACTTGCGGAGAGACTAGCGCATCATAAAAAACAATATCCGCTTGTTGCATGAGACGTAGCGCTTTAAAAGTTAATAATTCTGGATCACCAGGGCCTGCGCCGACGATATAGACTTCACCAACAGCGGCTCGCGCGGGTTTTGATTGAGTAACCGTTAATTCATCTGTTGCTACAGGCGCAGTTGCCGATAGTGATTCTGTACTGTGGCTCTGTGAATGCTGGCTAGTCGTCGTAGCAGGACTATAGGCATTAGGATCAATAGTATGATTAACACTATTTTTAAGCGCTGCTACTGTGCTGTCTAAATCTGCTTGTAATTGTGCAGTAGCCTGACGCTCATTACCGGCAAAGATTAGCTGACTAACTTGACCTTCAAAAGCACGCTCCCAAAACTGACGACGGCCTGTCAGGGTTGGGATTTTACTTTTTACCTCGCTACGAAACTCGCCGGCAAGCTTGGCTAATTTGCCATAGCCTTGCGGAATAAGGGTCTCAAGCCGTGCGCGAAGTAAACGTGCCAGCACCGGCGCTTTACCATTCGATGAGATGCCGATGACGATGGGATTGCGATCGACGATAGCGGGGAAGATAAAGTCGCATAAATGCGGCGTATCAACCACATTGACCGGAATATTAAGCTCGGTGGCATCCGCGTGTACTTGATGATTGAGCGCCTCAATATCAGTGCCTGCGATGATAACGCGTGCACCTGTCATGTACTTTTTATGATAATTATCAAAAATAAGAGTGTGCTTATCATCGTGTAGTAAAGCTTGTAGTTCCTTGCAGATATCTGGCGCGACGATAGTAATAGCAGCACCAGCACGACTGAGTAAGTCAGCTTTGCGCAGCGCGACATCACCACCACCGACGATCAACACTTTACGATTATCAAGCTTAAAAAACAGCGGAAAGGTATTCATAATGGCACCGAATGTTATGCAAATTTATATATGTCGTCATTATGAAGTATCGCGCGTGGGGTCTCCTCTAGCGAATTGGCATTAACATAGTCATTTATGTCATAACAAGTGGGGTTTATGTCTTAAAAGGGAATAGATGAACATCTACGGCGGCTTGTTTACCTCTTTTATTTATAATCGATAGCTTATTAAAACGCGAAAGCCCTCTCTTAGTCTAAGAAAGGGCGTTTAGTTTCAGTAAACCTTTGAGCCTATAATTGCGTATGCAAACCACACTCGCGGTGCTCTTCTACCTTCGTTGGGTCAAAGTAATCAAACTCATTTGGCAGATTATGCTCAAGCAAATAGTCGTCTAAATCGCTATCGGTTTTTTCAAATAACGGCGCGACTTTTAATACCCCGTCTTTTGATAAGCTCAGTACATCAAGACCTTGACGGAACTCGGTTTGATCCTTGCGAATAGCGTTAAACCAAACATCAGGCTGTAGCTCATCGAGTGCACGGCGGAATGGTTCTAACTTGACTTGTTCGGTAAATTTATCATGCTGCTCATCATTGACACCCGGAATACCATTCATCGTGACATCACGGTGGGCGGCCGTTTGTTTAGGAATATAAGTAATGACGTTTAGATCTAAATCATTAATCACTTTATTAGCAAAGCGGTAAGTGGCATCGGTGTTATAACCAGAATCTACCCATAATACGGTGATATCCGGACGCTGCTTGGCAACCAAATGCAAAATCGCTGACTCGTAAGGACGGAAATTGGTGGTGATGATTGGGTTTTTCGCTTGGGTTAGTGCCCACGCAACGATTTGCTCAGGTGATTTGCCTTGCAGGTCTTGATTGGCTTGGTCAATGTCTAGGTTTGGGTGTAACTGGCTCATTGTTTTTCCTTAAGGGTAGTTAAAGTCGTAGGCTGGGTTTTTAACCCAGCTTTAATGTCTTGCAAAATTGATATGCTGGGTCAAAACCACAGCCTACAAAAGAAAGTTAAATCTTTATAAACAGGTCATTATAAAAACTAAGATGCTGCAAACATAGGCAGTTTTGAGGCGTCGCGACCGTCATAACTGCTAGCAAGGGCAGTAAATGCTTGAGAAATATCAAAGTCTGACTGTAAGTCGTGTTCACTGAGCACAAAGCTGTCGACGCCTACGCGTAGTAAGTAAGCAATTTGATCACGGCCAAATGCGCCTGCGACCCGAATCTCGCCTTGATAGCCAATTTGGCGCAGCGTTTGAGCGAAGCTAAAGCCGCGACCATCCGCAAATTTGGGCACATGTATGACGATAAGCGTCTGCTTTAATAGCAGCTCACTCAGTGCTGCTAGTGCCTCTGTGTCCGTATCAGCAGTCACCCATAGACCAGTACGGCTACTGTGCTGGACAATCAGCTCATACACTTCTTTTACCAAGCCCGTGGCCAGTGCCCCTGAGCCGTCTAAGAGATCGGCCAGCGGCACAAGCACATCTGGTTTTTCTTGTTTTTGTAGCAGCTCAAGTAGCGTTAGCTCTATCGAGGCGATACCATCTGGCAGCGTATCCGTGGCGAGAGCATACCAGCTGTCTTGAGCGCTAATATCGACGCCGCTACTGTCCAAGATATGATGATTAGCCATAGACCTTCTCCTTAAAGGGATCAATACCGACGCGCTCAACCAATTCGCCAAAGCTCTCGACATCATTGTCCGTGGTGGCTCGCAGCTCGACATAGACATCGACGATCTGTTGAATGGTATCTGCCACCGCTTCGGTAGGGACGGAGCGGCCAAGTATTTTACCCAGCTTGGCATCGTTGCTTGAATTACCGCCAAGGCTGATTTGATACCAGTTTTCACCTTTTTTATCGACGCCGAGGATGCCGATATCACCGGTATGGTGGTGGGCGCAAGCGTTGATACAGCCCGACATATTCAGACGTATATCACCAAGATCGTAAAGGTAGTCCAAATCGCTAAACTGCTTTTCGATTTGCTCAGCGATATTGTGGGTGGTGGCATTGGCCAGCGAGCAATAGTCCCAGCCTGGGCAGACGATCATATCAGTTAAGGTGTTGATATTTGGACGCGCCAGATGCAGGTCGGTCAGCTTTTGCCATAGCTCATACAGCTGGTTGGTTTGCACATCAGCGAAGACCAGGTTTTGCTGATAAGTGCCACGCAGCTCGCCAAAGCTGTATTGGTCCGCAAGATCAGCCAACGCATCCATTTGTGACTCAGTGACATCGCCTGATGGAACGTATTTACCATCGACAAGACCTGCCTTTAAGGAGATGACAATCGCGCGGTAGCCTGCGATTTTATGGGCCACTGTATTTTGGTTGTACCAATTGGCAAAGTCTTTATCCGCACTTAATTGCTGCTGCAAATCAGATTGCGCTTGCAATGCATCAAATTCTTTATAATCAGGCTCACTAAAAAAACTGCTGGCATGTTCAAAGTTGGCATCTGTCAGTGTTAACGGTCCGTCTTTGGTATGCGCCTCCCACTCAGCATCGACCAATTTCGCAAAGGCAGGGCCGCCCAAGGTATCGACTAAGATTTTGATACGTGAGCGGTATTTACTGCCTTTATCACGGCGACCATGCAGGTTATAAACCCGCAAAATAGCGTCCAAATAGCTAAGTAGATGCTGACGGGGCAAGAACTTATTGATAACTTTGCCAAGCACAGGAATACGACCAAGACCGCCGCCGACTAGGACTTCAAAGCCAAGCTCGCCGTCTTCATTTTTCTTTATGTGCAGACCAATGTCATGCACGCGGGTGGCCGCACGATCGTTTTCGGTGCCGATAACAGCAATCTTAAATTTACGCGGCAAAAAAGCAAACTCAGGATGAAAGGTCGACCACTGACGAATGATTTCACAATACGGACGCGGATCAGCAATCTCCTCTTGATGAATACCAGCATAAGGGTCGGTGGTGGTATTGCGAATACAGTTGCCCGAGGTTTGGATAGAGTGCATCTGTACTGAGGCCAGCTCCGCTAAGATATCAGGCACGTCTTCTAGCTTTGGCCAGTTCAGCTGCATATTGGTACGGGTGGTAAAGTGGCCGTAGCCTTTGTCGTATTTGCGGGTAATCTCAGCCAATTTACGTAATTGGTAGCTGGCAAGTAGTCCATAAGGAATGGCGATACGCAGCATGGGTGCATAGCGCTGGATATACAGACCGTTTTGTAGACGCAGCGGTAAGTACTGCTCCTCGGCAAGCTCGCCTGCCAAAAATCGCTCGGTTTGGTCACGAAACTGGGCGACCCGTTCCTCTACCAAGGTTTGGTCAGCGTAATTATATTGATACATGACGTAATCTCAATTTTTTAGACATAAAAGCAGCGACAAAAATGTTTTGCGTGTGTACTTGATCTTATTGCCAGTCGCAAGGTAAACAATTCAGAGTCACATCATATAAGCTTGCGTCTATAAACATAAATTCCTTTAAGACATATCTATATCCAAAGTCAGCATAAATTTTCATAACCAAAGTTAGGTAGCCTA
Source organism: uncultured Psychrobacter sp. (assembly GCF_947488565.1). GTDB lineage: Bacteria > Pseudomonadota > Gammaproteobacteria > Pseudomonadales > Moraxellaceae > Psychrobacter > Psychrobacter saeujeotis. Next base: position 454,420 of record NZ_CANKZC010000004.1, on the reverse strand, counting down.
GGTTTATCAAATTTATCACGACTCATTTGGTCACTATCTATAAAGGTTTTAAAAAATGACATCTACTACCGCTAATCAACAACCATCTAAACTCGTGCCACCACATGGCAGCAAGAATCTTAAGCCATTGTTATTAAAGGGTGAGGCGCGCCAGCAAGCTCTAAAGCTTGCCAGCACCTTACCAACTACTACGTTAAGCTCTCGTGAGCGTGGCGATTTGATTATGCTCGGTATTGGCGGTTTTACCCCATTAAATGGTTTTATGAATCAGGCCGACTGGCAAGGGGTGGTCGATGACATGCGCTTGCAAAGCGGCGACAATGCGGGCTTGTTTTGGCCGATTCCTATTACGTTGTCAGCACCGAAAGCGACTGCCGATAGTCTAAACCATGGTGATAAAGTTGCATTGGTCGCTCAAGATAATGAGATTATGGGCATACTGACGGTAGAAGAGACTTATACCATCGATAAAGAACATGAGTGTCAACAAGTCTTTACCACCACGGATTCTGAGCACCCGGGCGTGCAGCAAGTACTTAATCAGGGTGAAGTCAATATCGCAGGTCGCGTTGAAGTGCTAAGCGAAGGCGAGTTCCCAACCTTATACCCTGAGATTTATAAAACACCCGCTGAAACACGGGAAATACTAAATAATAAAGGCTGGAAAACGGTCGCCGCCTTCCAAACCCGTAATCCCATGCATCGCTCGCATGAGTACCTTGCCAAGATTGCTATCGAGATTTGTGATGGGGTGTTGATTCATTCATTGCTTGGGGCGTTAAAGCCTGGCGATATTCCAGCTGAGGTGCGCCAAGAGGCCATTAAAACCTTGATTGATAATTACTTTAAGCAAGACACCGTCATTCAGGCAGGCTATCCGCTCGATATGCGTTATGCTGGGCCACGTGAGGCACTGCTGCATGCGGTATTTCGTCAAAACTACGGCTGTAGCCATCTGATTGTTGGTCGTGACCATGCAGGCGTCGGTGATTATTATGGCGCCTTTGATGCGCAGACGATCTTTGAATACGTCGGCAAAGATGATTTGATCACGCAGCCGCTAAAGATTGGTTGGACCTTTTGGTGTAATGCTTGTAGCGCCATGGCGTCTGATAAAACCTGCCCGCATGATGTCTCTGAGCACGTCAAAGTCTCAGGAACCAAGCTGCGTAAAGCGCTATCAGAGGATCTGGAGGTGCCAGACAACTTCAGCCGTCCAGAGGTATTACAGATTTTGCGCAATTACTATGCTGGTATCGCTATCGATGACCGTGCTGAGGTGAAGCTTACAGGTGCTTCTGCGGTATAACTATCAGTTCTTCTATAGATTAAACAGAAACAAAAAAAGGTGTCAGATTTATAGTCTGACACCTTTTTTATTAATGAGCAGCTAAAGAGCGCTGTATTTAGGTGAGCTCTAGATGATTCGAGAGCTTCTGATAGTCGCCAACTAGCGTACCGCCACCAGAGCAAAATTGATTGAGTACATACTTATCCTGACTATCAATAGTCAGCTCACCGTCTTTGAATTGAAAAAAAGCCATACTGTCATCAACGGTGGTCTGAAAAACAACCCCATGCGCGTCGTCTTGACCCATTAAGGTGGCTTTTCCATCAAAATGACAGGTCGGTTTTTTTATATCGCTACGAGCGCGTACTTTAATATCAATCTGTTCGCTGTCATCTCTGTCATCTGCCCGTACGATGACACCCACCCAGTCATTACCTTGCGCCCGCTTGTCATAACCTACAGAAGCATAATCACCAACGACCTTTTGTACAGCAGGCGTTTGAATAACGGTAGCATTCTTCACCGCGCTCTTAACGACTAAATCATTATTGTAGCTACAGCCCGTTACGGACGTGAGGGCAGTGGTAACAAACAGTAAGGTTGCAATAGAAAGTAACGAGCGCTGGCGTGGGTAGTTGGTCATAAGAAGGGCTCCTTAGTATTGGTAAATGGGTGGCAAGATGTATGCCATGACTGAGCGTTGAGCGATTAAAGTATGCCATAGTCTACAACAGAACGCTCTGCTCACCTTATAGGATTAACGTTACGTAAACTTACCTGCCAGAGAGTAGAGTCAGGAAGTGGCTCATTAATTGGCTATATGTGTATATTATTCCATTTTGGCAATAACATACGCATATTAGTCATTAAACATAATAAGCCAGCACTGTTAGCATACTTGCATTACATAACAAACTTTTTTGAGGCATTTATGACATCTTACGCAGCAGGCTATCAACATAAAAAGAAAGCGCTTAGCGTCTTAAGTATCGCAGGCGTTGCGCTCACCCTTGGAATCGCTGGCTGTAGCAATAGTGAGCAGGCAGAAACCACTGCTAATGCTGATGGTACCGCAGCGACTACAGAGGGGCAAGATATTGAGCTGCTAAACGTCTCTTACGATGTAGCACGCGATTTTTACAAGGACTACAACCCGCTATTTGTAGAACACTATAAAAGCGAGCACCCAGACAGTAATATCTTAATTAAACAGTCACACGGCGGCTCAAGTAAGCAAGCATTGTCTGTGGCTAACGGTTTGCAAGCAGATGTCGCCACCATGAACCAAGGCTCAGATATTGAGCTGCTTGAGAAAAAAGGCTTGGTTGAGTCAGATTGGGAATCTCAGTTCCCTGATAACGCCGTGCCTTTTACCAGTACCATCGTATTTTTGGTGCGTAAAGACAATCCAAAAGGCATCAGTGATTGGGAAGACTTGACCAAAGAGGGTGTTGAGATTGTCATGGCCAACCCAAAAGTCACGGGTAATGGTCGCTATGCATTTTTAGGGGCTTATGGTTATGGTCTACACGCCTTCAATAATGAAGAAGCGCCTGCCAAAAACTATGTAAAAGACATGCTCAAAAATGTCAAAGTTTATGAAAATGGTGGCCGCGCCGCAACGACGACCTTTGTTCAGCGCGGTATTGGCGATGTATTGGTCACCTTTGAAAACGAAGCCAACTTGGCCGCAACTGATTTTGGCGCCGGTCAAGTAGATATCGTTTATCCAGAATACTCGATTAAATCAGAAAGCCCTGTGGCTATTGTTAAGTCGGTAACGGATAAAAAAGGCACAACTGATGCGGCAAAAGCGTATCTTGACTACCTATGGAGTGAACCTGCGCAGCAGTTGGCTGCTGACCTGTACTTACGCCCAAGTGTGAAAAGTGTCCTTGATAAAAATGGTGACAAACTACCGCCAGTTGAAACTTTCCGCCCAAATGATGCTTTTGGCACTTGGGATGAGATTATGGGTACTTACTTTACCGATGGCGGTGTATTTGATCAGCTTGCTATCAACGCCCCGCAATAAATACTTGGTACCAATGTAATAGAGCTGTTTAAAAAGTACGCTGGCTTCTCATAAGGCCATTTGACGAGTAACGTCCAATCATATAAAGGACATGGCCACCTGCGCTATGTCCTTTGTACCGTAAGCAGACCAATCTAATAGTATATCTGACACAACGTGGTCTGTACCCTAGGCATTACCGCCAAGTACCTAACAAGTACCTAATTACATATTAAATCAAGCTCTAAACTCAGTGCTGACGTTAGGCTATAGGACATCACTATGAAAGCAAAAACATCTTCTGCCAATAAACCCCTTCACAAAAAAGGCTGGTTGACCCGTTTGCGTCAACGCAATGTGTTGCCAGGGTTTGGTCTGAGCATGGGCATTACGGTCTTTAGCTTATCATTATTGGTCGTCCTACCGTTTGCAATGATGGCTTATACCACGACACAGATGGGCTGGGCTGGGTTTTGGGAGACCATCAGTCAGCCGCAAGTGACGGCTGCTATTAAGCTGAGCTTATGGATGTCGTTTTTGGCCATGCTGACCAATATGGTATTTGGTACGCTGGTTGCGTGGGTGCTGGTACGTTACGAGTTTTGGGGCAAATCAATGATTAACGCCTTGGTTGATTTGCCATTTGCGCTGCCGACCGCGGTCACAGGTATCTCTCTTGCCACGCTTTATGCACCTAATGGTTTGATTGGTCAGTGGTTTGCCAAGTTCGATATTCAGGTAGCTTTTACGCCATTAGGCATCTGGCTGGCTTTAGTGGTAGTTAGTTTTCCGTTTATTGTCCGTGCGGTACAGCCAGTACTCGCAGAGTTGTCTGTTGAGTTTGAGGAGGCTGCTGCGGTATTGGGTGCCAATCGTTTAACGACCTTTCGCAAGGTCATATTGCCGGAGCTACTACCAGCGCTGCTGATGGGCGCTGGCATGATGTTTGCGCGTGCGACTGGCGAGTATGGCTCGGTGATTTTTATCGCGGGCAATATCCCTATGCAATCTGAGATTTTACCACTCATCATTATCGGTAAGCTTGAACAGTTTGATATTCAAGGCGCATCAGCCGTTGCTTTATTTATGCTACTGATCTCATTTGTGATTTTATTAACCATCAATATTGCTCAGTGGAAACTGTCGCGCCGTGTGGGAGCTCGCTAACATGCAAATATCTAATAGCTATGATTATCAGAGCAATCCTGCAACCAAAGACACGCCTTGGATACGGCGCACCTTTATTGCTGTTGCGGTTTTATTTATGATTGTTATGTTGGTCATACCACTACTGGCGGTGTTTTACGAAGCTTTTAAAAATGGCTGGCAGTTGTATATCGCCTCGCTCGTTGATCCAGAAGCCTTGCAAGCTATCAAGCTGACATTGATTACCGCGGGTATCGTGTTACCGATCAATATGGTGATGGGTATTGCGATTGCTTGGCTGGTCACGCGTTATCAATTTAAAGGCAAACAGCTGGTCACCACCTTACTTGATTTGCCATTTTCGGTATCGCCAGTCGTCGCCGGTTTGATGTTTGTGTTGCTATTTGGTCTGAACTCTACCGTTGGCGGCTGGCTTGAGAGCATGGGTTTTCAGGTAATTTATGCTGTACCAGGAATTGTATTGGCGACATTATTTGTCACCTTTCCATTTGTCGCGCGTGAGCTGATACCGCTCATGCAGACGCAAGGCGATAGTGAAGAGCAGGCCGCGCTTACTTTAGGCGCGAGTGGTTGGCAGACTTTTTGGCATGTCACCTTGCCAAATATCAAGTGGGCACTACTTTATGGCTTGATTTTGACCAACGCGCGGGCGATGGGTGAGTTTGGCGCTGTTAGTGTGGTATCGGGTCATATTCGCGGCGAGACCAACACCATGCCGCTACTGGTTGAGATTGCTTATAACGACTATAACTTTACCGCCGCTTTTGCTTTATCAAGCTTGCTTGCTGCACTTGCCTTAGTGACACTGCTCATACAACAAGTGATGACCAAGCTACAAGAGCGCAAGTTTGCCAAATCCGAACGACTAGCGGCTGCGCCTGAGCTACCAGTGAGCGCTAATGCCACCGATGCTACGACGTCACAAGCTGTCAATAGCTCAGGGAATGTATAGGTGACAGGGTCTAAAATGGTGATAGCCGACTTGAATACAATTAATACTGCCGCCCTCAAACAATTTGCCACGATAAGCAAAATATAAATAAAGGTACCATTATGAGCATCGAAATTCGTAACGTAAATAAAAACTTTGGTAACTTTACCGCCTTAGATGACATTAATATTACCGTTCCTACTGGGAAATTAACCACTTTGCTTGGACCTTCAGGCTGCGGTAAAACCACCTTGCTACGTATTATTGCTGGTCTTGAGTATGCAGATTCTGGACAGATACTTTTCGATGAGCTTGATGTGACCAATACGCCAGTACAAAAACGCCGTATTGGCTTTATGTTTCAGCATTATGCGCTATTTCGGCATAAAAATATCGCGGATAACATCGCTTTTGGACTGACGCTATTACCAAAGAATGAACGTCCTAGCAAGACCGATATCAATAAGCGTGTGGCTGAGCTACTAGACTTGGTTCAGTTACCGCAATTGGCGAATGCTTACCCACATCAGCTATCTGGTGGTCAGCGTCAGCGAATTGCGTTGGCACGCGCTTTAGCGGTTAAGCCAAAGTTATTACTGCTTGATGAGCCATTTGGTGCGCTTGATGCTAAAGTACGTAAAGAGCTACGTACTTGGTTAAAAGATATTCACCACGAGCTTGGCATCACCAGTATCATGGTAACGCACGATCAAGAAGAGGCACGTGCAGTATCTGATGAGATTGTGGTTATGAATCATGGCCGTGTAGAGCAGGTAGGTACCTCAGAAGAGTTGATTCATCATCCAACCAATGCTTTTGTTAGTGATTTTTTAGACTTAGCATAATTTATATTTGCCATAACAAACGTTTTAATAAAATATAAAAAAAGACCTAAATAATGTAGGTCTTTTTTTATTCATAAAAGATGCATATAGCAAAGCTGACTACTAACTGGCTTCTGGCTGGCTTTGTAGCGTGTTATAAGTAATTTCTAATATTTCTTGACACCACTCTGGTAAATCGTCAGCCACTTCATACCACATCCATGTACCTTCGCGTGAGCAACTAAGGATGCCTAGCTTTTTTAGATGGTTTAGGTGACGAGAAACTGTAGGCTGCGGTTGATCAAGCAGATCTACCAGTTCGCATACACAGCGTGACTCTTTATTAAATAAAATCTGGAACAACTTCAAACGAGTTGGATCAGACAGTACTTTAAATAATTCAAGAGGCTGCATAGCAAAATTATTGTCAGACATAGAGTATATTCCAAATAGATTGTCACACTTACTTATGAATTTTATTCATCTTAATAAGAGAGAAGTTGAGTAGTTAATAAAATAGATAATCCATTACCTAGTAGTATCCGATAACTTACTATCTAATCAATCGAGTCATTAAAACGCATTCATTTCGTAAAAGATTTGAAGCATAATTATATTGATCTTGTAAACAGAATCGACTTAACGTCAGCTAACCAATATCACTTCAGCTATGGTCCAAAATTGAGCATTCAGTTTATACATAAGTATACATAAATAATAAACTAAACGAACAATAAAAAACATTTAAGCAACTGAAAACAATAATAACATAAAATATATATTTATATACATAAAAATATCTTTTATATGCCCACTTGTCTGTATTTTAACACCGTTCATCGGCAATATATTAATATTTACGGATATATAAATATATTTTTCTATATTTTAATATCAGTAAACTTATTTTTTATGTTTGTGTAGCATTACCAACGCCTATTACTTAAGCGCACCAAATAAATCGTTATTGAAAATTGTTGTCAAAACAGTCATTGTAAATGGTAATAATTATCGTTATTATAAACAATACTAACTAGCTATAGTGATAGGAACAAACTATGTATGTATGTATCTGTAACGATGTAAAAGAGAAGCAAATTCAAGCGGCTATCGCTTCAGGAGTTGATACCCTTGAGGGTTTAAAAGACTCTCTTGATGTTGCTACTTGTTGTGGATGCTGTGAACCCATGGTAAATGACTATTTAAACGAGCATCATGCCAAACTCGATATATTGGCTTATGCGGTTTAAATGATGCAATTGTTATGCCAATGAAAAGCAAGTGTTTGATTAAAGACGGCTAATTGACATAAATAAGTTGTGAAGCACATTAGTTTCCAAAAATGAACACTTGGTAAGGCGTATGTAGTAACTTTCTACTACCTACTATTTCCCCTTTTTATCAACAATTCCAAATCATGCTTAAGTGTTATCTGCTTCTTTATAGTCACTCTTACAATGATGTTAGTTATTATTCTCAACTGACATCTTATTCCTAGTTCATAACGTTACACCCCTTATCCTGCCTTTGTGCTACTATATTTTACTAATGCTGTTAGATACTTTAGTCATATATTGGATATAGTTGAAGGTCAATAAACGACTGATAAATACATTTTTTTGTATTAATAGAACCATCTTAGAATAAATAAAAAATCGAATGAGTATAGGAATAGGAGTACGCGTTATGATAGGCAGCCAAAAAGTCATTGATTATTTAAATTTCTTACTGGGCGGTGAGCTTGCAGCCCGTGACCAGTATTTTATTCATTCAGAGATGTATGCTGAGTGGCATTACGGTAAGCTATATGACCGTATCCATCATGAAATGGAAGATGAAACTTTGCATGCGCAGGCCATTATTCGCCGTATTTTGATGCTCAGCGGTACGCCAAAAATGACCGTTAATGAGATTAAAGTCGGTAGCACTGTTCCTGAGATGCTGCAATATGATCTTGATTTAGAGTATGAGGTGCAGCAGCATCTAAAAGACGGTATTGCGCTGTGTGAAGAAGAGCAGGATTATGTGACCCGTGAGATGTTGGTTGAGCAGCTCAAAGATACTGAAGAAGATCATGCACATTGGTTAGAGCAGCAGCTACGCCTTATTGATATGGTCGGTCTGCCTAATTATCTACAAAGCCAAATGGCAGAGGTATCTCCTGATATTGTTTAACTTCATTATAGATGTAATGAATCACAATATTTAGAGTCAGTATTAAGAGGTTAGGGAGAAAGAATATGAAAGGGGATAAAGAGGTCATTCGCGCCTTAAATAAAGTGCTCGGACAGTCGTTGATTGCTATTAACCAGTATTTTTTGCATGCACGTATTGCCCGCCACTGGGGGCTTGAAGCATTAAACGAAAATTTTTATAAGCAATCTATTGCTGAGATGAAATGGTCGGACGATCTGATTGCGCGTATCTTATTACTGGGTGGCCTGCCAAACTTGCAAGATTATGGCAAGATGTTTCTTGCAGAAGATGTACCTGAGATGATCGAGTGTAATCTGCGTTTAGAAAGGCAAAAGTTTACTATTATCACTGATGCGGTTACCTTGTGTGAAACGCATCGTGACTATGTATCGCGCCAGCTGTTGGTCACTTTAAAAGATGGTAATGAAGAATATGACGATTGGTTGGAGACTCAAGAAGATCTGATACAGAGTATTGGGGTCGAGCGCTATATCCAATCGCAAATGCATGACGATGACGCGCTATAAGATGCTTAGCGTCTAACACTGCGTTAGTTTTATTGTGAATAGACTATTTTTGCCAGCCTGTCTTTGGATATATATCTAAGGACAGGCTGGCATTTTTATGTCTTATGTTTATGATTTTAAAGTATGCCGTTTATAGCACCCATAACATCGATGGGTTTGAGAGAGCTAGACATTACGGGTGTTAGTATAAACCGCGACCATCTTCAGGCTTGAGTCGTAAAAAGTATAATCCTGAGAGGATGGTTAACACGCCAAGTACCCAATACGTCGTTTGAAACGCCGCCAAAGTATCAAGCTCAAAGCGCTCACGCAGCAGGTTGAGCACCGCTGCCCCAAAAGCAATACCAAAGCTAATTGCTAGCTGCTGATTGACGGCCATTAGGCTATTACCACTACTGGTCTGCGCGCCTTCTAGGTCGCCGATAGTAATGGTGTTCATCGCACTAAATTGCATAGAATTACACGCACCCATCATGATGAGAAGAGGTATGAACCATAGCCAATTATCAGGGTTATCGAACTGTGCTAACACAATAATTAATAGGCCGATTAATAAAGTATTTAATACCAAAACCTTACGGTAGCTAAACCGCTGGATAATTTTACTGACCCAAGGTTTAATACCGATGGCTCCGATAGCAATAGGGGCGAGTAACCAACCTGCTTGTGATGGCGAGTACTCAAATACCACTTGTAACAATAACGGCAGTAAGAACGGCACAGCACTGATGCCCAAACGGGTAAATAAATTGCCTGTAATACCGATGCGAAAGGTGCGAATATCAAATAGAGTAAGCGGAAACAGGGGTGCTGCGCCGCGTTTAGCATATGCCACATAAGCGCCTAATAATACGCTTGCTGCTACAGCCAATAAGAGGCCATATATACCGCGCCCAACTTGCGAGCCAAATTCTACAGCAAGAGTGAAGCCGCAAGCTGCTGCTGCAAACAACCCAAAGCCTAGCCAATCAAGGCGTTTGGTGTCTTCAAACAAAGCGGGCACCAGCTTTTTACCCATGACAAACCCTAAAATACCCATCGGAATATTAATCAAAAATATCCAATGCCAGCTGGCATACTGAACAATATAGCCACCCAGCACTGGTCCCACGAGTGGCGCAACCAATGCTGGTATCACCGCAAAATTCATGACGGTCAGTAGTTTATTACGTGGATAAGACTTGACCAGTATTAAGCGTGCAACCGGCGTCATCATGGCGCCGCCAATCCCTTGAATCACCCGCGAACCTATCAAAAAGTCCAACGTTGGGGATGCGGCGCACAGTACCGAGCCGATAGAAAATATGACAATGGCAGTCAAAAAGATGCGACGTGTGCCGTATTTGTCAGCCAAAAAACCACTAATAGGGATAAAAATCGCTAATGTTAACGCGTAACTGATGACCGCCCATTGCATTTTAAGTGGCGACTCGCCTAGTGCTTGTGCCATTTGCGGTAGCGAGGTGTTTAGGATAGTAGCATCTAGGATCTGCATAAACAGCGCTACCGCTAACACATAGGGCAGGTATTTTTCTTGCGTTGGGGTTAGCGTTACCATGTCACTCTCATTGGATTTTTGATTTTAAGACAAGCAAAACGGCCTGTTAAGCGGTGCAAGCTGAGTAGTATAAGAAAGAGCGGCTCACAATAACAGTAAATCAAGGTAGTATTTTATAAAAGGTCATGTTTGAAGCGCTAGATTGATTACAAGAGAGGACTTTAATATACCGTTAATTTTTCGCTATAGTGAACCTTGGCTTGATGCTTACGTAAAAAATAGACAAAACACATGAGCTGATAAAACATCGATAACGTAAATTAATAAACGCAAATTAAGGATATATTATGAGTCAGGATAACAACCATTCTAACAACAATACTGACGAGCAGAACGCGGCTTACACACCGCCCAAGGTTTGGGTACAAGACAAAGACAACGGTGGCAAGTTTGCTAATATTAATCGTCCAACCGCAGGCGCGCGTTACGAGCAAGCATTACCTGTAGGCGATGCACCCCTGCAGCTATATTCACTTAATACCCCAAATGGTGTCAAGGTAAATATTCTTTTAGAAGAGCTGGCTGAGCTGGGCGTCAAAGGCGTCGAGTACGATGCCTATAAAATTGACATCTCTGAGGGTATGCAGTTTGGCTCAGGCTTTGTGGACATCAACCCCAATTCAAAAATACCAGCTTTAGTCGATCATTCTAATCGTGAAGCTGACGAGCCTGTGGCCATCTTTGAGTCTGGGGCTATTTTAATGTATCTGGCCGAAAAATTTGGCAAATTTATTCCTTTATCCTTAAGTAAAGCGCGTGCAGACTGCTTGTCTTGGGTCATGTGGCAGATGGGCAGTGCGCCTTTCTTAGGTGGCGGTTTTGGACATTTTTATGCCTATGCACCAAAGCCATTAGAGTATCCGATCAATCGCTATACGATGGAGGTTAAACGTCAGCTTGACGTATTAGACAAGCACTTAAAAGACCACAAATACATGGGCGGTAATGACGATGCCGATTACAATATCGCTGATATGATTATTTGGGCATGGTATGGACAGTTGGTGCTTGGCAAGCTCTATGATGCCGCTGAGTTCTTACAAGTGGATGAGTATGAGCATGTCAAACGCTGGGCACAAAATATCGCTGAACGTCCAGCAGTAAAAAAAGCGGTTGAGCTGTCATTAAAAGCCATCGTTTAAATAACTCATTATTGTCAATTTAATACAATTTTGATGATTGACGTTTTGTGGTATTCAATTCAATTATTATCTAATAGCGGCTCTTACATTGGTTATTTTTAGACATAATTTGTATTTTAGGTAGAAGAAAACAAAAAAGCCAATCAGCACCATATTGATTGGCTTTTTTGTTACTAACTGATTGAAATATTGATGATAAATGGTTTAAAGTTGTTTGCTTATAGCATTACATAATGATACATTGTAATAACAAATTGACACGTCAGTGGGCTAAGACAATAATTAGCTGTGGTCATCATGCTACAGTTTTATATTTCCTCTGTTGATGAGTGAGAGTTATGAAAGGTTTATTTTATAAGCCTATACAGTCAAATAGGACTGTGGGCAATACTGGTATGCAGTACAAAAATAATAAGAATAAATTGGCTTGGATAATGGGTACTTCTTGGGACAAAGCACATAGTAGCACCTCTTTAAAAAGTATTTTCCCTATGAATAATATAGCAGCGTCTACACTAGTAGCCATCAGTGCTATAGCGTTAAGTTCGATAAGTAACGCAGCGGTTGAGCTGACGCATCAAGACTGGCAAGTTGCTTGTGACAATACGCGTACTTGCCGGCTAGCAGGTTATCAAGCAGAAAATAGCGATTTTCCTATTTCTATATTACTCATGCGCCGTGCAGGTAGTGATGCTAATGTCATCGGTAAAATTAAACTTGGCGGAACCAAAGAGAGCTCTACCAAAGCGCTGCTACAACTGGGTAATCGCCACCGTATGTCGTTATTTATTGATGGTAAAGATTTGGGAGAAACCAAGCCTTTTTCGACAGTTGCAGGTGATGCCGAGCTTACCACCACCCAAGTTTCAGCATTGCTTGAAGCGCTGACCAAATCTAGTAAGATTGAGCTGGTCATGCGCAACTCGCGTTGGGAGTTATCTGATAAAGGCGCAACGGCGGTGATGATAAAAGCTGATGAAGCACAAGGGCGAGTAGGGACACCTAGTGCGCTAGTCAGTACCAATGGCACAAGCAAGTCTAACAGTAATGTACTACCACCCAAACCTGCTCCTCAACTGCGTTTAATAGTGCCTAACATCAGGGCCACATCAAGCCGTAAAGAGAAGTTTAGTATGAAGTCCTCACAGTTATCGGCATTGACAAAAGGCACCATAGCCAATGTAGAGACTGACTGCCCAAATTTAACAGACAAATCACCTTGGCGAATCAGTCGTCTGAATGGGTCACAATTGCTAATCCAACATAACTGCTGGATGGGTGCTTATAACGCGGGAACAGGAATGTGGGTAATCAATGATAAAAAACCTTATAACCCAGTGCTAATAACCACTGAGGCGACTGATTATACAAACGGGAAGATCAGCTCGGTACAAAAAGGCCGCGGTATTGGTGATTGCTTAAATAAAATTGATTGGATATGGACGGGTAAAAGTTTTGTAAAAAGTCATGAGAGTAGTACGGGGCTGTGCCGTATGATTGAAGCGGGCGGGGCATGGCAGCTGCCAACTTATGTGTCTGAGGTCAACACCCTGCGTTAAGCTCTACAGATTCATAAAACCCTGTTTTTAACTTGCAAACATTATGTTTTTGCCAATACATTAAAAAATAGGTATTGATAGCCGTTTCATTGTGCTATACTGCGTCGCCACGTTAGCATAGGCTCTCGTGAATTATGAGATTGATAACATCGCCTGCGATTTTGGGTCTAGGATTGACCATTAGTAATTGTTGCCGATGATTTTGTGTACTTAAATAACCTTGATAATATGTCAGTTATTTTTGACTCATATCTTATCTACTGACCCATGAGTATGGGCTAGATTGGTTGTTATTCGCCCTTATCTGCTTTGGATAAAGCATCGATAATGCGCTTGTATCAGACAAGGATAAGACACTCGGCACTACCACCAAAATACGTCAGACAGCACGCACGCATTTATTGTAGAGGCTCTAAGCTTTATTGGCTTGGCTTTTAATTATCGACACTTTTTTGTGTTTCGGTAATGGTTGATAAAAGCAGCGTGATGAACGGTTATCAGTGGTATGCATCAAGCTTGCTGAATGTGCAGCAACTTATACTTACCAAGGATTCTCATGACTGATATCTTATCTACCATCGCCGCTGAAAACGGCATCATCGAAAATACTGATACTGCAAATACCGACACCTCTGATACTGATAATCAAGCGGCTACTGCTGCCAAAGAAGATCAAGTTACCTTTACTGACCTTAATATTGCCAAGCCAATTTTGACGGCGCTTGATCGCGTTGGTTATACCAATCCAACTCCCATTCAAGCACAAGCCATTCCTTTTGCTCTGCAAGGCCGTGATTTATTATTGTCGGCGCAAACCGGTAGTGGTAAAACCGCCGCTTTTGTCATCCCAGTACTGGATCGTTTGAGCCGTGCTACCAGCTTTGATAAGCTCACCAAAGCCCTTATTCTAACGCCAACACGCGAGCTTGCCCAGCAAGTACATGATAGTGTGCGTACGTATTCTAAAGACATGCGCGGTCTATTTTGCGTGCCATTGGTTGGCGGCGCACCATACAACGGCCAGATCACAGCGTTAAGAAAAGGCGTACAGGTCATTGTCGCCACACCAGGTCGTCTACTTGACCATATCAAAGCAGGCCGTGTTGACTTATCAAACCTTGAAGTACTCGTGCTGGATGAAGCGGATCGCATGCTAGACATGGGTTTTGCTGATGACATTAGTGATATCTTGAGTGCGGCACCAACGGATCGTCAAACGATTATGTGTTCAGCGACTTGGGACGGCCCAGTTGGCAAAATCGCTGCAAGCTTCACTAAAAATCCTGAGCGTGTGTCAATCAAAGTTGAATCAGCACACATTGAAGAAAAAGTGTATTACTGTGATGATTTTAATCACAAAAATAGTTTGCTTGATAAAATCGTTTGTCAACCAGAGATGGATCAGATTATCATCTTTGCGGCGACCAAACGTAGTACAGAAAAATTGGCCAAATCGTTACAAGAACAAGGTCATAAAGCCAGCTTCCTACATGGTGACTTACCACAAAGTAAGCGTAACCGTATTGTGCAAGACTTACGCAATGGCAAGTGCAAAATCTTGGTAGCGACTGATGTTGCCGCCCGTGGTTTAGACGTACCAGCCATCTCACACGTCATCAACTACGATTTGCCGCGTCAAACAGAAGACTACGTCCACCGTATCGGCCGTTGTGGCCGTGCAGGACGTACTGGTGTGGCTATTAGCTTATGTAGCATGGATGATCGTCCACAGCTAAACGCTATCAATCGCTACTTGGATCGTAAGATGGAAGTCTGTGTCATTGAAGGCATGGAGCCAAAGAAAACTTATGTACCGAGTGAAAACAAAGGTAAAGGGCGTGGCCGTGGTCGCGGACGCTCTAACGGTGGTGGTCAAGGCCGTGGCCGTTCAAGCGGCGGTTATGCTGGCAAGTCCACCGGTGGTCGTTCAAGTGATCGCGCAGCGACTGGTCAACGCGCCAGCAACGACAGTGGCTATCAAGGCAAACCAAATGAGCGCTCAGGCGGCAAACCATACCAAGGTAAACGCAGTGGCCCTAACCGCGGTGACGGTAATAGCGCACCGCGCGGTGAACGTGCCGCTTCTGGTCGCGGTCGTCCAAATGGTAGCCAAGGTCGTCCAGCCAATCGTTCTGACAGCCGTGGTCAAGGTCGTCCAACTGGTGGCAACCGTGGTAGAAACTCGTAATAACGTTAGCTTTAACGGCTAATCACGGTTTATAGCAAAGCCGCTCATTTAGCCCTATAGTAAAGTTGTAAAAAGCCAGTTACGTGTTATCTGGCTTTTTTTGTGTCTATCCAATTTAGGGTTTGGTCAAATAGCAGCTTGCACCTATTTTTTGCCTTGTCTATACTGACAAACTTTGATAAATCGCACACTCCGGAGCCCTTTGATGCCCGCTACCTCAAGTTTTGCAATTGATAGTTTGCCACTAGCGTTTGGTATTATCATGGCCATTATAGGCTTGGTATTTTATACCCAAGGATTGCCCGGTAAGTTTTGGCGACGTTTTTATGCTGTATTGCCCGGTATCGTATTGTGCTGCTTTATACCGGCGACGTTGAATAGCTTGGGCGTCTTTGCTGATGGTATTGGCTCACAGATTTATGGCTTTACCGCTACCTACTTGTTACCAGCCAGCTTACTACTGATGACCCTGTCGATGGATGTGCCCAAGATATTGGGCTTAGGCTGGAAAGCCATCGCTATGTTTTTTGCCGCCAGTATTGCCATTATTATCAGTGGTCCGATTAGTTTGGGTGTGGCTCAGTGGGTATCGCCTAGTATGTTTGGCGATGATACGTTATGGCGCGGGTTTTCAGCAGTGGCGGGTAGCTGGATTGGCGGTGCTGCCAATCAGGCAGCGATGAAAGAATTGTTTGGGGTCAGTGATGATTTGTTTGGCATGATGATTTTGGTTGATACGACCAATGCCTCATTGTGGCTATTGGCTATCTTGGTCATGGCCAAGCACAGCGATAAGATAGATCGCTTATTAAGGGCTGATAGCAGTAGTATTAATAAAGTGATTGCAGCGGTTGAGAGCTACGAGCGTGACCATGCACGTCCAGCGACACTTAATGACCTCATGGTGATGTTCGGCTTATGCTTTGCTATGGTAGGAGTGGCACACTTTATTGGTGGGCAAATCGCAGGATTTTTTGCGCCTTATAGTTGGGCAGTACAATATAGCTTTGCCAGCAGCTTCTTTTGGATGGTTGTCATCATTACCATCATAGGGGTAATCTTTTCCTTTACCAAAGTTCGCCGGCTTGATCATGTGGGTGCTTCCAAAATCGGTACGGTGTTTATCTTCGTACTCATCGCAGCTATCGGTATGCAAATCAATCTGGCTGGCATCGTCTCACAGTGGCGATTGCTGCTCATTGGTCTGCTATGGATGAGTATTCACGTAGTGATTATCTTTGCTATCGCTAGGCTCATTCGTGCGCCGTTTTTCTTTTTGGCAGTCGGCTCCAATGCCAATACAGGCGGCGCATCTTCAGCACCAATTGTCGCTACCGCCTTTCATCCTTCCTTGGCACCTGTAGGTGTGTTTTTGGGTATTCTTGGTTATGCGGTCGGTACCTTTGGCGGTTATATCAGTACGCAGATGATGCGGCTGGTGGTGGGGTGAGATTAAAAATATCTCCGCAAGTTGCCAATACGTATCATTTCATAACAAAAAGTCGACTTAACTGTCGGCTTTTTAGTTATACCATCGTTGGTGAGATGTTGAACGATTGGTCAAAATCAATCTTCAAAGTTACAATAATGAGAATATATAAGGATAAAATTATGCAAGCAGCTTACAATCAAAAATTGCTTTCTGGTACCAAGTTTCCTGAGATGGAAGTACAGCTATATAATGGCGAGATGCAGTCATTGGGAAAACCGGCGCATGGTCATGATTGGAAACTGGTCGTTATTTATCGCGGTCAGCATTGTCCGATGTGTACCAAATATCTCAATGAGCTTGAGACTAGAAAAGCGTCTTTTTATAAGACAGGTGTCGATATCATTGCAGTATCTGGCGACAGTAAAGAGCAGCTAGAAAGCCATTTTGACGATATAGATATAAATTTCCCGATCGCTTATGGCTTGAGCGTCGAGCAAATGAAAACGCTGGGGCTTTATATCTCTGATCCGCGCTCAGAAAACGAAACCGATCACCCGTTTGCTGAACCTGGTATCTACGTGGTCAACGACAAAGGGGATATTCAAGTCGTGGATATCTCAAATAATCCTTTTGTAAGACCTGATCTTGAAATACTCGCAGAAGGTTTGGCGTTTATCAGAGACAAAGACTATCCCATTCGTGGTACTCATGATTATTAATAGTGATTAATAATTACGCGTCATAAGTTATAGACGCATCGACTGGTAAATAAATAGCGCGCTAAGGCCATCTTTAGCGCGCTATTTTTATGCTCTTTTAAGTGTCAAGTTATCATTTTGTCTTTCTATGCTATGAATACGTAAGCCCAGCCATAGGCTACAACCAAGGTATGTTAATCTCTGATGAATCAAATCTTATAATAACAATGAGTTAAGAGGAAAGACTGCGGTATGGTCAAGCACAATAACACAAACTCCCACGATCTCTATAGTACTCCCAATCATCAACGGAGCAGGCAACCAAACAACCACGTTCAAGTCCGAGGCGCACGTGTCCATAATCTAAAGAACGTCGACGTTGATTTGCCACGTGATGCGCTTGTGGTGTTCACGGGCATATCAGGGTCAGGCAAGTCATCGCTTGCGTTTGGGACTTTGTTCGCCGAATCACAGCGGCGTTATCTGGATTCAGTGTCACCGTATGCAAGGCGTCTGATCGATCAAGTGGACGAGCCAGATGTTGATGCCATAGAAGGCCTGCCACCCGCAGTCGCCTTACAGCAGCAACGCGGCGCGCCCTCTGTACGCTCCTCCGTTGGCAGTGTCACGACCATATCGAACGGCTTGCGGATGTTGTACTCACGAGCTGGCGAGTACCCAGCAGATCAAGACATGCTCTACGCTGATGCATTTTCGCCCAATACACCAGAAGGTGCATGCCGAGCGTGTTCGGGTATTGGCCGAGTGTTTGATGTGACCGAAGATTTAATGGTGCCTGATAGTACCAAGTCCATTCGTGAGCGGGCGATTGCGTCGTGGCCCGGCGCTTGGCAAGGACAAAACTTAAGCCGGATATTGACCACGCTTGGCTATGATATCGATACGCCGTGGCACAAATTGCCCAAAAAGTCTCGCGATTGGATTTTGTTTACTGATGAAACGCCAACGGTACCAGTCTATCCTGAATACAATATGACGCAAACGCGCGCTGCAATTGAAAAAGGAGAGAAGCCCAATTATATGGGCACGTATATCAGCGCCAAAAACTTTATTTTAAATGCCTTTACCACTACTCAAAGTCCGCGGGTCAAAAAACGGGTCTCGCAGTTTATGCAAATATCCGTATGCCCAGAGTGCCACGGTAAAAAGCTCAAAAAAGAATCGCTATCAGTAAAGTTTGCAGGGCTGGATATCGGCGAGCTGTCGCAACTTACCTTAACCGATTTGGCGCTAACGCTGGAAAAAACAGCGCATATAAAAATCGAAGATGACACCCCCAACCGCGAAAAAGCCATCGTCGCACAGCGGATCGCTAGCGACATTTTAACGCGTGTTGAGGCATTAACGAGACTGGGTTTGGGTTACTTATCGCTTGAGCGCACCACGCCGACCTTATCTCCAGGGGAGTTACAGCGTTTGCGTCTGGCCACCCAAATACGCTCGCAGCTGTTTGGGGTGGTATATGTGCTTGATGAGCCATCCGCAGGTCTGCATCCTGCCGACACGCAAGCACTACTCGGTGCATTGGATGAGCTCATCGCCGCTGGCAATTCAATGTTTGTCGTCGAGCATGATGTGAGCGTTATTCGTCATGCCGATTGGGTGGTCGATGTTGGGCCACAGGCAGGTACGCATGGCGGCAAGATTGTCTATAGCGGGCCTGTAGAGGGACTGCGACAGGTTGCTGCATCAACAACGGCGCAATATCTCTTTACCGATAAAGAGACGACACACAAACAACCGCTTAGAAAACCTAACGCTTGGCTAAAGCTTGCTGATATAGAGCGTAACAATATACAAGGGTTAAGTATTGAGTTGCCACTAGGGGTTATGAGCTGTGTGACTGGCGTATCGGGATCAGGTAAATCAAGCTTGGTCAGTCAGGCGCTAGTTGAGCTGGTTAATGAAGCGTTAGGAAAAAAAT
This sequence comes from uncultured Psychrobacter sp., assembly GCF_947488565.1. Classification (GTDB taxonomy): domain Bacteria; phylum Pseudomonadota; class Gammaproteobacteria; order Pseudomonadales; family Moraxellaceae; genus Psychrobacter; species Psychrobacter saeujeotis. Next base: position 434,948 of record NZ_CANKZC010000004.1, on the reverse strand, counting down.
CCAGTGCAGATACGCCAGCGGATGAAGCGGATTTACTAGAGCAGGAGTTTGAGACGGTCACTAAAGGCAAAATCATTGCTGGCATGGACAAGGTCAGTCGCCTTATTGATATCAATCAAAAAGCCATTGGCCGTACGCCGCGCTCAAACCTTGCCACCTATACAGGGATGTTCGATGATGTCCGTAAATTATTTGCGGCAACGGCAGAGGCCAAAGCCTGTGGCTATGATGCGGGACGTTTTTCCTTTAACACGCCAAAGGGTCGCTGCCCCAACTGTGAAGGGCTGGGGTTTGTTAGCGTCGAGCTTTTGTTTTTGCCAAGTGTTTATGCGCCTTGTCAAGTCTGTCACGGTCAGCGCTATGATAATGACACGCTGGCGATTACTTACCGAGATAAAAACATCGCTGAAGTGCTGGATCTCACGGTAGAAGCCGCTTATGCGTTTTTTGACGGTGAGGCCTTGATATTACGTGCTTTAGATGCTCTCTTGCAAGTTGGCCTTGGCTACTTGCGTCTGGGGCAGCCAGCGACTGAACTGTCGGGCGGGGAGGCGCAGCGTATCAAGCTTGCCACCGAGCTACAACGTACCCAGCGTGGTGATACGCTCTATATCTTGGATGAGCCGACCACCGGTCTGCATCCTGCCGATGTGTCGATGCTAATGGCGCAATTGAATGCGCTCGTCGAGGCGGGCAATACCGTCATTATGGTTGAGCACGATATGCAAGTGGCCAGCAATAGCGACTGGATTATTGATATTGGGCCGGGAGCAGGGGATGCAGGCGGGCAAGTCGTTGCTCAAGGCACGCCTATTGAGGTGGCGCAGTCCAAGACTAGTCGTACCGCACCCTTTTTATTGGTGTAGTGTTATTAGTATTAATCAAACTAACAATGTCTTTAAAAAAGGTGTGCTGGATAAATAAGCAGTTGTCGCAGTATTTTCGACAACTGCTGCAGATGGTGAAAATTATCGAGTAGATCACTGCATTTAAGTAACTCAGTACTATAGCCGTTAAAGCGAGTCTCAAAATTAAAAAATCATAAATACTTAGGCGTACGACGCACATTATTGGCCTGTTCAAATGCATAACCCAATCGGAATAAATCAGGCTCGTGATAGGGCAAAACAACCAGCTCCATACCGACAGGCAACCCATTTTTACTAAATCCAGCAGGCAAACAAATCGATGGCATCCAAGTTTGTGAAGCAATTAAAGTATTTGTTGGGAAAGTTAATACTTGATGCTTGCCATCACGGACATCTTGTTTCGATGGTGGCAAAATCTGAATACAGGGAAATACCAACGCATCTAAGTTGTTTTTTGCAACGATTCCGGCAACTAGGCGCTGGAATTTGTCACGAACGGCAAGTTTTTTAAAATAATCAGGCTCATCTTCTGGGTTTACAGGTCCTTCAAATATATCAATCAAAAGATCCAGCACAGGGTGAAACAAGCCCTTTTCTTTGATTTCTTCAAGGCTTTTGATTGGCATATTCTCACGTGAGGCTAAAAACTCATTAATGTCGTGTCGCGAATGCGAACCATATAAGGAGGTTTCAGTAATGTGCTCCATCATATCTGGAATTTCAACGTCAATTAGTTCTGCACCAGCGCTCTTTGCTTGTTCAAGCGCTGAGTCGATAATCTGATTAACTTCTGCTGACTCAGTATTGTCGTTTGATCCATAAGCATTACGGACAACGCCCAGACGCGCATTTTTAAGACTGTTAATATCCATCGCATCCGTATAGCTGCCTTGATGATTGGCAATACTCGCGGCAGTAGTATATTCATCTTTTGGATCATAGCCTACCATTGCATCCAAAAGAAGAGCAGCATCTGTAACGGTACGCGCCATCGGTCCTGCTGTGTCTTGAAATACCACAAGCGGTGAGGTGCCGTCGCGACTGATTAGGCCTGGTGTGACACGGACACCAACAAGATTGGTAAAACTGGCTGGCAGACGTATAGAGCCACCAGTATCTTCGCCAACTCCAACCAACCCTAGATTCGCCGCTATCCCAGCAGCTGTACCACTACTAGAGCCGCCCGGATCATGTGACAAAACATACGGGTTCTTAGTTTCGCCTTGTTTTGAGCAGAAGCCAAACCATGATGATGCAAAATCTGGCAACACTGTCTTAGCAAGAATAATAGCACCTGCTGCTTTGATCTTTTTGACAGCGGTTGCGTCGTCTTTTGGTTGGTAACCGTCCTGAGCGATAGAACCAAAGGTCGTCATCATATCTTTGGTTTCTATCTGATCTTTTACAAGCACCGGTACGCCATGCAACGCCCCAACAAATTCGCCTGTTTCTGCAAAATGTGAATCAAGGCGATCGGCTTCATCGAGCGCGAGTGGATTGATCGTAATGATAGAGTTAAGAGTAGGACCAGATCTGTCAATGGCTTCGATTCGGTCGAGGTATGCTTCAACCAAGCCTCGTACAGTAAGCGATCCATTCTTAAGGTGCGTCTGCATATCAGCGATAGTTAATTCTTCAATTTCGAGATTTTTCATGATTATTTTCCTTCTTCCTTGAAATTATTGTTAATGAAAATTAAGTTAAGGAGCCGCTACCTCGATGCCCGCGTTATCAAGAGCGGCTCGTACTGCTTTGATCAGTGAAAGGGCGCCTGGGGTGTCACTGTGAATACAGACAGAATCAAATTTAACCGTTAACAGCTGGCCGTTAATTGACTCTACTTCATTATGCTGGCAGGCACGTAATACTTTTTGTGCCACAATCTTAGGATCAAGTTGCTTGATCTTGCGTACAAACACAAGATTTCCTTCATCGTCGTAATCACGATCTGCATAAAACTCATGCACTCTACGTAACCCAGCATTTTTTGCTGCATGATCTATCGCTGTGTCCGCTAAGCAGTAAATAGCTAAGTTAGGAGCGACAATTGCTAGGGCAGAAGTTAGCTTTTCAGCAAATTCCTCATCTTGTGCTGCGTGCATGAATAATGCGCCATGCAGTTTGAAATGATGCATCTTGAGGCCTTCAAGATGGGCAAGTTCTCGTAGAGCACCTAATTGGTACAATGCATCATTCACCAATTCATCAGCAGATGCTAAGATATGGCGACGTCCAAAGCCGACCAAGTCACGAAAACCTGGATGGACACCAATGCATACTTCATGGCGCGCTGCCAGACGCAGCGTCTCAGACATAGTAGAGGGGTCGCCGGCGTGAAAACCTGCGGCAATATTGGCTGAGCTAATAAGTGGCATAATATCGGGATCGACCCCGTCGCCAATCGTCCAAGCGCCAAATCCTTCTCCCATATCTGAATTTAAGTCAATCGTTGATACCATCGAAAAGCTCCTTAGCAATATCTTTATGTTTATGTCCATTAAAAAGCTATATGAATATTATTAAAACCATTTATGAATGAGGGTTGCGCAAAGTCAAAGCGGTACAGGTAGTAGCTAAAGCAAAAAGGTTTATTGTTATAAAAGCTTCATGCGTAGCTCTAGGACATGTACTTTAATCATAGACGCTTTGATAGAAGAGAGATATATTACAATGTAATTTTTAATTTAAGTTTTTTTGAAGAAGGTAAGCTTACAGTAGTAAGTCATTAGCCGTGTAAAGTCCATTCCATGTGCCATTAAGATTAAATGATAGCAGCTATAAATGAGCACTATAGAATCAATACAACAAGATGAGAGCAATTATGAAAATGCAAGAAGCCAAATATCACGTTCAACAGTGGCGACAAGAGCTGTTTACCGCTGGTGCTGATATACATAAGGTAATGGCAAAACATTGGCCTGCAGAGGCACGTTTCAAAATAGCCTATCCCTTTGACAATCAAGATCGTGACGGTGCCATTGAAAACTATTTTGGACCACTGTTCGAGAGCTTTACTGATATTGCCCGTCGCGAAGATATTATGGTCACGGGTGAGGATGAAGGCGCTATCTGGGTCGGTATCACTGGTCATTATGAGATGAGCTTTTGCCAGCCATGGCTTGGCATTCCTGCAACAGGAAAGCGCGCAACTTTGCGTTTTGGTGAGGTATATCAGGTCGATGATTCAGGGCTAGTTGAGGCGCAGATTTTAATCGATATTCCTATGCTAATGGCTCAGGCCGGAGTTAATCCGCTGCCGCCAAGTTTAGGTAGCGATTTATTTGTGCCCAGTCCGGCAACTCAAGATGGCATGCTATACGACCCTCAATCGCCTGAGGACTCAAAAACCACATTAACACTGGTCAATGATATGTTAGCAGGGCTTATGGAGTTTGATGGAAAAACTCTCGAGTCGATGGCGATTGAACGTTTTTGGCACCCTAACATGAACTGGTATGGCCCGTGCGGTATCGGTACGACTCGCGGCATCGCAGGGTTTCAACAAGGTCATCAGCATGATTTTGTGATGGCTTTTCCTGATCGTGATGTGATTACCGATGTTCGCTTTGCTGAGGGTAATTACGCAGTATCAAGCGGTGTGCCCTCTATGAGCGGTACCCAAAGCGGTGGCGGCTGGCTAGGTATGCCGGCTACCAATAAGAAGATTACCATGAACGTAATGGACTGGTGGCGCCGCGATGGTGATCTGTTAGTTGAGAATTGGGTGTTGATTGATATACTGGACATCTATCGCCAGCTTGGTGTCGATATGCTGGAGCGTATGCGCAAGTTGCAAGCAGGAAGTGCTATTTCTCCCTCAATAAGTTAGCAGATACATAAACACTATTTTGGTTTTGCTAAAGTCTCATCAACCATTTGCTGAAAAAATGCGCTTAATGTGATTCCTGTCTCTTTTACCATGGTCGGAATAACACTTTTAGGTGCAAAAGAGCAGTACAAGCCCGCCTCTAAAAACCAGGGCTTACCTTGGCTATCGATGCGAAAATCAAACAGACTGTAATGACGGCATCCTAATGCTCGATGGCTCAGTTTTGCAGCCTCCCAAACCCGAGTAATGTCCGGATCATCAGTATTGACCAGCCATGTTTGAGTACTGTCCTTGCCAGCAAATGCCAAACCCCCTTGAGCATCTTCTGTTAACTTGCTGGAATAGGCGCGGATAGGGTGCGTTTGGGCATCCATACGGTATTCTTCTAGCGGTAGACAAATCAGCTCTCCTTTTTTCTCAATAATGCCGCAACGTATTTCTCGTCCAAGCTCAATAAAGCGCTCAACCAATACCTCATCCGACTCAGCAAAGGCCATTTCTAGTGCAGTTGCATATTCAGCTTCGGTGTTAACTAGCGTCACGCCTAAGGAATTGTCTGCTTGGGCTGGCTTGACCACCACGGGAGGTTTGAAACTCGGCTTATCTCCTAGCCGTAGCAGCTCACTCTCAGGTACTACCACGCCAGCAGCTGCAACCACAGCTTTGGCTTTGGCTTTATCCGCAGTGAGCGCCATCAGCTCTGGCGTATTGCCTACATAAGGAATATTGAGTAAATCCAATAGTGCACGATAATCTGTCATACCTGAACGACAAAACATCTGTGGCAAAGCAATGTCGATATGTTGTTTCGATAAAACCTGCACAGCTTCAGCTAAGGATAGCGCCTTAGCAGCGGTAATGTCCGCGTCATCTAGTGAGGCAGGAAAACACCATTTTTTGTTTGGCGTGATATAAGCGATCTGAAAGGTATAACGTGCTGGGTCTGCTAAGGCGCGAATGCAGTTATCGGCGTAGAAACGTGACAGATCACAATAAAACTGATCGGTAGGAGAGCCTACTAGATGAAGAATAACGCGTTTTGATATGATGACTCGTTCCCCTTTATTATTTATGATGTTATGAATGACTACACTATATAAATTTAAAGCTGACAGATGCATTTGCATTCGCCAGCTTTATAGGTTTAGGTAACATACTTATAAACAGTGTATGTAGATCGCTTACTCAGGAATCGTTAACTCAAACCCTTCAAGAGAGGTTAGCTGCTGATCGGCTTTGCTAAAATCTTGCTGATCAGTGAATTTACCTGGAGTTACTACCGTGTATATTCCTGCCTGCTTGGCGGCATGTAAGGAGGGTGAGCTGTCTTCAATAGCGATCACTTCGCTACTGTCTAGTGAAAGACGTTTTAAGGCCTCAAGATAAACGTCTGGCGCAGGCTTATTATTTTCTGCATCGTCTCTGGTAAATACGGCGCTAAATTTTTCCAGTGGCAAATCATCACCTGCGGCTTTTGCAATCGCGTCGATATTTACCTGATACGTCGATGTCACTAGAGCCACTTTCATGTCTTGGTCTAACGCGTGCTTGACTAATTCAGCAACTCCTGGACGCAAAGCAACACTTTCGTTGACTATTTCTTGACGCGCCAACTCTGTTTTGCGCGCATGAATACGCTGAATGTCATCATCGCTAAGGTTGGCCTCTTTTTCTTTATTAAGACGTGATAAACGCTTGACCCCACCAGAATCAGTTAGTAAATCTCGATAGGTATCTTTGTCCCACTGCCAATCAAGTCCAGCCTCTTTTAAGGCTTGATTGTAGGCGCGACGCTGAATGTCAGAGGTTTCGGCCAGTACGCCGATTGAGCCAATAAATAGGGCAGAAGGTGTCATAGTGTTTTCCTAAGCGTTAATTGTTGTTGGTATTGTTTGGAGCATAGATAAGGTATCTACAGTTTGGTTAAAAAGTGCAATGCTTTTCTTAATATCTCATCATAATTTATAAGCTATATTGACCGTATGCAAGTAACTAAACGTAAGCCATGTATAGCCAATATCTAATACTAACCATACAACGTCTACTAAGCGTTACATAATGGGTGCTAGACAATAAATGTTTAATTGTTAGACAATAAACAGAGCAATCTTAAATTCAATAAAACCCTAATTCTGCTAATAACTTATCATCATCTCCAAAATTTTCTATTTATAATTTATTTAAAATCAATAAGTTGAAAACAAGTCACGAGTAGGGTTTAGACTAAAAGCGATTACTGTCATGGAAGATTTTGGACTACTTAATTGGACAATTTTGATTGTCTATCTTATCGGTAACGTATTCATGGGTTTGATGTTCAGTAAAGACATCAATAGTGCTGAAAACTATTATCTGGGTAGTAAAACCATACCTTGGTGGGCTATTGGTCTTTCAGTGCTAGCGACCTATGTGAGTGCCATGTCGTTTTTGGGTGGTCCGGCTTGGTCATATGGAAGTGGCCTTGGGGTCATGATGATTCACATCAATTATCCTATAGTGATATTTTTAGTCATCACACTATTTTTGCCATTTTTTTACAATAGTGGCGTGGCATCAATATATGACTATCAGGAAAAACGCTTTGGTAAAAAAGCCCGTAGCGTCATGTCGATCATTTTTATGATGACGCAAACGTTGTCTTCAGCAGCCGTACTGTACGCTACAGCATTGGTCGTCAGCTTTATTATTGGTATAGAGGTTAATATTGCTATCGTGGTTATTACCATAGTGGCTTTGGTCTATACTTTAATGGGTGGAATCACTGCGGTCATTTGGACTGACGTCATTCAGTCTATTATTTTGATGGTAGGTGCTGTTATTATTTTTTATTTCTTACTAACTGATTTGCCTCAACCGTTAATGTCAACTCTCTCAGAGTTAAAAGCTCAGGGGAAAATGAATATTTTAGATTTTTCTCTTGATACTAAAGTAGAAGCCACCGTATGGACGGGTGTCGTGGCTATGGTTCTTTATCATACTACGGTCTATGGCGCCAATCAGATGGTCGTGCAACGCGCGCTTGCGGCTAAGAGTATTGGTGATGCCAAAAAGTCCTTTTTATTGATGGGATTTATAGCATTCTTTATATACTTTTTATTCTTACTATTGGGTGTATTGTTTTACAGCTATTACAACGGTCAAGAATTTGACAATAACAATACTATTGTTCTGCAGTTTGCAGCCGATACGGGATTACCAGGATTACTAGGAATTATTACCGCTGCCGTGATAGCCGCGTCTCTTTCAAGTCTTGATTCGGCACTTAACTCTTTGGCCACAGTCACTACTTTGGATTTTTATGAAAAGTACTTTAAAAAGGAGGCATCCTCAAACCATTATCTAAAGGCATCACGCTGGTTTACAGTGTTTTGGGCAGGACTGATTGTCGTGCCGGCCATTCTTTTTGCTCAAAGTGAAGGTTCGGTATTGCAGTTATTAACCAAAGTAGGCTCTTATTTTGTTGGTGCTAAGTTGAGTATGTATGCTCTTGGTTTCTACTCTCAGCATACGACAGAGCGAGGATTGCTGATTGGAGTGGTAGCAGGATTTTTAGCAGTTTGGGTCGCAGCTACGCAAACTAATATTGCTTGGCCTTGGTATTGTGCTATCGGTTTCATCATTAACGTACCAGTTTCTATTGGTGCCAGTCTGTTATTAGATGGTCGTCAAAGTGAGCTTTCCGTTTATACTATTAAAGGTCAGAAAAAAATGTATCGAGAGCAAAACCTACCAGTTAAACAAGATGGCTGGTATCTGATCCCAGGTAAAGTGGATAATATTAGCTGGTTATTGGTTGTATTTTTCATCGCTACTTTAGGGTCTTTATACTTACTGTCAATCTTTATATAAGAATATATAAAATAGGAAAAATCATGTTTGAAATAATAAAAGACTGGCGCGAGCAGCGAATACTGGATAATAGTGAATTTACCGAGGCTGACTGGACGCAAGCTGCCAAGCGTATTGTGATACTCGATAGACTAGACAAGGATGAGATGTCTCGTTTGTTTGATTTGGCGACATTGTTTTTGGACGACAAATCTATTAACGGCGCTCAAGGCTTTGAGATTACCGATGCTGTTAAGCAGTCTATTGCCTTGCAAGCTTGTCTGCCTATCTTAAATTTAGGACTTGAGTGGTACGCTGGCTGGTCGTCAGTCATCATCTATCCTGGTTCATACAAAAGCGAGACCAAAACAGTAGATGAGTTTGGTATTGTTCATGAAGGCCAGCAACATCGAAGCGGGGAGGCATGGCAGCGTGGGCCTGTGGTTTTATCATGGAAGGATGCCAAGCATTCAGGCGAGCGCGATGGTCATAATGTCGTCATTCACGAGTTTGTGCATAAGCTTGATATGCTTAATGGCCGCGCCAATGGCTTCCCGCCCATGCAGCCGGATATGGATCCAACGCGCTGGACGACAATTATGAGCCGCGACTTTGAAGACTTTCAAAAGCATCGTAAATCAGGCTTGGATCGCTACGGTGCGACCAATCCGGCTGAGTTCTTTGCGGTACTTAGCGAAGTATTTTTTGAGACCCCGCAAAAACTGATAGACGCTTATCCTGATATTTATGAGATTATGGTCAAGTTCTTTCGCCAAACACCACTATGATTTATATAAAAAAATGAATATTTAGCCATAACAACAAACAAAAAGGGCAGTGCATCATATACGATGCATTGCCCTTTTTTAATGAAATTTGACTATAAAATCATATGCTTAATTGTTGATCAAACTGTCCATTGGTCATTAATAATAGCGACCAAATAGCGTTTACCTTGATAGTCATCAAACACTAAGCGCATGATGCGCCAGTCCATACCGTCATATTCTTCAGACCCTTTATAATAGAACTCAACCACATCCGAGTGTTGATAGATATCTCTTAGATTATTAATCATACCGCCAGTTTGGCGGAATTCATTGATGCTGATGGCGCTATTATTATACTTTTGCGCGTCCACCCAAGTAGCTAGGTATTCTGGTAGTGAGATTATTAATGGATTGCCAGTACCATCAAGTTCGCCCCAAGTGAAGCGAATGTTAGGCTGTTTTAGATACTGTGCATATTGCTCACGGCTAAAGACTTTATCAGACTCAGAGCGCACATAAGCGTACATTGAGAAGCGCACGCCACGTGTCGGATGGATATCATTGGTAATGCGAGCATAATCATTATTAGCGAGGGCACGCTGGATGCGTAACGCTTGTTGTCTAAGGGTTTGTTGACTTATATCTGAGACAACTGTTGTCGATGAGTTACCGTTTGATTGATGAGTAACGGTTGCATTTGACTCAGCAGAAGATTGGCAACCGGTAGTAACCAGTATTGAAGCAAAGCACACAGTGGCTGATAGTTTATAAAGATAGGACTTAGAAATATCAAAACGAGATGACGGCATCATAAATATATCCTTATCATAGCTTATTGTTTTTATAAAAGTGGAATTAAAGAAGAGTTAGACTAATATAAATACTAAACAATTATGCAGTAAAATGATAGTTTATATGTGTTTTAATGAATTTAATACTTAAAATATCCTCATCCATGGAGGACACCATGCAAAAAACGATATTGTCCATAGTAATGCTAATAATAGGGTTTTCTGCTATGACGGCTAGCGCTAATCTAACTGAGCCGTTACAGAAAGTTTTCGCTATGAAAGTTAATACTATTGCCAAAATGTACCAGCAGGATGCGAGAAATCAAGGTCAAGATTATCCGGTTGTACTGCAACAATATGGCAGTCCAGAGCTACAGGCGGCCATGCAGCTTGAGCAAGTTTACTTTGTTAGAGAACAAGCGTCTTGTCATATTGGTTATGATGTGTTGTGGAGCTCACAAGATCCTGACTATGCACAAGACAAGCAGTTTTCAGTGACCACAAAAGGTTTGGTCAAAGTCAGCTTAGTGCAAGGTAATGATGTTTATTATGAGCTGACATGTGATAGCATCGATAATGAAGAAAATTGCCAAGTAGCAGACGTCATCTTAGATGAGGATGGCACATCGTTACGAGAGCATTTATTGAAGCATTGTCGTTAGCTGGAATATAAGAGATAGATGTGAGCATTAATATTTATTAAGAAGGAATATGGATATTTAAGTATGAAATAAATTTCTTTTAGAAATGAATGGCAAGACTTGTAGACAGAACTGGATAACAAATAATTGAACTAAAACATTATACGCTCAACGTCTAAGACCGTTGGTTTGTTTTCGCATAATGTATATTATGTTAAATAGACTGTTTTATATCAAACTGCGATGGCAGCTCATGTCTATAAAAAAACAAGGGATATTTATTTATCCCTTGTTTGTGCTTAGTGAGTCTTTACCAGCTATAACCCAAACCTACACCACCAGAAGTCTCATCTTTGGTGAAAGCGCCACCGACGCTGACACTTGCATTAGGATGGATGACACGTTGATAGCCGACTGAAACCGCTTGTTCAGATCCTTGAAAACCTGCACCTACGCCTATACGGTTTTTACCTGACAAACCTGAGGTGCTGGTCGCCATATTTAACATCGCGGCACTCATGGCACCCTGACGATCAAAACGCTCATCGACCTCCCGAAAACGTCTGTCAGTCTCAACCTCATAATTTTGGAATGTGTTATTCAAAGTCGCTATACCAGTATCGGTATAGGCATTGGCCGTTTCGATAGCGTTCGTTTTTTCAGCTTGTAGTTGACGGACGTTTACGGCATCATGATCAGCTGCGCCATCCTCCACATTAATGATTTGACGTTGGTTACTAGCAGAGCCAACGGATACGGTGTTGTCACGATCACGATCAAGATTAGAGCTAGCAGAACTAGAATTATTACCCAATACCACAGCATTGTCGGCTGACGTATTGACATTATTACCTAGGACAAAAGTATTATCACCAGACACCGTGTTGTCGTTACCAACGCTGTAACTGTTGTCGCCACTGACGACACTTGGGTCACCAATCGCCCCAGAATGGTCTCCTGTGACCTTATTACCGGTACCGATACTAATGGATTGCACACCGCTTGCTTCTACACCATCACCAATGGCAATAGATTGCTCACCTTCACCTTGCCAGGCTGCGTTATTGACGCTCGTAGCATTATTATCTATAGCATTTCCCTCTACCGACCTCATACTTGCATTGTCGGCAGTTGCAAACTCTGCAGACGTAAACCTACTGATTTCATTCTCAATAGGTGTAGGTCCAATAGATGCAGGCTGAATCATAGCTGACTGCGGGGCAACTAAAAAGTTTCTTTGTATCACTAGTATTTGATCATCGACGTAACGTTTATTGGCAGCATCATAATCGTTTTGTGGACCAGCAACGTTGGTGATACGTTTCTCGCTACCTGCGCGGCCCACTGAAACGGTATCTACCTCATCCGCAAGAGAATTATGGCCAATGGCCGTGGCACGTGCTGCTATAGCGCGGCTGTTACTTCCAAATACGCTACTAAAACTACTTGAGGCAATATTTCTATAACCCACCGCACTACTATTAATGCTCGTTGCTTTATTAAAAGAGCCTAGCGCACTGCTATATTCACCATCCGCGTCATTTTTGTAACCCACCGCACTACTTGCATTACCTGATGCGATATTGGAACGACCTACAGCATTACTAGCAATACCCACTGCTCTATTGCTAATGCCTATGGCACTGCTAATATTACCTGATGCCGTATTGGAACGACCTACTGCGCTACTATTGCTAGCAGATGCATAATTATCACTACCCAATGCGCTGCTATTGCTAGCAGATGCTATATTATTAGAACCCAGCGCACTGCTAAAATCGCCCTTTGCACTATTACCACTACCCATCGCACTACTTCCATAATCCGATGTTTCATTAAAAGCACCTACTGCACTGCTACTATCACCCTGTGCACTATTAAGAAAACCTAGCGCATTGCTTTCAGTGCCTAATGCTTCATTACCGACACCCACCGCACTACTACGTTCCTCCGATGCGGTATTATTAGCACCTACTGCACTGCTGTGTCTATTCGATGCTGTATTATTATGACCCAGCGCACTGCTAAACCTACCCGATGCGGTATTATTATTACCCACTGCACTGCTGTTTGTAAAAGATGCTTTATTGCTGAAACCCAGCGCACTGCTGCTATTACCCGATGCAGTATTACCATTACCTAAAGCATTACTTAGGGGGCCACTTGCAGTATTATTATGACCTAATGCACTACTATTAAGTCCTGATGATTCATTTGTATAACCTACTGCACTGCTATATTCACCCGATGCGGTATTTTCAGAACCCACTGCACTACTGTATATACTCGATGCGGTATTGCTAAAACCCACCGCACTGCTACGTTCTTCCGATGCTTCATTATTAGCACCCAGCGCACTGCTGTATCTATTCGATGCGCTATTGTTGGAACCCACTGCACTGCTGTATGTATAGAATGCGACATTTTGATAACCCACCGCACTACTTGCATTACCTGATGCTGTATTTAAACGACCTACTGCACTGCTATATTCACCCGATGCAGTATTTTCAGAACCTACTGCACTGCTATTTTCACCGAATGCTGTATTGTTATAACCGACTGCACTGCTCCAATCACCTTCTACGCTATTACTATTACCTAATGCACTACTATTAAGTCCTAATGATTCATTTGTATAGCCAACCGCACTACTATTTTCACCCGATGCTATATTGGTATAACCTACCGCACTACTATTTTCACCTGAAGCAGTATTCTCGTTACCCAATGCACTGCTATAATACCCTGATGTAGCATTGCCACGGCCTAGCGCATTGCTCCAACCACCCTCTGCGACATTACCATTACCTATTGCGATGCTATATTCTTCTAATGCTGCATTGCCATTGCCTATCGCACTAGTTCCCCAAGTCTGCGCGTTATTGTTACTACCCACAGCACTGCTCTGATGACCGAATGCCTTATTATTATAACCTAGAGCATTGCTACCATCGTGCATTGCTTGATTTTTACTACCGACTGCACTACTAAATATACCCCCTGCCATATTATCAAAACCGACTTCAGTACTGAATGAAGGCATTGGATTTTCATCAAGGTCTACATCACTACTGTTTTTATTTAAATCAATGTAACTAGGATCTGTATTATCAAAACCGGTATCTGCCCAAACCGTAGTGCTAATCGCTGTCATACCAAGAACTAAAGCTTTTAGAGTCAGCATTGGATAATTAGATGAACTGTTGGATGAATGACTAGATAGGCTAATCGTTTGGCTAATACTACCAGTTACGCCGCTGGTTTTGCCTGCACTTTTTGCCGTCTCAGAGGTGACTACCACCTGCCCTAATGATTGGTTCCAAATTTTTTTGAATATCTTATTCACTGCTTGCTCCTTCACTTTAAAAAATACTTTCAGTTAGTATTCATTAAAGCGAATATGTTTACAAGCTTACAAAATGTAAATACAGAGTAATTATTTATTACTACTCTATACAAAAGAATATGACAAGAATATTAGCGAACAATTTTCTATCTATTTAATTAATGAGAAAATTAATCTCTTACAAAGTATATGGTATTCCTATAACTATCGAAAATATACCGCCAATATAAAAAAACACGCTCTATTATTGAATAATAATTATCCAATAATAGAGCGTGTTTAATCTTGATAAACCAGTAGCCTAACTCTAAGTATTACTACCTTACGACTAGCTTGCTTTCAATACCAATTCGCTTTCAAACAAATGTAATCTTTTATTAATAAAAATAATTTAATAACAAAAGTCTGTTTAAATAGTTTTGTGTGTATTTGTTATCTTACTACAATATTCACTTATTAATTCTATAAAAAATAGTATTAATATTATATTTTATCTTTAAATATTTTTACTATAAATCTAAAGCTGTTTCTTATAAAACCTACTTTAAGTACTTACAATTTGATTATATGTCACAACGACTAGTTATTCGTTTCTCGATATAGAGTACTTTGCGCCTCCTCTGCAAAATCCTCATAACTAATTGTAGCCTCATTATCGCTATTTTTGACAAGGTCAGCTTCTGTATCGTTGGTATCGGTCTTTGGAGATACTGCAGTAACCAGTTGTGTTGTGCTAGTCTTTGACCGCGTATCTTTTATTTGTTCATCGCTTAACGTAGATTTGTCGATTGGCTTGTCTACAGACAACTCTCCTACCGTTGCAACGTTATCTGACAAATTTGCCTCACTTACATCACTTACATCGTCGGATTTCGCTACCGTCTCTTCACTACTCAATGTCTTTATGCTCGCAGTATCTGGTCCATCAGCGCTCACCACTGTTGTATTTGGGCTTTCTGTGGCTGGCTCAGTATTAGTAAATATACCTGTCATAGTCAGTATAGCAATCACAAGGGCGCTCAGCAGTAACCCGCAAACAATACCAATAATCAATAGCTTGAGTTTTAGGCTACCTATTTGCTTGTCCTCTGATACGCCTGTTTGTTGAATGTTAGCGTCTGCTTTTAAGTCAGTAGGTAGTACGGATGCTGTCGCGGCGTCGTCAAGCGTGGGATCTTCATGTGGAGAGAGCAAAGACAGTTCCAACCCATCATCAGTGTTTTCTGTATTTGCTTTAGAGGTAACTAGCTGTTGAGCTTTGATTTTTTGATCATTGTGTGAGGTCTGTTCAGTTTCTAAAGAAAGTTGCCACTCTGCATTATCTAAAGGTTCAGATGCAGTTTCTGCATGAGGTAATTTTTCTTTAAGATTGGCACGACTTGAATCTTTGTCAACATTAGATTCACTAATACCCTGTATGCGATTAATAAAACGCTCATATATGTCACTGGTTTTATTATCTTTTCTGCAAACGGAGGCAGATAAATTTTCTTTGTCCTCTACGTTGTTTTTGTACAAATCACTATTTTCTGATTTATTTTTGCTTAAATTATGGTCATCTAAATTAATTTTTTCTAAGCTACCTTTGTTGAATTCATTCATATGTTAATAAACCAAGTAATGCCGTTAATATTAAGTGATTGCAAAAACTACGCTATCATAACTGCGTTATGATACTTTGGATCCAATTGACATACGCACGACGCCATTAATTCGATCAAAGACGAAAAAAGCTACTATGATAGGACTATAAACAATGGATTTAAAGCAGATCAATGCTTTTATTGCTATCGCCGACCTCAAAAGCTTTAGTGCTGCCGCTAAAAAAACAGGCTTATCACAACCAAGTCTTAGTCGCCAGCTAAAGCAGCTTGAGGCGGGTATGGGCGTGATACTGGTTGATCGTTATCACCGGCCATTACAACTGACTAAGGCCGGCCAGTTCTTTTATGATAAAGTCAGTACAGTATTGACAGAGCTCAATACCATCACCAGTATGACCCAGCGCTTATCAGCACCAAGTAAAGCACTTAACATAGGGTTTGTGCCATCAGTACTTTATGGGCACCTACCAGACATCATTGCATCCTTAAAACAGCAAAATCCTGATATCGAAGTCAATCTTAAAGATATCAGCTCATACCAACAAGTAGAAGCGTTAAAATCTGGTGATATTGATGTTGGCTTTGGTCGCTTTGCTCATCAAGATGCATGGATACAGCAAATTTTATTGCGTCATGAGCGCTATCTGGTGGCATTGCCCAAAGCCCACCCACTTGCCAATACTACAGATCAACGCTTGATCGATTTGGCAAACAACCGCCTAATTTTATATCATCAAACACATTTACCAGTATCTACTACTGCAGCCACAACCCTATCGACCAAAAGTGGCGAGACAGGCAGCGAACCGTTAGCAGTTAGTGAACCTGTCACCGAACCTTTGTTACACTTGTTTGCAAGGTATGGCATCACCCCGCTAATGACGACTGAGGTGAGCGACTTACAAGTTGCGCTTGGACTTGTGGCGGCAGGCGAAGGGATTACATTAGTACCAGCCAGCCTACGCACAGTACGCACCGAACAAATCAGTTACCAGCGCTTGATTCATGAGAATATCACCTCTCCTGTGTACTTGCATACATTAAAAGACTTTATTCACCCTAAGATCCCCAATCTTTTAGACGCAATCTACGCCGTTTATGAACAACGTGGTATTACTTATCGACAGCAAAAATTTGGGTCAAAGCTATAAATTATAAGAATAGTCTGAAATTATCAGATATAGAATGCATATTATGGTATAAAGAACCGCCAAAAAAAACAATGCTAATGCTTGATATTATTTATTCATTATGATAACCACCAGTAATGGCAATGCAAAAAAATAGTAATAATAACTTGAATAATCATTATTCTGAATAGCATAGGTGTGCTAAAGTCGATACGATATGAATCGTTTTATATTTCGGCCCGACTTAGATAGAACGATTTTTTAATGATCATTGGCAAGCTGACACAGGTAAGTGATAATTTGCCGTTTTAACCATTTCGAGGTACTTATGACCACACAACCAATTAATAACCCTGATACTGTTAGAGAGGCTCAAAAAGAAGGCTTCAGTTGGCGTATCTTTGGGCCAGGTATTTTGATGGCAACTGCTGCCATCGGCGGCTCGCATCTGATTTCATCAACGCAGGCGGGGGCTATATACGGCTGGCAACTGGCGATTATGATTATTCTGGCCAACGTCTTTAAGTACCCTTTCTTTCGTTTTGGCACAGATTATGTTTATGATACCAGCGAAAGTTTGATCGCCGGTTATGCCAAACGCTCAAAAGCGTATCTTTGGATTTACTTTGTTTTATCTATCTTATCCGCGGTGATTAGTACAGGTGCCGTGACGCTACTGGCTGCAGTAATATTGGGCTTTATGTTGCCAGCTTCTATAGGGTTGTCCAGTATCAGCTTGGCTATCATAATCGTTGCTGTATCGTGGTTTTTTCTCATTGCTGGTCATTATAAGTTGCTTGATGGGGTGACTAAGTGGATTATGATTGCACTCGTCTCCGCAACAGTGTTAGCGGTTTTGATTGCTGCTGGCAAACCGACGGTAATGACTGCTGACTTTATTCCTACGTCTCCTTGGAATTTAGCGACCTTAGGGTTTATTGTGGCATTGATGGGTTGGATGCCAGCGCCACTTGAGTTTGCTGCCATTACTTCGATGTGGACCTCTGCAAAGAGAAAAGCGGACAATACCACTCATAAACAAGGTCTGCTTGATTTTAATGTGGGCTTTTTAGTGTCTGCTATTCTAGCGTTGTTCTTCTTATCCTTAGGTGTTTTTGTTCAATATGGCTCCGGTCAAGAGATTCAAACTGCAGGCGTTGCTTATATTGATCAGCTTATCAATATGTATACTGCCACTATTGGTGAGTGGTCAAGGCTGCTGGTCGCCTTCGTCGCCTTTATGTGTATGTTTGGTACTACGATTACCTGTGCAGATGGTTATGGCCGTGCCAATGCTGAATGCTGGCGTTTACTAAAAGGTGAGAGCGAGATTAATAAAAAGCAGGTTGCTTTTTGGACGACTTATGCCATTGGCGGTGGCTTGGTTATCATCACTTTCTTCACCGGACAATTAGGCGCGATGTTAAAGTTTGCTATGATATCAGCCTTTGTATCGGCGCCTATCTTTGGTTGGTTAAACTATACTTTAGTAAAGAATCATCAAAAGCTATCAGCAGGTATGAATGCTTATTCGATAGTAAGCTTACTGTTCTTAGGCGGTGTCGCTCTATTATTTTTAGCCAACCTTGCAGGTCTGCTTGGTTAAAAGCGTATTGAACAATTGAAGCCATAAATAGTAAACGATCAAAGCCCTTTTAGCTGCTAGCTATTAGGGCTTTTTTATTACAAAAAATATAAAAGTTCTTCCGATGAGACATCCTTCACAGTCAAGCGATTATAATCGATGAGTTATAAACAGGATAAGTGTAACTAAATATTTCATAGTAGCTTGGTTATAACGTACTGTTTTTATTAATATGCATAACAGAATAGATATATCCTCAATATATAGATACTATTATTTAATAAGTACATAGTATTACATAAACTTAATAGTCAATAAATTTTTATTAAATAATACTTAGTAAAGACTACTTTCAAATTAAGGCCAGATGCGTATACTCTAAGTTAATAAAAATTTAACCATACAAGACACTGACTAGGATTTTGTATGGTGATAATAAGATTAACCCTCCATGCAAGGACTCTCAAATGACATCATCAGCTGGCGCGCGCTTTCGCAATGCCATGAAACAAAAGAACGATAATAACCAACCACTACAAATCGTCGGTACTATTAACGCCTATACGGCCATGATGGCAACGCAAGTCGGTCATCAGGCAATATATCTATCTGGTGGCGGGGTTGCCAATGCCTCATTTGGTCTGCCTGATCTTGGTATGACCAGCCTTGATAATGTGCTTGAAGATGCGCGCCGTATTACTGACGCCGTCGACACTCCTCTATTGGTCGACATCGATACGGGATGGGGCGGCGCATTTAATATCAGCCAATCTGTTAGAAAAATGGAAAAAGCGGGCGTGGCAGCTGTCCATATTGAAGATCAAATCGCGCAAAAACGCTGCGGTCATCGCCCTAATAAAGAAATCGTCAGTATCTCTGAGATGGTAGACCGTCTAAAGGCTGCGCTTGATGCCAAAACTGACCCTGACTTTGTGGTCATGGCGCGTACTGATGCACTATCAGTTGAAGGGCTTGATGCAGCAGTTGAGCGAGCGGTAGCGTTTCAAGAGGCGGGCGCTGATATGATCTTTGCAGAAGCATTAACTGACATTGAGATGTATCGTAAATTTACTGATGTATTAGATATTCCGGTACTGGCCAACATGACTGAGTTTGGTCAAACTGACCTGTATACCACTGAGCAGCTACATGGCGTAGGTGTTGATATGGTGCTATATCCATTATCAGCCTTCCGTGCGATGAACAAAGCGGCATTAAACGTTTATCAACATATCTTAGATGACGGTACGCAAGAAAATGTCGTCGATACCATGCAGACGCGCATGGAGCTTTATGACTTCTTAAATTATCATGAATTTGAGCAAACCTTAGACAAGCTGTTTGCTGACAATAAGTAAGAAAAAACAAGTAAGGTATAAACGGGTTTTTTCAAGCATTTTCAACAGTGAACACTGTTTAACCCAATCACTTTAACAACAAGCTACCAACAAAAGGAATTTAATCATGGCAGCAGGCAAACAACTATCAGGCGCAGGACTACGTGGTCAAGTTGCTGGCAAGACGTCATTATCAACTGTCGGTAAATCAGGCTCAGGTCTTACTTATCGTGGTTATGATGTCAAAGACTTGGCTGAGCAATGTATCTTTGAAGAAGTGGCTTATCTACTGCTTTATGGCAACCTACCCACCCAAAGTGAGCTGGATGCCTATCAAGCCAAACTCAAAAAGATGCGCGGTCTACCACAAGCATTAAAAGATGTACTTGAGCGTATTCCAAGCGAAGCCCATCCAATGGATGTATTGCGTACTGGTTGCTCAATGCTAGGTAATCTTGAGATGGAAACCGACTTTGAACAGCAAAACGATAAAACCGATCGTATGCTGGCGGTATTCCCATCAATCATCAACTATTGGTATCGCTTTAGCCATGACAATGAGCGTATCGAGACTGAAACCGATGATGACACTATCGGTGGGCACTTTTTGCATCTGCTCAAAGGCGAGAAGCCAAATGAGCTTCACGAACGCGTGATGAACGTTTCACTTATCTTGTATGCTGAGCATGAGTTCAACGCCTCTACCTTTACCGCGCGCGTTTGTGCGTCTACCTTATCAGATATCCATTCTTGCATCACCGGTGCGATTGGTTCATTGCGCGGGCACTTGCATGGCGGCGCTAATGAGGCGGCGATGGATATGATTGAAGACTTTAGCTCACCCGATGAGGCCGAAAAAGAGATGATGGCCATGCTTGAGCGTAAAGACAAAATCATGGGCTTTGGTCACGCTATCTATAGCGAATCTGATCCGCGTAATGTCATCATCAAACAATGGGCGGAAAAACTGGCTGAGGACGTTGGTGATACGGTTTTATATCCAGTCTCTGTGCGCTGTGAAGAGGTCATGTGGCGTGAGAAAAAACTGTTCTGTAATGCTGACTTTTTCCATGCCTCAACCTATAACTTTATGGGTATTCCAACCAAGCTATTTACCCCAATCTTTGTCTGCTCACGCCTGACTGGCTGGGCAGCCCACGTCTTTGAGCAGCGTGCCAACAACCGTATTATTCGTCCAAGTGCAGAGTACATCGGTGAAGAGCCAAGAGACGTACCTTCTATCGCTGAGCGTGGTTAATTGAGCATCGTCATTTAATAGTTTGTTTCATTATAGGGTGCGTATGGCGCACCCTATCAATCTCTAAAATTGCCATAATATTTATTTAGCAAAATTTACTATCAATAATAGGTTTTGCTAAATGAATCATACTTATACCTTTAACTTAACTAAATATAGTTCAACTCATTTCATTTATATGGTTAATGTACTTTAAAAAGAACATAGCGCTACTGAGATGAATTTTATGCAGCCTCTGTCGGCATAGGCACAGCAAGAAAATAAAATTTATACCAGTAGTGTGTTTAAAATTATATAACCGTTTTATTTTCAACTCACTATACCACTCTACTTATAAAGGAAAGCACGCCATGAGCGACAGCAAGCAGCCTTTAACGCAAGTTAATCCGCAAACCATGAATGAGCAGTATAAAAAGCCATTGCCGAATACTGATCTATATTATTTCGACGTCGAGCAAGCAGTGAATGAGATTGAGCCGGGCGCTTATGCCAAACTACCATTTAGCTCAAAAGTGCTGTGTGAAAACCTTGTGCGCCGTTGTCCGCCGGAAGATTTGACCGAGGCGCTATCACAGCATATTTATCGCAAGCAAGAAGTAGATTTTCCTTGGTACCCTGCCCGCGTGGTTTGCCACGACATCTTAGGGCAGACTGCGTTTGTCGATTTGGCAGGCTTGCGTGATGCTATCGCAGCAGAAGGCGGTGATCCTGCCAAAGTTAACCCTATCGTACCAACACAGCTTATCGTCGATCACTCCTTAGCGGTCGAGCATGCAGGGTTTGAGGAAGATGCGTTTGAAAAAAACCGTGCTATCGAAGAGCGCCGTAACGAAGACCGTTTTCATTTTATCAACTGGTGTCAGTACGCCTTTGATAACGTCAACGTGGTACCACCCGGTAACGGTATCATGCACCAAATCAATCTTGAAAAAATGTCGCCAGTGGTACAAGTGGTGGCTGACCAAGACGGCGATGCCATCACCTTCCCTGATACCTTGGTCGGTACTGATAGTCACACACCAATGGTCGATGCGCTCGGCGTTATCTCTATCGGTGTCGGCGGACTAGAAGCCGAAAGCGTCATGTTGGGCAACCCTTCATACATGCGCTTGCCAAACATCGTTGGCGTTGAGCTAACAGGTAAGCTACAAGAAGGCATTACCGGTACCGATTTGGTACTCGCCATGACTGAGTTCTTACGTGAGGAAGGCGTGGTTTCCGCCTACCTAGAATTTTACGGTGAAGGCGCACGCAATCTGACCGTTGGCGACCGTGCTTCTATCTCCAATATGACACCAGAGTACGGCGCAACGGCTGCGATGTTCTCTATCGATGAGCAAACCATTGATTATTTGCGTTTGACTGGGCGCTCAGAGCAGCAAATCGAAACGGTTGAAGCCTATGCCAAACAGGTTGGTCTGTGGGCAGATGGCCTAAAAGATGCCGAATATGAGCGCGTGCTGCGTTTTGATTTGTCAAAAGTCGTGCGCAACATCGCCGGCCCGTCACGCCCCCATGCGCGCGTATCGACGACTGATTTGGTAAAAGAAGGCATCGCTCATGGCGAAGGTAACAAGTTGCCAGAACCAAAAGATGGTCTGATGCCAGATGGTGCAGTGATTATCGCCGCTATCACCAGCTGTACCAACACCTCAAACCCGCGCAACATGGTGGCTGCCGGTATTGTCGCTCGTAATGCAGTAGAAAAAGGCCTGATTCGCAAACCTTGGGTGAAGTCCTCACTCGCGCCAGGCTCAAAAGCCGTTAAGCTGTATTTAGAAGAAGCCAACTTATTGCCCGAGCTACAAAAACTGGGCTTTGATGTCGTCGCCTTTGCTTGTACCACTTGTAATGGCATGAGCGGTGCGCTCGACCCAGAGATTGAGCAAGAGATCATTGAGCGGGATTTGTTTAGTACCGCCGTCCTCTCAGGCAACCGCAATTTTGATGGCCGTATTCATCCATATGCCAAGCAAGCTTTCCTAGCTTCACCGCCTTTGGTGGTCGCCTATGCTATCGCTGGTAATATCCGTTTTGATATCGAAAAAGATTCACTTGGCAAAGACCAAAATGGCAACGATGTGTATCTAAAAGACATCTGGTTTGATGACGCGGAAGTTGATGCTATCGTTAAAGCCTCGGTGAAACCTGAGCAGTATAATGCCGTCTATATTCCGATGTTTGATGAAGCCAAAGCACAGGCAGGTCGTAATGAAGCGTCGGTTATCGACCCTCAGTACGACTGGCGTGAGATGAGTACTTATATCCGTCGCCCTCCGTACTGGGAAGGTAAGATGGCGGCAATGAATAAGTTAAAAGGTCTGCGTCCACTCGCTGTGCTTGGTGATAACATCACAACCGATCACATGTCGCCCTCTAACGCGATTATGGGAGATTCCGCTGCTGGCGAGTATCTCGATACGATGGGATTACCAAGCGAGGACTATAACTCATACGCCACGCATCGTGGCGACCATTTAACCGCTCAGCGCGCCACTTTTGCTAACCCGAAACTGCTCAATGAGATGGTACGTGATGAGAAAGGCGACGTTATCCAAGGGTCACTCGCTCGCGTAGAGCCAGAAGGCCAAGTCATGCGTATGTGGGAGGCGATTGAAACTTACATGAATCGTGAACAGCCGCTGATCATCATCGCCGGTGACGGTTATGGTCAAGGTTCAAGCCGTGATTGGGCGGCCAAAGGCGTGCGTCTGGCTGGCGTGGAAGTCGTTGTCGCTGAAGACTTTGAGCGTATTCACCGTCAAAACTTAGTCGGTATGGGCGCGCTTCCCGTGCAGTTTAAAGAAGGCACCAACCGTGAGACGCTAAACATTGACGGGTCTGAGGTTTTCGATCTCGAAGGTGAGGTATCAGCGGGCGGCGGTATGACGCTGGTGATTCATCGTCAAGATGGCAGCGTTGATAAAACGCCGGTTATCTGCCGCTTAGATACCGCTGATGAGGTGAAGATGTATAACTCTGGCGGTATGCTACAGCGTTTTGCCAAAGAGTTTATTGAAGGAACGATTGATATTGCTTAGTTTTTGGCGTAAACGCTAATAATTAGTAAATGAGCCGATGTTGTATAGAAATATGGCATCGGCCTTTTTATAGTTGATAACGTAAGTCTTAATCTCGAATTAAAAAAGAGACATCTTATAAAAACTTTCAGTTTTGCAGAAGCTAATCAAGATTTTAAACAAATTTTAGATATAGTGAACGATGATACTAATGTGGTCTGTATAAAGCATCAAAATAATGATGATGCGGTTGTCATGTCGCATGCTCATTATAATAGTTTGAAAGAGACACTTTATTCGTTAGGGTCGCCTGCAAATGCAGCGCATTTGGCTAAGTCTATTGAGCAGTATCAAGCTGGAAATGTTAGCTTTAAAGCATTAACTTAACATCACGATAAAAGTTCTCATGTGTTCCTAGCATAAGCAGCGTAAGAACTAGCTGACCATCATCTATTTGATAAGCTAATAACGTTAACTGTTTTGTCATCTTAAATTTATGGACGCGCACAGACGAAAGATCACCTGCTTTGAGTATGCCTAAATGAGGATTATCGATGATAGCCTGTACAGCACCATCAAGGTCTGCTTTTTGATTCTTATGCAATTTTTTAACCGCTTTTTTGAATCCATGAGACTGAATAACACGTAGAGATTGAGTCATAGTTTTTCCAAATCAAACTATCCAAATTCATAAGGCTCAGTCATACCCGCGTCAACCTCTGCTTGTGCAATTAATAACTGACGAACAAATTCATAAGATAAATCTGGATTATCCTCCATAATTTGACCAATAGTTGCCCAATGCTCAATCTGCTTCGGTGGTGTCCGATGTTGTGCTTTTGCAATAGCATGAGCTTTGTCAACCAGTGACTTATTAAGTCGTATACTTGCAGTGGACATAATGCCCTCCTTATTTAACAACACTAACCTTTGTGGTATTTTACCACAAACAAGAAATATTAACTATTTACATTATAATAAGACTTAAAGGAATGAAAATCATGACCCAACCTACTTTCGCCCCGCAACTCTCTGTCCCCGCCACCTATATGCGTGGCGGTACCTCAAAGGGCACGTTTTTTAAGTTATCCGACCTACCTGAGCGCTGCCAAGTGGCTGGCAAGGCACGTGATAACTTTCTACTGCGCGTCATCGGCAGCCCTGACCCTTATGGCAAGCAAATCGACGGCTTAGGTAATGGCAGCTCTAGTACGTCAAAAACGGTGATATTGTCTGAAGCAAAACAAGCCGACCACGATGTCAATTATTTATTTGGGCAAGTTAATATCGCCAAACCGATGATAGATTGGGCGGGCAACTGTGGTAATTTAACCGCTGCGGTGGGTGCCTGCGCGATTAATATGGGTTTGGTTGCTACTGATAAAGTCGCTAATAGTATTGATGATGGTGCCGATAGCGGTATTTGTGAAGTGCGCATTTGGCAAGAGAATATCGGCAAAACCATTATTGCTCATGTGCCTGTATATAAAGATGAGAACGGCAAGGTGCAAGTACAAGAAACTGGCGACTTTGAATTAGACGGCGTCACCTTCCCTGCAAGCGAAGTTAAAATTGAATTTATCGATCCCGTTGACTCCTCTAGTGATATGTTCCCGACTAATAACCTCGTTGATGATTTCGATGTTTCAGGTTGTGGTCTAAGCACTGATAACGTAAAAGCGACCTTTATCAGCGCCGGCATCCCAACTATCTTTATGAAAAGCGATGACTTAGGGTTTACGGGAGTTGAGCTACAAGGCGATATTAATAGTAATGACGAACTATTAGCCAAGTTGGAAAAAGTTCGTGCGCGTGGTGGCGTCGCTATGGGACTATTTAAAGATGAGTCTGAGGCACAAACCAGCCAACATATTCCTAAGATCGCTTGGGTCGCTCCAGCGCAAAGCTATACCGCGTCGAGTGGTAAAGACGTCAGCGCAGACGACATCGACTTAGTGGTGCGGGCGATGAGTATGGGACAGCTGCATCATGCGATGATGGGTACGGCAGCGGTCGCTATTGCAGCGGCAGCGACGACGCAAGGAACATTAGTGAATGCAGCCGCTGGCGCTGGCGAGCTATCAGAGGTGCGCTTTGGTCATCCTTCAGGTACGCTATTAGTTGGCGGCAAAACTGAACAAGTTGATGGACGCTGGCAGGCCAAAAAAGTCTCTATGAGCCGCTCAGCCCGTCGTATTATGGTAGGTGAAGTTTTTGTACCTAGTGATGCTTTTTAAAACGTTTAGCGGTATGAAGTATGTAAGGTGATATGTAGTATGTAGGGCACGTCCCGCTCACCATTTATAATATTTGGTACTTGTAGCGTACTCTACACCCTTGCAAAAAAATAGAAAACGTGGCTAACATCATAGCCTACGTTAACTTATAAATAGTGATATCTAAAATTAACAGTCATCCGCTGTATTTTTAAATAAAATGCAGGATAATAGAATAGTTACCAGCTGCTATATTTTTGACTCTAAATTTTATTGGCTTCAATCGTAAGACCAAAACCTTAATATGCCAAAACCGTCTAAACCTACACGTGTCCTAAATGATAATCCTTTTTTAAATACTGCACCCGTTGAAAAAACGGAGCGCCGCGCACTGCTGTGGAACATTTTAAAAAAGCTTGCTAACTTCGCCGCGCCTTACAAAGTGTTAATCGTAGCCACTTTAATCTTAACCGTACTTGGCTCTTTTACCGCGCAGGTCAATGCCTTTGTATTGCGTTATACCGTCGATACTTTAACTGAGATTGCCGCGCTTGCCGATCCTTGGCAGGCAGGTTTGCGTATGTTGGGTATTATTAGTGCCGTGTTGTTGACTAAAGAGATATTATCGATATTCATCTCTTTTGGTCAGCGTTTTTTTGGTGAGAAAATTCGTATTAATCTGTCACGCGATCTATCACAAAAGATTATAGAACGCATTCTCACCTACCGTATGGCGTTTTATACCAGTAGTCAAAACGATAGTGGCAAGCTACAAACCCGCATCGATTATGGTGTGATGAGCCTGACCAGCCTCGTGCAAAACTTCTTTATTGATATGCTGCCACTGTTTGCCAGTGCCATTGTGTCGCTTATTATTATGTTCTCGACCAACTTTTGGATTGGCCTCGTTGGTTTGATTATCATACCCATTTACTTTTTTATTAGTCAAAAGCAAGCTAGGCGCTTACAAGGTTACCGCCGGCAGATGCGCGGCTTTCGAGAGGCCAAAAGCGGGCTTGTTATCTCGCTTATTAACTCTATTAGCGTGGTCAAATCCTTCGTCCGTGAGCCGATCGAGGCGCAAAAGCATCTAAAGATTCAAAAAGAGATGACAGGCAATCAGCTGCGCATTCGTAGCATTGGCTTTATCTATGACGCGGTAAAGACCTTTATTGAGCAAATTGGCATCGTCATTATTATTTTATTGACTGCCTATTTTGTTTTACAAGGCGAGATGACCATCGGCATGGTTTTGTTTCATGTACTGCTGTTTCAGAACGTCGCCGCTCCTATCCGTCAATTGCATCGCATTTATGATCAGATCAATAATGCGCTCACTTATGCAGAAGGGTTTTTTGAGATATTGGAAGATGACAAACAAGTTGAGAATATTGACGGCATCAGTAGTAAAGATCTAAAGGGTCATATTGAGCTAAAAAACGTCGATTTTACTTATCCTAACGGCACGCAAGCACTAAGAGATGTCAGTTTTGAGATTCGTCCCAATCGTATTACCGCCCTTGTTGGCCTCTCTGGCGCTGGTAAGAGCACCATTATTAGTTTGTTAGTCAAGTTCTACGAGCCAGACGCAGGCGTGATCTACTTGGATGGTCATGACTTGGCAGACTGTGATACCCATGATTTACGTCACAATATTGGCTTAGTATTACAGAGCAATCATATCTTCTCAGGGACTATTAGCGAAAATATCCGTTATGGCGACACCAATGCGACACAAGAGGACATTATTGTCGCTGCTAAAAAAGCCTCGATTCATGAGCAAGTTATAAAGCTTAAAGAGGGTTATGAGAGTACGGCAAAATCACTATCAGGTGGTCAGCAGCAACGCATTGCGCTGGCAAGAATGTTTTTAAAAGATCCACCGATTGTGTTCTTAGATGAACCAACCGCCAGCCTGGATGCTATCGCCAGTCAGCAGGTCAAAAAAAGCTTAGATTTAATCAAAAAAGATCGTACGGTGATTATGGTGTCGCACAATATCGCGCAGATTATTGACGCCGATGATTTGGTAGTGATAGAAAACGGTCAAGTGGTTGAGACTGGGACGCATGAAGCGCTGTATGATAAAGGTGGTAAGTATTATGAGATATTTAGCGCCATGTCGGATAGTTTAAACTTGGACAAAATTAGTCAAACACTCCATGGTTAAGCCTATATAATGTTAAATTCACTTAAAGTATATTGAGAAAAAAATGTTAATGAACTCAGTAAGTGCAGTCAATCTTCAGCAAAAAACCATGATGATGTGCGCGGCTGTGCCACAAATTGTGGCTTCTAGAGTTTGGATGCTTGCCACCTCTCCTATGAACCCCACATTGCAACAAAAAGAGATATTTACTATGGTTGAAGAAAAGCAAAAAGCTTTTGTAGATTCTATTAGTGATATAAATTTGCAAATTATGTCATCACAATCGGTTTTATTAAATAAATGGATGAGCAGCTGTCAACGTTTTATGTTAGGGCATTATCATGCTTTTAATAGCTTTGAGAATGATATCGATGAAGAAACGATTAAAATCTTGGATAAAGGCATTAGCCCTTATGCAGCGACTGTAAAGGTAAACCAAAAACGTCTAAACCGTTAAGAATCATTAATTATGACCTGTGAATTTTCTATAAAAACCTTTGATGAGCTGACCTCAGTTGACCTCTATCATATTTTAAAGGCCCGCTCACAAGTATTCGTTGTCGAGCAACACTGTGCTTACCAAGATATGGATGAGGTAGACTTTGATTGCTTGCATCTGATCGCTCATAAAGATGAGGCGCTGGTTGGCTATTGTCGCATCATTGGACCTAAATTCAATCCCAAAAAATCTTTAGAAAACTCAGCACACTCAATGCCAGCCATCGGAAGGGTGCTGGTATTAAGCGATCATCGAGGCTATGGTTTAGCGCGGCAAATCATGACGCATGCTATTAAGTACTGCCGCAAAAAGTACGGTAAAAAACCGATTATTATCTCAGCACAGACCTATTTGCTCAGCTTTTACGAATCATTGGGGTTTGTCACTGAAGGCGCAGTGTACCTTGAAGACAATATCGAACATATCACTATGGTCTTACCCATTTTAAAAAAGGGTAAAGCAAAATCCCAGAAGTCAGCTGGTTCTGAAAGCTCAGGATTTGTCATCAAATTGTTGAGTTTTTTGCTTTTAGTATTGAGCCTCTTATTCATCGCAGGCTTAATCTACTTGATGACTTAAGCGGCTGACTTGATGTGATAAAATTAATGCAATCATGAGATCTTACGTATAAAGCCTCAAACGATAAAGTTCTTTTACACGACTTCACTGTTGTTCTATATTGATTGTGCTACTTTTGAGTCATGACTATGATCGTAAGACTGAAAATACTGATAAACGGTCGATAGTCAAAAAATCATCTGACTCAAGGAAGAGGTAACGACTATGTCTAATGTAGAAAGCAATGTCCGTCCAGAATATGATGACGAGATTCAAAAAATCGCCGATTATGTTCTCAACTACTCTATTGATGACTCTCCAAATAGCGCCGATGCTTGGACGACTGCACGCCACTGTCTAATGGATACGCTAGGCTGTGGCCTGCTCGCACTACGTTTTCCTGAATGTACCAAGCATCTAGGGCCTGAATGCACCGATCAGATAACGCCTAATGGCGCGCGCGTCCCCGGTACTTCTCATCGTCTAGACCCCATCAAAGCCGCTTTTGATATTGGCTGTATGGTGCGCTGGCTTGATTATAATGATACGTGGCTTGCCGCTGAATGGGGACATCCCTCTGACAACTTGGGTGGCATCTTGGCAGTGGCTGACTATATTAGCCAGCAAAACGTCAGTAAAGGTCGCGCAGCGCTTACCATGAAAGATGTGCTGGAATCTATGATTATGGCGCATGAAATCCAAGGTGTGATGGCGCTTGAAAACTCATTTAACCGCGTGGGTCTGGATCATGTATTCTTGGTCAAACTTGCATCAACCGCTGTCGTTGCCAAATTATATGACCTACCACGTGAGCGCATTATGGCCGCGATCTCACAAGCCCTTGTTGATGGTCAAGCGCTACGTACCTATCGCCATGCACCCAATGCTGGTAGCCGTAAATCATGGGCAGCAGGTGATGCGACCAGCCGAGCGGTACGCTTGGTCGATATCACCCGTCGCGGCGAGATGGGAGTTCCTGGTGCACTGACCGCGCCGCAATGGGGATTTTATGATGTATTATTTAGTCATACCAATAAAGATCTTGCACTCAAGCCTGAAGATGAGCGCCGCTTTAATTTTCAGCGTGACTTTGGCACCTATGTGATGGAAAACATCTTATTTAAGATAAGTTTCCCCGCAGAGTTTCATGCACAAACCGCCTGTGAAGCCGCAGTTATTCTACATCCGCGCATCGAAGATAGAATTGATGAGATTGAAAAAATCGTCCTGACCACGCATGACTCAGCGATTCGAATCATCTCAAAAGAAGGCGCGCTTGCCAATCCTGCCGATCGTGATCACTGCCTACAATATATGGTTGCCGTCCCTCTACTAACTGGCGATCTCATGGCAGAGAACTATGAAGATGACTATCATGAGCAGCATCTATCCATCGATGAGCTGCGTAGCAAAATGGTGGTAGAAGAGGACGAGCGCTACTCAGCAGACTATCATGACCCAAGTAAGCGCTCTATTGCCAATGCGATTCAAATCTTCTTTGAAGATGGCACTAGTACCGATAAAGTCGCTGTGGAATACCCGATTGGTCACAAACGCCGCCGTGAAGAAGGCATTCCTATACTAGAAGCAAAGTTTCGCGCCAGTTTAGCGACTCGCTTTATTGAAAGTCGTTGTGACGAGATTGTTGCGCTATGCGACGATCAAAGCCGATTAGAGCAGACGCCTGTTCATGAGTTTATGGACTTGTTTGTTATCAATTAGAGTGCTGTAAATAAAAAGGGTATGTCATTGATTGAATTATGACATACCCTTTTTCTTATTTTAACAATTCAATTTTTAAGTCCTTTTTTACCACGGGATTGTCTCTCCTGCCCAGTCGACAAAACTCCCAGATTGGGCAGCAGTCATACCTGACAGCACCTCTAGTAGACATTCTGCACTATAGGCTGGCGAGAATAACTGTCCATCTGCGACATTACCCTGAAATGGTGCCGACAACTGAGTGTTGACCGTTCCTGGCTGCATGACCACTATGCACACATCTTTTAATGAGCGTTCCCATTCAATGCTTAGGTTTTTCATGCCCATATTCAGCGCAGCCTTACTCATTCTATAGCTATACCAGCCGCCCAATTGATTGTCACCAATGCTGCCCACACGTGCCGATATAGTCGCAAATATTGCCGGATTATCAGTACAGCGTTTGGCTTTGGCAAGTAGCGGTCTGACATGTTTGGCTATAAGTAGCCCTGCTAATGCATTGATTTGCATGTTTTGTAAGAAAAACTCCGTTTCAACTTGGCGGAGTGCTTTTTCTGGTTGTGACTTTTCAGTATGTAATAGCCCTACACAGTTGATGACCCAATCAAGATGGGTGCTCTGTTGCTTTATGTGCTCAATGGCTTGTTTGATACTACTCTCATCACTGACATCCATTTGTAACCAGTACAAATTAGCCGCTTCAATGTCGGGTACACTTCTATGATAAGTGGCAAAGACTCTAACCTGCGTGCTGTTGTTGCTTTGCTCATCGGAAGTCGCTTGTACCAGCTGTCTAACCATCGCCTGACCAATGCCCCCTGTTCCACCGATGATTAGGTAGGTTTTGTCTTTCTTACTTATATTACTCATACCGACTCCTTGTCATCTGTTTACCTGAATGGGTTATTTAGGCGGATGTTTTAATATTACATTTTTTAATATTACTATGGCACAAGATGACAGATAAAAAAACCGCCTTTATCACTAGGCGGCTTAATATTTTAGGTCATATAAAAAAGAGATTAATGATGAGCAACCTGCCTTTGATCAGGTTCCACAGGTACCTCTTGTCCGTCACAATCGAATAATTTACCCTCAACAAAATAATCACCTTCATTCAAATCTACAATAATATCAGGGCGTACTGTCCTAATCTCCGTACCAGCTACAAACACTGATTGTTGATCTGAGTTGCCTATTTTTAAGTGATTAAATAATAAATTGAGTAAAATGGCCATGATAGCGGTAGAGCTAATGCCAGAATGAAAAATCGTGGCAAACCAATCTGGGAACTGATCATAAAAAGATGGAGCAGCAATCGGTAACATACCAAAGCCGATAGAGGTCGCAACGATAATAAGGTTCATATTATTCTCGTAGCTTACCTGAGCAAGCGTACGAATACCGCTTGCGGCGACGGTGCCAAACAATACGATGCCAGCACCGCCTAATACAGCGGTAGGAACGGTTGCAATGACACGGCCCATGATTGGTAATAGACCTAGCGTCACCAAAATAACACCAGCGGCGGCAACGACAAAGCGGCTTTTTACGTTAGTCACAGCAACTAAGCCCACGTTTTGCGCAAATGCACTTTGGGTGAATGACCCAAAAAACGGTGCCACGATACTTGAAATCATATCTGCACGTAGGCCATCACCTAAACGACGTGAATCGATTTCAGTGTCAATAATATCACCAACGGCTAAAATATCTGCTGAAGTCTCTACCAAAATGACCAACACCACAATAAACATAGAGATAATAGCTGCAATCTCAAAGGTTGGCATACCAAAATAGATGGGAGTAGGAAAGGCAAAGATAGGTCCTGTCATCAGACCAGAAAAATCAACCATACCAACCGCCCAAGCGGCAAAAGTACCGATGACCATAGCGAGTAGTATCGACAAGCGACTGATAGCGGCACTGCCAAGTTTACTTAACAATAGCACCAGTGCTAGCGTAAAGGCGGCTAGACCGATATTGGCCATGCTACCAAAATCAGGATTATTACTATTACCGCCCATCGACCAGCGCGCTGCTACAGGCATCAAGGTCAAACCAATGGTTGTGATAACAGCGCCCGTGACCAGTGGCGGGAAGAATTTAATAATCATTGAAAAAACAGGGGTGATTAAAAGCCCGAGAATAGATGCAGCAATGACGGCACCAAATACCGATGGTAAACCGCCTCCTGCAGTGACAATCGCCACAATAGTTGCGACACTTGCAAAAGACACCCCTTGCACCAGTGGCAGCTGACAACCAAAAAACGGCAGTCCAAGCGTTTGTAATAATGTTGCTAAACCGCCAACGAATAAAGATGCGGCAATCAGTAAGCCAATCTCAGCAGGTACTAAACCTGCTGCTTGCCCAACAATCAGTGGCACAGCAATAATACCACCATACATAGTTAGTACGTGTTGGAAGCCATAAGTAATATTGGCGACAGTGCCTAGGTTTTCATCTTCTGGCCGTTCTAATAGAGGTTGAGAAGTAGATTTGATATCCATAGATAGATGTGCTCCCTGCATAATCTATTATTAATATATTCTAGATATGTATATTTTGTCTAAAGCCTAAAATAAAGCTTAAATACAATCACAATCGTATTGTCTAGCTTTGTTATGTACGCTCACTAGATTCCATATTTGTGGTCTTAGATACTCTTTGAAAAAAGAAGATATAGTGGATTACGATATGATTGAATATATAATAAAATTTATAACTTAATTTTAGGATAGATTTTATTTTCCATAACTACTGGTTGTATTTTGACCATTTGGTCAGCTTTTTATTCTACCCTTATTTCTTGTTTATTCAAGCAAGAATGAAAATAATCTTGAATAGGTTACAATGTTCATAATAGTTGTTTACTTTACTGAATTAATGTTTGTTCTATTTATATGGATATCTCCCTATCATGCTATCACCCCAAGACCAATTAACTGAGCTAGTACGTACGCTTGAGACCGAGCAGCATGTCTTTACGACCGATCCTTTATTGGTAACTGAAAAATTACAGGCAGAAGACGGCAAGCCCGTGCAAAAGCTGCATCGGCGAGCATCACGTATTGACAGTAATGGCAATCTTGCACGGGTGCTAGGGAAAATCGATGGCCGCATTAAAGGCATTATGATCCTTATGAGCATCGTCTGGTGCGTGTCAGGATTTTTGGGTTTGTTTACCTTATTGCAGACCAACGTGGTCAATTTTTTCTATGTGTTGGTTTGCCTGCTGGGCTTTCATACATTGATGCTAGGTGGCTGGCTCGTGATGACACTGATTAATCAAGGTCGCCAGACGCCAAGTTGGTTTGCAAACTTTGTGAGTCCCAGCTATCTGATACGTGGTAAGGACGATGTCACTAAGGCGGCAGTGGAATTGTACGAGCGTCAATTGCAGCATAGTGGCATGCGCTGGTATCTAGGTCGGTTTAGTCATCAATTGTGGCTGGCAACACTGACAGGCATGATGTTTGCGATTATTTTTTTGTTGATTGTGCGTCAATATAGCTTTAGTTGGGAGTCGACGTTATTATCAGATCAGGCGCTGATTGGCTTGACCCAAGTACTTGGCTGGCTGCCCAGTATGGTCGGTTTTGATGTGCCGGATAACGCGGCTATTGTGCAGAGCCGACTGGTCACAGATGCCATGCCATTATCTGTCGCGCGGCAATGGGCCAGTCTATTAATTGGTAGCCTGATTATGTATGGTATCGTTCCACGGGCGCTCGCTTGGGCATTTTGTGCGCTAATGTTTCGCCGCAAAAAAATGCGCTTGGATATTAAGCTCCCCTATTATCAAAAAATTATTAACTTTTGGCAGCGTCAGGTGGTCGATGCCGATGATTTCAATGAAGCACCAGCACCGGTAGCACCAAAGGCGAGCGTTAGTGCGGGCAAGAAGCTGGTTGCGTTACTTGAGTACCCATCAGAACAGGATCATTGGTGGCAAGTAGGTCTTGACGGTACTAATAATGATGGCGCGGTTGAAAATTTCGGTATCGTTGATGATCGTGATGATATGGATCGCCTAACGACCTATTTAGATAAAAATCCAGTACAAGTATTGCTAGGTATTCATAGTCAGGCATTACCCGATCGCGGCACCCTGCGTAAGCTTGATCGCCTTGCTACTCATGCAAAACACGGCCTTATCGTTCAATTATTACATAATGACAGAACGGATAGCGCCGATGTCCATGATATCTCAACATCTGCGGTGGCTACTGATCCAAAATCGCCTCAGGCTGTCCGTTATCAACAATGGCAAACGGCATTAGCCGCACGTAATATTGGCTTGGTAGAGAGTCGCTCATTATAAGGTTCTACTGGTATAAATTTTTCTTGCTTGTTGTGCCTGCGCAGACAGAGGCTGCAAAAAATCCATATGAGTAACCCTTTACCATTTTGTATAAGTCTGATTGTAGATGACGCATGCGTTCACAAGCAATGCTACTTTTATAAGGCGTCAAGCTTATATTAAAGAGTCAAGGATGACCACAATGGTAGATGTGCGGTAGGATGTTATAGCAATGACAGATAATAGTAGCAACGCTCTAATAAGTTTAGGCCAGTACGGACAAACTTTAGATGCTTATAAAGAGACGCTGAATCAGAGTATTTCAGCCATCGTACCTGAGTCTTGGCAGCCGATGTTGGCGAGCATTTTACCTGCACACTGGCAAGAATGGCTATTGCCGCTGGCAGGTGGACCGTTTTTCCTATTGTTTTTGACAGAATGGTTTTATCAATCTAAGCGTGGGCGTGGTTCTGCCTTTGGTTGGCGTCGCGCCATGACCAATTTTAGCTTAGGCGGCTCTTATTTAGGTTTTGAGCTGATTATTCAAGCACTTGTCGTGCTGCCTATTTGCTTGTGGTTGTATCAATATCGCTTGTTTACGATTGAAGTCACATGGCTCACGGCCATTCCTATTTTTATTGCGGTCGAGTTCTGCTATTACTGGTTTCATCGTAGCTCCCATCGAGTCAACTGGTTTTGGTCGGCGCATGTGGTGCATCACTCCGACGATCAAATGAACTTATCAACGGCTATGCGCCAAAGCTTACTTTACTCAGTTACAGGCTGGTGGTTATTCTTTGTCCCGCTGATGCTGCTTGGCGTCCATCCGGTGTGGGTTTTCTTCTTCTACGCGCTTGATCTGATGTATCAGTTCTTTATTCACACTGAAACGGTCGGTAAATTCCCTAAATGGATTGAATATATTTTTGACACTCCCTCCAATCACCGTGCGCATCATGGTACCAATGGTAAGTATATCGATCAAAATTATGGCGGCGTTATCATTCTTTTTGATCGTTGGTTTGGCACCTATGTAGAAGAAGATACGATTAATAACCCAGTGAAATACGGTGCGGTAGGTGTGACCAGTCACGATAATATTATCGGCTTAATATTTGGCGTTTTTTATCGTATGTGGCAACGCTTCTTCCGTACCAAAGGGCTAAAGAACAAGTTTAAAGTATTGTTTCGTCCACCTAGTGCCGTTTAAAACTGACTGATTAGCAATAACATCGCGTATATAGACCCTATAAGGGCGTTTGGTTACAATGACCTATAGAGAAGGCTTTATCTGCATAAAACAGAGTGATTTTTATACAGTATTTGCCAAATCGACAGTCACGAGGAGGCTGAACATGAAAAATACTAAAAAAGTAACGCTAGAAGATTATCGAGGAATGATAAAAGATGGTGATATATCGGTACACCTCACTCGAGATCAAAAAGCAATGATCTTAAAAACGTATGATTACGGATTAAACGAGCTAACTGAGATTGATGAGATGTTACTAAGTGCCGTTATCCGACAATTAAAAGCCGCAATCGACCAATAATATTTAATATAAGACCCTATCATGAATAATAACAATAATAATTCTGACAGTCGGCCGAAGAGCCTTTTTGCGGATAAGGCTTATGATGCGTCTAAGTCGTCTACCAAACCTACTGAGGGTACGCTACCTATTGATATCAGTAAAGAACAGAGTGCGGGTAATACTGATCAATCTACTACCGATAGTCGTCTAACCGATTCATCGGTTTTATTAACGTCACTAATGGACGCGACTAAAACCACAATTGCCAGTGACGAGCCATTAAAATTGGCAGTTGTTGGTCATACCAATACAGGTAAGACCTCAATACTGCGCACCTTGCTACGTGACGTCTATTTTGGTGAAGTCAAAAACGAGGCGGCGACTACTCGTCATGTGGAACGTGCGCAATTAACGGATAACCAAACGGGTGAAGTGCTGGTCACCTTATACGATACGCCGGGATTGGAGGATGCGTCTGGTCTGATGGATTGGCTCGAGGACAATACTGCCAGTCGCCGTGATGGTATTGAGCGTTTGCAGCAATTTTTGGCAACAGATATTGCACAAGGTGGTGATGCTTTAGGTAGCAGTGAGGATTATAGCCAAGAAGCGAAAGTTATTCGCCAGCTGCTGGCAAGTGATATGGCCATTTATGTGGTCGATGCGCGTGAGCCTGTGCTCGGTAAGTATAAAGATGAATTAACCATTTTGTCGTGGGCAGCCATTCCGGTTATGCCAGTATTCAACTTTACTGATAGCCAAGACGCCAATATTGATGAATGGCAAACCATGCTGGCGCGGCGTAATTTGCATATCTCCACCCGTTTTGACTCTGTCGCTTTTGAATTTGCCGACGAGATGCGACTTTGGCAGAATTTAGCCACCATGCTTACTCATGCTGAAATGCTTGAGCAATTAATGGAGCGCCGGACTGAAAACTGGGCACGTCTGTACGACGAGGCCAATATTATCATTGCAGATTTTTTGTTAAATGTCGCCGCATTCGTTCAAGAAATCAATGAAGATGATGACCCGATGCCTGTATTGCAGCAGATGCAAGAAGCCGTGCGCCAAAGCGAGCGTAGCATGCAGCATAAGTTGTTAAATCTTTATAAGTTTTATGATAATGCTGTGGCAGCGACTCCGCTTGAGTTGCAAGCTTATCAGCAAGATCCATTTGATCCTGAATTGCTCAAAAGTTATGGTATTCGTACGACTTCTGGCGCGGCGGCTGGCGCGTTATTGGGATTGGGTATTGATGCAGCTGCATTGGGTACGACTTTAGGATTGGGTGCCGCGATAGGTGGTATCGCAGGTGGGCTGTTATCCAATACAGGTAGTATCGCGGACAAGTTATCCGGTGTGAAGCGTTTATATATTGACCCCGCTACCCTAACCCTCCTTGCTACCCGCGCTATGGACTTGTTGGTCGCCGTACGTCATCGCGGTCACGCCGCCACTGACGCGACGCAGCTGTTGTATGCAAAAGAGCAGATAACGACTGATGACGATAATGAACTTGCCGACGATGAAAGCAATCCGATTACCCCTTGGCCGACCCACAAACTGCCAAGTGAGCTAAAAAAAGCCCGTGGCAAACCGCAATGGTCGTCGCTCAGTAGTGGTAAGTCTGAGCAGGCACAAAGTTTGCGTATTGATGCAGCATGGTCACTTTCAAGTAAATTGCAGGCGCGC
Source organism: uncultured Psychrobacter sp. (assembly GCF_947488565.1). Lineage (GTDB taxonomy): Bacteria > Pseudomonadota > Gammaproteobacteria > Pseudomonadales > Moraxellaceae > Psychrobacter > Psychrobacter saeujeotis. Next base: position 396,257 of record NZ_CANKZC010000004.1, on the reverse strand, counting down.
AGTGCTGATAACTTGCAAATGGACTAGGTCAATAGCGCACTTAATGCTTCACTACCACGCACATCTGTCTGCTGCAAATAAATGGGATAAATTGGATAGTCTGTAAAATTACTTTCTATCTCTCTCATCAATCCTTGCTGTCTATCCGCACGTGTGCGCCAAAACTCATCGGTTTGCGTAGGCGTTATCAGCTGATTAACTACGATTGCCGCTGGCGTGAGTTTGGTTTCTTCTAACTGCTGGGTGGCACGCTTCGTTTCAGCTAATGGCAATACATCAGCAGTCATTACCAATACAATGGCTGTTTGCTTACGATCATGTAGTAGCAACCCCGCTTTACGAAACAGCTGCTTGCGTTTTTCTAGTACAGATACTGCCTGCTCCCATCGATCTGGTTTTTGCTTAGCAAAGGGATTGGCGACGTTGTTTTTACCATCGTCTTTATAACTGTTGTTATCTAAATCCAAACTCGTCGCGGCCGTACGCAACTTAGCTTGCCGCCGCTGCTGGGCTAATAATCCATCCGTCCACGCGCCCATCATCTCTGGCAATACTAATAAGCGCAAGGTATGCCCCGTTGGAGCGGTATCAAAGATTATATGCTCGTACCTTTTATCAGAGTCGGCATCTGCTGCCGCTACCAAATGCTGACACATCGACTCGAGCATGGCCGCCTCTTGTGCGCCCGGTGCAGATTTTGACAGACGTAGATGCTCACGAATCTTGGGCATCATGTCAGGATTGGCATAACCTTTGATAGTACGCTCAACCTGTGCAAAGTGATTATCAACGATAATATCCGGATTGAGCTCGAGTGCATCAAGGTAAGGGGTAATTGCTGTTGTCTCATTGCTAAGCGTTACATTTAATACATCGCCCAAGCTATGCGCTGGATCAGTTGAGATAATGAGGGTCTTTTTTTGCTGAGTCGCATAATGGCTGGCAAGTGCGGCGGCTGTCGTTGTTTTACCAACGCCGCCTTTACCACCGACAAATATAATCGGCTGAGTTGCTAACTGTGTGGCTAGCGTATCTAATGGTTGTAGAGCCATAATGTCTTCTCATTTTGATGGTTTTTTCTTATAGTTTTTATAACTTAATTAGGCATTCAACTAGCAACAGCCGACATGATCAAAGGGGCATTTTTCCATACCCATACGTGTGTGCCATTCATGAAAATTTTCCAAAAATAGTGGTTGTAGCTCAAGTGTATAAAAGCTGGCTGGGTTATCAATGCCGAGGCTCTCCGCAAACATCATTAGCATAAATAAATCTTCTTCATCGCGTGCGGCGCGTGCCATTGTTTGCCGATACGGTGCATGGTAGAACTCGTTAAGTCCTGCTAGGAATCTTTGCCATAAAGGCTGGTCGTTTTTTGTGTCGTCCATAGTTCTAACTTAATTTTAACAACTTATTTATTAAATAATATCATTAACTGGTGGGTTACACTGTGCTAACTATATCCTATAAAACAATATTCCAAAGCATAAAAACGCCAGCAATTGCTAGCGTTTTGTTCTGCTCAAATATTCCAGGTTTAATTAAGTCTCCTTTTTACCTTTATGCTGCGACCATTCACGGCGTAACACAGACAGACTCTCAAAAGTAACCAAAATCGTTGCAATCATAATGATGATATCCATAATAATGAGTAACCAATTACCATCTGTGTAAAAGGTTTTTAGCTGGATCATCAATGCAAACACGGTCATGATTAACAAAAATGACAAGGGCACTAAGGTATACCAAACCGTCTTGCCTTTACGTAATAAGATAACGGTTACGATCATCAGTGTTAATGCCGCCATTAGTTGGTTAGTAGTACCAAATAGTGGCCAAATAATCATACCGCCCGCCCCATCAATACCACCTGCACCAAATGCTAATAACAAACACGACCCGACTGCTAGCAAAGTAGCAACGACGCTTTTACTCAGAATTGGCAGGTTGTAAAACTCCCCAAACTCTTGGAAGATGTAGCGCTGAAGTCGGACACCTGTATCCATTGTCGTACCAGCAAACAAAGCGGCCATCACCGTAAGCATTGTTTGTGACAAGACCAAATCAATACCGACGCCTGCGTTGAGAATCGCAGCACCGCCATCAATAAATGCGCCAACCGAGCCATCACCGAACTTTTGATAAACTGCTTGCCAATCACCAAGGGTCGCAAAACCTGCGGTGGCAGCAAGAATGGCGCCTAATGCCAACATCCCTTCGCCAAGTGCACCAAAGTAACCAACAAAGCGTACATCTTCTTCTTTGTCGATTTGCTTAGAGGTCGTACCTGTTGCGACCAAGCCATGGAAACCTGAAATAGCGCCACAAGCAATCGTCACGAATAATAATGGCAACATAGATGGCGTGCCTATTGGTAAATCGGTGTTGATTGCTGGCGCGACAATATTAGGTGTTGAGATAAAGATGGCAGCGTATAATAGAATCAAACCGACGAATAGCTGCAACCCATTAATATAATCACGGGGCTGCAATAGCATCCATACTGGTAATAATGAGGCAATGGCGGCATAGGTGAACAGAATGATAATCCAAACGGCATTGTCTGGCAGTCCAAAGACAGTCTCAGGTAATACGACTGGGAACATAGGGCCAAGATAAATCAGTCCATATAAGGCCGTTACCCCAATAATAGAAACCCAACCCAAGCTCATCTGATAGCGATAAATACATTGGCCAATAATGAAAGCGACAACCAATGCTCCCCATACTGGCAAGACAGCTGATGGCGTTTTGATAAGCATATTAGCAATGGCCACACCAAAGACAGCGTTGACCATTAATAATAGTAAAAATATAACGACCATCATCAGACTGCGTACGCGTGTGCCCATGACCGTACCAGCGATAGAGCCGATAGACTGACCGCGATTACGCATACTCGCCCAAATAGCTGACATATCATGAACACCAGCCATAAATATCGTCCCAAATACCACCCAAAGCACCGCTGGTACCCAGCCCCAAATGACTGCGATAGCCGGACCGATAATTGGTGCAGCACCTGCTACAGAGGTGAAATGATGTCCCCATAATACATATTTATTGGTAGGCACATAATCTATCCCATCTTTCATTGTATGGGCTGGCGTGGGACGACTATTATCTAACGCCAAAATCTTGGTGGCAATAAATTTTGAATAAAAAAGATAGCCGCAAAGCATCGCAGCAATTCCGAATAATAATACAATAGCACTATTCATTTTATCTCTCCCTAGATAAGATAATGAGGATCAAATTGCATATCCCCCTACCTTTTTTGATCTTATGATTATTAGTCTTTGCTTAAGTCTGTCCGACCTAAAGTGTAACGATTAGTATATTTGTTACACAGTAGTATAAACGTAGTCTTAATACAGTTTAGGCAGTGATAGTTGTTAAAATGCAGGTTCGATATTTCCATACCTATACGCTACCTGCACAAATTATTGCGACAGTAAATGCATACAAGCGTTATAGCGTCATTTTATTGGCTTAAGATGTCCTCATACAGATATTTGACCATACTGACGCTGGATATGATAAAACACTCAAGAGGAATAAAATGACATACTATTTTGGATTTGTACCATCAGATAAATTAAATAACATGATTAATGAGGCTGAGCGTATCATCATATCAGGCGAAAAAATAGCTTATTATCCCTATCGCAATGATCTCACGCAGCAAATTGCTCGCGAACTAAACGACAACTTATTGGTTAGCTTGATAGATGTCATTCCAAACCCAGACCGCCAAGCAGCCATGCGTAAAATTGTGAATACCATTGAACGCGCAACAGAGACACTACTCAATGTTTTGCTTGGTAAAGATGAAAACGAAGACGTTTTACCAAGTTTCAACTTTTTAAAAGATCAAACGATGTTTATAGATAATGAAGGTATTCGCCGTGTGGGTTTTGAATTACCAAAAGCATCTGCCGATATTATCATAGAGGGATTTGATGCAATTACCCCCGCCAATGTCGATAAAGATAGGTTTAAAATTGCCCTTGAAACCATGAATGAAGAAGCGCTTACGCATTTTATTACTCGATTTACTGAGACACTCAAGCTTGGCATGATTAAACGTAAATCTATACCAGTCGCCAAAGCAGGTATCGATAAAGGTATGGGTATGGCTCTAAATAAGCTATTGCCGCAGCTGCCTGATGCTGGACTAAATCGCTTAGCCCGTTTTTACCGTCCTTTTTTGATAGAAATGAATGATCAACCAAATAATAAATAGGACAAATAAAAAATTGTATTTTAAATGGATAACTCGTTGGGCAAAATCACTAAAACTTGCTAAAATAAGCAGCACTTTTCATTGAAGGCGCCACTCATGACCCAAATTAGTAATCAAGAAATTGAAAAAACCCTACGCAACTCAGAGTGCCTTATTAGTAGTATCGAAGTAGCCGCTGCCTATGAGCGTCTTGCTGCACAGCTTAACCTTCATTATGCTGGCTTGAACCCGATCGTTATGGTCGTTATGAATGGCGGGCTGATTCCAGCTGGCCAGTTGCTGACTCATCTAACCTTCTATCATCGTATGCACTATATTCATGCATCACGTTATCGTAATAACGAAGGTACCAATGACCTTGATTGGAAATTCAAACCGGATGTGAGTCTTGAAGGCGAACACGTATTACTAATTGACGATATTTTTGACGAAGGTATTACTTTAAAAGCTATCGTAGAAGAGCTAGGGAAAGAAAAACCACTGTCTATTGAGTCTTGTGTATTACTTAACAAAGAACATGATCGCAAAGTTGCAGAGTTCGAGGTTGATTTTGTTGGTATTAATGTTGCCGACCGTTATGTTTATGGCTGTGGTATGGACTTTCATGGTTACTTGCGTCATCTGCCTGGCATTTACGCTATTAAAGAAGACAAATTATAATCTCAAACTTTACATATTCCATATAAAAAGCATCCAAATCGGATGCTTTTTTATTGATAACATTTTTTGAAATTAAATAGATAAATATTATTAGCTGCTATCACCTACTCTATCGACCCTTCAAACTGCAAGCTTAATCCTGTCTGGCGCACCGTTGGTGTGGCCAAAGCTTGTGTAAATGCGCTTTCTGTACTAAATATCGACACCTGCTTTTTTGCTCTCGTAACCGCTGTATAGATTAACTCCTGGCTAAGCAGCCGCGCATTATGATCGTCAAAGCTAATAGCAACATGCTCAAATTCAGAACCTTGCGATTTATGAATTGTCATCGCATAGCTTGTCGCAATCATATCATCACCAAGCATATTTACTGAGATACCTTGTGTTTTGTTCTCAAAAAAGACTTGTAATCTCCCGCCATCAGTTTGTAGACAAATACCAATATCGCCATTGAACAAACCGAGTTCATAATTATTTTGCAATACCATTATAGGTCGACCGTGATACCAAGGAGATTTGGACAAAGGTAGTTTTAATTGATTGCGATGCTGCTCGCTTAAATAGCGATTAATAGAATGATCCCCACAGCGTCCATGATGTCCAGCAGTAAGCACTCTAAATTGATTAAGTAATGAGATTAGTTCATCAAAAATCGCAATATACTCTGCCGTTGGCATGGATTTGGCTATTTTTATCCCTGTCAAAATCTTATCGGTTTGATTTATATATAATTTATAATTCTTAAGTATCTTTGAATAAAGATTATAATTGCTTAGGCTATTTTTTACTATATTATCTTTATCATTTATATCATTTTCCCTTTGCGTTAAGGGTGTATGAGTCAAATGATAAAAGTCTAAAGTCTCATCCTCACGCATTAGCTGCCAAACGGCTGTCATACTTAGCTCTATATCACTAGCATCTTGATTGATTAGCTTTGCAAGCTTACCGATACCAGACTCCTTTGTGAAGCGGCGACTAACCTCTAAACGCTGATGTACATCTTGTAATGCTGGTATGCGGCATAAGTCCGCCAGTACTGCCCCAGCATCCACCGCTGCTAGCTGGTTAGCATCTCCCAATAAAATTAACCGCGCTTTTGGTTTGACTGCACTGACCAAATAGTTGGCTAACTCTACGCCAAGCATAGAAGCTTCATCTACGATGATAATATCTTCGCTTAATTGATTGTCTTTATGATAGCGAGGCTGCCCGCCCTGTCCAATGCCTAACAACCTATGAATGGTCTTAGCCTCTGGCAGCTGCATGGCTACACTTGCATGTTGTAACGCGTCTTGCAAGGACTCCTGCATACGCTGTGCCGCTTTACCCGTTGGGGCAGCTAATGCAAGGTTTACGCTAGTAGATACCTCCCCTACTTTGTCTTCTATTTCGCCCTCTGACTGTGCTTGATGGAGCGCCATTACTAGCTGAGCGACGGTAAACGTCTTTCCGGTACCTGGCCCACCAGTAATGATACTAAACGCTGAGCGATTGGCCATATGAATGGCATCTTGTTGCTCGGTGTTCAAAAGTGGATTTGATGCAATCGGTAAAGTATCAACGGTCTGATTCTTAATACGAATAATGTGGCGTGCGAGTGTATACTCTGCCTGCCATGTACGATGTAGCCATAGAGTCAGTACTAGTTTTTGCTTATTAATTTGATTAACAGACTGTGTACTCTCTTCTACCTGGAAAATAATTGGACCATCGTTTTGACCAATATCTTTCCAGTTGTAGTTATTTTTGCTGTTTTGAATTAATGGATGTTCTTTTAAATTTTGTACGAATTTGCTTAGGCTATTTATTGATGATACTTTTGTTTCAGTCGCTGTCATTGTTTTTAAATACTGATAAAGTTCAGTCGCTGCCCTATAGCGTTGCTGTAGAATTTGCTGCTCGTATTGCGATAGTGCCGACTGTAATAGCGCAGCATTCCATAATGCGTGCTCATTATTCATAAGTGAATCAATATCAACTACCTGACCCAAGATGCTTTCAGCTTGACTCAATAGTGGCTGTAATAATGGTTGTATCAACTGTTGCTGCCATTGAAAGAGCTTGGCATAGCTCTCAGATTCTAACTCCGGACTTGTCTGACGATCTTCGTCTGTGAGCATGGCTACGGTATGACCCTCTTCTAAGCGCTGTATAAGCAGCTCAAAAATGGCCTCAAACAACCAACCTTGTGTGGCAGGGCTTATATCAGTTGAAACAGGCTGCAATTGAGCTTGATAGGCTGCCTGCGTCTGCTCTCTTCGTTGCAATAAATACTGGCTGACAGTGGTTGCCCAACTACTACTGATATCGATAGCGCCTTGATTTTGACCACTACTTGCTACTCGTTGCGTAATACTTGTAGATTTACCTACTGACTCAGTTGTTGATTTACTCATTATTCATCCATTTTTATCATCGTACTATAGTTTATGCTAAAAAAATTGACGCACTCTATCCCATGTGCTGCTGGTATTAAACTGTACCTATTTTAAAGGGTGTTAACTATATGCTTTAGGAGTACCAAACATCTCATCAAGCGCCTGTACTAGCGTAAAAGGTATTTGCCATTGAATGCGACCATAGTTGTTAACTTTATTATTATCAACAGCATCGCTCTGGCTATCTTTGGAGTCGATACCGCGTAAGAAGAGATACTCTACCGCGCCTAAATATTGTTCTTCATTGCCTTCATAGTCATGTAAGCGTAACCGTAAAAAACGATGTAACGCGACTTGGTAGATGGCTGCTTGTAGCCAATAACCCGCCTTGTTCATTGCCGCGCTTAAGTTTTCGTCATTATAATCACTTAGGCTATTTCCTAAATAATTACTTTTATAGTCCACCACATAAAACTTGCCTGCATGCTCATATACTAAATCAATCTCACCGCGCAAATAGCGATAGATATGATCAGAGTGCTGCGCTGTTAGCTGTATGTGCTTATCAGGATCGTCAGGTAGGTGCTGCTTAAAAACCTCGTTGATACGTTCGGGGGTAAAGTCATCAGCCAATCCCATATTGAAGCTCAGCTCAGCAATACGTTGTTTGGACGAGATGGCTTGTAATGGCTTCCCTGAAGCTAACAGCGGCGCCGCTAGTACGTCTGAAATCCATATCACTAGCTCATCATGAGCAACGGCTAATTGACTGTCGTCCCCTACAGATACCACACTGCCCTCTGCACCTTTTTTATCACTTACGCTTGAGGGTATGTCTTGTAGCAGACGCTGTTGATTCGCAGCACTGGTGTAACTAACTGGTAGCTGATATTGGCGAATACCTTGGTCAATAATCGCCGACCATTTACTGTGGTTATTAAAATCTATCTTTTCAAAAACTTCGTGCAAGAATGTACCTGCATTAGCACCTCTTACAAAACGGAAGCGAACATTATCTGCCGTCATTAAAGCAGAGTTATTCTCACTACTCTCGTCACCTTCTGCGTTAGTTGAATTTCTAGATGTAGAGGCGGCTGACAAATTCATACTATCTGATAAATCCACACCATCCGTTAAGTCTAAGTCATCCTCTATACCATCATCAAACACAGCTAAAGCTTTACCTTGCTCACTCAGTTGCCGAGATAAGGCAGTAAAGCTGGTTTTTGCCCAACCCTTAAAGTAGTTGACTCGAATCTGTGCGTAGGCATCTTGGTAATCAATACGCGACATCGTATTAGAGGCATCTTGCACTTTATTGTTATCAGTCTTTGCAGCTTTCTCATTAGCTTTAACTATAGTCTCAGCATTGTTTGCAACGGTACTATATTCTAGCCAGCCAATATGATCGTATAAACGCTCTGGCAGTGTGAACTTGTGATCTTCACAGCTTAGCCATTTAAGGCTTGGTTTACGTTCAGCACCCGTTTTATTGTAGCTATCTGCTAATACCATATACAGCTGCTCACTGGCGCGAGTAAAAGCCACATAGGCTAAGCGTCTAAGCTCTTCGTAATTCTCAGTCGTTTCAAACTGAGCATAGTAATCCGTTAGCGTCTCTCTTTTTGCCGACTTACTATTCGGCTTGCCTTTACAAGCAGATAGACGACGCTCGGTCTTATTATTATGGATGTTGTTGACGTCATTATTATTATCGTTATCACTACTGCTATCAGCACTCTTGTGATCGAATAAAAATAAATTATGTTTACTGCTATCACCGGCTTTTTTGCTAGTCCCATCCATACCAATGACATATACCACTGGAAACTCGAGCCCTTTAGACTTATGAATGGTCATCAACTGGACACCTGACTCAGTCGGCAAGGGCTGCTGTTTTGCCCATTCAGGTGTTCGTTTACTATTCATGTTTTTCTTATACCATGCCAGCATCTCATGCTCACCAATATGCATCCCGTACTGAGCTAAGATATCCATTAGATGGCGCAAATCCATCAGATAGCGTGCCCCATCTTCTAAGTCTGCAAGACCTACCCAAATGCTCTGGCGTTCTGTTGGACGCTCTGTATGGCTCTCTGTCTTGTAGGCCATTGGGTTATGACCAAACAAATAATGCAGTGCAGACAAGATGCCATTATGCTGCCACTGACTAGCCGCTATTTTTATATAATTTTGGAAGTCTTGATAACGCTGCTTAAGTGCAGCTTGTTCACCAACTGTATCTGATATTCCAATAGCTTGCTCTAAGCTATCGTCATCCACACTTTGCATCAGTGCTTGCACATCATTAAGACTTAATTGGTAGAAATGGCTGGTCAACACTCGATTGATAATGTCACGGCGATGCGGGCGTAGCATGGCTTCTAGTAACGCTGCTAGATCAGCGGCTATAGGCGTGTCAAAGACGTTGTTCTCCGCCGTCTCTAATGTCGGCACGCCAAGCTTAGCGAGCATATCTTCGACTTGCTTTAGATCTTTTTTGGTACGGCCCAATACACCGATATCACTTGGTTTTAATGGTCTTCCCTCTATGGTCTGCTGACTACCGAGAAGTGCGGCAATATGTAAGGCAGTCAGCTCACAAGCATTGTGCTTAGCTTCTTTATCATAAGGCAGATGGATGACACTAACTGGGCTATTTAATGCAATGGAAGCGGTTTCAGAAGATAGGCTTGTATGTTGTTCAGCGGTTGATTGCTGCCAAGACACGAGAGACTCGGTCTTAACCGCCGTGATATGCTGGTAGTAAATACCCTTACCTAATTGGGCTAACTCATCGACAACGCCTGAACCTATAGACTCATCCATATTGCTAGCAGGTTTTGAGCGTCCAAACCAGTGATTCAGTGCCGTGATTAAGCGCTCATTGGAACGTCGATTCACATTTAAGCTCATGATATGCTTATCATCGAACCGTGCTTTCATGGCGTTATAGTTGGCCACATCACCACCACGAAAACCATAAATCGCCTGCTTAGGATCGCCCACCAATAACAGAAATCCGCGACTTCTGTCTTGAACACGAGGGTCTTTATTATCAGTCGTTTTAGACAAATAAATGCGCTCAATCATACGCGCCTGCTCGCCATTGATGTCTTGCGACTCATCAATCAATGCAATGGGATAATGATGACGAATGTAACGTGCCAGCCGCTGCCCTTGTTTGCCAGCTAAGGCTTGATTTAGCCGTACCATCTGTAGAGCAAAAGTCGTCTCACGCCGTTCCTCTAAGATCGAAGGTAGCTTTTGCCTGACCTTTAACGCGATATCACGATTTAGGTTCTCAATGAGTCCATCAAGATACAACTCAATCTGGTGGGTGTAATCATGTAGCGTTTTTAGCGCCTGAATGCTGTCTAGATTGATAAAGGTTTGGCGCGCAAGCTCTTTGCCTTTATTAAAACCTTTACCGCCATCGTCCTTACTGAGAAACGCATAAGGCAGGGCATCATAAAACTTTTGGGTTTCCTCATCTAAATGCGTAAAGAACGCTGTGCCATTTTGTTGAATGGCAGTCTGTATATTACCTATATGATCTACTTTAGTAGCAAGACTTGCATTCCAAGTCATCCCTTGCGCTTTACGATAGTCTTTATCAAAGTACGGCTTTACATCTGTTAAATCACAATTTTTGAAATTCTCTAATGCATGCTGGTAGGCGATAAAATCTATTGGCTCGCTCAAATCAACAGGCTCAATAGGTGTGGAGATAAACTGCAGTGACTTTTGTGCTACGTTTAGATGATCGGCGGGCGTGGTCAGACGATTGGTATGCTGTAGTAATTGATATATCTCAGGCTGCTGATAGTACATATAACTATGATGCGCACGTACGGCATCATGAATAATACTCTCTATCACCGTCTGCTCATCATCGCTGATTTGCATACCCTGCTGATGTCCCGTCTCCGCGCTATACTCAGACAGCCATTTTTGCGACAGGCTGTCTAGTGTACCAACAAACAGTTTATCTAACGTCGTCAGTACCAATGCACAGCGCCTGATAGCATCAGCTAATGGATAATCTTCCGTATGATCCAAAAGGTATTCGATCAGATAGCTGTTGATAGGATCTGTCACGAGATCAGCGGTTCCTGCCAGCTTGGCTTGCTGCTCTAACCATTGTAAGCGTGCTTGCTTCTGCTCAAGACTTACTTTACTCGTATTTTTATCTTTTTTGGCGTTATCAGTGGATTTTGAGTCAGCTTTGTTGTTGCTTTCTTTATTACTGATGTCATTAAATTGCGGGTATAAAATTGGATGAGTATGGGTATCAGCTTGCAGCTTATTAAGCCATTGCAGTACTTGATAAAAATCAACCAAGCGCGCATGGATACGCTCACGCATCTCAGCCGCCGCTGCCCGAGTAAAGGTAGTAGCGATGATATGTTCAGGAGCACGTTTGGCTTCAATCAGTAAGCGTAGGACAATGCCCGTCAGCGTCCATGTCTTACCTGTACCTGCTGAAGCTTCTATCAAGTACTTCCCAGTTAACGGTACTCGAACTGCAGGCGGCTGCTCAGACTTTTCGGCCACCTTATCAACATCATTAACGCTATCGGCTGCCGTACTGACAAAAGTATCCGTTTCATGACTCATACTATTAAGATCGCTATTAAGAATGCTGCTATCGTTATCATACTGATCCATAAAAAATCACTTGTTCAATGCTTTAAAATAATGCTACAAAAACACAAATTAGTACTGTAAAAGGTCTATATTTGAGAAGATTGTTAAGAAGGTTATAAAACCAATAAAACAGGCTCTATAGCGGTTCCAACGCGTTATCCATCATCCCAAATAATGGCTGAGCTAAAAACGGTAAAGCATCGGTGAGCGCACTAAAGGCATCTTGGTTTTGTAATATATACTGCCAAAGCTCGTGCTGGGCACAGGTATCATAGATGATATCGCTGTTAAAGCCTGCCCATAACCAGCTGTCAAAGTCACTACGCTTCGGCTGGTAGCTTGTATCACTCTTTTCAGCATCTCTCACCTTATCCAAATAAGTCATCGCGTGTACAGGCAGCACGGTCATCGGTGTACTGCTGGCAATTTGTGCAAACCTAACCCATTTGAGCAGCTCTGCTAAAGCCGTGTCATAATCTATCGGCGCAAGCGCAAAGGTCGCTTTACCTTTAAAATTTTTATATTCATCACTACCTTTACTAAAGCGCCAGATACTTTTGCCATCACTGTCAGCGACTTGGGCCTCAGTAGTACGTCGCGATACTTGCCAATAAACATGGGACAGCCAAAAGCGTAATAAATGCTGGGTACGAGCGCTATTAGGTAAGATATTTAGCCAGAGCTTAGGTGAAATCGATTCATTTGGTGTATTAATCTCTAGCGGTACAACACCTTTGATTTGCAATTGACCTTGTGCATTCATAGCAGATGCTTGCACACTGACCATTTTTTCTGCGCATGGCGTCAACAAGGTTAGGCACTGCTCATTATTCACATCAGTATCATTATAAACATCAATACCCAACACTGTTAGCTGCTCGGCAAAGTCTTGGCACTGTTGGGTAATCTTTAGCTGTTGATACTGTAAGGTCGATTGACGGGCGACGCCAGCGGGCATGACTCGGTCATATAGCAAACCATTTAAACGATTCGTCGCCTGCTGAAGCTCTTCTGCATTATCACTATTAGTATAGGAGCTTGCGTACAAGTCGGTTAATAGCTGCGCATTCACTGCATAAGCACCTAGGCCTGATAACGCTAACGGCTCCTGATGTATGGTATCTTCTGTTGGCAACACAACATGCACTTGCTGCTCTTTTAAGAAGTGCTTTGCCGGATGACGTACATGATAGTACAAGTATTGCATATCGACCTGCTGAACATCAAAGAGGAACGTATTGTGCTCAGCGGTTAGCTCAATAGGTTGAGTGATAGCGGCGGCAATCGCAGCGTATTCAGCCTTATTAGGTAGCAAGACTTTAATGGCATGATGCGGTGTGTCCGTATCAATTTGCGCTTGCAGACGCTCAAACACCGCTTGCCAGACTTTTGCAGGCGCATTGGTGCTTTTTTGATAAAGCTTTTCGCTTTGCATCGCGCGCATTAATGACTGAATAAGCTCGCGACTGTTATCCTGCTCGTTATCTTTTTCAATATCATTTTCATGGCTAGAATTGGTAGATAAAGAGTTGGGCTGTACGAATACTTCATCTGCAAAGGGTAGCGCTGGATGTCTCGTGACAAGCCATTTTTCGATAAGCTCAGGTAGATAGCGCTGCAGTTGAGTCGTTAAATCAGCCTGCGCCTCTTTTTGAGCATCTTTTAGAGGATCCCACTGCCATTGCACTTCACCGCGCAAAAACTGCAATAGCTCACTGACTGGGTTGGCAGGCAAATGCTCATGGGTATCGGTTAAACGTTGACCATTATAAAAAATCCAGCACGCATTGCGCGCGCATAGTACAGCGTCTAAGAATGCCCCATTGTCATCATCTTCGCTAAATCTATCACCGCGCTTGGCCAGTCCTGCTTTCATCAAATCATAGCGGTTATCACGGTCGCGATTTGGAAATTCAGACAAATCCATATTGAGCATCACCACCAGTCCGAACGGTACATTACGCAGCGCACCGAAACGCCCAAAAGTAATCACCCCTGTCGGCTCGGCACTGACTTGCTGGCTTTCTAGCTCGTCCTCAATACTGCTAAGCATGAAGCTAAGCTTTAATGGCAAGGTGCTCACTCTCGATAACTGTGCTTCCACTTGAGCGGCATTTAGCTTGTCAGTGCCAGTAGAAGCATTACCAGCAGTTGTCTCGATATCTAATTGATCATCTATTTGAGCATGATAACGCTGATAATGACGGTTGGCCCTTAAGCTACTTTTAAAACCGTTCATAGCATTGAAAATAGCACGCATAGGGCGGGTTTGATCGAGCGCACCAAAGTATGGATGGATGATATGGTTTTCTATACGGTCTAACCAGTCCTCGGCTTTATAGCTTGCTTGATAGTCATGTCGGCACATATTGAGCCCAGCATGGACACGGCACAAGGCTTCAACGATAGGCGCATCATTTAAACTAATAGCAGAAATAGGCACGGTTTTTTCCGCCAAGGTATTGTTTTGCCAATTGTCCGGATACAGACAATCACTGATACTCGCCTCTGGCATCACCAAGCCTAAGGCGATTTGATCCAAAGCGTAAGCAAAGCTAAAGCGGTAGTCATAGTCTGCGGCATCTAATGTCTGCTGCAAATGCGCTTCATCAAAACCGCGTACAAAGCCCGCCTGCTCTAATAAATCACAGCCACGGCTCATCTGCTCATGGGTTAAGCCAAGACTCTCATATAGTGGCGGCAGCATTAACCAATCCATGACTACCGCCGCTTCAAAACGTGCCGTGTCACTACCAAGCAAACTATAAAAGCCGCTAATCGCTTCCCACAGTTGGCGAATTGATTTATCAACCACCCCCGTGACCTTGGCTGGTAGCGTCAAGCCATCTTGCCCCCTACCTTGTACAAATACCGACGTAATCAAATCATGATGACGCTCCACATCTGGTAATAGCACGACAATATCAGATAAGTGACGTGTACTACCATCACCATTGGCTTCATTGAGCCAACGACCAATCATTCCGCGTAGGACTTCAAGTTGACGTTGGAGGTTATGGCAAGAATGGATACTTAGGCTATTATCATATTGTGAGATACTCCACTGACGCGGTTGTTCATGATATTTATTTTTTAGCGTATCATCGCTGTACCATTGCTTTTTTTGCTGATCTGAATTACTAGATTCTTTACTTAGGCTATTTTCACTACTATTAACGTTAGGGCTGTTAATCTCGGCATAATCTTCTGGCTCTTCTAAATTAAGTGCCATTTGTGTTCCAAGCGCAGCACTGAGCCGCCCTGCTGTAACTTGCTGAGTTGAGCTTTCATCAAGCATCAACACATCTTGCTGCAAGTGCGCAAGCAGACTCATCGGCCGCTCATCACTACGACTGACTGAAGAAGCCTGCTCCTCATCTTCTATATCAAACTTATCTTGCCAGTCCAATACAAAACCATCTTTATTCTCATTACCAGACAGCCCTGCCAACATCGCAAAGGTCTCACGGGATTGTTTGCCAAGACGTGATAACAAGGTATGCCCGTAATCTCGCAAAAACACACTTTCAGGATTAATTACCTGTTGGCGCTGTAGCCACTGCTTATCGACGATATCTGCCCAAAAAAGCTGCGATGGATTGTAATGCAGCAAAGTAATATCAAGATACTTTGACAAGCGCTGTAAAAAATCTAGCTCGTTTTGCGGCAGTTGCTGAATCGTAAAAATGTGCAACTGCGTTGGTAATATAGACTTAATATCGACGCCCGTCTCACTGCTATCTTTGGTCATAACCTCCCAAAATCGGCGCTCAATAGAAGAGCGATGCTCATATACAGAGGCAAATAATAACCGCCATAAATGCCGCTGCGCCGCCTCTAGCTCCACATAATGCGCAACCAACCATTCAGGTGTCATGCCTGCGTATTTATCAAACTCCAACGTCAGCTTATCCTTTTCAGCAACCAACGTCTCCACGTCTAGCGCTTTATCTTCAGACCATAAGGTCAACCACTCCTCACGGTGATTCAGATAGCGACCAAATACTCGCGAAAAATCAGTCGCCAATGACCATAACCGCACATCTTGCTGACTACGATCCGCTTCATCATCTATTAGCGCTGAGAGTAATGGATATAGCGGATGCTCATCTGCCATAATCTGTGCTTGATAATAGGTAAAGTAACCAAACAGACGCCACTGCATCACCGATCCAGTCAGTACTGCGACCTCTGGCACGGTAATAATTTCTTGCGTGCGTTGATTATCCTCTAACCAAGTATTGTGCTCAGACAACACCTTTTGCATCAATGTCCACTGATATTGCCCCCAAAACGTCGTCGTGACTAACGTACTGATACCCGCTTGGCTCGCAATAGATTTATCCAGCCAATCACCAAGTACCATCGATGGCACAATGACAACAAACTCTTCAAAAATCGGTTGGTTCTTGGATTTATAAGCATCCAATAACTTCTCAACCAAAAGCTCGGTACGGTGGGACTGAATAATCGTAAACATAGACAATAATCTAATTGAAATAGCATAAATAATACCTATTGTACGCTACGATAATAGCGATACAATGGGAAATGGCATAAGGAATTCTGGACGATCAAGATAATTTTATAGAACATCTGCATAGATCATTCAAGATAGGGTAAGGTCATTATATCTAAACAGATGTTTTCTTGATATTATGGCTTTTAAAATATAATGCAACAACGACAATACTTATTAGACCAAAATTGGCTGTCGTGCCAATTATATATTTCTGCTAAGATGACCACGTTTGATGATTTATAATTGTGACTGATTGCTAATTAAAGCCACTCACATCTAAAGTCATAAATAAAGATAAACACGCTGTATCATAGTGTGCCATTGATACTAGAAATTTACTAGCGTCGTACTCAGTCACGTACTAGCTTGCGACATTCAGTGTCGCTCAGTTTTTATACTTTATACATTTATCATGACTTTGACCGATGTTTAAACCCTTTTAACTTCAAATACGAGATGACTGCCTCTTATGCCACTGCGTCCCATTGATGCTATTTTTGTCCATCCTGAGAAACGCCTTTATGTCGTTTATTTTCGCGGTGAGCTGTGGCAACTACCACGTATGAAAGTCGATCATGCTGCTTGGCAACGCCGGCAGACTTATGATGGTAACACAAAGTCGCTTTATCTTAGTCGCAATCAAATCGTTACCGATCCCATACTGGCACAAACATTACGCACCTTGAACTTACCGACCGCTATACGTGGAAGCACTTTACCTCGCTTTGAAGCGTGGTGGGAGGTTCATGGTTTTGAATGGTTAAAGAAGCTACTTAATAATGGCGAATCGCCGCTAGCCGCTCATCAATCAAGCGTAAAACCCCCTGTTTCGAATATTCAGTCTTTAGATAATACAAAAACAGACGTAGTAAACCCAATCGAAAAAACGGAGACCTTTGAGTCTGCCAAATCAGCTACTGAAGAGAATGCTTTTGATAATATGCTGGCGGAACTAACCAATGAGGTATTGCATCATCGACCCTAAATAGAACTCTTAACCCCATTAGAAAAAATACTAAAATAATTTGAACCATATATTGAAATATAAGATGAGCAGTAACCTATGAGAGACTATAAGCTACTATTGGCAGGACTGGTTTTATTACTGCTGGCTATTTTTATTGGCGTTTTTGCGTGGCTATGGAACAGTAATCGCAGAAGTATAGACCCACTTCCTATAATGGCAAGTACTAAGAGTGACACCTCTGCTGATGAGGACGACTCAGTTACTACTAGAACTTTATATGTACAGGCGGAAGATAAGCTACAAGTTCCGTTAGATGATGTCATTGTTCGCTTTGAATCACGCTATCCTAAGTTGCAAGTGTTAGCACGCTACGTAGAGACTGATGAATTACTAGACTTGCCAGATCTTCAAGCTTCTAATAATCCTACTACTCCTGACAATAACGCAATTAACAAAAATTCAAGATATATTGTCAATACTGATATTATTATGGCCAATGATAAAATAACTAAAGACCGCTTAGCACCTTTGCAAGCATCTCTTAAAGCGTTACAAGCTGAGCATAATAAGACTGCTGATATTATAAACAACAGCATAGATAACGATGAGCATGAAAATGCCGATACACCAAATGATAATAAAGAAGCGCGCAACCTATCCTCTTTTAGCTATGCGCTAAAAAACACCGAAACGGTAGATGGCGTGATTTTAACCGAAAACCCTGCTGCTACAAGCTTTCGCAATTTCATACTATCAAGTGTCGGACAAGACATTTTAAAACAGTATGACTATGAAAATATCGAAGGTTACAGAAATAATTTAAATGACTTATTTAACCCGACATCGCGTGCCAAACCTACAGCAGATGAAAGCTCAGTACAAGTAGCTGACGCTCTTAGCAATGGTGCATAAAGTCAAATCACTTTTATTTGTCGTTGTTGATTGCTTTTATACGAGCTTTTTTTTACAATAGCACTCCATAATGCGCCTATAGCTCAACAGGATAGAGCAGTTGCCTCCTAAGCGATCGATCCGAGTTCGAGTCTTGGTGGGCGCACCAATCGTTTATTTAAAACAATGTATTTAGACATAACCTCGCATTACCTCAAGCTCTTTAAAAATTCATCCTACCTAGTTATCAGTTTACTTGCTAATCAACACCTCTTTTGAGCCGCCCAAAGCTGTCTTGTGTCTTTGACAGACTAAGTCTTTAGGAGCTACTGGGTGACTCACAACTGTATTATGTAGATAAAGAAATAATCATGTAGATAAAGAAGCAGCCCCTCTATATTTTGACCACATAGCGACCAACTGACTGTCCCTCTAGCATCAACTGATAAGTGGCTTTAATATCTTCGAGCGCAATCTCATTAGTAATACTTGCTAGTGTCTCGACCTTCCATTCATCAGCGAGTTTATCCCAAGCCGCTTGCTTCTTATCCAGCTTGCACTCGACAGAATCGATACCTATTAAGCGTACTCCTCGTAAAATAAATGGAAATACGTTGGTATTTAATTCATGCGAAGCGGTCAGACCACAGCACGTTGCGACACCATCGTATTTTATATATTTCAAAGCATTGGCTAGAATGTCTCCCCCGACTGTATCAACTACTCCAGCATACCTCTCAGCCATCATTGGCTTTTTGGCGTCCTCATTAAAGGCTTGTCTGAGGATAACTTCTGTGGCACCAATTTGTTTTAAGTACTCTATTTGCGTCTGTTTTCCTGACACTGCAACGACGTTAAAGCCAATTTTACTCAGTATTGAGACGGCTATAGAACCGACGCCGCCTGTTGCCCCAGTGACTAACACCTCGCCATCTTCAGGCTTGACACCATTATTTATCAGCTCATTAATACTTAAAGCTGCAGTCAGTCCTGCCGTACCAAAAGTCATAATGTCTTTGTCCGTTATTCCCATCGGTACTCTTGCAACCCATGAAGCAGGAACTTTGACAAACTCTGCATGACCGCCGTCGGTGTCCATGCCCAAATCATAACCCGTCACTAGCACTTTTTCGCCGACAGTAAAGGCGTCAGAAGTGGTTTCATGTACCACGCCTGCGACATCGATACCTGTGACATGTGGGAATTTTCTGGTCACACCAGGATTACCTATAGAGCTTAAGGCATCCTTATAGTTTAAGGATGAATAAGTGGCCTTTATAACCACATCATCTTCGCCGCATTGAGGTACAAGCACCTCTTGTATGCTGCTTGAGAATGTTTTATCTTCGCTCTTTTCTACGACAAATGCTTTCATAATGTGACACCAATTAGTTAAGTGGCTACCATCATAACGCTGGCTTATTGCATAATAAACAGGGTAATATTTGATACATTATCAAATAAGAATTGAAAATATGTTGTTATCCGACCTTGAAGTTATTCTAAAAATCTCTGAACACCGCAGTATCACTGCTGCGGCAGCACATCTGGATATGCGTGTGGCCACGGCTAGCGCGGCACTGAAACGGGTGGAAAAAGCACTCGGTGCTGAGATATTTATCCGAACGACGCGGCAGTTACGGCTATCGAGCGCCGGAGAGCGCTATATACCAGAATGCGAAAAAGCTCTGTTACTGCTTGAACAAGCGAAACAAAATATAAAAGAAGATCTTAACGTTATTGATGGGGAGTTACGAATCACCCTACCTTCTGATCTAGGACGTAACGTTGTCACGCCGTGGCTTGATGAGTTATTAGACAAGCATCCAAATTTAAGCTTGAGAGTGAACTTAAGTGATAGTCAGATCGACTTTTATCGCGACTCTGTAGATATAGCGTTACGCTACGGCTCACCCAAAGATGCCGGACTTTATGGCTTTAAGATATGTGATACGCAAGGCTTACTTTGTGCGTCACCTAGGTATCTAGAAACGCATGGCACACCTCAACACCCGCATGAGCTGCCAGCGCACAATGCCCTGTTTTATCAGCTGTACGATAAGACCCACGATGTTTGGGAATTCACCAAAGACAAGCAGACGTATAAAGTAAAAATGAATGGCAACCGAGCATCTAATGATGGCGATCTGGTTAAGCATTGGTGTATTGAAGACAAAGGGCTTGCGGTAAAGTCTTGTTTGGATCTATCTAACGATATATTAGCAGGCCGACTGATTCCTATCATGACTGACTATCAAGCAAAGCAAAATGAGCTTTGGCTAATCTGCCCAAGCAGGCAGTCGATAACACCTGCAGTAAGATTGCTTAGAGATACCTTAAGAGAAAAATGTGCTGAGTTGATAGACCGTTTAGCGTTGTAATTTTTACTACTTTATAAGATCGTTCATATCTTAGACTGCTTATTTTCAGCTCCGCATAATTCCAATCCTAAAAAGCATGTCGCTAGCTTTTGATTACTCTAGCGCATGACCTCTACTGTCATACCATGACCAACAAACGTGAATGTTTCAGTTGCCTTCCCTAACGATAACTATAAAACCGCACCTGTTTTAGCAAAATATAGCTAAATTTAATGCATTCCAAAATTTATCCACATATCAAAAACAACTATAGATATTTCAGTTATATTAATATATTATTTTATATATCGTTATTTCAAATAACGACGGTATTGATTTTGATTAAGCAGATCGTTTCATTAAGCTGAACTCATAGAGTTTAGGCGTAACGATTATTTAGCTACAGCAACCATTTAAGGGTAATAATCAGTCAACTTTGGGATAACTTGAGGATAATATTATGAAACGACTTTTTAGTAATTCACCTTATCTAGCAAGCCCCAAAGATGGCTCATCTACTGCCAAGCAACACTCCAACCAAGATCCGCGCACTTTGTTAGAGCAAAAGGGTCTAAAATCGTTTAATCGACGTCAGTTTATTAGGGCAGGCTTAGCCACAGGCGCTGTCATGAGTGGCATGACGATGACGGCATGCTCTACTTTGCCCACTTATCAAGACAAGCCCAATATCGTGATCGTGGGTGCAGGTGTGGCAGGATTGGCCGTTGCCAACAGGCTCAGCCGACAGTTACCTAATGCCACCTTAACCATTTTGGATAGCCGCAAAGTTCATTATTACCAGCCAGGCTACACTCTGCTCGCTACTGGAGTTTGGGGTAGTACGGACAAGGTCACCGATGACAATGCTGACTTGATGCCTATAGATATCAATTGGGTACAAGAAAATGCCCTTGAGTTTTTACCTGATAATAATCAAGTCGTGACCGATAGTGGGAAGACTCTAGACTATGATTATCTGGTGATTGCCACTGGACTCCGGCTGGGTTATGAGCAAATTGAAGGGCTCAATTTTGATGATTTGGGAGCGAATGGTATCGGCAGCGTCTATGCCAGTCCAGAGATTGCGCTACAGACGTGGCAGCAGATGGATAACTTTCGCCAGACAGGTGGACGCGCGGTGATGACTTTGGCACATACCGATATGAAGTGTGCGGGTGCGCCACTAAAAATGACCTTTATGCTGCACGATAGACTCATGCAAGCAGGCACTCGCCGCGATAGTGATATTGAGTTTTTCAGCCCTCATAAGACCGTCTTTAGCGTGCCTATTGTCAACGACAACATATTGTCACGCTGGGCGTCTTATGATCCGCCGATAAATGTCAACTTCGAGCAGCGCTTAACAGCGATCGATAAAAGCAGTAAAACGGCTATTTTTACGGACAGAAACGGCAATCAAAGCCAGCAAGATTACGACTTTATTCATGTGGTTCCCCCTATGTTTGCAGTCGATAGCGTACTCAATAGCCCACTTGCAAATGAGATAGGCTGGCTTAATGTCGATAAATATACGCTACAACACAAGCAGTATGACAGTGTCTTTGGCGCAGGCGATATCAATGGCACCCCAAAAGGTAAGACGGCCGCCACCGTCAAGCTCTCTGCACCGATAGTGACGACGAATCTTATCGACGTGATACAAGGACGCGCGCCAAGCCAAAAGTTCAATGGCTATACATCGTGCCCACTGCTCATAAAAGAAGGTGAAGCGATGCTGGTTGAGTTTGATTATGATAATAACTTAACCCCTAGCGTGCCTTTGGTAGACCCATTACAAGAGAGCTACTTTGCTTGGTTTTTAGAGGAAATGATGCTAAAGCCTGCGTATATGGCCGTCGCTAAAGGTCGAGTTTAGCTTTTTGTAACGTCAATTTTTAAAATATAGTCGATTTACTTTATCAATTAAAACTTGAGGAGCACACGCTATGTTACTGCTTAACCAAGCGGTTATGATGTTATGGGAGGCGATACTAGAGAATGCCACCTTGGTGACCACATTATTACTCGTGTTACTTGTGGCGTGGAGCTACTGGGTCATCAAAGGTCGGCACAAAAAACTGGCGTATCGGGTCGCTGGTGTACTATCGGCTATCGTCGCTGTTATTGGTTTTTTTGTATTGCCGATACTGTTTAAGGCCAGCTTAACAGATCTAAATTACTGGGTAGATTGGGCGTTTCATATTGCGATGGTAATGGCGTTATTGGCTTATGCTTATTTGGTGCTGCTGCCGCTTATGACAGGATTGTTAGGCGCTAAGCATCACGCCTAATCCTCATTCAATATAGCAACGCCTTTAACCTTGAGGGCTTTGAGTCATTTGACGACAGTAGCCTGCTAGGTTCTCAGGTAAGTCCTTTGGACAGACACCGCACTGCAGATTGCCGGGTACCGCGTGATCAATAAATTTTGGATACGGCAGGTTCAAGTTATTCATAATATCTCGAAACGCCTCAATAGATATATCTCCGCCAAGGCGTGGATTACGCTTCTTTTCTTGTGCGATTGAGGAGACAAAGCGCTCTTTGTAATCATGGGCAGGATAAACTAAAGTCTCATCAGGCAAAGCAAACAGCTTGTTGCGCACAGAGTCATACAAGGCATCAGCATCACCGTTTTGAAAGTCCGTGCGGCCGCAACCTTCAATCAATAAAGCATCTCCTGTGAATACCCGCCCATCAAATAGATAAGCAAAATGCCCAGCGGTATGCCCTGGCGTATGTAGAGGGTCTATAGTGATGCCAGCTACTGTTAAGGGGACGCCTTCCTCCAGACCGATATCAGCACACTCTAACCGATCATAAGCTGGCGCTGCAATCTGACTGCCAACGGCGCGCTTCATCTCTAATGCAGCGGTAATATGGTCAGCATGAATATGCGTGTCCACAGTGTATGCCAGCTTTAGCCCCAGCTTGTGCAATTCGGCCAAATCTCGATCCATAGTAGCGATCACCGGGTCAATTAAAATTGCCTCCCCTGTGTCCTCATCCCCAATTAAATAGGTATAAGTACTCGAGAGAGGCTCGTACAATTGCCGAAAAATCATAACGCTTCCTTATTTGTTATAGACTCGATATATATAGTATCTATATATTATATTACAGTATAGTATTTTTATATAACGCTACACAACAGATAACGTATGTTGATTCTAACTACACAGAGTCATATAGCGCTTATTTGACGTCTACATAAGGACATTAACGGTAGCTAAAGCTAACAATTCATTTAAGCGAGCAATGGAAACTGATAAATACCTGCATATATCAAAGTACCAATTAGCACACTAATGATACTAAACCCAACCAAATAGGCCTGCTTGTTTGACCAAGGTATTTGCCAGTTAATTTTATCTTTAGTAGTGAGCCATTCCGTCACGCTGATCGCCACTAGCAGCCATAAGCTGCCAACCAAATAGCCGCCTAATACATCGCTCAAATAATGCTCATTTAGTAGTATTCGACTCAGCCCTATCAGCACGGTTAATAAAATAGTTGCCATAACGATGCGCACTTGTGTCGCAAAGTGCTGGCTAAAGCGAATAGCGATATACGCTAAAAACCCATAGAGAGCAATGGTGACGGTAGCGTGTCCACTGGGAAAAGAGTACGTGCTCTCGTACAATAAGATATCTATAGGACGGGCGCGCTCGAAGATCATTTTACTTAAAAAGGTAAATACCGTGCTGCCGATGACGGCTATTAGTAAGCCTATGATGATATAATGTTGGCGCACAACCCAGCATATGATAGCCGTCAATAACACCACTAAAATGGTAATTGGCGTAGAGGCTAAGCTGGTAATTAAAATAAAAAAATGTATGACGCCAGCTTCATTTAATAAGCTCATCTGCTGCGAGACCAAGAGATCGAGCGCAACTATCGCGTCGGAGGTGACCACATCTTCAACCAATCCCACGAATACTGCTGCTATATAGACCATCAGCAAGAATAAAATAGTCAGCGACAAGCCATGAAAATGCTCAACGTGTAGTCGCTGCCAAAAAAACTGATAAAGCTTTGGCTGGCTATTTTTTAAGTGAGTCAGTCGCCTATCCACGCCAAAATACTGCTCAAACTTGCACCAATATCTCCTGGCTAGCATAAAGGCGCGTTTGCCATAGCGAATGACAACATATTGCAATGCCCATAAAACTACGATAACGACTAATAGTAGAATACTTAGTAAAAATAGCGGCGGCTGAGTTTGTAGAACAGTAATCACACCTAGCCCTTATAAGTTTGTGGTCATGGTGCTAGGAGATAAAATTGCTGCTAACGGCTCAGCGCTTAGTAGCCCTTCTCGTCTGACCAGCTCTGCCACGCCTAAGCCATTGTCCAAAGCTAGGGCTGCGATACGTCCAGCATTATCATAACCAATATGAGGTACAAGGGCGGTGACGATACCGATGCTCCTCTCAGCATACCGCGCGCAGTGATCCTCATTCGCCGTAATGCTATAAATACTATGTTCGTCCTCAATCAGCTCTATACATACGCGCGTAAATGGATCGTGGCTAGCCGGTTTTTTTATTGTTGTCATCGTTATGATCCTAGTTGTAATTTTTATCGGTGCTAAAAATGCTGTACTACTATTGGGTGAATTAAATGGAGGGTGCTTTTCAGCCCATTCTCATAAAACGTACTTACCATACTATGGGCTAGGATAAAGGTTTTCTAATCTTTATCCTAGCTCATGAAAAAATTCATAGCAAAAAACCCCCATAAGTATTCACTTACAGAGGTTATTTTATGCTTTACCATCAGGGTCATTTATTCGGTATGGCAAGCTATGCTAATTTTATAGGTTAAACGGCTCTTAATTAAGCGCCAAGTCAGCGTAGCTATATTAAGTCAGACACAGATGTCATCTACGACACTACGTTTGATGGCCATTGCTTAATTGTGTCTATTGCCTGACACTTTTAACCGCCTGCGACTGGCGTGATGAATACCACATTATCACCTTCATGTATCTCATCTGTCCACTTAGCAAAATAGTCATTTACTGCCACTCTTAGATCAGACTGCGAAAGATCAAAACGGTGCTTTTGACAAAGCGTCTCGTACAGCTCAGTTAATGATATTGATGGTGGCACTTGTATTTTTTCTTCATTACATCTGGCTTTATCAGCTAGACTGGCAAAATATAAAACATTAATATTTATTAAACTATCTGTGTCCATGTTTTTAGCGATAACGCCCATTGCTTTTATCCTCTTATTTAATAAACCAGGTTACTGTTGGGGTAGGTCATCACCGAAAACACGTACATTTTATAGACTAAAAACCTAGTCACTAAGAGCCTAGTCACTAAGAACCTAGTCTAGGCATGCTTATAAAAGGATGACAAAACAGGATCAGGTCATGGGTACGGTTGAGTCACACTGTATTTTTTGGTCATCTCAGTAGATTTAGCCATGACTAGGATTTACCCGCATAAAGTGCGGCACAAAGTTGCAAGGACGCGTACGGCTATCAAATTGCTCTTGTAATATCTCCTCCCAACCGGTGCGGCAGGCTCCTGTCGATCCTGGCAGACAAAAGATACCCGTACCATTGGCCATGCCAGCCACTGCTCGCGATTGTACTGTTGACATACCGATATCGTCTTTTGAGATTAGACGGAACATCTCACCAAAGCCGTCGATAGCTTTATCGAACAACACCCCTACCGCCTCCGGCATACTGTCTCTAATATAAAAACCCGTGCCACCAGTAGTAATTACTGCATGCACATCAGAATCTGCTATCCAGCGACTAATTACCGCCCTGATTTGATAGATATCATCTTTAATCACCTTACGATCCGCCAAATGATGACCTGCGGTGGTTAGCTGATCGACCAAATATTGTCCTGAGCTATCTTGAGCGACGGTGCGACTATCGGAGACTGTCAAAATAGCGATATTAAGAGGGATAAAGTCAGCGGCAGGCTTACTCATGGATATTCCTTAATAGTTATTTGGTTGTTATAAAATTAGTGATGAAGAATTTTAACCACCAATCATCGACAAGTTATGCATCATGCCACTATTGGCATCGTGCAAATGATGGTACTCAGGCTTAATTGGCATAAAGCTATGTAAGGTGTTGATGAGCCCTTCGACATCGTCACCCTTTAGATGCTCACGAATATCGTAATTGCCTTGATCAAAGAGACATAGATGTACCTTGCCCTGAGAGCTTACACGCAGACGATTGCAGCTATCACAAAAGTGTGCAGCATAGGGAGCAATCATACCAATGCGTCCTAGGTAGTTTGGGTGACTGTATTCGATAGCGGGGCCATCTGCATGACCGCGCGCGTGTGGCTGCCAACCGTGGCTAATCAGATAATTGGTAATCAGCTCGGACTGGGCGTGTTGAGCGAAGAATAACTCGCTGTTATCACTGGTCTGCATAAACTCAATAAAGCGATAAGTGACTGGGCGCTGTTTGATATAGTCGATGGCATTAATAAGATTTTCATAGGCGGTTTCGGCCATCAAAATACTGTTTATCTTTAGTTTAATATCAGTAGTGGCCAATAGCTCATCCATATCAGCCATCAATTGCGGTAGCATATTAAACCCTGTCATCTTATGAAAAACATCAGGCTCAAAACTATCCATACTGATATTAATCTGGTTCAGCCCAGCAGCTTGCCAACTCGCTAAATGCTTGCCAAGTTTATAGCCATTGCTCGTCATCGCGACCATCTCAATACCGGGAGTTTGTTTGATGGTCTTAATGATATCGACGACATCGCGGCGAATAGAGGGCTCGCCGCCGGTAATCCTCACTTTGGTCGTGCCTACTTGCGCAAAACCACGCACTAGCGTTGCAATTTCAGCAACTGTCAATTCATCTTCAGGAGGTCTACCTTGGTAACCATCGGGCAAGCAATACTCACAGCGAAAGTTGCAAAAGTCAGTAATAGACAAACGCAGATATGTCAGCTCCCGAGCAAAACTATCCGTCAGCGGTCGTTGGGGTTCGCTACGATTAAAAAGCGTTGTAGACGTTACAGCAGTAGCTGTTGATGGTATGGACAATGCTTTATGATCAGCAGCAAAGGCGGCGTCTTTACTGGGATAATAGCGTTGCACGTTCCCTAAAGTGGGGGCAAGATGGGTCATATCAGTATACCGTTAATAAGGATAAATGGTTGGCTCTAAGCATCGCCTCAGGTTATGAATGGAAAAATAACAGTGAATCGCTATTATGACAAAAAACAATTACCGAAAAAATAACCCTAAATGATCTCACCTCTACCCCTTAAGGAGTAGAAGCTAGATTACTTAGGGTTCATGAGACGCTATAAAGTTTTTATGGGAAGTATAGAAAAACGGTACAAAGGCCACTACCCTCGAAAGATGTTTTCTTGCTCCAGACTCATCTCAATACCTTCTATATTGGCCTCATTGGCCAAAGTAAAAAGATAATCACACAATGCTTGGTGAAAGGCTTGTTGGCTAAGCTTGTTGTGAATGGCCGGACTGACTTGCTCATAAGTCATTTGAATGCCCGGCTGCTTATCTAGCACCTCAACAATATGAAAACCATATCGGCTTTCAATAGGGCTGGGTGCCAATCCTTTATCTAGCTTAAACAAATGGCTTTCAAACTCTGGCACGGTTTGTCCTTTATCAATCACGCCAAGCTCGCCGCCCTGCTCTCTTGAGGGGCAAGCAGAATACTGACGAGCCAGCTCAATAAACTGTGCACTAGGATTGGCATCGTTATTAATTTGCTCAATCAGCTCATAAGCATTCTTTTTTAGTTTTAGACGTTCATCGCCGTCATCAGGGGCGCACGCTAACAGAATATGCCGCACCGACATAATAGGATCGGTCTTAAAGTCAGTGATATTTTGCTGATAATAACGCTCACAAGTGGCGGTATCGGCAATAGTGGCTTGGACATTTTTATCAATTAAATTAGAGATCGCTTGTTCTTCATCTTGCTGCCAAGCAGAGATGCCAAGGCTTGGCTCAGCTAGTACTGCTAGGCGCAACAGCTCGCGCACGACCAAAGCTTGCGTCGCCAAAAACACCGCGTCTTCTTTATTAGCGGCCGGATGATACTGTAGCTCTTGCGCAATATCAGTGCGATCAATCATCACCCCGTTGACGGTGACAGAGGGTAGCTCATCTCGGCTAGAAGCAATTAGGTTTTTGTGGTTGCTACGCTCCTCACTCATCGCTCGTTCGATAAACTCTTGATCTGAATGCGGTTTTTTCAGATCGTCTGTCGTTGGCATGATACGGATAATATCCTCGTTATTCTCCATAGCAGCATTCGGGGCTTTAGACTCGTGATTTACATGGTGGCTTGGGTGATAAGTATTGACAGTCATCATTATTGCTCCGCTCAGTATTCGTATGTAGAAATTTTAGATATCGTTGCATCATTTTATAATTACTAGCCCACTCGCGACTAACAATCAAAGCTTTTTTTAACATCACTTTAAGCCAATTATTAGCCTAAAATGACCACTATCTTATTGTGATTTTTTCTGTCTGACGATCTGATAACGACGGCCAAAGTACCACACGGGCGCACTGATAATATGAATCAAGCGCGTAAATGGGAAGATCATAATCAAGGTAATCCCAAGTGCCATGTGCAGCTGATAAATCAGATCGGCCTGCTCAATACGCGCCGCGGCTTGCAGTGGTCTTAGCACGGTAATGTCTTGCGCCCAGCCAGCGAAGTTGAGCATGGTTAAACCATCTAAATGCTGCGCTGAAGTAAAGATGGTGATCATCCCTAACGTCAATTGGATAAATAACAGAACCAGTACCAGCTTGTCGGAGAAGTTTGAGGTGTTAGAGATGCGATCATCGGTGAAGCGGCGCCACATCAGCATCACTAGCCCTACCCAGCAAAACGCGCCTGCGATACCGCCGACCACGACCGCTAAGATTTGCTTATTGCCAGCGCTGATAAAGCGATCATAAAGAATATGCGGCGTGAGTAGACCGAAAAAATGCCCAAGCAGCACGATGATAATACCGACATGGAATAAATTACTTGCCCAGCGCATGTTTTTAGATCTGAGCATCTGCGAGGAGCCCGTCTTCCATGAATACTGTGACAAATCAAAGCGTACCCAAGTGCCGACGATAGCAACCGCTAGCGCAATATAGGGATACACTCCAAAAAGGAATATTTGCAGCCAATTTAAGCTGGCTAAAGCTTGTATACTAGGCGCTCCAAGATTCATGTCCTCTCTCCTTATGATTGGCTAGCCGATTGATTTTGTTTTGGACTTTGGTTAAAGTCCACCCAATGCACAGGAGCATCCACCATAGGCGCTGTTGAGTTGGCCTTAACGCCCGCTTTAGCCGCAAGGTTTTGCGTGCTGGTTTGCGAAGGACAGCGCTCTTCTTGCTGCGCATCTAAGAAGGTCACCACTTCTTCTTCCCATTCTTTATCTAGTGCATCAAAGGTATCATCACGCTGCTCTTCACTGATTTTTTCTTGATATTCCTCAACTATCTCTAGAGGCTTGCCAGCAATTTGTAATAGCGCATTAAAACAGCCTTGATAGACACTGCCGCGATCCTCAAGTCTTGCTGCAAGCAGCGCAATGATATGGCTGACATCAGCGATATCCATACGGATTTGAATATCATCATTGATGACGGTGGCTTGATAAGCTAAAAACTCAAGATATAATGGCAAGAAATCAGGCAGCTCTTTGACGCTAATCTCAAAACCGGCTTCCTGATATTGATTCATCAAATCAACCATCGCTTGGCCGCGATCACGCGATTCGCCATGCACATGCTCAAATAGCCATAGCGATAACGAGCGACCACGCTCAAAGAGGCCGTCATAACGCGCCTGCGCCTCAAGGCAACCGGTATCGATTAAGTCTTCAATCAAGTCGATAATTTGTGTGCGTACTTGCGGGCTAATCAATGCCGACCTAGCAACAATCTCGGTACAGTCGGCCAAGGTATCACCCAAGAATAGCTCGTTGCTTGGATAGTCGATAAGCAGACTTAAGACTTTGAGTATCTTTAGGTCTGATGAGCCGATTACGGCGGGCTCAATAGGCTCATGCACTGCGCTGTCATTGTGAGTTTGAGTAGTTTGCATCTTATGACTCCCACTTTTGTACGGTATCGATGAAATCACGACGATTGGTTTTACGTTGACCGAACATACTGTTATCAGATTGTCCTGAACAACCTTCACCAAAGCTAAAGCCGCAGCCATTACGTTCAGCGAAAGCATCGCTCAACGCCTCTTCGCGGTGCGCGGTTGGAATGACAAAACGATCTTCATAATTGGCAATCGCTAGGTAACGATACATCTCTTCCACTTGGTGCTTGGTCAAACCAACTTCGTCTAAGATGCTTTGTACTTCTTGCTTCTCAACCAATTGCATACGCTTATAGCTACGCATGGCCAGCAAACGTTTGAGCGCTAAACGTACCGGTTCTTCATCGCCTGCGGTGAGCATATTGGCCAAATAACGCAGCGGAATACGCAAGCTATCGACATCTGGAATCAGACCATCCATACCGACTTTGCCCGCTTCAGCGGCGTTTTGAATTGGTGATAATGGCGGTACATACCAGACCATCGGTAGCGTCCGGTATTCAGGGTGCAGTGGTAACGCAAGCTTCCAATCCATTGCCAGCTTATAAACGGGTGATTTCTGCGCTGAATCAATGACCGATTGCGGCACGCCATCTTTTAGGGCTTGCGCGATAACCGCTGGGTCATTAGGATCTAAGAACACATCGAGCTGCGCTTGATAGAGATCTTGCTCATTTGGCATGCTGGCCGCTTCAGCGATTTTGTCTGCATCATAAAGTAGCACGCCTAAGTAGCGGATACGCCCAACACAGGTCTCTGAGCAAACCGTTGGCATGCCCGCCTCGATACGTGGATAACAGAAAATGCATTTTTCTGACTTGCCCGATTTCCAGTTGTAGTAAATCTTTTTGTATGGGCAGCCTGAGATGCACATGCGCCAGCCGCGGCATTTTTCTTGATCGATGAGGACAATACCGTCTTCTTCACGCTTATAAATCGCGCCACTTGGGCATGACGCCACGCAGGTGGGATTCAGACAATGTTCGCATAGACGCGGCAAATACATCATAAAAGTGTTTTCGTATTCGCCATAGATCTCAGCTTGAATATTGTCGAAGTTTTTATCCTTACGGCGTTTTTCAAACTCTGAGCCGAGGATTTCCTCCCAGTTAGGACCCCATTCAATCTTTTGCATCCGCTTGCCAGTGATAGCTGAGCGCGGGCGGGCGATTGGGGAGTAATTACCGATAGGCGCGGTATGCAGATGCTGATAATCAAAATCAAACGGCTCGTAATAATCATCAATCTCTGGCAAATCAGGGTTGGCAAAGATATTGGCCAGTACGCGAAACTTACCGCCGATACGTGGATTTATCGTGCCATTGGCATTACGTATCCAGCCGCCGCGCCATTTAGTCTGATTTTCCCACTCTTTGGGATAACCAATACCGGGTTTGGACTCAACGTTATTAAACCACGCGTATTCCATTCCTTCGCGGCTGGTCCAGACGTTTTTACAGGTAACTGAGCAAGTGTGACAACCGATACATTTATCAAGGTTAAGCACCATGCCGACTTGTGAACGAATTTTCATGGGTGTGCTCCAAATAGTAGTAAAAAAGCAGCTTTGGTTTCTTAAGAGACATCCAAAAATTAGGATATCTCTTTGAGAAAAATAGCTTTAGCCATCGATGCTAGTAGGCAATGGGCGCGGTAATGAATCATCTGGTTTTTCTTCTAACCAGTCGATCTTCGACATTTTGCGAATTACCACAAACTCATCGCGGTTACAGCCGACTGTGCCATAGTAGTTAAATCCATAAGACTGCTGGGCATAGCTACCAATCATATGTGTTGGTTTTAAGATAGTACGGGTCACCGAGTTATGAATACCGCCGCGGATACCGGTTTGCTGCGAGCCGGGTACGTTGACTAGTTTTTCTTGCGCGTGATACATCATGGTCATGCCTTCTTTGACGCGCTGACTGACGATGGCGCGAGCCGTGATAGCGCCGTTGGCATTAAAGAGCTCAATCCAGTCGTTATCGACGATGCCCGCTTTTTGTGCATCTACTTCTGACATCCAAACACAAGGACCACCGCGACTTAGCGTCAGCATCAGCAGGTTTTCAGAGTATGTACTGTGGATGCCCCATTTTTGGTGCGGCGTTAAGAAGTTCAGTACAATCTCTTTATTACCGTTGGGCTTGGTGTTTTGGATGATATCGGTGGTCTTGGTGTCGATAGGCGGACGATACTGCTGCATCTGCTCACCAAACGCTTGCATCCATGGATGATCCTGATAAAACTGCTGACGGCCGGTAATAGTACGCCAAGGAATCAGCTCATGAACGTTGGTATAGCCGGCGTTATAGCTCACCTCATCGGACTCAATGCCAGACCACGTCGGGCTTGAGATAATTTTGCGCGGCTGAGCGACGATGTCTTTGAAGCGGATTTTTTCGTGCTCGCTGGACTTGGCCAAATGGGTATGATCGCGGCCGGTAAACTCAGACAGCGCTGACCACCCTTTGACCGCCACGTGACCATTGGTTTCAGGTGCGAGCATCAAAATCATCTCAGAGGCGTTAACCGCGGTATTCAGCCGTGGTCGACCTTCAGAGATACCTGGCTCAGTGACTCGGTGGTTGAGATTGCCCAATTGTTTGACTTCGGTTTTCATATCCCAATTCAGACCTTTTGAGCCGTTACCTAGTTTTTCTAATGCCGGACCCATAGAGGTAAATTTCTTATAGGTATTAGGATAATCGCGTTCAACAATCTTAATCATGGGACAGTTTTTACCCGGTACTGGTTTTTCACCAGCCGTTTTCCAGTCGGTACCGCCAAAGGGCTGCGCCAGCTCACCTGGGCTGTCATGCTGCATCGGCAAAGTCACCACATCAGTTTCAACCCCTAAATGACCTTTGGATAGCTCAGAGAAGCTTTTGGCAATACCTTTATAGATTTCCCAGTCTGATTTAGACTCCCAAGCAGGGTCGGTTGCCGCTGTTAAGGGATGAATAAATGGATGCATGTCTGAGGTATTCATGTCATCTTTTTCGTACCAGGTCGCTGTTGGTAATACGATATCTGAGTATAGACAAGTTGAGGACATGCGAAAATCTAAGGTAACGACCAAATCAAGCTTGCCAGTTGGGCCTTTTTCGACCCAATCGACTTCTTTTGGCTGCAAATGACCCGTAGGGTTTTCTTCGTTAAGCAGACCATTTCTAGTACCTAAGAAGTAATGCAGCATATATTCATGCCCTTTACCTGACGAACCCAATAGGTTTGAGCGCCAAATAAACATATTGCGTGGGAAGTTAGCAGGATTATCTGGAGACTCACAGGCAAAACGTAGGCTATTGTCTTGTAGTGAGTCCACTACGTATTCTTCAACGCCCTTACCACTAGCTTTAGCTTGGGCTGCTATCGTCAATGGGTTACGGTTCAGCTGCGGTGCTGATGGCAACCAGCCGGCACGCTCAGCTTGAATGTTGTAATCGAGCATGTGCTCAGGGAAGAATTTTTTATTGGCATTAGGCGAGAGTATCTCGTGGGCGGAGATGGTCTCGTGACGCCACTGTGAGCTGTGCGCGTAGAAAAAACTCGTGCCGTTCATATGACGCGGCGGACGGTGCCAATCAAGCGCAAAGGCTAATGGCAACCAGCCGGTTTGCGGGCGCAGTTTTTCTTGACCGACATAATGCGCCCAGCCGCCACCAGATTTGCCGATACAACCGCAGAGCATGAGCATATTGATAACGCCGCGATAGTTCATATCGAGGTGATACCAGTGGTTCATACCCGCGCCAATGATAATCATCGATTTACCATGGGTTTTGTGCGCGTTTTCTGCAAACTCGCGCGCAACTTGTATGACACGCTCACGACTAAGACCGGTGATGACCTCTTGCCAAGCTGGCGTGCCTGGTATGGTGGCATCATTATAGTCATCGGTGACATGTTCGCCGCCAACGTCATTATCGACACCCAGGTTGGCCACAGTTAAATCAAAAACGGTGGCCACGATAGCGGTACTACCATCAGCAAGAGTGATGGTCTTACAAGGGACGGTTTTTTGTTGTATCGGCTCGCCTGGCACTGAGGTAAAGTGCGGATGATCGACATGACCAAAGTAATCAAAGTCAACGACACAGGTCTCGCTGCTGTCTTTTAGAGTCAAAGTTAAGTCAATATCTGCGCCTGTTGCGCCGTTTTTACTCTCAAGATTCCATTTGCCTTTTTCGCCCCAGCGATAGCCGATAGAGCCTAGTGGTGACACCAGCTCGCCATCATTATTTAAGCCAATCGTTTTCCATTCTGGATTATTCTCCTCCCCTAAATTATCCACTAAGTCAGAAGCGCGCAAATAACGACCAGCACGGCGCGAATTCTCATCCCCTTCTAACATCACTAGCACCGGTAAATCGGTATAGCGCTTGGCATAGTCATAGAAATAATCGCTTGGCTGCTTAAGATAAAACTCTTTGATAATCACGTGACAAAAAGCTTGCGCCACTGCTGCATCGGTGCCTTGCTTTGGGTTTAGCCATAAGTCGGTCAGCTTAGAGATCTCAGCATAATCAGGGGTGATAGAAACGGTCTTAGTACCTTTATAACGAACTTCGGTAAAAAAGTGCGCGTCAGGCGTGCGCGTTTGCGGCACGTTTGAGCCCCAAGCGATGATATAGTCAGAGTTGTACCAATCAGCGGATTCTGGCACGTCGGTTTGCTCGCCCCAAGTCATCGGGGATGCTGGCGGTAGATCACAATACCAGTCATAAAACGACAAGCAGACCCCGCCAATGAGTGATAAATAGCGACTACCAGAAGCATAGCTGACCATCGACATCGCCGGAATCGGTGAAAAACCAATAATGCGATCAGGGCCAAAGGTTTTGGCAGTATAGACGTTACTGGCGGCGATAATCTCATTCACCTCCGCCCACGTCGAGCGAATAAAGCCGCCTAAGCCGCGCTTGGATTTGTATTGCTCAGCTTTGATTGGGTCCTCAACAATACTGGCCCAAGCATCGACAGAATCAGGATACTGGGCTTTGGCTTCGCGCCATAGTTTGAGTAGTGGCTTACGTACCTTTGGGTACTTGACGCGGTTGGCTGAATACATATACCAGCTATAGCTTGCGCCACGTGGGCAGCCGCGCGGTTCGTGGTTTGGCAGATCAGGGCGGGTTTCAGGATAGTCAGTTTGCTGTGTCTCCCAAGTCACTAAGCCGTTTTTGACATAGATCTTCCATGAGCAAGAACCTGTGCAGTTGACACCATGCGTTGAGCGCACAATCTTGTCATACTGCCAGCGGCTACGATAGACGTTCTCCCACGCGCGCGACTCATCACGAGTCTCGCCATGTCCATCGGCAAATTCACCTTGTTTGCGTTTAAAAAAGCGGAACTGGTCGAGTAAATGACTCATTTGGCTATCCTCTACTTGATGGCTTATATTGTGAACAGTGATTGATTAAGCGCTAAAGTCATAAAATTAGGTTTGTGTGACAGGCTTTGGATAAATCGCTCTATGCTTAACGGCTGTTCATACTGTTTTGATAAATACTATTTAGATATCATCATTCTAAGTGAGCCTTGATAACCTGACTATCCGCTAATATGAGCAGTGCTCTACCTCCTAAGTAGTAGTTGCTATCATGCTCAACCTATAAAAACCGCACTCAAAGCACATAGATTTAACCACCTAAAACCAAATTTTTGGCAAAAAAAATGCCACTTACCGGAGTAAGTAGCATTATAGAAACTCTTTAAGCTTATAAAACTAAAGCGATAACCTTAACAAGGAATCTCAGCATTGCCGCGGCTGTAATACCACCAAGTCAGCACGATACAAATGACATAAAAGATGATTAAAGCGACAAAGGTGCCATTGATACCCAATCCTGAGCCAAACATTTTTGGGACAAAAAATGCTCCGTAAGCGGCAATAGCAGCAGTAAAGCCAACCACCGCTGCGGACTCTTTACGTATCTCAATAAACAGCGCTTCAGTGCCGACTCTACTCGGATGGCGGCGCTCCAAAAAGGTTCTAAAAATATTCGGAATCATGCTAAAGGTAGAACCATTACCGATACCCGTAGTGATAAACAGCACCATAAAGGAGATGAAATAGCCGACAAAGCTACCCGGATGAGCATCACTAGGTAAGAAATACATCACGCTGACCACCGCCAGCACCATGACGATATAATTCCAAAACGTCACTCTCGCGCCGCCTATCTTATCCGCTATCCAGCCGCCCAGCGGACGAAATATGGCACCAACAAAAGGCCCTAAAAAGGCATATTTCAGTGGATTGATATCAGGAAAGGCGTTTCTAATCAGCATCGGAAAGGCGGCAGAGAAACCAATAAATGAGCCAAAGGTTGCCATATAAAGGATACACATGATCCAGTTGTGTTTACGTTTAAAAATAACCGACTGATCTTTGAAAGAGGCTTTGGCAGAGGAGATATCATTCATCATAAACCAAGCCAATACAGAGACTAAGGCGATAAAGGGCACCCAAATAAAGCCCGCGTTTTGTAAATAGAGCGCTTTCCCTGTCGCGGTTATTTGCGGTGCGCCGCCCAAAGCGCCAAAGACCCCTAGCCCAATGACGATAGGAATAGCGAACTGCATGACTGAGACGCCAAGATTACCTAAGCCTGCATTGAGACCGAGCGCGGTGCCTTGCTCAGCCTTGGGATAGAAAAATGAGATATTAGACATTGAAGATGAGAAGTTTGCACCGCCAAAACCGCAAAGTAGCGCAATAATGGCAAAAATCATAAATGGCGTATCAGGGTTTTGTACTGCAAAGCCCATCCATAGTGCCGGAATTAATAATGACGCCGTTGAGATAGCGGTCCAGCGTCTGCCGCCAAAGATAGGCACCATAAAGGAATAAAAAATACGCAAGGTCGCCCCGGTCAGTCCAGGCAGCGCGGCAAGCCAAAACAGTTGACCATCATCAAACGAAAAGCCAATGTCTGGCAAATTAACGATGACCGCGCTCCATACCATCCATACTGCAAACGCTAGTAGTAGCGCGGGTATCGATATCCATAAGTTACGCGTGGCGACTTTTTTGCCGCCGTTTTGCCAAAACTCATCTACCTCAGGACGCCAATCAGTAATGAGCTTACCACCTTTTGTATAATATTTACCGCTCATCTTTTCCTCACTTAATAGAGTTTATCCCATTGTTAGTAGTAGGCTTATCTCGTTAACCAGTGATAAAAGTTAAAAGGCATGCAGCGAGTCACCCTTAGCAGCAACGATCCGCATTTGCCAAGCCAGCTTTTAAACTTGATCACGCATTAACGAAAAGCTATAACTCAGCTTACTGAGTTGCCTTTTTGATTGGTATTCACACATAGAGGTAGGCTATTATCTAAAGGAGTTAATTAACGTACGCCAAATTGGCTACTGCTTTAGAGGTATAGCGAGTAATGGGAAATAAGTGATAAGGTACGATGGCAGTTTTCTAACATTTTAGAAGTACTAAGCGAAAACAGATTATTTATAAGGGATACATTTTTTCAATCATGAAAAACCACTTAGGACGTTCTTTGCCTGCCCAAGCGCTAGCATCTGTGTTTGCTATTGCTATACTTTGCTTTATATCTGCTGTAGGCAGCGGCGTGTTGGCGTGGGTGTCTCAAGCAGATGGTCAAGCTATCAATACAGCAGGCTCGATACGTATGGCGACTTATCGTATCAAGTTTCAAATAGCGACTGACTTTGATAGGCTCTACTCCGCTGATTTGGATAGCAACCCCAAAACCAATCCAGCACAGACGGACTCTGCCAGTTACTCTGATGCGTCCGATTTTTTGGTTACTGACATGGAGAACCGGCTAGCCAGCCTAAGACTATATCAACGTCATTATGGTAATGAACATGATAGTATTAATGATCAACTAGCAAAGATCGAAACACAATGGTTCAATGGGCTAAAGCCTGCTTTACTGTCTCGTGATAAAGCCTCTTTATATAGTGCATCAGACTCCTACGTCAAAGACGCAGATGGATTGGTTGATGCCTTGCAGTATCGCAACGAGCAAAGACAGATGTGGCAGCAGTTGTTACAGATCGCCTCTTTGGTATTAACGCTCATCATCATGCTTGTTGGTTTTGCTAAGTTACAGCAAAACGTTTTATTACCCGTGCAGCGCTTAATCACAGCCAACAGCCAATTTCGACAAGGCAAGCGCGATACCAGAGTGTCCATCTCAGGCTATAAAGAATTCAAAAAACTGGGCGACTCTTTTAACGATATGGCGCGCACGATTGAAACCTCTCAGCAATCATTAGAAAATGAAGTACAGATAAAAACGCGGCATCTGATTAAAGCCAATCAAGCCTTATCGTTGTTTTATGATTTCTCTAAACAGCTCACCATTAGTCCCGTCAGCTTGCATAAGCTGGACAGTCTGATTACCGATTTCGGTCATATTTTTTCGCATTTAGACATCACTTTATGTATACAAAGCAATATTTTGAGTGATAAAGACAGCATCGCCTTGCACGATGACAGAATGAAAGAGCTATGCACCAAGCTGACTTGCGACAACTGCATTATTAAAGACAATAGCCATACCCAAACTTTCCCGATTGTTCACCAAGATGTCGAGTTTGGTGAACTGAACGTTCGGCCCAAATCCGTCTTACTGTCGAACGGCTCCTTCTTGACAGATGATACCAACGCTAATGTCAATCAAGAGTCATCGTCATCGCGTATCAAAATGGTAGATATAGACAGCGCGTATCTAGATGCTAGAAGCCATGAGCTGATTGTCGCGCTCACCAACCTTATCAGTACTGCCCTCTCATTACGTAAACAAAAACAACAAGAGCATCAGCTGATTTTACTTGAGGAGAGGTCCACTATTGCAAGAGAGCTACATGATTCTCTAGCCCAGTCGTTATCTTATTTGAAGATACAAGTGAGTGTGCTTGAGAAACATCTAAAAAAACACTCAGATAAAGACGATCAGCACCCTTTTGATGAGCAAAATCAAGCCAAAGTTTGGCAGCATATCTCCCAAATCAAAACGGGCCTTAATTCAGCTTATCAAGAGCTGCGAGACTTGCTGACTACTTTTCGTCTCTCTATTGATAGCGCTAATTTTGATGAAGCCTTATATGAAGCCGCTGATGAGTTCGCTGTAAAAGGCGACTTTGCGGTAAAAGTAAACAATCAAATCATGTCATTGAATTTGAGCGCTGCCGAGCAGGTACATCTGATACAAATTATCAGAGAGGCGCTATCCAATGTGAGCCGTCATGCGCAAGCCAAAAACGTCACTATAGATTTAGGCTATGATGACGAGAGCAATTATATCGCCCTAGCAGTGATAGACGATGGCATCGGTATGTCAGGTACGGTCAATCAAACGCAGCATCATGGTCTCATGATTATGAAAGAGCGGGCTTATAAGCTTGGCGGCGACCTGATTGTCACTGCCAATGAACCAACGGGCGTTAGTGTCATTGTTAGATTTGTACCCCATTTTTTCACCGACTATATGACGGAAACCACTGATTTTAACGAGTCTTTTTAACTGACAACTAATTAATTAGACTACCTTGTAACACTTTTAATTTGTGAGCATCTTATGAGTCTGAATGTCTATACCCCAACCTCTCCTGCCAAACTACTATTAGTCGATGATCATCCTATGCTGCGCCGAGGCATCGCCGAGCTATTAAGCCTTGAGGATGATGTAGAGGTGGTTAGTGAAGCCAATAATGGCCAAGAAGCATTAGATTTTTTGGTCAGTAATAAGGTTGATTTGGTCATATTGGATCATAAAATGCCGATACTAACAGGTATTGAGACCTTAAGGGAGATCAAGTCTCGCGGCATCGAGGCCAAGACCTTATTGTTTACGGTTTCTGATGCTGGTGAAGATGTCCAAGAAGCTTTAGAGCTGGGAGTAGATGGCTACTTGTTAAAGGATATGGAGCCTGAGCTGATTATTGTTAATATCAGAAAGGTACTGCGAGGCGAGCTAGTGATTAGCCCCAACCTAGCTGCAATATTAGCGCAAACCTTACGCAAACCCACCATTGATGATATGGCTGGCAATTTGACTGCTAGAGAGTTACAAGTCATTCAAATGATCGCTGAAGGCCTTAGTAATAAAATGATCGCCAATAAACTAGATATCGCTGAGTCGACTGTGAAGGTGCATGTCAAGCATATCCTCAACAAAACCGGTCTACGCAGCCGAGTAGAAGCGGCAGTATGGGCCGTCAACAACTTAACAAAATAGATTTTAATCAAACAGATAACTCAAAAACCAGCCGATGATACATCAGCTGGTTTTTTGATAAAAAAATGATTTTAGCCGTTAGCTTCAGCTGCAATCTGACGATCCACCGATGACATTTGATACTCATCACCAAAGGCGTCTTTAGGTTCTTTTAGCCAAAAGAAACACAGCACCCAAGCAATAAAGGCGCCAACTGCGATGATAAAGAAAAACTGGCTAGGTTCCACTAGAGTGAATACAAACAAATAAAATACCGCGCCCACATTACCATAAGCACCTGCCAAACCTGATATCTGACCGGTCAGGCGGCGCTTGATAGAAGGAATAACCCCAAAGGTTGCGCCCTCTGCGCCTTGTACAAATACGGAGCATAAAATAGTAAACACCACCGCAATAAATAACGGCCACTGAGCATTGAGTAGTCCCATCAACCCAAAGCCAATGCCTATTCCAAACATATAAATCAGCATCACTAGCCGGCGGTTACCGACTTTGTCAGAGATATAGCCACCAAGCGGCCGCGCCCATAAGTTCACAAAGGCAAAGGTTGAGGCAACCAAACCTGCAACCGTCGGATCAAGTGTCCAAGTCGCCGCAAAGAACATCGGTAGCATGGAGACTACCGCAAGCTCAGCCCCAAAGTTGGCAAAGTAGGTCACGTTAAGCGCCGCAACAGAAGTAAATGGGTATTTGTCATCTTCAGGAATACCGGCTTTAATCATAGGCGCATTGACGCTGATGGCTTTATATATCTGATAAACCACCATCAGCGCAATAACGCCGTAGAGTATCCAAGCATTTGTGTCACTTAAAAACCCCATTCCTTGTGTACGATAGACCAGGAGTGATAACACGCCATATAAAGGGATAATAAACAAACAATAAAGCAGCAAATCTGCCCAAGTAGAGACCTCTAATGCACCCGCCTTACGTGATTTTTGATGGGTATCAACGCTTGGACCATCAGTAATCAAAAACCAATACGCCACCCCGTATATTGCCATCAGCAGACCTGATAAAGCGATCGCCCAGCGCCATCCATCATCGCCGCCAAAAAACTGTAGCGCCACCGTTGGAATAGTAATCGCGGCCGCCGCTGAACCAAAGTTGCCCCAACCAGCATAAAACCCTTCAGCAAAACCAATGTCTTTGGGCTTAAACCAAAGCGCGGTCA
Organism: uncultured Psychrobacter sp.; assembly: GCF_947488565.1. GTDB lineage: Bacteria > Pseudomonadota > Gammaproteobacteria > Pseudomonadales > Moraxellaceae > Psychrobacter > Psychrobacter saeujeotis. Next base: position 354,055 of record NZ_CANKZC010000004.1, on the reverse strand, counting down.
TATGAATACCGACCACAAAGCCTGCACCAACAATCGACATAAATAGTCGCGCTACAAACAATTGCATGGCGGACGTACCAAAGGCAAAGAACCAAGTCGGTATTGCCATTACGACCATGAGTATGGAGAATACTCGCCGAGGACCAAAACGGTCTAGTGCCATGCCGACAATGACGCGACCAGGAATAGTCAAAGCCACGTTGGCAATTAAAAATAGCTTAATATGATCAGGGGTCAAGTAGCTCTCAGTCGCTAGCATAGAGGTGGCTAGCGGAGCCATATTAAACCAAACATAAAAGGTTAGAAAAAAAGCAATCCACGTATAATGCAGTGCCCTTATTTCACGGCGTTCCATCTCAAGCAGCTCTTTTGCATGCATAACTCATATCCTCCGCCATAAAACTCGATAGTTTTAAATAATTGTGATGGAGATAAATTAGCAATAAAAAGCGAGCATACCTATTGAGCAAAAGCAGTATATTTTATGCGTTTAAGACTACGACTAGTACTACTAAAGGAGGACTTTATTCATTCATCTTTAAGCTATAATGAGGTAAATGATAATTATTCAATATGTAAAATACTGATAACTTATTAAGGAGTCACTATGAATCAGCAAGTCATTCCCAGCCACTGGAAAATAAAACGCTCTACGCATTTCTTTACCAAAGATAAAGTGCCTAAAGCTCTGCTCACGCATCACAATACTGCTGAGGGCGTATATGGTCAGATTTGTGTGATGCAAGGTGTGGTGACTTTTTATGGCTTCGCTAACGAAGCCGCCACTGAGCCTGAGCAGACCATTATCATTCGCGCAGGAGAGTTTGCCGTTAGCCCGCCGCAGTATTGGCACCGGGTTGAGCTAAGCGATGATGCGCAGTTTAATATTAACTTTTGGACAGAGGACGACACTAAGGGCAAATCTCTATTCAACAGCTCCACCATTCATAGCAAACCAATTGAAAAGCTGTTTGATAAGCCCAATTAACCAAAGCCGCAAAATAAAACTGTGAGAGACAAGTCACACTAACAAGCGTTTTTCATGATACAGACATGAAAAACGCTATTGCGTCAGCAAAACTATTTATATCTCAAGATGTCCCTACTCGTACTACGCTTTGAGGCTTCAACTTATTGTAGTATTTTCTTTCTTATTAAATTGTTTGTATCATAGAATCCTGTCTTGACGGGTAGTTATTTAGATTGATTGAGTGTTATCAATTAGCTTGGCACCTGTCTTGGTCTGTAGCTCAGTAAACGTTAAGCCATCAACCATTTTACGGACTTTCAAGCCTTGATCAGTCACATCAATTACTGCTAAATCTGTATAAATTCGATTAACGCACTTTTTACCGGTGATAGGCAGTTTGAGTTTTTCGACAATTTTGGGCGCGCCATTTCTGTTGACATGATCCATCATCACATACACTTTTTTAGCCCCTACCGCTAAATCCATCGCGCCACCAACGGCAGGAATATCTTTAGGGCGGCCTAAAAACCAATTAGCAATATCGCCATTTTCTGCCACTTCAAAGGCCCCTAGGACGCATAAATCGATGTGCCCTCCTCGAATCATGGTAAAAGAATCGCCATGATGAAAATAACTGCCGCCTTTCAATAAGGTAATATATTGCTTACCAGCATTGATCAAGTCGCCATCCTCCTCCCCTACAGTTGGCTCAGGACCCATACCCAACACCCCATTTTCACTGTGCAAAAAGATGTCTTTATCGTCCGGCAAAAAATCTGCAACCTTGGTGGGTTGACCAATACCCAAATTGACGTACATCCCTTCTTGAATATCTTGGGCGACGTACCTTGCGATCTCATCGACCGACCATGGTGTATAATTATTCATTATGTTTATGCTCCCACATGTACGACTTCATGGACGAAAATACCAGGGGTGACAATATGTTCAGGATCTAAAACCCCCAAATCTACCACTTCACTGACTTGGGCGATCGTATGCTTAGAGGCTGCAGCCATAATAGGGCCAAAGTTGCGGGCCGCTTTGCGATAAGTTAAGTTGCCCCAACGATCTCCTTGAAAGGCCTTAATCAGAGCGAAATCCGCTTTAATAGGATACTCTAATACATAGTCGATGCCATCGATGGTACGAGTCTCTTTACCCTCAGCGAGTAGCGTGCCATAGGCGGTTGGCGTATAAATAGCCCCAAGCCCACTGCCTCCTGCTTGCATGCGAGCCGCTAGTGTCCCTTGTGGCACAACCTCAAGCTCAATCTTGCCTGCACGGTATAAGTCATCAAAAATATAAGAATCGTGCTGGCGCGGAAACGAGCAAATAATCTTCCGTACACAGCCTGATTTTAATAATAAAGCCAGTCCTGTTTCACCATTGCCAGCATTATTACTAACGATCGTGAGATCTCTAGCATTGCGCTCAATTAATGCATCGATTAATTCTGCCGGTTGTCCTGCCAGACCAAAACCACCTATTAAGATAGTGGCGCCATCCGTTATATTGCTCATAGCTTGAGCCGCAGATTCTGTCACCTTATTTAACATTGAGTCATCCTATAAAAAAGTGCTTATACCTGCAAATATGTCTGTCTAACGTTATGAGCTGTCTTAATGGAAAGCCCGTTATATGGTAAACAAATCAGCAGGTTGTCATTGTTGTTTTTAAGGTAGGTCGGTGCTAAACCTTAGCCCTTAAGCCCTTACTCTAATTTTTCTAGGGACAATCCAACATAATTTTCAGCGATATTGCTCTTACCCGCTTCTGAATTAATAAAATAGTCAAACTCAGCTTGCTGTACGCGAAAATCAAAGCGGCTAGAGCTTGGAAAACGATGCAATAGCATGGTCATCCACCAAGAAAAGCGGACTGACTTCCATACTCGGGCTAGACACACCTCTTGGTAACGTGGAATTAAATCTGTACGGCCTTCTTGGTATATTTTGACAAACAAGCGGTAAGCCGTTTCTACATCGCTGGCCGCTAAGTTAAGACCTTTAGCGCCGGTGGGCGGGACGATATGTGCTGAGTCGCCCAATAAAAACAACTTGCCGTATTGCATGGTTTCACACACATAAGAGCGTAGCGGAGCAATACTCATCTCCAAGGCTGGCCCTGTCACTAAACGCTCGGCCATCTCTTTTGGAATACGGCGCTTTAACTCTTCCCAAAATTTCTCTTCACTCCAGTCCTCAATCGTGTCTGTGTTCGGAACTTGAAGATAATAACGACTGCGGGTGGCAGAGCGCATCGAGCATAAGGCAAAACCGCGCTCATGAGCACAGTAAACCAGCTCATCGTTGACAGGCGGTGTATCACTCATTAAGCCCAACCACCCAAATGGATAGACTTTCTCATACTCTTCTAGCTCAGTTTTTGGGATAGACTTTCTAGACACTCCATGAAAACCGTCACAACCAGCAACATAATCACAGTCTAGACGCAGATTTTCATCTTGATGCTCATAAGTTACGTACGGATTGTCTGATTCAATATCATGCAACTGTACGTTAGCAGCTTCATAAATAGTGACGTCCCCAGCCTTTTTACGCTCTGCCATCAAATCGCGTGTGACTTCGGTTTGACCATAAACGACGACCTGTTTGCCGCCGCTATACTTCTCTAGGTCTAGGTGATAATGCTCTCCTTGGAAACTAAAATCAGTTCCCGTATGAATTAAGCCATCTGCATCCATGCGAGCGCCAGCACCAGATTCGCGGATCAAATCTACAGTACCTTGTTCTAAGACGCCTGCACGAATACGACTTAGTACGTATTCTCCTGACTTTCGTTCTAAAATAACATTATCAATCCCAGCTTTCGTCAATAACTGACCAAGTAATAACCCGGATGGACCTGCCCCGATGATAGCTACTTTTGTTTTAGTCATGAATTCCCTCTCATTGTCTAATTAGATATGGTTCTTTGAAATACCCAACTTAAAAATCAAAGAACACGGTTTCGTTATCACCTTGCAAGTAGATATCAAAACGATAGCGTGGCTGATTATTACCCGCTTCTTTTACCGCTATTAGTGTATTGCGACGCGCTAATGAAGGTACCGCGTTTAAGATTGGACAGTTATCATTATGCGCCTGCTCATCTTCAAAATAAGCTCTGGTTTGTAGGTGCAAATTGATACCTCGTGCAAACACGGCGATATTGACGTGCGGGGCCATCAGCTTACCATCAAAATCTACTGATCCAGGCTTGATGGTGTTGAAATGAAAGTCTCCATCTATGGCGCAAGCGCTGCGCCCAAAGCCACTAAAGGGTTTTTTATTGTTAAAATTAGCGATATAATTGCCATGGCTATCGGCTTGCCACATCTCAATCAAAGCATCATGCACCAGCTCACCATTGCCATCATAGACTCGGCCAACCAATTCAATATGCTCACCCTCAGCCCCTTCTTTGGCTAAATCCTGCCAAATCTCGTCTTCTCGCGATGCAAACCCAGCGATCTCTAAGGCCAAACCGATATGCACAAAAGGACCCGATGTTTGTGAGGCCGTTTCGCGCAATATACCTGTGTCATCTTGTAGTTTATATTGACTGTACATTTGTTACTCCTCAAAGTAGGTTTGCAAGGCGCCACGAACGACAACGTCAAAACGATAGGCCAAGCAATCCATAGGCTTACTCATCGCCATATCCAAACGTGCAACCATAGTTTCCACTGCCTCTGGGTCTTTTAATACCTGAACAATGGGACACAAAGGGATTAATGGATCACCTTCAAAATACATTTGTGTGATCAACCGTGTTGAGATCGACGGCCCCATAACTGAGACGTGAATATGGGCAGGGCGCCAAGTATTGATGCCATTTGGCCATGGATAAGGCCCTGGACGTACCGTGCGAAAACGATAGCGGCCATCAGCATCAGTCATACAACGACCTACCCCGCCAAAGTTTGGATCAAGCGGTGCTAGGTAGTTATCTTTTTTATGGCGATAGCGACCTCCAGAGTTGGCTTGCCACATCTCAACTAGCGTATTGGCGACTGGCTTACCAAATTGATCGATAACACGGCCATGCATAATGATACGCTCACCGATGGGCAGACCAGCTTGCGTGCCTTCTGTACGAAAATTCATGAGCAAATCATTGTCGTATTGACCAATTTCTAAACCGTCAAATACTGGCCCACTGCGCTCAGATGGACTGGCATTTTGAATGCTAACCAAGGCTTGTTTTGGCGAACGTGTGATAGAAGTTTTATAACCTGGAGTATATTGCGCCGGTTGCCATGCTCGATCACGCGCCAGAAAATAAGGATACTTTTGACTCATTTTGATTTTCTCCACTCTTATCTATAAAATTTTATAAGCAATAGTATTGACGGCTGTGACTTTATAAAATGGTCGTGCCCCAACCATTGTCTTTTGCTAAGGCAAAAGCATGGTTGGCCGCAGGGACGCCAGCATAAATTGAGACATGCATCAATACTTGCCTTAATTGAGCCTCATCGATACCTAAACGCTTAGCGGTACGTAAATGCAACCCCAGCTCTCCATCGCGGCCAAGCGCCGCCAATATTGCAGTCGTAATCATACTGCGCTGTTGTATCGTTAAAGATGGATCGCCCCAAAGCTCACCCCAAGCGTTACGCGTGATAAATTGCTGAAACGGGCTGTCTAACGTCGTTGCGTTTTTAGAGGCTCTCTCAACATGAGCTTCTCCTAAAATGCGCTTACGCTGCATCAGTCCTTGCTCGTAGCTGACACCAGTCTGCCCGACAGTCTCTCGACCAGCCTTAGCTTGTATATGTTCGACCAATAAATCGGATGCTTCAATAGATAGCACATGACCGACCCCTGAAAATACACTTAAGCTTGCAGCAGTAAATTCAGTTTTGAGAGATTCTAACGCTTCGATAGGCGTAGAGACGTCGTCACCGCCAGCTATCAACGCCACACTATCTGTATAGCCGCTCAACTTACCGCGATTATCAACTTCTGCTAGAACCTCGCAAAGCTTGGCGTAGCTCTCAGCATCGCTACGTGACAGTTGCACTTGCCAGCCTTGTATCACCGCCGGGTTTTGCTGGGTATAACTGGGTGAAAACCAACGCGGCACAATCGTCTCTGCCATGGCAGTCAAACCCAAACGACGCACATTTTCAGCGCGCTCAGCCCAGCCCGCCTTGGTACCGATGACAGCTCCTGTATTGGTAAGCCACACTTGTTCTAATCGCTGCGGTGCAAGCTGGCATAAGCTTTGTCCAATGACCCCGCCAATTGAAGTCCCAATAAAATCAAAACTGGCCACCTCTAGGGTATCCGCTAAAGCCAACACATCATAAGCAAGCAGCTCTGCGGATAAGGTTTCTGCTGCGACACCACTGCTGCCATGACCTGGTAAATCCCAACGAATGCAGCGGTAATGACCATGCAGTTGATCACATACTGTATCCCAAACATCACGGCTCATTCCCAAAGGATGCGCCATAAATAACGCAGGCAGATAGGTCTCACCACTGTCTTGATAAGCTATAAGGTGAGCGTCGGTCGCTAAAAAGGCCATCGTTATTCTCCTACTCGTGAAATGACTAGGGCAATACCCTGCCCGACGCCAATGCACATCGTGCAAAGCGCTTTATCTTTATTAGTATGTTGTAATTCATGGATAGCTGAAATTAGAATACGAGAGCCTGATGCGCCTAGTGGATGACCTAAAGCAATAGCGCCGCCTCTAGGATTAATACGCTCATCACGATCTTCTAATCCCAACTCACGAGAGCAAGCGAGGGCCTGCGCTGCGAAAGCTTCATTAAGCTCTATGACGTCGATGTCATCCAAGCTGAGGTTTAAACGTTTTAACAACTTCTGAGTGGCAGGCACAGGACCAATACCCATGATGGTTGGTAACACGCCTGCTGTAGCCATACCTTCGATTTTGGCGACTGGGGTTAAGCCATATTTTTTTACGGCAGCTTCACTAGCCACTAGCATAGCGGCTGCCCCATCGTTGATGCCGGACGCATTACCAGCGGTAATCGTGCCGTTTTCATATATTGGACGTAATTTGCTTAATGCTGCTATATCAGTATTGGGTCTTGGGTGCTCATCTGTATCGACAATAAGGGCGGATTGTTTGCGTTTTTCGATGGTGATCGGCGTAATCTCAGCGGGCAAGCGACCGTCATTTTGTGCTTGTGCAGCTTTCTGCTGTGACCATACTGCAAAAGCATCTTGATCTTCGCGCGAAATATGATATTTGTCAGCCAAGTTCTCAGCTGTGCGTGGCATGGCCTCTGTACCATATAAAGCATCAAGATTTTTGTTAATAAAGCGCCAGCCCATGGTGGTATCTTGCAGCTTTTGACTACGGTCATAGGCTTTTTCTGGCTTGCCCATTACGAAGGGAGCGCGCGTCATCGATTCAACGCCGCCAGCTATTGCCAACTCCATCTCACCACTAACAATCGCACGAAAAGCTGTACCGACAGCGTCCAAGCCTGAACCACATAGTCGGTTGATAGTGGTAGCGGGTACCTGCTCTGTTAAGCCTGATAGCAAGCTGCTCATGCGAGCGACGTTGCGGTTGTCCTCACCGCTTTGGTTGGCACAGCCCATGAACACATCGTCAATCATACTATGATCGAACTCAGGGGCATCAGCCAATACAGCCTTTATCACTTGAGCTAGCAAGTCATCAGGACGAATATCCGCTAAAGAGCCACCATAACGACCGACCGCTGAACGCTTTGGATGACATATATAGACTGCTGTCATTTTCCTCTCTCCCTAGAGATATTATCAATACCATTTAATTACGAATAACTTTTGTTCTATATAAGAATTATTGTTCGTATTGTGAATTAACTTATACTTTTTTTAGGACTCTGTCAATATAGTTGACTACTTTTTTAATAGTAAAAAGACCCACGAATTATCGTAGGTCTTTTATTTTATAGGATATATATAGACAAGTGGGCCGATATATCGACTATTACTATACCATCCATATGTACTCATCATTTTTTGCTATGAGATTACTACCATAGCTTTACTATCTAATCCAGTTGGGATCAATGCGATTCATCAATCGATAATAAGCAGGCCATTCAGGCAGTCTAACTTGGGCACCCGCTTGTGCATCACCGCCTTCAAACTGCTCTCTTGTCTTACTCATCGCCTCATCACTGGCTTGTAGCAACTTGCCACCAGACGCCATGGCTTTTAGTTGAACTTGGCACCCCTGAATCATTTGGTACATGCGCATAAATGCCCACGCTACATCGGGTCCTGTGGTAATAACGCCGTGGTTATTCAGCATCAGCGTATGATTTTTTGCTCCGATTGAGCGCACCAGCCTTTCTTGTTCCGTAGCATCTAATACAATTCCTTCAAAAGGATGATAACCGATGCGATCGTGGAACATATAAGCTTCTTGAAACAAAGGGATAAATCCACACTCTAAAGCACTTACTGCTTGCACATCTGTACTGTGCGTATGCATCACACAATGGATATCAGGTCGGCCTTTATGCAATGCAGTATGTATCACGTTACCTGCTTTGTTAATCGGGTACGGTGAATCATCAATTTTATTGCCCTCAAAGTCTATTTTCACTAGATTTGAGGGGGTAATTTCACTATATAGCAGTCCAAAGGCATTAATCAATAAATGCTCTGTACCAGGAATGCGGTAGGAGATATGGTTATAAACTTGGGTAGTCCACCCATAGTAATCTACCATCCTATAGCATAATGCCAGCTCTATTCTTGCTTGCCATTCAACGTCACTATAGCCTGCAGGGGTTGTTATGGTGTCAAAAATATCTTTCATGATAACTTCCTTTTATTCTAAACTTTCATCCATTACTACTGCGCGATGCATCTCTCTTTAGCAATCATAATCATTAAAAGCCTGATGTCAGCAGATTTTGTTGTCCCACATAATCATTGTATTGTTATATCACTTGAGTCTACAACATGTTTGGCACTCATCCAGACTTTGGGTGAATTTATCCTCTCTTTCATGGCTGGTCTCAAACTTTTATAGGCTAACGCTGAATTTGCAAACGTTAAATTTGCGAATAAGATATCTTCGCCATATGGAGGCATAGCTTTACCGTCGTTGATAGCAACAAGCTTTATTCGTTCTCTATTAGAATAGTTGTTCGTATAGTGAATTAAGCTAACCTGTTTTTAGCCTACTGTCAATCTAGTTATGCGTTTTATCCTGCGCCAATGACAAAACCAACCTCTTGATAGTTAATAAGGTAAGCTTGTCTCACTTAGTTGAGATTACCGTGTATTAATACAGGGTTAAGCAACACCATCGTTGCTATAATGACCACCTCTTGACGGGTCACTGTTTAATGAATAGATAGTGTTAATGATTGAATTGAAGGACTCAGTTTAGATGATAAACAGAACGGATAGTAAAATTATTACTAAAATAAATTTATGATCCAATCGTATCGTTATCATATAAATCTATTGATCGCTCTTACTTCGTTTGCGGTAGCATACCTTTTAGAATAAGGCTATGATGTTCTCTAACTTCTATGATAGCCAGCTCAACATCTAACATCGCTTGTACAAACTAACGATTCAAAAGTTCGTTTTTGATGTCAGTATGTACAAAAGGTTGATTGATTAATTTGGTAACGGGCGTTTAAACTTCCTGATTTTAGTCATCATTAATTGGTAATTAGTAAACATCATGTATAAAGAACAAGAAAAGAAAATATCCTCTGACAGTCCAGATTTTGTTGCCTCTCTTGCAGCAGGTTTAAGCGTCTTACTAACGTTCGATGAAAGTCATTCAAGTATGACTCTAAGTGAAGTGGCCGAACGCGCCAACATAGATAGAGCAAAAGCTAGGCGCTATCTATTAACCTTACATGCCCTTGGTTATGTGCACAAAGACAAGCGCCAATTTAGCTTGACTCCCAAAACGTTGAGTATTGGAGCAAGCTACTTAGATGGTATGCATCATCACGATATTATTCAGTTTTATCTAGAGCGCGTCACTGAAATAACTGGAGAGTCTTGTTCCTTTGCGGTACTAGATAATGACGAAGTGGTTTATATTGCCCGCTCGGCTGCCAAACATCGCTTATTATCTATTGGTATATCCGTTGGTACGCGCTTGCCTGCTGCTTATACCTCAATAGGACGCGCTATTTTGGCCAATCTTCCTGACGATCAGCGCAAAGACTATGTTAATAGTGTTGAGCTTATCTCCCATACACCCTATAGCATTACTGACCCAAAACAGCTGCTTAAAACCTTACAACAAGCAAAAAATGATCAATATGTCATAGTAGATCAAGAGTTAGATACTGGCTTAAGATCGCTTGCACTGCCTGTATATAAATCAAATAACGAATTGATTGGTGCTATTAACGTTAGTACCAATGCTTCACGAGTCTCTCATGAGGTTTTGATAAACGAGTTTTTACCTACATTGCGTGATTGCGTTGAACAAATACAGACGTACTATGTTTAGGAGAGAACGTACTATGTTGAAGATAGGCTATCTGTCGACATGGTGGGATTCTTAATATAAAAGTAACAATCTTAATCATCAATTTTATCTAAGTGATAACCGCGTATTGGTTAATAATAGACGTCATATGACAATAGTCAAACAGGTTATAAATTGTTATATTATGAGAATGGTTATCATTCATATTATAATAGGTCGTCAACTAAACACATCGGCTTCATAAACTGGAGATTACGAATGAAACGCGCCCCTCAATTACAGCCATTATCCCGCCAGCATCATCTTGGTTTGCATATAGGACGCCATGCTAAAGAGTGTGCAGATAACCCGCAAGAAATTACTGCTCACTGGCAAGCATTGTCTTCTTATATTCATGACATGCAGGCTCATTTTAGTATCGAAGATAATTTAATTACAAAGGCCTTGCTACCCCATCAAGCTACTCAACCTAAGGTTGCCTCTGTACTTAACACAATGAAAGAACAGCATAGACTGTTGAACAATATGAAGACGGAAATCCAAACTACTCAAACTTGTGAAGAGACTATAATCACTGTTGGACAAGTCAAACAACTTGGTAACCTATTGTATGATCATTTACGTTTCGAAGAGCGAGAGCTGTTTCCTATTGTTGAAGAGTACTTGACGCAGCACGAGCTTGACGCTATCTACGCCGCCAGCCCGGACGACATCAAACATTTAGACGAAAAGCGTTAATTCAGCAAATAAAGAGCATGCCAGCAATAGTATTCATTTTGATACCAGCGATTTAGCCTTTATAGATATAGCAACCTTATGATTTGAGCTAGCCTGAAGAAAGATGGTAAGAATTGTCCGCCAACGCATGTAGTATCCCGCATGATTCAGCTGGTGCTTCTTTGGCACATTTTTGCCGCAAATCCAACAGATGCTGCTTTAGTTGCACCAACTCTTTCATACGTTTCTCTACCGCATCGATATGCTCATCTAATAGTATATTTACCTCTCCGCAGTTTTTATCAGGCGTATCCCAATACTGCAGCAAAACTCGTACTTCCTCCAAAGTCATATCAAGCGTACGGCAATGTAGGATAAATTGCAGACGTTCAATATGCTCCTCACGGTACAAACGATAATTCCCTTGACTGCGCGTAGGCTCTGGTAATAGATTTTCTTTTTCGTAATAGCGAATGGTTTCTACCGTTGCTCCTGTGCGTTTGGCCAGCTCGCCAATTTTGATAAGCATGTTTGTCTCCTTGAATATGACCAATCATTGATAAAATCGGTACATGTTTCATGTGCTATTGGGATAAATTTTCCTTGCTTGCTGTGCAACTTCGTCACTCCAGAGACTGCGCAAAATTTGTCCCAACCGCGATGCACCATTTCTAAACGGTTTTAACTGTAGTTATCCTAATAATTAAAACCATAAAGCAACTAACCATAAAGCAACCAACCATAAAGCAACTATAAGGTTCAATAAGCGAAAAATCAAACCGATTGAGTAATCAAGGCCTTGACCCTAAAGCCACTATAGGGTTCATAATACCTTTAATAAGAGGATAAAATATTATGCAATATCATATTGAAGGTATGGACTGTGCCAGTTGTGTGGGCAAGATTGAAACAGCATTAACCCGTATGCCTGGTGTCTCTGACGTTCAGCTAAACTTTGCCACCCAAAAGCTTGCGCTAACCTTAGCGCCTAATGCGGCAACCAAAGACAAAGATATCGAAAAAACCATCAAGCGTCTTGGGTTTGGTGTGTCAGAGTTAACCGACCAACAAAATGAGGCAGGCATCAATGATCATCAAACAACAGTAAATGACCAGCGCTGGTGGCAAACGTTAAAGGGCAAACAGGTCATTGGTGTTGGTCTGTTGATGAGCGCAGCCTACGTCTTATCATTGGTTTTTCCTGCCTATGGCACATGGGCTTTTATTGCCGCTGTCGTTATTGGCGTCATACCATTTGCGCGCAAAGCGTTTGCATTAACGCTGACAGGCTCGCCTTTCTCAATTGAAATGCTCATGTCCGTCGCGGCCATTGGCGCCCTTATCATTGGTGAAGCTGAAGAAGCGGCTGCAGTGGTCTTTTTGTTCTCTGTTGGTGAGCTGTTAGAGAGCGTAGCGGCCGATCATGCCCGCGCTGGTATTAGAGCGTTATCAGCGCTTGTACCAAAGACTGCCATTTTATTAGACGCACAAGGTCAACAGCGTCAGGTGCCAGCAGCTTCACTACAAGTAAATGATAAAGTGCTGGTGCGTCCTGGAGATAGAGTCTCTGCCGATGGCGTCATTATTCAAGGGATGTCCAGTCTTGATGAATCGCCTGTAACTGGTGAGTCCGTTCCTGTTGCTAAGACCGTAAACGATGATGTCTTTGCTGGCTCAATTAACGTCGATGGCGTATTACACATACGCGTGGAGAAAACAGCGGCTGATAATACGATTGCTCGTATCATCGAGCTTGTAGAGCAGGCGCAAGCATCTAAAGCCCCGACCGCGCGCTTTATTGAGACCTTTAGCCGCTACTATACGCCTATCGTAATGGCACTTGCTGCGCTGGTTATTGTCATTCCGCCGCTATTTCTGGGCGCAGAATGGATGACATGGCTATATCGTGGTCTAGCACTATTACTCATTGCCTGCCCTTGCGCGTTGGTACTCTCAACACCAGCCGCTATCGCCTCAGGTTTGGCAGTCGGTGCGCGCCACGGACTGCTTATCAAAGGCGGTAATGTCATGGAATTGATTGGTCAAGTCAGTACCGTCGCTTTTGATAAAACAGGTACGCTAACCGAAGGCAAGCCACGGGTAACCGATATTATTGGCTTTACCACAGCGCATACGGATGCTAAAGGTCAAGAAAAACTATTGGCACTGTTTGCAAGCGTAGATTCGGCTTCTAGCCATCCTCTTGCTAAAGCTATCGTAGATCATGCCAAAGACGCTCAGGTAACTATCCTTGATGTCTCCGATGCTTCTGCTACTGCGGGTAAAGCCGTACATGCTACAGTCACTGGGCGCTCTTTGAGCATTGGCTCACCAGTCTACATAGCAGAGAAAACTACGTTGCCGATGACGCAGCAAACGCAAATCGAGACCCTACAAAATGAAGGAAAAACGGTTTCGATTTTGTTTGATGAGCAACACGGAGAGGCGCTTGGATTGATCGCGCTGCGTGATGAGCTGCGAGAAGATGCGAAGCAAGCTGTAGCAATGCTGAACACAATGAACGTGCGCTCTGTCATGCTCACAGGTGACAATAGCCGTACAGCAAAAGCGCTTGCCAGTCAGTTAGATATAGAGTGGAAGGCTGAGCTGTTACCTGAAGACAAGCTACGTCTGCTAAGCGAGATGAAAGACAACAACCAAATAGCAATGATTGGTGACGGTATCAATGATGCACCAGCGCTAGCAACAGCAGATGTCGGCATCGCCATGGGTAGTGGTACCGATGTGGCTATCGAAACGGCTGATATTGCGCTGTTGAAAAGCCGCGTGATGGACGTTGCCAATCTTATTGCACTATCGCGTGCCACGATGACCAATATTCATCAAAATGTGATGTTTGCGCTGGGACTAAAGGGCATATTCTTGATTACTACTGTGTTTGGTATTACAGGACTTTGGATTGCGGTACTGGCCGATGCTGGCGCGACGGTTTTGGTCACGCTCAATGCTTTGCGTTTACTGCGTTTTAAAGCTGCCTCTCCTCTTGAGCAAGGCAAATAACAAGTTTTTAGATATTAAGTATTTTTATAGAAAAAATACCGATGATGCTACGAGACTAGCTCACTGATGGTGATAAATAAATTGACATGCGTATAGATTGACGCAATAATGCATTTGATAATAATAATCATTAACATGTATATTATTTAATTTTTGGCATGGATTACCTTTTATGGCTCGACCACTTGTTCAGAACAATACCAGTAAGACACCACTAGCTTTTGTTGATAAAAATCAGTTCATTAACCATATTAATGAAGAACATCAAGATGAGCTTGCTATGTTTATCAATGCATTTACTACCACGACAGTGAGTGAGTATGATATTGCATCGATAAAAGAGTTATATACGGATGGGATATTATTAGAATTAGACACAACGAGTCGTTATCCGAATAATACGAATGCGACTCAACTCAAAACCACTGATAATGACAGTAGCTTTGCAAACACCACTACCTTCAATAACCAATACTTTATTGATTTTACAGCGCCTATCAGTGAGTCAATGACGCTACAAGAACAATATATAACGCTATTGCAAACATCTGCCAATAAGCTTGGTAAGCGCACAATTAAGCTTCAAGAGCAGTATTTTACACTCATCAACAGTTACTACGTCAGCCCCAATATGTACCGATTAGTAGTAGCTGCACCCGATAATACACCACTCACTCATCCCGGATACGCTTATCTATTTGAGTTAAATTACAATGGTTTATCTGACTCAAGAGACGAGTCAACAGATAGCAATAAGCCTTTACAGCGCTATTATACGCTGCGAAAGGCTTGGCAAGACTTGAGCAACTCATCTATGCAAGCTTGGATAGATGTCTACATTCATGGCGATACGGTAGGAGGTCATTGGGCCCGTTCTCTTAATTGCGGCATGCAAATTAAAACGGTACGTGAATATCCAGAGAAAATAGAACATCTCACTGATGGCCAGTGCTTGCTCATCTGTGATGAGACCTCTTTGCCTACGGTGGCCAATTTATTAGAGAACTGGCAAAATCCATTGCCTCCCCTTGTCATTGCCGTTACTAACGATCCAGAAGATATTGGTTATTTACACAACCTAAATCTTAGTAATCAACTACGCAAAGATGTGCATTTTCTGCAAGATAATTTGTGTCACCTTATTAATACACCGACGGCCAATCTCGCTGAAAAAATAGTTACTGTATTAGATAAGCAATTAGAGAAATCCTCTTTCAAAATTGACAAAGTTTGGGGCGCGCTTGAAGCGGCAGATATTAAGTCATTACGTCAGCAACTAAAGTCAAAACTTGGCTTATCGCGTCAGGACATGGTGATAAAAGTCTATTGGCGCGCGCAGTAACCACTATCATCTCGCACACAGCAGACCCTCGATATTATCTGTATTGCCGATGAATTTATTCATGAAACTCTAATAACGTGAGACTAAGAAAACGCTTCCAATATGCACACATTTTAAATAAAAATGAAAATCATTTGCATTAACGGACTGTTTTTATTTAGAATGCATCATTTACTTTATATTGTTCACTATGATGTACATCAACAATCTAAGCTTAATACGTCAGAAAAAAGTCTTACTTCATCCTACTTCTTTTAGTATCGAGCCAAATAAGCTGTATGCACTCATCGGTCATAATGGCTCAGGCAAGTCCAGCCTTATAAAAGCAATGGCAGGAGAGATGTTACCTACTCAAGGTAGTATCCAGATAGAGAATCAAGACCTACGTGACTTCTCTGCTAAAAGACTGGCAACGCATCTTGCTTATCTGCCCCAGAACCTGCCTGATGCAGGTGCATTTACTGTCTACGAGTTAGTTATGTTGGGCAGATACCCTCATCAAAAATGGTTACAAAAGCCTACTACCGAAGATTATGCACAGGTAGAAAACGCCATAACACTGACTAAAACTGAAGCCTTTAGAAACCGTCAAGTTTCAACATTGTCTGGTGGTGAACGCGCGCGCGTATGGTTAGCCATGTGCCTTGCTCAGCAAACAAAATATCTATTGTTGGATGAACCGTTAGCTGCGCTAGATGTTGTCTATCAAGTAGAAGTCTTAAAATTGATTCGCCAATTGGTTGATCAACAAGGACTGGGTGTGGTTATTATCTTGCACGACTTGAATCTGGCGGCAAGGTTTTGTGATGAATTTATTGCTTTAAAGCAAGGCCAGCTTTGCCATATGAATGATGTTAGAAGTACCATGAAAAAAGAGGTATTACACTCGATATTTGGTGTGGACTTTGCTTTATTAGACCACCCTATCACCCGTCATAAAGTAGCGGTTATATGAATAGTGTGAGGTTGTATAATAGCAGCAGACAATGGCTTATCACCTTTTTGATCTGGCTCCTTGTCGTTTTTTGCTCGCTTCTCTTACTAAGTGCATGTCGCTCATCTGATGTCCCGCCCGACCTATCAACCACACTAAACGAACAAAAAACTCCCAGAGTCATGACTCCCAATTGGGGCGTTGCTGCTACCTTAGTGGCAATGGGTTACCCGCCTATAGCTATGGGCGATAAGTATATCTATGGACAATGGGTTGGCAAACCTATCATGCCTGCTGCTACCTACGATGTAGGTATGCGCTATCAGCCTAATCCAGAGATGTTTTCTCAGTTAGGTTTAGATGTGGTAATAGACAGTCCGTTCTATGAGCATCTACGACCTATGTATGGTGACTTACCTGTATATTCCGTTTCACTAGATAGTACTCAAAAAGTAGCTCATTGGAATAACTATGCCAGACCTACTCTAAATTTAGGGCAATATATTGGTCAACCTGACGCCGCCCAAGAATATTTAGATAATCAGAAGCATCAGCTAAAAAAAGCCGGGCAAGATTTTCGCGCTCGCCATCCCAAGATTAAAAAGCTTGCCATCGTACAGTTTGCCGATACCAACAATTTGCGGATGTATTCATATAACAGCCTATTTGAGCCAGCTTTGTCTGAAATGGGGTTGGAACTCATAGCGTTAGACGATGGCAATCAATGGGGATTTACCCCCATCATGCTAGGTGATTTATCTGAGCTAAATGACGATACTTGCTTGGTGGTAGTTGAGCCTTTAAGTAATCCACTTAAACTTGCGTTAAAAGACAGCTTGGTTTGGCAGCGTCTTGGTTATTCCTTTGATAAACATAATAATCCTAACGGTAAAGAACGTTGCCTCACCGTGCTACCTGCCACCTGGATTAATGGCGGTATCGCATCAATGTCCGTCCTAGCCGAACGTTTAAAAAATGCCAGTTTTGTAGGCAATAATAACTTATGAATATTAAAAACAATTTTTTGGCACTTTCCCCTATCTACCTTATTCTCACTCTATTAGTTATTATTGCTATTGGTAGTAGTTACTCAGTTGTATATCAGCTATGGAATTTGGCTTTTATTGAGTTATTTTCTCCATCGTTTGATTTATCCTTTAAAGATATGGACGCTCAACTAAAAATATTACCAACTATGCTAGTTGCAACGGCTGCAGGTGGTTTATTAGGTTTAGTGAGTGTACTGTTGCAGCAACTGGTCAAAAACACACTTGCTTCAGACACGACATTGGCCGTAGGTAGTGGCGCAAATATATCCTTGTTGCTCGTTACTTTATTTCTGCCTAGTTTGAGTCTGGGCGGTAGCTTTTGGATCGCTTTTATTGGAGCACTTAGCAGCATGGGGCTTGTATTTATGCTCGCTGCTCCCAGCCGCATGAACCCTCTAGTATTGGTGCTAGGCGGTTTAGTTACCAATATTTTATTGGGTGCTGTCGCCGCACTATTACTTATCTATTATTCTGAAGAGGCATTAAGCATCATGGTTTGGGCGGGTGGTAGCCTAACTCAAAATAACTGGCAAGTTGCTAACACTTTTATGTTTGCCAGTTTAGCCGCTTTTACTACCTTAATACCCATGTTAAAACCCTTAGAAATAATGAGCTTGGATGATAGACAAGCGCAGAGCTTGGGCGTACCAGTCAACATTATTCGTGGGTTAGTAGTAGCGTTGGTTGCGATATTGACCGCCCTTGTGGTCAGTCGTGTCGGTATCATCAGCTTTGTTGGTTTGGGTGCTGCCACCTTAGTAAATGTATTTTCTGTCAAACGCATTGGCTCTCGGCTATTATTGGGCTATGTGTTTGGGGCGCTTTTATTATGGATTACCAGTAACGCCATTACGTTACTACAAGCTTATCTTAGCTTAGCGATACCTGTCGATACCATGACAGCTATATTGGGAGCACCATTAATTATATGGCTAATAGTTAGACAGCGTCATCAGCACACTGATGAGGTCATACCCTCAATTGTTTCAGTACGTCGTCATGTTCATTTAGTACGCTGGAGTACAGGATTAATCTTGTTGACAGTAGGTACACTGGTATTCACTGCTACGGCAGACGGTTGGCAATTGAACGCAGTATGGGATTTAATCGCTAATTTTAGATTACCTCGCACTCTAAGCGCTGCAGCAACTGGAGTGATGTTGGCCGTGGCAGGAGTATTATTACAGACACTAACTCGTAACCCCATGGCCAGTCCTGAAGTGCTAGGGATTAGTTCGGGTTCAGCGATTGGTGTGCTATTGGCTTTTGTTTTCTTGCCACAGTTTGGTTATAGCAGCCTAGTATTATCAGGATTATTAGGTGCTTTTGTTGTACTAAGTTTAATTCTTTGGCTGGCGCGTCGCATCAATCCTGCTTATCTTTTATTGGTTGGAGTGTCCATAGCGGCATTGATGAGTGGTTTGCTGAGTCTGGTCAAAATATCTGGCGATCAACGGCTGCAAGCAATGCTCAGTTGGCTATCAGGTTCAACTTATATAGCCAGTCCAGAGACTGCATGGATTTTAGTAGGACTTGCTGCTGTGCTTTTTGTATTTAGTCTGATGCTGATAAAACCCTTACAAATATTAAGCTTAGGTAGCGGAGTGTCACGCGAGCTTGGCGTATCTTTACCTCTATATCAAAGCCTGGTCTTAATTTTAGTCGCAGCGCTTAGCACCGTCTCAACCTTGGCAGTAGGTCCACTTAGCTTTGTGGGCCTAATGATTCCTCACCTTGCGACCACATTAGGTGCTGTACAACTTAAGCGGCAATTGCAACTGGCTGCTATCTTAGGAGCAGGATTAATGGTGGTAGCAGATTGGATTGGACGTTATCTTATATTTCCTTATGAGATACCAGCAGGCACTATTGCCGCCATCATTGGTGGCGCTTATTTTTTATACTTGATGCGGCGTATTAAAGCTTAGGTCGTCTGGAGGAATGGCAAAAGCTAGCCAGTTGAATGTCGTTTTTATTTTGTATATCGATATTACCTGCATCGAAATTTGCCGTGATGTGCCTAATTTGTCTTTTATAAGTTTTATGATATTTATCGCTTACTGCTTAACGGCAAGCGTTTTTGACATAAGGTTAAGAAACACTATCGACCTATTTTAGCAAAAAAAACGCCTTAAAACCCTGCAGGCCAAAGCAGCGTTTTAAGGCGTCCATCATCGGTTGATGATTATCGGTCTTTATTGACCATCACTATCTGCCAACTCATACAAACACCACCCCATCTTCGGTCTGATGCGCCTTGATATCGACATCATAGGCAGCGCTGAGTCGCTGACGGGTCATAACCTCAGCAGGCGAACCTTGGGCAATAACTCTCCCACCATTTAGTAGTACCACCTCATCGGTATAGCGATGGGCATGGGTCAAATCATGCAACACAACCAAAATACTTTTGCGCTGCTGATGTACTAAACGATGTAAATAATGCAATAAAAAACGCTGATGGCGAATGTCAAGATGGTTGGTCGGCTCATCAAACATCATGATTTTGGTGTCTTGCATCAGCGCCCGTACGATAGCCAAACGCTGCTTCTCCCCGCCTGACAGGGTTTGCACACGGGCATCGATTAGGTTTGACAGCTCAAAATCTTGCAGCAAGGTTTGTGCGCGTTCGACATGGTGGCGATTTGGCCGCTGATACCAAGCAAGGTTTGGCGAGACGCCCAATAGCGCATAATCAAGCACCGTAAGCGGAAGCTCAAAACGCTCATGTTGTCCAACCCAAGCGATATGACCATCACGCATCATATCATCGATAGGCTGACCTTGAGCCGTGATATACCCCTGTGTTTTTAACGCCACCCCAGTATGCTGACCCAATACTGTATGCAATAACGTGCTTTTACCTGCACCATTGGGCCCGATAAAGGCGACGAGCTTTTGGCTTGGCACGGTTAGCTTGTCTATTTTTAGCAGCACTTTGTCACCATGCGAGATATGAATATCTTGCATCGACAACAGCTCGCTTGCTTTCTCATTACTTGTATTACTATTTTGACTTGGTTGCCCTGTTTGCATTGACCGTACTGGCCGCACGGATTTTGCTGCCGTAGCGCTGCGTCCACTGTGAAAAAATGAATCAAGCATAGTTACTCCTATCAATTAACGGCGGCTACTGCGCACAAACAGCCAAATAAAGAAGGGGCCACCGAGCAGCGCTAAAACGATGCCAACAGGCACATCCACTGGATAAGCGACATGCCGCGCTGTGCCATCAATGAGCAGCAATAATATCGCCCCAAGCCAGCCCGACCAAATCATCAGCCGCATACGCCCGCCGCCAAACAAAATAGCCAGCAGATTGGGCACCATCATGCCAATAAAGCCAATGACGCCGGCTAAAGAGACCGCCGCCCCTGTTAATAATGCCGAGGCAATCACCACTAGACAGCGCACCACTCCCACCTTGATACCCAAGGACTTAGCAGCGGCCTCCCCTAGCATCAATCCATCTAACTGCCGACCTAATGGCAATAAGATAGCCAGCCCCAAGATCATAGAAACCATCGCATAGCGCAGCGGCACAAACCCCGCCTCCGCCATACTGCCCGACAGCCAATTGGTCGCCGAGCGCAGCACCATATCATCAGACATAAATAAAATCAGACTGACCACGGCAGCACAAAACGCACTGATCACAAACCCCAATATCAATAAGCCCATCTGCCCGCCGCCCAAAAACCGATGACAAGCGAGAATAAACAAACACACCAGCACACTCCCGCTAAAAGCGGCAAGCGGTATGCCAACGCCGCCAAACCCCAGCGCCAATACCAGCACCACCCCAAGCGCCGCCCCGCCTGATGTACCGATTAGGCTCGGATCGGCTAATGGGTTTTCAAACAACGCCTGTAATGCTGCACCACTAACTGACAACGCCATACCGACCAGCAAGGCTGTCGCCACACGTGGATAGCGCAGCTGCCAGATGGTGTCATCCAGATGGTTGGGGCTGGACCAGTCGCCAAAACCAATACCAAGAGCCAGCCAAATCAGTAGCAATGATATAGCCGCCGCCACCAGATAATAAAGGCTGTGCTTGTATTTACTTGATGATGCAGGAATTGGTGCAGTCAGTGTATTTGCCATGGAAAGTATCGTTTTATGTGGATAAGAATTCAGTGAGTATATTTGCTTAATTTAGGTTATATGCTTAGGCTATTTTGCGAGCGCATTTAGCTTTTTTAGCACTTCAGGCGACTGTAAGCCATAACGCAAAAAATCATCGGCTGGCCAAAAATGGACGCCGCCATTTTTACCTGCTGTACTGACAGCAACCTCAGGACGCTTACTAAACTTGCTGACACCGCCAACGACGGCCTCATTATGCTCGGCAATAATAATCACATCAGGCTTGGCGGCCAGCCAGCCTTCTCGCGACAGGGGTTTTAGCCCCGATACGTTGGCGGCATTTATCCCGCCCGCACGGCGAATCAGCTCATCGCCTACCGTGCCCTTACCAGCGACAATACGGCCATCGTAACTCAGTAGATAGCGCTTACCAGTTTTTGCCATAGGACTCATCCCTGCCTGCCAACGCTTGGCTAGCTGCGACCCTTGAGATTTTTTATCGACATAACTGCCGATGGATTTGATACTACTGGCAAAGGTACTGACTTCTTCTTTGGGTGCGACATTGACGGCCTTAACCTTAAGTCCATTTAGGCGCTGATAGATACTCGCCGGCTGCACCATATAGCTGCCGAGCACCAAGTCAGGCTTGACCGCCAGCACTGACTCGGCAGTGATATTACGGTGCATGCCCACAGCGGGTACGCTCTTTAGCGCCGGATTTTTATTGGTCGCATCTTTGCCGACCAGCTTATCGGTCGCTCCTAGCGCGACAACCACATCGGCGACATCGGGACTCATGGCGACGATACGCTCATAAGCTTGAGCAGAAAGCGTTGGCACGGCCAATATACTAAGGATGGCAGCCGTACTGATAGCACCACGGGTACGTTTTTTATTGATAACTGAGTGAGTGAGTGTTGTTTTTGATAAGGCAGAAGACATACGTATTCCTAATTTACTAACGTAAAAAATGACCCTATAGCCAATTCAAAACAAAATGATTATAAATTCATACCAGTTGCACATTCATATGAGCGTATCGATTTTATTTTGAACTGCCTATATTTATAAGTCATCAATGTTAAATAATTATCCAAAATTGATTTTTATGATTGGTTTATGCACTCTCTGCTTCAGCCATGACTGCTGGCGCTAACGCTTCTGCGTAGGCATGTTCGTCGACAATATTAGCAACTATTTGCTGCCACTCAGCCAGCTCAGGCGTGCCTTCGAGTCGTTGACCAAACACGCTAAAGACACTCGAACCCTTATTATCAAAGCCTTCAATACAGGTAACGATGCCGTCTTTGGTCGGACGCTTGACGCACCACACTTGCGCCAAAGCTTTGTCTTTGAGATGCAGGGTAAAGTCATTGTGGTCTTTGTCTAAAACATTAAACCAATCCCCCATGCGCTTGAGCGTCTGCACCGTACCCGTCTGAATTTGCACAAGTCCGCTATTACCGACAAATATCATAATCGGGCATTTGGCATCACGGGCCTGCGTAAATACCGCCTCGACAGCGCTAATATCAAGCTGCTGCGTCATCTGCTCTGGCGCTTGACGGTAGCTGCTGGCACGGTCGATATCGAGATTTTTTAATAATGAATGAAACTGATGCACATCAGTCATTGCCTGCCAACCTTGTTGGAGCTGCGTGCGTGCGCCTTCATCCAACGCCTTGTAGCGCCAGTTACTTAGCGGCGCTTGTACCTCTAACGTCAGCGTCTCCGTATTTACCGTTTGCTGTTGCGCCGCAATCAGCGCCTGCCAGCTGGCGATATTCTCATCGCTTAACTCGCGCAAATAGACTTTATCAATCGCCGCGCCCTGACCATTATAAAACTGAATGCTATAAGACGGTTTGCCTGTGCGACTGGTATCGGTGACCGCCAGCATATGCTGCCACTGCCACATAAAAAATCGTAAATCCAGACCGCCGACATTGAGCGCCAACCCCATCTTTTCGCCGAGTTTTAAATTGTGATACGGCGCGGTTTTTTCATGCACTGCCAGATCGTTTCTGACGATGCTCTCAACGCTGCCAAAGCGTTCAAACTGCTGTAGCACCGCTTTGCATTGACCCCCAATGTACTGACTGTAGGGCGATGCGAGCATCAGCTCAAACTCACTGACCCCCAATACCGCCGCCCCCTCTGTCGGAAACAGCATCAGCGTGTTTACTTTTAGTGCTTGGTACTGTTGCCACAGCTCAGTATTTTTTGTGATTAAAGATAACGGTTGACTCATGAGGGTCTCCATAAAATAAATAATAAAAAGCCAATCAGCTCGCTATATACGCAAAGAGATGTACGGCAAAGAGATAAATGACGGAATAATAGACACACCGCCTTTGGCCAAATCTATCTGATTAAATCAAGCAAAATGGCAGCGCTCCATGTTTGCGCTTATCGTTTTTGTCAGACGGTATTGAACGGAAATAATTATGGCAATATTTTTTTAGTTTGTAAATAGAAATAATTATCATTTACATGTTGATAATTATTATCGTTTGAAATATGATGTCTGAGCTTTGTTACTCGCATTGAGGTTTTAAGTAACAAAACCTTGAAGGATTAAATCGCTGCTAGCCGCTTACTTTGTTTTTTTGATAAATAATTTTAATAAAGCAGAGCGTCAAACCCCTCTGTTTTTGCTTTTTTTATAAAGGTTGTCTTACTTATGTCGATGTCCCCGCTTCGCTCTTATTTACCAGATACTCGTTTACCACAGTGGCGGCAGCATGCATTGGTCACTAGCATCACCTTGGCGTTAACTGCGTTGGCCCCTGCCAGCGTCCAAGCAGCAGATTTTGTAGACGACGGTCCTGAGCTTACCGATGATACTGTCCTACCAAGCATCCGTCTCGACCCTATCGTGGTGACCGCCACACGCTCTGAGCGTGCCCTAAGCGATGCGCCCGTCGCCATGCAAGTACTTAGCCGCCAAACGCTCGATGACAACCACGCCCATACCTTAAAAGAAGCACTGGCCCTCTTGCCCAATGTTTACTTGCGCGAAGTCCATGGCAAGACGGGTTATGAAGTCAGCATGCAAGGCTTCACTGGTGATCAGGTATTGGTGCTCATCGACGGCTTACCGATTACCGCCAGTACGGGCTCGACGGTAAACTTAAATCAATACATGAATATGGATATCGAGCAAATAGAAGTGGTACAAGGAGCGGCGTCAGCGCAGTTCGGCAGTGCGGCCATGGGCGGGGTGATTAATATCATCACCAAACCTATCGGCGCGGCGACAGGACATATCACCACCGAGATTGCCAGTAATGGTGAGCAAAACCCCTCTGGTAAACAAATAGACGCCAACAAACGCTATGTTGAAGCCAGCGTAGAAGGCGCTTTAGATAAAGGCCAACGCATTCACGCGCGCCTATCAGGCTCATATCTAGACAATGATGGCTTGAGCTTAGATCATAAAGCGTGGCCCAGACTCAAAGACGCCAGCGAGCAGTCACAAATCAGCGCACGACTAAGCTATCGCCCTGATGGCAAAGGCATGTCGGGCGCTAACAATGACAGCAGCGATAGCCGCGTGGTCAAAAATGCTCAATATTGGCTAGAGGCCAGTCACCATAAAGAAGATGACGTCAGCCGCTTTAATTACTATGTGGCACCGCGCTATTTGGCGCAGCAGCGAGATGAGCACATCAGCAAACAGCGCTTTAGTGTCGGTGCGCGCGCTGATATCACGCCGTATGCAGACGATCGTAGCAAGACCTATCGGCTGTCCGCTCAAGCGCTGCATGAGGACTATCAAAGCGAGTCTAATACCAAAACCCAGCAGACCATCACCAGCGCCCGTGACACCGACATCAGTACCACGCTAGCGCAAGCGCAGCTAGACCTACCTGAGTTGGTGCTATCCGACGATCATATTCATCTTATTCAGGTCGGCGGGCAGCTTCAGCAAGACAAGCTGAGCCAAACGAAAAACCAAGCCAGCGAGCTGATCAGCGATGAGGTCAGCCGTGACGTCGGTGAGCTGTATATACAAGACGACTGGCTAATCGGTGATAACTGGGAGGTACTGAGCGGGATTCGCTACCAAAACGATGAAGACTTTGGTAGCCATACGGCGCCAAAGGTATCGCTTAAGTATAATCTCATGGACACCAGCGGCCGCGAGCATATCTTGCGTGGCAGTATCGGCGGCGGTTACCGCGTGCCCAATCTAAAAGAGCGCTACTACGTCTTTGATCATAGCAATTTGGGCTATAAAGTGATGGGCAACCCAAACTTGCAGCCGGAGACCTCAACCAGCTACCAAATCGGCTATCAAGGTCAGCTGAGCGATACACTCAACCTCACCGTCAATGGTTTTTATAATGAGATAGACGACCTTATCCAAACCGACGAGGATAATGCGACTTTTGATGGCAATATTGCTGTCTATCAGTTTATGAACGTCGATAGCGCCAAAACCTACGGCGGCGATATCGGCATCGACTGGCAAGTGGACGAGCGCGCCAAACTACAAGCCAGCTATGCGTATCTCAAGACCCACAACAATGTCACCGATACCGAGCTGACCTATAAGCCCAACCACAAAGCCATGCTGGCGCTTGACTATCAAATCAATGACAAGTTACAGCTGATCCCGCGCCTCAACTACGAATCCAAGCAGCTCGTCAGCACCAGCGCACAGACATACTCGCCATCTTGGTGGACGCTCGATAGCAAGCTCAATTATGACATGACGGCAAACCTGAGTGTATACGCGGCGATTAATAATATCTTCGATGTGCAGCGGGATGTCACCGATGCCAGTGACTATCGCCCGATCGACAATCGTGAATGGTTACTGGGTGCCAGCTACCACTGGTAAGCCCTTGCCCGCACTTATATTAAAGCAACGCTTGCAAAGCAGTTCTTTTAAAAAACTCTGTCTATAGCACTGTTTTTACCTTTAGCCAAAACAACAACTATCAAGGAGCCTGACATGACCAGACCCACCCTAGCAGTAACTACCAAGCCAACCAAATTGGCATTGCTTTTTAGCAGCAGCCTATTAGCCCTTAGCATGACCGGCTGCGGTGGCGGCAGTGATGGCTCGAGTAGTGGCAATAACGAAAATAGCGATAATGATGGCAGCACACCGCCTGCCAGCAGTGTCAGCTTTAGCGAAACCGCCACATGGCAAGTCACCAACCTAGCACCTGATAGCGCCACTTGTTATGACTTTGATGCCAAAGCTGAAAGCTCATGTGACGGCGATACATGGGATATTAAGTTTGAAAACCAAGCACGTTCGGTCAAGCTTTGGTCCAATAGTGGCGACTCTGGCGCAGGCATGGGCGGGGTTTTTGGCTTGATCGACTGGTCTGATCTGAGCCGTTATACCAATGCCACCCTTGACCCTGATACAGGCCGTGATATCAGCCTGCACTATAATGAAGACCGCAGCGGCGGGGTGTTTGCTGCCAAGCCTTGGTTTGAGTACAACTTACAAGGCAATCATCAGCTATATCCCAACAACCGCGTCTATCTTGTCACCACAGACAGTAGTAGCGACATGACAGACAGCAGCGTCCAGCAGCCAATCTATGCCCTACAGATTACCAACTACTACAATGATGCTGGAAAATCTGGCTATCCAACCATTCGCTGGATTGATACGGCGCTACCAAATCAGGTACAGACTCAAACCATCAACGCCACCAGCAATGATGATTGGGTATATGTTGACCTAAAAACAGGCCAAAGCAGCACGGACAAAGACAGCGCTTGGCAGATTGGCTTTAAGCGTAATGATGTGATTTTAAATGGTGGAGATTCGGGCAGTGGTAAGATTGGCGGTTATCTTGCCGCCACACCAGCAGGATATTATGATGCAAAAGACGAGCCTATTGTCAGTCAATTTATCACCGATGGTAGTGCAGCGACATTAGCCGACCTTACCAGCACAGCAGACTACGACAAGCCACTAAGCGCCAGAAGCTGGGTGATTGACAGTAAAGGCTCGGACCTCAACCCTGCGTATACTGGCAATTTCCCGAATTTGGATTTTGGCTGGTATACCTACAATGGCATGACCCATCAGCTAAATGCCAAACCACTTGATAGTGCTCAAGGCGCCCTTATCAGATCTGCTGAAGGCAACAGCTATGCGCGTGTGCGTTTGGATAAGATCAATTATCCTGATAGCACGGCGACGACGGCGACCTCATGGGAGTTTGAACTAGACATTCAGCCGGCTTCTTAGGCTGTGTTTTTTCACCCAGTCGCAGAGTAAGGAATTGATATAAAAAGCTAGTTTTTATAGCTTCTACTTGTCATAGCTTCTATTTATATAGCCTGTATTTGTTTTTTATCAGCGTTCAGCCTTATCAGCATCTATAGGGCGAACGCCAAGCTTCTTTAAAACCCTCAACAACGTATTTTTACTGAGTCTTTATGTCCCCTCGCGCTGCCGCTTCTTTGTATCATATGGTATGGGCGCACTATCGCCTGCCGTTTTTAAAAGTTGTTTTATTAAACCTGCTCAATGCCGCCGTCAGCGTCGGTATCATCGCGTATATCAATCACACCTTTATCAGCCAGTCTGTCTTTAGTGCTTTATCATGGCAGAGCTTGGGGCAGTTTTCGCTATTGGTGCTGCTATTGCTAACGACCACGTTTTTAGCACAATATGCCCTCACGCGCTTGGGTCATCGGTTTGTCTATGAGCTACGGACAAAACTGGTCAAACAAATCATCGACACCGCCGTGCCGCAGATAGATAATCTAGGGAGCGCGCGCTTACTTGCCAGCCTATCCTCTGACATTCAGTCTATCACCACCGCGTTTGTGCGCATGCCGGAGCTGGTACAAGGCGTGATTTTATCGGTAGGTGTCGGGCTGTATCTGGGCTGGCTGTCGCTGCCATTGTTATTGATTGTCATGTGCTGGATTGTGATGACGATTTGGATCAGTACTATTTTGGTCAAGCACGTCTATACGCATCTGACAGAGCTACGCGAGATCAATGATGATTTATACCAAGATTATCAGTCCATCATAGAAGGGCGTAAAGAGCTGGCGCTCAACCAACACCGCGCCCAAAGGCTGTATAACGACGACTTTTTGCGGCACGCCAAAGCTTATGAACAGACCGTGACCAAGTCTGATACCTTTCATTTATCGGCAGTGAACTGGTCCAATATCATGATGTTTGCCGCGATTGGTATCGTCTTTGCCGTCGCAAGCTCTCTGGGCGTCTCCATGGCTGTGGCCACGACGTTTTCTTTGACGATTTTATTTATGCAGTCCCCGCTCCTACATGCTGTCGGCGCTTATCCCACGCTACAAACTGCCCAAGTGGCTTTAGAAAAAATACAGGCGTTGGCACTTGCTGATTATCAGCCGGATTTTCAAACAGACAGCGCGGCGACAAACTGGCAAACCATCTGTTTTCAGGATATCTGTTATCGCTATCCACACAACATCGATAGCCAAAATGTGACAGCTGTCGACAGCGAGCATGCCGATGATATCTTACAGTCTGTCACGCTAACTTTGCAACGCGGCGATGTGGTGTTTTTGATAGGGGCAAATGGTAGCGGCAAGTCTACGCTGGCCAAGATCATCACGGGGATTTTTGCCCCGACGACGGGCACTGTAACAGTCGATGGAAAGCTCATTCATTCTCAAAACAGCAATTCACAAAGTAGCGACTTACAAACTAACAACTTACAAAGTAGCGTCGATTATCGCCAGCTGTTTTCGGCGATTTTTAGCGATCAGCATCTGTTTACGCAGCTCATCGGCCCTAAAGGGCAAGCGCCTGATCGAGTACTGACGGATACATGGCTGCATCAGCTCAACCTGCAAGACAAAGTGAGCATCACTGACGACACCCTCTCTACCGATAAGCTGTCACAAGGCCAACGAAAACGACTGGCCATGCTCATCGCTGTCGCCGAACAAAAAGACATTCTCCTCCTCGATGAATGGGCCGCAGACCAAGACCCTGCCTTTCGCCGTGTGTTTTATCAAACACTGATACCTAAGCTCAAAGCCATGGGCAAAACCTTATTTATCATCAGTCACGACGACAGCTATTTTGCGCATGCCGATCGATTGCTACTGATGAAAGCTGGCCGACTGATAGAGCTAAACGCTGAAGAACGGCAGCGCGCCAGCATCGACGCCATTGCGATGCTCAAATAAATGACGCGCGCTTGGCACGATACGCACTACTCGCAGTGGTCGTTACTTCTATAGTCAACCCGATATAAAAACGATATGGCGAGATGAAGTGTTGTTTTACGCAGCATCGAGCAGCGCAGGTACAGCACGCAAGAAAACCAACGCTTTAGCGAGCCATTTAGATTCGACTACACGAAGTTCTTGAATGCAATTTTTTAATGATAACAATTATCATTAATGTTATTATTATCATTGTTGTAAGTATTGTTACAACTTAGTACCCAAAAGCCAACCATTTCAGCTCAAAAGGACATCAGATGCGGTCTCATTTACCCCCTCTATCTATCCGAACCATCCGAAAAAAACACCTGACATTGGCCGTACAGATCGGCCTATTAATGGGTATCAGTCATATCGCAGCTGCGCAATCGATTGTGGCCAAGACAATCGACAGCTCAGGCAGTGCTGAGTCGTCTAAAAGCGCGGAAGTCATCAGCGCAAGCGAAACAACCACTGCTGCGACCTCGACCGCCCCATCGACCACGTTAGAGGCCATTACTGTCTATGCCGATGGCTATCGCAGCACCGGTACCAAGACCGCCTTAGACCCTGAAGATGCGCCCATGAGCTACACCCGCATCGATCAGGAGTTGTTACAAAAGCGCCAAGCAGATAGTGTCAACGCTGCTTTGCGTTATGAGCCAGGCGTAAGCTCGGAGAGCCGCGGCACAGTCTCTATCTTTGATGAGTATAATATCCGCGGTTTTAAGACCTACTCAAACTTTTATGACGGCCTCAGACTGCCCTATGATGGCGCGTGGAATCTCATGCCACAGGTAGATATTTATGCCACCGAAGCGGTAGAGGTGGTCAAAGGTCCCGCCTCTTCGCTCTACGGTTATGCCGCACCAGGCGGTATGGTCAACCAGATCGCCAAAACCCCAAAGAGCACGCAAGAAACCGAAGTGCAGCTGCGACTTGGCAATCAAAACTTAAAAGAGATAGCGGTCGATACGACAGGGCCAGTCAGCGATGCGCTCAACTATCGCTTGGTGGCATTAAAACGGCAAAAAGACGGTCAAATGCAGACCACCGAAGAAGAGCGATTACTAATTAATCCATCGCTTGAGTGGCAGGCGACTGACGATGTCTCTGTGCTTGCCAATCTGTTTTATCAAGATGATCCTGATATGGTGCCATCCACCCCACTACCTGCTGTCGGTACGGTCTACAACGCCAGCCATGGCAAATTAGACAGCGACGCCTATGCAGGGGATCAATGGAATCATTTTAGTAAAGAAGTACTGATGCCAAGCATTACGGTAAACTGGGATATCAATGACAATCTCACCTTTAAGCACATCTTACGCTACACCGATGCCGAAGCTAAGCAGCGCAATATGTATAATAGTGGCGGGTTTGTCGATGGTAGCGATAAGATCTTAAACCGCGTGGCGTATACCACTGATGAGCGCATGAAAAACTGGACCACAGACAACCAGCTGGCTTATCAATTCGACACGGCCAATACCTCGCACAATGTGTTGTTCGGTATTGAGTATCAAGAAACCGACAGTAGCGCGACTTACTATGATGCGGGCGCAGCGGGTACGCCAAACCTTGACTTAACAAACCCCAATTTTTCCCAGATCGATACCGATACCCTGCCGCTAGATGCCTATCGTCAAGACGAAGACATCGAGCAAAGCCAGCTTGGGCTCTATGTACAAGATGAGATGAAGTGGAAAGACCTAACAGTCGTAGCAGGTCTACGTCATGACAATTTTGACAGTAATACTGATCAAACCAAAGCTACTGAAGGCGTCATCTATAGCGACAAAACGATTGACAATGATGCATCAGAAACCAGCGGTCGCTTCGCTGCCATTTATGATTTTGATAATGGTCTATCACCGTTTGCAAGCTATTCTCAGTCGTTCCAGCCAGTGGTCGGTAGTAACTTTATTACTGATGAGCCATTTAAACCAACCACAGCCGATCAATTAGAAGCTGGTGTCAAATATTTGTCTCCAGATCGTGCCACTCAAGGCACATTTGCGATATTTGATATCAAACAGAAGAACGTTGTGGTAGCGGATGAGATCAACTATAGAAGCCAGACACAAACTGGTGAAATTGAATCAAAAGGCTTTGAAGTATCAGGCAGTCATATGCTCAATGACTGGGTAGATGTAGCCGCTAGCTACAGCTATACTGATGCTGAAATTACAGAAGATGAGTTCAACCCTGATGTGGTCGGTAACACGCCAGCGCAAACGGCCAAGCACAAAGCCACGCTATGGGCAGACTACTATGCGACAGACAAACTCACGCTCAATGCTGGTGTTCGCTATGAAGACGGTATGCAGATTGATAAACAAAATACAGATGAGCTACCAAGTGTGACCTTGGTCGATATTGGCGGCAGCTATCAGATCAACCCTATGCTGGCGGTAGGAGCTAGTATCAACAACCTGTTTGACAAGACCTATGTCGGTAATTGCTTTGATTTAAATAATTGCTGGATGGGACCTGAGCGTCAAATGTCAGTCAGTTTGCAGGCGCAATTTTAGTGACCATAAGGTTTTACTGTTGATTTGTACTATGTAGACGTACTGCCAACGCATTAATACTATAGACTCATGAGTCTAAAATTTATCTGAATGCTACAGCGATCTCTATTCAGCATTGACAATTTTATTACGGTACTGGCTGACGCTGGTGCAACGGTACTGGTCACACTCAATGCTTTGCGTTTACTACGTTTTAAAGAGGTGAGATTATAAGTAAGGCCGCATATTCGTCTTATTTAGTATCGACTATACTTCTTGGCACTTTTTTAACCCCGTTTTTGATAACGGGCTACCTTAAATAAGGTTAATTATCTAAGGTAGCTCAACTTTTTATGCTACGTAATAAAAGGGGTTTTATTACGTAATAATAGAAACAGAATTGCACGGTTATTGAAGTCTTGTTATGACCTTAATATTTAGGTCTTTAAAGCCTATGTTTCTAAAACCAAGCCTTAACAACTAACGTAAATCATCAACGACCGCTAACATGGCAATCAGCGAGGCTTCTCCTAGTTTGATAGAACGCTCTGGTGACCAGCCTGTGTCTGCGTTCGGTAGGTTATCGTTATCTTTAAAAGGCATCTCTAAAGTATTGGCAAGGCAATCAAAACGCTCCGCCACCCAGTTAGTAGCGACTGTCATATTTGCTTTACCTGGCGCATCAATATCATAGCCCACTTCAGACTGAAAATCGGCACTGGCTAACTTTAATACGTCTGAAAATCTATCACGCAAATGTGCGAGGCGCTCGTTATAACTTGGCGTCCCTTGAGAGCCGGCAAGAAACACATAAGGCAATGCTTCATCGCCGTGCACGTCATAAAATAGATCCACGCCGGTCGCTTCCATTTTATTAATGACATGAAACACTTCAGGGCTTCTCTCCAAGCTTGGATTTGACCATTCACGGTTTAAGTTGGTTCCAACTGCATTAGTACGCAGATGTCCGCGTACACTCCCATCTGGGTTCATATTAGGCACAATATAGAAGTTCGCTTTTTCTAATAACAACTTACCAGTAGCATTGTCATCATCTAACAAACCATCCAGCAAACCTTCAATCAGCCATTCGGCCATAGTCTCACCGGGGTGCTGACGCGCCGTAATCCAAATGTTGCGTTTATTCACATCACTATTGCTATCTTTATTAGCGATTTTTATTAAGGTTAAGTCGCGTTTATCAAGGGTGTTACCTAAATGCTCTAATCTCACTAATGGATGCGTTTGTACAGCGGCTAGCAAATTTTGATGGCGCTCATAGCTGTAAGGGGCAAAATACGCAATTTGAATGGTGTCACATTCTAATTCTGCCACGATGGTTAATTTGCCGTCTTTATAAGTGGTAGGCAGACGGAACCAATATTCCCGATCGTAGGAGGCCACCGCTTGGTAATTTTCCCACCCTTCAAGATATGAAGCCTCCTCTGCATTCAGGATATTAAGAGTATATCGCTCGCCAATCTCACCTGACAAACGAAAATTAAACCACTGAAAAAATTCGCCACCAACATCTGGGCGAATCGCCAATTGAATATCTTTTTTATTCTCTACATTGATAACATCAATATTACCTGCATCGAAATTTGCAGTGATATGCATAATCTATCCTTAATGAGTTCTTAAAAATCTGAAAATTAATTCTAAATTTAGAAGTATTTTATCCGCCTTAAAATACAGTAAAGCCTTTTAAACTATATACTTCATAGCCTAAAAAGCTCAATCAATCACGAATTTTATCGAGGTGATAACTTTAAATTTATAGTCTATTCTAGCATCCATCAACATTACAAATCACTCGATGAATAGCTTTGGTTTACATAGATACCGCTTTATTTTTTCATAGTTAACATACGGTATTGGGAAAATCTTGTCATAAGCCCAGTTATAAGAGAAAGTATAAACCAGATAAAGTACAACCAATGACGCTTCCATAATAAAAGCTTGTTATAGGCTAATATGAAGATACCCCATCATTGGTAAATAGAGCACTAGCAGACCACTCTCAAAAATAAAACATGAAGCGCCCTTATCGCTTAGTCTAAAAGTACTGCGCTTAAATCTGATCACTCCCTTCTCAAAGACAATATTAAACCTGTAGTTTCATAAGACAGATATCCATAATGGCTTTTTTAATATTACGATAGACTTTAGAAATGGCATTAAATAAAACGGCGTTAGAATAATGAATACCATTATTTATCTCGTCATAAAACAAAGGTTTACGTGCATGCACTTCACTAGATGACCATAATAAATCGTTTGCGCCGAACGACAACTCTCATGTCACTCTTAAGCAGGAGGTAGTCCTTGATACGCTTTATTTAATAAATCTTTTAATTCCTCATAGTCATAATCACGAGGATTATAATAAGGACTATCACAGACAATTTGTGCCACGTTAGCTGGGCCCTCTTTGGGTAGACCAGTGTCTTTTAGTGCCATCGGAATCTTTAAGGATTGATTTAAACGGTAGACTGCTAAACCGACCTCTTCACGGCTACTAACACCTAAAGCCTCTGCCAATCGATCCATGGCTTCAATATCAGCGTTACGGTTGTAATGCACTGAATACGCAAGCGTAATGGCGTGTGCTTGAGCATGTGACAGATTATATGTGCCACCCAACGTATGGCAAATCTTATGATGAATAGCCATTCCAACTGATCCTAGACAAACCCCGGCAAGCCAAGCACCATAGGTTGCTTTCTGGCGTGCTGAAATATCGCTCAAGTCATCTACAATCATAGGCAAAGCAAACTTTAATGCTTTGATAGACTCAATCGCCATGAGACTGACGATTGGGTTTTTATCTTCGGCATATAGCGCCTCTACCGCATGTGCCATAGCATTCATACCTGAACAAGCCGAGATTTGCGCAGGCAAGGTTAGGTTTAGCTCTGGATCATAAATCACTACTTTGGGTAGGATGTGAATATCCTTACCTGTGGTCTTTAGATTGTTTTCAGTGATGCCATAAATAGTCGTCATCTCGCTACCTGAATAGGTAGTAGGTATGGTGACTATCGGTAAATGCGTCTTTAAGGCAATGGCTTTGGCAAGTCCAATCGTAGAGCCACCGCCCAAAGCCAAACAACAATCAATGTCGTTTGATCGGGCAAACTCTACCGCCTTATCCGCGACTTCTACCGGAACATGCATGACAGCGTGCGGATACACGCCTGCTGAAATCTCTTGTAGTTGCTGCGATAACTTCTGACCCGCCTCTTTTTGGCCCGGTGTCGTAATTATTAAAACGTTATAATAACCATGCTTTATCAGTATATCTTTGGCTTCAGCTGACTTACCGTTCCCAAAATGAACGTCGAGCGGTAACGCTTGATAATGAAAATCTTTCATAATATCGTCCTGTTTTGCAAAGCAGGTCTCGCTTGAGATGTGCTGGAATACTGTTAGTATTTAAAGTTAAAGCCTAGATTTTCTGATGCTGATTAAAACCGTTTGCTTAAAATGAAATATCAATGACGTTTAATTGAGTTTATACACAAGCAATAACCTGCCAGCTGGCAGTCGCTTGATACTTGTCTTGATGCGCAAACAAAGGATGGCTTTGAGCTTCTGCCAAATTAAGTACTGGGGTTACGCAAGCATCAACCTCTGCGAATACCCTTTGCCAATGCGCCATCGTTTGACTCGCAAATCTCTCTGTCATTGCTTTTTCTGCCGCTTGGCTCTCTTTCGTATTGGACATTGATCCACGCTGCCAATGAGCATCAACGTGTTCAGACAAAGCTAAGGTCTCGCATAATAATTGCCAAAATTTAAATTCTAAAGAGCCGACTGCCATGTGGCGACCATCTTGTGTTTTGTACAACCGATAGCACGGCAGCCACCCTCCCAAGAAGTCATTCTGAGGCTCTGGGCGTTGCCCATTTATGCTTTGCATCATATCGGCCGTTGCTTTTGGCATGACCAGATGATGATACAAGCTATGTGTCATACTCACGGCAATGTGTCGGCCGCGACCAGTATTTTTAGCGGCAAGTACCGCTGCCAGTAAGGCGATCACTGCAGTATCACTACCACCAGCCAAATCTGCAAACTGCATATTGGGCATAGCTTGATCCCCTGATTCTGTTTTGAGTTGATCAAGGGTGCCGCTCATTGCCATAAAGTTGATATCATGCCCAGCCTTTGCTGCCCAAGACTTACCTGTAGCATCAAGCGCTTCTGGAATACCGTAGCCTGTGATAGAAACCATCACCAGTTTTGGATTAATAGCATGTAAAGTAGCAGCATCTAAACCCATGCCAACAAGTACTTCGGGACGAAAACTATCAAGCATCACGTCTGCATCTTTGATGTGCGCTTTTATTGCTTCGATGCCTGCTTCACTACGAAAATCCACCTTTTCGCAATGTTTACCATGGTTTAAAGCTTTAAACAACTCACCAAACGCACGTCCTGGGTCGCCATTTTCTGGTTCAATTTTAACGATTTTTGCACCTAGATCGGCAAGTAAGCGCGTCGCGAATGGACCAGGGAGATTACGGGTGAGATCCACAACTTTAAGACCAGTTAGGCAGTCAGACATCATGTCTGTCATTGTACTGGGTATTGAGTTATTCGATACTACATCTGTATTAGCCATCTGAAAACACCTCGCCTTTTTTTGCCATTTCTATCAAAATTTGTGCAGGCTTAAAACGCGCACCAAACTTAGCGGCCAGCTCATGACTACGCTTAACGAAATTTTCTATTCCTGTCGCATTGATAAACTGTAGCGTCCCCCCTTGAGGCGGGGCGAAACCCCACCCAAAGATTGACCCTACATTACCTTCCGCAACAGAGCGCAAGACATTTTCCTCATAACAGCGCGCCGATTCGTTGGCTTGGATATAGAGCAGGCGATCTATCAGCTCCTCCATATCTGGCTGCTCATCAACGGATGGAAATAACTCAGTCAGTTTTGGCCATAACTGCTTATCTCTCTTACCCTCTGAACTCTGCGAATAATCATAAAAGCCTTTGCCGACCTTTTTACCTAAGCGCTCGTGGTCTTTTGCAATCACTTTGAGTACCGTTTCTGCCGGATGACTGACCCATCCTTTACCCTCGCTGAGCGTATCTTTTTTGGTCTGCTCTTTGATACGCAATGATAAATCGAGCGACACCTCATCTTGCAGTGCAAGCGGCGGCATTGGCATACCAGCTTTAAGACCAGCCACTTCAATTCGTCGAGGATGTACGCCCTCACCTAACATCGCAATACCTTCTGACACATACGTACCAAATACGCGCGAGGTATAAAAGCCGCGACTGTCGTTGACGACGATAGGCGTTTTGCCAATTTGCAAGACAAAATCAAAAGCTTTCGCTAAGGTTGCATCATCCGTCTGCTCGCCCATGATAATCTCAACCAAAGGCATCTTATCGACTGGTGAGAAAAAGTGCAGCCCGATAAATTGCGACGGACGTTTACTTGCAATGGCTAAGCTCGTAATGGGAATGGTCGACGTATTAGACGCATAGACGACCGTTTCAGCAATGACGGCTTCTGCTTGCTCGGTACACTTGGCTTTGATATCGCGGTCTTCGAATACCGCTTCGATGACTAAATCACAGTCTGCAATATCATCATAAGATATGGTAGTTTGAATTTTACTTAATAACGCTTCTTTTTTGGTCTCGTTTGAGCGTCCACGATTGATGGTTTTGTCTAATAGTTTTTCTGAATACTGTTTACCCTTATTAGCATTTTCAATACTGGTATCTAATAGCACCACATTGATGCCCGCTTTGGCAGCGATATACGCAATCCCAGCACCCATCATGCCTGCACCAAGTACCGCAACCTTATTTACTTTTTGACGATCAAAACCGTTAGGACGTGATTGTCCTTTTTTAATCTGGTTTAATTGCGTCCACATAGAAGTGATTAAATTGTTAGATTCAGGCGAGAGCACACAAGCGGCAAAGTAGCTCGATTCGACCTCAAGGGCAGCATCGATAGCAAGCAAGCTACCTTCAAATACGCAAGACATAATATGGGTAATGGCGGGATAATTGCCGTGAGATTTTTGGTACGCCATAGCTGGGGCAACGGAGAGCATTTGCGCGTTCTTTGGATGATTCGCATTGCCACCTGGGATACTAAAGCCTTTTTTGTCCCACGGTTGCTGCGCGTCAGGATTGGCCTTAATCCACGCTTTAGCTTGGTTTAACATGTCGTCTGTGTCACTGGCTATCGCATCAATAAACCCACTCTCTTTGGCAGCGTTAGCACTGATAATTTTACCTTGAGTCATCATCTCAAGCGACTTTTGCATACCGAGTAGGCGCATCAGACGCTGAGTACCACCGCCACCAGGTAGTAAGCCTAATTTCACCTCGGGCAGTCCAAGTTTGGTTTTAGCTGAATCAATAGCGACACGATAATGACAGCCCAAAGCAACCTCTAACCCGCCACCAAGCGCTGAACCTGTCATCGCGGCAACGACCGGTTTGCCAGATTTTTCAAGCTTGCGCAGGCTGGCTTTGAGCGACTCCGCCAATTCAAACGCTTGCTTGTGGGTTTGAATACTCGCGAGCTGGTCAATATCTGCGCCAACGATAAAGCTGTCTTTACCTGACGTTAAGATAAGCCCTTTAGCCGTCTCATCGTTTATAAAAGCATCGACCAATACTGAAAATGATTGATTAAAAGTATCATCAATCACATTCATCTGACGCTCGGTTTGGTTGATAGTGACTGTTACGATATTGTCATCGTCACGCTCAGCAGAAAAATCTGCCAACTTATTGATCGTTGGGGTGCAATCCATGCTCATTATTATTCCTTTTTAAATTCAAACTTATTATTTAACCATTGTTTTACAGATAGCTTATACACGCTCAATGATAGTCGCGATGCCCATACCGCCACCGACACAAAGCGTAATCATCGCCGTTTTTAAATCACGGCGCTCTAACTCTTCAAGCACAGTGGTAAGCAGCATAGCTCCGGTAGCTCCTAGCGGGTGTCCCATCGCAATAGCGCCACCATTAACGTTGACTTTGTCCAATGAAACGCCCAAATCTTTCGCCGTCTTCATCGGTATCGCGGCGAACGCTTCATTGATTTCCCATAGATCAATATCGGCTGCCGTCATACCGGCTTTTTTGAGCGCCTTTTGACAAGCAGGTGTCGGACCGGTCAGCATAATAGAGGGCTCAGAGCCAATGACCGACGCCATAATGACTTTTGCACGCGGACGCAATCCTGCTTTTTTACCCGCAGCTTCGCTCCCCAAAAGGCAAAGCGCAGCGCCATCAACGATACCAGAGGAATTACCAGCATGATGCACATGATTGATACGCTCAATGCTGGTATATTTATCCAGCAAGACGCTATCAAAGCCCATCGCGCCAAGCTGGGCAAAGGAAGGCTTGAGTCCCGCTAAAGTACCGACTGTCGTATCGGGACGGATGGTTTCATCTTTATCAAGCAGCAAGCGACCATTCAAATCATGCACAGGTATTACCGCATTGTCGTAATAGCCAGCAGCCCAAGCGTTAGCAGCACGGTGATGCGACTTGGTAGCAAAGGCATCGACATCCATACGACTAAACCCTTCAAGCGTCGCAATGGTATCGGCTCCAACGCCTTGCGGGGCAAAGCCAGTCACAGAATTTACCCGCGGATCCATAAACCAAGCGCCACCATCTGCGCCCATTTTTACACGGCTCATTGATTCGACACCGCCTGCAACGACCATGTCCTCCATACCTGACATGATTTTACTTGCGGCCAAATTGATGGACTCAAGGCCTGATGCGCAAAACCGCGACAATGTCACGCCGGCGACGGTTTCATGCCAGCCCGCATCCAGCACCGCAATACGGGCAATATCTGCACCCTGTTCACCGATTGGGGTCACACAGCCGAGCACCACATCATCGACCAAGCTAGTGTCTAAATCATTGCGCTGTTGCATGGCATTAAGTAAGGTGCGTACCAGCCAAATAGGGGTCGCTTGATTTAAGCTGCCTCCTGCTTTACCTTTACCGCGAGGGGTGCGGATGGCATCGTAAATATAAGCCGTCTGAATCATGCTATGTCCTTATAGTCTTGATGAAATGGTTTTGATGAAAATTGAAAAAACGAATCGCTTACATAAAGCGTGACGCCAGCTCTTTCATAATCTCGTTGGTGCCGCCATAGATTTTTTGTACCCGTGCATCAGCGTACAAACGTGCAATCGGATATTCCATCATATAGCCATAACCGCCAAATAACTGCACGCACTCATCCATCACGATACATTGCTTTTCGGTCACCCAGTATTTGATTAACGCAGCATGCTGTACCGTGAGCTCATTTTCGACCAATGCTTCAATAGCAGCATCACATAAGGC
The DNA here is from genome assembly GCF_947488565.1 of uncultured Psychrobacter sp. GTDB lineage: Bacteria > Pseudomonadota > Gammaproteobacteria > Pseudomonadales > Moraxellaceae > Psychrobacter > Psychrobacter saeujeotis. The sequence continues at coordinate 313,392 of NZ_CANKZC010000004.1, read as the reverse complement.
ACTTGAGGCAATATACTGGCTGTTACATTCTGCCAGCTTAAAGCGGGTATTTTGAAAGCTCCATACTGGCTTGCCAAAAGCGGTGCGCTCTTTGGTATAGTCAATGGTCAAGTCCAGTGCTAATTTCATCGCCCCAATCGCTGCCAGCGCTACGATCAAACGCTCTTGCGGTAATTCTTGCATCAATTGCGCAAAACCTAATCCTTCAACCGTACCCAATAAATTGGCTTGCGGCACGCGCATATTATTGAAGAACAACTCAGAAGTATCTTGCGATGCCATACCAAGTTTTTTGAGCTTCTTGCCACGCTCAAACCCCGGAGCATTATCGGTTTCGACAACGATAAGCGATACGCCCTTAGCGCCAAGAGATCGGTCAGTTTTGCAAGCAACGATAATTAAATTACCCAATTGACCGTTAGTGATAAAGGTCTTTGAACCATTGATAATATAATCATCGCCTTCTTTGACTGCGTAGGTCTTGATGTTTTGCAAATCTGAGCCTGTGCCCGGCTCAGTCATAGCAATCGCGCCGATTAACTCTCCTGTTGCCATTTTGGGTAGCCACGCCTGCTTTTGCGCTTCAGTACCATGATGCAAAATATAAGGGGCGACGATGCCTGAATGCAAAAAGCCACCGAAGCCTGCTTGATTGGCTTCTGATTGCGCATAAATCAGCGCGGCTTCATGACGAAAGTCACCGCCCGCCCCGCCGTATTCTTCTGGCATAGAGGCACATAAAAATCCCATCTCGCCTGCTTCTAGCCAAGCTTCCCGATCGAGCATACCGTTTTCACGCCACTTCTCATCGTGTGCTTCCCAATCTCTAAATACTTTGAGCGCACTCTCGTGCAGCATTTCAATTTCTTCATCCATCCATTTGGGCTTAAAGCATGCAATAGTCATTGATCCATCCTTGGTCTTGGGTTACTAGATAATTTAATTATTTACTATACTTGTTTATACAATGCCTGCCAAACCAAAGCTCATGAACTACTAGGTCATTAACTTTATTGATTATTAGCCAGTACCGTTAATTGCAAGCGAGGTTATTATGTTTTTAATCATTGCCTTAACCCACTCTATGACATCATAATTACGCAAAAACCCCTTATTGGGGCTTTTTTATGGTGATGGCATTCAGATAATAAGTTGACTATAATTACGTCAAGCTTACAAAGCTGACTTAAAACACCTTATTAATGGTTGTATTAAGTTGGCTAATGCTCTTGAAATTTAGGTCTACGTTATGAAGAACACGTTATTAATATCTGGCTTAATCGCCACTATCTCTATACCTGTCCATGCAGCAGATTATCAAAGCTTTATTGCGCCAAGCTCCTTAGGCAAAAGCATACACACACTGAACAAGAAGTATCAGTTAGGATTGAAAAAACAAAGCTCCGGCAAATATGGCAATCGTGAGCTTAATGATTGCAGGCTTATTGTAAAAACAAATAAGAAAAATCAGATCAATGAAATTAAAATAATAGACAGTAAAAGCTGCAAATATTCTACTACCTCCAACGTGAACTATAATAGTCAAACTACCAAGACTCAGGATTTGCTCAGCCAAGTTGATATTCAAGACGTACAGTTTGTTCCAGGCTGTTTTAACTGCCCGTCGCGGTTAGAGATAACCGATACACTGGTTATTGATCGCGAAAAAGACAACTACCGCACGAAGTTTCAGATAAATGGACATAATAGAAAGTACTTAAACTATATTGCCAAAAATCTTTTTGGTGATTTTTCAGATGAAAACTATTACTCCACCATGAATCTGCTCGAGTCAAGAGCTGCTGATGAACCTAGCCTTTACGATCGTAACGAGTTCAAATTACAAGCCATTGAAGCTTACAATTTGCAAGACAAGCCACAGAGCTATACGATTGCACTTAAATAGCTTTTTTAAAATAGCTTATCTAAAACGGCCATTCAATTAAATGGCCATAAGTTCTGCTAGTAAGACAATTTATATTGCTGTGCAGGTAACTGCTATGCAAATTACGCAGAATAGGCGGGCAACACAATCTGCACCACCAATCCTTGTATACCATCTTGCCGATTGTAGACATGAATCTGACCTTTGTGCGCCATCACCACGGCATGGACGATCGCCAGTCCTAATCCATAACCGCCAGTTTCGCGATGACGGGCAGAATCTAGCCGTACAAAGGGCTGAAAAATACGCTGCAAGTCTTGCTCTGCAACGCCGCCGCCTTCGTCTATGATGCGGACTTGAATAGCCGTTTTTTTGCCGTCCATCTCTGCTTGTTTAATCTCAGCAATAACTGTTGAATCAGCTGCAGTGTGCATAAATGCATTACGAATGATATTTTCAAGCGCACTGTGTAGCTGTTCTTGATTGCCAAGCACTGTCCAAGGAGTTTCTGGAGAAGTCGCTGATAAAGACATGGCTGATGATGACATGATCAATGAAGTATCTGTCAATAATGAATCATCCGGCTGCCATTGCCAGTGTACATTTTTGTGCTGAAACTCAAAGCAAACATCTTGTCCAATCTCACTGATAATTTCAGCAATATTAACCTCTTCATTTTCTAAATTGTCGATAGTATATTGCTGCATTTGCAGGGACTGAATATGAATGATTTGCTCAATCAGCTCATTCATCCGCGCAGATTCTTTATCAATACGATCAAGGTAACGATTGGCATTGGGCGCAAAATCCCGTGTCAGCTCAGTCGCAACGTCAAGCCGTGCTAGTGGTGAGCGCAGCTCATGCGAGATATCACTGAGCATCTGCTTGCGTGCCAGCTCACTCTCCGCCAGTCGTGCTGATAGCTTGGCCACGTCTTTTGCAAGCAAACCAAGCTCATCATCTCCCATCTTAGATAAATTGGGACTAGCCTGATAATCGCCGTCAATCATACGGTGGACCGTATGTTGCACACGGCGAATACGATGGGTCAGCGTGCGACTCAGCCAAATACAAACCAAGACGCTAAAAAGGATAATCAGTAATAAACGTATCGGGAAATTGCCGCGTTGCAGCGCTACAACATCGGCAAAACGCAGATGCGGACGCAATTGTATAATGACAGTCTGTTCATCTGGAAAGACGACCGTCACGTCAGCCAATTCAGGACGACTATCGGGATTAGCTATATTTGCACGAATCGGTGGCATTAATGAAGGCCTCATTACCTGCCTTCCACCTGGCATCTGCTCTTGTCTATGTTCTTGCCTATGTTCTTGCCTACGCTCCTCTCTATCTCGATAACGCGGAAATATAATGGCACCTTGCTCGTCGTAGACTCTGATTTGATTCATCAGCCATCGGTCTTCACGATACATCTGCCTAACGGTAGTTAAATCACCCACTTGTAACGCCTCAACCATCTCTTGACGCTTAATTAATAAACTATCAATTTGTACATCCATGCGAGCCGTCAGCGCTTTTTCAACCAGCCAGCGCTCCACCACGATAGATAAAATAGAGGTGATCAGAATCGTTAATAACAGGCTCAGAAACAAACGCCAAAACAGCGTGATTCTGGGTTGAAATATAGAAGTATTTGAGGAATGTGTCATTACAGTACCAGCTGATAGCCTTTACCACGAATCGCTTTGATAGGCTCATCATGAAAAGGTTGGAGTTTTTTGCGCAGGCGCGAGACATGTACATCCAGGCTACGATCGAACGGCTGCAGTTTACGCTGCAACACATGCTCTGATAGCCACGCCTTACTCACCACCTCGCCTTTTTGTTTGAGTAGCGCGACCAATAAATCAAACTCTGTCCCCGTCACTTGTAGCTCTACACCATCTATCTGACAAAGCCGCCGATTTTGATCCAGATGCAAACGACTCTCTGGTAACGGAGTATGCTCTGATGCCGCCGCATTAGTGCGCTTGATAACGGCATTGATGCGTGCCAGTAGTTCGCGCGGATTGCAGGGTTTAGTAATGTAATCATCAGCGCCAAGCTCAAGCCCAATAATGCGATCGATCTCTTCACCTTTTGCGGTCAACATAATGACGGGGATATCACTAATATTTGGCAAATGACGCAGCACACTGAGGCCATTGATTTTTGGCATCATAATATCGAGCACCAGCAAATCATAAGCAGAAGTATTATTAGACGCGGCTTTTAGTTTCTGGATGACCGCTTCACCATCATGGACGCAACCACATTGAATGCCATGATTGTGCAAGTATTCTTGTAATAACTGGGTCAACTCTTCGTCATCATCACCTAGCAATATATTTGGCACATCTGTCTCCTTGAGCCTTAATAGCGTTATCACCCATATTATCAGGCATGTGCTTGTCCATACGCTATAAACGTTACCTTTCTTAATACTTCATAAATGTTCGCAACCTTTAACTGTCGTAAGATAGCACCTATCAATAACAAGTATTGCTTATCGTCTTCCTAACGGAATAAGCCATTGATTATTTATTAAATCAAATTAAAGAAGGATAGTATTATGAAAAAATTATTAATGGGTTCAGCACTAGCAATGTCTAGCGTATTAGCAGTTACCGCTTGTACGAGTGTCAACGCAACCACGGACACAGCGCCAACGACCAGTAAAATGCAGCATCATAAAACAGGTATGAAAGATGGCATGCATAAAGGCGGCATGAGAGGTCCATTGTCGCAGCTAGATCTAACGGCCACGCAGCAGGCGCAACTACAAGCACTTAAACAAAACAACCGCAGCGAACGTATGCAAAATCGTGAAGCAATGCTAGCGATACTGACAGCAGAGCAGCGCGCTCAACTTGAAACTTTAAAGTCAGAAAGACAAGCTAAAGGACATCGCCACTCGCATAATAAAGGTGGTAAAAACAGTCCTTTATCAGAATTGAATCTAACAGCAACGCAGCGAGCGCAGATCGCTACTATTAGACAAAATAATTCTGGCAGCCGTATACAAAACCGCAGCGCGATAATGCAAGTACTCACCGCTGAGCAGCGTCAAAAGCTTGAAGCAATTATGGCTGATAGAATGACTAAAGGTGATAAAGGCTTGGATCGTCAAAAAATGCAGAACTAAAATATGTCAGTTATCATAACGTTATGGCCATACTGACTATCTCGTTAGTCTAAGTATCATATCAGACACAAAAAAGCGCATCGTATGAACGGTGCGCTTTTTCGTTGTCTATCTCAACAAAGGTCAATCAAACTAAACTTACCTACTTTCAATCAGTCTTTAATCAGTCTTCAATCGATCGAACCAAGACGCTCTTTAGCCATCGGTAACATGTCAAACACCATCTTACCCATCGCAGTGCCATTACCATCGCGATAATACTGCATCAGCTCATCACCATACTCGCGCACATCGACACTATTAATCACGTTCGGCACTTGCATATCACTTGGTAAGTTAGGAAATGCCTTGTCCTGAGGACGTATAGCGGAATACTGCTGCAAGATATCCATTACCATATTCTTATCAGAGTTGGTTTTGTTTGCAAACTCACTACGCAGATGCTGCCATTTGAGCCGACCACGTTTATCAAATCCGTACAGCTCTTGCACCGTTGATCTCACTTCTATCTCAGCTTCTGATGTCTCAACCTCGCTATCTATGCGTCCTTTTATCATTGCTAACATTTGCTGCACTAACGCTTTGCTGGTGAATTTATCAGAACTTGCGGTGGTTGCTTGGTAAGTCTTATTATCCTTGACTAATTCTGGATATTTCTTAGTAATACGATCATAAAAAATACGCATATAGTCTTGGTAAAATTGCTCATAGCTTGCAGCGCTTTGTACACGGCGAATGACTTCATCGCTTGCCAGCGTTGCTGACAGTTGATGCGTGGGCAGCTTGGGAGTAAGTGACGCTAATGTATTAGGGACGACATAATCAAACTGGCTAATAGATGCGCTATCGAATGTAGTATCTAACGCAGCAAAGTGGCTTTTTATCAATTCATTGCCAAAGCCTTTAGGCAGTGTGCCGTCATTAATGACTATTTTTAACCACTTATTTCGCCATTTTGTACCGAGCTTATCGTCTAACATTTCTGAATTGAGCATCGCAAAGTTATCTGCCCATAGATAAATATTACCGTTTTTAAAATCTACATAGATGGGCTGATTGATACTGCTTTGATGATTGCGCGCTTGGTACTGTACGCTTGCGAGCATCGTAGCCTTGCCAGCCATAGGCTGATAGACACCTTGCGAGTTTATAGATAACGGTTTTAACAAGTAAGCATCTAGCAACTGCGTTTTTTTGATATCTTTCGGTGTTGATTTGTTGTCATAATTGTCAAATAGCTGTTGGTAATGAGACGATACGTTGATATTACTATCGTACGGATTATCTTCCCATGCTTGATAGGCAGCTGCGCATTCAAGGTAAGACTGTTTAAGTGCCGTTCGCTGCGTGTCATAACTAGCAGCTTCGATATCTTTATTCTGGGTTTCCGCTTGGGTTACTAATGCTGCATACGCTTGATCATGGGTGTCTTCACAGTAATCATAAATATCATCTGAGCCGACTAAATTCTTGGCATTTATATTGGTAAATTGCTGATCGTTACTAATCTCAAGATTGGCATGATAGCTAAAAGACTGACGACGTTGCTTTTGTAGCGCGGTTGCCAATGCTTTTTTGGCCGCAGCTGGCGTGTGCTTTGCTGTTATAGCGTTGGATTGGCTCAAGCTGGTAGATTGGCAACCCGTTAATAACAATGCTCCCGTTAAAAGCGCACTGCTAAATAATACACTGCCTTTAATAATTGATGGAAGTCTAGTTAACGGAATACTACTTACGATGGCTTGATGTACTATTTTCATTTTTTATCCTTATAAATATGGGCTTAAACATAACAAAGTAGGATTATTTATTTTCCTTTGTCAGTATCATCTTTAGCTTCGTCGTATTCACCATTCTCATAGTTGCTACTGTCATCACCGTAACCACTGCTTTCATCATCACTTAAGCTACTATCGTCATATTCATAGCGTGCATAACGAGCCGCTTGCAGTCTATCTCTCTGTTGACGTTGCTCGGCCATCCACGCGTTGCCATCGATAGCAGGTTTGGCATTTGCGCCAAAAGACTCCGCCAATAAAGGCGTTAGCGTATGGTTATTAAAGCTGGCTTTATCGTAGCGTATTTGGTTTAGTACAGTAGTAGTTGAACCCATCAAATCGCTACCTATATTGGTACGTTGCTGCTTAGCAAGCATGCGATCTGAGCTGTCTAGATAATAATAATTTACCTGATTAAATGAGATAGGAGCGATGGCTTCGATTAGCTGTAATAACGCGCCCACATCTGCACTTTGATAGCCTTTGTTGTATAGCTGCAACTTAGCAAGCGCCGCTTTTAGCATGGCACCATCAGGATATCTCTGTGGATTGGCATCGACATGATCTTGTAGTGATTGGGTCATATACTTTAAGGTCTTGCCGATCATCTCACCGCTTTGCTTGCTGCCAAAATATACCTTTACCGCCCGACTCGCACCGACTTCTTTGGCAAACATATCATTACGAATATCTACTGCACTAAAATGCTCAGGCGCGAGCTCTGCCATACTATTTTGTACAGCATCAATCGCCGCATCATAAAGCACTGACGGTGGCAACTGTGTTGTAATACTCTCTGGTAATCCAAAGCTTACGGTGTGCGATGCCATCTCGTTAGGTAATGGCGTTTTCTCAGGATTGACAAGTGCCATAATAGGCATGATTGCTGATGGATCTACCGCGATGCGACTGTTATTAAAATCGAATGCGAGCGGTATTTGTACGGATGAGCTAATCGTTGGTGTGATGTACTCGTAGCTATAAACACTTTGCAGCTGTCGTTGTTTGGGCTTGTATCGACTGACACTATGGAACGTTAAGTTTTGATATTGATAAGCATTCGATGCCGCTATCTGCTCAGGCGTACGATGAATCATACTTAGAACTTGGCCAATCATACCTTTTGACGAAGGATGGCTTTCGTCGTTCGTACTCTCTTTTTGCTGCTTGGCCTTTTGTACAGCCTCATAGCTCTTAGCTAGCTCTTTAGGGTTAAAGTCTGCCATCTTTGATAGCACACCATTACTTACCTCATTGTCATCATCACTGTCTATACTGTCTCCATATCGATCATAGCCATACTCATCATAGCCGTCTTGATCGTAGCCATCATTATCATAAACTTCTTCTACAGCTTCGGCTTCAATATACTCGTCATAATCTGAATCGTAATCTGAGTCATAATCGTCTGAGGCTGCCTTTTTATAAGCGTAGGCTTCTATAATCGTTTTCAGAAGACTACTAGACCCTGCATCAATGCTATCTGGATCAATAAAAGGTGCCATATGATAGTTGGCTTGTGCGACGGCTACGTGCTCAGTGGCTAAATGCTTACGAATGGCGGCAAGTAAATGTGACTTGGCTTGATTCTCCGTATTGGGATATTTGGCTTGATTGAATAATTGTTCGTAACGCTCAGACTTGGCATTTAAGCTAGCATTAAACGCTTGACCTTGTGATTGGATAAGTGCGGTGTCTGAGTTTTCAAAGTTGATAAGCACTTCTGATGTAGTAGCAGACGGTGTTACCGTTGGGCTTGATTGACAACCTGAAAGCACAAAAGATGCACTGCCGAGCAGCATACAACCTGTCATGGATAACAATCTAGGTAAATGATGGTTGTCTTGAGCATTATGAGATGAGTTATGTGGCACTGGTTCAGATAGACACTGTCGATCGCTATTATTAGAGTGATTTGATGACATAAAAATCCTTTTATTCAGGGAACGATAGCAACGCCATTACGAGCGTTATTATTTATAGCACAAAAGATTACAAATTAGTGACTTATGCGTAAAATAACAATTGGTATATTAAGATTGATTTTCCAAAAAGCTCAAATTCTTTAAGGATTGAAGCAGCTAGTTCGCAGAAATTTTCTTAGCAATGTCATTTGCGACCAATTAGCAATATTAAAAACAAAAGCTAAATTTCGGCTTGTGCTAGCTGCTATATTCATTATTATCTACGTATCTACTTATTTTTACTTCCGCCTAATTGCTCACCTACTCGTAAAAAGGACTTTGCGATGCCAAAATTATCTTTTCACTCTCACAACGATACCGCTTCTTCTCAAAACCGTCACAATAAAGCACTGGTAAAAACAACCTTAAAATCTGCGATGCTGTTGGTTAGCAGTACACTATTACTGTCTGTATCTGCTCATGCGCTTGAACCCGTTGCACCAACTGATGGTAATACAATAAATAACACCTCAATCAATACCAGTGCAATCAATCTTGCCATCATGGCGGACAACCCAACGGTCGTACTTGAGACTCAGCGCATCACCCGAGCGAAAACCAATACGCTTACCTCAACGACTAGCAATGCCAAAGCCGATCAAGCCATCTACTCTGAAGATGCTATCCATCATCCGGTCTGGGCAAAGAACGGCATGGTCGCCACTCAAGAAGCATTGGCTTCTGACATTGGCTTAAAGATTTTGAAAGACGGTGGCAATGCCGTTGATGCTGGCGTCGCTGTTGGCTTTGCCTTAGCCGTTACCTTACCGCGCGCTGGAAATATCGGCGGCGGCGGCTTTATGATGATTTATGATGCCGAGAAGGGCAAAACGGTAGCGCTCGATTACCGTGAAAAAGCGCCAAGCAGCGCCTCGCGTGATATGTATCTTGATGAAGAAGGCAATGCCGTCAGTGATTTGTCTCGCTTTCATGGCTTGGCTATTGGTGTGCCGGGGACAGTCGCAGGATTATTAAAGGCGTTAGAAGATCATGGCACCATGAGCCGCGGACAAGTAATGGCGCCCGCCATTGCATTGGCTGAAGATGGTATAGAGGTTACTGCTGGTTTGTCGGAGTCGCTAGAAGCCTTGAGCGATCGCTTGCAGAAATGGCCGAGCACCCAAAAAATATTTTTTAAAGCAGATGGCAGCGCCTATCAACCAGGTGAACGCTTAAAGCAGCCCGAACTTGCTCGCTCGTTAAAACTCATTGCTGCACAAGGTGCTGATGGCTTTTATAAAGGTGAAACTGCAAGCAAGCTGGTCAAGGCTGTTAATGACGCTGGCGGCAGTATGAGCTTGCAGGATTTGGCCAATTATGAAGCCATCGCTCGCGAGCCAGTGAAAGGAGACTACCGCGGTTATGAGATTGTCTCGATGCCGCCGCCCTCTTCTGGTGGTATTCACATCGTGCAGATTTTAAATATCTTAGAAGGCTATCCGCTCAAAGACTACGGGCAAAATAGTGCACAAACCATTCATTTGATGGCTGAGGCCATGCAACTGGCTTATGCCGATCGAGCTGAGTATTTAGGAGATTCTGATTTCATCGATGTACCTGCCAGCGGCCTCACCGCTCAAGCGTATGCTGATGAGCTCCGTACATTAATTAATCCGGACAAAGCCACGCCAGCAGCCACGATCAAAGCCAATAATCCACTGCCCTACGAGAGCGATCAAACCACGCATTTCTCTATCGTTGATAAGGACGGTAATGCGATCGCCAATACTTATACGTTGAATTTCTCTTACGGCACTGGTCTTGTTGCTGATGGTACCGGCATATTACTTAATAACGAGATGGACGACTTTTCGGCTAAGCCAGGCACGCCTAATGGTTATGGCTTATTAGGCGGTGAGGCAAATAGCGTAGAAGCCAATAAACGTCCACTATCCTCGATGAGTCCAACATTGGTGTTTAAAAACGACAAGCCTTATATCGTGACTGGCAGCCCCGGCGGTAGCCGTATCATTACTACCGTCACCCAAATCATCTCGAACGTCATCGACCACGATATGAATATCGCTGAAGCCACTCATGCGCCGCGTATTCATGACCAATGGTTGCCGGATGAGATTCGTACTGAAAAAGCTCTGAATATTGACACGGTTAAAAAACTTGAATCCATGGGACATACGGTCAGTCCAAAAGCCACAATGGGCTCAACGCAGTCCATTATGTTGACGCCAAATGGTGTCTACGGCTCATCTGATCCACGTATTGTCGATGCGGCGGTGGTTGGGTATTAAATCGGGTAACAAAGTGGGTGTTCAGCAGATCCTAAGCTAAGGGGGGCCGTATGATTGAGAGCAAAAGACCTGACAAAACCACATTAGCGACTATGTTTCGCGCTTTTATTGAGCCTGAATACGTGATCAGTGATGAGGAAACTCAAAAGCCTTTTGAATGTGATGGTTTGTCTGTCTATTGCGATATGCCGCTGCTAGTCGTTCTGCCAGATACGGTCGAGCAGATACAAGAAGTCATGCGTATTTGTCATCGCTACCAGATTCCGGTGGTCGCTCGCGGGGCAGGCACAGGTCTTTGCGCTGGAGCCATGCCCAACCCCGATGGTGTACTGCTAGTACTGTCACGTTTTAAGCATATCCTAGAGATAGATCCTTTAGCACGTACGGCACGCTTGCAACCCGGCGTACGTAACTTAGCCATCAGTGAAGCAGCCTCCGTACATGGCTTATATTATGGTCCGGACCCCTCCTCTCAAATTGCTTGTACGATAGGCGGCAACGTCGCCGAAAACTCAGGCGGCGTACACTGTCTCAAGTACGGGCTGACGACTCACAACTTATTAAAGGTCGAGATGGTCACTGTCGAAGGAGAGCTAATCAGCATTGGAAGTGAGGGGCTAGACAGTAACGGCATTGATCTGATGGCCTTGATAACGGGCTCTGAGGGTTTGCTTGGCGTAGTCACTGAAGTGACAGTCAAATTATTACCCAGTCCTGAAAAGGCACAGGTTATTATGGCCGCTTTTAATGATGTTCAGACAGCAGGCGATGCGGTAGGCGGTATCATTGCTAAAGGCATTATCCCAGCGGGGCTTGAGATGATGGATAGCTATGCCATTATCGCAGCTGAAGCTTTTGCTCAAGCCGGTTATCCTACCGATGCAAAGGCGCTACTACTATGTGAATTAGATGGTACGGCGGCGGAAGTTCAAGAGCAAATCATCGAAGTTGAGCAGCTCTTGACCCAACTAGGAGCCACCTCAACTCGAGTTTCTCAAAACGAGGCGGAACGTGCGTTGTTATGGAAAGGTCGTAAGTCCGCCTTTCCAGCAGTAGGCCGCATCTCACCCGACTACTATTGCATGGATGGTACTATTCCTCGTGGCCAGCTGGCTTATGTGTTGACTGAAATGCAAAAACTCTCGGAGCATTATAACTTGCGTGTGGCCAATGTCTTTCATGCGGGTGATGGTAACTTGCATCCACTGATATTATTCGATGCCAATATGCCAGGTCAGCTTGAGAAAACTGAGGAGTTTGGCGCTCGTATCTTAGAGCTTTGTGTCAAAGTGGGCGGTTGTATCACTGGTGAGCATGGCGTCGGTGTAGAAAAAATCCGCCAAATGCGTGTGCAATTTAATGAGCAGGAATTGCGCCAATTTCATGCTATTAAGTCCGCTTTTGATCCTGTTGGTACGCTTAATCCAGGTAAAGGCATCCCTGTCCTAAAAAATTGTCAGGAATATCGGGCGCTTGATAAGATAATGGACGACTCTGTGCGTCAGCCGCCACAACAGGGAGCACCGGCATGAAAGATATCAGTGCCGAGCTAATTGAGCATATCAAACAAGCCAGTAGTGAGGGTAGCAAATTACAAATAGTTGGCGGTGGCAGCAAGGAATTTATGGGTCGCACGCCCAATGGTGTCCCGCTTAATATCGCTGAGCACAGAGGTATTGTGAGCTACGAGCCGATTGAGCTGGTGTTGACTGCACGAGCAGGCACGCCGTTAACCCAGATTAATGACGCCTTGAGTGAACACAATCAAAGACTGGCGTTTGAGCCGCCACTATTTGATGGACAGGCTACTTTAGGTGGCACGCTAGCTTGTCATTTATCAGGACCAGGACGTCCTTGGAATGGTTCAATAAGAGATCATGTTCTTGGTATTCGCCTGATTAATGGTCGAGGCGAGGCGCTGCGCTTTGGTGGTCAGGTGATGAAAAACGTCGCCGGCTACGATGTCTCAAGAATGCAGGCTGGAGCAATGGGGACTTTAGGAGTCATTAGCGAAGTCAGCCTAAAGGTCATGCCCAAACCTGCCGCTTCTCTCACCCTCAAACGCGAAATAGATGCCGCGCAGGCTATTAAAGAGATGAACCGTTTGGCAGGATTGCCAAATCCTTTGACGGCTGCTTGTTGGTTTGACAATCACCTTTATCTACGTTTAGAGGGCGCGCGTAGTGCCGTTGAGAGCACTGTTAAGCAATGGCAAGGCGTGGTATTAGAAGAAGGTAATAATCTATGGACACAGCTACGTGAGCAGCAATTAGGTTACTTTGCGGATCGTGCGCCTCTATGGCGGTTTTCAGTCAATAGTAATGCTGAGCATGTATTGTCAGATAAAGAGTGGCTGCTAGATTGGGGCGGCAGTCAACGCTGGCTGCGCGGTGATTTTGATACTGAATCATTGGAAGCACTTGCCAAGAGTATGGGTGGTCAAGTGAGCCTTTACCGTGGTGGTAATCGGTTACAAGAGGTGTTTCATACTCAGCCTGAGGTACTGCGCGGACTCCATCAACGGCTCAAACAGACTTTTGATCCGATGGGTATTTTTAATCCAGGTCGTCTCTATAGTTGGATGTAATAGGAAAACGTTATGCGTACCCAAATTAATGTGAAGTATATAGATCATCCAGAAATCGAAGAGGCCGACTCTATATTACGTAGCTGCGTACACTGCGGGTTTTGTAATGCCACCTGTCCTACTTATCAAGAATTAGGCGATGAAAGAGATGGCCCACGTGGACGAATTTATTTGGTCAAACAACTGCTTGAGACCGGTAACGTTAGCGAAAAAACGCAAACACACTTAGATCGTTGTCTAACCTGTCGTAGCTGCGAAACCACCTGTCCCTCTGGCGTGAAATACGGTCGCCTAGCCGAAATAGGCCGCGGCATTATGGAGGAGCAATTAGAGCGACCGCTACAGCAAAAGCTACTACGTTGGCTAATTCGTAAGGTATTACCCTACGCTCATCGCTTCGGATTTTTGTTACGCCTAGGGCAATCAGTACGGCCTATATTGCCAAGCAGCCTAAAAGCGACAGTGCCAACGAGACAAAACAAACTTCCTATGCCAATACAGCAGCATTCACGCCAAATGTTGGTATTAGCCGGATGTGCTCAGCCTTCAGCAACGCCAAACACCAATATTATAGCCGCTCGTGTACTTGATAAATTAGGTATTAGCTTATTTACTGCGCCCAAAGCAGGGTGCTGCGGTGCCGTCAGCTATCACATGTCCGCCCATGAAGAGGGGCTGGCATTCATGCGCCGCAACATCGATGCGTGGTGGCCCTATATTGAATCAGGCGTAGAGGCCATTGTCATCAGTGCGTCTGGCTGCGGTTCAATGGTCAAAGACTACGGCGAAAAGCTACAGTATGACCCAGCTTATGCCACCAAAGCGAAACGAGTAAGTGAGCTTACCCGTGATCTTGGAGAAATATTAGTTAAGGAAGATCTGAGTCGGCTGCAATTGCAAGATAAAGGGCGCAAAACAGCCGTACACTGCCCTTGCTCTTTGCAACATGCCCAGCAGCTGGGCGGCTTAGTTGAACGGATATTGCAGCAGGCAGGCGTTGAGCTCACGCCTACTAAAGACAAGCATTTATGTTGCGGCTCTGCTGGGACTTACTCAATACTGCAGCCTAAGCTGAGTCAGCAGTTACTAACCAATAAGCTTGCGGACTTGACGATTGGTTATCCAGAGCAGATAGTAACCGCTAATATAGGTTGCCAACTCCACTTAAGTAGCCGATCAAGCGTACCAGTGAAGCACTGGATTGAATTGTTGGATCCGCAGTAGCTAAATTTACGATAATAGGTAAATTAAGTTGAATCTCCTTATTTACAAATGAAGATAAAGGTAGTTAAATTCTCTGGATATTTTCTGAGCTTAGTATTCTGCTAAATTTAAATACTAACTGCCTTCAAGCATGGCTAGACTTTGCCAACCAGTGGCAATTAAACGATTGGATAGAGGTAAAAGGTTCATTGTTGACTACTGAAAAACAAGTGGCATTGATCTGCTCATGACCCAAGGCAAGCGTCTTAACAATGTTGGTGTGACCAATGAACTACTGACCAAAGAGATGCTATTAGAACATGAACCCGCCTTACAAGATAATCAATTAGCGGCGTTGTTTTTCCCAAACACAGGACATATCACCAATTTAACTGCGGTAATCAATCAGCTTAGCAGCACTTTTAGACACCTTGGTGGTGAGATTATTGAACATTGCCGGGTCCTTGAAGCGCACACTGATGTAGATGGCATTCGCTTGAAGACCAATCAAGGGGATATCACCGCCTCCAAAGTGATCTTATCGGCAGGTGCTCATTCAAAAACCTTGGCTAAACAATTAACGGGGGTCAATGTTCCTTTAGATACCGAACGTGGTTATCATTTGATGTTACCTCATGAAAGCAGATGCATACAGACTCCCGTAACCAGTCTAGATCGGCGCATTGTGATGACACCGATGCAGGAGGGTTTACGTTTGGCGGGCACAGTAGAATATGCAGGACTTGAAGCTCCTGCCAATATGCAACGAGCGCATATATTCTTACAGCACGCACAGCCTATGCTAAAGACTCCCCTAAATTCCAACGATAATGTGCCATGGATGGGCTTTCGGCCATCAACCTTTGACTCTCTACCTGTTATAGATAAGATTGAGCGTGAGTTTTTAAACTTTGGCCATCAGCATTTAGGCTTAACACAAGCTGTTGTCAGTGCAAAAATGATTGCCGAATACTATTTTGATGAAAGTCATATTATTGATCCCAAACCTTATCAGCTTGCCCGGTTCAGATAGGTGGGTTGTCAAAACATTATAAATTGGGCAAAGACTAGGGCGTGTTAAATCTTCGTTATATACTTTGCCAACCTAAAAAACACTTTTATATCAAAATCATATCAAAATTTTGCCGCAAATCTGGAAACCGATTTCATTCTTTCTCTTGTAACACCTAGTAGCTGAATCAGTGGTTGTCTGTGCCAAATAATGCTATTATTAGCAGCTAAATTTAAAGTGAATAAATAAGGCTATTAACGCCCTATTTACTTCTAACTACTTTTAAAAAACCTATTCAAATCATTGATAATAATCAAATTATTTTCTTGGTAGCTCATCTTCTTTCGATTGCATTAGTAAGAGTCTTCTATGGCATTTGTACACCTTGGCATTCACAGCGAATATTCAATCACCGATTCTATCGTGCGCATCAAGCCGCTTATCAAAGCTGCTGCTGCCGATAATCAATGTGCGCTGGCGTTAACTGATTTATCCAACCTTTATGCCACAGTGAAGTTTTATCGTACCTGCCTAGGCGCTGGTATCAAGCCCATCATTGGTAGTGAAGTCATTATGGATGATGAAGACTCAAGGCTTACCCTGCTGGCTATGGACAACGAGGGCTATCAAAACATCACCCGCATCGTATCTCTAGGCTTTACCGAAGGCCGCGCCGATCCTGATAATCACGGCGTACCCATTATCAAGCGCAGTCATATTCTAGAGCACGCTGCAGGCGTTATTGTCTTGTTCGGTGAAAGATCAGACGTCGGCCAGGCCTTACTCGGCTCTATGCCAGAAAAAGCCGATGAGCTGATAAACGAATGGCAAGCGCAGTTTGATGATCGCTTATATTTTGCTATCAAACGTACCAATCGCTCAGGGGAAGATGCTTTTATCAAAGCCGCTATCCACTCAGGTGCCAAACACAATATTCCTCTCATTGCACACAACGATGTGCGTTTTTTAGAGCAAGAAGACTTCGATGCTCACGAAGCCCGCGTTTGTATCGCAGGCTCTTATGTACTGGCTGACCCAAATCGTCCAAGACTGTACTCAGATGAGCAATATTTGAAGACTCAAGAACAGATGGCGCAGTTGTTTGATGATATTCCACAAGTTATTAATAATACCTTACGTTTAGCAACCCGCTGTAATGTGATCTTGACCCTTGGCATCAACGTACTACCCGACTTTCCTGTACCTGAAGGTGAGACGATTGAATCGTTTTTCCGCGCAGAGTCGCAGCGCGGCCTCAATCATCGGTTGGATAAGCTCTTTCCTGTGGAAGAGCGCGACGACAGCTGGAGTGACTTTCGCAAACAGTACGATGAGCGCTTAGAGTACGAGCTTAATATCATCTTATCGATGGGTTTCCCCGGTTATTTCTTAATCGTCATGGACTTTATCCGCTGGGCCAAGGCTAATGGTGTCCCAGTTGGCCCTGGCCGTGGTTCTGGTGCTGGCTCACTAGTCGCCTATGCACTGAATATTACCGATCTTGACCCCATTCATTACGACCTATTATTCGAGCGTTTTTTAAACCCAGAGCGGGTCTCAATGCCCGATTTCGATATTGACTTTTGTATTGAAGGCCGCGATAGAGTGATCGATTATGTGGCGCAAACTTATGGTCGTGAAGCAGTCTCGCAGATTATCACTTTTGGTACGATGGCGGCTAAAGCGGTGGTACGTGATGTGGCGCGAGTACAAAGCAAGTCTTACTTTTTGGCCAATAAAATATCCAAGCTGATTCCCAAAACCCCCGGCATTACATTATCTCAAGCACTTGAGCAAGAGCCGCAGCTCAAAGACCTGATTTCTAACCCTGACAATATGGATTATGAAGATGCCATTGAGATTTGGGAGATGGCGATTAAGCTTGAAGGCGTATGCCGCAACGTTGGTAAACATGCTGGTGGCGTCCTGATTGCCCCGCATAGAATTACTGATTTTAGCGCCATTTACTGCGATGATGACGGACATCGTGTTAGCCAATTTGACAAAGATGATGTCGAAGATGTGGGCCTGGTAAAGTTTGACTTCTTGGGCCTGCGTAATTTAACCGTTATCAATGCTGCGGTAGAAAACATCAACCTGCGCCGCGCAAAAGAAGGTCTCGATGCGCTAGTATTAGAAGACTTGCCACTAGATGATAAAAAAGCTTATAAGCTGTTGCAAGATGCTAAGACCACGGCCGTCTTTCAGCTAGAAAGTATGGGCATGAAAAAATACTTAGCCAAGCTACAACCGACCAATATCGAAGACGTCATCGCTATGTGTGCACTCTATCGTCCAGGTCCGCTAGACGCAGGTATGGTTGAGATGTATATCGACCGTAAACATGGCCGCGAGGAGGTCATCTACGATCACCCCAATCTTGAGCCGATCCTCGAGAATACCAACGGCGTTATTGTCTATCAAGAACAAGTAATGCAAATCTCACAGGTCATGGCAGGCTATAGCTTGGGCGGTGCGGATATGCTACGCCGAGCCATGGGTAAAAAGAAACCTGAGGAGATGGCCAAACAGCGCGATATCTTTGTCACTGGTGCGACCGCGCAAGGGATCGATGAAGCGACCTCAGGCGGCGTATTTGACTTGATGGAGAAGTTTGCCGGTTATGGCTTTAACCGCTCGCACTCCGCCGCTTACGGTGTGCTCGCTTATCAGACCGCTTATCTCAAGCAGTACTACCCTGCCGAATTTATGGCTGCGGTACTGACCTCTGATATGAACAATACTGACAACGTCGTGTTCTTTATTAATGACTGCCGCGAAAACTTTGGCCTCACGGTTGTCAATCCATCAGTGAACCGTAGCGAGTGGCACTTTGTTGCCGATACGCCGACCAACATTATCTACGGCTTAGGAGCGATCAAAGGCGTCGGTGAAGGTGCGGTTGAGTCTATCGTCGATGCGCGTCGCCGCGGAGGCCCTTTTAAAGACCTCTATGATTTTTGCCGCCGAGTAGATATCAAAAAAGTCAATAAGCGTACTTTAGAGGCCTTAGTAAGCGCTGGCTGTTTTGATGACTTTGCCGCAATATTACGCCCTGATCTGCCAAGCGACGAAGCTTACGAGATTCGTGGCGCGCTCATGAGTCAGTTGCCAAGCGCGGTACAAGCCGCTGAGCAAGACCGCCAAAACAACGAACTTGGCATGATGGATTTGTTTGGTGAAATGGACGGCGTGGTCGCAGCGCCGCCGTTGAAAATGACACCAGAGCTGATTTGGGGTGATAAACACCGCCTCAAAGCAGAAAAAAACACACTAGGGCTATATCTTACCGGCCATCCTATTAATGAGTATTTGGATGAATTAAAGCGCTACACCTCTGGCGCTCGTCTCGATAAGCTCACAGACACAGGTTACAACGGCAGCTGCTACTTTGCAGGCCTTATTATCGATATCGCCAACTTCGGTAACCGAAATGTGATTACCTTAGATGACGGTACCTCACGATTAGAAGTCAGCTGCTATGCCGAGCGTTTTAACCGCGTCAAAGACCAGCTAAAGGTAGATGAAGTGGTCATTATCAAAGGCAGTATCCGTGAGCGTGATGGCCGTCTGTTTGCACGACTTGATAATGCCATGACCATGGTAGATGCACGCTTACGTTGGCTCAAAAAAATCAGTATTAAAATACACGGTAGTGATATTCAATTACTCACGCGTTTGCAGCCATTGCTCAAATCAGCACAAGCTGACATCATCCCAGCACCGCGCTTGACTTATAGTAATGATCAGGACGAACAAGACAACAGTAATAACACTGGTGTCTATGATCCTGTTATGGGTGGTAGCTTATATGATGAAGATGGTAATGACTTGTTGGCGCTAGAAAATGATATAAATCAAGATACACTTCAACAAAATGGCAACAGCTATGCCAACAACGCTTTGAGCAATACCGACGACTCAATCAATGATAACTGCCTACCACTTGGCTTGAGCATCTATGAAAGTTATGGTATCGCTAATGTAGGGTTATCTGAGCATTGGCGCGTCTATCCTAATGACGACAATTTGCAGCAGTTAAAGAGCATGGTGACTGAAGACAACCTGCATTTTCATTATAGTTGATACTATAAATACAGAGATTTAGAAAAAATAAAAGTTTAAAAATATTTTGACATTGGATAGGTAGTAATGACCAAAGAACACGCCAAAAAAGACCATATAAACAAAAACTTAGATGATGGTATTATCAATCATGAACAATTCGAAGATTTGCGTGAGCTGTTTGAAGAAGATTTTGAAAAATTGATACGTGCTTACATAGTTGATAGTCAGCACCGTATCGAAACACTACGTGCAGCGCGAACAGCGAATGACAATGTCAACGGTTTCGAGATTGCCCATGCGCTAAAAGGCGCTAGTGCCAACCTAGGGGCAACCCAGCTCATAGCGCTAAGTCATAAGTTACAAGAACGCTGCCGTGAGCATAAGGTTGACCAGCAAGCAAGTCTGATAGAAGACATTGCCTTAGCATTACAACGTGTCGAACAAGAAATCAATAAAAGACTGAGTTAATAGTGAGCACTTCTGACTTACCCGTATCTCCCAACGTTTCAACATTTACCGCTGCTGATTATCTGTCTTGCTTACAAGTTGTCATGGTCAATACCACTTTACCTGCCAACATTGGTTCAGCAGCGCGGGCCATGCATACTATGGGCCTGTCACGTCTGACAGTCGTCGATCCTAAGCTGCCGATTGATGAAACCAGTATTTCTCATGCAGCAGGCGGCAGTGAGCTACTATCATCGGCTTTGATAACACCGACACTAGAGTCTGCAATAGAAGATTGTCAGTTGGTGTTTGCAGCCAGCAGTCGTAGTCGTCATTTACCGCGCCCTGTGGTCACACCCACACAAGCCGCCAAAATCATGTGTGATTTTATTGATACTCAATCTACTTTTGATATAACAAATAATAACGGCAACGCTTCTGCTACCGGTAAACCAAATATCGCTATCTTATTTGGCCGCGAAGATAGAGGTTTAACCAACGAGGAATTGGCTTATGCCGATTATCATATTCAGATTGATGCCAATCCTACCTATCCCGTGCTTAACGTCGCATCAGCCGTCCAAGTGATTGCCAGCTTTATATTTGCTTATACGCGAGCGCATATTAAAGCTGATAACGATATGTTAGAGTTGACGGAACAAACGACGTTGAACACCTATGCACGTCAGCAATGGGACGAGCCAGCGATTACTCAGCAACAACTACAACAGCTTACTGAGCGCACTACTGCCTTGATGGTTCAACGCAAACTGGCTGATAGTGACAACTTAAAATCATTGCCCTCACGTTTGTCTCGACTTGGCTCACGCATTCAGCTTGATCAAAAAGAGTATCAATTGCTAAGCGCACTTATCGCTAAGCTTTTAAAAGACTAAAATGTGTAACATACAAATTTTAAGGCATTGATTTTTTGACATTATTCACGGTAGTGTTACTATCTACAAACAATATAATTTAATCATAAAAAGGAATTTAAAATGAATTGGAACGTTTATTTGTCCGGAGAAATACATACCGACTGGCGACAGAAGATTATGCAAGGGGCAAAAGATTATGGTCTTGCTATCACCTTCACATCAGCAGTGACTGAGCATGAAGCCAGTGACGCAGCCGGTGATGTGCTTGGCAAAGAGGAAAATGGTTTTTGGCGCGATCATAAGTCATCAAAGGTTAATGCGATTCGCACCAAAAATATGATTCAAAAATGCGATATCGCTATTATTCGCTTTGGCGACAAATATAAGCAATGGAACGCAGCATTCGATGCTGGCTACTGTGCTGCACTGGGTAAGCCTTATATCACCTTGCACGCTGAAGATATTATCCATCCATTAAAAGAGGTTGATGCCGCGGCCATGGCATGGGCACAAACGCCTGAACAAATTGTCGAGATATTAAAATACGTCATTAGTGACAGCTAAATGATAAAAGGTTGCTTGTAAACAAAGCGCCACTGGTTAGTGGTTGATAAGTTGTTTACTGGCAACCTGTTTTTACTTACGACTCATCGCTATGTTTTATGCTCTGAAAATGCTATAACTAAAGAGATTGTAATCAAAAATACGATAGGATGATTTATGTCATTGCCAACCGCCTTATTCAAATCAATTGCCAGCATCAAGCACGACCTAAAAGAAGATATTGATGCGGTATTTAATCGCGATCCGGCTGCTCGCAACAGCCTGGAAGTCATCCTAACCTACCCTGGCATTCATGCACTTATTTTGCATCGCGGGGCGCACTGCTTATGGCAAAACGAGCAAAAGCTCGCTGCCCGCGTGGTGTCTTATGGTTCACGTATTATGACTGGTATTGAAATTCATCCTGCAGCTAAAATCGGCAAGCGCTTTTTCATTGACCATGGTGTCGGTGTCGTCATCGGTGAGACGGCTGAGATTGGCAACGATGTTACTTTATATCATGGTGTCACTTTAGGCGGCGTCTCATGGAACAATGGTAAGCGCCATCCAACGTTAGAAGATGGTGTCATCGTTGGTGCTGGGGCAAAAGTTTTGGGGCCATTCACCGTTGGCAAAAATGCTAAGATTGGCTCAAATGCAGTAGTTGTAAAGCCTGTGCCAGCAGGTGCAACGATGGTTGGTAGTGCAGCTCGCATGATTTCAGAACATCATGATGAAAAAGGCAACCCAATCACTAGCAAAGTCGACGATGCAAAACAGCAGGAAAAAGCAGCGCAGGCGGCTCAATCTAAGACCTCTACACAAAGCACAGCACGCGCTACTGCCTTTCAAGCTTATGGTATTGACCCTACTTCACAAGACCCAGTCGCTGAAGCATTTGCCAAAATGCTCAATCATATCCAGCAGTCTGAAAAACGCTTAGATCAGCTGCAAAAAGCGATGTGTAAGATTGACCCAAATTTTTGCCAAAAAGAATATGACAAACTATGCCTAGAAGATCTAGATGTTATTGATAAAGAGGATATGAGTGAAACAGATGCTAAGCAGCACTAGTTTAATTTATAGCTTTGCTATACATCTTATGTAACTAAAAATATGATAAGCCTACTATACACAGCATTCTATCAAATCTAAAAGCTTAAAAAAGCACACTGGAGTTTGCATTGATTACATTAGGCCCTATCAAACGCCGTGTGCTGTATGTTACCCTTTTTGAGATATTTGCTGTCATGTTGACCACATTTATCCTAGTGGTATTAAGTGGCAGTGATACAGAACAGTCGTTGAAACTTGCTGTTATCATAGCTATTACCGCTGTTATCTGGAATTTTGTTTACAATACTTTTTTTGAGTACTGGGAACGACGCAATCAAATAAAAACCCGTACTTTTAAGATACGTAGTGTTCATGCAATATGCTTTGAAGGAGGACTTACGTTAGTGTGTTTGCCACTTTATATGTTTTGGTATGGCGTTGGCATATGGACCGCTCTTACCATGGAAGTCTCTCTTACTATTAGCTTTGTAGTGTATATCTTTATTTTTACTTTACTTTTTGACAAAGTATTTACGCCTCCCTATCAAGCTGCTATGACCACAAAAGCTCCATAGAGCCTGCTCACGAAGATTAAGGTGCTATCAGCGCTAACCATTCTCCACATCAAACAATACGTCAACCGATCTATCCAACTTTAAAAATATCACTCGTAATTAATTCTTTAACTCCCGCTTTTTCATGTGCTCTAAATGGATAACGATCTGCCATTATTATCCATTCTTTCGACCATTTGTGTTCTGTTTCCTGGCTTAGGCTATTCTTAATAAAGAATGGTTTGACCATCAATATATCGATGTCCATGGTGACTTTTTTTATCTGATTGGCCATTGTTGGCTCGGTTAAACGTTGTCTATTACAGTCACGTTCAAACTGCTTAAAAGTCTGCTGCAGCTGTGATAAAGGCATCTCAGATTTGAGCGAAAGATAAACACATTGGTTGGTATAATCAGGCTTTGGTTGCGCCTTGGTCGATGTAAAATCAGGATTTTGAAATGCAGTAGACAACTGCATGTCTCCTAACATGGCCAGACCTTTTCGAACGCGCGGCAAATAGTACTCAGCTTGATAATTACTACCCAAAGCCAATAATACTGCTGTCACGGACTGCGCTTGCAACGCCTCAGGTGTACAAACCTCTAACGTTTCCAAATCAAAATCAGCCAGATCATTATGTACCTTATGCATCGTTGCCCTTGCTTACAACTGGCTTATCTTCAATGGCTTTTGCATAACGAGTGATTTGCACCCCAACTGCATCAGCCTGCTTAATCGCAGTTGGCTTGGCAACGCTCAAAGTGACTTTATGACAGTGATATTTTGTGAGCAGCTGATCTGCGATTTGCCCAGCCAGATACTCAAGCAATTGCGCCTTGATATCTTGACACCACTCTCTGACATCATCGCAGACCGCTTTATAATTTAGCGCATCATTCACATCATCAGAGAATGCGGCAGCGTTTATATCCGTCTCAAGCGCTATATCAATCAATAATGGCTGTGTGATAGCACGCTCCCACGCGTATACACCAATCACTGCCTCTACTGTTAAGCCTTTTACAAATACCACATCAGATTCGGTATGAAACATGATTTCATCCTTGTTTGCTAAGTTTTTGTTTAGGTGATCGACTCTTACTTTACATCCAGTTTTTATTTAGCTTGTTGCAAAGCTTCTTCACGTAGACGCTCAGCTTTTAGCGCTTTACTAGGGCGATGACGCCATAAGTCAATGCTAAATAATAACAGACCAAGCCAAATCAAGCCAAAGACCACTAAACGATGCAAATCAAAAGGTTCTTTATAATAAAACACCGCCAAAAAGAAAATAAAAGTCGGGGTCAAATAATTCATAAAGCTTAAAATGCTATAAGCGACCAGTTTTGTCGACCTATTGAATAGTAATAGCGGTATCAAAGTGATCGGACCTGCCAACATTAATAGCCAAATGTTTGACGTAAACCAAAAGCCAAGCTGGCTACTGACCACATCAGCTTGCCAAAACCACCAAATAAAGATGGGGACGAGCATGGTGGTCTCAACGAACATTGCATCGACAGGAGTCAAAGGCGTTTGGCGTTGAATAGTACCATAAGTACTAAAACTAAAGGCTAAAATGAGCGATAGCCATGGCAAGCTACCCAGCATCACCACCTGAATGACCACAGATAACAATGCAAAACCAATTGCTACCCATTGTAAGGATCGCAGACGCTCTTTAAATAAAATCATCGACAAAGCAACGCCAACTAGCGGACCAATGAAATACCCTAAACTTGCTTCAAGGATACGATCATGATTGACTGCCCATACGTAGGTGAGCCAGTTGGTCGCAATAATAATACCTGATAAAAAAGTCAACGCTATCCATCTTGGATTTTGTTTTAAGGTATCTATCCACTGCCAACGCTTGGTCACAACTACGACGATTAACAAACAGGCAAACGTCCAAACGATGCGATGACCGATGATTTCTGTCGCATTATAAGCCGCTAGCTGTTTAAAATATAAAGGGAATGCGCCCCATATACAAAAAGCGATCAGTGCAGTGATGATGCCACTTCTCGTAGTTTTGATCGGGACTACTGGTTTTTTGACGACATTTTGGGTAGTCATAAGGCAAGACAACTTATCAGAGCAAAGCACGACCTTACCTATCTTTATAAACAATAAAAGTTTATTGGTAAGAGCGAAGGGTTACTACATATAGGATAAAAAGTAAAAAGCAATGCGTTATACCCATTTAGGTATCAACACATTGCTAACGATGACTGCATTTTCAAAATAAAATATAAGGGTTAGAAATCTCTCAAACTAACCCTTATTTTGGTTTACTCTTAACTCGTTTACTCTCTTGGTGTTTTTGATATCTATGCCTTGCTATGATCGACTTGGATAGACATACCGATTTGATTGGCAAGCTCTGCAAAACCTGGGAAACTGGTATTGACCGTTTCAACGCCTTCAATGATAATCTGTTCAGACGCACGTAAACTAGCAACAGAGAAACTCATAGCAATGCGATGATCATGATGCGAGGTGATATGTCCGCCACCAAATACAGGTTGGTTGTTATTCACTTCACCATTTTGACTTTGAATACCTTGCCCTTCAATGATTAAGCCATCGTCCGTAACTGTACAATCAACACCAAGGGTTTTTAGCCCATCGGCCATGACGGCGATACGATCGGACTCCTTAACACGCAACTCTTTCGCACCAGTTAATACCGTACGACCTTGCGCACAGCTAGCGGCAACGAATAATACAGGAAATTCGTCAATCGCTAATGGGACTAAATACTCTGGAATTTCAATACCGACTAGGCTTGAACTACGAATGGTGATATCAGCCACTGGTTCGCCACCAACGTGGGTCTCATTACTTAAGCTAATATCTGCCTGCATCAGCTTTAAAATATCGATGACACCAGTACGCGTAGGATTAATACCGACTTGTGTTAAGGTCAATTCACTATCTTGACTGATAGCAGCAGCTACCATAAAAAAGGCCGCAGAAGAGATGTCAGCAGGGACGGCGATATCACCACCTGTCAGCGTACCACCACCTTCAACGCTAATGCGATTGCCATCGACGGTCACAGGATAACCAAAGGCTGACAGCATACGCTCGGTATGGTCACGACTAACCTCGGGTTGAATAACGGTTGTTGTACCCTCGCTCCATAACCCCGCCAACAATAAGCAAGACTTGACCTGTGCTGATGCGACCGGCATATCATAATCAACACCTTGGAGCGGCTTACCGACGTTATCACGGCCAGTGATGCTGAGCGGCGCTGTGCCACTATGCCCAGTGCTTTGAATGACTGCGCCCATCTGGCGAAGTGGTGCTGCGACACGCTCCATTGGACGCTTATTTAAGCTAGTATCACCTGTCAATACGCTATCAAATGATTGTGCCGCCAAGATACCAGCTAGCAGACGCATACTGGTGCCAGAATTACCCATGTATAAAGGGGTTTTGCTAGGTTTTAGACCGTTCATTCCGACACCATGAATAGTCAGTTTACCATTGTCAGGGCCTTCTATCGTCACGCCCATATCACGGAATGCTTGCAGCGTCGCTAACGCATCCTCTCCTTCCAAAAAACCTGTGACGTTGGTCACTCCTGTTGCGAGGCTGCCAAGCATAATACTGCGATGGGAGATAGACTTATCACCAGGAATAGCAA
Source organism: uncultured Psychrobacter sp. (assembly GCF_947488565.1). Lineage (GTDB taxonomy): Bacteria > Pseudomonadota > Gammaproteobacteria > Pseudomonadales > Moraxellaceae > Psychrobacter > Psychrobacter saeujeotis. The sequence continues at coordinate 286,361 of NZ_CANKZC010000004.1, read as the reverse complement.
TAGTACCAGTGACAGTGTTACTAGGAGTAATGAGGTAAGAAGCTGACATAGCAGGGGTATCCGTATAAGGGGTGCTGGCTAACATATGACCAAAATGTCGCCGTGCGGCTTGCGCGCGGCCCAAAAGGCCCATCAGGGCGGTTGAATCTTTATCAATGATAAGTTGGCGTATGTCCTGTAGATAGACGCTGTACTCATCAAGAGCGCTCACAATCGCGCTTTGATTGGCAAAAAATATATCATGCCACATCTTGGGGTCGCTGGCAGCAATACGAGTAAAGTCCCGAAACCCGCCTGCTGCATAGCGAAACATATCTAAATTGTCATCATGGCTTGCCAGCTGCTCAACAAGGTTAAACGCAAGCAGATGCGGCAAATGACTGGTATGCGCCAATATGGCATCGTGATGCTCAGCCTCCATTGTCATGACCATGGCTCCTACTGCTTCCCATAGCTGACGTAGATTAGCAACTGCAGAAAGATTGGTCGTTGGTAGGTTGCAAATAATGACACTATGATTGACAAATAATGTGGCACGCCTAGCGTGATATCCTGAATTTTCAGCACCAGCAATCGGATGTGCTGGCACAAGCCCTATAGGTAGCGAGGTAAATACAGTTCTGGCAGCCTCAATGATATTGACTTTGGTACTGCAGACATCGGTAATGATGCAGTCTGTGGCCAGCTGTCCACTGTCCATTGCGTTTTTGATATCCACAAACACGGCTTGTACAGCTTGTACTGGTACCGCAAGGACTATCAAATCACTACCACTAACCACGTCATCAAATACAGAACTACCAGCATCAAGCAATCCATCTTGGATGGCTTCCTCTAAACTTGGCACATGCCTATCTACCGCTACCAAACGCTCGCTTACACCATTGTCTTTAATTGCTTGAGCAAGACTGGCGCCAATTAGCCCTAAGCCAATCACGCAAACCTGTTTAAATAGGGGTGGCTTAACGTTTAAAGGCGATCGTTTATTATTTTTCTGCTTGTTTTGCTGGCTACTCACGGCATTACTCATTGAACAAACCAATCCATACCGCTACGTAAGCTTAAGCATAGATTTAGATTGGCATTATAAAAATTAAATGACAAAAACAGTACTTTTTATTGATCGTCAAAGTATATTAAATATTTCATCCCGAAACTATAAACACTGCCTATTAAATTTCAAAACGTATTACGTAAACTGTATTTACCTAGTCATTGGTTAAGATGGAGCGCAGCGTATCAATGAGACGTAAATTGTCTTCTGCGATACCAACAGTAATACGCAACCAATTAGGTAAACCATAACCTACCAATGGACGCACTATAACACCCTGCTCTAGCAACGCCTGATAAATAGAAATAGCGGTTATATCTTCCATCTCAACTTGTATCTCAACTATAATGAAGTTGGCATGCGACTTGATAAATGCCAATCCCAACGCATCAAATTGCTTTTCCAACCAATGCATTTGCTCTTGGTTGGTATTGCGCGTCTTTTCAATAAAGTCTTGATCGCCAAGTGCCGCAACTGCTCCAGCGAGTCCGACGCGGCTGACATTAAACGGTTGGCGAATACGATTGAGCAGCTCTGCCACAGCAGTTGAGCTTAGTGCGTAACCAATGCGTAAACCTGCTAACCCATAAGCTTTAGAAAAAGTGCGGACAATAACCACATTATTAAACTCATCTAGCAGCGCACGATTATTACTTTCAGGGCTATATTCAATATAGGCTTCGTCTAATACCACCAATACCGAACTTGGAATACTGGCAACAAACTTGTGCAATTCTTTATGCTGAAGCTGAGTGCCTGTTGGATTGTTTGGGTTTGCTATAAAAACCATTTTGGTATTAGGATTATCGTCTACTGCTTGACGCATAGCATCCAAATTATGACCAAATCGATGCGCAGGCACTTCTACACCTGTCGCGCCTTGCATTCTAGTCACCATCGGGTAGACGATAAAACAATACTGACTGTATACTACCACATCATCAGCACTTACAAAGGCACGTGCTAGGATATCCAGCAGATCATTAGAGCCATTGCCTAAAGTAATACACTCTATATTGATGTCAGTAAAATCAGAAAGCGCTTGCTTTAAATAGTGTCCGTTCCCATCTGGATAACGTGCCAACCTTCCTAATTGCTCGGTAATCGCTAATGTTACTTGCGGCGAGCAGCCTATGGGGTTTTCGTTACTTGCAAGCTTCACTACATCGAAAACCCCATATTCTCGACTCAACTCTTCGACAGGCTTACCAGTCTGATACGGTGTTAGCTCCAAAATACTATCGTAGGCTGGTGTCAACGGTGACAACGCTAGCTTTGTCGATTCTGTCGATTTAGTAGGCTGCATAATTTATCCTAAGATGTTATAACCTATTTATTATGAATGACTTATTATTAGTGGTTACTGTTAAAACGCATACGATGACCGCTTTATTCATACAACATTCATTGCATAACAAGCGCTCTATAGCACAGCTTTCGGATATGAGCCTAGTACACGTACATCTTTCACCAACGGCCGAATATCATCGATAGCTGCACTCACATTTACATCTTGAATATGACCATTCATATCAATAAAGAAGACATAGGCCCATTTATTAGGACGTTCAGGTCGAGTCTCAATGCTGGTCATCGACACACCATGATATGACAATGGCTTGAGGATTTCGATTAGGGCACCTGCTTTGTCATGAGCTGAGACCACAATAGAAGTCTTGTCTTGTCCTGATGGCGCAATGGCCTCGTGACCAACAATTAAAAAACGCGTGGTATTACTAGGATTGTCTTCAATATTTGAATATAGCTTATGCAGATCATACTCTGCAGCGGCGACATCACCTGCGATAGCTGCTGAATGCCACTCGTTTTTAAGACGACGGGCCGCTTCACCATTACTTGATACTGCCACACGCTCAACATTAGGAAAATTAACATCGAGCCAATGACGACACTGGGCAAGCGACTGCTGGTGTGAATAAATACGGCTTAAGCTATCAACCTTGGTGTGTTCAGCAACAAGAAAGTTTTGATGAATGGGTAACTCAACTTCCCCAATAATCTTCAACGTTGAAGATAAGAATCCATCCAAAGTATGGTTGACCACCCCTTCTGAAGAATTTTCAACGGGCACCACACCATACATAGCAGTACCAGCTTCAACTTCACGGAATACATCAGTAATGGTCGTCATCGGTACGGTGTTAGCAGCTTTACCAAAATGCTTTAAAGCGGCAGCATGAGTAAAGGTACCAACTGGACCTAAAAATGCAATACGCTGCGGCGCTTCTAAATCCAAGCAAACCGACATGATCTCACGGAACAAACGTGCCATTTTTTCATCAGCGATTGGACCAGTATTACGCTCCATGACCGCTTTCAACACTTGTGCTTCGCGTTCTGGACGATAAAAGATAGGATTTTGCTCAGCAGCAACACCAATTTTTGCCACATGCTCCTTTTTGACAGTTGCCACTTGTTGAGCAAGCTTGGCCCGGTCGTTTATCAGCGTATGTATTTCAGTGTCGACCGCATCAATACTGTGGCGCAGTTGGTTCAAAAATTCTTGATCGGTCGCGGTATCGCTTGTACTTGCGGCAGTTGGATTTAGATGATTTGTGTTTTGTTTTGAAGACTGCTCACTCATTACCGCTTATCCTTTTTATTCCTGTTAGTGTCACTACAACCTTAAATACTAACGTATCTAGCATGTCATCAATATATTTAAGGTGTTTTATCTTTGTCTTATTTATGGCTCATTTTTTATAATTCGGTTCGTATCATTTAACCTTTACAACTTATTCTTTATAAGTTAACGGTTGGCAAATTTGACAGCCAATCAAACAACCGCCTCTACTATAGCAAAAACCTTGCACAGTGCCCATGCGTAAATAAACTAAATGACACAAAATCATGATAAAGGGCCATCTTTTTTATGATTGCCAAATATATACTTGAGAAAACAGTACCAGCCAAACTATCATGCAAATTTACATAGCAAATTGTGCTACAGTTTCATATGAGTCATACCGCTATTAGGCGAATGGCTACCGTTAACTGTTTTTATAAGGATATATGATGAGCGCATTACAACAACTTAGCACCATGACCACTATTGTTGCAGATACAGGCGACCTTGCCGCTATTGCGCGACTAAAACCTATCGATGCGACCACCAATCCAAGCTTAATCACCAAAGCACTTATGAACTCTGATAATCAAGCGCTGCTGCTAGAGACCATGAGCCAACATCAAGGCAATGTGGACGCAGTCATCGACGCGCTTACCATTCAAATTGGCTGCGATATTTTGGAGTTGATCGAAGGCCGCGTATCTACAGAGGTTGATGCTCGCTTATCTTATGACACACAAGCGACCATTGATAAAGCTTTAGAGTTTATGGACGCTTACCAAAAAGCAGGCGTCGACTCTGAGCGTATCTTGATTAAAATGGCGGCTACTTGGCAAGGGATTGAAGCGGCGCGCTACCTTGAGACTCAAGGTATCCATTGCAACTTAACGTTACTGTTTGGGCAACACCAAGCCGTCGCTTGTGCTGATGCAGGAGTCACCCTGATTTCACCTTTTGTCGGTCGTATTTTAGATTGGCAAAAACGCCAACAAAATCGTCAAAATGTCCCCGTCTCTGACGATATGGGCGTACAATCAGTAAAGCTTATTTATCAATACTATAAGCAGCATGGCTATGACACACAAGTGATGGGAGCAAGCTTTCGCTCAGTTGAGCAAATACTTGCATTGGCAGGTTGTGACCTGCTAACCATTGCGCCAAACCTTATTGATGAATTGGCTGCAATGGATACAAGCGTTACGCCTCAACTCTCATCTGCTATGGCTACAGATGCGGATGCTATGAAAAAGGTCAGCTTGACTCACGAGGCTTTTATTCATGAGTATCAACAAGATAAAATCACACAAGATTTGTTGCCTAAAGGCATTGATGGTTTTATTGGTGCACGCGACGAGCTGGCTCAGACGTTGGCAGCATTACGCTAATAATTCATACAAAACGATATAGCTACCCTTATTTAATAAAAAAGCGCCCTAACAATTAAGCTGGGGCGCTTTTTTCGTATTTTAACAGCGATATTTAAGCCTTCAAAACGGTGTAAACCGGTACTGCAAACTCACCATGTAAGTCGACTAGATCAAGCAATACTAAAGCCCCTACTACCGTATGTTCAGCTGATCTACATAGCTCATAAGCAGTCGTAAGCGTGCCACCGGTCGCCAAGATATCATCCACCAATAGGACACGCTCAGGCGGTAAGTTGTTTTGCATCTCAAGCGTATCTTTACCGTACTCTAGCGCATAAGCCTTGTTGGCAACTGGCGGAGGTAATTTGCCTGGTTTGCGTAGCAGTATCATCCCTTTACCCAATCGACCTGCCAGTAAGCTTGCAAATACAAAACCGCGTGCTTCAACCGCTCCCAAACAGTCCACTTCATCAATCAGTCCATCCGGTAGTGCTGCTAAAAGCGCATCGATAACCTCATCAATATGACTACGCAGTAACGGCGTAATATCATAAAAATCAATGCCGACTTTTGGAAAGTCAGGTACAGTACGTATAATTTGCCAAAATGGATGGTCAGTATTCAGCACATGAGATGGCTTGGATTTGTTATCAACTGGTATAGCGGCGGTAGTAACGCTCATAATCACCCTTTATTTAAAATCATGTACAGTAGTAAAAATGCATGTAATGCCTAAATTAGCGAGGCTCATCATAACACAGTGACTATTATTTTGATGGGCCAACACAAATAGATAAGGTCAATTACATCAAGTAAAATGTAATCTATAACTTGATAAATGCTTACTTATCTCAATATACAAGTGTAAACTTAACCACGTAAAGTGTCGTTATATGATAAACTACGGGCGCTTTTACAGGCTGCTAACAAAGATAGAACCAGTAACAATTGATAGGATTATTTATGAAACGTTATGAATGTATTGTGTGTGGTTGGATTTATGATGAGGAGCTTGGCTGCCCTGAAGAAGGTATCGCTCCTGGTACTAAATGGGATGATATCCCTGATGACTGGACGTGTCCTGAATGCGGTGTTGGTAAGTTAGATTTTGAGATGATGGAAGTCTAGATTTACAGAACGCTAACTAGGATATCCCATGACGAATTCGAATTATTCTGATGACACCACCCCTTATTTTGGCTCAAACAAGCCTATAGACACACAAATTAGGGACAAATCTGAGGTAACAGGCTTACCTGATGTTTCTGATAGTTTTCCAATGCCTGTTGATTTAGCATACAGCTACCCTACACCAGCTTGGGAAACGCTTGGTGAGCATAACTGGCGAGCGTCAGATCTGAGCGATCATCTTTATCAAGCCATGATTGATATCGGCGATGGTATCAATCTATGTGTCGAGGCTGGTGGGAATCCTACTCATCCGCCCCTACTTATGGTAATGGGTCTTGGCTCGCAAATGGTGTTTTGGCCAGATGACTTTATAAAACGTCTGATTGATGCTGGTTTTTTTGTGATTCGTTTTGACAATCGTGATATTGGTCTGTCTTCTAAAGTTCAGATTGAGGGTTTGCCACGTGTAAGCCAACTTAAGATGATGTTGCGTTTGCAAACGGGGCTATCCAACAAGAGCCAACAGGTTGCGTACAATCTAACCGATATGGCAGAAGATACTGTACGTCTGATCAAGGCGTTGAATCTTGGTAGTACACATCTGCTCGGCGCTTCTATGGGCGGTATGATTGCACAGATCGTTGCTGCGCGCTATCCAAGTTTAGTAGAGCGCCTAGCGCTGATGTTTACCACGACCAATCGCGCTTTTTTAAAGCCCCCCAAACCCAAGCAGTTATATACCTTGATCAATCGTCCTGAGAGTCATTCTGAGCGTGATATCGTACGCCATAGCGTTTGGTTTATGAAAACAGTAGGGACACCCGGTCATGTTAATGTACGAACGGTACGCGAAATTGCCAAACTTCGCTATCAACGTAACTTCCACCCGCTAGGTACGGTGCAGCAGTTAAATGCTATTTTGGCATCAGGCTCCATTAGTCGCTTTAGTAAACAAGTCAAAGCGCCGACCATCGTCATTCATGGTAGTGCAGATGGTTTACTGCCGGCTTCGCAAGGTCGCGTAGTGGCTAAGACCATTCCAAATGCGAAATTCCATTTGATTGAGGGCATGGCACATGATATTCCAGCGTACTATCAACCTTATCTTGTTGATTTAATACGCAATCATCTATTAAATTAAACAGCTTAGATTGAATGGTTTTTAACACGCTACTCTATCACTGCTAAAAAAAGGCTAGAAAGCATAAATAATATGTGTTTTCTAGCCTTTTTTTAACAGTGTTTCATCCATATTTGACTACTCACAGCTGACGTTATCACCTTTTTTATCAATACAAATCTTACTACCATCTTTTAGATTGCCTACCCACGCTTTGTTATCTTTAAATATAAACGTAGTCGGTTTTTTAGCACTTGTATCTTTGATGCTACTTTCATCTTCGAGATTGCTTTCATCCTTAACACTACCCTCATTCTCAACACTGCTTATATCTTTATTACTGTTATTATCAGTAACAGCAATCAAGCCACTATCTTCAAATCGAAATGGTATAACCAGCTCACCCCCTAGGTTTACAAACCCCCATTTATCATTCAGACGCACGGCAGCCAATCCTTCAGAAAATGGGCGTACTTCATCAAATGAGTAAGTAATCATAGTGACGTTTTTATCATCAACGAAACCCCAGCGACCATCTTGCTGATGAGGCTGCAAAGTCGTGAAAGGTGTGGATCTTGGTTGCTGCGTTTGAGCAGTAGCAGACATTGCTCCACTGTTACCCTCTTTAGCATTGGGGTCGCTAGTGGTTTTGCCATTTTTGTCTAGCCAGCTTGTAGACTGGTTTCTACGTATGCGAGCAACCCCGCCTCGGTAATCGTCAATATCAGTGATCGTTGATGAGAAAGGTACGATTGTCTGATTGCCTGTGCCGATAACGCCATAATCACCGTTTCTTTTGACAATGATACGGCCCTCAGATACTGGACGCGCCCAACCTCCATTGCCTTTGAACATCTCGTATATGGTAGGAACCACTTCACGACCTTGCATATTGATATAACCGACGCGGCCATGACGCAATACAGGCAATAATCCGCCTGCCATATTATTGGCATCCACCTTTTGGTAGCGCGACAGGTCAACGACTCTTTTGCCTTTACTATTAATCAATGCAACTGGTGCACCAAAATCTGTTATCGCTAAATAATAACCATTAGTGGACGTACAAGAGACGTTTTTATAGTAGCTTTTGGGTATCTTACAGCTGGCAGCGTTGGCTATCGGCATTGCAGATACGGTACTTAACAATATACCAGCCATCAAAGATAGTCGCACTCCTTGAAATAATGATAAAGTGGGCGCTGATAATGGTACAGATTGACGCTTTAATAATATTTGCGCAACTGTTGACCTTTTTAGTATGGAGCGTTGAGACATAGTCAAACCTAATTTAAAAATATCAATGCCTACCATACTCGCTGTCAAAGGCATTAATAACAATAAAAAGTATATAAGAGGTGCAAAAAAGGCGTGCAGAATTCACCAAAGTAGTAAGCGATTAAGACTTACAATTATAAGTGAATACAGTAGCAAATAGTAGTAATTTAACCAACACTAGTCTTGTAAGAATGTGACTCTGATATGGATAATGTGTCAAAAATTTGTCATATATCGATATAAACGATGCCGTTATAGATAAATATTGATGCTCCTTCTATCATAAAGTGAAGCGTTTATGACTATAAATTTTTAGCCATTTTTAGGCCATCAGAAACACGTAAGCAGCTTATAACATCACTATAAGCTCAATATTTTAACCTTGTTTTCTACCTTGTAGATTCAAAATTCTTTGCGACAGTCACTATAGTCTGAGCGTTATTTTTATTTGCCTATCTGATCACATGATTGTGGTATAAGGATAATTTATGGCGGTTGTCTCCTCATATTCTGCAACGGTTGGTTTAACCATTGGTTGTATTATTTTTGGCTTAGGAAGCCTAATTGTCGCCCATGTCGATATTGGTGGTTGGGCCATGGCATTTTGGCGCCTTGCTATTTCAGGCGTTATATTTGCAGTACTGGCAAAGTTGACTGGACAAAGGATGCCGCACTCGAGGCGTGCCATCATCTACGGTTTATTATCGGGCGTATTTCTAGGATTGGATTTAGCGCTTTGGCATGAGAGTATCTATGCCGTTGGCCCTGGCATCTCAACCTTGCTCAACAGTTTACAGATTTTCTTTTTGGCGGCTATTGGGTTTTTATATTTTAATGAGCGTCAGTCAGCTTTACAGCTACTCAGTCTGTGCCTAGCGATGTTGGGCGTGGCAATGATTGGTAGCCCTGAGTTTGCGCATAACACTAACGCGACTTGGGGGTTTATTGCTGGCATTGTGTCAGGAGGTATGTTGGCTGCATCTATGACTTTTATTCGTAAGACTCATGACACAGAACCGACCCCGATCTTTGTACTGATGCAACTGATTAGTATTGGTGGAGTACTCGCTATGATCGTGCCAATGCTCGTTTTAGATATGGGTAATATAATGCCTAATACGTTGTCTGAGGTTGGTTGGGTGCTGGTGTACGGTGCAGTGATGCAGTGCGTTGCATGGGGATTAATTGTCTACTCTATACCCAAATTATCATTGACACTAACAGGACTGCTTTTATTAACTGAGCCGGTTGCGGCATTGATCATCGATTATAGCTGGCTGGACAAACCTATCAATACTTTACAATGGAGCGGCGCGCTACTGACTATGTTTGCCATCTACTTAGGCTCAATCAAGCCTAAGCCAGGCGCGCTGCGTCGTTATCGATTTTTTTCAAGGTTTTATAGACGTAAATACAAGTAAAAACTGTTCATCATTACAATGACTACTGTTAGGTATAAGAATACCTAAATATAGTACTCTACTCTTTTTGACTATTAAACAAAGCATTTAGTATGATAGCGGTCAGAGTTGCTGTACCGATACCACCTAAGTCAAAACCTCCTAGATGTAAGCTAAAGTTCCCCGTACCCATAATTACCGTAACGGCAGCAATGATAAGATTGCTGTTTTTGCTAAAATCAATGTGACTGTCTATCCATATTTTCACCCCAGCAATAGCAATCAAGCCAAAAACGACAATAGAGGCACCGCCCAATAATGCTGGAGGAATCGTTTGAATAATAGCGCCAAACTTTGGCGATAATCCTAATAAAATAGCAACCAAACCTGCTATGACAAAGATAGTTGTGCTATAGACCTTAGTTACTGCCATCACACCGATGTTTTCAGCATAAGTCGTCACCCCAGTACCACCAAACCCCGCTGAAAACGTTGTGGCCACGCCATCAGCCAAAAATGCACGGCCCATATAAGGCGTAACGCGTGATTTGGTCATTCCTTCTACTGCTTTAAAGTGCCCAAGATTTTCGGCAACGAGAATAAAAGCCACCGGCGCTATTAAGATAATAGCACTCATCTCAAAACGCGGTGCATGTATACCCGGTAGGCCAAACCATGCGGCAGCAGCCACACTTGTAAAATCAATCGCCGTGCCAAAACCCAATATATTAGTCATAACATAGTAAGCAATGTAAGATAATATCAAACCCACTAACAACAGCAAACGTCTTAGCATACCGCGCGTAAATACTGCCACACTACTGATGAGTAGCACAGTTAATGCTGCCATCCATGCGTCAAACTGATTGGCCGACACCCCTTGAATAGTAACTGGTGCTAGATTAAGACCAATAATCATGACAATTGCGCCAGTTACGATAGGCGGCATTAAACGCTCAATCCAGCCTGTACCAGTCTTCATTACTAACAAGCCTATTAGCGCATAAATAATCCCGCAGGCCATAATGCCGCCTAAAGCAACATCTAAATTGGTATTAAAGCCTACGCCAGCATAAGCTGTCACAGCAATGACAGGGCCAATAAAGGCAAAGCTTGAGCCAAGATAGCTTGGCATACGACCGCCCGTAATCATAAAGAACATCACCGTGCAGATACCTGACATCAAAATAGCCAAGTTGGGATCAAAACCCATTAACAGCGGTGCAAGGACAGTTGCACCAAACATAGCAAAGGTATGTTGAATACCAAGTAAAATACTTTTAGAAGCGGGTAGATATTCATTGATACCGACAGGATTGTGATCAAGATCCCCACGATAAGGTCGCCATGTGGGGAACCAGCGTCCATTTTCAAAGTCTGGGTTATTGGCAAGTTGCATTGTAGCTGGACTGATACCTGCTGCTTCTAATGCCGTTGGAGGGGTTTGAGTTTTGGCGCTACTTTCTGAGTGAGATGAATGCTGTGTCTTGGCGGGGTCTTCTGGAGGAGTTACCATGCGCGTGTCCTATGTGGCCGAAAATAATAGCTAAAAAGGATAAATAAAGAGTTAATGACGCAAGCACCATCCTATTTAGTATATCTCACCGTATTGCTGACTTCATCTAACAATATTTATTTAGCTTAACCTGCAACACTGGTATACTTAACAAATGGTGGTTGTTTATACAAATTTGGTACATTTTACTAGATGTCTGATGCAATATATGTTCTACTAAATCCGTCGCTTTGGCGGATTTTGACCCAGTATGCCTCATAGCCGCAACAGCTTACAGGATGTTACATAGGTATTAACGCCAAGCATCATAACGGAAATCTATAATAAACAAAAGCTATTATTCTTCCATCATTCGTACTACCGAGTTTAAGCGCTTATATAAATGCTGCTTCAAATCCATTGTTTAGCAATGCCTGCTCTTTATTGTAATTAGGCACGCTTGTAATGCTTGTGATATTGATTAAGCGATAAAGTCGTTTTTATTAATAAGTTGGCTATGATAACAACCCTATTTACTCACTTTTATTTTTTGGTAATTTATTATGATTAGTGTATTTGATCTATTTAAAATTGGTATTGGTCCTTCAAGCTCACATACCGTAGGGCCTATGGTAGCCGCTAACTTATTTTTGACTTCTTTGAGTAAACAATTCAAGCTAACAGACATCACAAAATTAGAGATTGAACTATACGGCTCACTCGCTGCAACGGGTAAAGGGCATGCAACTGATACAGCTATTCTCTTAGGTTTACTTGGTCATACGCCAAGTACCATCGATACACGATTGACTAGCCAATACCTCACGCCTATCTTTTCAGATAAAAAAATGAATGTATCAGGTCATCATGTTATCGACTTTGATACAGAGCATGATATCTACTGGTATGATGATACTGTCCTCCCTTATCATCCTAATGCGCTGACCATTCGTGCCCTATTGGCAGACGACACTCAGTATCAGCAAACTTATTACTCAGTCGGTGGTGGCTTCGTTATTAATGACGATGATGCACATAATCCAGATGAAGATCATGGTACGCCAACGATCGATATAGTCCCTTATCCTTTCAATACTGCAGCTGAGCTACTTGAGCAGTGTCGTCAGCACAAATTAAGTGTGAGCGAGTTGGTATTGGCAAACGAATGCCACTATCGTGATAAAGAAGAGATTTTTGCCTATCTAGATTCTATTTGGGAGGTAATGCAAAGCTGTGTCGAACAAGGTTGTCAAAATAGTGGCATTTTACCAGGCGGTTTGGACGTCAAACGCCGCGCTCAAGCGTTGTATCTGCAGCTATGTGCTGAAAAAGACAAACCTATTGCAAAAACCGATAAGCTTGCTGCAATGGATTGGGTTGATTTATATGCCCTTGCCGTCAATGAAGAAAATGCAAATGGGGGTAATGTCGTCACTGCTCCAACCAATGGTGCTGCTGGTATCATTCCTGCAGTTATGTGCTATTATCGCGACTTTTTGTCAAACTACAGTCAAGTAGGTGCTCACAAATTCTTGTTAAATGCCACAGCAATCGGTAGCTTGATCAAACAAAATGCGTCAATCTCTGGTGCTGAAGTTGGCTGCCAAGGTGAAGTCGGCTCTGCTTGTGCGATGGCTGCATCTGCATTGGCAGAGATTATGGGCGGCGACCCTGCCAAATGTCTCAACGCCGCTGAGATTGGCATTGAGCATAATTTAGGTCTTACCTGTGATCCTGTTGGCGGTCTCGTACAAGTACCTTGTATTGAACGTAATGCCATGGGCGCAGTAAAAGCAATCAACGCCGCTCGTCTTGCCTGCCGAGGCAATGGTCAGCATTTTGTTTCATTAGATAAGGCAATTGAGACCATGAAACAAACTGGTGCCGATATGTCGGACAAATATAAAGAAACAGCACGAGGCGGTCTCGCTGTCTATGCAGATAACCGCATACCTACTGCTACCCATGGTGTTAGCGTCAACTATAGCCAGTGCTAAAACTATGATTTAAGAATTCAAAGTTAATAACTATCACAAAAAAAGCCTCTAAGTTATTAGAGGCTTTTTTGTGCGTTCTTACTAGCTACTTATTGATTGCAATAAAAAATATTATTCAGCAGTTTTTGAAATAACGTCGTTTAAGATCCAAACAGGCTTAACCACACCAGTTTCAGTATCAGCAATTGCTTCTTGACGCACATCTAACATGTAACGATAGTTTGGCTCATAGGTAAAACCCTGAATGTTGCCATTTAGTGTGTTGTAATTCTTTTGATAACCTTGACGGTACTGTAGGCACTGAGTTTCGACTGTATTACCACTAGTATCCATACGCTCACAAAGTGCTTTACGTGGTGCAATCTCTACTTCGAAACTTGGAATGTTCACTACTTTAACGTTTACTGCTTGACCCTCTACTACCATGGTACGCTCATCGTCTAGACCCATCGTAGAACAACCTGCTAGTGCAAAAGTGGCTGCAAATGTTGCAATTGCTAACTTTTTCATTCTTATATCCTCAATCAATGATTATTAAAATGTTCATATCTTGACTACTAAATATCGACATTTTATTTGGCACTTAAAGAACCTTATAAATAGCACGTCATCTCAAGATAGAAACGTTAATAGTGAGTACACTTCTATAAGAGCCAAATACAATGCCCAAATAAAAGCAGTACTACTTATTGTTGTACTGCGATTAGTATAGGTCCTGAATAAGCGTTGCCTCTATAACTGGTTTGTAACGTAACGTCAGTATTTGCAACTGGTGTTATTCAAACGTACTCATAGATTATCGACTTTTTATATTATAAACTTCAACTTATCGATACAAAGGGTTGAATAAAAATCAATACAACGTCTATCTAGCTACGATAATCTGCGTTAATTTTGACATAATCATAAGACAGATCACAGGTATAAACAGTGTCGCTGGCTTCACCTCGCGCCAAGTCAATATGAATAGTAATTTCAGAACGACTCATAACGGTCTTGCCAGCCTCTTCGGTATAATTTGGTGCCACACCGCCGTTTTGACAAATCATAACGTCATCTAGATATACATCAACTTGCTCGGTATCCAAATCCTCAATACCTGCATAACCAACGGCTGCTAAGATGCGGCCCCAATTAGCATCGCTTGCAAAAAACGCTGTCTTTACCAATGGTGAATGCGCAACTGCATAAGCAACATCGCAGCATTCTTGAGTAGTTTGACCACCAGTGACTTTCACAGTCATGAACTTTGTTGCACCCTCACCGTCGCGCACAATTAATTGGGCCAGACGCACGAACACGTCAGTTAGGGCAGTAAGTAGCAACTGATAATGTGGATGCTCAGGACTATCGATTACCTCGGTACTGGCAGCCCCTGTCGCTATCAATACGCAGCAGTCATTGGTTGAGGTGTCGCCATCGACGGTAATACGGTTAAAAGACTGCTCATTAATAGCAACCAGCATCTCTTGCAATAGGTCAGCTGCAATATTGGCATCAGTCGCTACATAACCCAGCATGGTCGCCATATTAGGGCGGATCATGCCTGAGCCTTTAGATATACCAGTGATATGATAGCTCTTATCGGCAATATTCACTTTTCGGCTCGCAAGCTTAGGAATAGTATCAGTCGTCCGAATCCCGTTAGCCGCTGCCAACCAGTTATCCGCTCCTAAGCTGTCTAACGCCTTATCTAGCCCTTTTATGACCGCTTCACTATTTAGCGGCTCACCTATCACACCAGTAGAGAACGGCAGCACCGCGCTAGTGTCTACGCCAGCCTTACCCGCCAAAGCTGCGCAAATCTCTTCTGCGCGGCGTTTGCCACCGGCACCTGTACCCGCATTGGCATTACCTGTATTGGTCACCAAGTAGCGCGGAGCCATTTTTGCAAAGTGCTCTCGCAGTACGCGTACCGGTGCAGCGCAAAACGTATTTTTGGTCGTCACAACTGCACTGGTTGCAGTCTCAGCTATTTCGATAACCACTAAATCGTCGCGATCTTTGTAGCGTACGCCTGCTGCGATAGCACTCAATCTGATACCGTCGATAGGATAAATAGTATTGGGTACTGCAACGTCTCCGACAGCCATAGCTCAATCCTTGTTAATTAATTTTTAGAGTTGTTTACTAAATATACATTTAGTTGAGATTCATTCATCAATATTACTTTTACGCACCCTCTAATCTTGACTCAAGTCAAACGCTGACCAAATAGGCGCATGGTCAGAGGGTTTTTCCATGGCACGTAGCTCATAGCTAATACCAGCACCCACACAATGATCAGTCAAATCAGCGGTACATAAAATATGATCGATACGTAGGCCGCGCTTGGGATCATCATTGAAGCCGCGACTGCGATAGTCAAACCAGCTATACAACTCAGTACTTTCTGGATAATGGAGACGATAGGTGTCAGTCAAATCCCGTGACATGAGTGCTGAATACCACTCACGCTCCTCTGGCAAAAACGAGGTCTTTCTATTTTTAAGCCAGCGTTTTGCATTAACCTCACCGATTCCGATGTCTATATCTTCTGGCGCAATGTTCATGTCACCCATGACAATAATCGAGCGCCCTTCTGCTTGTAAAGCATCAATATAAGCCATTAAATCAGCATAGTAAGCGCGCTTCATCGGAAACTTAGTTGGATGATCTTCACTCTCCCCTTGTGGAAAATAGCCATTAAGCACATCAATTTCACGGCCTTGCAGCTCATAACGTGCGTGAATAAAGCGTTTTTGCGCTTCCTCATCGTCACCCAGAAAGCCTTTTTGCACAAATATAGGCGCAACTTTAGACAATAATGCCACCCCGTAATGTCCCTTTTGTCCAAAATACTCAACATGATAGCCAAGACTTTCTACATTTTTTAGCGGAAATTGATCATCATGGACCTTGGTTTCTTGCAGCCCCATAACATCAGGATCTATGACTTCTCGTACAGCCTCAAGCTGATGCTGACGGGCGCGAATACCATTGATATTAAAACTCACAAAACGGGTCATGCTTTATCCTATATTGATTGATTCGAGTTTATTTATATTTTATAAATTATTATGCTAAATGTTGAAATGCAAAAGGGCGATGAACAGCTACAAACAGAGCTAAGTCGATCTGACTATTGCGTGTTTTTACATCTTAAGATACAGTAGAAAACTTGCTTTACTGACCGCTATGACACAACAAATAACGGCATACTTTCTTTCTAATCATGTTTATCTTATACGTATCTATAAACATTGCAGTATCTTCAATAAGCTACTTTTTTAGCCAAACGATGTGAGCCAAATTATGACGACAACGCCATCAAATCCTACAATATCACCTTTATTCTCTACCGATTACCGCGTATATATCAACCATACTGATGCTGGCGGTATAGTCTACCACGCCAACCATCTGGTGTTTTTTGAAAATTGTCGCCGCGACTGGTTTAGTCAGCTTGGTCTAAACGGCTATTTTATGCATGCTGATGATGGTCAAATCCAGCACTTTGTAGTGAGTCAAGCACAGCTACAGTACAAAAAGGCGATATTTTTGGATGAAGTTATTAAAGTACATATCGATCGAGTTGAACTAAAACCTGCTAGCATTGTATTCTATCAAAGTATTCATCGCCATGCGTCACAGGACGCAAATGAAAACCACTACCCTTCGGCAAAAACCTTATTAAGTAGCGCCAAGATTGTGATTGCTTGCGTGCAGAATCAGACAACACCAGAGCCAGCCGATAGTGCTGATACATCAGACATAGTGGCTAGTGCTGCACCAATACGGCCGATACGAGTGCCAAAAAATCTTCATGACAGTATTCAACAAGCCATAACACACCATACTACTGACCAATAACATTTGTACATGGTTATTGACAAAAACTCTTGCTGATTTTTAAGAATATTTAAGTATAGAGTAAGCGCTCTACAGTAGTAAATCCGAGCAGTGAAAAACTACCTAATAGAGTTAATAAGCCTGTAACGTCTCAAACATGACTTACGAAGGCCAAAACCAAACTCACAATAGACTCGGACCTTCCTTTATTCTGCACCATATATTAGTACATCTGTCTACAATTTTTGCATACTAACCAGTACTGTTACTTCAATACAAATAATAATTGCAGATATGTTACTCTATGGTTAAATTATACCTTATTATTATCTCATGATTGATTCTATTAATGATAAGAAATATGAGGTATATAAGGATCAAATTATCCTAAAAGTATCTTAGCAGCTGTTCAGTAAATAAGGATATTATCGTGGTCAATGCCTATTGGTCGCATCAGCGTTAGTCTTTATTGTTGGTAGATATACAACTGCTCTCCTCTACGCTTTTCTATATAGCAATCAATAATTTTTAAGGACGCTAACCATGACAGAGAACAAACCTTGGCTGGATCACTATCCTGGTACTGTACCCAAAACCATTGACCCTGATAAATATGACAGCTTGGTAGAGCTATATGAGGAGTGCTTTAATCGTTATCGTATGCACCCTATGAGTATCTGCATGGGTGTCACCCATACTTACGATGATGTCGATAAAGCATCATTGGCGGTCGCTGCATGGTTGCAAGCTCAAGGGTTACCAAAAGGTAGCCTTGTAGCGCTGATGATGCCAAACGTACCGCAGTATTTGCCAATCATGATTGGTATTTTGCGCGCAGGCTATGTTTGTACCCCTATCAATCCCTTATATACTGGACGCGAGTTACGTCATCAACTAAATGATTCAGGCGCTAAAATCATATTTATCGTTGATAACTTTGCTCAAGCGCTTGAACAAGTGGTTGATGAGACTTCTATCAATCGTATTGTCCTATCAAAAATGGGCGACATGATGGGTCTAAAAGGCATGTTGGTCAATACCATGATTCGACAAGTCAAACGCTTAGTCCCTAAATATAAGCTTAATGATCCTAAGCATGAAGTTACCAAATTCTCTGATGTCCTTAAAAAAGGTAAAGCGTTACCATTTCAAGCCCCAACAATGGCATCAGAGCAAAAAGCCATTTTACAATATACTGGTGGTACGACAGGGCTATCAAAAGGAGCAGTATTAACTCAACGCAACATCATAGCCGCTGCCCTGCAGTCAGAAGCTTGGTACCGACCTGTCACCTCAAATATGAATGAGGCATACATTAATATGGTTATGGCTCTACCGCTGTATCACATTTTTGCCTTTATGCTGAGCCTATTAGGTATGCGTTCGGGTTATACCTTTATATTGATACCCAATCCGCGCGATATGCCAGGGTTTATCAAAACCTTATCAAAGCAGCCTTTCCATATTTTCCCTGCGGTCAATACCTTATTTAAGGGACTGCTCGATCAGCCAAACTTTAAACAGTTAGATTTTAGCTCACTACGTATTACGCAAGCAGGCGGGATGGCAGCGACTGAGCAAACGGCAGCGCGCTGGCTGGAAACCACGGGCTGTGCGATGATAGAAGGTTGGGGCATGACAGAAGGCGTCGCTGTAGGTACAGCCAACGTCGTCACAGATCGTAAATTTAATGGGACGATTGGCGTTCCAGGCCCTGGTGTTGACATCATTGTGATCGACGACAAAGATGAGCGTGTTGGCGTGCATCAAGCAGGTGAGATGTGTATCAAAGGCCCTAATGTAACTTCTGGTTATTTTAACCATGATAATCATGAAACTTTTACTAAGGACGGCTACTTTCGTACTGGTGATATCGTCAGTATGGACGAAAAAGGTTATTTTACTTTGCTCGACCGCAAAAAAGATATGATTTTGGTCTCAGGCTTCAATGTATTCCCCAATGAGATTGAGTCAGTCATGCTTGATTGTGATGGTATTGTCGACTGTGCGGTAATTGGTATCGATGATGAACGCCAAGGCGAAGCTGTCAAGATTTATATCGTACCAGCAGACAGTAATGTCACCGCAGATGTGGTTAAAGATTTTGCGTTAGATAACTTGACTGGTTATAAATGCCCGCGCCATATTGAGTTTGTTAGTGAACTACCAAAAAGCAATGTTGGCAAAGTATTACGTCAGAAATTACGCGAAAAGCATTTATTAGACAATGCTCGCTAGCTCTAGCTATGCGTAAATGCTACATGTTTTTTTAGATTTAGGATAAGAGTTATAAAGCTTGATGAAGATTAAGAATTTCAAAAATTGCTAAAAAAACCCTCTATACGTTAATATAGAGGGTTTTTTGCTATATATAGTGAGTTCAGTATAAAAACGATACAGTGGGACTGAGATGAATTTTACGCAGCATCGAGCGGCGCAGGCACAGCACGCTCGAAAAATTTATACCAGTTCCGGGTTGACATATAATGTATCTGTTTTTTTAGAATCGACTATAGATAAGGGTTGGTTCATTGACTAGCTGATTTTATTGACTACATTAAGTGGCAAATGTTTCATCGCTTGTCCCACAATTGACCATGGCAGGCTTGGTACACACGCTTCTGCAACCCCTGATTCAATGGCAGCAACCATAGCTTTAGTACCAGTATCTGAATCGACTTCAAATGGTAAAGGCTTGGCATTGGTATTAATCTCAGTACGAATATAACCTGGATAAATAGTAGACACTTTAATTGGTAATTTCTCTAATAGCATATCGGCTCGAATACCTTCTGCTAAATAAGCTAAGCCGGCCTTACTCGCCCCATAAGTAGTCATATGCTTGGGTAAACCGCGCATCGCCGACATACTTGATATCACTACGAGGTGACCATTATTTTGCGCGCGAAAAACTTTCATCGCCGCTTCGCACTGGGCCAATGCAGAGACAAAGTTTATCTCAGCGGTACGGCGATTGGTCTCAAAACGACCTTTACCAATACGGCGACTCTCACCTACGCCAGCGTTGACCACAACCCGATCTATATGACCGAAATCTTCAGCGAAAGCATCAAACACTTTAAATATCGCATCATAGTCAGTGACATCTAAAACACGGTACGCCACGCTTATCTCAGGATATAACTCTGTTAACTCAGCTCTTAGTTGATCCAAACGATCGGTACGGCGCGCACAAATGGCTAAATTGTAGCCTAATTTTGCAAATAACCGTGCCATGCCTTCGCCAAGACCTGAGCTGGCCCCTGTAATCAAGACAGTTTTGCCTTTTCCAACTTGAGATTTGGTCAAACCTTTTAGGTAGCGTGCCGGTTGAATGGCACTTAATGCCTGATCCTTGCCTTGCTTAGCCGTTTGCGTTACTAGGCTCATTAATTTATTTTGCATAAGCAGTCCTTTCTCTATCAGTGCATTAATATAAATCTAAAAGCAGGTCTTCAAAAACCATTTATTATAGTAGATATGTCTGAGCAGATGGGTGTCGGTTGTGTATCAAAAACAATGATGAAGACTGCTAGCGCCAAGTGACGTAGCGCTTACTATCCGCAAATAAATGACTATATTCGTTTAAGGACAATAAACGCGGCACTTGCTCTTTTACAGTAATAGAGGTCACACCTGTATTGACAAGGCTTCTATTCAATTGATAGGCCGTCTGACTACCTTGCTGCAGTAAATGCGCAGTAATAGCAGCGATGACGCCACCTGAGGTAAACACTAATATCGTACTATCACGTCCTAAATGACTTAATTGTGCAGCTTGTGTGCGTACATGCTCAAGTGCTTGCTGCGCGCGTAAGTTAAACTGTGGCCAACTCTCTAGGTAGTCTGAATCATTATGACCAGCATGCCAACGCTGCATAGCAAGATTAAACAACTCGGCTAAACGAGCCTTTGGTGTGTCGGACTTGGCAAGCTCTGCGGCAATCGCTTCTTGAGTCGTAAAAGCGGGGTCAGACTTAATAAAAACGTCCTTATGGTTAAACTCGTTAAAGGCATCGATCACATAGCTATCAGGAGCAGACAGATCTAGTGCAGGTGTCACATCGCCAGCAGCTATAGAAGATTGGTAGGTCTCCCAAAAGTAGCGTGCAGAGTCTTGTTGTCTTGATAGGCTCCCTGTAAATATGGCATCGATACGGCGCTGTGTGGTCGCATAATGCTGACCAAGCAAGCGCGCCTGCTTACTACCTAATTCTGAAAGCTGGTCGTAATTTTCTTGTCCGAACGATGCTTGACCATGGCGTGCCAAGAGAATAGTTGTCATAACACTATTACCTTTTATTGTATTTTAAAGTTTTACTTGTCAGATGGCTTAGTATCTTGCTCAAAGTAGCCTTTTGGCAGTATGCTTTTAATGACTTTTTTTACTGGGCTTGGTAGCTGCTCAACCATCGTAGCATCGACGCCCATATCTTGCAGATGCGGCTGTACCCGAGTCGTGAATAACGCATCGCCTTCATACTTTGCAATCAGCTTTAGACACTTAGCATGCAATACATGAACGATAATCCAAAAGTTTTTGAAAGCAGGATTGGTGGTTTGTTTATTATAATAGCGATAATAGATTTGTTGTACGATACCCGCTAAGCGAAATAACCCAAATACCTCATAAAACGTCCAGTTATCTATCTGTAAACCCGTACGCTCGAGGTAATAATCCACCACTTCATCACGGGTCATCATGCCTTTTAGATGCGTCGGCTGACGGCGGGATTGCTGCATAATGATGTTGTCATCTGCCTCAATCCAATAGGCCAAGGCGCTGCCCAAATCCATCAATGGATCGCCTAAAGTAGCCATTTCCCAATCGAGCACGCCAATGACCTTGGTCGGATCTTGGGCATCTAAAATCACATTATCAAAGCGCCAATCATTATGAATGACACAAGTGGCGCTATCAGTCGGTGTATGCTTACCAAGCCATTGACGCACCAAGGCAAAGCTTGGCACGTTAGGTGTTTTAGCTTTTACATAACGCTTATCCCAACCACTGACTTGTCGCTCACAGTAGCCGTCACCGCGACCTAGTGCCACTAAGTCAGGATGGTCTTGATAATCAACTTGATGCAGCTCAATCAGTGCATCAATCACATTAGTACATAATTCGCGTGTCTGCGCCTCATCTAAATCAATCTCTTTGGGCAGATTGGCGCGCGGAATGATGCCTTCCATACGCTCCATGACATAAAAGTCGGCACCGATGACCGACTCATCGGTACATAGCGCCACCATCTTTGGTACATATGGATAAGCGTCCATTAGCGCATTTTGTACCGTATATTCACGCACCATGTCATGCGCTGACTTGGCTTTGGTGCCTTTTGGCGGACGACGCAAGATCAAATCTTGATCTGCACCCGTGCCTTCATATTGTAGCCGGTAAGTCCAGTTTGACGCACCGCCTGAGAACTGCGTGACGGTAGGCTCACCGTTTATATCAACATCCTGTTCACGTAGCCATGCGCTGACAGCTTGAGCATCCAGCTCTTCGCCTTTTCGAACATCGCCGCCTTTGTCTAAGACCTTATTATTAACTGCTGTATTATTATCTGTTGCCATGTGATATTCCTTATCCTGTAGGCGCTTGGTAGCCTCGTGTTAATACTGATATTTTCATATTTTTAAAAAGACCGACTTCTAAGCCTATTTTACGCTTGAGTGTTTTTAAAAAACTGCTTTCAAATCGATTATCTATTACTAAATTGAATCTCTTTTGCTTAGGCTATTTTAATGACTCATAGATTATCAATTAGCGTTTGAGTCGAAACCCTTGACGCTTTAATTCTAATTTGGCAATCATGGTTTTATGCACTTCATCAGGGCCATCGGCTAGACGTAGCGCGCGAGCTTGTGCAAAAAAGCTGGGCAACATTGTATCTTGGCACACACCCATACCACCATGAATCTGAATCGTCATATCGACCACTTCTTGCAATACCGTTGGCGCTACAACTTTGATGGCTGATATCTCTGTCAATGCCGCTTTGGTGCCTTGTGCGTCCATTTTTTGGGCAGCGTATAGAGTAAGCAGGCGCGCTTGATCGATTTTGATACGAGCATCACTGATACGTTCGAGGTTACCACCCAGTTGTAATAGCGGTTTGCCAAAAGCTACTCGCTCCATACCGCGAGCAACGGCTAACTCTAAAGACTTCTCTGCCGCACCAATACAGCGCATACAGTGATGAATACGACCTGGTCCTAAGCGGCCTTGAGCAATCTCAAAGCCCATACCGGGCCCACCAATAAAGTGACTGACTGGCACACGTACATTATCGAAGCTAACTTCTCCGTGACCATGCGGCGCGTCATAATCACCGAATACTTTTAGCATACGCTCAATATTGACGCCTGCTGTTTTTGCGGGTACTAATACCATCGAATGCTGATGGTGACGGTCTTTATTCTCGTCAAGGGTATAAGCCATCACGATTAATACATCA
Source organism: uncultured Psychrobacter sp. (assembly GCF_947488565.1). GTDB lineage: Bacteria > Pseudomonadota > Gammaproteobacteria > Pseudomonadales > Moraxellaceae > Psychrobacter > Psychrobacter saeujeotis. The sequence continues at coordinate 262,634 of NZ_CANKZC010000004.1, read as the reverse complement.
ACCGCAGGATCACCTAAACCTGACGACCACCACTTGCTACCATTGATAACAATCTCATCACCTTCGACCACAGCCGTCGTCTGCATGTTGGTTGCATCACTTGACGCTACTTCAGGCTCAGTCATGCAAAATACCGAGCGGGTTTTACCTTCTAACAATGGCGTGAGCCACTTGTCTTGCTGCTCCTCAGAACCATAACGCCATAGCAGCTCCATATTGCCACTATCTGGCGCATTGCAGTTGAAAACATAAGGAGCCAATAAGCTGCGTCCTGTCAACTCTGCAATTGGAGCATAGTCAGTGACAGATAATCCAGCGCCTAAGGTATCATCCGGTAAAAACAGGTTCCACAACCCAGCTTCTCGAGCCTGCTTGCGTAGACTTTCGTACTTTTCGGGCCATTGCCAGTTTTTCCAATTACCATCAGGGTTTTGCTCGTGGCAGTCTTGCCAAAACTGCGCTTCTATCGGCTCAATTTGAGTAGTGATAAATTCTTTGACTTGCTCATACATAGCTTGACCTTGTGATGTAGCAGTGAACATAACGGTAGCGGTGTCTGTAGACATGATTATTATCCTCTTCCTTGTTGGGTTTCTTAATAAAGCTCGATTTCACTTATACAGTGTACGTACGTTTACTATTTTTTATCTGCTACATTTATAACATAGCCATTATCAATAAACAGTAAAAAAGGCGCGACCGACTAGGCCACACCTTTATATTTACTAAATGAATTTGTTAGATCAACACAAAATTTTAAAACTAATTTTATGCCTCATATTTATAGCTAATAATTAAATTTTTACTTTAAAATATTTAAACGACTATTAAGATCAAAGCGCATCAAGGCATCAGGAAGCTTGTCAGCAGCCATGCTCAAAGTCGCTTCTGCCGCCTGCGACAGTCCTAACTTTTCTGCCAAAGTTGGCTTTTGGCGTGAATGCAGTGCATAGACTTCATTATTAGCCATCAGCTCTAAAAGGTAGCTATCTGAGGTTTGCAGCTTGTCAACCAGATTGAGATGTAGCGCGTCTTCGCCATACCAATGCTCACCAGTCGCCACTTTATCTAAATCTAGTACTGAGCGGTAACGATTAACAAAATGCTTAAACAGCTCATGCGTTTGCTCAAGCTCTTCTTGGTATTTGGCACGGTCTTCAGCATCGTTTTCACCAAAGACTGTTACGGTACGTTTGTAATCACCAGCGGTAAACATCTCATAATCAACATCGTGGTTTTTGAGCCATTTATGAAAGTTTGGCAGTTGTGACACCACACCGATTGAGCCGATCACAGCGAACGGTGCTGCTACTATATTGTCAGCGACACAGGCCATCATATAACCACCACTGGCGGCAACTTTATCCACACATACAGTCAACTTAAGACCCGCATCTTTTAGCCGGGCTAGCTGCGCTGCTGCAAGTCCATACCCATGCACTAAGCCCCCAGGAGACTCAAGACGCACAACGACCTCATCGCCTTCATTAGCCGTACTTATCAGCGTACTGATCTCCTCACGCAAATGCCTGACAGCAGACGCTTTAATATCACCATCGAAGTCAAGTACGAAAACTTGATTGCTTTTATTTTTACCTTTAGCTTTATCTTTTAAAGCTTGCTTGGCTTTTTTGGCCATACGCTTTTTTAGCTGTTTTAATGCAGCTTTGCCTTGTGTCGCCTCCATCAAATCTTGGCGACGTTGTTCTTGGTTTTTATTTAGATGAATAACTCTGAGTTCTACTGGGTTTTTAGAAGGATGAAATAACATGAAGCGTTTTCCTTAAATAAGAGGCTAGAGTATGAAGATAATAGGGTTAGCGTTAGCTTGATATGCGCACTTTATAGACGGTTTTCAAGCAGGGCGACGATTTTAATGGTTACTTTATAAGCTGCGAGTATAACAGTGCTTTATACATTGGTACGCTATGTTATTAGTAAAGACTGATTGCACTAGGATTGCGCAAGGACAGTTGTATAACAAAAGCACTTTAGGCATAATATGCGCTTATATCTATTTTATGCAGCCAACGCGATGAGGATTTGTCTTGATCGCGTTTTATTTGCTATTTTTTGATGACATGAATCCAACATGTATTGAGATAGCAGCGCCTGAACCAATAATTTTAATCGATAAACCATGACAATCCTATTATATGGCTATATCGGTCATCATAGTTTGTGCTGGACTAAGTAAGAATAACCAATGGTTGAAATCATATAGCGATGGCTGCATTATTGTACTTTGAATTGGGCTGATAACTGGATAACTAATATTATGACGCAGAGCATTACAACAGAGAGCGAAATGGCGGTGCATAGCAAATACCGAGACGAATATTGTGGCGCTGTCACTGAGAGCCTGTTAGAACAAACTATCAGCATCGTAGGCTGGGTACATCGTCGTCGCGATCATGGCGGCGTGATTTTTTTAGACATGCGTGACCGTGCTGGTATCTTACAGGTGGTTGTCGATCCTGACACCCCAGAAGCGTTCGCTACTGCCGATGCGGTACGTCCTGAATACGTGCTAAAAATTACTGGCCGCGTACGCCGCCGTTATGAAGGCACAGAAAACAACAATATGACCAGTGGTCAGATTGAGCTATTGGGCAAAGAGATTGAAGTATTAGCAAAGTCTGAGACCCCGCCATTCCCATTAAATGACGAAAACACCACCGTATCAGAAGATTTACGTCTTAAGTATCGTTATCTTGATATGCGTCGCCCGCAAATGCAAGAGCGTATGGTATTTCGCGCTAAAGCCACCTCAGCGATTCGCCGCTACCTTGACGATCATGGTTTCTTAGATGTTGAAACGCCTATCTTGACTCGTGCAACCCCTGAAGGTGCACGTGACTATCTGGTGCCTTCACGTACTCGTCCTGGTAACTTCTTTGCCCTACCGCAGTCGCCGCAGTTATTTAAGCAGTTGCTCATGGTGTCAGGCTTTGACCGCTATTATCAAATCGCCAAATGCTTTCGTGATGAAGACTTACGTGCTGACCGTCAGCCTGAATTTACCCAAGTAGATATCGAGACTTCTTTCTTAAATGAAGAAGAGATCATGAACATCAACGAAGGTCTAATTAAGCATTTATTTAAGACCATGATGGACGTTGAGTTTGACCAGTTCCCACGTATGACTTATGCCGAGGCGATGCGTGACTACGCGTCAGACAAGCCTGACTTACGTATTCCATTAAAGCTGGTTGACGTTGCAGACCTAATGAAAGACGTTGATTTTAAAGTATTTGCCGGGCCTGCGAATGACCCTAAAGGTCGCGTCGCTGCCCTACGTATCCCTGGCGGCGCTTCATTAAGCCGTAAACAAATCGATGCTTATACTAAGTTCGTTGGCATTTATGGTGCGCGCGGTTTGGCATACATTAAAGTCAATGATGCTAGCACAATCAACAATGGCGTAGACCAAGAATCTGGCTTACAGTCACCCATTATTAAAAATATGACTGATGATGTATTGGTAAGCCTCATTGAACGTACTGATGCAGAAGATGGCGATATTATCTTCTTTGGTGCAGATAAAGCCAGTGTGGTAAACGATGCGATGGGCGCATTACGTCAAAAAATCGGTCTAGACTTAGAGATGACGACGTGTGAGTGGGCACCGCTTTGGGTGACTGACTTCCCAATGTTTGAAGAGACTGACGATGGCAAATGGACGTCAATGCACCATCCGTTTACTAAACCTAAAGGTTCTGTGCAGGAGCTAAAAGATAGTCCAGAAACTGCGTTATCTATCGCTTATGATATGGTACTAAACGGTACAGAAGTTGGTGGTGGTAGCTTACGTATCAATACCTATGATATGCAGCAAGCCGTACTCGAAGCGCTTGGTATCGGTGAGCAAGAGGCTGAAGACAAGTTTGGTTTCTTACTTGATGCCCTAAAATTTGGTGCACCGCCGCATGGTGGTTTGGCTTTCGGTTTAGATCGTCTGATTATGCTAATGGTAGGTGCAGACTCTATTCGTGATGTCATTGCCTTCCCAAAAACTAAAACTGCTGAATGTCCACTAACGCAAGCACCTGCTGAAGTCGATAGCAAGCAACTACGTGACCTTGGTATTCGTGTGCGAGAAAAAGCACAGGCTGACAGTAATAGACCTGCGCAGTAGGCCATTTGATTATGTTTAGCTATTTTTTAGCTGATAGATTACATGATTTATCACCTTGTGAGTGGTCATGAATCCATATCATATTTTTAAGTACGTGCCATTATCTGTATTGCAGATACTGGCACGTTTTGTTGCTTGGATAATCGTCAAAATACCCAGTATGAGCATCATGCGCACTGTCAATATCAATATAGCGCTGATTGCTAATGATTTATCAGAGCAGCAAAAAAAAGCCCTAACCAAAGACATTATCTATCATCAATGTTTGACTAGTATTGAGTCGATTAAAAGCTGGGCGATGTCGCCTGAGTGGAGCATCAATCAGATACGTGATGTGCACGATAAAGATATTTTACTAGAAGGATTGGCAAGCCCTAACGGTATGCTAGCCATCGTCCCACACCTTGGTACATGGGAGATGATGAACGCATGGCTCAATCAGTTTGGCGCCCCAACGATCATGTATAAGCCTGTCAAAGGCGACATCACTAACGACTTTGTCCTGCAAGGTCGTTCGCGGTTAAATGCAACGCTAGTACCTACCGATGGTAGCGGGGTCAAAGCCATCTTTAAAACCCTGAAACAAGGCGGATTTAGCATTGTACTGCCCGATCATGTCCCTGATCCGTCAGGCGGCGTGGTTGTGCCTTTTTTTGGTGTTGAGACTTTGACCAGTACTCTAGCTTCTAAACTTGCCAGTAAAACCAAATGTGCACTGGTCGGCCTATCTTGTATTCGCCGTGACGATGGGCGCGGATTTGATATTTATTGTTATAAGCTTGATGACCCAGCGCTGTATGATCGCGATGCAAAAAAAGCAGCTCTTGCGCTCAATCTGGCCATGCAGCATATGATTGAGGATAAATGCAGCCACTATATGTGGGGCTATCGGCGCTTCAAGCATATTCCTCAACTGGGCAATCCTTATAATGCTGACGAAAAAGCCTTGACTGACTTTATTCGTACTAACCAAGCTAAGTATCCTAGCGATAGTAGAGATAACTAGTGCGTACGCCTATAGTTGCTAAGCTACAGGTAATCATATTTATGCTAAGATTATCAGCATTCTTAGCCCTTCCTTGATATCCATACGAGTCTATTATGGCAACTGAAAAAACTGAAACCTCTTTTCCTAGTCAAGTTCATACAAACGATAGTCAGCCTGAGCAGCGTTATGTCATTTGTATGAAATGGGGTGATAAGTATGGCCCAGAATACGTCAATCGCCTATATAATATGGTTAGCCGCCACCTGACATTGGACTTTCAGATGGTATGTCTGACCGATGACAGCACAGGTATTGACCTTGCCGTAAACTGCTACCCAATACCTGAGCTGGATCTACCTGCAGGCCCTGAGCGTGGTTGGAAAAAGCTCACCACCTTCAAGACTGAGCTGTATGACCTCAAAGGGGTGGCATTATTTTTAGACATCGATATCGTCATCGTTGATAATATTGATGGATTTTTTACCTATCAAGCAGCGCACCCAGACAGCGTCGTTATCATTCGTGATTGGAAAAAACCATGGCGTATGATTGGTAATAGCTCAGTTTATCGCTTCAATATCGGCATGGGCACCTATCCTGACTTACTGGCAAACTTCGAGCGGAACTTTGGGACCATTCGCACGCAGGTTCGCCACGAGCAAGCCTATCTTTCTAACTATCTGCGCGAGCATCACCACTTAGAGTATTGGGATAAAGACTGGTGTGTCAGCTTCAAATATCAATGCATTGCCCCTATTCCATTCAATCTAGTACGTACCCCAACGCTGCCTGATGGCGCAAAAATCGTCATCTTTCACGGTGAGATTAATCCGCCCGATGCTATCAAAGGTGGCGGCGGCAAATGGTATCGTCATGTCAAACCAAGTCCATGGTTAAAAGAGTATTGGCAATAGTTTCTAAGATAATTAGCCATTCTTTATCAAAGCATGACAACCCCCTGTTCTAGATTATTACCTTACTCTATTTACCTATAGGTTCATCGCTTTATTTTGTATAACTCTATGCGATAAACCTTACTCTAACCACTTGGATTTATTATGAAAATTGCCGTTGTAGGTACCGGCTACGTAGGTCTATCAAACGCTATACTTCTTGCGCAGCATAATCAAGTTGTCGCTGTCGACGTGGTGGCTGAAAAAATAAATCTTTTAAATGCTAAGCAATCACCTATTGAAGATAAAGATATTGATAACTTTTTGCGTAATAAAACTCTCAACTTCACTGCTTCTCTTGATGCCAAGCATGCTTATGAAGATGCTGCTTTTGTTATCATAGCGACGCCAACGGATTATGATAGCAAGACCAATTATTTTAATACCTCAACCGTAGAAGCCGTCCTTTCAGAGGTTTTATCCGTCAATACCCAAGCGCTTATTATTATCAAATCAACCGTACCGGTTGGTTATACCCTAGGCGTAAAAGAGCGCTACAATACCGATAATATTATCTTCTCTCCTGAGTTTTTACGAGAAGGCCAAGCGCTACACGACAACCTCTACCCTTCTAGGATCATCGTCGGAGAGCAATCAGAGCGCGCTCAGCAGTTTGCCAAGTTATTGTTACAAGGCGCGATAAAAAAGGATGTACCACTGCTATTTACCGAATCGACAGAAGCTGAGGCCATTAAGCTATTTTCCAATACTTATCTAGCCATGCGTGTAGCCTACTTTAATGAGCTAGACACTTACGCGCAGACATTTGGGTTGTCCACTAAGCAAATTATTGAAGGCGTTGGTTTAGATCCTCGTATCGGTTCTCATTATAACAACCCCTCGTTTGGTTACGGGGGCTATTGTCTACCTAAAGACACTAAGCAGCTCTTAGCCAATTACGTTGAAGTTCCAAGTAACTTGATTAGGGCAATTGTTGATTCTAATAGAACACGAAAGGACTTTATTGCTGAAAAAATTATTGAAAAGAAGCCCAAAGTGGTTGGTGTATATAGGCTAGTCATGAAAAGTGGCTCGGATAATTTTAGAGCCTCTGCTATTTTAGGCATTATGGAACGTATCAAGACAAAAGGTATCGAAGTCGTCGTGTATGAGCCGGTACTAACAGAAGAAAAATTCTTTGATTTAGAAGTGATAGAAGATTTGGAAAAATTTAAGTCTATCAGTGACGTTATCTTAGCCAACAGACTATCAAAGGAGATAAAAGATGTGGCAGACAAAGTATTTACGCGGGATTTATTTGGTAGTGATTAAGTACTAAAAGTATAAGGATGAATAAACTATAATTGGACGATAGTAAAACATGGATGCTATAACATGAATGTTGTAAGTAAGATCGATATTGCTATAAATAAACGTATTATTACTATAAAAACTTTTGATAGTTATGAATATAAGCAAAACCTTGATGGTCAATCTGTGAATATTTTCGCCTCTGGGCCCTCAGTTTCTGATATTAGCTTTAAACCGCTTTTATTAAATGCCCCAAGCATTTTTGTCAATGGCAGTTTGAGTTTATTAAACAAACATGCATTTAGTCAGGTTGTCGGTTATGTTATTAGTGATAAAAGATTTATAAAACATCAGCTAAGCTTACTTAAAAGCACTTATGCCGGTCAGCCTTTATATATCACTATGAGTGTTTTAGAAGCGATTGCTCGCTATCATCCTAAACTTATAGAGCAGTATCACGACTCTATTAGAATGATATTTGCTGTCGATAGACCTTTAGCTAAGCCACAGTTATTAAAATCGAAATATAGTCTGCAAAAACTATTTACTCGTGTGACCAAACCAAAAAAAACAAAATTAGCGCTAACTCATTTTGCTAAGCACCCAAATTTTGTGATAGAAAACCAACAGACAGCTCAGCCTATCGGCGTTTCATTAGATATTACTGATGGGTTTGTCGAAGCCGGTACAGTGGCCTATGTGGCAGCGCAGTTGGCGTTCTCGCGACGAGCAGGCTCCGTTCATCTATATGGTATCGATCTAATTAACAGCAATCAGCCAAGGTTTTATGAGAGTAAGAACGATAACGCGCCCTCGAAGTTAGAAAAAGCGGTCAGCACTCGTATTATCCCTTCTTTTAATTTGTTAGGACGCGTCTATCAGGACCATGGTGTGACCGTATATAACCACTCGCCTGTTTCTAAAGACTTAATGACCTCTATTATTCATACTGAAAACAATTAATAAAATCAACTCTTAAAACACTATAAAATAGGGATTGATCTTCTATTCTTTCCTAACTTAAAATTTAGGTCAAAATCATGACAAAAATGAACGCTTTAAAGAGAAAAGCTATTTTAATTTTTAAAAGTGAGAAGAGGTTGGGTGCTGCTCGCCTTGTAAAAACTTATCATGATAGAAGTTTTGATGAGATGAAAGCTACGATTATTACAGAATCAATGTGTGATAGCGAAGCACTAACTCATAAACCTAGAACTAAGGATTTAAACGCTCATTTAGATAACTTAAAACATTACTTTATAGGTTACTCAGAGCTTAGCTTTTACCATGCAACTTTGGTAGTTCTGCTACGCCGTAAGTATAAAGTAGCTGAGACTTTTGCAGAGTTTGAGCAGTTATGGAATACAGAGACAGAGTATTTGTTACAGCAATTACCGCTGCGATGGCTTATCTCTGCATGTGATACTTTCATTGATCACACCTCAAATACAAGCCGAGCGGCTATCTTGATGAATGCCGCTACGCTTATAAATACCTTGCGAGTTTACGAAACTAAGCAGTTTTTACAATTAGGCGCTGCTAGTAGTCCTGAATTGAATCCAGTCGATACTGAAAACGTCGAGGCATTGTACCGTAGTGATATCTCTTTATATGATGGCCTCACTTATTTTCGAATTGGCTCTGATGATACATTGATAAACATGCGTAAGCGCTATGAGAGTTTTTATAAAAATGACGAACTCGCTGCTACTATACTACTAAGTATTTTTGATAGATTACAAACTAATCATAGTGCCTTTCATACTATGCGTACACTACATAAAAGTGATCGGCCTAAATGGTGGGTGGAATAAACAAACCCAACTAAAAAATTACAGAACACCTTAACTTAATATAAGAATCAGAACTCCAGTTATAACTGTAAAAATATCATATACTTTTATAAAAACAGTTTGCTAAATTAAAGAATTAATTTTTATATTTGACAACGTCTAAATATTTTTCTGCGGCAACTACAGGTAGTAATGATTCATCGAACTCAGCAAAGAACTGTTGCGGATCTTGCATAGCTAATTTTAATTTATTCGCTATAGCATTAACATCATTAACGGGCATTAAGTTTTTCTCCGGAAGCACCTCTCTAGGTCCTGACTCGCAGTCCGTGCTGATTATTGGGACACCAAGCGCTAAAGCTTCTGGAATCACCATAGGGCATCCTTCCCAATCAGAAGTTAAAATTTTGAACTTCGCATTCTTAATATAAGGATAAGGGTTTTCACAAAAGCCTAGAAGTTTTACATTATCAGCGAGACCAAGCTCTCTGATTAACCTTTCTATCTCAATTTGGTCTTTACCTTGACCTAGAAGTAATAAGGGTAGAGATTGGTCAGTCTGAGCGTATGCTTGTAAAAGAAGATCATGGCGTTTGGCTTCTTTAAAACTACCGACATGAATAATATAGTTTTGATACTCAGGAACAAAAGCACTAGCTTGCTTTTGAACTACTTCCCTGTCTGTAGGATTATGAATGGCTGTAACTTGAGTGATATTACCAAACTGTTTAATAAAATCTTCTTTAACGCCATTACTTACACATACACAAGGGTTTTTTGAATAGATACTCTTAAAACTATCTTTTCTACCTTTTGTTTTTTTTGTCTGCTCAAATTTATGTAATAGCGATAGAGTATTATGAATAACATAAACAATATTAGGCAGCTTACTATAGCTAAAAATATTATCTGAGCGTTCTAAATTAGATAGAATCAAGACAGGATTGGTAATGTTTTTCCTAATATAACGATCCACTGTCTTAGCAAGTACCATGTCACGAAATCTACCTTTAGGTAAGACTCTATAACGATCATATTCAATCAAATGATATGTTAAATTTCCATCCAAAGTAAATTCGACTTTAGAGTTAAAACGCAGTATGTGTACATCAAAACCCAACTTATGAAACGCTGCGCCTATTGTTAATACAAAACGCTCTGCGCCAGCGCCTTGCAAAGAGTTAATAGACAGTACAACTTTGTCTTTACTTATTTTATTGTTCAGCATTATTTCTCTTCAAATTTAGGTAAGTAGATACATGTTGAATTTTCTCCGAACATTATATAGTAATATCTAAAATAGTTATACAAAGCGTCTTTTTTGTACGTTAATACAAAATAATTATTAGCCCAAAGAAGCAAATGGTTTATTTAATTCTACTTGGGGACAATTTCTAATGGACAATAGTTCTTATAATAGAAACTATTTTAGTTAGACAGAACAACTGAACCTTCAGCAAATTCTATATACTTTTCAGCGATACCGACCGGTAACAACGCTTCATTAAATGGCGCAGCAAATTGCTGCGGATCTGACATAGCTTGCTTTAGTTTGTCAGCGATGGCATTAATATCATTCATAGGCATCAAATTATCTTCTGGCAAAAGCTCGTTCGGTCCAGACGGACAATCCGTACTAATAACAGGCGTCCCTAGCGCTAAAGACTCAGCAATGACTAAGGCAAAACCCTCCCAGTCAGAGGTCAATACTTTAAATTGAGCATGTTTGATAAAAGGGAAAGGATTATCTTGAAACCCTAAAAACACAATTTTGTCTTGTATATTGAGCTCTACAGCCAACTGCTCCATCTCTTTTTTGTATTTTCCTTGGCCGAGCAGCAGTAAAGGCATTGATTGATCGGTTTGCGCGTAAGCATTTAATAAGACATCATGACGCTTAGCACGCTTAAAGCTACCCACATGGATGATGTAATTTTGATACTCAGGCACGAATGCCTCTGCCATGCGTTGAATATAATCTCTATCGATTGGATTATGTATGGCGGTTATCGAGCTAACTTTACCGATATTGGCTATAAAATCTTCTTTGACCCCGTGACTGACACACACGCAAGGATGCTTGGTGTATATATCGATCAGTTTGGATTTCAATTTATCGCTGTTTTTGACTTGCTCAAACTGATTCGACAGCGATAAAGTGTTATGGATAACGTAAATGACATTGTCAAGCTTGCTATGGCTGAGCACGCTATCGGCGCGCTCGAGATTAGATAAAATGATATCGGGTTGACCGATGTTCTTTGCAATATAGCTATCAAGCACACCCGCAAAGATTTTATTACGACGTGTCTCGCCCAATATCAGCTTATATGGCTTATATTTGAGCAAATGATAGTTAAGGTTTGGATTCAGCTCATATTCCACTAAAGGTTTGAACCGTACAATATGCACCTCATAACCTAACTCATAAAACCCCTGCCCTAAGGTAAGTACAACGCGTTCTGCCCCGCCTCCTTGTAAACAACTGATAACTAGTACTACAATCTTGCTATTTTGACTCATAAAAACTGACCTATTGATGTGTCAAGACGCCTACATTTATAAAACAAAGACACATAATACCTTTCTTTTATTTTGAATCTTTCATATGCTAACACTGATTAAGCGCTTTATTAGTACCGCCTTTCTATTAGCGCTTGAATAACCGTGAAAATACCGTCTTTATCGCTTTTGGACGAGTGATTTTATTACCTTTATAGCGCTTATGGGTCTTTTTAGGAAAGCTTCCAAAAGGCTCTATTCGGTAATCATCAAGTTGATAACCAGCTTGCAAGGCTTCTTGATAATATTGATCAAATAAGTCACTAAGCTCCGGTCTTGGGTGCGGCATGATTTTGCCATCAAACCAATGCTGACTGCCTTCTTTTTCGATTCTAGGTATCGAGTATTTATGACTGAACTGGGTACCCATATCTGAATAGTGCAGTATTTTGATATCTTTTATAGCCAAACCTTCGCCATCGACACAGTTATAGCTGTCTTGATAAGATTCAATGAGTTCAGGTTGTTTTTTGATGAGCTCCATCATTTTTTTATGACTATCCTCATCTGTTCTGAGCTGTTTAATTGGTAATAGCGTGTCTTCAGCCTTGCTGCAGTCCCAAACACACGTACATAAACGTGTCATGTCCGCTTTGGTTTTTGCCGCTACAATCGACTGTCCTTCAATAGGGTGCTGCCATAACGCTTCTATATCATCTAAGATCACCATATCAGCATCCATATAAATGGCACGACCCTCAAAGTTGCAATACTCTGGAATCGCCCAACGAAACCCTGAAAAAGGCGTTGCCCATTTGGCTGTATTCCAGCCCTCGCCAGCCTTCGGGTTTGAGTACCAAAAACTTTCAGGGTCACGCGATAGTTGCATCCAGATGATCTCTACAGGAGTATCGGTATGTTTATGAACGCTATAATCCAGCACCATCATTTGTTCTAAATCAGAATTGTTGGGGTCACAGCCGACAAATATTTTGATAGCAGCATTATTTTCCATTTTTTCACCTACTGGTTATGAAAGATTTCTATATTTTTATAACTTCCACACTTGCTGAAAACTTCAAACAATAAGCTTTATTATTTAGCAAAATCGTTAATCCACTGCACAGACCATAAAGTGGGATTGGGTTGTTTTTTGCAGTTTCTGTGAGTATAGGTGTCGCACCTGAGTAAAACTTAATCTATAACCATCTAATAATATAGCTTATCTATTGCATTTGATAGCAGCTTTCATTTGGTAATGCCAGTTAGCTATTAAATGAAACTATCGCCAATGAAAACAAGCTAAACCTAACCAGACTTTATAACTACTCTTTCCAGTGCTTTTCAACCCAATCTACGGGCAAGATAAAATGACGTAGATGACGAAGAGGATGCTTTAAGTTTTTAGGGTGTTTTAAGTTTTTCAAATGGTCTTTAATATTATTAGCTGACTTTTTGTCATATCTACCCTCGATAGCATTGGTGGGATATAGGCCACCTGGGAAGATAACAATGCGTGCCCCTTTAGGGATTTTTGGTTCTTTGATATAATTTAGCGGGAACGGTTGACGACACTTACGTCTAAAATGGGCCACCCATTTCTTTGGGAACAACTTGACACCATTTGGCGCATTACGAGTTACAAAGCGTTGCTCAAAGCGGTATTTATCAGCGATACCTTGCGGATCAGCTTTAAATTTTTCTTGAAGAGATACCAACGAACCAACTTGAAAACGAAAGCAAGACGTTTGCCCTAACCGCTCTAAGGGATTACTTGGATTATAAGACAAGATAACATCATCAGGTTTACCATACTCAAAAAAAGGATCAAGGCTATCAACGATAATGACATCCAGATCTACAAATAGGACAGTTCCTGATAGATCACCTAACTTTTCACCCCAAAGTCGTGACTTTGGCCATTTACCTAAGGTATTGGTTGGCATAGTCACGTCTAAAGGAGGCAGTTCTTGACACTCAATCTCTGAACGAACGTCTGTAGTATCGTCAGTAAAGCAGACGAAGCGAAATGGTGGCGTAATATTGCGTGATACCATACCATAGAGCTTATTGGCATAATCAGCGCCATATTTAGTACCCCATTTAATACAGATAATTTGCTTAATATTGTTGTTATATGCTGCTTTTGTACCCATTGGCATCGAAACTACTCACTTTAAATAGTATGAATAAATAATATGCTCCGTATATTAACATAAAAAAAAGACCGAACAATTATGTTCAGCCTTTTTAATTTTGCTAGATAACGTTAATCAATAAAGCTTAACCAGTCCATATATTTCTCATTACGGCCGTGTACTACGTCAAAATATAACGTTTGTAGCTTTTCGGTCAATGGACCGCGACCACCATTACCGATAGTACGGTCATCATATTCACGAATCGGTGTGACCTCAGCAGCAGTACCAGTCATAAAAATCTCGTCTGCTAAGTAAAACTCATCACGCGTGATACGGCGTTCGATGACGTTGATACCTAAGTCAGCCGCAAACTGCAAGATAGTACGACGAGTAATACCATCTAGTGCGCCGCCAGATAAATCTGGGGTATGTAGTTCACCGTTCTTAACTAAGAATAAATTCTCACCTGCACCTTGACACACAAAGCCTTGTGGGTCCATTAAGATGGCTTCGTCATAGCCATTACGAGTCACTTCTTGGTTGGCCATGATAGAGACAGGATAGTTACTTGAGGCTTTAGCCTTACACATAGTGACGTTTGGCATGTGGTGTGTATAAGAGGATGTTTTAACCCGAATACCGTTTTGGATGCCCTCGTCACCAAGATACGCGCCCCAGTGCCAAGCTGCAACCATCGCGTTGATACTGTTACCATGTGAGGATAGACCTAACTTTTCTGCGCCAACCCAAATAAGTGGACGAATATAAGCTTCTGCCAACTTATTTTGTTTAACCACATCTTTATGTGCTTGCTCAAGCGTAGCTGCGTCGAAAGGCACGTCCATTTGGAAGATCTTTGCAGATCCTAGCAGACGCTCAGTATGCTCTTTTAAACGGAAGATTGCGGTACGATTGTCATCAGTTTGATAAGCACGTACACCCTCAAACACTGCCATACCATAATGCAAACTATGGGTAAGTACATGAACTTTGGCATCAGGTTGTTCAACCATTGTGCCGTTCATCCAAAGCTTTCCTTCCTGTGTTGCCATATTCATGTAAGAATCCTTATGTTAGTACTATTGACTAACTTTTTATTGAGTTTTAAGTAAGTGTTTTAATTAAAATTGTATGCTTACACCGAGTCCGTATTAGTGCGTAAACGATTATATCATCGGAAAGCCAAACAAATGAAACATTTTAGTTTATCCTAGCTTGGCTTTTATTTATACCCTTTGCCGTATAAACGCTTATTCTTCTTCTCTCGAGGACACACCCATAAGATGTTGCCACTGAGCTTGTACCAGTGCGCGTGTCTCTGTCCATAGCAGCTCATCTACCAGTAGTGATTGCTCAGCCAATGCTAACTGATGGGTGGCGGCGCGAATACGTAAGTAAGCATCAGTTAAATCTTGACAAACTTGCTCCTCCCAAATGCCAAGCAACGCCACCTCTTCAAAGATGCGTACGTTGTCGCTCCACTTAGTCAGGCTTGGGTACTTATGCGAATAGGCCAACACGACAAATTGCGCGAGAAACTCAATATCAATGATACCGCCAGCGTCTTGCTTAAGATGAAACTTGCCCGCTTGTTGTTGCCATTGACTGGTGCCCAGATGCTTTTGCATCTTGATGCGCATACTTGTCACTTCCGTACGTACTTCATCAAGCGTACGTGGCAATGCCAATATCGTACGGCGAATATCGCAAAATAGCGCTGTTACACGTTTGTCACCGCATATTGCTCGAGCCCGAACCAGTGCCTGATGCTCCCAAGCCCACGCTTTTTCGCGCTGATAAGTCTCAAAAGCATGACAAGAAACCACCATCATACCTGCATTTCCCGATGGGCGCAGACGCATATCGATTTCATACGCTCGTCCATCACGCGTTTGCGTATTGAGATAAGTCATAAGTTTTTGAGCCAAACGAGCCGCAAACTTCATGCCGCTTACTGACTTCTCGCCAGTCGTCATGCCCTGCTCTTTTATTTTGTGTAAAAACACCAAATCTAAATCGGAGGAATAAGACAGCTCAAGGCCACCAAGCTTACCATAACCGATAATAGCAAAACCACAATCCGCTTCAGTCACTGGATCACCATTTTGGGCGATAGGATAGCCATAGCGCTTGACCAATTCTGCAAAAGCCCGTTCCAGTGCAGCCTCTAACACCACAGCTGCAATATAGGTCAAGGAATCTGATACCTTCATAATGGGGCGTTCAGCCAAGACGTCGCTAGCAGCAACGGCCAGTACTTGGTTCTTTTTAAACAATCGCAGCACACTCAGTAGCTCTTCTTCGTCATCAGGCTCTACACGCAATAGACGCTGGCGCAAAATGTCGTGTAGCTCTAGTTTGTCTGGCAGATGACGATAACGCTGCTGTAAAAAGGTATCGAGTAGCACGGGATACCGTGCCAGTTCATTTGCAATCCAAGGACTGGCAGACAACATCGGAATCAGCTCAACCGTTGCATTTGGGTTTTCTGCGATCATGACTAAGTAGATTGAGCGCCGACAAATTGCCTCAAGTAAATTGATGAGACGCGGCAACGCGCTATTGGCTAGCTGCTGCTGTTCTTGATGCGCAAGCAACGCATGCACGATTACTGGGTAAGCATCATCTAAACGGGTTCTGGCTTCCTCGCTTAAGTTGGCGACCATTTTTGATTGCCAAAATGTCTGTAATTGAGCGCGGTTTTGCTCTGTTAATACGGTATCAAGCTGCGCAATTTGCTCATCAAGATTGGCATGGTCAAGCTCAGTATCTTCTTGATCGGGTACTTGTCGTTCAGTCACCATACGCTCAAATGGAACATTGACATTTTCACGATGCAAATTAAGCGTTGTTAGTAGCGCATCCCAAGTCTCAAAGCCTAAAGTGCAAGCCAAATTGTACTGCCAATGTTCATCATTAGGCAAACGCTGAGTCTGCTGATCGTTAATCGCTTGGATGCCGTGCTCAAGTCGACGCAAAAACCGGTAAGCGGCTTGTAATTGCTCATAGGTTGAGTATTCAAGATATTCAAGTTCACATAAAGCCATCATTGCTTGCAGACACGACTTGACTTGTAATTGCGGATGACGGCCACCGTAGATGAGCTGAAAGGCTTGTACAATAAACTCAATATCACGAATACCGCCAGCACCTAGCTTGATATTGTCTAAATCTTCTCGCTGCGCCACTTGGTTTTGAATGAGCGACTTCATCTCACGTAATGCTGAAAAAGCACTATAATCGACGTAATACCGAAAAACAAAAGGTCTAATAAGCGCTTGTAATTCATCGTAAAATGGCGGTGAAATCTGACCAACCACGCGTGCTTTTAGCCAGGCAAATCGCTCCCATGCTCGTCCATGATTGGCAAAATACTTCTGCAATGCTGATAGATGAATGGCCAAATCGCTACCATCTCCCCATGGTCGCAGACGCATATCTACCCGGAATACAAACCCATCCGCAGTACAATTATCCAATAACTTAATGATACCTTGACCAAGGCGCGTCATAAAACGCTTGTTATCAATGCATCGCGTGCCTTGTGCCTTATCGCCATCAGTCTCACCGCGCGCTTGATGGACAAATATCAGATCGATATCACTCGACAAATTCAGCTCATGCGCCCCAAGCTTACCCATGGCCATAATTGCCATGTCGTCAACACGCTTCACCCCTTTATCATCTATAAAAGTTGGCTTGCC
Organism: uncultured Psychrobacter sp.; assembly: GCF_947488565.1. Classification (GTDB taxonomy): domain Bacteria; phylum Pseudomonadota; class Gammaproteobacteria; order Pseudomonadales; family Moraxellaceae; genus Psychrobacter; species Psychrobacter saeujeotis. The sequence goes on along the minus strand of NZ_CANKZC010000004.1, from coordinate 245,164 downwards.
ATATTGAGTAACCAGTTGCCGATAAGTATAGTCTTTGGCAAAGTCTATACAGCCATCAGCAAATTCAGAGAGCTCATCTGTCAATTGTTCAAGCTCTATCATTCTTAAAGCATCTTGCCAAATCCAGCGCATCATCAATAGATTGCGCAAATTTCGCAACCCTCTCATGACTGTCGTCTCATCGCCCAACTGGTAGTTATCATCTAACGTATAATCTTGAATAAGATCATCTATTTGCTGGCGAGTTAACGTTTGATCGAGTGGATAGCTACGCAAAAACGTCTGACAAGAAGTCGTTCGGCTCTCCCAAATCTGATATGCAAAAGCACTAGCAATACTTAAAACTTGGATCTGTTCAGCTGTGGGCTGATGGCTTTGGTTATTGATTGTAGTAGATGGCATCGCCGATGACATAATAAGTGCTCCGTACAGCATGGATTAATAAGACTACCTGAACCTAGCTGTTTTGTTCATAGTTTTTTCTAACGAGAGAGTCATATTGAATAATGTGGTCTATGTGTTACCAGTCTGCTGCTTACAATATATACAGTATTTGACCAAGTTAACTTTATGGTAGCATGGTTAGCTGAAGTATCAATAATCACAAACTTATAGCAGCTGACGATGCATACATCCTGCTAGATAATATCGTCCATGAAGTTACAGATTATCTATCCAAATATAGTGGAGAAGCTCTATGAAGCTGACTGAGCAAAATATAGAGAATAACAGCCCTAAGAATAAGACCGACGATGAAGGATTTTTACTTAGCAATGTTCGATTAGAAACCGGTTTTATGCGCAATAAGTACAATGAAGTCGTTGCGACAGAGACGTCGCTTTTTGATCTTTTTATCTTCAATGGCAAAATCGAATCAATCACTAAAAAAAAACTGACAAATGAGAGTCAAACGAACCTTGATGTAAAAACAGTTGATGCTAATGAATTCTTAATGCTGCCAACTTTTCAAGATATGCATATTCATATCGATAAAACTTACTACGGTTCAGGTTGGCAAGCAGCACCTTGGACGGGCAGTATCAAAGATATGATTCGTCTGGAGGAAAAGTTAATTCCAAAACTCCTTCCTGACTCTCAGCGAAAAGCTGAAGAATGCATACAGCTCATGCAAAGCTATGGCTCTACTTTTGCTCGTTGCCACTGCAATATCGATCCCATTAGCGGGTTAAAAAGCTTAGAACATCTGCTGTTAGCGTTGGATAATTACCAAGACAGTTTTGATTGGGAAATAGCCGCCTTTCCTCAACATGGTATTCTTTATTCGCAGTCCGAGGGCTTGTTGAGAGAGGCGGCTCAAATGGATATTGATTTCATTGGCGGACTTGATCCCACAGTTGTCGATGGCGATATGAAAAGATCTTTAGATATTATGTTTGATATCGCGTTAGATTATGACAAAGGTGTCGATATTCATCTCCATGAAGACCTGCCTTCTGGTAAAGCCGTGATGGAGTATATGATAAAAAGGGTTAAAGAAAACGAGGTGCTACAAGGTAAAACCTTTATTACCCATGCTTACGCCTTAGCGATGATGCCACAAAAAGAGCTGGAATTTATCGCTGAGCAATTTGCAGAATATGGTATCGGTATTGTCTCCAGTGTGCCAATTGGCAAACAAGCAATGCCTATTCCTACCTTAAGAAAACACAACGTTAACGTCCTAACTGGTACTGATAACCTTATGGATAATTTTTCACCATTTGGAACGGGCGATATGCTACAAAAAGCAAACTTGTGCGCGCAACTCTATAATTGGACTGACGAATATCGTTTGAATCGTGCGTTAAAAATGATTACCAATCATACGTTACCTTTGGACGATCAAGGCGAGCAAGTCTGGCCGTTCGTAGGTGCTGACGCTGACTTTATACTGGTCAATGCTTCTTGTTCCGCGGAAGCAGTAGCCCGCCTACCAAGACGCGAAGCGGTTTACTATAAAGGTAAGGTGATTTTATAAAAACAATAAAGGACATCTACAATGGACAACACTCATATTACTACAGACAAAGAAGAACAAAATCAAGAAATTGTACTGGCTGGGCACCCCTCAGGAGTACCAACGGCAGATACTTTTCGGATCAATAACATTGATATGCCAACATCAGAAATGCTCAAAGACAATGAAGTCTTAATAAAAAGTCTTTATGTCTCAGTCGATCCTGGTATGCGCGGCTTTATGGACAAAGGCGACGATGATGCCGCTGGTAATAAGTACAAGCTAAACCAGCCTATTACCAGTAGAAGTGTCGCGCAAGTTATCAAAAGTACTGATAAGACCTTTGCCGTTGACGATATCGTACATGGACGTTTTGCGTGGCAAAAATACCAAACCGTTAGTGTAGATAATATTGAGAAAGTAGATCCCAATCTCGCGCCTATTTCTACCGCTGTTAGTATGCTTGGAGTACCTGGACTTGCTGCTTATTTTGGCATGTTAAAAATAGGTCAGATCAAAGCAACAGATACCGTTGTTGTCTCCGGTGCTGCGGGTTCAGTAGGCAGTATCGCTGCGCAAATAGCTAGAATAAAGGGCTGTAAGGTCGTTGGTATTGCAGGCTCTCCTGAAAAAATCAACTATCTAGAAAACGAGTTGGGTTTGGATAAAGGCATCAACTATAAGCAAACTAATAACATGCAAGTAGCGATAACAGAAGCTTGCCCTAATGGTGTTGATGTGTTCTTTGACAATGTAGGCGGAGAATTATTTGACGCAATACTTGCCAATATTAACGAGTATGGCCGTATCGCTATTTGTGGTCAAATTGCAGAATATAACGAAGACCGTCCACCACAAGGCCCACGTCCTATGCACACTTTAATCAAAAAAAGTGCACGTATGGAGGGGTATGTTGTTTTCAACTTTAGCGATGAATTTGATGATGCCAAAAAACAGATTGCAGAGTGGTACAATAGCGGTCAAATAAAGTATAGAGAAAACCTTATTAAAGGCTTTGACAACATTCCTTCTGCCTTTATCGGTCTGTTTACAGGTGAGAATATCGGTAAGCAAATGGTTAAAACTGGCGATAGTAACGATGACTAAAACCTAACTCAAATATCGTACTTTGAATTTTAAACTTTTATGATGGCTTATAACTATGAACGCTACCCCGCTACTCCTGATTACGACCGATCCAAGCCACCCGCTTGCGCATTTGGCACTGCGTTATGCTCGTACCTTTTTAAAGCAAGTAACATCGAAGCAGGTACAACATCAGGATGAGAATACTGGGCAGCAAGTTGCTAAAAACGATACGCAACCTCTAAATGTCTTTTTTTATGCTGATGCAGCTCACATAGCCAATCGCTTACGCTGGCAGTCAGCGGATCAGACTGACTTAACTCAAGAATGGCAAGCGCTTGCTAAGCAATATCAGCTTTCGCTACCTGTATGCGTCAGCACTGCGCTTAGTCGCGGTATTAGTGATCGTGATAACAGCACACGTCATCAATTGAATGGTGAGAATATTGCCGATGGTTTTCATTTGGTTGGACTTAGTGAGCTTGCAATAATGATGCAAGGCAACTGCCGTCTGCTACAGTTTTAAATACAGTTTTAAGTGCCAATTAAGTACGAATATTCATCATGGATAATAAGAAATAACCTATGAAATTACTCATTCAGCTACGCACTCCAACTGAGATGGCAAGTTATGAAGGTTGTGCCCTCGCCTTGACGCTTGCAACTTTCGGTCATGAGGTGCAGCTTTATTTAGACGCTCCTGTTTTTGGACTATTAATGCAGCCGAAGTCGCGTTTGCACGGTATGATTCAATCTCTTGAGCTGTATGATATGCCGCCCGCTTGGCTACCTGAGGATGTATTTAGCGGATGGCTTACAGGCATGGTACCAAGCGATTTAGCCGCACAGCTTACGCTAATACCAGAAGTCGTTAATTCACAAGATTTTGAGCAGATCTTAGCTTTTTAATGGTATATATTTTTAGATACTACCTTGCTATCGGTAAACATTCGGAAACTTAATATGGCAACTTTATATCAATTACACAGTACAATGGATAAGCTCAGACACAGCACAGAAGAGATGGCGCTAACGTGGCGGGCTGGTGACAGTATTATTTTATTAGGCGCAACTGTCACTTTCGTTGAATGGCTTAATGCTTATTTAGGTGATAGTGATATAGAAGGTATCACTGCAATCTATGCTTTAGCAGACGATGTCGCAAATCTCAGTGATAATACGACTGCCAAATTAAACTTAAACGCCAAGCTGGCTGATGTTTTAACTGATAATGAATGGGTTACTATGACCCAAGACCCACAGTTTGACAAAGTAGTGACCATATCCTTATGACTGTATCTAATATCACTATGTCTAACATCGCTCTAGACCAAGACGGTCATCTTTGTGACCATAATATATGGACACCTGCGATCGCCCAACAACTGGCAGATACATTAGATGTCAAGCTAGATGACGAGCGTCTAGCCATCCTGCATCAAGTCCGGGCTTTTTTTGCTAGGTTTAATCACGCGCCAGCTACTCGCCCATTAATCAAATGGCTACAGCAGACTTTGCCTGAACACGATATCAGCAACCAAAAGTTACAGCAACTGTTTAATACCGGCTTAGTTGCTCGTCATGTCAATCGTTTGTCAGGCCTCCCAAAGCCACCTAACTGCTTATAAAAACTGCTTTTTTATAGGCTGCTATTTTGGGTCATAAACAGTGAGAGTCTCATAACCGGTGCTGCGACCTGTATCACCACTAAAACCTTGCTGGCGCCATACTTCGTAGAGACATATCGCCACGCTATTGGATAAGTTAAGACTGCGCGAATCAGGCAACATCGGCAGTCTTAACCAATTATCAGCGCCAATGTCTTCACGTATATCATCCGCTAGACCTGCGGTTTCAGAACCAAAAACCAGTGCTACGCTAGGCGCTACCGCTGGTATGTTATCGGTACTAGTATCTAATTGCGCCATAAAATCATAATCATAAAACGGTTTACTAAGCTTGGTTGTCAGCGCTGTGATTGTCTGGCAATCTGCTTCAAGCAATGCTTGCTTCGCTGCTGACCAGTCATCATGCACTTGCAAGTGTGCGTATTCATGATAATCCAATCCAGCACGGCGCAACTTTTTATCATCCAGCTCAAAGCCTAGTGGCTGCACCAAATGTAGCTGTGCGCCACTATTGGCACATAAGCGAATAATATTGCCGGTATTGCTAGGCATTTTTGGGGCGACTAGCACGATATGAATGGTCATAAAATTTCCATAATAGGATTAAAAATATTGATGTTATTTGCGTCATACTGGTCTGACTTTGCTCTCATGCACTATTGCCAAATGACAGCTATGTAAACCAGCTAACTGCTAAGCGTAATTAAAAGTTACAGTTTATTGTCAATAATTACATTTTGATACTGGGCACGGTTTTTAACTTTGATTATCATGGCACCAATGGATATCAAGACAGTTTGATGATATCAGAATAGCCTATTTATTTATGCTGAACTGATATCATGATATTGCCATTTATCCTGCATATCGTTGGTAATACCTAAGCAACATGCTTATTATTACTCGAATAAACCTATCCATTTTGGGAACATTATTATGAAAAAAGTAATTATCGCATCTTTGACTGCTATGTTTGTATTGACTGGTTGCAACACTTTTAAAGGCCTAGGCCAAGACGTATCAAGCGCTGGTGAAGCAGTAACTGGTGGTGCACAAGACGTACAAAACAAAATCTAAGTTCTAACGTTTTAGATTCTATGTTTGAAGGGCTTACCATTTGGTAAGCCTTTTTTTGTTCTTAATAACAGTAATGTATAAATAATCTTCATCATATGCAGATACATAAAAATTTAAACATACAAGCACTATAAAAATGCGCGCAATATCTGATTTAAGTAACGACGACCTAATAAAGTTGGTTGTAACAGATTAGGGTCATCTATCAAGAGACCTTGCTCGACTAGCTTATTGACTTGCCGCGCTATGCTTTCATAGCTCAGTCCTGTTCGCGACTCAAACAATGTCCCTGCCACCCCTTCGTGCAAACGTAGCGCATTAAGCATAAATTCACTGACCAACTCGTCATCGGCGATTGGCTGCCAATTGACCATTTTTGGTGCCTCTTGATAAGTCATATAGTCTTTTGGAGAGCGTGACTTACTAAAACGGTAGATACCTGTCTTTGATAGTAGCTCTTCTAATAGTAGTTCATCGTTTTGCAAATCTTTACTTATTAAGTCATTACTGTTCAAGGTCACTTTACCGTGTGCGCCAGCCCCAATGGCCAAATAATCGCCAAACTGCCAGTAATTGATATTATGTCGACACGGTTTATCTGACGCGCCTGCCCATGCCGATACTTCATAGTTATTGTAGCCTAGACGCTGTAGCAGAGCTTGCCCTGCCTCCTCAATATCAGCCAAGCTGTCCTCATCAGGTAAGATAGGCTGATTGCGATAGAATACGGTGTTGGGCTCAATCGTCAGCTGATACCAAGAGATGTGCGTTGCGCCAGCGTCATGTGCCGTTTGAATATCGTATAACGCCTCACTAAGCGACTGCTGCGGTAACCCATGCATTAAGTCTACATTAACCCGCTCAAAGCCAGCAGCGCGAGCAGCCTGGATGGCGGCTGTTGCCTGATCAGGATCGTGAATACGCCCAAGTGTTTGCAACTTATCAGCAGCGAAACTCTGTACCCCAATAGATAAGCGATTAATACCCACTTTTAAATACTCAGCGAATGGTGCATGCTCTAACGTTCCAGGATTTGCTTCCATGGTAATTTCAATATCATTGGCAAATTCAAAGCAGTCTTGTAAACCTTTAAATAAACGCTGGTATTGAATAATCGGTAACAATGACGGCGTACCACCGCCTATAAATATTGAGCCAATCTGGCGTCCTTGAGTCAGAGACTGTTGCATCTGCGCATCTAGTAAGAGCGCATCTACGTATTCATCATACATTGATAGCTGCATATCAGCGCCCAGCTCGTGCGAGTTAAAATCGCAATAAGGGCATTTTTTTACGCACCATGGAATATGAATATATAGCGCCAACGGTATAATGGTCACGTCTATACAAGAAGCACCGTTAATATCAGCTCGCATGGTAATATTCTCACTTTTAGATATCGACATAACATAAACTTATTCAACAAAAAGCGGCGACAAACCGCAAAAAATACGGCTAGGATAACGGCTACGTCACTGAAAGAAAAGCATTGTATTCATCAATTGCATTTATTAAAGAGACGTTTAACGAACAGCTGTAAAACCATACTTAAACAAACACGACTATCATCGATGCCATCTAACAGGCAAGCTAGATAAAACGTATATCAAATATCATACGACAAATATGAGGATAACAGTTATGGCATATTGGCTAATGAAATCTAATCCAAAATTTTTTGGTATTGAAGACCTACAACGCTTGGGTACAGAATGCTGGGATGGCGTACGTAACTACCGCGCTCGTAACTTTATGCGCGACGATATGCAAGTAGGTGACAAAGTAGTCTTTTATCACTCAAGCGCAAAACCCTCTGGCGTCGCTGGCATTATGACGATAAGCCAAGCCGGTTACCCTGATCCAACCCAGTTTCATCCTGAACATCGGCATTACGACCCCATTGCAACTATTGAGGCACCGCGATGGTATATGGTCGATGTAACATTTGAGCGAGCTTTTAAAGAAACCCTACCCCTATCTGAGCTAAAATTTATCCCTGTACTTGAGGATTCATTACTACTTAGGAAGGGCTGCCAGCAACTGACCGTAATACCACTTGAGCCTAAGCATTGGCAGGCTATTATGGATATGGCAGAGATGCTGGAGCTAGTGTGAGCTCATAAGTAATGGGTCAAAGGTTTTTGTAGCACTACCTTACCAAAGTTTGCTATATTGACGCCTTGATTTTTTATCTACACTATTACACTATTTCCATATTCTAGGACTCATTTATGAGCGCACCCAAACTTGTACTATCTGTATTAACAGTCAGTGTATTAGGACTGACACTAAGCGCTTGCGGCAGCGATGGTGACAAAGTCAGAAAAGAATACGATCGCATCGAAGACCAAGTGAAAGACGAGTATGATCGTGTAGAAGATAAAGTCAAAGATAAGTATGAAGAAGTCGAAGATAAGCTGACTGATGACGAAAAAAGCATGGCTGAGATTTTGGAGTCTGTATTTTTACCAGAAGAGTCATTAGATAACTTCTTAGACAAATTGACGCCGGAGGGTGGACGCGGCGGTCTCTATGTCGGTCACTTCACCGAGCTTGATGATGGTGATGATAGCGACATTGATATCGGAGCGATATATTTTGATATCAGTAATGACGGCGCTGGCAGCGTTGATGGGCGTATCAGTTACCAACAGCAGACTTGCCAAGAAAACCGCACACTCGATGTCAATACGGGCTTTAAAGTAGACAATTATATTACGGGCAAGGTAACAGGTAGCCTTGATACAGCAGAATTTTTAGACATCAAATATATCAATGATCTAGATCTTGAAACGCCAAACTTAATGACTACCTTTGCAGGTAGCTTTGAGGAAAACCAAGTAGGCTCACCATGGAAAGGGAGTTTTGAATATCAAGACAGTCTAGGTGGCACCACCCTTTCAGCTGCCAAAGACAGTTGTAAGGTTACCTATACTCTGAGTGATCGTTCTAACTTTACCACTTATGCACTCGATTATACACTAGGTGCCATGATGCTTGACATCACTGGTAATGGTAGCCAAAAAACCGTCACTTGGAAGAATCCAACTAACACAAAACAAGTATTAGTCAGCCAAATCGATGTCAATAAAGCTGAGTCTGGCGCCAACGGTTATGTACAGAATGTAGTATTGGTTAACAACGAAACACAATTTACACCTGTAATTCCAAACACTTCGACTAACTACGCTATTGTCGTACAAGCATTTGATGCGAATAATAAGCTGATTGGCTATCAAGCAATCGTACAAGATTTGCCTGAATCATTGTGATCTTTGAATGTATGAGCTTTTATAAATATACATATGACGATTAACTCCAGACGGCTCTGAAAAGTTTTAAACGTATTTTAAGCATTAAAATTGCAGTCTGACTTCTTAGCCATTTAATACAGTGATACCTGTCAGTTCATCATTTGAATTGGCGGGTTGCTTTTGTTTTATTGACGTCATTTTTATTTTCAAACTTTGGCTATATGGACTTGCTCATATTATTTATCGGAGTATTATCGTCAGCACAGATTCTATGTTACTGCCTTACCAACGATTTGCTGATGGCAGTGTTTAAACATCAATAACCAACGTGAATAATGAAAAGTTGCTAACTATGGTTTTGCCATTATCCTTTACAGACTTTAAAAGCTACAGCTTACGTTTAGGCGTGCTCGCGCTACCTATTTTAATCACTCAATTTTGCCAAGCAGCGCTAGGAGTCGTTGACTCGATTATGGCGGGACGTGTCTCAGCACTTGACTTGGCTGCCGTGGCTGTTGGCTCTGGTATTTGGTTACCGCTGTTTTTATTGGCAACAGGTATTTTAATCGCTACCACGCCCCTCATTGGAGAAGCCATAGGGCAAAACAAACACAGCCAAGTTCCACATATCACTCAGCAGTCTATATGGACCGCCAGCGTGATCGGTATTTGCGGTTTTATTATTGTTAATTTGATGCCAAATGTGCTTGGCTTAATGGGTGTGCCAGAGAACATTCAGCCTATCGCTGCACAGTACCTACATGGTGTTTCTTTTGGTTTCCCGGCACTCGCCATTTATGCAGTATTACGTAGTTATTGTGAAGCACTGAGTCGACCTGAGCCAGTCACAGTCGTTAGTATTATTGGTCTATTAGCAGATATACCGCTCAACTATATTTTTATCCACGGATTATTTGGCATGCCCGAGATGGGCGGTGCTGGCTGCGGTGTGGCAACAGCACTAGTGCTATGGATTAACGTATTGATTTTGGGCGCTTATACTACCCTCTCTAAGCGTCAACAATTTGCCAGTACTCGTTTTTTCTACAGCTTTACTGCTCCCAACCGAGAGCAAATAACCAAGCTCCTTAAACTTGGTATTCCCATTGGCTTGTCTATTTTTTTTGAAGCCAGCTTATTTAGCTTAGGCGCATTGGTCATTAGCCCATTAGGTGAGATCGCAACGGCGTCACATCAAGTCGCCCTAGCAGTTACTTCTCAGTTGTTTATGATTCCGATATCAGTCGCGATGGCGCTGACTATCATGGTATCTAATCGTTTTGGCGAAAAGAATCTGCTCGCCTTACGACACGTACAAGCAACTGGACTTATTTGGACAGTGCTCATTGCGCTTGTCTGCATGCTGGGTATTTGGATGTTTAGACCACAGCTTGCCGCAGCATTTACCGACAATCCTGAGTTACGAGCACAGGCTATGCATCTGTTAATCTTCGCGCTGGCTTATCAGCTCTTTGATGGCTGGCAGGTCAATGTTGCTGGGATATTACGCGGGATGCAAGATACCACAATACCGATGTGGGTGACGCTTTTTTGCTATTGGATGGTCGCCTTGCCGCTTGGTGTCTATCTAGTACGTTTTACAGGCGTCGGTGCACAGGGGTTTTGGATGGCGCTCATTACCGGTTTGTTTTTATCCTCAATCCTTTTGACTTTACGATTACGTTACCAACAAAGGCGCCTAACAGCCATATGGACTTAATCAACGTTAAGAAAAACTCAACAAATATGGGACGCATGTTACTATTATTCGCCTTAGCGTCAAAAATATGTAAAAAATTCCAGTTAACAACTGTACATTGATTGCTCATTGCGTTGAATATAGGTATCATTAGCAGTCAATCAAACAATATTTTGTTACACTATTTCTTTCTTCAATTCAAAAAAAAGGCGTCATTAAAATTATGGATATTGAAAAAATACGCACACTAATCGCTCTCATGGAAGAAAACGAACTGGTCAATTTAGAAGTGAGTTCAGATGATGAGCATATCAGTTTAACTCGTCACTATGATGCACCAGCTCCAACCATGATGGCAGCGCCTGCTATGGGTGCAGCACCTATAGCTGCTACTGAAGCCAAAGCATCTGTCAAAGCTGGAAGCGTTGAAACCTCACCGATGGTTGGTGTGTTCTATGCTGCTCCTAGTCCTAATGACCCACCGTTTGTAAAAGTTGGTCAAACCGTACAGGCTGGCGACACACTTGGTATTATTGAAGCGATGAAAATCATGAATCCACTTGAAGCAACTCAAAGTGGTGTCATTGACGAAATCTTAGTGGACAACTCTGAGGTTGTACAGTTTGGCCAGCCTGTTATACGTTATAAAGCCTAATTGTACTTGCTACACCTTACTTTGTTACGTTCAATACCTCGTTCATACTCATATTATATGAGTGATGTGTAACGATTGGATTGATCAACGCCGCTTTGACGAGGATGACCCTATGATAAAAAAACTGCTCATCGCCAACCGAGGTGAGATTGCTCTACGTATCGTACGTGCGTGTAAAGCACTTGGTATAGAGACTGTCGGTATTTACTCCACTGCTGATGAAAACCTCATGCATCTACGCTTCGTTGATGAAGCTATTTGTATCGGTAAACCAAATGCCAGTGAAAGTTATTTGAATATCAGTACTATTTTAACAGCTGCTGAGATCTCTGGTGCTGATGCCATTCATCCTGGTTATGGTTTTTTGGCCGAAAACGCTGAATTCGCTGAACGTATCGAAGAAGCTGGTTTAACTTTTGTAGGCCCCAATGCTGATCATATTCGACTTATGGGTAATAAGGTATCTGCCATTAATGCCATGAAAAAAGCTGGCGTACCAACTGTTCCCGGCTCAGTCGGTGCAGTAACGATGCACAATGCGGAAGAACAAGCTCGTAATATTGGCTTCCCGTTGATCATTAAAGCCGCTTCTGGTGGTGGTGGTCGTGGTATGCGTGTCGTTGAACGCTTTGATGAGTTGGTCGGTCAAGTGCAAGCGGCAAGACAAGAAGCTGAGTTGTGGTTTGGCGATGATACTGTCTATATGGAGCGTTACTTACAAAACCCGCGCCACGTTGAGATCCAAGTACTGGGCGATGGTAATGGTAATGCCATTCATCTTTATGATCGTGACTGCTCACTACAACGTCGTCACCAAAAGGTGTTAGAAGAAGCACCTGCTCCTGATATTCCAGATGACGTTCGTGAACCGATACTACAAGCTTGTGTTAAAGCGTGTGAGCTGGTTGAATATCGCGGCGCTGGTACGTTTGAGTTTTTGTTTGAAAATAACGAATTTTTCTTTATTGAGATGAATACGCGGGTACAGGTCGAGCACCCTGTGACTGAAATGATCACTGGTATCGACGTGGTGGTTGAACAACTAAAAATCGCTGCAGGCTACGGTTTATCTTATCGTCAAGATGAGATTGAAATTCAAGGTCACGCAATCGAATGTCGTATCAATGCTGAAGACCCAGTAACTTTTATGCCTTCACCTGGCAAAATTACACAGCTATATGCACCTAGTGGGGCTGGCGTACGCTTTGATTCGCATTTATATCCTGGCTATGAAATCCCTAGCTATTATGACTCATTGATTGGTAAGCTCATTTGTCATGGCCAGACTCGCCAGCAAGCTATCGCAAAAACAGTACATGCGCTTGATGAGCTTATTATCGAAGGCATAAAAACCAATATTCCTATGCATCGTGATGTCATTTTGGCAGATGAAAACTTCGTTAATGAAGCGCAGAATATCCATTATCTTGAAGAAGAAATGCTTAAATCACAAAAGACTAAAACTGCGAAATAATGAGAATTTTGATGCTTTAAATAAAAACCGCTCTCTTATAAAGGAGCGGTTTTTTGATTGTTGTGACTAAGACACTAAAGCCTATTGCTTATGGTAGGACTCTATGAAAATTCATAAAGCACTGTTTGCCTTCAGGATCAGCACACCACTGCATCTCATTGCCATCATGATTTAAATAAGCAATCAGCGCCTCGTCAGTCTGGTCAATCTGATTGCCTGAACAGTCTACTTCATTGTTATCATAAACAGTTTTGATGGCGATAATAGGCAAACCTTCTTCACGGTGCGTGACCAAATAACGTCCATAAGTCCATTCTTTGCCGCTTACTGCCCACATCTCGTTATCTGCACCAAAATTATATAACTCTCGGCACTGCGTGGCACTTTTCGTCTTTATATTATCACCAGTTACCATGCTGGGCGCTACATTAGGTGTCACTTTAAAGATGCGACGCTCGCTTTGATCCAATACACCATCTGCCGCTTTAGCAGTTACCTCAGGCTCATTGGTCTCTATATTTTGAGCACTGTTGGATGCTGCTTGCTTCGCTATAGCGTCTTTGGTCATAGTGATACCACTATCCAAATCTATTTCCCATTGTCCAGCAATAGCAGGGCTAATATGCGTTGTAATCACTGACTGACTAACAGGTTCGCTATTACCAGGTAGTGAAGCTAAAACAGCGGCTAACGTAAATGACGCAAACGAGATTGGTTCCATAATTAACCTTATACTTATAATATAGATTGTCTGTCTTAGTGTAAGTCCTCGCTGTCGAACACACAAGTAACTTTATGCTATAGATGAACAGATGTGCATTTTGCAGCGCTTATATTCTATAAAAAGACCGCCATATCTTTTATAGAGTATGGCGGTTTTTAGTTTTATGCTGCTTAACTGTGACTAAAACTAAGCGGCTACCGTACTTGGCGCTTGAGCAAATGCAGAGAGTGCCCCTTTTAGCATCGCCGATACCGTACTGCTACAAGTACCAATACCAGAATAAACCTCGCCATCGACGTTGAGCTGAATGTAAGCGGCCGCATTGGCATTGGTCTTATTATCGCTGTTGTTGCCGTCATCGATACCATCACCACTATTATGCTGCGGATTGATAGCATGCTCAGCATAATTAATAACATGGATGGATTTACCAGTGTGCTGTGCAAGTCCATCAATAAATGATGATAATGGGCCATTACCCGTACCGTCAATCGTAATGGTATCGTCATTCATTTGTACTTGACCATTAAAATAAACGGCTCCACCCTTGTTATTAACACTATAATCTAATAGCTCTAAATTGCCTTTTTGCAAATACGTGTCTTCAAAGGTCTGTAATATCTCATCATTTTGTAGCTCGCGTGCCGCTGTCTCAGCCTGCTTTTGTACCACACCGCTAAAGTCAATCTGCATCCAGCGTGGCAAATTAAACCCATAGTTGCGCTGCAAGATGTAAGCAACGCCGCCTTTTCCAGATTGACTATTGATACGAACCACGTCTTGGTAGCTACGACCAATATGCGCAGGATCGATCGGCAAATAAGCCACGTCCCACACAGTGTCAGTCTCATCTTGATGTTTTTCATTATAATCAAGAGACTTTTTGATGGCGTCTTGGTGTGAGCCGCTAAAGGCAGTAAAGACGAGCTCGCCCACATATGGATGACGTGGATGCAGCGGTAGATTGTTACACTCGCTCACCACTTGCACGATTTCACTCATATTACTAAAATCAAGCTCAGGATCAATACCTTGGCTGAATAAGTTCATCGCCATCACCATGATATCCATATTACCAGTACGCTCTCCGTTCCCAAGCAACGTACCCTCGATACGATCGGCACCAGCAAGCACACCAAGCTCAGCCGCAGCAACTGCACAACCTCTATCATTATGAGTATGAAGACTGATAATCACATGCTCGCGCTGGGCAAGATTGCGGCAGAAATATTCGACCTGATCAGCAAAGATATTAGGCATAGAAGCTTCAACAGTCGCTGGTAAGTTAAGAATAACCTCTTGTCCTTGTTGCGGCTGCCATACGTCGCAGACGGCGTTGCAAACTTCCACAGCGTATTCAGTTTCAGTTTGGCTAAAGCTCTCAGGTGAATACTGGAATACCCAATCTGTCTCTGGATATTTGGCAGCATACTGCTGCAATAGCTTGGCACCAGTGATTGCAATTTCTTTAATCTCAGACTTATCTTTGCCATAAACCTTTTCACGCTGTACGCGGCAAGTTGAGTTGTAAACATGAACAATGGCTCGTTTGGCCCCTTTTAAAGATTCAAAGGTTCGAGCAATCAGATGCTCACGTGCTTGCACCAATACTTGCAAGGTCACATCATCTGGTACATGGTTTTCTTCGATAAGTTTACGCGCAAAATCAAACTCAACTTGCGCCGCCGATGGAAACCCAATCTCAATGTCTTTAAAACCCACATCCACCAAAGTTTTAAAAAAGCGCATTTTTTGTTCGATAGTCATTGGATCAATCAAAGCTTGATTACCGTCACGTAGATCGACACTCGCCCATATTGGCGATGCCTCAATAGTTTTACTTGGCCATGTGCGATCCGGTAGTGAAGGTGCAAACGCAAATGGACGATATTTACGAAAATCAAAAGCGGCATTTTTAGGGGTAATCTTTGCCGTATGTGTGGTCGCATTGCGTGGGTCTTGGTTAGACATAATGAATCCTTTTAGACGATATAATGAGCTAAATACGTATCTAACTAAATCGCTTTATCACAAGAGATGGTGGTTATAGCATTATAATAGCAAAGTTTTTAAAGTGAAAAACAGCTTTATTAAATAAATTATCTTATGTAAGTAGTGTTTATCACTAATATCATATATATTATCGGCACAAATCACTAACAATGAACAAAAGATATGACTGATAGCCAACCAGCCTCTCAAACCACACACCCTCTTGATGATACTGATAAGCGTATTTTACGTCTATTACAGATAGATGCCCGTATGAGTATTACCGAGTTGGCTGAAAACGTCAATTTGTCAGCGACACCTTGTGCGCGCCGTATCAAGCGTTTAGAAGACGCAGGTATTATCACAGGTTATCATACTCAAACAGATGCAGAAAAGCTTGGCTACCCACTTGCTATATTTATCGCCATTAGTATGGATCGCCACACAGCTGAACGTTTTGAGCAGTTTGAAAAAAGGGTGCAAAGCTTCGACGAAGTGATCAGTTGTAGCATCGTGACAGGCCGCTCTGAGGACTACTTGATTAAAGTACGGGTACGTGATATGGCGCACTATGAAGAGTTTTTATTACATCGGCTAAATCGTATCGAGGGCGTTGCACAGGTCCATACTAGCTTTGAGTTACGAGAGGTTTTTAGCCGCAGCATCGTTTAAGGCATTATGGCATCTTTACAATACTCGCTTGAGTGGGTTGTTATGCAGCCGATAAAATGACACGATTAAAGCCAGACCAATGAGTAAACCGATAGCTGCAACCAATAGACCTGCATTGAAATTATCGCTTTGTCCAGCCAAAGCAACCGTTACCAATGGTCCGATAAACTGCCCAAGCGCATAGGCTAAAGTTGCCAATCCTATGAGCAAGTTAGAGTAAGCAGGGTTGATATTTTTGATGATATTTAAGGTCATCGACACCATACCGACAAAGGTTAGTCCTAAAATAACGGCATTTGCATATAAGCCAAACGCCCCTTTAAACCATAAAGGTAAAAGCATCCCTAGCGCTTGTAATAGAGTTAAACCCATTAAGGTTTTGGTCTCACCAATACGCTTCGCAAGCGCGCCCCACAGAGGATTCGACAGCATCGCAAAAATACCAACCAGCAACCAGATAAGCAGCCCAGCATAGCTCTGGATAGTAAGCCGCTGTGCTGCCATAACTGGTAAAAAAGTCGCTGAAGTAATATAACCAAATCCTGCTAATACATAGCTTGCTGATAACAACACTATGGCTTTGGTATGACCGATAACAGCGTTATATAATGAGCGTTTAAAATTAATATAGGTTTGGCGTATAGATCGATGAGTAAGACTGGTCGTCGCATCTGCTATTGTTGACTCGCTAGATACGGCAGCATCGCTATTTGTCGGACGTAGACCGTAAAGTAGCCAAAGTAACGGCAAACTACTCACGCCCGCTACCAGCCAGATAATATCAAAATGATAGCCGAGCAATAATAACCACCAAGTCAATACGGCTGACAGGCTAATACCCACTCCTATCCCAGCATAGTGCAACGTAGAAAGTATAGAGCGACGCTCATCGCTAAAGCTTTGAATCACTAATGACGAGCTTAAAATCATCGCCACTCCGCTTGCGATACCTGCTAGTAAACGAATCAAGTACCATAGATTTAATGACATTTTTGGTACGACAAGCATCATCGTCGTAGTAACACTAACCATCGTCCATAGCATCAGCATTTGCCACGTGTGTCGCTGCGTCACAAATATGGCAATGAGCGCGCCAATAAAATAGCCAATATAATTAACTGAAGCGAGCCATCCAGCAGTAGCGGTCGACAGCGACATTTGAACCATAATATCAGGTAATGTCGCTGTAAATAAAAAGCGCCCATAACCCATCACTACCGCCAGACAGTAAAGTCCAATCCAAGCGATAGTGGTTTCATGAGTAATAATAGGGACAATACGGCTTTTGGAAGTAGTCATCATGACGCAGCCAATTTGTGGTTATCAGCACACAATCCTTTGTGTTAAAAACCTATAGATAGCGCTTAAAAGTAGCGATGAAGCTTAAAACTATGACATATTAAGTGCAGACGCTGAAGGCTGGCTAGTATCAGTCTGCCCCAATATCTGTACTCGTTGGTCGCTAAACATATCCATATCAGGGGCAAGCGTACGCATGAACCGATCAAAATACAACAGCTGCTTAGTCAATAAAGCAAAATCACGGGGGAAATGAATACCATGACGTTTGCCGACTTCGACAATTTCGAGCATCATCTGGTTAAGCTCATCGGCCTGCTCTTTACTATTAAAAGGCACCCCACTTGTAAACGTAATGTCTTCTGCCATGATGGTTTTCATCATGCGCTCTAGATCATTTGCTAAGTCCTGGGCATCGACATTACTGCGACCATGGGTCATCTCCATATCGATCATATGCTGCGCCATCGCTTGATAGTTATTATCTTGCAAAGCTTGCATCATCCCCATACAAGCACGCCAGCTTTCAGCCTTTAATTTACCTACGATACCAAAATCCAAAAACCCAATTCGACCGTCGGTTAACAGCATCAAGTTGCCAGCATGCAAGTCAGCGTGAAAGCTATTACAAAACATAAGGCTTGCAAACCACGTATTCAACGTATCTGCCATCACTTGCGCTGGATCGTCACAATACTGACGCATAGCCGTCTCATCAATCATAGAAACGCCATGTAATTGGCTCATAGTCAGGACGCGTTTGGTCGTCAAATCATCATAGACCTCTGGCGCTACTACTTTTGTGTTCCCCGATACGCTCAAAAACTGCTGAAAATCGCGAATGTTTTGTGCCTCGCTAATAAAGTCAGTTTCGGCCAACATGCGCAGACGAATCTCATCGATAATCGGTGCAATACTGGCAAACCTCATTGACGGCATCAATAGCTCAACGATTTTAGTCACGCCGTGCAATACGCCCAAATCCGTTTGCATAATGGTTTCGACTTCAGGCTTTTGTACCTTTAATACCACTTCATCGCCATTGTGCAAACGCGCGGCATGTACTTGAGCGATAGAGGCGGATGCTAATGGTTTTTCGTTGATGAATGCAAATTTGTCAGACAGCGTTTGCCCATCGACTGCCAACTCATCCGTCAATACCTGCTCGATATAGGTATAAGATAATGGTGTCGTTTGATCCAAACAGTCTTGGAAGGCTTCTACATATTCACGCGGGAATAATGAGGGCGTACTGGCTATAAACTGACCAATTTTAATATAAGTCGTGCCAAGCTGCTCAAAAGTATCTTTTAATAGCCTTGCATCAGGCTTCTCGCCTTTTGCAACTCTAAAGGCAGATAAGCCGGCGACACTGACTGTCTGACGCATACGATTGACCACATTGAAAGAATGCTTTAGTAAATGAGGACGATGAATTTTCATAGAAGACAACTATAATTAAGAAACAAAATTGGATAATAAAATATCTTGTGTCATTTACTATGTGACACTAAATAGATAGCAAAATAAATAAGCAGCAACTAAACAGCGCACACAGGACAATGCTTGTCTTGCCGATAGCCCATCAGTCGCTGCTGCATCCGGCTACCATCCCACAAAAGCAGCTTATTAATCAGTGGATTTTTGGTTAATCCTAAATACTGTAATGCAGCATTGGCTTGCAGGTTACCCATGATAGCCGTGGTGCTAGCAAGCACTCCAGAATTGGCGCAGGTACGTTCGTCAATTTCTGCATTATGCGTGACTGAGCCAAAGACGCAGTAATAACAACCGGTATTTAACTGCGGCTCAAACAATGCCAATTGTCCTTGCGTGCCAATCGCTGATGCAGTCAATAATGGTATTTGAAAGCGCACACTAATGCGATTAATGATGTCGCGCGTCGCAAAGTTGTCGGTACAATCTAGTAAAAGACTGGGCTTACCTGCTGCCATATCAAGCAAATCGTAAGCATTGTCTTCATTCAAGCGTGCAACCGTACCGCGAGCAGATATCAAGGGATTAATCTTCTCTAACATCTCAGCAGCGGTCAACGCTTTGGGCCGACCGATATCTTCAGGTAAAAATAGCGTTTGCCGCTGTAAATTGCTCGCCTCAATCTCATCGTCATCAATCAGATGAGTTTGCCCAAGTCCTGCACGCACCAAGGTCTCAGAAGCTGGGCAACCTAAACCGCCTGCGCCTATCATAACTACACGAGACGATTTTAGTCTTAGCTGAGCGTCGATATCCCAGCTTTCGAGCAATATCTGCCGCGCATAACGCATCAGCTCATCGTCTGATAGCGCCACTGTTTCTGCTAAATTAGTCATATTTACTACCAAAGTTATTACTTAGAAAACTGCACACTAAAGCCAATCTTCAAATCTCTCCAAGCGTCACCCGATCATTACCACCAAAGTCCTGCACCGTTTGTACGGCGGTAAAACCATTATCTGCCAATATTTGCCGGACAGTTGCGCCCTGATCAAAACCATGCTCAAGCGCTAACAGCCCACCTGTACGTAAATATAGCGGCGCTCGCTGCACAATACGCTCTATATCGGCAAGTCCATGATTAGGTGCACTTAACGCACTAATCGGTTCAGCTATTAAGTGTGTTAAATGCTCGTCAGACTCGTCAATATAAGGAGGGTTGGAGACAATCACATCGAATAAGTGCTCGTCTTGAGTAGACAGCTCGTCATACCAGCTGCTTTGTACAAACTCGATATCAGTAACATCATTAACAGCAGCATTGTGTCTAGCAATTTTCAATGCCTCTGCTGATAAATCAACCGCTACCGTTTGCCAACTATCATCTTTTAATTGATATTTTAACTCATGCGCCAAACTGATAGCGATACAGCCTGAGCCTGTTCCTAAGTCTAACAGCCGTTTTGGCTTATTAATATTATCCAAGCTCTTTGGCTGAGACTGTATCCACTTTAATACTTGTTCAACCAACACTTCAGTATCAGGTCGAGGGATTAAAGTGTGCTCATTGACAGTAAAATTAAGCGACCAAAATTCTTGCTGTCCCGTTAAATACGCGAGCGGTGTGCCAGCCTGTATTTTAGCAACGCCAGTATTAAATTGCTCAAGCTCACTATCAGATAGCTCGTAGTTCTCATCAGTGATTAAAAATGAGCTTGGCTTATCGATGATATATAGCAACCAATCAGTCAACCAGAATGATGGCAGCGTCCCTCCTGTATCACCATTTGTTAGTTGCCAGATTTGCTGCTTTATTTGATAAATGGTGAACGCTGTCATAGATTACTCACAAAAATACTGTCTAACAATTTGGGACAAAACACAGCTAATCGCTGTCGCTAGTCTGTAGCGCGTGGCGGCTCTTTAGTATCGGTTAGGTTTGGGTTGGTCTTAGTTAAACCAGTCGCAGTATTACCGCCGCTACTATTATCATCGTTGTCACTATAAATATCATCATTGTCACCGATAATAATATGTTTATCGACAAGATAAATCAGTGCCAAAATGGGTATACCGATCGCAAAGGTAAAAATGAAAAAGAACGGATAACTGGTGTTATCGACAATAGTACCTGAATAACCACCCAATACTTTGGGTAGCAACGTCATAAGCGATGAGAATATCGCATATTGTACTGCGGTAAAACGAATAGAAGTCAGAGCAGATAAAAAGGCAATAAATACCGCACTTGCAAGACCTGCAGCAAGGTTATCAAAGATAACGGCCAGGTACATATACGGCAAACTACCAGGATGATACGTCAACAATACAAACAGCAAGTTAGTCGCACAAGCCAATATTGCCCCAACCATCATGGCTTGCATCATACGCAGCTTTTGCGCCAATAACCCGCCCAAAAAGCCTCCAGCAATCACCATAATGACGCCGACTAATTTTACTGCATTGGCAATATCAGTCTTAGTAAAGCCCATATCTTGATAAAAAACATTGGATATTACCCCAGCCACAATATCTGAAATACGATATAAACCAATAAGTGCTAGAAGCAACAAGGCTTTTTTGCCATAACGACGGAAGAAATCAGCGATAGGCTCAACCCATGTTGTCTTGGCAACTTCTGCTTCTACAAGATTGGCTTTTACCAGCCCATAACCAATAGCCAAAGCCACTGCCAGACTCAATACCATACGTACTAATTCATACAGAAATCCTAAAAGCGCACTTTCGGTCGCAGGTAATAATGATCCTAAATTTGCAAATATGAACACAAAACCTATGACTGATAACGCAAATACCAAGACTAAACGTGAATAGTCTGATGTCTTACGTTCAACGCGCACCTGATTACTAACTGGCTCATGAATAATCAAAGTGGTCGCGACCCCAATTCCCATGACCCCTGCCATAACCCAGTAAGTATTGCGCCACGCTTCATAACTATAAAAAGCTTCAGTTGAGCCAAAATAATCCGCCAAATATAGCGCGCCTGCCCCAGCGACAATCATGCCCAAACGGTAGCCTGCAGTATACATGGCAGACAATACCGACTGTAAACTTGGGGGAGCAAGCTCAATGCGATAAGCATCAATGACAATATCTTGAGTAGCAGAAGAAAAACCAAGTAAAACCGCCCCAACTGCCATATAAATAAGGCTACCTTCATTGGTTGGATTGACACTTGCCATCAGACAAATCGCCACAATAATCATCAATTGAGCAATCAATATCCAGCTACGACGACGGCCCAATAGTTTGGTCAATATAGGAAGTGGCACGGCATCGACCAATGGCGCCCAAATAAACTTGAACGAATACCCAAGCGCCGCCCAACTAAACATTGTTACCACACTGCGATCAATACCAGCCTCACGCAGCCACAGTGACAGGCTTGAAAAAATAAGCAAGATGGGAATGCCAGCGACAAACCCCAAAAACAACATGATAATGGCGCGTCGATCGAGATAGGCTTTTGCCGCCTCTCCCCATGACTTTTTGGCAACTGGAGGGTTTGGAGGCACAGGTTGGACAGCAGACATAACTATTCACCAAAAATTAAAACAAAAAACACAACCACGTACAATTCTTATCAGTCGTTAGTATCAATTATTTGCATCAAAAATTGATAAAAGCTGATTAAATTTGTACAAAGAAAGCCATACTTATAGCAAAATTGAATTATGGTACTTCAGAACGTTTATATTGACTAGACATTCTATCGAAATTTCTGCATTAAAGTTTGATAACTTAGCTTAACTACCCTGAATACCTTGTTGCAGTAAACTTATGTATTATCAGCTCACAGAATTATTAACACACATGTGTTTTCTATATAATATCGTTTACACCATCATTGCTCACGTATTTACCGCCTACAATCATCTTTGCCACATTCAAGTGTGGTAATAGAAATAAGACGAAGGCTACTGAAAACTAAGAGTGACTATATTTACCGTGCTTTTCAGACTTAGCAGTTTTTCTATATTCCTAATTATCATAAACTGATAGCTATTTCTTATATACAAGAATAATAGATTTGATTTACACTGGTTACCTACTGCATATCTGTACACTTTTATCTTTATATACAGACAGCGTTTGTGTATTTATACAATAGGATTAACTAATGGCAATCGACGTAGTGGTCAATCAGCGGCATCTACAAATCCAGCTCAAACAGCTAGAGACGGTATGGCATACGGTAATCAATGGCTACAACCTAAGTCAAGCAGCGACAGTATTACATACCAGTCAATCAAGCTTATCAAAGCATATAGCAGCGCTTGAAAACCAACTCAAAACCGAAGTGTTCGTGCGCCAAGGCAAGCGCTTAACCGGTCTTACGACCATGGGTACAGCGCTTATGCCTCATATTGAGTCTATCTTTGCTGAAATCCGCACCATTGAAAATCTCAGTCTCGATTTTAATAATCCCAATATTGGCACATTGACGATCGCTACCACGCACACACAAGCGCGATATGTTTTGCCGCACGTGGTTAAAGAGTTCAAAGAGCGCTTCCCCAAAGTTAATCTAA
This sequence comes from uncultured Psychrobacter sp., assembly GCF_947488565.1. GTDB lineage: Bacteria > Pseudomonadota > Gammaproteobacteria > Pseudomonadales > Moraxellaceae > Psychrobacter > Psychrobacter saeujeotis. The sequence continues at coordinate 221,654 of NZ_CANKZC010000004.1, read as the reverse complement.
TTTTGCAGCAGGCTGACCCTGAGACCATTGCCCAGATGGTAATTCGCGGACAAGCTGATATCGGCATCGCCACCGAATCGTTACTCCATAACGATTATCTACGCTGCTTTCGTTATTATGACTGGACACATCGCGTCATCGTACCAAGCGACCATGAATTGGCTGGACAAGAATCCATTGACCTACCTACGCTCGCCAGCTATCCGGTTGTCACCTATCACGGTGGTTTTACTGGACGCGGTGCCATTGACAAAACCTTTAGCGAGGCAGGCCTAGAGCCGGATATTGTGCTGGCAGCGCTTGATGCTGATGTGATCAGCACCTATGTCGGCCTGGGGCTTGGCATCGGTATTATTGCTGAGATGGCGTTTGAGCCCAGTCACTATCAAAACCTAACGGCCATACCTGTCGATCATTTTGGCCGCTTTACCAGTTGGATGGCGGTACGCGATGACGCTGAGATTCGCCAATATGGTCGCGCCTTTATGGAACTGTGCCAACAGCAGTTTGCCAATTAATGAGCAGTTGTTAAATAAAGTATCTCAAACTTACTAGATTTGCTTATGGATGATAAAATAAGGGCTAAAACGTTACTCGACGTTTGATTCATTTTATCTCTGCATGCATTGCTGGATACCTAGACATTTAATAATGTCTAGGTATCCAGCAATGCATGTCCATTTGTTCTTCTATAATCAGGTGATACCGCTCATGGAAAAATTCGTAGCGATCATTATGGCACTTTTTGCCGCCCCTTTACTGATTGGCGGCGCTTATCTGCTATCTTTAGGCGGTAGTCCTTACTATCTCTTTGCGGGCGTTGTCATACTAACGACCGCTTTTTTATTGTTCAAAAAACATTGGAGTGCTTACGGGCTCTACGCCATCTTTATAGTAGCGACCATGGTATGGGCACTTTGGGAGTCTGGCTTTGATTGGTGGGCGCTGGCCCCGCGCGTTGGCTTTCCACTCATATTTGGTTTGCTGATGCTCCTGCCATGGGTCTCAAGCAAAATGCGAGGACCCATGGCTCAAGTCTCGCCCGCCGCGAACAGCACACCAGCCACAGACTCCACCAAAAAAAGCCCTTTGTACTATTGGGGTCTGCTTGCAAGCGTGGGCGTGGGTGCTCTGCTCTCTTTTGGTAGTCTGGCAAATAACGCCACTGATAAACTGGGCGAGCTTGATTTATCTGCTACAGATAACAGCGAGCAAAATGACAGCTCAGATGAGACGTCAGCCAATCTTGGCGACCCATTATCAAACGGCAAACACACGCCAGATGGCGAGTGGAGCGCTTATGGCCGTACCGACTACGGCCAGCGCTATTCACCTTTAGATAAAATCAATACCAGCAACGTCAAAGACCTTGAGCTGGTATGGCAAATCCAAACGGGTGACGTTAAAGGTCCTAACGATGTTGGTGAGACCACTTATCAAGCAACGCCCCTAAAAATTGGCAATGCACTATACCTATGTACGCCTCACAACTGGGTCATGGCATTAGATGCGGACTCTGGCGAAACGCTGTGGACGTTTGATCCAAAAGTAGGAAAAAACCTACAACGTCAGCACCAGACATGTCGCGGCGTGTCCTATTACGCGGGTCAAGCAAGCTCTGATCTGGCGCCTGCCCTTGCTAATGATGAGACTACCAGCACTGTGCAAGTGCAAAAAATTGCTGGCAACACCTTTAAAAACGCCTCTAAGCAGTGCGATGCCAAGGTATTTATCCCCACCTCTGATGCAAAATTATACGCCCTTGACCCAAATACTGGGCAGCGCTGCCAAGACTTCGGTGATGATGGCGCGCTAGATTTGATGCACAACATGCCGTTTAATCAAGCAGGGTATTATTATTCGACGTCGCCACCAGTGGTTGCGGGTGATACCATCATCGTAGCGGGCGCGGTCAACGACAACTATGATGTAAATTCGCCTTCTGGTGTGATACGTGCTTATGACGTCAATACCGGTGAGCTTCTTTGGAACTGGGACTCAGGTGACCCTGAAAACACCGCGCCTTTTGATGTCAATGATCCGGCCCAAACTTACAAAACCAGCTCGCCCAATTCATGGGCGATTGCTAGCGCTGATGAAGCGCTTGGATTGGCGTATTTTCCGATGGGCAATCGCACGCCCGACCAGCTTGGTAGCTATCGCAACGCTGCTGAAGAAAAATACGCAACATCTGTGGTCGCACTAGATATCAAGACGGGTAAAGCACGCTGGGTTCAGCAATTTGTCCATCATGATCTTTGGGATATGGATACCCCCGCGCAGCCAACTTTACTTGATTTAGATACCGCTGATGGCGTACAGCCTGCGCTAGTGGTGCCAACCAAACAAGGTGATGTGTATGTGCTAAACCGAGCGACGGGCAAGCCTATTGTACCGATCAAAGAGCGTCCTGCACCGCAAGGTTACCTTGTGGCAGGCGAGCACGCGGCACCGACTCAGCCTTATTCTGGCTTGAGCTTTGAGCCTGAACCACTCACTGAAAAAGACATGTGGGGTGCAAGCCTTGTGGATCAAATGATGTGCCGCATTGAGTTCAACAAGCTCAATTACGATGGTCGTTATACCCCACCATCAACCAAGGGCAGTCTGATCTATCCTGGTAACTTTGGCACCTTCAATTGGGGCGGTATTGCAGTCGATCCTGAAAACGGCGTGATGTTTGGTATGCCCACATACTTGGCATTTACATCCAAGCTCATCCCTAGAGACACCTTGGGTGATGCAGAGACCAATAAAGGCGAGCAAGGGGTCAATGAAAACAAAGGGGCGGATTATGCAGTAGAAATGGGGCCCTTTTTATCACCGCTAGGCGTACCCTGCCAGCAGCCACCTTGGGGCACAATCGCTGGTGCGGATTTGGCCACAGGTGATATCGCGTATCAACGTAAAAACGGTACGGTACAAGACCTGTCTCCTATTCCCATAAAGCTGGAATTGGGCGTGCCTGGTATTGGTGGTCCTATCATCACTAAGGGCGGCGTAGCGTTTTTGTCAGCTGCGACAGAAAACAACTTTCGAGCGTATGATCTAAAAAATGGCGACGTGCTGTGGAATGTTCGTATTCCAGCAGGGGGCCAAGCGACACCCATGACTTACTTAAACTCCAAAGGCGAGCAGATGGTACTCTTGGTCGCTGGTGGCCATGGTTCAGTGGGTACAACCATTGGCGACTATGTCTTAGCCTATAAGCTTGGTGGTCAAGATAAATAATACAAAATAAGTAATACAAGATAAGTAATATTGGCCCATTAGAGCACTGATAATTTGATTTATTGTCTTTTTATAATGAGCCAATTGAGAAGCAGGTGACCTAGGTTGCCTGCTTTTTTTAGTGCCCTCACACAATGCTAAGATAAGCCTTTACCACCCTACTTCTGACTTAGTTAAAGATCTGACGACCCTCATCACCGTGAACACCACCGTGTCTGGATAACGGTTAAGTAAGCTTAAAAACAGCCTTAACCGTCTTTGTTAGGGTTTATTAACAGTGACTGGGGGCACTTGAAACCAGCCCCGACTATAAGCATATTAATAGCAAATAACTGACAAACGACTGGATAATTTATGAGCACACAAATCCCTTTATCTTTTTTAGACCTAGCGCCCGTCCCTGAAGGTCGCACCATCGCTAAAGGCATTGCACAGACGGTTGAGACCGCTCAGCGCGCAGAAGAAGTCGGCCTCAATCGTTACTGGATGGCAGAGCACCATAACATGCCGGGTATTGCGAGCGCGGCCACCTCTGTGCTGCTGTCGCATATCGGCAGTCAAACCAAGCGCATTCGTATCGGTGCTGGCGGTGTCATGCTGCCAAACCACGCCCCTTTGGTCATCGCTGAGCAGTTTGGGACATTACAAGCACTGTATGGCGACCGTATCGATTTGGGCTTGGGACGCGCTCCTGGTACAGATGGCGCGACCTTTCAGGCACTACGCCGACAAATGAAAGATGCTGAGCGCTTTCCGCAAGATGTGCAGGAGCTGATGTATTTTTTGGGTAATGGTACAGACAACAGCCCTGTACAGGCGTTTCCTGGTGCCCAATCAAACGTGCCTATTTGGATCTTAGGTTCATCACTATTTGGGGCTACCCTAGCGGCGCATCTGGGCTTGCCGTATGTGTTTGCCTCTCACTTTGCCCCCGCGATGCTTGAGCAGGCCATCACAACCTATCGCGAGCAATTCAAGCCGTCCGCCTATCTTGACAAGCCTTACGTCATGATAGCGGCGAACCTGTTACTCGCTGATGATGACGCCACCGCGCATTATCACTTTACCTCAGCACAGCAAAGCTTCGTACGCTTGCGCCGCGGGGAAACAGTCCAGATGCCAAAACCCACTCACGATATGGACAGCATCTGGAGCTCAAGCGAGAAAATGATGGTAGACAACGCTTTATCGGTATCCTTTATTGGCTCTGTTGAGACGGTCAAACCAAAACTTACTGCGTTTTTAGCCACGTATCAGCCAGATGAATTAATCGTGACAGCGAACGTTTATGATCAGGCCACACGCCTGCGTTCACTTGAACTTACACCTGAGCTAAACTTGTTTACTTTACAACAAGAGGAGACGCTTGCATAATCAAAGATGAACTTTAATGAGATAACGGTCATGGAATCATCTGCTTTTATTGGTTCATCAATATTTCTATATATCGTTGCATTTCTTGCAGTAATGGCCGTTGGAGGTTATCTGACGTATCATACAAGTGCAAAAAGAAAGCAGCATCGTAAGGACAAGCGAGATAGAGACAACTTAAATTGATGTAGCCCAATTTTATACCAAAAAAGCCGTTTTCTCGTATAAGAGATAACGGCTTTTTTAATGGCTGTCATATAGTCGTTCCACTATAAAACAAACACAGTATTACCAATCAATTGACGTTCCGAGGCTATTTTGTTCTGCTTGCTTTGCAACATATAAAGCAACTGCTGCATCAAAACTGGCTGCACCCACAGACTTAAATAGTGTTACCCCAGCAGACTTAGTCACCTCTTTTTTTAGCGCTCCAGTTACTAACGCTTGTAGATCACCGCTGAGATCATCCCATGTCCAAGTACAATCAGAATTATCATGTGCTTGAATCAAATCACCTGCTTCATGACGGCTACCGGCCAAATCATCAACGACGACCATGCTACTATTTGCAACGACATCGTTACCGATCTCTTTCATTGTCGCTTGATAAGCCCCTACTGCATTGATATGTGCATCTGTTTTAATTTGATCAATACTAAATAAACCTTCCGTCGCACGGGTGGCAACATTGATAATATCGGCATCACGGATCGCATCACCTACCTCTTCACAGACGCTGATTTCAACATCCCATTGAGCATAATCACGGGCAAAACGGGTTTTAAATTGCGCTGCACCCTCATGGTTTCTGTTCCATAGATATACTGTTTTAATGTCAGGGCGTACTGTCAACACAGCATTTAGTTGTTCATAAGCCATGCCGCCACAACCGACGACAGCGACACTTTGACAATCAGGCTTTGTCATATACTTAGTAGCGATACCTGATAATGCAGCGGTGCGCACTTGAGTGATATAAATGCCATCCATAATGGCCAATATCTCACCAGTATCATTATTTGATACAGTAATAATGGCAGTGGTCGTTGGCATATCACGGCTAGGATTATCAGGGCAAATAGTGACAAGCTTTACGGCGGTATACTCTTTTTTACCATCATAGATAGTTGCTGGCATTGATAAGTGCGAGCCTGAGCTATGCTCTTTATCTTCGCCAAAAGTCTCAATGACTAGACGCTCGGGTGCTTTTACCCAATTAGGATGCGCCGCTTGCTGATGTAATAGCTCTTCGATGGCATCAATAGCTGCTTGCATATTGAGATGTTCGGTCACTACCGCTTGATTTAATAATTGCACTATGAGCACTCCTTGCTGGTTGAATTTATAATCGTATTTATTATGGCGTTGTTGCTACTTTCATTTATTGGATACTTAGTTACTCAGTTACTTAATTACTTGCTTGAATACTTAGTTACTTGCTTGAGTGAACGTATTTTCTCTATCTTGTCATAAAACATGACTGCTATATCAACCCTAACGCCCGTAACATCGCCGCGCCAATCGCCATCCCAAGCATTCCTACTACCGTGGTAAAAGCAAGAATATTGGCGGCGAGCACATCATTGCCTCCCATTGCCTTTGCCATTACATAACTGGCAGCGGCGGTCGGTGATGCAGCCATCAAAAACAACACACCCATATGTACACCCGTCAGTCCAAAGCCTAATCCTACCGCGATAGCGACTATTGGCGCAATAACAATACGACCGATACTGGCTTGCATGGATAATCCTGAAGGATGCAGCATCGACTTTAAATCAATACTGGCCCCAGCGCAAATTAAGGCCAATGGCAATGCCACCGCTGCTAATAAATCGCCAGTCGTATGGATAACACCAGTAAGTGGCGGCAGCATAAGAGCCTTATAAGCAAAAGCGGCCAATAAAGCGATGATTAATGGATTGGTAAATAGTTTTTTGACAATCATGGTGCTGCGGCTGATCCATGTATCATCGACGCTTTTGGACACACGGCTAAGGGTGATGACAGCTAAAATATTAAACAATATCGTCACCACGCCCATATAGACCGCACCAATACTTAAACCGCGCTCTCCGTAGGCGTTGGCAACTGTCGCCAGCCCGATAATCGCCATATTACTACGAAATATACCTTGTACAAACACCCCTTGATCCGCTGGACGACTCACAAAACGCTTGGCATAAACCTCTGCACCAATAAACAAGATAAAGGTCACCAAAATACCCGCGACTATCAGTGTGATTTGTTTGCCATAATCAACCTCACTATCGACCACGCTAAAAAACAGCAAACAGGGCAAACAATAATTAAAGACAAAGTTTGAGGATTGATCAATAAAAGCCTGACTCGCCTCGCCGCGTCTTTGCATAAAAAAACCCAACCACATTAAGGCAAGGTTGGGCAGTACAATAGTAATCGCAAAAACAATAGCTTCGATCATAGATAAGCTCAGATTAGTCATGTGCTCAAAGCGATGTCATTGAAGGCATGAGCACATACTTATTATAGGTCAGATTAAATAATAGTGGAGTAAAATATTATAGAGTGTACTACATCTTTATTTATGATCTGGTTTTTTTACCCACTTACCATCAGCATTTTTTTCTTAGACATTTTCGACGGCTGCCCATGCAGTCGCAAACCAGCGAGACTCATCATCGTACTGCTCACTTGCACTATTGAAGGCTGCACGAAAAATTTCTTGTGCATGTTTGGGTAAATTGTCTTTTACCGCATCTGGTAAGTCTGATAAATTATCATAAGGCATAACGTTACTCCTTATTTATGTTTGACTAGTATTATTTCTTACTAAACCAAAGTATAACAGTACCAAGCTGTTTTTAAATTGTTAAACATCTAAACGGAAAAAACCCACAATAAAAGATTATTGTGGGTTTTTCTACATACTGCAAATGTTGATGCGCTATTTAAGTGTCAACGCACTACTATCAGTCATGTACTGTTATTAAGAACCTAATGCCGCTTTTGCTTTTTTCTGCTTTTTAACAGTCATTGCCAACAGTTGAACGGCAGCGGGAGTCACACCGCTTACACGCCCAGCTTGGGCTAGGGTCGAAGGACGCACTTGTGTAAGCTTTTGCACGATCTCATTTGATAACCCTGACACAATACTATAGTCAAAATCCTCGGGCAATTTAGTATTCTCTAAGCGCTTCATTTGTTCAATCTCATCAGACTGACGATCAATGTAGCCTGCGTATTTGACAGAAATCTCAATCTGCTCACCTACTTGCGCATCGACTTGTGAATCAGTAATAGCAGCGATATCAGCAAAGTGGATTTGTGGACGTTTCATCAAGTCAAAAGCGGTCGCCTCTTTGCTAAGTACCTCGCCTGTTTGCTCAGTGACTTTTTGTCCTAAAGCATTAGCAGGGGTGGCCCACATATCCTTTAAGCGTGAGGATTCTGTCGCAATGGCTTCCATCTTTTGTTGATACGCCTGCCAGCGCTCATCATCAACCAAGCCAAGTTTACGACCAGTCTCCGTCAGACGCTGATCCGCATTGTCTTCACGCAGTAGCAAACGATACTCAGCACGGCTCGTAAACATGCGATACGGCTCGGTAGTACCGTGCGTAATCAAGTCATCGACCAGCACGCCAAGATAGGCCTCATCACGGCGCGGTGTCCATGTCTCAAACTCACTATTATTAGTAGTAACCAATGCCGCATTGGTACCTGCGAGCAAACCTTGCACGCCAGCTTCTTCATAACCCGTTGTACCATTGATTTGACCTGCAAAATATAAGCGATCAATAGATTTGGTCTCAAGGGTTGGTTTTAGATTTTGTGGATCAAAATAATCATACTCAATCGCATAACCTGGGCGAGTGATATGGGCATTCTCAAGTCCTTTCATACTATGAATAAACTCTAATTGCACATCAAATGGCAAGCTGGTTGAGATACCGTTTGGATACAGCTCATGCGTGGTCAAACCTTCTGGCTCAATAAAAATCTGATGACTGTCTTTGTCAGCAAAGCGGTGAATCTTATCTTCAATGGATGGACAATAGCGCGGGCCCACACCTTCGATTTTGCCAGAGAACATCGGTGAGCGCTCGAGGTTTTCACGGATGATGTCATGGGTGCGTGCATTGGTATGCGTAATATAACAATTGACTTGCTCAGGGTGCATAGAGACATCACCCATATAGCTCATCACTGGTAGTGGCGTATCACCCGGCTGCACCGTCATGACGCTAAAGTCTACGCTACGCGCATCGATACGTGCAGGTGTACCTGTCTTTAAGCGCCCAACTGGCAGTTTTAGCTCACGCAAACGATCTGCCAACTTAATAGAAGGCTGATCCCCTGCACGTCCGCCTTTAGAGTTCTCAAGACCAATATGAATGACCCCGCCTAAAAACGTTCCCGAGGTCAAAACAACGGTTTCAGTCTTAAAGACAATACCAGTGGAGGTGACAACCGCAGTCGCACGGCCGTTTTCTACCAAAATATCATCAGCACCTTGTTGAAATAAATCAAGATTGGGCTGATTTTCAAGCGTCGCGCGTATGGCAGCTTTATACAAAATACGATCTGCTTGGGCACGAGTGGCTCGTACTGCTGCGCCTTTGCGGCTATTTAACACGCGAAACTGGATACCTGCCTTGTCTGTCGCTAGTGCCATAGCACCGCCGAGCGCATCAATCTCACGCACCAAATGCGACTTCCCGATACCGCCAATCGCTGGATTACAGCTCATTTGACCCAACGTCTCAATATTATGCGTCAACAGCAGGGTCTGCGCGCCCATACGTGCAGATGCTAAAGCAGCTTCTGTACCAGCATGACCGCCACCGATCACTATCACGTCGTAATGTTTTGGGTATTGCATGTAAGCCTCGCTTGAATGACAAAGTTTTTGGCGATAAATAACTGATTTCAACAATCATTTATCGCACAATGAATGGGTGTCAATCGTATTTTAAGAACAGATGGGAGTATTGTTAAAAACTGATATCTTAAACAGTTATCTAAATAAAGATACTAAAAAACAGCTGCTAATTATAACAATTTTTGCACACTTAAAAAACGTTGCGTCAAAAACGATTAAAATTAACTTATCGTTGTAAAATTTAGGCTATAAGAGCCAGTTACTTATCAACCAGTTAACAATTAGTGACCCTCATCATTTTAGTTTGCATTGTTGCCAGGACTTAACGGTACAATACGATCTGCTTGATTACTAGCTAGCATATGATGGCTGCCATAGCCTTCTGGATTGATCTGCAAATAAGCATTCATCTGGCCAATAGCATCACCATCGTTGCTGGCTAAAATATACTCTTTTATCATATCGACAGGTGGTAATGGTAAGTTTTTGAGTAGGGCCAAACGCTGATCGTTGTCGCCTTTATTGACGACCAGCTCAATAAGCTGGCGCGCATCAATGGGTAAATCTGGCGTATTTTGCGCCAGCAATGCCAAATGATAAGCGCCTGCTGTGTCTTGATCAGCTACCACTCGCTGCTCAATGGCAACATAAGTCGCTTCTGTGGCACCGCCTGCCACACTGAGTTGATGAATACATCTAAGTGCAGAGTTTGGTTCATTGCCTGCCATCTCAATAAGGTGTAGAGACTCAGCTTTTAGATGTTCACGGCGCTTCTCAATGGCAGTTTGTTCAGTCGCTTCTTGCTGCTTAGCTGAGGCATCTTGTTTTGATTGGTCATTCATAAGTATCTCTTATTATCTAAATTGCATGTATCTTAACCACTATATGGGGCTAAAACCGATAAAAACAACAAAGTGCATAGACAGCAAAAAACCCGAGCAACCATAGGATTCACTCGGGTTTGCAATGCCAAAAAATACAAATCACTTATTTAAACCATAAAGTGGTTTTGGACAACAAAGTGGTCCAAAAAAATGTAGATCATTAAGCAGCAGGGCTGTTTGCTTCAACCAACGGCTTAAGCTCACCAGATTGATACATCTCAAGAATGATATCTGATCCGCCCATCAACTCACCATCAATCCATAACTGCGGGAACGTTGGCCAGTTACCAACTTTCGGTAACGTCGCACGGATTTCTGGATTTTCCAAAATGTTAACAAACGCGAATGGACGACCAATTTGGGTCAACACTTCGATAGAACGTGCTGAAAAACCACACTGCGGAAATTGCGGTGTGCCTTTCATATATAAGATAACTTTATTGTCTTTAATTTGATCACGAATCAATTGTTCAACATCGTTTGCAGCGGTATTCGGGGTTTGTTCACTCATAAAAGCTCCTATTGATTAAAGCGGTTCATTAAAATAGACATCAATACAAAATAATTGGATGAAGAGTTGCTTCATACATGGGGCAACCATTACAGTATTGCAAGTCGCGTACTTTTCAGTTTAGCCAATTTTTGTACGAATAAAATTAGCTGGGTTCGACAACAGTGGGAACCAATAATACCACGGCACTGGCCATAATCCCTTCTTGTCGACCGGTAAAACCGAGTTTTTCTGTGGTCGTGGCTTTGATGCTGACATTGCTAATGACCGTTTGCAAATCACTAGCGATATTTTCACGCATAGCCAAGTTATGAGGAGCAAGTTTTGGGCGCTCACACATCACCGTAATATCAGCATTACCTAACGTGTAACCTGCTTCTTGAACTTTGCTATAGACATAGCGTAGTAACACCCTTGAATCCAGACCTGCATGGGCTGCATCTGTATCTGGAAAGTGCTGACCTATATCGCCAAGCGCTAATGCACCTAATAGCGCGTCTGCAAGTGCATGTAGCACCACATCACCATCAGAGTGTGCCAGTAAGCTATGACTGTGCTCAATAGGCACGCCCGCTAGTATGACATATTGCTGCTGCTGACCATTATTATGAAACGCATGGACATCAATACCTTGACCAATTTTTATCATTGTTATCCCAAAATAAGCGTGATTAAAATAATTTAAAACTACTATCTGAATTTTACAAGCAGTAAGATGCCATAGGTCGCCATCAGTTTCAATTAGCTGGTATAATATAGCCCTTATTTTATCATCATATCTACTTTAAAGATAAACTGAATCCAAAAGATAAGATGACGTTGCGTCATCTTAGACGTTGAATAAAGTATAAATAGTTGAGCCGTTCTATGTCTGTTATGTCAAATACATCAACCCTATCAGATTCTGATTCTTTTAACGTCCAGCGCCCTCTGACGCTCGCTGATATCGACAATCCAAGCACCAAGCATGTGATCGTTGGCATGTCAGGTGGTGTCGATTCTTCTGTATCAGCCGTCCTACTCCAGCAAGCAGGCTTTAAGGTGGAAGGGCTATTTATGAAAAACTGGGAAGAGGATGATGGCACCGAATACTGTACGGCTATGGACGACTTAGCCGACGCGCAAGCAGTATGTGACAAAATCGGTATTAAATTGCATACAGCCAACTTTGCCATGGAATACTGGGATCGCGTATTTGAGCATTTTTTAGCGGAATACAAAGCTGGCCGCACGCCTAATCCTGACATTTTATGTAATAAAGAGATTAAATTTAAGGCATTCTTAGATTATGCCCTAACCCTTGGCGCTGACTATATTGCCACCGGCCACTATACACGCCGTAGTGTCAATTATACCAATGCCGATGGTACACTCGTTGCACAGCTACTGCGCGGCCTTGACAACAATAAAGACCAAAGCTACTTCTTACATGCCGTCGGCGGCGACAAAATTGCCAAGACCCTGTTTCCAGTGGGTGAGCTTGAAAAACCAGTCGTACGTCAGATCGCTGAAGAACATGATCTTGTCACCGCCAAAAAGAAAGACTCAACTGGCATTTGCTTTATTGGTGAGCGCCGTTTTAAGGACTTTTTACAGCAGTACCTGCCTGCGCAAAAAGGCGATATCGTAACTGACGACGGACACATCATTGGCACTCATGATGGGTTGATGTATTACACGTTAGGTCAGCGCGGCGGTATTGGTATCGGCGGTGTTAAAGATCGTCCAGAAGAACCATGGTTTGTACTAGCAAAAGACTTGGACAAAAACCGCCTTATCGTCGGTCAAGGCCATGCGCATCCGATGCTTATGAGTAATGAGCTACATGCTTACAAGCTTGACTGGATTGATGGTCTACCGCCTGCCGATATATTTAGCGCTGAAGGTTTGCGCTGTATGGCAAAATCGCGCTATCGTCAACCAGATCAGGCTTGTCATGTATTTGCCACAAACTCGGATGGCAGTGAAGTACGAGCCATATTTGATGAACCACAGCGCGCTGTGACGCCTGGTCAGTCAGCAGTGTTTTATATCGATGAGGTTTGTTTGGGCGGCGGGGTGATTGCCTCTATTGATTCACCTTGTGGATTTTAAGACTACTCATTATTTATCAGTGCTCGTTATCAATTAATATTTTTTAGATGTGTTTGTAGGATATTTCATGACTGGCCGTTTTATACCTGTTTTTAACATTGTAACACCTTATTCAACCTGGAAAAAACATGTCATTGCTTTTGTCGTTATTACTACACCTTTAATGGCCCAAGCTAACCCTACAGGTTTTGGCACATTTACTCGCGACACAAATACGATCGCAGGTAGTATTGCTTCAGGTACTTACCGAACAGCGGCAAATGCTACTGGTAAGTTTAAGGTTACCGCAGGACCGTCAAACGGTTATAACGGCTCTAGTGTTACAGTTGGAGACAACGGTGTTGAAATTAAAAATGAGTCCAACGCTGGTAGCGACAGAGATAAATTTACCTATACGATAACTATTACGCCTGATGACATCACCTCTTTACATACTATAAAAATTGGTCAAACCAGCTATACCACAGGTGGTAACTCTGAGATTGCCCGCCAAACACTAAGTTTTACTAAAAACCCTCAAATCAATCTGCCTGTACAAGCGACGGTTAGAGAAAATCCCGATGTTGGCTACTTTTTTGGTGCCATGGGTGATTACTTTATGGGCAAAAAACTGGCAGGAAATAACTTTAGCTCCAATAATACGATAAGTCGACCACAATTGCGTGTTGATAGCTCAAATGGTGGAGATAGTGGTTTGTATTATTATAGTCTCACAGCTTTAAATGGCACTGGTAATAGTAGCTCATTTACGCCTACTACCAATGCTAATGGACAAGTAACTTTTGCATCTGGTCAAAAAAGAGGTACCTTGCCCCCTACGCCCACCTTTACCAATATTCTAAAAGAAACCTCTACCAACCCTAATAACCAAAACACATACGCTTCTCTCAATACCAGCACCGTTATCCCTAATAATGGTAGCTACGTCAGCTATGGAATTGAAAACGCAAAAAGCAATTATGTAGTCGCAGTTAGGAATGCAGAATCGGTAACTTTAACGTACGAAGGTATTATGAAAGGCAATAGTGCTATCGAGGCCGATGTGGTTGGTGAAACTTATAATGAGTGGGTTAGCTTTGGGGTAGAGAGCGAGCCTTATTACTATGTCTTTTCTGGTATTGTATTTGGTGACAATGGTGGTATTACTGCTGCAGAGGCAGATGCTAGTAACGCAAACATAACAAGCGGTGCCTACAGCAATAAACCTGATTATTTCAATGGTCTATTTAACAGCGCTTCTGAATCTGGTATTGCTGGTAGCACAGTTAAAATAGTCAATAACTGTGATAATCCAACCATCACATATGCCACACAATCGGTAGAAGCCTCTGGTAGCGGTATTGGTACATACCAGCTTAAAGTCCCTATAACTGACCTTGGTAGTCGAACTAGTGTTTGTCTATTAGAAGAAAGAAGCGACACTATTTATCCTATTCGTACGACGACTAATAAAAAGATTGTGACGTTAGAAAATGCGAAATATGAGTATCAAAACAATAACTTTGGTAGAGTTATTGATCAAAACGTAGCTTTAGTGCTAGAAAAAGAACAGTCTGCTAATGACTGCAAAGTGACTGATATTACCAGTCTCACTTATAGCAAAGATCCCCTTTCTAGCTCAGAGACTGGCGCAGGCGCAGATATTAAGCCTGGGAATTGCATTGCTTATAAGATTACTGCGACCAACCGTGCCAATATCGATATTAACAACTTCGTCATGCGCGACATTCTGCAAAAAAAAGGCGACAACAACGCCGCAGTAACGTCGAAACTCGTTAATCCTAGTTATCAGGCAAGCGATTATGCAAGCGATAGTGTGCCAATCGGAGAAAACGGAACAGTAAAAACAGTACCTTTGAGTTTAGGTGCCAGAACTCATCGTAGTTTTTACTTTAATACTCAGTATGGGACAACGCAATCAGATACTGTCAATACACCCTAAATATAAAAATACACCTTAAATATAAAGTTATATGAATAGACGGGTTTTTTACATTCACATTTCTGCTATATTACGCGCAACTATTTTTACCCCATGTTTATATAGCAATTTTTAGTAGCTACACCTTTGCAATTTTTTATCTCATAACTATCGAGGCATCACTATGACTCCACTTACCGCACTCTCCCCAATCGACGGTCGTTACGCATCCAAAGCCGACAGTCTGCGTCCTTATTTATCTGAATTTGGCTTGATCAAAGCACGCGTCACCGTTGAGATTCGCTGGTTGCAGTCATTAGCAGACAACAGCGCGATTGGTGAATTAGCAACATTTGATGACCAGACCAATGCTTTTTTGAATGCAATCGTTGATGACTTTAGCGAAGCAGACGCTCAGGCTATCAAAGATATCGAAGCGACAACCAATCACGACGTCAAAGCGGTTGAGTACTTTATCAAAGACAAATTTCGCGGCAATCAGCAGCTAGAAGACAGCTTAGAGTTTATCCACTTCGCTTGTACCAGTGAAGACATTAACAACTTATCGTATGCACTCATGCTAAAAGACAGCCGTGAGCTTGTGGTTGCAAAAATGCAGCAAGTGACTGACAGCATCGCCGAGTTAGCCATTGCGCACGCCGATCAACCAATGCTCTCACGTACTCATGGTCAAACTGCCAGCCCAACAACGCTAGGCAAAGAGATGGCAAACGTCGCTTATCGCCTCGCCCGCCAAATCAAGCAAATTGGTCAGGTTGAGCTGTTAGGCAAAATAAATGGCGCGGTCGGTAACTATAACGCGCATTTATCAGCCTATCCTGATGTGGACTGGGCTATGCATGCAGAGCAATTTATTAATGAGCGCCTTGAGCTAACCTTCAACCCTTATACGACGCAAATCGAACCACACGACTATATTGCTGAATTATTTGATGCTGTAAAGCGTTTTAATACGGTATTGATCGATTTTAACCGTGATATTTGGCAATATATTAGCTTAGGCTATTTTAAGCAGCGTCTAAAAGACGGTGAAGTCGGCTCATCTACCATGCCGCATAAAGTTAATCCAATTGATTTTGAAAACTCAGAAGGCAACTTGGGCGTGGCCAATGCCATGCTCGCACATTTGGGCGAAAAACTGCCGATTTCACGTATGCAGCGCGATCTATCAGACTCGACCGTACTACGTAATATCGGTGTTGGTCTGGCGCAAAGCATGATTGCGTTTGATGCGTGTCTAAAAGGCGTAGGCAAACTTGAATTAAATGCGCAGCGCTTGAATGATGACCTTGACCAAGCACAAGAAGTACTAGCAGAGCCGATTCAAACGGTCATGCGTCGCTACCGCGTTGAGAACCCTTATGAGAAGCTCAAAGCCTTAACTCGTGGCAATGCTATGACTCGCGAAGCGATGCTAACGTTCGTTGACAGTGACGAGTTGGCAGCCGTTAGCGATGCTGATAAAGCACGTCTACGTGAGCTCACGCCAGCGACCTATACTGGTAATGCCGCTGAGCAAGCACGCGCTATTAAAGACTGGATTGCCAAGCTTTAGTAGCAGTTAAACTGATACTAAAAAATAGGAGCGTGCAAAATGATTTACACGCTCCTATTTTGATAATAGTACTGTCTTACTAAGTTTTTATCTTAATAAGTGATAACCTTACTTTGAAAACTATGATTGATTTTAATTCAAACCCCATAGTCGATAAGTAAGGTTTTACTTTTTATCCTTTTTATCATCGTCGTCACTGTCGCCTGGTATGATGGCTTTGCCGACCGCAACCGTACCTTTGACCACGCCTTTAGTGGTTTTATAGGCAACTTTAGCAGGTACCGTTACTATCTTATGTACACAAGCTTGAAGGAAGAATACGCTTGCGATAATGACGATAAAGTGTAATTTTTTCATAAATGTCCTACGATTAATGGGATGTTCTGATATGGGATGTTTTGTTAGTAGTCACTAGTACTGTCATACTAGCGACTGTCATACTCTGTATCAGATAGGCGATAATCATAAACTATTAAAACCGTCCTATAAAGCACTCCTTGCTATTAATCTTATACCCATTTTTAAATATGGATTTACCAATGACCACAATTCCTCTTTGTTTACCCGACTCTATTACTCCCGAGCAGTTCTTGAACGAGTATTGGCAAAAAAAACCGTTGCTTATTAAGCAAGGTTTACCGCAACTGATCGATATGTTTGAGCCAGAAGATATGCTCGGTCTTGCTTTGGAAGAAGATGCTTCAGCGCGCCTATTGACTCAAGCTATGACTAAGCAAGAAGGCGAAGCGCAGTGGCAACTCAAAAAGAGTCCGCTGTCTGAAGCTGATTTTACTAATTTGCCAAAACAGTGGACCGTGTTAGTACAGAATATGGAACAGTGGTCTCCTGAGCTTGGAAAGCTTTGGCAAGCGTTTGACTTTATTCCGCAGTGGCAACGCGACGATATTATGGTCTCTTACGCGCCTGCAGGTGGCTCGGTCGGCAAGCATTATGACGATTATGATGTGTTTTTAGCACAAGGGTTTGGGTCGCGCCGCTGGCAGCTTGGTAAGTTTTGTGATAAAGACACTGAGTTTGTAGTAGATGAGCCGATTCGACTTTTTGATGATATGGGCGAGATTGTCTTTGATGAGATATTAGAGGCGGGCGATGTACTCTATGTACCACCAAAACTCTCGCATTTTGGGGTAGCACAAGACGACTGCCTGACGTTTTCATTTGGCTGTCGTCGTCCAAACCTTATGCAAATCATCGACAGCATGGCCGATATCGCGACCAACGACAGCGATTTATTTGTCCCAATGTTGCTACCGCAAGGGCTACAAGCATCAGGTGAATTGCAAGCAGATAGCATTGATGCGATTAAAAAACAGCTATTACAAATGCTGCAGTCTGAGCGCGGTGATGATATGATCTATCAAGCTGTATCTGAAGTGGTGAGCAAACGTCAATATGATGCGCTGGTTCCAGAGGAGACATTGGAGACTGACGAGCTGATGCAAGCGTTATCTGATGGGGCAACACTGCAGGCAGATTATAGTAATCGCCTACTCTACAGTCAGAATAACGGGAACATCACGCTATATGCCAATGGTCAACGCCTTGATGGTATCGATAAGACAACAGCGGTCATACTAATACGATTGGCAAATGGCGAGCATCTGCGTTATCAAGATGTTGCAGATGTCGAACCAGACGAGTTAAGCGAATGGCTTGAGAATGGCTGGGTGTGGCTGGATTATGCTGAGTAGCCTTTAATGAGATTGTACAAACAACTGACTGATACAACTTCAGCATTATATAAAAAAACCGATACCTGAGCCTTCAGATATCGGTTTCTTGTTATCCAACATATGGTTAAATCAGAAAAAAGTACGCCCAAAGACCGATTATAAAGGTAGCAATAATATTCAATACCACACCTGTACGAATCATCTCTGACTGTTTTATCAGACCAGTACCGAAGACAATCGCGTTCGGCGGCGTCGCTACCGGTAGCATAAAGGCGCACGATGCACCAATACCGATGACCAACACTAGCACCTCATGTGGCAAGCCCATCTGCTCAGCGATAGCGGCAAATACTGGCACCAATAGCGCGGCAGATGCTGTATTAGATGCAAACTCTGTTAAAAAGATAATAAATGCTGAAATTGCAATCATCACCAAAATAATAGGCGCCGAGGATAAAGCGTTAGCGACTGTCTCACCAAGCACTAATGATGCACCAGAGACTTTTAACACTGTCGATAACGCAATACCGCCACCGAATAGCATGAGTACGCCCCAGTCCGTATTATCTGATACTTGTTTCCAAGATACCAAGCCCAAGCTAACCACCGCTGCCGCTGCGGACAAGGCAATAATAGCATCAGTGTCGGCAATATCGAGTGCTGCACCGATTTTTTTGGAAAATATCCAGCTAAGTGCCGTTACGATAAAGACAATGATAGTCAATATACGTGGTTTGTTCCACTCAATAGGCGTTTCTTGCGCAACCGTAACTTTACGGTTTAGATTAGGTTTGAGCACAAAGTACATGGCACCTAACAATAAGGGTAATAGCACCAACATCATCGGCACGCCAAACTTCATCCAATCAACAAAAGCAATGTCCAAGGCTTTTGCAGCGATAGCATTAGGCGGTGAACCGACGATAGTACCTAGGCCGCCCAAACTGGCAGAATAAGCGATACCTAATAATACAAACACAAAGGTACCACGATCTTTTTCACGATCGACCTGCGTTAAAATACCAAGGGCCAATGGCAACATCATGGCAGCAGTCGCTGTGTTCGATATCCACATTGATAAAAATGCAGTCACGCCGAATATTAAAAAGACCGCGGTGCCAAGATTACCACCAGACATTGATAGTATCTTGAGGGCAATTTTTTTGTCCAACTGCTGGACATGTAGAGCTGCCGCCAAGGCAAAACCACCAAAAAACAGATAGATAATCGGACTTGCAAAGCTTTGTAACCCTATTTTTGCATCGAATTCAGGTATACCGATTAGTGCGCCTACCACCACTACTAAAAGAGCAGTAATCGTTACATGTACCGCTTCAGTTAGCCATAATACGCCGATAAAAAACAGCATAGCGAGGCCTTTATTAGCATTTATATCAAACGATAATACGTTGTATATAACCACACTAATAATTGCAGCAACGGCGACCACTATCAGCCCTTTACCCGTACCTTTTGGAAAGGTATCGGTAAATAAATACTCATTGCCATCATCAGGAAGATGGCTATCTAGTTTTTGCTCTGACATAAAGTATCCTTATTGCGCCCAGAGACATTGTTAAAAATCATAAGAATAAAAACGTATTTTATAAACTTGCTATAAGTTTGTAGCAGCGCCAAAAATACGTTGCTATCATAACAGAGTTTGGTCTGGCAATATTTTTGTTATAATTACAAAAAGCTTTACTTGTAAAAGATATGGATTACTTTTCGGTTATCAGCATTCTTTATAATCGCATTTATCTAACGTTACACATCGTCACCAAATTGGTTCAGTTCAATGCTATACAAGCACTCAAAGTTTATCCATACTAATCGATGTAGATTGATATGGCTCATATGAATAATATTAATTAAGTGATATGAGTAACTTTTATAGAATGTTGTAGCTGTGCTATAAGACATTAAAGTAAAAAGGAGTATCCCATGGCTAATCGTGAAAAAGCCGACGCAACCACTAAAATGGCACCAAAAGACATTAATCAAGATGGTCTTGATAAAGAAGATCAACAGCGTACTGATGATTGCGTGCTTGATATGATGCAAGGTTTGCATGAGCATGAAGATCATGAAGAAGACAAGGAAAAGTAAAAGCTGTATCTATAGCTTACATACAGGTCTTGTTTGATTTATCAATACAAATAAGGGCGTTTATCGTTTCGGTAGACGCCCTTATCGTATCGGGTCTCTCGTTTCTGGCAAATGATCCGAAGCACGGTTATAAACAATTGCAGCTATCAAGACAATACTTACTGGTAATAAAAGTGCGCCATAGCCGACGCTAGCGTATAAGAATGCTCCTGCAACGCTGCCGCCACAAAAGCAATACCAAATAATGGCCTGAAAGCCAAGCGTGGGCTTACTGATTGGTCGTCCTGCCAGCCAATTACCAATCGCTGCCCCCATATCCGATGTCAAGCCTGTCAAATGTGTGGTACGAATGACCGCGCCGCTATAAGTCGCTACCATCGCATTCTGTAATCCGCAAGCCATCGCCGCAGTCAACTGTCCTAAATAATCGTGCTGTTGATAAAGCCAGTAACTAAGCAATAGTAAAGCGGCTTCAATATACAGCGCACGCCCATAACGTCTCCCTAATTTTAAAGAGGTTTGTCCAATGACAAAACCGCTCATTATCGCCCCTGCTAAAAAAGACAATAATAGGGCCCCGATATACAAGATACTACGTACGTCTAGATAGGCGATTGCTGCTGCAAACAAACTCACGTTACCTGTGACGTGTGACACAGATAATCTGGCAAAGCCCATAAGTGCTGCAGTATTGACACAACCGGCGCTAAACGCTAGTACTGCCCCGCCCCACAGTATCCACTTTGGTAGTTTGGTTATCATCTTTATCGCCTAAAGGCTTGTCATAAAAAAGGTAACAGTATAATCAAAAAAGACAACCAATTGGCTGCCTTTGATATATTAAAAAAGATAGAATCTATACATAAACACCATTATTTTGGCTCTTCATCAAGCATCATCAATTGCTCACTAATAGCGACCGTATTGAATCCTGCATCAACAAACATGATTTCACCAGTAATACCAGATGCCCACGGTGAAAGTAAAAATAACGCCGCATTACCGACTTCCATCTGATTGATATTGCGCTGTAGTGGTGCTATTTTTTCACTAATATCAAGCATTTTACGAAAAGATTTGATACCACTGGCTGCAAGAGTACGAATAGGTCCTGCTGATATGGCGTTAACACGAATACCCTCACCGCCCATAGAAGTAGCAAGGTAGCGTACACTGGCCTCTAAACTGGCCTTAGCCATGCCCATGACATTGTAATTTGGCAATACTGAAATACTACCTTCGTAAGTCAACGTCAGCATAGAACCATGACGCATAGCCAGTAATTCGCGAGCGGCTTTAGCCAATGCCACAAAGCTATAGCTTGAGATATCATGAGCGATATGACTGCCTTCACGAGTAGTGGCGCTAACAAAATCACCATCTAGCTGATCCATTGGTGCAAAACCGATCGCATGGACCACGCCATTTATACCATCACCCCAATGATTACTGACTTGTTCAAAACAAGCTGCAATAGAATCATCTGAAGCCACATCGCACTCTAGCACTAAATCAGCTTCAAACTTCTCAGCTGCCATGTCGACACGTTTTTTAATCTTATCGTTTGGATAAGTGAGGATCAATGATGCGCCCTCACGATGTAACGCTTCTGCAATAGCCCATGCGATAGATAACTTGCTTGCAATCCCAGTTACGACGAAACGTTGTCCTTGCAGTAGCATAATATTTCCTTGTGAATACATTAAAGTAATGAAAGTTGAGGTAAAGTGATTCAGCTGATCAATGACGCTACGATAAGAAAAGTAGCAAATGTCAGCATAAAAAGATAGCTTATTATACACGATTCAAATTAAGTAAACAGTCGTAAACTAATATCGATTTATATTTACTCTCATATATCAGGCGGTTTAGCATCGTCTATAGCGGTATGAAGTTGCACCGATTTCAAGTATAATCGTAGCCCTTCCCAGCTTGCACATTTTTATAAAAATCCTTTATAACGGTTGTTTATGACCAAGGATTTAGCGTTAAGCTACACCTACATTTTGGATGGCTGCCAAACCTATGAGTAACACCCCAACAATAACTTCAAAATATCAAGAAAGTATCGAGTCTTATCGTCAGTTGATTGGCTCAACAGGCGAGGATTTGTCTCGCCCTGGCCTTGAAGATACTCCCGAACGTGCGGCAAAAGCTTTTGCTCATTTAACCCAAGGCTATCATCAAAGCTTAGATGAAGTCGTCAATGATGCCGTATTTCCATCGACCAACCGTGAGCTAGTATTGGTACAAAATATTGAATTTTATTCACTATGTGAGCATCATATGTTGCCTTTTCACGGTATCGCTCATATTGGTTATTTGCCCAATGGACACGTATTAGGATTGTCAAAATTTGCCCGTATTGTCGATATGTTTGCACGTCGCTTGCAAATTCAAGAAAACTTAAGTGAGCAGGTGGCACAAACCATTATGGATGTAACTGGTTGTCGCGGTGTGGCAGTAGTGATGGATGCATCACACATGTGTATGATGATGCGCGGTGTTAATAAGCAACATTCCACCACCCGTAGCACAGCGATGCTTGGTGAATATGTACACGATAATCAAGCCCGTAATGAGTTCTTAGGGGCAGTGCCTAAGCGTCAACCTGCATTCTAGTCTTTTATAGACAATAAAAAAGGATACTCATGTATCCTTTTTTTGTGCCAGTTTCAATATTTCTACTGTATTGTTAGTTCACTTTAAAACTGATTCTAATAAAACGGCATTAGCTAATAGGTTTGACGTCATCAATCCATTGGCTATAGCCCTCTTTTTCCATTTGCGCTAATGGAATAAAACGCAACGCCGCTGAGTTCATGCAATAGCGTTTGCCAGTAGGTGCTGGACCATCATCGAAGACGTGACCCACATGTGAGTCAGCATAGCGACTACGAATTTCGGTACGAGTGCCAAATATACCTCGATCTGCTTTTTCTACGACAAGACTTGTATCAAGCGGTCGAGTGAAGCTTGGCCAGCCTGTGCCAGATTTATATTTATCACGTGAAGAGTACAATGGCTCGCCAGACACTACATCTACATACAATCCAGGCTCTTTATTGTCCCAATAAGCATTATCAAAGGCGCGCTCTGTATCGTCTTTTTGTGTGACTTTATATTGAATGCTACTCAGCGATTTTTTTAGCTCATCTTGTGCAGGTTTAACAAAATTATTCGGATTAAAACCCAAGCTTGTCGTCTCTGCTAAAGTGTTCGCTGTCGACTCTTGAGCTACTACTCCTGATTCTGCACCAGTAGAAGTGGGCTTAAACTGACTAAAGTCCAGTTCATAGTCTTTGCCATATACGCTCTCGATAAACTGATAGCGACCTGAGTTAAAGGTATAGGCCTTATAGCGTAACGGATTCTTTTTATAGTAATCTTGATGATACTCTTCTGCTGGATAAAATTCGCTGGCAGGAACGATTTCAATCACGACAGGTTTGTCATAAACACCTGAAGCTTGTAGCGACTGCTTAGCCGACTCGGCTATCTGTTTTTCTTGCTCATTTTGATAAAAAATAGCTGGACGATACTGAGTACCGCGATCGACGAATTGACCTTTATTATCAGTAGGATCAGCGATTCGCCAAAGGGCATTTACAATACCATTGTAAGTAATTTTCGTTGGATCATAGTACACTTGCGCCGCTTCGGTATGGCCTGTACCGCCTGCTGACACTGTACTGTAAGTTGGATTAGTGGACTGACCACCTGCATAACCAGACACTACCTCGACCACACCTGGTATCTTTTCATAGCCTGCTTCCACACACCAAAAACAGCCGCCAGCTACAGTAGCCACTGCCAAATTTGGATCAGTAGGTGCATAAGGGTTATCAACAGGCGTACTTTTTACGGTGGCAGGATTCTCGGTAGAAGCACAGCCAACATAAAGAGTACTGCTTGCTGCAATAGCCATAATCGCAGCGCTGGCCTTTAATTTACGATTCATAAGAATTCCTAGTAGTAAGGTGATAAAACAGTAAAACCTTTAAAAACACCCAAAATAGGCAGTACCAAAAGATTTTCTTATCGTTGTATATGGAGAACTTCTAATGATTTTTCAACCAATTAAACATATCTCATATACAAAACTGGCAATGCCTTGTCCTACTCAGAACGAATTAACTACGCAGCTTTATCATTACTTTTATCCTTGTTTGTACGATCCTCACCTGCCTGCTTAATCTTTGTCAACAGGTCTTTGATCTCAGACTTTGATAGATAGATAGGTACTGCATAGGTGTCCCTGACCTCTTTGGCTGCAGCTTTTGCAATACTCTCAAAGTCACTACTTTGCATGCCTTTAACTATTGGATTGATGTTTAAGGTAGCAATCAATTGTCGTACTTCTGCAATAAGATGTTCTGCAATTTTAGCGTCGCTATTGGCAGTTTTCCCGTCCTTCACCATGCCAGTTTTTTTGGCCAGCTCTGTCAGTCTTTTTTGGCACGCCTTACGATTGACGTCGAGTACATAAGGTAGGACGATGGCATTGGCACGACCATGAGGAATACCATAATATGCCCCTAACTGGTGAGCGATGGCATGAACATAGCCAAGTCCTGCTTTATTAAAGGCGATACCGCCATAATGCGCTGCTATGCCCATCTGTTCACGGGCTTTTAGATTGTCACCGTCTTCATACACCACCGGTAGATTGTGCATGACAGACTTAACGGCAGAGGCGGCATAATAGTCGGTTTCGACGCTCGCATTGGCACTCATCCAAGACTCTAGCGCATGTGTCAACACATCGATACCGGTATCGGCGGTAATATGTGCTGGCATACCTTGCATAATAGTTGGATCAATAGCTGCTGCTAATGGCACCATCTTTGGGTCGATAGACAAGGCTTTTTGATGGGTTTTATCATCGGATACGACTGCTCCCAACGTCGCTTCTGAACCCGTACCAGCTGTCGTCGGCACACAGTACAGCGGCATAGAAGGTTTTTTTGCTTTAAAAAGACCGATAAGCTGCTGCGGTTTGCAGTTATTGCCTTGTGACATGGCAATCATTTTAGCCGCATCAATGACTGAGCCTCCACCGATAGCAATGATTGCATCGCATTTAGTATCGATAGACTTTTGCAATCCTTCTTCAACGACTTCAAAAGTAGGATCTGGGGTAATCCCATCGTAAACATGATAGCTGATGTGCTTACTTTCTAAGTAGTCAGTGACTTTGGCAGGGATACTAAGCTGATTGAGCACTGCATCAGTAACGATAAATACGTTAATACTCCCTTCATTGATGAGCATGTCGCACAGCTCCTCACAAGAGGTCTCGCCAACGAATAACATTGGTCTTCTGATAGATACTACATAAGAAAAGGCTTTTAATGCCTTAGCGCGAGTCTTAGCAACTGTCAAATAGCCTGCATGCTGTAAACCATTGGTATGTAACAACTTAGCAATAAAGCTTTGTTTTTTCGTGGACATGAAAAAATCCTTTTTAATCATATTATAATTAACTACTGTCTAGACTCATTGTGACAGTGTATTTCTTTAAATGTAGTTATTATTGTGAACTGATATGTTCTTACTTATCTGACACATCTTTCAAGACAAACGATCGCTCTATTACAGCAAGTTAGCTATTAATCGCTCCCTTTGGCCAACCAATGCTTATTATCTTGACCAAAATACCAAATCATCATTACAGGCGCTAAAATACTCAGCCAAATACCATAAGTAATATTTAAACCTTGCGCCACAGCGGTATAACTTAGCCCAATAA
The DNA here is from genome assembly GCF_947488565.1 of uncultured Psychrobacter sp. GTDB lineage: Bacteria > Pseudomonadota > Gammaproteobacteria > Pseudomonadales > Moraxellaceae > Psychrobacter > Psychrobacter saeujeotis. The sequence continues at coordinate 195,647 of NZ_CANKZC010000004.1, read as the reverse complement.
TGGTTAAAGCAATGATCATTGCAATGACATTATGGCTCGATTTACGGCACATTAACTCTCGCAAGATAGTGAGCGTTAATAAAAATACGCTCAACATACCCATTAACATTCCCATCGCGTACGTCTGCGAGATGACTTGATTTGCGCCATCACTTGTGTCACCCGCTACGGACTCAGTGACCAAATTAAGCATACTGCCTAGACCTGCGATTGAGGCAAAGATAAAAAAATGACCATAGCCAAATAAAAACAAGTCATGGCGACGGCGTTCTTTATTTAAAATCGTATCAAAAGGGACGATAAAATATAACCACCATAAAGAGAAAACCAATGCCACTAAGCTTGAACCTAGGAACATAATAGAGCTGGCAGCAGAAGAAGAGTTGGCTAAAAAATATTGAATCGTATTGCTAACTCCTACCACACCCTCGCCCAATACGATAATAGTCAATAGACCATAACGCTCGGCAATGTGTCCAGGATGCCAATTATTGAACTGCTCTGAGCGTGCCCATACAGGCATAAGTAATTCTGCTGCGATAAACAGAAATAAAGCAGGTGTCTGTAGAGACGTGGGTAAAAACAGCCAAGTTATCCAAAGTGCTTGGAGGGTTAACAAGCCCACCATACTGCGTGCAGCAACTTTTTTGTGACCTAGTACTTGTCGATAGACGCGCCACCACTGACTACAACTCGCCAGCCGCATAATGGCATAACCCATTACCCCAATCCATGTCAGCCCTTGCTCATAAAACTGATGGATGTTGGCGGCTATCATCAATGAGCCAAACATTTGAAACATGACTGATATACGATAAAACCAATCATCAGGATCATATCCTGAGGCAAACCACGTAAAGCTGGTCCATGCATTCCACAGGATAAAAAATGCCACGATAAAGGTTAAAAATCCTGAAAAGTCATGCTCGCCCAAACGATTATAAAAACCATTTGCAGCGGCAGCAACGGCAATGACATAGACTAAATCAAACAGCAGCTCAAGCGTGGTTGAAGGTCTATTTGGCTCATTAGTATCTCGCGCTTGGATAGGTTTTATTTTGAGCCTGTCAATCATGTAAGATGTTCCAATTGTTCTAAGATTAGTATATTTGTGTAGTGCTGACTGCTTAGCTATAGCATGCTTGCCTGCAATAACTGCTGTGCATACGGATGCTTTGGATTATTAAAAACATCTTCGGTAGATCCAGACTCAATGCACATGCCTGCTTTTAGCACCATAATGTGCTGACACAATGCACGTACGACTTTTAAGTCATGGCTGATAAATATATAACTAATTTGCAGTTTTTCTTGAATCTCTCGGAGCAAGCTGACTACCGTGACTTGCGTGGTGCTATCAAGCGCCGAAGTAGGCTCATCCAGTATCAATAGACTTGGCTGCATAATGAGTGCGCGTGCAAGTGCCACCCGCTGACGCTGCCCACCAGATAGCTCATGTGGATAACGCTGCGCAAACTCAGTTGGCAGATGTACCGTTGCTAAGCTCTCCATCACTGCCTGCTGACGGGATATTTTATCAATGCCTTGTACTAAAAGTCCTTCCTCCACTATCTGCATGACCGTCATACGCGGGTTAATACTGGCAAAAGGGTCTTGAAATACCATCTGAATCTGCGAGCGAAAGCGGCGTAGATCACGTTTTGATAATGCCGCTATCTCTTGTCCATTGACTATTATCTGGCCGCCGACTCGCGCTTGATTGCTGAGTAATTGACTCAACGCGAGTGCAATCGTTGTTTTCCCAGAGCCTGATTCACCAACGATACCGAGTGCCTGCCCTTTTTGCAGGGTCATATCGACATCTTTTACCGCATCAAACCAGCGTTTAGTGCCACCAAACAAGCTTTTTTCAATCGGAAACTGTACTTGTAAGTTGCTGACTTGCAATACTATTGGTTGCTGCCCATTGCTATCAGCGAATAAATCCAATGCTTGCCCAAAATCTTGCTTAATAAGCGAGCGAGTATAGTCGGCTTTAGGCTGACTAAATACCACTGCAGTTGGCCCTTGCTCAATCGTTTGACCTTGGCGCATGACGATGACGTCATCACTGTAACGCCTGACTAAATTGAGATCATGGCTGATTAATATCATTGCCATATTATGTTGACGCTTAAGATCATCTAACAGGGCGAGAATCTCATGTTGCAAGGTGACATCAAGCGCAGTGGTTGGCTCATCAGCGATTAAAATATCTGGCTGCTGCGCTAATGCCATAGCAATCATTACCCGCTGACGCTGACCACCAGACAACTCATGCGGATAGCGATTTAGCTTGTCAGCAGGCTCGCTAATATTGACATCGTTTAACAAAGCGGCACTTTTCTCTCGCCATTGTTTTTTGGCTACACCACTGAGACGTAGTGATTCAGCGATTTGCTTGGCAACCGTATGTAATGGATTGAGCGCCGTCATTGGCTCTTGAAATACCATGCCGATGCGTTGACCACGGATAGAGCGTAGCGCAGCATCACGTGTTTTGTGATTGCTTATCGGCAATGTAGCTATTCCTATCGCCTCTGCTAATTGTACCTCACCAGTAACGCTCAAACTGTCTGGTAACAAGCCTAATAGCGCCAAACTGGCAATTGATTTACCAGAACCTGATTCACCAACGATGGCTAGCGTTTGCCCTTGTCTAACCTCATACGATAGCTTATCGACTAGAGTCACACCAGAAGTGGTGGCAATACTAAGCTTTTCCACTGTCAGCATGAGCTTGTTTGCGGCATTGCTATAATCATCGTTTAGACGATTATTTTGCTTAGTAGCAGTTTTCATATTAGCGTTTATCGTCTTATCAGTTGTCATATTAGGAGCGTCTCGGATCAAAGGCATCACGTAGCGCTTCGCCAACGAAAATTAGCAATGATAAAATAAAGGTTAAGCTGAAAAATCCCGATAAGGCCAGCCAAGGGGCATCGAGGTTGTTTTTTCCTTGTACCATCAGCTCGCCGAGCGACGGTGACCCAGGTGGCAGCCCATATCCTAAGAAGTCTAATGCTGTTAACGCAATAATATTAGCCGTTAAGATAAATGGCAACTGCGACAAGCTAGAGGCCAAGGCATTAGGCAGGATATGTCTTAGCATGATTTGACTGTCCGAAACACCAAGGTTACGAGCGGCACGGACGTAATCAAAGTTACGTGCCCGTAAAAACTCCGCCCGCACCAAACCGACCAGCCCCATCCAACCAAATAGCAGCATCATTGCAAACAGCATAAAGATACTGGGGCTAAATAAGCTGACCAAAATAATAATCATAAACAGCTGAGGCATACCGCCCCACACCTCCATAAAGCGTTGCCCTGCCAAATCTACCCAGCCACCATAATAGCCTTGTATCGCACCGACGATAATGCCAATTAACGCACCCGCCAGCGTCAGAGCCAGACCAAACAATAGCGACACTCGCATACCATAAAGTATCCGCGCGAGCACATCGCGACCCATATCATCAGTACCAAGCCAGTTCTGGCTATTGGGTGCGGCTGGATACGGAATGCCCAGCTCAACGTTTGGCGTCTGGTCGGCAAAGGGAATAGGCGGCATCACATAATAACCCTGATCATTAATCAGCGTTTGCACCGCAGGATCTTTATAATTGGTTTCGGTCTCAAACACCCCGCCAAAAGTCGTCTCAGGATAGGCTTTTAGTACAGGAAAATAATAATCGCCTTGATACTGGACCAGTAGTGGCTTGTCATTGGCAATCACATTGGCGGCCATACAAATAACAAATATCAGCGCAAAAACAAACAGCGATATAACGCCAAGACGATTATGGCGAAAGCGGTTTAGACGTGCCTGCCAAATAGGATTTAGGCGGCGTTTTTTTTCTATAGGAATAGAAGATGCGGTTGAGGGTGTTGAAGGTAATGGATGACTTGACATTAACGCCCCTCAAAATCAATACGGGGATCGATTAAATGATAACTTAAATCACTGATGAGCTGTAACAACAGTCCCACCAAAGTAAAGATAAATAGCGTACCAAATATCACAGGGTAGTCACGCTGCTGAATGGCTTCAAAACCAAGCAACCCTAGACCATCAAGCTTAAAGATAATCTCAATAAGGAAATTACCAGCAAAGAAAATCCCAACGATAGCTGCCGGAATACCAGCGATAATAATCAGCATCGCATTACGAAAGACATGACCATACAGCACTTGACGTGCGCCCAAGCCTTTTGCTCGTGCGGTTAGCACATATTGCTTACCCAACTCCTCTAAAAAGCTAAACTTGGTCAAATAGGTTAAGCCTGCAAAACCGCCCACGGTACTTGCTAAGAGCGGTAATGCTAGATGCCAAAAATAATCTTTTACTTTACCAAGTACGCTCAATTGATCGAAATTCTCTGAGGTTAATCCTTGCAGTGGAAAGATATTCCAGTAACTGCCCCCAGCAAAGAAAACCAATAGTATGACGGCAAACACAAACACAGGAATTGCATGACCAATAGCAAGCAGCATAGCAGTGAATTTATCGATACCCGAACCATGATGCATGGCTTTGTAGACCCCTAATGGAATAGCGATCATATAAATCAGCAGCGTACTCCAAAGCCCAAGCGAGATTGATACTGGCAGTTTTTCTATAATGAGGTCGGTCACTGTCTGGCCTTTAAAAAACGACTCACCAAAATCTAACTGGGCGTAATTCTTTAGCATTAGCCAAAAGCGCTCGGGTGCCGATTTATCAAAGCCGTATTGCGCATTTATCGCCGCTACCATCTCCTCAGATAGGCCGCGCGTGCCTTGATAGGTACTACCGTTGCCGCCTGCACTGCCCGCTCCGATATTACCACCGAGCGCACTGTCTTTTGCACCTTGCTCTATCAGTGCCAGTTGCTGCTCAACAGGACCGCCAGGCGCTGCTTGTACAATTACAAAGTTCGCCAGCAATATCAAAAATAGCGTCGGTAATATCAACAGCAACCTTTTTAAGATATAACGACCCATAATGGCAGCTTCCTAGAATAAACAGGTATGACAATTTAGCGTTTAGAAGTTATTTTTAAGCTCACGTAACGCGGCAAATACAGTCAAAGACTTGTCATCTTCGATAGTTACTTTAGACTTTACACCCGTAATCACACTCGGCTCTTGCGTGCGTAAAAACACATTGATTGCGCGCTCGTGCTCCAAAGTGACTGGCAACGTCGGGATGCCTTGTGCGGTTTTCTCTTCTGCTTGTACTAACGCTTGCTGCATCGCTTCATTGTCAGGCTCGATAGAGAGACCAAAGCGTAAGTTGTTGGCGGTATATTCGTGTGCTGGATATAATAACGTCTCAGCTGGCAAGCCATTTAAACGCTTAAAGCTGTCATGCAACTGCTCAATCGTCCCAGTAAACACACGTCCGCAGCCTGCACTAAATAAGGTGTCACCGCAAAAGCAATGCTTGTTGCCATCGACATCTAGTATATAAGCCATGTGGCTGGCGGTATGACCTGAGATATCCCAAACTTGTGCAGAGCAGCCCCAGGCACTTACCGTACTGCCATCTTTGATAGTCTGATCTTCATCTACCGTATGTTCACTATGTGCGACCAGGTGCGTCATCGGATAAGACTCTTGTAGCTCTGCGACACCGCCAATATGATCATGGTGATGATGAGTGGTCCAAATTGACGTTAGCTCTAGCTGATTATCATCCAGATAGGCAATGACAGGCTCAGCTTGACCTGGATCAATGACAATTGCTTGTTTGTTATTTTCATTAATTAATGTCCAGATATAATTATCGTTAAACGCTTTAATTGGGTGAATACGAATACTCATATTGAATCCTTACCTGTAGGTATCTTTATTACTAATGTTTTTTATCAAAATTTTGATATGAAATAAAACTTAAAAATCACTATCATTTATTGTTTTAAATATTGATTCACACGCGTCTCTGCTTCTTTATCAACCCACCAATAATCAATACCGACAGCATTGGTTGGGAGTTTTTTAGTGTGGCGATACTGATCCCAATAGGCCACATTGGTGCCAGACTTGCCATATAACGGTACTAGATAATGACCTGCACGTAGCAGACGATCTAGCACCTGAGTATATAAAATAATCTCGTCACGATTCTCAGCGTTTGCAAGGGCGACAGTCATCTCATCTATGACTGTGTTTTTAATACCGACTGTATTTCTATTGCCAGGTTGATCAGCCGCTGCGCTCCCCCAAAACGCTGCTTGCTCAGCGCCAGGTGATAAGCTTTGAGCAAATACATCGACCACCATATCATAATCAAAGCGCCGCATTCGCTCGTAATACTGCGGACCATCTACTTGGCGAAGAGTCGCATCAAATCCTAAGCGTTTTAAATTACGAATATAAGGCAGTAATACACGGCCCATGGTTTCGCCTGTCATCAAAATCTCAATCTGAGCCTGCTTGCCATCGGGCTGATATAGTTGCATATCGTCATAATAAAACCCTGCATCTAGCAACAGCTGCCGCGCTTTTAATAGTCCTTTACGATTAAAGCCACTACCATCACTGGTGGGCAGTTGCCACTCTGCTAATACTGCTTGACGTTGAATTGGTTCAAGCTTAGACAATAGAGGCGTTAGTACCTGCATTTCAGTCGCAGATGGCGTACCAGTGGCGGCAAGCTCTGAGCCATGAAAAAAGCTTTGCAAACGTTCATACTGTCCATGAAATAAGGTCTTATTCATCCACTCAAAGTCATAAGCTGCGGTTAATGCTTGACGGACGCGAATGTCTTGAAAAAGTGGCCGGCGCATATTCATGACCAGTGCTTGCATTGGTACGGGGTTTTCGCTGCTTATGCTTTCTTTATTGATAAGGCCGGCTTTTACCGCTGGGAAGTTGTAACCGGTTGCCCAGTTCGACGCTTTATTTTCCGGACGGAAACGATATTGCCCTGATTTAAAACCCTCAAAAGCAATCTCATCACTTTGATAATAGACAAACTTAATCATATCAAAGTTATAACGACCGCGATTGACCATCAAATCACGACCCCAATAATTGGGATCACGTATATAGCTGACCGAACGCCCTGCATCGACGCGGCCAAGCTTGTAAGGTCCACTACCCATCAATGGCGTTAGGCTAATTTTTTCAAAGTCAGCATCGATAGAGGATTTGGCAAAAATTGGAAACTGCCCGACTGTTAATAAAATCTCTTTGTTATCATCGGAGGCAAAGACAAACTTTACTCGCCGCTTATCAATAATTTCAATGTCTTTGATATCTCCCAAATAGCTGCGGATATACATCGGCCCTTTATTCAATATCGCATCATAAGTGGCTTTGACATCATGACTGGTTACCGCTGAGCCATCCCAAAAGCGCGCGGCAGGATTTATATGATAAATAATCCAACTGGTATCATCAGGGTCATAAGTCACCTTGCTTGCCAGCTGCGGATACATGGTAAAGGCTTCATTTAATGAGCCAGTCATCAAAGTATCATATAAGTAGTCGGTGCCAATCATTGCTACACCCGTGGTCATCCATTTATTGGCGGCATTAAAGGTGCCACGCGCATCAAGCGACAATGTCCCCCCTGTTGGCGCATCTGGATTGGCATAAGGCATATATGGTGCGTCAATATACTCAGTCGGGCTATTATGACCAAGCGCGGTAGTGGTAATGGGCACCGCGATACTGACTGGTATCCAGCTGATAGTGATAGTGAGTAAGACGGCTTTTAGCATGGCATTTTTTATCATCATGACCTTGTAACTACCCTCTAAACTCAATCAATTTGACTAACAAGAACTTAAGACCTGACTACAAAACAAATATTCCACGAAATTTTATCATAACAAACTTCAGTTTTTTAACCTAATGGTTTGCAGTGTTAAGTATGATAACTGGCTTATTATTGAATCAATAAAGCCTATAGATAACATCTGACTCTCAACTTAGCATGAACTTTCGTAGGCTGGGTTTTTAACCCAGCATTTTGCTTTTGCAAAGCCTTAAAGCTGGGTTGAAAACCAAGCCTACGCCAACATATTTAAAGTGTTTAAAGTGTTTAAAGTGTTTAAAGTGTTTAAAGTGTTTAAAGTGTTTAAAGTGTTTAAAGTGGGGTATATAACAAAAAAACGCAACCGTTGTCAGTTGCGCTCTTCTTTTAGTATTAATCTAATATCAAAAACTTAAGACCTATAATTTGTTAGCTTGGTTAAGCGTGCTTTTTTTCAAAAGCAATCATAAAGTCAACCAATTGCTGTACCCAATCTAGCGACACTGCATTATAGATGCTGGCACGCATGCCGCCCACATCACGGTGACCTTTTAAGTTCATTAAGCCTGCGGCCTCTGATTCTTCTAAGAACACTTTGTCAAGGCTATCGTCTGCTAACGTAAACGGCACATTCATGATAGAGCGATATTCAGGCACAACTGGATTGTTATAAAAACTGCTGTCATCAATGGTTTTATAGAGTAAATCTGCTTTTTGCTGATTGATTTTACCGATAGCAGCAACGCCGCCCTGCTCTTCTAACCAATCAAACACCAATCCGGCCAAGTACCAAGAGTACGTCGCTGGCGTGTTTGACATGGATTCTTTTTCAGCCTGATGCGCGTAGTTCATGAGCAGTGGGCACCACTCACTTGCCAGCCCCAATAAGTCTTCGCGAATAATCACAATAATCAATCCTGCTGGACCGATGTTTTTTTGTGCACCGGCATAAATCATCCCAAACTTAGCTACATCGATTGGCTGTGACAAAATGCAAGATGACATATCAGCAATGAGTGGCGCATCAACTTGTGGCGGCTCAAATATTTGCACGCCATGAATGGTTTCATTAGCACAGTAATGAAAATACGCTGCATCTTCGCTTATATTCCAATCGCTTTGGGCTGGCACAGCAGTAAAGTTACTGTCTTTGCCAGTTGCGACCAAATTAACCTCACCGAGGCCTAGATTCGCATAACGCTGCGCTTCTTTGACCGCTTTACCTGACCATGCACCAGTCGTCAGGTAATCACCGCGCCCGCCACTTAACAAGTTTAATGGTATCGCTGAAAACTGTAAGCTGGCACCACCTTGCAAAAATAGCACCTTATAGTTGTCTGGTATATCCATCAATGCGCGCAATTTCGCCTCTGCTTTTTCGGTAATTGCGACATATTCTTTGCTACGGTGGCTCACCTCCATGACTGACATGCCGCGGCCTTGCCAATCAAGCAGCTCACTTTGCGCACGCTCTAGCACTGCGGTCGGTATAGTGGCGGGTCCAGCTGAAAAGTTAGGTACACGGTTAGAAGCGGCTTTACTGGTCATAATCCATATCCTTGATATGATGAAATCATCGTTGTTATATCATCGTTATTATATAGTTTTAACAGCTAATTTTTTAAACGTCAGCTTTAAAACCCCTTTAATCTTATCTCTATTTTTAATAGCTATTGCGGTAAACACTTAACTCTGACCGGATAACTGCTCCCAAAGCTGACGTTTAAGGTTACTATCAGCGAGCATCTCATCCAAGGTAGCTACAGCGGTAAGATTAGGATGCTCGAGGCCTTCAGGCAGTGTGGTTAATGAGATAATTTTTATCTCTTCACTACGACCAATCTTAAACACATATCCTGCAAAACTAGCATTGGCAAGCTCGGCAGTATCCATACCTTCACATATCGGAAACGACGTTGTCTCACAAGTGATTGATAGCGCTTGCGTGATATTTTGCCATAGCTTTTCGCTGTCGTTGTTGAGTGCTTGAATATCAACCAAAATTACCCAGTCGCCATAGCGACCACCTTGTAAGTCAAATGGTGCTACCTTTTTAAGGCTATTATCATTATGGGTTTCTACAATATTATTTTGATTGATAGATGGAGTGGCTATCGTTGTTACGGTGTCTATCAAAGGGGCAACCGCTTGCTCAACGTTTTGTGATATTTGTTGCAAGCTATCTTCAGAGTCGCTAGCGCTTGGAGAGTGCGTTGCATGGCTTGTCGTACTGTCAAAACTGTAGCTTACTGGGCTTTGCTTATTGGCTTGCAAGCTGATATCTTGAGTTTCTTCACTATCATGAATAACCTCATAATCGTTAGCAGACGTATTTTCTGTATCCAATATAGTGTCTGTTGATTCATTGTCTGATAAGTTATGATTTGAGTGGTCAATTACTTCTGCTTCAACGCTTGGTTGTGCAGCATCTTGGTTCGAAACGCTTTGACTAGGTAGGCTTGGTTGATTTTCAGGAGCCGCAGAAATATCTGCAATATTTAACGTCGCTGAATTCGACTGCGCCCATTGATCGATACCCATCATCGCTAGAATTTGGCGTTGCTGCACGCGGCGCTGCAATACAATTAGCGGTTCTTGGATATCACTCATGTCTCTTTATTGTCCTACTTATCTTGTTTAAATCATTTGTAGATGGGCCGATTAGTTTGATAGCTTAACCAAAGTATCCATCATAGCTGCTGAATGACTTCTGAGGTGTCAACTAAGCTGCAATCAAAAAAGCTTACGAACGTCTAGCCAGTGCTCTGCGAGTGCCATCAAGCAGTCGTACTCATCCTGACTGATTATCGTATCGTGTAACATGACGGTATGCAATGTACTTAGCCATTGTCGATACTCATTATAGTCTATTTGACGGCTTTCTTGTTGTGTCTCTGGATAATTCTCTTTCCCCTGAGTCTCTATTATAGAGTCCGTAGCAATAGACGCGAGGTAGACAGGCACAGTACTAATGACAGCCAATAGCTGAACGCTATTTAGACTTTGAGCAGTTAATAATAACCACTGCAAATTGGCATCACTAACCGCGGTTAAATCAATATCAATTAAGCGCGCATGGCGGCGTAGATCGACGATATAGTGCGCAACGCTGTCATTATTATAGCCAAGCCCTGACACATGTACTGATCTATCGGACGTCGATATCACTTGACCTTTGACATCTTTTGACAGCCGATATGCAAGCAATATTAATATGGCTCTCTTAGCAACATTAAGACTGTTAAACACTTGTCCTGAAGGATCAAGCTGAGCACATATCTCATTCATACCCCTTTGTAATAGCGGTTGCCATTCAGCCTTTATATCTCCATCATTATCATTTAAAACTTCGGAAAATATTGGCAGTAATTGCTGTAAATGCAGCGCTTGCCATAACGATAGAATTGGTGAGACTTGCTGCGCTGGAGTTGAAATTGATGCGCTTTTTAAATGAGTCGGTATTGATTGTTCATCAATCATTAAATCTTTTTCATCTGATAGGTTATCAGAAAAGCTGTTGGTCAGATCAGCTGATAGCTGCTTCCCAAACAACTTAATTAAGCCTTGTTGATAGCGCGACAGCATCGTACGACACCTTTTTTGTTGCACATAATGCTGATGGGCTTGGTTACTATGACTGGTTTCGCTTTTTAGACGTAGTTGATTAATGCTGCTTTCTGATAGATCATGCTGGCTAAGTTGCTTCATAGCGAATGCAATCAAAGCACTGTCTAAACGTCGGTCAAGATTTGCAATTATTTTTAATAATGTATGGTCTAGCGTATGTGCTAAAAGTTGAGGGTTATTGAAAGTATCAGTCTTAATCTTATTATTAGTATGAGCATCGGTGTCAGCAGCACATACTCTATCGTTTGGAAGCCCAATCCAAATATCTTTTAAATCATACATGCCAGTCGTAGATAGTGTCTGTCCTTGATGGCACAGCATGACGGCTTCTATTAATCCTTGCGCCCCTAATGAATGGTGACTGTGATTGAGCACATGCTGTGGTAACGTGACTTTGCTTATATCGTCAATGCTAATCAAAGCTGCTGATGGCAAATCGCTGTCAGGTTTTGCCATCCATGGTTTTAACAGCTGATAAGCACCAATATCTTCTGCTACCTGTAAACGCCCACCAACAATCACATCTTCCTCTACGACCAACTCAAGTCCCGCTTCTGTTTCACATTTGCTGCTAGGTTCATCAGTAGAAAAAGCTGAAGCCCCATTGTGAGTAATATCACTAGGATATTCGATGAAAATATCATCAACAGCATGATTAACAGATATTGATTGAGCTTTAGATGTATGAGATTGGTGCGCGTTTTTATTATTGCTTAGGCTATTTTCTTTTATTGCTCCCCAATCACCAAGGCGACGCTGCTCATATATCTCTTTTATTTTTTGCTGATTGATGCGCTTCTCTCTTGTGACCTGAACGGCAAAGTCATGATAGGCATTTGCATTGATGGCCCTCATGCGCTCGCTTAGGCTAGGATGGGTCGCAAACCACGAGACATCGCCAAGATCTGCCCCACTGCTGGCAAAAAAGAAATGACTCAGTCCATTGATGTCAGCGATATTTGATAAGCGCGAACCGAGCGAGTTTTGATGAATGGCTTTTAGAGTTTCGATAACTGCAGGCGAGCGTGTCAGCTGCACGCTGGTCGCATCGGCGAGCAATTCACGCTGACGGTTAAAGCTATGTTTAATCAGCTGCGCACTGGCCATGCTCGAAAAGCTCAATCCATGCAATAACAATGTCCAAACACTGCGCGGGGCTTGCCGATTGATGATAGGTGGCGTTTGTACCCACTTAGACTGACGCTTGGCTGAGGACTGCTGTTGTTGTGACTGCTGCTGCCAATAAGCAACCCATTCACTATGCGTGGTGAAATTGGCGGTTTGTGCTTCTGTGTTACGTCCCAGCGTATCAACCTGCCTCTGTGACAAAGACTTATGGGAGATACTATCGCTATTAAAATAACGATGACTGGATATTGGGTCACTCCAGTCATATAGTATTTGCAAGCCTGCCAATACCACCATCAGCTGTAGATTAAAATTGGCATCACCGTGCAGTATATGACCGTATTCATGACCAATAAGTCCGTATAGTGCTTCATCAGACAATTTATCTAGCGCGCCTTGGGTAACGACGAGCACCATATCTTGGCTATCGCGACCCACCACGAAACCATTGATGCCTTGCTCATCAGGCAGCACATAGAGAATTGGCATACGTAAGCCTGACGCAATAGCCAGCTGCTGAGCGATCTCATAGTAACGGCGATAAACTGGCGGAAAATCACGCTCATCACGTACCGCTATATGACGAGCGCTAAAACGAACTTTCGAGTCAGGCTCATATTGATGAGCGACTCCGCGGCTATGTTCCCAAGCGTCCTGACTATTATCAATAAACAAACGCACCGCACCCACACGCTGGGCAACAGCACGGCCACCAGCTTTTAAACGTCTGTATTCTAAAAAGCTACCAACAACAAAGCTGCCTATCGTCCACATAACCGTCAGTATCAATGCCCAATAATAAATACCATCGGTAAATAACGTGAACAGCAGTGCCATAACCCCAAGCGCCAGCATCACATGTGCAAGTACAATCAAAAAAAACAACCCGTAAAGTAACAGGCTGCGCCGCGTCCGTATCCGCTGTTCAGCAAAAAAATCCATCAGCTTATCTCAAATTAACCCAATCTGTTCAAGTTTTAACCCATATTGACGACAGGTGCTTGAGCAATGGCCTTTCTATCTTCAAACACTAACGGACTGAGCGGACGAAAACCAAAAGTGCTACTGACAAGGTTATTTGGGAACACTTCGCGGTCATTGTTATAAAACATCACGCTATCATTATAATGCTGACGGGCAAAGCCAATACGGTTCTCTGTATTGGTCAGCTCATCCATCAACTCTTTAATCATACTGTCCGCTTTTAATTCTGGATACGCTTCCACCACAGCTGAGAATTGTCCCAATGCTTTAGACAACATGCTTTCTGCTTTGGCAAATAGCGCCATATGCTCAAGCGAGTCTGGCTGATGTTTATTAGAGTCCTGCAAGCTTTGGGCATGGTTACGCGCACTAATCACGCGGGTCAGCGTTTCTTCTTCATGGGTCAAATAACGCTTGGCAGTCTCTACCAGGTTTGGAATCAAATCATGACGGCGCTTTAGCTGCACATCTATCTGTGCAAAGCCATTCTTCGCCTGGTTGCGCGCCCGCACCAACTTATTAAATATCGACACGCCAAAAACAACAATTAGCACAACAACAATGATAAATAGCCAAACAAACGTTTTCATAAATAAGCCTCAAATCTTTCAGTATTAACATCAGCGTAAATAAAACTTAATACATATTATTTTAACCTATCTTAATCAATGAAAAGACACAATCAGACGAAATGCATGCACAAAAAAAGCCCTTTGCAATGAAGGGCTTAGTACATCATATAAACTTTTTGAAAGGGTTTATCGAAGCAGTTATCAAATTTTAGACAAAAAAAAGCGACTCCAAAAGCACATCCTCGGCACACATTATAACTATTACCGTTGCTACCTTCCGGTCCTGGCGGGATTCATAGAACAATGTTGCGAGGCTACCAATGGAGCCACCAGTTGCAAATTATACAAGAATTTTTCATTATTACAACCCCTTTTTCAAAACCACCAATGACATAACACCGATAGCAGCGAGATTTGGTGACAAAACCTTTACAAGGACTCGTCTAGATTTTGCTATTTTAATGAATGAAGCTCAGTTTACTAGGTATTTCCCAATAAAATAAAATGAGAGCCTATCACCTCAAACCTAGAAAGAACTGTCTTTTTAAGGCTGATATATATCAATATTAATTATATTTAGGAGATTATCATGAAAAGCACTTTACTTAACAAAGCGATATTAACCACTGGTACCACATGCCTGTTGACTGCAATGATGAGCGGCGCACATGCAGAACCGACAGGCTATGATCAGCTTACTTTTCAAACAGAAGTTAAAGAAGAGATACAAAATGATGAAGTACGCGCTAGTATGTACAAAAAAGCGCAAGCAACCAACGCTAAAGCTCTGGCTACAACGCTCAATACCACTATCAATAACGCTATGAAAATCGCTAAACACTACCCTAGCGTGACAGTCAGTACGGGTCAGCAGCGCACCTACCCTCGCTACGACAAAGACAATAAAATTACGGGATGGACGGGACAAGCGACTATAGATCTAAAAAGTACTGACTTTTCAGCGACTAGCCAGCTTATTGCAGATTTGCAAGAAACGCTGGTAATGGAAAATTTAAACTTTGGAGTGTCAGATGATAAAAAAGACGCCCTAGAGCAAAAGCTGATGACCGATGCTTCTCGCGCTTTTCAACAGCAGGCTAAAAACCTAACACGTGCTTGGGATGCTAGTGGTTATCGCGTGGTGAACGTCAATCTAAATACTGGTAGCAACTATCCGCGCCCAATGTATAGCAGCATGAGTATGAGAGCAGAAGCAGCAGATGCCTCAGTACCTAATCAAAATTTTGAGTCAGGTAATAGCACTATATCTGTGACAGCCAACGGTACTATTGAGCTGATCAAGTAGCTAGGCCACCTAAATCGGTATAATCTGCCCACGTTATATTATGTTATAAGTCAAAATATGAGAAGCCGCTACCTACTGTGGTAGCTGCTTTTTATATTTACTTGATAAAAGCATCATCAGTGACAGGTCGACTGCTTTCTATTTTTTGCAGAAAACTGTCCTTTTGGCGCAACTTTAATAACACCTTTTGATGCCATGACAAACGGTTATAGGCCAGCATTTGCGCAGCAATCTTCTTTTTGTTTTGCAAAATCACCGTATTCTGAATGACATATACTGTGCGTTCGACTTGGCTGAGCGTCTGTCCTGTTTTATTTTTGATAATAGCTTGGATACTATGCGTCCCTGGTAAAATATCCACTGTTGCAATAGAAGCGCTAAGCCCTTGCGCCACTTCATTACCATCCAAATAAATACTGACGCTATCGCCATCTTGTAGTGCAGGTCTAAGCTCTAGTTTGACATTGATACTTTGTGCAGGGCGCCTATAGGCACGCGCCTCATTAGGCTCTAACATCGTTAGTTGATAATTAACTTGTGCAGATGTTGCATTATTAGAAGCCGCTTGTTGCAAAGTCATGAGTGCAGTTGTTTGAGAAGATGTTGTAGACGTATCGTTAGCGTTCGTATCTGAGCGATTATTAGTATTGTTATTAGTCATAACCGTGGTCATAACATCAGTTTGACTAACTTGTTTGTTGCTTTTTTGCTCATAGCTTTGAGGGCGGTCTGTAAAAGTCACATGACCTGTTTGCTCGTCGACTACTTTATAGATAGGTGCAGC
Source organism: uncultured Psychrobacter sp. (assembly GCF_947488565.1). Classification (GTDB taxonomy): domain Bacteria; phylum Pseudomonadota; class Gammaproteobacteria; order Pseudomonadales; family Moraxellaceae; genus Psychrobacter; species Psychrobacter saeujeotis. The sequence continues at coordinate 179,499 of NZ_CANKZC010000004.1, read as the reverse complement.
ATTTGCAATAGCTACAGGCAAACTGACCGCAAGCATAGCCATACCGTACAGCATTCTTAAGCCAAAACTGCTTTTAGAAAAACTAACGTTTGAGAAAACTTGTTTTGTTAATAACGTCATAATGAGGCAACCTACTATGTGTCTATTATTAGTATATCAATAAAACCATTATGCGGGATTTTTACTATTAAATCAGCAATGATTTAATAGTAGCGTCACAGTTCGCATTGCTGCTCTTACTGCTCTTTAATGGGAAACGCCGTTTAAACAAACCAAAAAAGCCGATCAAGATTGACTTGACCGACTCTTAAAACCAGCATAAAGTATTGACGATAAATTAGCAGCTATAATATAGGTCAAACTCTACTGGATGCACAGTGACATTGACGCGTTGCACTTCTTCTTCTTTGAGCGCGATGAATGCATCAAGCATGTCTTCAGTGAACACATCGCCTTTTAATAAGAACTCATGATCGTCACGTAAGGCCTGTAGCGCGATTTCTAAGTTTTCTGCAACCGTTGGAATTTGTGCTTCTTCTTCTGGTGGCAAATCATACAAGTTTTTATCAGCAGCATCACCTGGGTGCATTTTGTTTTGAATGCCATCAAGCCCAGCCATTAGTAGTGCAGCAAAAGTTAGATACGGGTTGGCCGCTGGATCAGGAAAGCGTGCTTCGACACGTACCGCCTTTGGACTGCTCACATGAGGAATACGGATAGATGCTGAGCGATTAGAAGCAGAGTATGCCAGTTTGATAGGTGCCTCGTAATGCGGTACTAGGCGTCTATAGCTGTTGGTCGATGGGTTGGTGATTGCATTTAGCGCGCGGGCATGATGGATGATACCACCGATGAAATAAAGCGCCGTTTCAGACAAACCAGCGTACTCATCCCCTGAAAAAGTGTTGACACCGTCTTTTGAGATGGACATATGGACGTGCATACCAGACCCATTGTCGCCAACCACTGGTTTTGGCATAAAGGTTGCCGTTTTGCCAAACTGATGCGCAACGTTGTGTACGACATACTTTAGTTGCTGTACTTCATCAGCTTTACGTACCAACGTATTAAACGCCACCCCAATCTCAGACTGACAAGGCGCTACTTCATGGTGATGGACTTCAACGCAGCCCTCCCCGATAATTTCTTCTAGGCGCTCACACATGACCGAACGCATGTCTTGAGAGCTATCGATTGGTGGTACAGGAAAATAAGCACCTTTCACGCGTGGACGGTGCCCCATGTTGCCCCATTCATAGTCGTTATTCGTCGACCATGCTGCTTCTTCAGCGGTAATCTTATGGCTCACACCTGACATCTCAATCGACCATTTTACATCGTCAAAGACAAAAAATTCAGGCTCAGGTCCAAAATAAGCGGTGTCACCAATACCCGTAGACTTCAAATACTCTTCTGCACGGCGAGCGATAGAGCGCGGATCGCGGTCATAGCCTTGTAGCGTTGATGGCTCAATGATGTCACAGGTAACTACCACAGTAACGGCATCAAAGAACGGGTCAACAAACGCAGTCTCTGGATCAGGGCGCAGTATCATATCTGAAGCTTCGATGCCTTTCCAGCCAGCGATAGACGAGCCATCAAACATTTTGCCATCTTCCATCACCTCTTCATCAACGCTATGCGCCGGAAAGCTGATGTGTTGCTCTTTACCGCGGGTATCGGTGAAACGAAAATCAACCCACTTTGCACTAGACGATTTGATAAGATCCAGTAATTTATTGGACATGAATAGTCTCCCTTATGATGGTCATGTTGTTACGTTTATTGTTCAATTCTAAGATACGGCATTTACTATTATATTTAAGTGTTAGCTTAGATTTATGATGGCAGTAATATTCAACCATTTTGCTCTATCACTCATAAGCTTATACGATGCTGGCGCTATTTTAGCAGTATCTATTCAATAATGCTGAACAGTTATAACATCTTAAGTAGCTTATCCGCTAGATTTTAACCTTAAATTTACAATAATGAATGATAGAATATAAATTTATCCCAGTACCAAGTTACAAATATAAGGGTGCAAAGCCTATGCCAAACTTATTTTGTGATGATAATCCAAAGTTATTTTTGGCTCCCAAACCGTGATATATGTAGAATATATCTACAAATACCATATAAATAGTAAAGGCCAGTTTTATAGAACACCCCTACCATCTGCACAACAATGAGAAGAGACAGCGTAAATTACGCACCAAATTAGTGCTTAAGCTCCCTAATTGACGCAAAATGGTGCGTGATAAATTTATTTTTCATGAAGTATGAATGATATAAAAGGCACTTTTATCATAGAACATAAGACTTGTAAAAACAGCCGACTGTTACATGTGTCATTTGATACCCACCAAAATAGTGGTAAGATATTCAGCCTCTATAAAACTTGCTTTGTGTCTGTATATATAATAATGAAAGGCATAATAATAGAGCTCTTATAAAACATCTTATCAATAGGTTAAAATCAGAATGATTCTAATGATCGATAACTACGACAGCTTTACATACAATATTGTACAGTACTTCGGTGAATTACAGCAGGACATCACCGTCTGGCGTAACGATCAGGCCACTATTGAACAAATCAAAGCCCTAGCTCCTGATGCTATCGTCATCGGCCCTGGTCCGTGCGATCCAGATCGTGCTGGTATCTCTTTAGACGTTATTGATACTTTTAAAGGTGTTATTCCTATTTTGGGTATATGCCTAGGGCATCAGGCCATTGGCCAAGCATTCGGCGGCCAAGTAGTCAAAGCTCGTGAAGTCATGCATGGACGTTTATCCGCTGTTCATCATACCCATAAAGGTATTTTTACTGATTTGCCTAACCCCTCGCAAGTTACGCGCTATCACTCTCTTGTCATTGATAAAGCAAGCTTACCGGATTGTTTAGCAGTAACTGCATGGACACAAAATGCAGATGGTAGCATTGAGGAGATCATGGGTATACGTCACAATATCTTTGCCATCGAAGGCGTTCAGTTTCATCCTGAATCTATCCTAAGTGAAGCAGGATATCAGCTGCTTAATAACTTTTTACAGGCGCATAATTTGGCCGTATTATCTGTAGATGAGTTGCCACAAGTGGGATAAATGTTGTGTGAGTCCATGTACAGGGTATATTTAGCAAGCATAAATCGACACACTCAAAAAACCAATTAAAACGAATATAAATATAAAAAAGTGAGACTTTAATGACCATCGATCAGTTACAGGAAGACTATAAACTAGCCGCCGATATGCCAGATGATATTATTCAATTATCTGACGAAGAGACGCATAAACTATTAACAACAGCGTTAGGTAGAATCTTTCAGCACATTGATCTCACGTTTGATGAGATGTACAAAGTCATGCTGATTATCATGCAAGGCAGATGTAGCGATGCCATGATGGGGGCTATATTGACTGGTCTGCGCATGAAAGGCGAATCCATTGATGAGATTACCGCCTCGGCCAGTGCCATGCGTGCTTTAGCTGCCAATATAGACCCAAAAAACTGCGACTATTTGGTCGATATCGTCGGTACTGGCGGTGATGGTGCCAACTTATTTAACGTCTCTACCGCCTCAGCCCTAGTGGCTGCGGCGGCTGGCGCACAAGTTGCCAAACATGGTAACCGCGGTGTGTCTACCAAATCTGGTAGCTCAGACTTATTAGAACAAGCAGGTATTAGCTTGGCGCTTAGACCTGAGCAAGCCAAACAATGTATAGAAAATGAAGGGATAGGCTTTTTGTTTGCGCCCAATCACCATAGTGCTATGCGCTATGCCAACCCGGTACGTCGTGAGCTAAAAGCACGGACGATATTTAATATCTTAGGGCCTTTGACCAATCCTGCCAGCGTACCCAATCTGGTGATTGGCGTCTTTACCGCTGAGCTGTGTGAACCTATCGCTAAAGTGATGAGAAACTTAGGCGCGCGTCATGTCATGGTGGTCGGTGCAAAAGACGGCTTGGATGAAATCAGCCTTGCGACCTCGACCACAGTTGCTGAGTTAAAAGACGGTGAGATATCAGTTTATGAGATGATGCCAGAAGATGCCGGTGTCGAGTCACAAACGCTCATTGGCCTTGATGTAGACTCGCCAAAGCAAAGTCTTGAGCTGATACGCGCGGCTCTATCAGGTACCGATACTCACGACCGTGCGGTACTCAAAGCGCGTGATATGATTGCACTAAACGCAGGGGCAGCGATATATACGGCGGGACTTGCCAGCAACTATCCAAATGGTGTCAGCCGCGCACAAAAGGTGATACAAAATGGTGATGCTTTAACCAAGCTTGAGTCTTTAGCGCAATATACTCAGCAGCTGATAGCCAATGCGTAACCAATGCAAGACTCTTTATCTAAAATAGTCAATCAGCCACTGCTGCTTATTTACCTTTAACGATAACTGGATACGAGCATGACCCATTCAGACATACCTTCAGTATTACAGCGAATTGTCGCAACCAAAGTAGAAGAAGTAAAAACAGCTCGTGAAGCGCTATCGCTTACAGAGCTGCAAGCACAAGTAGCGGCTGATACGCGTCCGCGTCGCGGCTTTGCTCAGGCATTGCGTGCGGCCAGCACTAGCGAGAGTGGTGTCGGCATCATCGCTGAAATCAAAAAAGCCTCTCCTTCTAAAGGCATCATCAATCACAACTTTGCCCCAGCTTTATTTGCTCAGCAATACGAGCAAGCTGGAGCCAGTTGTCTGTCTATTCTCACCGATCGTGATTACTTTCAAGGCCATGATAGCTACCTTATCGCCGCTGCTAATGCTGCAAGCTTGCCGATACTACGCAAAGACTTTATGATCGATGTGTACCAAATTTATCAATCCTACTTGATGGGTGCTGACTGCATACTACTCATCATGGCTTGCCTTGACGATGCGCAAGCATATGAGCTGCATGCGCTTGGTATTGAGCTGGGTATGGATGTATTGATTGAGGTACATACCAAAGTCGAGCTTGAGCGCGCACTTAAGCTACCACGCTCAGCACACAACATCTACGGCATTAACAATCGAGATCTCAACACTTTCGATGTTGACCTGCAAACCACACTCGATCTAAAAAACATTTTAATCGACGCGTTAGCAGCTGATATTGATAGCACGTATAAACCGCTTATCGTCACTGAAAGCGGCATTCATAGCAGCACTGATATTCGCTTGATGTTAGATAACAATATCCAGCACTTTTTAATCGGTGAGCAGTTTATGAAAACCGATCATCCTGGACAAGCGTTACAATCCTTACTTGCAGGCGTCGCTACAGACGAGTAAAGTAACTAAAAATGACCCTTATATAGATTATCTAATCATTTCTCCATCAACCAACGATACACTAACTTTTATGTCAAACTCTCTATTTTCAAAAGAAATGCAGGATCAACTCAAAGAGCTAAAAGGTCAATTGAGTAAAGGTCGCGATACCAACTCGCCTGAAGGTGAAAACCAAAAGCCGACAGAACCTGTGTCACTGCCAACGCAAAAGCAGGTCAAAAAGACGGTCAAACAATTAGACAGTGAACATATCGACGATGATAAAGTACTGTTTATGCAAGCGATGCATGGTGTAAATCAGCTTGAAGACAAAAACGTACGCTCTCCTGCCAGTACAGCAAAAGCACGCAAACCTGATGCCACTACTTTATCAAAGCGCGCTGCTGCTCAAGGCGGTGAAGCAAGCGATCTAGGCGCAGGCTTGTCAGATATGCAAGCACTGCTCAATCCGGTCGCTAGCGAAGCCTATTTGTCTTATAAACAACCAACCCTGCAAAACAAGATTTTTGATCAGCTTAAAAAAGGCAAACTGCGCTGGTATGACGCGGTAGACATTCATGGTTGCACCATCGAAGAAGCACGCGAAGCAATGACTCAGCTACTTAGCCAAGCCAAGCAAAAAAATGAAACCATGGTAAAAATTGTCCATGGCAAAGGTTCTGAGGCTATTCTAAAAACTTGTGTAAACGGCTGGCTACGTCAGCTACCAGAAGTATTGGCGTTTTGCTCTGCGCCGCCCAAAGATGGCGGTAATGGCGCAGTGCTAGTATTGCTCAAAAAACCCAAAGTCGATGGCGAATAAACCTTAGAGTCAAGCAAGAAAGGACTGCCGATAAGCAGTCTTTTTTTATGCAGATATATTGCGTATTTCTGTGGTGCGTGTTGCACTTTTTGTTGAACCCAAATAAAGTGAATCAATTATGAATATACAAACCATTGAAAATTCTGAGGAGCTAAAAAACCACATTAGCGCTTTGATAGCTATCGAACCAAGGTTCGCGGCCGCCTATGAGCAAGTTGGCGTGCCAAACCTTAGGCACAATGCAGGTGGGTTTAAGCAATTAATGAGAGCGATGGTTGGGCAACAGTTGTCAGTCACTGCCGCAGCCAGCATTTGGCAACGATTGGTTGATGCCAATTTGACAAACCCACAAAAGATTACTGAAGCAACAGACGAGGCGTTACGAGAGCAAGGTTTATCTAAACAAAAGACCCGTTATGTCAGATCGTTAGTAGAGCACAATATAGACTTTGCAATACTAGAAACCATGTCAAATGAGACAGTAATAAAAACCTTAACCGCTGTTACTGGCATCGGACGTTGGACAGCCGAGATGTATTTATTGTTTTCTTTAAAACGCGCTGATGTCCTTGCTGTCGATGATTTGGCGATTAAAGTTGCCGCGATGACACTACTGGATTTACCTGAGCGCCCCACACCAAAACTATTAAACAATCTGACGCAGGACTGGTCACCGCATCGTAGCGCTGCCAGTCTCCTGCTTTGGTCGTACTATGGCTCGCTGCGTAACAAAACCGCTATCCCTTTATAAAAATGACGCCTTGTCTTCATAGCATTAATAGTATCAAATGTTTATAGCACTATAAGTAGTAGCATAAACCTCTACTTTAGGGCTGATTCCATATAGAAAGACTAAAGTTCTTTTTAGCACGCTTGAATTTACGCTTTGCTAAAGCATAGTTCCTGCTTTTATGGGCTTTTTTGGCCTCAGCCTTTTTAGCTTTTCTTTTTTGTTTTGCCGCTGCTTCGGCACTTTTAGTACGGTTGACACTTTTGTCTAAATCAATGCCCTCTTCTTGCTTGTCATTATCAGCACTGGTATCAACTTCACTGGTGTTATCCTTTGTCGTATCTTCTTCAGAGTTATCTGCACGACGCTCACTATCATTTTCTTGACCATCGGTGTCATGGTTGTTTTCTCGATGATGTTCAAGCTCAGCTTGATTGACAATCAGCTGCTGCGTTGGTAGTGCATGCTCGACTTTGTATTTTGCGACTTGGTTAAGCACATCGACGAACACAACGTTTTGTTTGTCGTAAAATTCCATCACATCGTTAGCATTGATATAGGCTTGTAATTGAATAACGTAACAATCTTGGCGCAGCTCTAAAATATTGACCTGATTCCATTCTTGGTTGGTCAAATAATGCTCATTTAAAAACTCGTCTAAGTCTTTGACCATTTTAAAGACCACTTCGATATCAGCAGTACGCTTAAGATACAATTGATGGTAAAAGCGGAACATATCACGAGAGGTAAAGTTCTCAATTTGCATAGACGAAAAATCGCCATTAGGCACGGTCACAATGGTTCGTGATAGTGTACGTACGCGTGATGAGCGAATACCGATATCAACCACTGTGCCTTCATAGGTGCCAAACTTACAATAGTCACCTATCCGCACTGGCGAATCTGCCACGACAACCACACTACCAACCAGATTTTCGATGGTCTTTTGCGCACCAAGTGCTAATGCTAAACCACCAACCCCCAATGCGGCAATACCAGTCGTTAAGTCAAAACCTAAATTACCAAATATGACAATGACTGCAAAGATAAGCAGCAAAGCTTTGACGACTTTTCGCAACAATCCTAAGATAGAGACGCGTTCAGTATAGTTTTTCTTATAGCTTAGGTTAACCGCACGAGTAAAGATCGCATCGATCACTCGTAGCAGCAGCCATGTTATCGCAAGCCAAGAAGCGATTTCAGTAAAACGGTTAACGGGTTCCCGTAGCGTCACCGACACGCCTGCATAGACCATCACCTCTGACAAGATCAATGCCATGATAACAACAGCCAGTGGCAAGATAACTTTGTCCGGTAGAGGTAACGGGGTGTTGCGTACTCGCGGGTAAACAATTTTTAGTAAATGATACAGTAGCCAGACCATGATATAAGTCAGTACAAAGCTACTAACAACCATAGCAAGCGCAGCGACCAGATCCGCCAATTGATAGCCAAAGAGCTTTTTATCTTCTAGTGACTCAAATGTATAACGAGACACCAAAGTGGGCTTGGTGTTTTCTAATACTTCTGGTATAGAGCTTAGCGTCTCAGTAGAAAACTGCCAGTACTGCTCGCCTTGCTTAGACACGACTCTTTCAAGTAATAACGGCACACTTTTTTCGCCAATACTGATATTACCCACGTTTTCTTGGCTTGGTGGTAGCTGATCGGTTAGGTTACCTTCAGGGGTATTATTGATTTGCAAGTCAGGCTGAAAGCGTCCACCAGCATCAAGCGCTTGCTTAAACTCGCGTACCGCCGTCGTCGGATTGTCAGATTTGGTCAGATTCAGGTAATTACTCGCCAGTAGGTAATCATTTTCGCCCAACGCACTGATAAACCCTTGTACTGTATGGCGCGGAGTATCGCGTCCAAACGAGTCAGGCAATGTCTGGCGTACGCTCTCTTCACTACCAGTACTTACACCAAGCGCACCAGGTTCAGCAGCCATGACGCTATGAGGCATTATCGCGCTCAATATCATCAAGGCCAAAAGTACAATCATTGCCAATGGCATTTTAATTGATGACATCAATAGGGGTAATATAGTGTTAAAACTCAGATCACGCTTAATGAACAAAACCAACCTCTTAACTTTAGTAGTAGCACAACTGATGATAATGGATAATATCTGCCGCTATCATAACAATTATTCATAAAATTAGTGGCTTTGATTGCACGTTTTTATAGTAATTTATATTTTTAATTCTTATTTATACTATGTCATTCTCATCTATTAAAGAGTTATACAAATAATGCCGAAGTATTTGCATGAACTTCTTGCAGTGTATGGTGAAAAACATTCAACTTACCGTGAGGAAACATTAGGTTAAAGTAGTTTATAAGTGACGGGTTTTTATAGATAATGACTGCTGTTTTACTCATTTGATACTTTTGGTAATTTTGGCTTGATAACTTTTGGATTATTTATGACTTTTTCGCGTTCATCTTCGACTACCTATCTTCGCTTAAGCGTTTTAAGCGCGCTTGGTTTATTTGCAGTGAATACTACCATGGCGGCCACCTCTGAAAACACTTCCATCAACGAGAGCAATCTACCACAAGTTGAGCTGGATGAGATCGTCGTAACGGCGACGCGTACACCGACCAAAATCAGCAATGTCATTGCGCAAACCCGTGTTGTTGATAGCCAAGAACTTAGACGTTATCAAGGACAAACAGTACTAGAGGTTCTCAAGCGTCAGCCCGGTTTTAGTATTAAGCAAGATGGAGGCATGGGTAGTAGCAGTAATTTCTATTTACGCGGTTATGATAGCAAACGTGTCTTGATATTAATTGATGGCGTACGCTACGGGTCAATGTCAGCGGGACAACCTGCCCTAGCTCTGTTACCAACCGACCAGATCGATCGTATCGAAATATTATATGGCGCATCTGGATCTAGTATCTACGGCTCTGATGCGATGGGCGGTGTCATTCAAGTCTTTACTAAAGGTAGCAATGTCGAACAGACTAACTTTTCCGTCACTGCAGGTGTCGGCTCAAACGACCACTATTTATATGGGGCTGACGCACAATTTGCAAATGCTCAAGGTGCAAAACTTAGCTTATCTGCTAGCCGTAACCAAACTGACGGTATCAGCGCTCTTGCATATCAAATAGGTAACAATAAAGACGACGATGGTTTTAAAAGTAACAATTTTTCTTTAAATGCAAGTATGCCTTTAACTGAAAACATCAGTATCGGAGCAACTGGCCTATTTGCCCAATCGACTACTGAATTCGATAACTACACTAATGAGCCTAACGCAGAAATTGACCAAGAAAATGGAGCAATATCCGCTTTTTCACAATACGAAAAAGATAATTTAACGTTACGCTTATCAGCAGGTGAAAGTTTAGACAATCTTGATAACAAAGTCGGGGATGAGTTCGAGACTAAACAAAGACAAGCAAACTTACTAAGTATTTATCGTCTGCCTGCAGGACAGCTGCAAGCAGGGGCAGAATGGCTCAAACAAAAGGTAGATATTACTGATAACACACCTGATAATGGTAATGACACTTATAAAATAAATGACCGCACGATAAAAAGTGGCTTTGTTGGTTATCAACTCAATGAAGATGCTTATGACTTTCAAGCCAATGTCCGTTACGATGATAATTCGCAGTTTGATAACGAAACCACTTATAGTCTTGGTTATGCTGTAAAGCTAGCCCCTAGCCTACGTCTGGGTACCAGTTTTGCCACTGGTTATAGAGCACCTTCGCTTAACGATCTATATGTTGAAAGCTTTTACTATGCGCCAAATGAAGATTTAGAGGTTGAAGAGAGTAAAAACTTAGAAGTATTCATCGAGTCAAATGATACTTTGCAGACTACGCGCCTGACTGGTTTTCATAGCCGTGTCGACAATCTTATTAATAACACTTATGATCCGTTAATTGGAAAATACCAAGCTGTCAACATTGATGCGGCAGAGTTATCAGGTTATAGCTTTACATCAGACTGGCAGTTGAACAATTTTTTATTTGGTGGGCAATATACTCGTACGAGCGCAGAAGAGCGTTCAGGTGTCAATAAAGGCAAACAATTGGTTTACCGTCCTGAGCATACAGGATTAATATATGTAGGTTACCAAGCTTTAGACTTTGATGTGCGTGCTGAAGCGGAGTATGTTGGCAAGACTTATAATGTTGCAGATAACAGCACATTTATTGATGACTATACCTTATTTAATATCAGTGGTAATTACTATATAAATCCAAACTTAACTCTAACCAGCCGTATTGAAAACCTGACTAATCAAGACTACACAACCAATGAAAGTTTCGGTGATTTTGGTGAGCGATATAATCAGGATGGTACTAACTTTTTTACTTCGCTTACCTATAACTGGTACTAAGTTTGGTTAAGTAATATCAAAAGAACTCAAAATAAAATAGGTCATCTAAAGGTGGCCTTTTTTATGGCTATGGATTGCTGTTTAAAATCTTATCTATCTAAGCCGTCAGCTATTTATATCAGTCAATAGGTGACAAGCGAAGTCTCATCTATTACAATAACGACCTCCGAGAGGTGTTGCGCCATAATCTTCGATTACTGCATTTAGGCTATATAGTCAGGCAAATCAGACATTATGTTAGGCTCGGTGAACTGTGAATGACCATTATTTGGTTATTGACAGCATAAACAACGGCACCTGCGTTTTTATTCTTTTTATCTATTAACTGATAGGAGCATATTATGGACGCAGTGTCTAACATACCCTCTGCCCATACGATCGATCCCTCTTTCACTGACTATAAAGTCGCTGACATCAGCCTTGCTGATTATGGTCGCCGTGAAATCACGCTAGCCGAAGCCGAAATGCCTGCCCTTATGGGTCTGCGTCGTCGCTACCAAGATGAGCAGCCACTCAAAGGCGCTAAAATCGCTGGCTGTATCCACATGACCATTCAGACTGCGGTACTTATCGAGACCCTCGTCGCGCTAGGTGCTGACGTACGCTGGACTTCATGTAATATCTTTTCAACTCAAGACCATGCTGCGGCTGCGATTGCTGCTGCAGGTGTGCCTGTATTTGCTTGGAAAGGCGAAACAGAAAAAGAGTACGAATGGTGCTTGCGTCAACAAATCCACGTTGGCGGCGAAGAATCAGGTCAACTATGGGATGCTAACTTAATCTTGGATGATGGCGGCGATTTAACCGCGTTAATTCATAACGATTATGCCCAAATGCTTGATAACATCCACGGTATCTCAGAAGAGACCACCACTGGCGTGCATCGCTTGGTTGAGATGCTGGGTAAAGGCACGCTAAAAGTCCCTGCAATCAACGTCAACGATGCGGTGACCAAGTCTAAAAATGACAACAAATATGGCTGCCGTCATAGCTTAAATGACGCTATCAAACGTGCTACTGACATGTTCCTTGCTGGTCGCCGCGCATTAGTTATCGGTTATGGCGATGTGGGTAAAGGCTCAACCCAAAGCTTACGCCAAGAAGGCATGATCGTACGAGTATCAGAAGTCGATCCTATCTGTGCTATGCAAGCCTGTATGGATGGCTACGAAGTATTGTCTCCGTATATCAATGGCGACAACACTGGCGGCGCGGATAACATCAACACTCGCCTGTTAGAAGATACTGATCTGATTGTTACCACGACTGGTAATTATCATGTTTGCGATAAACATATGCTAGCGGCGCTAAAGCCTGGTGCCGTCGTCTGTAACATCGGTCACTTTGACACCGAAATCGATACCCAGTTTATGCGTGACAACTGGCGCTGGGTTGAGATCAAACCACAAGTGCATCAAATTTTCCGCTCAGATGATGAAAACGATTATCTGATTTTGCTTGCCGAAGGTCGCCTAGTCAACTTAGGTAACGCTACAGGTCACCCATCACGCGTGATGGACGGCTCATTTGCCAACCAAGTATTGGCCCAAATGTATCTGTTCGAAGAAAAGTTCGCTGAGCTTCCTGTTGATGAGCGCTTCGATAATTTATATGTCAAAGTATTGCCGAAAAAGCTTGACGAAGAAGTCGCTGCTGCGATGGTTGCAGGCTTTAACGGTACATTGACTAAGCTGACTGAGAAACAGGCTGAGTACTTAGGTGTTCCAGCTGAAGGTCCGTTTAAGCCTGACGCTTATAAATACTAAGGAGCGCGATTGTGAGTAAGCCTGCTTTTTCTTTTGAGTTTTTCCCAGCCAAAACTGAGCTGGGACACGAAAAGCTACTTAGTACTTATGATGAGCTCAATAAACTGTCGCCGAGCTACTTTTCGGTGACTTATGGTGCTGGCGGCTCGACTCGTAGCCGCACCTTAAATATTGTCCAAGCATTGTGCGCGCGCGGTGAGACTGATATTGCGCCGCACATGTCTTGTATCGGTGACGACAAGGCCGAGATTGCTGAGCTTCTAACGCATTATAAAAGTCTAGGTATCAAGCGCCTGGTTGCCCTACGCGGCGACTTACCCTCAGGGCAAGTCGGTATGGGTGAGCTACCGTTTGCGCTAGATTTGGTTAAGTTTATTCGTGAGCACTCAGGCGAGCATTTTCACATCGAAGTGGCTGCGTATCCTGAGATGCATCCGCAAGCGCGAAGCTTTGAGTTCGATGTTGATAATTTGGTCAATAAGTACCAAGCTGGTGCAAATGCTTCTATTACGCAGTTTTTTTATAATGCTGATAGCTACTTGTACTTGCGTGATACGTTAGAAAAACGTGGTATCGATACTGCTGTTCAGCCGCTGGTTGCAGGTATTATGCCGATCACTAACTCAAGTAACCTCGTTCGCTTTGCCGATAGTTGTGGCGCTGATATTCCGCGTTATGTGCGTAAACGGTTGGCTGACTTTGGCGATGATCGCAGCGCCATTCGTGAGTTTGGTTTTGAGGTGGTTTATCGTCTGTGCGAGCGTCTTATCAGTGAGGGCGTGCCAGCCATGCATTTTTATAGCATGAATAAAGTTGAGCCAAACAAGCGCTTAGTAGAAGCCTTAGGCCTTGCCTCTTAGTTCTTATAACAGATTATTTATCATAACTGGCGTTCTTCGGAGTGCCAGTTTTTTTATGCTAAATATAAAACATTCAAACCGTTATAACTTTATAAAAAGATTACTTTTATATTAAGCTCTATTTACTATAGAGATACTTTTATCTAAACAATATTTTGCTAAAATATATAAAAAATATTGTCGTTTAAATATAGGATTCAGCCATTTTGAGACGTTTTTTTTATGCTACTAACAATGAATATGTTACCAACAGCGATACTGAGGCTAATTATCCTAAGTTAAATACTCTCTCTATTGGTGCCGATATTGCCTTAACAGAAAGCATCGTACATCATTGGGGCCGCGTACTGCGTGCAAATGTCGGAGATGAAGGTATTTTATTCGATGGCTTTGGCGGCGAGTATCATGTAAAGCTGCAAAACATCGGCAAAAAAAACGCCACGGTGACGTTGTTATCTCATACAGACGAAGATCGTAACGCCCCTATCCATACTAAAATAGGTTTGGTTATGAGTCGTGGAGATCGGATGGATTATGCGATTCAAAAGGCTACTGAGCTGGGTGTGACTGGTATTCAATTGTTAAGCAGTCATCATGGTGAGGTGAATCTAAAGCCTGCACAAGTAGACAAGAAGCTTCTACACTGGCAGCAAGTAGCTATTGCTGCCAGTGAACAGTGCGGACTAAATCGGCCACCCCTTGTTTTCCCCCCTATCTCTATTGACGACTGGTTGCAAGATTTGGACACCAACGATATAGATTTACACATGATTGTTAGCCCTATTGTCTCCACGCTTAGCCAAGACCCTTACTATCAGATATTGCGACAACCAGCCGATCTACGTATGCAGCTTAGCGTACCGGCGCCAGATCAACCTGTCATGCCTGAGTCGTTGCCAACAGTACTGACACAAGCGTCACCTTATATTGAACTGTTGATTGGCCCTGAGGGTGGTCTTAGCGATAATGAACGCCAGCAAGCCGCCGATGTTGGATTTGCACCTTGGCAAATTGGGACCAGAGTCTTACGTACCGAAACCGCCCCTGTTGTCGCTTTAGCCACATTACATGCGCTTCATTATTTGCACCAACAAAAAACCTGAGTCCTCATTAAAAATAACTTTAGTAGACAATTGTTTATATTTTATATACCATCGCTATCTTATGACTTTAATATAATATTAATCTCCTTGCTTGACTATTGAGTCTCAATTATGACTACCTTTGCGCCCCTTTCACCATCAGTTAAGCAGCAACTAATGTCGGAGCTGTGCGAGCGTCTTGAAGACGCTGTATTTATTTTAGACGCCAATTTACGCTACCTGTCCATTAATCCTGCTTATGAGATAATGATTGGTTTTGAAGAGCCCTACATGATTGGACGACCTCTTGGTATCTACGCTGCTGAATTCTTATCAAAAAAAGAGCAGTCTATTTTAAAAGATATCTCCAATCGACTAGATAGTGAGGGTTTTTATGAAAATAATTTTGCTCTACTAAACCGTTATGGACGCACACTCAATTGCCATATATCTTATCGCAGGATTTATGTAGACAAAACTGTCTATTATATTGGAATGGTACGCGACATCTCCTCAGTCGTCGAAGACCAACAACAAGTTGCGCATCTACTCAATCATAATCAGTTAACAGGACTACCAAATCGTAAAGTATTTTTGAGTCAGACCAATGATGTCTTAATGGATAGCTTCCAAGAAGTAGTGATTATTCGAGCAAATATTGATCGTTATCGTATTTTGGTCAATAACCTTGGACAAGACAATGTTGATGAGCTTATAAAAGAGTTCGTTGCTAGAGTAAACGCCCTTGAGCTCAACCAGCTACTATGTTTTTCACACTTAGGCGGTGATGACTTTGGGCTATTGTTCGAATTTAGTGATGCTCATCTAGTACGCCATGAACTCGATAGCTTGATGCATATGTGCGAGCGACCATTTGTATTAAACAATACCAGTATTTATTTACAGATATCGGTTGGGGTCAGTTATTATCCTAAAGACGGTAACCAGTTGAGCAGTTTGCTAAATAAAGCTGAAAAAGCGTTACATTATGCCAAAGAGCATGGCGGAGATGATGTCTGCTGGTATAACGACGAGATAAACCACGAATCAATCGACAGTTTGCAGCTAGAGACTGAGCTACGTGAAGCCATATCGGCCAAGCAGTTCGTGCCCTATTATCAGCCTAAAGTTACTTTAGAATCGGGCGCTATCGCTGGTTTTGAAGCACTCGTACGTTGGCAGCATCCTACGCGTGGATTGCTACAACCAAAAGATTTTATTGAAGCTATTATTAAGCACAAACTGTCATTTGATTTATTTTGTCAGATGGCTGTTCAAATCGCTGAGCAGCTTCGTATTTGGGAGTCGATGAATTTTACGCAACATGTCTGCATCAATGCCGATGCTGCAGAATTTAGCCATATTGAATTTTTTGACTTTGTAACCAATCTATTCACGCACCATTCTATTCAACCTCATCAGTTACATATTGAAGTTACTGAGTCATCTTTAATGCTGCGGCATGCAAGTGTCAAGCAACAGCTTATCGCGCTAAAAGAGCTGGGAGTCTGCTTGTCATTAGATGATTTTGGTACGGGTTACGCCTCTCTTAGTTACTTACAAGAATACCCTTTTGACTTCATTAAAATTGACAAAAGCTTTATCGATAAAATAGTGAATAATCGTACTCAGTCTGCCATTGTTAAAGCTATTTTAGACTTGGCTACTGCTTTGGATATGAGCGCCGTCGCCGAAGGAATCGAGACTGAGCAGCAACGTGATTTGTTATTACAAATGGGCTGCGAGTATGGACAAGGTTACTGGTTTGGTCGCCCTGTCTCAGCTGACATAGCAACTAAAATGTTGAGTCATGCGTCTCTTCCAGACGCACGTTTCAATTAATTTAATCTATCACCACTACTATAGTGATTGGCTTATATAGCTTTTCTGTGTACCGTATTTAGCACTATTTTTTGTCCTTCAACGCTGATTATATAAAGGATGCAAGTTGGGTTGATGACTTATCAGTATTATAACCAAACTTGTATAATTTCTAGTGAACGCCTATCTTTTGAGGTGAATTTACTAATACAGTCATAATTCTTTTAGCATTTTTCAACGTTATATTATATGACCGATATCGCAGCCCTAAGTCTTTTGTGTAGGCAAATCTGATATCAGTAACATACTAACAGTCAAAATAACCACAAGCTAAGTTGTTTGTTCGCTGTCGGTCATACCAAAAAAAGGACAGGAAGTTATGCAGTACAAAGCCCCATTACGTGATATTCAATTCGTCATGCATGAGCTACTTGATAGCGAAAGCCACTATAAACGCTTACCAAAATTTCAAGAAGCTGATCGCGAGTTAATGGACAGTCTGTTTGAGATGGCTGCAAGCTTTGCTGAAAATGAGTTGTCACCACTGAATCAAAGCGGCGATGCTGAAGGCTGTCATTTTGATAATGGCAAGGTCACCACCCCTAAAGGCTTCAAAGAAGCTTATCAACAGTACTGTGAGCTTGGCTTTCCTGCGCTTTCTGCTGAAGAAGAGTTTGGTGGTCAAAATATGCCATTTTCATTATCTACGGTCATCAATGAGATGGTAGGTACGGCTAACTGGTCATTCTCCATGTATCCTGGCTTATCTCATGGCGCTATCCAAACTATCGAACATCATGGTACTGATAGCCAAAAAGACACGTATTTAGAAAAGATGGTCACTGGCGAATGGTCAGGCACCATGTGTTTGACTGAAGCACATGCAGGTTCTGACTTGGGTATTATTCGTACCAAAGCGCAGCCGAATGACGACGGCAGTTATAGCATCACTGGTCAAAAGATTTTTATCTCAGCCGGCGAGCATGATTTGGCTGAAAACATCATTCATATCGTCTTAGCGCGTCTACCAGGTGCCCCTGCTGGTACTAAAGGCATCTCTTTATTTATCGTTCCCAAAGTAATGGTCAATGACGATAATAGCCTGGGCGAAAACAATAACGTTGTCTGCGGCTCTATCGAGCACAAAATGGGTATCAAAGCTTCTGCTACTTGCGTGATGAATTTTGATGGCGCAACAGGTTATTTGATTGGTCCTGAAAACCGCGGCCTACAATGCATGTTTACTTTTATGAATGTGGCGCGTATCGGTACGGCTGTGCAAGGCTTAACTGCAGCAGAATATGCTTTCCAAGGTTCATTGACTTATGCCAAAGACCGCTTAGCGATGCGCGCTCTATCAGGTGCCAAAGCGCCAGATAAAGTCGCTGACCCTATCATTGTACACCCAGCTGTTCGCAACATGCTATTGACTGAAAAAGCCTTTGCTGAAGGTGGCCGTGCGCTAGTATATTATCTCTCTCATTTTGCCGATACGGTGGCAAAAGGCGAAGGTGATGAGCTTAAGTTTGCCGATCAAATGCTGTCGTTATTGACACCGATTGCTAAAGCCTTCTTGACTGAAACGGGTCTAGAAGCTGCGAATCATGGGGTACAAGTTTATGGTGGTCATGGCTTTATCAGCGAATGGGGTATGGAGCAAAACGTCCGTGACACCCGTATTGCTTGCCTGTATGAAGGTACCACTGAAATTCAAGCGCTCGATCTACTTGGTCGTAAAGTCTTAGGCTCACAAGGTAAATTGCTGGCAAACTTTGTCGATATTATTCAACAGTTCTGTGAAGAAAATAAAGACAATGATGAGATGGGACAATTCATCCGTCCACTTGCCAAACATTTAAAAGAATGGGGCGACTTAACCGCACGTATTGGTATGCAAGCCACTGAAAACCCAGACGCCGTTGGCGGTGCTGCCGTTGATTACATGTATTTTAGTGGTTATGTCACTCTTGCCTACTTATGGGCACGTATGGCATTGATTGCTCAAACCGAGATCAAAAACGGTAACAGTGAACATGCCTTCTATGATGCCAAGATTAAAACCGCTCAGTTCTATTTTGCTAAGTTGTTACCGCGTACTACAACGCACGTACAGCGCATCAGCACAGGTATTGAGCCATACATGAGCATGAACGTTGATCAATTTGCTTTTTAGAATCGAACTGTACTAGATTCTATTATGATTAAATGCTAATACTTTTGATTGATTAAGAATTTAGACGCGGTACCACTATCGGCAACATACTTCGGTGTGTTGCCGATTTTTTTGGTATTGGCTTGTTAATTTTTATTAAAATATCTAATATATACTCCCTATGGATTCCATTTGGAGTATAATAATGAAATTAAGAGAGTTCATTGTAAGGATCATATGATGGCAAGCAAAAATACAACGCCTATTCGCGCTCGTGCAGGCGAGACAGAAAAGGTCACAATTAATCTCGGCTACGTAGATCTTGGGCAAGTAGATTTGATGGTACAGGAAGGTTTTTATTCTAATCGCACTGATTTTATTCGCACGGCAATACGTAATCAGCTAACCATACATGCTGATGTGGTACAGCAAACCGTTGCTCGTAAAACCTTAGAGTTAGGACTACGGCATTACACACGCGCCGATCTTGAAGCCGTTCAAGAGCGTAATGAAAAATTACATATTCAAGTATTGGGTCTGGCGACTATTGCCGCCGATGTAACTCCAGAACTGGTGGAAGCCACTATTGAAAGCATTACCGTATTGGGCGTACTTCAGGCAAGCCCAGAGATAAAAGCCATATTGGCTAATAAAATGGTTTAACCACTTACTCTTAAGACGCTCTTTTAAATTTATACCACTATATAACGGAAAGCATCGAATGAATTTTTCAAAATTTAACATGATACCGCCGCATCTCGAAGAGGCAATGCAACTAATGAAATCAGGCCAACTAAAAGAGGCCACCAACGTGATCCAAAAAAACTTGAGCGGCACAGCACCAGCCAGCCATACCGACAAAAACCCTATTAAAGATGTAACACCTGATATGTCAACGCTAGAAGATAGCTCGAGCTCAAAAGACAAAAATACAGGTACAGATGATGTGTCTAGTAAGCTGCAAGATTTTACAGATAAAATGAAGCATTTTAAGCTGGACTTGCCATCAGTTATGGATATAAGTACCTTACGTACTGGGGTCAATACACATAGTGAGCCGTTCATTCCTGACAATGCGCAGTTTCTCAAAGGCAACCTGAAGTCATCTCAAGGCAGTCACGACTACCGGCTATATATTCCCTCAAACTACGCGCAAGCGGTGGAAGACGGCCTACGCTTACCTTTAATAGTCATGCTCCACGGCTGTACGCAATCACCAGAAGATTTTGCAGTAGGTACACGTATGAATGAATTGGCAGAAAAGCATCATTGCCTGATCGTCTACCCTTCTCAGCCAGCTTCTGCTAACCCCAATCGCTGTTGGAACTGGTTCAAACCTACTGATCAACAGCAAGGTAAAGGTGAGCCTGCATGGCTTGCAGCCTTGACTACATCCATTATTGAGGATTATGCCGTGGACTCATCACGGGTGTATATTGCAGGGCTATCTGCAGGCGCTGCGATGGCTGTGATTATGGCAGAAAACTATCCTAAGATGTATGCTGGAGTTGGCGTGCATTCAGGGTTGGCTTATCGTAGTGCCACTGATTTGCCGTCTGCAATGATGACGATGCGACAAGGCGGTTCTGCTCCTTTAAAACCTGCAAGTAATAATAAATTCGTCCCAATGATTGTGTTTCATGGTGATCAGGATCACACCGTAAGTATTCGTAATGGCGAGCAGGTCTTTGAGCAAGCAAAGCAGCGCTTACAAGCGCAAGAAACTGGTTTAACCACTCACCAACATAAGCAATGTTCTGAGCAAAACTGTCGTAGTACTCAGCTAGAGATTCGTGATAGTAAAGGAGTTAGCCAGTTAGAATATTGGAAAATCCACGGTGCTGGGCATAGCTGGGCGGGCGGCAATAGCGCCGGGTCTTACACTGACCCTAAAGGACCAGATGCATCAAAAGAGATGCTGCGGTTTTTCTTCAATCAATAATTATAATTGGTTTAATATACAAACATTGCACCAGACTGGTATGAACTTTTTGTAGCCTTTGTCAGTGTAGACACAGCAAGCAAGAAAATTAATACCAGTCGAGAAGCCTCACACAACGTAGCAACTTCTTAGTTGAGCACTACAATAGCAGTAGCCAACTTTTGGTGTACGCACTATTCACTAAGAGATACACAAGCTTAGCCACTAATTTGCTAAACTTTACTGACTATCTCAGACTCTAACTTAATAATAATTATTGCATCATTTGCTATGACGGTTAAAGAACATCATGACAAATATAAGCAAATATGTATATAACTTTATTAATCTTAAATCAAAGGAATGTTTATGGCTGTTTATAACGCCCCTCTAACTGACATGCGTTTCATCTTAACCGATGTCTTTAAGGCGCCTGAATTTTGGCAAAATAATGACAATTTATCTCATGTCGACATGGAAACAGTCGATATGATTTTAGAAGAAATGGCCAAATTAAGTAAAAACGTTCTGTTGCCTATCAATCGTACTGGCGACGAAGAAGGCGCGACTTATCATGGCGACGGTGTCGTCACTACTCCTAAAGGCTTTAAAGAAGCTTATCAGCAATATGCCGAATCAGGTTGGGTCGGACTTGGCGGTAATCCTGAGTACGGTGGCCAAGGTTTTCCAAAAATGGTCACTATGCTCACCGAAGAGATGCTTTTCACCACCAACCAATCATTTACCCTCTACCCCAACTTAACAGTTGGCGCAACCTTGTGTCTTAACGCGGCAGGCTCAGAAGAGCAAAAGCAGACATATTTAGAAAAAATGTACTCAGGTGAATGGTCAGGTACTATGTGCTTAACCGAACCGCACGCCGGTACTGATTTAGGTATTATCAAAACCAAAGCCATACCAAATGACGACGGTAGCTATAATATCTCTGGTACCAAAATCTTTATCACTGGCGGTGAACACGACTTAACTGAGAATATTGTTCATCTGGTATTGGCTAAAACCCCAAATGCGCCAGAAGGCTCAAAAGGTATCTCTTTATTCGTTGTACCAAAATTTTTGGTCAATGATGATGGCAGCTTAGGCGAACGTAATACCTTATCAGCTGGCTCAATCGAGCATAAAATGGGTATCAAAGCTTCAGCCACTTGTGTCATGAACTTTGACGATGCCAAGGGCTGGATGGTTGGTGCTGAAAATACAGGCTTGTCGTCAATGTTTATTATGATGAACTATGAGCGCGTAACGATGGGTCTGCAAGGGCTTGGCGGTACTGAGCTTGCTTATCAAAATGCAGCGCTTTATGCGTTTGAACGTGGTCAAGGTCGTAGTGATACTCAACTACAAAGTCCAGAAAAACCAGCCGATGCTATCGTGCATCATGCTGATGTGCGCCGTATGCTATTGAATGCTAAAGCCAATAGTGAGGCATCACGCTGTTTTGCGATGTATGTTGCAAAACAACTCGATACTGAAAAGTTCAGCACGGATCCTGAAGCTGCTCAAGCCGCTGCTGCACGTGTGGCCTTACTAACGCCGATCGCAAAAGCCTTCTTGACGGATAAAGCATTAGAAGCCACTATCGATTGCCAGCAAGTCTTTGGTGGTCATGGTTATGTCCGCGAATGGGGTATGGAGCAAATCGTACGTGATACGCGTATCGCCCAGATTTATGAGGGTGCAAACGGTATTCAAGCACTTGACTTATTGGGCCGTAAGGTTGCCCGTAATGATGGTAAATATATTACTCACTTCTTAGGCGAAATTCGTGATTTCGTTAGCACAATGCAAGCTGATCATGGTATTAAACAAGCGACATTAGATGCCGCTGATACTGTCGAAGAGCTGACTAAGACAGTTTTGACCAATATCGGCTCTCGTAAAAATGAGATTAATGGCTGCGCAGTTGATTATATGCATGCGGTAGGATATCTGTGCTACTCATATATGTTTGCGCTAATGGTTGAAGCGGCAAATGGTAAAGATGACGAGTTTTATATCAATAAAGCCAAGCTTGCCGATTATTTTGTTGGTCGCGTTTTACCGCGTATTGATGCGCACGCCCAAATGGTCAAATCTGGTAGTGATCCGATGATGAACTTTGATTTAGACTATTTTAACGTACCTGCCAGCTAAACAAAGTTTATAGGATTGATAGTTATTTAATTATCGATATATTCATTAATGAAAAAGGACAGTATAATTACTGTCCTTTTTTTTGCCAAAACTATATTCAAAACAACTGCTAACAAAATAACTAAACATGACCTTACACTTCCGATTAAAATAACCTGCATTAGCTATCAACTTAACACCGATATTTGTATCTAACACTCAACAAATATATCAATACAAACTCTCTGTATAACCACTAAAAATAGTACCTCATAATCCCTATCACAACTGTCAAAACAGTAGCACATCAACCAACAGAACAATAACGATAAAGAGTACGCTGTGTCAGAGATAAAACGCATTTTACAACAAATTACCGCCTTAAGTGACGTGCCAGAGCCATCTGTACTTCGGCGTTTAATTGATGAGCTACGGGTCACTGAAAACGAGCCTGCACTTGCCAATCAAAACATCCAAACCCTTATCGATGTCTTGCGTCAGCATCCAGAATATAGTGATGGTCTTGCAAGCTTTGTACTAAAACTCATTATCCAGTATCGTCAAATCTCCTTATATACTGATACTGGTATCATGTCAGATGAGGGGTTTTTTAGTAGCTTACGTCGCTTGCTTGGTCATCGGTTCTTACCGCTCCTGCCTCAAGATGATTCTGTCGTTGAGTTGGTCGGTTATCTGTTCTATAAACGTCAAGATGAACGCTGGCTTGCTAACATTGAAAAAGACAAATGGGAAGCGTTGGTTGATCTACTTAATGTTAAAGAAGAGCATTTATACTTAGTAGCGACCGCCAAAAACAGTATTTTAAATGCGATAGTCATTCTGTCTTATCGCATTAGCGGCATTGGTCTGCATCCTGACTTAATGGAAGCTTATCCGCAGATTTTGAACTATTCTGCATCTTTTGTTGCTCAAAACCAAGAAGCCGTATTGTTTGTCAATCAGTATCGACAAGCGCATGAGCTTGACACTTTAACGGACATTACGCCTGAACATGCGGTTAATCCTGCCCCACTACTGGTCATGCTTGAGCAGTGTGAAGATATCGTTGCAACAGTACGTAAACGCATCTACAAAACGGGTATCTCTATTCGCTTAACCAATATGATGTTACGACTTGATCAAAGCTTACAACGCATGCGTATTTTGACCGAGCTGGTCGCTGATAGCGGTCAAAATCGCGACAAAGCGGTGATTAATCTGATCCAAACCCTTATTATTACTGCCAATCGTCGTTATAGCATCGGCTATCTAATTGATAACAATACCAAGCTATTGTCACGTAAAGTCACTGAAAACGCTAGCCGTGTCGGCGAGCATTATATTAGCACAGATAGAGCTGGCTATCGAAAAATGTTCAAAAAAGCATCTATCGGTGGCTTTATCATTGCCTTTATGGCTACTACCAAAATCTTGGCCTATCATTTGGCCCTTGCACCAATGGGCCGAGCCTTTATAAACAGCATGATTTATGGTTTGGGTTTTGTCTTTATTCATATTGTTCATGGTACTGTTGCCACTAAGCAGCCAGCGATGACTGCTGCTGCTATTGCTTCAACCATATCAGAGGGTTCAGGAAAAAAGTCACACCAATTGACTAAACTATCAGAGCTAGTAGTCGATATCTTGCGCACCCAGTTTATCGCTATCATGGGTAATATCATGCTAGCTATCCCTGTTGCACTGATTATCTCTTTTGCATGGTTGCAATATACAGGTGCACCAATGATTGATACTGAAAAAGCTGGGCACCTACTTCATGACCTAGATCCTTTTCGATCATTAGCACTACCTCACGCGGCTATCGCTGGGGTATATCTGTTTTTGTCTGGTCTTATTGCAGGTTACTACGACAATTTAGCGGTTTACAATAAAATTGGCGCTCGTATTAATAGACACTGGTTACTTCAGCGTTTATTACCCAAAAGATGGCTTCGACGCTTGAGTGGCTTTATAGAGGCCAATCTTGGCGCTATCATGGGCAATTTTCTATTTGGCGTATTCTTGGGTAGCACGGCGACTATTGGTTATTTATTTGGTTTACCGATTGATATTCGTCATATTGCATTTGCGTCTGCCAATTTGGCTCATGGACTGTTCAATATGTCAGCGGCTCAGATAAGTTGGGATGTGGTTTTGATCTCTATTCTTGGCGTCGCACTTATCGGTATCGTCAACTTAATGGTCAGTTTTTCCTTGGCACTTCTGGTCGCCTTACGCTCAAAAGAAGTCCGATTTTTTGAGTGGCGTAGACTATCCAAGCTTGTTTTTGGTCATATCGTCAGTCATCCATCTGACTTTTTTTGGCCACGTGACAAACCGATGAAATATGCCCGTATCGATAGCCAAGGTCATATGATATTTGATGATACTGCTGGACAAAAAGGCGGTAAGCCATTACCCAGTAATTATGTGATACGGCGCTTATCTGATGTCAAAATCATACCTAACTCAGTCTCTGTTGACGCAAAAGGTGAACGAACAACCATAGACATATATTATGAAAATCAGTCTCAAGATCATGGACAGGAGGGTGCTGTAGATAAGAACGTGACTAAAAAGGTTGTCGACCTTGATGATGGATTAGTAGACGAAGAGCTAAATAGCGTGCCTTACTATAGTGATATTCAATATGATAAGACCACTAAAACACTAGGAGACGTTAATAGTAACAAAACCAGCAATCATGATAAAAACGCTGATAACAAGGCTACAGGGGATGCAAAAACGCCCTTGCCGAAACCTAAAAAACCGCCCAAACTGCCTAATTAATAGGGCAGTTTTGGGAGCTTTATACTTGGTCATCTGCTGATATTACCGCTGATAGGAGGTCTAACAATGTTTTCTTGATACTTCATCGATATTTGCCACCTAAACCTTCAAAGTCACGCTGGCTCATTCTACTTTCTGCCTGTCTGAATGAGCAGTACACCGCTAAGTATCAATAGTAAGGCGATAATTTCTACATAAGTGATAGCCTCTCCTATAATCGCGCCGATGATCACAGCAACGATAGGCGCAATATACGTCGCACCAGCGGCACGTACAGAGCCTAGCGTCTCGATAATAAAGTAGTAAATTAAGAAAGCAGCACCCGTACCTAATACCCCCAATCCTAGTACCGTTCCC
This sequence comes from uncultured Psychrobacter sp., assembly GCF_947488565.1. Lineage (GTDB taxonomy): Bacteria > Pseudomonadota > Gammaproteobacteria > Pseudomonadales > Moraxellaceae > Psychrobacter > Psychrobacter saeujeotis. Next base: position 153,427 of record NZ_CANKZC010000004.1, on the reverse strand, counting down.
CACAGTGCTTGGGCATCTGTCACTATATGAGTGATACCATCAAAATCAATGAGCACGGCAAGCGTCATCACTGCAAGTCCAATCTGCCATGTGGCTAATGCCAATGGTGATAGTTTTAGATGCGATAAAAAGCGGCGCGCATAAACGAATGACGCCCCAACGCTTAAAGAACCAGCGAGCATCCATAAAACACCTATAAGAGATATATTCATGCCGCCTTGCCATGGACGTGCACTCAAGGCAATACCTGCAAACCCTAACGCAACCCCTAGCGCCATCTGTTTAGTAGGTCTCTCCTCTGGTAAGAAAAGCGCCGCCCCTAAAAAAGTAAATATCGGTATCGAACCACTCAATAACCCTGCAATACTACTGGGTAACAACGCCGTACCAGCAATAAACCCATAATAATAAAAGGAGGTTGCAAGCACAGACATGACGATAAAATGCGGTAAATAGGCAGATTGCTCCCGAGTAATGACTTTATGACGCCATGCTATTAACGCTAAGGGTATAAACCCAAACAGCACTCGTAGAAATACAGTTTGAGAAGGCGTTATCACAGCGGTGGCCCACTTCATAAAAATAAAGTTAGACCCCCAAATAACACCAAGTAATACTAGCGCTGTATAGGCTCTAAACATAGTATTGGCCTTTATCAGACAGAGTGCGTCACACCGCCATCAACGCGTATGCTCTGACCCGTAATATATCCAGCTGCCTCTGATAATAAAAAGGCAATCGTTGCAGCAACTTCCTCAGCTTTACCATAACGTTCCATCGGAACATTTTCACGGCGCTCATCAACCTCCGGTAAGCTATCGATCCAACCAGGTAAGACATTATTAATGCGAACACCTTGTGACGCATAATCATCAGAGAAAATCTTAGTAAACGCACCAAGACTGGCTCGAAACGCTGTCGATGTTGGGAAGGTTGCTGTCGGCTCTGATACCCAAGTCGTGGAAATATTGACAATAGCGCCGCCGCCTTGTGCCACCATAATTGGGGTCACTAGGCGAATCGGACGCACCGCACTAAGAAAATAAACCTCCATCCCTTGATGCCAGTCTTCATCGGTAATCTCTAAAATAGGCGCACGTGGACCGTGACCAGCAGAGTTTACCAGCGCATCAATACGGCCCCATTTTTCCATTGCTAAGTCAACTAAGCGCTGTACATCGGCATCTATCAAGTTAGAGCCCGTGACACCAACGCCGCCCAGCTCTTTTGCTAAGGCTTCCCCTTTACCTGAGGACGATAAGATAGCCACTTGATAACCGTCCTGAGAAAGCTTACGCGCTGCCGCTGCACCCATACCTGAGCCACCTGCCATAATAAGCGCTACTTTTTCTATAGTCATGATTTTCTCCATTAGTGATTGATTTATCTATCATAACTAATGGCTGCAAATATCTCGCATGATATTAAAAGGTGCTAGACTGTAGAAAATCTATCGTCAAATATATTGTCTAAGGAATGACTATGACAAACGCTTACCGTGCTCTACCCTCTTTGAATGCCCTACGTGCATTTGAAGCAGCAGGGCGTCATTCGAATTTTCGTGCAGCAGCCGATGAGCTTTTTGTGACCCAAGGAGCCGTCGCTCAGCAGGTACGTGCATTAGAAGAACACATGGGGTTTGCTCTGTTTCAAAGGCTGCCAAAGGGTGTAGCTCTGACTGCTCAAGGCGCAATCTACTTTGCAGAAGTCACACGGGCGTTTGAGATTTTAAAAAAGGCCACCACTCAAATACTCAAAGAGCCTAAGACGGTCACCATTAGTGTGACACCGACATTTGCCACTAAGCTGTTACTGCCCAATCTTTCGACACTAGCAACTGCGGTTCCTGATGTTGACTTACGTACTGTGGCTACTGAATCTATTGCAGATTTTGATCGTGATCAGGTAGATATCGCGGTACGGCTCACCCGTCCACCATTTTCTTCCTCTTTTGATACGCAGTTATTGTTCAAACAAAAACTGGTAGCTGTTGCTAACCCTTATTTTGTCGCTGACATCACGCTTCCTATGTCACTCAAGCAACTAAAAGAGATGCCACTGCTGCATGACTCACACAACCATTGGCCACGTTTTCTTAATACGGCAGATAAGCTGGCAGGAGCAATATTTAACCAAACCGCGCTGGCTTTAGATGCGGCTTTAGCAGGGCAAGGGATTGCGATTGCTTGTCAGGCGTTTGTAAAAGCGGATTTATCTGCGGGGCGTTTGCTACAAGTCAGTGAATTAGATTTAACCGTTGAGCCTGATTACTACCTTATTCGTAAACGCACATCAGTATCACGACCTGCTGTAGACGCGGTATGGGAATGGTTTGTTGAAAACTTAGTTGTTGGTTGATTAGCTTGTAATAGCTATAATATAAAAAAACCAGCTATACCTCCCTTTAAATCTATTAATAATAGTCCACCTAAAGTAAACTGCCATCCTAAAACGACTTAAAACAGACCCCCTACTTAGCTTTGCATTTAAAAATTAGCTATAGTCCTCGTTACGGGCTCGGACAGTGGGCGCTTGAGGTAATGACCTTACCATCGCTCAAGCGATAAGCTAGTAGATAATTTCCCCACACACAGCCGCCATCGAGCGCGCGAGCATGCGGTAAATCAACCTCCCCCTTTAGCGCAGCCCAATGCCCAAATAGTATCTTACGCGTCCGCGGTACTTGCCATTCAAACCAAGGCATAAAATCATCGGGCATGTGCTGATCTAAGCTGGACGTAAAGCTAAACTCTAGTGTTCCGTCTTGTTTGCACAGCCGCATCCGGGTAAAGTAATTGGCTATCGCACGCATCTTAGTAAAGCCATTAATACCATCATGCCACTCATCGGCGCTCTTACTATACAAATGCGGTAGCAAACGATCAAGTTGATCTAAGCTACCCTTTAATTGCGCTTCTAATTGCTGCGCATATTGTGCAGCAGACTCGATGCTCCAATGCGGTGGTATCCCAGCATGTACCAATACGGTATGCTTATCAGGATACGCCAAAATTGGCTGGCACCGTAACCATTGCAATAATTCCTCACCATCCTCTGCAGCAAAAATAGGCGCCGTTTTATCTTTCTTCTTCATTTTGGCTGCCCCGCGCCATACTGCCAGCAAGTTTAAATCATGATTTCCTAGGACGGTTGCAGCCGCTCCTTGCTCGCATAGCATCTTTACGTGACGCAAAGTACTTAGCGAATCCTCTCCGCGTGCAACCAAGTCACCTGCAAACCATAATTTGTCTTGTGCAGGGTCAAAATTAAGTGTCTGCAGTAGTTTTTGATACGCAGCATAGCAACCTTGCAAGTCACCGATAACATATTGATGGCGAAAACTCATAATTCCTCGATGGTTGTCTTATTCTTCTGTACTTTTGCCTGATTACTCAAAGCTACAAAGTCACTGACACTCAGTGTTTCTGGACGGGATTGTGGGTCGATACCACAAGCAGCAAAGTCGTCTTCACTCAATGTTGGCAGTAGGGTGGATTTTTTGAAAATAGCACGCAGCGTTTTACGGCGATGGTTAAAGGTCTCACGTACTACGATAGCGAAGTATTGCTCATCTTCTGCAACAATGGGCTTTTCGATATGAGGCGTCAAACGAAAGACAGCACTGGTCACTTTTGGCGGCGGATTAAATGCGCCTTTAGGAACGGTCAGTAAATAGTCCGTCTCACAATGATACTGCATGATAACGGACAGACGACCATAAGTTTTGCTACCCACATCGGCGGTAATGCGCTCGACCACTTCTTTTTGCAGCATAAAATGCATGTCCTGAATGACATCAGAGTAACTGAGCAGATGAAACAGTATTGGCGTTGAGATATTATAAGGCAGGTTCCCCACCACACGTAACTTGCCACGCTCGGTGCTATAAAATTCACGATAATCCACGTGCATCGCGTTTTCTTTTACAATAGTAAAATTGGGATGACTGTTTGCGCCAATACGGATACGTAAACTATCGGCCAAATCACGGTCAAGCTCGACCACAGTCATCGCATCCACTTCTGCCAATAACGGCTCAGTTAACGCGCCCATACCAGGGCCAATTTCTATTAGGTTGTCATCGCGGTCTAAACGAATACTATCGACAATTTGACGAATAATACTGCTGTCATGCAAAAAGTTCTGACCAAAGCGTTTTCGCGGTTGGTGTTTGGCAGTTCGCAAGCTAGCTGCTAGTGTCTTGGCATCAAACGAGTTTGTAGACATAAAAGATTCTTAATTAGTAAAATAAAAATGAGAATGTAGAGCAATACAATAGCTTGGTCTTGGACATCGACAATATAATACGATGAACAAGGTGACTTTTATAGCTTTGTTATTGGTGCAAAATTATACCATAGCTTATAATCTGGCTGCATTTTAGCCCTGAGCTAAATTACGCATTTATGATGTAGTTAATGATTTATCAGCCATTTCATTCGCCATGATTAATGCTTGATACAAGCTTGTGGCACTTGCCTCGCCGCGACCTGCCAAGTCCAGCGCTGTACCATGATCGACTGAGGTGCGAATATAAGGCAATCCTAGTGTTAAGTTAACCGTATCGCCAAAACCATGCGACTTTAACACAGGCAGTCCTTGGTCATGATACATAGCAATCACCGCATCACAATTACTTAGATGCCTAGTGGTAAACAACGTGTCGGCGGGCATGGCCTCAGAGATATCTACGCCAGCGGCAATAAATTCTTGTAATACTGGATTAATAATTTCAATCTCTTCCATGCCTAGATGTCCACCTTCACCCGCATGTGGATTGAGTCCGCAAACTAATATACGTGGACTCGCCATACCAAATTTCGATTGCATATCATCAAGTACAATTTGCACTGTTTGGCGGACATTGTCTGCGGTGATAGCGGCAGGGACATCTCTTAGCGCTAAGTGAGTGGTCACCAGCGCAACTTTCATTGCCTGATTGGCCAGCATCATGACTACTTTTTTGCAACCACTTTGCTGCATAAAAAACTCGGTATGCCCACTAAACATCGTGCCATCTAAAAGTTTAATGTCGGCGTCAATTAACGCAGATTTTTGTAACGGTCCAGTGACGATGGCGGCTACCGTTTCATTTGTTGCAAGTTGATGAGCGATTTCTAATTGCTTGGCAACCATTGCTGCATTCTTAGTGTCAATATAACCTGCCTGCACGGGCGCAGGGCAAGGTACATCCAACAATAAGAATGCATTATTCGCTATATCAAAATCCGCATTATTTACATCAGTCATTGACGATGGAGTCACTGTAATACTCTGCCAAGTTGGACAGCTTTTAAGTGCGCCAGTGGCTAGCAGTTGCTCTGCACGTGCCTGCATAGCATTGGCATCGGCTATGACCCAGATTGGTCGATTAAGATTTTGTAGCTTACCCTCCTGCGCAAGTAACAAAACCACGTCCATCCCGATACCAGCAGGCTCACCTGTGGTGATTAATAAGGGTTGTTTTTGACTCATACATTCACCTCTTATTTTTATTTAACTATTTGATTTTACCGTATTTTATATAGCTCTGTTAGTCATTTGGATAATGGTAATACCTACCAAATATACCCGTTATATGCCTGACAAAGATAGAGAAAAGTATCTATAAACAGCCTTATGGTAATCATAATGTGCTAGAATTTCGCTTTTGATTGTAGCATTATTTGAAGCGTATTTTATGGTACTTACTCTTACTCTCGCTCTTGGTGCTGGATGCGCCATTTTATAATATAGCGTCTAATGCGACGTCCATAGCAAGCACAATATCTGTGTCTTTTTTAGCGGCATAAACTTATCAATACATCAACTCATACATATACTTAGGTACACATGGCAGACACCAGTAAAACCGATGACTTACTCAATCAACAGCCTCCGCACAATATAGATATTGAAAAAGCATTGCTGGCTTCTTTGATGAGTATTGAAGAGGCCTATGACAAGATTGCTGATATCGTCACCAAAGATGACTTTTATGCAGGGCGTCATCAACACATATTCGATGCCATTGCTCACTTAGCAGCGGTAAATGAGCCTTATGATACGGTCATGGTGCATGACTGGCTAGAGGCTCAAAAGCTGCTCAAAACTGCTGGTGGTGACAGTTATTTGGCTGACATTTTAAGCCAAAGTCCAGCGACCTTATTTAATCTGACCGCCTACGCTCAGCGTGTACGAGAGTTATCAACCCTACGCCAACTTATTACCACTGGCAACGACATGTTGACTCTAGCATATAACCCAAAAGATCAAAGCGTTAGTGATATTTTAGATAGTGTTGAAGGTAAAATTTTTAGTATCAACGAGCAGCATAACAAACGTGCTGAGCAGCGCGGACCTGTCGGTATCACCTCAGTATTGACCAATGTAATCGATAAAATCCAAGAGCTCAAATCCAATCCCGACGGTATGATTGGACTGCAAACCCCATTCGCTGAGCTAAATAACAAAACTCAAGGCCTGCAAGCGGGCGATTTGGTCATTGTCGCCGCACGCCCGTCTATGGGTAAGACCACTTTTGCGATGAACTTGGCAGAAGGCGTGTTGTTTAACGAGAACCTGCCTGTTGTGGTATTTTCTATGGAGATGCCCGCAGAGTCTATCGTCATGCGTCTGTTGTCTTCGTGGGGCGCGATTAATCAAACCAATCTACGCTCAGGACAAATGAACGAAGATGAATGGGCAAAGATGATGAATGCCATTCAGCATCTGCAATCCAAACATTTATATATCGATGACAGTACTGCCCTGCCACCCTCAGAGCTACGCTCACGTTGCCGCCGTATTGCAAAAAACCATGATGGTAAGATTGGCGCTATCATTGTCGATTATCTACAATTGATGAAAGTCCCCAGTCTTGATGGTAACCGTGTTGGAGAAATATCGGAAATCTCTCGTAGCCTAAAAGCGCTAGCACGTGAGCTTGAATGCCCAGTCATTGCCTTATCGCAGCTGAACCGAAGCCTAGAGAATCGGCCCAATAAGCGTCCAATCATGTCTGATCTGCGTGAGTCTGGCGCGATTGAGCAGGATGCCGATTTGATTATGTTCATTTATCGTGATGAAGTTTACAATGAAAACTCAGACCATAAAGGTGTGGCTGAAGTCATCATCGGTAAGCAGCGTAACGGCCCTATCGGTACCATACGACTAGGTTTTGAAGGACAATTTACCCGCTTTATCAACCTGACCCCTGAGTACTATCAAGGGGTGACTTTTGACGATGAATAATACCCAATTAATAACTATCAATTTATTATAAAATCATTACGTTGTAACGTGATACGCAACTGGTATAAATTTTTCTTGCTTACTGTGTCTACGTTGACAGAGGCTGCGAAACACTTATACCAGTCTCGCTATATCGTTTTTATAGCGAATTGACTACAACTGCTATTTATAACTACTATCTAACGTCCAAACACTAATAAAGAAACGAACTATGCGCACCGCTAACATTACTATTGACCCTGCTGCTCTTACTCACAATTTAACTCAAGTCAAAAAACGTGCGCCTGGTGCTAAAGTACTGGCGATGGTAAAAGCCAACGCTTATGGTCACGGCGTGGCCGCTGTATTGCCAGCACTAAAGCAAGCAGATGGTATCGGTGTGGCAACGTTTGCTGAGGCGATGGAGGCACGGCAATTGGGCTGGGATAAAGCAATTGGCCTAGTCGAAGGGGTATTTAGCGCTGATGAATGGCAGCAAGCCATCGATAATGCTTGCAGCTGCGTGATTCACCACACACCGCAGTTAAACTGGGCACTAGAGAACATCCCAGCCGAGGATAGCCCAGCGCGGCAGGTCTGGCTAAAATATAATACTGGTATGAATCGCTTAGGTTTTGATGAAAAAACAGTCATAGAAGCGGCACAGCGTTTACACGATGCAGGTTATCAACTTATTCTTACAACACATTTTGCCAATGCTGATGATCGTGACCATCCGCTAAACGCCACTCAAATACAGCGCTTTTCTGACATGTTGGAGTATTTGCAACAGCACATAACCCCAAGTATCGAAGGCTCGTTATGTAACTCAGCAGGCATAGTAAACTTCTCTGAACACCATCATGATTGGGTACGTCCAGGTATCATGCTCTATGGCAGCTCCCCTGTCATTGATCAGTCGGCTATCGACCTAAACCTAAAGCCTGCAATGGAATTTAGTGCTCGTATTATGGCGATGCATATAGTCAATACTGGTGAGGCCATTGGCTATGGCAGCCGCTGGACTGCAGAGCAAGATACTAGGACTGCTCTCGTCAGTATCGGCTATGGGGACGGCTATCCACGCGTCATTAGCGACGATGCTTATGTTTGTATTGTCGATGCCAATAGTAATATAAGCTACCGCTGCCCTATCCGTGGACGAGTTGCTATGGATATGATTGTGGTTGATTTGAGTGCAGCTCCTGTAGATATCGCGCTTGATAGTAAAGTTGTATTATGGGGCGCCATGCCACATGTTGATGAAGTGGCCAGTCATGCAGGCACGATCGGCTACGAGCTACTATGTAGATTGAGTGCTCGTCCTAAGCGAGCATAGGGCAGCTGTATTCTTGCTCAACCTACTACTACAGGCTCACTACCTGACTGCCAACGGTTATATAAATTTGGCGTTTACATTGAAAGTAATTACGCTATACTAAAAGTTTGTTGTCACTACAGCTTAAAGCTGACTGTCGCCATTGACGGCTGATAACGTTTCATTGACTGTGATCGACTGCTAGGATTGCTATGAGTTTGCGCCATTTTTTGACCTTATCTGATTTAACCAAACAAGAGCTAGAAAACCTAATCAAACGTGCAAGCGAGCTGCGTAAAATGCAGCATGCAGGCGAGATATATCAGCCCTTTGTTGGACGTACGCTTGGTATGATATTTGAGAAGTCATCAACTCGCACGCGTATCTCCTTTGAGACGGGTATGGGGCAGTTTGGCGGTAGCGCCATTTTTTTGTCGCCAAACGATACGCAGCTTGGTCGCGGCGAACCGTTAGAAGACTCAGCTCGCGTGATCTCAAGTATGGTCGATATTATAATGATTCGCACCTTTGGTCATGAAAAGGTTGAAACCTTTGCCAAGTACTCAGGCGTCCCCATTATCAACGCTCTAACCGATGAGTTTCATCCCTGTCAACTGCTCGCTGATATGCAAACTTACTATGAGCATCGCGGCAGTATTGAAAATAAAATCGTCACCTGGGTCGGTGACGGTAACAACATGTGCTCATCATTTATGCAAGCCGCTAATCAATTTGGTTTTGAGCTACGTGTCGCAGCGCCGTACGGTTTTGAGCCAGATCCCAAGTTAATGAAGCGCTTTTCACACTGCGTCAGCTTGGTTGAAAACGTACAAGATGCCGCAAAAGATTCGAACCTGATCGTCACTGATGTTTGGGCAAGTATGGGACAAGAGTCCGAGCAAAATACTCGCGCGCGTCGTTTTGCCCCTTATCAAGTGACACCGTCGCTATTGGATAAGGCTGACCCTGAAGTGGTGTTTATGCATTGCTTGCCTGCACATCGCGGTGAGGAGATTTCTCATGATATGCTCGATGATCCACGCTCAGTAGTATGGGATGAAGCAGAAAATCGCCTACATGCACAAAAAGCTTTGATGGAATTTTTATTAAAAGATAAAATCAAGTTGCCTTCATAGACGACTAACATAGATAACTAAGCAAACTATTAATAGAATATTATCCATAAAAAAAGGCAGAACACATTTATAGTGTTCTGCCTTTTTAATTTTTGATCTACCATTAGCAACTCGTTGAGTATTCAACGAGCCTTTTTTAGCGAGTCAATGTCGTCACGCCATCACTACCCGCTTTTAGCAATACATCTGCTTGGTTGGCCGCAAAAATACCATTACACACCACGCCTACGATATTATTCAACTCTTTTTCAAGAGCGATTGGATTGCTGACATCCAAATCATAAGTATCCAAAATCACATTACCATAATCTGTGACAAAGTCCTCACGATAAACAGGCTCACCGCCCAAAGCTGCTAGTTGACGCGCAACATACGAACGTGCTTGCGGCAGCACTTCGATCGGCACTGGAAAATCTCGGCCCAATATATCTACACGTTTGCTTTCATCGACCATACAGATAAACTTATTAGACGCTGCGGCGACGATTTTTTCACGTGTGAGCGCTCCACCACCACCCTTGATCAACTGTAGATGTTCATTAACTTCATCAGCACCATCGATATAGACATCAAGCGTTCCGGCAAAGTTTAGATCGACAATCTCGATACCCAAAGCGCGAAGTTTATCTTCGGTCATTTGTGAGCTAGCAACAGCACCAGCAAGTTTTAAGGCGGGCAACAATTCAATCAAACAGTTGACCGTACTGCCCGTTCCTACCCCAAGTATCATATCATCTTCAATATAACCTAGAGCAGCTTTGGCTGCGGCTTGCTTTTGTGCTTGCTGATCACTCATCATAAATCCTTGGCAAAATAAACTTAACACTATAAAAAGGTAAAATGCGCGGCTATTATAACCGATGATTTTAATCGATGTTAGCGTAATACCAATTCTCATTGAGTCCTTGCTTCATTACACTATTTGGAATGATTCAATATTTAACATGAATATAGCGTCAAATTCTAAGTAAAACTTGCAATTGAGTCTTGCAAGATAGTCAAAATCAGCATAGGCTAATCTATTTCGTTTTTATCTTCATTCATCACTTGTTTAGGGAATATTATGCTATCTCATTGGGTACGAGCCATCTTGCAAGCCACGGTTTATGACGTTGCTATTCAAACACCACTTGAGGCTGCACCCAAGCTGACCCAGCGTTTTACCAATGATATTCGACTTAAACGTGAAGACTTACAACCAGTCAAATCCTTTAAATTGCGCGGGGCTTATAACCGCATTAGTCAATTAAGCGATGAGCAAAAAGCGCGCGGCGTCATTTGCGCTTCAGCAGGCAACCATGCGCAAGGCGTTGCTTACTCTGCACGCAAATTAGCGTTGAACAACATCATTGTTATGCCAACGACCACACCGGATATCAAAGTCGATGCGGTAAAAGCACTTGGCGGTAATGTCGACTTGCACGGCGACAGCTTCGATCAAGCCAACCGTTATGCAATTGATCGTGCTGAGCGTGAAGGCTTAACTTTTATCCCACCTTACGACGATGAATTGGTCATTGCCGGCCAAGGTACTATCGGACTTGAGCTGACGCAGCAGTGGCGCAACATGGATTATGTTTTCGTTGCGGTAGGCGGTGGTGGTTTGATTTCTGGCGTTGCAGCATTTTTGGGTGAAGTGGCTCCCCATGTCAAAGTCATCGCCGTAGAAGCGGAACAATCAGCATCGCTCAAAGCGGCGCTTGCAGCAGACGAGCGAGTCAGACTTGAGCAAGTCGGTTTGTTCGTCGATGGGGTGGCAGTTGCTCAAATTGGTGAGTTGCCTTTTGACGTCGTACGTACGCAAAAAATCGATCGTTCAGGACCGATTGTCGAGCCTGAAGTTGTGACCTGTACCAACGATGAAGTCTGCGCTGCCATTAAGGATATTTTTGAAGAAAACCGTAGTATCGTTGAGCCTGCTGGCGCATTATCAGTCGCTGGTATGAAAAAGTATATTGAAGCCAATGATTTACAAGGTAAAAACTGCGTTGGTATCATTTGCGGTGCCAATATGAATTTTGATCGCCTACGTTATATCGCTGAACGTACTGAGATCGGGGAGAAAAAAGAAGCCATCTTTGGCGTGACTATTCCTGAGCAAACTGGCGCATTTTTAAATTTCTGCCGCAGCTTACATGGCCGTAATATTACTGAGTTTAACTACCGCGCTGATAGCAAAAAATCACCAGACTCAATGGAGCCTGCGTCAATCTTTGTCGGTATTGCCTTAAAAGATGGTGAGAGAGAACGTCAAACGATCAATAATCAATTGACGGCTGACGGCTATACAGCACATGATTTGACTGATGACGATATCGCCAAATCGCACATTCGTCATCTGATTGGCGGTCATGCTCATGTTGAAAACGAGCAGTTGCTAAAAATCACCTTTCCTGAACGTCCGGGGGCTTTATTGACATTTTTAGAAAAGCTGGGCGACGACTTTAATATCACGCTTTTCCATTACCGCAATCATGGCGCCGCCGAAGGTCGCGTGTTGGTCGGCTTACAAGCTTCTGAGAGCAACTCTCGTCAATTACAAGACGCCCTACTCGATATCGGTTATGACTGTACGATGCTAAATGACAATATCGGCTATCAGTTGTTTTTAAAGTAGTAAAATAGACATAAGTTATCAGTATCAATGGCGGTTTTATAATCGATTAAAAAACCACCATTGATAAACTCATAGCGTTCATTTATGGTAAATATTATTAATAGGTATTGAGCAGTGATAAAGAACATATTGATGATCGCTATATTGCTGACATTAGCAATGGTAGGCTACAGAGTCCTTCAACCCAAAAATGTCACGAGTGATCCTATATCTAATGCGGCGACTCATACATCAACTGGCGTGGCTTTCACATCTGATGACCTTGATAATATACCACCAACGTACGTTGATTCAGATTCAACTTCATCGTCAATCTTGGCAGCAAGTCCAGTATTAACGTCACAAACAGTAGCGCCAAGTTTTTCATGCGATGGTAGAAGACACTGCTCTCAGATGACCTCATGCGCAGAAGCTACATACTTTATAAATAACTGCCCAAATACAAAAATGGACGGTAACCACGATGGTATACCATGTGAAAAACAATGGTGTAACTGATGTTAACTTAGGCTATTACTCTTTTAATTTGTAAAAAAAACACCATTATTATCTTACTTAGTTGATATCTATGAGGTTTTGATGAGTAAACATAATAAAAACCATAATCAGCCCAGTCACAGCAAACCTGATACTGTGCGTATGCGGCTCGATAAATGGTTGTGGGCAGCGCGGTTTTATCGCACTCGTACGCTTGCCAAAGAAGCGATCGAAAGTGGGCGTGTGCATTATGCAGGTAGCCGTGTCAAAACGAGCAAAGAGATTGCGGTTGGAGATGAGCTGAGTATCAGGCAAGGCTCGGCCACTGCTATGACTGAAAAGACCGTCATCGTCGAGGCATTAACCGCGCAACGTGGCAACGCAACTGCCGCCCAAGTGTTGTATTCAGAGACTGAAGAGAGCGAAGAGCGCCGTGCCTACTACGCTGAACAGCGCAAACTTGCCAACCTTGCACGTCCTGACAATAAACCCAACAAAAAGCAGCGCCGTGATTTACAACGTTTTAAACATCAACAAGATTAACAAAGCTTATTGTTGAGCCTGTGTGCTTGTTATTTGTGACGTTAATCGTTACGCTTATCAAGCCACGCTAAATAATAATAGTCTTCAAGTAAAATCGTTAAAATGTGCAAGAGTAACCGCCGGTTATTGTTATAAATTAGCCCTCACTTATTTATTGACATGCTAATAAGCCATACATCTCATATGGGTCTTATAGAGCATTTTTGTCATAAAAGGTCATGTTATGCTGGTAAAAGCTTCCGCTCCATCTTCTGTTCTATTGGTTTGCCTAGGTAATATTTGTCGTTCACCAACTGCTGAGGAAATTTTTCGTCAACAGATTGCCATTGCAGGACTCTCTATCAAGGTAGACTCAGCAGGTACAGGTGATTGGAACATTGGTAATGCTCCTGATGTCCGATCTCAGCGTCACGCTAAAGGTCACGGTTATAATATTAGTAAACTGGTTGCACGGCAGATAAATGCTGATGATTTTCGCGAATTTGATTTGATTCTAGCAATGGATGCTCAGAACTTGGCTGACCTGCAAGCATTAAAAGATAGTATTAATAATACATCGCAAGCGCCTCTAGCTAAATTGGCATTATTTAGCGAAGAAGACCCTACTTATGGCGGCGACGACGTTCCAGATCCTTATAAGGGTGATGGAGATGATTTTGAAGACGTCATTGAACGTGTTGAATCGAGCGCCAAAGCATGGATTGAAAGCTGGAAAGCCATGTAAGGGAGATTTAGATTGCTCAGCATCACGATACCAAGCACCAAAACCTAAGCATTTTATCTGCTTTTATACCGTATATCCCTTATAATAGCCAGCGTATTAAAGTCTAGCTTATACTTGGCTGCTGCTTTGATGGTTTTTATTTATTTGTCTAATAGGTCGTGTTATGACTACAGATTTGCACCATGCTCCTAATGCTCAGTACGATTGCTTGCATGATCTGTCTTACGCCAACACAATGGCGCTCGCTTGCATCGCTGACACTGTAGTGACTTTGACAAGCGAGGCACAGCTAGACCATTTTATGGCAAGTTATACAGACGATAGTGAACTTAATTCCTCATTGTTTGTGCTATCTGGTGGTAGCAACGTCTTACTGCCCACGCAACTGCAAGCGACCGTATTACGACCAGACATGCGTGGTATCACCCTTATCAATCAGACCCAAGATCATGTCGATATTGAAGTGATGGCAGGTGAAAACTGGCATGATCTGGTTATTCATACCGTCAATCAAGGCTGGTACGGGCTAGAAAATTTAGCGTTGATACCAGGCCTCACTGGGGCAGCTCCTGTGCAAAATATCGGTGCTTATGGTGTGCAGCTAGAGGATCGTTTGCAGTATGTTCGCGCTTATCATTTACCAACCAAAACTTGGCACCACCTTACTGCTGCTGATTGTAAGTTTGGTTATCGCGATAGTATTTTTAAGCGCACACCAAATACTTGGCTGATTAGCCGGGTGGGCTTTCGTTTGCATACTGATGCGACAAAGGTTTTGGCAAGCTATGGTGATGTACAGACAGTGGCTCAACGCTATGCCAAGCTGCAAGGGCGCGGTCAATTGACGCCTATCGATGTAATGCATGCTATCATCAATATTCGTCAACAAAAACTTCCTAACCCGGCGCAGCTTCCCAATTGTGGTAGTTTTTTTCAAAACCCTATTATCAATCTAAGCCTGTTTACATCATTACAAAGCATCTACCCTAATATCGTCGGCTACCCAATGCCAGATGCGACAGTTAAAGTTGCAGCAGGCTGGTTAATAGAGCAAGCAGGCTTAAAAGGTGGTGGTATTAAACCCATCATTACTCATAAAAAACAAGCGTTAGTCCTTACCAATCATAGTCCCTATCAAGCCACTCAAGCTGATGTGTTAGCTGCCCAAAACCATATCATAAACTGTATCTATGAAAAGTTTGCTATCACTTTAGCTCGTGAGCCGGTTTGGGTTAATGCTGATGGTACAGTTGGATATGGTGAGCATGAGGTCTAAGCGTTCATGGTCTCATAGGCTATCTCGCCACTACTTACGTTCCGCTGAACGCATGATTAAGTTGTTCCGTATCATCAATATAACTTTCTTATTGGGTTCGACGGCCATCACATTAATACTCGTTAGTCTGTTCACGCCGCTATTTTCTCGCGCAGTCATTTATGTGTTCGATCATCTAACGCTACCTGCCATACCAGCTGATGCTATGAGCTCACCACCTTCTGCCTACGTTGTCCTTGGCGGCGGTCTCACTAACGACAATAGCAACCAAATCATTCTCAATGGTTATAGTCTCAACCGTATCCGTACTGCTGCCATTGCCTATCATGACTTGCCCCTACCTATTATCATCAGTGGCGCTGAGGCACCTTGGATGAGTCAATGGCTTATAGAGCATGGCATCGATGAACCCATTAGCGAAAATGCCAGTATGAACACCTGTGAAAACGCTCGGTTTACTGCCAAGCGTGTGCCTTTATACCATGTGTACCTTATCACCGATAATTACCATATGGCGCGAGCTCGCAGACAATTTGCTTTAAATGGGGTCAATAGTACGCCTATAAACGCGCCATTACCTGTGTCACTTGATTGGATGGAGCCTGCACAAAACTTGAGCCATTCAAGACGTGCTGTTTATGAAATAGCTGCCTACCTACGTGATATCTTGCGCCCGCAATTAGACTGCCGGCTTGCAGAAGACGTTAGTATTCAACAATTATTAACCCCTCGAGGTAATGCGGTTAAAACCTTTAACTAATGATTTAGGTATCTCAAAGCTATGCAGATTTCATTGCATAAATTTCAATCATAAAGTTAAATTTATTACACTTGCGATAAGTGTATAATAATAGAATAAGCGGCTATTCAAGAGGTTTGCCATGCTCAGTATATTTTTATTGATTCCACTAAGCTTGATGCTGTTCGTGGTAGCTATTTGGGCTGTTCGTTACGCCGTAAAATCCAATCAATTTGAGGACTTAGATAATGCCTCACAGCGCATTATCTTGGATGATCGTCAAGAGCGTCGTCAAGTTATCCAGTCGCATAAATCAGCTAATTCTGCTGAGAAAACGGATACTATAATCACTACCGCTGATGATGAAAGCTTTAATCTGGACGCTCATCAGCCACTAAATACTGATGTCGATACTAAAGAATAGCATTAGATTTTTATAAGTGCGTTATTATTTTGACTTTTAATAAAATACTATCTTCGTTTACTACATATTTTAAGAGGTGCTGCTTATGACCACAGCATTATTAGTTGCAGCATTATTGATGGGGTTTTTTGGTTCACCGCACTGCTTAGGCATGTGTGGCGGACTGGTTACTGCCTTTGGATTGTCGATGAAGGACGTAAGCCCGGCCAAGCGCCGAGGTTTGGTCGCCACTTATCATCTTGGACGTCTACTTAGCTACTCGTTTTTGGGTTTGCTGGCAGGATTGATCGGTACAACCGTACTTGAGCCTCTGATGATGGGCAATAGTATGCCGCGCATTCTTTTAGGCTTGGTGCTCGTACTTGTTGGCATTACTATGTTGGGCGCGCCTTTTTTAACCAAGCTTGAGCGTTTTGGTATGCGCTTTTGGCAATTTCTTGGGCCGCTACGCCAAAAGGTATTTCCACTCACTACTTTTCCACGCGCATTGACCGCTGGTCTGTTATGGGGATTTTTACCCTGCGGACTCGTGTATGGTGCCCTACTCATCGCAGTCGTCGCTCATAACCCTTTAGGAGGCGCAGCGCTGATGTTTGTTTTTGGTCTCGGTACAGTACCGATGCTAGTTGCCACTCATGAAACGGTTGGTTGGATGCGTGATAAAATTGGTCGCTTTCGCTTACGCCAACTAAACGGTGTAGTGATGGTACTATCGGGAATGGCTGTTATGTTTGTGCCCATTATCATGGCTAATATGCACGGCGGACATGGTGGCGATACACACATGAGTCATGGCAACCCTGCTGCTATAACATCTGAAGCAGGCGGCTCTAATCATCATGATATGAGTCAGATGGACCATAGTATGCATAATATGGATACTGACGCAGACACTATGAACCACTCTCAATAGTTACGCTCATAAAAAACCAATCTCCTATGAGCTTGTAAGAAAATATAAGCATGTCGAAAAAAGCCCGCAACGTTAATATCGCTGCAGGCTTTTTTCTGTCAGTACTAACTTTTTAATATTGATACAATTACTGCTGCCATTGCTCAAGGCTAAACTTGGTATCCAAATGCTTCTCTAACGCTGGCAAATTAAAAGCATCGTCTTCACTTACAAAGCTGATGCTAATACCTGTTTGGCCAGCGCGCCCAGTACGACCAATACGATGTACATAATCATCGGGCTGATCTGGTAAAGTATAGTTAATCACATGGCTAATATCATCAACATGAATGCCGCGCCCTGCCACATCGGTTGCAACTAAGATTGAGGCATTACCATCTTTAAAACGCTGCAAATATTTTTCACGCTTTTGCTGAATCACATCACCTGATAACATAACGATTTTATGAGACTGACGCAGTTTATGATACAAACGTTTTACTTGATCCTTTCGATTGGCGAAGACAATGACTTTTTCTACTGACTTATCGGTGATAATACGCTGCAACGCTTCTAGCTTTTGATCTTCTGTTAATAAGTAAAAGTGTTGGTCTACTAGCTCACTGGTCTTGTGCTCAGGCTCGATTTCGACAAACTCTGGCTCATGCAACCAGCGATAAGCAAGATTCATAACATCTTGGTTAAATGTCGCTGAGAATAGTAAGCTTTGACGATCCGTATTGGCTGGCATCCGACCTACTAAGCGCTTGATATCAGGGATAAAACCCATATCAAGCATACGATCCGCTTCGTCTAATACCAGCACCTCTACTCGATCCAAATAAAGCATGCCTTTATGCATAAGATCTATCAAACGCCCCGGTGTCGCAACCAAGATATCGACATATTGACGTTCGAGCTCGTGCTGCTGAGTCTCATAATTGGTGCCACCCATAATACATACGCTGTGTAATTCTGTATATTTGGTCAAAGCAATACAATCGTCAAAAATCTGCTGGGCAAGCTCACGTGTCGGTGCCATTATTACTGCGCGCGGCTCTCCCAAATGACGCTCTTCTTCTTCCTGAAAAGGACGCTTAAGCAAGGCCTCCATGATAGTAATCAAAAAAGTTGCCGTCTTTCCTGTTCCCGTTTGCGCTTGTCCAATTGCATCTTGATGTGCCAAAGTATGGGGTAATATTTGAGCTTGGATAGGCGTTAATTCAGTAAAGCCCAAATCACTGATTGCCCGCAATGTTGGCGTCAAAAGTGGTAGATCAGTAAATGTTGTAAAGTGACTCAAAAAATCATCCTTATATAGTAGTAATAACAGACTCGCATGATAACAAGCCTACCATAAACCTTGGTAAAGCTTTAACGTAAAAAAGCCAAGCCCAAGGTCTATATATCAATATTGCAATATCGATAATCTAGACAGGCTTGACTCAGTAGTATATCAGTAGTCAATAAAACTATTAAACCTAAACTGATATAATAGACGGATCAGTCTTCCACTTTCCTAACTTCTTCAGCTTGTAGGCCTTTTTGGCCTTCAACCACATTGAATTCGACTTTTTCGCCATCTTTTAAAGAGCGATAACCATCACCTTGAATCGCTCGAAAATGAACAAAAATATCTTCACCACTATTGCGTTGAATAAAACCAAAGCCTTTTGAATCATTAAACCACTTAACGACACCTTGCTCACGATCTGACATAATATTGCTTCCTAAAATTACACCTAGCCCCAACTTCCTTTGCAGCATTGCATGTAAACGGGGTCTAAGATTATGAAATCACTTATTTAACTAACAACAATTTAAATAAGGTTATTTAAAAATTACACTTAAAATATATCAGGACACTTATTTTTATTAAATAATAAAAACGTTTTCTTAAATGAAATTGTTATATCCTAATATGCCTAGTAACGATACTGCATCATCGTCTATAGATAATTAATCTTTAGCACTGCTTTAAAGACGAGAGCAACAAAGTTGTAAGACTTACTACTTAAAAATATCATAGCATGGGTTTTTAGCAACACAAAGTCATTTAACATGGTTTTTGCTATTTAGGTAAGTTTTCTATGTAATTTTTTATAAACTTATGATTGAGCTATTGTGATAAAGTCCCATATCTGACATAGCAGTTTTTTTATTTGTACTACAAGTGCCCAACACTACATTCATTTTAATCCATAGAGAAACTTATGAGTGCCCCCTCTTTATCAGCTACGAGCGCAAAAACAGACAGTTTACAAACACGTAGAATACTACTTCTCAATGGGGTGAACCTAAATCTACTGGGTAAACGCGAACCTGAAATTTATGGCCATACCACACTTATCGATATTGAAACATGTCTGGCGACGCGAGCAGCATGTCATGACATTGAACTTATTTGTGTTCAGTCCAATCATGAGGGTCAGCTCGTTGATGCTATTCAACAGCACGGATTATTGACAGATATAAGCTTACAAGTAGATGCTATTATTATTAATCCAGCTGCATTCACTCATACATCAGTTGCCATCCGCGACGCCTTACTGGCTACCCAAAAGCCGTTCATAGAAGTGCATCTTTCAAACGTTCATACTCGTGAACCTTTTCGGCATCATTCTTACTTGAGCGATGTGGCAATGGGAGTAATATGTGGTTTAGGTCACTTAGGGTATCAGATGGCACTCGATTACTGGTTGATAAATTTATACGGTATTGATCTGAATAATACTGCACTATTACCTACTGCAAATAAGACTTCGTGAGACACATTGTCAAAAAATGCCAATTTGGTTTTGGTATGAAATGTTTTATTGGTAGGAAAATTGCATCAAACATAGCTTGTTCTTAGAACAACTCTTAATTTTTGGACAAAAACCAAAAAAATAATATACGGTGATATGAATGGCAAAATCGTCCGGAAAACGCTTTATGAAACTTGCTGGTATGACTGCAAGTATTGCAGGAAAGGCCGCTAAAAACTCACTAAAGCACCTCTCTAGTGACGAAGAAAAACGTTTGGAGGCACGCTCAGCACTGATGCAAGATGTGGGTGTTCAAATCGCTGAGACCCTTGGCGAGATGAAAGGCGCTGTCATGAAAGTGGGACAAATCGCTTCGCAATACAAAGATGTATTTCCACCAGAAGTGGCAACTGCGCTTGAAAAACTGCAAAAAGATGCGCCGCCCATGCAGTATGCACAGATACGCGCACAAGTAGAGCGCGAGCTTAAAGCGCCCATCGATGAGCTGTTTGATGAATTTGAAGAAACCCCTTTTGCAGCTGCTTCTATTGGTCAAGTACATAAAGCCACTCTCCCCTCTGGCCAAAAGGTGGTGGTGAAAGTTCAATATCCCGATGTGGATGAAAATTGTGACAGTGACCTAAAACAAGTACGTGTGGCGCTAAAAATTGCTGGTGTGCTTAATATGAGCCGCGAGCTACAAGATAAGCTATTTAATGAGATACGGCAAAGCCTCTATGATGAGCTTGACTATACTAAAGAGGCGCATAACTTACGGGTATTTGGTGCATTTCACGCCGAAGATAAAGGTCTTATAATACCCAAAGTCATAGGCAGCCATTCTTCCAAACGAATTTTGACCTTGACAGAAGAGATGGGAGAAAATTTGACGGTAGCTGCGACCTGGGACAATGATATCAAGCAAAAAATAGCAGAAAGATTGTTTCATTTTACCGCCGGTCAGCTATTTGGTTTATACCGAATGCACTGTGATCCTCATCCAGGTAATTTTGCTTTTCGGACTGATGGTAGCGTAGTCGCTTATGATTTTGGTGGTATTCGCAGCTATAGCGATAACGAAGTACAGTTATTTCGACGGTTTGCCAAGCATGCTATAAAAGCCGATGTGACTGCTCTTGAACAGGACTTGGTTGCGCTAGGCATACGCCGGACTGATGATACGGACATTCCTGGCGAATTCTACCAAGAGTGGCTTGCTATTGGTCTTAAACCTTTATCTATTTTGCCTTATCAACAAGACGCTTTTGATTTTTCTAGTAGTCAGGTGCATCATGAAGCCATCACTCAAATGCGCACGTCCCTAAAATACTTTGGTCAGTTTCAGCCTTCTGCAACGACAATGATGCTTGATCGTACTGTGTCAGGACAATATTGGAATTTGGTGAACCTTGGTGTTGAAATCGATCTCTCACCTTTGGTTGATGAATACATTGAATTATAAAAAGTACAATAGTAGCACTAAAGGCGTTTAGACATGCAGCGCATGCCCACAACGATCGCAAAATGTGGCGCCAACGGCATGACCAAACTTTCCACAATTAGGGCAAGTAATAGGATTAAGCTGTGGTCGCATGTTACGTGCCAGCTCTGATGTAAAGATACCCGTTGGTACTGCGATGATCGAATAACCTGTAATCATGACCATGGTCGCAATTGCTTGACCCAGCGGTGTCTTTGGCGAGATGTCCCCGTAACCTACTGTGGTCATGGTAACAACTGCCCAATAGATAGATAATGGAATGCTTGTAAAGCCATTCTCCGGTCCTTCTACCACATAAATAACCGAACCAAAGATGGTCACTAGTAGGACAAGTGACAAGAAAAACACGGTGATTTTTTGCTGGCTGGTTTTGAGTGCAGAGGCCAAAAAACCTGCCTGCTGCATGTAGGCTTTGAGCTTGAGCACACGAAAAATACGCAAAATACGTAAGATACGTATTACCAGCAGGTACTGTACCCCTACAAAAATTAAACTTAGATAGCTTGGCAATACAGACAATAAATCTACTATACCAAAAAAACTAAAAACATACCGAAGTCGATTGGGGGCCGAAAATAGCCTGAGACTATACTCAATCGTAAATAAAATGGTAAAAAACCATTCTGCATAAAAAAACAGTGTGCCATACTGCAAGCGCATATATAACACACTATCAAGCATTACTACGGCGACACTGGCTAAAATTGCAATCAACAATACAATATCAAAGAGCTTACCCAAACGAGTATCTGTGCCTTCAATAATGATGTGAATGCGGTTACGCAAATGAGTAATAGCTTCAGCGGTTGGTTGCTTCATAGAGTCAGTGGCTTCATAAAATCAATGGCTGGGTAGCACTTCATGATTTAAAGTGTGATGAATAAGCGCAAATTAGTCAAAATACGCAAAATTGGTCTATAATATTGATCGCTTATAACCATTGTTGCAACGTGTAAGATGCCACAGTGTAGCAAAAAATAGCGCTCAACAACATACAAATTGCTAATGTCGGTGTAAGCTTATAACATTACAACAGTAAATACAGCGCTTAGTTATGCTGAGATTGGTATGTACTAAAACATGTAAACTTGGTTATAACGCAGTATATATAATAGGTATGACTCACATTGATATCATACTAAAAAGCATATAGCACTTAAGGACATACTATGGCAGGTCATTCAAAATGGGCAAACATCAAACATCGCAAGGCCCGTCAGGATGCAGTAAGAGGTAAAATATTTACCAAAGTTATTCGTGAAATCGTTTCCGCCGCTAAGCAAGGAGATCCTGATCCTGACAAAAACCCACGTCTTCGCGCCGCTATAGAAAAAGGCTTATCGGTTAATATGACCCGCGATACCATTAATCGCGCGGTTGATCGCGGCACAGGTGGCGGCGATACTGAAAACATGGATGAAATTAGCTATGAAGGCTATGGTGTGGGCGGTGTCGCTGTTCTGGTCGAGACGATGACTGACAACGTCAATCGTACCGTCAGTGAAGTACGTCATGCCTTTACCAAATTCGATGGTAATTTGGGTACTTCAGGTTCAGTTGCTTATTTATTTACTAAGCGCGGTGAAATCACTTTTAATGATGTTAGTTTAGAAGATGATGTAATGTTAGTGGCCTTAGACGCTGGCGCACTCGATATCGAAAATGACGGAACATCGCTACTTGTGGTCACTGATGTAGACAATTTCGGCCAAGTTAAAGATGCCCTTAATGCGGCAGAATTGGTCTCCGATAATGCTGAAGTGACAATGTCGCCATCAACCATTGCTGAAATAGACAATGTCGATGATGCCGAAAAAGTCATGAAAATGATTGATATGTTAGAAGATATAGATGATGTGCAAGAGGTTTATAGCAATGTAAACTTCTCTGCTGATGTCATGGCACAACTTGAACAATAGATATCGTTGCTCA
Source organism: uncultured Psychrobacter sp. (assembly GCF_947488565.1). Classification (GTDB taxonomy): domain Bacteria; phylum Pseudomonadota; class Gammaproteobacteria; order Pseudomonadales; family Moraxellaceae; genus Psychrobacter; species Psychrobacter saeujeotis. The sequence continues at coordinate 129,889 of NZ_CANKZC010000004.1, read as the reverse complement.
TTTAATAATTGATAATTTAATACAAGAAAGCCAAACGTTTTTAGCGTTTGGCTTTCTTGCTTCTCATACCCTTTTATTATAATTATTGACATTAGAACTTGCTCATCGACCCCTCAAGCTCAAGTAGATAACGCTTCTTATCTAATCCACCAGTATAACCACCCAGCTTGCCATCACTAGCAATCACTCGGTGACAAGGCACAATAATACTAAAAGGGTTTTTGCCATTAGCGTTGGCCACCGCACGAAAGCCCTTAGGATTACCAACGCGCTTTGCCAGTGTCGCATAGCTGATGGTTTCGCCATGATTGATACCTTGTAGAGCTTGCCATACCTGCTGCTGAAATTCGGTACCCAAAGAGATGTCTAACGGCAAATCAAAAGCGTTACGTCTGCCATCAGCATACTCATTAAGCTGTTCGATAGCCGTCAGTAGTAAAGATTGAGTAGCATCACTACTGCTCAAGTCATTTTTGTCTATAAACTTAAAGTCATCATCATTAAGCACATAGTGCTTTTTAATCTTATCAAATGATTTAGAATCACGCCATGATTTGTCATTTAATAACCAATTGACTTCAACAAGCTGAGGCGTACTATTCTCATTAGTATTTGCTATTAAAATTAGGTGGTGTTGACCAAATTTCGTTGTAGTTACTATCATAGTTATCTCCAACTTGGTTTTACTGGAATGATAATAAAACTGTTAAAAAATCTTAGCTTTCATTTGTATCAAAAAGTGCTGCGACAAACTGCTTTGGACTAAAGGCACGCAAATCATCGATTGACTCACCAACCCCAATATAACGAATCGGTACATCCGTGGTTTCGGCAATATTAAACACGACGCCGCCTTTCGCTGTACCATCTAACTTGGTAATAGTGATGCCTGTCAGCGGCACAACCTTGTTAAACAGCTCCACTTGGTTGATAGCATTTTGACCTGTGCCCGCATCAAGAACGATCATGCCCTCATGGGGCGCGCTTGGATCTGCCTTACGCATGACACGTACTACTTTTTCAAGCTCCGCCATCAGATGCGTTTTGTTTTGCAAACGTCCGGCAGTGTCAGCTATCAATACATCGATATTCTTTGCTTTGGCTGACTGCATCGCATCAAAAATGACAGAAGCGCTGTCAGAACCATGGCCTTGAGCCACAACCGGAATGCTGTTACGCTCACCCCAGATTTGTAACTGTTCAGTAGCGGCAGCGCGGAAAGTGTCACCAGCTGCCAACATAACTGACTTACCCTCGCCTTGTAAGCGCTTGGCAAGCTTACCAATAGTGGTGGTTTTCCCCACCCCATTAACACCCACAACCAAAATAACAAATGGTTTTTTGCTCGTATCGACAACCAATGGCGCAACTTTTGGCGTTAAGATATCAACGAGCTCACTTTGCAGTGCTTTATATAATGAATGCGCATAAATCAAATCGCCACGCGTTGTTTGCTCAGTTAAACTTTTGATAATACGGTTGGTTGCATTGACACCAATATCGGCGACTAATAGCTGGTCCTCTACCTCTTCTAACAGCTCATCATCGATCTCTTTGCCACCGATAAGTATGCTCACCATACCTTCTGCAAGGTTTTTACGTGATTTACTAAGTCCCGACTTCATGCGGTTAAACCAGCTGCCTTTTTGGCGACCTTGCGTCTCGTCTTCTTGTAGCTGATCCATTTGGCTTGCATCATCATCAGCCAATGCCTGGGACGTACTTGGTACAGCTTGTCTCACAGCATCGTCAGTGTTGGTTTGTTTAGTGTCAGCTGGTAGATGCTGGCTAGCAGTATTATCAGTCCACTGCTCTTGTAGCGGCATCTTTGGTATAGCAGTAGGATCAATCTTGTTTTCGATTTGGTCATTGCTAACTAATGCATCATTACCCGTATGCTGTGCCTCAGGCATTATAATCGGTGCACCTAACGCTATTTGTTCTGCTTCCTCTACACCTGCTGTGTCTGCACTTGACGTCTGACTGCCTTTTTGGTTCTGACTAGCAGCTTCAATAACGCCGTCAGGCTCATCAATAATGGGGACTGATTGCGTCGGCAGACTTGGTAAGGTAATATCATCGTCATCTAAATCATCAAGACTACCATCAAGGTTGATGACCACGCGATTGGCATTATTTGGATTATTCATAAGCTTGCCCTAAAGGTTAATAATGTCAGTAATATATTTATTTTGTAATGAATAATGGTGTAATTGACGTCAGTATATCTAATATCATCAAAACGAAAGCTTCATTCTTGTGCTAGTTTAGCATAATTCAAGTAGCGCTTAGCGCGGAGCAGGATAGTGAATGATACAGTAATAGTAGAGTTACTATAAAATTCGGTTAAGGTTTAGACACATAAATCTGACTTTACCAAACGTAGGTTTCGCTACAGTCAAGCTTATACTTATCTGCTTTGAGCTATTTGTTATTCATCCAATCTTTTTATTTATTGAATAGGAGCTGCTATGTCCCCTTTAAAGCAAACTGGCATCTCAAAATATGCATCTTTGCCGCAGCGCAAATATTTATTAGAGTCTGACTCTACACATGCTCTCGACAATAAAAAAGCCAATTGGCCAGCGCTATCTTTGGTCGCAATACTGTCTTTCTCAACAGTCGGCTGCGCATCTTTGCAAGCATTAGAGCCAACGGCTGACTTGATTAATGATCTAAAGAAGATTTTGTAAATTTGTAACGCTATACTAAGATTAAAGATAAGTTTACAAGAGCATTCTTTATACAAACTGGGTTTTAGAATATTAGGAATACTTATGTCATCAACAGTAACGTTTATACCAATTCATAAAGCCAAAAATAATTCTGCTAAAAAACCTTTTCATTTGGCACTTATTGTCAACATAGGATATGCATCAATTATCTCTATACTGCTGTTATCAGTCGTAGGTTGTAGTACGACGCAAGCATTTAAACCAACCGCCAGTGTCATTGTTGGTGGACACAAAACACTATAGTACATAGCACCTAATGCTTGGCCTTTGATCGTTTATCCTTTTTCTTCATTTTTATTCCAAATTTATCATTCACTGTTTTATAAGTAGAAAACCCTATGTCCTTGTCTTCACCATTATCTGCTATCTCGTTACGTATTGCCTGTTCCTTAGCGCTTGCTACTACCTTGGCTGCCTGTCAAACCAGTAACTTCCAGCAAACGGCTACGCCTGACACAGTAATCGCTAAGCCAGCCGCGAGCTCGGATTTGGCTATCGATATGTCAGGTCGGCATGAATATCAGTTAGAAAATGGGCTAAAAATCATTATCAAAGAAGATCATCGTGCGCCAGTCGCGATGACGCAGATTTGGTATCGGGTTGGCTCAGCAGATGAACCGTTAAACAAAGGCGGCATCTCGCATTTGCTCGAACACATGATGTTCAAGGGCACAGCTGACGTATCAAGTGATGATTATGAACGCTTGATTGCTAAATTTGGTGGCGTTAACAATGCGTTTACCAGCTACGATTATACGGGCTACTATGAGCTATTCCCAGCCAATAGAATGCCTTTAGCCTTAGAATTAGAGGCAGATCGGATGACCAACTTAGTCTTTGATGACCAAGCTTTTGTTAAAGAGCATCAAGTGGTCATGGAAGAGCGCCGCCAGCGTACTGATGACAATCCACTTGCCAAAGCTTACGAATCGTTTCGACTATTGGCCTTACCGGATAGTCCTAAAGGCGAATCTGTCATCGGACCCATGAGCGAGCTTGAATCGATTGAGCTGTCAGAGTTAAAAGATTGGTATAAAACTTGGTATGCCCCTAATAATGCAACCTTAGTTATCGTGGGTGACGTTAAGCCAAAAGAAGTCTTGGCGCAAGTTCAACGCTACTTCGGTGATCTGCCTGCCAGCAAACTACCAACACGTCCTACCGTAAAGCAGCAAGGCTTTCGTGGTTATCAAAAAGTTGATTCTGAGCAGGCCGTACAAGTGCCCGTATTATTAATGGGTTACAACGTTCCTAGCCTAACAACCGTTGGCGCGGATAATGAAAAGCAGGCTTACGCGCTATCACTTGCCCAAGATGTCTTAGATGGCGGGTTATCGGCGCGCCTAGAAAGCCGACTCATACGTGAGCAAGGTTTACTCACCAGCGTCGGCACTTCTTATGATTTGCTTGATCGCGGTGATGGACTGTTCTTAATTCAAGCAACCCCGCGTGAGAGCATAAGCTTAACGCAAGCACAGGATGCTATTACGGCTGAAATCAATAAACTGGCCACCGATCCTATCAATGCTGATGAAATCAGTCGTGCCAAAACCAATACTGTGACAGGTTTAGTCTATGCGCAAGACAGTATGCAAGGCCAAGCACGCATGATAGGTTCGCTGCAATCTATTGGACTTGATGACAGACTGCTTGCAAGCTTACCTACCAAGCTTGATGGCGTGAGCGTCGCTGATATTCAGGCTGCTAGCAAAAAATATCTTGTAAAAGATAATTTAACTGTCATGCATATCGTGCCACCTGAAGAAAAAATGGATAAAGCTAAGATAAGTAAGGCTCAAGCAAATAATTGATCATCAATAATTAAAACTCAGTGCGGAGAACAAGATTGTACTCCACTCCATTTTTAAGAAACTCGTTATTTAAGAACATTATAAGAAGACAAATATGACTCAGAAAACCTCGATACCCATTATAAAAAAAACGCCTCACCATAAAGATATAAAACAGTCTAAACCTACTCGTAAGTCTTATCTTAGTGCCAGCATCGTAGTAGGATTAACTACGTTTATCACTCCAGCTTATGCAGATTCAGTCGGTGCTGAAGAATATCGTGAGCCCGCGGCTGCGGTCGATGCGAACGCGCCCATTGCTGCTCTGTCTAAGCTGACTAGTCTTAACAACGTCAAACCGTTACAAGTAACTGTACCAACTATCGAACATTTTAAAACGACAGCTGGCGTACCCGTATCATTTGTACGCGCAACCACGCTACCTATCGTCGATATTGATTTGCGTTTTAACGCAGGTAGCGCACGCGATGCTAATATACGCTCGAACGGTTTTGGCATTGCCAATATGACCGCTACCATGCTCACACAAGGCACTGAGAGCTTGAGCGAAGATGACTTTACGCGAGCGGTTGAGACATTAGGGGTTCAGTTAAATAGTAGTGCTTATAAAGATATGTTTATCGTCTCATTACGTAGCCTCTCTGATGACGAGCATCTTTTACCAGCCGTTGATCTGATGACGCAAATACTAACTAAGCCAAATTTTGATCAGTCAATTTTAGCGCGTAATAAAGCCCGTTTATTGGTTGGCTTGCAGCAGCAAAAACAAGACCCTAATAGCCTTGCCAGCCTTGCTTTTGATGAAGCTTTATATGGTAGCCATCCTTATGCCCACCCTTCATCGGGTACGCTTGACACTGTACCCAGTATCGAGAGAGAAGATCTGACTGATTTTCAAGATCGCTACCTTGTCGCTGCCAATGCATCCTTAGCAATGACTGGTAACTTGACGCTCGCTCAAGCCAAAAAACTCGCTGAAGACATTACTGCTAATTTACCTAAAGGTGTGGCAGCGGACGCTTTACCTGAGCCAAGACCCCTCACCCAAGCACAGCATATCCATATCCCCTTTCCTAGCACCCAAACCACAGTATTGATGGGCCAATTAGGTAATAAGCGCGCCACCGATCCACAAGCGCAGCAGCAACAAACCAACTTTGCAGTAGGCAACGAAGTATTAGCAGGTGGTAATTTTAATGCGCGCTTAATGACAGAGATTCGTCAAAACCTAGGCTATACCTATGGAATATCTGGCTCTATGAATCCAATGCTGGCTCGTGGTCCTTATCAGATAGGTTTTTCAACGCGCAATGACAAGGCTCGTGACGCTATTGATGCAAGCCTAGCAGTCATCGATGATACGTTAGATAGCGGGATTACTAGTAATGAGATGCGTCTGACCACGGACAATATGAAGAATAGCTTCCCAATGGGCTTTGCAAGTAATGCAGGTATTAATGGCTTGCTAGGAATGATGAATTTTTATCAACTGCCAGATAACTATCTGACGGATTATATAACGCGTATTGACAATGTGAAGTTATCAGGGGTTAACCAGACTTTGCGCAATACTCTTGAACCAGACAAATTCTTAATCGTGACAGTTGGGCAGGATGATCCTTGGAAGAACAAAGAAATGCATGCTGAGTAGCGTTTTTAGCAAAAATTATTAATATAAGATCAGAAACCGTGTTGCGGATATTTAGTCCGTAACCGTTATCGCCACATCATAGCTCAAGTGTTTAGGCTTATAGGTAGCGCCATTATAGGCTAACCGAATCACATGCTTATCATAAGACGTTACTTTATACTCCCCATTAGCAAAATTATGTAAAGTAGGTACAATCAGTAGTGCCTCTATTTGTCTATTGTCGACATTGACATCGAGACGCTGCCCCGTATTTAGATATAAAAAATAGTCGCAGTAATCATTGACCATCACTTCAGCTACGCGCTCGATATCATTACTATTCATGTCTTTTTGTAGCAGTTTGGGGCAGACATCTGCACGCTGAGCCGCCAGCCTTGCATAAGAGTTGGTAATGTTATCTTCGATGTTTGCTGCTTCAAGCTGTTTTTGCGTGTTTGTCGCAGTATTAGCTTGACTATCGACAGATAGTTTTGGACTACAAGAATAACTAAAGAGTACAATTGATACTATAACAACAATCAGGGCTAGATATGACATATTTGATTGAGTACGGTAGGCATTCGATATTATAGACCGGAAACACTTCATAAAACCTGCTTGTGTCAAACCTGAGTTTTCTGTCTTTTAACAAGAAACTGTATAAAATATGGACAATTATTTATCGATATTAAAGCATTATTTGAGACTAAGTTACCAGCTTTTAGTGATTAAAGGTTCAATCTCACGATAATATGACACTTATCTCGCGCTCGAGTCTTGTTTGACAGGGTCATTATACTTAAAACATTTAAGATTGTAATTTTTACCGTATTTTATCTTTTGAGTCACAGTATTGTTTGTGTTTAATAGCGACATGATGAGCTACTACTAGTATGATTAAAGCCCCACTTTCGATAACCTTGCGTATCTAAATGAATTGCACCAGTTGAATATAACCCCAGTCCAAAGTTGTGTGATTGACCTTGATATTGCCAATACTGGCATAAATTGTCTTGCAAATTACTCAACTGCCAAAGATCATTCTCATATTCAGGCACCCAAATATCTATAGCACCTGCGGTCATATGTTTACTACTGTTTGCACCACCTGCACAACCATTAAGTCCTGGACTACGATATACCGAGCGTATTTTACTACTTGCAGGTAAGATACCCTGATTCTTTAGATTGGCATAAAGTCTCAAAGTAGGAACGATATTTGACCACAGCTCTTGCGGCGGTAGCTGATAAGGTTCATAGCCACATTTGTCCCAACTACGAGCAGTAGTGAGCAGCTCTTTAAGTGGCGGTACGTTTTGAGCACCAATCTGTGCGCTCAGGTAACGATGATAATTGGCAACCTCTTGCGCGCGAAAACTACTGCTATTTAACCAGCTATCAAAGTCCATATTGATCATACTGTTATAAGTATTACTGGCTGTATTGTATTTAGGACTATAAGTCACTTTTTTAATGTTTGATGTATTATAATTTGGACGAGTATTAACATTTACCCGTTTGTTCTCTTCGATCGATAGCTTGGTATCAAGCTCATATTCGCGTTGTTTTTGTTCGATTAAACCCTGCATACTATCGCCACCCAGTACAGTTGCTCGACTACTGGTACTGGCAGAAGGTGCAATATAAGCATTACTGCTGCTATGACGTACTTGAATACGGCGCTCGCTATCATTCAAAATCGCAGCATGCCCAACAACACTGCTGCTACAAGCGATAAATATAACTAAGAGTTTTATAATTGATGTCATATAGGGTTTTAGTATTGTAGGAGAGATGGCTTTTTGAGAAATACAAATTCCGGTCTGCTTACATACAGATTTATGGATAAACTTATCAAGCCTATTATTTACGTGAGTCATGTGGGTCGTTATCATTAACAAATATTTTATCGATACTATCAAATTTTACGCAAGCAAGCTAAACTATTGCTCCTAATAATAGTGAATAATTTGGCTATTTACTGCTGGCATTGTCATGTTTGGTGATTAGATTACTCTTTTACTGCTATACAATAAGCACTTACAAACCAGTCCTTTCCATATACTTTCCATGATTACAGTCATTTTTGCCTATGTCCTTTAACCCACAGTACCGCTTTTCTCGCCAAAGCCATCATTTCGGTCAACGTCATGAACGAACGCTGTGGCAACATATTCATATAGACCCATGGCTCACGATACTGTTACTACTTATCTGCTGTATTGGGTTAACTATCCTATATAGTGCTTCAACTCAAGACGTTGGTATGGTTCTGAGGCAGGCGGTCAGCTATGGCGTGGCTTTTACAGTCATGTTCATTATGGCTCAAGTACCGCCTAGCCTCTATCGTACATTGACGCCTGTATTTTATGTCATGGGACTGATACTACTGGTATTGGTTGAGATTATTGGTGAAGTACGAATGGGGGCACAGCGCTGGATCAATTTACCAGGATTTGGTAGCGTTCAGCCATCGGAGTTTATGAAGCTTGGTATGCCAATGATGTGTGCATGGTTTTTGTCCAAACGAGATTTGCCACCATCATTTTCCAGTATTTTAATTACCTTGGGCATTATTATTGTGCCAGTCATACTCATTGCAAAAGAGCCGGACCTTGGTACCTCTTTGCTGGTCGCCGCGAGCGGACTCTTTGTTTTATTTTTGGCAGGTCTATCTTGGCGACTGATTTCAGCTGCAGCCATCCTAGCCGTACCTCTCATCGCTATTGCTTGGAATTTTTTATTACATGACTATCAGCGTACACGCGTATTAACATTGCTAAACCCTGAGGCCGATGTTCAAGGAGCCGGCTGGAATATCATTCAGTCAAAGACGGCCATAGGTTCTGGCGGATTATCAGGTAAAGGCTACTTAGAAGGTACACAATCACAACTTCATTTCTTGCCGGAAGGCCATACTGATTTTATTATTGCAGCTTTTTCAGAAGAGTTTGGTCTATTTGGCGTCATATTACTGATGCTGATATATGCGTGCTTATTGATACGTGCACTCTATATTGCTCTTACGCAACCTGATATCTATAGTCGCCTATTGGCTGGCGCTATCGCCATGTCATTTTTCGTGTATGTATTCGTCAACGTCGGTATGGTAGGAGGTATTCTACCAGTAGTGGGTGTCCCTCTACCCTTTGTCAGTTATGGTGGCACTGCAATCGTAACATTGATGGGAGGGTTTGGGCTTTTGATGTCCATCCATACCCACAAATCCGAATAAACACTCAAACAAAGTCCACTATCCTATAACACGATACAAAATCTGCTCATAAAACCATGTAGCAGATTTTTATTGCTTAAGCCAACTGTCACATACAGCTTACCCTAAATATTATAGACAAAAAGATGCGTTGTTGGCTGTAATTTCAAATAACTGTCAGAAAGATATAACTCAAAATCAAAAAAAGTCTATAAAAAATAATAAGCACGCGCATACATAATAAAAATTTTATAAATGATTAATTATATATTCAATATATAGCATATAGAAAATACATTATAAATAATGAAAATTCGTATAAATGAATACAAACGAATTTTATAAAGGTTCTAAAGTATTTTTGTGTAACATAAAAACGATTAAAGTAAAAGATAGACAAAAATCTATCGTTTATAAAACATAAGACATTGTTATTATTGCTTAAATATTTATTCTATTATTCAAGTTCACTATAGTATTTACTGAAAAACTAACATTTGTCAGTCTATATTAACGCTTGCCATTTACAAAAAATTGCGTTACTCTCTTTTTTATACTATTTGATACATAACCAATACAGTTCTAATAAGAAAGATTGCAATTAATTATATTCTAGTCGTAGCTATTACGTATAGTCAGCAATTATCTTTCAAAGCTACTACCTAAGTTAACGTACTCATAACAAATCCAAGTAATTGCATTTTTATATGATTAATAGTTGGTTTTATATTAAAAACTTTCAACATAAAAATTATTCCTATCCTAAAGCCTGTTTAATTACTGTTCCTACGTACTAGCTTTTACATTGTAGGAAAGGATAAACAAGTTGACGCATTTATAGATTTGCTGAATTTTTTGCGCTCAATACAAGGTTTTAGATATCAGGTCTTAACATATAAGTTATAGAGGTACCTATGAATAAGCGTCTATCTGGTTTACTTACAATATCGGTATGTCTGTTTGCTGGCTCTGCTGTAGCCTCTAATACTAATGCGATTGAAGCAAAAACGTCTCTCTCTACTTTATCTCAAGACAACACCTCTCATATTGATCGTGTCCTTGGTGAGCTTACTCGTCAACATGATAACGCTTCAAGCTTAGTTAAATCTGCGCGTCAACCAGTGTCATTGGCTATTAACAGCTCTTTGCTCGCCGATGATACGAGCCAAGTTACTGATGATGAGGATGTATTAGAGCGATTGACTGCTGTCGCTTCTAATTCTGTCAGTAAATTCAAACAGACTGGTCTTGCTTCTTGGTATGGACGTAAGTTTCATGGTCGCAAAACAGCCAGCGGTGATACTTTTGATATGAACGGTTTGACTGCCGCTCACCGCTCCCTACCTTTGAATTGCTATGTAAAAGTGACCAACAAAACCAATGGCAAAAGTGTGGTTGTAAAAGTAAATGATCGCGGCCCATTCCACGGTAATCGCGTTTTAGATTTGTCTTATGGTGCAGCCAAACGTTTGGGTATTACCAATAAAGGTGTTGGTAATGTATCAATTGAACGTGTTTCAGGTCCATAGTTTTAAGATCGATGACTATCAGATTGCATTAGGTCTGTAAACGATTTTAGAATTTAGATGTATGGAAGTTAGCAGTGTGAAAAGTGATTAAAATATAAAAAAAGTGTCAAGCTTGTATAAGTTTGACACTTTTTTTATGGCTGCTTTTTTAGCAGTTATGTTATTGATATATTGTCCTATTGACGTAGTTAATAAATTTCAAACGCCTTTTCTATTGCATCATCTAGGCGCTCTACAGCATGTACAACAATACCTTTAAACTGCGGTGAATCACTAGCAGGTGCGTTTGATTTTGGAATAATGGCATGAGTAAAACCATGCTTCATAGCTTCTTTTAAGCGCTCTTGTCCGTTTGGTACAGGACGAATCTCACCTGACAAACCGACCTCACCAAACACCGCCAATGATGAGGGTAATGGTTTTTCTCTAATACTAGATGCACAAGCCAATAGTACTGCCAAATCAGAACCTGTCTCTATCACTTTGACGCCGCCAACTACGTTGACATAAACGTCTTGTCCACTGGTATGAATACCGCCATGACGGTGCATCACGGCAAGCAGCATCGATAGACGCTGAAAATCAAGCCCTAAAGCCATACGTCTTGGCTGCCCTTGTGAGTCATCGACCAACGCCTGTACCTCAACCAATAGCGGGCGCGTACCTTCGCGGCTGACCATTACCACTGATCCTGCAACTGGTTTATCATAGCGGCTAAGAAATATAGCAGATGGGTTGGCAACCTCTTTAAGACCCATATCTGTCATCCCAAAAATGCCCAGCTCATTGACCGCGCCAAAGCGGTTTTTGACCGCACGGATCATTCTAAATCGTGAATCAGACTGGCCTTCAAAGTACAAAACCGTATCAACCATATGCTCAAGTACACGTGGTCCTGCAAGCGTACCTTCTTTGGTCACATGGCCAACCAAAAATAAAGCCGTACCCGTTTGCTTAGCATAGCGCGTTAAGATAGCCGCAGATTCCCTAATTTGACTGACGCCGCCGGGGGCTGAATTGATCGCATCGGTATAAATGGTCTGAATCGAATCAATGATAGCAATCGCAGGCTGCTCTTGGGTCAAGGCAGCACAAATGGTTTCTACATTAGTCTCGGCCAACACTCGCAAGCGATCGGCTGGTAGGTCTAGGCGTTTGGCTCGCATTGCAACCTGCGCCAGTGACTCCTCCCCTGTGACATACAGCGCACTGCCTGCCAATGAATCGGCACGTGCCATATTGGTCGCTGTTTGAAGCAAAATAGTAGATTTACCAATGCCTGGATCACCGCCTATTAATACCACAGAACCCGCTACCAAACCGCCGCCTAATACTCGATCAAACTCACTAATACCTGTTGGTAATCGTGTATCTAAAGTCACGCTAACGGCATTAAGCGGCATCACCGCACTTTGCGTTCCTGAATAGTTTCCTGCTGGAGTACCACCGTTTGTACCGCGCGGTGCTCCTCGATTGGCAGCGGGTTTGGCTGTATTTTTATTGTGATGTGGCATGCTGACATTTGGTGCTTCAACCAAACTGTTCCATTCGCCACAATCAGAGCACTGTCCTGACCATTTACCAAAATGCGCACCGCAGTGCTGACAGACGTAGCTACTCTTATTTTTTGCCATCGTATATGCACCCTGTTTAAGTTGCGAGATAAAAAAAGGTCAAAATACTGTTCTTTATAGAAAAAGAGACATTATAATTTATAATAAATTAATAATAGTTTTGAGAAAAAAGAATGAGGTTGGGTATGTTGAATATTTACCAATGAGCATTGACCAAGATCATTAGTAAATAGTTGAATTACTTTGATTAAATGGTACTAATAGGCAAAAAATCAAGGTGGATAAGACCTTTATAGATGTACGCTTAATCATATGTTCTAGAGTTTTTTAGGCAATAAAAGGTAATACAAACCGTTATCTATACTTGAAAATCCTTACCTAAGTAAACTGATTTTACCAGTTCGTTATCTAAGACTTCAGTTGCCGTACCTTCGGCAATGATGGCCCCCTCTGAGACAATATAAGCTTTTTCACAGATAGCGAGTGTTTCACGTACATTGTGATCGGTGATTAGCACACCGATACCTCGATTTTTTAACGTTAAAATAACTTCCTTGATGTCACCAACTGAAATAGGATCAACCCCAGCAAAAGGCTCATCTAATAAGATAAACTTGGGATCAGCGGCCAAAGCGCGCGCAATCTCACAGCGGCGACGCTCACCGCCTGAGACGCTCATGCCTAGTGATTGACGCACGTGCTCTAAATGAAATTCTCCGATGAGCTTTTCAAGCTCTTGCCTCTGCTGAGCAGATGATAGCTCTTTACGAGTTTGTAAAATAGCTAAAATATTTTCTTCGATAGACAGCTTACGAAAGATAGAAGCTTCTTGGGGCAGATAACCAATGCCAGCTCGAGCACGCTCATGCATGGCATATTTAGACAAATCCATTTTACCTAAGGTCACACGGCCTTTATCCATATTGACCAAACCGACTACCATATAAAAACTGGTTGTCTTACCTGCGCCGTTGGGCCCTAACAACCCAACAACTTGCCCTTGCTCGACTGAAAAAGAGACATCCTTGACTACCCAGCGCTTACCGTAACGTTTACCTAGATTTTGCATGGTTAGACGTTCAACACTGGGCGTAGGCGTACTGTTTATCACAGATATGTTTTGACTATCAAAGTTGCTATTCAAACTACTATTATCACTCATATGTTACTCGTACTAAGGCAAATTTAAGCGCTTATTTGGTATATTATTTTAGCGTATACTATTTTGGTTGGTACTATTATTTGGCGGCAATACCAACTCAACACGCTGGCTACCACCAGCTGTCGCTTCAACATCGCCAGCCTTGAGACTATAACGGATGACATTACCAGCAAAACTAGCACCGTTTTGCACCAGTTTTGCATTACCCGTTAAAGTAATAATACCGCTCACTGCATTGTAATCAATCTTGTTTGCTTGACCTTTTGCTAGGCCTTTTTCTTGAGTGATAACTTGTTGCATGGTCGCTGGCCGTCCGGTTGCCACTGCTGAATTAATACTGCGCTGCTGCGAGAGATTTACCGTAATATCATTAGCGGTAAGCTTTAATGTGCCTTGGGTAATAATGACATTACCGGAGTAACTGGTGATACCTGTACGCTCGCTATAGGTCGCTTTATCTGCTAATAACTTAATAGGCTGGTTGGCATCTGATGGCAATGCATGACTATATAGTGGTAATGCTATTAGCATAGCCATTGGCAATACGCGTAAAATTTGCGACATATAATTTTGACTAGTAGCAGGCAAGAAGTTAGATTTCATAAGCAGTTACTCTTTTATGATAAGAAGGTAATAAGTAGTAGAAAAGCAAAAGCTATTGGGTAGTACGAGCAACCTAGATTGATTTAATGGATAAGTAGCAATAAGCGAGCCAACTGCTGCTATTACCTTTACCAACTATTTTAAACTATCTAAGACAATAATACGTAATATACAAGACATTAAAATAAAGCCTGATCCTGACGCTCAGCAGGTGTGAAAGTCACAGCCACTTGTCCAAACTCATACTCGCCAGTTTCAAGATTGGCCTGCATACTAGAAGCCTTAAAGCGATTCATACCCTGCACGACTTTGACGGACTCATCACTATAGACTTGACGCGATTTGGTATTGCCTTTAAGCGTTTGACCTGTGACTTCAATAGGTTCAATATCCGACGATCCACTCGCTTTGTCTTCACTAACTAAGGTAAAACCACCAGACAAAAGCAGCTCTCCTGTTTGTTGGTTGATCGTAGCACTACCTGCTTGAATTTGATAACGCTGTTCATCAGATGGCTCCCAGTTCATGGTAATACCCGACATCTCATCTTGATTGGTCACTGGATTATGCGTAAGTGAATCGGCATTTAACTCGTATTCGGTCTCACCCTCTTCATTGGTTTGTACCGCTTTTATATCAGTCGCTTCATAATCCACCTCAGAAGCTTCTATGTTTACTGGCGGTGTGATCTTACCTTGTTGTTGAAAGAACCAACCAGCAATACCAGCAATAATTAAGGCTAAGACAACTAGGACACGAGTATTCACGATAAATCATCCTGCGCTGGTACTTTATCAAGCGTATAGTGCGAAATAAAGTCTTGATACTGTCCATGACCTTTTAAGATCAGGTCACACACTTCACGTACTGCCCCCATCCCGCCAGTGCGCGTCGTTACCATATCACTGCGATTGATAACCTCAGCATGCGCATTAGGTACTGTCGCTGCAAAGCCGACGGTTTGCATGGCTTTAATATCAGGCAAATCATCACCCATATAAGCGCAGTCGGCAGCCGTAATATTGAGCGCTGGATCTAAGGTAGAGAGTAGCTCATTCAAAGCGATAAGCTTATCATCACGACCTTGCACCACATAATCGATGCCAGTTTCTGCTGCACGCTTATTGACCATAGGGCTACTACGGCCAGTAATAATAGCAGTTAAAATACCATAGCGTGCCAAAGACTTAATACCGACCCCATCTTGTACCGAAAACGCTTTAGTCTCAATACCATTAGCATCATAGATAATCTGACCGTTTGACAAGATACCATCAACGTCCAAGACCAACATTTTGACCTGTCCTGCTCTTTCGATTAAGTCTTGCATAATTTATCTCTTATAAAGTCTTATTGTTTAAATGTGAAACCTATTTAGTCTAAGCGCTTATTTCACACCTGCTTGTAGCAAATCATGCACAGTAATGATGGCTTCTAAATGCTCTTTTTCATCTATCACTAGTAGTTGACTGATTGCATTTTCATTCATGACACTTAAGGCATCAGATGCACGCATCGACTTACTTACTTGGCGTGGATTAGTGCTCATCACGTCTTGTATGGGTGTTGCAAGATCAATGCGTTTTTCCAAACCACGGCGCAAATCCCCATCTGTGAACACACCGACAACTTTTTGCTCATCGTCGATTACAACAGTCATGCCCAAACGGCCTGCAGACATCGTAAATAATGCATCTTGTAATGGCGCTTTTTGATTAACAAGCGGCAAATTATCTACATTACTATGCATCAAATCCTCTACTCGTGTTAATAGCTGTCGACCAAGCGCACCTGCTGGATGCGATAAGGCAAAATCTTCTGAAGTAAAATTACGCGCATGTACCAAAGCCACTGCTAAAGCATCTCCTAACGCTAAAGTTGCCGTCGTACTAGAAGTAGGTGCCAGATTAAGCGGGCAAGCTTCTTGTGACTTGCCAAGGGTCAATATAATATCGGCTGCGCGTGGCAACATACCGCGCTTGTCTCGGCTAATACTTATCAGCGGAATACCTAAACGCTTAACCACTGGCAATAGGGTCTTGATTTCATCCGACTCTCCAGAATTAGAGATAGCCAGTAACACATCACCCTTTACCAGCATTCCTAAGTCGCCATGACCTGCCTCACCAGGATGCATAAAAAATGCTGGCGTACCAGTAGAAGCAAACGTCGCTGCTATCTTGCGCCCGATCAGACCTGACTTACCCATACCAGTCACGACTACCCGACCTTTGCAGGCCAAAATGATCTTGCAAGCTTGCACAAACCTATCGTCTATCTGTTCAGTTAATAACGCCAACGCGGCTATCTCAGTTTGAATAGCGTCAATGGCAGTGGTCATAAATTGGTCGTCAGTAAGATTGTTTGTACAGTTACTCATGGTTTGACTCGGTAATTATCATTAATAATATATTTTACTATATTAGGAGCCATTTTAATAATATGACTTAGAACGGTACAATGTAATCTTGATTAAAAAAACATATCAACTATATTGTTTAAAGAATATTCAGACATCTTATCGGCTGCCCCGTTCAAATGCTTGATAGCCTTACACTTAATAGTCTTACAATAGTGAAGTTGTTGATAAAAAAAAGACCCACTCAATAGCAGATCTTTTTATTAAAATAGACTTCAACAATATACGCTCATAAATAGCATCAATTAGTTGTTGTTATCGTCATCAAAATCATTGTTGGGCTTTTCGTTGAATCCTGTGTTTTCTGCTGGTGTCTCAAATCCGCGGTCTTGACCAAAACCACCGCGCTCAAAACTACGGTCTTGACTTTGACCTAGACCACCACGTTCAAACCCGCGATCTTGTCCTTGACCAAAGCCGCCACGATTAAAACCACTACGATTAGAGGCAAAGCCACGTTCTTCAAAGCCGCCACCTGCGCCTGTATTGCTACCTCTTTCAAACCCACTGTTACTACTGCCACCTTGGTAGCCGTTAGTACCTTGAGTCTGCATACCACTACTTGATGATGCAGTAGTACTAGCGCCTCGTGGATTACGTGCTGGAACTACAGTTGAGATGGCATGCTTATAAACCATTTGACTAACTGTATTCTTTAATAAAACGACATATTGGTCAAATGATTCAATTTGGCCTTGTAATTTAATACCATTTACCAAAAAAATAGACACTGGAATACGATCTTTACGTAATGAGTTTAGGAACGGATCTTGTAATGTTTGTCCTTTTGACATAAAAACTCTCCCGAATATTATATAATTATATTATAAGTGCTTGTTTAATTATAATCGTTAGAAAAAGATACAGTAGTAAGTTTTACTAATAAAACGTATCTAAATGAGCACCGATTTTTCTTTGTTAATTATACTTTGTTTAACTATTATATTATTGTAAATAAATGATTATTTGCTCTTATAACGATAGTAACAATCATAGTTGGCAAAGCATACTGTAAATGTTAGATTAACAAATTATAACAGCTGTCTCAGCCAAATTTTGAAACTTATTGTGATTCGTTCTTATAATCTGCAAATATTTATAACTTGTTTTTACGATTATTAAAACCTGTTAGAACGTAATACCATAAGCTTCTTGTCTATCATTATTAATAGATGACAAATGATCGTTCAGAGCAGATATTCTCTAGCTTGCGTCATAGATTCGTAGGATGATATGACAATTTCGTTGTTATTATGCAAATCATTATTTACGTTCGATAATTGAGCCAACTTACGTAGCCAAGTATATTGGCGTTTAGCCAGTTGTCTTGTAGCATATAATGCCTTATTTTGCATTTGATAACAAGCAAGCGCCTCGGTTTGACTATCAAGGGTTGACGACTGTGATTGCAGCGCCCTTTGTGGTTTTATTTTATGTTTGCTTGGGTCTTCAAATCTACCAAAAACCTCTTCAAACTGCGTCTTATCAAGATGTGGCTGCTCAAATACTGGATGATTAATATGTGTCAGGTACTCTAAAACTTGCCGATAGCCAACGCAGCGCATAGATGGCAAATTAGGTGTCAACGGATATTGTTCAAGCAAACCAAGTACTTCATCTATCAGTCCTTCACGCCACATAATCTCTAAACGCTGTTCGATACGCGTATGCAGCCAAGGACGATCTGGCATTACTGTAAGTGCATGCCACTGCTGATGTGGATTGTTTGCTATTGCCTGCTTAGGTTTGCATTGCCAGTCGCTTATAGCAATGTCAGTTTGTAGATATACTTCTATGGCTCGCGTAATACGCTGGGTATCAGTTGCATGAAGGCGCTGATGACTAATAGGATCGACTTTACTAAGATAGTCAAACAACGCTTGTAAGCCTTCTGTCTGTCGCCACTGCTCTACACGAGCGCGAACGCTGTCCTCACTATCTGGTACTGGAGATAGCCCGTCGAGTAGCGCCATGTAATACATCATAGTGCCACCGACCAACAGCGGTATTTTGCCATTTTTGTGACAGCTATCAATCAAATGAGCGACATCATTGACGAATTCAGCGACGCTATAGCTTTGCATAGGGTCGATAATATCGACTAGATGATGCGGGTAACGTGTAAGCTCAATCGCCGTAGGTTTGGCCGTACCGATGTTCATATCACGATATATGAGCGCTGAGTCTACTGAAATTAGCTCATAACGACCAGTATCATACAACTCATAAGCCAATGCAGTCTTGCCACTGGCGGTCGGCGCCATTAAGCAAACCACGCTATTATCCGTCAATTTATGGGAGATGCTACTAGATGACAGTTGCATAGAATTGCCTTTATGGATGATTAAAATAGTCAGATTAAAGGCTAACTGTTTAGACGCCTGTTATCTATCTTTTATAATTAGAGTGGAGCTATGATTAAATTGAAGCGTGGTTTATCCAGTTAAAGATGACAACATGATCGAAACCAACTGATCGCGGTCAATATTTATGATTGCCTCATCCACCAGTATTTCTTCCATATCTGCTATAAAAACCACCAAATCTTGCGCAGACATCTGAGTGCTTATAGTTGCAAGCTGTTGGTTAATATATATTGGACTATCCGGCAACTGCCTTCTTTTAAAAGCCTCATTATCCAGTATATGTGACTCAAACAATACTCGCATCTTTGATTGCCAATCCTCTGCACTGATTAACAGACACTGGCTTTTATTATAAAATAATAGCCAAGGCAGCGACTTATTATTGATGGCTTCAATGTCTGAAAACTTACTTATCCCACTATCCACACGATGAATAATGTCTAAGCAAACTGGTAGAGATTTGGTTGCTATATTTGAGCCAGTTAAGTGCTTAACACTATCATCTAAAGACATATTTAAAGCATTGATACGCGACTCTGAATGCTCATCAATGTAAGACTTTTTTGTATGAGAGTCTGGTCTACAAATAGAAAACGGCTTACTTTTTGATGTCTGGTACGGTTGTTTAGGCGCTTGTACTTGCCTGCTTTGTTCTAAATCGTTGGTAGCAGAGGGGTTAAATGACAAATCATCAAGTGATTTAGTTATCGCAGTTTTCGTTTCTGGCGCTCGCTTCTCATAACTGTCAGCTGGCTCCATTGTTTGCGTTGTGATAACAGTTTTTAGCTTCAAACGAACCGCATGGCTTAAATGTGCCATGATATTATTAAGTGGACTGATTTTGATACGCTGTTTAGATGGATGGACATTGACATTGAGCCACTGAATTGGCAAATCAAAATAAAGCGCGTAACCGACACTAATAGCGCCCGCTTTGTGCGCAAGTTGACGTAACTGATTATTAACGATTGGCTCTTTTACCAAACGTCCATTTACATATAGTAGTTTTGGCAAGGTATCCTGCGAATCAGTACTAGGCCATAACCAACCACTAATACTTGCCTGCTGACCTGAGTAATTGTTATCAATAGGCCCCATAGGCTGCTGCACTAGACTGGATAAATCGACCACTACTTCTAGCGCATTAGGCGTTAATAACGCCCCTGTTGCTTGTTCAAGGCGTGATAATGGCAGACGATTAGGATTCTCATTACTGCTATTAATAGACTTTGCAGACAGCGACAGTCGCTTCTTATTATCATGAAATAATGTGAGCGCTACATCAGCACGTGCCAAAGCGACTTCACGCACAATCGTCTCAATATGACCAAACTCAGTTGCAATAGACTTCAGATTACCACGGCGTGCTGGTACATTAAAGTATATGTCTTTGACAGTGACCGTCGTCCCGCGTTTATGTACGATTGGTATCAGTTTTGGAATGTCTTCTAATACGCCTGCAACCTGTAGCTGTCGGCCAATACCGCTATCATCATGACTGCTGGTTAAAGTCATACGAGAAACAGCTGCTGTCGCAGCCAACGCCTCCCCGCGAAAGCCCAACGTCGTAATACCATGCAAATTAGCCACATCCGCAACTTTACTGGTCGCATGACGAGTAATGGCCATGACCATATCATCAGGATGAATGCCAACGCCATCATCCATCACCTCTATCATACCCATACCACCTTGAGTAATATGTACTTCAATATGGTAGGCACCAGCATCAATTGCATTTTCTAGTAATTCTTTGACCACTGCTGCTGGACGTGTTACGACCTCACCCGCTGCCAATTGGTTGATGAGCAATGGCGATAGTTTTTTGATACGTGTATTAGGATAATTATCTGGCATTAATGAATATCATATTTTATGGATCGCAAACATACTTTATCAAACTAAACTTTTAGTA
The DNA here is from genome assembly GCF_947488565.1 of uncultured Psychrobacter sp. GTDB lineage: Bacteria > Pseudomonadota > Gammaproteobacteria > Pseudomonadales > Moraxellaceae > Psychrobacter > Psychrobacter saeujeotis. Next base: position 108,931 of record NZ_CANKZC010000004.1, on the reverse strand, counting down.
ATGACAAATCTAGCCCTTGCGCTTGCCCTACCTTTGATAATCGTATCTCAACTTGACGGGTCTCATCAACGCTTTGAGTAATGTCAATAAACAACGTAGGCGGTGGTAAATAATTATCAGCGCGACTTGGCCATTCGATGATTACTAGCGCATTTTTGTCCTCAAGATACTCATCAAAACCAATAAGAGACAACTCTTCAGGATCTTGTATACGGTATAAATCAGTATGGTAGACCGGCTTAGTCGTACCGTCACCCTGCTCAATACTATAAGGCTCAACTAAAGTATACGTCGGGCTTTTTACTGCGCCCTTATGTCCTAATGCTTGCAACCAATAGCGTGTCAATGTGGTCTTGCCTGCGCCCAAATCGCCCGCCAACCAGATACTACCTGAGGGTAGTAAATCCGCAAGCTGCTCAGCCAAACGCTCAGTATCGGCTTCTGAGTATAGGGTTAGTATTCGCAATTGTTTATCAGTAAAAGAGGTATCATTATGGTTAGACATCAGACTGTACCCGTTTGTTGTTCGTGAACCTGCATGGTGACCGACGGATTGACAAAACGCTCACCGCGAATCAATTTGGCATACAGCTCAGGATCGTGCCACTCAGCGCTTACTTGCTCACTAAACTCGAAATCCTCTAGCTTAAGCTTACCCATTTGCTCATTGTTTACATCATCAGCAAAGCATTGCGCATAGCCTGTGGCAGTCTCATGGGCTATAACTGAGTAAACTTTAACGTCCGCCTCACCATTTTGCATTTGGGTTTGTTTTAAAATCTCATCAGCCCAAAAAAAGATAACGCGCGAAAACTGCTCTGCAGATGGTGATACTGGCAAACTTATCCAGCGTGCGCTGAATTTTTTGCAAGCAGCGATATATTCAGGATCGTCTTTGCTCCAAAAACAAATGGCATGATCAAAACTATCAATAATGTCTTTGATGGAAGATTTTAGCAGTCCAAAATCATAGACCATCTGCCCATGATCCAAACGCTTGGCTTCAAGAATGAGCTCAATCTGATAACTGTGACCATGAATAGAGTGCTTGCAGCGCTCAGAGCTACAGTTACGCACAATATGAGCGTTTTCAAATTTGAATAGTTTACGTATACGCATAATAATTTTGACCAAAACAATAGGCACTGTTGTGCTAAATATTAACAATATAGAAGTTTGCCTGACTTAATCATTGGCTTATTGCTTATTATAGCAAATCAATATGTATCCGTAAGTAAGCACTTATTAACGTCTTTACTCATAAAACCCCTCACCTACTGACGCGGGGCGAACATAATAATCGCCATCCCTAATAATGCAATCGCAGAGCCTAGTATATCCCATGTAGTTGGACGAATACCGTTGACAGTCCACAACCATAAAATTGCCACTGAAACATACACCCCGCCGTAAGCGGCATAAACACGGCCTACCGCAGTTGGGTGCAACGTCAGCAACCACACAAAGGCTGCCAAACTAAATATCCCAGGGACAAGAAGCCAAACCGATCTGCCTTCTCGTAACCACAAATAAGGCAGATAACAGCCGGCAATCTCTGCAAGTGCGGTTAAAAAGAAAAGACCAACAGTCTTTAATTCAGACAAAACTATTACTCCTCGACTGTGATAAATCCCATTAAACAATGCACAGTAGGTTTAATCGACGATGAATAGCTTAGCGCCTGTCTGCGTTGACGAGCGGTGGGCAATCGTATCATCCGCCACTTGATAAGTCATTCCTGATGTTAAGGTAAAAGTACGACCATCCTTTAGTTCGGTATTTAGCTCTCCTTCAATACAGAATAAAATATGCCCTTTATAGCACCAATGATCAGCAAGGTAGCCCGCAGAATACTCAACCATATGCACATTGATATTGTTAAATTCACATGTTTTCCAGTATCCTGTACCAGTCTCGCCTTTAACTTCTACTGCTTCTATTTCTGTCCAGTCGGTAACCCCAAACGGTATGCTCTTCATTTCCATGACATCATCTCCCTGATTTGTTTGTCCATTCGTTAATAATGAAACATTCTACTTACCATATCTCATATCCAACGCCGTACCTTCTTTAGATACGCTTGATATGCTTTGCCAAATTTTTGCTGCATCACGCGCTCTTCTGGAATAATCTGAAAGCGCGTCATATACAGCACAAAAATAAGAATGACAAAAAAAACCAAAAGATGTGCCAAATACAGCGCCCAAGCTAATAGCACCAGCGTCAACCCTAAGTACATCGGATTGCGTGTATACTGATAAATGCCACCGGTAACAAGGTTTGTGGCATTATTTGGTTTGTGCGGATTGACCGTGGTTTGCGCCTTTTTAAACTCGTTTACACCCATAATGCCAATACCGATACCAGTGAGCGTCAACCCGCCTGCCAGCCACTTTGCGCCTGGTATAACGGTTTGCAGCGTTTTCGACATGCCGTACATTGCCGCCCCTGTTACAAGCACTTGTGCGACTGGAGGTATTTTTAGCTCTAAAAATTTCATCATCAGCCCTCAATAAACCGTTTGGACACCAACAGATCAAGCATCAATTAGCCAACCCTTTTGTACTGCTAGACTTAATTGCTGCGTCATCCATGTATGAATTTTAGGAAAATCAGTGGCTATAAAAGCATGTGCACCAGCCACTTGTGAGCGCTTGACATCAGACTCGCGCCACGTTTTGCCCTCGCTATTGATGTTATGTAAAAACGGCAGCAGTCTATCGACCACTTTTAATAGCTTGGTCTCAGGGCTTGTGCCTGTTTCTTGCTCCTCCCAAAGCGTGGACAATTCAGTCACCGCATTGCCCTCATGCGCCTCCAACCGCTTGACCCCCTCGCGCTCCGCGTTATGCGCGTTCCCTCTTTTGGTGTCATATAAAAAGGTGTCGCCGGCGTCAATTTCGCCCAAATCATGGATTAAAGCCAGCTTTAGCAGTTTTTCTTCTGACACATCAAGCTTAAAGCTTCTAGCAATCGTCCAGCATGCCATTGCTAAATGCCATGAATGCTCAGCGGAGTTTTCAACGCGCAATCCACCATCAAGATAGGTGCGCCGATTGATAAGCTTTAGCGCGTCAAGCTCTAATAGATAGTTGGTAATGTCGGTTAGGTTACTTGACAACAGTGTCTCCTTAAAACATAACTTTTTAGACAGTAAACAGGTATTAGAGATTAAATAATACCCATCAAAGTGTGCTTGGTTGTGATTACAATTATTTGTTCATACAATAGGCGCTTTTGTATCGTTAAACAATAGCTAATAAAGCTAAATAAGACCAAGTAGATAAACTATGAGACAAATATTGATGTTGTTATTCGTCGCATTAGGCGGAATGTCGCTTGCGATTGAAGCGGCGATATTAGGGCCATTAGGTAAGCAGATTGGGCGATTATCCGCATCGCTATCGATATTTATCATCGGCGTCATCGTGTTTAGTCTTGTCATGCTTATTCGCAAGCGTAGTCGTATTATGGCACTAACGCGTCAGCCATTATGGTTACTCACAGGCGGCGTTATCGGTTTTATTTATACTATTGTATTGACCATCACCACGCCATTGGTGGGCGTCGGTACAACGATGGTAGGTATCTTATGCGGGCAGATTACCGCAAGTCTTGCTATTGATCATTTTGGCATATTGGGTAGCGTGCGCCGTCAAATTGATGGCTATCGTATCGGTGCGCTGGTATTGATACTTATAGCACTGGTGCTAATCTATTAAGGGGCGATGATGTTACTCACCTTTGCTTTTCCATTGTTGCTCTTAGGCGGTATGGCGATCGCTGTGCAGTCAACTATCAATGGGTCACTAAGCCTACATACCGATGTGGTTACGACAGCGTGGCTGACTAATGTGGTGGCCTCTGTTATCTTACTGATGCTTATACTGCTATTTGAGCCACTAGATATACAGAAAATACTTAGCGTGCCTATCTGGCAATATACCGGCGCGCTGTTTGGTAATTTTTGTATGGTGGCGATCGTGATTGCCGTGCCGCGCATCGGTACGGCGGCGACGATTGTGGGCGTCATCGCAGGACAAATCATGATGGGGCTGATCATCGATCACTTTGGCTGGTTTGGTAATGGCCAGTTACCACTTGATATGAAGCGCTTGGCGGCGGTAGGACTCTTGGCAGGGGCGCTGTACTTGATTTATTTGAGTGATAAAAGGCGGGTTACAGTTTAGGTGATTAGATCGCTTATTGAATGTTGATGGTGCCTTTTTGCTCATAGATGGATGTATAGAAGAATAATAAAATACTGGCGCAAATGCAGAAGGCGTGTTTAAAAGCATACGTTGGAATTTTTAGTCTTTATATTAGGTGACTTACGACATTAAACCGTTAATTAAAATCAATAAAATGTTGGGTCTTGTGCCTCGACTCCAACCTACCCATGTAAAATAATAAGGTTATAAAGCGCATTTGGTGCACCAATATCTCGTAGTTTGGGTGGCGCTTGTAACACCCAACCTACGAGATAAGCGTTTAACCTCGGCTGTTATTCTGAAACAGGCGTCATCTCAGTATCGACAGGCATGCTCAAAAATGTCAGATATGCTTGATACTGCTCGAGCACATCATCGATGACTTGCTGGCGGGTGAGCCCCATGAGGTCATAACCACCAGAGCCGGTTTGGGTGCTCACCTCAAGCCGATAATAGATGTCGCTGTCAGAGGCCAGCTTGCCGCTAAAGGTGGGCGCTGGGGTCTCAACCATAAACACTTGATAATAAAAATCGTCGGTGGCAGCGGTCGATAAGCGCAGCAAGGGCCCGCTCATCGCATCAAGAGGCGCGGTTAGGCTGTGGTCGGCGTTGATGCGCTCAGCGACATAGCCTTGGCGACGAAACTCATCAGCGACATCATCTAGTGCCGGGCGGACGGTACGCTCAAGGAACCTGATGGCTTCACGTCTAGAAGGATAAGTAAGCATCTGCCCCAAGCGCTGCGTCCATGAGCGCTCCGGAACGTGACCGCCACTCGGCGCGATAGAGGGGCGACGCAGTACGGTGCCTTCGCGCTCGGCCTGCTCTATCTTAAGCGCTTTAAAAAACGAAAACATCACCAAATAGACGATAACGGTCACAGGTAGCGCAAATATGAGCGTTGCGTATTCCATGGTGATCACGCCGCCTGCGATCAGCATAGAAATGGTCAAAATAGCCGTCAATACCGCCCAAAAGATACGCAGCCACTTAGGGCCATCCTCGCTAGGATCAGGGATGGAGGCGGAGAAGTTGGACATCACCATCGCCCCTGAGTTGGCACTGGTGATATAAAACAGCAAGCCTGAGAGCGTCGCTAGTATCACTAAAAAGGTCGCCCCAGGGAACATTTCAAGCAAAGCATACCAGCCGCGCTCAGGACTCTCAATCGCCAGCTGAGCGAAGGCTGTATTGCCTTGTAATACCTCATAAAGTGCTGAATTACCAAAGAATGAAACGATGATGAAGTCACACAGCACAGGTACGGTGATGGCAGCAATCACAAACTCTCGTAGCGTGCGGCCACGTGATATTCGTGCCAAAAATACCCCAACAAAGGGCCCCCACGCCAGCCAAAACGCCCAAAAAAACAGCGTCCAACTGCCCATCCACTCGCTACTGCCCGGCACGTAAGCTAAGGTTTTGAACATGCGCGCAGGCAAAGTGACAAAGAACTGTCCTAAGTTTTCGACCAGTGCATTTAACAAAAACGCCGTCTGACCTGCGATTAAGATAAACGCCATCATCGCCACCGCGCTCCACAGGTTTAATTCTGATATCCAGCGGATACCGCGATCAACCCCTGAGGTGGTCGCCAAAATGGTTAAGACAACCGCGCCGATCACCAGCGCAATCTGCAAGCTCAAGCCCTCGTTTAGGCCAAAAATCTTCGAGAACCCGACGTTTAATAGCACCACCCCGATGCCCATCGTGGTTGCCACACCAAACACCGTACCCACCAGCGCCAAAATACTGATACCATGACCGATAGGGCCGTTGACACGCTTGCCGAATAAAGGATATAGCGCCGCCCTGATTGATAGTGGCATGCCCCAGCGATAGGCAAAGTAGCCCATCGCCATACCAAGCAGCGCATAAACGGACCAGCCAGCAATACCATAATGAAACATCGTCCAGACGACCGCGTTTTGCATCGAATCGGCAGTCGCGCCGCTACCGGACGGCGGGGTTAGATACTGCACCACAGGCCCAGTCACTGAGAAAAACAAGAGGTCAATACCAACGCCTGCAGCAAACAGCATCGCCGCCCACGTACCCAGCTTATACTGTGGCCGTGAGTCATCCGGCCCAAGCCGCACACTGCCCGCCTTAGACAACGCCACCCACAAAACAAAACCGATCACTATCACCATCGTAATCACGTAATACCACCCAAGATTGGTGGCGATCCAATCGACGACGGTCTTCATCGTGGTACTGGCAGCCATCGGCATGATAATGGCCCAAATGGAGAAAGCTGCAATCACAACTGATGAGATTATGAGCACGCTCCAATTCACATGCGCTTCGGTGTCTTGCGACAACGCTTGGGCGCCCTTTTTTAGATCGCTACGCGATATGGGCATGTCCTCATCCAAATGAGGCTTAGATCGACGCTCTGAGCCACCAAATTGCTTGCGCTCAAAGGGGGTTTGCGCTGTTTTGTCACCTGTATCGGATGGGCCGGACGTCGACGAATCCTGGGTAGGCTTATCGTCTGTAGGATGCGAACTCATAATAACGGTCTCATTAGGATGGTTTATATTGATGTGCCAAAGGCGCAAATTTTAGCACAGCCTCACGGTTTCGCTATGGGTTGGTGGTGGGCGATTTGTTAGCGTAGCGGGTTTTAGGGCGTCTGACAGCGGACGTGCTGGTATTGCCACTGCATGGGCCCCGCCTTTTTGGCCACTAAAATATCACGCGCTGACAAAAACAAAATCCCATCACTGTCCTTCATGCCCTTATCATCATTGATACAAGCATGATGGGTATAAAAATCAATATGGATCGCAAACGCTTGTATCATCTGATCGCTGTATTTTGAGATATTGCCAGCAGCGATGACACTCAGGCCGACGATGACCACAAAAGCGGCGCCCGCGTATAGTTTTTTGGCCAGTATCTTTGTAGCCAGTTTTTGCCGGTCGCTGTTTTGCGCCCCATCCTTTTGCCTCACATAAAAATACAGGCCAATGGCCAACAGATAAGTGGCAAGCAAAATCATAACGGCGTATCTAAAAAAGACAATGGCGGTCAATACCGTCGTGGTCAGCGCAAGGTTGCTCGGATCGACCAAAAAGATACGATTGATAGCCCCAATCGCCCACAAATACGAGCGCGCGCTGATGAGCGCAACGAGCAAATACAAAACGATTTGCCCCCAAACGCTGGACTTTAGATACAGATAGACGATGTTTTTAATCGACATCATAATCAGCATGATAAAGAGGACAGCTGATATGCTAAGGATTAGCCCATAAGACACGATGAGCGGCAAGTGCAGCAAAAAGCTGGCAATCAAAGCGCCAGCCAGCACGATTAATATGGCCGCAAACCTAGCAAACAGGCGCGTGGTGGCAATCAGCCAGGTACGGATTGCGTCTAAGCTTATGGGTGTGATAGGCGGCGCGTTATCGCTCATGGCTATCGTCCTTGACTGCTATGTTTGGTCGTCAAAGCAATCATAGTATATTTTGACAAGCTTAGGGCAACATCGCAGGGTCAATAATGGCATGCAAATCTGTGTTGGCTACATGTTGCCACGCGTCTTCTGTGGGATGCGGCAGGCGTGCGATGATGTTTGGTGACTGATCCGTGGTTGCGACAAAGCTATCTATAAAGCCTGATGCCGTCTGACCGCAAGGGATAATGGCCACGTTAGGGTTTTGCCTCAGTACCGACGTGAGACGCTGCGAAAAGTCTGTAAAAACGGCGGTATTTGCCAATGTTATTGAGACGTCTGGTTGATGATGCGGTGCAAAATACTGTTTGAGAGTGGCAAGATTATCGACTTGTGATTGCGCGTTATCGGGCAGACCACATGGATAAGCATCAGCGTTCATGGGAAAATGTGAGCAATTTAAAATACCCAGCGGCGCGTAGTTTAAGGCTTTGATGTTGCAGCCTACGGGCACATCTGGGTTAAAGGATGGTACGTAGCCTTTGCGGGTTAACAAGCGCGTCAGCTCAAGCGCCGACTCGCCTGCCGCTGGATGATTATGGATAATTTCATTGACATATGGCGACTCTAAAACCATCAAGACCTTTAATTTCTCAGCATTGATAATTAAATCACCAACTTCGTATTGAGTAAGGGACATTACCAATCCTCTTTATTATATTGGCAGAGCTATTAAAGTTATTAAAACTAAAAAAACACCATATCAAACGCTAACTTGATATGGTGTCAGTGCTCATAAATAATTCAATTTCAAATATCGAACTCTAATGCTCTATCACCATTGGCGTCTTGAATACGGGTTGGCAAACCAATCTTATTCAATAGATTGATAAAAGGCTTAGCATCGAGCTCTTCGACATTGACCATCTTGCCCGCGTCCCATTCGCCAGTGGCAACCAGCATGGCAGCCGCGACAGGTGGCACGCCTGCGGTATAAGAAATACCTTGGCTACCGACTTCATTGTAGGCATCCTTATGGTCTGAGACATTATAAATAAACACCTCAGTATCGACGCCATTTATCTGGCCTTTGACCTTGTCACCGATGCAAGTCTTGCCGGTATAGTTTGGGGCAAGCGAGCTTGGGTCTGGTAGTACCGCTTTGACCACTTTTAGCGGAATTACTTCTTGTCCTTCGGCGGTCGTTACTGGCTGCTCAGACAATAGACCTAGGTTTTGGAGCACAGTAAAGACATTGATATAGTGCTCGCCAAAGCCCATCCAAAAACGAATGTTTGGCACATCTAGGTTGGCTGATAAAGAATGAATCTCGTCATGACCACTTAAGTAGCTGTTTTGCTCACCGACCACAGGTAGATCATCGGTACGCTTAACTTCAAACATCTTGTTAGACTGCCACTTGCTATCCTGCCAAGAGTAAACTGTACCGGTAAACTCACGGAAATTAATCTCAGGGTCGAAATTGGTGGCAAAGTACTTGCCGTGGCTGCCCGCATTGATGTCGATAATGTCGATATCGGTGACCGAACCTGCATCCATCATGTCATAGCCAAGACGCGCATAAGCGTTGACCACACCCGGATCAAACCCTGCACCCAAGATCGCTGTGACGTTGTTGTCCGCACAGCGCTGTTTACGCTTCCACTCATAGTTGTCATACCATGGCGGCGTCTCACAAATCTTACGCGGATCTTCATGTATAGCTGTGTCAATATAAGCCACGCCCGTCTCAATACAAGCCTCTAATACGGTCATATTGATAAATGCTGAACCAACATTAATGACGATTTGTACGCCTGTGTCTTGTATTAGCTGCACAAGCGCTTGGCTGTCCATGGCATCGACTTGATGGGTATGCAAGACTGCCGCTTGCTTAAAGCTACCTTTGTCTTTGACGCTTTGAGCGATAGTATCGCACTTATCTTTGGTACGTGAAGCAATGTGAATCTCGCCCAGCACATCATTATGCATCGCACACTTATGCGCAGCCACTTGCGCGACACCACCTGCACCAATGATAAGCACATTTTTTTTACTAGATTTGGTTTGATTTGTGTTCAATGAACAATCCTCCTTTGTGTCCCTGTCGATACCATTGATATTGGCTATGCAAAACAGAAACGAGTGAATGATATGCGTGAATTAAAAAGGAAGACCGAGGAAAACCCACGCACCCGTCGAACAAACCGCCCTTTTTGTTTGTAGGCGCTTTGTTCGACGCGATTATAACAATTTTTATCCCACTATCGACAAAAATAATGTAGAAAAAACCAATGAATTTAAAGTTTAAACCCTTACCCTTAAGTCTTTGTTTTTGATAATTTAACTTTAACAACGAAGCCTTATATAGTCAATCCGATATAAAAACGATACAGTGAGATGAAAAGTTGTTTTTCGCAGCATCTGTCTGCGTAGGCACAGCAAGCAAGAAAAACAACTTTTCATTGAGCAGCTTGATAGCCATGTATCTGATTTATTTGGATTCAAATATACTAAGACAAGCTGGCTTTGTAATCTTGATAATCAAATTCGCGCTGCACATCAATACTGCCATCTAGACGTCGAATCACAATCGCTGGCATATTAACACCATTAAACCAGTTTTTCTTAACCATGGTATAGCCTGCCGCATTACCAAAGCTTATGGTATCGCCAATTTTTAACGGTTTTGCCAATTGATATTCACCAAAAATATCCCCTGCCAAGCAAGAGCGTCCGTAGATAATAGTATTGTCAGCAGCGTCTTGTTGTACTTGTTCGACAGGCATCACCTCCACTGACTCTGCATTGACAGAAGTGATTGGCGCAGACTCACGATAAATCAGCAAATCAAGCATATGCGCCTCGATAGAGGCATCGACGACGGCGAGATTTTTGTCATTGTGCATGGTGTCCAGCACTGTCGTGACCAGCGTGCCAGCGCCATGGATACTCGCCTCGCCCGGCTCAAGATAGACTTGTACGCCGTATTTTTCACTAAAGCCTTTTAATCTGTCGGCTAATTTTTCTAGCGGATAATCAGGCGCAATAAAATGAATACCGCCGCCCAAACTCACCCACTCAAGTTGCGCTAAAATATCACCAAATCTATCTTCGATATCAGCTAAGCTTTCGCTAAACGCCTCAAAGCTATCATTCTCGCAGTTGTTATGAATCATGACGCCTGTGATATCGCTCAGTACCGCCTTGATTTTATCCTTATCATGCTCGCCCAAGCGGCTAAAAGGACGAGCAGGATCTGCGATAATAAAAGACGAGTTGCTGGTCTTTGGGTTGAGACGTAGCCCGACAGGTATGTTTTTTGTATGCGCCTTATCTTTAAAGGCATGCAACTGCGGAATGGAGTTAAAAATAATCTTGTCCGCGTAGTTTAATACCTCATCGATTTCGTCCGCGCTGTAAGCCACGCTATAGGCATGAGTTTCTTTTTTGCCGTCTCTACTTTCTTCGCTGTTATTACCAAAAGTTTCATAGCCTAACCGTACTTCATTGAGCGAAGACGAGGTCGTACCATGCAAAAAGGGAGTCATCACATCGAACACGCCCCACGTGGCAAAGCACTTAAGCGCAAGCAATGCTTTTGCGCCTGATAACTCACATAGCCGTGCAATAATCTGCATATTGGTAATGATTGCCGCTTCATCGAGCAAATAATAAGGCGTTGACGGTGTTAACAAATGGCTGGTTTTTATGGGGTTGTTAGAATGCATAAGAGGTTACCTAATAGCGGCTGTCGGCATCATGACAGATATAAATATTTGCGTTATAGTAGACTAAATCCATCACAATTAGAATATCTTATGTCACTATCAACTGATTATTCCACCTCTACCAGCTCAGCTAATTTATCGCAACTTGATCTAGAACATATTAATTTAGAATATCTTGACGCTGATGCACGTGCGGTCTTAGATTTTTGGTTCGATAAAGATAACGAGCAGTATTGGTTCGAACAAAACAATAACTTTGATAAACAGATAAAAGAGAAATTTGACGATATTTGGCAAGCAGCCCAGCAAGGCGAATGCGTGACGTGGCGTATTGCAGACGCGCCAGCAGACAATAATAGCTCAATCACTGCTTTGGCAGGACGATTGGCAGAGATTATCGTGTTAGATCAGTTTTCGCGCAATCTGTGTCGCAAGCAGGCAGACGCTTTTGCACAAGATGGAATGGCTTTGGTGTTGGCACAAGAAGCTATTAAACAACCACATTTTGACACACTACCAACGTTATGGCGCAAATTTATCATCATGCCGTTTATGCATTCTGAATCGGCGATGATTCATGAACGCTATCTGCCACTGTTTGAGCAATTAGACGACTCTGAAACATTGGATTTTGAGCATCGTCATAAAGACATTATCGACCAGTTTGGTCGTTTTCCCCATCGTAACGGGGTATTAGACCGAGAGTCCACTGATGCTGAAGAAGAGTTTTTACAACAGCCGAACTCGTCGTTTTAAAGCTTTTCACTTTATAAAAGAAGGGCTGAATCAGTAATTCGATTCAGCCCTTCTTTTATGAGGTATATATAATACTTATATGAACCGCTTAGCTAGTAGTTAACCTCACCTGTAGTAAAGGTGATTTTCTTAGTCTCTTGGGTCTTATTGTCCACTAAGACATCAAAACTGACTTGATATTCACTATCACCATAAAGCCCGCAGTTCTTACCTTTCCTCCGCCCTTTTTCACAACTTTTTAGACTATCAGTAAGGGGTAAAATAAAAGCTTCATTTTTTGGCAACTCATAAGCGGTTCTCTTATGAGGGTCGTTACTATAGTCCAATAAATCAACTGGTACATCTATATTACGTTTGACGTCGCGAAACTTAATGTTGCTCACTTTAATGCTCTTCGCTGATGGCATATTGATATAGATAGGCTGGCCAATAGGGTCAGTACCTAGGTTACGGCCTGTCCCTGCGACTGGGCTTGGAAATTCATTGTAAAGCGCTGTATTGGTATCTACTACGTCAGTACAAGGATAAGTAAACAGCCCATTAACCGTACGATTTTCTGTTTTTTTATCGGCTGATGAGGCGTTGACAAGGACATAACCTTGGCTTTTGTCAGCAGCTTTGCCATAAGGTTTGTAAGCTATCATACCTGAGCCTGTTTGGCTAAGGTTAGGCGTTACCAGTAGACGCATATGATAAGGGGCCGCCAATAAAGATTTTGTCATTGAATGTGCTGCATAATCTGGTGAGGCAACTTTACCAGCTGAGCTGTAGTAGGTAACTCTCGAGATATTTTCCACGACGCCATAAGCCAAATTTGAATACCTCGCTTTAAGCAGACGATCTTTAAAGCTAGTACCTGTAAAGAACGGATTATTTTTTCCTGTCCAATTCCTTATGTCTGAAATATCTTCTTCACCATGAGCATTAAAAACCGTTGGTCTGCTATTTGAGAACACATGCTGGATATACTGCGCATGTTGCGTGGCTATTTTGGTTAGCTCATCGTTATCTGCCATTCCGCCAAGCGCACAAGCCTGTCTTTGTGAGCTTAGTAGATTTGATCCTACTTGCGCAGCCCCCTTATGGCTCTTGCTTTCAACGCCTCTCATATCAACTTCAGTCTTTAATACAGGCTTTGTATTTGTCGTATTAGTATCTGATGGCGTTGGAGTAGTAGGTTCTGATGTTTCAGGAGAGGTGGTAGGCTTTGAGGGTGTATAAGTGTCGTTAGGTACTGTTGGGCTTACAGTTTCAGACGAGTTAGAAGTGTCTGGACTACTACTCGAACCTGTATCAGCGCTCTTGTCACTGCCACTGTCACTACCGCCACCACCACCGCCACAAGCCGTTAAAAGAAGCGCTGAGGAGAGAGCCATGACAAGGCTTTTCTTTGAGGTAATAAAATTCATCGTTTATCCTATATCGTAAAATGAGCATATTGGGTGACCATAATCAGAATGAGCAATAAGTATGCCAATTGAAGATAAATAGAACCGTTTATGACCATAAAAAAACCGTCTGTAGTAGACGGTTTGATAAAACGTGAGTTTTATAAGTGCTTAAAGACACAACTTGAAGGATGGTTTTAAGGGACATTTTAGGAATAGTACAATGCTTTGCTTAGGCTATTTTCTTTTGCCTAGCTTAATTAAGACACACAGGAATCAATGAAGTAAATAGCCCTTTTATGGTTACTCTATCTTTCATTATTTAATGCTTTTCTTATCGGCGCAAAGCTACGACGATGCTCTGGCAATGGGCCATAAAGGTCCACAGCTTCCATATGAGCACGAGTAGGATAACCTTTATGTTTGGCAATACCGTATTGTGGATACAATGAATCTAGCTGATACATAGCTTGATCGCGGCTCACCTTTGCTAAGATACTGGCAGCTGCAATACTAGTGTGCCGTGCATCTCCCTTTACCCAAGCTTGGCAATCAATACTGGACTCAGATATACCAAGCGTTGCAAGTGTCAGATAATCCAGATCTGGACAGCGATTTCCATCGAATAATACTTGGGCTTGCAGCTTACAAGATGTACTACTCATAGTGTCTGCATAATGCGTTGCCACTGCTGTCAGTAAGGCTTCTGTACATAAGCGCATACCGAGCATAGTCGCTTGCAGTATATTGAGCTGATCAATGACCGCAGCTGGGATCTCAGCGATAACATAACCCAAAGCATGTTGCTGCACCAAAGGATAGAGCTTATCGCGCTTTTTTTCGCTTAACTTTTTGGAGTCCGTCAATATCGATAGAGGGGTATTTAGCAATGGCTGATTTTCTATCAGATCTGACCATATGCGCGGCAAAATTGCGCCAGCAACATTCACACTACCAAGCAAAGGCCCCCGCCCTGCTTCATCAATACCAATCTGTAGCGGCATCATTTCTGTTTCATGACCTGTAGTTGCAATCATCTGACATAAATCGTCAGTAAGCTTTACGTGACCATGCAAACGAACTGGAGCGACTAAGTCTATAAATTGTCCTTTGATATCTATAAGCACAATATCGCTTTTGATATGGATAATATGATTATCTAAACTGGTTTTGTGACTCATAAACAGCCTACTTCTTGTATATATTTTTATTGATTGCTATTAATAGCCATCTCTTTGCTGCTTTTGACTATCTTGAGCAAACCATTGCATAATGACACTATTGGCCGGTTCATGGTTGCTTTGCTGCTGTAAGGTTCGCTTGGTATCGATCAAAGCCTGTAGCTGCTCGGCATAGGCGCGAGGCTGCAATAGTTTTGTGACTGTCCGGCAAATGTTTTCTCCGTTTGCTTGCTCTTGTATCAGCTCAGGCACGATGGCTTTTGCTGCCAATATATTGGGCAATGCGACATAAGGCACTTTTACCAAACGTTTGGCAATTTGATAAGTCAGCTGGTTTAATTGGTAGATGACGACCATGGGACGCTCAAGGAGCATGGCTTCAAGTGTCGCTGTACCTGACGCTAGCATAACAATATCAGAGGCCGCCATGGCTTGTTGACTAAAGGTTGGCTGACTTTGGTCATAGACTACGACGATGGCTGCACGCAACTGCTCTGAGCGCTGATCAATCACATCTTGCACGATATATTGATGGTTTTGATCAACAGTCGGTATGATAAAACACAACTTAGGATCGACCAACAATAACTTTTGAATACCCTCTAACATCAGTGGCAAAATCGCTGTTATCTCGCCGCGTCTCGACCCTGGCATCACACAAATCAGCTGACTTACCTCATCAAAACGTTCAACGAAGAACTGCTGTAAACCATCATTTTGCCAAACCAACTCACTACGCAGATGATTGGTTGGTGTATCTACCAAGTCTTGGTTTAAGGTTCGCAGTAGCGGATGACCGACGCATACGGCAGGATGATTGTGGCGCTCATACACTGTCAGCTCAAATGGAAACAAGCACAGCACCAAGTCGGTCGCTGCTTTGATACCATGTATACGCGACTCACGCCATGCCCAAATTGATGGGCTGACATACTGCACGCAGAACACCCCTTTTGGTTTGAGCTTCTTTGCAACCCTTAGATTAAAATCAGGCGCATCAATACCGACAAACCAGTCTATATGCGCAGTTTGAAAGGCAGATAGCAACTCACGGCGGGCTTTAAGCAAGTCAGATAATTGCGACAAAACCTCTACCAATCCCATCACTGCTAGACGCGCTAATGGAAAAATACTATGTAGCCCTTGCGCTTGCATTTTTGCACCGCCAACCCCGACCCATACGATATCATCACGCAGATTATTCATTTGCTGCATAAAGTCTGCGCCCAGACTATCGCCAGATACTTCACCTGCTACAATACCAATCACAAACGGTTTATGGGGTGGATGCTGTTCATCCTTTACCATACCAAACGGGTCGGCAGACGCTTGGGTACCTTGAAAAGGTGAGGCAGAATCAATCATGACAAACTCTCAATATTAACAACGCAAAGACAAATGACGAACCATTTAAAATATATCGACGCTTAGGCTAAACATATAATAATCATACGCTTAAAATCCGATAGACATGATGTATGTTAATCGACCTACTAAGCACGTTTATATATAGAGTGCATAAAAACATAGCCTATAACTACGCTATATAGAGGAAAAATATGCCCTACATCCTATAATAATAGGCAAGTATAACAAAATTTTGGTTTTAACATTCCAGTTATCAGTCAATTAACTCGCCGACTGCCCTTGCCAACCCGCTATTTTGACCGCATAATGAATATCCCTATATATTAGCTATATGAAGTAGAATTATGACAACAACAGCTACCCACAACGCAGATATTGATGACGTGAATATTGAACAACTCATCCCCTTGATTACTCCCGCTGAGTTAAAAGCTGAGCTACCTCTTTCAAACGAAGCTTATGAAACTGTTTCAAAGGGTCGTCATACTATTCAAGACATCTTAGATGGCAAAGATAAGCGCTTATTTGTGGTTATCGGACCTTGCTCTATTCACGATATCAAAGCGGCACACGAATACGCTGATCGCCTAGCCGTATTGGCAAAAGAAGTCGAAGATACTATTTTTGTCGTGATGCGTGTCTATTTTGAAAAGCCGCGTACCACTGTCGGCTGGAAAGGCATGATTAACGATCCTGATATGAACGACAGTTTCGATATCGAAAAAGGCCTGCGTACTGCTCGCAAACTCTTGCTTGATTTAAATGAGAAGGGTTTGCCTTGTGCCACTGAAGCTTTGGATCCAAATACGCCACAGTACATGCAAGATCTGATCAGCTGGTCAGCGATTGGCGCACGTACGACAGAGAGTCAAACACATCGCGAGATGAGCTCAGGATTATCATGCCCAGTAGGCTTCAAAAACGGTACTGATGGCGGCATGACAGTCGCTGTGAATGCTATGCAAGCAGTAAAAGAAGGTCATAGCTTCCTAGGTCTGTCATCAGATGGACAGGTCTCTATCATTAAGTCTAAAGGCAACTCTTATGCACACGTCGTACTGCGTGGCGGTAATGGTAAGCCCAACTACGATGAGACGGCAGTTGCTCAAGCTGAAAATGAGCTGGCAAAAGGTAAAACCAACAGCAAGATTATGATTGATTCAAGTCATGCAAATTCAGGCAAAGACCCATATTTACAGCCTATGGTCATTCAAAATGTCGCAGAGCAAATTCAAAAAGGCAACAAGTCTATCATTGGCATGATGATTGAAAGTCATCTAAAAGGTGGCAACCAAAAACTGACAGCGGACTTAAGTCAACTTGAGTATGGCAAATCTATCACTGATGGGTGTCTTGATTGGGATAGTACCGTCACTGCTATACATAATCTACGCGATATGGTTAAAGACATTTTGCCCAATCGTTAATTGTTGACCATCGATTGCCTAAATGGTTATCAAAAAAGAAAAATCCCATCTATTCGTAGGTGGGTTTTTTATTGTCTAACTAAATTGAAATTATAGGCTTTTTCTTACTATGCGATAAATGAGCTTTAGATGGTGAGGGAATACAATCAATGCTACATAATGTCAAAAGGCTAAACTAATATTTTAGTTTAGCCTTTTATTTTGATTGTTAAAGCAAATTATTAGTCCGCCTTTGCACTCAATACGCTATCTAAGCTCTCAAGTACATGCTTAGAAGATACCTTTTTCTGCAAGCTGATAAGCTGCTCATGCGCCATTTGACGACGCGGCTCGACCAAAGTATACCAACGTGCGAGCACTTGCAATAAGCGCGAGGCCAAGACAGGATTAGACTCATCCAGTCTTTGAATAACATCAGTATAAATCCTGAGGCCCTCTGATGTCCAAAGTACGGTCGGCTGGGAAGCAAAAGCACTAATGACTGAGCGTACACGATTGGGCGTATTCCAATCGAAATCTGCATGAGTCAGCAGATCGTTAATCTTATCCGTATTCACATTGTCAGCAGCGGCTTGCACACTGAACCACAAATCAATCACTAAATCATCTGCTTGAAAGCGATTATAAAAATCTGCCAAATACTTATCAGCATTTGCGACCTGATGGTTGACCATCGCCTTTAAAGCACCAAAGCGTTCGGTCATACAGCTGGCATTATCGTACTGCTGCTGCGCCCATTCAGCTGCTCCTGTAACTTTGGCAGTCAATGCCATATCTAATACCACGTTACGCAATGCACGCATCCCGCGAGCCTCAGAGCTATCTTCATAAGACTGTAGCGGTAGTTGTTCATATAGCGTTGTCCACTGCGGCGATAGCGACTCTGCTACTTGGCGATACAAGCCTTCACGCTGCTCTTTAATCAATACTGGATCATAGTCTTTGTGGATAGCAGAGGCCAGCTCTTGCGCGGATGGAATATCAAGCAAGCGCGCAGCCAACATGGCATCATCGGTCGCCAACGTTGGCAATGTCTGTGCCAATGCTTGCAGATACACTTCCGGATTGCTTTTAGTGCCCTGACCTTGCAGTAAAATACGATTGACGAGCATTTGCGTCACTTGCCAGCGGTTGAAACCGTTGGTCTCATGCGTGAGCAAAAATGCCAAGTCCTCATCTTGATAATCATAATTGAGCTGTACTGGGGCACTAAAATCACGGAGCAATGACACCACAGGCTCGCTAGTAATATTATCGAAGCTAAAAGTTTGCTCAGCCTGATCTAATAGCAACATACGCTCGCCAACTATGTCACCAGACGCTTTATCGAATAGTGCTGTCGCGACTGGAATTGGTAAAGGCTTAGGCGCTTCAAATCCGTTCACATGGCGCGTTTGCTGACTTAAAGTAATGGTCAGCGTTTGCGTCTCACGATCATAGGCTTGATGACCAGATAGCATTGGTGTACCTGGTTGACGGTACCAATCAATAAAGTTCTCAATTTTATCGTCAGTGATACTTAAGGCTGATAAAAAGTCCTCAACTGTGACGGCCTGGCCATCGTAACGACGGAAATATTCGTCAGTGCCTTTACGAAAATTGTCTGACCCCAATGTATTAGCCAGCATGCGTACAATTTCAGCGCCTTTTTCATAGACAGTCGTGGTATAAAAGTTATTGATCTCAACAAAGCTCTCAGGACGTACGGGATGCGCCAATGGTCCTGCATCTTCCGTGAACTGATGCGCGCGCAATGTTGCTACGTCATCGATACGCTGTACTGCACTTGACTGCTGATCCGCCGAAAACGATTGATCACGGTAGACGGTAAAGCCTTCTTTTAGGCACAATTGAAACCAGTCGCGGCAGGTAATACGGTTGCCTGTCCAATTGTGAAAGTATTCGTGAGCGATAACGGCTTTGACATTGAAGCTACGCGCATCGGTCGTGGTCTCAGGGCTAGATAATACACAGGCAGTATTAAAGATGTTTAGGCCCTTATTCTCCATTGCACCCATATTAAACTGACTGACCGCGACTATCATATAACGATCCAAGTCATAGGCCCGGCCATAATTGACCTCATCCCATGCCATGGCGTCTTTTAATGCTTGCATACCGACATGGCATTTGTCAATATCGCTAGACTTAGCGTACACTTCCAGCAGGACTTCACGGCCTTCACTGGTCGTATAATGATCGGTAAGCACATCTAAATCGGCGGCAACACAGGCAAACAGATAACTTGGCTTATTGGTCGGATCATGCCAAATAGCATAGTGACGGTCTGGCGCCTCTACAACGTCCCCTTGCTCAACCAAATTACCATTGGCAAGCAGTGTTGGATAGCGTTTATTCGCTTCAACGCGCGTAGTAAATATTGCCAACACATCGGGACGATCTGGATAAAAAGTAATCTTGCGAAAGCCTTCTGGCTCACACTGAGTGACGAACATGGTATCACTGCCAGTGCCTGCCATATACAAACCTTCGAGTGCCGTATTGGTTTGCGGATGAATACGAACCTGCAACTCTAATGTTAAGTTATTAGGCGCATCGCTAATCGTAAGTTTGCCATCTGCTTGGCTATACTGCTCAGAGCTTAGCGGCTCACCGTCAACCATAATAGTAACAAGCTCAACGTCTTCACCGTACAGCACTAAATCACCTGCCGCTTGACGGTTCATGACCAGCCTACTATCGACCGTTGCATGATCGTCAAATATCTTTATATCTAAATCTACAGTATCCACATCAAAACTTGGCAATTGATAGTCTGTCAGGTGGATTTTTCTAGGGGCATGTGGTGGTACATCAGGCATATCAGGATTGATGATTTGCGCATCGGTTTCAGAGACAGACATAAAGATTCCTATTATTTAAGATGGTTACATTTTAGGTAATGGTTGTCAGTATAGTGAGCATGGCTATCGAATAAAACTATAGGATAAATTGCATCCTATATTTACAAAGTATTGTAATTGCATCAGTATTGTATAGCAGTTAATTATACTGCTAGATTGGCTTAATCTACGAAATTTCAAGCGTAAAACAGTTTTAAGATCAGTCGCCAAACTTTATGTTTATCCTTTATAATAAAACTCATCTATTTATCTGCTGGCACTACTTCATGACTGACCTCTCGGCAAACACACCTGAACTTGATATGACGGCTCTTACAATATTGCGCGAATATATCGAGGTGCTGTTACCCACCCTTGCAGATTCGAATGATAAAAAAACAGATGAAGACAGACAAAAGACGTCTCAATTGTTATGGATAGCTGAAGATCAAAAAATGATAGCTGAGTTGAGGACGCAGTTGAGTCTGAACGACGATGAGACCGACACTTTATTTCATTTAACTACATTGCCAGCACTAAATACACAGCAGCTATCACAGCGCTATCAGCTGGCCTGCTTTTGGCTACCCAATCTATCATCAGACATATTGAAAGCCTCTATTCCTTTGCTCATGCGCTACCGCGACCTCTACGCTGCTCACCTACTTATCGTCCTTGATAGTACTTTAGATCTACGAGCTTACGGATTTACGCCCCTTAACCTTTTAGGTGACACTCGCTTGCCTAACTCATCTTCAAACTTACCAGCATCGTTAATGCTATGGCAATTTAATTTGTATGATTATAAAAAGCTGCCAAATTGGTTGAATGCCGACTATTGGGCCAACCCTGATAACTGGGATAAGCATCGCTGGTAATAGCGTCGTAGTAGCATAAATTGTCAAATTACTGATTCTCACCAAAAATTGCCAAAAGCGTATTGTAATAGTTGACAAATTTTGACATGATTTACGGTAATGTTATTTACATAACGTAACATTGATTTTTCTATGGGCATTTATGCCTAAGCTTTATGGTAAGTATTAAAAAAAACAATTCTATCAAAATTTTAGGAGTTTATTATGTCAGTTTATTTTAGCTCAGTAACTAGCAGCCGTTTTGCAAAAATCGCTACCCTTGCTCTATTGTCAGGCACTGTTGCCCTAACAACTGGTTGTGCCACCAAGCGCGCTACTTCAGAAGTCGTTGTGGCTCCTTTAGGTATCCCAGGTGGTCAAGCTGGTTATACTGGCGCTGTGGTCGTAGACAATTCAAGTGCTATCGTAACTGGCGCAGAAAACTTACAAGCGGTGGTATATTTCGATTTTGATAGCAGCGAGATCACCCCACAAGCTGCCAGTGTACTAAACCAACATGCAAGTTTGCTTAGCTCAAATCCTGCCGCTGGTGTTGTGATTGCAGGTCATACTGATGAGCGTGGTAGCCGTGAGTACAATATGGCACTTGGCGAGCGCCGCGCGCAAGCAGCTCGTAACTACCTTGCAGCTCAAGGTATTAGCGTTAACAACATTCGCGTCATCAGCTATGGCGAAGAGCGTCCTGCTGCTACTGGTACTACCGAACAAGCCTACGCACAGAACCGCCGTGCTGAGCTTTCTTACTAATATCTAGTAGACACAATTATTATATTTTTACTAAAAAATGTTCTAATATCAAAAGCTCAACAAGAGTGACATTGTTGGGCTTTTATATTAACTTTGGCAAACGCTTTGTTTCTTAAATACCTGATCTATAAGTTATGCACATTCCGCATCTTTATGACACTCAATATACGCAGCTCAGTCCCACGACGTGGTGCGCAACCGCTTATGTGAGCGCCCCTATGAGTCTACGCTTGTGGAATGAGCTACCTTGGTTGTCAATAGCCAATACTTTACATGCCTCTTCTATCAACTTCTCCACTCTTGAATGGCAATACCGTCTACCTACTCATGGTTCATCCGTACAAAAAAACGCCCAAAGACAACGTCGACAGCAACGCATGGGCGTACGACGATTACTGCAAGAGCTTCTCACCACATTAGAAATCGATGATACGTTAAACGAAGCCCAGTTTCCCTATCGTCTTAATAGTAGTAGTTACTATGTGTGCTTTAGCCATTCAAGTACTGGCAGTGCCAATAATAGCAATGACAATCCAAATGCTAGCGTTGCAGTGGTCATTAGCCATCAACGTATGGTCGGTATTGACATAGAGACCAACCAAGTTGCTTGGCACGTAGCCCAGCGTTTTTATCATCCTAACGAAATCACCCTACTACAAGCGTTACCATTAGATCAGCGTGATACCGTGGTCAAATTACTTTGGCAAATAAAAGAGAGCTTTATCAAGATCAACCATCATACCCTTGCACAAGGGCTGGGGATGAACTACCAGTATCTCATCTCTGACATCGCCACTAACCTTGAACAAGATAAGTCGCTTGCCACTCTGACCGACAATCAGCCACTTCCTTATCAGATCGTTATTTTGTTTTCTTATCAAACGGTAATAATATTTTGAGATTCTAAATATTGATATGCTATCAAGATTTTCACATTATATTAATCCAAACATTTTATTACAGACAAAAAAACGACCCTTTTTAGGGTCGTTTTTTATACACTTACTTTTCTTCTCACAACAATACTGAGACTGTCATCAGATTAGAAGCGGTAAGTGGCACCAACTTTAACAATTGGGAACCATTCTAACCAATCTTTATCTTCTAGCTCGCGTTCAGCGATGTTAGCAACTTCACTACCTTTGATAGATTGAGTGTTGCCTTGTGCATCTGTGTAATTAACATCGGCATCTGGGTTAGTTGAACGAACAGTAGCGTCCGTTTTACCCATATATGCTGCACCGACTTCACCAAATACACCCCAGTTATTACCGATATTTGGACGGAAACCAATAGTACCATATGGAGCAAGCTTGTTACGATGCTCTAAACTACCTTCTAAGTTACCAGTTTGAGCAGCATTATACTGAATGCCATCAAGTTTGAAGAAATCACCTTCAGCATTAGCAGTTACATCAATATCGTTATCAGGGACGATAACACCAGCGCCCATTGTGAACCAGTTACCAGCAGGACGTAGTTGTACGCCTAGGTATGGGTTGCTAAAGTCAGCATCCACATCATAGTTGACATCATCAGCATCGAAATCACCGCCAAAAAGGTCAGCAACATCACCACCTGCCCAACCAGCTTGTAGTTCAGTCTTGTCGTTGATGCTCCATGCTACGTTAGCACCATAACCTAAAGTACCAACTTCAGCGCTTACAGCAGCTGGATTGATAGCTGTATTAAATAGAGTTTTAGTACCACCGAAGATAGCGCCAGTGGTGTTACGGATGATACCCGCGTCGTTGTTATAAGCGGCAGGAGCTGGTTCAGCTTCATAAGCAACTGGCTCAGCTTCGTACGCTACTGGCTCAGCTTCATAAGCAACAGCTACCGGCTCAGCTTCATATACAACAGCATCTGCAGTTGCAGCTTGAGTATCATCTACAACGATTACAGGCTCAGCGGCTAAAGCAGCAGATGACGCTAGAACAGCGGCAGAAATTGCAGTTAGTTTAATAAGTTTCATGTTTGTTCTCCTAAAGATATGAAATAACTAGCCCCAAAAAAACGATTATTTCTTTTGTATTTTAAACAACCGTTTTTGTTGAGCAGATTAAAACAATTTTGGCTTTAAAAGTCACCCCTGAATAGAGGCATTTTATTTGCCATTATGTAAAGATTGCATAGAAATTGTAATAATTGCTACACGAACCTGTAAAAAATCGCTTTACCGTTACAAGATACGCTCAAAGTAATTAAAAGTATGTATACATACCCTCTAAATACTAAAAGCTTGTGCAACAGTGCTGCAAAGTATGTAAACATAATGTCTTACTCGATCAATTAATACAATAATGGTTATATAGTTTATTACTTCTGTTTGTTGTGATTTGTCAGATGATGTATCTACAGTTGCTCTCAAAAAAAGTTTGTGATACCTGTGAGATTTATTGCGTGTTTTCTTTTATAATATTAATCATAGCGTTTGTCCTATGATATTTGCCATAAGTCGTTAGTGTGTCTAATCGTGCGATACATCATGTTATTTACCACTTATTATTAAGCTACCTATATGCCTAAAGTGTCTTCAATTACGCGTGTATTAGAGATTATAGAAAAGATATCCTATGCACCCAAACCTATCTCTCCGCTTGAGCTTTCTCAAGAGCTTGATATACCGAAACCGACGATTCATCGCTTGATTCAAAACTTGGTTGATGAAGGGTTTGTGGCTGTTGATATTGGCGGCGGTATCATTCCTGGTAAGCGGGTGCGCAACTTAAGCGTAGCATTATGGCAACAGCGTCAGTTCTTTAATGAGCGTGAAGTTATTTTGCAAAAACTGGTCGAGGATATTCAAGAAACTTGCGGTATTGGCATTCCTTATCATATGAACATGGTCTATACCAATCGTGTGACAACCACACTGCCCCTACAAATATACTTGCCCGTCGGCGCCAAGTCTCCTATGTGGTGTACGGCCACTGGCAAACTTTATTTAAGCCAGCTGTCGGCTTCAAGCCGTCGTAAAATGCTGAGCAATCTGACGTTAAATAAATTCACTAAGAACACCATCATAGATATCGATGCTTTAAACACTGAGCTTGATCGTATCGCTAAAATGGGAGTCGGCGTAGATAACGAAGAATTTATCTCAGAGATGGTGGCAGTCTCAGTACCCATCCTAGACAAAAAATCGCGGTATTTGGCCTCCTTGTATGTGCATGCGCCTACTGTGCGAGTGTCTCTCGATGAGCTACTCGAACATGTGCCACGATTACAGACAGCAGCGCAGGATATACAAGCCTTGGTTTATGAATTACAAAGTTAGCTTTTATGTCTTGCATAAAAAAGGTCTTCACTATAATGATAATGAAGACCTTTTTTGTGCGCTAATATATCGATAAGCGATATATTGTCTTAAAACGCCTAGATAGACTTAAGACAATACTGAATGATCATGATAGGCCATAATACTAGAAAAGTCTCTATCGCCATTATCGCGTGCATGCGCTTCGTAAAGCTCTGTGGCCTTAGCGCCCATCGGCGTCTCAACCTCAGTATCCTTTGCAGTTTGCATGGCAAGATCAAGATCTTTTTGCATAAGCTTGCTCATAAATCCTCCTTTATAGCCATTGCTAGAAGGAACATTTTCTAGCACTTTTGGATAAGGGTTATAGACTTCGAGCGTCCAGTTGCGCCCTGAGCTTTGCAGCATGATATCTGATAATACTTTGGGATCTAAGCCATTTTTGACCCCTAAATTGATCGCTTCTGCCGTCCCTGCCATGAGTATTCCTAAGAGCATATTGTTGCAAATTTTGGCAACTTGTCCAGCGCCATGCTCGCCTGCATGAAAAATATTTTTGCCCATGACGGCCAGTATCGGCTCAGCTTTGGCAAACGCTTCAACGCTGCCGCCAACGATAAAAGTCAAACTACCAGCGATGGCGCCGCCCGTACCGCCAGAGACCGGGGCATCCAAAAAGTCTACCCCAAGCTTACTTGCTGCCTCTGCCACCAATCTTGCGTCAGCTGCAGCGATGGTACTGCTATCGATGACCAACGTACCTTTGGGTAACTCTGCAAGCAAACCGTTGGTTCCATCTTCGCCTAGATAGACAGAATGCACGTGCTTACCAGCGGGTAGCATGCTGATGACAACTTGTGCATTGCTCGCAGCGCTCTTAGGGCTATCTGCGATGCTAGCACCTGCTTGCTCTAGACGCTGAGTGGCGTCTGCTGACAAATCATAGACTGATAGCGTATAACCAGCTTTTAACAAGTTTTCTGCCATTGGGGCGCCCATATTTCCAAGTCCAATAAAGGCAATATTTGGCTTATCAGTGTTATTGTCAGACATAGTGGCATTATTTGATTCTTTATTATTCAACTCTGTATCCTTTGTACCCATCTCATCGCTCCTTGATGATTGCTTATTGTTTACATATATATGTAGAAGACAGTGCTATACATAGTTTTGCGTTTTTTAATTTATACCTGATTCTTATAATGAGTCTAAAAGCTCTTAGCGCACAAGCTGGCTAGCCAAGGCCTTATCACCCAACCAATCGCCCAAAGGATGCTCACCTTTAGCATAAGGATTTACAAAATGCTGATGTATGTATTCTTGTCCTTTAGTGCTGAGACAGTCTGCTAATGAGCGTGACCAGTGAGGCGTGCGGTCTTTATCAATCAACAATGCGCGTACGCCCTCTTTAAAGTCAGGATTGGCCGCGCAATGTACTGCCACATTGGTCTCTAAATACAAAACTTGTTCTATCGATAAGTCCGTAACTTTATGATAAAGCGCATAAGTCAAAGCGACGGTCACAGGGCAGCCTTGACGATAAGTAGTCACTGCGCGCTGCGTCCAGCTGTCACTAGCAAAGTCTTCATCTAATTTTGCGAGCGCTTCATCGCTTTGTAGCATCGCATCGATATCTCCCAGTCCGCCACTGTTCATCAACTGCTGGATAGGTTGCCAGTACGTCGCCAGTTTACTAGCAGGTAATTTAGCACCTGATTGCGCAGCTAATGCACGGCTAGCAATACTATGAGCGCTGTGCTGATGACATTTATCAGTGTTATCAGCTGCTGCTTGCCAATCACTCTGTTTTAAACTTTGTATAATGGCGTCATAATCACTACTGGCAACGGCATACTCTGCAAGATTGGCTAATAGCGCGTCGTTGCCATTACACATCGCACCTGTCAATCCTAAGAACAACCCTGTCTTCGCTGGCATACGTTGCAAAAACCAACTACCAGAAGCATCAGGGAACAATCCAATGGTGACTTCTGGCATGGCAAATCGGGTGCGCTCAGTCACCATTCGATGACTACAACCAGCCATTAGCCCCATACCACCGCCCATGATAATACCGTCACCCCAGAGTATTAATGGTTTAGAATAAAAATGCATCTGCCGATATAAGCGATACTCATGGCTAAAAAACTCAGTTGCATAAGGATTGGGTAAAGGCGCGCTGGTAGACATACTGTCATACAGCTTACGAATATCACCGCCAGCACAAAATGCCTTATCGCCCGCTCCTTTTAATATAAGCGCCACTACCTGATCGTCACTTTCCCACTGCTCTAACTGCTGGGCTAGTAACTGACACATCTCAACGCTAAGCGCATTGAGAGCTTTGGGTGTGTTGAGTGTCATGATGCCAATCAGGTGACCACAGTCTGTCGACTCTGTCTCAAATAATACGGGCGCGTCTTGAGTACTTGTCTCTTCGGCTTTTTGATTATTAATATTATCCGTCGCTGTCATAAAATCGACCTATCAAGTTTAAAAACAAGAATATTAGAATAAAAATGAATTTATTGTGTTTATTTATTCTGCCAAGTGGGTTTGCGCTTTTCCAAAAAGGCTTGCACGCCTTCACGCTGATCATTGGTATCAAATAATTTAACAAAAGCTTCACGCTCATGAATCAGGTTTTGTGCAGGTGGGGTATTTCTTGCAGCTTGAATAAGCTGTTTAGAATAACTGACGGCAACGGGTGACTGCTTCGCAACTTTCTTTGCCAAGGCTTGTGCTACTTGCAACCCTTCGCCTTTAGCCGCGACCTCCTCAACCAAACCAATTCGCAGTGCAGTATCAGCATCAATACGCTCACCGCACAATATCATACGTTTCGCCCAACCTTCACCAACAAGTAAAGGCAGGTTTTGTGTACCACCCGCACATGGCAGAAGTCCCACGCCGGTCTCTGGTAAGGCCATCTGTGCATGTTCTTCTGCGATGCGAATATCACAGGCCAGCGCACACTCAAGTCCGCCACCCATCGCATAGCCATTGATGACAGCGATACTAACGCCGCGATAAGCCGATAAAGCCTCAAACGCTTCACCAAAGGCAATCGCCATGCTAATCGCACGACCTTTATCGCCGTCTGAGAAATTATTTAAGTCCGCACCAGCTGAAAAGAACTTTTCACCATCACCATGAATGATTAAGGCATACACATCGTCATTGGCATTGAGATCAGTGACCAGCTGCTTAAGAGCAGGCAAGCTGTCCATTGTCCACGTATGAGCAGGTGGGTTATTTAAGGTGACGGTAGCGGTGTGTCCGTCGATAGATAGGTTAAGATTGGTATAATCCGTCATAAATAGTCCCTTATTTTTATACAATTACTAAAAACCTAATACCAAGATTAGCGCAACTGGCTCAGCGCCTCATCCTGCATAAGCTGACGCGAGACAATCACCCGCATGATCTCATTGGTGCCTTCTAATATTTGATGGACACGCAAGTCCCGTACATGGCGCTCAAGCGGATACTCATTGAGATAACCATAACCCCCATGTAGCTGCAAAGCTTGATTGGCAACTTCAAAACAAAGATCAGTGGAGAGGCGTTTTGCCATCGCACAGTAGGTAGAGGCTTGTCCATCACCGTTGTCGACTTTATTGGCCGCCAGATACAGCATTTGCCGTGCGGTAATGGTTTGGGTGAGCATATCAGCAAGCTTAAACTGTACCGACTGTAAGCTGGCGATTGGGCTACCAAACTGACTACGCTCTTGTACGTAATTGGTCGCGGTCTCTAGCGCTGATTGCGCGGTACCAACGGCACAAATACCGATATTGATACGGCCGCCATCCAAACCCTTCATCGCAATACGAAAGCCCTGCCCTTCTGCACCGATTAGGTTTTCTGCTGGCACTTTGACATCTTTAAAACTGATAGCACGCGTTGGCTGCGCTTTCCAACCCATTTTATGCTCGTTTTTGCCGTACTCAATACCAGCACTGTCCGCGTCTACAACAAAAGCTGAAACCCCTTTTGGCCCAGCATCACCTGTACGTGCCATAACTACTAACACATCGGTCGAGCCTGCACCTGAGATAAAAGTTTTTTCGCCATTTAGCACATAATAGTCGCCTTGCTTATCGGCTTTGGTACGTAATGACGCGGCATCAGAACCAGCATTGGGTTCTGTTAAGCAGTAGCTGCCAAGCCACTCACCGCTGACCATCTTTGGCAAATACTTTTTACATAGTGCATCGCTGCCATACTCACCGATCATCCAACCTGCCATATTATGAATACTCATATAGGCAGCAACTGAAGTATCGCCCCAGGCCAGCTCTTCGAATACCATAGCAGAGTCTAAACGAGGTAGCCCTAAGCCATCATAATCTGGATTGGTATATAGTCCTAAAAAACCAAGCTCTCCTGACTTTTTAATCACATCAACTGGGAAATGCGAGGTACGGTCCCATTCAGCGGCATTCGGCTTGAGCTCTTTTTGCGCAAACTGCCGAGCGGTTTGGCGAAAGGCGATTTGATCATCCGTTAATGAAAAGTCCATAGGGTCATCCTTGTGCATGCATTGCAAATATGGTGAATTAGGTTTTATATCGTTGTCATTCATACAGTATAACAGCGACGTCGTGACAATCGTAAAACTGTGCTTAAACTATGCTTAAATAGTAAAAAACATACCAAACAAGATTAACACGACACCGCAAATACAAGGAATAAACGATTAAATTGAAATAGTAGTATTCACCCCGCGGCTCGCTTCATCGTCAAACCAGCGCGCCGTAACGGTTTTGGTTTGAGTATAGAACTGTACCGCTTGCTTACCATAAGGGCCAAGATCGCCAAGCTTACTGGCACGTGATCCTGAGAATGAGAACATCGGTAATGGCACAGGAATCGGCAAGTTAATACCAATTTGCCCGACCTGAATATCTTGCTGGAATTTATGCGCCGCTGCGCCTGATTGGGTAAAGATAGCCGTACCGTTACCATGCGGATTGGCATTAAGTATTTCAATCGCTTCATCAAGGCTGGCTGCACGCATGATACAAAGGACAGGACCAAAGATTTCTTCTTTGTAGATTTGCATATCACTTGTGACGTTATCAAAGATAGTAGGCCCTACAAAGTTGCCTTTCTCATAGCCCTCGACAGCAATACCGCGACCATCAAGTAATAAGCTCGCGCCTTCTTCTACCCCTGTATCAATCAAATGCTCGACGCGGGCTTTTGCAGCCGGAGAAATCAGTGGACCTAAGTCCTTATCATGCTTACCTGCTGATACCACAAGATTCTCAGCCTTGGCTTTAATATCGTCAATCCACTCACCAGCTGCACCGACCAATACCACAACAGACAGCGCCATACAGCGTTGACCAGCCGCACCAAATGCCGCGCCCGCTAGCTGATTGAGGGTTTGCTCTTTATTGGCGTCAGGTAGGATAACGCCATGGTTTTTGGCACCCATCATACATTGGGCACGTTTACCAGACTTGCTGGCGCGCTCGTAGACATGCTTACCAACGGCGGTCGAGCCGACAAATGAAACAGCTTTGATATCTGGATGATCACAAATGGCATCAACCGTCGCTTTGCCGCCGTGTACCACATTTAGTACCCCTTCAGGTACGCCAGCTTCGACAGCCAGCTCTACCAAACGCATGGTCACCATTGGGTCTTGCTCGGACGGCTTTAAGATAAAGGTATTGCCCGTAGCAATCGCCATTGGGAACATCCATAGCGGAATCATCGCTGGGAAGTTAAACGGGGTAATACCAGCGCAAACGCCTAGTGGCTGCCAAACACTATAAGTGTCAACGCCTGAGGCAACGTTTTCAACGAAATCACCAATCTGCAAATTAGCAATGCCTGCTGCATGCTCGACCACTTCTAAACCACGAAACACATCTCCGCGGGCATCAGCAATGGTTTTGCCTTGTTCAGCAGTTAAGGTTTCTGCCAGCTCATCCATATGCTCACGTATCAGCTGTTGATACTTTAGAAAAATACGCGCACGCGTGGTAATTGGCGTTTTGCGCCATGTTTGAAAAGCCGTCTGGGCGGCGGCGACTGCTTGATTGATTTCATCGTCAGTGGTTTGTGGGACTTTGGCAATGACTTCTTGTGTGGCTGGATCAGTAATATCAAGCCATTCATTGGTCGTTGATTTGAGAAATTGGCCATTGATGAGCTGCTGAACATGATGCATAAGATATCCTTATCTTGTTTTTAAGACTGCTGCTAGACGCGTCTGGAATTATTAAAAGTACTAAGCTTAAAAGTATTAGGCGCAATAGTTTACTATTGACGTCGTTTTATTTTAAAATGATTTATTTCGTATCGTTATTGACTATAACAATAAATCAATTTTAGGGTCAAGTGCTTTGTTGAAATTTTGGTAACGTTAACTCTCTTCGTTGATAGATTAGCTGAGTCAATAAAAAAAGCCCATGATGACTCATGAGCTTTTACGCGATTTTAAAATAGTGACTCACAACTAGCGAATACAAATTATCCTTTCATTTCAATCAATAGTCTTTCATAGACTGTTTAATGGCATCGATCGCGGTTGGATTGTCAAGCGTTGACATATCGCCAGTAGGCTTGTTCTCTGCCAGTGCGCGAATAGCGCGGCGTAGGATTTTGCCAGAGCGAGTCTTTGGTAAGGCTTGCGGGAAATAAATCGCGGCAGGTCTTGCGATACCACCAAGGGATTTTACCACTGCACCGATAACTTGCTGCTCAATGCGGAAACGGTTTTCGGTCGTTGCAACTTGCTCATGATCTTTTAGCACACAAAAGGCAATCGGCAACTCCCCTTTTAGCTCATCTTGTATGCCCACGACCGCACACTCGGCCATCTCTGGATGGGTGCTGATCGCCTCTTCAATTTCTTGGGTACCGATACGGTGACCGGCGACATTGATGACATCATCGGTGCGTCCTAAGATATAAAAATAGCCATCTTCGTCAGTTACCGCAT
Source organism: uncultured Psychrobacter sp. (assembly GCF_947488565.1). Lineage (GTDB taxonomy): Bacteria > Pseudomonadota > Gammaproteobacteria > Pseudomonadales > Moraxellaceae > Psychrobacter > Psychrobacter saeujeotis. Next base: position 76,778 of record NZ_CANKZC010000004.1, on the reverse strand, counting down.
AGTCTGAGGTTGAGTACTGCTTGCCATCGAATAGACCAAAGTAGCTACTCATAAAGCGCTCATCGTTGCGCCATACAGTGGTGAGACAACCTGGTGGCAATGGCGCGCTAATCGCTAGCAATCCTTTCTCACCTGCACCGCACGGCTCGCCTGTCTCTTCGTTGAGGACGCGGGCATCATAGCCATACATGGGATAGCCAGGTGAGCCTTGTTTGTGCGGTTTGTGATCAAACTTGGGCGTATTGCTCAAAATTGGCCAGCCAGACTCTGTTTGCCAATAATGATCTAAAATTGGCACACCTAAATGCTTGGTCAGCCAATTGGCCGTTGATTCGTCAAGGGGCTCACCTGCTAAAAAGAAAGACTTAACGCTTGAGACATCATAGCGGGTCATCCAAGTCTCATCTTGCTTTTTGAGCATACGCACACCCGTCGGTGCGGTAAATAAGATATTAACCTTATTGGCCTCTACAATTCGCCACCAGATACCGGGGTTTGGACGATGCGGTAAGCCTTCATACATCACGCTGGTCATGCCAGCCAGCAATGGCGCATAGATAGTATAAGAGTGCCCAACTGCCCAGCCAATGTCCGAGATCGCCCAAAAGGTCTCGCCCGCCTTCCCATCGTAGATATAGTCCATTGAGGTAGTCAGGGCAACTGCATGACCGCCCGTATCACGTTGCACGCCTTTTGGCGTACCAGTCGTCCCAGAGGTATAAAGCAGATAAGAGGGCGTATTTGACTCAAGCCAAACCGGCTCGACCACAGCACCGGATTCACAGCTGATGCGGCGCTCGGTTGCATAATCTACATCGATGTCTTGTGGTTTAAATGGCAACACCCCGCGGTTGACTACCAGCACATGCTCAGGTTTTATGCTTGCTTGCTCAACCCCCTGATTGACAAGGTTTTTATAATTGACTACTTTACCACCGCGTAGGCCCGCATCGACAGTGATGACCATTTTGGCCTCAGCATCATCCATACGAATGGCAAGGTTATGCGCCGCAAAGCCACCAAAGACGACCGAATGCACCGCACCGATACGAGCACAGGCAAGCATGGCATAGGCTGCCTCCAAAATCATGGGCATATAAATAACGACGCGGTCGCCCTTCTCGATACCATGACGCTGTAGCACGTCCGCAAAGTAATTGACTTCTTTATAAAGATCATTATAGGTTAAGCGACGCTTGGTATAGTCCGTATAAAACTCAACGTTGTTTCCCAAGTTCTTAAAGGCATCAACGACTGCTGGATAAGTCTCTATCAATTCTTGATTGATCTCGGATGAGAGCCAAATGAAAGCATCTTGCTCTGCTCGTTCGGGGATATGACGATCTACGCAGTTATAGCAAAGATTGGTCTCACCGCCGACATACCACTTAGCAAACGGTAGATTACTGTCATCAAGAATTTGCTCAGGCTCTTTATGCCAGTAGATACGCTTGGCTTGCTCTGCCCAAAACTGCTCTCGATCATTGATCGAGTCACTATAAATATCAGCAAAAGTAGAATCTTGCACAGAGATATCGGTATTATTAGAGGTTTGGTTAGAATCTAAATTGGTAGCTTGCTCGCTCATAATGGCTATCCTTAGCGTAAACGAAATGTGAGGCAACACGACTATATATGCTATATGAAATAGCTAATGAAGTTGGAAGAGTCGCTGTATATATTATAAGTGCAATATAGCAAATTTATATGACTGCTTAAGTATGGTTGCCCTGGCTTTCCCTGCCAGAAACAAAAAACCGATACCTATAAAAACAATACATAGTGTATCGGTTTGATAAGTATCGGTTTAAAATGTAGCAGAGCTAGTAATAAAGGTCAACTGTTTAGCGCATAAACTGCGATGTGATTACAGTTAATATCAATTAAACCTGTGTCTGATTGGCATACATCTCTCGCATCACTTTTTTATCATGCTTACCAACAGAGGTTTTAGGCAGCTCATCAACGAATTTAAACTCGCTTGGTACACCATATTTAGGGATAATACCTTTACTGACTGCTTGCTCTGCAACTGCAATAATATCATCAGCACTAGTGTCTTGCTTGTTGGGCTTTAAGACTACTAACGCCAATGGGCGTTCTCCCCACTGCTTATCACGGACACCGATGACTGACACGTCGGCCACTGCTGGATGCAATGATAAAATGGTCTCAATCTCCAATGATGAGATCCACTCTCCACCAGATTTGATGACATCTTTGAGACGATCAGTTATTTTAATATAACCATCAGGTTTGACGTAAGCGATGTCTTGGGTATGCATGTAGCCATTTTCCCACAGCTCCTTGCCTGCGTCATTGTTTTTGAGATAGCTTTGAGTCAACCAAGGTGCCCGTAATACCAGCTCACCCGTATTTTCTTTACCAACACCTACTGGCTTATTATCTGTGCTCCAGACTTGTGCATCGACCATCAATACTGGCTTACCCGTCATACAGCGACGATTAATATCTTCTTCCTCAGTCATTTCAGGTTCATTGAGGCTAAAGTCAGTTAAGCTAATCAATGGTGCGGTCTCTGACATTCCGTAACCTGTATATACCTCAATGTCTTGTGCCAATGCGGATTTGGCTAAACCTTCTGTTAACCTTGAACCACCAATGATCATTTTTAGCCCATTAAAGCTGACGTCCCGATCTTGCGCTTCTTTGAGTACCATCTGTAATATTGTTGGTACGCAGTGGGTAATACTGACCTCTTCATTAATGATTAGATCTAACAAAGTATCGGGCGCATAACGTCCTGGATAAACTTGCTTTAAACCAATCATCGTGGCCGTAAACGGAAAGCCCCAGGCATGGACATGGAACATCGGCGTCATCGGCATATAAACATCACCGTAGCTGACGCCTTGCTTATTGGGCAGCATACCAAGTGACGCAGCTTCCGCTAAGCTATGTAATACCAATTGGCGATGACTAAAGAACACACCTTTTGGATCACCCGTCGTCCCTGAAGTATAGAAGGTTGTGGCTATCGTGTTTTCATCGAAATCTGGAAAATCAAACTCACTATCAGCCGCTGCTAATAACGCTTCATACTCACCTGTTACGCGACTTTGATTACCACCAAAGACACCTTCATGCGACACGCCATTGTCATCTAGCCAAATAATATGCTCAATACTTGAGTTTTCAAACTGATAGTCTTTAACCAAAGGCGCAAATTCCGAATTGAGCATCAATACTTTAGGCTTGGCATGATTAATGGTATAAAGAATTTTTTCTGGGGACAGACGGATATTGACCGTCTGCAAAATATATTGCGACATAGGTACTGCAAAATAAGACTCAAGATAGCGATGACTATCCCAGTCCATGACCGCTACCACATCACCTCCATCGAGATTTAAATCTGCTAAGACATTGGCTAAACGGTTAATGCGGGTAAATAAATCCTTATAAGTTAAGCGCTTTTTGTCCGCATATATAATCTCTTGATCCAATGAGACGGTCTTGGCACGGTTTAGTAGTTGTTTAATAAGTAATGGAAATTCATAGGCTGATGGTGCGCTATCATAGATATTTGACATAGATGTGACTTCCTTGTTTGTCGTTATCGTGAACGTTTTATTACTATAAATAATTGAATGCGGTCGTGTTTATACTTTTTAGAAACAGACTACTATCTGGATAAAAGCTTATTTTATTTGAGGTATCTACTTTTTAAAAAGCTGCTTTTTAGCCGATTACTTATTGATAGTAAGAAAAAACCCATACTATGTAAAGCGTGCACACGTAAGCAGGACGATACTCAGCATTCGAGAATAGTAATTCCACTGCCTACCACAATATGTTAGCCAAGACTTGTTTTAAGCAGTGCGAGGCTCATGCAGTACGAGGTTTGGTTTTAACCATACCAAAGCTTGCTATGAGTAATGCAAGAATCTGCAAGGCTAACAACAGCCATACTGTCATTGACCATTCACCACGCGCATAAACAATACCGCATAGCCAGGCTCCTATCGTACCACCTGCATAATAGCTCATATAATATAAGCCAGAAGCCAAGCTGCGCCCTTTTTTGACATTGACTGCGATATAACTGATGGTCGCAGCTTGGGTGATAAAGACTCCGGACGACATAACAGCAAGTCCAATAACAATACCCCACAGCGGTGATACTAAGGTCAATAGCACCCCTATCATAGACACTATCACAGCAACTCGCACCGTTCGTGCTGCGCCAAATCGGCGTAATAAGGTAGTCGATAATGGGGTAATGACCACGCCTATTAGGTACACAGCAAAGATATTGGCAAGCTGTCCAGTACTTAGCTCATATGGAGTCTTGGCCAGATGCAAATTGATAAAGGTAAAGCAGCCTACCAAAGAGAACAACACACACGCGCCAAGTAAGCAAGCTGTCACTACGTAGCGATTGGTCAGATGCTCACCTAATGTCTGCATGGCTGAGCGAAAGTTTGGATTGGCCTCAAACTGGCGTGATGAAGGCAACATTTTACCTACCCATAATGCACCGACCAATGTCATCGCGGCCATCACATAATAGCCGTGACGCCAGCCTATAAGCTCATGCAAATGCCCAAGCAAGAACCGTCCCAGAAAACCGCCAAGCACTGAACCTGAGACATAAAATGACATCAGCTCGGTGACTGCTCGCCCTTCAAACTCCTCACCAATATAGGCAATCGTCACTACCGTAATACCAGGTACTGACAAGCCTTGCATAAACCGCCACAGACCCATCCAGCCAATATCTGGGCTTTGAGCTATAAGCGCTGTCGGTATCGCCAAAAACAACAAAGCTCCGACGATAAAAGACTTGCGCCCTACAGCATCAGATAACATGCCTAAAAATGGCGACATAATAGCAATCGCCATCACTGTCGCGCCAACAACCATACCTGCTTGTACTTCGGTGGCAGCGAAGTCCACCATCAGTACAGGTAAGACTGCTTGAATAGAATATACTTGCAAAAAAGCAAACATCCCAATCAAACCAACGGTTAGCTTCAACACCCAAGACGGCGGACTGGGCTGCGAAGTAGATGGTATGACTGATGAGAGCGCTGAGACAGTTTGATTGGCGCTGTCATGTGACGCGTTGTTCGTTGAGGCGTTATCTGGTATGTGATTCACAAAGTTGCTGACTATGTTATACGCGCATGATATCGGCGTGGGTGGTAGGAACAGGCTATAAATATACAAAAGCCTAAACTTATAGTCATTATGACAAGCGCATCATGGTATCACACTGGCAGTTAAGCTTAAGATGCAAAATGTTATATAATTTTGGTCCTTAAACAGGAGCAATCTTGCATTCTAAATATACCACTATTCACTATCTATCGCATTGCTGAACCATTTAATACACTACGAATGATTCTATCCACTCTTAAAACACAAAAAAAGCCGCTCAAGGCGACTTATATTGCTCAGCACTTTGACTTTAGTACCCTGGAACATCTGTAACTTTGACATTGCTTTTTTTATCTAAAAGCAAATTGACAGGCTTATTTAACGATGTCCGGACAGCTGGAGCTTTAGATTTAGCCGAAGATTTATCAGCTGTTGTGCGCACATTATTAACAACCGTGCCAGATGATAATTTAATAGCAAACGTTAGGTTTCGATCATCAATAACAACATCGTTAAAAGACGAATTTCTAAGTAATAGCTCGCGACCGCTAGCAATTGCCATGGCTCTGTTTTGATGATAGGTTCTTTCAAAGTGAATGTTACTAAACTCTTTCAATTTTCCATCAGCCTTGAGGCGTACATAAGCAGATCCGGTAGCTGTACCAGACTTAATAAAGTCACAGTCTTTAAAGTACACACCCAAATCATTTGAATTGCCTATATTGGTGTCTTGAAAGATAACTTGATTGTTACCGTAACGCGTGCCAGCATTTTCAAAGACCACGTCTGTGAATTTAATATCACGGTATTTATCGTTGATATTATTGGGTTCACAATCAAATAAATATATACCGCTTCTTAGTTTACCTTGTCCGGCAGAGAATTTATTATCCAAACGCATTTTACCGCGTATAAACTTAAAGCCTTGGCCTGAAATAATAGATACTGGATTACGAGCGGTAGAATCGCACAAAAAATCCTGAGCTTCAAAATCAATTTGTCCATTATATTTAAGATAGATACCATCATAACGTGCGCCACTGGTCTTAAAGTTTTTGAGCCGAGCGCCGCGCTCTTGAATACGAATACAGTGCAGTGCTTTGGTGTTTTTGTGCGTGCCATTTCTGTTAGAGGTAAGCTCATCTCGTAATGTTTGACCACGTATATCAAATCCATCTAGGACGAAGTTTACTCCGCCTGCCTGTACGTCAACGACAGTAGAAGGTGTTTTTGCCCGTAAAATGGTATTACCCTCACTAAATAGCTCGATATTCGGACTATCAATTACCAAACTACAAGGATAGTCGCCATTGGGAAATATAATCCGAGCACCGCCGATAGACTTAGCGTGGTCTATTGCCGCTTGCGGAGAGCGATAATCTTTGACATATATCTTTTTAAGGGTCGAGTCTGATGATGTAGGCATTTGTCTGTCTATATTCGTTTAGGTAGATGCTTTATACCAATTGCTGGTACATACTGTCAAGCGCTGCTAACCAAATGTTTCGATACATACTTTTTATCTTCTTTTAAAATTGTTTATTATTATGAGAACTTGTTTATGCGCTACTTTAGCTACTTAACTGGCTTTAATTTAAACTATCTATACATTCCACATCCCTTCTATAACAGACTTTAGCAGCCCTTAAGTTCATAATCTCTAAAAATAATGTAGGAACAGTTAAGCTAGCAGCTGTTTTGATAAACCATTACATCAATCTTTAAGCAATAAGAGGTAATAAAGATGGCAGACAAAATTTATAATCTAGGTGCAGGGTTTTGGAACATACGCGGATCTTTTCGTTTAGGCGGTGTACTTGATATAGGTACCCAATGCTCGCTCGTACAGTTAGAATCGGGCAAATTTGTCTTTTTGGACAGCTACGAGCTGACTGGTGATGTGCGAGATCAAGTCATGGCCTTGACCAACGATGGCCAGGATGTCGAAGCTGTGTTGAATCTTCATCCTTTTCATACCGTACATTGTGAGCAGATGGCAAAAGATTTTCCGCAAGCCGAATTTTATGGTAGCCGTCGCCACCACAAACAAGTACCCCAAATACCATGGGCAGACGATTTAGTAGAGAGTGATGCAGTAGCCGAACGTTATCCGGAGCTCAAATTTTCTTTATCTCAAGGTATCTACTATATCTCCCCTAACGAAAAAATCCATGCAGGCTCGTTATTGGCCTATCATCCTGCCAGCAGAAGCTTACATGTAGATGATACTTTTATGAGCCCACCGGCAAAGGTGCTTGAGGCTGTACTACCCGAGCTGCTCTTGCATCCTACAACCAAACAAGCGCTTAAAGATGAACCAGATGCTGGCAAGCAATACTGTGATTGGGCGACCAAGATTGCACATCAATGGCGCGATACTCACAATTTCTGTGCGGCCCACTCAAGCTTGATCACATTTGAGGTTGGTGGGTTTGAAAAGGCATTATTAAAAGCGATTGAAAAAGCACGCCCTAAGCTTGAAAAGGCTTAACTTTTTAAGCTTTAACAGACATACTCTATCATTTTGACCATAAAAAGGACTGTAATATGAATCATCATTATTTAGCGACTGCTATTTTGGCGGTAAGCACATTAGGAGTTACTGCTTGTACTGCCAATCATCAAGCCTCAAAAGAGCAGCATACTGATACCAGTGTGACCGTAGTGACACCGCAAGATAATGGTAGTGTCCATCATCCTAAGTGGTCGTATGAGGGCAGTACAGGTCCCGAGTATTGGGGCGATGTCGAAGGCGCTAGTGCTTGTAAAATTGGTCAACAGCAATCCCCTATCGATATCAAGGAAGTGACTGCCAGTAGCACAGCTGCGCCAAGCATTGACTACCGTCAATCGACCAATGTTCGTATCCATGACAATGGACATACGATCGTTTATACGCCAACGACCGAAGACAACGCTATTGTCTTAAATGATGAACGCTACGTGCTCAAGCAGTTTCATTATCATACCCCAAGCGAGCATCAATTCGGTGGTCAGAATTATCCAGGTGAGATCCATTTTGTACACGCTAACAGCGAAGGCAATCTTGCTGTAGTGGGTATCATGTTGCAGATTGGACAGACCAATGATGTGCTACGGGTATTATTAAATGGTACTGAGCTGACCACTCAAAACGATGAGGAATACACGGCTAATGGCATAGACTTGTCTGCTTTAGCACCTGTCATGCCTACCTTTTATCATTATAGTGGTTCGCTGACGACGCCGCCATGTTCAGAAGAAGTACAATGGTATGTTAGTCAAAAGCCTTTAACCCTTGCTAATGATCAGTTTGCGATTATGTCTGATCTATACGAAGGTAATAACCGTCCTATTCAGCCACAAGGCTCGCGTAAGGTAGAGCAGCTCGCTCATTAATTTTAATCAGTAATTGCAAATTAAATCATTTACTGCTTGGAAAATGATACATTCGAATATTTAAGATTTAGGCTCAAAATCAGTAACACTAGATCGCTGGTTTTGAGCTTTTTTATTGATTTTATGAAAATAAAAATTGCTTCAACTCATTTTTATTATCAATCACATCTGCCAAAGTGTATTTTTCAAGAACGGCAATAAACGCTGTTAGTGCCTCAAAAAACACGCCTTTAAGCTGACACGCTGGCGTGATCACACAACCGATGGGTTTACTGCCTTCTTCGCTGATAAAAGTAATCGGTAATCCTTCTGCACGAGGCTTTTGATTATCACTATCTCCGGTTGTAGCAAAGCACTCGACCAAATCAAAATCAGGCTCTATTTGTTTAATCAATACACCCAAATTGATATCCTTTGGCGCATAAGCCAGCCGAATACCACCATTTTTGCCACGCACACTTTCTATATAACCAAGCTGACCTAGCTGATGAATAATTTTGGTCAAATGACTTTTAGAAATATGATAGCTGTCTGCAATGTCACTAATATTTGCTAGCGTCTCAGGCTCTGGCCTCACTGCCAAATAAATTAACGAGCGCAGTGCATAATCACTATAATTGGTCAGTCGCATGTATTTGCGCTCCTATTTAATTAAAATTGCTTAAAAATTTATCCATTCAAACTTAATGACCAAATCTCATCACTCGACCTTTATTATCCAAATAAACCGTCGGGTCTAGGACGTGCAAGCATCGGCAGATAGCTGATGCAAAATAGCACAAAGCAGGCAATCCATGCGCCTTGAGCGATCATAATCCATAACAGATAATGACTCATATCAGCGAGCGGTAATAGCACACGGCTCATAAATACCAGCACCATCAAGATATACATGATATTTACAGTCTTAGGTGGCTGATGAATACTGCGTCCTGTATGTCCAAGCGATACTCGCGTCATCATTGCAACTGTCATCATGCCAACACCTGCAATCGCTAACCCATGCATAGCAATACTGTGAGCGTAACCCAACCATGGCTGCAGTGCATAGAGCAAAAAACTTAAGCACATACCTATAAATGCAATATATAACGACCATAACAAGGGCTTTTGCCAAATACCGCGGTGATACCAACCAACTAGGCGTACAATGTTGACCACTGCTACCCCAAACGCGGTAATACTAAGCAAGTACGGATTAGGATAAAACACATCAACGATAAAAAACGCCAAAAAGAACAATAGGCTGGCGATATCTTGCGTTTTACTATTGCGTAGACTGACGGTTTTTTTGACACCTGCCGCATTAGGCAGACTAAGACCACGTTCAATAAAGAATGGTACAACCCGCCTGCCAATCGTTAATACCAAACCGATAATCAAGTAAAAGCCCAAGTAAATACCAACTTTGGTCGTACTCATATCGGCATTGACAATGCCCCAATAACATAAGCCGTTGCCCAACGTTAATAAAGCCAGCTTTGCTAATATACCCATCTGCTTATATTGCTTAACTTGCAATACTGCTCGAAAGATAACAAAAGCCATCGAGCCGACGAACAATAAATCAAATACTGCTGCTACATATAACAACGATATACTGCCACTTGCAATCGTCATTCCAAGCCCAAAAGCAAGCCAGCTAAGCCGTGCCAAGAGCCAGCAAACAAAGATAGCCAGTAGCTTGTAGCCGTGTGGCATCATCACCCCTGTCCATGTCTTGACCGCAGTCAGCAAAAACCCTGCCACCACTGCCAAGGCATAACCATAAATCATCTCGTGACCATGCCAATATAGCGGATTCAAAACCTGTGCATCAATATCAGTATGACCGGTAAACACAAATGACCACAGCACCATCATCACTATGGCAAATATCGCTGCTGCACTAAAAAATATGCGAAAGCTTAAATTAAGAATAGGATGCGGAGAGCTCGGCGGCTTGCTAGGTAAATTGATGGATTGCATGACTGTCTTCTTAGGATTAATGAAACAACGAATAACACTTAACATTCATTTTAGATGAATGTTAAGTGTTATTCAATGGATGTTAGTATCCTATAAGACAACTTTTACAATTGCACAGCTGAAATTATGAGGGCTAAAACCACTATCACCGTGACATACTTTCTCACTTTAAAATAAACATGACTTATAATCTGTGCTTGTTGAAGATTATAATCAATAATCAATAGTCCAATAAAACCAACAACCAATAGCCTAATAAAACCAACAGTTGATAAGCTTAAAAAGCCCAACCATAGACCAAGCGCAATGATATTACTAAATATAGGAATCTTAATCGCCCATGTGTTGTCATCAGCTAAAGCAAGATGATTGCCCCAGTGTGCCCCTGCCATGAACGATGCAATTACTAGCCCATAGACAGAAAGAACATGCGCGGTGGTCCCTAATATTCGTATGGCATCAATGCCCATCGTAATAAAGATAGCGCAGGCGATGAATGGAATAGTACCGGCAAAGGTTAAATAAGGACTTGGTTTTTTCATAATTTTATATTCATTGTATTTGTATTTGTATTATCGAAATTGTCTCGTATTGACGTTGTCTTGTACTAAGAGATTTCATTTAAAACTTACCCGCTATTTTAACTTACCTTATTACTTTGTTGCCTTGCTGCCTTGCCATTTATTAATAAAATCGCCTTGTGGATCGTATTGTTGAGTTTGTTTGTCAAGATTAAATTGTCGACACCCTCTAGGATCTGCGCCTACCCCTGCTAGGTACTGCCAGTTGCCCCAGTTGCTAGCCACATCATAATCAATAAGGTACTGCTCAAAATGGGTCGCACCATAACGCCAGTCAACACCCAGTTCATGAATCAAGCAGCTGGCGACCAATTGCCTACCACGATTTGACATATAACCAGTCGCTTTTAGCTGCTTCATACAGGCATTCACGATAGGATAAGCGGTCTCTCCATTTTGCCATTGTTGCAAACGCTTTTTATGATATTGAGTCGATGGTTTATATGCGCCAATACCCTGAAATAAAAAGAGCTTTTGCTGATGTATGTTGGCGTACCAATAAAAATATTCACGCCACAATAACTCAAACCATATCCAATACGTTGACTCGTTAGCAATCGTGTCGCGTTCATAATGACGTAGTCGATTGAGTAGCGTCTTCACAGATAGCGAACCATTGGCCAGCCATGCCGAAAACTTCGTAGAATGTGTCCACGTATCGAGTGCATTACGAGTTATTTTATAGCTGCTGGGTGCGTCAGACTCAAAGTAGGCGTTTAAATGAGCCACTGCCTGCCCCTCTCCGCCGACAAAGTTGGAGTCTAACTGTATAGATTTATCAGCTATTTTGATGCTCAAAGCGTAATTGTTACTGTTTAATGCTTGAGGGAGTGGCGGTAGTTTGTTAGGTGTTTGAAAGGTGACAAGATCGTCTTCAGCCTCCAATAAATTGTTATCTGTTTCAACTTTTTTACGAAATTGTGTAAAACTTTTAGGCAAATCGTCTGTAGGCAACTGATTAAATAACGTGGCCGTTGATAATACATGCCAACGTACCTTTGGGTATTTGTCCTGCAAAACATCATATGCTTGGTTTTGTGCGTAGTCTGCTGTGGCACTGATACAAATATCAGTGACCTGTTGTGCTTCGATGAGCTGACACAGTTGTTTAAACGTATCCAACTCTTTAGGGTGATTGTCTGGTTTTAGATAAAGCAAGCGATTACCAAGGCGCGCTAATGACTGATTTAGATCGATCAGACTTTCTTGTAAGAACTGCTGACGAGCAAAACCCATTTCATCGAAACAATAAGCTGGTCCCCAGTTACTTTTCGTCAAACTGGCAGCCAAAAACGAGACGTAAACGAGGATTAGGGTTCCATCTTCGTGGCTACTGGCCAATTGTGCCGCTGTTATCAATGTCTCATTATCATGTACTCGTATGTCATTATGAAATAACATCAATACAGTTTTTTTATTCAAAGTTTGACTGGACATATCGTTAACTCTCAAAACGTGAGCGTACTCAGTTGATTACCAAAAGTAAAACTTAAAAATACCACAGTCCTTAACATTTAGCACCGTTATTGTACTTACGAGCATTGACTCTCGGTGGCCTGCCTGCTTAAATGAGTCACTTCTAGGAGAATACTATGACTGAAGAAAACGCACCGCAAGAGAAACGTAAAATCGTCAATAAGTTTTTGATGATCCTTACAAAAGAGCAGCCGCAAATGTATTATGCGACGACAACCGAGATCTCTCGTAGCATTCATACGATGATAAAAGAACACACCAACCGCTTATCAGTAGAAGAACAAGCGCTCGTTAGAAATATGACTGTTGAAGAAATCGGAGCGCTATTGGGTTTTCATTCTCATTAGCACTGCTATTAATAGAACAACTGATGCTTGGATACAAGACTCACGCAAAAAAGACCGCCATTAGAGCGGTCTTTTTTATGTATCTTCATTCAATCGGCTGCCATTAAAATGGATACTGACGCGGTTCGTTTTGCATTGATATCCAATGCGTTCTGGTAAACTCTTCAAGTATCCACTCTCCATTAAAACGGCCAATACCTGAGTTTTTCTCACCGCCAAATGGTACGTTGCTCTCATCGTTCACTGAGATATCATTGATGTGGGTCATGCCAGCTCTGATACCACGAGCGAAACGCAGGCCTTTTTGCATGTCTGAGGTAAACACCGCACTAGACAAACCATACATAGAAGCGTTGGCAATCGATAATGCATCGTCCTCATCTTTAGCACGAATAATGCCAACCAATGGTCCAAACACCTCATTGCATGACAAGTCCATCTCACGAGTCACTTCGGTAAAGACATGCGGCGGCACGACCTGACCTTTAATCTCACCGCTTAAAACCATGTTGGCACCTTCTTCTTGTGCTTTAGCGATTTTTTCTTGTAGTGATGTAACTTGTTTTTCATTAATAATTGGACCGACTGCCGTGTCCTGTTTACTTGGATCACCAACGTTTAAAGTCTTAACGTGCGCTAAGAAACGCTCTACGAAGTCGTCATAAATACTATCTTCAACGATAATACGATTGATAGCGATACAGATCTGACCTTGATGCAAAAACTTACCAAAAGCAGCGGCTTTAACTGCTTGTTCGATGTCAGCATCTTTTAATACCACAAACGGACTGTTCCCGCCCAGCTCAAGCGCGACTTGTTTGAGATAGTCACCACCATTGGCCAGCTCACCAATGTGCTTGCCGACTGAGGTCGAACCAGTAAAGGATACAAAGCTTGGAATATCATGCGTGACGATGGCATCACCAATCTCACTACCAGCACCAACGACGACGTTGAGTAATCCTTTTGGCAGACCGGCTTCTTCAAATATTTTGGCGAGCAATAAACCACCCGTAACAGGCGTGTCACTGGCAGGCTTAAGTACGACCGCGTTGCCAAGGGCTAGTGCAGGTGCGATAGAACGCTGAGTGAGATGTAACGGGAAGTTCCATGGGCTAATAACCGCGACGACTCCAATTGGCTCACGGTAGACAAAGTTTTCTTTGCCTGGCGTATTCGATGGACGAATTTCACCGTGGACACGATTGGGAAAAGTAGCAGCTTCAAGCGTAATCGCACGCGCACTACCGAACTCGACCATTGCTTTGATACGCGTACTGCCCGACTCTCTAATGAGCCAATCGACTATTTCATCTTGACGTTGATCTAAAATATTCACGACGTTATACATTAAACTGGCACGCTCAGCGGGTGTCTTTTGCGCCCATTCTTTTTGTGCCGCATTTGCTGCTTGATAAGCTTCATCAAGCTGCTTGCTGGTGGCCTGTTTAATCTCGACCAGCGTATCGTTATTATATGGATTGACATCAGTATTGACGCTGTCATCTTGCCCGCTTTGCCATTCCCCTGCAATGTATTGCAGATGAAAGTCGCTATACGCGTTATTATTACTATTAGTATTATTGGTTGTCATATCTACTATCCTTGATTAGTTGTAATCATTATTAATGTAGTGCTAGTTGAAATTATTGTTTATAAAAACATGTTGTGCAAATTAGATAAGAGCCTACTAGAAGGCCAAACTATCTATAACATATAAGCGATTAATACATAAGTGATAAACCTATTGGTTTAAACGCTAAGCTTGCTAGACGACTGGTCTAATGTTAACATAGAAGACAGTTAAAACAAGACTGCTTTAGCTTTAAACATTGTTGATAAAACGTAACTTCTATAAAATCATACTTATGTAATATAGCACTACATGACACTATGCAATGTTTTTAAGCGTTATGATCCGATGTCTTCTTTCAACATTCTTATACCAATATAATTATAAAATTAAAAAACATTGCTCCAAGGAGAACATAGCTCTTATGTCCATTACTAAAACGTCTACATCATCAGACATTGCTCCGTCAGATATCACCCCATTAGATACAAGGGCCCATCTACTAGCGATAGGCTATCAACTTATCGCTCAAAAAGGCTTCACTGCTGTCGGTATCAAGCAGATACTAGATACGGCAGGCGTCCCTAAAGGTTCTTTTTATCATTACTTTGCATCAAAAGAAGCGTTTGGTGAAGCCATTATTAATCATTACTTTACCAAGTATAAGAACCGCCTTGAGACTATTGGCGCGCAAGATATTAGTGCTCAGCAAAAAATTTATGATTATTTCCAAAGCTGGTATGACACGCAACAAAACGGCTGTGACCATGAAAAGTGCTTGGTTGTTAAGCTTAGTGCTGAGGTTGCCGATATGTCAGAGCCTATGCGTAAAGTGCTTTATGCTGGTTACCAGCAGACCATTAGCTGGCTTGCCGAACAGATTAAAGCTGGTTGGGCGGACAACTCTGTACCAAAACTGGATAATATAGCTGCAGAGAGTATGGCGAAGCGTTGGTACTTTGCTTGGCTTGGCGCCAGCTTGATCGCTAAAATCAGCCAAACCAATACCCCACTTGCCGAAGTATGGCAAATGACGACCACTGAGATGGGCCGCTAATAGAGGCTCTTTGCCTTTGTACGTACCTAGCTCTTTTCTATAGTTAACTTCGATTTTATAAAAGTATTGTTAAAACTTACTTTCTTTTAGATATGTTCCTTTGTTTGTCACCAGTCATCTAACCCCAACTAAGCCACTCTCAAAATAATCTAAGTAACGCTTCACAATAGATGAACTATCAGGCTTGGACCTTGAGTTCTACACAGATATTTTCGCTTTCTTATTTTCATATTCGATTTTATACAAATTATAGATATACGAGAGTTTTGTAAACAATACTAGACGACCGGTCTAATTAATGTACAATGCCCACATAACAAAAACGAATCAGACGATTGCTCAATTTTTTGCAAACCATCTATTCAGTTAATACTCAATAAATTTTAGGAATCTTATGAATAACTTTCAATATTACAACCCAGTACGCATCGTTTTTGGTGAAGGTCAAATCGAACAATTATCAGATTTAGTACCTAATGATGCAAAAGTACTGATTACTTATGGTGGCGGTTCAGCTGAACGCACAGGTACCCTAGATGAAGTCAGAAAAGCGTTAGCAACGAACGGAAATCGCGAAGTCTTTGAGTTTGGCGGTATTGAGCCAAACCCAGAGTTCAATACGTTGCTTAAAGCGGCTGATATGGTCAATGAACATAACATTGACTTCCTATTAGCCGTTGGTGGTGGTTCAGTCATTGATGGCAGTAAGTTTGTCGCATTAGTCTCCTCACTTACCGAGGATGACAATGCAGACCGCACTGTCTCACGTGAAAAAGCCTGGGATGCACTGCTCAGTGGTTGTGCAAATATAGACACTGCCATCGATTTGGGTGCTGTACTGACTATCCCAGCGACGGGTTCTGAGATGAACAATGGCGGCGTGGTCAATCATAGCGAGCGTCAAGCAAAGCTACCTTTTCGCAGTCCATTAGTCTTCCCTAAATTCTCAATCTTAGATCCGACTAAAACCCTCACTTTGCCTGAGCGTCAGGTTATGAATGGTGTTGCGGATGCCTTTGTCCACGTGATGGAGCAATATCTGACTTATCCAGTCAATGCAAAAGTGCAAGATGCCTTTGCTGAGAGCTTACTTAAAATTTTGATTGAAGAAGGCGCAGCGGTCAAAGCAGATCCAGAAAACTTAGAAACTCGTAAAAACATCATGTGGACAGCTACCATGGCGCTTAATGGCCTCATTGGTACTGGCGTACCACAGGACTGGACCACGCATATGGTTGGTCATGAGCTGACGTCATTACATAGCATTGATCATGCTCGTACCCTTACTATTTTATTGCCATCAGTACTGCGTGAGCTTAAAGAAAGCAAAAAAGACAAACTTCTTCAATATGCACGTAACGTTTGGGCCATTGATAGCAACAGTGATACAAAACAAGACGACGACAGCATCATCGAGACTGCTATCGTTAAGACTGAGAACTTCTTCCGTAGCCTTGGCCTACCAGTTAGCTTGGCAGATGAAAAGCTTGATGAGTCAGCGATTGACCCTATTATCAAGCAGCTTGAAGCGCATAACATGGTAAAACTGGGCGAACATGGTAACAATGATTTAGAAGTATCACGTCGTATCTTAGAGCGTTCGTTAACCAGTGCCGCTTAAAAACTTTAAACCAATAAATAAAAAGGATTATTAAAATGAGCTTTGATAAACAGCAAAACCAAGAAACAAACCGTCAAATTAAATTGGCCAGTCGCCCTCACGGCGAACCAAAATCTGAAAACTTTGACATGACAACCAGCGATATCCCAACGCCAAACGACAATGAGATGCTGCTACGTACCGTTTACCTATCATTGGACCCATACATGCGTGGACGTATGAGTGATGCCAAAAGCTATGCTGACCCATTAGAGGTTGGTGATGTCATTATGGGTGCAACCGTTGCTCAAGTCGTTGAATCTAACCTTGATAAATTTGCCGTCGGTGATTTGGTGGTTGCAAACGCAGGCTGGCAGGATTACAGCGTCAGTGATGGCGAGGGTGTGCTGAAACTAGACAAAGATATGCCAAACCCCTCTTATGGTTTAGGCGTACTCGGTATGCCAGGCTTTACTGGTTACATGGGTTTGACGGATATTGGTAAACCACAAAAAGGGGAGACGCTGGTCGTTGCTGCTGCAACTGGCCCCGTTGGTGCAACGGTTGGTCAAGTGGGTAATCAATATGGTACCCGTACCGTTGGTATTGCTGGTGGTAAAGACAAGTGTGATTTTGCCGTTAATGAGCTTGGCTTTGATGTCTGTATTGACCATAAAGCGGACGACTTTGCCGAGCAGTTAAAAGCCGCTTGCCCAGATGGTATCGATATCTATTATGAAAACGTCGGTGGTAAAGTATTTGACGCGGTCATGCCGTTATTAAATGCTCATGCCCGTATCCCAGTCTGTGGCCTAGTCTCACAATACAACGCGACTGAACTGCCTGATGGTAAAGATCGTTTGGGCGTATTAATGGGCAATGTGTTGAGCCGTCGTCTTACTATTAAAGGCTTTATCATCTTTGAAGAGTATGGCGATCACTTCCCAGAGTTTCTCAAAACGATGAGCAAATGGGTAGAGTCAGGCGAAGTGAAGACCAAAGAATACATCGCTGAAGGCTTAGACGATGCGCCAAATGCCTTTGTTCGTATGTTAAATGGCGACAACTTTGGTAAAACAGTGGTCAAAGTAGCGGATGTAAAATAGCTTTTGTTAATTGACTGATGTTCAATAGACGGTTAAATAACAGACAGTTAAATAACGACTTAACAACACAATTTGTTAAGACAACTACTGAAAATGACGTCTGAACCATGAATACTGTTACATGGATATGGCTAGCAGTCATCGTTAATACATCTACTGATTAAGTATGATTGTTTAGACACGACTGCTAACCATCAACCAATTAAAAATAAATTTAATAAAAAAGGACAACTATGAATATTTTAATGGTACTAACCTCACACGACGAATTGGGCGATACCGGTAAAAAAACGGGTTTTTGGCTGGAAGAATTTGCCGCCCCTTATTATGCTTTTCTTGATGCTGGCGCTAATGTAACCCTCGCCTCTCCTGCTGGCGGTCAGCCACCACTTGACCCTAGTAGTGATACTGAAGACGCGCAAACCAAAGACACCAAGCGTTTTAAAGAAGACAGCGATGCGCAAAAGCATCTTGCCAATACCAAAAAACTGGCTGATATGAAGGCAGAAGATTTTGACTCCGTATTTTATCCTGGTGGTCATGGTCCACTGTGGGATTTGGCAGTCGATAAAAACTCTATCAATTTGATTGAAACCTTTGTCAAGCAAGATAAGCCTGTTGCTTTTGTTTGTCACTCTCCCGCCGCACTCAAAAACGTCAAGGTCGACGGCGAGTACTTAGTAAAAGGCAAAACCGTTACTGGCTTTACCAACTCAGAAGAAGATGCCGTTGGCCTTACCGATGTAGTGCCATTCTTAGTAGAAGATGCGCTAAAAGCCAATGGCGGTAACTATGAAAAAGCCGCTGATTGGGAGTCATTTGTGGTCGAAGATGGTTTATTGATAACTGGTCAAAACCCAGCTTCATCAGAAGAAGCAGCTAAAAGATTAATGACCAAGCTCAAAGGTTAGCGCTTAAAAGCTAACGCTAAGAGATTGGTAGCATTGACTTTGCATACAATAAACCACATGAAGAGACTAACATCATGATTCGCTTACATCATCTTAATCAATCACGCTCGTTACGTACGCTTTGGCTCTTAGAAGAGCTTGGCGAACCCTATGAGATTGTCAGCTATCAACGTAATGCCAATACCAATTTGGCACCAGATAGCCTCAAAGCAGTACACCCATTGGGTAAGTCGCCCGTTATTGAAATAGATGGGGTGATGTACGCAGAATCGGGGGCGATCACACAACTATTAATTGAGCGATTTGCACCTGATAGTTTGCGCCCTGCCATAGACAGCAGTGACTATGGGCATTATCTACAGTGGATAGATTTTGCTGAAAGCTCGCTCATGGTGCCTTTATTGCTGGAATTGTTTGTTAACAAGGCTGGCGTCAATGACAATGATTTTTTGAATGGCTACATCGGTGCAGAAAAACACAAGCTGCTTAGCTATTTAAACGATGAAGTAAAAGATAAATCCTTTATCGTTGGCAACAAGTTAAGCGGTGCAGACTTTATGCTATCGTTTGATTTGATTATGCTTGCTAAGCGCAAACAGTTAGAGGACTACCCTCATATTAAGCAATATGCCTTACAGCTTGCTAATATTGATAGCTATCAAAGCGCCATGCGTCTTGAAGCCGAGCATGACCAATCAAGCTCATTATAGAATCATTTAAGTAATACTTGAAACTGACCGTTATTCTGATGACTCTATATAGATTATTACTTAATCATCTCGACAGCACCTTAAATACCATATGCCGAATATGATAAAATAGCTCAAGTGTGTCTTGAGCTATTTTTTTGTCCTATGATTGATCATCGTCAGTCAATACTTGCAAGGCTGTAGTTTATAAACGGCTTACAAGCTATGATAAGACTTTATTCATCCATGCCTATTACCTCTATCCTTGAGTACTGAATATGAGTGCTGAATACCAATTTAAGCCCCATGAACAGCCGTTTATGTTGGGCTCTCCTGCTACCCCTGATCATCCTACACGTCGCAAGGTACTCTACTTACTCATCGGTATCTTTATCGGTCTAACCGCCAGTTTTCAAAACGGCTTATTGGTCGCTAACCTTACTCAAATTCAAGGTGACATGGGCTTAACCCCTGTTGAAGGCGGCTGGATATCTGTCGCTTATAACATGACCAATGCTTGCATTACTGTCTTGCTTTATAAAATACGTCAGCAGTTTGGTATGTCGTTGTTTAGCAAAATTACCTTATTCTTTTTATTATCAGCGACTAGTATGCAGTGGTTGGTTAGTAGCAACCTATTATCTGGTGCGACTAGCATTAGTATTGAGCCTTACTATTTAGAACTTATCGCGCGTGGCTTTAGTGGGGTGGTAGCTAGTGCGATGACAGTATTGTCTATTTTTTATTGTCTACAAGGCATGCCTACTGCGCGGCGTATTAGTGGACTGATTTTAGGGTTTGGTCTGGTGCAGTTCGGTATTCCGCTATCACGTATTATCTCACCTTATTTAGCGATTGATGGTCAACTTGAAAATTTGTTTTTGTTTGAGTTTGGCCTTGCACTGATATGTTTTGGGCTTATTAATATTCTTGAGCTACCACCTGGTAATACTGAAAAGGTATTTGAAAAGCTTGATATCCTGAGCTTTGCCTTTTTTGCCACAGGTCTTGCCGCATTATCTGTGTTCTTGGTGCAAGGACGGATTTTATGGTGGACGACACCTTGGTTAAGTTATCCACTAATCATTTCAGTAGCCACGATAGCTATTGCTTTATGGATTGAAACTCACCGCAAGAGTCCTATGCTACAAGTGCGCTGGATGCGTAGCCGTACTATCATCGCCTTTATGATAACAGGCGCTGTGATGCGTATTTTGCTATCAGAACAAAACGTTGGTGCAGCAGGACTACTGGCCAATTTGGGTTATGGCAATGATCAGCTGGTTGTTTTTTATGCAGTGATATTGGTTGCTAGCGTACTAGCATTAGTGCTGAGTATTTTTAAAACCAATGCAATGGATTTACGTCGCCCAGTTATTTTCTCTGTTGCCCTAATTGCTATTGGTGCTTGGCTAGATACAGGCGTATCCCTAAACTCTGCGCCACATATGTTTTATCTCAGTCAGTTTATGATCGCTTTTGCTGCGGTATATTTTATGGGGCCTATGGTCTTTGAGGGTATGTTTCGTGCAATTGCCAACGGTCCAGCTTACATTATTAGCTTTTCAGTCATCTTTGGAATTTCCCAAACCGTAGGAGGCTTAGCAGGCGCAGCAGGCATTCAAGCCTTTACGACCATTCGCACTCAAATGCACTATGCCGATATGGTCAGCTCAATGAATGCAGTCAATACTGCTACGCTGCCACAAATGCTGCAAGGCATTCAGCGTCAAGCAACGGTCGCCGCTTATGATGATTTGTTCTTTTTGATGGCAGTGAGCGCCACTATCGCGACCCTATACTTATTGATGGTTTATTTTTATTATCGTTATCATAAGCGCAATCCGCTTGGCAAGGAGCTGGCCGCATTGGCAGAGATGATGGGCAAGAAATAGCGATTAGTGTGAATTTTATTGGGTATTCTACCTCTACTCTTATCTTATGATTATTTTTTAAAGTTACTTACTATGTTTAATAAATTCCTTGGGAGTGCATCATGAATGACAAAAAACCTTATGGCTCTAATGATGCACGCACGCCTAACAAAGCGTCTGAACAACAAATCGCTACGCCTGTGGACTCGTCAGCCGAGACTCGCAACATACCTGAGCCTGCAACTACCAAGCTTGAGACATCTGAGCACCAAACAACCGCTGTCTTAAATAAACCTGAAGATTCCAATGATAAGATAAATACAGATGGCGTAACCGTTGAAACGGGAAATGACACACCGATGCCGCCCACTGAACCTATTCCTGCACCTACAGGCTGGTCACCAAAAAAGAAATCACTATTTAATTTGGTTTTGCTTGTTGGGTTGA
Source organism: uncultured Psychrobacter sp. (assembly GCF_947488565.1). Taxonomy (GTDB): domain Bacteria; phylum Pseudomonadota; class Gammaproteobacteria; order Pseudomonadales; family Moraxellaceae; genus Psychrobacter; species Psychrobacter saeujeotis. The sequence continues at coordinate 54,647 of NZ_CANKZC010000004.1, read as the reverse complement.
TTGTTATTGGTATAGCGTTGATCCTATATGCGTGGAAACTGCCACCTTTCACACCAACGCTGCAGCAGACCGACAACGCCTTTGTTAAGGGCCAAACCACTATTATTAGCCCACAAGTCTCAGGCTATGTGACAGAAGTTGCCGTACAAGATTTTGAAAATGTGCAAGCAGGCGATCTGCTCGTCAAGATCGACGATCGTGCCTTTCAGCAGCAGCTGGAACAAGCGCAGGCGAACATCGAAATAGCAGACACCGATCGCTCAAGCAATGTGCAAGATACGCAGTCAAGTCAGGCGCAAGTCGAAGCACGAGAAGCTGACTTATATAGTGCCAAAGTCAGTGTTAATAGCGCACGTGAAGATGTCAAACGCTATGAAGGACTTGATGCAATTGGCGCTGTGTCAAAGGCAGAGGTTGCCCATACCAAAGCTCAGCTGGCTCAAGCACAGGCGAGCGTACAGCAAGCTGAGGCCAATTTACAAGTAGCGCTTGAAGCCAGTAAAAAAACCAGTGGCAGTCGCTCCTCACTTGATGCCAACATTAAAAACGCGGCAGCTGGTGTCAAGCAAGCACAAATCAATCTAGAAAATACGATTATTACCGCGCCTGAATCGGGGCAATTGAGCCAAGTTAGCGTTAAGACTGGACAATACGTTAGTGCTGGTACACAGCTGATGTATATTGTTCCAAAAGGCGTCTGGGTTATTGCCAACTTTAAAGAAACTCAAGTTGCAAATATGACTGTCGGTGAGCCTGCTACTGTTCATGTCGATGCTTTAGGCGGTACCGAATTTTACGGTCATGTCAGTAACATCTCACCGGCAACAGGAAGCGAATTTAGCGTAGGTGCCTCTAACCCTGCTACTGGTAACTACATTAAGATTGCGCAGCGCATTCCGGTACGTATTGACTTAGATCAAGACCAAGCAGCGCTGGTACAGTTACGTCCTGGCATGTCAGTATCAGCAAGTGTTGATACCAAAGAATAGCACTATGCAGTGTGCGATGTAACATAAAAGGCCATGCTATAGCTTGTGTTAACACAGACTATAGCATGGCCTTTTATGGCTACATTCTTATTATTAACGATATATCAGATTATGGCAGTAAGCGCTTGGTAGACCAGCTAGCGTCGTTTTTATTCACATTATTGCTATTACTGTCACGAGTATAGACAATACGGTCATGCATGCGACTGGCACGTCCCTGCCAAAACTCTATCTCATGAATAGTAATCTCATAACCACCCCAAAATTCTGGCGTTGGTACTTGACTGTTTTCTGGATAGTCGTTTTGCAGCGCCTCAAACGTTTGTTCCATCACTTCACGATTGGCCACTTCACCGCTTTGTGGTTGACTGACCCATGCGCCTACTTGGCTATCATGCGGACGCTTTTGAAAGTAAGCGGCAGATTTATCAGCATCTATTTTAGCAATGCTACCACTAATACGAATTTGACGCTCAAGCTCATGCCAAAAGAACAGTACCTCAGCATTGGGGTTCTCGCTGATATCTTGACCTTTGGCGCTTTCGTAATTGGTATAAAACACAATACCAGTATCGGTAATCTCGCGCATAAGGACGATACGAACGCTCGGTTTTTGGTCTGTACCGCAAGTTGCTAGGCTCATAGCGTATGGCTCTTGTACTTGCTGCGCTATCGCCTCATCCATCCAAGTTTTTAGCAGCTCAAACGGCGATGCTGGTATTGATTGCTGATCAAGACTGCCTTTTTCGTATGACAAACGCTGGTCAGTAAAGTCCATGCTCACTATATCCCCTTATCTTAAGATTATTGTATTAAACGGTTAACCCAGTACTGCTTTGATTTTATCTGCTAAGTCATTGGCCATAACATCACATTCAATCTCATCATCTGACTCAACCATCACTCGAATCATAGGCTCTGTACCTGATTGACGGATAAGCAGACGTCCTCGACCTTCTAAAGTAGCTTGTGCTTTATCAAAAGCTTGCACCAACTCTTCTTGCTCGTAAGGATCTTGCATTTGATTCAAGCGAACATTGACAAGCTTTTGCGGTAAGATTTCAAACCCTTCTGTTAGCTCACTTAATGCTTTGCCCTCTGATTGCATAACGGCAAGTACTTGCAGGCTTGCAATAATAGCGTCACCGGTACGGCTTTTATCCAAACATAATATATGCCCTGATGGCTCACCGCCTAATAACCAATCATTGGCGGCAAGCTCTTGCATAACATAGCGATCACCGACTTTCGCACGAGTGAACTCAATTCCTGCATTTTGTAGTGCAAGCTCTAGGCCCATATTACTCATCAAGGTTCCAACAACCCCCTTGACACGTGACTGTCCTTGAGTAGCAAGCACATATAGGATGCCATCACCATCAACCAGCTTACCCGTTTCGTCTACCATGACGATACGGTCTCCATCTCCATCTAGTGCAATGCCAACGTCTGCATCATATTCTAAAACCGCTTTTTGCAGACCTTCAGGATGTGTTGAGCCGCAGTCGGCATTGATATTGATACCATCAGGTTTATTATTAATAGGTATTACAGTAGCGCCAAGCTCACGCATGACTCTTGGAGCGACACTATAGCCTGCACCATTGGCGCAATCTACGACAACCGTCAAATGACTCAGATCATATTGATAAGGAAAAGTTCCTTTACAAAATTCGATGTAGCGACCTGTAGCATCATTGATGCGAGTGTGCTTACCCAACTGCGATGGGTCTATGATAGGCATCAGTAAGTCGTCGTTAGTGGGATTCATCATCGCTTGCAATTTATCGTTGATAGCATCTTGCATCTCATCAGTTAGCTTTTTGCCATCGCCTGAAAACAGCTTGATACCGTTATCATAGTAAGGATTATGCGAGGCTGAAATAACAACACCAGCATCAGCATGAAAGCTACGAGTAATATGCGCAATAGCTGGCGTGGGTAGCGGACCTAGCATATGTACATCGACGCCTGCTGCGTTAAAGCCTGCTTGCAGTGCTCCCTCAATCACATAACCTGAAAGACGGGTGTCTTTACCGATGACCACACTAGGTTTACGATTAGGATTATCATTATTCTCTATAAGCACCCGTCCTGTTACATAGCCCAATTTTAAAATAAAATCTGGTGTAATAGGTAGTTGTCCAAATTTTCCACGTATACCATCGGTGCCAAAATAGCTCATTATGATTATATCCTTGTGCTAGCTGTTAGCGATAACAGACTCCAAACGCCTTTAGGCATGGTAGTCTGTCCACTAAATTTATTTTATAAAAAAAGCCAACAATACACGAGCATTGTTGACTGTTGTATTCTAAGACATTATATATCAAAGAATGAATATTTAAAGCGCTAATTTGGTTAACACGTCAGTTTAGTCCACACGATAGTTTGGTGCTTCTTTGGTAATCTGCACATCATGGACGTGCGACTCTTTCATACCCGCTGAAGTGACTTTGATAAATTGCGGTTTGGTACGCATATCTTCTATGGTTGCTGAGCCTGTATAACCCATTGATGAGCGCAGACCACCAACCAATTGATTGACAATACCAGCGACTGGACCTTTATAAGGAACACGGCCCTCGATACCTTCTGGCACGAGCTTCTCTACGCCATCTTTGGCATCTTGGAAATAACGATCTGACGAACCATTTGATCCTGACATCGCGCCAAGACTACCCATGCCGCGGTACGCTTTATAATAACGGCCTTGAAATAGCTCCACTTCGCCTGGTGCTTCTTCAGTACCAGCCATGAGCGAACCTACCATAATACATGATGCACCCGCAGCGATAGCCTTTGCCATATCGCCTGAATAGCGAATACCACCATCAGCGATCAATGGAATACTGTCTTGTAATGCACTAGCGACATTATCGATAGCTGAGATTTGTGGCACACCAATACCAGCGATAATACGCGTCGTACAGATAGATCCAGGACCGATACCAACTTTGACCGCATCAGCACCTGCATCACGTAATGCTTTGGCCGCATCACCCGTTGCAATATTACCACCGATAACCTGCACATTCGGATAGTTTTTCTTGATCCAAGAGACCTTATCCACCACTCCTTTTGAGTGACCATGAGCTGTATCTACCACGATAACATCTACGTCAGCGTCGATTAATGCCTCAACGCGTGCTTGCGTATCTGCACCTGTACCAACAGCCGCACCAACACGCAGACGACCATGCTCATCTTTACAAGCATTGGGATTGTTTTCGGCTTTGGCAAAGTCATTGACCGTGATTAGACCACGCAAGCGAAATTCACCATCGATAACGATGACTTTTTCGATACGATGCTCATGAAGCAGTTTTTTGATATTTTCGTTACTTTCGCCTTCATGAACGGTGACCAATTGCTCTTTTGGCGTCATAATATGGCTAACAGGCAATGATAAATTGGTCTCAAAACGCCAATCACGATGAGTCACGATACCAACGACTTTATCTGTGCCCTTCTCTACCACAGGCACACCAGATATGTTGTTATCTTGGGTCAACTTTAATAAGTCACCGATGGTCATCTCAGGATGTACCGTAATAGGGTCAACCACCGTACCTGCTTCAAACTTTTTGACACGGCGTACTTGCGTGGCTTGTTTGACGATATCCATGCTTTTATGCAAGATACCCATCCCGCCTAGCTGAGCCATGGTGATTGCCATCTCAGACTCAGTTACCGTATCCATCGCAGCAGATACCAGAGGTAGATTAAGGGTGATGTTTTTGGTCAAACGTGTAGACAAGTTGGCAGTTTTTGGCAGGACTTCAGAATAGGCTGGTAACAATAAAACGTCATCAAAGGTTAAGGCTTCATCGACAATTCGCAACATACAGACCTCTAGTGGTGGTTATTTTGATGGGCGGGATACTTATATTAAGACAATCAATCAAGAGTACCAATACAGCTTTATGATATCTAATCTTTAAAGACTTTATCTCAAAATGCTTTGGTTTATAAGGCATTAAATAGTAAACAATGTGCCAGTTAAATAAAACACTAGAAAATCGCCATTGATTTACCATCTGTTAGTTAACGCAAATATAGCGTCGTCTTACTCTTACTGTCTTAATTATCCCTTAAAAATAACGCCATATTATAACAAATAAGCGCGTAAATCGCATGCTTATTTACGTGCTCATTTTTTTGCTAAAAGCAAGTATCAACCAATCATTCGTTATTCGTCCCTATCTTTGAATATTAAACGCTCAGCCGGTAGATACTCCTTTTGTTCTTGATACAGATAATTGAGCATCTGTTCACGGACTTCACACTCCAAATAAAAAGCATTAAGAGGACTATCAGACGCCAAACTTCCGCGTAATTTAATCGTGTTTTCACTTAGCGACACCGTCAACATTTGAGGTTCTGTCTCACCATCCCAAAACTCGCTTTTCTTAACCAGTTCACCAAACTTGTCTCGAATAGCTTCAATATCCGCCCCATAATCAATATATAAATAGACCACACAAGTCTGATGCGCTTCAGTATGTGACCAGTTTTCTACCACCTCAGTAATAAGATGGCGCATTGGCACGATTAAGCGGCGCTCATCCCATGTCTTTAACACCGCGTAGGTATAACGCAAGTCCTCAATAGTGGTCCAATCGCCCTCCATTATGACAGTATCGCCAATACGTATAGGCTGAGTTACCGCCACCTGTACACCAGCAATAATATTACCTAATATGGGCTGTGCTGCTATACCAATGATCACACCAGCGATACCAGCTGAAGTCAATAAGGTCGTACCAAGACCTTCCATATTGGTAAATTCACTAAGACCGATCCAAATACTGCCAAGAATCATGGCAAAAATAAAAACACGGCGAAATATCGACACATAAGTACGACGACGTCGCTCTTTATCAAAGTGTTCTTCAGCCAGATTCTCAATCTGCATGTCTTGATAGCGATTGGCAAAAAAGTTAATAACACGTATACCAAGCCACATCGTGCTAAAGACCAACCCAATCCAAATAACTGGACGAGTCGATGACGCTACCGCATCTAGATATGGAAAGCCACCTGATACTAAAGTAAAAACTAACAAGAAGCTGATGCTAAAAGTTAATGGTACGGTCAGCTTGCTTACCAAATCCGCCACACCGTTGGTACTACCTACATATACGTTATACTTTTGATCATCATTAATATAGTGGTTAATGATTTTTTCAGTGCCTTTACTCAGTAACCACCCCATCGCCATAGTAAATAAGAAAAATGAAAATAGTGCCAAAAACTCCCACAACGCAATACTAAAAAACTGTAGCTTCATCCATACTGGCAAATGACGTTCAAACTCTGCAGGATGATACTGCTCATAAAGATTGTCAATATTGCCAACGGTCTGCGCTGAAAACACCCAGATTGGCGCTTCGTCGTTGACTCGGACACGTTCTATATAAATAGGTACTCGGCGTTCGCGGTAATCAATGTAACCCAGTTGAATAGAGCGTCTAGGAATGCCCATGACGCTACTGGCATTGCCAAGTGGCGGTTCGATTAAACCATCAGGACGGTCTGGCAGGTCATCAAATACATAAAGCTCTTTTTCAGTTAATAAAAAATCAAGTCGCTTGGCCAATTCAAGGGCGTGGCCACGCTGAATCTCACTATCAATCAGGTTCATATTGAGTGCATAAGCAGCCAAGTCGAACTGCTGCTTCATCACCGCTGATTGGAAAAACTCCAAAGTAGCCAGTGGCGTTGACAGGTTTGGTGGTGCAGATAAGGGCGGCAAACCAGTATTGAGCTTATCTAAAATATAATAGCCTTCGTTATACTCCCCTTTTAGTCCTGCATCGCCTTGTAAGTTTCCAGATTGTTGTACAGCATTGCGTTCTGTAGGATCAAATAGCTCTTCTGCGACCCCAGAGGCACTCACACCTTCTTTTTTGATTATGTCAATCTTTTGGGCAGCGTAATCAAGCAAATTTTCTGCTTTGGCAGCTACATGAGCTTTTGGATTATCTTTGATATTGGTGTTTGATTCATTGACACTTTGCTCACTAGTGCTGAGTTCATCATTACTGGTTGCAGCATAAGTAGGAATACAAAGCGTACTCAGCACAATGATTAAAAAACTTAATAGTATCTGCATTGCTTTATAGTGCCTTTTATAATGCATCGCGTGACTATCTTGTATAGAATGGCTGACTTGCTTATTGTCTTTACCAGTAACACTTCTTAAAGTATTCATATTTTTATGCATTTTTGAATGACAAGGCGTTTTCATATAAAAAATCTTGGCTGTAGTATGATGATAAGCTAATGTAGTCAGCAAAAAAAAGCCAGCGTAAAGCTGACTTAATTTGTTAGTATACGTATTTATTGTCCGCACAATTATGTTAGCCTTTTTAAAAATTATATCAGCTGTTTTTAAAAGTAATACGCTCGGCAGGTAGATAGGGTTTTTGCTCATCATAAAGATAGTCCAGCAGCTGTTCGCGAATCTCGCATTGCAGCATCCAGCCATCATCAGGATTGTCAGCCGCTAAAGTGCCATACAGCTCTATGGTGTCTCTATCTACGGACAATACGTACAGCATGGGTTCAGTCTCGCCATCCCAGTACTCGCTGGCTTGCACCACTTCAGCGTACTTATCACGAACGTCGTTGACATTGATACCATAGTCAACCAGTACAGTTACTGTAAACGTTTGATGCGGATCAGGATGTGACCAATTCTCAACAGTCTCTGTCACAAAGTAGCGCATCGGTACAAACAAGCGGCGCTCATCCCAGGTCTTGATGGTAGCGTAGGTGTAACCCAAGTCCTCAACAGTACTCCAGTTGCCATCATACATAATGGTATCGCCGATACGTATGGGCTGAGTCATAGCTATCTGTAAGCCTGCAACGATATTACCCAGCGTTGGCTGCGCTGCAATACCAAGCACTACGCTTAAAATTCCAGCGGAGGTCAGTAAGGTTTTACCAAGACCCTCAAGATTGACAAATTCGCTCATGCCAATCCAAACACTACCAATGACCATAACAAAGATAAAAACGCGTCGAAATACCGACAAATACGTTGTACGCTTACGGTACTCGTCATACTCTTCATCACCCAAGCTGTCGATTTGAATGTCCTCATAACGGTTGGCAAAGAAGTTAATCACCCGAATACCAAGCCAGATAGCGCTCAGTACTAAAGCTATCCATACAATAGGACGCGTCGCCGTTGCAATAGCGTCTATAAAAGGAAAGCCACCTGAAACTAAGGTGAATACTAAAGACAAACTAATAGTAAAGGTCAGCGGCACGGTAAATTTATTGACCAAGTCTGTGATGCTTTTTTTGCGACCGACATAAGAGCCATTTTCATCACTGGTATAACGGTCTATCAAACGGCCAGTAAGCCTACTAACCACCCAGCCCAGTCCTAGCGTCACGATAAAGAAAATAAATAAAGCCAAAAACTCCCAAACGGCGATGCCAAGAACTCGCAGCTTAAGCATTGAGGGTAAATAGCGTTCGAACTTTTCAGGTTTGTACTGGTCATAAAGCTTGTCGATATGACTGACGGTTTGGGCAGAAAACACCCAAACAGGAGCGTTATCTTCGACTTTTACTCGTTCGACAAATATAGGTATTCGATGCTCACGATAATCAATATGACCAAGTTGAATGGCTCGGCGCGAAACACCATGTAAGGGATTACTGCTACCAATAGAGGATTCAATCAAACCATCAGGACGATCTGGCAATTTATTAAAAACATAAAGATCCTTTCTATGTAGCAAAAAATCAAGACGTTTAGACAACTCCATACCACGGTTTGGTTGCACGCTTGGATCAAGCAAATTTAAATTAAGCGCATAAGCGGCCAAGTCAAAACGTTTTGTGACTACAGCTGTTTGAAAAAACTCCAACGTTGCAAACGGTGTGGATAGGTTTGGCGGTGGTGACAACGGTGATAGACCGTTATTTAGCCGCGTTAAAACAAAGTAGTTTGCGTCTTGCCCACCTGTAAGTCCGGTATATCCTTGCAGCTTATCCGTTTGCTGCATCGCTGCTCGCTCATCATTATATAAAGCCTCATTGATAGTATCGGACAGCTCAAAACCACCTTGTTTGAGGGTTTCAACTTTTTGTTCAGCATATTCTATAAAACCATTTGGACTGTTTATTGACTGCTCTGCTCTAGTAGCAGGTGCATTGTCTTTATTAGTAAGTATCTCAGTATCACTTGATGCAGCTTTAGCTGGCATATAAATGCTGCCAGCTATGATAATGAGCAAACCAATCATGAGATAAGCTTTAGAAGATTTCATTTCAAAATCGTTTTTGGTAAAGCGAGTCATAAAATTAGTGCCTATACATCTGTAAGTCATATAAAAAGATATCTTAAAAATAAAATCAAACTAAAACAGCGCGCAAAAAAAAGCCAGCGTAGAGCTGACTTAATTTGTTAGTATACGTATCTATTATCACCAGCAATCGGCTTAAGCACGGCGCCATGTTGTACCAGTACGGCTGTCTTCAAGCTCAATACCTGCCTCTTTTAGTTGCTCGCGTACTTCATCAGCACGCGCAAAGTTTTTGTCGGTTTTGGCCTTTGCACGCTCGATAATCAAATTATCAATAGCGGCATCTGTTAGCCCATCATCTGTTTGCTCACCAATCACAGCTTGCAAAAACTGCTGCACTGGCTGCTGTAAAATATTGAGCACTTGTGCCAACACTTTTAGCTGCTGCGCCAAGCGCCATGCGGTGTCTAAATCTTCCGCTTTAATCGCTTTATTGACATCACGTGCCAGCCCAAACAAAACACTAATCGCTGTCGAGCTATTAAAATCATCATTCATGGCTTTGATAAAATCTTGTCCAGCTGCGCTACTATAAGCATCATTGATCAATTCATCAGTGACTGTTATCGATTGCCCTTTTTGCTGTTCAGCCAGTTTCAAGGCATTATATAATCTGCTTAGGCTATTATGTGCTTCATCTAAAGCACTATCAGAGAAGTTTACTTGGCTACGATAATGGCTTGATAACAAGAAAAAACGTACCGTCTCAGGCAAATATCTGGCGGTTACATCGCGAATGGTAAAAAAGTTACCTAATGACTTAGACATTTTTTCGCCATCGACATTGATAAAACCGATGTGCATCCAGTTGCGCGCGTATTCGCAACCTGTCGCTGCTTCAGACTGCGCTATCTCATTTTCGTGATGCGGAAACTGCAAATCATGTCCACCGCCATGGATATCAAAGGTATTACCAAGGCATTTAGTCGACATCGCCGAGCACTCAATATGCCAACCTGGGCGCCCTTGGCCCCAAGGGGACGCCCACTGCGGCTCATCAGGCTTTGCCGATTTCCAAAGGACAAAGTCAAACGGGTTACGCTTGTCGTTTTCGACATCGACCCGCGAGCCGGCTTGCATATCATCAAGGTTACGCTTAGACAATTTGCCATAGTCAGAGAAGCTGTCTACTGCATAATAGACATCACCATTGTCGCCTGCATACGCATAGTCACCCGTAACCAGCGTCTCAATCATTTGTTGCATCTCATCAATGTGATCAGTGGCACGTGGCTCAGCATCTGGCATCTTGCAGCCGAGTGCGGCCGCATCTTCATGCATCGCTTCGATAAAACGCTGCGTCAACGCACTAATATCTTCGCCGTTCTCGTTAGCTCGAGCAATTATTTTGTCGTCGATATCGGTAATATTGCGCACATAATTAACATCATAGCCTAGTCGTGCCAGCCAGCGCACTACCATATCAAACCCAACCATAACGCGAGCATGACCAATGTGACAATAATCATAGACAGTCATACCGCATACATACATGCCTACCTGTCCTGCTTTAAGTGGTTCAAGTTGACGTTTGCCGCCAGTGAGTGAATCATAAATGATAAGCTGAGACATCGCATCGGCAAGTGGTGTGGTCATAATGTAAAAGCCTTTTGATAAAAATAAAGAAAATAAAACGTAACCTATTATCTTAGCGAAAACGGCAGGAAAATACTACAATAGCCAGATAACTAAAACTTGCATACATTCAAAAACTATTAAGGATAAGAGATGGGCAATCGTTTGAGTAAAATATATACACGTACCGGTGATGATGGTAGTACTGGTATGGCAGATGGTAGCCGCGTAAGTAAAGCGGACAATCTATTTAGCGTTATGGGTGATATCGACGAGCTCAATTCACACATCGGTTTGGTACGAGCGCATCTGACACAAGCTATAGCTGATAGTAAAAACCCAAGCGCGCAACAGTTACCTGAACGCTTGCAACAAAAAGCGTCAGATGTCACTCAAGCGCTAGTGGTGCTTCAGCATCTATTATTCAACATCGGTGGCGAGCTTGCTATGCCAGAATATGAAGGTGTTACTCCCGCTCATGTAGACTGGTTAGAGCAACAAATCGATGCGATGAATACTAGCTTGCCGCCGCTAAAGGACTTTATCCTGCCTACAGGTTCATTATTGGTCAGTCAATTGCATGTAGCGCGTAGTGTGTGTCGCCGTGCTGAGCGCCAAGCTGTGCTATTACAGGAAGAGCATCCGCAAGCCATTCGCAGTACTGCGGTAAGCTTTATCAATCGTTTGTCTGATTGGTTGTTTGTCGCTGCACGTTTTTGCACGGACCCAAAGCAGATCTCTGAGGTACTGTGGGACAGTCAAGTCTTAGAGAACGTTGCCATCAACGATAATCAAAACAACAGTTAACCTGACAGTCAATGAGCGCGTGCTATATGCAAAAAGCCTGCAACTTATGCTAGTTGCAGGCGCTATTTAGATTTAGAGCACAGAACCTAGCAATTAATAGGTTGCGCTTTCATCTTCTACAATAATCATATCGATGCTGTCATCCTTTGGGACGACTTTTGGTGCTTCAGGCGTCACTGGTGGCTTGGCATCGACACTAGGTAGTGCAGCTGTTTCTTCGGCATTATTGTCATTATTACTTTTATTGATAGTAGGCGGCGTAGCAGGCTCAGCTGGGCGTGCAGGCTCGACTGGCGTGACAGGCTTTGGTTGACGCTTTATCTGATTCTCACTATTCTTGCGAGCTGCTTCACGGCGACGTGCTGCTTCTTGCTTTTGACGCTCCGCTCGTTGTTCTTCTACAACTGACTGTGTCACAGAGCTTGCCATCACATCAGACACAATAGCGATAAGAGCTGGCTGACCTGCAATACGGGCTTGTATTTGCCCACTTTGCGCACCAGCAACATAAGTGAATGCATCATCGACTAACATGTTATTGTTGATACGGATGTTGTTTTGAGCGAGTCGCGTTTGCAGACTTGGCTGATTGTTCGCCGCACTCATCTGACTGGCTTGGTACAAATCTTCGCTTGGCAGTGTCATACTAACGCTTGCCTGACAAGTTGTCATACCATTTGCATTGGCTTCTTGTAAGATGGCAGCATTTTGCACATCAATCATTACCCCATCTACTTTATCAATTAAAATACTGTTGTCTATGCTGACTTCTGCTATGTTCGCATAGTTGGCAGCCGTTGACTGTGCTTGCTGATTAAGTGTGTTTCTTAAAGCAGATTTCAAACGATCTTGTACCATTGGATTATCACAGCTAATAGCAGGAACAACCGTACCATCATTGGCTGCTGGTTGCTCAGTAGTAACCTCAGCTGTCTCAGTAGTATCATCTTTATCCGAACGTTCACAACCAGCAATCGCTAAACCACATATCACACTAATACCAGCAATTTGCTGCCATTTTGACCACTTTTTATTTGCTACGCTCATATTTGTTTTGCTCCCGATTTACTCATTTGCACCGTCAACGGTAGACAGTATAGCTATCTAGGTTGCCATAACGCTGTAACAGCTTTATACGACCAATATTAAAATCAGCTCATTATACGAGGTTTGTCGCAGATGGTCAGTAATGTAGACCATTGATATACAAATAAGACCCATCAAAGACTATAAAAGCCCTTTTTAGTTGCAAAAACGCAACAAACACTTATTAAGCTGTCTATGTATAAAACAGTTTGGTTGCTTGTTTAAGTTGATCGTTGTTATTGCTTTGTTTTAGCTGTACAAAACCAAAATCTACTATACTTCTCTACTCTTTTACGCAAAAATTTATGAGGCATCATATTATTGATCAACAGATAATTGCTCGACGAATAATTGATGATAGGTAGTTATGATAAAACTTGATAATACTTTGCTCCTAGGTCATCGAGGTGCGCGTAGTGAAGCATTGGAAAACACGCTATTTGGTTTTGAACATGCTTATAAGCTACAGGCACAAGGCTTGTCAGGCGTAGAGTTTGACGTACAACTTACTGCCGATGGTCATCTGGTAATATTTCATGACGAGACGCTACAACGACTTTGTGGCTTACAGTCACGAGTGGATCAGCTAAGCTTGATTGAAATTCAGCGCCAACTACAATTGGGTCATAAAATAATGACCTTGGACATGTTGGCGCAGTCTATGACCTACTCTTCTACTATTTTTTCTCAACCACAGGTCCCTAAAGACCTAGTCACTCAAGTAACTGAAACAACTAAAATAGCTAAGACTCAAAACCACAAAATCACGCTACCTGCTTTGACTCAGTTCACTCATATTGAGCTGGAGATTAAGACTCATAACCGAACAAATTACTCTAAACTGATACAAGCGTTAATACGCTATCTGGTAGGTACGCCCCTTGCCAGCCTGCCTATCGTTCTTACTACTTTTGATGTGCAACTTTTGGCCCAATTGCAATGCAATAAACTGCTTGCAAATATTCCGCGTGGCTTACTGGTACGAACACCGCACTCGATAGTCTCAGCACCTAATACCGCCTTACAGCTGGGCTGTACCCAGCTTGGCATACATTATCCCTTAATCACCAAATCTATTATTCAAAACGCGCATCGTTACGGTTTACCAGTCAGTGCGTGGACGGTAAACGATATAGAAATTGCAAAAAAACTTGTCGAATGGCAGGTAGACGTCATTATTACTGACATTCCAAGTCAATTGTTATAAATTTTTTGACAATTGTCGTAAGCTAACAGCCTATATTACTATTTGCGTCATATATTTAGCTCGATTTGCTAAGGTTTTTAACGCTTATGATAAGACGGCTTTAGCTATTTATTAATCAATGGTGTCTTAACATAGCTTTAGTAGAACTTACACTTTCACACAATACCTGATAGCTAACAGGGTATTTACAATAAAATATCGAATAACTCATACAAGTTATTGTTATTTATTAATATTTTTCTAGTGTATAAACGTTCACTTTCTGCTTCTTTTAGGGTAATATAGAGCCTGAAACTAATACCGCTAGGAAAATTATATGATTGCAAAAAAAGCAATGGGCTTACCGCTTAAAGGCTTACGTTTCGCTATCAAATCTGGTGACAGCATTTTGGATAACGCAACCACTCAGGTTGGACGTTTTAAAACGTGGTTTGATAATAACAAAGCGAAAGCTGCGCTTGATGAGCAGCCTACCGCAAAACGTAACTATACAAAAACTGCTAAGCAAAATGACGTCACTACCAGTAACCAGACTCTTGATTTACAAGAGCTTGAGTTCAAAAAAGCCCCCATCAATTGGATACCGGCGACCATACTAGTAGCGACTCCTATTGCTGCGGCTGTCATTACTCCATGGTATTTGTTTACCCATCAAGTAAGCGCGCCTGTTTGGGGTGTCTTTGGTGCTTTTATGGTATGGACGGGCATCAGTATTACTGCAGGTTATCACCGCTTGCTGTCGCATCGTGCTTATAAAGCGCATCCAGTGGTAAAAAACTTTTTACTACTAGGTTCAACGCTAGCAGTACAAGGCTCTGCATTTGACTGGGTCTCAGGTCACCGTACTCATCATCGTCATGTTGATGATCGTATAGAAGACCCTTATTCAGCCAAACGTGGTTTTTGGTTCAGTCATATCGGCTGGATGCTACGTAATTATCCAAGTGGTAAGTTTGACTATAAAAACATTCCAGACTTAACTAAAGACAAAGTCCTTCAAATTCAGCATAAGTATTATGGCCTTTGGGTACTAGCAGCCAACGTTGGATTGGTCGCAGCTGTTGGTTGGTTAGTGGGTGATGTTTGGGGTACGCTTGTACTTGCAGGTCTGTTACGTCTAGTATTGACGCATCACTTCACGTTCTTTATCAACTCGTTATGTCATATGTTTGGTAGCCGTCCTTATACTGACACCAATACTGCACGCGATAATTTCTTTTTAGCTTTATTTACATGGGGTGAGGGTTATCATAATTACCATCATTTCTTCCAATATGATTATCGTAATGGTGTGAAATGGTGGCAGTATGATCCAACCAAATGGTTGATCGCTGGTCTCTCTAAAGTTGGCTTGACAACTGAGTTACGTACAGTCGATGACACTACAATCAAACATGCTGAAGTACAAATGCAGTTTAAACAAGCTCAGCAGCAAATCGATACAGTAAGTGCAAGCGGCCTTGATATTCCTCATGTCATGCAAAGCTTCCAAGATCGCATCAAGTTTGAGTATGATGCGTTCACGCAAACAGTAGAAGAATGGCAGGCGTTAAAAGCCAAAGCAGTTGAGATGAAAAAAACGGAATTTGCAGATCGCTTGCATGAAGTGGACGATAAGCTCAAGCTTGAGTATGCCAAGATTGAACAAAAAATCCATGCGCATAATGATAATTTGAAGATTGCTTTTCGCTCAATTGGCTATAAAGATAAAGCTGCTTAAAATGAGCTGATTTATTACTCGTTAGTGTTCTATTAAATGTTATCTAATCCCCCTTTCTATAGAAGATAGGGGGATTTTTTATGGCGTTTAAAAACATACGCGCAGTTTGACAGCATATCAGTCATTTCATTAGACACAGTAGATTACAAGATATGGACAGAGTCTACAGGTGTAATATTAAGGCTATGTTATAGTAGATTTATCGTTATTTTCTATTATATATCTCTAGTCAGTTTCCACAGGAAAATACCACATGCATTATCAGAACACCTATGTCAATCTAGACCCACGCTTATATCATAAGCAGCCCCCAACGGCGCTTGAAAGTCCGCGTGCAGGGCATTTTAATACCCAAGTAGCAGAGCAGCTTGGTTGGGCAGATGATGACGACTTAATGGCACGCTGGGTAGATATCGTTGGAGGTCAGTATGTTCCTTCTCAGTTCGAGCCTTTGGCGATGGCTTATGCAGGTCATCAATTTGGACAATGGGCAGGTCAATTAGGTGATGGACGCGGCTTGCTCGTGGCGCAAGTATTGGACCACAATAATCAATTGCAAGACTTACATCTTAAAGGCTCAGGTCTAACGCCTTACTCACGAATGGGCGACGGGCGCGCGGTATTGCGCAGTACTATTCGTGAATACTTGTGTGGTCATGCTCTGACGCAACTTGATATCCCCTCCTCTAATGCGCTTGGCTTTGTGGTTTCCGACACGCCAGTACGCCGTGAACGTATGGAGGCGGGAGCGGCGTTGATGCGTGTTGCCGATAGTCACATTCGTTTAGGACACATAGAGTGGATTGCAAGCTTTGCTCCTGATTTGCTTGGTGAATTTACTGACTATATGATTGATACTTACTATCCAAAATCTCGTGATAGCGAGGCGCCAGTATTAGCATTTTTACAAGCAGTCGTTGAGCGTACGGCACGGATGATAGCCGACTGGCAGTTGATCGGGTTTGCTCATGGAGTGATGAATACCGATAATCTATCCATCACTGGTAGCACTCTAGATTTTGGGCCATTTGGTTTTATGGAACGTTTTAATCCTGCTTGGATCAACAACCACTCAGACCATACCGGACGCTACACCTATCAAAACCAGCCTGCTATCGGTCATTGGAATCTTAATGTTTGGTTGCCGCACTTTATGCGCTTAGAGGGCGTGACGCGTGACGCGTTATCAGATTGCTTAGCCCCTTATGAACCAACCTTTATGCAACATTATCAACAAGGACTGTGTCGGAAGTTAGGATTGCCGCATCAAAAAGAAAGCTTAAGCTTAGCTTTTGAGTGGTTAACCTTGTTAGAAGACAACTTGCTTGATTATACCAATAGCTTTCGTGCCCTCTTAGGTTTAATATCTCCAGAGAACTACCCTTATGAGAAGCAGTTATTAGCCACCTTGACTCATGAATTGCAAGGTGAGGCATTACAAGTATGGCAAGATTGGTCAGCGCGTTATTTAGCGCATGTGCAAGCGCTATCTATTGAACAAGTCGTCACCGACATGCAAACGACTAATCCTGTCTATGTACTCCGTAATAGTATGGCTCAGCGCGCTATCACTGCTGCTAAACAAGGGCAGTTTGAAGAGGTGTCACGCTTATATGAATTGCTTGCTAGCCCATATACGGTACAAGATATCGCAACAGCGCTTGATAGTACCCCTCCAGCTCCTAATGCACCGCAAATGCCGATCAGTTGCTCTTCATAAATACTATAGAATCTCTTTTTGATTGCTATTATTAAACCCTAAACCCTAAACCCTAAACCCTAAACCCTAAACCCTAAACAGAGAATAATAAATGTTTTTATTATTCTCTGTTTAGGGTTTAATCATTATGTCACTTCTAAAAAATCTTGAGACGAAACAACTAACCTAGTAACTGGCAGTAAAATTTAGACTAAATTTAAAACAATAGTCACAATATTGAATATATATTGTAAATTTTACTTTATTTGTTACTATCAACTGGCTAAATGTTCATTATCAATTTATTATATAAGTTATGCACTTCGTTATGATTGACTCGGCAGCTAATTATCAATAATGCTAGACTAAAATAGCTAAGTTTATTAGCTTTTCGCTTTACGTTATCATCTGATCATAGCTTAACGCTTTTTTGACTGTGCATCGCCTTTTAATAGTCGCTTAGTAGCTCCTTAATCTGTTATTTGCTGGAGCTTATACTCGACGATTTTTTGGGGTCAAGCGTTACTTTATTTTGTTTATCATACTTTGTTTTATTTCAATTTATTCCAACAATGGCCATTATTATGAATGACGATACCAATTTGAATATGGATAATCCTAATACAGATAAAGAACAGTTCGAACAGGCTGCTCTACATTATCATGAGTTTCCAAGACCAGGTAAAATCTCGGTAACACCTATTAAACAACTGGCTAACCAGCGTGATTTAGCTTTAGCCTATTCGCCAGGTGTCGCAGTACCTTGTCTTGAGATTCAAAAAGACCCAACGACAGCCGCTAAATATACAGCACGTAGTAATTTGGTTGGTGTTATTACTAACGGTACTGCCGTATTGGGTTTGGGTGATATCGGTCCGCTGGCGTCAAAACCAGTGATGGAAGGTAAAGGGGTATTATTCAAAAAATTCGCTGGTATCGATGTTTTTGATATTGAGATTCAACAAAATGATCCTGACAAATTTATTGAAGCGGTTGCATCGCTTGAGCCAACGTTTGGTGGTATTAACTTAGAAGACATCAAAGCACCTGAATGTTTTAAAATCGAGCGCGAGCTGCGTAAACGTATGAACATTCCAGTTTTTCATGACGATCAACATGGTACCTCTATTATCGTTGCTGCCGCCATGCTAAACGCCCTCATTCTGACTGGCAAAAAGATTGAAGAGATCAAAATCGTCTGTTCAGGTGCTGGTGCTGCCGCCATTTCTTGCCTAGACATCATCTGTGCTCTTGGTGTTGATCAGAACAATATTTTCGTTTCTGATTCACGCGGTATTATCACCACCAGTCGTGAGAATCTAGATGAGTCAAAACAACGTTATGCTCGTGACACTGATGCTAGTACCATTGATGATGTGATGGACGATGTGGACATGTTTATCGGCCTATCAATGCCTGGCATTTTAAGCCCTGATATGGTACGCCGTATGGCAAAAAACCCTATCATCTTTGCTCTCGCCAATCCAACGCCTGAAATCATGCCAGAATTGGCACATTCAGTACGTCCAGACGTCATTATGGCAACCGGGCGCTCAGATTATCCAAACCAAGTTAACAACGCATTATGCTTTCCTTATATCTTCCGTGGGGCATTAGATGTAGGTGCAACGACTGTTAACGAAGAGATGAAAATTGCTTGCGTACGTGCGATTGCAGCGATGGCGCACGTTGAAGCGACGCCGACCACGAACGTCAGAAATATCGACAAAATGAGAAGCTTTGGCCCTGATTATCTGATTCCAGGACCGCTAGAGCCAAACTTAATCATTGAGATTGCCTCTGCAGTTGCAAAAGCGGCGATGGATTCAGGTGTTGCAACCTTACCGATTGATAACTTAGATACTTATCGTCAGCGCTTATCAGAGTTTGTGTATAACTCAGCGTTTGTGATGAAACCTATCTTCTCTCGTGCGAAGTCAGATCCAAAGCGTATCGTTTACTGTGAAGGTGAAGATAACAATGTCCTTCTTGCCGTACAAGTCGTCGTTGATGAAAAGCTGGCAAAACCTATCTTGGTCGGACGTCCATCAGTCATTGAAAACAATATTGAGAAGCTTGGCTTACGTCTAAAAGACGGTGAAAACATTACCATTATCAACCAAGATGATGATCCTCGTTATAAAGATTACTGGCAAGGTTATTACGAAAAAAACAAACGCCGCGGGGTCAGTATTGAGCTTGCTCGTCGTGATGTCCGTCGTAAGACCAGCCTTATTGGTGCGCTTCTGGTCGAAAATGGTGACGCTGAGGGCATGATTTGTGGTACGTTTAGCCATTATCAATTACATCTTGATTATGTCCAAAAAGTCATCGGTAAAAAAGACGGTGTAAGTGACTTTTATGCAATGAATGCGGTACTCATGCAAGATCGCAATATCTTTATTGCTGATACCTATATTCATGAAGACCCTACTGCTGAACAATTGGCTGAAATGACCGTATTGGCTGCGGATCAATTGCACCGCTTCGGCATCACGCCGCGCGTCGCTTTGGTATCACATTCAAACTTTGGCACCTCTGATCGCGTTAGTGCTGTTAAAATGCGCAAAGTCTATGAGCTACTAAACGAGATGAATGTGGATTTCGATTTTGATGGTGAGATGCAAGGTGATGCTGCGCTTAATGAGCATATCCGTTTAGAAGATATGCCATCAAGTCACCTAAAAGGTGCGGCCAATTTGCTTATTTTGCCAACGCTTGATGCTGCAAACATTGCCTTTAATTTGCTTAAAACAGCAACAAACAGCGCCTCTATTGGCCCAATCTTACTGGGAGCCAATAAGCCTGTTCATATCTTGACGCCATCAGCGACAGCTCGACGCGTGGTCAATATGACGGCGCTTGCTGTCACTGAAGCGCAAGACTTAGAAAACGAGAAGTAATTGCCGCATTATATTTATCGATGAGCTGCTACTGTTCATGATTAATAGTAGTAGTTTGCTATACTAAGACCAGTCTATATCATTATCATAAATGGTATCGACTGGTTTTTTTTGCTTCAATAAAATGATAATAATATTTATCTGACTAAAATTTGTTTGACGAATAAAAGAGGTTTCCATGCAAGTTTATCTCGTTGGTGGTGCAGTTCGTGATCAGCTGTTAGATCGCCCTATTACCGATAAAGACTTTGTGGTGGTAGGTGCAACCGTCGATGAGATGCTAGCAGCAGGCTTCGTTCAAGTCGGTGCAGACTTTCCCGTATTTTTGCACCCGACTACTCAAGAAGAATATGCACTAGCACGTACTGAGCGCAAACTTGGTCGTGGTTATCAAGGCTTTAGCGTACATGCTAGCCCTGATGTAACGTTGCAAGATGACTTACAGCGCCGTGACTTAACCATCAATGCGATGGCGATTGAAGTAACTGGCCTCACTGATGACACGCCTCTTACGGGTGAAGTCATAGATTATCATGGTGGACTCGATGATATTCAGAGCAAGACCTTACGTCATATATCGCAGGCCTTTAGCGAAGATCCGCTACGGGTACTGCGAGTCGCACGCTTTTATGGACGTTATTATGACTTAGGTTTTCACATCGCTGAAGAAACCATCACGCTCATGCGCCAACTGGTCGATTCAGGTGAGCTTACCCATTTGAGTGCTGAGCGTATTTGGCAAGAATCAAGCCGCGCAACGATGCAAGGCTCTCCTCAGGTTTATTGGGAACAGCTGTATGCGATCGGCGCCTTAACTGAGTACTTTGCGCCATTGCATCACGCTTGGGGTGATACTCGTGTACGGGAAACGGTACAGACAGCGCTATACTTTGCTGGTCAAATGCACTTAAATTTGTCTCAGCGTTGGGCGCTATTGATGGCTAGTCTTGATCAATCGATATCCGTCTCGCAACCTAATCCTGACATACTATCAAGCGCTTCACATACAAGTATTGTGGCTGAGGAGAAAAAAACCGCTCTAAAAGCCATCACCTCTATAAGCAATAGCGCCAAAGTACCTAAAGTACCCACTCAGTTTGCAAGCTTATTCGTTACTCAAGCTGGGAAATTAAGCGCAGTTAATGAACTAAATGCTACTCAAAAGATTGATCTTATCCAAGCCTGTAGCGCTCATAAAGAGCCTAATAAGTTGTCGCAGCTATTGGTCACCAGTCATGTATTACAGCTAGCAAAACAACATCGTCAAATGATGCTTGCATTAAATAGCTTTCATGCTATTGGTATAGAAAGTATAGATCCAGATATCAAAGGCGCTGCCATCGGTAAAGCATTAAATGAGGCGCGTGCTGCGCATCTGTTCTCTATGGAGCAATCTATAGCCAGTACTAACTAACAGTGTCATATATTTTATCTGTAGGCAAAGCTAACAACCTTTTTTATCAAATAAAATACGATTAAAAGATGGAACTGTATTTTTATGGCAATCGAATCCACAGTGAAGAGCGACACAAACCCATCTATTGACGTAAACAATGACCTCTCATACAGTGATAGTCCCGTCATACTCGTCACTGGTAGCGCCAAGCGTATTGGCGCAGCTATCATTCGAGCAGCGCATCATCAAGGCTACCGTGTCATTATCCATTGTCATCATAGCGAGCAACAAGCAATAGCGCTAGCAAACCAGCTTAACGAAATCTGTGATAATAGTGCAGCAGTTGTCGTTGCGGATTTAGCAGTTGTCAACGATAGCTATTTACTGACCCAGTTCGTTCAATCCGTTATAGATAGATTTGGACAGCTTGATGTGTTAGTACATAACGCATCACGATTTTACCCTACTCCGCTCAATAGTATAGATAATGACCAATGGGATGAGCTGTTTTTGAGCAATGCTAAAGCGCCGTTATTACTGAGTCAGGCGTTTCTACCTTACTTACAAACGCAGTATGGATGCATCATTAGCCTACTTGATATTCACGCTCATAATAAACCGTTTAAACACTATACCGTCTATAATATGGCAAAAGCGGCTCAGCGTATGATGGTGCAGTCGCTAGCGCTAGAGATGGCACCACTAGTACGAATCAATGGTGTCGCGCCTGGGGTCAATATCTTACCAGATGCCAATAGCGATCAAGCACTTGATGATACGCAGCAACAAAATATCATTGACTCTGTGCCGATGCAGCGAATCGGTACACCGGATGATATTGCGCAAAGCGTATTATATTTAGCAAAGGCAAACTATGTCACAGGAGAGATTATTAATGTCGATGGCGGTCGTGGTTTGACCTTAGCTGGAAGCAATTTTTAGTCAGCAAGCAAAAAGAGCTGAATAATATCGTTTAGTTGTTATCTTTTACTTGAAAATTTAAAAAAATCAGGTATCATTGTGCGTCTAACGTTAGGGCCCATAGCTCAGTTGGTTAGAGCAGAGGACTCATAATCCTTTGGTCGTAGGTTCAAGTCCTACTGGGCCCACCATATATTAGAAAAACAAAACCCCTTCAAATCTATTAGACTTGAAGGGGTTTTTTATTGAATGTTCAATCAGACCATCTTAGCTTAAAATTCGTATTTGGCCATTATTTCAACTTGCTGACCTTTTCTTACTTCTAAAGTGGTCCTATCGCTTCTATCTCTCCACTCAATACCAATATCTAAATCTGGAAAGTACTCATAGACAAGGTTGATGCTTTTTACGTTCACAGAGGTATCTACTGCATCATCCACATTAATCTCACCATAACGCATGTTGCTCATCAGCTTTTCTGTGAATTTATGTCTATACCCTACCGTGAAGCCAGTTTGTGATACAAGCTTACCGTCTTCGGCATCACAATCTATATCGTCAGTCGATCCAAGGACTTTTCCAACACATACGGTGGAATAGGCGCCCATCCCTTTACCATTATATACGCTTGCATGTAGCGAATCATTACCCAGCTTTAGTTTACCAGCCAAAGAAACACCGACACCTATATCAGAGTCTTCTCCATTCTTGGCCTCACGAGCCGTAACCGCCAAGTTATAGCTAAGATCAGATATATTATCTTTGTAGCTAACAACCATATCCGGCAAATCAGCTTCGTCATCAACAGGTTCTTGCGCCGTAAAACGAAACCCTTTATGAGTATAATGCACCGTCAAATCTGGACGAATATAAGCGCCACCACCCGATATAGTGCCCAAACCCGTGCCTCGAAAGTCAAGCTGCTCAGTCAAAAGTGGGTAGACCGCTAAGAACTGACCATTCCATGTCTTACCTACTGTCAAATCATCGACTTGGGCATAAGCATGGCGAAGTCGCAAATCTGAACCGCCATTTGCAGCATTGCCATAAAAATCGCCTTCAATAAACCCTGTTAACTTTTTATCTTCTATGTTCTTTGTGGTTTTAAGATTAATCCGAGATTGCCGTCCACTTCCTTTAAACTCAGACTCCCCTTCATCTGGAGAATAAAATATACCTTCTGCTTTAACATAACCACCGATACTTAAAGTAGTATCGCCATTGGTGACAAGCTCTATTGCTTGTGTCTGTACACATGCTCCCAAGACAGCCAAACCAAAAGACAACTTTTTGATATAAAGCATTATCTACACATTCCTTGTGTTGTTTTAAAATTTATTTAAGTTAATTTAAATCCCTTTAAATCTTTGCTGCCGTATTTTTTAATCCTATAAATACCAGCACCATCTCCTTACATAAAACATTTGCCTCCCAATTTAGTTAAACTCCCCAATTTAGTTAAAACTTTCAAAAGCAGTGATCGCAGCTCTTTTGGTCTCGTTGATGTTTTTCTTTTGTCCAGTGGCTTTATCAAGATATACCAGTACTGACTCACCGCTCGCGACGATAGTATTCATAGCCGTACTATAATAGGTATATTCATGAATCACGCTGGCATTGCCAATTTTCTTGATTCGGACGCCTATCCATAAGGTGTCGGGATAAGTCACTGGTTTGAAATATTGACAAGATGACGCTGCCATGACGGAAAAGGTTTTTTCGTTAAATAGATTTAATTGAGTGTTATAGTGAATGCGTGCATTTTGGGCATAAGTGTAATAGACCACATTATTGACATGACCAAAGGAGTCCATATCGCCCCACTCTACTTGCTGAGAATAAATAACCGCAAAACCATACATGGGATGGTGTTCATCTTTATTCAGCGTCTCTTGTATTTCTGGTAATATCGCTACAGCCTTCATAGTTCTCTCTTCTAGTTATGCTCATGAACGTAGGTGTTAGTAACAAACGTTAAAATTATCAGTAAGCTCAAATGATTTTTTTGCAATTATCGATATGGGTTAAATCAATTTTTCTGTGTACATCATGCGCATCTTTTTCTTATCGAGCTTACCCACACTGGTTTTTGGCATTTCTATTAAGAACTTTACTTCACTTGGCACGCCATACTTTGGTAAATAGCCTTTTTCAACCGCTTGATGACCTATCGCTAAAATATCCTCTGCTTTGGTATCAGCATGCTCAGGTTTTAAAACTACTAACGCTAAAGGACGCTCGCCCCATACTTCATCCGCTACTCCGATTATGGCCACTTCAGCAACGCTCGGATGAAAGGATAAAATATTTTCGACTTCAAGCGAGGATATCCACTCGCCGCCAGACTTAACGACGTCTTTGAGTCTATCGGTAATTTTTAGCGTACCATCAGGGCTAATACAAGCAATGTCTTGAGTATGCATCCAACCACCACGCCACAACTCATTGCCAGCATCGGCATTCTTAAAATAGCTTTGGGTCAACCAAGGCGCCCGCACAACCAGCTCGCCTGTCGACTCACCATCCATGGGTAGGGCTTTACCATTCTCATCCCAAATCTCCATCGATACCAGCATAATTGGTGAGCCAGAAAGACAACGATAATTGATCTGTTCGGTCGTTGTCATCGTATTTGTCTGATCACCGAATGCCATTCTGGCGAGTACAGGACAGGACTCTGACATCCCAAACCCCGAGATAAACTCGATACCGCTTTCAAGAGCAGCTTCAGCTAGACCTTCGTTTAATTTGGAGCCCCCTACTGACAACTTAAGACCGTTAAACTTGCGTCCTCGGGTGGCCATCTCTTTAATTAACATCTGTAAAATGGTTGGGACACCATGTGAGAGGGTCACCTTATGGTTTTCAATCAAGTCGACCAATACTTCAGGAAGGTATCGCCCAGGATACACTTGTTTGAGCCCTATCATGGTTGCCCCATACGGCCAGCACCAGGCATGCACATGGAATAATGGCGTCATCGGCATATAGACATCATTGTAGCGAGCACCTTGACCTTCGGCACTGAGTGCGGATGCTAGGGTACTCGATAGCGTCTGTAATACGATTTGCCTGTGGGTAAAGAAAACGCCTTTTGGGTCTCCCGTCGTGCCACTGGTATAAAAAGTGGTGGCGATGGTATTTTCATCGAAATCTGGAAAATCAAACGCATCACTGACCGCAGCTAACATGGCTTCATATTCACCTTCGACATAATCTGGTATATCGGCTTGCTTAGCTTCAATATTGTCTTCGCTATACTCAGCTTCATCAAAACCAGCATCATCGAGCCAGATAATTTTCTCAATAGAAGGAGCTTCATGACGATAGTTTTTGGCCATGGGCTCAAATTCAGCATTTAGTAACAAAGCTTTTGGTTTGGCATGGTTAATGGTATAGAGCACTTTATCTTCAGCCAAGCGTACATTAACCGTTTGCAAAATCATGCCAGACATGGGCACGGCAAAATACGCTTCAAGGTAACGATGACTATCCCAATCCATGACCGCAACCACATCACCTGCTTGCAATCCCAAGTTTTTGAGCACATTTGCCAAACGGTTGATACGCTTAAAAAATTCAGCATAGGTATAAGTCACCTTATCGGCATAACTGATGGTTTGCTGAGTAGAAGCAATCTTTGCACGGTTTAGTAGCTGTTTGATAATCAAAGGAAAACCATAGGCTTCTTCGGCTTGTTGGTAATCCTCATGTTGATTGAGTATAGAAGTCATTATTGTCGTCCTTGATAATAAAAGAGTATGGCAAGAGCATTAATAGAGTTAGACTCGTTCAATCACCATGGCAAGCCCTTGCCCAATACCAATACATAAACTGACCACTGCGTATTGTCCGCCAGTGCGCTGTAACTCGCGCGCGGTAGTTAGCGCCAGCCTTGCACCTGAGGCACCTAGCGGATGTCCGACGGCAATCGCCCCGCCATTGGGGTTAACACGCTGGTCATCAAAGTCAATCTCTAAACCTTTTAGACAGCCCAGTACCTGCGAGGCAAATGCTTCATTAATCTCAATGATCGACATATCATCAAGGGTCAAATCAGCACGTTTCAATGCCAGTTTAATGGCCTCAACAGGGCCTACGCCCATAATACTGGGCTCAACACCCATGGCGCCGGATGAAAGAATTTTGGCGATAGGCTTAAAGCCTAACTTTTCTTCTGCTTGCTTTGAGCCAATAATCAGCGCAGCCGCCCCATCGTTAATGCCCGATGCGTTCCCTGCCGTAACGACGCCATTCTCATTCAAAGGTTTCAGTTTTTGTAGCGCCTCGACCGTGGAGCTAGGACGAGGATGCTCATCTTCTGTTACTACTTTGTCCGGTAGTTTTCTGCCTTGCGTGACGGTAATCGGAGTAATCTCTTCATCGAAGAATCCAGCTTGTTTAGCCGCTTCATATTTGGCTTGCGAGGCGGCGGCGAATTTATCCGCTTCTTCGCGGCTAATACCATATTCGTGGGCAACGTTATCGCCCGTTTGCGGCATGCTATCGCCGCCAAATTCTTTAATAAGCAGAGGATTGGGAAAACGAGTACCAATGGTGGTATCAAATACCTTAAAATCACGGCTAAAAGGCTTTTCGGTCTTGGCAAAGACAAAGGGCGCGCGGGTCATGGATTCCACCCCGCCTGCCAAAATGATATCACCTTCATTACAGGTTATACTGTGAGCGGCATCAACGACGGTGGATAGTCCGGAAGCACATAGGCGATTGACGGTCTGAGCTGGCGTTTTTACATCAAGTCCTGCAAGCAGAGCAGCGTTACGAGCGATATTGCGTGAATCCTCACCCGCTTGATTAGCACTACCAAGCAACACTTCATCAAAAATATCATCAGGCAATTGATGCTTTTTAACTAAATCTCTAATCACTGTAGCAATTAAATCATCAGGACGTACGGTGGCTAAAGCACCAACGTGACGACCAAAAGGGCTTCTTAATCCGTCATAAATATAGGCGTCTAACATAACGTTTCCTTGTTGAGTTTTGGTTGTATTCTAAGAATTTGTATTATTGAAATATAGCGTTTATTAAATGGGACTAGCTCTTAGCATCGGCAATCTAGCATTGGCAATTGCTTTGTTGAGTGAATAATGAGATACCTAGCTTGGCGCGCCGCTGTAACCATGGGCTTGGACGATAACGTGGATCACCCGTTAATCCATAGATACGCTCTAAGATGAGTAAAATACGCTTGGCACCAAGCTCATCGCCCCAAGAAATAGGGCCATAGGGGTAGCCCAATCCAAGCTTGACGGCATTGTCGATATCTTCTGGTGTGGCAATACCTTGCATCGCCATATCACAACCTAAGTTAATGACCATCGCCACGACTCGCTGCGCCACAAAGCCCGTGCTTTCGGTGATTAGCGAAACACCATCTGAGCCTTCATTCAAGCTACTATTCGAATTTTTACTAAATTGAGCATAAGCTTGCGCCACAAAGTTATCCTCTGTAACGATACTTGGCATCAACGTACGATGACGGGATAAGTTAGTCAGCATATCAATGGCGACCGCTTGTTTTGGATTCACTTGATAGCGAATAGCCGCGTTGGTGGTATCTTCGCCGTAGATGGCCAGCAATGCTAAGCTGTCAGGGTTTGGCTTATCATTGTCATCGATATTGATACCATTTGCGTTTAAATGAGCAACCAGTTGTTTTTTATCTTCTACTAAATCTGCTCCAATCCAAACCGTTACGTTTGATACATCAGACCCTACTTTGGACACTGATGTCTCAAGCGATAGTTGTTGCGGCGTGTCCGCTGTTGTTTTTTGACCGTTTTCATACTGATAAAAACCCTCGCCAACTTTACGACCCAGCTTTTTGCCTTCTAGCATTTGACGGGTCAAGGGATGCGGACGATAACGCGGCTCAAAGTAATACTGGTTATAAATCGACTCCATAACTGGATGCGACACATCGATACCAGTGAGATCCAGCAGCTCAAATGGCCCCATGCGAAAGCCGGCACCATCACGTAAAATACGATCGATGTCCTCAAAGCTAGCGATTCCTTCGCCTAATATTTTTAAAGCCTCTGTGCCATAAGCTCTGCCTCCATGATTGACAATAAAACCTGGGGTATCTTTGGCTACTACCCCTAGATGTCCCATGCGTTTGGCGAGCGCAGTAAGCGTCTCGACTACCGAAGTCTTGGTAGAGAGTCCCGGGATCACTTCAACGATTTTCATGAGTGGCACAGGGTTAAAGAAATGAAATCCTACTACGCGCTCTGGGTGCTGACAGTCGGAGGCAATCGCGGTTACCGCTAGCGATGAGGTGTTGGTTGCCAAAATGGTCTCGATAGGGACAATGCTTTCTAATTGTTTAAAAAGCTGTTTTTTTATGTCTAAACTCTCAATAATCGCTTCAATAATGACATCTACCTTAGCAATTTTTGCTATATCTTCAATAACGGTCAGATTGGACAAAGTAGACTGCAGCTCTTCATCGCTAAATTTACCTTTGGCCGCTAGTTTTTCGAGGGTCGCTTGCAGGGATTGACGTCCTTTTTCGGCAGCGTCCGCTTTTGTATCAAACAAAAGCACTTGAATGCCAGCTTGGGCCGCGATTTGCGCAATGCCCATGCCCATAACGCCAGTGCCTATAACGGCCAATGATTTAACAGTCATAATAATCCTTTATATGGTCTTGTTACTTTATGAGCTCTTGTCGCTTTATATGGTCTTGTTAGACAATCTCGTTTTCAAAGTATATTTGCTATTTTTCAGCCAGCTACTGACCTTTATAATTGGCGTCACGCTTTTCCAAAAAAGCTTTCGCCCCTTCTTTTTGATCTTCGGTATCAAACAAAATCTGAAAGGCTTTACGCTCCAAAGCCAACGCGGCATCTAGCGGCATATCCACGCCGAGATTGGCAACTTCTTTAATTTGTTCTAAAGCAATCGGTGAATAACTCGCCAGCTGCTCGGCAATCTCAACAGCACGCTTGATAGTCGCCTCATCCTCAACCACCTCAGAGACCAGTCCCATTTGATCCGCTGCATCAGCGCTTATCATGTCGCCTGTTAATATCAGCTTCATGGCTTTGTGTTTGCCAAGCACACGAAACAGTCGCTGCGTACCTCCTGCGCCTGGCATTAAGCCAATTTTGATTTCTGGTTGACCAAACTTAGCAGACTTACCTGCAACAATAATGTCAGCGTGCATAGCGAGCTCACAGCCGCCACCAAGCGCATAGCCATTGACCGCTGCAATAATTGGCTTACGACAATTAGTAATAGCATCCCAATACTGCTCGCTACGACGTAAATAGATATCGACCGTTTTTGCGGTTAAGAAGTCATTGATATCAGCACCCGCTGCAAACACTTTATCGCCACCAGTCAATACGATAGCCTTGGTTTGTGGGTCATCGTTTAATTGGATAAAAATCTTTGCCATTTTTTCGCGTAGTTCAGCATTTAAAGCATTGCGAACTTTGGGACGATTAAGTGTTATCAGACTTACGCCATTTTTTAACGTTTCACAAATAATGATTTGCTCTTCCATGATGCTGTCCTTTAGATATTATCGTTAAGTAAGATACCGCAATCTTTAAAATACATTACTAATTATAAAAAATAATACCGCATAGCGATATTTAAGACCAATATATACTGTTTATTTTCTTTTGTGAAGAGTAAATCTCAGTCAATTTTAGAAATATATGGACTACTTAGACTTCAATTTTTTAATTAATACCGCACAGCGGTTATTTAAACCAAAAGTATTGTATTTTAATAAACTATCAATTATGCTGTTTGTTCAATGTCATTACGAAGTCGTTATCACTCTAAGTATTAATCAAACAAGGAAGAACCACATGATCAGAGATAGGGAAACTCTTAACCAAATTACCGAAACTATCCGTCAATTTGTTAGCAACCAATTAATACCAATGGAACATTGGGTCGCAGAAAACGATCGTCTTCCAGACGATATCATTAATCAAATGAGAGAGTTGGGGCTGTTCGGACTTACTATTCCTGAAGCTTACGGCGGGCTTGGCGTTACCATGGAAGAAGAGGTCACACTGGCATTTGAATTAGGACGCACGTCTCCTGCATTTCGCTCACTAATAGGAACAAATAATGGTATTGGCTCATCTGGTCTAGTCATTGATGGTACCGAAGAGCAAAAACAAAAATACCTACCAAGACTTGCTAGCGGTGAAATTATCGGCTCATTTTGTTTGACCGAGCCTGATTCTGGTTCAGATGCTGCTTCATTAAAGACCACTGCCATTAAAGATGGTGACACCTATGTTATCAACGGTACTAAACGTTATATTACCAATGCCCCTGAAGCTGGCATATTTACTGTAATGGCACGTACTGATCCACAGAATAAAAGGTCTGGTGGCATTTCAGCCTTCATCGTTGAGAGTGACACCCCTGGTATTACGTTGGGTAAAATTGATAAAAAAATGGGCCAAAAAGGTGCGCATACCTGTGATGTTATCTTTGATAATTGCGTAGTACCTGCTGATGCATTGATTGGTGGCGTTGAAGGTGTAGGTTTTAAAACGGCTATGAAAGTACTTGATAAAGGACGCCTACATATTGCTGCAGCGAGTACAGGCGCCGCAAGCCGAATGTTAGATGATGCCTTACACTATGCTGTTGAGCGTAAACAGTTTGGTCAACCAATTGCTAATTTTCAGCTGATTCAAGCAATGCTCGCTGATTCAAAAGCAGAAATCTATGCGGCTAAATCTATGGTACTAGATGCCTCACGTCTGCGCGATGAAGGTAAAGATGTCGTTACCGAATCATCATGCGCCAAGATGTTTGCCACCGAGATGTGCGGCCGTGTGGCGGATAGAGCCGTGCAAATTCATGGCGGTGCGGGCTATATTGCCGATTATGGTATTGAGCGTTTTTATCGTGATGTGCGCTTATATCGTTTGTATGAAGGCACTACTCAAATCCAGCAAATTATCATTGCCCGCAACATGATCAAAGAAGCTAACGAGTAAGTAATACTTATTCGATGATTAATAAGTATGTACGTTATTAGAGTATGAGGTGTTTGCTAGGATGCTAATACCACCAAATCCTACCCTTGACTGTAGTCTTCTATTATCACAACAATAAGGATATATATTGTGAAAAGTGCTGCTATAACTTCAAAACCAGGCTTAGATTCTGTACAAAAACAACCTTGGAAATTGGCATTCGTTTTTTGTTTTTTAGTTTTATTATGTGATGGCGCTGATATTGGTATCCTCGCCTTTACGCTCTCGAGTCTAAAGCTAGAGTTTGCATTGACCAATGTACAAGCAGGTGCTTTGGGCAGTTGGTCACTATTTGGCATGGCAATCGGTGGATTCTTTGGTGGCTGGGCTTGTGATCGTTTTGGGCGTGTGCGCGTCATTGTAGTTGCGACTGCACTCTTCTCCGTATTATCAGGTTTTAGCGGATTTGTACAAAGCTATGAGCAGTTTATAGCATTACGGTTCACCGCTTGTTTGGGTCTTGGTAGTTTATATATTGCGACTAATACTTTGATGTCGGAGATGGTGCCTACCAAACATCGAACAACCGTACTTGCAATGTTGATGACAGGTTTTACGTTAGGGTCTTTAGTGATTACTAGCGTTTCTGCTTGGATTATTCCAAGCTATGGTTGGCGTACCTTATATCTTTTAACGTTTTTGCCTATTATTCTTGCAGTAGCGATGTACTTTCTTATACCTGAACCAAACTCTTGGAAAGAGGCGCGTGCACTTAAGCTCAGTGGCGCGAAAAACTCGCTCCAAAAACCAGAAAATCCTTATAAAGCGATATTCGAAAACCCAAGACATCGGATAATGTTTATTCTATGGTCCATGAGCTCAGGGCTATTACTATTTGGTTATTTTGGCGTGAGCAACTGGCTGCCTTCTTATCTAGAAACTGAGTTAGGTATCAAATTTAAAGAGATGGCGTTATATATGGCAGGTACCTACTTGACCATGATGTTTGCTAAATTAGTAGCAGGTATAGTAGCTGATAAAATCGGTCGCAAAATAGTATTTGCTTTTGGCACCATGGGCACCGCTCTATTTATTCCAGTATTGGTTTATCTGCATACTCCAGACAATATTGGCTGGTTGATGATAGCTTTTGGTTTCCTATATGGTATCCCTTATGCTATCAATGCAACTTATTTGACCGAAAGTTTTCCTACCGCTATTCGAGGTACTGCTATTGGCGGTGCTTTTAATATCGGTCGCCTTGGCTCAGTTATTGCACCTGTCGCTATTGGCTATATGGCCATGCAAAATTCTATCGGTGCAGGCCTATTGCTTATGGCAGGGGCTTACTTCTTATGTGGCCTTATTCCGACTTTATTTATTAAAGAAAAGCAATACGATCCACAGAAGGCGTAATTTTACTCAATATATATACCGCATAGCGAAATAGCTTATAATGGCTATGTTAAAAGTTTTAATGTCCCTTTGATACCACATCTTTAAGACAATACTATCAAAGGGTCAAACAACTATTGACATACTGACGTTTTTTGTTTTTTTATAAAACACTTTAAATAGTGTATTCTTTATAATATTCACATTAATTTAATTGAGAATAAAAAATCGTATATGACTCCCAAAACCCTTGCAGATGAAAAACCTGATAATCTAGCACACGTCGAATTGTTAGAACCAATCAGTGAAATGAGAGATAAAAACGATAGGCAGTTTGTCACCGCTTTGGCACGTGGTCTTGAGTTAATGCGTTGCTTTACTCCGCAGCGCCCTTATTTGGGTAATCAAGACTTGAGTCAGATGACAGGAATACCCAAAGGTACGATTACACGCCTTACTTATACCTTAGTCAAATTAGGATATCTAAAGCAGTCAACCAACAGTAGTAAATATCAGCTTTCGGCGGGTGTGTTAGGGTTTGGTTATACAATGATGGCGAACATCTCTATCAACAATTTAGTCACACCGTACATGGAAGAGTTGGCAGATTATGCCAATAGTGCGGTTGCCATGGCAACCCGCGATCGACTGACGATGGTGTATCTAAATGTCGTGCAAGGGTCTGGTACGACTACCATGCGACGTAATGTCGGCTCATACCTACCCATTCATTTAAGTTCCATGGGACGAGCTTGCTTAGCCAGTATGCCACCTGCTGAGCAAGAATTCATTCTTGATGCCATTCGTAGTAAGTATAAAGACGACTGGTTAAAAATTAGGCGAGGACTGGACAAAGCATTTAAAGATTATGAAGATTATGGGTATTGTTTTTCGATTAGTGAATGGCAAAAAGACGTCAATGCTGTTGCTACTGCCATGATGCACCCTACTGAGGGATTACTAACTTTTAATTGTGGCGCGCCAAGTTTTGTGCTTAGCCGTACTAAGTTAGAAGAAGATATTGCTCCTCGTCTACTGCATATGAAGAATAATATTGAAGGTAATATTTATATAAACTAAAGCTTGTTAACAATTGGCTCAAATACTGCTGAAGATCAACTATACTACTCTCGTTAATCGACTAAGGTTAATTATTTCTAAACCTCTCTAAATATTTGAATTTAAAGATTCTCTATTGTCTAAATTTTAGTAAATCAACGTGATAAATAAAGCCGAATGCTATTTTCAATAACATTCGGCTGTTTTGCGCGCTTTTTTTAAGTGCCTTTTAGCTAGCAGCTGCTTTTTAAATTCTAAAAAGAAGTACGACGATAGTTTCTGTATTTAGGTAGCCAAAAATTGGCTTTTAAACGACGCTCCAAAGTTTCTAATGTTACTGGTAAGGCAAGTTTGTCTTCAACCGCTTGTAAGGCTACTGCATAAGCTATTTTTTCACTGATCTCTCTAATAAGTTTTATTGGCGGCAATATTGCCCCTGGTGCCTTGTCATATTCCATTGAAATATCCGCTAAGGCCTGACTTGCAGCCATTAACATATTGTCACTGATACCTGTCGCTCGTGCTGCTAGGACACCGAGACCAATACCTGGGAATATATAGCTGTTGTTACACTGAGAAACTTCGAAAGATTGCCCCTCAAACGTTGTATGAGGAAAAGGGCTACCTGTGGCAATAATGGCGCGACCGTGACTCCAGCTAGTCACTTCTTGCGGTGTGGCTTCGACACGAGACGTTGGATTTGAAAGTGGTAATACAATTGGGTGCTCAGTATTAGCACACAGCTTTTCGATCACCTCTTTGGTAAACAAACCTTTTTGCCCACTAACACCAAACAGTACGGTTATTTTTGCTTGCTCAATCACTTGTGCTAAACCCAGTTGCTCACTCTTATCCCAGTGCTGAATATTGGCTTCTTTTTGTACTAACGGTGCTTGGAATTCTTGCAGCTCTGTCATGCTATCAGTTAAGAGGCCATAACGATCCACCATAAACACTTGGCTACGGGCTTGCTCTTCAGTTAACCCTTCGCGCTGCATTTGACGAACAATGTGCTCTGCAATACCGCAACCTGCTGACCCTGCCCCCAAAAATGCTATGTTTTGTTGGCTAAGTTTCTCGCCTTTATTTAAGCATGCTGCAATCAATGTACCGACTGAAACCGCAGCAGTGCCTTGAATATCATCGTTAAAACAACATAATTGATCGCGATATTTATTCAATAATGGTGTCGCATTTTCCTGTGCAAAATCTTCAAATTGTAGTAACACTTCAGGCCAACGACGTTTCACCGCTTGAATAAATAAGTCTACAAATTCATTATATTCATCGCCAGAAATTCTAGGATTTCTCCAGCCCATGTACATAGGGTCATCAAGCAGCTTTTGATTGTTGGTGCCAACGTCTAATAAAATCGGTAGGCAGTAAGCTGGGCTAATACCGCCGCAAGCGGTATATAGTGATAGTTTACCGATTGGGATTCCCATTCCACCAATACCCTGATCGCCTAAGCCCAATATACGCTCACCATCGGTGACAACGATCACTTTTACTTTTTGTTTGGTTGCATTTTGCAGCATATCATCGATTTTATGACGCTCAGGATAAGAGACAAATAAACCACGTTTACGGCGATAAATCTGAGAGAATTTTTCGCAAGCTTGGCCAACCGTTGGGGTATATATAAGCGGCATAACTTCCTCAATATGCTGCTCAATCAGATGATGAAACAAGGTCTCATTGGTATCTTGTATGTTGCGTAAGTAAATATGCTTGTCCATATCATTAGTAAAGGAGCTGAGCTGATGATATGCGCGTAGTGATTGCTCTTCAATCGTCTCAATGGTATGGGGCAATAAACCAGTTAAATTAAAACTATCACGCTCTTCTGTTGAAAAAGCACTACCTTTGTTTAGTAGAGGGGTTTCTAATAATACTGGTCCAGCAAAAGGAATATATAACGGACGTTTGTTTGTCATAATAAAATCTTCTTAGTAAGGGTATGATAGTAAAAAGTTAACTGTTTTTATCGTTCCATAAAATAATAAACATCGTTTAAATCTAGTTCTTGGTCTAACTTTTTTAAAATTATTTAACTTAACACCACTAAACTTAACATCATTAAGAGTTGCTAGTCTTAAAAGTTTCTAGCCTTAACCAGTCAAATGTCTTTTATAAGCGTTTAACATCGAGGGTAAATTGATTGTTTTGTGATGTCTGTTTATCTAAACAAGTAGTTGATATCAAATTAATCAACATAAGTCATGCTAAAGAAAATATACAGATATGCTTAGTAAACTAACCATTTAACAAGAAGTTTATCATGACCAAGAAAATGTAGAGTTATAATATAGAATTTAAAGCAAAGGCTGTCAAAAAATTAGCAGATGATAACATTAAATTTAAGACAACTGCTCGACAATTGGGATAATGATAGTATAGATTAGCATTGGTTAAATTCAGAATTGGTTAATTATAGCCATATGACAGAGCTATTATAAGTTATTTTTGTTCAAACACAGTAAGACAGACAACAGTAATATCAACTATTTAGTTAACACAACCACAGTCATAGTTAAGACAACTTTATTACAAAGGGTATTTAAAACTACTTGTTACGACTTGTCATTAGTGCTATATTTTAATCAGTTAATGAGTACCTACACTTTTTGACCAAAACCTCTTAGTATCTTCTTCGTAAAAATCGTTACCGCAAGAACACCATAAAAAGAACGCAGTAAGTAGTAAAGTGACCGATCACCTGCAACTCCTTTCTTTGACATGGTTAATTTTTTAAATTCGAAATACGTATAAACCAAACTGTATGAGTCAGGAAGACTCTTGCATTGAATTCGCACGAAATCCTGCTTATACAATCATTGCACCCCTTTATATGCACTTACAAGGATGTAAATCATGTCACTACAAAACCCAATTTTTATTCCTGGCCCTACCAACATACCAGAAAGATTGCGTCATGCGATGAACGTTCCAACGCAAGACCACCGTGCCCCTGATTTCTCAGACACCTTTTTACCAGTTCTTGCTGATGCCAAAAAAGTATTTGGCACTGAAGACGGTGAAGTCCTTTTATTCACTTCAAGCGGTACAGGCGGCTGGGAAGCGGCTATCAGCAACACTCTATCTCCTGGTGACAAAGTACTAATCGCTCGCTATGGTATGTTCTCTCATCGCTGGATCGATATGTGCCAGCGTCACGGTCTTGATGTACAAGTTGTCGAATGCGCTTGGGGGACGGGCGCTCCTGCTGATAAGTTTCAAGAGATTTTAGCCGCAGATACCAATCACGAAATCAAAGCTTTGATGGTCACGCACAACGAAACGGCAACTGGCGTATTAAGCGATATTGGTGCGGTTCGTAGTGCAATGGATAGCGCAAATCATCCTGCGTTGCTATTTGTTGACGGAGTCAGCTCAATCGCCTGTGTGCCCTTTAAGATGGATGAATGGGGCGTAGATATTGCGGTCGCAGGTTCACAAAAAGGCTTTATGCTAGCCACAGGCATGGCAATTTTAGCCGTCAGTCAGAAAGCCCTAGCAGCCATGGAGCAAGCTAAACTACCACGGACCTATTTTGACTTTCGTGACATGCTAAAAGCCAATGCTAATGGCGGCTTTCCTTATACCCCACCCCTAAATCTCATTTATGGCATGAGAGCCAGTCTTGATATGCTGTTTGAAGAAGGCCTTGAGAATGTCTACGCGCGCCATCATCGCTTGGCCGAAGGCGTACGCCAAGCGGTTAATGCTTGGGGCTTTAAGTTATGTGCAGTATCGCCTGACTTATACTCTGAGACTGTAAGCGCGATATATGTTCCTGAAGGCTTCAATAGTAATGAGCTGACCGATCACGCCTTTAATAAATATGGCATATCTTTCGGTGTTGGCTTAGGTGAGATGGCTGGTCGCGCCTTTAGAATAGGACATTTGGGTTCACTTACTGAAGTCATGGTTCTAGCGGGACTCGCAGCTATTGAGATGGCAATGGTTGACTTAAATTATCCTATCACGCTAGGTCAAGGCGTCACTGCGGCACAAGAGTATTACCGCAACAACTAGATAAAAGTTATCAAATAACAAACAATTAAAAAATGAAGGAATATTTTTTATGATCACAAATGACGACGGCTTAGTGATTCCAACGCTTGATGACATGTTAGAGGCGCATGAGCGTATTAAGCCTTATATTCATCGCACACCAGTTTTGACCTCGCGGTTTTTGAACGAGATGGCAGGCTGTGAGATGTTCTTTAAGTGTGAGAACTTTCAAAAAGCCGGTGCTTTTAAAGTACGCGGCGCATCCAATGCAGTGTTTGGTCTGTCTGATGAAGCAGCCAAAAATGGGGTTTGTACACACAGCTCAGGCAACCATGCGCTGTCTTTATCTTATGCCGCCGGCCAGCGCGGTGTTCCTTGTCACGTAGTCATGCCACACAGCGCACCAGAAGCCAAAAAAGCAGCAGTACGCGGCTATGGTGGTATCATTACTGAATGTGAGCCATCGACCACTTCTCGCGAAGAAGTATTTGCCAAGGTTCAAGCAGAAACCGGTGGCGATTTTGTCCACCCATACAACGACCCACGCGTTATCGCCGGACAAGCGACCTGCTCACGTGAGTTTTTAGAGCAAATGGAAGAGCGTGGCGTAAAGCCTGATATGGTTGTCGCCCCAATTGGCGGCGGCGGTATGATCTCAGGGACCTGCTTGACGTTATCGAACCTAGCCCCTGATGTCAAAATCTACGCTGCTGAACCTGTAAATGCTGATGATGCTGCGCGCTCATTGCAAGCGGGTCATATTATCGCTGATGATGCACCGAATACTATCGCCGACGGCCTAAAAGTACCGCTTAAAGAGTTAACATGGCACTTTGTCAGCAATTACGTGACTGACATTTTGACCGCAACGGAAGAAGAAATCGTTGAGGCGATGAAGCTTACGTGGACACATATGAAAATTGTCATCGAGCCAAGCTGCGCGGTACCACTTGCAGTCATCTTGAAAAACAAAGACGTTTTTGCAGGAAAAAAGGTTGGCATCATCATTACAGGTGGTAACGTTGATCTTAACAAGTTGCCTTGGAATTAATTTTGGCAACTCATTATTAATAATTGATGACGAATCAAGCGTTAACTAAGCGCTAGTCATGCGCAAGTTTGAACGCATTTAAATGTCCTTAAGTATAATTAAGTAAATACAATCAATGGAAACAAATGGAGCTTGAATATGATTACTGAAGAATTGGAAGTTGGTTTTAACGTCCCGGCTGAAGTTGGTATGGACGAAGCAGATATCCAGACGCCTTGCTTGATATTAGATCTTGACGCGCTTGAGCGTAACGTCAAAAAAATGGGCGATTATGCTAAAGATCATAATATGCGCCACCGTAGCCATGGCAAGATGCATAAGTCAGTTGACGTGCAAAAACTACAGCAAGAGCTTGGCGGCGCAGTGGGTATTTGTAGCCAAAAGGTCTCTGAAGCGGAAGTGTTTGTACGTGGCGGCATCAAAGACGTCTTAGTATCAAACCAAGTACGTGATCCAGCAAAAATTGACCGCTTAGCCAAATTACCAAAATTAGGTGCGAAAATCACCGTTTGTCTTGATGACGTCGATAATGTCGCTGAATTATCAGAAGCCGCCGTCAGAAACGGCACTGAGCTTAACTGCTATATCGAAATCGATTGCGGCGCAGGCCGTTGCGGTGTTACTACTACAGAAGCGGTCGTAGAGATTGCTAAAGCCATTGATGCCGCTGAAAACTTGAAGTTTACAGGTATTCAAGCTTATCAAGGCGCCATGCAGCATATGGACAGCTATAGCGATCGTAAAGCTAAAACTCAAGCTGCTATCGATCAAGTTCAACACGCTGTTGATGCATTAGAAGAGATTGGTTTAAAACCAGAATTTATCTCTGGTGGTGGTACGGGTAGTTACTACTTCGAGAGTAATTCAGGTCTTTATAACGAATTACAGTGCGGCTCTTACGCCTTTATGGATGCTGACTACGGCCGTATCTTGGACGAAGACGGCAATCGTATCGATGCAGGCGAGTGGGAAAATGCGTTGTTCTTATTAACGTCTGTTATGAGCCACGCCAAACCTGACAAAGCTATCGTTGATGCCGGTCTAAAGGCCCAGTCAGTAGATAGTGGCCTACCCTTTATCTACGGCCGTGATGACGTTGAATACGTAAAATGCTCGGATGAGCATGGCGTGGTTAGCGATCCTGATGGCGTACTTAAAATCAATGAAAAGCTAAAGCTGGTTCCAGGACATTGTGATCCAACTTGTAACATTCATGATTTTTATATCGGTGTTCGTAACGGTAAAGTTGAAAAAGTATGGCCTGTCTCTGCACGTGGCCGCGCATACTAATCCTTAAATTAGACTACTATCGTTTTTTTAAAGGGGCTGTTGTAGCCGTAGCCTACAATAGCCCCTTTTTATTTAATAAATGCTAGTTGAAAACGAATACTTCAAAATTAAGATTCAAGAAAGATCAATTAGAGATCATAAAAAGGAATTTATCATGAGTGAAGAAAATAACAGCAATAACGACGGTTTATTGATCGTCTCAGAAGACGCTTGTAAATCAGTCATTGATCGCGCCTCAGCTTTCACAGCCGTGGAAAATGTATTTGCCTCCATGTCACGCGGCGATGCTTATAACTTCCCTGTGATTCGTGAAGCGATTGGCTATGCTGATGCTTTATATGGTTTTAAATCAGGATTTGATCGCGCTGGTAAATCACTAGGTTTGAAGTCAGGTGGCTACTGGCCAGGTAACGAAGCCAAAGGCTTGACCAACCATCAATCGACGATCTTTTTGTTTAATCCTGATAATGGTAAATTGCGCGCGCTCGTCGGTGGTAACTATCTGACCGCTGTACGTACTGCCGCCGCCTCTGCCGTATCGATTGCTCATTTAGCTCGTAAAGACAGCAAAGTTATCGGTATGATTGGTGCCGGTCATCAGTCTACTTTTCAGCTGCGCGCCGCACTTGAGCAACGTGATTTTGACAAAGTTGTCGCTTGGAACAACAACAAAGATCGCCTTAAAAACCTACAAGCTGTCGCTGAAGAAGCAGGCGTAGCATTTGAATCGGTTGAGCGTGAAGAGCTGTGTAAGCAAGCGGACGTCATTATTACTATTACTTCAGCATTTGAGCCGCTACTAATGAAAGAGTGGATCAAGCCTGGCACTCACATCGCTTGCATGGGTACTGATACAGTCGGTAAGCAAGAAGTTGATGCTGAGCTGTTAGCCTCTGCTACAGTATTCACTGATGAAATCGCCCAATCAATCAGCCTTGGTGAAGCACAGCATGCCATCAAATCTGGCGCTATCAAAGAGAGCGATATTACCACTCTTGGTGCTGCGATTAACGGCGATCATCCCGGTCGTAGCTCAGATGACGAGATTACCTTGTTTGATGGGACTGGTGTTGGCCTGCAAGATTTAGCGGTTGCTTCTGCAGCAGCACGCTTGGCGCTTGAAAAAGGCGAAGCTCAGCAAATTTCGCTATAATTATTTATATTAACGAGTGTATTTTAAAACCGCCAAATAAATTTATTTGGCAGTTTTAACGATGTCGTTGGTTTACCATCGAAACTGACCCCTTTATTAATCGTATTAAAATAAAAGTCATCATTCATTTAGGCTTGTCTCATTTTATAATTTGTATTATCTATATATGTTTTACTTCTTAAAATACGTTTTAATGCGCCGTGCCTAACACAATACGCGTCTGATCTGCCTTCATAAAAAGCTATGTGAATCATACCGCTTGATTAATAGGATAAGATGGGTTTTCCACCTTATCGCTGTCGAAGTTGATCTTTACTAAATTTGAAGGTTTTATTTGACTGTATAAAAACTTATTATACTGGCCGCTCACCCATGACTATCGCCCGATACATCTCGCGCCGATAACCATCGTAGTCATTAAAAGCTTGATGCAAGCAAATCCTATTATCCCACATAATAACGGTATTATTTTCCCATTTTAAACGACAAGTAAAGGATTCTTGAGTGGCAAAGCTGGATAAAAAATCAAGTAAAGGTCGCGACTCATCTTCTGTCATGCCTTCTATACCGCAGGCATAAATCTTATCAACATACAGTGATTTTTCACCTGAAACCGGATGGGTTCTGACCATTGGATGATAAAAACCTTCTAGCATCTGCTGGGTATTTAAATCCAGTTCAATATTGCCAATAGCCCCTACTTTTCCTGATTCTTGAGATTGCTTTTCTGATTGCATATTG
Source organism: uncultured Psychrobacter sp. (assembly GCF_947488565.1). Lineage (GTDB taxonomy): Bacteria > Pseudomonadota > Gammaproteobacteria > Pseudomonadales > Moraxellaceae > Psychrobacter > Psychrobacter saeujeotis. Next base: position 12,324 of record NZ_CANKZC010000004.1, on the reverse strand, counting down.
GCAAGGACGTTTTTACCACTCATCCATACTTTTAGCGGCGCTATCATTTCCTGCATCGCTGGACTCAAAGAGTTATAAGCCAACACAGCATTGGCAAACATCGTATCGCCACCGTATGGTGGTATATCGACACCATAATTAATGGCAATAGAAGGCGGGCACTCTAAAAAAGCTGAATCGACATGCCAGCCACTACCAAATACGCTTTTGGTAGTTACGCTTGCTTCTTTAATAAGCGGTTGAACATTTGGATGACCAGGAACACCAGTCGTATAAGCATCTGTCCCAAACTCACCAAGCTGAAGGATTAAGTTTTCGTGATCAGTAAAAGATATTTCCTGATCTCTAAAAAAAATCATTTTATGTCGATAAAGAGCATCTTCGATTTCAGCCATGACATCGTCGCTGACATCGCTTAAATCTACACCTCTAATTTCTGCGCCCATAGCAGAAGCTAAAGGATGGGAAGTAATATGCTGATAATCTTTTGCACTATTATCGAAAAGTCCTGTGGGGTGAACACTATTAACCATTTTTAATCCCTTAAAAATTGTTGAAAATGAGTTTTACTACATTAGCTGAAAACTGAGAACTGAGAACTGAGAACTGAGAACTGAGAACTGAGAACTGAGAACTGAGAACTGAGAAAACAATATTTCAATATGATTACTAATTTTTCGCTAATAAAAATTAAACCTTACAAGCAACGCTCGCGTCTTGAGCCTTTTTATAAACGCCTTGGGCGTCTAATCCCAGCGCTTCCACATTATTGAGATATTTTTCAATTTCTGTCTTGAGTATACCGCTCCAAGCAGGATCGTTTAATGGATCAGGAATCTCTATCATGGTATCGCCGCGAGCTTTGGACTCAGCTTTAACCCTGATATCTTCACTATCAAATAAGCCGCCTGCAACCTTTGCCATATCCATACCTGAATTGTCATCGATAACTTTTTTGAGATCATCAGGTAGGCTTTGATACTTGTCTTTATTCATGGTTACCAATAAAGCGGAGCTATACAAAGGTATGGTCGTATGCGTGTTGGTCAATTCTGCTAACTTAAAAGCGCCTGCCGCATCCCAAGGCGTGCTCACTCCATCTATCACACCGCGTTGCAAGGAAGTATATTGATCAGATGCCGGCATACCAACAGGTGTGCCCCCTGCCGCTTCGATAATATTGGCCGCTATCTCTAACGGTCGGCGAATACGCATGCCTTTGAGATCTTCTGGCTGACGTATAGGCTTATCAATCGTATGAAAAACGCCAGGTCCTGACGCCATCATAAATAGCAGATGGGTATCCTCATACTCATCTGCTATCACATCATCGTTATACAAGGTTTGTAGCATACAGCTTAATTGAGCACCTGAGCTTGAAAGGCCAGGTAGCTGGGTAACCTCAGTCAATGGAAAACGGCCACTGATATAGCCCTGAACTTGCGCCCCTATATCCACAGTGCCTTTAGCAGTCGAATCATAAGTGATATCAGGTTTACTTAGAGTGGCTGAGGGGTAAATCTCAACTTTTAGCCTACCCTCTGAGTCTGCTTCAATCTTTTTGGCCCACGGCTCAAACACCTCTGTATGTAAAGCTGCTGTAGATGGCCAAAAGTGTGAGAACCTTAGCGTCGTAACTTCCTGCGTCGCAACATCTGCCGCGCCTGAATCGGTATTGACACCTTGCTCAGATTGATTAGAGCAGCCTGACATGCCTAATGCCATTAGCAAAGATAAAGGTATGGCGCCCCTTTTAATTTTAAAAAACATCTTTATCACATCCTTGTAGATAAATTAAAATCGTGCAAACTTCTTATGTAGGGTCAGTCTATTATGATTGTATAAACTAGGCTTTACATGCTGCACTGGCTTCTTTGGCTTTTTGATAGACTGTTTGGGCATCCAAGCCAAGGGCTTCAGTGTCTTTTAGATATTTTTGTGTACCAGCTTCCAATGGTGCGCTCCATGCAGGATCACTTAATGGATCAGGGATGTCTATCATGGTATCGCCTTTGGCTGCGGCCTCAGCCATAAATTTGGCATCTTCACCATCAAACACTTCACCAGCGATAGCAGCCATCTCCATACCGGAGTTGTCATCGATAACTTTTTTGAGATCGTCAGGTAGGCTTTCGTACTTGTCTTTATTCATCGTCACCATAATAGCGGAACTATAAAAAGGCATGTTGGTATGAGTGTTTACAAGCTCGATAAGTTTGAATGAGCCAGTTGCATCCCACGGCAAACTTAAACCGTCCAGTACGCCGCGTTGCAACGAAGTATAAAGATCAGGAGCTGGTAGACCGACAGGCGTGCCCCCTGCTGCTTCAATAATGTCGCCCGCAATGGCAGAAGGACGGCGGATACGTAAGCCTTTTAGATCCTCTGGTTTGCGAATTTCTTTATCAATTGTATGAATACCTCCAGGGCCAGTACCCATCATAAATAACAAATGCGTGTCTTCATATTCGCTCGAAATCACCCCATCATCATACAATGTCTGGAGCATACAGTTCATTTGAGTGGCTGAATTTGAAAGACCAGGAAGCTCTGTGATTTGAGTTAATGGGAAGCGCCCATTGGTATAACCTTGAAGTTGAGAGCCAATATCGATGGTGCCTTTTGCAGCAGCATCGTAAGCGGCATCGGCTTTACTAAGAGTGGCAGAAGGAAAGATTTCAACTTTTAAGCGACCGTTTGACTCTTCTTCAACCTTTTTTGCCCAAGGTGCAAAAACGTCTTTATGCGTCGCTGAAGTCGCTGGCCAAAAGTGAGCAAAACGTAATGTAGTCGTCTCTTGTGAGCTTGTCGCACTAGTATCATTAGCAGTCTCATTTGATTGTGAACAGCCTGCAAAGCCTATTAAAGCCGTCAATGCCATACTAATAGAAAGCATTTTTTTCATCACAAATTCCTTTTTTGATGAGTAAAGATAAATATATTAAAATCTTTATCAATTGTTCTATATAAGAATCCTTGTTCGTATAGTGAATTAACGTAACCCTTTTCTAAGCTTCTGTCAATCAGGTTATTTATTTATGCTGGTTGATTTTGCAACTATCGATTCGATTGCTTGTATTATTAGCTGACACTGTCTATCTGCCGCACCGCAGTAAGTCAAAGGAGATAGCAGTGTCGCAAGCTCGTTTGAGTTATAATCGCTAATCTGTACAGATGAGTATGTTATTGTTTCAAAAAACGTTTTTACAAAGCCTTTATGTTCTTTATGTGCTTGCTCACTCGCTTGATTTATTAAAGGATAGATTTGCTCTGGATGCTCTAAAAAATGATACCTCAAAGGCTCAATAAGATACGCATCACTATTTAAATCAAGATTGGCCGCCATGCGCTTAGGATACACTTGCAGCCCTTGTAATAAAGTCTTTAGATAATTTGCAGCACCCGCAAGCAAAGCGATCCCTTCCATTAAAGGCATCCAGCTTGCATGCCACTGACCCAATGCGCGCTCAAAAGGCTGAGCAGTTGTATTACTAATCACACTTAGATGTCCATGCATCCTTAACGTAGCGGTCTTAATTAATGCACACAACACAGGATTGCGCTTATGCGGCATCGATGATGAGCCGCCCATCCCTTTGATAACAGGCTCCGCCAACTCGCCTAGCTCAGACTGGCACATCAATGCTATATCTTCAACGATATTTTCCATAGCACAAGCACAAGCATCCAATCCAGAAGCGAGCGCATGAATAGGTTGTCTATTTGTATGCCAAGGCAGCAGCGGCAACGATAGACCGAGCAATGTCGCTACTTGCTGAGGCAGCTCATAACGTTCATTCTCTTCATTACTAACCCCGACAGGGCCGCCCCATTGTAGATAAAACCCTGCCTGCTCTAATTGGGTTAAATTTGGCAAAACAGCGATAAGCGATGCTGCCCACTGCGAGGCTTTTACTCCAAAAGTAATCGGTAATGCTTGTTGTAACAGGGTTCTACCCGCCATCGGTGTCGCGCGGTGACTCTCAATTAATATAGCGCAAGCTTGCAGTATATCGGTTAAATCATTATTGATACGTTTTAAAGCAGGCTTAAGCATCATCATCATCGCTGTATCAATGACATCTTGGCTGGTGACGGTCTGATGAAAGTACGGTTTTATGTCTTGAGGTAACAAGGTTTTGGCCTGAGCGACAAAAGGAATAGCTGCATTGCCACCAAGGTAGGTTTGCGCGCCAATCTCATCAATATCGAACATATCTATCGTTAGCGCTTCTTTGGTTTGCTGTAAGATGCCTGCTGGAATGAGGCTATGACCTTCTCGGGCCTCTATAATGGCCAGCTCAAAATCTATCATAACCTGCACAAACAGCCGATCTGAAAAGTGCTCTACAGTATTATTATGCATAAATGGCTGATTGATTAATTGAGTAATTTTCATTTAGAATCTCTAATTTTGGTAATCATTGAATAGCATGAATAAAGAACAAGATGAGAAAATACCTGTTGATAGTCCAGATTTTGTTGCATCGCTTGCGGCAGGGATGAGTGTATTACTGACTTTTGATGAAAACCACTCTAGTATGACGTTGAGCGAAGTAGCTGAGCGCGCTAAGATAGATCGAGCAAAGGCTAGGCGTTATCTATTAACCTTGCACGCTCTGGGTTACGTCCATAAAAGCAAGCGTCAATTTCGTCTAACGCCTAAAACGTTAAGCCTTGGTGCCAGTTACTTGAATAGTGTCCACCATCACGATATCATCCAGTTCTATTTGGAACGCGTCACTGAACAAACTGGGGAGTCGTGTTCGTTTGCAGCGTTAGACGGTAATGAAGTGGTATATATCGCCCGCTCTGCAGCTGAACATCGCCTAATGTCTATTACCCTAGCGATTGGCACAAAACTACCGGCAGCTTATACTTCTATGGGTCGCGCGATACTTGCCAACCTTCCTGATGAACCGCTTAAAAATTATGTTAATAACGTTGAGCTATGTGCTTATACGCCCTACAGCATTACCGATCGTAATCAGCTTAATCAAGCGTTGAAAGACGCTAAAGATCGAAAATACGTCGTGGTCAATCAAGAGCTAGATACAGGCCTGCTATCCTTAGCACTTCCAGTTTATAAAGCAAATAACGAGCTTATTGGCGCTATTAATATTAGCACCAATGCCTTACGCATCTCTCATGACGTTTTGATCGAACAGTTTTTACCAATACTACGTGATTGCGCGGCAAAAATCCAAACCTACTATATTTAAATCATAAGTTTAAATGTAGTAGGTTGCTATAGTTGGCCAAAACTGATAAAAGACATTAAATATTATTGATAATCAATGACTTACATAGTAAATCACATGTTTACGTCTGCTCAATTAAAGTATGAGCAGTCATGACGCCTATACTCCATAATGCATAAAAAGCTCACAAGTGACTGTGAGCTTTTTTATATTCTACTTTTTAATTCATTAATGCTACTAATTGTAATCTCTTTGTAGTAATATAAATCTTGACTAAATGGTCAACTCTATCAAATTGTCTTTCCTTCGCAGTAATAGTGCGTTTTGACAGGATGTTAAAACTGACACTTGTATGATCCTATAACTGTGCTTTTGAGGGAAATTAACGACTGTAATTAAAGGAGTAATACTGTGCGTTTTAATTCAACTACCTCTGCTATCAAGCCACTTACCATTGCCGCCGCCGCTATTATCGCTATGGGCGCGATGTCTACGAGTGCCAACGCCAAACGCTTTTTTTCTGATACCAGCATCTCTGTGCTTTATGGTGACAATTATAAAACCGGGCCTGCAGGTGTAAAACAGGAAATAACCACCGTCACCCTTGAGCATGCCTCAGCCTTTGACTGGGGCGGTCTGTTCTTTTTCGTTGATCGCTTGCAAGGCAATGAAGATGTCAGCGGCAGTCGTTCAAAAGATATTTATGGTGAAGTTGCGCCTAAGTTTAAAATATCCGACTACAGTAATAGCTTCATCAAACAGGTGAACTTGGCTGGTCAATATGAGTTTGGAACCAGTGAAAGTGGGTTTGAGCAAGATAACTTTTTGGTGGGTATTGGCGCTGATTTAAACATACCAATCGATGGTATGAAGTATGCTTCAGCATCAATCTATCATGCTTTCAATGATGATACGTTCAGTGATGCCGATGATCAGCAAATTACCTTAACCTATGGTTGGGAAAAGAACAACTTCGTCGTTGATGGCTATATCGATTACTCTTTTAATAACGATGACAAAGCGGATCAATTACATATTAATCCACAAATTAAGTATAACCTACAAGATGCATTGGGTATCGATAACCGTATTGAAGTGGGTATGGAATACAGCTACTGGAAAAACAAATTTGGTTTTGATGGCGTAGATCAAAGCGTCCCTAGTGCACTGGTTAAGTTCCATTTCTAAACCTTACAAGTAACCATTACAACGCTTAATATAAAATTAAAAAGCCCCGCTTAAACTTTTGAGCGGGGCTTTTTAATGCTTATGCTATAAATAACTATATAAGCAACTACTTAATCTGCCTTTGGCTTCAGCGCTGCACTAATATCTGCCAACAAAGGCGGAATATCGTGCTTGTCCGTTATCACCTCTAAAAACACCATTTTATCTGTCGTTGCTGCGGCTGTCTTTAGAGCAGCTTTCAATTGGCTCATTGTCTCTGCTTTCAGTACAAGACTGTTTTGTTCATCTGCACCAAAAGCTTGCGGCATTAGGTGCCAGTTACACTTAGGAATATCATTATAATGCTGGTTTTCACCATGAATGGCACGCTCAACGGTATAGCCGTCATTATTGATAAGCATGATGACAGGGTTGATACGCTCTTGAATCATCGTTGCTATTTCTTGTATGGTCAATAATGCTGAGCCATCGCCAATGAGTAATACGCTACGTTTATCAGGCGATGCAATAGCTGCCCCTAAGCTTGCCGGTAAGGTATAACCAATCGAGCCCCACATTGGCTGACCATAACAAGTCACGCCCTCTGGTAGACGTACATCACTGATACCAAAGTAAGCAGTTCCTTGGTCGGCAAACACTAGATTGTTATGATCCAAGTGGTCTGCGATGACATGCCATAGGTCGTCTTGACGAATGGCTTCTTCATCAGTGCCATGTTGCTCATGCGGCCTAATTTCTCTACAAAAAGGTTTTGGTACGATATTGATTCCTGATGTCATGACTTCATGTAATGCTTGTAGCGCATCTTCTAATGCAATAGGAGCGAAGTTCTGTCCACTAATAGTCGCACGTTCATAATGCAAATCTACGACTGTTTTTTTGTCAATATTTTGGCTAAATCCTGCAGTCGTTGTATCGGTATACTGTACCCCAATTTTAATAAGGCATTCGCAGTTTTCTACCGCATCTTTTACTACTGGACGTGATGCTACGCCTGCATATGTGCCAGCCCAGCGATCGCTTTGCTCATCCAATAGAGTCTTACCCCATGATAGCGTCGTATAAGGAATCTCGGTATCAGCAATCAAAGCTTTGAGCTGGTCTTGTAGTCCTAAACGATGCACCATCAAGTCCGCCATCAAAGTGGTGGTCTTGTTCGGCAAAAACGCCTTCAATGCTTTTTTGAAATCAGCCAAGGCAGCTTCACTGGTTATTTTCTCTGCACTATCGACAAGCTTAGTAGATGGCGGGTAAATAGGCTGACGTGCCACATCTGGTGATAGTAGCAAGTAGCCTGGACGGTGTTTTTTGAGGGTCACACGAATGACTCTATCAATCTCTGAAGCTGCGTTTTCGGCGGTAAGGTGTGCGCGTGCTACTGTTACTGGTTCTACCATCTTGATAAAGTGGTTAAACACCCCATCACCAAGCGTATGGTGAATGCGTTGCTTAGAATCTTGCAAAGCCGTACTGGGCGCACCGACGACATGCAATACTGGCGCATACTCTGCAAAAGAGCCTGCGGTGGCATTGATCGCTGATAGCTCGCCCACACCAAAGGTCGTCACCATAGCTGCAAACCCACGCTCACGTGCGTAACCATCAGCAGCGTAACCTGCATTTAACTCATTGCTATTACCTACCCAACGCAATTTGTCAGAATCAATAACATTGTCTAAAAATGTTAGGTTAAAATCACCTGGTACGCCAAATATCTCAGTCGCACCTGCTTCAGCGATGCGATCGAACAAATAGTCAGCGATGGTATACTGTTGGCTCATAGCTCTTATCCTTAAGAATTATATTCATAAATACTAGTAATAATATAAACGGTTGAAAATAATTATAAAATCGTATCTCAAAATTATCTGTGTGACAAAAATCTTTTGGAATACCTATTATGAAAAACTGTTATATCATACATCAATGGTACGATGACATGCCTATTTTATTAAATTTTACTTTTTTTCATGGTGGTTGTTGACAGCCTAGAAAAACCGCGTATAATACGCCTTCATCATCTGATGATAGTTAATCAAACGATGAATCAGCGGGATTAGCTCAGTGGTAGAGCATAACCTTGCCAAGGTTGGGGTCGAGAGTTCGAATCTCTTATCCCGCTCCAAATATCTAAAAAGCCTCACTACTCTTTATACGAGCAGTGAGGCTTTTTTTTGCCCATTTTTCGGGGCTTGTAGAGTATTTCTTCGAATATTTATTTTCTTATAGTTAAGTTTATCTACTCAATTAAAAAGCTCATTTTCGGTGCGGTGCCCATTTGGTGCCCAAACCGTGCCCTGCCCTAAAACTGCGTATACGTATTTAACCACAACCCAGCTATTTTTGGTTCAAAAACCATCATGACACCTAACCTAGTGAATTTGGCACTATGCTGATTTTTGAACCCAACCTCAATTCAGCAAAAAACATGTTTTTTAGAGGCTTAAATCTTCTGAAATCCATTTCAGATTTGTAACATTCAAAATTAATTGTCGCTTAAACGGTGATGACTACAACCTAATATTTAAAAGTAATTAGATCGAGTAAAATATGTATCGGCGCTAAGCTTGATTATTTTCAAGACACTTCGAACAACCATTCTAGTAAGCATTCTAACTTTCTTCTGAACCACCTTCCTCACAAATTTCATCTTTTTCATAGAGGATAATATCTCCAGGTGTGCAATCTAAAAGCTTACAAAGCTCATTTAATGAATCAAAGTCTATTCTAGTGACTTCATTATTGTACATCCGGTACAAAGTAGACCTTCCTAGTTTAGACAACCTATCAGCATCCGCCACACGAATGCCTTTTTGTGCAAATAAAACAGGTAAATTAAGCTTAATCATACATAAAATCCCTAAAGTGATAAAAAAGTACTTGCAAGTGATAATATTTATAGATAATATGTACTCATTAGTGATAACTAACAACTCACTAATAGTAAATTTATTTCACATGGAGAACTATTATGTCACAGACCTATCTAACTACTCAAGAACTAGCGGATCGTATTAAGTACGACGCACGCACTATTCGCAATCAAATGAAAGACACCGTTTTGATTGAAAACATTCACTACATACGCCCGTTTGGTGGTCGTAAGATTTTATATGTATGGGAACGTATCGAAGAGGATATGTGCAAGCCTGTTATGAGCGCTATCAATGGAATGTCTTTACAGTAAGTTTTACATAAACAAGGAGCTCAATCATGGCCTCAATAAGAGCGAGACGTGGCAAGCTATTCGTAGATTTTCGATATATGAATATGCGTTGCCGTGAGACAACCAATCTCACAGACACTCCAGCCAATCGAAAGAAGCTGGCTAAGATCATCGAAAAAATGGAAGCTGAAATCACCCTAGGTATCTTTGACTACGCTACTTACTTCCCGAAGAGTGAACGAGCGCAGGAAATGAATGCACTGGCTGATAGAGCGGAAGCTTGTATCAGTCGCAATCCTACCTTTAGGCAGTTTTCAGAGATTTGGTATGAGGAGAAGAAGATTGAATGGCGGCCGAGCTATCGGCAAAAGACGCAGATTATTTTGAACAAGTACTTATTGCCTGAGTTTGGTGGCAAAGCAGTGCATGCGATAAAAAAACCAGACTTGCTGACCTTCCGTAGCTCCCTCGCCAAAGTTCGTTACGGTAAAGATGGTCAGTCAAGTCTGTCAGTAGCACGGATCAACCAGATCATGATACTTCTCCGTATGATACTAGAAGAAGCGTCAGATCGCCATGAGTTTGAGATGCCTTATAAGAATATTAAGAATCTCAAACAAGCTCGTCCGGATGTTAATCCGTTTACATTAAGTGAGGTATGGCTGATTTTAAAGCATGTCCGTGCTGATTATAAGCCCTACTATACTACTCGTTTCTTTACAGGTATGCGTACCAGTGAGATTGATGGGCTGAAATGGGACTGCATTAACTTTGATCGGCGTGAGATCAGTATTTGCGGTGCATTAGTGAATGGTGAGATGGGTCCAACAAAGACGTTAGGCTCCCAGCGTGAGATCGCTATGTCGCAGTTAGTATATAACGCACTGCAAGATCAAAAGTCTATCACCTACGGTAAGTCGGAGTTTGTATTTTGCAATTCACAAGGCAACCCTTTGGAGTATCGCGATGTGAACCGGCGGATATGGAAACCCACCCTTGCCCTACTCGGTCTCAAACATAGGCGTGCTTATCAGACTCGGCATACGGCAGCAACACTTTGGCTTGCTGCAGGTGAAAACCCTGAGTGGATAGCTCGGCAGATGGGTCACAGTAGTACGGAGATGCTGTTTAGAGTGTATAGCCGATATGTGCCTGATATTACCCGACAGGATGGCTCAGCGATGGATAACTTGCTCTTAGCGAGTAAGGAGAAGTTAACAGGTGCATCGAATAGCTCTGGAGCTGAAGCACTAATCACGAATGCACAAACTGACAAGGAGACGTCACAATGAAAATCATCAATTATGAGGAGCTGTTTGGTGAGTTTAAACCTGATGGTGCAATCAGTGCAGATGCAAACCTTATTGCTAATGCATTGATGCGTGAGTTGTACGTTTCATCGGGACATAACTTAGCACGATTCTTAGGAGTGAAGCGGTGCTTTAATAATGATATGGCGATGCGTGTGTGGGTGCAGAAGCGCTTGGATTCGAGTCTTGGTTATATGGTTGAGGATATGCGTTGTCAGCTTCAGAGCGAGCTTTATGAGCTATTACCGCACTCTGATTATGGCAGCTACTGAGGAAAATATTATGAGTGTAAAACTTCAGCCTAATATGACGCAGAGCCCATATGATATCAAAATATGTGAGAATTACTGGGCGTACGATAATAAAAGCGGCTTTATTAAACATGTGAAGACGCTTTGTGAGAAGTATGAGGTAAGTCCTCAATTATTCTTTGAGACAGTTGCTCAATGTTATGCCTACTTGGACGATGTTGTATGTGAATACTGTGGCTATGCTTGCCCAATTGAAGTACCTGCTGATATTCCTTACATGCATGCCAAAAATAGTTGGTTATGCACAATATGTGAGCATGCTTTATGGCGGACAGATAAAGAAAATAAATGAGTGTTAATCATAAGAAAAGCCAGACAACTTAAGTTGTCTGGCTTTTCTACATAAAATACCTTCTCTCAAAGATATTCTAAATTTGATGAACCTACATAACCCTCAACATTTTTACTCATTTTTTTAAAATTAAGTTGAGTAGAGTCGCTACTTTAATTAGCTACCTTTTAGTAATTATTTTACTTCTTTTATTTAGTGTATTTATAAGACCTATGTTTAAGTGCACTCAAACACCAGCCTTTTCTGCTGCATAAGTTGCTTGGCTTTGACTGTAACCATCACTTTGAGAAAATGTTTCGATAAGATTTTTGCGTGAGTAGCCAGAGTATTCAAGCCAATCTTTTGCTGACCTCAGTGCCTGCTCGTTCCAATCAATATTCAAACCATCTACTGCTGCAGTCGCATCATCAATAGTATAGCCATCACTTTGAGAGAGCGTTTCAATAAGATTTTTACGTGAATAAGCAGAGTACTCTATCCAGTCTTTTGCTGACCTAACAGCATTCTTTTGAGGGTTTGTCAGATCGGCTAAATTCTTAGGTATAAACTCCACTGTTTCTGTTTGGCTCTGCTTAGGTTTGTCGCTCTTCGATTGACTCAAGTTTAGGCTATCTACTGCTATGGTCGCATCACTGCTCGTATAACCGTCATACTCTAGTTGCTCGATCAGACCGTTACGCGAGAAACCCGAATCTTGAAGATAAGACTTCGCTGTTTTCTTAGCCTGCTTAATCCAGTTCATATCTAAACTATCTACTGCTGTGGTCGCGTCACTGCCTGTATAACCGTCATACTCTAGTTGCTCGATCAGACCGTTACGCGAGAAACCCGAATCTTGAAGATAAGACTTCGCTGT
>NZ_CANKZC010000003.1 GCF_947488565.1 uncultured Psychrobacter sp. | reverse complement strand
AGCCTGCTTAATCCAGTTCATATCTAAACTATCTACTGCTGTGGTCGCGTCACTGCCTGTATAACCGTCATACTCTAATTGTTCAATCAGACCATCACGCGAAAAACCCGAGCTTTCAAGATAGCTGTGAGCAGTTCTAACCGCATTTTTTTGAGCATTGGTTATGTTTGTAGGGTTACTTGGTGTTGCTTGTGCAGCTTCTGCTGCCACTGAATCAGAAAAGCAAGTCAAGAAAAAATCGTTTGTAGGTGGTGGCGCAGTATTGGCTGACGTGATTATATCAGGTGTAGCTTTTAATGAATGCGAATGAGGAATAGGTGGCAGCGTAGTTGTATTTGGACGAACCATGCTTACTGACGACTTTGGTGTAACTGCCCCAGGTTTTTCATTAAGTGACTCAGCGATAGAGACAGGCATATTTTGTGGCAGTGGTGGTGGCATAACAGGACGTGCCGCAACTTCTGGTTTTGGTATATTATTAACCAATTGGTCATGCTTTAAGCTTGGGACATGATCTGTTATTGATCCTTTAGAGCGATTACAACGCCAACACAGTACTTGCAAGTTATCTTCTGTTGATTTACCACCTTTTGATAAAGGAATAATATGATCAATCTCAAGTAAAAGATTTTTTTTATCCGAAGTGGAAAGAGAGCATATTTTGCAAGTAAAGTTATCTCGTACTTTAATTCTTTCTCTCAACTTGGCTGTCATTAATGCCCGTTGACCTGCTACACTATTCTTAAACTTCACCGATTCAGCTAAGTAACCGATAAATCGTTCTAGCTGGTCTAAGTCTAATCTGAAATCAAACCTTGATGAGCTGTTACCACTAGCTAAAACATACTGAAAGGTATAAACAGGAAAATACAACTGAGATAAGTTGACAAGCATAAAGCCTAATTCTTGCTTTATTCTTTCTTCACTAGAGCGCATTACAAATGGCGGTATGGATTCCATTACACTGGCTATCGTAGCATCTCTTTCCTGTACCAACAAAACCTTACCTTGTTCGGCAGCAGAAAAATCATTTAGTGCATTCTCAAACTTCTCTAAAGTTTCTTCAGTCGGTTTGATGTTAAAGTACTTACATAGATACTTGAATGGCTGATCGTTAGCGTTTTTCACAATAGATAGAGAGCATGGATGCGTCCATCGGTTGTTTGTGCTTTCAGACCAGTTCTTTCTTTTCATGTTATATCTACTGGTGTCAGACAGATTTCCTTTACCGTAGTCGAAGGATTCTATATCAGCATATGAAAGCTTTAGGTCTTGGATATGTTGATTTAAGTCATTACAGTCTTGTACATGCTGAGAGATACTTTCTTTTATGGCAAGAAATTCTTCACTCTTGAAATAACGATCTACAGCATACGGGTAAGCGACATTCTTTATAAAAAGATAAGTAATAACTGCAAAAATGATTGTATAAACGAAAAATAAGATTTTTCTCCATGCATATTTACGAGATAGCTACTAATAACCTTGTTAATCTCAAGGACTATCACATTAAAAAATGTTCCTAAAATAAGCAGATAGAGCAAAGCTAGCTATGCTTAGGCTCATTGTAGTCAACTTATGAAAATTTCTACTGCTATAAAATTTCTGCTAGATTGTTAGGGCATCATACCTTTATTTGTATCACTAATAATTAACGGCAGTAGTAGATAAAGATTAAAGATAACCGCCATCCTTTGTTAAAAGTCTTACTCAATAAACCGACTGAATCAGCTCTTGTGTGATCTCAGTGTTTGGTTCTAACATATCGTCAGCAAGACGACGCTTACTAGATAACAGCTTGTCCAGTTTGATTTCAAAGGTTTCAAAGTCTTGTGCTGAGATAGACGGATAGTACACATAGACCTCTTTATCTTGTCCAATGCGATACGCCCTATCTGTCGCCTGGTCTTCTTTAGCGGGGTTCCAGCTCCTTGTATAGTGAATCACATGATTTGCCTTTTGGATATTCACCCCGAAGCCAACAGCTACCGTAGATAAGATAATCGCATTAAACCCTTCTATTTCTTGAAACTTATCAATAGTCGCCTGCCGAGTTAACCCTTTTTTACTGTCGGTATTTGTGTCGCCGTTTACAGTCGTCACATTTAAACCATATCGCTCAAGTAAAAGACGCTTTATAAATACTTGAATGTCTCTAAACTCAGTAAAAATAATAACCCTCTCATTTTTTTGTTTTATGAGCTCTAAAGTATCTATTAGCCATTTAGCTTTAGGCGAGTCATTGATCGTTGCTTGTTGATGTAGCTTTAAGGGATGAGCACAAATCATCCGCATGTCATGTAACGCCTTTAACATAACGCCTTGAGCGCCTTGTTCAGACAAACTTTGAGTGTCATTAGATACTTGCTTATATAACGTGCGTTGTAACTGTGAAATTGTAATATCCTTACAATCATCAACCTCATGCTTCGCGGGCAACTCAGCGACATCGTGTTTCATACGTCTTAATACTTGCGGCTCAATCAATTGACGAAGATGATTTATTATTGCACCATTCTCATCCTCTTTTCTCTCAATAGGTCGACGGTACTCTTTGTTAAACTCGGTTAAAGAGCCGAGCAAGTTTTCTTGTATGAAGTCAAACAAACACCATAGATCTACTAGTGAGTTTTCTACAGGTGTACCGGTACAAGCAATCTTAAAGTCAGCTTTTTGGGCTTTAGCGGCTTTTGTCACCATAGCGGTGGGCACTTTAATTTTTTGTGCCTCATCGCAGACCATAACGCTCCAGTCCACTCTGCCTAAGGAGAACTCAAGATCTCGCATGGTTTCATAAGTGGTGAGCACAATATCTGCGCCGCCCAACCAATTATCTTCAAGTAGCTTTGTAATGCCATAATCATCTCTCAATTGAGAAGATATTAGGTGCTTAGGTATTTTTCGCTGTTTTAAATTATCCCCATATAGACTCAGCACTTTGCCAAACTTGGCACTAAAAAATCGATTGATTTCAGATTCCCAGTTTTCTAGCAACGACACGGGTGCGACCACTAACGCAGGTTTTTTATCTTCTGCTGTTTCTAGGATCTCTCCGATAAAACAAAGTAACTGCAGCGTTTTTCCTAGTCCCATGTCATCGGCTAACAAGCAGCCACTCACCTGCACTGGCGCATACTGATATAGGTTTTGTAGCCAAGCAACACCATACTCTTGGTGCTTTTTTAAACTGAATTCTTGATCTCTAAAGCTTGATGGTAGTCTCGCGTCTAGGCGATTTTTTTCACAAAGACTTAGAACTTCAGCTCTCTGTTTGGTAAAATCAGCCTCATCAATATTGTTGGCAATCAATAAGGTGGACTTTTTCTTTTTTTCAGCGGCATCTGGTTGCTCTTGTTCGGTATTACTCTCAGCTGTATTCTCATTTTTTGAATCACAAAGCTCATCTAACAAGCGCTTTGCTTCGTCTAATGGAATAGATACATTGCTCTCTGGGTGACGTACAAAGTTTGATCTTTCTAATTCTGCCTGCTCAATCTGCTGCTTAAGTCGTTCAGTAGTAGTCCCGATATCATTATCAGCAGTCAGCTGAGATAAAGTAGCGGACTCTTCAATAAGGTTCTGTGGCAACCATTGTGACTCGCCGCTATCTTTTTGAATGGCTTCAGAACTTAACTTTTCAGCCTCACCAATCCCTATTACTCGAGCGCTGTAATTATTTAAATCCAGTACGCTTTTAGCTTGTAAATCATCTTCATACTGCTGAATATTTTCTAGGTCGTTTTTAAGCGCGGCTACTTGATCATCTAAATAGCTGGTTCTATCGATGTTATAGCCTGCCCATAGAAAAACGGGAGATGGCTTCTCATAAGCAGCTATAAAGTGCTCAGCCTGTACTACATTCGAGAGCGCTAATAAAATAGGGTCTTTTTCTCGACCTGAGTTTTCATGCAGTGTCAGCTGAGCTGAAATAAAATATGATGATTCATCGTAAGCTTTATCTATACTCATACGATAGCTATAGATTTCTGCCTCTTCTTTTGATTGCTCGAAACCCTCTGAAGATATGACTTCAACTGCGTCATCACCTAACTGAGAAAAAGGGTTATGCAAAAAAGTCTGTGCACGCTCGCCAGCGATGCGCCGATTGGGCATTTTTTTGATTTCACTAAGTACGCTTTTGACTTGTGGCTCGATGATGACATGCGCAAGGCCGCCTTCTGGCAAGCTGATTGTATATTCACTTTGAACGTCATTATAGCTATCGAAAGTTTGCAGCCAGTTTGCAGGCGCGTCTTTAAAGTCGGGCTGTACTTCAACTATCGATTCTGTGCTCACTAAGTTTTTACGAAGATTAAGTTGCAGCTCTTCTGGGGCGAGTACGATAGTTTTACGTAAAAACTCATCTAAATTGGCTTCACTTTTATTAGCCAAACTACGTATCTGTGCCCAATATTTTTGATTTAATGCTTTGTCTTTATCCGTAATACGAGAGAATGCTTTAATCTTTTCAACCAGTTTCCAGACCGACTCATTTAATAAATACTCCTCGCCAGCAATACTAACAATAGCGCCTTCTCGTTTGACCGATCCTTTAAACTTAACCTTATTTTTATCACACCAGCCATCAAGAATGATTTGGAAGTCTTTGTCACTTATTCCATTTTCGCTACGGATGACCGGATATAAGTCACTTGATGGTGGCAAGTTAAGCCATTCAATGGCATTACTGTCTATAGTATGTTCAGGGTCTTGCTGTATCTCAAAAAGCGCTTCCCATGGCAGTACATAGCCATCATCTGACTGATAAGCGAGCTCTTCATCTGCCAAACTCTCCCAATAAAAGTCGGCATCTGTTTTAGACTCTGAGCTATAGCTATGCTTTAAACCAATGTCATCATATTGTAGTGGCGCAGGCTCGACACTATTGACTACAGTTTCTGATGTTGCGGTCTGCTTGTTTTTATTTTTTTTCCAAAATGCTAGTTTCATAACTGCTCTCTAATGGCGCCTTTTATATTTTGGACTAGCAGGTTGATTAGAAAAAACTCCCAATTCAGAGAGTTTTTCATCAAATCTTGCCTCCCAATTTCCTGAATGACTCAAACTCATGCCCCGACCAGAATCACTTTTAAAGATTGAATGCTGTTTACTTTTTAATTCATGAACCGTGATGTTTTTCTTACTAAGATTGAAAGGTAAGTCACTATATCCATAGCAGGCATTCCCAGTATCTGAAAAATCAACAATATGGACGTTATCAATTTTTAATAAAAAAGCATTGTTACTAGGGGTAGAGCCTATAAGGTTCTTGAGCCTGCCACGGTTAAGTTCTATAAACTTTTTATGTGCCGGATTCCGAGATTGCAGAGCTGCTGTTCCTAAAAATATCTGAGAAAAAGAGATTTTATCAATAAACTTAATCCAGTAGTCAAAGCGATCCCTATCGGCTGTATGACTAAATAATCTAAAGAACGCTTCTAAATCTGCTCTGACGAACCACTGAATCACCATTTTTTTGGTATCTAAGCTGATATTACGCCAGCCTGCCGATGACTCAAATTGAGGATTACCCCACTGCGTCAAAGAGATGTTCTTTAAGACTTCATGTACTATCGTACGTCTTGAGGTTGTTGCATAACGTTCAAGTAACGCTGTTAAGATATCTTTAGTATAAATTGGGTTTTGTTCTAATAAGCGCAGAAAGCGAGGGATGGCTTCTAGGTAATCGTCCTCTTTCATCGTTTTAACCGACTTGATAGATGAACTTACTAAGCTATCCCAAAACCAACTATTCGGTGCGATACTTAGGCTTTCTAGCTGATTACTTACTCTGTCCTCATCGCTATTATGTAAAAAATTACGAATAAACTTTTTGGAAGGGTCTGCTGATAGTAGTTCAGGATGGTCGGTTAACGTCGTCAGCCATTTCTTTGGGCGTGTGGTAGTTTGAAATAGAGAGGAGCGGTTGTTACTCAAGATGTTTTTGAGCCCAAGCCAATTGTTAGGACGTTTATTGATCTCCTCTTGCTCTACCGCGAAATAACTATAAAGTAGCGGGAAATAAACGGCCTTAAGCAGTTCAGGCTGCATGCTATTAAACTGCTCGATCAGCTTACCACCTATAAAGGTAAATAAAATTTTATCCTCATAATGCGGCAGTTTTTTGCTTAGTGACCATGCAATATTCTTCCAGTCACGTTTGGTCAGATAGTCGGTGCCATGTTTTTCTAACTTCTTAATAGAATTGATAATCTTTTCTTCAACAGGCTGAGCATTTTCCATATCATCAAACTTACGCTCAATGATATCTAAGGTTTTTATTAATTTATGCGGTCTAGCAAATTTGTTTTGTGCTTGAGCAGGCTCAGAGAACTTCTCGACGCTCACGTTTAGTCTTTGCTTTAAATCAGCGATACTCATCACATCTACCTTGGTAACTGACAGCTTTCAACAGAAACGGCATCAAAGGTGGGTTGATCCTCGATATCCTCTTGTTCTTTTAAGCCGTAAAACTGCATCCGTAACTCGACCCGACGTGAAGCTTCTTTACTGTCTTTTGCAGCATTAAATGAAACCCCTCCAGCTAGGAACAACTGTTTAATTTGATTTTTTTGTGCAGCAGTTAGATTAAGCTCTGGGTTGAATTTTGGGTCAAGCAAACTGCACATAACCCATTCTGAGCGTCGCAAGCTTAAGTTTAGATTGTATAAATACGAGCCATCCGTATCGGTAAAGCCTTCAATCACAATTTGCTTGAACCATTTTTTACCATTTTCACTATTGGCAGCATCTAAGACTACAGGTACTAGGGCGCTTAACGCCTTGATACCTTCTGGATTAAGCCTATAATCGTTATGACCAAAGCGGCCTGCTTCACCAAAGTTAATACGGTTTTCTTTACAGTCGACGGTAACCAGTTGATCTTTTAAAGTAGGGTCATCTTTGATACTGGTACAAATATCTAAAATCTCTGAGCTGCGCTCTTTCTCTGCTTGTGTGGCTTCATTAATCTTTTTGGTCACTACCATTAAAGACACTGCCATCACCACCAAAAACAAGGTCATAAGCGCGGTCATCAAGTCAGCAAATGATATCCAAAAAGGTTTCTCACCCTCATCTTTTGAACGGTGCTTTTTTGCGTACCTATTATTACCAAACATTAGCGATACACTCCAAAATTACACTCTGACTTTTTGGGTCAGATCTTCAAGATCTTCTACCACATTCCCTAGACCCTCAACGCCCGTTGCAAGACGTTTGACCGCTTGATCAAGTGTGTTATCAAAGGATACTAGTGACTGGTTTAGGCTACTTTCAACAGAGCTGCCAAAACTATCAAAGCTTTTCACTAACACATTGCTGACCTCTGTTAAGTACTCTTGCATCTCTGCCTTCACTTGATTAAGCGCAGTTGTCATGCCTTGCATATCACTTAGCAGTTGGCTGCTCATCCCGGCCTCAGATTTTGATTGCTGAATGAGGCCCTCGAGCGTTTCGATGGCAAGATTGACGCTGTTTTGAGAGTTTTTATAGTCTCTAACCAATTCAATCAAGTTACTACTTGCGTTTGTCATATTGGTTGAGGTGGTATTAACCTGAGCGATAAGTTCTGAGGATTTTTCAGTCACTGTACTCAGCGAGCTACCTGCTGTCATAAACTGCTCGGACGCTCGGCGCATTTTTTCTGCGCCCTCGTTCATACCAGTGATACTATCGGTGGTGACTTGAGATAGTTTTTGAATGTTCTCTTTATGCGTCTGAACGGCATCTTGGCTGTGCGCTATCAGCTCTTTAATCTCGCCGCCTAAGTTATCAATGAGTGTTGATGACTGCTCATGAAGTTTTTGTTGATTATCTGATATCAGGCGATCTTGCTCGATGCGCTGTTCGGCAACATTTTTTAGCAGACCTGACATGGAGGCGCCCAAATCTGAGACGAGCTCTGACATCTTAGTATTTAGCTGTTCTGCAGCGCGTAGTCCTTGCTCACTCATCTTGGCAGAGCCTGCAGATAGGTTTTCTACCATATCATTCATTTGAGCTGCCATCTCATTTTGCTTTTGATGGATATCTTCCATCATATTTGTCATTTGCGTCTCTAGCGTCTTCGTTGATGTTTCACTATTGACTTGCATGTCTGTGATGAGCTGAGAAAATCCTGACTGCATCTCACGCATAGCGGTGACAGACTGTGTCATCATCTCACTCATACCTGTCATTTGGCTGCCAAATGTCGTTTCAAGCTTGCTCATAAAGGCGGTTAATACATCAGTCATTAGTTCCTGTACTGCTGAGCCTTGATCACCACTCACTTGCTGCACGCTCGAGGCAATCTTATCTAATGGGCCTTGTAAGTTGTCAGTAATAGACTCGCCTATTTGAGTTGCCATCGACTGACTGGTTTGTGCATAAGACTCACTCAAATGAGTCGCAAAAGCTGTCTGATTCTTTTTATTCTCTTCAACCAGATTGGTCATCATGGCTTTTAAATCATTAACGAGACTGTCTTTGAGCTGGCGGGCATTGGCTTCGTTTGCTTGCGAGGATTTTAATAGTTTGGCTAGATATTCTTCACCGCTGTCATCGGGAATAAAGGCATTGTCAATGGTAGTATTTAGCTTTTGCAGTTGTGCATAGCACTGTCTCAGCCACGACTTTTCACGCCATGTGATAACCATAGCGACCAGAATAGCCATTCCAGACGCCATGAATGCTTCAGCAACGCCAGTGAGTAGCAGGTTCAAGCTATCTTGAACCGTGTCAGGACTTCCAGCAGGGTCAAAGGCTAGTAGACCAATGAGCAGACCTGCAAAGGTAACAATAATACCGACGCCCGTAATCATGCCGGGTAAATGTTTATAAAACTCTACTTTTAAGGGTACATCTACGACGATGGACTCTGTAAAAAATGCTTCACTTGGCACGGTTGCATGTGAATGAACAACCCTGCTCTCCCCATCTACAGTCTCATAAGTATCATGAAAGGTTTTTTTGTAATTCAACCACGCTTGTCTTAACGACGTATGACTACTAAACTTCTCATCTAATAAGTCTTTATTGACCCCAGATGTGTCATCAACCGCTTCTAGCTCCTTAGTTAACTGCAACAGCTTGTTATTTAGCGCTTTAGCCGGTTTGGTATAATTTAAACGAAAGATTATGCTGACTATTGCAACAAAAACCGAAATCAATGCTGGGAATACAAAATACTCCTGCGAGACTTGCGCCACTTTTAACCAAAAATCCATCTATATCACCCATCTTATTACGAAAGAACTGAACGCTTGTGTTGACAGTCTGTTATATCTAACTATCGTTAAACTAAAACTGGTTCAATAAAAAGACCACCATCAAAATTTTATGACAGCGACCTATGTTTTTTTAATTACAAGCTGTAACTCATAAAAATACAATGGTAACATAAACAAATAGCTAGAGAACTGTTGACATTAAATATCTATAAAAAAACTAGACGATTTTCGGTACTTATAATGATCTATTATGAGTCAACATAGTTGCTAAAATGCGACTGCCTTTAGAGCACTCTTATATCCTTACGTCATTAGATGACGTATAGCATTCGTTTCTATCTAAACACCCTTCTCATTTAGTCACACTGAATCTACACTAGACTCGATGACTATAAACCCTTTAAGTCAACCTATACAACAGGCAAATAAACGGTTGTGTGTTACTATTCTGCAATGCTTTTTTATTCAATATTAATATACTTTACTAATAAGATTTATAACTATGGCACTTAAGAAAACCGAGATTTATTCTACCCTTTGGGCAAGCTGTGATGAGCTACGTGGCGGCATGGATGCCAGTCAATACAAAGACTACGTATTGACCATGCTATTTATGAAGTACGTCTCTGATAAATATAAAGACGACGTTTTTGGCGATATCGTAGTACCAGAAGGCGGTAGCTTCGAGGATATGGTAGCGCTGAAAGGCGATAAAGAGATCGGCGAAAAGGTCGATAAGATC
The DNA here is from genome assembly GCF_947488565.1 of uncultured Psychrobacter sp. Lineage (GTDB taxonomy): Bacteria > Pseudomonadota > Gammaproteobacteria > Pseudomonadales > Moraxellaceae > Psychrobacter > Psychrobacter saeujeotis. The sequence continues at coordinate 504,746 of NZ_CANKZC010000003.1, read as the reverse complement.
ATCGCTAAGCTGGCTGAAGCAAACGGTCTGCGCGGTGTCATCGATGTGGCAGATTTCAACGACGAAGAAAAACTGGGCAAAGGCAAAGAGCACGTTGACCGCTTGTCTAAGCTCATTGGTATCTTTGAAGGTTTGGACTTGTCAGGCAACCGTGCTGATGGTGATGACCTGCTGGGCGATGCTTACGAGTATCTGATGCGTCATTTCGCCACCGAATCGGGTAAATCAAAGGGTCAGTTTTATACGCCATCAGAAGTGTCACGTATTCTAGCGAAGATTATCGGCGTTGATGACGATACGCCACTAGATGCGACAGTGTACGATCCGGCCTGTGGTTCAGGTTCTCTACTGCTAAAGGTTAGTGATGAAGCACCAAACGGCTTGACGATCTATGGTCAAGAGATGGACTTTGCGACTACCGCACTTGCAAAAATGAACATGATATTGCATGGGGCGACGGGTGCAGATATCTACAAGGGCAATACCCTATCCTCTCCGCACTTTGTAGAAGGCAGTCAGCTCAAGACTTTTGATTTCATCGTGGCAAACCCGCCTTTTAGTAATAAAAACTGGACCAGTGGCTTAAATCCAGAGTCGGATGAGTTTGACCGCTTTACTTGGGGTATCCCGCCTGAGAAGAACGGTGATTATGCGTTCCTGCTGCACATCATCAAAAGCTTAAAAAGCACGGGCGTTGGTGCAGTGATCTTGCCACATGGCGTGCTGTTCCGAGGCAATGCCGAAGCGCATATCCGCCAGAACCTCATCAAGCAAGGCTACATCAAGGGCATCATTGGCTTGCCAGCCAACCTGTTCTACGGTACGGGCATCCCTGCTTGTGTCATCGTGATAGATAAAAATACTGCTGAGAGCCGAGCAAAAGGGGATGCGGGTCTATTTATGATCGATGCCAGCCGCGGCTACATGAAAGACGGTAATAAAAACCGCCTACGTAGCCAAGACATTCACAAAATCGTCGATGTTTTTAATTCTCAAATCGCTCTGACAGGCTATAGCCGAATGGTAGGCTTGGATGAGATCATTGAAAACGATTATAACTTAAACATTCCACGCTATATCGATGCCAGTATCGATGAAGATCAGCATGATCTGACCGCACATTTAAAAGGCGGTATCCCTGTTGCCGATATCGACTCTCTAGAGTCTTATTGGCAAGTACTACCTACCTTACGCCAGACGCTATTTTCTGATTTGCGTGATGGGTATCGTGAGTGTCTTGTGGCATCGACCGAGGTCAAAGCAGCAGTATTGGCTCATCCTGAGTTTATTGCCTTTGCTGAGCAAAGCTTAACGCCATTCAATGACTGGTGGCAAGCTAACCAGCTGAGTGACATCACCAAAGGCGATAGACCTAAAGCGCTTATTCACAAAATTAGTGAAGATCTGCTAGCACGCTATGCTCATGCACCACTACTCGATAAATACGATATCTATCAAATCTTGATGGACTACTGGAGTGAGAGCTTGCAGGACGACATCTATGCTATCAGCCAAGATGGCTGGAGTATCGGCAGTCAGCTACGCAAGCTGGTCGTGGCTAAAGGTGAAAAGCTAAAAGAAGAGCCTGATCTGATTATTAATAAGGTCAAATATAAAGCCGAGCTGATCCCGCCTACGCTTATCATTGCGCGCTACTATAGCGATGAGCAAGCCCATATCGATGACTTGCAAGCTGAGCTAGACACCGCCTCAAGCACCATAGCCGACTATACGGAAGATCATGGCGATGAAGACGGCTTGCTCGCTGACGCGGCTACGGACAAAGGCAGTTTTACTAAGTCGAGTGTCAACGCGCGTCTAAAACTCGCCAGCGATAGTGATGAAAAAGACGTGCTCCATCAGTTGCTTTCTTATTTCGATATTGAGACCAAAGCCAAGAAATCATTAAAAGAAGCGCAAGATGCGTTAGATAAAGCCGTATTTGAGCATTACCCGACTTTGGATGAAGCGGCTATCAAGACGCTACTCATTGAGGATAAATGGCACGCCACGCTACAAGGGGGTATCGAAGATGAGATTGAGCGTATCACTGCTCAGCTTGCCAATCGTATCAAAGAGCTGGATGAGCGCTATGCTGAGCCTTTATCGCAAATCGTCGATGAGGTAGAGACATTAAGCCAAAAGGTGACAGCGCATCTGCAAGCGATGGGAGTGGCGTAATGAGCAACGTTATGATACCTGAGGGTTATAAACAGACTGAGGTTGGTGTTATTCCTGAGAATTGGGAGGTTAAAAAATTAGGTGAACTTTTAGATTATGAGCAACCGACTAAGTATATTATTAATGGTAAAGAGTTTCTTAAAAGTGGCACTACTCCTGTCTTAACAGCTGGTAAGTCTTTTATTTTAGGTTATACAGAGGAAACTCATGGTATTAATACAAAGCTTCCAGTCATAATTTTTGACGACTTTACAACTGCAACTCAGTTCGTAAGCTTTCCATTTAAAGTTAAATCATCAGCTATGAAGATTTTAAGACCAAAGTCTGATGAAGCCCCTATTTCTTTAATACATTCATTATTAGTTAATATTGATTTTGAAGTGGGCGATCATAAGCGACATTGGATTGGTGAGTTTAGTAAATTAAAAGTTGGAATTCCCAATAGCCTGAAAGAACAAACCGCCATCGCCACTGCCCTATCCGATATCGATAACCTTATCCAATCGTTAGAAAAGCTAATTGACAAAAAAGAAGCGATCAAAACGGGCACGATGCAACAGCTCCTCACAGGCAAAACTCGCTTACCTGAGTTTGCCACTCGTGAGGATGGTAATCCAAAAGAATTTAAACAAACTGAGTTGGGGCGGATTCCTGAGGATTGGGATTTAGTAGAGCTTAGGGATTTATTATCTTATGAGCAGCCTACTAAATATATTATTGATGGCAATGAATTTCTTGAAGATGGTACTACACCTGTATTAACAGCTGGAAAGTCTTTCATCCTTGGTTACACTGAAGAAACACATGGAATCTATAGAAATCTTCCTACAATCATATTTGATGATTTTACAACTGCCACACAGTTTGTAAACTTTCCGTTCAAAGTTAAATCCTCTGCAATGAAAATCCTAAAGCCAAAGTCTACTTCTATACCAATTCAGTTAATTTATTTATTATTATCGAATATTGACTATAAAGTAGGTGATCATAAACGACACTGGATCAGTGAATTTAGTTCTTTGAAAGTTAGTTTACCTAATAGCTCAATTGAACAAACCGCCATCGCTACCATCCTTTCGGATATGGATGCAGAAATTCAGACACTGCAGCAGCGCTTGGAGAAAACCCGTGACATCAAGCAAGGCATGATGCAGCAGTTGTTGACTGGCAAGGTGCGGTTGGTGGATTAAATCACGTCGAACCTCATGCCGATTGGATGAATAAAGAAAATACAATGAATAAAAAGGACTTTTAAATTAATGACTACTTTTGACTCCACCAAAATACTCCTTAGCCAACTACTCAACGATATCAAGCTTGGAAAAGTTCAACTCCCAGACTTTCAGCGTGGCTGGGTATGGGATGATGATCATGTAAAAGACTTGCTAGTGAGTATTGCCCGCTCCTTCCCAGTAGGTGCCGTCATGCTCTTAGAGACTGGTGGTGAGGTCAGATTTCAAACTCGTCCTGTCGAAGGTGTCGAAAACTTAATAGATAAAAGCATAGAGCCGCAAAAGCTCATACTCGACGGCCAACAGCGCCTCACCACTCTGACCCAAGCGATAGGGCTAACGACGCCAGTGCAGACCCGCACCAGTAAAGGTAAAAAAATTCAACGCCATTATTACTTTGATATTCGTAAGGCTATCGAGTCCGAGGACTATATCGAGGACGCCATCGTCGCCGTTGATGAAAACAAACAAATCAAAAGCAACTTTGGACGTGATATCGATATAGATTTATCCACTATCGAAAAAGAATGCGAGCACATGATGTTCCCTTGTGATCAGATATTCAACTCCAATGTATGGCAGATTGAGCTAAGTAAATACTTGACTACGAATACTGACAAGCAAAGCGATATGTTTGTATTTATGGAGTTTTTGACCAAGATTATTCACCCATTTACTACCTACCAGTTGCCCGTTATTGAGCTAAAAAAAGAATCCTCAAAAGAAGCGGTATGCTTAGTTTTTGAAAAAGTAAATACAGGCGGCGTTCAGCTGTCGGTGTTTGAGCTGATCACCGCAAGCTATGCCGCTGAGGGTTATAACCTGCGTGATGACTGGCTTGGATCAAAAGATCGCAATGTAGAGTCGCGTAAAGCTCGCATTGGCACGCAGTTATTGCTAAAGGGCACTGAGGCCACTGAAGTACTACAAGCTGTGACTATCTTGCATACCTTTGATTTGCGAAATGCTGACATCGACGCAGGTAAAACGGGCAAGCAACTACGCCCTGTGAGTGCCAAGCGCACCGATATGCTTAAGCTACCATTATCTGCATGGCAGCAGTACGCCGATAGTGTCGAGCAAGGTTTTAAACAAGCAGCGCAGTTTTTACGCAAAGAGTATTTTTATGCCCGTAGTGAGCTACCATATAGCACGCAAGTCGTTCCTCTAGCAGCAGTGATGACCAAGCTAGGTAATCGCTGGCTTGAGCCGAGAATCTATGAAAAGCTAGCCCGCTGGTATTGGTCAGGTGTACTTGGTGAGCTATACGGGGGCGCTGTAGAGACACGTATCGCTAATGACTTTGAAGAACTGCTACAGTGGTTTGAGGATGATAGCAAACTACCACGCACAGTGAGCGATGCTTTTTTTCAACCAGAGCGGTTACTTAGCTTGCGCTCGCGTAATAGCGCAGCCTATAAAGCCATCAACATCCTGATACTACGTGAAGGTGCCAAAGACTGGTTCTGGAATGCCACGATCCAAGAGCTAGATGCCGAGCAAGAACTGGCGCTCGATATTCATCATATTTTCCCGCGAAAATGGTGTGATGAACGAGGGCTAGATTACAAGGTTTACGACAGCATTCTTAATAAAACCAGCATCTCGTACAAAGCCAATCGTAAAATAGGTGGCGATGCGCCCTCTATTTATTTATCTAAGATTCAAAATGAAAAGCAAGTTGGCTTAGCAGATGAAGAGATGGATAAGCTACTTGCCAGCCACTCATTATCACCTGAGCTTCTACGTGCGGATGATTTTGGCGGTTTTATAGCAGATAGACGCAATCAGCTGATTGGACTGATCACCAAAGCGATGGGCAAAGAAGTTGAAGAGCAAGGTGAGTATGAGTAATTCTGACAACAATATGCAAGCACTACAAAGTCAGAATAAGACTAAAAGCACTAAGTCGCACAAGCTACACGAGAAAATTATCACTGTATCTGAGCTACTCAGTGAGACAGAGCTAAGCATTCCTGATTACCAGCGTCCTTATAAGTGGAATCAGCAAAATATTGCCAATCTATTCAACGATATCAAAACCCAAAGTGACAAGTCCGCCTATCGACTGGGTACTATTGTACTTCATCGCCCTAAAGACGATGAAGACAATTTAAAGAATATTTTGAATATAGTAGACGGGCAACAGCGTACTTTAACGCTGATGCTGACGGTCATGGCGATTATCAAATATTATAATCTTGATGACTCAACTCAGCCTGAATCTGAGCAAACGATTCGCGAGGTATTAGGTAATCTTACTCAGAGCGTGCCAAAGCTGGCTGAACGGCAAAATTTTGCTAGTGATATATCTGTCTATAATCTGCATACAAACTTTCAAGAGATACTACGCATTATCAGCCGTGGCGAGCTTAACATCGAACATATCGACTTTTTACTGCATAAATGTGAAGTTGTTATCTTTGTATTAGAAAATGAATCGGAAGCTTTTCAGTTTTTTGACTCACAAAACTCTCGTGGTAAAGACCTTTACCCTCATGATCTATTAAAAGCGTTTCATTTACGCGAGTTTAAGACTGGTGATGAAGCATTAAGAATAAAGACTGTCAATTACTGGGAAAATCTAGATGATGACAGACTGGACAAATTATTCTCAAATCATTTATATCGTATTAGACGCTGGTCGCGGGGTCAGTCAGCGCAGACATTTACTAAAGATGATGTCGTAGAGTTCAAAGGCATTACTTTAGAGTCCAAGACACTTCCACCTTATACCAGACGCTTAGCCATCACTCACCACTATATTGATGACTATAACAACAGCGTTCATTGCAAGATCGCAGGCTCACCCACTGCTTATCCCTTTTCAATTGACCAAACCATCATTAACGGAAGACGGTTTTTTGAAATGGTGGCACATTATGATGCTCTGATAACCAAGTACAAAGCCATTAATAATGGTCAAGCATCAAGTTCTGAGCACATCGTTACCCTGTTTGATCACGCCTTAAACAAGCGCGCCTCCAAAATAATAAATACTTTAGATTCTTATAATAACTATCAACGAAGGCGTAAAGGCGACAAGCTGACCCGTAACGTCTTTGATAATGCATTAATTTATTATATTGACAAATTTGGCGCAGAAGAGCTGCCACAGGCGGTGGAGCTGCTATTTGCGTGGGCTTATATTATTAGATTAACAAGCTATAGTGTCGGCCTAACTACAATCGATAAGCATGCCACAAAGAGTACAGGTATGTTCATGCGTATCAACGAGGCAATATTACCAAAGAACGTGGTTATCACTTCTATACCGTCTCTTAAAATTATTGAATTAGCCACTAATCAGAAGCCTGAAAGTGGTAGCGATATTTATATGTTATTTGATAGTCTCAACTATATAGATACGTCAGGAGCATAATATGACATTGAATAACTCAAGTGTGAAAGTAAGCTCTTTGAATATCAAAGACTTGCTGACAGACGGCGATCAATACGTTATACCGATGTATCAGCGTAACTATGCATGGGGCACTGTTGAGATTGAAACATTAATTAAAGATATTATTGATGCGTATAATCGTGACCAAAGCTTAACTTACTACTTAGGCACCTTGGTTGTCTTTGATAAATCCAATACCAGTCAAGCGTTGTTTGAAGTGATAGATGGTCAGCAACGCTTAACTACTCTAACTCTACTGGCAGTATATTTACATCACCATCATCGTCAGTATTGCGACTCTTATTTAAAAAGCTTTAACCAGCCAAATTTACATTTTGAAAGTCGCCCACATTCGGCTTACACCTTATCTTTGCTTTATAACGATGATTCAGCCCGCTTTACCAAAGACACGTCTATCAATCAGTCTATTATCGATGGTTATGACATTTTAACCAAAACAATGAAGCATATTTTTGATGGAAATAATGAAGTTATATCCATTAATGAGTTTTGTACCTTTTTATTCGATAAGATAGAGATAGCAAGGGTTCCTGTTCCTCAAGAAACAGACCTTAATCACTACTTTGAAGTCATGAACAACCGCGGAGAGCAGTTAGAAAAGCACGAAATCATTAAGGCCAGACTGCTATCAGCGATTAGCAGTGACACTTCTGCCGATACAAAGCAAACACAACACTGCAAAAGCCTATTGAGTCTAATTTGGGATACTTGCAGTCGTATGGATAAATACGTGCAGTATGGCTTTACAACCGATCTGCGTAAAAAGGTTTTTTCATCAGACTGGGCACATTTTGAGCCAAAAGACTTTTCTGATTTGCTTAAACTTTATATTCGTGACTGCAACGAGCAAGCTGCTAAAAAGAGTAAAGATAGCTCTAAAACAACCTCAGAAGTGAAGGCTCAAAATATCATTAGCTTAAATGACATTTTATTTAAGGATGACATCACTATACCCGCTAATCCAGCCAAAAAGAATAAGGGCGAAGAAGATGATGAAACCTATTATAGTTTGATAGATTTTCCCAACTTTCTATTGCAGGTGTTGAGAGTACATGTCACTCAAAATCTAACTGACAACCAGAATGAGAATCAGAATGAAAAACCCCAAAATGACATCGTATCGCTTGATGATAAGCAGTTATTGATCGAATTTGATAATCATTTGATTGGTTCTAAGGTGAGCAACAAGGTAACTAAAATAGAGCATTTCCTTTACACCCTGTTGAAAACAAAGTTTTTATTTGATCAATATATTATCAAGCGTAATACAGAGTCTAAGAAAGGCTATTGGACACTTGAGCAGCTAATCAACGAGGCGTCAGGTCCTTCTTATAAACAAAATATGCCAAAGGGCTCAACTGGACCAGACTTAAATGCCAGTTTGGTTACTCTCCAAAGTGCCTTTCATGTTTCTGCACCTACTCTTAATTCTAAATACTGGTTAAATGCCTGCTTGCAGTATCTCTATTTGATGTTTGTTAAGCGTGAACAAGGTATCGATGGCAAACAATTTCTGAGCTATCTTGATGGGCTGGCTAGAGCATATATGCTTAGAAGGTATATCGCTCAATCTGATCGAACCAAGCCTAATAATATCGTCAATGACTACTTTCAAGAGTTTCGTCAACATATTAATGATAATAGCGAGACGACTTTGTCCAGTCCGTCGCTATCGCCTCGAACGATTGAACTTGAGAAACTATCACAGCAATTAAGATACCCTCACGTCAATATCTTTGTATTCAATTATTTAGATTATTTGATTTGGTTGAAGGGTAATATTAAATCAGATGATAAAAAGAAATTCAGACCCTCTACACAAGGTTCTATTGAACACTTTATTCCTCAGACCCCTATCCACAAAGATGAAAAAGTTGACGATAGAAGATATATTCATCGTTTTGGTAATCTTTGCCTTATAAACAGAGGCTTAAACTCCCGTGTTAGTAATCATAAGCCTTTAGCTAAAAAAGAACATTATGATGAATCATTTAAAAACCATATTGATTCTTTAAAGCTTTATAAGATGATTGAGACGCTGGAACAGCACAATGACGAATGGAATATAGACGCAATTACTGAGCATGAAACTGAAATGTTTAGCCTTCTTGAGGATGCGCTAGATATAAAAATTAGGGATAATAATAATGAGTAACGTCACCGACATAGAAAGACTCACGCAAAACCGTGTCGTACGCTTTTTCACCGACATACTCGGCTACCGCTATCTTGGCGACTTTAAAGACCGACCTAATAACAGAAACATTGAGTCCGAGATTTTAGCGGCGTGGCTAAGCTCACGTAATGTTAGCCGTACATTGCGAAATAGAACCATTAACGCTCTAGAAAAAGCAGCCGCTCTAGGCAGTGGCGTTAAACTATACGATGCCAACAAAGAGGTCTATAGACTACTCCGTTATGGCATCAAAGAAAAAGAAGGCACAGGGGATCATAAAGAGACCGTCTGGTTGATTGATTGGGACAACATAAAGGCCAATGACTTTGCCATTGCCGAAGAAGTCTCCATCAATGGCGAAAATAAAAAACGTCCTGACATCGTTCTTTATGTCAACGGCATTGCACTAGGCGTTATTGAACTTAAACGCTCTAGCATCAACGTCACCGAAGGTATTCATCAAAACTTAGATAATCAAAAGAAAGAATTTATTCGTAGCTTCTTTAGCACCATACAATTGGTTATGGCAGGTAACGATACCCAAGGCATGCGCTATGGCACGATCGAAACGCCTGAGAAGTATTACCTAGAATGGAAAGAAGCCAACCCCAGTCATACACCCCAGTCTGATACTAGCATACCGACGCATCTTACCTTAGCAAACGCTAACTTCACCGATCAGCCCTTAGACTTCCATCTGTATCATATGTGCAATAAGCACCGATTCTTAGACATCATTAATAACTTCATTGTTTTTGATTCGGGTGTCAAAAAGACTTGCCGACACAATCAGTATTTCGGTATACAAGCGGCAAAAAAACACATTGCACAGCGCAAGGATGGGATTGTTTGGCATACCCAAGGCTCAGGCAAAAGCTTGACCATGGTTTGGCTAGCTAAATGGATACGAGAGAATGTTACCAATAGCCGTGTACTCATTATTACTGACCGTACCGAGCTTGATGAACAGATTGAGAAAGTCTTTTTTGGTATCGATGAATCAATATATCGCACCAAGAGCGGCGCTGATCTTATTAGCCAGCTAAGTCAGCCTAACCCTTGGTTGCTCTGCTCCCTAGTTCATAAATTTGGGCGCAGCGGTGATGATGATAGTCATGAAAGTAAAGACACAGACGACTTTATAAAGGACATTCAAGCCAGCTTACCGTCAGACTTTAGCCCTAAGGGCGATTTATTTGTCTTCGTTGATGAGTGCCACCGTACTCAGTCTGGCAAGCTGCACAGCGCTATGAAGGCATTATTGCCAGAAGCGATGTTTGTCGGTTTTACCGGGACGCCACTGCTTAAAAAAGATAAGAAGAAATCTATCGAAGTATTTGGACCCTTTATTCACACCTATAAGTTTGATGAAGCAGTTGCTGACGGTGTGGTATTGGACCTTCTGTATGAAGCACGTGATATCGATCAACAGCTTACTTCCTCTAAGAAAGTCGATGAATGGTTCGATGCTCATACTCGTGGCTTAACCAATATTGCCAAGAGCCAGCTTAAGCAAAAATGGGGAACCATGCAGCGGGTTCTGTCTAGCCAGTCGCGCATAGAGTGCATCGTCAATGACATCTTGCTCGATATGCAGAAAAAGCCAAGACTTATGGATGGTCATGGTAATGCCATGCTGGTCTGTAGCAGTATTTATCAAGCCTGTAAATCTTATGAGGCCTTTGAGAACTCTTTCTTAAAAGGCAAAGTAGCAATTGTGACCAGCTACTTACCAACTGCAGATAGCATCAAAGGGGAAGAAACTGGCGAAGGCATGACAGAGAAGCTTTTTAAATATCGAATCTATCGCAGAATGATTGCTGATTATTATGATATTAGCGAACAAGAAGCAAGCCCTAAGGCCGAGGACTTTGAAAAGTCAGTTAAAAAACGCTTCATCGAAGAACCAGGTCAAATGCGCCTACTAATCGTCGTCGATAAACTGCTAACAGGCTTTGATGCCCCTTCTGCTACCTATTTATATATTGATAAAAAGATGGCTGATCATAATCTGTTTCAGGCCATTTGCCGTGTTAATAGACTCGATGGTGCAGAAAAAGACTATGGCTATATCATTGATTATCAGGATCTATTTCAGTCTTTAAACAGTACTATTTCTGACTATACGCAAGGCGCGTTCTCAAGATACGAAGATGAAGATATTGATGGGCTGTTAAAGAACCGCTTAACTGCGGCAAAACAAAACCTAGATGATGCCCTAGAGATGGTCAGAGGACTGTGTGAGCCTGTTAAATACCCTAGAAATACACAAGATTATGGCGCTTACTTTTGTCCTAGTGATGGCACGACTGAGGCTGAAAAAATAGAAAAGGAACAACTTAGACTGACCCTGTACAAAAGCGTCTCCAAACTGATACGTGCTTATGGCAATATTGCCAATGAAATGGCGGAAGCGGGATATAGCGATCAGGAGATAACACGCATCAAAGACGATGTAAAGCACTTTAAGTCCGTGCGTAATAACATCAAGCTTATGAGTGGCGACCATATCGATATGAAAAGCTATGAGCCGACCATGCGTAGGATGCTAGACACTTATATTCATGCCACACCTAGTGAGACGGTTATCGACTTTGAAGATTTAGGACTCATTGAGCTAATTGTCAATCAAGGGCCAGAAGCTTTAATCAAAGCCATACCTGAGGATATAGCGAGCAACCCTGAAAACGTCGCAGAGACCATCGAAAACAACGTTCGCAAAACGATTGTGGATGAAAACCCTGTCAACCCAAAGTACTACGAGCATATGTCTGCCCTACTCGATGAGCTCATTGAGCTACGCCGACAAAAAGCCATTGCCTACGCTGAATACTTGCAAAAGATACGCCAGCTAGCCTCTAAAGTAATCAATCCAACTGGCACAGCAAGTGGTGACGCATATCCTGAGGCTATTAACACCCCTGCTAAGCGCGCACTATATGATAACTTGGATCAAAATGAGGACTTGGCAGATAAAGTAGACGCTGCTATTAGGCTCAATAAACAAGCTGATTGGCAAGGTCATCTGATCAAAGAGCGAAAAATTCAGCGTGCCGTCCATCAAACTGTTTCTCAGTATCAGGTCGATGTCGATATAGAGGCGTTAATTAATTTGATTAAGGCACAACAGGAATATCAGTGATTGTTAAGTCAGCGCTTATTAAGATTGGCGAGTTAGATATACATTTAACTCGCAAGGATATTAAAAACCTACATATCAGCGTGATGCCACCTGATGGACAGGTCAGAGTATCTGCGCCTGATGCTATGACCGATACGGCCATTCGGATGGCTGTCATTCACCGTATACCTTGGATTCGGCGTCAGCAGGCTGCCTTTGCCAAGCAAGAGCGTCAATCTACAAGGGAGATGGTAAATGGAGAGACGCACTATCTATGGGGCAAGCGTTACCGGCTCGAAGTGATTGAGCTTGATGACCTAAAGTCTCAAACCGTAAAACTAAAAAGCGGTAAGCTTATTCTAACCGTAAATAAAGGACTGTCTGATGAAGTAAAGATAAAGCTATTGTCTGAATACTATCGTGGCCGACTAAAAGCCAGAGCACCTGACCTTATCGATAAATGGTCGAAGAAAACTGGTGTCACTATCAGCGATTGTCAGATCCAAAAAATGAAAACCAAATGGGGCAGCTGTAATATAGAAGAAGGAAACATACGGCTTAACTTAGACTTGGCCAAAAAGCCACTGCCCTGTTTGGAATATATCATCTTGCATGAATTGCTACATTTTAAAGAACGGCAGCACAATGATAGATTCAAGGCTCTACTAGCCACTTATATGCCTGACTGGCGATCTAGACGCGACTTGCTCAACCAGATGCCATTAGGTCAAGAAAACTGGAAACATCAAGAGTAATGCTTTAGTTATAGACTAACACTTAGGTTTGAGTCTTTACCTACTCCTCAGCATATATCGCCTTCAACCCAAAAGTATTTAGCTCATCAGTACTACTTGAACTATAGTATATAGATGCTTTATCACCATACAATAATTCTTCAACAGCTTCTGTTACATAAGTCATGGATTCCAGTGGTAAAGATTGCACACTCTGCATCCCAACAAGCGCCCCTTTAGTATTATGAGCGTTTGTAAGTAGACCGATCAGCTTATATGTAGCTGTTTTTATCATATGGAATTCAGACTCACCTGTAGCACTGGCTTGAACGAACTGGAATGAATTGCCACACTCAAACAGACTTATAACATCTGCTACATCTATACCAATCATAGTACTTGCAGACCTTACATCTAGCAGTTCAATGACGTCATTTACTTCATCAGGCTGACATCTAATAACCCCCTCTACGATATCTAAGCTTTCATACTTATGATCATCTGTCTGTAAGCCTACTAAAATGTCAGCCTCTGCTTTCTCTTTTAGCTCTAGTAGTGCCTGCTTACCCCAATCATCACTGACGATAAAACAGGCGATAACAGAAGGCGAATAATGGTCTTTATTTGGTCGGTATAAGGCGACACATGGAATGTCATCTATTTTCGATTTGTCGAGCTGATATTTCATGAGTAGACCTTCTGTTACTCTAAGTGTTATGACATTACAACTATCACTCGTTTTTATTTTTATACTGACTTACCGTATGATCAATGAATTTTTGCACTTCATCCATCAAGCTATCAACCTGTTGCAGGTCTATTGAATCTTCACTCTCAAAGACATCTGTGTCTAGTATAGCAAAGGTCATATCCTCGCCTGAACCAAAGCGCTTTGGCTTAGTCACGTTTAAATCAAACTTAGATGCTTCTGTCTTAAATAATTTATAAAGCTCATTTCTAATCTTGCTACGCCCTTCGCTACTGGGAACAAAAACTTTAAAGCAAACCTTATCTTGTTCTAGTAGTAAATAGACAGCGACATCACCTACCACTTGCTTGAATGCCCAAAAACCCATAAACCCTCCTGACTTATTGGCTACATACTTCCAACTACCTTCTCCCAGATAAGACTGTAAATATTGAAAGAAGCCAATCCAAGCGCGTTTTTTCCACTCTCTAACGGGTTTCGATTTAAAGCTTTGCACTGCTTCTTCAATAGACTGCAGGTAGTTAAGATAATCGATATATATATCACTCTCTTGCAATGCTGCATCTTGTTCACTATTAAATATGTCTAATAAATCTCTTCTAGTTACTGGATAAAAGCCGTCCTTTAACACAGCTTTATAGTTGCTTTGATCATGCGTTTGCAAATAAATAGGAATGATTTTATCTTCCGTAAAAGTTTGAGCATGTCCATTAAGCATAAACTGCTTGTATCGAACCAATTGATCGGAATGCTGCACACTGCCTACTTTATCTTCGATTAATACACAGTAAGTGTCGTTAATAATACAAAGAGCATCAATATTACTCACCTGACGTTTCACTACTATTTTATCGATACGACTTGGTAGCGAGTTACCCGCTTTTTTAAAGAATAACGCTAACATACTGGTTGCTAATCTATTTAACGCTTTATGTTTATCGCTTCCTGTCTGATAATCTTGGTCTGCCCATGACAGAAGCCAGCAGATAAAAGCGTCTTGTGATAACTCAGAGGTGGCAAATTTAAATAAGTTAGGTGTGGTCATTCTAGCTCCTTGATTACATTAAAAAATTTATTTTTCTTTTAGTGCTTTTGGCAAAATTTTTGATCAATTATTTTGTATATAATTTCATTCCACTTTGCAAACGCTCATAAATTACCGCTTTTAACTCGGCGGGTTCAACCACCACTGCCAACTGCGACATACCTACCAGCCAATCTTGTAGGCGCTGCGTATTAGTAACCGTTGCGCGCACCTCATTCCAAGTCTCATTGATAACCGTAATCGTTTGATTAGACGATAACGGACGCTCATAAAGATGCTGGCAGGCATACTTTTGTACCTTTAAAACCAGCTTAATATTCAAGCATTCATTTATTTCAAGCTTACCCAGTTGACGCAGGTTTTCTAAGCTAAAAACATTGCGCCCTACCCAGTCAGGGATCGACTTGACTATTACTTTAGCTGTTGTAATCCGATTCACCGCAAAGTTTCGATGTGACTCTAGCAAAACCTCATTATCAATGTGATCATCAACGGGATTAAACCCAGTGAGGTAGACCATGTTATCGATAAAGATTAAACCTTTAGGGTAAACCATCCTAACGTCCGCATGTTCATCCCACTTTTTTCTATAAGTGATTTTTAGTTGTTTATTCTCCAACAACGCTTGATGAATGCTAGCCAACACATCACTATCAAGCTTTGGTGCTTGTACGATACTCGGCAGGGTAATGAGATGATCTTGCCACTGCCCTAGCTTGCTTTGATTGAAGTTGGTCTTCTCTTGTCGGTGTAATTGACTAAGCTTATCGGTGATACTTTGCTTAAAAGGTGCTGGCAGATAGTTTGCTGTGTAATTAGCGAGCATCTGCCAAAAAAATACCGTTTGCTCATTAATGACATCGATACTAAAGTTTGACTCAATATAAAACCTTGCCGTTTGTCCGCTGATATTTTGCCCCCACACTGGCAGACGCATTAGAGCATCGCTGTAAAAGACGTCGTTGAATATTTGATTCAGACTCGTTAGGTCGTTCTCTAAATTTTTACGCTCGTTTGTGTAATGGTCAGGATTATCGCCATAAACGTTCATTAGCTCGGTTAAAGAGACGGCTTTATCTTTATGACGTGGTAAGCGCTGATAAAGAATAAATAAACGTGCTGATTTGTTATAGCTTGCAATTGGGTGTGTGGACATATTGGCTGCTCTATAGGCTATCGAATCTATCAAACTGTCATTTTAAAAGTAAGCTCTCACAAGAAGGTTAATCAAACCGCATCACAATGGCTGTGCCGTTATCATATGCATTGCCATCTGCATCGTATACTTGATGCCTAAGCGTCTGTAACCACTCTTGTAAATCGGTTTGGCTATCGATAAGTGACCACTCATTACTCGGCACTAAATCGTGAATACCATCAGTACAAATGACAAGACTGTCACCCGACTGCGCTGTAATTGTCCGCTTGGCGCTCTTTGGTGGCTCGCTGCTCGGATCATCACTATCTACTGCTAGCGCAAAGCACTCGGTAATACTATACAAGCTGCCTGCCATCCCTGTGCGATTGTACTCTTCAAAACTGGCTTGGCGACCTTCATCGTGCGCCTTCTCATCTATCAGCTCGTTGAGTAAACTATGATCACGAGTTAGGCACTGCCACTCTTTCGCCTCTTTGCCTAGCTTGTATACACGGCTATCACCGACATGGGTAATGTCTATGTTGATTGATTTATTGTCGTCTAGTGTCCCGACGATCATAGCGAGGGTTGCTGCAGCGCCATAGCGTTTAGGCGCGTGCTTTGTTTGACTTAATTGCGTATGGATACGATCTGATGTCATATTCTGAACGCTTTCTTGATTGCTGTCCCATAGTTTTTTAATTGCTTTGACCACTGCCTTTGAGCAATACTGTGACTGGTTAGAGCTGGCAACGCCATCTGATACTGCTAAGCAAAAAGGCACTTGCACTGATGTCACGGGCATTACCCCTAAATCTTCTTGATACCAGTGATCTAAAAAGAAAAATGCATCTTGTTGTAGTCCATTACTAGCATTACCTAGAAAGGTAATGGCGCAGGCGTGAGCTATCATTTCAGTAAGAAGTTCATATTCATCACTTAAAGTCGCTGTCATATTCATTCGTTCATTAATTATTATCGTTAAGACAAGTATAGTAGATTACCTAGTAAATTAATTTCTAGGTCGTAAACTCTTATAAAACTCATAGATTCTCTCAAAACAATAATTAGCTCTGACTGGGTTTAGATTTAAGGGTCAATCTCTAGTAAAGATACATGAATTTATATACTATAGTCTAACCTTTCACCTCTACCTATAAGCCATCGACAAGATAGATTTACCATAAGAAAAAATTTTTACTTTTGCTGATTATCATAGATTGATCAAAACCTACTATTTAGGTGAAGATACTAAAGTTCTTCAAAGTCGATTATTTAATACATCCTACTACTAAAAACTGATAATAAACATCGTCTTATGTGGACTAACAAACGTTTTATTGTTCAAAGAAATATTCACTTGTCTAAGGCAGTTTTAGGGTTTGATAGAAAAACGGAGTATGGTAAACCCCCTGAAACCACTACTTTATTTACATTTTTTATTGAGAGAAGTTATTGATGAAGATGCCATCAAGCTCAGCGAAAGATAGGCCAATTTCTGTCTGGTTTCGAAAGATACAAAGTGGCGAGATCAAACTGCCCCGCTTTCAAAGACATCAGGCTTGGGACAAAAACCGAATTTGTAGCCTACTAGATACTGTCACTAAGAACTTACCGTTGGGTGTTACTTTACTGCTAGATGTCGACAAAGAGCAGTTTGTTTCTCGGTACTTGGTAACGGCACCACAAACGGGCGGGCGTGTCACAGAGCACCTATTAGACGGTCAACAGCGTCTGACCTCACTCTGGCGAACATTGCATGATAACTACGGACATGAAATACTTCTTATACCTTAATGCCTATGATGAGAGTGTGCCTGATCATGAAAAAACAGATGACTCAGAAGTTTGGTACAAAAGTCGTTGGACTAATAAAGACGGTAAAACCATGCCTTTGTGGGTAGACGAGCCCAAATCGTGTCTAAAACGCAGGGTTATACCCATGAGTCTATTTAGACCCGGTGACATTGCAATCGAAATCGACACTTGGATTGATGATGCTTTGGGAGCATTGAAACCTACCGCAACTGACACTGATTATGAAACGCGATTAATGGAGTGGATGCATAAAAAAGCCAAATTGAAGGATCAGATAAGAGATTTTTGAGAAACTATCACTCACTTCAATCTACCCTATTTAGCCTTACCGTCACAGACCAGTAAAGAGACCGCCTTACAAGTATTTATCAATATGAATACCAATAGTAAGCCTTTATCTAAGTACGATATCATCCGTGCAGAAATTGAGGGTGTTAGAGGCGTATCGTTAGATGACTATCAACATGAGCTAGACGAAAATCATCCAGCTATCAAACATTATTTTGAATTACCTTTTTTAATACTGGCCACCTCTGCTCTCATGCAAGGCAAACTGCCCAATCAGCGCGGCATGTGGAATATGAGTAAAGAGGACATGGTCGATAACTGGGATAAAATGGCTAAAGGCTTATCTAAAATGGCGACGTTTATGGAAAGCCAAGCTATTTATGATCGCAACCGATTACCGACTAATGCGGTGCTCGCGGTTATAGCTGCCTTGTATATTGATATTCCCGAAAATTTAGATTCAAGAGGTAATTTTGAGATATTACTCAAAAAATACCTTTGGTCGAGCTTTTTTACTGACCGCTACGAAAACTCTGCGGCTACTCATGCCTTCAATGATTTTGTTATATTAAAAAATATTATCACCTCAGCCACTAAAGCAGACGGATCTCACTATACTGAAAACGATGTCCCTATTTTAAATCGTGAGTTATATGCGCTGGCAACTGATGATGAGCTAAAACGTGTAGGTTGGCCTAAACGCGAGAATATTCGCGCTCGTGACATTATGGACGTATTTAGTAAGCTAGGCGCTTATGATTTTGCTGATGGATCACCGCTCACTCGACAACAACTTATCGATGGGCGCAGACACTATCACCATGTTTTCCCTGACGCTCTGTTAAAAGAAATTGAAGCTGATAGTTATTTTGCATTGAACTGTGCTTTGATCACAGACAAAACCAATTTAAATATCAGTAATAAAGATCCGCTTAAGTACCTAAAAGATCGCTACAACTCGACCAGTGAAGACATTGTCAACTCTCGCCTTCAATCTCATCTCATTCCACTAGATGAGTTAAAGTCTGGCGACTACACTGGATTATCGGGCGACGAAAAAACATACAAAGTCAAAAGTGACTTTGCACGATTCATCGCTAAACGAGCCGCCTGTGTGGCGAAGGCTGTAGACATCTTAGCTGATGGACGAGATATTAATGCCTTTGAAATTATTAAAGACGTTGAGGAACACGCCAGCTTGATACAAGATGTAGTGTAATGGCCAACCAAGAATCCAAGCAGAAGACCTTGGTTATATCGATACTATTGTGAGAATTGTGCGCTTTCCTGGCTGGCAAGACACTAGCTCTGGTGAGCGTGAAGTATAATGATCATTATGCAAAGCACTTTTCAAAAATCAGCAATACAAAGACCAAGAATTGTTTGATCGGGCTTATGCGTATATTAAAGACTACTGTTAGATGCATATGTCTGCATGTTTTATGAGGTCAGAAACCTATATTTTAACAGGGACTATAGTATTGATAAGAATTTTAAGATACAAATAACATATAAACGTAACTGATTGTTAAATTAGGAAGTAGTATGCTTGAAGTCAGACGCGGTTCAGCAGTCCGAAGCTATGAAAACACTTTTTTCAGAGAGTTTGCCAAAAACTTATCTGAGCTATTTAATAAGTATAACCTTGAAGGCGTACTTTTAGGCAACTCTCAGTGTATACATTCTGAAAACCTACAAATTGATGCACTCTTAGTCGTAAAAAATACAGTTTGTATCATAGATTTTAAAAACTTTGAAGGTACTATAGAACTTCCGCTATCTGAATCGTTTGCAACAGAAATCTGGACTAACGAATCAAATGATATGATTAAAGGTGGTAGTCATATCAATCCATATAAGCAACTATTTCAACAAAAAAAAGCGCTCACTTGGGTTTATCATAACAGCAAACTAAAGACCGACTTAGGTAAACGCTTCAATCCTTCACATACCAAAAAAATTGTCTGCTTTCATAATCCTATCACTCTTAATGGCAACATCCCTCCTAAAGATGAGATCGATTTTTTCATTGCCCACAAAGAAAACTACCTAGAAATCATTAAAGATGTTATCGACGTAATTGATGAAGAAATAGATCTTAATAAAGAAGCATTTGAAATTTTTAAAGATATATTCGAAGCTGAGCCTTTTTCTCTAACAGAGTCCTATGATAAGCCTACTTCAGAACCTCCTATCACAGAACAAACTGAAAATGATAGCTCTACGCTTTTACCTAGTCAGATCAAAGCTTTAGATATAGCAGAACAGTTTTTAAATAATAAGGAGGAGAATGTACTAATACTTCAAGGGCCTGTATCCAGTGGAAAGTCTTATCTAACCGATTTTATAAAAGAACTAGCATTTAAATTCGGTTTCCTTCAAGTTGAATATCTAGCCCCTACCTATAAGGTTATCAAAAATCTACTTGGGGACTGTGAAGACTTTAATAGCTTATATAGCTACATATACGGCGGAAAATGTAAGAAGGTTACAAATGATTCTGACAATACAGATGACAGTGACACTACAACCCTAGAAATCGTACCTATTAAAGAGTGTCATGATGATGATAATACTCTTTACATAGTAGAAGAGGCACACTTAGTTTCAAATGGCTTTTCTCAATCTTTTAATAAACAGTTTGGTTCGGGTAGATTGTTAGCAGATTTTATAGAGTTTCTTAAACTCAGCGAATCAAATCGTAAAGTAATATTTATTGGTGATACATATCATATTAGCTCAGGTAGTAAAGATGAGTCCTCTCTCAATGTAGATTTCTATGAACCTCACTATGGCTTTAGACCTAAAATATTTAAGATACCATTATCTCAAGATATTTATGCGGAAAATCTTATTATTAAAGACTTAGTATCAAGCATAGACTCACAAAGTTTTAATAACCTGACTATTGATAATTCTTATGGTGTAAGTCTTTTAAATAAAAAAGAGGTTTCATACAAGGATAAGCTTGTTGGACTCATTAAGGAAAACCTCGATAGTAACTTTAAAATATTAAGTTATAGTAATAAAGCTTGCCATCAAGTTAATGGTTGGATCAAAAAATCAATTTTAAACAATGGTTCTGATCTTGCTATTGATGACCTGCTACTTATTAATAATAACTTTAACGCGCCAATATTGGGTGAGACTCCAAATCGCAACAAAAGAGTTTTTAATGGAGATTTTGCTTGGGTTGATTATATAGACAGCGTTAAAACAGAAATTGTACCTATTCAAAATAAGACACCAGTCACGCTAAAATTCAGAGAGCTTCACCTCAGACACTGCGACTCATGGCAAATATTTAGCGTTTATTCTCTTGAAAACTATCGTGAAGATGAGCTGCTCGATGAAGAGAAACTAGCGCTTACTATCTTAGTGAATATCAAATTAAACGAGTATATGAAGCAATACCCATTCAATGGTTCAGAAGCTGAGCTTAAAATGTTTGTTTCAGAAGAATATCGTACGCAGAAAAATAGTGTAGCGAAACTAGAGACAGCTTTAGAAAATAAGGAACGTGTCAAAACCAAACTTGAGAAAGAAAAGACTGAGCTAAGAAAAATAGAAAGGAAATACAAGAATATCCATAAGGAGAATATCTCAAAAGAGTTAGCCTCAAATAGCTCAAGTGATTATTTTAAATATCTGAATTGCGTATTTTTAAGATTTGGCTGGTGTATGACTGTACATAAATCATTACCTTATAAATGGCAACATATCTTATTTGATGCTAATCCAGCTAATCGAGGAATAGTAAATGAAGCATATTTTAGTTGGCTATATTCTGGTCTAACTCGTTCAACTAATAAAATAACCTTAATCAACTTCACTACTATTACGCCTTTTTATAAAGCAGATATAGTAGATAGATCCGACGCACAAACTCATGCTCTGCCCTATCTAATTATTGATAATTCAATTGAGATGGCTGAATCTGATGAGTTACCCCTGAATGATAATGATTTTAAATCAACAATAGTTCAACTATATAGATTTGTCGAAAAACTAGTAAACTCTGAGAACTTAGATATTACTTCAGTAACTCATAACAACTATCAAGAAGTGTTTCAAATTACAGATGGTATTAATAGTTCAAAAATAGTCTTTTGGTACAACAAAAAAGGAATAATTAAATACCAAGATCCTGCTGGCAACTCAGCAGACTTAAATAAAACCATTAGTGATCTTTTATTAAATTACGAAGGTCTGAAGGATTTTGATAGTCTCAATCTAGATTGGAGAGCTGATTGCTATAAACTATTAAATAACAAGCTCAGTAAGTGTGGATACTTCATGCACTGGATAAATTCAACTAACTTTAAAGACATTGTAAAAATTGCTAACACCGAGTCTTTCGTTGGTGTCGAGTTTAATTACGATAGCGATGGTCTCTTTTCCAAAATAAATATAACAACTAGCTCTGATCAATATATTAAAAATACAATTGTCACAGTATTACACTCGTTTAAAATTTAGGATTTAAAATGGCCCGTATGAGAAGATCATCATTCAACCAATCAAGACACCAATCGGACGCAATGGACAGTAAGAAGGTATTTGCTCTGAGAAAAGAAGGTAAGCTACAAGATGCTTACAATCTTGCAGTCTCTTTACTAAACTCTGATAAAGATGATGAGTGGAATAAAAGAGCCATGGCTTGGGTGTTAGTAGATATCATTAAAATAGAAATTAATAACAATCTACAAAATGCGATATCTTGTTTTAATCAATTAATATCTCTAAAAATTAAAGATGACATCCTTGAAAAGCAGATTAAATACTTACAACCTAGACTAGCACCAGTAAATAGTGAGATTGAAAAAGCGAGTACATTAAGTAAAAACGGCAGTTATTTAAATGCCCTAAATCAATTTCGTCAAATATTTAAAAACAATACCAACCTTTTTCAGACGCAGCATGATGCATATGGATGGGCTATCTACCGCTACCTAAAGAATGAATTCGAATCCATCTCATCTATTGAAGTTAAAAGAATACTATTTGAATATAACAACCTTCAGTCTGAAAGACCAAGTATGCTGCACTCTCAGATTCTCAGGTTTGTTATAAACTATGTTAGATACAACCAAAATATTGATATTTATAAATACTTTTTAAATTGGGATCCTTCAAACCTTATGGATGAGGATACTGAGAAAAATAGCTATGATGGTAAGGTTTATGACTCCCTCTTGGAAAATTTAGTCAAAGCCTTTGTTTACTCTCCATCACGTATTGACTTTGACTTATTAGATCAAAAAATTGTGGTTTGGCATAACCTACCCCTTATTGATATCTATCGAGAAAGTATATTTTGGCAAATTTTTAATGCGCATAAAGAGAATCAACTTTCTAGGCTGTGGCAGTTATTTGATAACTATGCAGCAACTTACTCTAAGTATGGAGCAAGTCATTGGCACTCTGAGATACTCAACCTTGCTCAAAGATTCATGACTGAAAATAATTTATGGCGTTTCCCTCAGTTTTTACAAAGCTGGGATGTAACAAACTTTCAAAATGCTGACTGGAGAGGTGAGATCTATAATGATAAGCCTACTAAGTCTTTAGTAGCCAAAGCTCTTTCTCATATCCATGAATACTCTAAAACTGCTAATAATCCAAAGAATTTGGAGTGGATCTTACCCTTCTATAGAGAGGCTACTGAACGTCTAAGTGACGACATATGGTTACTTAGAGGATACTCTAACTTATTGAGTCTAACGGGTAGACAAGAACAGGCTATTGAGGTCTACAACAAAGTTTTATTAAACCTAAACAATCAGGCTTATGCTTGGCATGAGCTATATAAACTTATCAAAAGTCAGGACACTGACTTGGCCCATTCTATGCTGTGTATGGCGATTAGTAAACAGCCTAAAGAGGACTTCCTAGGCGATATTAGACTCGATCTTTCTGAGCTTCTTATTAATAAAAGAATGCTAGCTGAAGCAAAAAGAGAACTTCTAACTTATAAAAGCTTTAGGGAATCAAAGGAGTGGAAACTATCTGACAGATATAGTCAGTTATACCAAGCAGCTGAGAGTGCTAACTCTTTGGACTACGACAAAAGTTATTATAGAAGCCATTCTAATATTGCCGAAGAATATTTATATAAAGATATAGAGTGGCAACCGTTTTTAATTTATCGTTCTTGGATTAGTAAAAAGAATAACGAAGAAATGATTGCAATAACAGACTTAAAAGATACTGAATTAGCTTTCAAAAAAAGCAAGTTCCCTACACTCAAGCAATCTCAAGTAAATGAGGTTATATCATGCAAAGTACATTTTGATAAAGCTAAAGACAGATACAACGTACTACTAGCTAATAAATCTGATATAGCTTATGAAGAATTTATTAACGAAGCCTCTACAGCTCTTGCTGTAGTCGATCATATAAATCAAGAGAAAAAGCTATTCCACTACTACTTTAATGAAGCAGTAGAAGGTATTATTAGGTTCAATGATACCGACTTGAGACCAAATGTAGGTGAATGCCTATCTATAAAATACTTCATGTCATTTAATAGTAAGTCTAACAAGAAAGAAACTCAAATTGTAAAGGTATCAGCCACGTCAGAAACGAACCCCTCTTTGATTAAAACAGTCGAAGGAACAATGAACCTAAAGTATAAACACAGTGGAAGAACCTTAGAGTTTGATGAAGCTTTGGACTCAGGCCTAAATGTAGCTAAACCGGACTTTGCCTTTATTGAAGATTATTATGTACATCGCAAGATACTAAATAAACATAAAATAAACTCTAATAGAGATATAAAAGCTAAAGTAATTAACGAGAGAGGGAAATGGTCTGTAATAGACTTAAGCCCCTTCTAGAAAGTGGGGAATTCCATAAATTAAAGCTTATCGAGACCATCCCGAATTCTGTGTAATTGCCATTCAGATTAGATGCCTGCTGGGTTACTCAATACACTACTTTGAATGCCGCCTGACCAGATGAGAACATCTTACACTTATTTATCGCCATACGAATCACGATTTTTAATGATTCTATAGCATTTGTAATATAATTGACATTCTCTAATGTCTTTAGGATACTCGGAGAACACCGTTAAGCCCTCCCAGTGGTTATGCTAATACTTGACCACATGCGGATACTCATCACCCTACACCTCATCAAAGTGCTCAAGATTAGCCTCTGCTATCTCAAGCGTATCAGCGCCGTAGATGGCCTTTAAATCAGCCGCTACGGCCTTTTTATCCGTCCATGGTATAAACTTCATGGAGTAACGCACCATATGCACGATACACAGCTGAACCTGAGCGTTGGGATAAACGGTGTTGATAGCATCAGGGACTTTTAAACCATCGACACAGGCAATGAGGATATCTTGTACCCCGCGGTTTTGTAGTTCAGTGAGTACGCCAAGCCAGAACTTAGCGCCCTCATTCTCTGATAACCACATACCAAGCAGCTCTTTTTTACCATTAAGACCGACGCCTAGCGCCAGATAGATAGCCTTGTTGATGATCTGCTTGTCTTGACGTATCTTCACGACGATGCAGTCTAAGTAGACGATAGGGTAAACAACTCAGTGGCCGGTTCTGCCATGCGGTGATGTCCTCTAAGATATTATCCGTGACTCTTGAGATAAGAGAGCTTGAGATGTCGACATCTCAAGCTCTTTAATGCTCTCTACAATCTCGGTGGTGGTTTGACCTTTGGCGTAAAGGAATATGATCTTGTCATCAAGGCCACTAATACGGGTTTGATGCTTACGCACGAGTGTAGGCTCAAAGTCACTATCACGGTCTCTTGGGGTGGATATCTCAAGATCGCCTGTGCCACTGCAGACGGTTTTTTTAGTGTGACCATTACGCTTATTGGGCTTATCGGCTTTTTCATGCTTAGGGTAGCCGAGATGGTCTCACATCTCAGCCTCTAAAGCAGTATCGATAAAGGACTGCATGAACTGCTTTTGGAAGTCTTTGATGTCATTAAAGCTGTTCATGCTATTAGCCATTTGCTCGGCCAGTTTTTTAATGTCAGTTTGCTTAGTCATTGCTTATTCTCCTGTTAGGGGATTATAAGCAGTTATACAGTTTTTAGGAAACTCCCCTGCTATTCGTATAAACTCATAGCCAAATTTCTAGATACGGCACTTTTAACTGCCTAACCTATAAATCGTACTAACCTATTACACTCACCTCTTAAACCGCCTAACACTACTCACCACCACCCCAAACAGCTCAAGCGACCCTTTCACCACGATATCTGCATAGTTCTCATTATGGGCTCGTAAGATAATATGCTCACCAAGTATCAGCTGCTTGGCGGTAAAGCCGTCATCGACCAGTGCAATGACAATGTCTTTATTCCTAGCACTTAGTGAGCGATCTACAATCAAGATATCATTAGGATAGATACCAATATCGATCATGCTGTCGCCTTCAACTTCCACTAAGTAGGTTGTCGTTGGGCTATGAATAAGCAGTGTGTTTAGATCAATACGGTTTTGCACATAGTCCGTCGCTGGGCTTGGAAAGCCTGCTTTGACTCTATCGTTATAAAGCGAGAGCAATACTGTCTCACCTTCATCGGTGAGCCTACCTATTATCTTAACCGTCATTGAGTCCACCTCTGGTTTAATCTACTTTGGGTATTTGCTTAATATTCGTGGTATAGCAAGGCGATAGCATATCCCGGCTCATCTGCCATGACTGCTTATCCTTTATTCCCTCACTAGCGATAAACACAGCAGCTTGCTGACTACTGTTTTGGCCATACCTTTTATTGAGCTTATCCACCACTGCAATGACCTCTGCACTTTTAGCACTTTGAGTGCATTGTTCGCTAGTTCTATAGCCACTATCACTTTGTGCAAACAAATCAGGCTGTACCTCATCATGCGAGCAGATATCAAAGAGCATAACGCCCGCTTTCGCGTAGCGAACATCTTTTTTAAATATCTGCGTCAGTATTTGCCGAGCTGCCGCTACCATCACTCTGGTATCAGCGGTAGGCGTTATAAACTGACATTGACCAGATATGAAGGTATAGCTCTCGGTCTTACTAAACGGACTATTCTTAGCAAAGACGCTTAAATAGTGACAAACGCTGTCTTGTTTACGTAGTTTGCTTGCCGCTTTTGCTGCATGACTACAGACTGCTTGGCTCAGCTCATCAGGGCAAGTAATACAAGTGGAGAAAGAACGAGAGGAGATGATCTGCTTTTTAGCTTCTAGTGCTTCGATACCAAGACAGCTTTGACCATTTAGCTCTAAGCAAGTGCGCTCTAGCACTACCCCAAAGTGTTGTCTTATTTTCGCAGGCTCACAGATGGCGAGTTGATAAACCGTATGAATACCCATCTTATTAAGTCTGACCTTGTAACGACGACCCACGCCTTAGACCTCACCAACATCGGTGATCTGCATGATGCGTCTTATCCATCGAAGGTTATCTAGCACGCAAACGCCTTTAGTGGCGGGGTGCTTTTTAGCGGCATAGTTGGCAAGCTTTGCCATGGTTTTAGTACTACCCATACCCACACATACCGGAATACCGGTGTACTGCTCAACGATGCTTTTGAGCTTACGCTCATAGCTATCAAGATCCGTCATAGCAGTCGGATAATCGGCTAAGTATAAAAAGGCTTCATCGATAGAGTAGACTTCAACGGTAAGACACAGTTTCTCAAGGGTGCTCATGACTCTGTGAGACATATCGGCATAGAGGGTGTAGTTAGAGCTAAAGACGGTAACATCGTTTTGCGCGCAGAAGTATTTAACCTGAAAGTATGGTACGCCCATCTTGATACCAAGTCGCTTTGCCTCGCTTGAACGCGCTACCACGCAGCCGTCATTATTAGAGAGAACAACCACCGCCTTACCTCTTAGGTCAGGACGAAAGAGCTTCTCACAGTTGGCATAAAAGCTATTGCAATCAACGAGCGCATACATGGTGGTCTCAGTAGGTGGATGGCATATAAAAAAGGCATAACCAATCACGAGTATTTACGTGATCAGAGATGCCTTTGATTGTAGAGATAGCGTACTTGAAAACTCAAGAGCGAATAAAAGGTAGACGACGATGGTTGTCGTGAGGGTTTTGAATAATACTATGAAACTGTAAATTTCCAACCAATAATTATACTTAACATTGAATGGGATCTATATTCACAAACACCTTACTCTTTTTACTAAGTAACAATGCCTGTTTGATAATGGCTGTAGAATCAAAATTTTGCAAAAATACAGTTATCTATTATTCATAGGCTAGCCTAACTATTACTCATTAAAAGATTCAAAAAACTGACAACTGTTTAACAATTTATAGTATCCTTTAATCAACATCAATCCAAAGCTCAACATATTTAACAGGTATTTTTATGAGTATCCATTCTTCACTGCTAGTTACTTCTCTTTTTAGTGCAACTTTTATTTTGGTCGGTTGCGCCCAAACTAATGCGGTCACGCAATCTGTAAGTAATGCTGCTACTGAAACTGTCGGTGGCTTTAAAACTGCTTTTGAAGATTATGCTAAATCTAACAAATCAAAAAATCGACAAGAGCTAGCAAATGCCTATCATATGTTTGGTTGGATGGAAGACGGTTGTATTGGAGATAGCTCTGCTGACTATCAGAAAATTGGACTTCTAAATCAACAGATGGTTGCTAATATTAAAGCCGTTCGAGATCTGCCAGTCGCGGATTCTGTCACAGGTGACACCTATGAGTTTTATGTTACACCTAGGTCACAATGGCATCCTGGCTTTGATCGTCTTCTTGACAGTGTCAACATGGACACAAATTACGAATATACTGAGTATCATTTTAAGTTTAGAGACAATGTTTTCTACCGTGGTCAACCTTTGGCAGAATATCATTATAAATTTAGACCTGAGTCTGAAGGCGGCAAAGAAGTTTTAAAGTTTGCAGGAGACGCTGATATAAATAGTATTTGGCCTAACTTCAAAGGTCGTCAAGTTGAAGATTGGATGGATGGTAGCCTATATGAATCTAAGGCTGAATACGACAGACAGAACAAGACAATCACTTGTTATTTTGATTAGATCATGAAGTCATTAATTATCTACAAACAAAGAGAGTAATCATAATGAATTGCAAAACCTTTCCTCTGAGTATGCAACTGTACCAATAATGACATATTCAATATTTTCTTCTCTAAAACATTGATCAGCCGTTTAAACGAGTCGTGGAATTTATTCATTCAGTCATCTGATTCGAATAACCTTAAAAATTCCATTGACTCACTCACATCTACCTACCCAGTTATATGTCAGTTATTGTCAATGGTTACTCATCGTCTTGCAGAGCTTCTAATATAATTATTTTCTCGTTTGATCAATACATTAAACGCTCTTTTCGGCGGGAAAATAGCTAAAGTTGGAGAAGGTGTCGATCCTGAGACTATGCAAGTCGGTCACTATGAGTTAAATGACTCATTAAGAATATGGGATAGCCCAGGTTTGGGAGATGGCGTAGCGAGCGACAAGAGTCATGCTAAAAGGATTACAGATAACCTCTGTCAAACTTATACTCATGACAATGGTCAATGGGGTTTTATAGATTTAGTACTAGTTATACTCGACGGCTCCTCTAGGGATATGGGTACATCCTATCGACTATTAGAACAGGTTATTCTTAAAAACATACAACCAAAGCGTGTCATTGTAGCAATTAATAAAGCCGATATGGCGATGAGTGGAAGATCTTGGAATAGAACTACTAACAAGCCTGAAAAAAAGCTATTGCACTTTCTTAAGGATAAAGCAGCTTCCACACAAAATCGACTTTATGAAGCGACCTCTCTCAAAATTAAAAAACCCGTCTATTATTCAGCTGATAAAGGCTACAATCTAAATGCTCTTATGGATACTATAATAGCTCATATTCCTAATGGAAAAAGACGTTTAAAGCTGGTCTCTTAGATGTGATGACAATCAATATTATTAATATTAGCTTCAAACAATCAAAAATGCTCTTCTTCACTTGATTGTTTTCGTCCTTAAATCTTATAAATATCTGCAATTATAGCAGTCAAGTACCAGCAAGACTATTCTCAAACTATAAGGGTGTAAGTTGGCGCTAATATATCTATAAGCAGAATCTCATGTGATTTTCTGATTAACCTACTAAGATACATATTCTATTATTTGATGAATGCGTTGTAATATTCGATCATTCACGTTCAAGAAAAAAATGAATGTTGATATAAAACAAGGACAGTTATGGACAACGAAACTAAATACCAGAAGGAATTGATAGTAAATTGGCACATTACGGAGGCTTGCAATCATCGTTGCAACTACTGCTTCGCTAAATGGGACAAACAAAACAACGAGCTGATGAATAACGAAGAATCGGTTAGTAAGTTAATGGATGAAATTCAAAAACTTCCCTCAATCTTAAATAATAAATATTTAACTAAGTTTGAGAGCATTCGACTGAATCTGGTCGGTGGCGAAACATTTTTGAACCTTAGAAAGGTTACAAAAATTATTCATCAGGCAAAACAACGCCAATTTAACTTATCTGCAATCACAAATGGTAGTCGATTGAATGATGAGTTAATCGAGCTCATAGCAGATAGCTTCGGTAGTATTGGTTTTAGTGTCGACTCTCTGGAAAATGCTACTAATATAGAAATCGGTAGGACAGAAAAAAATAGCGTAATGAATACTAACAAAGTACTTACAAATATCAATCATATTAAAAAACTTAATCCCAGCATAGACATTAAAATTAACACTGTAGTCAGTAGCCTGAATCGATTAGAAAATTTATCAACATTCATTGACAAGGCTTCACCTAACAAATGGAAAGTGTTTAAAGTATTACCAGTTGTTACTCGAGAAAATGAGATATCTCAATATGACTTTATTCAGTTTGTACAACGTCATAGTAAGTTCGAGGATATCATTTCTTCTGAAAATAATGACGAGATGACTGATTCTTATCTAATGATTGATCCTATAGGAAGGTTCTTTCAGAACTCTATTCTTGGTAATGGATATAGCTACAGCCGCCCAATCATAAACATTGGAATTGATAAAGCTCTCGATGAGACAAAGTTTGATGCTAACAAGTTCCATAATCGCTATAGAAATAATTTGATTTCCTCACATCAAGTTTCTTAAATTACTTTATATGACACTCTGTATAAAAGACTAAATCATTTTTTACCAACCATTCGAAGAAAAAGTAATCAGCAACTTTCATGAAAAATGCAGTTAGTAAATTAAGCAGATAAACCGTATTGAACCGCCCCGACTTTAACGGAGGCTGATTTACTTAAGTCAAGCTGCAATGACTGACTTAAGTAAATTATCATAACACCGTTTTTCAGACTCAAAAGGTGACACATAACCGATTTTGTTATGAGGTCGTGTTTTATTGAATCAATCCACTCATTCAAGCATGACTAATTCAATATCGCTAACATGGTAATCATCCTAAGTCTAAGATATCTAATTAAGCTGCATAGTTTAGTCTCTTTATCGGAGCGTTATAAAAGCAGCTACCCTGCCAGAGATGAGCCTTTAAACTTATGCTGCTTGATAATAATATTCATTGCTATAATACTGACGCACTTTATCAGAATACATAATTAGCTCATGACTGGGTCGTTTGTTCTTGATATATCATACTGAGTGCACAGCAAACTAAGTTTGTTGTCATACGCTCGTTCATTGCATAACATACAAGCTATTTAGTATAAAACTCTTTGACTCCAACAAAATACAGCCAACCCTCACTTTTCTGAATATAAGTAATATTACCACACGATCAGCCTATGCAACTCCATATATACCTTCTATCCAACAACAGTCAGGCTCATCAATACGAATAGGAGCGCACCAAAAACTTATATTATCTTCAAACTGATTGTATATAGCACTTTCTATAACACTGAACTTATTAAGCGATAACACACTATCAGCTTTGATTCTAAGTATTAGTAAATTAATACTAATATTTTCAGGAATTTGACTAAGTGTTTCAGTAATTGCCTGCTCCACCCTATCTAATCGATCATTACCCATCCTAATAGACTGTATAAACTGAGCAGGTTCAGTATGTTGCAATGTCTCTTTTATGATATTAAAGTCTATAGTTGCTAGATCATTGCGTCTATTTGAGAGAACTTCAAATACTTTCATCACTTGTTGCACCTCATCAGGCTTACAACGGATGATACTATCCGCCACATCAAGATTGCCAATACAATAGTTAGTAGTTTGTAAGCCAATTAACAATAATGCTCCTGTCTTATCTTTTAAACTGATGAGAGATTGTTGATCCCAATCATCGCTGACAATAAAAAATGCAAATTCGGTTAAACTGTAGTTATCTTTTTCTAATGCATATAAAGTACTAATAGCAATACTATCTAACCAGCGCCTTTCTTTATTTAAACGCTCACTTTTCGCTTGAGACATTGTATTTGCAGAGATGTCAAATACATCAGCCTATGCACTTAGCTCACTTATCCACGGGTCAATAGTTGAGTTATTATTATCTCCTGGGTTATTTTCCAACTTAAAACTCCTTGATGTTAATTAAAGCGCTTAGCAACTGTTAAAGCCTAATCTGTATAAAGCTATAAAATATTGGGCAAGCAAATTTTGCTAATATTTTTGAAGTTATTCACTCTATTAAATCATCACGATGAAATGAGTAAGCTATTTATTTATAGCATATAGGCTTGCCAATACAGACTATTCAAATGACGCCTCATCAACAGGCGGGTAAAATGGCCTACCCCAATCCTGTTCAGGATGGTTCATCATAATATCTATAATTAAAGGCAAAAAGTCTCCTAAAATATTAACCGCGTCCTTAACTTGTTTACGATTAACTGAGCTCGCATAAGTTGCTCCGCCATGAACTATTTGATTGCGTATGGTATAGAGACGTTCGAATACTATTGTCAATAGTAAATCAGTGTTGTTTTTATCACTCAAATACTTTAATGCTTGCTTTTTGTCTTTGTCAAAATCTTCTTCCCATGCTTTTTTACTAAATGTGCCGTTTTGATATTGCCAGAATGCAGTAAAAGCATACTGATTATTCAACAACGTGCGAATAGACTGCGGATAACGATTCCAAATTAAATCATAAAGTCTTTCTTGTTTATCATGTTTACCTATTTTTCTAATAAAATCCTTAAATGAAGACTTATCAGATACACCTCTACTTTGATTTAACGGTAACTCATCAGCATACAAGGCATTAAAGCTAATCCAAAGCGTAACAAAAGCCAAGTCACTCTCTTCAGTTTTTGCTAAGTCATTGGCTTTAGCCAGCCAGCTTATAGCCCTATAAATGCGTAATGAGAAGCCATCTCCAACATTATGCTTGTTATATGCATGCTTTTTTTTGAGAGCGTTTACTATTACATCCATGGTTAGTCCTTGCTAATGGTTAAGTAAAAAATGATCAGGCTTATCAATTTAAATAAGTAAATTAAAGATAGCACATCTAATATGATTATTAGATAATTGTTAGGGTTTGATGCGTCACTATAAGACGTATCATGACTGTTTTATATTTCTAATACACACTTATTTTGCTAGCCTATTACTTTAATCGAGTTTATTAATAATAAGGTTAGATAGCGTGAACAATAACTCTACCGATATCATTAAGCGACAGTTACTGATTATTCAGTTGTTATTAGAAGGTAAGTACGTCTCTACTAGACAAATACAAGAGCATTTAGCGACACAGGGTATCGATACTAAGCTGCGATCAATTCAACGAGACTTAACAATGCTCGAAGATATATTACCCGTGGAATGCTGTAAGGATGACAAGCCTTATAGTTGGCGATGGCAAAAACTGAGTAATACCAAATCAAATCAATTAAGCCTGTCACAAGCTATTGCACTAAGGCTCGTTGAAACTGAGCTGAAGGGCGTGATACCCAATGACCTATATGAAAGGCTTGAGCCGTTATTTGTGAAATCAAATTTTGTCACTGGGTTATCACAAATAGGTAGTTGGGATAAACTTGTTTCTCAAGATGGACCAAATTCAGAATCAACAATACACACTGAGCAAGGCGATAATAATTTTCGTGCTTTTCCAAAAAAATATATCTTCCCTACATCACCGTTTAAGAGCCTCATGGTGAGTCTAAGAATTAAATACGAACAGCGTAAGAATCTGGAGAAGACTAATAATTCCAAGCTCGGAATTAGGGATGCTAAAGATCTTAAAATTGTATTTGATGAGGAAAAACAACTTTTAGACGACCTTGCATCAAATCTGCAAGAAAATGATTTGGACTCACTAGCTAGATTATTGAATGAGTAAGTCAAGTTTTTAAACTATGATGATAGTTCTTATAGCGGTAAGCCTTTGACGATAGGGTTTGGCTTTGCGTCTTAAATATTGCCATAACGTGCCGCCTTGCCTCTTATCAGTCCGTAAGTAACGATAGATACTCATGTGACTGACTCCACTATGAATGCCTGCTATTTGCTCAGGACTCCATTGCAGTTTAAGCTTAGTCACTACCCAGTCCCAGACGTTAAAAATGATGGTGAAGGCGTTATTTGCTCGCCTCGCTTTAGCTGTGTTGTCTGCATGCTTTGCTCGGTAACCTCGTAGGCTTTTATTGCGCCTAAGCTCTCTTGATATGGTGCTTGAACTTCTGTCTAACGCCCCTGCTATAAATTTAATACTATGTCGTGCCCCTCTAAGGGCATGAATCTGATATCGTTCCCCTAAGCTTAGATGTGTATAGCTCATGGTTGCAATCTCACTTTGGCGGTGGATAGTAGCTTTGATGCTAGCGCATATAGGCCTCTTTTTCACCTGCTCTTTGATATTGCACTTCATGTGTTCATCTAAGATGTAAAAAAACCTAAATTATAAAGATTATACAGCTCGGCTTGATTAGTTTACTTCTTTTGTAGTAAATATTTCTTTGAAAATATGTTATGAGTCCTGAATATAGACTTGTCTAATAGTGTGAATCAGTAGTGTAGCTGTAGGAACTTAAAAGTGCTTCACCTAAAATAATACTAGTGATAGGAGTAGCCCTCCAGGCATTAGTCATTTAGACGTTCCGAAAACAACTCTACTATTAGATAGTTACCATCGTAAATACTCGAAGTTAAATATTCTGCTTTTTATTACCAAAACTTAAATCGTTTTCGATTAACTTTTTTTCTGAGCATGGCAACATGTATAACGCATGGTATAGTTACTTTGTAAGCAGGTCCAGACATATCTATAGCAGTCCATACGCCAGTTACTGCCAAAGCAAAAGGACCTGTAAGTAATGATGCTGACTTAACCAAAGCGGTATTAGTTGCAAACATAAGCCCTCTGCCTAGTAACATCTTAGACATTTGGTTAGCAATGATTAGCGTCATCTTATATGACCCAAAACCTCCGGATCTAAATAGTTGAATAAAACTTTTCGTAGAGAGAAGTGCTATATTAACATTGGACTTCCCTCCCATTTCCTTTAACAATAATCGTTTTTCTTCATCTGTCATTTTTTCCAGAGCTTTAGCTAGAATAACTTCAAATATCGCGTCTTCAATACTTTCTATACTATCATTTTTATTATAATTAGCTTTTAACTTAGAGGCTACGTCACATACAATTTCATGGTATGACGGCCCTTCGAAGCCACGAAACATATTCATGAATGAATTCCCTCCCATATCCCTTATTTCTTTTGCAATTAAATCTGCATATTTTGAATGATTAGGGGAGTTCTCTTTGTAGACTGTATCTACTACTAGATCACAAGAAAATTTCTTACTGAGATATTCAACTAATGGCTCAAGATCTTCGTTAGATGCTTTATCCAAAACAGTATTAAGGTTACTGTCATAAATATCAGTATTTTTCATAATTAGGTTCCAAGTCTGTATAGAGCTTTATAAGGTACTTTCAGAACATTTAAGCAGCGATAAAAATATATTTAGTTAAAATTTACGTTTTAAGAACTATACATTAAAAAGATAACGACTATAATTGCTATTAAACAAAAGCAGTTTAAAGTAATTAAAATTTTATTTGATAAGGATATTTTATTCAGTTTATTCTGTGCAATGTCATAATTACTATTTGACTTAATAAGTGCTTTATCCACGGTAGACTTTAGATCAAAGGTTAATTGCTCATATTCAGCTTCAATAGTCTTGTTAATTGAAGTGGTTTTTTCATCTATTATTTGACTGTTTTTATCTATTTGATGTAGCAAAGAGTCATATTTACTATAAACCAATTTATTGATAATGGAAATTTCTTCTAATAACTTACTAATATTATAATTATTTTTTTCAGAAAATAATTTTTCTAAATTAGAAGAGTGTTCTAGTAATATTTCTTTCTCTGTCTGGAAAACCTCTATAAATTTCTGATATGTATCATCAGTAAACTGACGGTTCTCATCTATATTACTTAATAAAGTATTAAGATTATTGTTTAGTAACTGACTGACATCAGAAATAGCCTGCAATATTTCTTTAGCTGTTTTCTTATGGCTCGAATCTGAAGATCGTAACAAGTGAATCAATAGCTCATTATTTTTGGTTAATTCTTGGTTGTGTTTTACTAAGGCCTCGGTAATGTCATTAGTTTTTTCACTATTACTAGCTTCTACGAAAGACCTTAAGTCTGTGAGATTGGTTTTTGTATCATTACTATGCTCATTAATAACATCTAATAAAATTTCAGATTTATTATCAATTTTTTTTATGGTTTTTACTGTATCCTCTAAGCCTACATCATTTTTTACAAAATCCTCAAGCTCAACTATTTTATTAATTAGCAAAATACTATTATTTTTAATTTCTTGTTTAGTATTATTTATATGAATACTGATATCGCCAACTATATCATCTTTTTGGTCAGAGTTTTTTTCTTCAATCATCGTACCGAATATATCTTGGACTAAAATATCAAAAGACTCTTCGGATTCATTTCTTTCTCTCATTTTTTCCCTCTACTACTTTAAAGTCAATATTCAATTGTCTGATTAGCATTATCCAATATAGCATTGTTATATTATCTGTTTCTTTTTTGGCATAACCTGATAATTTTTTAAGTGCTACTTTAAATTCGTTATTAACGAATACTGAGAATTTTTCGCTATGTTCTATTTCCAAATCACGACTATAATTAAAAATTTTGAGCTTATCTTCTAGACTTGATTTATCTTGTATTAAAATATATTTTGTTTTTACTAAATAAATTTTTCTTTTTTCCAACTTTGCAATAAAATTTCTATATTTACTAACCCTTAAGTTTATTTCTATTTTAATTTTATCAAGATACCCTGAAAAATGTTCTTTTAATGAATCTCTAATAGTTAACAATTGATTACCTAGAATCGCTTTTATTTTATTTAAATCATTATTGAATTTATCATTAAAAAAATATGTTTTAAAATTATAGTTCTTTAAGTGAGAATTCACATCATCAATATCATTCAAATATGGAAACTGACTAATATCAATACTACCTATACATTCTCGCTTTATTTCGTCCCATTTAATTTTAAATTTTTCAATATTTTGCAGTAAATATCCTGCTAATACAGTAGTATTTTTTTGTTCAGATTCTTTTACTGTTTCATATAACTCTTCGATGCTTGCTTCTGAAAACACGTTATTACATTTGTGATATAAGTTTTGTATTTCTTTTATTTGGCTATTAGTAGTCTCAATCTCTTCGTTAATAGATTTTCGGTAGTTATCGATAATATTATTATTTTCTCTTATTTCTTCATTTATGTTTGAAATCTCTTTTTCTAAATTAGCTAAAGTGATATTAACTTCTTGATTTTTCTCTAGCTTAAAATTTTTAGAAATTTCACCAATTTGATATCCATGACAAAGTCTAATGATAGGATTACTAGCAGAGTAAATAACCTCCTTTAGCTCATCGAAAAAGACTTTTCTAGTGTCTATTAGAGGTTGTTGCTCTTCTTTATTATCTGTTAGAAGCTTGTACCAACTATCTCCTACTTCTAATGCGTAAAGCTGACTTTTTACATCCGATCGAAAATCACTATCCAAAGTATGTATTTGCTTTTGGATATGAGTACGAACATCGTCTATATCTATAGACCCTCTGCTATCATAAAGTTGAGTACAGAGTTTTAGACTTGAATCATCTGAATAAAATCTAGTAAAAATAATCTTAAATCTTTGAGGGTTGACCTTCCATTTTTGTAAATTATCTATTTCTAAGTTTTCAGGTTGTACTACTAAACCCATATTATCAATAGTAGTGACTAATAGTACTAAATCAGATTTTTCGATTTTATCCTTGATTACTTTAGAGACGAACTCACGCTCGTTATCATTTTCTGCTTTAACGCCAGGTAAATCTCGAATGACAATATCTTTATTTTTAATTCTACTATTACTTATATATACTTCAGGAATACTAATATCAATTTCTTCTATTTTATACCGACCTCCCATATCTTCCATTTTGGAACGAATTTCTGCTAGCTCTTTCTTTGCTTCATCATTATTTAATTTTTTTCTATTTTTACTACTACTGTTAACTTCATTTATATACCAATAGTTGTTAATAGACGTTCGATATCGAACTACTGTCGCTGTAGCAGACTTTCCATAGTCTCTGTTCGCTCTAAGAACATTTTGAACCTTACCATGGTGTTCTGGAAGTACACCTATTAGCTCAAGAATTAAGGATGTTTTGCCCACTTGTGAAGGACCATAAACGGCTACAAATATCTGATCTTTAATTTCCTGTGTTGAATATAGGTCGTTATCAAAATTGAGCATAAACTTTGAGTGAGCTGATTTAGCCCACTCAAATCTATGTTGATAAACTTCAGACCAAGTTAATTTGTTCATTATTCAACACTCTCCGGACGTCTTTATGAGCATTTTTTAAATATTTAAGTGCAACCATTAGATGATGTTGAGTGTCTGTTGAACCTATACCATACATTTGCTCTAAATTTGAACGTAGGTATTGAGATATCTTTTGCATGTGCTCATCATATTCACTAATCACCATAGCGTTGTTTTTACGTCCTAAATCTTGTGCATATAATTCAATAAAGTTCTTATTAGATTTATCTGTTAGATTAACGGAGTTAGACACTTGATATGCAGTAAATGCTACAGCACCAACTGCCACTGCTAAACCAGCTACTCTAGTAGCTAACAAAGCAGCAGTTTGTAAACCATCAGTACTATTTGATGAGCTATCTGAAAAGTTAATTTTTCCATCAAGTTTACCATCCACCATGTCTAAACCTGTTAATGACCCAACGATACCCATAACTGTTTTGACACCTTCAGCAGTCGTATCAGTATCTCTAATCACATTTGTCATCAATGCTTGTAAGTCTTTTGTGTCGAGATTTCTACTTTCAAGCTTGTTCTTAAAACCATCAATATCTTCAGTTGACGCTAAATAAGCTATTTGAACAATGCGAGAGTACTCCATTGCTACAGCAGGTAATACTTCTAAGGCTTTTTCAATAATTTCTTTTTGATTTTTATTGCTACTACTTTGAGATGGCTCTTCTTTCCTTAATAATATACTAAGTCCCGCGTTAACTGATTCATGATAGTCTTTAGGAGACTCTTCATACTTATCCATTTTTTTATCAGAGTAACCTAATAGGTTGTTAGATGTATGCTCACTTAACTTCAAGTTCAACTTATTTTGAGCAGTATCATTAATAGCCCTTAAGTTCGAACCCATAATTTTTTCA
Source organism: uncultured Psychrobacter sp. (assembly GCF_947488565.1). GTDB lineage: Bacteria > Pseudomonadota > Gammaproteobacteria > Pseudomonadales > Moraxellaceae > Psychrobacter > Psychrobacter saeujeotis. The sequence goes on along the minus strand of NZ_CANKZC010000003.1, from coordinate 465,160 downwards.
GAAGTGAACTTACCTCTAACTCTTTCTATACGTTTGTCTTCAACCTTTGTACCGTTAAGTGTAAGTCGCTTAATCCCTATTTTGGTATTATTTATAAAACCTACTTCTTCATCACTGTATTCTTTCTTAGCTTGGTTGACCGCTATAGTAACTAAATTAGCAGTTTTCCTATTAAGCTCACTTGATAATTCTTGTTTGTATCTATTAGCAGATTTATCAAACTTATCTATAAGCTTGTTTACTAAGCTGTTTTGAGAGCTATCGCTAATCTCAGCATTTAGGGCTAATCCTTCAAGATCGTTTATGACTTCTGATAGGTCATTATTAATAACCTCTAGTAAAGTATGAATTTTTTTATTTTCAACAGCAGAGTTTTTATCTAATAAAGGTATCACAGCTTTTTCAAAATTATCTTTCCAGTTATGCAGATCTGTTCCTGTAAATATGACTCTATCGTCTGAAACCTTAAACACTTCTCTCGCTCGTTCAGTGAGCTGACTTACCTTTTCTTCATTATCACGATAGTTTTCTGAACGAGAAATAGCAATAACGGGTTGACGTAATTCTAAGCTTTCTGCTAAGTCATCAGTAATATCGGTTTGCACATGTGCTAGTCTTTCTTCACTAGTCACAAGGATAACGCCTAGAGCATGGGTCATAACATAGCGCATAAGCTGTTGCCAAGCATAGTTTTTATGTGTTTCCACCTCATAACCTGGTAATAACACCCAACCAAAGGGGATATCAAATACTATAGGTACAAATAACTTTACGTAAACGACACGCTCATCATCTTTACTATCGCATTCCCACTGAGAGATAGTCTTTTTAAACTCTTCTTTGGTACACTCAATCTCGGATTCTTTTTTTGTTTTTGTGTTAAAAACAATCTTACTAGCCGTTATTTCTGTAATGCCTTGCTTCTCATAAACAAATACAGGAACTTGCTCCCCTCGTCCACTATTAGAAGTAAGCCAATCCTCAGCATTGTAGATGGTGCTTAGCAAAGTGGTTTTTCCTGCTCCTTGTGTACCTCCAATGGCTACGAAGTATTCATTAGCTAACAATCGACTCAGACGAATTTTTCGATAAGTTTCAACAATTTTACTCAGAGTGTCTTTGCTACAACTATCAAGATCACAAGCAATGTTCATAACCTGTCTCAAGTTACTTTCTAATAAATTTAAATATTCAGCATTCATTTTTTACGCTCCATTTTACAATTCAAAAAATTGTTCTTACTCATTGAATAAATATACGTTTTAGTCTATAAACAATAAAAATTTTAATTATATGTATTTAATTATATAAATAAGTAATTCTTTAAGACTTTTGTCATCTGCTCCTGAACTTCACTCGGACTAATGATATGAATATGTGGTAACCAATACTGGACGATAGGCATAACTTCTCTTGGGTGCACATTTTTACAGGCTAATAGCAAATTACCACTATCCAGTTTGCGTATTAGTTCTTGATTGGGTAGTAGATCACGACGCTCAAAATAAATAACCAGCTACCTCAGCATTAACTTGTAATACGATCTCATTGATATGATTATCAAAGAACAAGCTGTCAGTGCTGATTAAGTCAGCCTTAATTTGTTCGTCACATTCGAAGCACTCATTAGTGATTACTAGATTGCTGATTTGCGTGAAGCAAAAAGTGCGTGTTTGGTATTTACGTCTACCCACTACATACCAAATACCATTTTTATTGAGTAAGTGATAAGGCTCTAAATAATGGTTCTTGCTATAATTAGCAGAATTCTGTTTGCCAATTTTTTGATAGTCAAAATTAATATATTGACTATTGGCAATAGCCTCGCTGATAGCTTCAAAGTCTTTACTTCGACTGCTAATATCTTCATATGCAAACCCTTTAACTAAAACACTTTGATTAAGTTTTTGCTGAAAGCACTGACGATCAATTTGTGGTAGTAGGTCTTGAATACTGGCAAAGCTAGCAAAACGTTTGATGTCAACTAGCTTAAAACAGCCGATATTTCTGGTGGCAAGACGATAAAATTGTGGGCCTGATTCGCTGAAATCTAAAAATGTCAGACGATTCTGAAAATCTCGTTTCAATGTGCGAGTAGAAACCTTATAAGTATCTGCCAACTCAAAAATATCTAAGCGCTCACCAGCGTTTAGTCGGATGATAATGTCAGATAAACGATACGCGAGACGTTTATGTTTTTTTATTTCCATTAACCTTACTCTGTTAGCACTGTATAAAAGAATTATAATAATCTTACATGAAACATACAGAAATGTAATTATGCACTTTTATCTAGATTTCTCAACCGATATTTAATGCTCTCATGTCAGTTTTTATCTAAGTTATTGATGTTTATGTTATTTACATGGCAAAGCTGATTCAGACTAGTAACACAATATTGAATTTGCCAATTATGATAATCCCTTTCATAAAAAACAATAGGAGCATGAATATGCGGTACCGGTACAAACCTAGAACTCACATCGACTTGTTTAGCAATAGTACGTTGTCCACAATGTCGCAAAAACTGGTATTTGACCAATTCGTTCGCACCCATCAGTTTGAAACACTCCCTGATTTATAAGGTGAGAAGCGTATAAAAATTCCACTGAGGTTTTAGCTTCGCAAGGAAAAATCCTTTTAATAGGATTTTTCGAAGACTGGCTATAATGATCTAAACAGAAAAGCACAGATTTCTATCAGTATTTACAGAAAAGCCGTCTACCAGTGTTACCTGGCAGACGGCTTTTTTTAGCCCCATTGATGGATACAACGAATTCGCTTTTTAATTTTCTAACAATTCTAACTTTAAAGCCTACACAATTTTGGTTAATTGAGCTGTAATGGAAATATTGAATCGCTTAATTCTCATCCATTGCACTCATTGGTTATTATTCAACTTCATCAATAAAGTTCATCTATTTGAACATCGACCGTTGCCCAAGACACTCCCTCAAAATCTGGATCATCTTTATAATTATCACTATCAGTAGGCATAGGAATTGGTTCGCCATCTTTCATCATGCCACTTATATGAAGCACAATAGCTTCTTTAGCATTTTTCAAAATATTTTCATATTCATCACTAGCTGAATAGCAGCCTGCTATATCTGGGATAATGATGCCATACGCAGTATTGTCATCACCTTGTTGAATTGCTATGGGATACTTCATCCTCAACTCCTAATAATTTCAAGTTTATGTATAAAAAACAAATAGTTCAGATGGTCAACCCAGCCCCTTTTAAAGCAATTTGAACGGTACATTTCAGTAGGTATTAACTTAAAGGGCTTTCTAGTCTTTTTAACTAACTAATTCAAAATTTATGTCCACAATCAGCAGTAAATGCATCACATACTTCATCAGTGATGACGATGCACGGCTAGCTTTATTATTAGTAGAGTTCACTATCTCATTCTCTTTAGGGTTAATTACTGACAATGAATAACCACTATAATAATCGTCATTAGTGAGATTTTTTGATAATTGACGATAGTCAGCTTTGAACTCTTTCGTTATTTCTAGCTGTTTTTCTTCATTCATTATTTTCTGATATTTTAACTCCCCTTTCTTAGGCTTTGTTGTTCGCTTCATTTGATAGGAACTAATATTTATACGCCAGTATCTAGCAGGTAGTATTTTTATGACAATATTTAAATAGTCATAAAATATCTTTTTTTCCTTGAATGTAAAACGAAGGTCGCTATGTGATGAGTTAGATTTTTTATAGAATATTGAAAGCATACGTTGAACATGCTCTTTCATCGGCTGTTTGAGATATAGATTTTCTAATTTAATAAAACATTCCTGCACGAGTTGCTGCTCTTTAGCGATGGTTGGTAGTGTTGGTGCTACCAATAAATGCCCTGACTTTGGCTGTTTGTACTTAGATATTAATTTATAATGAGCCTTGCTATTCTTATCAGCTGCTAGAAGCAGCGCTCGATTGTATAACGCAACTGCATCTTCATAGATAAAATGATGTTGGGCGGCTTCAGAAACTGTCTTACCTGCCTCAATCTCACTCAAAAACTCTTCAATCTGCCAGCGTGCATACTTCCCAAAAATAACGGAAGTATTAATATAATCCTCTTCTTTATTTGATGTAAAAGAATGCTGCTTACTATTATCAATTTTTTTGATATTCAACTCACGATTGATAAACTTACGGATTTTTGTCAAATCCACGCTATTCTTTTCGAAATCTAAAGCTTGTGGATTATGTTGATTAAAACTTCGTCGTGCTTTATTCGTAAGTTTCGTAACCACATCAACAGGTAGCTCCATATATGCCTGATCCAATAGATGTGCTGCGATTATATCTACCGTATGTATATAAGAGCTAAAAGTAGTATCTAGGTCGGCATGCCCTGCAAATTCCATTAAGGCATCCCAATGATGACCAGAATTAATACGCACTTTTCCTAATAAGTCCTCTTTAATACACTGCGCTTCTTCCTCGTTATAATCAGTAAAAATGTCCAAAACTTCTTGACGACATCTAAGTATTACTGCCATATTAGATAAAGCATTATGGCGAAAGCTATGCAATACTAAATGCTGGTATTGAGGGCCAATAACCTCTTTAAACACTCTATCTACACTACCTCGATCTAATGGAGTCGACAGTCCTTCAAGTGCGAATAAGTATTTGCCTTCTTTTTTATGACGATTTCGTTCTATAAAATAAGACTGAAACCCTTTGAACTCATCTGGTTTTAACAATACTGATAAAGTAATTCTGCGAGTGCCATCATCTGATTTTAGGGCTCTATAGCTATTTGAACGAATAATAAGATTGATCTCATTATAAGTATATGGGTCATATTCACTATCTGTTAACCGAATACCTAACAGCTCATTGATTCTTAAGCCAGTGCGATAGAGCAAAGTAAAGATCACTTTCATCATGCTTTTATTGTATGAAGATAATGCGATCTGATTACTGACACTTCGTAGAATATGTTTATATAAGTCAGCTGATATTAAACTGCTAGAAACTATTTTCGGATCATTTTCACGCTGAAGATGCACATGCGGTGCACCAAAATGTTTTTTTAAGCTTTGATGTAGTGAGTTCAATACCGTCTGGGTATAACCTATATTGAGAGTATTTTTCTTGGCGATGATACTATCGTATAAAAACTCATATTGATACACTTGATAATCTGTAATATCTTCATCACGAGTACCATATAAAAATGCTTCACCCACTTCTGTCAAATATCTTAATAAAGTAGAGGTAGCTTTATTAATAGCATTTAAATCAAGCATCCAGAGAATTAAACTTTGCTCATTATAACCTTCGTGAATTTTAATCAACGCCTCGAGCTGCTCTTTAACTTTTTTCCTACTGCCCATAAGGGCGCGGCGAATATCTTTTAATACGTTTTTATGAGCCTTATCTTTACTTACACTATCCTCTATATCGGCAACTTCATCCTGCAAAGTTTGAGTAGGCTTATTAAGCCTATCAAACGTGATGTACTCATTATTGATAGTAGTGCTATCTGATTGCTGAGGAGCCCCTAAGTAAGCTTGCAAGTCGTTTGAACTAATCGCGGTATGGGTATCATGGTGGACAAGCAATTCAACTAGCTGCTGATCTATGTGTACATTCGACAATGTCTGCCAGTAAATATTCAAATATCTAAAAAAATCTGTTTTCTCTAAGGTATCCAGTTTAAACTTTTCTTCGGTCAGCTTACCCAACTGCCTGATACAGCTATGAAAGCTTGGTAACTTCGATGTCTTGTCTTCTAATAGCTGATTAACTTTAACTAACCACAAGCGACTGATATCGTCTATGAATACCCACTTTGAATAAGAAATAATTTTTTCATCAGAACCGTCAATATCGACTATCTGATTACCATAAGTTTTAGACACGATATCTAATGGAATATAGACCATGTTATCAGCCAATATATGTAACTTCTTTTTAGTGGTGATATGCACATAAACAGCATTTAATACATCAACAGAATGTATGCGTCCATGCATCAACAATGAAAACATTAACCAAGCTAGTCCATCAATAAGGGTAAAACTGTTCTTTGTTTGCCATGTTTGCACAGCTTCCTTCATTATACTTTGCAGTTTAGGCAGATAAAAAAAAGCATCCCTTACAGCTGTGTTTTTTGGGCGTTGAGGCTGATAAGCAACCGTTGGAGCTGGCAGTGGCTCTAGCCCCTTACGTTTACGCTCACGGTTAATATTATTAAAAAAGAAAAGACGCTTGGTTAATGCTATTGGCATTAGACCCGCAGAAATATATTGGCTTTCTTCAAACTCTTTGTAAATATCTTCATAGAGTTGGTAAATAGATGTCTCATTAACCGTAGAATGTTCTGATTCAATATTTTTAAGAAAGCTCTCCCAAAACTTTTGACATATAAATTCAGCTTCTACTAAAATATCTTTTTTTTGCTCTTTACGTCTCTGCTCACGACGTTTATAGCCGAACAATTCATCATCTGACTGTTTTTTAACACTCATACTTGCACCTGTCTTATCTCAAGCTTATCTGCAAGTGCTTGATAAGTTGGACGCAAGTCCAAAATGTCACCGATGCTTATCGATGAATTCTTTCGCCAAGACTCCTGCCCCATCATCTCATGACCAAATACAGAGAGTATCATCGACTCATTTACGTTCTGCTCATGCAGATAACGCTGCCCAACATGCCTTGTCCAATCCTCTTTGAACTTAAAGTTTTTATGAATTTCATTTCTCACCAGTACTGGACGAATTGATTCTAGCTCACCTTTTTTATTAAACACGTTAATCAGTGGTCGCTCAGATTTCATTACCTCGTCAACCCAATGTTGAATGCGCATGTCTAAACGACAAAAAAGAGACGAGAAGCTTTTTAAAAAATCTATATATCGGTTGATTGCCTCAATTAAGAATGGACATAGAGGCACATATCTTTGACTCGACGCCGTTGCTCGCTCTTCTTTGTCAGAGATCCAAATAAGCCCTAGTTCTAAATTAAATTGATCAAAATAACCTGGTGCACCCTCAACTGCCCGCACTGAAGTTAAAAGTAAGCTGATATGCCAAAGCCAAATGCTATACGCATTAAATTTTTCAATATAATCAGTCGTTGCCTCTACTTTTTGGTGTAATAGGTCAATAAAATTAATGACGATTGCATAATCAGGGCAATTTTGACTACCGATTTTATAATTAAAAATATTGGAAACTAGATTTAGGTAGTCATTGTCATATGTCGTTTTTTGACTGATAAGTGTAATGGCTCGTTGATAAACAGCTCGAATGTTATCAATACTGTTAGAGCTATACCATATATCGGCTCGTTTACGTTCATTTCGACCTGTAATGATACTAGCAATCTGACTATTAGAGACATGATGAATAAGAATACTGTATAAGCCTTTCTCAATACGGGCCAGTGACAGATATGGTAGCTTTAGGGCATCACGAGTTTCGTTTATAACTTCATACAAAATCTCTTTATTAATATCGCCTTTATAGGCTAAAAACACACCCAGTTGCTCAGGAAGACTTATGTCACATTCAAGCAAACGATTGGCTAATACTTTCTGGATACCTTGAGTACGCAGTCTAAGAGGTGTGATGTCTAGGATGATATTTAAATGATAGCTATTGTTCCGACGATTTAAATTAATATACTGCTTATTGTTACCTGTTACATCCTCAATTAACTGGACAACTGACCTCCCAGTTAACATTGACAGTAGTAAATAACTAACCACTCTCTTTTTATCTCTATCATGACTAGATGATAATCCCTCAAAAAGCTGCCATAGATACGCAAAAATATTTTGTAACGCGAATAAAGGTAGAATCCTGACATTACTGCCTATAAGACGTTCGTTCTTATTGGCATGCTGCAGCTTTGAGCGCGTACGATGGTACATCTGTTGCGGAGAATACTTTTCATGCGCTTGTAGTGATGTTTGCTTGAGTAACGTAAAATCTGGTAATCCAATATCTAATTTCTCGCGCACGACATCAATATCATTATCAGTTTTTAAAAACTCGGTGACACTAATTAACTCATCGCTATCATCGTCGACATCATTAAACACAACGTACTCAATTTTTTCCTCATCAACCCGCCGCGTAACCCTACTTTTACGACCATTTGTGGAAGTCCGCTCGATACGATTTTTGTTATGCAGCACAAATTTTAATGCTCTATGCACTTTAGCAAACTGATTAAGATCAGGACTATTAATCTCGTCGAGATGTTGCTTATATGCATCAATATTTTCGAATGTAGTAGCTATATCTTTAGATTGTAGCTCTACACACTCTTGCCATAAATTATGATAAGAACTACCTTGTACTATCCACAAACGTGCAAAAGTAGTTATTTCAGTAATTCTGTTCATTAATTTACGATCTGAACAGTATAGTAGTAATTGACATAGTTTGGATATCCAAAGCCACTCTGGTGCTGGATTGCTGATATCTAAATCTTCAAGATGATACGTTGAACCTATAAATGTTGTTACTCTGAAATGATCGTTTGTTAATCTACCAGTACAACTCTTATAAATGGCTTTAAGTTCTATTTTTGATAAAACAAAATCCTTCTCTGTCTCTGGTAAAGATAAACTCATAAAACCCTGGCCTGACAATGCAGCCACAGTTAGAAAGTATTTCCTAACGCTTTGGTGGTTATCGAGTACATTAGGAATGAGTCCATCAGTAGCATGCTCAATATCAATCTCCATTTACATTCCTTTGTATCAACTCGTCAAAGCTAGGCATCTTGAAGACTGAGCATTTTTGTTTTGCCTGTTGATAATCAAAATGATGTCTAGAGATACCTTTTCTTCGGCAAACATCTTCAATCGTCATCAGCTTACCAAATAGCTTGCGCTGAATACCTTCTGGCATCTGAACCTTTAATTGGTTATAGATATCAATATTTACAGGATTAAGGTTTAAAAACTCTTCCAAAACATATTTCCATGACTCTAGGTTTATTGAGCTTATAGTCGGCTGCAACTTCTTAACATAGACATCAGTACTATTCGCCATTACCAATTGTGCTGAAAAATTATTATAAAAATAGAAGTTCATTCGATCGTAGAAAACATCAAAGTGTATTGTCTGATTCTCAGTTAAAACTATGTAGTCTATTGGAAAATATTCTACATAGAGTTTATATGCTGTTTTAGCTTCAGGGTGTATATACAAACTTAGTAAATCTTTAGAGGATAGACGGGCGTATTGAGTACTAGACTTGGGTAGGTTGTTACTTGTTTTCATAATGCACCTTTAGCTTGTAACTCATATAAAGTAGCTTGCTTTAGAATCCGAAATATCACGTATAGACATTGGATAATTCTGCTAGGGGAGAGTAAAATATGATTTAACAAGTTTTTAGTCGGTGTCAAAATACCATAAATTCATGGTGACTATAAACGTGTGGTATAAGTAATATTGTTCTTTTTTACACTATACATTGAGATAATAAAAAAAGCTACACCGTATGTATATCATATGGTGTAGCCTATAATCTATTAAAATACATTTCTATAATTTTAGTCCGCGAGCCTTGCCAAGGTTGGGGTATCTCTTATCCCGCTCCAAATATTAAGAAAGCCTCACTACTCTTTATACGAGCAGTGAGGCTTTTTTTGTCTGTTTTTCGGGGGATGTAGCGGAATTATCAAAATAGGTTATTGGATATAGTTAAGTTTGTCTACTCAACTAAAAGCTCGTTCCAACCGTTAAAGTTATAGTACTATTAGAGTCAACTATCACCATAGTCCATTCTAAATATAGAAAACCCAGTTTGAGACGATTTCTAAATGCTTTGCCTATTTAGACAATGTTATATGTGAGCACAACTTTTGGCAGGTAGATAAGTATTCACCATAAGAAAAGCCAGACAACTCAAGTTATCTGGCTTTTCTTATACATCGTCTATTAAATACAGAATCTAACGCTTACGTCCTATAAAGCACTTTAACCACATGCCAACCAAATTTGGTTTTTACTAAATGCGGAGTAAATAGTTCGCCGTTGAAGCAGACTTTATCGAATGCTGGCACCATTTGACCTTTTTTAAACTCGCCTAAGTTACCGCCTTTTTTAGCTGACGGGCAGGTTGAGTGTTTTTTAGCGAGCACATCAAAATGCGCACCTTTTTTAAGCTTGGCGATAATATCCTCCGCCAACTCTTTATCTTTTACTAAAATATGTAATGCGCTAGCGGTACGAGCCATAATGTAAAGCCTTTATAAAATATTCATTATCGGGGAATTATATCACTACTTACCTTGGTCGCTAAACTCACTTGTAGGCGCTACTTTATCAAAAATTATTATCTGACCATTACACATTGAGCTATCGTTTTGAAGACCGCTTAGACCCTCGGCCTTTTGCAGGACGCTTACCGTTTGTAGCAGGTTTACCATTGCCTCCAGCCTTCTTATCATGACCAGAATGACGCCCACCTTTAGAACCCCTTGGTTTTCTAGCACCGTCTTTAGGGTGTTTACTACTCCCCTTTGCCGCGCTTGCTGATTTAGAAGACGCTTTTGATTTTGACGAGCTATTAGTACGAGCGTTTTTTCTTGGTGTATTGCGAGATTTCTTAGCCGCATTCTTGTCTTGCGAAGAAGAATCTTCTATAGAGTTAAGTAAAACAGACATCTCCTTTGGGGTTAAATCTCGCCAATCTCCAACTGGAAGACCCTTAAGGGTCACGTTCATAATCCGTGTACGTTCAAGCTTCACGACTTCATAACCAAAATGCTCACACATCCGGCGAATTTGACGGTTTAACCCCTGTACTAGCGTAATGTTAAATACGGTGGGTGCCACCTTAGTTACCGGGCATTTTTTGGTCATCGTGCCCAAAATAGGCACACCGCCTGCTAAACCCTCAATAAAACTATCGGTGATCGGTTTATTAACCGTCACCAAATACTCTTTTTCATGATTATTACCCGCACGTAATACCTTGTTCACTAGGTCGCCATTGTTGGTCAAAAAGATTAAACCTTGAGAATCTTTATCCAAACGACCAATCGGAAAAATACGTACTCCATGTCTGACAAAATCGACAATGTTACTTTTCTCCGAGCTTTCAGTAGTGCTCACAATGCCCACTGGCTTATTCAATACAATAAAGACAAAATCATCTGCCTCCCGCGGCTCGATGAGCTGTCCGTTAACTTTTACCGTATCTCCAGTAACCACCTGATCGCCTACTTGAGCACGCTTACCATTGAGGTAGACATTACCTTGTTCAATAAAGCGGTCAGCGTCTCGCCTGGAGCAAATACCGCTTTCGCTGATGTATTTATTTAAACGAGTCGAGGATGTATTAAACATAAAGTACCACTTTCACCTAGTAAAAAGCCTTTTTTGCTAAGAAAAAGACTAAATTGAATGGATTATCGTCAGCGAGATGGCTCACATTATATAGGAAGTTCAGCACCCAATTTAAAGGAGAGGGCAATCTAAAAATAGATGCATAATCGTCCAAATCGAAGTTGTGTCAAAACAGCTTTTTAAGGATGCCAAAAGTGCAAAAAAACTATACGAGTTGAAAGGCATGGGACGGACAAACGAAGCCAATCTCTAGTCAAACCATTCAAAACCACCCCTCTTCTAACAGATGGGCTGTATTACTCAATTTAAACTCAGTATGTAAGTCATAAAACGTTCCTGGGTCTTCAATATTATCAAGTAAATCGCGTTTATTAAGCGCTACAAACATCGCCAGCGAATAAGCCGGACAATGAATAGACTTCTTGGGGTTAAATTCAAGGTCTGTAAAGGCTTGATATTGCATAACCTCTTCGTGTAACTGAGTGTTCTGCTTTAGTGCGTTAATATACAGCCAATCATAAAACGCAGTTAGCGGCTCTAGATTCCACTCCATACCAAAATCATTGTAACCAATGAGCTCACCAGAGGATTGTAAGCGCTCGTCTTTTTTGGCTTGTCTTGGTGGCACTGCTAGCAAATCAGTATAAGGACCGCCATGTTCAAACACCTTACTCGCCTGAAAGATGTTTTCGACACTATACTGCGCGCCGTTATGCTCGTCAGTGAGCTTTAAACTAAGTGGACTGAGTAAAAAGCTGAGCTTATTGCCAGATTTACTAGACAGCTCTAAAACGTGATTGAATCCATATTTTTTACGAATGACTTGATGCATATCATTGATGGATTTTTTCTTTTGCCGACTGGCAAACCCCACATGTCGCTCAAACCTAACCATATCTGTTTTTACCAGATTATCACTGTTGACTCTAGGCATAAATACGGGTTTGTGTTCTACAGCGTCTTGTCTTTGTTCCATAATTTGATTTCTTTATTTCATAACAATGAGCATTATATCAATAGTTCTGTATCAATGTTCCTTCATAACGCTAGTGTTTGCCTTTATGACAGAATATTACTGGTCATGGAAAGACCACTACATCATCCCCTTCCTGCCAAGGCTGATACTTCGTCATTATTTGTGTAAATAGCGGATGCGTCAACCAGTCTTGTAGCCAGCGCTGCAGATTTGGATAAGGCAGACTATAAAAAGTATCACGATCCACATGAGCAAACTGCCGAACAAAAGGCACAATCCCAATGTCAGCAATGGTTATGCCCTCCCCTAAAAGATAAGTATGCTTGGTTAGCAGTTCTTCTAAAACCTGCAAAAACGCCTCACCTCGTTGCCGATACGTTTCTTGGGTCATCTCAGGGTGACGATCGGCATATTTGTAACGATCCAGCCAATATTTAAATTCATTGTCGTTTTTGTCAATCAACGCATTTGCCTGGTGCATAACTTCTACATCAAGTAGCTCTTGCGGATCGTTTTGTGCAAGCGCCCATGTCATGATCTCTCGGCTCTCTTCAATTACTTCACCGCCCAAAAGCTGTAAAACAGGTACCGTACCTTTTGGGCTAATCGCTAGCATCTGTAGCGGTTTATTTTTTAGTATTATCTCCCGCAGCTCCACTTGCAACTCGGCAAATAAGATGCCAAGCCTAGCGCGCATGGCATAAGGACAGCGACGAAAAGAGTATAAGCGATGAAGTGAGAAAGTCATAAGTATCATTCTTAGTTTAATCTAGATGAATGGGCTTAAAAGTGCAGGCTATTATCTTATCATCAACCACATTGTCTGATAAATTAAAAGTTTTACACTAAAAAAATTCATACTAAATGACACAGTCATCATGTCGCAGTGTGAGTCGGTTTGTGGCAAACTTATTATCAGACTTTACCAGTTATTATTGCTTTATAAACAAATACTTAAAGATATATTCACTTTAAGCAATTAAAGCCTGTTTTATATTAAGACTGAATAAAGTCAAACCATGACGAGCTAATGTGATGACCTATCGATTAAGAGGAAAAAGATGTGCCTACAGCGAAAGACTCTCATCTGAATATATCACCGATGTATATCAAACCAAGAAGTTTTGCTGATTGTCTGTCTATTCAGCAGGATTATTGCTTGTTTTTAGATATCGATGGCACACTTGCTGATTTTACGCTCAATCCAAAAGATAGCATCATCCCAGCTGCAACACTGTCCCTCATAAAAGACATACAAAGTTGCGGCGTTGATATAGGTGTCGTAACGGGACGTAGCTTGGCAGAAGCAAAGCAAATGCTATCTTCGATACAAGTACCGATTGCAGCCACTCATGGTCTCGAAATAGAATTTGATCGTAATGAAGCCCAAGGTACAAACTACGACAATTCAGATACTTTGCAATTTGATAACACTGAACTTAGCGCTATTAAACTGGCCATTATCCAATCCTGCAAACCTTATAAAGACTTTACCATAGAAGATAAGCCTTACTCTGTCGCTCTGCACTATCGCCAAAACCCTGATTTAGCTGATACGGCGTATGCCATTATGGCAAAAAGGGTAAAAAGTTATGTCAATTGGACGTTGCAACAAGGCAAATATGTTTGGGAGGCGGTGCCAAAAGGGGCGGATAAAGGTGCCGCTATTCTAACTTTATTAAAAAAAATGCAAACCGATCACAAACTTTGTCCTATCTTTATCGGTGATGATATCACTGATGAGGCAGGATTTAGAGCCATACAACAAGAAGATGCCCTAAGCGATAATACATCTATGGCGCAGCTTGGTCAGCCTATAAAAGGTATGGGCATTAAAGTAGGTAGTGGAGCCACTTGTGCTCATTACTACGTACATGACATTACTGAGGTAACGGTTTTACTGCGTAGCTTTTTGGACTTTTGTCAAAACCGAGCCACTCTTTTATCTGAATCATCCGCTCCTAATGACTTTATTACTAAAAAAACAACGAGATGTCTTATATGAGCCGCTTAATCGTTTTATCCAATCGGGTAAAAATGCCCGATAACAACCCAATGGCAGGCGGACTTGCCGTCGCCCTGCATGACATGCTAATAGGAAACTCAGGCATTTGGATGGGCTGGAATGGTGATATTGTAGACGCTTGTGACGACGGCGTTGACAATGAGTTTAACTGTAATGGACAAGATGCTGCAACCGATGCCGATGTACAAGTGGCGAATAAGAATATCACTTATATGACCACTGCCCTCACGTCTAAACAATATCAGCATTTTTATTGCGGATTTGCTAATAATGTATTGTGGTTACTCTTGCACGAGCAAGCTCATCTGATTAGCCAAGCGCCAGAAGATTATGCAGGCTATCAAGCGGTCAACCAACTTTTTGCCAAACAATTAAAAAAGATTATTCGACCCGATGATGTCATTTGGGTACATGATTACCACTTTTTAAGTGTGGCATATTATTGTAGGCAGCTGGGCTTAAATAACCGTATTGGCTTGTTTTTGCACATCCCGTTTGCCCCCCTCGCATTTTGGCAAAAGCTTGATCAAAGTCCTGAATTGATTAAGCACCTTGCTCATTACGATGTATTCGGTATGCAAACTGAGCAAGACAAAGCCAATTGTCTGGCGGTTTTTAACCATTATTTAAAAGACAGCTATCTAGACACCCGCCACTTAACCGATAGTATGTCAAAAACCGGCAGCATATTAAAAACTGATAATAAGC
This sequence comes from uncultured Psychrobacter sp., assembly GCF_947488565.1. Lineage (GTDB taxonomy): Bacteria > Pseudomonadota > Gammaproteobacteria > Pseudomonadales > Moraxellaceae > Psychrobacter > Psychrobacter saeujeotis. The sequence continues at coordinate 450,104 of NZ_CANKZC010000003.1, read as the reverse complement.
TAAAAGAGTGTTCAAATAAATCTGCACATACAGCACAAGATTTTGCTAAATCCAATCGATCATCTGGTGCGCAGTTGGTACTCAACCTCGACTTAGATGCCCCGCACCGCATCATGATTGATGCTTATCCAATCGGTATAGATGTCGCCAAAATACAACAGCAAGTCATTAATTCATCTTCATATTTATCTTCGCAATACAAAAGACAAATGCCAGAAAAGACTGATATAAAATCAGCCGTTCAGCAGATAATCGCGGTAGATAGGATTGATTATTCCAAAGGATTGTTAGAGCGTTTTTCGGCCTATCGCCAATTTTTGCAGCAATATCCAGCTTATCAAAATCAGCTAAAATTGATACAAATTGCTTGTCCTAGTCGCTTAGATCTTCCCGTTTATCAGCGGCTTTATGACGATGTTAGACAGACTGTCAATGAGGTAAATCAGCAATTCTCACCGATTGAGGCGCACTCAGATGCTTTTAAAATTGACGATGTAAAGACGTGTAAGCTTGATACTTTCGACTCTACAAACAATTGGCAGGCGATTACCTATAGTGAAAACGTGTTAAGTCATGGAGAATTGATGGCAGCGTTTTGGTATAGCGATATTGGCTGGGTAAATTCGCTCAAAGACGGTATGAATCTAGTCGCTAAAGAATACATTGCTGCACAAAACCCAGACAATCCTGGGGTGCTGCTACTCTCTGATTATGCAGGAGCAGCCGAGCAAATGCAGGCAGCTGTTATCATCGACCCGCACAATCCAAAGAGCATCATACAAGGTCTAAACACTGCTCTAACGATGCCACTAAAAGAGCGTAAGTCGCGCTATCAGACGTTACTGCAAGGTCTTTGGCAGTATGACTTACAAGCTTGGCAGCAAGACTTCTTAGAGGATTTATACCGATGACGTCTTGTCGTCGATTTATGATTAACGATGTTTAACCCATAGCTAGTCCTTGAGCGTAGTCTCAATAACTTATTTATAAAAATAATTAGGGAACCCTTATGCTGGACGCAAAAGTTAATTTATTGCAGGATATTAAAGCCGCTATAAAAGACGTGATAAGTACTGATTTAACAGGTACTGACCCAACAGGTACTGACTTGCCTGTCATGACGGACGAATTGCGCCGTGACCTATTAAATATCTTAATCACATATAGTGACAAAATCCCGCATCCTGCCAGCGGTACAGCCGATAATGATGGAACAGACTCACGCACATTAGTTCGTTGGCAAGTGCTGGCGTATGTTGCCAGTATCGACTTAACGATTATAAAGTGGTTTGAGTCGCACCTAGATGCACTAAGCATCTTGCACGAATTGGGTTATGACAAAGCAGTAAAAGGGCTATGCGCAGTTTGGGCGTCAGAGGGTCACCCTGATCCCATACGCTATCAGCAAGGCAAAATAAGCGGCACAAAAGCATGGTGTTCAGGCGCGAATATTGTCAATTATGGGGTAATAACTTATCGAGATGAGCATGGTCGCTCACAACTACTGGTCGTGGATATGCAGCAAGATGGCATTGCGATTGATAATAGTGGATGGCAAGCAGTAGGTATGCAAGCCACTGATACTGCCACTATAACGTTCGATCAGGTAACGGCTGATACTGCTGGGGAAGCCGATGCGTACCTAGAGCGCGTAGGATTTTGGCATGGAGCGGCAGGTGTTGCTGCTTGCTGGTATGGGGCAGCCTCATATATAGCCACTTATTTAATACAGTCTTATCAAAAAAAGCCAAATGACTACAAAGCCATGTATTTAGGACAAGTCGGTACAGCATTGAGTGTTACTCAGCAGTATTTTCATCATGTGGCTCAACTCATAGACACCCAGCCCACGCTGTCCCATGAGCTGGCTATTCGCGAGTTAAGGGCGCATGTCGAGCAAGTCGCTCGGCAAGTAATAGAGAGTGCTGGACAAGCATTGGGCGCGGCACCATTTTGTGGTAACGCGCATTTTGCAAGATTATCAGCAGATCTAAGCGTATTTATCCGCCAAAGTCATGGCGCGTTTGATTTACAAAAAATTGGCGAGCTATCTAGCACCGCAACCAGTGATTTAACAGACGGGCAGGTAAATATATGGCAACTGTAACTCCCAATATGGCTACGTCTGAGAGTCATCATCCAATCGTTGGCGATCGTATAATAGCAGGCGATGGCACCAGTATAGATAGCTGGCAAAACTGGCAAGGGCTACAAAACCTCCCTCGATTGGATATAGCCAAGCGTTTTTCACCAAACCAGCGGGTGTGCATTTTTGCCCCGCATCCTGATGATGAAATATTGGGCTCTAGTGGCTTGCTACAGCAAGTGGCTATTAATGGTAATCCTATTATACTTATTCACGTGACCAATGGCACTCAAAGCCATCCAGACTCACAGATTTATCCTCCGCAGCAGCTTGATATTATCCGTCCAAAAGAAAGCCTAGCGGCGTTAGAAGTATTGGGCATCGCTCATCAAGTGACCATCGTTGCGCTAAATTTGACGGATGGCAATGTGTTTGCCGAGCAAGAGCAGTTTTGGCAAAAACTGACCGCTATTATCCAGCCTGACGATATTTTAGTGACGCCTTTTATGCACGATGGTCACCCTGATCATGAGGCGACAGGGCGTGTGGTCACTGCATTTGCTAAACAGCAGCAGATAGCGTGTTATCAGGTATTGATTTGGGCATGGCACTGGGCAAAGCCTGCCGACACTCGCATTCCTTGGCATCATGCTGTTAGAGTCGATTTGAACGCTGAGCAATTGCAGCGTAAAAGCCAAGCAATTGCCTGTTTTGACAGTCAAATTACCGTTGATGAAAGTACGGGCAACCCGCCTATTTTATCTGCTCAAACCATTGCTAGAATTAGCCAACCTTGGGAAGTTTATCTATATGAGTCACTCACCTAAATCGACAACATCAGCTGATCTTGTTGATAGTTTCGCTAAAACAACTTTGGACAGTTTTAGTCATATTGACAATCGCACTGATGCCTACTCAGAAACGTATTTTGATGCCTTATATAACGACAACACTGATCCATGGGAGTATCAGACCCGCTGGTATGAAAAAAGAAAACGTGATATCTGTCTAGCGATACTACCACAGGAGAAATACAGCAACGCCATTGAGCTGGGCTCTGGCAATGGCGTATTTAGCGAATTATTGGCCCACCGTTGCCAGACTTTGACATGCGTAGATGGTAATCATCAAGCGGTAGCACTTGCCAAACAACGCTTGGCAAATTACGCTCATGCTAAGGTGATTCAAGGGGTCATTCCTAATACGTTATTGAACTTACAGGATGCGCTGTTAAAAGCCTATCCTTTATCAGAATCAGAGGTCTTAGACACGCATAATCCTCCTTTTGATTTAATTGTTATTAGTGAAATTTTATATTATTTATCGCCCACTGATCTCGATAAGGTTATCGCTTGGTCTCAGCAAAACCTTGCAATAGGTGGCACTATACTGTTCTGCCATTGGCGATATAGTATTGATGGCTTTGTGATGACGGGCGAGACAGTACATCAACGTCTGCACCAGACCTTTCATACTATAAATGACAAAGAGACGCCGCAAGCAACGTTTAATCATCAAAGCCAAATTGTAGATTGTGATTTTTTATTAGACGTTTGGCAACGCTCTCCGCGCTCGGTCGCCATGCAGGAAAACCTGATATGACGAATATAATGAAGTATGATGGAGTAAGACCAGTCGCCAAACAATGAGAGACTTATGGACGATATAAAAATCGGTATAGTGATTCCCGCTCACAACGAAGCATCGACTATTAGCGCTTGCCTAGAATCTGTGCAAACTGCCATTGAACGACTCCCCTCGACCATTACCGCATATCCGCTTGTCGTGCTTGATAGCTGCACCGATGACACGCTCTCTCATTTCAGACACCTAGCAGTCAATCATATAAGCTGTGAGTATCGCTGTGTGGGACGGGCACGAGATATGGGTATTCGACATACGATTACACAGGGGGCGACGTGGATTGCTTGCACAGATGCTGACACGGTTGTGACTACAGATTGGCTGGTGCAGCAAGTCGCTCATATAACTCAGCAGTCGACTGATATGATTTGCGGTGTGGTAAGTATCGATGACTGGACAAACTTGTCACCGCAAACGCGGCGCGATTATGTTGCTCACTATCAAGACAAGATGGGACATCGACACATCCATGGAGCAAATTTAAGTTTTAGTAGTCGAGCTTACCTTGCTGTTGGAGGCTTTAGTCTCCTACCATGTCATGAAGATGTGAATTTGGTCAAAAAATTTGAGACCCAAGGTTATGCTATTACTTGGAGTAATCGTGTGCGAGTCATCACCAGTAGCCGTGTAGACGGCCGAGTAAATGACGGTTTTGCCGCGTTTTTGTCAAATTTGGAACAAAACAATTTATAGTCATCATTAGGGCATGACAACTTATACTCTATATTATCGACCTCTTTATTCTCTTACTTAATAGTCAGTACCACTTGATAATATCGCCTTAAAGCAGATCACCATCGTACTACTGATAATACTCGCAAATACGTTCTTGAATAATTGTCTGTCGCTCAGTTTTATCCAATGTGACAAACGCTGATGGCAACTGTAACTGAGCCAAACGTGAGGCTGCGTCACAAGATACCCGACTTGTATTGACACAGTCAAAACCTACCTCTGCTTGTAAGTGATACTTTGGTAGAGAATTAGGGCCATGTGCTAACTCATATTTAATCTGTGCGATATCTTCTGCGAATGGCTCATAAGGCAACTCAAGTACCATGAATAGCTTTGCTAAAAACTCATCAGCTGTAAAATATTTGTCCATATAGCTACCATCAAGCCCAAGATAGCGATGACACAATACGTGACGTAAGCGCTCGCAAGCAGGTATAGTGTGCTTTAAAGGATACCCCATGGCTTTGATAATATTCTGCGCACGCAGCTCAAGCGTCTCTATTTGAATAATCGCATACTGAGCCAGTGGATGACGCGGATGATAGCGGCAGGTATATTTGGATGGATTGGTTGAGTGGCTCATGATATTGAACACCTTAGATTCCTATAACTCCGACAAAAATTATAATATCAGGCACAAATGAGGACGTCGGAGTACAGGCTCATGCGCTTTACCAGGATTGTTTTATATCGCGCTGGAAGTTGCAAGGTTTGTACGCCACCATTTATTATAAATATGGTTAGCGATGTCAAAACTGTTAAACCCACGATAGTTTGTTAAATGATGATAGCACATCAACTGCTAAGAAATAAATACTGATATGTGTGCTTCTTTTTTAGAATTATTGTTAGTCCGTAACATATAACGCCAAACCACCTATTAACAATCATTAGCAAAAAAGCCCTTTCACTAATGCCTTTGACTTGGTATCTTGCCTCGCTACCTCTATCTCATCAAATATTTGCTCCCATTCTATGAAACGAAACCTTGAGGCGAGCCCAGATGCTCGCCGGACTCAGTATTTTCAAGTATTTTTGATGGGCGTCAGTGCTTTTATCATGAATACCACAGAATTTGTCCCCGTCGCCCTACTCAGTGACATTGCCCAAGATTTTTCTATTACCACTGCCGAGACTGGTTGGATGTTGACGCTCTATGCGTGGATCGTCGCGGCTATGTCATTGCCGCTGATGCTATTGACCAGTCGCTTTGAGCGTAAACGTTTGTTATTGGCATTGTTTGCGGTATTTATTGCCAGTCATGTGTTATCAGTATTTGCATGGAGCTTTGATGTGCTGCTGATCAGCCGAGTGGGGATCGCGCTATCGCATGCGATATTTTGGTCCATCACCGCCGCTATCGCCATACGCGTGGCACCAGAAGGCAAAAAGGCACTGGCACTTAGCGTACTTGCGACGGGCACTTCATTAGCGATGGTGCTAGGTGTGCCTTTAGGGCGCTTGGTTGGTCAATGGTTTGGCTGGCGTGCGACGTTTGGTGGGATTGGGATAATTGCTTTTGTGGTATTTGCGCTGCAAGCCAAGCTGTTACCGACCCTGCCCAGTATGTTTCAAGGCTCTTTTAGAAAAATTCCCGAGCTATTAAAAAATCCCTTATTGGTCTGTCTTTACCTGCTTATTCTACTGGTTTTTACTGCGCACTATACCGCCTACTCTTATATTGAGCCCTTTATGCGACAGGTCGGCTCAGTCAGTGAGAACTCAGCCACTTTTGTACTATTATTATTCGGTGTCGCAGGGATTGTAGGCAGTGTGATATTTAGTCGCTGGGGTGATCGATTTAACACACGGTTGATGCTGATATCGACGATCCTGATGCTTTTTTCTATGCTGGTGCTATTATTCGTCGTGACCTCCATTTGGGCACTCAGCCTAATTGCCTTGTTATGGGGCGCGGCACTGATGCTGCTGATTATTTCCATGCAAGCGAAAGTCATTATGGTCGACGTCAACGCCCAAGACATGCTGATGTCAATGTTTTCAGGTATTATCAACTTAGGGATTGGGACAGGCGCGCTCTTTGGTGGATACGCGGTGACGCATCTGTCTTTATCAAGCGTGGGCTATGTTGGGGCCGCTATTGCTAGTGTGGCTCTGCTACTCATAATCTATATGATAAAGCGCTTTTCTGAATTGAGTAGAAGACTTGGCTAACAAACACTCAAATCGTTACTACTGTTAACTGTAAGTATAATCGTTACGTTACTAAATAAAAGAGACACACTGCGTAAATTCGCTAGACTGGTACAAATTTTTCTTGCGTGCTGTGCCTGCGCCGACAGATGCGGCAAAAAATTTACCCCAGTCTCACTGTAACCTTTTTATAATGAACTGACTATAATCAAAATTAACGCAATCAGATAAAAACCAGCCACATGCCAGCCACTTAAATGGGTTGGCATTTTTTTATGCTACTCGCCACTATATCTTAGCAATTTACATAAACTTCTATAACTTCTATTGAACGAGTGTTCAGGCAAAGCTATACTCATTGCTATCGGACTCGTTTGTACTGCATCAAACACACAAGGATAAGTGTAAAATGGGCAACCTTTCAAGAAAAATAGCTACGTCATTCGGTTTATCTCTATCTACCCTTCGTATTGTGAACGTGACATTCACCTTCTTCGTCCACTCGGAGAATCACAATGCCTGAGGACATCATTCAACAAGATAAAGCTCGTACACCTCCCATCAGACTAGGCAGGTTACATTATGCTTGGATCGTGGCTGCGACTGGCTCTATAGCGATGTTCTGTGGCCTTGGATTAGGGCGATTTGCATTTGGTATGTTGCTACCGTCGATGTCGGCTTCTTTGGGACTCAATTACACCCAAAGCGGAATATTGGGATTTACCAACTTGATTGGCTATCTTGTCGCCGTGCTTTTAAGTCCGCTTATTTTGCCTCGATTTGGTACTCGAATCACTGGTACTGCCAGCCTTCTCTTAATCGCAGTCTCTATGCTTGCTATGGCTTTTACCACAAGCTTTCCCCTACTTTGCGCGCTCTACGTATTGACTGGCATTGGTAGTGGCGGCGTGGTCTTACCCATGATGAGCGTCATGTCACATTGGTTTTTCCCATCGCATCGTGGGCTCGCCTTAGGACTGGTAATGGCTGGCCCTGGATTTGGCATTATTCTATCGGGCTTCGTCGTACCAAAACTCTTACCTATCTCTGGTCTACTGTCTTGGCAAACGGGTTGGCTAATTTTTGCCCTTATCAATATTGTAGTGGCTTGGATTACCTTTACCTTAATCCGCAATCATCCAGACGATATCAGGCTCACACCTTTTGGCCGTGTGCCTACTTTGCCAGTAAAAAATAAGAAAAAGTTAGAGCGCAGTAACGTCAAACTGCTCGTACATTTGGGTGTTATCTTTGCCATTTATGGTGCTACTTATATGGTTTACGTGACCTTTATTGTGACCAGTATGGTTGGATCATATCAACTGAGTGAAGCGACTGCAGGCGGTATTTGGGCGTGGATTGGACTGCTGAGTGTCTTTTCAGGCATGCTCTTTGGCTGGATCTCTGACCACATTGGCCGTCGTCTTGGTCTCGCGCTGGCTTTTTTCTTCCTTGCCATCGCTTATCTTTTGGTTGGCTTGACTGATTGGACTTTAGGGCTGTACTTGTCCATTATCTTGTTTGGCTTAGTGGTTTGGAGCGTTCCTGTCATTATGGCAGCCTGTGCTGGCGATTATTTTGGCCCTGCGGCGGCGGCAAGTGCACTCGCGGCGCTGACGTTTGCGTTTTCAGGCGGACAGGCTCTTGGGCCAGTGGCAGCGGGTTATCTTGCAGAAATTACGGGCGACTTTAGCATTAGCTATATGGTGTCTGGCATTGCAGCCTTTATAGCGATTGGACTTGCTTTGCTGTTACGATCACAACAATCAGCTTAGTCTGCTTAGTAAAAGACGTTTTTATGATTAATTTCAATGAAATGAATGATTGCTAAAGATAACTTGAACGGTCGTTCATTTTTCTTTATAGTGGCTTAAGACTCAACCTCAAACCCTTTATACTGTTTAGGACACTACTATGCTTAAGTTTTATTTTCACCAAACACCTAACCCTATGAAAGTGGCTCTCTATCTGATGGAGACAGGCCTATCGTACGAGCTAATGCCCATAGATACGATGAAGGGTGAGCAGCACACGCCTGAGTACCGCGCGATTAACCCAAATGGTAAAACGCCTGCTATCGAAGATGATGGCAACCGTGTTTTTGATTCGACGGCTATCTTGATGTACTTGGCTGAAAAAACCGGCAAGTTGGCGGGTCAGCCAGAAGATAGAGGCGAGATGCTGTCATGGCTGATGTTTATCGCGACAGGCTTGGGCCCGTTTTCTGGTCAATCTGTGCATTTTAGACATAAAGCGCCCGAAAAAGTGCCTTATGCGATTAATCGCTACCTCCGTGAAGCAGATCGTCATTACGAAGTGCTAGATAAGCATATGGAAGGCCGTGAATATGTGGTTGGTGACGACTACTCTATTGCCGATATCTCCGCTTGGGGCTGGGTTGATAAGGCCACGTTTGTCTTGGGCGAAGAAGGATTAAACAATTATCCTAACCTCAAACGCTGGTTTGCTCGTATAAACGCTCGTCCTGCAGTAGATAAAGCGCGCAATATCGCTAAGGACGTTCAGTTCAAATCTGATTTTGATAACGCCGCTGCTCGTGCGCTGTATCCACAAAACTTTGCCAAAAGCGCTGAATAATACTGACGAAAGTCGTTACTACGTAAAATGAATACCCCGTAACATACGCGATACTGGTACAAATTTTTCTTGCGTGCTGTGCCTATGCCGACAGAGGCTACGAAAATTTATTCCAGTCTCGCTGCATATCTTTTATAGAGACCTAACTACAGCAATAACCCCGAACATAAGAATAGGAATAATAATGGAAAACCAATATGTACCCCCAAAAGTCTGGACGCATGATACAGAGAGTGGCGGTAAATGGGCCAGTGTGAATCGTCCCGTTTCAGGTGCTACCCATGAAAAAGCATTACCAGTAGGTGAACATGCTTTGCAGCTCTACTCAATGGGCACACCTAACGGTCAAAAAGTCACTATCATGCTAGAAGAGCTGCTAGCACTGGGCAAAGACGCAGAGTATGACGCTCATATGATTAATATTGGTGACGGCGATCAGTTTTCATCAGGCTTTGTAGACATCAATCCTAACTCTAAAATTCCAGCTTTCGTTGATTACTCTGGCACTGAGCCTGAAACGGTATTTGAATCGGCTTCTATTTTGCTTTATCTTGCTGAAAAGTTTGACGCACTACTACCTAAAAAAGGCAGCAAACGTACCCAAGTCTTTAACTGGTTATTTTGGTTACATGGTTCCGCGCCCTACTTAGGCGGCGGTTTTGGGCATTTTTATGCTTATGCGCCCGAAAAGTTTGAATATGCCATCAATCGCTTTACGATGGAAACCAAACGCCAGTTAGATGTACTCGATAAGCAATTAGCAAAAAATGAATTTATCGCCGGTGATGAGTATAGTATCGCTGATATTGCCACGTGGCCTTGGTATGGCAATTTGGTGTTGGGTAATCAGTATGAGGCCAAGGACTTTTTGCAAGTCGATGATTACACCCATGTGCAGCGCTGGGCAAAAGCCGTATTAGCACGTCCAGCCGTACAACGTGGTCGTATCGTTAACCGTACATCGGGTGAAGTCTGGGAACAATTAAAAAACCGTCATAATGCAACAGATATCGATAAAGTGTTACTATTAAAACCTAAATGAGCGGTAAGGTGAAAATTATGAGTGCACAAGCGAAGTTTAATCGTGATGACGTCATCGAAAAAGCCAAAAACCTCTATTGGGAAAAGGGCTATCACGCCACCTCTATGAGAAATCTGCAAGATGTCGTCGATATGCGCCCTGGTAGTATCTATGCCGCTTTTGGTAATAAAGACAATTTGTTTAAAGAAGCATTAAATCGCTATGCTAAAGAAGGTGCTACAAATCTTGCTAATAGTATTGCGCAAGAAAAGACAGTACTTGCTGGCCTAAAGCGATTTATTCATAGCGTCACTGTTTGTAGTAAAGGCACTGCACCCAGCGGCATGTGTATGGTGGTTAAAACCGTCGGTGAGCTCACGCAAAACGACAGTCCAGATTTGCTTGCTCATGCAACCAGCATTTTAGAACGTGTTGAAGCCTCTTTTGTTAAGACCTTTCAGCAAGCCATCGATAACGGTGAAATTAGCGATAATAAAGATCCAGCTGAACTGGCCCGCTACTTTCAAATTCAAGTCATGGGTTTAAGAACTTATGCGCAAGTCAGTAATGATACGGATGCGGTAGAAAAGTACATCGATGGTATATTCGAAGGTATTCTTTAATAAGGTATTTTCTAATAAGATAAGCACCAGTCTTATTTTATATTTAACGTGTCACTTTCGATCAGCCCATCTACCAAATTGATCGTGCGATCACAAGTCGCTGATAGACGAGGATCATGCGTGACTAAAAGTACGCCGCAATCACGTTCGCGGTTGACCTTGCGAAACAGCTCAAACACCTCAGCAGCCGTGACTGTATCGAGATTACCGGTTGGTTCATCAGCCAATAATAGCGCAGGTTCGGTGATAAGTGCTCTTGCAATAGCGACTCGCTGCTGTTGACCACCTGAGAGCTCGTTTGGCTTGGTATCAGCAAACTTCTCAAGCCCAACTGCAGCCAGCAAGTCACGTGCTTTTTGTATCGCCAACTTATCTGGCCGACCTTGAGTTAACATTAGTGGCATCAATACATTGTCTAATGCTGTAAATGCCTGAATGAGGTGGTGAAACTGAAAGACAAAGCCAATACTATGGCCTCGCAAGGCAGTACGTCCAGCATCATCCATATTACTAGTGGCCTGACCTAACAGATAGAGCTCACCACTGGTCGGCTTATCGAGCAAACCAAGCACGTTTAGCAACGTACTTTTCCCAGAGCCAGAAGGGCCAATCAGCGCAGCAAAGTCGTGTTTGTCAATGCGTAAGTCAATACCATGTAATACCTCAATCTCGTTAGGCTGACCAATGTTATAAGATTTCTTCAACGCCTCTAAACGTAGGACTTCATGAGAGGTATGAAAGTTATAAGGGTTACTAGAGTTATTGTCAGACATAGTATTAGACTCATGATTGGGCATCTGATTAAACGTAACGAATAGCCACTACTGGATCCAGAGCAGCGGCTCGGCGTGATGGTATCGCAGCAGCCAGAATACCAGTGAGCGTCGCTAGTAACATTGCCAGCATGATTAAGTTTGCAGACACTGGAATATAGAATAAACCTGGCCCAAAAGTATTAAACACCCATACTAGAGCGTAACTGGCCACGCTACCTAGCATTGATCCAAGTAAACCAAAGACTGCACCCTGAATCAGAAAAATTCGTAGAATTTGCTGACGGGTAGCGCCAGTTGCACGTAAAATACCAATCTCTCGAGTGCGCTGCACAACGCTGACGGACAGCACACTCGCAATGCCAAAGGCCACCGAGATAGCCACAAAGACAATAATCATATTGGTAGATAGGCTTTGCGCGGAAAGCGCATTCATCAGTTGCGAGTTGGTCTCAATCCAGCTCTCTGCTTGCAACGAAGTCAAGCGACCTACCTGTGCGGCGATATCTTCTGCCGCAAAGATATCTGCGATAGTTAAATCAATGACGGTGACCCCGCCTGGAAGACTGAGTAGCGACTGTGCCTGCTTTAAATCCAAGTAGACATAGCGTGCATCTAACTCACGTACACCTAAGTCAAATATACCGACGATATTTACCACTGCATTATTCTGCTGCCCAGTTTCTATGCGCAGCTTACTGCCTACTTGTACCCCTAGGTTTTTTGCCAGTTCGCTACCAATCAGCACATCATCAGCGCCTACTCGCAGCTCGCCACTGATGAGATACTCTTCCAGCGGAATGATCTTCTGGTAACGTTCAAGGTCGGTACCAACAAGTGCTACCGACTCTAATGCATCACCGCGACGGACAAATGCTGGCCCTGATACCGTCGGTGATACTGCCGTCAACAATGGCAACTGATCCAAAGTCGTCGTTACCTGTTGCCAGTTATTGATTGATCGTAGTCGCTGTGGGCGTTTATCTTCTTGTACCAATTGTACAGTACCAGCTTTAGGCGGAATCACCCGATTGACTTCATCCGGTGATAACAAACGAATATGCGCCTGAGTGCCCAAAGTGTTTTCGATAAGATTAGACTGCAACCCCTGAACCAGAGCCGTAATAAAGATAATAACAGCCACACCCACTGCTACGCCTACGGTAATCATGAGCGACTGCGCACGCCCCTCGCGCAGAAAACTCATCGCAATGGTTGCTTCAATCCATAGTCGCCCGAAGAAATTTTTCAATTTAATTTCACCGCTGGTTCATTACGGGTAGCTGAATTATTATTGTTAGTTGAAACGTTGTTAGTTGGAACGTTGTTATTTTTAGAGAATGGCAACGCTTGTATTTCAGTGCGTACTCGCGCGCCATCAGCCAATAATGAAGTGGCATCAACTAATACTTGATCGCCAACGTTCAGCCCTTTGATAACTTCAGACATTGCCAAGCCACGCAGGCCTAAAGTTACCTTCTGCCGTTGTACTTTGCCATTATGCAATAGCAGTACTTGGGCATTATTCTCTTGGACATTCGCTAAAGCATCATTTGGAATCACTAGCGTCTGCTCGCGACGGCCCGTTTCAATATTTACCGATACCGTCATATCTTGGCGCAAAAATTGGGGCACTGGATCAACGCTTAATCTAACCTCAATTGTACCGCGCTGTGAATCAATACTTGGTGCAATGAAGTTGATACGAGCAGGAAAAGGGTTTTTTGGATAAGCATCAGCAATGGCTATGGCACTTTGCTGCAGTGCTAGCCGCGATAAGTTACGCTCATCAAGCGGCACCTCAATCTCTGTACTACCATCGAGCGCAATGGTAAATAAAGTTCGACCAGGCTGCACCAAATCTCCAGGCTCTACATTACGGGTTAATACCGTCCCTGATACCTCACTACGTACTTTAGTTTTATCAAGCTGCGCCTGCAAGGCTGCGATACGCTCACGTAATAAAACTTCCTCAACACCGCCAGATGCCAATGCTTCTGCTCGCAAGCGTGCTGCTTTGAGATCATTACGAGCCTGATCTTCCGCCTGCTCTGCTTGCTCCAACTCTTCATCTGAGATTGCCGAAATCGCTGCCAGCTCGCGGCGACGTGCTACGTTACGACGTGCTTGTGCTAGCTGCACTTCCGCTTTGGACAGATCCACTACGGCTTGTGGTCGTGTACTAGTGACAAGTTCAGCCAACTCAGCCTCAGCTTGACGCACTTGAGCAGCAACGCCATCTGAACTTAGTACCAGTAATAAATCACCTTTCGCAACTTGGTCACCTTCTTGTACCAAGCGCTCAAGTACCACACCAGTTACTTCACTGCCCACTTGAGTGCGTGACGTCGTCACTACACGTCCTGTCGCTACCACCGTCTGTACCAGTGGCATGGATGAGACGCTGTAACTAGGCAAAAGCGGCCCTTGCCACCAACGGAATATCACAAAACCAATGGCAAGCAGCAGTAGTACGATAACAATCACATACTTATAGTTGACAGCGCGCAATAGGTTTCTCCATTTCAAATTTAAAGCGGATATATCGATGGACAACATGGCTTGTATGTAAAAATTGTAAATTTAACTGTGTCCATAACAAGCGTGATAAAACATGGATTTTGCTTCTCAACCTACTTAGCTAACAGCTGCATACAACGCTCAATCACAGGCGCATCAACCATTTCACCCTCTACTTTAAACACCGCTTGTCCGCTGCGCTCATACTCTGCCACCACACGCCTAGCAAACTCAACCTCAGCATCTGTCGGTTGCAGCGCGTTTTGCACAACAGCTACTTGTTTAGGATGAATACAGAGCATGCCGGACATGCCCATCTGCGACCACAGTTGTACGCGCGCGCTTAACCCTTTGGCATCATTAAAATCGGGATACACCGTATCAATAGGTGGTGATAGCTGATTGATTTTGGAAGTAAGAATGAGTTGATAGCGAATCTGATTGGCGACGATATCTGCCGCAGGCGTCCCTACTTGGACTCCCAGATCATTGCATAAGTCTAGAAAGCCATAACTGAATGCGAGCAGTCCTGATGCTTTTGCCATAGCATCGACTTGATGCAAACCGATGGCATTTTCTATTAATGCAATGACAGACAGTCCAGTTAAATGATGAATGTATTCGATATCTGCGGGCTGTTCAGCTTTAGGCAGTATGACGCCAGCGAGATTGGGCATCTGCTCGCATGCTGTTATATCTTTGGCAAAATCAGTACTACTAGCCTGATTAATGCGCACCCAAACGGGCTGATAGTCTGCACTCTCATAATACTCTTGTAATGCGTTGCGCGCTTGTGCCTTATCCTCTAAAGCTACCGCATCTTCTAAATCTACAATCACTGCATCTGCACTGCTAGCAAAGGCTTTGTTTACTCTATCTATTCGAGTCGCTGGGACAAATAACCACGTTTTATTATTCGCTACATTAGCCATATGATTGCTATTTTTATTGCTAGGTGCTTGCATGTGAGTGTCCATTTTTTTAATATAACTGTCTTATGAATGATAAAAAGAGAAGAAAAAAAGCCAGACAACATAAATGCTGTCTGGCTTTAACCATAATGCTAATACAGTTATTAATCAATACTTTACTGATTTATATAGCTTGCAAGAATGCTCATCAATCTATCTGATAATTTTTAGACACTGTCCTGCATGATAGAGCGTCAACCCTACTTCCGTAAATCCAGACTTGAGTCCTACAAAAGAGATTTTTGCCTCTTCTAAGCTTTTAAATGGTAGTGGAATACTGTCTCTATTACCCGTCAATATATAGTCTGCAAAGCATTTACCCATCATGGTTCCAGTAGTAATACCGCGTCCGTTATAAGCCGTCGCTGTCAATAAGCCTTCATCAGGCTCCATTACTCGAAAGATATGATCTTGGGTGAAGCCAAAGCTGCCCGTCCACTCATACTGCCACTTAAATGCTGGCAAATCTGGATAATAGCTCTTTTGCACAGCATTGGCCCATGACTGGTAAAAGGATTTTGGTTTAAGCTGCGTACCACCGACCGTTCCCAATAATAAGCGATCATCGTCATCACGGCGAAAGCTAGATAACGCTAGTCGCGTATCCCATGCCCCTGTTCTATATGGCAAAATACGATCCGCAGCTTCTCCGCTAAGCGGTTCAGACGCAATCTGATAATAATAAACCAGATAAAATGTCTTAGTAATTTCTGTCCATTCACCTTCGGTATAGGCATTCGTCGCAATAATGACGCGCTCAGACTTTACGCGAGCTTTAGCAGTCCTTGTATACCAATGGCCATCTACTTTTTCCAATGCTTCAACGGCTGAATGCTCGTAGATAGTCACGCCAAGATCTGTCGCTACTTTTGCCAGTCCTCTGACATAGGCCAGCGGATTTATGGTACCGGCGCGGTGATCTAACAGTGCTTTATTGATACTTTTGGTACCACAATACTCATGGCATTTGCTGCCAGTTAACACCTCAACATTTGCACCGCGTCGGCTGAGCTGCTCGTATCTGATATCGACATCGATTTCACCTTTAGCGTTGTGTGCCATGTGAATATTACCAGCTTGCGTGGCTTGCGCATCGATATCATAACGCTTGATTAAATCAAATACTAAGCTTGGCGCTTGTCCAAGAGCTTTTGTCAGACGCTCACCTGCCGCTTCGCCTAGTGCAATGTTCAAATCATCGGGACGCGCCCAAGTACCTGCATTGACCAGTCCTACGCTTTTTCCTGAGCCGCCACTACCGATCGTTTGGCTCTCAAGCAAAATAACTTTAACACCTTTTTCGGCCAAATGAATCGCAGCCGATAACCCGGTATAACCGCCTCCAATAATACAAATAGTCGCTTGAGTATCGCTACTCAACTGGCGGTAGGTGTCAATATTGGGCGCAGTCATGTTCCATAAACATTGCTCTTGCAACATCTCATACTCCCTTTGTATCAGACCTCATTTGCTGAGGCTGAAGTAGTCGTGTCAAGCTTTTCTACAGTTGGCTCTTCACGCGGTATAAACTTATCAAGGAACGCCCATAACAAGCCAAATAACGGCGACAACCAACAGGCAAATGCAAAAGGTGCATAGGTTAGTGTCGCAATTCCAAGTGTCGCTGCGACAAAGCTACCACCCATATTCCAAGGGATAAGCGGTGACAATAGCGTACCACTGTCTTCGATAGAGCGTGTTAGCGTTGTGCGCTTATAGCCCATCTCTTTATACTTCTCTTTTAATAAACGTCCTGGTAATACCAAAGTCGTATAAACGTCTCCGATAAGTGTCCCTACGCTCAAAACACTACCGTAAGTCGTAAAAATCAAGCCTAAGCGCGACTTCACGAAATGGTTGATTTTTGCCATGATGGCTTTTAGTGTACCGTAATGCTCAAGCGAGCCGACAAAAGCGAGGGCGAAAATGGTCAAGGTAATGACCCATGTCATTGACATCACTCCGCCTTTTGATAGCAGTTGATCTACTACATCAAAGCCCGTCTCACTGACATAACCATTCTGTAAAACATTAAAAATCTCACTAACGCCAACACCTTGCAGAAAAAACGCAATAAATGATGCTACGACGACACCGCCTAACACCGTCGGTATCGCGGGCATTTTCATGACCGCTGCGATGACGACCACCAGCGCAGGCAACAAGGTAATAATGCTTAAGTTATAATTATTAGCCAAGCTTGTTTGCAAGGCTTGAATAGAGGACAGGTCGATACTGTCATCACCATAGCCCATACCAATCCATGCATAAATCGCTAAAGCAGTAACCATCGCTGGCACGGTCGTCGGCAGCATACCTCTAATATGATCCCAAAGCTCAACGCCTGCAGCGGCTGGAGTTAAGTTGGTGGTGTCTGACAATGGTGACATTTTGTCGCCAAAAAAGGCACCAGAGACGATAGCGCCGCCTGTAAAATGCGCTGGAATACCAAGACCCATACCGATACCCATCATCGCGAGACCAACTGTACCGACTGTGCCCCATGACGTACCAGTGGCAACAGAAATAATGGCGCAAATAATACAGACTGAGAATAAAAAAGAGGAAGGAGAAAAAATACTAAAACCGTAATAAAGGATGGTCGGAACTGTCCCTGCAATAATCCATGAGCCAATGAGCATACCGACACCCATGAGAATAATCATTGCCGGTAAGCCTATCTTAATTACCTTTAAAAACCGCTCTTCCATACCCTGCCAGTCACGGCCACGCATTTTCATAAACAAGCCAGTGATCAAAATGCCGCAAGCCAGCGGTATATGCGGGGTAAAGTCTTTAAATACGAAAAACTGCACCATAAGAATCATGGCAGTCAATACTAGAGGGGCAATATCAAGCAAGAAACTAGAAGACGGACCATAGCCGTCGTTCGCGGGGTCGTGCGGTTTGTCATCTATCATAATAGATCTACCTTCCTTAGTAGTCGTCAATAAGTCTTGCAACCAATCCTTAGTTGCTTATTATTTTTAGTCTGCCAAGCCTACGTAGAGTATACTTGGCAGTTGGTGTCCAGTGATTTGTACGTAATGTTTTGTGCTGAGCAATATATATTCAATCAATCTATATAGAAGCTATAAACCAAATCGAAACCTTAATTACTGACTGCACACACTTGTATTAACCGAAGCTAATACCTTGGGCAAGTGGTAACTCTGTCGAATAGTTGATGGTGTTGGTTTGACGACGCATATAAGCTTTCCATGCATCAGAGCCTGACTCACGTCCACCGCCAGTTTCTTTTTCACCGCCAAACGCACCGCCAATCTCAGCCCCGCTAGTACCGATATTGACGTTAGCGATGCCGCAATCACTACCACGATCGCTGAGGAAAGTTTCAGCTTCACGCAAATCATTGGTAAAGATACATGACGAGAGCCCTTGCGGAACATCGTTTTGCATCTCAATAGCATCATCAAAGTCTTTATAGGTCATGACATATAAAATCGGCGCAAAGGTCTCGCTTCTAGCAACGTCGTTTTGCTCATCAAACTCTACAATGGCAGGCGTGACATAATAAGCATCAGGGTATTTGTCTGCTAAGACACGCTCACCGCCTGTGACTGTGCCGCCCGCTTCTCGAGCCTTTTCTAGCGCGGCTTGCATATTATTAAAACTGTCTTCATCAATCAGTGGACCGACCAAATTGCCTTCTAGTGGATGACCAATACTGACAGTCTCATAAGCTGATTTTACGCGTGATAAAATATCGTCTTTGATAGATTCGTGGACGAAGAGACGGCGCAATGTCGTGCAACGCTGACCCGCTGTACCAACTGCTGAGAATATAATACCCCGTAACGCAAGATCTAAGTCAGCTGTTGGCGCCAAGATCATCGCGTTATTACCACCAAGCTCAAGTAAGCATTTACCGAAACGATCGGCAACTTTTGGCCCAACAGCTCTGCCCATGCGCGTGCTACCAGTTGCGCTCACCAAAGCCACGTCTTTGTTTTCAACTAAAGCATTACCGATATCCGTCTTACCCAGTATTACTTGAGATAGATGCTCTGGTGCCTCACCAAACTTTGCCAACGCTTTTTCAAACATGGCTTGACAGGCCATCGCTACTAGCGGCGCTTTTTCTGATGGTTTCCAAATCACAGGATTACCGCAGACGATGGCCAGCGCAGTATTCCAAGACCATACTGCCACCGGGAAGTTAAACGCAGAGATGACACCGATAACACCAAGCGGATGCCACGTCTCACGCATATGGTGACCTGGACGCTCAGAGGCAATGGTCAAGCCATAGAGCTGACGTGAAACGCCGACAGCGAAGTCGCAGATATCGATCATCTCTTGTACTTCACCTAGGCCTTCTTCTTTGATCTTGCCAGCTTCAAACGATACCAGCATGCCCAAATCTTCTTTATGCTCGCGCAGCACTTCACCGAGCAGACGAATCAATTCGCCACGCTTGGGCGCAGGAATGACCCGCCACTCTTTAAACGCTTTTTTGGCATTTTGGATTTTATTATTGACCTCATCGACGCTATCTAAGGTTATTTTGCCAATAACCGTACCGTCTATAGGCGTATTGACTTCAAAATCGCCATGTTGATATTGCTCTTCTTTGACACCCATGGCAGACATGTATTGCTCAATCATATTCAATCCCTTGTATAGTTATTTGTAATATCCTTAATAGATATTTAAGCTACCTTGCAACGCGATAACTTGCAAAATAATAAATTTCTTACAGTCATTCCATTTTGGAATAGCGAATAAATAAAACCGCTATGTATATTTGTTATACATATCAGCCCTTTGGCCATAACTGTTTTATATACACCCGTACTCTTATGCAAAACTGCTTAAAGCATTTATGCAGTCTTTTAAGCTTTGAGCTTGTATCTCTTCATATAACGCCAGCTCATCATAGATACTAGCGCCAAGCGCTTGCTCAAACTCATGCTGATTTGAATTGCCATCATAGTTGCTTTGCTTGTCTTGCTGAAGATTAGATTGAAAAATACCAGCGGCACTAACAGGCAGAAAGTCTTCATAAACGATAGGTTCAATCCGGATAGTGCCTTTCTCAATCAAAGCATTTACTATTTGTTTTGAGTCGACCGTTTGTGCATCAACGGTTTCTAAATGAAGCATAGCACTGTCTACATCTGCAGCATTATCGACTGCTTGATAATAAAAGTAAGCGAGCGCCTCATTATGCATGGCTTGATAATCATCAGGGAACGCGTCGAACGCCTTCTCTAAAATTTGATAATACTCCGAGGCATTGTCTGCGTTCGGAGTCGCGCCTAATCGACTGCGTGCTTGGCTAAGCAGCTCGTCATATAGCGCTTTACCCTTTGGTGTTAATGCCACACCGCGCTGCTCAATCTCACCAAAGCGTGCGGTATGATGACCCTGTTCGTACTCGCCGTTTGGGTTTTTAAAAAGAACGGCTTCCTCTAATGCTTTAAAGCTCGTCTGTCTTAATAAAATCGGACACTCTCGTTTTGGCGGCCCCTCGATAATCGCTTTTGGCGGGATGCCCTTTGCCTGCATGCCTTGCTGTACGGTATCTATATCCAGCGTTCTAGGAGTCAAATGGTTGATATGTGGGCCTTTAAAACCGACCACATCAGCTATGAGACCGTGCTGCGCTAATAAGCGTTGATATAGCTCTTTTGAAATCGGTGTTTTATCATGCCAGCGAAAGGTTTCTAAAGCCTCTTTTATAAATTGCTCGCCTTCCTCAGCCGTCAAACCGCCCTGCGCTTCAAAGCGCTCAATCAGGCTAACGACATTATCGGTAAAGATTTGACGGTTGGCTAACGCAGTTATGGCGTCTTGTTTTAATGCTTCATCATTAATCAAGTCAAGGCGCAGTAAAGAGGTAAATACACGAAACGGGCTTTGATTTAATGCTTGCGCATCAATGGCTCGAAAAGCCGTAGAATGAACAGGCACGCCAGCAGGTGCCAAATCATAATAGCCCACAGGGTGCATACCCATGACAGCAAAGAGACGACGCATTATGCTAAGCTCGTCCGCTGTGCCCAATCTAATCGCACCGTGGCGCTCCATACTGAGTCTATCAAGCTCTCCGGTGTGCGCCAATTGCTCTTTAATCTCAGGGTTTTGGTTTAGCACCTGAGTATTCACTTCAGCAACCAAATCAAGCAAATCACCATATAGTGGGACTTCGGTTTGGTACATGGTCGACATCGCCATAGAAAACTCGTGGCGAATATCATCGCGACTTATAAACGTATGATTCACAGATAGACATCCTTGTTAAAATCTCAGAAATTTTATTTGACGCTTGTCACTGATTTGAGCAAAACCCTGCCTGCTCAGCAAACGAATAATAGTTATGCGCTCATTCCTTTTTGTCATTGCCAAACGATAGATTTAATAAATGTCCTAGCAGAATAGAAGATAGCTCTATCTGCTAAGACATATATGTTTACATATTGATTTTCAGTTCAGCGATAAGTTTTAGGAGGCTCTTGAGATAAAGAGTAGATTTTGAATAAAGAAGGGTCTTTGGAAGAAGTCCGGCACAAGCTTGCAAATGAAGATAAATATAAAACCGTTTTAGCGGTCAAAATACAAAATCTATCGCATTCTCATGCTGGTTAGAGGTTTCAAGATACGCTGAGATCCATTCTAAAATGACTTTTACCTTGTGGGAACGTCCCAAAGATAAAGGATAAGTTATATAGTAAGAGCCACGTCCTTTTGATGCATAACTCCATGCTGTCACTAGCGCTCCTGATTGCAGCTCAGGGGCAACCAACCGCAGGGGTACGAGTGCGATACCATAACCAAGCAGGGCAGCAGCAATACACGCGTGAAAAGTATCAAAACGCGGACCGACAAACGTCCCATCGATACTAATGTCTTGTTGTTTAAAATACTCATACCAAGCACTTGGACGTGAGCTCAACTGTAGCAAGGTACAATTGTCTACATTGCTCGTACAAAATTTTTTATCTTGATTTTTATCATACAAATATTCTGGTTGGCAGACCGCCACACAATATTCATCAAACAGCTTAATCGCCTCCATACCGCCCCAAATGCCATCACCATATAAAAAGGCAATATCGACGTTTTGATCCTCAGAAAAAAAGGGTTCAGCCAGCTCTTTAATATCTATATTAATCAACGGATGCTCTTGGCTGAACCCTTTTAGCGCAGGTATCAGCCAGCGTGAACAAAACGTTGGATGTGAGACAATTTTGAGCACTTCTGTATTATCACTATGTGACATCAAACTGGTGGTCGCCACCTCGATATGCTTGAGAATCTCTAGCACTTCAAGGTAATAAGTCTTGCCGGCTGGCGTCAACGAAATCCGGTGCGGCGTACGATAAAAGAGCGAAATGTTTAACATCTCCTCTAACTGCGCAACTTGCTTACTGATGGCGCTTTGCGTCATATGCATCTCTTGCGCGGCATGGGTAAAGCTCAGATGCCGCGCAGCCGTCTCAAAACACTGCAGCGCAGTCGTCGATGGATATCTTCTAAACGCAAGGGGCTTACTGGTTTCGGTTTTCATCATTTATAATTTTTATCTCATGTAAATACAAAAGCAGCAAAAGCTGATTCACTATTGCTTTCATTTAATTATACAAACTGCATAAGCCTATCTAAACTGGCAAACGGTTTAGGCATCATTAGAGCGACGCTGATCGTCTTATTAAATAAAAGCTCTTGTTCAAGTATTAAGATTATATCTCAAATTGAGACATTGGATTGAAGGATTGGACATTAGGTACTGATATTAAGCCTAATAATTCACGCTCTTTGATAGTCTAATCACAAGCATTACCTAAAAAAGACATTCTATCAATTATAAAACGACAGCAAAAAGCCGATAACAAAATAGCTATCGGCTTAATGGAATAATCAATAGTTAAATCAGTGGTGAACGCAATTAAGCGTTATTCTTAATGCGGTGCATCAGGCTGATTCATAGGATCTGCATCAAAAAACGCTTGGAGCGTACGGCAGTGCTCATCAATGGCCATGATATGTGGATAAGGTGTCAAATCTACTTTAAAGCGGCGAGCTGAATAGACTTGCGGGATTAGATAGCAATCTGCAAACGTTGGACTGTTACCGTAACAGAATTTGCCGCGCGCCTCATCTTTTGCCAGTAACGTCTCTAACGCAGCAAAACCCTCCGCTATCCAGCGCTGACACCATGCCAACACTTCATCCTCGTCAACTGACAACTCATTGCGTAGATATTGCAAGATACGGCGGTTATTAATCGGGTGAATGTCACAGCCAATCATCGCACTTAGCGCTCGTACTTGCATACGGCCAGCAGCGTCTTTGGGCAATAACGGATTGTGCGGATAAACCTCTTCTAACCACTCTAAGATAGCTGGGCTTTGATAAAGCAATAAGTCGTCCGTCTGTAAGGCTGGTACTAGGCCTTGCGGATTAATAGCTTTAAATAATGGCTCAGACTGCTCATCCTTTGCCAAATTAATCGAGATTGCATCGTAATCTAAACCCTTTAGGTTCAACGCGATACGTGTACGGTGTGAAGTGCCACTACGAAAGTAGCCATAAAGTGTCATCATAGTTATTCTCCTGCCTATGTTATTGTAAGTGCTGAGCTGTAGATATTGAGCAACACGTGATTCCATTCAAAAAATTCGGCCAAACTGTTCACTGTATTATCAGTAATGGGCGTTTTTCTATATATACCAAATGCTCTTTATTACCTATATAATTAGCCATGGTAGTAAACCTGACAAACCTAACCATCAAATCGTTTTTTTATTCAACTGAGTCATCGATGTCATCAACAGAAACAGCAGTAAATAAGAATCAAGGCGGTATACAGTCACTTGAGATTGGTCTCTCTGTACTAGATGTGCTTATAGATTACCATAAACCTATGATGCTAAAAGACATTGCTGAAGCGATGCAAATGCACCCTGCAAAAGTACATCGTTATTTGGTCAGTCTCATTCGTAAAGACTATGCACGCAAGCTGAGCGATGGACGCTACGGGCTCGGTAACCGAGTCAATGCACTGGGACACAATAGCTTCGATCAAAACAATATTTTGCAGCGCCTAACCCATGCAGCGACTGAAATCAAAGATACCATTAACTGCGGAGTGCAAATCGCTAAGTGGTTTAGTGAAGGCCCTATTGTCATCCATTCTTTTGAGCCGGACAGTCCGATCAGTATCATTACTCGTATAGGCTCACGTATGCCGCTGGCGTCTTCTGCGACAGGTAGACTGTTTGCCAGCTATCAGCCTGAGACTATTATCAAACCTTTGGTGCTTGCAGAGTGGCAAGGAGATATTGATATTTTGGCCGCCGTTCCCACTACCAAGCCTGACAACGCTGAGCTATCTGCTAAATGGCAAGCGTTTACTGAACTGCAAACCGATATCCGTACGCAAGGGTATGCCACGGTTGCTGGAGATATGCTAATGGGGATTAATGCCATTAGCATACCCGTCATTTTACCGCAGCCTAAAGATATTAACGATATCGACCCGCCTGCTAACGATATGCTATTAGAATATGCGCTCACCATTATCGGTACTGCTGAACAGCTTCCATTAGATAATCAGCAGGTCAGGGATAGAATATTAGCAATAGCTAAGCGTTATCAAATTACTTAGCTATTTTGCTAATTAGTGTGTCTGCAAAAATCGCTTATTTAATCTATTAGAGATAGTTAAACTTTACAGACAGGCTGTGCTGGCCACTTTGGTTTTTTCATAAACGGTTTGACCATCCAAGCCTTTGGCCGCTAATTCATCTAAATATCTCTGCGTACCCTCGAGTAACGGACCTTGCCACTCAGGATCATTTAGAGGATCTGGAATATCGATCATCGTATCCCCCTTGGCACGAGCGGCTGCCATTGCTTCCTCGTTACTTTTATCAAATATTTTGGCGATACGATCTGACATGACTAGTCCTGAATTATCATCAATCACCTTTTTGAGATCATCAGGCAGACTATTGTATTTATCCTTGTTCATAGTGACTACAAAGGTAGAGTTATAAAAAGGTATATTGGTGTGCGCGTTAAGTAGTTCATCGAGACGAAACGCTTGTATAGGTTGCCAAGTAAAAGCTAGACCATCAATGACGCTGCGCTGTAGCGAAGTGTAGGTATCACTGGCGGGCATCCCAACGGGCGCTGCACCAGTAGCTTCGATAATGTGACTGGCAACCACAGAGGGTTGACGAATGCGCATACCCTTCATATCTGCTGGCGTACGAATAGGCTTATCAACAGTATGCAGCGCTCCCTGTCCTGAACCCATTAAAGCAAGCAGATGAGTGTCCTCATATTCATCTGAAATAATTCCATCGTCGTAGAGTTTATATAGAATGCAGGTCTGTTGCTCTGCTGTATTGGATATGCCTGGTAGCTCTACGACTTGAGTCAAAGGAAAGCGCCCAGCGGTATAGCCTTGCACTTGCATACCAATATCTACGGTGCCTTTTGCCGCAGCATCGTAGGTGGCGCCCGGCTTGCTCAAGGTAGCGGAAGGATAAATTTCAATCTTGAGACGACCATTTGACTCTTCTTCAATCTTTTTGGCCCATGGCTCAAAGCCTTCAGTGTTCATATTATCATTAGCTGTCATAAAATGTGAGAACCTAAGTGTCGTCACATCATCTGGGGCACCATTAGCTGATGTAGCTTGATTATTATCAGAACATCCAGATAATGATAGTCCAGACATAGTAATTACGGTAGCCAGAGCGATTCTAGTAGATAGTTTGGTTTTCATCGTAGAGTCCTTTCTTGATGATTGAGTGCTCACTATTAATATCTATTAAAGCTTAGCAAGAAGCGATACCTACTCCCCTACAGGTACTTGCTCTTTAGCTTCTTTTAACTCTTCGGCATGCAAAAAATGCGTATGAGCGGGTGCACGTTTGGTCCGTGTCCATTCGTCAAGCATTTCTTGCTTGATCTCTTTGGTAATCATTGAAACTTTCTCTTCTGAAGTAATATCATCATAAGTCAGCTCCATACGATGGCCATTAGGATCAAAGAAGTAGATAGAATGGAAAATACCATGATTGGTCACACCAATGACGTCAATCCCACCATCCTCTAAATGCTTTTTTGCAGCCATTAAAGCATCGCGGTCTTTTACTTTCATTGCTAGATGCTGTACCCAGTCCGGCGTGTTAGGGTCAGATCCCATTTCAGGTTGATTGGGTAATTCAAAAAACGCCAATACATTGCCGTTACCAGCATCTAAAAAGATATGCATGTAGGGATCAAAGGCTTTGGTAGAAGGCACATGGTCTTCAGCGAACGCTAAAATAAAGTCCATGTTTAAGTGTTTTTTGTACCACTCTACGGTTTCTTTAGCATCTTTGCAGCGATAGGCTACGTGGTGAATTTTTTCTATTTTAAAACTCATATCAATATCCTTTTGATAAGGCGCAAAACCTAAGAAGAATGCTTTCACTAGTGTTTTTGGCATACAACCTAAGCCAAGTAGCTGTTTATATTAACGATGACGCTATTGCTAACATTCATATTAATAACAGCTATTGACTGTTTTGCGCTTATACTGTGTAAATTTTATGCGTCAAAATCAAAGTTTAAAGCTGGTAGCACCTTTCCGCGCACTTCACCAAAGCCGACTCGAATACCATCCTTTTCACTATAGCCTTTCATAATGACCGTATCGCCATCTTCGATAAAGGTACGTGTGCTCCCGCCTTTGAGCTCAACAGGTTTGGTCGCGTTCCAAGCAATCTCAAGCATTGAGCCGTACGAATCTGGCGTTGGTCCTGAGATAGTACCTGACCCCATCATATCGCCGACCTCAACTTTACAGCCAGTAATGGTGTGATGCGTCAATTGCTGCGCCATCGACCAATACATGTATTTAAAATTGGTTTCAGAGATGACGGTAGCGCTCTCCGCATTTTCTGGAAGCAACTCTACTGACAAATTGATATCAAAGCTGTTATCAGATTTTGTTTCTTGTAGATAAGCCAATGGCTTGGGATCTTGGTTTGGAATTGACGTTTTAAAAGGTTCTAGCGCATCTAAAGTGACAATCCAAGGAGATATCTCTGAAGCAAAAGTCTTGGCATTAAAAGGACCTAATGGCACATACTCCCATTTTTGAATATCACGGGCTGACCAATCGTTAAACAGAACCATACCAAAGATATGATCCCACGCGTTTTTGATAGAGATGGGCTCACCGATTTTGTTGGGTTGTCCCACGATAAAGGCGGTTTCAAGCTCAAAATCAAGGCGCTTACATGGCGCGAAAATAGGACGCTCGTCTGGATTGGGTTTGAGCTGACCTGACGGACGAATGATATCTGTAGCACCTGTCACAAAGACCGTACTGGCGCGACCGTTGTAGCCGACTGGCATCTCTGTCCAGTTAGGCAATAGCGCATTAGCAGGATCACGGAACAGCGTACCAACGTTAGTAGCATGCTCTTTGGACGAATAAAAATCAGTGTAACCAGGCACATGAACAGGCAGATGCATCGTGACATCGGCTTGCTTAAATAACGCCTTACTTTGCAAGTCTTGGTTATCACGTAGCGTGTCCGTGTCAGCAGATAGCAGGGTCTGAATGGTACTACGCGCGCTAGTCCAATTATCCCGACCAGAATCAATAAAAGCGTTCAATGTCGGCTGATCAAAATAGCTACCGCCTTCTAATTTAAGTAAGCCTTCGGCTTCAAGTACCGCTAAGTCTAAAACGTGTTCGCCAATAGCGACACCAGCACGGCGCTTACCATCGGCAGTGTCACTAAAGATACCATAAGGTAAGTTGTGAATAGAAAAATCAGAATCGCTTGCAATATCGAGAAATGAGGAAAGGTTTTTGTCACTCGTTGACATAGGTGGCTCCTTGCTAGCTAATTGGTTTGAAAACTATTTTTGTAAAAATCACTGGGATAAAAGACAAATCTTATCAAATAACGATAGATAAATCACAAATATAAAATTACGTATAGATTAACTACTTACGTATAAGGTAATTTAAATTCATCAATATTGCAAGCGATTCCTAGGCTTTTGAGTAAGTTAGGAAAACTTATCTATGTTCGAACGTTTTGTTTTTTTTAGTAGCTATGTTTTTAATATTTATGTTTTTAGTCCCTGTTTTTTAATCCTTGTTTTTCAGCTTTTATATTGATTTACGTTATAAGGTATAAAGATATTGATTTATAATGCGGCAGGCATTCAAACACGCTGTAGCGGTTTGTCATAAGCTCTATTTGTGACGTAAAACCATGGCAGCAAAGCATGACTTTAATTGAAGGCAGTAGTAATAACGATGGCATGATCAATCACAATAACCGATCACTAAGAAAGGATAAACATACATGGATCTGGCAAGCATCTTTATTCATGACACTACTTGGGCATTTGCCGCCGAAATCGTGATACGCGTAGTAGTAATGTTTAGCATGATTATTATATTTTTACGTTTTACTGGTAAACGCGGTGTCCGGCAGCTGTCTATTTTTGAGCTGACGATTATTTTGTCACTAGGTTCTATCGCTGGTGATCCGATGTTTACCGAGGACTTACCCATCATTCAAGCACTGCTCATCATGAGTATTGTGATTATCATGTATCGACTCTGCACTTGGATGATGATGAAATATCAGCCTTTTGAAGATCTTTTGGAAGGACAGTCGCTTTATATCGTCGAAGATGGCACGTTAGTACTGGATAAGATTAAAAGAGGCAAAATGTCACACGACGAATTTTTTGCTGAAATGCGCCAGCAAGGGGTTGAACACTTAGGCCAAGTACGTGTCGGCTTATTAGAAACGGATGGCTCATTTAGTTTGTTGCTATTTGCGCCTAATGAAACACAGTATGGTTTGCCACTTTTTCCTAAGCAGTACCAAGCAGCTGACGATATAGACCCAAAGCATTGCTATGCTTGCATGCATTGTGGGTATGTCGATTATATTACTAAACCAGATCAGCGGTGCGTGCGCTGTGAATGTAAAAGTTGGGCGAAGGCCTTAGATAGTGGCATTGTAAGATAGTAGCATTGTTAGATAGCAAAACTGTTAGATAGCCTAAAATCAGCCTTTGATTGACTCAAAACCAATAAAGCCGTCACCAAAAATTTGGGACGGCTTTATTGGTTTAAGTAAGCATTGGCAAAATATAGAATCGTCACTAAAACTTAACTATCGAGCGGATACTTTGGTGCCATCCTTACGACTAATGGTAAGCCCCGTAAAACCAAATAACAACGTCAACAGTAGCGATAAATAACAGAAAAACGCATAAGGCAGATAATCCAGTACTGGCACGCCTAATGCTTGACTGATAAATACCCCGCACACACTCCAAGGTACGAGTGGATTGATGACTGTACCTGCATCCTCGATGGTACGAGATAAGTTCTTTGGATGTAAGTTTAAGCGCTCAAATATCGGACGAAACGCGGTCCCTGAGAGTAAGATACTCAAATACTGCTCACCGATCAGCACGTTGATACTGAGTGCTGACATGGCCGCGGCAAATATTGCCCGCCCCGAGCTGGTCAAAGTATCCTTGATGCCTGATAACAGGGCTGGCAAGATACCTAATGCGCTTAGCAAGCCACCAAGGCTCAGCGCCAATATTACAATCATTTGAGTAAAGAACATGCTTTGTACGCCGCCACGTGAGAGCATACCGCCAACTTCTCCAAGCTCCAATGTCTCAGCGGGCGCATAGCCTGCAAAGAAGTATCCTCCTAGTTGTCCAAGGCTCGGTGAACTGTGCAAATAGGTGACAATCAATGCCGCAACAATGGTACAAATAATGGTATAGATGGCATTAACCCGAAACAAGGCCAACCCTACAAGTACCACAAACGGTAATACTGCATAACCATGTACCAAACCACTTTCGATCAGCTGTCCTTGCAAAACTGTCACTTGACTTAAATCACCACTGACCGTCTGTCCTGAGAAGAACCAGAAAAGTATGACCGTCAGTATCCAAGCAGGCACCGTGGTGTACATCATATTGCGAATGTGCTCGAATAAATCAATACCCACGACTGATGAAGCGATGGTACAGGTATCAGATAATGGCGACATTTTATCACCGAAAAACGCCCCTGATACCACAGCGCCAGCAGCGATAGCGACATTGGCATCGAACGCATTACTCATTCCAATAAACGCCACGCCCAAGGTCGCCGCAGTGGTCAAACTGCTGCCCAGTGCAATGCCGATAATCGAGGTAAGTACAAAGGCTGAGATGTAATAAAACTCTGGTGATATCAGCTCAAAGCCAAAATACATCAGTGTCGGTATGGCGCCAGACATCATAAGTGCAGCAACCATCAAACCAATAAAGAAAAACAGATAAATAGCACCGATACCGCGCATTACGCCCGAGGCCATTTGTCCTTGCATGTCATCAAAGCTTAGACCTTTGAATAGTCCAATAGCCAATAGCACACAGATAGCAAGTATCAACGACAAATGAGGCACCCAGCCAAAGCCTATCATGGTGATACCCATAATAGCGATGACAGTGATGGCGATAGTAAATGCAAGTCTAGGTGAAAACTGAGTAAGTATTTGTGGCGGCATCACACATCCTTAAATGACCAATTAAAATTGGTTTGGGGTTGGATTTTAATGTGGTAAGTTTACTAAGTCGCTTTGATTATTACTATACTCATTATTGACCATATAGACTATCTGTCTTGGCTGCCATGATAAAATCATTGCGATGCAGACCTTTAATACTGTGTGACCACCATGTAACTGTTGCTTTGCCCCACTCTACCAATATCCCAGGATGATGACCTTCAGCTTCTGCAATATCTGCAAGCTGATTGGCAAACGCCATAGCAGTGACAAAGTTTTTGAATTTATATTGACGCTGTAGCTGGTTGATACCATTGTCTTCAATGAGTGACCAATCAGGTATTTGTTGCAGCAGCTCGCGTGCTTCACCTTCCTCGACTGTTGGGGCACCGATACGGCAGGCTTCGCAGCTGGCTTGAGATAATGTTGTCATAGTAAATTCCTTTTATTTTAACTATTAAGTTTTTATTAAATGCACATCTATGTTGACATGATTGTTTACTTAAACAATCTATGTTGCAGTACTTTTGGTAAAGTCGTTCGTTGATTAAGTAATCGATTATTAAATGATCAGCTGGTTTCAACCTGATATGTTGGCTCAAACATGCCAAGCGACATCGCTTGCTTGACCACTCCCATGATATCGCTATTCACGATATCAAACAGCGTATCTAAATCATCAATAACATAGTAGATAGGCTGAATGTGGTCAATACGATAAGGGGTACGTAACACATCTAGCAAATCGAAGGCTCGGTGCTCAGGTTGAGGATGGGATTGAGGGTTTGATTGATAATCTGATTGGTTTTGAGTCTCGTTGCTGAGCGCATAAATGGTTTCAGATGGTGAGCTCAAAATACCGCCACCATAAATTCGGCGGGTATCCTGCGTTTGCCCGACCAAACCAAACTCAATGGTAAACCAATAAAGACGTGCCAAAAACAGCCTTTCTTCTTTACTGGCATTAAGACCAAGCTTGCCATAAGTTTCATTAAAGGTAGCAAAAGCAGGATGAGTCAGTAGCGGACAGTGTCCGACAATCTCATGAAAGATATCCGGCTCTTCGATGTAATCCATGTCATCAAAGCGGCGGATAAAGGTCGCAACAGGGAAGGATTTATTCGCCAACAGCTTAAAGAACTTACCAAAGCTGATCAACGCAGGTACTGCGGCTGTTTGCCAACCTGTCGTCGCTTGTAGCACTTCATCGATATCGTGCAATTGCGGGATACGATCTGACGGTAGATTGAGCTTTTTAAGTCCCTCTAGATATGCTGAGCAAGCGCGGTTGGGTGTCTGTTTGGCTTGACGCTCGAGCAGCGCTTGCCACATGGCATGCTCATCATTACTGTAGTGAATGTGACCATTGGCATCAGGTTGATGCGAGAGATAGGGTTGTTTGTTTTGGCGTTCCATGCCGATGCTCCTGTTTCCATATATCCGTTTTATTTGTGTCAGTACTTTGGTAACGCTATATGTTCGATACTACAGCGTGAACGATGGCAAGACAAATCGCCTTTTGCCTTGCCATGTTTGTTTGGTGGGTAAGTTTACTCTGTCTCGGTTTCTGTCTCAGACTGACCGATGGCGCCGCGGCGCACTTGATCGCGCTCTATTGATTCAAATAGCGCTTTAAAGTTACCTTCACCAAAGCCTTCATCATAGTCACCTTTACGTTGGATAAATTCAAAGAACACTGGGCTACCTAAGATAGTTTCAGAGAAAATCTGTAATAGCAGACGCGGTGTGCCGCCCTCGGTAGTACCATCGAGTAAGATGCCGCGCGTTTGCAATTCAGAGACGTCTTCACCATGGTTCGGTAAGCGCTCGCTCAGCATTTCATAGTAGGCAGCCGTTGGCGCAGTCATAAGCGGTATACCCGCCGCTTTTAGTTTATCGATACTGGCAAACAAGTCATCACTGGCTAAAGCAATATGCTGAATACCCTCGCCATTAAAGTGCATCAAATACTCTTCGATTTGTCCGCCGCCCTGCTTTGATTCTTCGTTTAACGGAATGCGGATTTTGCCATCAGGCGCCGTCATGGCTTTACTGGTCAGGCCAGTATATTCGCCTTTAATATCGAAATAGCGGATTTCACGGAAGTTAAAGATACGCTCATAAAAGTTTGCCCAATAAGCCATGCGCCCACGGTAAACGTTATGGGTCAGATGATCAATCACCTTAAAACCATGACCAACCGGATACTTATCTACATCTGGGAAGAACTCAAAATCGACGTCATAGATAGACTCACCATCTTTAAAACGATCAATCAGATAAATCAGTGAGCCGCCGATACCTTTGATAGCAGGAAGTCTTAATTCCATCACCCCTGTCGGTACCTCTACTGGCTGGGCACCATTTTTAATTGCCAGCTCGTAAGCTTTTTTGGAGTCTTTCACGCGAAAACCCATGCTACAAGCCCCTGCCCCATGCTCTTCTACAAAGTAACTGGCTTGGCTTCTTGGCTCACGGTTTAATATAAGATTGATGTCACCTTGACGGTATAAAGAGACATCTTTAGATCGGTGATTGGCGACATGGGTAAAACCAAGCTGCTCAAAAAGCGCTTCTACTGCTTCAGGTTGTGGTGAGGCGAATTCGACAAAATCAAACCCTTGTAAGCCTACTGGGTTTTCAAATAAATCTGCCATTGTAATCATCCTTAACGTTAATCGGTGGTATGAAATCCATATAAAAGTTGTATATATCAATGCAATGTATTGACGATGTGTCCATCTTAGAGTAGCTTTATTTATAAGACTAATTGTTTTTTTTAATTTATTTATCAGGTTTACTTATGAATATCAGTATTCGCCAATTGACCGCTTTTATTAAAGTCGCTGATAGTGGCAGCTTTACCCGTGCTAGTGATCAGATGTATTTGACTCAATCAGCTGTGAGCGGATTAATTAAAGAGCTGGAGACCAGTCTTGGCATCGTGTTGTTTGATCGCACCACGCGCCAGCTATCTTTGTCGGTCGTAGGCAGACATTTACTGCCACAAGCTCGGCGAGTCCTTAATGAGATGCAATTGTTTGAAAACGAAGCGAGCAGTCTGATGAGTCTTGCGCAAGGTCAAGTCCGGCTAGCGGTGTCACAATTTGCGGCTTCCTCTATGCCTGCGGTTATCGCTCAGTTTGCTAAAAAATATCCCGATATCAGCGTGTCTTTAATAGATTGCTCAGCAGAGAACGTTTTGCAACATATTCAAGATATTGAAGTCGATTTGGGCGTTGGTACGGAGCTTGGTTTTATGGAAAGTGAAGACGACATCAGAGCCGATTTGTTATATGAGTTGCCATTTTGCGTGGTGATGCCAGATAATCATCCACTGGCTAAGCAAAGCGAGGTGATCTGGCAGGATTTGATAGATATTCCGCTTATTACTTTACAAGGGCCTTTTATTGAACAAGTGACCGCCGAGCTGGATGAGACCATTGCTTCTCATATTCAGCAAGCACGCTATAAAGTCAACTTTATGTCGACTGCACTTGAAATGACGCGTCAGGGCTTTGGTATTACTTTATGCTTGCCTTATATGCCAGAAGTCATTGATTGGGTAAGTGCCAATGGTCTACAAATGCGCCCACTTGCACAGCCTGTTAAAGTGCGTAGGTTCTTTATATATCAGCGTTCATCGCGAGCGCTATCGCCTGCCAGTATTGCCTTTAAAGAGTTTTTGCAGACTTATTTTGCAAGCCATTTTAACGATTATAAAGGGAGCTAGCGTAAGTAGACGCTATTTTTAAATGGATATTAGCCATTTAATTGGCTAAAAATATATTTAGATGATCAAATAGCTCATCTAATCAGTTAATTAATCAATATGGTTGAATCTATCGTTGAGTTAATTGTCAATCTGGTTTATGCTTTTTGGCGGCTTCGTGTCTATTCTTGTGCTTTATTTTATTCTTGTAAGGAAAAAAAATGTTTGAACGTATCGACTACTACGCGGGTGATCCAATCTTGGGGCTGATGGACAAGTTTGCAAAAGACAGCAATCCCGATAAAGTAAACTTGGGCGTGGGTGTGTACTACGACGAAGACGGTAAAATGCCGGTACTTGAATGTGTAAAAACTGCCGAACAGCGCATTGCAGACCCTGTTTCTCCGCGTCCTTATTTACCGATGGCAGGGCTACCAGGTCACCGTAAAGGTTGTCAGGAACTGTTATTCGGTAAAGACGCTCAAGTATTAAAAGACGGTCTTGTCGCTACCATCGCTACTATTGGCGGCTCTGGCGCATTGAAAGTAGGTGCTGAATTTATTCATGAATGGTTCCCGCAATCTAAATGCTATGTGAGCGACCCAACATGGGGCAACCACATTGCTATCTTTGAGGGCAGTGATGTTGAAGTTGGCAAATACCCCTACTACGATAAAACCACTGGCGGCATCAAATTCGATGAGATGATTGCGTTCTTTGAGACGTTAAACAAAGACGATGTTCTTTTACTTCATCCTTGCTGCCACAACCCAACGGGCGTGGATTTGACCAAAGAGCAGTGGGATCAAGTGCTAAACGTCATTCAGGAGCGCGAGCTGATTCCATTCATGGATATCGCTTATCAAGGTTTTGGCGAAGATATGGACAGCGATGCTTATGCTATTCGTAGAGCAGTCGATATGGGTCTGCCGCTGTTTGTCAGCAACTCATTTTCCAAAAACTTATCGCTATATGGCGAGCGTGTCGGTGGTCTATCAGTCGTTTGTCCAACTACCGATGAAGCCGAGCGCGTCTTTGGTCAGCTGACCTCTATGGTACGCCGTATCTACTCAAGCCCGCCGTCACACGGTGGACGCGTGGTCGATATCATCATGAATGATGAAGCCTTGCACGAGCAATGGATCGGTGAAGTTTATGGCATGCGTGACCGTATCAAAGCCATGCGTATGAAACTAAAATCGGTGCTAGAGGCCAAAATCTCTGATCGTAACTTTGATTACCTGACCAATCAAAACGGCATGTTTAGCTTTACAGGATTGACGCCTGAGCAAGTTGAGCGTATGCAAAGCGAGTTTGGTATTTATATGGTTTCCAATTCGCGTATGTGCGTCGCTGGTTTAAATGTCGATAATATCGATTATGTCGCCAATGCCATGGCAAAAGTATTAAAGGATTAATGCTTTAACCCAATGTTGTAAATAGATTTAAAAGCTGGGCGCTTGCTCAGCTTTTTTTATTTCTTTTAAATTCTCCTATCTAAAAACGCGTTTTACTGAAGGTAATCAGGAAGCGTATTTCCTATTATGATAAGTACAGTTCAAGAAACTGATCATAGTCAACATCAATTGTCTATAAAATAACCACCTTTAAGCTAGCATTGCTAATATAGTAAAAGAGTGTAACGAACTCTTATAACCCTAATGTACCAGACAATACGAACTTGAACAATCATTCAAGAACAACTACAATAACTTTCTTTATAGCGTTTAGCAGCAATATTGCATTCATTTTTGAGCAATCACTCAATATAATCAGTATTTGACTTATGCCTATTTTATGATAATAAAAAGTATCGGTACTCATGTCATTTATTGATTGTTAGAACCCACTTTCAAAACTTCTTAAAAGCGAAAACTTATGCAAAAAGTTATGCCAAAATATTTGCCACTTTCATTATTATTGCTTCGACTTGGTATTTTCATTGTTTTTTTAGTTTGGACGCTCGACAAGCTTATTCATCCCGAACACGCTGCAGGTGTTTTCTCAAAATTTTATGGTCTTGAGGCCATGGGTGAGATGATATTCCTCGCTATAGGTATCGCTCAATTGATTCTTATTCTGACATTCGCTGTCGGTTTATTTAAAACTTGGACTTATGGCGCGGTCTTATTGCTCCATGCTATCTCGACTTTCTCAACCTTTGGCTTATACCTCAAACCTTTTGATAACTTGCTATTTTTCGCTGCGTGGCCGATGCTGGCTGCCTGTGTCGCGTTATTCTTAATGCGAGATTGGGACACGTTAACATTGGGCAAAAGAACCTCTTTAACGCAAACTCATACAGTGCCTATTAAATAGAGCTTATAGTGCCTATTAAATAGAGCTTATTCAGTAGAGTTTATTAGATCGTGCCTATTATTAGACTACAGCCTGTCCTCATTTTGATAATGGTAATATAAATACCAGTTAGCAGAACACAGGCTATATACTGTTAAGACTGATAAGTTGGCTGTTTTATGGTTAATAAACCAATAGGCCGTTCAAACCATTCAATGTAATGGCTGCTACTCTTAAAACGATGCAGATGCTTAACCGAAAAAACCATTGTAATTTTAACTGTATCTTTAACCTTTGCCCCACTATTTAGCCGGACCTTTCATGATTAAAAGAATATTTTTAATACTGTTAATATTGATATTAGCGGCCAGCTTTTTTTATTTTGACCTCAATCAATTATTGACGCTAGATGGCTTAAAAGGGTCAATGGCACAATTTAACGACTACAAAGCGCAATCGCCACTACTCGTTATCGGTGGGTTCTTTTTACTCTATGTCGTCGTCACCGCCCTATCCCTACCGGGCGCCGCTATTTTAACCTTGGCAGCTGGGGCGTTGTTTGGCTTATGGCAAGGCTTGTTGGTGGCCTCATTCGCCTCTAGTATTGGCGCAACCTTAGCGTTTTTGGCTTCACGTTATTTACTGCGTGATACCATTCAGCAGCGCTTTCCTGAGCGCTTAGCGGCCATTGATGCTGGCGTAGAAAAAGAAGGTGGGTTTTACTTATTTACCCTGCGCCTCGTGCCAATATTTCCGTTCTTTTTGATCAATTTACTCATGGGTGTCACCGCTATTAGAGCGTGGACTTATTATTGGGTCAGCCAAATCGGCATGCTCGCGGGCACCTTCGTGTACGTCAATGCCGGTACGCAACTGGCGCAAATTGACAGTTTGTCAGGGATTTTATCGTTTAATTTAATTGTCTCATTTGCACTGTTAGGTTTCTTCCCACTCATCGCAAAAGGGTTACTAAATATGCTAAAAAAACGCCGTGTCTATAAAAGCTATAACAAACCCAAAAAGTTTGACCGTAATATGATTGTGATTGGCGCTGGTGCTGGCGGATTGGTCACCAGCTATATTGCAGCCACCGTCCGTGCAAAAGTGACTTTAATTGAAGCGGGTGAAATGGGCGGCGACTGTTTAAATTATGGCTGCGTACCCAGTAAAGCTTTGATTAAAAGCGCGAAAGTCGCCGAACAGATGCGCCATGCTGAGCGTTATGGTTTAGACAATACGCCACCAGAGTTCTCATTTAAAAACGTCATGAGCCGTATTCATCAAGTCATCGCTGATATCGCGCCAAATGACAGCGTCGAGCGCTATACGGACTTAGGCGTCGAAGTGTTAAAAGGCTATGCCAAATTCATCGACCCGTGGACGGTAGAGATTGCGCTAAACGGTGGCGGCACGCAAACACTTACCGCACGCTCCATCGTTATCGCCACTGGCGCGCGGCCGTTTATCCCAGACTTACCAGGTTTGGAAGAAACTGGCTATGTGACCAGCGATACTATATGGAATAAATTTACTGAGCTTGAAGAAGCACCGAAAAAGCTGGTCGTCCTTGGTGGCGGGCCTATTGGCTCAGAGCTGGCACAAGCTTTTGCCCGTTTAGGCTCCAACGTGACCCAGATTGAAAGAGGCGCGTGTCTGATGAAAAAAGAAGATGTGGAAGTCTCTGAATTTGCGCAAAAAGCACTCACTGAGAGTGGCGTAAACGTCTTAACCTCACATCAAGCGATACGCTGTGAGATACGTGACGACAAAAAATATATTGTGGTGAAACACAATGAGACAGAAATCGCGATTGAGTATGACGAATTAATTTGTGCCGTTGGACGTCGTGCGCGCTTAGAAGGTTATGGTCTCGAAGCATTAGGTGTTGAAACTGAGCGTACTATCGAGACGGATGACTATCTAGAGACTCTCTATCCCAATATTTATGCGGCTGGTGATGTCGTTGGCCCTTATCAGTTTACTCATGTGGCCTCCCATCAGGCATGGTACGCTGCCGTCAACGGTTTGTTTGGCCATCTAAAGAAGTTTAAAGTCGATTATCGCGTGATTCCGTGGACGACTTTTATAGACCCAGAAGTCGCACGCGTGGGCCTAAATGAGCAAGAGGCTATTGAAAAAGGCATCGACTTTGAGATTACCTGCTACGACTTTAAAGACTTAGATCGTGCGGTGACGGAAAGCGCCAACGATGGCTTTATCAAAGTGATTACCCCTAAAGGCAAAGATAAAATACTCGGCGTGACCATCGTCGCTGAGCATGCTGGGGATATCATGCCGGAATTTATATTAGCGATGAAGCACGGCTTAGGACTGAATAAAATACTTGGCACCATTCATATGTACCCGACATGGGCAGAGGGTAATAAATACGCGGCTGGTGAATGGAAACGCAATCATGCGCCTGAAACGGTATTAAACTTACTTGAGAAATACCATACATGGCGTCGAGGTTGATCAGTTTTCCAGTGAAACTCAATGCTGTTGGCATTCATTAGTTTTATCGACTTATAGAAGACGATCGATTTGCTTTAGAAATAAGTGCTGCTGGGATGAATTTTTTGAAGCCTCTGGAGTGATGAAGTCACACAGCAAGCGAAGAAAATTTGTACCAACAGCACGCTTCAAAATATATGACTGAATGACATTTAATACAGGTTATAACGAGAACATAAATGTACGTTATTAAATCTTTACCAGCTTTGCCAATGCTAAAAAACCTAAGTCGCTATAGCGTCTATGCTATGGCGCTTAGCGTTTGTACGGTTATTTCTTCAAGCATATCCGCCAGCACTGCCTCACCCACTACCGTTGACCTTGATCAAAATTTATCATCTTGGCAGCAGATAGAGACACAAGGTAAAAACCAAGACGTTTACTTTTATGCATGGGGCGGTGACCCGCAAATCAATGCCTATCTACAGTGGGCTGCCAAGCAAGTCGATGACAAATATAGTATCAACCTAGTCCATGTCAAATTGAGCGACACTAGCGAAGCCGTCAGCCGCGTACTTGCAGAAAAGTCTGCCAATAACAATGATGAAGGCAGCGTGGATCTCATCTGGATAAACGGCGCAAACTTTGCCACCATGAGTGAGAATTCATTATTACGTAAACAATGGGCAAACAAACTACCGAATTTTGCGTTGACCGACCCAGACAATAATCCTGCGGTTAACTTCGACTTTGGTGTGCCGACCAATGGTATGGAAGCACCATGGGGACAAGCTTCGCTGACTTTCTATTACGACAGCTTATCGACGAATAAGCCACCAACCACTTTACATGAGCTCGTCAATTGGACAGCGCAAAACCCCGGGCGTTTCAGCTATCCAAAGCCGCCTGACTTTTTAGGCATGAGCTTCTTAAAATACGCGTTAGTCATGCTGCACGAAAATCAAGATGCGAACACAGGCGAAAACATCAAAGCACAGCTCAACCTACCAGCCACAGAGCAAAATATAGACATGGTATTAGACCCGCTATGGACGTTTCTCGATGATTTGCATCCTACTCTCTGGCGTAAGGGTGAGCAATTTGTGCAGACAGGCGCGCATATGCGGCGCTTGGTCGATGATACCGAGCTGAGCTTAGCCTTTACCTTTTCTGCGCCAGAAGTGCCAGCGGCGGTGCAGCGTTATGACTTACCCCAGAGTATTCGTAGCTATGCCATGAGCGATGGCAGCTTAAGTAACACCCATTTTGTGGCCATTCCCTATAACGCCAGTCACCCACAAGCTGCGCAACTGGTGGCAAACTTCTTGATGAGTCCAGAAGCGCAGGCCAAAAAGCAAACGCCTGCTGTATGGGGTGATAAAACCGTACTCGTACAATCGACGCTTAGTCCTGAGCAACAAGCGCTATTCAAGACTAACAAACCGCATCCGAGCGCCCTACCAGTTGACGCGATAAAACGTACCGTAAGTGAACCACATCCAAGCTGGGTTGATGCCATTATGCAAGGCTGGCAGACACGTTATGGAGTCAGCCCATGAGTAAAGATTCTAACAACAAAAAGGCTGATGCAAATACGAAAACGAAAGCACCTTATCAAATAGACCTATTTACGCGCATCTTTACGGGCGTTGTATCCTTGAGTCCGAAATTTTTACTGCTACTGCTGACATTACCCGTACTCGGTGGTTTACTCAGCGTGCTATTACCTGCCTTTAGCTGGGTCCCTGCACTTGAGAAAACGACCATTAGTCTACAGGGATTTAACGATCTGTGGCAGACGCCCGGTCTTAGCCAAATGGTAGCGCTCAGCATCGCTACTGGATTGATAAGTACGCTACTCGCTTTCGTCATATCTTTAAAGATATTGGCAGCATTTTTTAATAGCGTTTGGCTGACCCGTATCGAGCGTTTGCTGAGTCCAATCTTGGTCATTCCTCATGCAGCAGCAGCCATCGCGGTTGGCTTTTTAATTGCGCCTTCTGGTATGTTTTCACGCCTTATCTCACCGTGGCTAAGTGGCTGGGAGTTGGCGCCAAGCGGTATGTTTCCACATGACCCATACGGCATCAGTATTATTTTAGGTTTGACGTTAAAAGAGCTGCCGTTTTTATTACTCATGGCACTAGGCGCATTGGCACAGCCAGAGCTTGGTAAAAAGCTGCGTCAACAATATAAAGTGGCGCTAAATCTCGGCTATTATCCCATCACTGCCTTTTTTAAAGCCGTCCTCCCTATCCTCTATCCTTTTTTACGTTTGCCTATCTTAGCTGTGCTCGCCTATGCCAGTGCCAGTGTCGAGATGCCATTGATACTCGGTCCAAATACGCCGCCAACACTGGCGGTTACTATCATGCAATGGTTTAACGATGTGGATTTAAACTTACGTATAAAAGCCTCGGCGGGCGCGTTATTACAGCTGGCGTTGACGGGTGGCTTAATCGCCTTGTGGCTTGGTGGTGAGAGAGCAATAAAAGCTTGCTTTAATGGCGCGTTGCTCAATGGCAAGCGCCACTATGCCGATGCACTCTGGCAAAAAATCACTGCCACGCTTACCACTGTGGTGATTGGCTTTATTTTGCTGGCGCTCATTGGTCTGGTATTGTGGTCAGTGGCTGGTTTTTGGCGCTTTCCCGCCGTATTGCCAGAGCAGTTGGTATTGTTACATTTTCAAAGTGCCTTTACGCAAATGGGTACGCCATTATTTAATACCATCACAATCGGTATCGTGAGCACCGTATTTGCCATTGTGCTGACTTTATTATGTTTAGAAGCTGAGCAATTAAGTCAAAAACCACTTTCAAAATTTACCAGTTTTATTATCTATTTACCGCTGTTAGTGCCCAGTATTGCCTTTTTATTTGGTTTGGTGTGGCTACAGCAGTTGGTGAATAACCAAACGGCGTTTTTTAATGTGGCGTTTACCCATCTGCTCTTTGTGCTGCCTTATGTGTTTTTATCGCTTGCCAGCAGCTACAGGCGTCTAGACCCGCGTTTTGCTCATGTAGCCGCGAGCCTTGGTGCAACTCCTACTAAAGTATTTTTGCAGGTGAAATTACCGCAATTATTTGCGCCACTATTAATTGCTATCGCTCTTGGTCTGGCAATCAGCTTTGGTCAGTATCTGCCGACGCTACTCGCAGGCGGCGGACGTATTGCCACCATCACCACAGAAGCGGTGACCCTCGCCAATGGTGCCAGTAGGCGCACCAGTGCGGTGTACGCCATCATCCAAATGGCACTGCCGTTAATTGGCTTTATATTGGCATGGGTATTGCCGAAGTATTTCTTTAAAAGTGGCACTCGTTAGAAATCCAGACGTTAAAAACTCAGTCGTTGAAAACACAAAAAAGGGCCCTTGATGCAATCCTCTTTACAGATAAAAGACTTACATTTATATCGACAAGACGAGCTATTACTCAGCCTAGATGAGCAGATTACTGGTGGTGAGATACTGACCGTCATGGGCCCATCTGGCAGTGGTAAATCGAGCTTATTGAACTGGCTAACAGGTACCTTACCGAATAATTTTGCCGCTACTGGTGAGGTCTGGTTAAATGATAAAAACGTAAGTCATTTGCCGACGCATCTACGGCATATTGGGGTACTGTATCAAGATGCTCTACTGTTTTCGCATTTATCGGTCGCAGGTAATATTGCTTTTGCGATGCCTAAAGGCAATAAAGTAGGCAATAAAAAACAGCGCCGTGAAAAAATAGCACAGGCTCTGGCACAAGTAGGTTTAGCAGGCATGGGAGATCGTCATCCTGATAATTTATCGGGCGGGCAACAAGCACGAGTGGCGCTACTTAGAACGCTATTGAGCGAGCCAAAAGCGATACTGCTAGACGAGCCTTTTAGCAAGCTCGATACCCAGCTGCGAGTAGATACACGGCAATTGGTATTTGAGCAAATCCGCACTCATAAGTTACCCGCTATCATGGTCACGCACGATCATAGCGATGCTGAGGCCGCAAAGGGTAAAGTGATTCATTTAGACCTATAACTTTAGGCCTATGCTTTTAGTTTCGAAACTTAGACATCAAAACAAAATATCGCTGATTCACTTTAAAACCGGTAATTCATTCCAGTAGCTTGCAGTTATTAGCGTATCGATTTTATTTAGAACCTACCATATAAAAGGCAAGTGCATGCTAGACAAGTTTCTCACGCCCATGATTAAACCGATACTCGCCCCTGTGGTCGTTGTATTGCACAAGCGCGGTATTACAGCTGACCAACTCACGTTAGCAGGTTTTTTAATCGGCATGTTAGCCTTTCCATTACTGGCGTTTGAGCTATGGTATGGCGCACTGGCAGCCATTGCATTGAATCGCGTTTTTGATGGTCTTGATGGCGCGCTCGCTCGTCATGCCAATCAAAGCTCAAGCGCAGGCGGCTACTTAGATATTACGCTTGATTTTCTCTTTTATGCAGCAGTCCCGCTTGGGTTTATCTTGGCAAACCCTGAACAAAACGCCATTGCAGGTGCGTTATTACTCGCCGCATTTATCGGCACAGGCTCTAGCTTTTTAGCCTTTGCGATTGCCGCAGAAAAGTTTAAACTGGATAGACCACAGTTCAAATATAAAAGTTTTTATTATTTAAACGGCTTGACGGAAGGCACCGAGACCATTGCGCTGTTTGTTGCCTTTTGCATTTGGCCGCAGCACTTTGTGCTACTCGCTGGCATCTTTGCCACGGCCTGCGCGATTACGATTTTTACCCGTATCCATGGCGGTTATCATACCCTTAAACAACTAGAAGCAGATGCTCATCAAAATATGTAGTTTGTACAAATCAAGAGGTAAGCAATGACTAACGAAGTATGGTGGCGGCTTGGATTCTTTTTGAGCATTTTAGTGATTATGATGCTGATTGAATGGCGCATGCCTGCCCGCACCGCGCCCATCAAAAACCGTAAACGCTGGTTTGCTAACTTTGGTTTGGTGTTTGCGTCATCTGTTATTGCTCGCCTAGCCGTGCCAGTTGGGCTAACAGCGGTGGCACTTTATAATCAGCAGCATGGAATTGGTCTATTCAATATAATTGATTTGCCAAGCTTCCTAGTCATCGTATTAAGCTTAATATTGCTCGACATTATTATTTACTGGCAGCACCGATTATTCCATCGTGTGCCTATTCTTTGGCGTTTGCATAAAGTCCATCATGCTGATGCGCATATCGACGCTAGCACAGGCTTAAGGTTTCATCCTATTGAGATTGTCTTAAGCATTTTAGTGAAGCTCGTTGCCGTCAGCTTATTGGGCGTTCCTGCCATTGCAGTGCTGATATTTGAGATTGCGCTAAATGGCTTGGCAATGTTTAATCATGCCAATATTCGTCTGCCACCTGCCATTGAAAAACCTGCGCGCCTCATATTGATGACGCAGATCTTGCACCGTATTCATCATAGCCAACGTGGCAGTGAGACCAATTCAAACTATGGTTTTAGCGTCATTTGGTGGGATTGGATTTTTGGTAG
This sequence comes from uncultured Psychrobacter sp., assembly GCF_947488565.1. Taxonomy (GTDB): domain Bacteria; phylum Pseudomonadota; class Gammaproteobacteria; order Pseudomonadales; family Moraxellaceae; genus Psychrobacter; species Psychrobacter saeujeotis. The sequence goes on along the minus strand of NZ_CANKZC010000003.1, from coordinate 405,431 downwards.
TTATAAAGGCGCTGCGCAGAAGCCTGATAATGAGCTCGATATTGGGCTAAAAGAGTATCCATCAGCCAAGCAAAATGCCTCACTATGGGGATTATTGGTTATGCCGTTTAGAAATAAGTGAGCCATAGCTAAATGCCAGAAAGCGTCAAATAACTGCACTCCCTATAAGCAACTGAAGCTGGCCAATCTGCTGCTATTTTGGGTACCTCGTGACCAGCGGCGAGTATTTTTGCAGCATTAATCCAGCCCGCATGACCAACAGCTAGTATTGGAGTGTGATCGGATTCAGTCGAAACTTTATTCAACCACTCTTTAACACGGTCAAATAGCTGCTGCAGACTTTCCCCATTATCGGGCGCGAAGTGCGCAAAGTTATTGCACCAATCATCAATCTCTTGCTTAGCGATTTGCTCCCAAGGGCGACCGTCCCATTCGCCAAAATCAATCTCAGCAAGCTCAGGGGCGACATGACAGGCAAAACCGCGCTGCGCCAATATCTTCCCGACCTTTAAAGAACGCTGTAACGGGCTTACCCAAATTACCTTTGGCAGCTGATGCCGCCGCACAAAACGCTCGATACGATGCGCCAGACGTTTTAATTTACGCCTATCTACTCCTACGTCTGTTTGCCCAATACAGATACCCTCAACAGCAATGGGTTTCGGGTGACGCCAGATATAAAGCCTCATTGATCAATTAGCCTTCTTTTTTGTAGCCAATCCGCTATAAAACGCACACAGTGCTACTGGGATAAATTTTTCGTAGCATCGAAACTGCGCAGGCACAGCAAGCAAGCAAGCAAGCAAGCAAGCAAGGAAAATTTACCCAGTAGCGCGTTATGATACTTGTACTCATTTCATTTAGGACTGATTATATACTTTAGATTTCTTTTGAATTATAAAAAAGGTATAGTCGCTGCCAAACCTGCATAAATGGCAACTTCACTCAGCTGTTGTGTCGCCCCTAGTCCATCACCTGTATAGCCATCCAGACGCCTACGTAATAAGCGTCGCATATAATTAGTGGCAACTAGCGCCAATACCAAGGCTAATAACCATTGACCAAGGCTAATCTGTTGTATGGCATTAGGAAATATAACCATTACTAAAACCCCTGCCATTAGCAACCAACCACTACTGAAAAACCCTTGTAGCGCTGTCAGCTGCTGCGCCATCGGTTTGGCTTTAGCATGCTCGACCTCACCGCCATACGGCAGCAGCGCAAGCAAGCTAACGCATAACAAACGCGACGCGGTATGACCAATAATCAGTGCAACGATAGCCACCGATAATGGCATAGCGGCTAATAAGGAGATTTTTAGCAATAATGCTGACACCAGACCTAACACGCCGTATGTGCCCAAACGTGAGTCTTTCATGATGGTTAAAGTACGCTCACGAGTCAGACCGCCGCCCAAACCATCACAGCTATCGGCAAGACCGTCTTCGTGAAAAGCGCCCGTGAGCTTAACCCCGAATACCGTACTTAGCACCGCAGCAACTAAGGGCGTAAATAGCACACTGCCGAGCCAAAATACGCCAGCGCAAAGTAGCCCAACCAGCAAACCGACTGCGGGAAAATGACGGCTGCTCTGGTGTAACCACTGCGGATTATAATTTTTGAATGGCGGCACGGGCAATCGCGTTAAAAACTGCATGGCAACCAGTAACAGTGTCCATTCATGTTTTATGAATTGACCAACGCTTTTAGGCGAAGACTGCTGTAACGGCTCTGGCTGATTTAACGCCTGTTTTGATGATTGCTTTGATGGCTTTTTTAATAATTGTGACATTAACTGTTTTGCTCACTAATACCCGCGTCACTAAAGCTTGCCATCTCATTGATAATGGCACAAGCGGACTGCAATAGCGGATAAGCAAGCGCCGCTCCGCTACCCTCGCCCAAACGCATACCCATATCGAGTAATGGCTCAGCGTTTAATAGTTTTAATAAATGCGCATGGCCTGGCTCGACTGAATGATGGGCAAATATGGCGTATTGAGCGACACCCGGCGCTAAGCGCTCTGCAGCCAATAACGCGCTACTGGCAATAAAGCCATCGATTAATAAAATACGGCGTTCACTGGCGGCCTGAATCAGCGCCCCTGCCATCATGGCGATCTCTAGCCCGCCCAATGCAGCAAGCGCGTCCAACGGAGACTGTGCCTCATTATGACGCGCCAATACTTGCGTTAAAATATCCGTCTTATGCTGTAATCCCGCATCGTCAAGTCCTGTACCGCGGCCGATACAATCAGCAATTGGCACATCGCCTAAACGTGCCAGCAAAAGACTCGCCGCTGAAGTATTGCCAATACCCATTTCACCAACGATGAGCAAATTACCCGCCAAGCCTTTAACCACTTTCATACCGTTTTCTAGTGTAGCTAAGCACTCCTCTTCTGTCATGGCGGGTTCTGTGAGCGCGTCTCGGCTACCACAGCGGACCTTATAATCGAGCAGTTGCGGATGGTCTTTAAAAGGAGAATTGGCAAAGTCTGCATCGACCCCAGCATCGACGACTTTTAGCTCGATATTATGCTGACGCGCCAAGACATTGATAGCAGCGCCGCCCTGCAAGAAGTTATAAACCATTTGCGCAGTGACGGCACTTGGATAGGCTGAGGTGCCATGCTTGGTTAAGCCATGATCGGCAGCAAATACTCGAATCTGTGGCTGATTAATATGCGGGGTTGTCGTCCCTTGAATCATGCCCAATTGCAGTGCCAGTGTCTCTAAGCGACCAAGTGCGCCAAGTGGTTTAGTTTTTGAGTCTATAATTTGTTGTAGCTGCTGACGTAGTTCATTATTTTCTATATTAGCAATGATCGGCGCGGTAAAGGTGGTCAAGGGAAGCATCCTAAAGTTTATAAATAAAACGTGGGTCTATGGTAGCAGATTATGCTTATTTTCTTGAGCTACCTATCTTATTCTCTAACAAATACACCAAGTAGCCATTTAAATTATTAAAAACGCTAGCCTTAAACAAATCATTAAACAAACTCTCTTATCTAGCTTATAACATTTGCTATAGAATGATGTCTTGAACATTCCTTAAGAAACACGTCTTAAAATAACAAATACTACAGCCCCATAGAGGTTACGATGATTGTATTTTGGCTTGTATTAACCATTCTTTTTATTATTTTTGCCACCGCAAAATTAAAATGGCATCCTTTTTTAGTATTGATACTATCGGCATTTTTGGTAGCGCTATTTTACCAGGTGCCCCTTGATACCGTTGCTAAGACTATCTCTGACGGCTTTGGTGGCATCTTAGGTTACATTGGTCTGGTGATTGTATTCGGTACTATTATCGGGTTAATTCTTGAAAAGACGGGCGCAGCAATTGTAATGGCCGAAACGGTTATTGACTTTTTAGGGCCACGCTTTCCTACACTAACCATGTCTATTGTCGGCGCCGTCGTCTCGATTCCTGTATTCTGTGATTCAGGATTTATCATTCTAAACTCGTTAAAAGAATCTTTAGCCGAGCGCTTAAAAGTATCAAGCGTGGCCATGAGTATTGCTTTGGCAACTGGCCTATACGCCACCCATACCTTTGTGCCGCCGACCCCAGGACCCATTGCTGCAGCTGGGAACTTAGGATTAGAGTCAAATTTAGGTTTGGTCATTATGGTTGGTGTTGTCGTCACGGCCGTCGCCGTATTGGCGGGCTGGTTGTGGTCAAACCGTTTCCTTAATGTCGAACCAGACAATATAGATGCCGAAAACGCCCCTGCAGCGACATTGCCTGATAATCTCAAAACACGCGATGATTATGGCAGTATGCCATCAGCGACCAAGGCGTTTTTACCGATTATCGTGCCTATCGTTTTAATATGCTTATCCTCTTTTGCCAATTTCCCTACCGCTCCTTTAGGCGAAGGCTTATTGGCTGACATACTCATATTTATTGGTAATCCACTTACTGCGCTGCTTATTGGTCTGTTTTTATCATTTTTATTGATAAATGGTAAAGAAAAAACGCAACAAGTTAGTGAGGCTATCTCTCAAGGTCTAGTCGTAGCAGCACCAATCCTATTGATTACTGGGGCTGGCGGCGCATTTGGTGCGATGCTAAAAGTCACACCTATTGGCGATTATCTAGGCACCACACTATCGGCATTGGGGCTCGGAATTTTTATGCCATTTATTGTGTCTGCTGCGCTAAAAACTGCGCAAGGCTCAACCACCGTCGCATTGGTCACCACCTCAGCGATGGTCGCACCGTTATTAGGTCAAATTGGTCTCGACAGTGAGCTTGGACGGGTGTTTTGTGTGATGGCAATTGGTGCAGGCGCAATGACCATCTCGCACGCTAATGACAGCTTCTTTTGGATCGTTAGCCAGTTTAGCCGCATGAGTGTGGCACAAGCTTACAAAGCTCATTCAATGGCGACTGGCATTCAAGGTATTACCAGCATATTGTTTATCTGGCTATTAACTTTGGTATTTATCTAATCATTGGGTTGTAAAAAACAAGTAATACTATAAGCAAAAACCACAAGCAAAGAGAAGCGCATGAAAATTTTAATCGCCCCTGACTCGTTTAAAGAAAGCTTAGCAGCGCTAGAAGTTTGCCGCGCTATTCAATCTGGGTTTCGTCAGATTTTCCCTGATGCAGACTATACGTTATTGCCCATGGCAGATGGCGGCGAAGGTACCTCAGCCGTATTATCTTATGTGCTAGGCGGACGCTGGAAAAACGTGGTTGTGAACGATCCGTTAATGCGACCGATTACTGCCAAGTATCTGCTACTAGAAAACAAGACAGCTGTGATTGAAATCGCTCACGCCTGCGGTCTGCATTTATTGACGACGGATGAGCGCAACCCGCTAGTCACGAGCACTTACGGGGTTGGCGAACTTATTGCTGATGCTTTGAGTGAGGGCGTCAAACGTATCATTATTGGTCTGGGCGGTAGCGCCACCAACGATGCTGGTCTTGGTATGCTCATGGCATTGGGAATGAATTTCTATGACCATGATGGCAAGTCTGTAGCGCAAGGCGGTAGCGAGCTTGCCAACTTAAAGCAGATAGACGGTACAAAGCTTCATCCAAAGCTGCAAGATACCGTCTTTGAGGTCGCCTGCGATGTCACCAATCCATTATGCGGATCCTCAGGCGCCAGTGCTATTTTTGGACCACAAAAAGGCGCCATTCCAGAGCAAGTGGCACGATTAGATAAAGCCTTAAGTCACTTTGCAATGGTATCTGGACAGCACGGCTATCAGGATTACCAAAATATCGCAGGCGCAGGTGCAGCAGGCGGTCTTGGCTTTGCCTTAATGACCTTTTGCGGCGCTAATCTTAAATCAGGCTTTGATACCGTCGCTGAGGCTGTCAGTCTAGAAGAGCATATTGCTAATGCAGATCTGGTCATCACTGGCGAAGGCAAGCTTGATGCACAAACTTTAATGGGTAAAGTCGCTGGCGGTATCAGTCAACTTGCCAAAGCCAGCCACAAGCCTGTGATCGCTATTTGCGGTAGCGTTGACGGCTTAAATCCTGATCAGACTACTCAATTTGACGTCGTCATGCCGAGTATCCAAAAGCTGGACACTCTTGATAAGGTATTAGGCAGTGCTTATGGCAGTATCGAAACTACCGCAGCCAATCTTGCGGCGGCTATGAAGTTAGGGCAAAGTATGAAATAAAAACAGCCTGCAAGCTAATTGATTGACTCACATTAAATCTAAATATCGCTATTTTTTATAATTTTACAGCCATTTTTTTATCTCGTTAATGACGGTTTGCATTCTGTTAGGTAGGGCTTGCTGGCGCCGTACGGCAAGATATAGTGTTTCACTCACTGGCACGGGCAAACGATGACTGCTAATAAGCTCAGGATTTGGATATGCTGCAACCGCGTGTGCTGGCAGCACGGTAAAGCCAAGCCCCCTACTAACAGGCTCTAAAATCAAACCAATTTGATTAGAAAAGCCCTTTTTCTTAAAGTCATTAATATGCTGGAACTCTCTATAATTGGCACTCAGCAGCATGCTGGCATGATGAGTACCGTCAGGATGATCGATAAACCCAAGCGCTATGAGTGTCTCCCAGCTTGGCTCATGAGTCATCACAAGCGTCACTAGTATGAGCGCTTCCTGAGCTATTGACTGGCAACTTATTCCTTCGTCATCTGAGATCTCCGTCATAAACCCAATATCAATGTCATGATTCGCAAGCGCTCGCTCTATATCGCTATTTGGCGCAAAGCGATAATCAATCACCAACTGCGGATACTGTTGTTGTAAGGTCAAAAGCTGCGGATACAGCTTTAAGCCCACGCTGCCAGGAGACATGAGTCTCACTATCCCTGCATAGGCGGGGTCGTCACCGATACGCTGTTCTAGATTTGCTAAGCGCTGCAAGATATCACCCGCCTCCCTATACAGCTCCTCGCCGGCATCCGTCAATGAAAACTGCTTCCCTTGGCGGATGAGCAAGTCGACATCTAACTGACTTTCAAGCTTACGTATGTGTTGGCTCACGCCTGACTGGGTCATATATAGGCGCTCGGCAGTGCGGGTAAAATGTCCCACTTCAATAAGGGTACAGAACGTACGTAGCCACGTGATATTCATCATTACGATAGATACTTATCTTTATAATAAATGATAATTTTACGTAATGGATATAGCTTTGTAAACTACTCTCATATCAAAACAGGAGTATGAATGATGAATAACGTTTATCCAAGAAGCTTTTCGCACATTGGCCTTTCCGTCCCTGATCTAGAGGCGGCAGTAAAATTCTATACCGAGGTGATGGGTTGGTACACCATCATGGAGCCGACTGAAATCATTGAAGATGACAGTCCTATCGGTGAGATGTGTACGGAAGTCTTTGGCTCAGGCTGGGGCAGTTTCCGTATCGCTCATCTCTCAACTGGTGACTGTATCGGCGTTGAAATCTTTGAATTTAAAAATCAAGAAAACCCTGAAAACAACTTTGAATACTGGAAGACAGGTGTTTTTCACTTCTGTGTTCAAGATCCAAACGTGGAAGAGCTCGCTGAACGTATCGTCGCAGCTGGCGGTAAAAAGCGTATGGAAAAACCGCGTTATTACTACCCCGGCGAAAAACCTTACCGTATGATTTATATGGAAGACCCGTTTGGCAATATCGTTGAAATATACAGCCACAGCTATGAGCTGATTTATAGCGAAGGCGCATATTAAATTATAGCGCTTAAGAGTAAAGTAACGGCTCATAATGAACGCTAAAAAAATCGGACTTATCTCTACATGTCGATTTATTTTTAATGAAGATACGTATAGCGCATTCATAATATGAGTGCGCTATTTTCATATGTGCAACTTCAATATCAGCAGCCTATTGTATAACTTATAAGTCATGCTACTATTTAGAGTATTATTCAGATGCCTTTTTAGATCTTTCCTTACGTTTACACACCAATTATCAAGGATGATAAATGAATACTACAAATACAGACGCCCCTACTACTGACACCAGCGAGCCATTAGTTATAAGAGAAGACAGTAAAGATGCAAGCGGCGTCGTCACTCTTACTTTAAACCGCCCCAAGCAATTCAATGCGCTATCAGTAGATATGTTATCCGCCATGCAAGCAGAGCTGGACAGCATCGCCCAAGATAGTAGTATCCGCGTGGTCGTGATCGCCGCGAATGGCAAAGCGTTTTGTGCAGGTCATAACCTAAAAGAGATGCGCGCACACTCAGATGAAGCATTTCACAGCGCATTATTTAAGCAGTGTAGTCAGATGATGCTGACCATCAATCAAATGCCGCAGGTTGTAATTGCCAAAGTACAAGGCATCGCTACCGCCGCAGGCTGTCAACTGGTGGCAGCGTGTGACTTAGCGGTGGCCTCTAATGATGCTAAGTTTGCGACTTCTGGAATAAATGTCGGACTGTTTTGTTCAACCCCTGCCGTTGCCGTCAGCCGTAACCTATCTCGCAAGCAAGCCTTTGAGATGCTAATCACAGGTGAGTTTATCGATGCAAATACGGCCTTGCAGCAAGGACTGATTAACCGTGTCGCGCCAGCGGATCAGTTGGATGGAACATTGCAGTCTCTAACCGATGCCATTACTGCCAAATCCTCTGTCGCGGTCAAAACGGGCAAAGATATGTTCTATAAACAGTTGGACATGGATTTAGCAGATGCTTATGAATATGCTGGCAAAGTGATGACTTGTAATATGATGGCAGACGATGTGACGGAAGGAATTGACGCCTTTATCGAAAAGCGCCACGCAGTATGGACGGGACGTTAATTACTTTACTAGCGTTTAGATGTCCTTATACTATCTATGCTTTTCTCCTACGCGATCTTGGACATCCGCGCCAATGACATGAGCGAGATGTCCGGTTTTAAGATAAACGGTAGCGCCTTCCTCGCCTGCTTTTATCTGTGGCTGCGCACCTGCGGGCAAGCGTAGCCAGCTACCTTGTTTATAGGTTTTATCGCCTTCTAGCAGCGTACCTTTGACCACCAGCAGTTCTGCACCACCCTCAATCGCTTGAGTCATGAGGTCTTGTGTAAACAACGTGTCACTTGCGCTCAACCGCTGCAAGCTCACCTGTTCGCTATCGTTTGAAAATAAAGCACATATCTCGCGGTTGCCGACTCGTTGCCAGTTTACGCTATCGTGCGTATCGATAGTGACATGGCGCTCTTCAGATGGTGACATCTGTCGCAGCTTTACAAAGATCACCGCACCTTCATCGCTATAAGGCGTATGGCCTGATGCTGGCGGATTGCGTAGATACCAGCCCGCTGGATAATGCTTATCATCAGCAGAAAACGTACCTGACAATACCAAAATCTCCTCGCCGCCCGGATGCTGATGATGCGGAAAATACGAGTTAGGCGCATAACGCACAAGGCTAGTCGCCCGCGCCTTTTCTGCACCCACGCGATCAAGCATGACGCGCTCGACACCATTCTGCGGTGATTTAATCCATTGATGCCCTTCAGCGCGTAATTCAGCGCGACGTGAAAAATCTGCATTAATTAGCATAGGATAGTGTCCAAATTCAATTTTATATAGCTGAGCGACTTAAAAATTTATACCAGTAGCACGTTTTAGTCGTTGTAACTTTTTTATTTAATACTAACTATAATAGCCCGCTTAATAATCAACCTTACCGCGCAATGCCTTGGTTTTGCCGCGCTGCGTCTTTTGATCGACACGTTTGCGCTTAGCGTTCATGCTCGGCTTAGTAGGTCTGCGAGCTTTAGCGACTTGGGTAGATTGCACGATAAAGGCTTTAAGACGTTCAAACGCGTCAATCTTATTGCGCTCTTGGGTACGGAATTGCTGAGCTTTGAGGACGAATACCCCCTCTTTAGTGACACGGCTGTCTTTGCTGTCTAATAAACGCTGTTTTTGTGTGTCATTCAGACTTGAGGCATTGATATCGAAGCGTAGATGGATAGCGGATGAGACTTTATTGACGTTTTGCCCGCCTGCCCCTTGCGCGCGGATGGCGCTAATCTCGACCTCACTATCGCTTAGGCTAATGTTATTGCTTATAAAAATCATAGTTGTCTTTTATTTCTTTTAAATTATTGGTTTTTTAATTGGTTTTCTCCTATATGGGGTGTGGTTGAGGATTTATAAATAGGGCGTTACTTCTAACATCTTATTGCATTGAACCAAGCATAGCGCCTATCACTAAAAACGGAATTGACAGCAGTATTTTAAAAACGGACGCTTTGCACTTTTCCCAGCGCGTAATAATAAAATATAAGTTGGCAAATGGAAGAAATAGATATAACAGACCCCAAAGTATGGATTCTTGAAAGGCAATAATAATCAGCTTAATCCCGTAGATAAAAGAGATGATGACACCAATAATAAATAAAACAATTCCTATGATCTCCATAGTTGCGCTCCAAAATAGTATTTCACTCAAAATGAATTTTTACTTCTTACAATAACTCAAACACTCGATTATGATAGCAGTTGAAATGCACCTACAATGCGCTCTCATTCACTCTCTACTGCTATATTCATTATTTGTAACGGCCAGTCACACCGCCATTGCTGCACAAGTATGTATATCTGCTAAAATTATGCCATGATGCTTATAATAACCAACAATAGACAAATAGAAAGGATTTGATATGCGCTTGGCATCCGTTTTTCAAAAAATGCACGACCGCACGCCCAAACTTGCCAAAGCAGTATCGCTAGCGACGGCGACGGGTGTCATCGCAGGAAATAGCTTCGCTGGCAGCATCCCCGTGTGGTTTATGGGTGCGACCAAAATGATTACTGGCGCAGCTATCGCTGACAAGGCGGTGATTAAAATCGCCAATCATTGGATTAATAGTAATAACGCGGTGATCGACATGGTGTTACCACAAAAAGACTGGCGCATCAGCCTACCTGATGACGTACATATAGACGGCAAATACCTACTGATTAGCAATCATCAATCATGGGTTGATACCAGTATTGTCCAGTATATTAGCCAAGATCGCCTGCCTTTGACGCGGTTTTTTACTAAGTTTGAATTGATATACATTCCTATCGTCGGTCAGACCTTTTACTTTTTAGATTTCCCCATGATGCGTCGGCATTCTAAAGCGGATATCGCAAAGAACCCTGCCTTAAAAGGTCAAGATCTCAAAGAAGCAAAACGTGCCTGCGCGCTGCTCAAAGACAAGCCTTTCACCTTGCTCAATTATCTAGAAGGAACGCGCTTTACGCCTGTTAAGCATGAAAAACAGCAGTCGCCCTACACGCACCTGCTCAAGCCACGAGCGGGCGGTTTGGCGCTGGCTATCAATGCCTTGGGCGCCGAGGTAGACGGTATATTGGATATGACGATTGTCTATCCTGATGGCGTACCGACTTATAGTGACTTGTGGAAAGGAAATATCAAGCGCTTGGGCGTCGATGTCCGCTATATCGACATACCAGATGGTTTATCTGTAGCTGTTCAAAATGGCGGTTACGAAGATGATGATGCCGTCAAAGCCAGAATGTTTGAATGGGTTGAACATATATGGCGTCAAAAAGATGCGCGCATCACCAAGATGCTGACTGACTTTGAAACATAGGATCTTGAAGCATAGGAGCCTGAAAGCTAGTTTCAATAAATAAAAAACGCCTCTTAAAAACAGCATAGTGCTGCTGGGATAAATTTTTTGAAGCCTCTGGAGTGCAAAGCGCACAGCAAGCAAGGAAAACTTATACCAGCAGAACGCTATTTTAAGCGTATCTCTTTTATTGTGAACTGACTATATTGTGAACTGACTACAGCGATTTAGAAGCTATTTTTAGATATAAAAAAACGCCTCCTACCTGATGACAGATAAGAGACGTTGATACTATTTTACTGCTATAAATTTAGAACGATAAATCACTTATACCGCGAGGCGCATTTTATTGATACGCATATCACCCGTCTCAACGAAACGTTGATGCCATGACAAAGCTTCATTTAAAAGGTGCGGGGTTTGTAAGCCACTGGCCTTAGCAGCACGGTCATAGTAATCTTGTAGCATTGGGCGATAGTCTGGGTGCGCACAGTTATCGATGATAAGCTTGGCGCGTTGACGCGGTGACTTACCACGCAAATCAGCAAATCCTTGCTCAGTCACCAAGAACATCACATCATGCTCAGTGTGGTCGTGATGCGATACCATCGGCACGATAGTAGAGATAGCGCCACCTTTAGCCGTAGATGGACTCACAAAGAATGAGAAATGCGAGTTACGAGTAAAGTCACCCGAACCGCCGATACCATTCATCATCTTGGTACCCATGATATGGGTTGAGTTGACGTTACCGTAAATATCCGCTTCGATCATCGCATTCATAGCAATGATACCTAGACGACGAATCACCTCTGGATGGTTGGTAAACTCTTGCGGGCGCAGTACGAGCTTATCACTCAAAAACTCAATATTGTCATTGAAACGCTTTAGCGCATCTGGGCTAAACGACAATGCCGTGGCCGACGCTGACTTCATTTTACCGCTAAGTACTAGGTCCAGCATACCGTCTTGCAGTACTTCGGTGTATCCCATCAGATCATCAAACGGACTGTCTTGTAGACCCATCAATACAGCGTTTGCCACATTACCCACACCAGACTGTAGTGGTAATAGGTTTTTTGGCAAGCGGCCTTTTTTGACTTCATGATCTAAGAATTCGATGATTTGTGACGCAATCGTTTTTGAGTTTTCATCTGGATCAGCAAACTTGCTATTACGATCTGGTGCATCGGTCATGACGATACCGATGATCTTATCAAGATCACACTCTAGATACGGCGTACCGATGCGATCATCTGGCTTGACAATAGGAATAGGCTGACGGAACGGCGGCTCACCAAGGTCTGCTGGGATATCATGCATGCCATCTAACATCATGCTTTGACGCGAGTTGACTTCGATGATGACTTTTTTGGCAGTTTTGAGCCACTGGTTATTAGTACCAATGCCCATTGAAGGAATGATTTTGCCTTCTGGGGTAATGCCTGTTGCTTCGATCAAGGCAATGTCCATATCGCCATAGAAGCCAAAACGAACTTGCTGCTCAAAGTGTGATAAATGCATATCAACATAGTGTGTGTTACCAGCGTTAATGTGGTTACGCATGGCAGGATCAGATTGGAATGGTGCACGAAAATTAATACAATTGGCTTCTGCCAATACCCCGTCACAGTCATGAGAGGTGGACGCACCCGTTAGCATACCGATACCGAATGCTTCGCCACGAGCATGAGCGTCTTTGGCACGATTGGCGATAGCAGTTGGTACAAATTTTGGGTAGCCTGCCCCTGTAAATCCTGCAACCCCAAGCGTCATACCATTTTGTACAAATGAAGCGGCCTGTTCAGCGGACATGATTTTTTCACGCAAACCTTCATGACGGACGCGCTCTTCGTGATTGATTGAACCCATAGCAATATTCCTATTAACTTCCTTATTAAAAAAACCTCAAAATAATGAATACTAAAACAGACATGACAATGAGGTAAATCTGCAACGAACCCGCTAACACGTTTTCGTTGTCGCATTTTGGACAATTTTTCGACAAAAGGCAAGCAGGTGCGCTTAAGTATAGACGTTTAACTTTAAAATTAAAGCGGTTCAAACGCCCTTTTATATGACAGTTACTCTGCCGATAGCGTGGCAAGTAGCTTATTTATCTCAGTCTTAAATTCTTTATCTTCAATTTTATTGGCACTGGTTTTGGCGTTTTTTAGATTGGCGAGAGCCGCGTCTTTTTGGCCCAACTCGATCTGTAACTCAGCCATAGAAAACGCAATTGATGCCATATGATCTTTTGAATTAATAGCAGTGGCTTTTTTGAGTGCTTTTTCATAAATGATGAGCGCAGCTTCTAAGTCTTCAGTGAAGTCAGCGAGTGTCTCCCATTGCTCTGGGTGGTCTTTATCGCTCTTCTCATTTTCGATGCAAAGATCTTTTAGCTGCCCGTATAGTGCGTCAAATGTCTCTTGATCGTTTTTGCTATCGGCTTCTAGTAGTTTTTCGGCTAGCACATAAATGGACTTATATATTTTGGTATTAATCATGACTGGTACCTTGTTGCTCTTAACTCACTGTTATCAATAAAGACGCGCTTGGTTTAGAGAAACTTCAATGTTAGTGGTTTTTAGAATTGGTAATTATAGCTTATATTGAACGTCTAAATGAGCGTTAAAAAAACAATGGTATTAGATAGTGTCTCACTAAAAAAGACACAATATTGATATCGTGTCTCTGATCATTTTATCTTTCTGATTGACCTTTGTTTTAAAAGCTCACCACTTGGGTTTTACCATCAACCATCAGTGCACCAATCTCAGCAGGGTCAGCTACGGTCACGCCGTCTATCAATACAGATTGATCGACCCCTTTACCTGGTAAATAAATGGCGCATACTTCAACTTTGGTATCAGTATTCTTCATGACCATTTTCATTAATCCTTGCGGACTCATATTTTTTGGCGGCTGTCCTGTCGTTGCGCTTGCAGGCGCATCACGTAAAGCCATATCGCCTGCTGGACCACATAGTAACACACGAGTATCAGCGCCTTGTTGAGCTGACTGCATGGTGAGTACCATCGACATCAGCTGTACTTGAGCATTATCTGAGGTAACATTGAGCAATACCGATGGAGTGGATGTTTTGTTCTCAGGCGTGACTTGACTTTTCTGCGACATCGCGTTGGTTGCGGTACAGCCAACCATCAGTGAAGTAGCACCTATCGCTAGTGCAGTGGCGAGGACTTTTTTCATGGTTTTCTCCAATCATTAGCTATTGTTTAAAAAGTTATCAACTTACTTTATAGTCTACCTTTTAATAACCATTTAATCTATAATATATTTAATTGTATAGCGTATATTGGAATGATGGGTAAACGGTAAGATAACTTTAGGACGTATTAAACATTCAACACGCTCTAAAGTTATTCGTTTAAGAAATGCGTACTAACTCTTTTTTTCTATCAACCCTGATAAAAACGCCTGTAAATTATCGTTGAGCTTTTGGATATAGTAGCCGCCTTCTACCAGTACAATCAAAGGCTTATTTAACGCTTTCATCTTTTGCGCCAATATTTTAAAGCCTTCTGTGCTGACTTTACATCTCGCTTCTGGATCATCTTTGTAGACATCAAACCCTAAGACGTGGACGATGACATCAGGATCAAAGGTTTTTATAGTATCGATGGATTTATCGACATACTCAAAGAAGCCTTCCTCATCAGTACCATGCGGCATTGGAAAGTTGACGTTATAACCCTCACCCTCACCCGTCCCTCTTTCAAACTCATGACCAGTGACGCCTGGATAAAAATTAACGGTGTCGCCATGTACCGAGGTATATAGGACATCACTGCGATCGTAGAATATCTCTTGAATACCCTGACCGTGATGCATATCGGTATCGATGATGGCTATTTTGGCGTATTTTTGTCGTAAGTGTTCTGCGATGATGGCGGCATTGTTTAGATAACAAAATCCACCTGCTGCGCTCTTGCGTGCATGGTGACCGGGCGGCCGTGAAAAGCAAAGTTGTACATCGGTGTCATTGCTTGAGTCGCTATCATCGTTAAGCAAAGCCTCAGCTGCATTAAGCGCCGTTTGCGCTGACCAATAGATAGATATCCATGAATGCTCACTGATTGGCGCGCTATCATCGGCCTGATATTTGGCCGCTTTTGCCATGATGCCCAGTCCAGGATTGTCATACGGCACAAAAATCCCTGTCTGTACTTGGTCTCCTAAGTCCTCTTCTACCGCCATCCATTCGTCATAGCCATGCTTTAAAAACTCAACATAACCAAAGTCATGCACCGCTAAGATCGGTCCCATCCCGACCTCTTTGGCATTTGTCACCTCGAGTCCCAATGCCGCTGGTGCTTTTAACATCTCAACCATACGCTCTGGTATCTCTAGCGGCTCATGCATTTTTCCATACGAAAAGTAAGGCAGTGGTCTATGCAGACTTAAGTTTTCATGACTGTATATTTTCACTCTGTACACTCCATTGTTTATGACGCAGTCCATTTTGTATGATGCCGTCATGGCCTTTTTTTATATGGCTAAAAGTCATCATATTATTATCACCAACCATTGAATATATGCCAGTGCCTAATCAGAGTCAAATACAAATAAAGATTCTATGCTGCAAACGTGACTACAGCATAGAATCTTTAATGACCCTTGTTATCAGTAAAAGTGGTTTTAAGATTTAAACGTCTGTACGGTTTGGATGAAGGTGAATTCTTTTAGGCCAGCTTCTCCAAACTCCACCCCAAACCCTGAATCTTTCACACCGCCAAATGGCGCATCAGGCTGAATCATGGCATGATTATTGATCCAAACCGTACCGCACTCTAAGCGAGAAGCAATTTTTTGTGCCTTTTCGATATTCTGCGACCACACTGAGCCGCCAAGCCCAACTTGCAAGCGATTGGCACTATCTATCGCCTCTTCCACATCGCTAAATTTAATGATAGGTAAAATGGGCCCAAATTGTTCTTCATCGACCAGCCTTGCCCCATCATTAATATTGCTCACGAGCGTGATTGGATAAAAATAGCCGCTCTCATCCGTGACGTCACCGCCGCATAAGAAGTTGGCGCCGCGTTCTTTGGCATCTTTGGCAAGTGCTTTGACGATATTAAGCTGCTCTTGATTCTGTAGCGGTCCAAAGTCAGTATCTTCATCAAAGCCATTGCCCGTTTTCATGCTATTGGCCATGTTCGTTAAAGCTTCACATAGCTCGTCGTGCACAGATTCATGGACATAAAGGCGCTTTAGGGCAGCACAAGTTTGGCCATTATTAATAAAAGAGGTCGCAAATATCTTTGGCGCACAAGCGGCAATATCGGCATCTGCTAAGACAATACCTGCATCGTTGCCACCAAGCTCTAGTGTCAAGCGGGTAAGATTGTCAGCTGCACTTTTCATAATGGCTTTGCCCGTGGGCGTCGAGCCTGTAAATACAATTTTTTGAATCTCTTGATGTGACGTCATCGCAGCCCCAATCTCCCCTTCGCCAGTCACTATATTTAACACACCAGCGGGCAAAATGTCTTTAGCGATTTCACCGAATCGTAACACGGTCAATGGGGTCATCTCAGAGGGCTTCATGACGACGGTATTACCTGTCAATAGTGCAGGGATAATGTGCCAGATACCTATCAGCAATGGGTAGTTCCACGGCGTAATCGAACCTACTACTCCAAGCGGCTTGCGATGTAGCTCTATATGTGCAGTATCATTATCCTGAATGACCTGCGGCTCCAATGTCATACTGGCGGTCGCGCGTATCCAAGCGAGTGTCCCACCAAACTCAAAGCCTGCACCCAGATCTGCAAAGCCTTTGGTCGGCTTACCCTGCTCTTTGGTCAGTAGCGTCATCAGCTCCTCAGCGTTATCTTCGATAGCATCAGCAAGCTGCATCAAACGATCTCGGCGCTCCTCATAAGTCAGCGCCGACCAAGTAGGGAACGCTGATTTGGCCGCTGCCACCGCCTCATTTAACTGCACAGTGGTAGCCTTTGGGCAGCGAGCAATGACAGATTTGTCCGCTGGATTGATAACGTCAAAATAGTCAGTGGTGCCAACACTTTCACCGTTGATAATTAAATTAAATTCTTTCATTTTTTTACTCTTATGGTTAAGGTTATGGCCTAATACTCTAAAGGTGTTTATTTACTTAAGTATTTATTTGCTTTCGCTCTCACCTTTATCTTGATTCAAATGCAGCGATGGCGTTTCATCAAAGAAATTCCACGGTTTTAGTAGCACGTTTACCCATTCTGTCGGCATGATAGGCCACTCTTCAGCACGGGCAATATGGGTAGTACCTGTCGTTAGCCACACCACCAAGTCTTTGTTATGGATGTTTTCATCGTCTTTCGTAAACTGCCCTAAGCCAGTATCTTTGTCAGAGCGATTGGGATATTTGCCTTCTGGATATTGCTCATCTGCATCATAGTTGGTCACCCAAATTTGTTTATCCATAAAATTAAGACGATTGTATATCCACTCATCATCAGCGAAGTTGGCGCCTTTTGCGATAGGATGAGTCCCGCCTGCAAACGGAATCATTTGATACGATACCGGATTTCCCATACGGTTCTCTTTGCTTGCATTACTGATTAGGCGCACAGAAGCAGGATCGAAGTTTTCTTTGGCGGCAGTCTCGGTCACCACTGTGGTTTCGCGAGTCTCCATAGCACTGGTACGCGGCCCTCCGCGTGTATTGTCAGCGACGATGGGATCTATACGTTTAATATGATTGGTCTCGCCATCGACATCCATATCTAAGCGGAAGTTATAGATATGCTGGTGCGTGGGACCGACGATATTATGATCAATCAACGTACCATAGCGAGTGTCTTCTTTGGCCGTTGGATCATGCATGGTTTTTGCAAGTACACCTTTAGCAGCCTCGATACCAGTGGCTCCAGCGTCGATACCGATCGTACCGTTTGGCTCAAACACCCAGTCAAAAATATAATCATAGTTACCTATCGTACTTATCCAGCGTACGACCAGCTCTCGGCGCTCAGTACTGACGTTTTTTTGCCCCATTTCTTGATGCTTAAACTCAGGACCTGCATAACGCTCAAACACTGCAATGGCATTCGGAATGGTATAAGGATTGCCTTGATAGTCTGGTAGCACAGCGTCAAGGAGTACGGCGTTTTCTGGTGCATCGACATTCTTTTCTAGTGGCGAGGTCAGAGTTCCCATGCCGTATTCACCAGCATCAAGATAAGACTTAAAGTACCAGCCCATATCTGGATCGCCATAAGGCACGACCATACCGCCCAAGTTGCCTTGATACATGATTTTGCGATCAACGCCTTTATCATTAAAAGTGACCGTACTAAGCTGTAGGCCTGTTCGACTGTCTAAACCAATATGAAACTTCCAGTTGTGCCATTCAACGTCTCGGCCGGTGATGGTATAGTTTTTGCCCTCTGGTTCGATGATATTTAACGGCTTACTGGTGACAATATCTTGGTCACGACCATCGATTGGACGCGGGGTCATCGGCACTGGAATGACACTACCTTCCTCTATTTTAATGATTTTTTTCTCATCCAAATCTACCACTGCTACTAAGTTTTCGATAGGGTGCGCCCAGTAGTTGCCATCGCCCACATCTAGATAAGAGACGATTTTAAGGACGCGCAGCTGCTGATCTAAATTGTCCTGATCACCGAAATATCCAACGGTCAGCGGCGTTCCGACAACCTTAGTCACATCATCTATACCATGTTTTTTTAACGCCACTTTGTATTCAGGGCTATTTTGGATAATGTCTTGTATGGCATAAAAATCATCTACCAGCACCATACCAAAGGTATCTTCTATCGCATTCCAACTGGTTAAGGCGTTTTTGTTTAAGTTTGCTTCACCTTCAATGACCGTATTGCCTTTCAAAATACTAAAGGTTGCCACGCGATCGCCCTTATAAGGCCTGTCTTCAGTGACATTACGCCATACTGCATCTTTATCAGGCTGTTTTAGGCGGATATCAGAAAACCGTAGATTGGTCTCAGTAGGCTTGGCTTTTTTGATAATAGCCAATGTTTGCTCAATCTCCTCAGCACTTAACACATTGAGTGGGTGCGGGCTTTGCTCTATTTTAAAGGTTTGATCCAAACCTGATTGCAAGATTTCATTTGCCAATGAATCAGGTACTAAAGCTTGTCCATCTTTTATAATAAGCGGATTGGTAATGGTTAGAGACTGGCCGTTCACCATGGCAGTTTTGCTGTTGGGTTTGATCTGTACGCGGGTAGAGTTCTTGGTGATGGTATACATCTCGGCATAACTATCATATTCAACGTCTGCACCCGCGGTACTCATCGCCTCCTCGATCGGAACCATATTGACTTTGCCGCCATGAGCAAATGCTTGCGCGCTATATGCAAGCGCCAGACTGGCCACCAATGCAGTAAAAGTTGATTTTAACGCCCTAGTAGTGAGATTTTTATTGGTTTTATTATTGAGTTTTTGCTTATTATAGATGGAGTTATGAGCATGTATCATTGACGACTTCCTTATCGTATTGAGGTATAGAGATAGCATCTACTAACTCTGAGACGAATTCCATTTCGTACTTGGTAGTGACCGGTAGACAATAAAAAAGCTTAGTAAATACGCTATAGGCGACTCATTTTACGATCAAACCGTTATTTACTATAGCAACAGTTATATTGCAGGACAATAACTCATCTCTATTTTTTATTAACGCAGCTTCACAGTTAATTTGTTCCTATGTTTAGATCATATAAATTGCATATAGAGTATAAATACAAAAAACCGCATGATATTAGCATCATACGGTTTTGCTATTTTAAGCGCTGTCGCTATTATTTCACACTACTTATTTGCTACCCATTTACTACTAAGCAAGCATACCGCCATCGACAACGACCGTCGCGCCTGTCGTATAGCTTGACGCATCAGACACTAAGTACAACACCGTACCTGCCATCTCGTCTGGATCGGCTACGCGTCCTAACGGTATTGAATGTAGCGCCATTTTTAAGACTTTATCATTGGTGGTCAATGCTGAGGCAAATTTGGTATCGGTCAGACCTGGCAGCAGTGCATTGACGCGAATATTTAATGGGCCACATTCTTTAGCAAAAGCTTTAGTCATGCTAATCACTGCTGCTTTAGTAATTGAATAGATGCCTTGCTTATCACCCGCGACCAAGCCATTGACCGAGGCGGTGTTCAAAATCACCCCGCCGCCCTGCTCGCGCATCATCTTGCCCGCAGCTGTCGACATAAAGAAATAACCACGAATGTTAACTTCCACAGTCTTATCAAACGCTGCCAAATCCGTATCTAAGATATGCCCATAATAAGGATTGGCGGCGGCGTTATTGACTAAGATATCAATTTGACCAAATTCGCTCTTGATATGCTCAAAAACCGCCTCAATCTGATCCATCTCACCCACGTGACAGGCAAAGGCGCTGGCTTTGTGGCCGTCGGCGACAATGCTATCAGCGACGGCTTGGCAAGCATCAATCTTACGGCTAGAGACAATGACATGTGCGCCTCTAGATGCTAATAGACGGGCGATAGATTCACCAATACCACGGCTCGCGCCAGTGACTAAAGCAATCTTACCCGTTAAATCAAATAAATCTTTCATCACTATTCCTTATATTTTTGTAAAGTATTAAAAGTAAATCTCATTTTCAACTATTTTAGTTTTTTGGCGTAGGCTGGGTTTTTAACCCAGCTGTGAAAATTTATAAAAGTAAAATGCTGGGTTCAAAACCCAGCCTACAACTATTCCTTATATTTTGAATTAGCTATTCATTTTTCAATTTTTTATCGGAAATACTTAATAAGTTATAATCGAAAAACTGCAAACTCATTACAAGGCAGCCGAGCGTAGATAGTACAAATAGTACATCGAGCGAGGCTAACGCCGTAATGGTTTAGCAGTTATTTGATTATTAAGCCAACATGCCACCATCGAGGGTAAACGCATGCCCATTCATAAAACTGCTTTCATCACTCGCCAGCCAAGCAATCGCACCAGACACTTCATCGACATCTCCTAAACGGCGCATTGGGCTGGCTTTGATGGTTGCTTGCTGGGCGCGCTCGTCCATATTTGCCATGGTATTACGCACCATCGGCGTATCGATAAAGCTCGGACATACCGCATTAAAGCGGATATTGACGCGCGCATATTCGTGAGCAGCAGACTTGGTTAGCCCCATGACACCATGCTTTGCAGCGCTATAAGCTGATAACAGCGGCGCAGAACGCAAACCCGCGATAGACGCCACATTGATCACATGGCCGCCGCCATTGGTCGCCATACAAGCGACAGCAGCGCGCATACAATGCCAGACGCCTTTGAGATTAACAGCGATATTACGATCAAAATCATCATCGCTTAGCTCGTGCATCGGTGCTGGCTTGTGATCGATGCCAGCATTGTTTATCACCACATCGAGGCCACCGAGCGTTTCCATCGCAAAGGCAAATAGCGCACGTACATCATCGCCGCTGGTGACATCGACTTTTTGAAACATGATACTATTGCCCGCATCTTGTCCTTGCTTAGCAACGGCTGTGCCCATCTCTTCGGCTAAATCGCCAATCACGACTTTGGCCCCGCGACTGGCAAGCAGTAGCGCACTTGCGGCGCCGATACCAGAGGCCCCGCCGGTGATTAAAATACGTTTACCAGTTACGTCTGAGGCAGCTCCATTTGTATTTAACGTCATATAACATTCCTTTAAAAGAGTTTTATTTTATCTGGTGCAAGTTTCTACAAAATGATACTACTAACCTCTCATTGGTTAGAACCATTCTGCTTGCATATCGGTACATACCGCATTGTCGTTATTCAACAGTTCAATATCGCGATTGATTAATGGCAGCTCCCAATCGATAAAATATTTGGCTGCTTGTAGTTTGCCATGATAAAAGTTTTGTTTTTCAGTATTTTGTGTGCCGCTGTCGTTAATTTCGCTTAGCAACTGCTCCGCTTTACTCGCTTGGCGAATCCAAATCCAACTGACCACGATAGAGGCAAAGATATTCATCAATGCTTGCGCGTTACCCGTCAACGTGATGACTTTTTCTGTCTGCAAAACCTTACTTAGATGTACCAATACCTCATGCAGATGATCCATATAGGGCATCAATTTACCCGCAAGTTTTGCGGTTTCTGGCGTACTAATACTTTCTAGATCTTGGGTGATTTCACGTTTTAAAACTTGAATACCAAGTCCTTTGTTTTGCCATAACTTACGAAACGACAAATCTAACGCCTGCACACCATTTGTGCCTTCATGAATGGGATTGAGACGGTTGTCACGCCAAAACTGCTCGGCCTGGTATTCACGCGTGTAGCCTGCACCGCCCAGCACTTGAATACCTAAATCATTGGCCTTTGGCCCATATTCCGATGGCCATGCTTTAAGCACTGGCGTGAGTAAATCCAATAATTCTGATAGCTCGTTTTTGAGTGTGGCGTCTTCACAGGTATTGATACGATCAATCAGGTTTGAGCCGTATAAGCACAGTGAAATACCGCCCTCGCTGTAAGCTTTTTGCGCAAGGAGCATGCGTTTAACATCACCATGCTGAATAATCGCCGTTGCTGCATCTTCAGGCTTATTATTCGGTGCAATTCTGCCTTGGGTCCTATCTTTGGCATAATCGAGCGAATACTGATAACCGCGATAGCCAATCATCGCCGCGCCAAAGCCAACCGCGATACGCGCCTCATTCATCATCTTAAACATATAACGCAGGCCGAAATGCTCTTCACCGATAAGGTAGCCATAGCATGCGCCTGCATCGCCAAAGCTCAATGCCGTAGACGTCGCGCCGCGATAACCAAGCTTATGAATGAGCCCGGTTAGATGGACATCATTACGCTCACCAACCGAGGCATCTTCATTTAAGCGATACTTGGGTACAGCAAATAACGAGATACCTTTGACACCACCAGGACCGCCCGGTACTTTGGCCAATACCAAATGCACGATATTGTCAGACAACTCATGATCGCCCGCTGAGATATAAATCTTGCTACCTTTGATTCGATAGCTGCCATCATCTTGCTTGACAGCGGTGGTTTTGATATCGGCCAGTGACGAGCCAGCATGCGGCTCGGTCAGTGCCATCGTTCCTGTGAACTCGCCTGTTAGCATACGCGGCATAAAGGCATCTTTAATCTCGTCGCTAGCGAAATGCGAGATGACGTTAATCGCGGCCGTGGTCAAAAACGGATAGGCAGTCGTCGATGGGTTGGCTGCCATAAAATAGCCTGCCACCGCTGTCATGACAGTTTCGGGTAATTGCATCCCACCATCATCAAAGCGATAACGACCCGCGATAAAACCTGACTCACGAAACGCATCAAAAGCTACTTTAACATCGTCTATCATACTGACTTGTTTGCCGTCAAACTGTGGTTCGTTTTTATCTGCCAAATGGTTGTGTGGCAAAAACAAATCGGTGGCGATTTTATTGGCGGTACCCAAAACCGCATCAAAGGTTTCGCGGCTGTGTTCTGCAAATTTAGGATGTTTGGTTAAGTCTTCAGTGCCCAATACATCATATAATTGGAACGGTAATTCAAAGTCATTGATAAGCGTATCTGCTGCCATAGTATTCTCGTTAACTGATTAAATTTGATAATTAATTGATAGTAATCTAATTTAACGCCGTACCGTATTGTCATTTATGACATAATTATGGTCAAATAAGACATACACAACATTGATTGTGAGAAATATTCAGTCGAAAATTTTATTTCTGATACGTATAAAGAAAGGAAACGCTTGTGCCCTACTCTAAACCCTTTAAAGTCATTATTGTTGGTTTCGATGGTGTACTCGGTAGCGTGCTCGCTGGGGCGCTAGATTTATTTTCGTTTACTGGGGTCAGCTGGCAACGATTCGCAGATGAGACGGTAGAGCCAAGATTTGATGTGCAAATAGCCAGTCTAGGCGGCGTCGTTATTAGATGTAGCAATCGCTTAATCATGCAAGCGCATTGCGATATTAAGGATGTGATGGAGTGCGACTTATTATTAATTCCAACCATTGGCGACTCGATCGATAAAGTACTGAATCAGAACAGTGAATTAATTGTGCATATAAAGCGGCTTGCAACGACCAAGGCGGATATCGCCAGTAACTGTAGCGGCGCGTTTTTTTTGGCAAAGGCAGGCTTACTTGATGGCAAAGTCGCGACCACTCATTGGGGCTATGCCAATAAGTTTAAGACAGATTTTCCATTGGTGGACTTGCAAGAAAACCAGTTTGTTACGCAATCAAAAATCCAGTCAAAAAGCGAGTCAGCAACCCAATCGGGACACATTTTTTGCGCCGCAGGCGGTAGCGCCTTTTATGACTTAGCCTTGTTATTGATAGAGCGTTACTGCGGCCGTGAGATTTCGACTCAAGTGGCCAAAACTCAGATCATCGATAGCAAACGTGGCAATCAAAACAGCTATACTAACGTGACTTTGCATAAGCCGCATGCAGACCAGCTGGTCAAGCAAGTACAAGTATTCATCGAAGAGAACTTTAAACAACCTATACAAGTGAGTGCTTTGGCCGCCATGGTCAGTGTTACCCCGCGCACCTTAAACAGACGTTTTCAATCTTGCGTCGCGATGCGCCCGATTGAATACATTCAAGCAGTCAGAATTGAGCAAGCAAAGCGGTTATTAGAATCAGGCGATGTGACGATAAAATCGCTGGCTCATCAAGTCGGCTACGATGACATCTCATCATTCACGCGACTTTTTAAGCGCGCAACCGAGCTGACACCAAAAGAATATCAAGAGAAGTTTTCACGCTTAGCGATTTAAGAGTTTTTTGACAATATATAAACAGCAAAAAGCCGATCTGACTGAAATCAAATCGGCTCTATGTTTGCTATAAATAAATTACTAGTACAGCAAATGTGCCACTGATGTAATAACCACCAAGCTAATAAGCGTACGAATAATAAAAATCATAAACAGCTCTAAAACATTAAGTTTAATGTTTGATTTCAAAATCAGCGCACCAACTTCAGACATGTAAATAATCTGCGTGATAGAGGCAGCGCCAACGACAAAGCGTGTCATTTCACTCTCAATACTCTTACCGACCAACGCTGGTAAGTACATATCAGCAAAACCCATAATCATAGCAGGAGCTGCTTTGGCAGCCTCTGGAATTTGTAACAAATCGAGCACAGGAACCAATGGCGCGGCGAGCCAATCAAACACAGGCGTATATTCAGCCAATCCTAAACCAATAGTACCGATTGCAAAAATAATTGGGATAAGTCCAAAATAGATATCAAACAAGTTTTTTACGCTGTTTTTAAATACACTACCCAAGCCTGGCATAGAGTGTGCGCGAGTCACTGCGCGGTTCAATGCCCACTGCGGCATACTATATTGCGCAGGAATGTCTTCATTCAACAAACATTTACCAGAATGGTAGGTGTCAGGCTTTAGTGACAATGGTGGTATGCGCGGCATGATAATCGCAGCAATAAAACCAGTCAAAGCGATGGTCAAATAAAAGAAGACAAAATTATTATCTACCCCAATGGTTTTGGCAACGACATAAGTAAAAGCAATAGAGGTTACCGAAAAAGTCGTGGCAATAATGGCTGCTTCACGCTGACTATAGTAACTCTTATCGTACTCTTGCATAGTCACTAGCAGACCGATAGAGGCTGCACCAAACCATGAGGACATTGCATCGACTGCTGAACGACCTGGCAGTTTGAACAGTTTAATAAATACTTTACTGGCCAAAGTTCCCAAAAACTCCATCAAGCCAAAGTCAGTCAAGAACGGTAAAGATAAAATGGCAAAGAAAAATAAAGGAACCAAAATGGGGACCAGATCTTCAAATATGACGCCACCAGTATTCCGATTAATAATAAATTCTGGACCTACTTGTAAAAAAATCATCCAAATAAACAGCGCACCTAAAAAACGTGCGACAAGCCATAACCAATCGACATCGAAGAGTTTTTTTAGTAAAGAGTCTGGGTGTAAATTAGGACGCAATACTTTGACTGCAAGCGCGCCAATAAAAGAGGTCGTGACTATCGCAAGGGTAATATAAGCGACATAACTACCTAAAGCCGCCTGCAAAGCATCGGTTAATACACCAAGTAAAATCGTAACTTTACCATCCCATTGAAACGGAATAATAAATAGCGCAATACCAAGCGCTGAAAACAATAAAAACTTCCACAATGACGCGCGCCATTGCTCTCCTTGCGGCGTTTTTGAGTCAACAGCATCATTACCTAAAACAGGCTGCTGCGACTTATTGATATTAACCGTCATTTGTTTCCTCCATGATAGGCGACACTCGCCAATTTTTCCATTTTGCTGTCCGACCAATTCCCGGATTAAGTGAATTGGTCGGATCTAGTTTTTTATAAAAAGAACGTAGTGCAGGTTTTGCAGTATAGACGTGGCCCACATTGTGCTCTGCAGGGTACTCGATATGGCGCTCATTGTAAAAATCTAGTAGCGCTTTTTTGAAATCTTTTACATCAACCGCAGGCTTTAATAGATAATCCTGATGCAAAACATGACAGAAGAAATGTCCCAAATAAAAAGTTCTACTTACTTGCTGTTGTAAATGAGTCGGCAAAGACTCATCCCAATCTGTCGCATTTCTAGGCAGAGCGATATCAGTGGATAATAGCTCACCGAACGCTGTGTGATTGAGGTTATGATAGCGAAACATAGCAGCGGTGGCGGCACTACGAAACACCAATAATGCTTGTGCTTCATCCTTTGTACACAGATGCAATTTGCCTTGTTGTCGCTGTAAATACTCGCGTAAAAATGCTGTCGCAGCAGCAATGTCATTACTCTTATCATCATCATCCGCCACTTTTATGATTAAGTGATAGCGGTACGAAAGTGACTGCTCAGCTAAGTTTTTTGGTAACGAGGCGGGCATAAAGATGGCTGCCATCTGTAGCACGCGATCAGGCAACGTTTTTGGCAGTCGCCATTTATCTAGACAATAGCTGATCTTTGCTTGTAATCGGTATAGCACCCCTATTTTGCTGGCTGGCAATTTGCGCATACTAAGACAAGTGTCGCGGCCATAGCGCAGGGTAATATCGTTGTAGTCTTTGTGCATATACTCTGCCAAGACAGGCAGATTGAGTGCGCTTTTTAGCCATTGCTTACGCAATATGGTTAAGGTATCCGCGTTATCGGTCGAGATATAAAACGTTTGTTCTTGGGCCGGCTTAGCAAATGTGGCGACCCTAACAGCGAAGACAATGACCTTACCCGCTGAGCCAGCAGCTTCATACAGACCGTTAGGGTCATTATTAAAACGAGCAGGCGTACTGGCTTTGTAGTCACGGACTTTATGCTGATAGTGATGGTTTGCATTACTTTTATTGACGGATGTGTCACTTAAAGCGCTCAAGTTTTTGTCAAACTGTCCAGACTGTAAATTGCGCAGCTGCTGCTCTGGATGCTCGCCTAAATCAATACCTAAATGATTAATTAACTCAAACTCGCCATCATTATTACGCCTAGCAAACAATGCCATTTCAGTATAAGCAGGCCCACGTTGTACCAACATACCGCCTGAGCTGTTACAAATACCGCCAATCACTGACGCGCCAACACAACTAGAGCCCAATACCGAATGCGGTTCACGCCCTAATGGCGAAAGCTGCATCTCTAACTGCTGAAGCGTGGTGGCTGGTAACGCAATCACTTCTTTAGCATCGTCAAGCAAGTAGCTACCGTTCAATAACTGCATCGAAACCAAGACGACTGGTCGATCATAGTCACCGTACGGGGTTGAGCCGCCAGTCAGTCCCGTATTAGCCGCTTGAGCAATAATAATCACATCCGCTGCCGCACAAATATTAATCACGCGCCAAAGCGCTACTAAGGTATCTGGCGTTACTACTGCTTTGACGGCATCTGCGATGTCTCCAGTCGCGCCGTGTAGATAAGACTGTTGCTGATTGGGTTTGGTTAGTACATTAGCCGCACCGACGGTAGCAATTAGATCCGTTAACAAACCCATTGACTGCTCAGTTCCTTCGTCTGACGCTTTTTTAATGTTTGATAGCATGGGCGTTCTTCCCTGAGCGACCAGTTTTTTATATAGTTAATACACTTTAAAACCGATACAGTGCTACTGGGACAAATTTTCTTTGCTTGCTGTGCGCTTCGCACTCCAGAGGCTGCACAAAATTTGTCCCAGTAGCACGACAATATAAATGTATCGATTTTATTTCAAATTGACTATATGCCCGTTTCTTATATGCATAGTGACCTTTTGATTAGCTAAAACAAGTAAAAGTCTTACCCATATTGATAAGAAATTCATCAGCTTCATCCACTTCATAAACGATAGGCTGGCTACCTTTAGTGTCTGTTTGTAAAGCATCTAGCAGTTGTTGCTTATCATTAATTCTGCGATAGCCTGCGCCAAATCCAGCGGCTAAATGCTCAAAATTAGGTGTTTTGATATTGACCCCAATCAATGGCAAACCTCCCTCTTCCATATAACGACGAATCTCACCATAACCTTGGTTATTCCAAAGTAAGACAATCAATGGCAGCTCAAGCTCAGCAGCGCAAATAAGCTCAGCAATGGTAAACTGAATACCACCGTCACCAATAAGACTAATGACAGGCGCTTTCGAGCCAATCATTGCGCCAATTGCGGCAGGCAAACCATAACCCAACGTGCCAAATCCGGTTGATGAGTTAAACCATTTACGGGTTGATAACGCCTCAAAGCCAAGATTGCCACTATAGACAGGCTGCGTTGAATCACCAACGAAGATGACATCCTTTACTTCATCACGAATGAGCTTAAGTAGTGCATTTTGACCAGCAAAGTCTGGGGTCATCGCTTCTATTAACGTCTGCTTCACCTCGGCTACGCGCGCTGCTGCCTTATGATCGAGATTGTGATTTCCTAAACGTGTACATAGCCCACTAATCGCCATCTGTGCATCAGACAATACGGCGATATCCGCTCTAAAAGGACGCTGCAACTGCTGAGCATCGCAGTCAATACGAATGAGCGTGCCGTTAATTTGGAACTCACCATTAAAGAATACATCGTAATCGGTCTCACCAAGCTCAGTACCGATCGCTAGTACCAAATCTGCCTCGCTAATCACGGCGCGACCAGCGTCTAATGACTGATTGCTACCCAAACTGAGTGCGTGACCAGGTGGCAGCAAACCTTTGGCATTGATGGTCAAAAATGTCGGCGCATCGATAAGCTCAGCCAGTTTTTGCGCATCGTGATCGACATCGACGCAGCCACCGCCGTACAATACAACTGGGTTTTTTGCGCTTTTTAACTGCTGGGCGATTAAATCAAGCTGCGCAGGATTGGGCAGCGGTCTTGTAACCTGCGGTAGAGCTAAACTCGCATCAGCTTGGTTTTTTGCACTTTGATTCATTCTAGGTGGCTTAGCAGCATGACTGGCATCGGCGGTGATTACATCGATAGGCAGCTGAATATGGACAGGGCCTGGACGAGCGCCGTTAAACATGGCAAATGCTTCAGCAATGACTTTGGGTAGCGCCTCAGGTTGCCAGATGGTTTTACTCATAAGCGCAACCTTGCTGACCATACCTTGCTGATCGTGCAACTCATGCAAATGCCCTTCACCGCTTCCTGTGTCCTCAACTTTATTGACACTAGATATCACCAACATCGGGATAGAATCTGCTAACGCTTGTGCCATCGCAGTCATGATATTGGTCATGCCAGGGCCGGTGATAATAAAGCAAACACCAACTTTACCAGATGCACGGTAATAGCCGTCCGCCATAAATCCAGCGCCTTGCTCGTGACGCGGGGTCACATGGCGAATATCGGTATTGGGCAAACCACGATATAGCTCTACCGTATGGACACCTGGAATACCAAATACGGTTTCAACTCCGTAATACTCTAACCATTGTACCAACAGCTCACCGCATGTCAGAGGTGAGGTTGTTGGCAATGAAGAAGGCGCTTGCATTGATTGCGTCATGGGTCGATCATCCTAAAAAGGTTCGCTGAATATTCAGGCAATTATCAAAATTATCAAATCTGTATCTTGAAACAACCCTTATATTATTTATATATAAAGGCTGCTTATTATAGAGACTATTTTGTCCAAACTGTTCTTTGCAGGACAGTTCAATCGAGATAAACGCTGCGATTAGTAGACTGCTTTGACTTTATCGTCATAGCGCACACCTGGTAAGATACATAGCATCTCGAACAGCAAGTTCGCTGCTAACACAGAAGTATTACCAAACGGATCATATGGTGGTGATACTTCTACTAAATCGCCACCAACCACGTCAAGGCCACGCATACCGCGGATAATCTCGATACCTTGCGTAGATGTCAAACCACCAATTTCAGCCGTGCCTGTACCAGGCGCAAACGCCGGATCAATGCCGTCGATATCGAAACTTAAGTAAACAGGACCATCGCCAAGCTTTTCACGTACTTCTGCCATGAGCGGTGCAAGCGACTTGTACCAGCACTCCTCCGCTGGCACCACGCGAAAGCCTTGCTGAGTTGACCAATCAAACTCTTCAGCGCTATAGCCAGTACCACGCAAGCCAATTTGTACCACACGATTGCCATCGATTAAGTTTTCTTCAACAGCGCGGCGAAACGGAGTACCATGAGCGATTTTTTCGCCAAACATATCATCATTGATATCCGCATGAGCATCGATATGCACCATGCCGACAGGACCATGTTTTTTAGCAAGCGCGCGTAAGATAGGCAGTGCAATGGTATGATCGCCGCCTAACGTTAATGGGATAGCATCGTGTTTAACGATTTTATCGGTATAGAATTGTTCGATAATATCGATGCTTTTTAGTAGGTTAAAAGTATTGATAGGTACATCGCCAATGTCAGCGACTTGCAGGGACTCAAAGGGTGCTGCACGAGTGGCAACGTTATAAGGGCGAATCATGCGAGATTCATCGCGAATCTGTCTTGGGCCAAGTCTGGCACCGCTGCGGTTTGACGCCCCAATATCTAACGGTACGCCAACAAAAGCAACGTCTAATCCTTGAGCATCAGCTTGAGTAGGCAGACGCATCATCGAAGCAAAACCGCCAAATCTTGGCATCTCGTTGCCGCTTAATGGTTGATTGAATTTCATCATTCACATCCTTGTTTTATCTTATTTACGGTAGGCAATTTGTTATATGCTTTGACAATACCTAAATATCAGAGTACAGACCATGGTAAAATTTAGAAGTAAACTTCTAAATTTCCGTAGTAATCCTGATTTGTTCGTCATTATTAGAAGTTTATTAAAAGTCAAAAACCGTATTTCACATTAAAAAATGAAAGAAATAGGCACTGGAGCATAATTCTTAATGTTAGATGAGCTGATAAAAATAGACATCAAAACCTTACGTAGCTTTATGGCTATTGTAGAGTGTCAAGGCGTGACAGCCGCACAAACTCGCTTAAATGTTACCCCTTCTGTCATTAGCGGTCACTTGACTCATTTAGAAGATCGTTTGGGTATGACGCTCTGTCATCGCGGCCGAGCTGGCTTTAAGCTTACAGAAGATGGAGCAGCAGTCTATGAAGCCTGTTTGAGCTTTACCGAAGCGGTTGCCAGCTTCCAACATCAATTGCATTATATTCGTCAATTGGACTCTGTTCATGGAGGTCACATTCGTTTGTGTCTCATCGATCAGATGCCCGCGTTTTTTTATGACGCGTTACAGCAATGCTTGTCCGCAAGCTATAGTAAAAATCCACTGATCCACTTCTCTATCGATGTGCAAAGCCCAGAGAGCATGTTAGACAAGCTTTTGAGCAACGAAAGCGACATTGGTGTGGGTTATTTTGGTAGCTTTCCTCCTCTATTAACTTTTCAACATGCCTTTGTTGAAAAACAAGTGGTTTGCTGTGGACGCAAACACGTCTTATTTAATGACTCGAAAGGCCTGACTTTTCATGAACTAGAACAAAACTACTCATGGATCAAACGGGGTTACATTACTGAGCACAGCATTAACCATATCCAGCCTAAGACGTTGAGTGCTACCACTTATCATATGGAGGCGACAGCGCAGCTGATTCTTGCAGGTCATCACGTCGGTTACCTACCAAATGATTTGGCAAAGCGTTATGAGGGCATGGGGCTGATGAAAGTTTTATTACCTGATGAGGCAAGCTATGAGGTGAGTCATCACTGGGCTTATCGACAAAACCTACACAAACAAGTCAGTACTTTTTTGCAACAGATGCTTAGGCTATTGGATAAGTAAACACCTTAGTTTTGTAAACTTGTATTTATCAAAATTTTGCTGGTAAACCGTTTTTTATAAATATGTAGCGTATAAAAACCAAAAAAAAAGGAGACAATATCAATATTATCTCCTTGTTCTATACAATTTTTATAAACAGACAGTTACTCAGCAGCGATGGCAGTCATCTCAACCAATAGCTCAGGACGTGCCAATGCAGACTCACCACAAGCACGAGCTGGTGGCTGTATACCGTCAAACCACTTATCCCATACTTCATTCATCGCGGCAAAGTCTGCCATATCTTTTACCCAGACCGTCACTGTTAGCAGTTTCGATTTATCACTGCCCACTTCCTCTAACAATGCTTGTATCTTCTCCAAACAAGTCAATGTCTGCGCTTTGATATCGTCATCGCTATTACCTACTTGACCACATAAATATACCGTTTGGTTATGCACAACGATCTTACTCATACGCTGACTGCTATGTAACTTTTTCATCGTAACTAATCCTTAATGATAGAACTGAATTTATTCAAATATTTGCAACAATCATCATTCAAAAAATAATGTTTAGCTAGAAAAACGCTGGGCGCTAAATGGTGCTACATCAACCAGTACCGGCTTATCATGAATCATCTCTTCCACAATGCGTCCTGTCATTGGCCCTAGTGTAAAGCCTTGATGACTGTGACCAAAAGCAAACCATAATTTGTTGTGCTTAGGCGCAGGACCAATCACCGGCTTCATATCAGGCATACAAGGACGTGAGCCGGCCCATGCCTCACTCTCTACCGCATCTTCTAATGGTAGGATTTTACGAGCGAATTTCAATACCGTTTGTAATTGACCGAAGTTTTTTGGCGCGTTCATGGTAGTCATCTCAGCACCGGTCGTGATGCGGATGCCCTGCTGCATTGGCCCCATAACAAAGCCTTTATCCATATCAAACATACTATGATGAATGGTGTTTTTGTCCGTTACTTTGAAATGCTGATGATAACCACGCATCGGGAACAACGGCAAGTTGTAGCCAAGCGGTCTGATCAGATCATTTGACCAAGGGCCAGCTGCGATGACCAATTTATCACTATAATAAGTGTCGTTATCAGTAACAATTTTCCAGCCTTCCCCCTCTTGTACGATCTCTTTTACATCGCTCTCTTTGATCGTACCTTGCATCTCTTGGAAATTTTTGGCATACGCCTTTACCAAAGCGCTTGGGTTGGATACTTGCCATGAGTTGAGCCAATGGATTGCCCCGACAAAACCCTCAAAATTAGCGCTTGGCTCCATCGCTTTTAATTCTTCAAGGTTTAGTACGTCATGCTCAACGCCTTGCGCGCGAGCATCAACAGCTGAGGCAATCGCTTCTTTAAAGGTGTCTTCAGAACGATGCAGCTGTAACCAACCATCACGAGTAATCAGCTCATCAGCGCCAGACGCTGTAATCATAGTCTGATGCTCACTGGTACAATGCTCAATCAATGTCTGCCATTCAGCTTCGATTTTTTTGACTGATGCAGGTGTAGAGTATTTCCAATACTGCAATAGCGCTTGATGATAACGCAAAATAGCTGGTATACGATAACGAATGTCAGTACCTTGGTTAGGCAATACTCTAATCATTTCAGTGATCTGACGCGGGAAAGGATGCGTATGAATCGCTTCGCGCTGGATCAAACCAGCATTGCCATATGAAGTCTCTGACCCTGGCAATTTTTTGTCTAACAATAATACCTGCGAACCATTATTTTGCAGGTGCCACGCAATCGATGTGCCAACCATACCAGCACCAATAACAATAACCTCATAGCGCATAGAACATCCTTTCTTGATAGGTAGTAGAGTCTTGCAAATTAGGGGTGATAATAACGCGAACCTGATAATTAATAAACCCATATTTGACGGATTTTTTTGCTATTGAACACTTTTGGTTATGAGCGTCTAAAGAGAGGTAAATTGGTAGGAATGATAGGGTTATTAGATATATATTTGATGCAGAAGCCAGTTCGCGTGGCTCATGATGAAACTAAACAGCGCTACAGCTGTGAGCGATTGCACACTCATCCTGCAGAGCAAGGCCATCATATCAGTCAATACATGGTCAGACAGGTTTGGGCTATAAGACGCCAAGACAGATGAGGTTTGATTATTATTGTCAAGCTGCGTAATTAAAATCTTCCAATTTTAGTTGTACGGGTTTGACAGCATAGGTCACTAGTAATTTTGCCTATTTTGAAGTAATTTTCTCAAATGCATATTCTTAATTCTAAGTCTATTTTATCTACTTGGTTTCTAAATACTTTCTATCAACTTTAGTACACTTAGGCTCAGCATCAGGATCTAAGTCGAAATGCGTAAATATTTCAACACTGATTAAATTTCGATCTTTGATAGGGTCGCCTGACCATATACCAAATATATAACTTTCATGTTCATAACAAATTCTAACTTCATCAGTTATGCTATCTTTATCTAAATCAAAAGACGAAGTTAAAGAAATTTTCTTAGCTGATTCTGGCTCTAATAAAACGAAAGCACTTTGTGGATTAACCTTTATAGGATTAGTAAAAGAGTATTTGTAATCAAAATCTCTTACATCATATGTATCACATACTTTTATCGCATCGATAGTAGCAACTTCTTCGACCATAGGATCTACTGACGTTTCAGTAAGATATACTGTTTGTTTGTTTTTCAACTTGCTATCAGTAACAAAACAGTCATTATTTATACCAATCACTCCATATTGAACTTCCGCTTCATCTAATTCTTCTACTATTACTTCTGTTCCTTCAGCCTTGTAAGGTTGAGAGCATGATAATAAAGATTCGAGCAAAATAATGCTAATTGTTAATTTGAATAGTTTTTTCATATTATCTTCCAGTTTTAGACCAATGTGGATCATCTTTTTTGCCAGTTGCTTTTTCTCCATATCGACTCCAATGTTTCACACCGTAGGATTCTCCAACTATTGCGATATCTGCTCTACTTTTTATAGTTTTGCTCTGACCATTAGCATCCTTAATGGTTTTACCAATACCCCAGTTAGATATGCGGCAATCGAATGCTTCGCCACCATTATGATTTGATCTATAAGGTTTACCCACAGGGTTATTTCCAATGCCATACCTATTAAAAAGCGCGGTACCGCCCTTTATAGAAGCAGCTATATCTATGATACCTTTAGGATTATAATGTATCCAACTAATATTAACTGGTTCATCACCACCTCTAGGTTCGAATGATGGTACATTTTTTGGATTAATCTTACCTCGAGCAATCATAGCGGAATAATACATAAGATATTGGCGTTGAGGGGGGCGATATGCATTCGTATAACTAACTTGTATTCCTGCAGCTTTCATTGCTTTATCAAAGGCTATAGCTTTACTTCTGAAAGGCTCTTTTAAAGAACTTAATTGTGTACTAGGCATAAACTTACTGTGCCATTTAGGGCCACTAGGCTCAAGCTTAGGCTTCTTAATCTTATAGACATAAACAGTACCGTTGTTATCACTATTGGCGATAATAACGTCTTTTTCGATTTCTTTACCATCCTCATTGACCAATACTTTAATGCGGATACCGACATCTGAATCATGTGTTCTACCTCTCGTACCATCATTTCCTGTCACAGAAGTGTTCTTACCATATTTAGTAGACTGCGTAATATAGGAAAGCCCCGATAGTGGCTTATTTGTTGCTTCGTCAACGAACTTTATAGTGATTTTAGCTTCATCTGAGGCAACCTCAAGCGTCGGCCCTGTCTCTGTCTTTCTTTCGACCTCTGTTACCTTTGGCTTTTCTACTTTGATGACAGGGTTTTGCTCTGTTTGAGGTTTTGGCTTGTCCTCTTGTTCGCTTGTCTCTGGAGTAGTCGATGCTTCTTGACTCAAGGTATCTGATATATTGCTGATATCTTCTTCGGTGATGTCTGTGCCTATGATCATAGTCCATTGTTTGGAGCCGTAGGTAACAATAGCGGTTGTTTGAGCTCTACCTTGTCCATCAATAAGAATAAGCTTCTGCCCAGCAAGGGCTTTTATAGTGCTAATACCTTGGCGGTTTGCTCTTTTTAGAGCAGAGTGTCTGCCACGATATAGAGTTTTAAACTCGTAATGCGGTATGGGTTGATTGTTGTTATCGACAAATCTGATACTAAAGGAGACAACAGGGACTTTAAGTACTTTGGTCTGTCCGTTTAAGTCGCCAGTGACCGGGAATGCCATGCTGTAAATAGATTGCTTTTTGCCCTCATCGTCATCAAGGTAGACGCTGATAGATTGGCTGACATCAGCTTTTATACCTGATTCGATACCTGAGTCATCCGTTTTATGGGGTTTAATATTGTTTTTGTACTCAAGATGATAGGTTGTGTTTGGTAGTGGTTTGCCTGTGTCGCTTTCGACTAGTTTGATGTTGAAAGTGACTTCATCAACTATATTGCTATCAGTAGTGCTTTTATTTGGTTGATCTGAACTAGTAGACTCATCATTACTGTTACTATCAGTACTTTCCTGAGTAGCTTCCAATTTTTCATGTTCTGATAGTACGGACGAATAGGTGTGTTTACCTAGGTAGACTATTTCATACCCTTGAGTCTGATCTGATTTTTGGACTATAGCTTCAACTAGTTTACCGTCTATTTTTAACTGAATTTTTGCATTTGGATGTCTGACTATTATTGGTAAATTGCCTTTTTTATCTGTTTTATGCGTAACTGCTATTTTACCTACATTAAATTTACCTTTGTACTCAGAGCTGATTTCGACCTCTTTGTTAGGAATACCAACTTTCTTAGCATCTACGATCTTTACGTATACCTTTCTTTTACAACAAGTTTGAATGTTGTAGTGAGCGAACATATTCATATATTTTGCTATGCTAGTACCGTTAGCATCGGATTCATTTGTTTTACCATTCGTAGTTAAAAAACTTTTAACAGCTCCTGAACCTTTTAAATGTATAGCAGCTATCACGCCTGATTCGGTTACTTCAAAATCTTCATAACCCTTTGCTTCTGTAATAGTTGAACCATAGAATTCGTTTAAATTCTTACTCCTCGAATATCTACATAAGCGATTAA
The DNA here is from genome assembly GCF_947488565.1 of uncultured Psychrobacter sp. Lineage (GTDB taxonomy): Bacteria > Pseudomonadota > Gammaproteobacteria > Pseudomonadales > Moraxellaceae > Psychrobacter > Psychrobacter saeujeotis. Next base: position 368,043 of record NZ_CANKZC010000003.1, on the reverse strand, counting down.
TCCATTCATTGATCGCCTTCATCTGGATAGAACCGCTGTTTCTAAAGACATTAAGTGAAATAGCACCAAACTTACCAGTCCAATAGTTCCCAGTCCTTCCCCAATCTTGGGTTTTTGAATTTTTAGTTCCATCAAAGCGATAACAACCTACATCCTGTAATGCTTCTTCAGAAAACTGAAACAGCCCCACATAATTCCAAGGGTTTAATATACTAACAGCGGTTAGATTATCAACTTTAATGGCTTCTTTGTTATCTCCAGTATAGGTATAAGAATAACGTAAATCAGATCCTGATTCCTTTCTAGAAACAGCTCTAATATATCCTACCCTATCAGGAGTATAAGTAACTCCTTGAACTGGTTTTATTAGTGAGCTCATATTATTTTTCCTTCGCTATTGACAACTGCTTTTTACAAACATCAGGAGCATAGCTATAGTCTAGAGGGTTCTGTACATCGATATATTTTTGTAATAGTTCTTTAGTACGTTGATCATTACCTGTTATGTCATTTGTAATAAACGAACAACCATCATAAAGCATGCCTGTCATTTCATAGCTTTCTGGGTCGAAAATATAGAAGACTTGACCTATAGCACATTTATTATCAAAGCAGATTTTATTAAACACATACTTTTTATCAGTGTTTATGTCTTGTATGTATATTCCTTCTCGCTGTGATCCCATAGCATAAAGCTCTTTGTCAGCTAAATTGATAGGGCTAACGAGTTTATAAATCATTTTTTGGAAGGCTTTGTCATATCTACTATTGTAATTAGGATTACTACCTTCTATCGTTGGTAATTTCTCGTTCACTAGTTCAAATGGATAAGTAGTAAATTCCCCATCCTCATACTCATAATCTATATACCGAAAAGGAACTCCATTGATTGCCAGTTCTTCATTTAGTTTATCGATATAGCTCATTGAGTCTGGTTCATCAGTTTGGTTGGAAAATTCGTTTACTTCTTCTTTTGAGTTAGGAATCATCTTGAGCTGAACACGTGGTATGCTATCTATATAGCTTTGATAATCTTCTTCGTCTGTGGCGTGAGCTACACCGATGAACGGTGTTATAAAGAGGAATATTGAAAAAAAGCATAAATTTTTATTATTAAAAAAGTACATAGATTATCCTATAAATTTACTCTGTAAGAGGTTTAACAGTCAAAGTCGTCTTCATCATGTGCATGATTATCACCACAATCTTCAAATAGGTTTTCAATAGAGCAATTATCGCACTCTATCTGATCTGATACATCAGTGACCTTAATCTCTCCTTTGCGGTTCACGTTGCCAAGAAGCTCTAACTCAACCTTCTCAGTCTTATCACCGAATACTCTTAATGTCTGACCATCCTCATCAAGCTTACCTTCAATCTCTGTACCTCTTGAGTGATTAATAAGCTTATAGCTGATACCTTGATCTATTAAATCTTGCGGTAACAGCTTTTTAAGATCAAATGCTTTACTAAACAACCCAGATGTTGGTAAAGCAATCACAGGCGCATTGACTTTAGCCCCACCTACCAAACTCTTCTTCACCGCCTGAACCTTAATCTCCCCCGGACACACCAGCTTCACCCCACTCTCATCAATCGTCAGTGATGCCCCGGCGCTGGTTTGCAGCTTAATCTGTCTGGGACTGGAGATATTGACCTGTCCTGACTCACTACCGATGGTCATGGATTGTTGGCAGTGCAGTTGCAGCTCACCGCCTTGTGCTTGTATCGCTAGCGGCTTGGTGTTGGCACTGATATGTAAACCCGATAGCTGAGCTTGACCACCCACCCCTGCTAATGACTCAATACTATCTGCTGTAAGCGTATAGTTTCCTGCCACCACATCCGAATGCGTGCTGCCTGATTGGCGTACGATGGTCTTTGCGGTGCTTAGGGTATTGCTTGCTGATGCGAGGATGCTGTCTTTACTGACTAGCATCACATCGGGTGCACCGAGTACTTCGGTTTGTAGCGTGTCGTCTATTATTTGAGCCGTTTCTTGAAAGGCCTCTATCGATTGATTAGCGGTCTTCATGGCTTTCGTCGATTGCAAGTGTGCTTGCTTGGCATCGAGAAAGGTCTCGGTGAGTTCTTTGCCCAGTTTCAACTGTCGTTGTCCCGCGTCATTGACCCACGCCGACTCGTGTTCGGATTGACTGTGCTGGATACCAAAGGTAGAGAGCAAGACACCACTTTCTGCTGTCGCTTGTAGTCCATGATCGGTGGCAAGGTTTATACCCTGTCCACTACTTGTCGATTGATGGTTGCTGTAGCGATGGCGTAGGACGCCAAGCTCTAACACGTGCTCATTAGAGGCAAAGGTGGCGCTAGAAGTGCTGATAGGTTGCATGGCGTTAGCACGATCTTTGGTATTTACCGTCCATTCAAGGCCAATACTCTTAGGGGTGTCATCAAAGAGAAGCGTGACCTCGCTGTCGCTGGTCAGTCCATACTGAGCAATCCCTGTGATCCAGCCACTATGAGTATCATCCTCACAGATTTGCGAATGTCCCAGTCCTGAGCCATGCCATCTTGGTGAAGACCCATTTTGTAGGTTATGCCGATTGGAGAGTCCGGCATCACGACGGGTCACGTCTTTATAATCATTGTCACCCATACCGATCCCGTCATATAGGCTGCGGCTGATCATGGGGCTGTCGATGTCGCCGTACCAGTGATTGAGAAGGACGGATTGTCCCAGCCTTGGGGCGAACTGCCACCCATGAGTCGCGCCTGACGAGAGTTGTAGCGCTCTAAGTGGCGGGGTGACCCCATCATCGTGCGGGCTGATACCAGCAGATACTGGAGTGGTAATCGTACGCTGTAAGCCGTCATCGGTCACCTGTGAGGCGTAGCTTGGCGAGGATGAAGTGCTGGTATCGCCGGTACGTGCTTGGGTGACACCGCTATAGCGACTACTGACAAAGGACTGCTTGCTTGGGTAGGGACAGTAAGGAATAACAGAGTCTAATAGCGTGGCGGTTACCCAGATGCCAGTGTCACGAGCAATGTCGTAGCCGTGCTCGGGTATGGCGCTAAGTGCTGTTTGTGCTGTTTGCGCTGTTTGTTTAGTGGTACGCGTAAGCCAGTCTCTTATTAGCACTTGGTTGTGGTAGGAGACGCTGTCACTGCTCGGTTCAATACCGACGATGATCATAGCTGTACAGTATGTAGATAAACGACCAATAGAAGGTAGGTTGTTAATGCTAACTTGGCTACCGATGCTTAGGCCACGCATGGCGCCTGTGGCACTATAATATTCTCTATTGCAGCCATTGGCGCGTACCCATTGCTCAGCTAAGCGGGTAGCAGACGCATCGCTATATACCCGAGACGGCGCCCCAAATAGCACCGCGGTGTCATCAAATGTTAAGGGTGAGTCGTCCTCTGCCACACCTTCATAGATAGTATCAGCGGCAAGTCCATCGGCGCGTACCAGCACGGTGCGAGTGCCTAATTGCTTGGCGCTCATCTGTAGCGTATCGACACTGTCTTGACCAGACTGTACTGAGGACTTCTCGTAGCTATAATTAAGTGATGATAACGCATTCTCGTCTAGCGCACTAACTAAAGACCAATAACCAAGCTCATCCACTGAGTCACCTGATACCCAATAGGTGGTTACCCCAATATCGGCAAGCAAGCCGCTAATAAAGTCATAATCGCTAACATCTGACTGACTACGCATCTCTAGCGGACGAGTTAAAGTATCTGATGAGAGTAGTTGCTCTGAGAGCTGCCATTCAAAGTCATAATCATTCAAGATAGCGGTGATGATATCGAGGGTGGATTGATGGGTAAAGCTGCGAGTATGGATGGACTGGGTCAGTTGCCAGTCAGGAGTGACGATATCAAGAGTGTAAAAGTGCATGGCGCCGTCTGAGTGCTGGTAGCGGACGGTTTGAATGAGTCCACAACGGCAAGTAGGCTCTCGAGCTGCAGATAACGTGGTTAAACATATAGGTTTACTAATTAAGGACAAACAAGCGTTTGAATCTAAAAAGTCATAACTGAACACGAGTATATGACTAAGGGAGCTTTGATTGAGGCTACTTGTCCAAAAAAAGGCACTTGGATAAAGGGAGGTGGTTGCTAAAATATCACTGCCAACCTTAAGCTGGTGCAGACGTGCAGTTTGTGAGGGCATAAGTAAAGTCTCATCATTGCTACAGTAAGAGCAAAACTAACAGTTTATCAACAAAAGTTATTAAACCGTCCAATGAGAAAAGTATAGAGTTTACTGAAATATTGTCAAGTATTAGTATTGAAGGGATACTTGTATATTTTATTTTTAGAATAGAACTAAATGTCTTAAAACTTTTAACAATCACCACCACACGGGATCATCACTCGCCAGCATCTCTAACGACTTCCTTGAGCGCTTAACCTCCACCTCATCTGCAGACAACTCAGCGATAAATCGTGATGGCTTGTCAAAATACCCTGAATAACTGGCAAAGTAATCAGGCGCAGTCAGATACAATCTGGTCTTGGCACGGCTACAGGCCACATAAAACAATTTACGCTCCTCTTCTAATTCCTCAAAGTCAGCCAAAGAGCGATGATGCGGGGTAATTCCATCGACCAATGAATTGACAAACACCACTGGCCACTCTAGCCCTTTAGCACTATGAATGGTGGAAATCGTCACTTTATCTTTGTCATCCTGTGCTGGCTGACTGGTCGTCGCCACTGAGTCATTAGGTGGGTCGAGCGCCAGATTTTCTAAGAAATTATCAAGGCTGCTGTACTCTGTTGCTAAATTTTTGAGCACTCGAAAATCCTCATTGCGCTCACGCCAGTTTTCCTCTAGCGTTTTTAGAATAGGAACATAAAACTCTAAAACATGCTCAATAATACTCTCGACTGATTCTGCTTGACTGGCCTTTGTCAGAGTGTGATACAAAGGCTCAAGTTGCTCACTTTTTTTAGCAAACTTTGGCGTGAGTAATGGCTCAAAAGAATTATTATCGTCATTAATCGCTTGGGTTAACCGAGTCGCGGTGACTGCCCCTACTCCTTGAAACAAGGTTAAAATGCGATGCCACGCAATGGTGTCATTTGGGTTATAGAGTATTTTGACAAATGCCAAGACATCTTTAATATGCCGTCTCTCAATGAACTTAATACCACCTACCACGATAAATGGAATGCTACGCTCCATAAATTCCAACTGTACATAGTTGGACTGAAAGGACGTGCGGCACAGTACCGCAAAATCGCTGTAGTCGTGATCTGGTTTTAGCTCTATGATTTTATCAGCGATATATTTGGCCTCGCGGGTTTCATCATTTAAATGGCTAAAGACGGGTTTGCAGCCCTCTATCGATACGCTAGAGTACAGCTGCTTTTGATAGCCCAAGGTGATATGCGCTGACAAAGCATTGATATAATTTAGAACAGCAGGCGTACTGCGATAGTTTTGTTCCAGCTTGATGAGCTTGGCTTCGGGATAGGTCTCACCGAACAGTAGAATATTTTCATAGTTTGCGCCGCGAAACGCATAAATACTTTGATTATCATCACCGACTACCATCAGTGATACCGATTTAGGCTCACAAATCAAATCTATCAGCTGCTTTTGCGGAATATTGGTATCCTGATACTCATCGACCATGATATAGCGATATTGATTTTGTAGCATCTGGCGAAAGATATCATTGGTCTTTAAATGGCGTACGACTTGGCTAATGATGTCATCAAAATCATAAAGATGATTGGCGCGCTTATACTCATGAAAATCAATTGCCAACTGCTCGATAATGGGAATGTGTACAGCGATATCAGGATAATTACTTTCGATTAAGTCGCGGATATGAATGCGTCTATTTCTAGAAGTAGAGATAATGTTTTGCAAGGTCTTTTTACGCGGAAAGGCTTGGCTTTTGGCTTGCGCAGGATACTTTTTTTCCTTATGAATTAAATCGATGGCGTCTTCACTATCACCTGTATCCAAGATAGTAAAGCGCGGATTAATACCAAGTAGCCCTGAGTACTGACGTAGCAGCATATTACAAAACGAGTGAAAAGTGCCACTGGTAACATCATTTAGCATCTTACTAGTCGGTAGGGTGTCTTTTGCCAGGTCATCGTCTGATAACGTATCAGCCAATAAAACTTTGGCACGACTTTTTATCTCATTTGCCGCTTTACGAGTAAAAGTCAGTAGCAAGATACTTTTGGGTGTGACTCCATTTTCTAACAGGTAGCTGGTGCGATAGGTCAAGGTTTTGGTCTTACCAGAGCCAGCACCAGCGATGACCAATACTTTTCCTTCAATAGTAGTGGCTGCTAGCAATTGATCGGGGTTTAGCTCACTGGCATAGTCTACTTTCAACCCTAACTCACCACCCAATCTTTGCTTCAGTAGCTCAATATTTGCATCGTTATCGGCATCAATTAGGTTTGCCTCTAGCTTTTTAATCGCCTTTTTCAAGCGCGTAAGCTTAGGTTGTATCTCCGCAAAATTCTGCGGATAGTTATAGCTTTGCGTGTCAAAAATCGTAGTAGTCATTATACAATATGGCCTTAAATTTCAGTCAAAAGCTGTCTAAACAAAAAAATTTAATTAACAGGTTAACTCTAAATCATCTCGACACTCTATAAAAAAACCTATCACCACTTTTCATAAGGCTTTGCAACGATATGAAAAATAGTAACAGGTTATGAGTATATGATAGCTCTTATGTTGTACCTTGTTAGCTTAAGTCAAATAAGACTTAAGCCAAACGACATTTATTTGAGCAATGATTTAACGTCCTAGTACAGCACGCGGATCAATAGGGTTACCATTTAGACGTACTTGAAACTGCAGGGCTACTTGATTGGTCTGGCCACTACTACCCATACTGGCAATACGTTGGCCACGCTGTACCGCTTCGCCTTCTTTAACCAGTAATTGGCTATTATGCGCATAAGCGGTAATGTAATCACCGCTATGACGAATCATAATAAGATTGCCATACTCGGTTAACCCATCACCCGCGTATAGTACCGTTCCACTTTGACTGGCGAGCACTGGATCACCTTCTCTACCGGCAAACCACATGCCCATATTGCCAGATGCAGCATCAAAATTACGAAGGACTTGATTGCGGCTAGGATACTCGTAGCCAGCTGTCGAATTGGCCGTCACTTCATAAACAGGTGCCGATCCAGTCGTGGGCGGCGGTGTTGTAGGCGTAGTGGCAACATTGTAATTGTTGTTACTAGCAGGACGTGTGGGTGCGCTTTGTTCACCGTGCCAAAGCTTGAGCCATTGACCACTATAGATAGTATACTTGCTATCAAGGCCGTTCAGCGCTCCAATTTGACGGTAATTTAAGCGATAACGTGAAGCAATCTGGCTAACCGTATCGCCACGTTTTACAAGGTGATAGTTGGGGACACCTTGACTATTGGTAATAATCTTAGGGGCTGGTCGTGCAGAATTTTGATAGGTCGGCTTAGTTGCACAGCCTGTCATCGCAACCGCTAGTGTTCCGACTAAGGCTACAGTCGCTAGCTGCGACCCAGAAATAAGCTTTTTCATACAAGGTTTCCTATTCTTTATAGTGCTCACGTTCTTTGTAGTACTCACAATTATATAGTGCTCACGATTATCGTGTTGTTATCTTTACTGTTTATAAAATTATGCCGCCGCTATTATAACCATAATACGACCCTATTTATAGAACATGACTTTAATTATAAAAATAGCGTCTGTTTCATCACCTTCAATTACAAGGATGAATTACAATGCCAAAGTCGAAAACCTACTGAGGGTAGACGCTGGTGTATGATGTAAGCGAACTGGAGATAAACTAATATAACCTGCTGCTACCGCCAGCTCATCTGTATCAATCACCAAATTATCGTTGTTATCGTTGTTATCGGCTCTAGGCTGACATAGTCGCTCAGGACTGCCACTTATAGAGTCATCAATAGGCGTATTGATATTGGTGTCCATATGCTCTGTGGTTGGCACATTCTGGCATTTTTTTAAACATAACCAATAAGCATCGCGGCCGCGTGGATCAACCATATGATGTACAGGTTTTTCTATTAGGCTATGAGCTAAGCGTGTGATTTTGCGTCCCATAATACCCTCAGCTGTATCTACGTTAGGAATATTAATATTAAGTACGTGATAAGGCAAACGTTTGAGCTCCTCCAATATAGGCGTTTTGGTCAATACTTTAACAATTTCGGTTGCTGCCATTTCATAATGGCTGGTTTGATCCTGTCCATTGCCTTTAATCCTATGACCCACCAATGAAGTTGCAATCGCCGGTATACCAAAAAGCTGAGCGGTCAAAGCCGCACCAAAAGTACCCGAAAACAAGACGTCTTGCCCTAAGTTTGCGCCTGAATTAATACCCGTGATGACGCAATCAAATTGAGTATCAGGATAAAGCTCGTGTAGCGCAAGGTAGACACAGTCTGCAGGTGAGCCATTAACCGCAACGAACCCTGATGGTAATATATGAGGATACAAGGGCTGAGATATATGAAGCGAGCTGGCACTACCGCTCTGCTCTTCATGGGGTGCAACGACCACAACGTCTCCAATCTGGCAGAGGGCTTGGTATAACGCCAATAATCCTGGCGCATGTACCCCATCATCATTACTTATTAAAAACTTCATGGTAGCTCAATATAGTGATATCTCATTTTCTGGCAACAGACTTAAATATCGTAGCCGACTGCTAGTGACCTATAGTCAGCTATCTCATAGATAGTAGCGTTTAAGAATAAGCATCTTAAAGCAGCATTTTGAGGAAAAAGATAACTTTTGTATGCCTTTATTTAGCAGATAAATGAAATATAGAAGGTAAAAAACGAAAACCTAGCGGTAATAAAATATGGTTTAAAATATATTTATAAGCGTATTAGTAGTTGCATAGAGTAAGTCTACATTCATCGAACTACTATACGATATAGAAGGAGATTATACCCTAACTAAGCATCGGCACAAATAAACCTTTCACTCATTGTCTTAAAATCAAGTATAATCAAACAGTTGTGGCTACATTTGCAAAAGCTTATTAATATTTTCAACCTTATAAAATTCGCTTTTGCGGATGTGTATATCAACACTAGTTGGTCACCTCTTCACCTATTTTTTTCGTTACAATAGGCAACAACGAACAACAATAGACTGTTATCTATTAAGGCTTATGTAACTTAGGGACAGATGCTACTGATATGTTGCTAACGATCGACTCTAGGTCACAATATATCTACACATAAGTCAATATTTTATGTGACTTTTATTTTTTTTCCCATTACCATAACACCATTAAATAACGTAAAGCGAGTGTGATACCGAATGAAGAATCAATCGATATTATCTATAATTTCTATAACGACAAGAATAGTTTCAAGAACAGCTTCAAGGATTGGCATTATCGGCTTGATAGCTTCTGCTTCATTGTTAGCTCAAACATCCAACGCAGCTAGTAATAATGTGTCTACCATTCCTCTAGATATGTCTGGCGTCAGTATTACTAAACATGAAATTGCTGTCATGCAGGTACTGTCTGAAATTTGCCCACCGATGTTAAATAAAAGACAAAGACAACGTTTTTATAAATCTTACAATATACAACTGCATGAGCTTATGCCGTCTTTAGAAGATCCGAAGGCTGCAATACAGTATTTGTCAACGCAGCAAGATTATCGTCAAATCTTACAAAGTATACGTAGCTGGACACTGGGGTTCTCAAAGCAAGAAAATAAAGCCTTGTGTGAAGATTTAGCAAACGCGCAATACTAACGGCTGACTTGTCACAACATACTCTGACTAAGCGGTTAACCATATAAATATAAAAGCATCAGTCAGTATCCCACACCTCCTGCCCAAACAATTTCTATATCCTAAGTTTGCTCCTTTCATCCTAAAAACGAAGCGTGAAAGGAGCAAACTATTTGCGTACTATAATAGATACCAAATAAAAGAACACCTTTTACTATGAGGCAAAACTGCTTAAATAGACTCTTTTTTTTGTTATAAACAAAACCTGTAGCATGGCCTTGATGGCGACTAGGGCAAACCTTTTTTAGACTGCCTCCCTCAGTATTGTCAATGTCTTTTTTATCGTATTTATTGTTTCCCCATTGGTAAGCATTTTGCTAATATAAGGCCTTAATTTTATGTCAATCGTCATCTGTAGATGCTTTTATGAGTATAGCTGGCGGTAGACGCATTGGGTTTCATGATGTGGTGTAACAATCTATGACAGTAAAGCATGTAAAAAAACAGCTGGTACAACTAATCGTTGGCGTCAGCTTATCGTTGAGTACAGTAATTGCCAATGCTGCTATTCAATCTCCAGAGATGGACAATACCGCCTATGTATTGATGGACTATAATACTGGTGAGATATTAGCGCAAAAAAATGCCAACCAGCCTCTTCCGCCAGCCTCACTAACCAAAATGATGACCAGCTATATCATTGAGCAACGTCTAAGCTCAGGTGACTTGACCGAAGATGAACAAGTGCTAATGAGCAAAAATGCATGGTGCCGTGGTAGTAGCAGTCAGTCTTGTATGTATGTGCCAGTAAATAAAACTGCCAGTGTCATTGATATGCTACGCGGTATCATTATTCAATCAGGCAACGATGCCTCAAAAGCAATGGCTGAGCATATTGCAGGTAGCGAAACTTCATTTGCAATATTGATGAATGAGCAAGCTAAAAAGCTTGGTATGGATAACACAAATTTTGTGAATGCAACAGGTATGCCTGATGAGGGGCACCAAGCCTCAGCACTTGATTTGGCAAAGCTTGCTCGCGCTATTGTAAAAAACAGTGGTGAATACTATGATATCTATGCTGAAAAAGAGTTTACCTATAACGGTATTACTCAAGGCAATCGTAACGCGCTACTGGCCACAGATCCTACAGTAGATGGTCTAAAAACTGGACATACTGATGCAGCAGGCTACTGCTTGGTCGCCTCAAGTAATCGTGATGATATGCGTCTGATTTCTGTCATTATGGGGACTGAAAGTCCACAAGCACGGGCTGACCAATCGCGAGAGCTTCTTAACTGGGGCTTTGGTCATTTTACTACAGTGACAAAAGCGCCGTCTAATCAGTTTGTCAGTAAGTTACCAGTATGGTTTGGAGAGGCAGATGAGATAGAGCTGACAACAGGTGACACTCTACAAGTCTTAACCAGTAAAACACAAAAGAATAAGATTACTACAGTCGTTGATATCCCTGAAAGTATAGAAGCGCCTGTCAAAAAAGGTCAACAGATTGGTAAAATGTTGGCAGTCATTGATGGCAAGGCAGTGGCCTCAGTGCCTATTGTAGCCACTACTGATATCGAACAGTCAGGCTTTGTGAGCCGGATGTGGCAGCATGTTGTACGCTGGGCACAGAACCTATTTTAAACTTACTAAAATAGTCATTGCTCCCTCATCTTAGATGAGCAGTAAATAAAAAAAGACGCTCTTATCTGGCGTCTTTTTTTATTTATGTGATATCTATTGGTTTAACATTTCACACCAAATACCTATTAAACTGTGTTAATTAACATTCTCATAGTAGTAGGTTATACCACCCACTTCTTTAAAAGAGCAGTCAGCAGTTTGGCATCTTGTACAGCGCTATGACAATAGTCTATACCCGCAGCTTTTAGATCATATTCAAAGCTTTCTACGTATTGCTCTTTGTGGAGTGGATACCAGTAAACCAATAGCGAGCGATAAGTCGTTTCTCGCTCTCGAATGTGCTTGGTCAACTGAACGACTTGTTCAGGCAATACCTCTTCTGCAAACATGATGACGTTTACTTTCACTTTTGAGATATAATCCATCATTGATTGTCCATTACGCTGAGAGCTGACATTGGCGCCAAGTCGTCCCAGCATCTCTACCATTGAGCTGATCTCATCGTGATGATAGTACACAACGTTAACGTCCTTTAAGAGGTATTCATACTGTGTCTGACTCTTATAACGCAGTGGCATTGTAACGATGAATTTACTGCCTACACCAATCTCACTATCCACCTCGATTGATGCACCCAAAAGCTGACCAATTTGCTTGATGACTGACAGTCCTATTCCCACGCCTTCGTTCTCGCGAGTAACTGACGAATCAACTTGAAAGAATGGGGTAAATATATCTTCTAGATGACTTGTACTAATGCCAATACCTGTATCAATCACTTTAACTTGCCAGCGAATACTTTCATTAAAATGCGTCAGCTGAGAGTCAATAATAACTCGTCCGGTATGAGTAAATTTTATCGCATTGTCTATTAATGTGGTCAAGATCTGTTGAATCTTACTTGTGTCTCCTTCTAGAGTATACTCAACATGATGAACACGGCTAATAAGCTCTAGGTTTTTTTGTCTAGCAGCCGGCTCGAACTTTTCTATCAGATCAGCAATCATCTTTAATGGGTTAAATTCACTTAAACTGACCACCATTTGACCTTTTTCTATTCTATTTAACTGTATGATTTGCTCAAGAGTCAGCTCTAAATGATGACTACCCTTATGAATAATAGCCAACGTATCTTTTTGTTCATCATTAAGATACTGATTATCCAACAGCTGTAACCCCCCTGTAATGGCATTAAGGGAGGTTTTTAGCTCATGAGTAATCATGTTTTGAAAGTTTGATCGCTGCATGTCAAGGGACAAGTCTTTGTTATGAAGCTGCTGCTCAAAATCTGCTAAATCGAGGTAATCTTGCTGTGCCACCCTTAAGCGCTCAAATAGAATGATAAAAGATTTTTTTATACGTATAAGCTCTTCAAACTCAAAACGCTGTTGAATGGTGGGTAGCTGTTTAAGCTCATGGTCATTAGCTGCTATCTCGCATACCTTTGCAAGCTCGACAATATCTTTGGTTGGCCAGTTGAGTTTACGTAGAATATACCAAACAATAAAAACACCTAAAATGGTCGTTGCAAACCATGACAATAGGTTAATTCGTACCCAGTACCAACGTAGTTGGTTCATATCTAACGTAATATTAATATAGCCGACCAATGTATTGCGCGCGGCTAACGGAGTGGTCATTTTTGGAGTATCTCTAACACTAATAAGTGAGGTGTTAGCGATACGTTGAGAAGAATTGGCGCGCTGGATACTACTGCCGGTAAGGTAACGACTGGTAACAGGATAGTTGAAGCTAACTGTATCAGCAAACCAAGCATTATACCAATTATTACCTACGCTATTGATATTGCCTTGACTCAAGGAATCAATAGGTTGATCGGTTGAATAAAATAAGATGCTTTGTAAGCTAGGATCATTGTCCAGCAATAGACTCACTTGCCGAGCAACCAAATTAGCGCCATCAGGGGTTGAGGCACTATTTGACAACATTTCGCCCAACTGCTGAACATGTAAACGTTTTTGTTGATAGTTATGGACAAAGGTATAAACAAAAGACAATAAAAATCCTGCAAAAACTGCCACGACGATAGCTTGTAAGATAGAATAACGAATAATCGTGGGTATGTTTCTAGAAGAACTTATACTCATGTCAATCAATTCATGATGGCTTTGACTTATAATACCTCATAAGTATATATTTTGTTTATTTTACGATAAACGGCAACCTTATAAAAAAACCAACAGCGTTTACTATTGGTTTTTTTATATTTAATTTAAAGACTTCCATTGTAGAAATCTTTAAAGGTCTCAACTATCGTTTTTTATCCGTTTTTCTATGACTTTTTGAATATTTTGGCTTACGATTGCGTTGACGCTGTAGCAACTGCTGAGCTTTGGCTTTAGTTGGCGTGTCACTCTTATTAGCATAAGGGTTTTCATTGAGCTTAAAGACGACATTAAGCGGCGTACCTTCAAGCTTAAACACTTGGCGAAACTGGTTTTCAAGATAACGCTGGTAGCTTTTAGGCAACGACCCTGTTTGATTACCATGAACGACAATAACGGGCGGGTTATGACCACCAATGTGAGCGTAACGCAGTTTGATACGGCGACCACCAACAGTTGGCGGCGGGTTTGCAATGACTGCATCTTGCAATATTTGTGTTAAGCGGTTGGTAGATACCTCAAACATCGAGGACTGATAGGCGCGTAAAATAGAAGGATACAGATTCCCGACACCAGTACCATGCAGCGCAGATATTAGATGCACTTTTACGTAGGGTATAAAGTTAAAACGACGCTCCATCTCAATTTTGATATAGTCTTTTTGCTCGTGAGTCAGCCCATCCCATTTATTAATCGCAACGACTAATGCTCGACCTGCATCAAGTGCATAACCGATCATATGAAGGTCTTGATCGACGATACCTTCTTGTGCATCGATCACGATGACAGTAACATTAGAGTCTTCAATCGCTTGCAAAGTTTTGATGACGGAGAATTTTTCTACTTTTTCGTCGATACGGCCGCGGCGGCGTACACCAGCAGTATCAATCAATACATAATTTTTGCCATCACGTTTATAAGGAATATAGATACTATCACGTGTGGTACCAGGCATATCAAAGACGACGACTCGGTCTTCACCCAATAGACGGTTAACCAAAGTCGATTTACCTACGTTTGGACGCCCAATGATAGCCAGTTTAAGACCATCCGGCTCTCCTGTATCGACATCTTCTGGCATATCGGCAGTGATAACTTCTAGTAAGTTACCGACACCGCGACCATGACTGGCAGCCATTGGGTAAGGCTCGCCTAACCCTAATGCATAAAATTCTGCAGAGGCCGAATCATGGGTCCCATCGACTTTGTTGGCGACAACATATACAGGCTTACCTAGAGTATGTAAAAACTTACCAATTTCTGCATCAGCGCCGATCATACCAGCACGTGCATCAACCACAAATACGATGATGTCAGCTTCATGAATTGCCGTATGCGACTGCTCAGACATATAATCATCAATATCGCCTCTACCATCATCGGCCTCACCAATACCGCCAGTATCTACTACGATAAACGATTTGCCCTCATAGGTAGCATCACCGTATTGACGATCACGAGTCAAACCGGACAGATCCGCAACCAAAGCCTGTCGACTTTTAGTAAACTGATTAAATAAAGTAGATTTACCTACATTGGGGCGACCAATTAGCGCGACCACGGGCTTGATACTCATGCGTTACTCTCAATAATGGTCAGTAATAACAACAAATAGGTGTCATATGACCGCAAACTTAAATGAATGATGAAGACAAAGAACCTATTATAAAAGATAATAGTCTTTTAATGGGATAGATGATGGATTAATAGAAAAAACAGCACATTAACTGTAAATAATTGCCCTTATCATAAAGGCGCATAGAGTACGCTAAACGCGCTATTTGTACAAGGCATTAAACGCTGACAAAGCAGCGTTTAAACGTCATAGCATAGCCTTATTGCTTAATATCTTTATCAAAGATTATTATTTAATAAGGCCTTTTAATGGCATAAAAGTCAGCCAAAGTAGCACCATATATTGCTACTTAACGAGCCAATTGCCATATGGCTACTTGCCCAGAAGTACTTTGCGTCATTAAGCGATTGCCCTGCACTTGTAGATCGGTCAACGCACCTTTAGTTTGCACTCGGCTTACAATATCGCCGTTTGCAGGATTAAACAAATGCACGACGCCCTCAAGATCACCAACAGCGATGTAATTACCAATCATCACAGGATTCGTCAGGTCACGATAAGCAAGCGCTTCACTCTCCCACAACACATTACCATTATTACGGTCGTAAGCGACAACTCTACCTTCTAAACTGGTGGCAATGATTTGCTGATCATTTACGGCAAGTGATTTTAAGCTGGCCAATTCATTCACGAACATGACTTGGCGTGATGCTAAATCAATCCCTAGCAATTGACCGCTATAACTGATAGCATATAGCTGATTATTGTCAACAACAGGCATACCGTCAACATCGCTCATGCGCTCAACTTCGCTGCTGCCAGCACCGACACCAACACGTCTTGACCACTGCGGCAAGCCATTATCAATCGTAATAGCATGAAGGCGACCATCAGCAGTAGCAAGTAATGCTGTTTTGTCATCTAATAGTGTTGGCGCTGCACTACCGCGTACGCTAATAGCTGGTACTTGAGTGGCAAATTGCCAGATTGACTGACCTGTTTGTAAAGATAAACCGTGTAAGAAACCATCATTGGCAGATAAAATGACTCGATTGTTGCTGACCAGCGCAGGCGTCAGCACTGAACCTGACAGCTGTTTTTGCCAACGCTTAGCACCAGTTGTGCTATCAAAAGCCATTACCAAACCACTGCGTGTACTCACAATAGCAGTCTGACTTAATGAATCTATTGTTACGCCACCAGTAATTTGCTCATCAACGTTGATAGACCATAAACGCTGACCTGCATTATCAAAACCTGTCAACTCACCACCACGTGATGCTGTAACAGTTTGCCCATTACTATAACCAACTTGTAAGGCAAGCGGGTCTTTTTTACTGGCTTTCTTGTTACCAACGTCGACGCTAAATATTGGCTGCAGAACGCTAACAGGTTGTGCAATTTGTACCAATTCGACTGGATCGTTTACCACCGGCTTAATACCGCGATTACAACCAACAACAGCAGTCGTCATCAGCGCCAAAGCCGCCACGTTCATGACAGTCGACTTCATGGTCTTATTTTTGGTTTTTTTGCTGAAGCGATTAGATAGGGTCATTGTCTGCTCTCATTACGAATAAATTAACTATCGGTCAACGGACTATGCTACTGGCTTAAAAAGCTGTCATAGGTAGCATTATCATTGTCTACGATATACATTATTGTTGATTATAATACGGATTTACTGCGCTGCTTGGTCAGAATCGTTACTATTGTTAACGCTACTCTGAATATCTGCACTGGCATTTTGCGCTGCTGTTGGTTCTGGTATGGCAGCTGCTTGAATAAGACTAGCAGGTTCATCGATGGGTTCAGGTACAATACCCAGACTCTCCATTTTTAATGCCAATACTGCTCTAGTTTCTTGACGTTTACCAATCAGGCTCCAAGCATTAGTATAGGCTTTAATAGCAGCATCTTCATCATTTTTTGCTAAATAAATATCACCTAGTAACTCTTGTTGGCTTGCCTCAAATGAGCTTGGCATATCATTATTGGCTTCTGATAGTGCAGCATCTGTGTCCCCTGCTGACAACAATGTCTCAGCGTAGCGTAAACGCGTGATCGCATTTAAACCTGCGTCTCCTAGATCTATGGCCAATGCCTTTTCTAAGGTCTCAGTCGCACCCGTAAAGTCATCACTATCGACTTGTTGACGAGCTTTGATCATCAAAGCTTGCCACGCATAAACCGATTTGCCATGTGTACTGACTAACGCATCGATATCATCATTTAGCTGAGCGCGACTGGCAGCGAGTGCTGCCGCCGCTTCAGTCTCTAGATCTGGATTCTGTGCTGCCAGACTTACCTCTTCGTTAAGTCTTTGGATATCTGCATATTGATCAGCCGCCACGGTATCTACCCGTGCGTGATTCTCTTGCCAATATGTCCAGCCAAAATAACCGGCTAAAGCCAATAAAATAGCTGTCAGAATGTAGCTACCATACTGCTTTAGCGCTTGCATAGAGTTGTCTGTATTAGGCGACTGGGTATTTTGAGCCATGTTTATTTACCTGATAAAATCTAGTTGCTAAAATCTAATTGCTGAGCAGCGAGTGAGCGTTGGTCATTCTACCAGACGCTACTACTAACATAACTACAGACGTGTAAAGTTCTTTGTGCTCGCTAGCCAATCTTGGGCAACTGACTGCTGTTCGCCCGTCTGCATATCTTTAATACTAATTGTATTATCGTCAAGCTCTTGTTGTGCAATTATAACTGTCAAAGCTGCACCAGATTTATCTGCTTTTTTCATTTGTGCTTTCATACTGGTTGCACTCGCCATCTTAATTCGCAAATCTGGACGGCTATAACGTAACTTTTGCGCATAATTGATACCAAACCCGTAGACTTCTGGCTGCGCAACGACAAAGACGTCACAGACTGACATATCTGGCATAGGAGCTACCGCTTCAATAAGCAGTAATAAGCGCTCAAGACCCATTGCAAAACCAACAGCAGGCTCAGACTTAACTGGTTTGTCGTCACGTGCCCCGACAGACTTTAGCTGTCCAATCAGACCATCATAGCGCCCACCAGCACAGACTGTTGCTTGACTACCCAGCTTATCAGTGACCCACTCAAAAACCGTTTTGTTATAATAATCAAGACCGCGAACCAAGTGCGGATTGATTTCGTAATCTATACCAAGCATCGTTAAGTACGCTTGAACTTGCTCAAAATGGACCTTACTTTCTGTCCCTAAGAAGTCAGCAAGCTTGGGTGCATGAGTAAGCAGTGCTTGGGTACTTGGCTCTTTACTGTCCAAAATCCGTAGCGGATTGGTAGTCAAACGGCGCTTACTGTCTTCATCAAGCTGATCTTGCTTGTCCGTTAAGTAAGTAACTAGAGCATCTCGATAGGCACGGCGCTCATCGATTTCACCCAAGCTGTTTAATTGTAAACGCATCTCATCTTTGAGACCCAGCTCTTGCCACATCAGGTGAGTCATCGCAATCAGCTCAGCATCAGCATCTGGCAACGCGCTACCAAAACTCTCTACCCCTATCTGATGAAACTGACGGTAGCGTCCTTTTTGCGGGCGCTCATAACGAAACATAGGGCCGATATACCAAAGTTTTGGCGTGTCACCGCGTAGCAAGTTATGCTCAAGCACTGCACGCACTGCCCCTGCTGTACCTTCAGGACGCAAGGTCAGAGGTGTTGGTGGTTCAGACTTATCAGCGAAGCTATACATCTCTTTTTCAACGATATCAGTCGCACCGCCAATAGCACGAGCAAACAGATCAGTCTGCTCAACGATGGGCAGGCGAATATTTTCGTAACCGTAACGAGCCAATACATCTGCCAATACAGCTTCTAGTTGTAGCCACTTTGCTGCCTGTTCTGGCAGAATATCGTTAAACCCTTTAATAGCTTTGATCATGATTCGGTTATATCCTCAAATATTATAACGACTGTCTCTATTGTTATTATCGTTACTACTAGCGCTTAGATGCTTACTAATGATTTACTACTCACAGATTCAGGTCGATGAGGAGTTGCATCATCTATTTAACTCTAATAATTTCATTTTCACGTGACTTTTCCAGCTCGCTTGCATGAGCACGTACCATACTCTCAATCTCATCAACCAGATTATTGGTATCGATAAGATGACTTTTTTCACCCATACGGTATACCAGGGATTTGGGAGCTGCACCTACGATACCGATGTCGGACTCTTTTGCCTCTCCTGGACCATTCACTTTACAACCAATCACCGATAGATTCATGGGCTCACGCACATCTTCTAAACGAGCTTCTAACGCAGTCATTACCTTAATCACGTCAAACTCTTGACGAGAGCAGCTTGGACATGCGATGAAGTTTACACCATTAGAACGAATATTGAGTGATTTTAAAATATCAAAACCGATTTTGATCTCTTCTTCTGGTTCTGCTGCCAAAGAGATACGAATGGTATCACCGATACCATCTAATAATAAACCGCCAAGCGCGATTGCAGACTTGACGGCGCCAGTACGATATACCCCAGCTTCAGTGACACCAAGATGTAGCGGATTATCAATTTGTGCCGATATTAAGCGATACGCATCCAACGTCAAAAACACATTACTCGCTTTGACGGATACTTTATATTGATCGAAGTTTAAACGTTCCAATATATCGATATGACGCATCGCTGACTCAAGCATCGCCTCGCCCGTCGGCTCAGTATATTTACGCTGAATGTCCTTTTCTAAAGATCCGGCGTTCACCCCAATGCGAATTGGAATATTATGATGTTTAGCGCAGGCCACAACTTCACGCACTTTAGCATCGCTACCGATGTTGCCTGGATTAATTCGCAGACAGTCTGCACCTGCTTCAGCAACTGCCAAGGCAATCTTGTGATCAAAATGCACATCAGCAACCAAAGGTACGCTCACCTGTTTACGAATCTTACCAAACGCTTCAACTGTCTCCATCGTCGGAGTCGAGACGCGCATGAAGTCAGCACCAGCATCAACGCAGCGCTCAATCTGAGCGACTGTTGCAGCTACATCACAAGTGTCTGTATTGGTCATGCTTTGCACACTAATCGGTGCATCGCCGCCAATCGCGACATCACCGACATAGATCTTTTTGGTAGGACGGCGAGTAATAGGCGATGACGTGGACATAAAGAATCCTTTAATAAGAACAAAAGATAAAAAATATAAGCAATCTTAAAGTGGTCATAACATTACTATGACAAGCTGTTAAGCCTGTAACGATCAAATGACTATGGCGCCAACGCAAAGCTTGCTTGTTTATCGGCTGCATACTCATTTAACGCAACCGACTCTTGATTAAGTAATAATTTTACATTGTCGATATTATCAATTTGGATGTTAAATGGCGGCGCACCAAGCAGTTTATAGTTACCACTGGTTTGGCTACCTGACATCAGACTGTTACCAGACGCATCCGTAATATCTACGTTGGTAGTGTCTATGATTTCAACGTCCAATGTGACCGCACTGATATCATTAGTACTATCCAAATTAAGTGCTGAACCGGATGCACCCACACCATCTAAACCAGTACTATCATACTGAGTATCAACCGCTGCCCCTTGAGCTTGCTCTGATGCTGACAAGTCTTCGACGGCTGTGGTAGATGTAGCATTATCTTGACTGGCATTAGTGACCATACGGAATAAAAATACCGCCAATACAATAAGACCTACAATTGCAAGAATCAACAACGGGTTAAAGCGGATGCGGCTACGACTATCACGTTGTAAGGTTCCCATCGGGCGCAGCGGTGTATCAATGTTACTCACCGACTGCGCTCTCATCTCATCTGGATACGCTGCATCGAAGCTTGTCGCGATTTTTGTGGGATCCAATTGCAAAAATTTTGCATAATTAATGACAAAACCACGCGCAAAGGTAACTTGCGGTAAAGCGGCAAAATCCTCTTCTTCTAATGCTTGTAAGTGACGCTCTAAGATGAATAATTCACTGGCAGCTTCTTTTAAACTGATCTGTTTACTTTTACGGGCTTGCTGCAGCGTGGCACCAAATGATCCCTGAGCGTTAGACTGATGATTTGATGATGGGTTGTTCATTTCCATGATGCCTCTGGATTGTTAAGCCAAGTCTTAAGTTGTTTTGCTTCATCACTTAATGGATAAGCAGATAATAGCTGCTGTGCTAATTGTTGACGCGTGGTTCTATCGTTTTGAACGGCGGCAAGCTTAATACCTTGCAAAAGCAGTCGCGGACTAATACCCTGACCTTGTACAAGCAATAAAGTCTCATCATAAAGCCGTTGTGCTTGCTGTACACGCTGCTGCTCAAGCAACAAATCAACCAGCTCAATATGAGCAATCAAGCTATTACGATTACCATCTAACGCTCGCAAAAATGCTTTGGCTGCCGCGGGATGGTTATTCAACTGTAGGTAAGTGCGCCCTAGGTTCTCAAGTGCACTAATACGTCCTTCATATCCAAGTGCTGCACCTGCAATCTCAAACTGCTCTGCCGCCTCGCTATAACGCTTCATCTGTGATAAATACACACCGTAGTTATTACGCACTTGATCAAAATCCTTGTCAAGCGAGATGGCTTTTTTAAAGTATTGATCGGCCTTTTCAAGATTGAGGCGGCTACCCTCTTGCTGCAACAAAACGCCCATCATATCATAGGCTGGCGCGTATCGGCTATCGGCAGCAAAAGCTTTTTCGAGTTGACGCTGCGCGGTATCAAGCTCGTTTTTACGAATGTACTGCGCGGCAAGCGATGTACGTACGCGAGCGATCTCTTGCTTATCAAGGTTACGAATATCGCTTGGCTGAGTAGACGTTTGATAACGCGTACTTCCAGTTAAGCCATCTGTTGGTGTACTTTGGCAACCCGCTAGTAATAAGGTAGCGATTGCACTAGCTATCAGCCGGTTTTTTAGGCTTCCAGACCTTAGGTTACTAGACTCAAAATTACCAGAGATAGTATGGTTTGTTTTTTGATAAGCACCCGCTACTGAGGACTCCTTCATTATTAAAGACGTTTTACGCTGAGTCTTAAATTGACAAAAATATTCAAACATTATCATAGCCGCCATTATAAAACTGAGTTTTAGTACTGTAAATTTAATACTAGAGTTCCAATAAGCCATTAGTTTAATGGATTTGGACCCTTTAAGTACAATTTAGTTACTATGACTGCATTTTTATGGTTATAAATATTATTTACTAAAACCAATAGGAACGTAACCCTATCTGTTTCTTGTCTTAGACTGAGCCTCTATTGCCGTCACTCCATCATTCATTAGACAGCAGCATTACCCTTAGCATCGCGGTCTTTAATGCTTTGTTGCCATGCTGCTGACCGTCTGGTTCGATCAGCGACTTGTCCAACCAATTGACCACAGGCTGCATCAATATCATCACCGCGCGTTTGGCGAATGGTACAAACAAAACCTGCTTCGCTTAAAATATTACTAAACGCATGAATGCGATTATTACTTGATTTATCATAAGGGGCATGCGGGAATGGATTGAACGGTATCAGGTTTATTTTACTTGGCAAACCATCAAGTAATGCAACCATCTGCTCAGCGTGCTCATTGCTGTCATTGACGCCATCTAACATGACATATTCAATCGTGACATGTTTTTTTTGGCGCGGATTGACGTCATAGACGTAATTTTTTGCCGCAGCGATCAGCTCACTTAACGGATATTTTTTATTAATTGGTACCAGCTCATTACGCAATTCATCGTTGGGTGCATGCAGTGAAATGGCTAAAGCCACATCAATATCCTTCGCTAACTGATACATCTTTGGCACTACACCTGACGTCGATAAAGTGACTCGGCGTTTGGACAAACCATAAGCATGATCACTAAGCATAAGCTCCATCGAGCTGACCACTGGTTTATAATTCAATAATGGCTCGCCCATGCCCATCATGACAACGTTGGTCACGTTGTTCTCCCATAAGCCATGATCGACGTTTTCTAAGCTGTCGTTTTCGTCTGCCATATAAGAAGCGTTGGCGACCCACAACTGCCCGATAATCTCAGCGACGCTCAAATCACGCTCAAAGCCTTGTTTACCTGTACTGCAAAAACTACAGTCCAATGCACAGCCGACTTGTGAAGACACACACAACGTTTTACGGCCATTTGCTTTACTATCATCTGCTGGGATAAGAACCGTCTCAACCAATGAGCCCCCAGTGACCTCAAACACCCATTTACGGGTGCCATCATCACTATATTGACGATGAATAACCTTTGGCGGGGTTACGCAGGCGTGCACAGACAGCTTGTCGCGCAACGACTTACTTAGATTGGTCATCTGCTCAAAATCAGTCACCCCGTGCTGATAAATCCACTTAATCACTTGAGTGGCACGAAATGGCTTTTCACCGATGCTCTTAAAGTAATCAGCGAGCTGTGCTTGTGTCATACCTAATAGATTGGTTCTTGCCTGCGCTTCATCTACCAACTTAATGTTATCAGTGCGCTTGTTGGGTACGTGCTGAGTAGGAGCTTGAATAGTTGACATAATAAGTAACCTTTTGGCCTAAGCCATGAGCGTAGTAATACAATTAAATGCTGCATTGAGCAATCCGCTATGAGCGCAAACTTTGTCAGTTATAAAATACAAATGATTATCTACAGCGACAATGTACTGATAAGGGATTGATAACGTTAATTAAATGATTGAGAATTAATAATGAGGGACATAATAATAAATTTCAACAAAAACAACCGATAAGCTTAAACATAGACTGGTTAATAATAGCATATTCAACAAAATACAAAAAAGTTTAGTAATAGCGCAAACGGCTTATACCCAGTTGAGTATAAGCCGTCCTTACAATACTAATGATTAACGCTCAATATCATAAGCAGATATTAATAATAACTATTAGCGCGTACGTGCACAAACTTCATCATCGCTGAAGAAGTAGCTGATTTCACGTGCGGCTGACTCAGCTGAATCTGAACCATGAACCGCATTTTCGTCGATGCTGCTAGCGAAGTCAGCACGGATAGTGTCTTCAGCAGCTTCTTTTGGGTTGGTTGCACCCATGATTTCGCGATGCTTAGCGATGGCATTTTCGCCTTCTAATACTGATACCAATACTGGACCTGACATCATGAATGACTTTAGGTCATTGTAAAATGGACGTTCAGCGTGCTCAGCGTAGAAGCCGCCTGCTTTTTCATCATCAAGTTGCAACATTTTTGCAGCAACGATTTTTAGACCGTTTTTTTCAAAGCGGCTGTAGATTTCGCCGATATTGTTGTTACCAACTGCGTCAGGTTTGATGATAGATAAAGTACGTTCGTTAGCCATGAGAAGCTCCTAATAGAATTATAAATTAAGGGTTTGAATCGTTTATTATCACTATAATACTCAGGCATTTCAGATTTACCAATTTGTATATCTGAGCCTCGACATGTGATTGTTGCCTATTATAATGATTGACGCTATAAATGATAGGATTAATTATGATACCAGCTTACTGAAACGTAAATTTTGCCTTACTAAAAGTTAAAAGGTACATACTATATATTGTATATTTACCAATATTATTAATTTTCATAAAAAACCCCAATGCTAGCTCTTAGCTGGACATTAGGGTTTTGTCATTCAATAGTTTGTTCTATTTATCTAAGCATCATACGGATCACGCAATACGATGGTCTCTTCGCGATCAGGACCCGTTGAGATAATGTCAACAGGACAGCCAATCAACGCTTCGATACGCTTGATGTATTTTTTAGCATTTTCTGGCAAGTCATCATAGTTGGTAATACCGACAGTAGATTCGCTCCAACCTTCTAGCGTCTCATACTTTGGTGTTACTGATTCATAAAACTCAGCATCATGCGCGCCTGCACATTCAGTCTCTGGTAGCTCATAACCAACACCAATTAATAGCTCTTCTAAACCATCTAATACATCAAGCTTAGTCAAGCAGATACCTGACATAGAGTTCAGTACAACGGCGCGGCGTAGGGCTTCAGCATCAAACCAACCACAGCGACGTGCACGACCAGTGGTTGCACCAAACTCATGACCAACTTTGGCTAAATGGGCACCGACATCGTCAAACAATTCTGTTGGGAACGGACCACTACCAACACGTGTGGTGTAGGCTTTAGTGATACCAAGTACATAGTCCAAATACAATGGACCAATACCCGTACCAGTAGATACGCCGCCTGCCGTGACACTTGAGCTAGTCACAAACGGATAAGTACCATGATCGATATCAAGTAACGTACCTTGTGCACCTTCAAACATTAAATTCTTGCCAGCCAAACGCAGCTGATTGAGGTCTTCAGTGACATCAGTTACCATGCCCTTAATCTCTTCTTTCCACTCTTGGCAAAGCTTGAGTGTCTCATCAAAATCAATCGCGTCAACTTTATAGTACTGAGTCAGCTGGAAATTATGATATTCGATTAGGTTGCGTAGTTTTTCTTCTAGATCTTCACGGAACAAATCAGCAAGCTTGATCGCACGGCGCGCAACTTTGTCTTCGTATGCAGGACCGATACCGCGACCTGTTGTACCGATTTTACCAGTACCGCGCTTTGCTTCACGAGCTTGATCGAGTGCCACATGATAAGGCATGATAAGTGGGCAGTTAGGTGAAATACGTAGGCGCTCACGTACAGGCACGTTGTTGTTTTCAAGCGCTTTCATCTCTTTTAATAAAGCATCAGGTGCTAGTACAACGCCATTACCGATAAAGCAGGTTACACCTTCACGTAAGATACCTGATGGGATAAGATGCAAGACAGTGGTTTTGCCATCGACAACTAACGTATGACCAGCATTGTGGCCACCTTGAAAACGTGCTACTGCTGAGGCTTTTTCGGTAAGTAAATCAACGATTTTACCCTTACCTTCATCACCCCATTGGCTACCTAAAACTACGACATTCTTACCCATAATTAATCCTTACAATGATGTATTAAGGTGCATGGCCTGTTCATTATCAAACAGCCATACGATAACAATTTAAAACTAAACGAAAAATGATACTTTTTGACGATACTGTCTTTTGATAAACCCATTTTTTGATACGATTCTTTGACAAAATAGCTTTATTCAACAGCGGTTAATTGCCACTGGTTGGCAACGATACTTAATCGATGCGTGACGTCTTGAGGACAGTCATGTATATCCAGCGGTACAGTGACTCGGTAACCTTGCTGGCGTAAGCTATCAACTTGTTGACGTAGCGTCTGTCTTTGTTCGCTATCCATATTGTTAATTGCAGCATAATCAACGACCACTACCACTGGAGCAGCCAGTTCGACATGTGCTAACAAGCGACTGACATCCATACTAAAACCTGTGGCTTCACGTGGCTGGCTGTTTGTTAGGTGACCACCACTTTGCATACCATCGAAACGTCCACCACGTACTAATGGTTGAGTTTCACTGTTGATATAGCCATTAAATACAATACCAGTATGATAGTGATAGCCCGACAGCTCAGTGACATCGATACTGACATTACAATTCCACTGCTCTTGTAGATGGGTTTTTAAGCGCTGTAATTCATCGACTGCAGTAACAATCTCGGTATCTTGTTGCGCGGTATCTGACAGCTTCGCCAATAGCCGTGTCATGTCGTGACCAAAGCGCGCTAAAGCATAAAAATCACTACCCATGGGTAATGTTTGGCAGACACGCTTTAACTCTGGTAAGTTTTTGTTGGCATATAAATGCATCAATTGCTTAGTGTCGTTATCTGACAGCTCAACCAATAAAGCCAACCGTTTAAATATCGCCACATGACCCAAGTCAATGTGCAAAGCTGCACTCATATTTAGGTCATTGACCATCGTAAATAACACATCTATCAATTCAAAATCTGCACTTAGCGATGCACAACCAAATATCTCAGCACCTAACTGCAGTGGCGTACGTGATCCAAACAATCCTGAGGGTAAGGTATGAATTACGTCACCTGCATAGCAATAACGCGCAATACCTGTCCCGCCATGATGGGCATCGATACGCAAAATCTGCGGCGTAATATCCGCGCGCACCCCCATCAAACGACCCGTAAGCTGATCGATGATTTTAAAGGTTTGACGCTTGAGATCCTCTGAGGCATCACTTAACAACGACTCTGTAAACTCAATCATCGGCGGGTTAACCAGCTGATAGCCATGAGTAATAAGCTGCTGAGTCAACTGATGTCGCAGCACTTCTTGCTTTTGCGCATCTTCAAATAATACATCAACCACACCATCAGGTAGTAGCCAGTTATTAGCAACTTCTGCGGTAAAATTACTAAGATGAAAATTACTGAGATGAGACAGATGATTGGGTACGCTATTATCATCAGCATGCTGAGAGGTGGAATTATTTTCAGAACGTGATTGGACGGGTACAGCTGAATAAGAACTGACAGACACAATAAATCCTTGTTTGGCGTATTGCTTACCAAAAAACGCGGCATAGTAAGGTTTGATTTATATTTACATCAACGATGAATATTGTATGTTTTTGACACATTTTTAACACGCAACACCATTGACCCAATTATTTATAAACAAACTAGGTAACCGCAAAAGGGTGAGTAATAAGTATAAGTTAGGATGATAAGACGAGTATCTTTGTACGCTAATTATAGTAAATGGTCAGCGCACTTTATGTTTTAGTTTAGCATAGCAACTAGGGTTCGCCTAGTCACAATTCATATCAATACGTTCTATATAGTCATAAATACCTTATTGCTTTAATACTGTTTATTCTCAGCCAAAACTATCGTTTGTAATTATTTTTACCATCTATTAAATTTTTAAGGATTATTCGATTTACATCTTTTTAATAGACCCATGTTACACTAGCCTATGTTTTAGGCTATTAGTAGACAGGCTATAATTACCTCGAAATAAAGTCGATACATTAGTAGTCATACGTGACTGGTATAATTTTTCGCTTGCTGCCATTACAGAGACTACAGCAAATCCATTCCAGTACGTTTACTTACAAAAAACACAACTAACAAACTACGGCAAAAACTTGCCAACTCCCATTCTATATAATGACTTAATTTCGGAGACCTTATGTCGTCTGACTACCACCCTAACCCTGCTATTAATCAAACCAATGTACTAGGTACTGCTCTTGCCAGCTGCTGCTTTGATCCTATTACTGGCTACTATCGTAATGGTTTTTGTCATACGGGCAATCATGATGTTGGACAGCATACTGTCTGTGCCAAGATGACCAGTGAGTTTTTAAACTTTTCATCAAGCCGTGGTAATGACTTAATCACGCCTTTGCCAGAATACAATTTTCCAGGTCTAAAACCTGGTGATTATTGGTGTATTTGTGCGCTACGCTGGGTTGAAGCATTAGATTTCGATATCGCACCAAAATTGAAGCTAGAAGGTTGCCATGAGAGTTTGTTAACACTGGTCGATATTGACACTCTAAAACGCTATGCGATATAACATCGACATGGTTTATCGTTGGGCTTTTCTAGGCTGAATTCATTTGGGCCATTTTGAATAGAAAGTAGCCATTTAGATTTTATAAAAGTAATAAGAGAGGGTGTATGGACCGTAATGACGATCTATCTATTAAGACGAACACCCGCATTACACCTGACTCTAATATTAGTCGTATCTATTCTGATATCAGCGACAGTCACCCTTATCTAAATAGTTATGATAGCTATATTTACGGGGATGTAGATGCTACTGCTGAAGACACTATTGAGACCATGACGGTGTATGATCCTGACTCTGAGCGCTATGAAGACATTGATTTGTCCAGCGATGACGAAGTGGTCAACTGTTATGCTTATTCGCGTAAGACAGGCGAGCAACTGAGCCAAGTGGCGCTCAATGACGTCAGTCGTGCGCTTAGCAACAGTGGTCAGTTTATCTGGCTTGGACTGTATGATCCCAGTTTAGAGACCATGATTAAAGTCCAAAATGCCTTTGACTTACATGAGCTGGCAATTGAAGATGCGTTTGCCGATCATCAGCGCGCCAAAGTTGAAAACTATGACAACGACATGGTATTTGTGGTGCTACGTACAGCCAAATTAGAAGACAATATTATTCGCTATGGTACTACTGCCATATTTATGGGTAAAAACTATCTGATTACGATTCGTAATGGACCCTCCAACTCCTATGCACCCGTACGTGAGCACTGCAACCGTCGCCCTGAAAAGCTACGCATGGGGCCCATATTTGTATTGCACGCTATTCTCGATTTTATCGTTGATAACTATATGCCAGTCACTGATCGTCTAGGCAGCTATTTGCGTGAGCAAGAGCGCTATGTTTTTAGTTATGAGTTTAATAAAAGTACGTTAAAAAACCTCTATGAGCTCAAGTCGCAACTGGTAAATATGCGCGCAATTATCTTGCCCGTACAAGACATCTGTAGTTTTTTTATCAATCACAAAAAAAGCGAGTTGGTCTCTGGATTTTCGCAAGCAGCAAAACCTTACTTTCGTGATGTCAATGACCATCTACTCCACTCTTTAGACGCTATTAATGGTTTGAACGAGATGCTCAGTGTGGTGATGAATACTTATATGGCGATGGTAAATATGGGACAAAACGAGGTGGTACGTAAGCTTGCTGCTTGGGCGGGTATCTTAGCCGTACCGACTGCCATCGCTGGTATTTATGGGATGAACTTTGACTTTATGCCCGAGCTACACTGGAAGTACTCATACCTTGTGATCATGGGACTTATCATCGCCTTATGTAGTTATCTGTATTATAATTTTAAAAGACTAAAATGGTTGTAAGATAAGTTGATATACAAAAAGGCTACTAGATAGCAGCCTTTTTTATCATATCGTTCAGTCTATTTCTGAGCATCTAAACCCGCTGACTTTTCAGCTGCATCGACTGTTTGACGAATCAATGTATTAATAGTCATTGGACCTACGCCACCTGGAACAGGCGTATAAGCACTAGCAATATTCTCTATGCCATTCAATTCAATATCGCCGACGCCGCCATTGTCGGTTGGATGAAAGCCTGCATCGACCACTACTGCCCCTTTTTTGATCCACTCTGCTTTAATCAGCTCAGGCACACCTACAGCCCCAACGACAATATCAGCACGCTTAATATGCTCAGCCAAATCCTGCGTTTTTGAATGACACATGGTTACTGTACAGTTGGCATTTAATAGCATCATCGCCATTGGCTTACCCAAGATGGCACTACGTCCTACGACCACTGCCTCCAAACCTGCAAGCTCTATATTATAGTGTTCCAATAAATGCATGATGCCTTGCGGTGTACATGAACCATAAGCAGACTGCTGCATTGCCATACGACCAAAGCCTAAGCACGTCACCCCATCAACGTCCTTTGCCAAATCAATCTGCTCAAAACATGCACGCTCATCAACATGATCAGGGACAGGATGCTGGAGCAATATTCCATGGACATCTGGATTGTTATTAAGCTCGTCTATCTTGGCCTTAAGCTCCTCTGTGGTTGTCGCACTTGGCATCTCAACTCGAATAGAGTCCATACCGACGCGCTTACAGGCGTTACCTTTCATACGCACATAAGTGGCAGAAGCAGGATCATCACCAACCAATATCGTTGCCAAACTTGGCGTACGACCAGTCTTGTCTTTGATACTATCTACGCGTGTACGCAGTTCTTGCTCTATTTGCTTAGCAAGTGCTTTGCCGTCTAATAAGGTGGCAGATTGGCTATCTGACGTCATCGTCGTTTCAATTGACGAGGCATTTGACATGGTAACTCCAATGAATAAAGCAATAAGAAAAAGAGGACACAGTGTCGGCCATTATTTTGCTCAGTAAACATAAGCGAGCCGCGGCTTACTATAAGCGTATATATACCAAATTGGGCACATCATTGGCATAATTAAGATAGCAATTTTACCGATAAATTTTCTAAAGAGCAGACACCGTACTAAGCAAGATATTGTACCTATTTTGCGACTAAAAGCCCAGTCGGCAATAAAGATTACCTCCTAAATATTGCAAATTCTTATATGTTCTTGTAAGACATATTAACGTAGATAAGCTTATCACTTGCGACTAAAACTTGGCAGTCACCAGTCATTAAAGCCAAAAATCACTCTTAAACTTGAGATTCAAGGCTTATTAGTGTTACTCTTGTGACACGTAAATGTTACTTATATTTAACACGAATGTCGTTTTATGGGTAAGTTTTATTTGTGAATAGTATAAAACATCAGTTATAGACTCAAATGGAGTCAAACGCTATTTACATGTTTTCACGCGCTATTGGCCAGAGTTTCATTTAGCCAACTTGCTTATGGCAGTTACAGAGCTCTCACATCGTTATTCATATATTTAAAAGTTTCGATTTTTCTAAAAATCTTGAATAAAAAACGAGTGCCGACTTTAGCTGTCTATATCTAATGCGAAGTAGTGGTTATTACTTCGTGTTCGTTAGTACTTTGTTGATAAGTACTCATCTGTAACATCTACTATGACATGTGACTATATGAGCGTGATGGCAACCCCATTTTTAGACGCCAGTCATTTGGGGGCTACTGTTTGCTATATATCATATTATCCGATGTTTGATCCTTGGTATGTAGCATCCTCATCGCATGTTTTGCTAACTGACTGTTAATGAAACAACAGATTTTGTGGTATTCATAGTATTAGTCTGATTACTAAATTCATAATTGGTTGGGACTATAAATTGTAGTACCAACTTTTTTATCTAAAACAATCTCGAGGTATGAATTTGAAAACTGAGTCATTGTTCCAATTTTCATCGTTAACCATTATTTTATTGTTGTTAGCGTTTTATGGCGGCACTTACTTATTGTCATTGTTGATTAAAAAAGACAAAGAGACGACGTCGGGTTTTATGGTCGCAGGCCATGGTGTCGGTTTTGGTATGGGTGCAGCCAGTATGACTGCTACTTGGATTTGGGCAGCATCGTTTTATGCCGCCGCTACTTCTGGCTATAAATATGGCGTTTCAGGGCCGATACATTATGGCTTTTGGGGCGCGCTAATGATTTTATTCATCTACCCTTTTGGCATGCGCTTTCGTGAGCTTGCCCCTGATGGACATACTTTAGGCGAACTTATTCACGCTCGTCATGGCTCATCAAGCCAATTAATTTTAGCCATATCCAACCTTATGGGCAGCTTAATTAGCTTGATGGTCAATTTCACTGCGGCTGGGGCGTTGGTATCGGTACTATCACCGTTATCGTTCCAAACAGGGGTGATTATTGCGGGTGTCGGAGTACTGAGCTATACCCTAACTTCAGGGTTTCGCGCCTCAGTCTTCACTGACTTTGCCCAATTAGTCGCTTTGATGGCTATTGGTATCGTTATTATTCCGGCAGTATTATTTGCGATGGGTGGGCCTGAAGTTATGGTCAGCGGACTATCCAACTTGACGCTTGAGCAACAGAACTTCTTTTCGCCTGAGGCATTTTTTCAGCAAGGTGCGCCTTATTTTGTCGCCGTATTGGCTTATGCTATCGGTAATCAAACCATTACGCAGCGCTTATTTGCGATTGACAAAACCAAGATCAAAGCGACGTTTGTCACTGCTACAGTTGGCTATGCAGGCATCGTCATCGGTCTTGGTATGATCGGTTTAATGGCCTTGACCATTGGTATCGAACCACTTGATGGCAATATGAACAACCTGATCCCGCAGATGGTCAGTACTTATTTGCATCCTGTCTTTATCGCCTTGTTCTTTATCTTGGTCATCGGCTCATTGTCATCGACTGCTGATTCAGACTTGTCGGCATTATCGACCATTATGATGGCAGATGTATATGGTAAGAACATCGCTAGAGGTAAAGTTAAACCTAAGACTATGATGCTGGTTGGTCGTAGTACCATGATTATTGCCACTGCTGCTGGTCTGATCTTTGCTAGCTTTAAGCTAGATATTTTAGTGATGTTGGTATTCGTAGGTGCATTGTGGGGTGCGATTGTCTTCCCTGTGATAGCCAGTGTGTTTTGGAATCGTGTGACTAATACCGCTTTTACCTCTGCGGTCATTATCGGTTTGCTGTTTTTCTGTATTGCTCGCTTTGAACTATTGCCAATCACCGGATACGTTGCTTTGTTTTTTGAAGTATTGGCGAGTGTTGGAGCCGCGGTTGTGATCGGGCTAATGGTATTTGGCTTTTTGGGCCGTAAGATTGGTATGTTAGCAGCAGCTATTACGCTGGTACTGATGCTCATTTTCGCTACTGGCTTCTTACGTCAATATATGGTCCTACTCGCTTCACTAACGGCTTATGGCGCTAGTACCATCGTCTGTGTCATCGTCAGTCTAATGGGCAATGAACGTTTTGATTTTGATCTGATTAAAAAGCGTGTTGGTGACTATGATAAAAAAGCCAAAGTATCAAAAACACCAAATGCGAAAGTATAGATCATCTTAGGTAATGATGGTTAGGCAACGATGGTCGGTAGATAGCTGACCGTTGATTGCTCTTAAATACCATATTTATAACTACTATAAGGAGATATCATGGACAACGTCTTTATTTATGGCTTGTATATTTTAATTTGGCCTGCGATTACGCTTGGTGTACTGGTTTTGATTTGTACTGCAACTTATCGTGACATCAAAAAAGCCAAACGCAATAACAAAGACATCTTATAAACAGATTATTGGACAAGTTTAGCTGCAACGCTTATAAAAGGTGTTGCAGCATTCTGGTCTTATCATCAACTGAACACTTATTGATAAGATAATAACTGCTCAAATATCTTTAAATAATGCTTAAATCGACTTACATTAGTAAATAACTTATTTTTAGCTAAAAAATGACTTGTAATTTAAATTATTTTTGCTAATATAGTCCACCTTGATTGGCTGGATGGCAGAGTGGTCATGCAGCGGACTGCAACTCCGTTAACGCCGGTTCGATTCCGACTCCAGCCTCCAATTATTTATTAACTTTACGTTAATTTAGGCTTGCATTATTAGCACAACCGCTTATAATAGCGACCACTTATCTAGTAACTAGATGGTCTATCAGCTAGTTCACATTGTAGATAAAACAAGTTTTGCCCGGGTGGTGAAATTGGTAGACACAAGGGATTTAAAATCCCTCGCTCTAACGAGCGTGCCGGTTCAAGTCCGGCTCCGGGTACCATTATATAGTTCTATGCTATCTCATAGAGTAGCCAAAGCCCCTGATATCAGGGGCTTTGTTGTATCTAGTGTCCTATACTGTCCTGCTCTATCTATCTCAATCCATGCATCATGTACATTACTATGTATAAATATACAGCAAATCGATGCGATAAATAGATAGCGGTCGCGCCTACTTTCAATAAAGATAATAAACAGTTGCTTATCTGCTAATATTTTTGTATAACCATCAGACACAACACGCTCTTACTATATATATTACATACTAGACAAAGCTATATTACTGTAATCCTTCTGCTGCTGTTTTATCTAAGTTCGAGTTATTTTCGTTTACAGTAGCCGTATCAACAGCCTTTTGCTCATTTTCCACGCTGTCTACACCAGAATAGTATGCTGTACCCCCTGCGTCATCATCT
This sequence comes from uncultured Psychrobacter sp., assembly GCF_947488565.1. Lineage (GTDB taxonomy): Bacteria > Pseudomonadota > Gammaproteobacteria > Pseudomonadales > Moraxellaceae > Psychrobacter > Psychrobacter saeujeotis. The sequence goes on along the minus strand of NZ_CANKZC010000003.1, from coordinate 333,434 downwards.
GTACTGTCTGTACCTTCTGCTTCATTTATGGAAGTACTAACACTAGCTTCAGTGTCACTATCTGTCTGCACTGGCGTCATTTCACTAGATTCTGTATTATTAGTATCGGCCTTTTCCTCTGCTTCATTACTACAAGCGCTTAGTCCGATAAGACTTACTAATACTGCCACCCATAGCTTATTTCGCAAGGTTCTATTCAATACTGAATTTTTCATTTTAATGTTCCTTATTATAATACCCATCAATTCAAGGTAAGTACTATTTTCTATGTCATTTAAATATTAACTGCTATTACTAACCAATCGTTTTTGTTTGTTTTGATTAATCGTTTAACAAAACCACTAGGTATGCTTATTATCTTTTTACATGTCCTAAATGATCTTGTCCCTTATTTTGCCTCTTATATAGTTATCTTTGTTAAGTAGAAAAAACAAACCGCCTGACTCTTAGAGTTAGACGGTTTAATAATTTTAGGTTGAGCACTCTGCAATCTTACTCGCTACCTATTGCTTATTAAACTTAATTACACTGGCAGCATTTTTCGCACATATTGCATTTTTTGCAAGTTGATGGACTGGTACATCCGCATTTTTCACAGCTGCAAGTAGTGTTGTAATGAACAGAAGGAGCTGAAAAGTTTGTTTTTTTGGCGTTTGACATCATCATAAATCCTTGTAATAGAAGAATAATTAATCTTGACAGATATAAGTAATACTTTCTGTAAAGCAAATGTTAATCTATTGATCAAAGTCCACCCGATCACACTATATAACCTGCCATAACCCTTCGACATTAACCTTATTTGGCTCGATAGTTGGATAATCTGTAAAATTCAATGTATAACCGTCAGTTTTACTTGTCGCTGGCGTAATCTGACAGGTCGCGCCGAGTGGAAAGCTATGTTTTTTACTGATATGCCCAAAGCTCATGCCATTATAGATAGGTAGTCCAGTCAGCTTATGCAATTGGCGTATGACCGTGGCCACATCGTAACGCTTATCGTAGCTATCCTTACCTGCGCCGGATAATGAGCCAAACACGATTGCTTGCTGATTCTGGAACACCCCTGCTAAATACAAATCATAGAGCATGCGCTCAATACGATAAGCCTGTTCCCCCACATCTTCCAAAAATACAATGCCGCCTTTAATACGCGGCAAGTACTCGCTACCTGCCAGCGCTGAGATCACGCTCAGATTACCGCCCCAAATCGTTCCCGTGACTGTTTGAGTCTTATCAGTCGCCAGAATCGCTGGTAATTGCTTACTGGTCAAATCTGCATTTTGAATGCTAATGTTCAGATCAGGATTCGTCAGTGCCTCTACAAATTGTCGACAACTGACTTCATCAGGGGTCGTTTTGCCAAATTCGCTATAGAGCATGGGGCCTGCGAGCGAGCTCATTTGCCCTTTAGCGAGTAGCGCACATTGAATAGCAGTGACATCACTAAAGCCTGTTAGTATCGTACCCTGCTCTCTCATAATTCGTCCCAGCGTTTGCCAGTCAATCAATGGCAGCAGACGCATTGCGCCATAGCCACCGCGTACACCCATGAGCAGTTTGGGTGCGGCAATCGCGCCAGTCGCAATGTTTTGTAGATCACTGGCTCGCTGCGTGTCCGTTCCTGCAAAGCGCAAATATTGTCGTTCGGTTATAGCAGGATTGTGCACATCAAAACCTGCGCAAGCCAGGCGCTCTAACGCCAACTGGTTACGCTCATGATTACCGCCAACGTTGGAGCTAGCAAATAGACGCGTCTCAATAGTAGGATTGATGCAATGTGATTTGGACGCTATTGACTGATTACCCTCTGGCAACGCCGTCGGCAGATCATCTTTGGTCAGCGGCATACTGCTATTTTGATCGCTCGTTTTGTCTGCAGCTTTAATCGTTAAGCCTTGAGCGATACCTTGAGTTGCAAGTAGACTAGCCCCTGTACTCACCCCTAAGCGACATAAGAATTGGCGGCGACTAAGCTCCTTATCAGCCGCAGTGGTCATATCAGTTTGTTGTAAAAGAGTCGGATTTTCTGTACGCATACTGAACTGTTACCTCAAAACTTATTTTAAAATAATGGTTTTAGAACAATGGCTTAATTATCAACGTTTTTAACATTAACTTTATATAAATAATATCGCAGTTTGACAGCTTTAATAGCGACAAGGGTTGCATAACCCTATAACCATGGCCTATTACAACGACAACAAATTGTTAAACAACCATGTTTGGTACTTACCATTACTCTTGTTATAGTAAATGGTAAGAAATAATTCATCAATAATGATAGGAACGCTAGTATGGCTGATAAAGAAAAAGATAATAAGTCGCTTTTAGACAATATTAAACTCATCTTAAGTAAAGAAGACAGCATAAAGGATCAAGTCGATAAGGATCGCGGTCTTGAGCGTTATGCGAAAGATTTGATGCTACTGATGAGCTTGGTAAAAGATTATTACCAAGGTAATTATCGCAATATACCTTATAAAACTATTTCAGCGGCAGTGGTTGGGTTGTTGTACGTCCTAAACCCTATTGATATTATTCCAGATTTCATACCTTTTATTGGTCAAGTTGATGATGCCTTGGTAATTGGGTTTTGCCTAAGATTGATGGAGAAAGACTTGAACAAATATAAAGCTTGGAAAAACGAGCAATCAATGTCCAAAGATTCCATGTTTAAAGATGATGCAAATTCTGAAGGTAAAGCGTCTGATAATAAAGACAAAAATGTAAAAGATAAGAAAAAATCCTAATTATTAAAATAGTGCTCAATAGTATTTTTAATCATAAAAACACGGTCAATGCGTTCATCATTGACCGTGTTTTTTTGCACATTAAGCTTAAAATTAGTAAACCATCATTAGTCAGTGATAACTAACCATCAATCAGGTACCTCATAATTGGCATTTTCTGGGTTAAGACCGAACGAATAAACAAACGTGGCAACAAGACTATTAATGATAATAAAGGGCAGATCAATCGTGACATGTCCGAGTAGATAGCGTCCAATCAGCCAAGAGATAACGAGCATAACAATAAAAAACGCGCCCAGATATCCTAAGATGACAGGATGTTTTAGACCATAGGGCTGCGCGGGTTTGGGTTGTTTACCGAGTACATATGTACGTATTGCCCAGCCAGCGGCATAAGACAATCCACCCAAGACGACATAACTCAAAAAATTCATATAATCTAACTCTATTGCTTAATGACTGGCAAGATATTCTGCTTTGACTACGCTATATTTATTATTAAAGGCTGCCTATAGTTAAAGGCTTTCAGTGCTTGGCCCGACATTATCAATAATAATATTGGCATGTGGGTTGGCCAAGATGTCCGTATTAACTTCATCACATTCTACCTGATAAATCGTATTGGCCCCTTTATAGATATAAGACAAATACTCACTATCAAGCAAAGGATCAATATTGGCATAAACAGGTTTGACATGTGCCATGACCAGCACTCTATCAGGACGACCGATGACTGCGTCAACATTGTCAGGGTCAATGGAGAAAAAATTGGGTATCTCGCTATTCGCTATAACTTCTAGTGGCTCAGCTTTGTCCCACACCCGCTTGGCAGTCGCAGGCTCTTTCATTTGCATAACCCACCTGCCTTCTTGCTGACTGACCTTAATCTGGGCAGGCTCATCATTGCTAACCGTATAGCAACCTTCAAATACGGACAAATCCGTCTCAGTCTTTGCAGCCTCTGTTTCTGTAGTCGTACTGGTACCATCGCAACCTACTAATAGCAATGCACTAATGGTCATAGCACTGATGGCAAGCATCCTAAACTTATGACCCATAACGTTTGAGCGATTGAACATGATAATATTATCCTACGTTAAAAGAGACTGTGATATAGATAAATCCGCTTTAGCTGACAAGTAATGTCATGTCCTTATCCCACTCATTTTAACAGAAAACCACCCCCTTACTGTTTTGATATTTAGTTTTATAGTTTTATGGCAAGCGATGGCGCATATGAGCCCCGTATTTGCTATAATTGAGCGCAGTTATTCAATCACATTATAATCAATCTACGATAGTATAGACACAGATAACGACTAAACGTCCTCTACGACAAGAGTCTTATGTAGTTAAGAGTGTCGCCATTTATTATAAGTTGATTATCCATTAAGCTTTTAGGTCATTATGTCAGACAATCCTGCTCTATCATCCTCACCTTCTGCTGCATCTGCCAGCACACCTGCAAATGTATCGACCATAAGCCAGCAAAATACGACCAATCCATTGGCGGTAAAAGCGAATACCACAATCGCCTATACAGATGGCGCTTGTAAAGGCAATCCTGGCGCTGGTGGCTGGGGCGCGCACCTTATTTTTAGCGATGGCCATACGCAAGATTTGTACGGTGGCGATAAAGAAACCACCAATAATCGTATGGAGCTGATGGGAGCGATAAAAGCTTTGGAACACAGTCCTCAAGATATAAAGCTTGAAATTTGGACCGACTCAAGCTATGTCAAAAACGGTATTACCCAATGGATTGAAGGCTGGAAAAAGCGCGGCTGGAAGACTGCGGGCAAAAAGCCTGTAGCCAATCAAGACTTGTGGCAACAGTTGGATACGCTTTGTCAAGCACGCGATGTTGATTGGCACTGGGTTAAAGGTCACGCTGGGCACGCGGGTAACGAAAAAGCAGATGAGCTGGCCAATCTAGGCGTCACGTCTAGCAGCGAGCAACCCTCTGTCGCACATTCTGTCGATAACTCTGCACTTAACGACGATGACACTGCTAAAAAAAAAGCCAATGATTGGTTAAACGATGACCCGTTAGGCTTTAATATGATGGATGAGGATTCAGACGAAGAATTGTTATACGAAGATTCTTTAAATGAGATGTCAGATAACAGTGACTCAAAGTCTGTATCAGTCAAACAATTAAATAATACTACGCAGCCAGTGAGTATCAATACCATGATATCAAATGAGACGAATGCACACAGCGATACAACCAACGTATCAGCAGACTTGCCAAAATTCGATGGTGATACTGGTCGTGCCAACCCCAACTTTCGTCCGCTACTACCACAGCCTATTCATCGACACGAGCCCAATCGTCAGCTGATCATGGATACAGAGACGACAGGGCTTGACCCTCTCAAAGGTGACCGCGTGATTGAAGTCGGTATTGTCGAGATGGTCGGTCGTAAGTTTACGGGCGAAAAACTCCATGTTTATATCAACCCGCAGCGCGGTATGGATGAAGAAGTCATTCGTATTCACGGTATCTCTGAAGCTTTTTTGGCAGATAAGCCAACCTTCGATCAGGTTGCTAAGTCGTTATATGATTTTATGGATGGCGCAGAAATTATCGCTCACAATGCCACTTTTGATATGAACTTTTTGAACATGGAGTTTGGTAAAGTGGGTCTGACAGACTTTGCCGAACGTGTACAAGTGACTGACTCTTTATTAATGGCAAAGCAGCAATACCCTGGACAAAAAAATACGCTAGATGCTTTGGTGCGCCGATTGGATGTCGGTAAGCAAGATCGTACTTTTCACGGCGCCTTGTTGGATTCGGAGATTTTAGCTGAAGTTTATCTGGCCATGACGGGTGGACAGGTAACGTTAGCAATCGAAGAAGATACTCAAACAGAGGGTGGAAACACCGCTCATGCTAATTTTGCGAATTTGGCATCTTTATTGCTAGAGTCAACCGTAGACAACCATGCTAATCAAAACTGGTTTGCAGGGTTAGCAGAAGATTATCCTGATTTAAACGCTAGGCTATCGCAGTGGTAGAGCGCGTTACTGCGCATGATTAATGGGCTTGCGCCCGTTAAATATCTAATAACATACTAAAAAGCCTGTTTTTATCAATAATTATCTGCCGTTAAAGTCGACTCTATCAATATTTTATGGAAAAAAACTATGAGCCAGTCTGAGCAAACAATATTGACCACCCCTGCCCTTAGTATTACTAACTTTAACCTACCTTCTCTACATCTGCTTCATAATGAGATTACAGTCATTTTAAAGGATACTGAGAATCATCTTAGCGAATTTAACGATGATCAAGAACAAGTCTCTTTATTATTAGACTCTATTAGTGTGTTAACACAACTGTCTTGTATTTTTGAATTGGTTGCATTAACTGGCGGACAGCTGTTAAGTACAGCCATCGCACAAGGTCTACAACAGCTTTATGACAACAATAATAACGGCGACACCGCTTTGATTATGGATCTATCAGAGGCGATCATGACACTTGATCGTTATGTCGAGTTTGTACTATTGACCGAGACAGTTGAGCCAACTCTACTCTTACCAATTATTAACAAACTCTATGCTCACAGTCAGCAAGATACGATCGATGCCGATTGTTTTTCTGACTTTGGTAGCAGCAGCGTCATCATTGCCAATCCTGAACAGAACTTTAAACCATTAAGCGAGTTAAGCTTGGATAGCGACTTACTCACCAATGCTTATCGCAGCGGTCTAAATGTCGTTCTTGCCAAACATGCACCACTAACGGCGGATACCCAGCAAAAATTAGATGCTATGAGTGCCGCTTGTGCAGTGATTGCCGCCCATACTGATAGCCTGTTTTGGCAAGCGGCAACGGCTATTGTCACAGATATCAAAGACATATTACCGCTAAACGCTAGTCAAAAACATACACTAATCTACTTAGAGCAGCAGTTTCATAGCTATTTGCCAATCATGGATGCCCGTTTTGCAGACCTAGTAAGTTTTGCTTGTCAGCGTGACAATCAACAAGCGCAAAAGCTACGCATTCAGTATGCAAATAATCGGCTTGAGTCATCACAGCTTGAACAAATGCAGCGCTTCTTGTTTGGACCAAACCGTGCCATTACTGATACGCTAAATGATATTATTCAAAACCAAATCAGCACTATCAAAGAAAAAGTTGATAGTTATGCCCGCGGTGACACGCTTAGCCCTGCGGCGGCACAAGTAAACTCAATAGCTGCCGATCTTACAGAGCTGAGCTCAGTACTGCAGTTATTATGTTTGGCTGATGCAGCAACCTCTCTTAAAAATGTCGCCTCAGCTGTAGCAAAATGGCAAACGCCAGCCCCTGATGAGTTTGACTCTCTGCTATTGGCGCTAATGCATGCCGAGAATGCTTCGAACGCGATGGCGAAAATACACACGCCAGGCGCTATTCATTTGGCAACGCACAGTCAGCATATCTCATTACATCAAATCGATACGGCCTATGATACGTTGGTACAAGAGAGTCGTACGGCCATATCAAGTGCAGAGCAAGCAATTAACGACTATTTATTGGATGACAATCGCGACCTGCTTAACCTTGAAAATATACCTGATCTGATACATCAAGTTGCGGGTGCAATACGCTTCTTACAATTGCCTACACCTGCAAATATGCTTAGCCAGTTGACCATCAATATGCAAAAACGTCTTGAAAGTGGTCAAAGTATAGATGATCGTACACTTGCTCATATAGCTGATGTACTTATGGCAGTAGACTATCGCTTGGATGGTTTTGAGAACAATCATCCTGTGAGCAAAAAATCACTGGATGTTGCTCAGGATAGTTTGAGCCAACTACTTGCCGCTTAATCGTTGCAGATAAATATAAGCAACTTTTTATCAACCCTCTTGCTGCTTTGGATAGCTATTTATGACCACCGCTTTTGTAATTGATAACGAGACTGTACTGTGCCGCTATACTGCAAAAGGCTGGTGGCCTGTGCAAGTGCCTGTTTTGGCTATTGAAAACGATACTGTTACAAAAGACCAAGCAGCAGAGTCATTAATTAAGCTTTATCAGGTTGGCCGTGTTGAGTTACTGGCAAGCTTAGCAGCAAGTCACTGGGAGACAGGTGAATTACAAGAGTTGAATACTGATCCCGAGTCGATTGATGGCAATGATGTACCCGCTACCATTGCCATTACTTACGATTATGCGCAAACTCACGGCATTGCTATTCCTCACTTAACTGAAGACTCTCATAAGTCAACCGCATTGCAGACGCCATCAGCTGGTACTGAAAAGATAGACTTTATTACTTATAGGCAACTTATCACCCAGCTACCAGCAGCGCTCTCTACGCAGCTGAGTCAAGCGATACAATTGCTACGCTGGCAAGCAGATACTCAGTTTTGTAGTCGCTGCAGCGCGTCGGTTACGGTAGCCAAATTTGGTGAGCGTGCGATGGTCTGTCCGGTCTGCCGCTTACGCCAGTATCCACGAGTACAACCTTGTGTCATCACAGCCATCACTCGTCCAAACCCACAAACCGGCGAGATGCAAATACTCTTGGCACACCATCACCGCTATGGTCGACCAAGTACGCATCTTCAGTATGGACTGATTGCAGGTTTTGTAGAAGTGGGTGAAAGCTTAGAGCATGCGGTAGTACGTGAAGTCGCTGAAGAAGTAGGTATCTGCTTGACTGACATTCGCTACGTCAGCAGTCAACCATGGCCGTTTCCCTCAAACTTAATGTTGGGATTTCGAGCGTCTTATACAAGCGGTGAGATAGTCATACAAGAAGATGAGCTTTCGCACGCCGACTTCTTTGATATCTCAAACTTACCAAAGATACCTTTTAAAGGCAGTATTGCTTACGATTTAATTGCACAAATTGCTCACGAACAAGGCATAATACTTTAGCTTTATAGAATATATTCGTGTGTAACCAATAGTATGCCATTATGAACAATCCTCTTTTATGATAGATTATCTATGCTAGTCACGACCAATAGTATCTCTCGCTAATTCTTTACGCCAGTTTTAAGGCCTTTGATTAAATGCCCAGTAATATTCATACCCGTCTAACAAACCTGCCGATACTGTTTGATACATTAACTTTAGAGACGCTGCCAGCTGACACACAACAGCAAATTGCGTATGTTGACTCGTGCCTGCCCCAGACACAATGCGGTCTTTGCGATCATCCTGATGGCTGTCTGCCTTATGCTACCGCTATCGTTGTAAATGGTGAACCGCATAATAAATGTGTACCTGGCGGACAACCTGTCAGTGATGCCATTGGCCATATTTTAGTCGCAGATCATGCTACTTTAGATACGGTCTTTTCACAAAGCCAAGACTCAAGTAACGAGCCAAAACGCTTGAGTGCTGTACCATCAAAGTGGCCAATAGACCCCACGACTGAGCGTCCGCACGAAGTACGCGCCATCATTCGTGAAGATGATTGTATCGGTTGCACAAAATGCATCCCTGCCTGTCCGGTCGATGCCATCGTCGGTACTAGCAAACATATGCATACGATCTTTACAGACTTATGCACTGGTTGTGAGCTATGTATTGCACCCTGCCCTGTTGACTGTATCGATCTTGTGCCTATTGAGCGTGAATTGTCAGCAGCAGAACGCACGCAGGAACAAAATGAGCTGCGACAACGTTATCATACGCACCTTAGGCGCGTCACCGAGCAACTGGCGGATAGTAATAACAGTAGACCTGTCGTCAGTATGGTAGAGGCCAAGCTAAATAACGCCAGCGCACAAGCGATTGATATCGATGAGCAGCAAGCAAAAGACACGATTGCTGCCGCAAAACTACGTACCAAAATCAAAAAACTAGAAAAACAGCTGAGCGTCCGTCCTAATCCGAAAAAAAGCGCTGAGTTGGCCACGTTGCAAGAACAGCTGTCTCAATTATAGTTTTAGTCTCAAAGAGAGTTTTGGCTATACCATCTTGTTTGTTCTAACTCAGTATCCATCTTAATCAATAGCTATCAAAAGATTACCCATATATCATGAGCAAAACTGTTAAGCATAAAACTGCAGATACACCGCCATCAAGACGATTGCCCAATCGTGATGTGCGACCATTTTTTGAAAAGCTGGCTGCTACTATTGACGATCCCATTACTGAATTAAACTACAGTAATAATTTTGAGCTGCTTATTGCAGTCATACTCTCTGCACAAGCGACTGATGTGAGCGTCAATATCGCAACCCAGCAGCTATACCCTATTGCCAATACTCCTGAGGCCCTATTGGCATTGGGTGAAGAAGGACTAAAATCTTATATCAAAAATATTGGCTTATACAATGCCAAAGCCAAAAATGTCATCAAAACTTGTCGCGATTTAATAGAGAAGTTTGACAGCACGGTACCTGATAACCGTAAAGACTTAGAGTCGCTCGCTGGGGTCGGACGCAAAACCGCTAATGTGGTCTTAAACACCGCTTTTGGACAACCAACAATGGCAGTCGATACGCATATCTTCCGTGTTAGCAATCGCACGGGATTGGCTACTGGTAAAAACGTATTAATAGTAGAGAAAAATCTGGTCGAGCGTATTCCAGAAGACTTACTAGTTGACGCTCACCATTATCTCATCTTGCATGGGCGCTATACCTGTCAAGCGCGTACTCCCAAATGCGGAGCCTGTCCAGTCTACGAAGAATGTATGTTTAAAGATAAAGCCGCGTTTGTAGAGATTTAACAATTCTTTGTAGCTAATGTTGTCTAATAGAGTCACTTCAACTTAAATAAAAACGCTACAGATAACCACTGGCAAAAATTTAGCTAGCTCGTTGGTTTCTACGATTGTTAGCAACCATAGCTGACACTAGAGTTTTCACTCGATTCACGGTAAAATGTGCTAATTTTTTGATTCACTTTTGCCTCTTATTTTCCGTTAACATTCAATTATGACTGATTTAGTAACGACAGTCCTTGCAATTAAGCGATCTAACTATGCGTGAATACAACTTATTTACATCTGAATCCGTAAGCGAAGGCCATCCTGATAAAATGGCTGACCAAATCTCAGACGCCATTCTTGATGCCATTTTACGTGAAGACATCCAAGCTCGCGTAGCATGCGAGACGCTGGTCAAAACTGGTGCCGTCATACTAGCAGGTGAAGTGACGACTACTGCTAATATTGATGTAGAACGTATTGTACGTGATACGGTCAATGGTATCGGCTATCATCACTCAGATCTTGGCTTCGATGGTGAGACTTGTGCGGTTATTAATATGCTTGGTAAGCAATCACCTGAAATCGCTCAAGGTGTCGATCGTAGCAGCCCAGAAGAGCAAGGCGCTGGTGATCAAGGCTTAATGTTTGGCTATGCTAGTAATGAAACCGAAGTATTAATGCCGGCTCCTATTGAGTTTGCGCATCGTCTTATGGAGCGTCAGTCTGAGCTACGCCGAGCCGGTGATCTGCCTTGGTTACGTCCAGATGCCAAAGCACAAGTTACCTTAAAATATGATGGCAATCGTCCGACTGCGATTGATGCTGTGGTATTGTCTACTCAGCATGACCCAAGTATCTCGCAAAAAGATCTGCAAGAAGCCGTCATGGAATCTATCATTAAACAAGTACTGCCAGCCGATCTATTGCATGCTGGTACTCGCTACCACATCAATCCAACTGGCAAGTTTGTCATTGGTGGTCCTGTCGGTGATGCAGGCTTAACCGGACGTAAAATCATCGTCGATACCTACGGCGGTATGGCTCGTCATGGTGGCGGCGCATTCAGTGGTAAAGATCCTTCAAAAGTTGATCGCAGCGCCGCTTATGCGGTACGTTATGTCGCCAAAAACATCGTCGCGGCAGGATTGGCTGAGCGCTGTGAAGTACAAGTGAGCTACGCGATTGGGGTCGCTGAACCTACCTCTATCTCGGTAAATACCTTTGGTACAAGTAAAATCAGCTCTGAAGAGATCATTCGCCTGATTCGCACGCATTTCGATTTGCGTCCTTATGGCATCACGCAAATGCTCAACTTACTCCAGCCTATGTATCAACGCACAGCAACCTTTGGACATTTTGGTCGCGTTGGCTCTGAGACTGCCTTTACTTGGGAAAAAACAGACAAAGCTGAATTGCTAAAAGCAGATGCAGGTCTATAAATCTATATTCAAATACACTCAATAGGAGTCGCTTATGTCTCAAGATAATATTGATAACAACGCTCAAAATCACAATGTAAATGACAATGCTGAAGCATTGGCGGAAATCACCCCTGAAATGCAGGCATTTTATCAGCGAGCCGATGCCATCATTGGTGTTGCAAACAGCCAATTGGGTCCTGATGCTCATTCAGGTCAAGTCGGCGCTTCATTGCTTTATGCAGCTGCGCGTTATAGCGCTTCAGTCGCCTCTATTGGTTTTGTAAAGGGTGATGACTTTGCAAAAGAAAAAGACGATATCGTAGAGTTTTACGTTAAGCAGTACCGTCAGATGTTAAGTGACAATTTGACTGATTATGCACAAAACTTCGATAAATATGTTCAGCTCAATCAAGATGATAAGTCGTCTAAATAAACACCCTATTATCTAATCCGAAAATAAAAACCCCAGCCTATAAATAGGCTGGGGTTTTTTATTGGCTATCTTTTTAACAGATGACTGACTACAATTAGACTAGTACTTAGGAAACTTAGGCTATTTAAGCTTAGGCCATCTTTAACTTATAAAAGCAAATATAGCAGAATAGTCTGCTATATAACCGATTATTAGCTCATCCCCTACAACAGGATGTTGTAGTTTTTATAAATTGCGACTTTCATAAATTATGCTTCTCATAAATAAGGACATATTATGTTTAACAATAGTTTTTGGACCTCTTGGCGTTCATGCTTGTCGTCACTTGTAATATCTGTAGCGATAACAATAGCAGGCTGTAGTAATATACCGAGTGTCGCCGAGCCTGATAGCACTTCGATTCATACACCGTCTACTGCTCAACCAGCGCCTAGCAACGATTTGTTTACTAAGTGCCCGCCTCACAACCCAGAGCAAAACATGTGTACCATGCAGTACGACCCTGTTTGCGTTACTACTAAAGTTGGCTCGGTAGTCAGTTATCGTACGGCAGGTAATGCCTGCTCAGCCTGTGGCACAACTGCAGCGATAGGTTATGTACCAGGGAAATGTATCTAAACTTTTAATAGCCTTAAAAAATCTAGCGTTATACTTATAAAAAACCCCAGCCTATTTATAAACTGGGGTTTTTTATTATTCGCATCATTTTTACAATCTTACTAATCAGACTTGGTAACTTTAGGAGGACCTTTTAGCAAATGTTCATCACGGAACTCGTTTGCTGAGTTATGTTCTGCTGATTCCTCAGTGACAAACCACTGCTGATTGCGATATAACACCAGACGATCTCGGCTCAAGCCGCGAAGTAGCGCGTACATCATGACCAGCATGACAATAGCAAAGGGGAACCCTGACACAATAGCTGCGGCCTGCAATGCCCCAAGTCCTCCCGCTGCTAGCAATATCGCTGCAATCACACCTTCAGTCCCTGCCCAAAACAGGCGCTGAACCTTAGGTGGATTGGTATCACCGCCCGATGTCAACATATCGATGACGAAGCTGGCAGAATCAGATGAGGTCACGAACCATAGTACGATCATGACAATAATTAAGGCAGTTGCTGCTTGAGTAAAGGGATAGGTTTCCATCAATTTAAAGATAGCACTACCAGTATCTGCTTGTACTGCCTCAACCAGTCCAGGACTGGCAATGTCAGGACTGACTGCAGCCATTAGCTCCATGTGCACTGCCGACCCGCCAAATGCTGTAAACCATAAGAACAATATGGTAACCGGAATCAGTAACACCCCTAATATGAATTCACGAATCGTGCGACCACGAGAAATACGGGCGACGAATACGCCAACGAACGGTGACCAGCTGATCCACCATGCCCAATAAAAGATTGTCCATGAAGATTGCCAGTTTTCTTGACCTTCATAAGACTCTGTCCATAAGGCTAGCGGAACAACTTGGTGCAGATAATTACCGATATTCTCTACAAAACTATTAAATATAAACTGCGTTGGGCCTAAGATAATCACAAAGCTCAATAGCACAATAGTCAGAAAAATATTGATGTCACTTAAACGCTTAATACCTTTATCCAGTCCCATCAATAGCGACAGTCCAGCAAGCGCGGTAATAACTGCAATCAAGACAATCTGCACTGTAATGTTATTAGGAATGCCGAATAGACTCTCAAGACCAGAGTTGATCTGTAACACACCTAAGCCTAAGGTTGTGACCACCCCAAACATTGTGCCAAACACAGCCAACGTATCAACAGTATGACCCCAACGTCCATAGATTCTTTGACCTAATAATGGATAAAGCGTTGAGCGAATGGAGAGTGGTAAACCACGGCGATAGTGAAAATAAGCCAATGCTAAAGCCACCATGCCATAAATCGCCCACACATGGATACCGTAATGTAAAAACGAGATATTCATCGCAAGCTTGGCAGATGCAACCGTCTCTCCTTCGCCTAGTGGCGGTGCCATAAAGTGGTACAACGGCTCAGCCGTACCCCAGTAAAGCAAACCAATACCGATACCCGCTGAAAACAACATTCCAATCCAAGAGATGAGTTTGTATTCCGGCTTTTCCATCTGATGTCCAAGCCTAATATCACCATATCGGCTAAATATTAGATAGATACTCATGACCACGGCTAAGTTGACTACCATGATAAAAAACCAGCCAAAACGAATTGAGATAAACGCTTTTGCTTGCCCAAACACTACGCTTGCCAGCTCATTAAAAAAGGCACCGAAGATAATAAACGCAATAATTAAAATCGCTGAAGACAAAAATACTGGTTTACTTACCCTTGGAAAAGGGCCCAATCGACCAACTTTAACGTGATCCATAGATTTTTCCAAAATTAAAAAAAACGATACCCTATCAAGATATTGCCTACTTATCAAACGCAGTGTCGTTACGGTTGAGTTCTCATTAAGAAAAGTTTGAAAGTAGCCTGACTCTAATCACTACTTTATTAACTAATAAAACCCCAATCTACGAATAGATTGAGGTTTTGTGTAGCGACGTGCAATTTTATATTATGCTTTAATCACCCTTAGCAATCTCAGGTGGTCCTTCTAATAGTTCTTCATCAACGAACTCGTTAGCCGTATTATGCTCGACCGACTCTTCCGTGATAAAGCGCTGCTCTGCACGGTACAATATAAGCTCATCACGATTGAATCCTCGTATCATAGCGTACAGCATGACAAAGACGACAACGGCAAACGGGAATCCTGCCACGATAGCAGCCGCTTGTAGGGCACCCAAACCGCCCGCTGCCAGTAGAATAGCAGCCACAAAACCTTGAGTTATCGCCCAAAATAGACGCTGAATCTTGGGCGGATTGGTCTCACCACCCGCAGTTAGCATATCGATCACAAAACTTGCTGAATCTGAAGAGGTCACAAACCATAAAACAATCATGATGATGATTAACATCGTTGTGGCTTGCGTAAATGGATAAAACTCCATTAATTTGAAAATAGCATTACCGTAGTCATTTTGTACCACTTCAATGAATCCAGGATTGCCAATCAGCTCCATATTTACAGCCACACCGCCAAAGGTTGTGAACCAGAAAAACAGGATAACCATAGGAATAAACAAGACGCCTAATAAGAATTCACGAATGGTACGACCACGGCTAATACGAGCGATAAACACGCCAACAAATGGTGACCAGCTAATCCACCAAGCCCAATAGAAAATAGTCCATGATGACTGCCAATCGCCCTTACTATAAGCTTCACTCCAAAAGCCTAATTGAACGATATTTTGTACATAGTTACCGACGTTTTCAACCAAGCTGTCCATGATGTATTGAGTTGGGCCCATGATAAAAGCAAACCCTAGCAGTACAAAGGTCAAAACAATATTGGTGTCACTAAGACGCTTAATGCCTTTATCCAATCCCATTAATAAAGAACCACAGGCGAGCATAGTAATAAAAGCAATCAGGATAATTTGTACGGGTACCGAATTTGGTAAACCAAACAATCCCTCAAGCCCTGAGTTGATTTGTAATACACCAAAACCTAAGGTAGTGACGACACCAAACATCGTACCGAATACAGCCAACGTATCAACAGCATGGCCCCACCCGCCATAAATCCTTTTGCCCAACAATGGATACAGACTTGAGCGAATAGAGAGTGGCAGACCACGGCGAAAGTGGAAGTATGCCAGAGACAACGCCACGATGGCATAAATGGCCCAAGCATGGATACCATAGTGCAAGAACGAGATGTTCATTGCTTGTTTGGCGGCTTCTACTGTCTCAGCTTCGCCAAGAGGTGGTGCCATAAAGTGATAAACAGGTTCTGCGGTGCCCCAGTACATGATACCGATACCAATACCTGCTGAGAACAACATGCCAATCCAAGATGGCAGACTATACTGTGGCCTTTCGGTCTGATGACCCAAGCGGATGTCACCATACTTACTAAAAATCAAATATAAACTTAGCACCACTGCCACGTTCATTAAAATAACGAATAGCCAGCCAAATCGCCGAGTAATGAAACCCTGTGCTGCAGCAAATACTGAATCAGCCAGCTCATGAAACAGAGCGCCAAATATAATAAAACCCACGATCAAAACTGCCGAGGCAATAAAAACAGGCTTATTAACTCGTGGAAAAGGTCCTAGACGACCAATTTTGAGTTCACTCATAATACCTTCCTAAAATAGAGTTGTGCCACTATGTTTGGATATAAACAACCTATCAAACCTAAAAATATATATAACCGCATAAAAATAGCCCTAAATGTGAGGGCTATCTGTGTATGAAAATTCTAATAATAACAATAACGATAACAGGTAATATAGATTAGTCACCTTTAGCAATCTTAGGCGGACCTTCCAATAGATCTTCATCAACGAACTCGTTCGCCGTATTATGATCTGCTGATTCTGCAGTAATGTAATACTGTTGAGCTCTATACAGTATCAACTGATCTCTACTTAAACCACGTAGTAGCGCGTACATCATCACAAATACGACTAAAGCAAATGGTAGACCTGCTACGATAGCTGCTGCCTGTAAAGCACTTAGTCCACCGGCTGCAAGTAAAACTGCAGCTATGACGCCTTCTGTACTTGCCCAAAATAAGCGCTGAATTTTTGGCGGATTGGTATCGCCACCGGCTGTTAGCATATCAATGACAAAGCTTGCCGAATCTGATGATGTTACAAACCAAAGTACAATCATAATGACAATTATAAAAGTAATCGGTTTGGTTAACGGGTAGTACTCGATCAGCTTAAAGATGGCACTACCAAAATCTGCTTGTACCGCTTCAACGAGTCCTGGACTAGCCAATGCAGGATCAATAGCAGCAAGCAACTCCATATGAATAGCAACGCCGCCAAAAGTCGTAAACCAAAAAAACAAGATTGTTATTGGTATTAACATGACCCCTAACACAAACTCACGAATGGTCCGGCCGCGACTAATACGGGCAATAAATATACCGACGAATGGCGCCCAACTTACCCACCACGCCCAGTAAAATATCGTCCATGAAGACTGCCAGTTTTCTTGACCTTCATAAGCTTCGCCCCACAGTCCTAGTGGAACAAACACTGATAAATAGTTACCGACGTTTTCAAGGAAACTATCGAAGATAAATAACGTTGGTCCTAGAATAACCATAAAGCCAAGTAAGATGGCTGTCAGTCCGATATTGATATCACTTAGGCGTTTGATACCTTTATCCAAACCCATTAACACAGAAATAACGGCTAAAACCGTTATAAAAGCAATTAAAGCAATTTGTACTGTTAAACTATTAGGCGTACCAAATAACTTCTCAAGTCCTGAGTTTATTTGCAAAACCCCCAGACCCAAAGATGTTACAACACCAAACATTGTCCCAAATACTGCTAGGATATCGACAGCGTGCCCCCATCGACCGAAGATCTTTTTACCTAATAACGGATAGAGCGTTGATCGAATTGATAGAGGTAAGCCGCGGCGATAATGAAAATAGGCGAGAGACAATGCAACAAACGCGTACAGTGCCCAAGCGTGTAATCCCCAATGCAAAAAGGTAAAGTTAATAGCTTGTTTAGCCGTCTCTACGCTATTTGGCTCACCTAATGGAGGCGCCATAAAGTGGTATAAAGGCTCAGCGGTGCCCCAATAGATCAAACCAATACCAACACCAGCAGAAAACAGCATGCCGATCCATGAGAATAGACTATATTGTGGTGCCTCTGTTTGGAGACCCAAACGAATGTCACCATAACGGCTCATGGCTAAATAAATACATAACGCTAAAGCCAAGTTCATTAATAGAATAAAAAGCCAGCCAAACTTATCAGTAATAAAACCCTGCAAAAAACCAAAAAGAGTACCAGCAGTTTCAGTAAATAGCACTCCAAAGATAATAAAACCGACGATTAAAATACCTGACGTAATAAAAACAGGCTTACTCACTCGCGGAAACGGTCCCAATCTCTCAACTTTTACATGATCCATCTGTAAATTTACCTTAATTTCCTGTGAGGCACACAATAACAAGATATTTCTTAACTATCAAATCTAATTCAACTACTTACAAGTTTGCAACTGACTGCAATACTGCGGATTAATGCCTTATAACCAGTTTAAAAAAAGTAATAATAGTAAGAATTAAGCATTAATATCTCTTATTATTACAGATGTGTCTTAACTCACTCTACTCCTTTATATGCTAACAATTAGGAATCATCGCAGCACCTATATGCAAAGTTATATAAATCAAATAAAGAGGCATATTCTTATTTTGGCAAGAGTTGTAACAATCTACCGCTATCGCCATCTTCTAATACCCACACTTCACCATCGACTGTCAGAACGTTACGAATACGAGCACCCATATCATAACGATAACGCTCAGACGCATCGCCTGTCTCTTTCATATCGACTACGATTAAAGCTTTGGATGATAAACCACTCATCAGTGCATCGCCCTGCCATTCTGGAAAATTGTTTTGATTACCAGCGCTATAGATACTCATAGATGAGGGTGAAATAACCGGTGTCCATGTGATTTTAGGCGGCTCGAACTCAGGACGGGTGTCGTGATCAGGAATATCAGTACCCGAATAGTTACGGCCATTAGAAACCACAGGCCAGCCATAGTTATTGCCTTTTTTAATAAGATTAAACTCATCACCGCCGCGAGGTCCCATCTCATTGACCCACAATCTGCCTGACTCATCAAATGCCATACCAAGTACATTACGATGGCCTATTGTCCAAAACTGTGAAGCAATATTGCCAGTATTGCCAGCAAATGGATTGTCTTTAGGGACAGACCCATCAGCATTTAACCGAATTATTTTACCCAAATTAACGGTCATATCCTGTGAAGGATCCTTTTTCTGACGCTCCCCTGAACTGATGTATAAATACTGTCCATCAGGAGAAAATAGTAATCGATGACTATAATGACCTTGACCCTTTACTTTTGGCGTTTGCTGCCAAATAGGCGTGATAGCTTGCAAACTTGGTGAATCAGTGTCTAGCCCTACAAGTTTGGCTTTAACGACCTTAGCGCCAAATGTATTGTTGTCGGGACCGTCACCTGCTTCAACATAACTGATATATACCATCTTACTCGTTGCAAAATCAGGCGCTAACACAATATCTCCAAGACCGCCTTGTCCGCCATATGCCACACTTGGCACACCATCGACTTGTGTCTTATTGCTCGTTTGAGTATCAACGATAAAGAGCTCACCTGTTTTTTGGGTCACAAGTAGTTTGAGAGGGTCATTGGCTGTTTTTGGTAGCGCTGCCATTGCCCATGGTTCATTGAAGGTCGCAAACTCTTTAGTCGTAAATTCAGGTTTGTTGGTGCTTTTTTGCGCACTATTAGCAGCATCATCAGACGCTTTTATGGTTGGGGGCGTTGTATCAGTGTTTAAGGTGGTTGAGTTAGAGCAAGCAGAGGCACTAAATAGTAACGCTACTATGCTCAAAGGTACATTGATACGTTTAGTAATGGTTGTCATCATATTCTCCCTATTGATG
The DNA here is from genome assembly GCF_947488565.1 of uncultured Psychrobacter sp. Classification (GTDB taxonomy): domain Bacteria; phylum Pseudomonadota; class Gammaproteobacteria; order Pseudomonadales; family Moraxellaceae; genus Psychrobacter; species Psychrobacter saeujeotis. The sequence goes on along the minus strand of NZ_CANKZC010000003.1, from coordinate 313,599 downwards.
TGCTTTTATCTAATATAGCAAGTGAAAACACCGTCAAGGTACAAATTATGTTTTTAAATAAAAAAACCCCTTACCTGCTGTTGCAAGTAAGGGGTCAGTTTTGTACTACACTTTAGCGTTATTAACTCATTCTAAGCTTATCAAAGGTAAGCTTATCATCTACATCTACGTCGACTTTGATAATGTCACCTGCGACAAAGTCACCTGCCAGTAGCTTTAATGACAATGGGTTTTCAATCTCTTGCTGGATAGCACGTTTTAGTGGACGTGCACCATATACTGGATCATAACCTACAGCGACCAGCTGACCCATTGCTTCATCAGATAAGGTAATATCTAATTCACGCTCTTGTAAGCGGCGACGCAGACGCTCTAGTTGGATATCAGCAATGCCAGCCATTTGTTCTTGACCGAGCGCATGGAACACTACGATCTCATCAATACGGTTGACGAACTCGGGACGGAAATGCTCACCAACTGAATCCATTACTGCCGCTTTGATGTCTTGGTAGTCTTCACCAACCATCTCTTGGATTTTATGTGAACCCAAATTACTGGTCATGATGATAACCGTGTTTTTAAAGTCTACCACCCGACCTTGCGAATCAGTCAAGCGCCCATCGTCCAATACCTGTAATAAGATATTAAACACATCTGGATGCGCTTTTTCTACTTCATCAAACAGCACAACACTATAAGGCTTGCGGCGTACAGCTTCGGTTAATGTACCGCCCTCTTCGTAGCCGACATAACCAGGAGGGGCACCTACCAAGCGACTGACACTGTGCTTTTCCATGAACTCACTCATGTCGATGCGCACCATCGCCTCTTCACTATCAAATAAGAAGTTTGCCAAAGACTTAGTCAGCTCAGTCTTACCTACCCCTGTTGGCCCTAGGAACAAGAACGAGCCAGAAGGACGATTCGGATCAGACAAGCCTGCCCGACTACGACGCACTGCATTAGCAACCGACTCAACTGCTTCGTCCTGACCGATAACGCGCTCGTGAAGTTTGTCTTCCATCGCCAGCATCTTATCGCGCTCACCTTGCATCATTTTACTGACAGGGATGCCTGTCGCCGCGGCCACCACTTCAGCAATCTCATTATCAGTGACTTTATTACGTAATAACTTTACGCCAGCAGGCTCACCTGTTTGCTCCTTTTGCTCAGCCAAGTCAGACTCATTGATACGGCGCTCAAGCTGCGGTATGGTTTCATACTGCAGTTTACTCATGGTCTCGTAATCGCCTTCTCGGCTTGCCTTATCATAAGCGATGCGTGTTTTGTCAAGCTCATCTTTGAGCTGTTGACTGCCTTTGACCAGCGCTTTTTCTGCTTGCCAGACTTCGTTAAGATCAGCGTATTCTTTTTCAAGCTCATCAATTTGCGTATCAAGCACTTTACGCTCAGCTCGTGCGCCAGCATCTTCTTCATTTTTGAGCACTTCGCGCTGCATTTTTAGCTGAATAAGACGACTATCAAGCTTACCTAGCGCTTCAGGTTTACTGTCCATCTCCATACGTAAACGACTGGCTGCTTCGTCTATTAAATCGATGGCCTTATCCGGCAGCTTACGATCAGTAATATAGCGATGACTCATACGCGCCGCCGCGATAATGGCACTGTCTTGAATATCAACACCATGATGCAACTCATAACGCTCTTTGAGACCACGAAGAATAGCAATGGTATCTTCAACCGTCGGCTCATCGACCAGTACCTTTTGGAAACGACGCTCAAGTGCCGCGTCTTTTTCAATATACTGGCGATATTCGTCCAAGGTCGTCGCCCCAACACAATGTAACTCACCACGTGCTAATGCAGGTTTTAACATGTTCCCGGCATCCATCGCGCCATCCGTTTTACCCGCACCAACCATGGTATGCAGCTCATCGATAAACAAGATAACGTTACCTTCTTGTTTGGCCAAGTCGCTCAGTACACCCTTGAGACGTTCTTCAAACTCACCGCGGAATTTTGCTCCAGCAATCAGTGCACCCAAGTCAAGCGACAGTACTTCTTTACGACGCAGACCCTCCGGCACGTCACCATTGATAATCTTTTGCGCTAGGCCTTCAACGATAGCCGTCTTACCGACACCTGGCTCACCAATGAGCACTGGGTTGTTTTTGGTACGGCGTGATAGCACCTGTATGGTGCGGCGAATCTCCTCATCACGGCCGATGACGGGGTCGAGCTTGCCAAGCTCTGCCTGCTCGGTTAGATTAATCGTATACTTATTAAGGGCATCACGCTGATCTTCAGCATTTTGATTGTCTACCTTCTCATTACCCCGTAGCTGTTCAATCACTGCTTTTAACTTATCAGCAGTCACCCCTGCACTCTCAAATATCTTTTTAGTCTCGCCCTGTTCAGCCAGTGCCAATATGACCCATTCAGTAGCAATAAAATCATCACCCGCTTTTTGTGCCTGACGATCTGCAAGATTTAAAATTTTGACCGAGTTTGGATTTAGATTGACATCTCCTGTCGGCTCGCTAATTTTGGCTTGATTGTCTAACGCTTTTGCTACACCGTTTTTTAGTGCAGGAATAGAGGCACCTGCCTGCTGACAGATAGACAAATTGGACTCATCTTGTAGCAGTACGGCAAGCAAATGCACTGGGTCGATACCAGTATTGTCACGTCCTAACGCTAGGCTTTGCGCCTCTTGAATGGCGGCTTGCAGCTTTTGCGTAAACTTCTCAAATCTCATAGTATTATCCTTTTATAATTCATATTTTTAACAGTTTTTATAACGGGCTTATAACAAGGCCCTTCTGTTTGTCTGCTATGTATATGCGGGATATCGGATTGTATTTCAACTAAATATATTTAGTGTCAACACCAGAAAATGACTTACTGGTAATAGTGCTCACATATACCAACTACAATTGCTTTGTTTTAAACCTTACCAGTAGTAATGATATTACTTATAGGCTATCAATTGGTGTGTTGTATGGCTATTTCAAGAGAAGAATATGGTAAGGAGAAATTATAAAATCTACGGCTCTAGAGGCTGTTAATACAAAAAGCCCAAAGCGTTGATTTAACCAATGCATTGGGCTCTTTCTGTATTAACTTAACATTTTAAATATTTTTAGCTGACCGTAGATAACGCTTCTTTTAATTTATCTTCAAAGGTATCTTTTATAAAGTGTGCATACTCTATACTGATGTGTTCTGCATCACGATACATTATCTTTCCAGAAAAAGTAGTCGGGCATTTTTCGGCGGTACAGAACATATCTGACATATCAATACCTGTAATAATGTCTTGATACTCTATAGTAGGATCAGTCGGCAATAGAGCCTCAGTCCGGTCTATGACACACGTATCTGTATCTGCTGCGTTCCTACTTCTATGTAAGCAGTCTGGTACATCAAAACCGAAGCGTGGATTGTCTCTTATCCCAATCACATCTATTTCATTATCAGAGATTACTTTCCAAGTATCAATATAAGATTGAGGGATAAACTCTTTTTGGTCTACTACGGTTCTAGTAGAATTGGTGATGACAGCATGAGGCGCTATCTCTATAATTTTTTCAACCGCCTCCTCATTCCATATGTGACAAGATTCGTTAGACTCTTCTACCACTCCTAAAGGACAACCCGCTTTTGTCATATTGATCACTTTAAAGTTATTCTCTTTACCGATGCTGTCTAGTGCGGTGATCCATTGTACTGCATGAGAGCCGCCTGCCAGTACTATCTCACGATCAGACGTCAAATCTCCAAAGTCGCAAGTAGTCACCTCCTCTCCGTCCATAGATTGATTGCACCCAGCAGCATAAGCAGCAGGGACCCTTTGCTTTATCGTAAGCAGACGTTCACGATCTGGTTTGAAGCTTTCATTTTCTAAGTAAATTTTATCGCCTGTAAATGGTTCAATAGATTTTTGTTCCAATTCTATCTTAGCGCTTTCAGTAGTAGAGACGACTTCGTGTCTAAAAGCGAAAGCCGCTACCATCACAGGTAAGAAAAATAGAATTCCGATTGAAAAATTCACCAGTACTTTTTCTCTTGGTATTCTTCTAAAAGGAGATTCTATCTTTTTGCTGGTAAAGTAGGCCAAAAGCGTAGACACGCTCATGATCATTAGCCCTTGTATCAGACTAATAGACTCATAACCAAAATATTCTTTATAAAATATCAATATAGGCCAATGCCACAGATAGATAGTGAAAGATATCCCCCCTAAGAATACTAGGAATTTATTGGACAATAGCTTGTTTACAACGCCCTGACCACCGACACCTGACATAATAATAAAAACTGCACCAAGTACAGGAATTAAAGATATAGGACCCGAAAAATTTGCGCCTCTAGGTATAAAGATTGCACCGCCAATAATCAAAGCAATACCCAAGATGCCTAAAATCTGTCTATATTTTATTTTTTTGGCATTGGATATTAAAAGAAACGAGAGTGAACCGAAGAAAAACTCCCAAATTCTAGACAATGGATTGAAGTAACTCATAGCTGGATCGTCTTTGACCAGCATAGTAGCGTAGGCAAAGGATGCCAGTATAATAACAATTATTCCCAAAAAAAGAGGCGTAGATGTTTGTCTTTTCTTCGCAAAATAAGCAAGAGGAATCAAAACCAATGGAAAGACCACATAAAACTGCATTTGAATAGACAGTGCCCAAAACTGCTGAACCGGGCTTGGCGGTCTACCAGTAGATAGATAATCGACAGAGAGTCTAATTAACTGAATGTTTTCAAGATGCAAGGCACTGGCGATGATCTCATGTAACACGGTATATATTAGAACTGGCGATGAGATAAAGTAGCTGGCAATAAGTGTCGCTGCAAGTACAATATATGCTGATGGCGCGACTCTTTTTATAACGCCGCCCCAAAAAGGAAACGGGCTGACAGTGCCATTTAAAAAATAGCCTTTTAATACTATTGAAGCCATTAAAAATCCGGAAACGACGAAAAATACATCCACCCCACCTGATACCTTATTAAACCAGATATGGAACACCATGATGATAATAGCCCCTATGGCCCTCAGTCCTTGAATGTCGTTTCGATACTCATGGTGGGTGTACTTTTCAAACACGGGTTCCTCTCTATATTCAGATAAGCGATTATAGACAATAGCACAGAAATATTAAAAGGGAAGAGGTAACATAAAATAGTCTGGATATACGGTATTATAACGTTGATATACGGTTCTGTAATAAGATGATAATAATCTCCGTGGCTGTTTTTATCGTTGAAGAAGTGCCTTTAAAGTCGCTTTATTGATGAGTTGAAATGATAAATTATAGACAGTAATTATCAATAAGAGTCAATAGCCACAAGACATGCACAGAGTTAAAAACAAACCTTTGATTTATAAGGACTTTATCCACAATTGTATTATAAGAGTAGCTTTAGAAGGATAGACGAGTATCTTTTTGCAGTTAATGCTATTGACCTGGACTGTTGAAATTGTATTTACATCAACAATCAGAATTCATCTAATTTAGATAAAAGATGAACTTATAACGAGTAATTTAGAGAAAAATACAGAGAAGTGATAAGCGCTTTACTCTTGTTCGCTGTTTATTGGGAAGCCATATTACTATATCGACCAATTTTGCATCTACTATAAATAGCAAAGCGCTATGCTAAATGTCATGTCTTTTTTATAAATAAGAATTTTATATCAAGGAGTTATCGGATTTTACAGCCAGTTAATACAGGTTAAACCATACGAATGGCGCCATCCAGGCGAATGACTTCCCCATTTAAGTAAGCATTATCAATAATGTGAGTGACCAGTTTGGCAAACTCATTAGGAGCGCCCAAACGTTTAGGATAAGGAACGCCCGCCTCTAACTGCTCACGCGCTTTTTCAGGAATGGTATCCATCATAGGTGTTGCAAAGACCCCAGGCGCGATCGTCATGACGCGAATACCGTGACGGGCCAGCTCACGAGCGAGTGGCAAGGTCAAACCGACCACGCCCGCTTTAGATGATGCATAGCTTGCTTGCCCTACTTGCCCATCAAAAGCAGCGATAGATGCCGTATTGATAATGACACCATTATCAGTGTTCTTTTCTGCCACGTTCTCTGTATCACTGTTGTTCGTTATGCGCTTAGCAATGGAAGCTGCGACCAAACGTGCCACGTTAAAAGAGCCAACAAGGTTGATATTAACCCCACGACTAAAGGCATCAAGCTCCGCTGGATTATTTTCGCGATCGAGCAGCTTTTGTACGACAGCGATACCTGCACAGTTGATAGATCCTTGTAGACCGCCAAATGCTTCTTCGGCTTTATTGACAGCCGCCTGTACCTCTTCGCCACTGGTAATATCACAGCGTACAAACCGTACATTATCACCCAGCTCATCGACCAATGCTTGTCCGGTTGACTCGTTCAAATCAGCGATAACGACTTTGCCGCCTTCATTAACGATGGCACGAACGACTGCCTCACCCAATCCTGATGCACCACCAGTGACTAAAAAGCTGTGTTGTTGAATTTGCATTATTATTCCTTAACCATTTAAGGTTTTGTATTTTTAGTTGAAATCTTGCAAAACTTTTAGTTGAAAGTATTAAAAATCTTGACAATTAGGCCTATTCATTTAGCAGCTTATTCAGCAGTCAAACTACGTAATAAAAAGCGCTGAATCTTGCCGCTTGGCGTTTTTGGTAATGCTGCAACAAACTCAATCTCACGTGGATAAGCATGGGTTGATAAACGCTTACGTACCAAGTCTTTAATTTGCTGGGCAATCTCGTCATTGCCTTCGATGCCATCTTTTAACACCACATAGGACTTAATATTGTGTCCGCGCACCTCATCAGGGACACCGACGGCGGCCGACTCAGCAACGGCCTCATGTTCTAATACAGTGTTTTCAACATCAGTTGGACCGACACGGTAACCTGCCGTCGTAATGATGTCATCATCACGACCTGAGAACCAATAGCTGCCATCACTATGACGCTCGACCACATCTCCTGTCAGATAATAGTCTTCAAAGAACGCCTGTTTTTCGTTCCAGCTATAACCACGGAAATAAAACGCTGGTGATTGACTGACTACAACTGCTAGCTGGCCTTGCTCGCCATCAGGCAATACTTGCATATCATCATCCAACACGACGAGGGTATGCCCTGGCAGAGCCATACCCATCGAGCCGACTGGGCATTCATGTTCTAACGCATGGTGTTCACAGCAGGTCATTCCGGTCTCTGTCTGCCCATATTGATCGCAGACTTGGCAGCCTAAATGGTTTTGCACCCAGCTTACTACTTCAGTATTTAAAGTCTCACCTGCTGAGTTGGCACAGCGTAATGATAATGTCGAAGTATTATTATCAGTGATTTCTTCAAAAACACCGCTTGATTTCATCATGCGAAATGCCGTTGGTGAAGAAGCTAAGTTGGTAATCTTATGACGCACCATAAAGTCGCGCGTATTGGTCGCATCAAAACCCGCCTCATTAAAATAAGTCGTGACACCTAATAGTAGAGGTCCGGTAATCGCATAATACAAACCGTACGCCCAACCTGGATCTGCCATATTCCAGTAGTTATCACTCTCGCGTAGATCAATCGCATAGCGCATATATAGATAAAAAGCTGGCAACGCGGCTAATGGAACACTGACACCTTTTGACTTGCCAACGGTTCCTGAGGTAAACATCTGCAAAAATGACGCATCCGTATCTAACAAGATTGGTTCTATATCTTGCGACTGTGTTGCTATCATCTCGTTATAATTGTCGTCATCCCAAGACTTGCTATCAGCTGCACTACCGATAAAGACCATTTTGGTCTGCTCAGCCAAATCTTCAAACTTGCTACGATTATCAGCGTTAGTGAAAACGATTTTGGTGTTGGCTTTGTCCATCCGGTACTTGATTGAATCATAGCCAAAAGCGGTAAATAGAGGCTGATATATCGCACCTAAACGCCAAGTTGCCAATACAATGATTAATAACTCAGGCGTACGCGGTAGCATGGTGGCTACTTGGTCACCGACTTTTACACCATAAGACTGTAATAAGCTGGCTACCTGTGCGCTGGCTTTATCTAACTCACCAAAGCTCATGCGCGTTATATTGCCCGCAGTATCTTCGTGGACCAGCGCGATAGTATCAGCACGGCCATCACGCACATGACGTCCACAGCAAGCCATATAAGCATTAAGCCGATCGTCCAGATGATCACCAAAGATCTCTGTTAACAACGCCTTCATGTCAAAATTATTATAATAATCAGCATAGCTTGCTAGAGTGTTTGAAGCATTCGAAGCAGGGTTTTGAGATGCATTGGTATTTGAAGATGAGATAGTCATGAGCTAATCCTTTAGCAATTTATAAATAGAGATAGATCAACGGTTCAAGTCAGATATATGTTAGTTCTAATAGCAAAACGATCATATTCTATAGACCGTCTCTTATTCTTACATTTAATATAATCTATTAGTAACGCATTTCTATGTTTATTTCAATACATAACGTATCATTTTTACGATTAAATACAAGCTTTCTAATGGGTCTAAATTTATTCTACTGTACTTAAAAACCCAAGTAACGCTTTCTCTTCACAGCGTTGATATTCTTTAGTGCGTCCACGACGTGCTTGTTTATAAGACTCAAAAAACTCTCCCGCTAAAAACTTCTCAAGAATGACAGGATGAATATAGGAGGCTCGGCATACAGCGGGTGTATTGCCTAGCTCATCCGCCACATCTTTGACCATCTCTGTAATGAGCTTTTGGCGCTCGTCGCTTTCAGGCGCACTTGCTAGTATCTCCTTGCCTACTGACGTTTGCAGCTCATCGTAAAGGTAGCTGGCTGCCAGCACACTCGCCATCCATGTGCGAAAGTCCTTTGCGCTATACATCTTGCTTTCACAATCGTTGCCGCAAGTATGCACTCGCAGATAGTCATTGATATCTGCACTATCGACCACCTGCTTATCGCCATTGTCATCCAAATATTTAAAAATCTGATAACCGGGTAGCTCACTACATGCCTGTACGATGTCAATTAAACGCTCGTCCTGCAACTCAATATGATGCTCTTTGGCGCTTTTACCGACAAAATCAAACGCCAGCCCATTGTCTGTTTCGCTAACATGCTTGCTGCGTAGGGTACTGAGGCCATAGCTTTTATTGAGTTTAGCATAGCGGCTATTACCGATACGAATCAAAGTCGTCTCAAGCAGCTTAACGACTGCAGCCAACACATTTTCTCGTGACAAAGGCTCAGCTTCTAAATCTTTCTCAACTTGTGCGCGTAAGTTTGGCAATGCTTCTGCAAACCCTATCATGGCATCAAACTTAGCCTGATCACGGATATTGTTCCATGACGGATGATACAAATACTGCTTACGTGCTTTGTCATCACGGCCCGTCGACTGCAAGTGGCCTTTGTCATCTTGGCATATCCAAACCTCTGACCACATCGGTGGAATAACCAAAGCGTCAAAGCGCTTACGCAACGCTTTGTCCTTCACAGTCTTGCCAGTCGCATCACGATAGGTAAACCCGCGCCCCCAACGTCTACGTGTAAATCCAGGTTCATCGTCGCTCACATAGCGCAGATTAGCACGGCGCGCTAAATGCTCGTAATCATGACGTGTGTTTTCCATAATTGCTTGCTGGTTTTCCTTTGCCATAAAACAGTACGCCTATTGAAAGTTATTGTTTTAGCATAATTAACTGTGATTATTTTTGCTGTTTACTTGCCACAGATAAAGTGTAATGCTGTGTAAAATCTGGCTTATTAACTGCCATAAAAAAACGCCAAGCATTAACCACTTGGCGTTAATTATTCTAATACTATAGTTGAATCCAAATAACTCAGATACATGGCTATCAAGCCGCTTAATGAAAAGTTGTTTTTATATCGGATTGATTATAGTCTAAAAACCCCTATTTACCATAAGTGCATAAATAAGCCGTTTCTACTTCAACTTTAACATTAAACTTCTTATTGGCTTCAATAGTAAATTGCTCGCCAGCATTAAAGGTTTGCCATTCATCGCTTTCTGGCAATTTTACCGTCAACGCTCCACTAACGACGCTCATGGTTTCAAATTCGCTGGTGCCAAACTCATATTCACCCACACTCATGACACCGACAGTAGCTGGCTTGGTCGCCGTTTGAAAAGCAATAGAAGTCACTTTATCATCAAAATAGTTATTTACGCTTAGCATAGTTTTTCCTTAAGTAATTTTCGCTTTGTTACCCAACTATCAACCTTATGGACTACTGTAGGCTGTGGCTTTAGCCCAGCATTGTGCTTCAGCAAAGGTTTAAGCTGGGCTAAAGCCACAGCCTACTTCAAAAAGATTCAAAAATTAAGAGTAGGGATTTATTCTTAAAAGCACCCTTACAGTCCAGCTTTTAGGCTCGCTTCGATAAATTGATCGAGATCGCCGTCTAATACTGCACCGGTGTTAAAGGTCTCAACACCCGTACGCAAGTCTTTGATACGTGAGTCATCCAGCACGTATGAGCGAATTTGACTGCCCCAACCGACATCAGATTTGTTATCTTCAACCGCTTGTTGCGACTCCATACGTTTTTGCATCTCAAGCTCATAAAGCTTAGCACGTAGCATTTTCATCGCAGTGGCCTTGTTACCATGTTGGCTACGCTCATTTTGACAAGTCACGACTACGCCACTTGGCTCGTGAGTAATACGCACCGCAGAATCAGTCGTGTTCACGTGCTGACCACCCGCGCCCGATGAACGATAAGTATCAATACGCAAATCCGCTGGATTAATATCAATCTCGACATTATCATCGATTTCAGGCGAAACAAAAACGGCAGCAAATGAGGTATGACGGCCATTATTACTATCAAATGGTGATTTACGGACTAAGCGATGCACGCCAATTTCGGTACGTAACCAACCAAACGCATAATCGCCCTTGATTTCAATCGTGGCTGACTTGATACCAGCGACGCTACCTGACGACACCTCAATGACATCGACTTTAAAGCCATGCGCCTCTGCCCAGCGCGTATACATGCGCAGTAGCATTTCGGCCCAATCTTGCGCTTCAGTGCCGCCGCTGCCCGACTGTATATCTAAGTAGCAGTTATTTGGATCCATCTCACCGCTAAACATGCGACGAAACTCTAAGTCCGCAACGCGCTTCTCCGCATCGTCGAGCTCGGCTTGTACATCAGCAAGCAACGATTCGTCTTCTGCTTCTACTGCCAGCTCCAGCATGGCAGATGCATCTTCTAAGGTGGTCTCAAGCGAAACCACGACATCGATGACCCCATCAAGCTGGCTTTTCTCTTTATTAATCTTGGTGGCACGCTCTGGATCATTCCATAGCTCAGGGTTTTCTAGTTCTAAATTGACTTCTTCTAAGCGTTCTTGCTTACCATCGAAGTCAAAGATACCTCCGCAAGTCCTGCCCACGCTCAGATAGATCTTTGATTTGTTCTTGATACGGATTGATTTCCATAGGTTTTCCTGTGTTTATTAAGTAATAGTATCTATTGTAGGCTGGGTTTTTAACCCAGCTTCAGGACTTTACAAATTTAAAATGCTGGGTTAAAAACCCAGCCTACGCCAAAAATAATAATTATTAAGAGCGATATTGTAGACTACTCATTGCAATGACGTTGCTAAATAATGAAAAGCTAAATCGACCAATCTTCTACTGCCCAGCGATGAGCAAGCGCATGTGCATGCAGTGCATCATCAGGTGACACGCAAATAGCCACATCGGCCCAATCTAATAGTGGGATGTCATTTTTGGAGTCTGAATACGCATAAGTTTTCTCAAACTTAACTCCTGCTATTTGCTGCTTATCAAGCCACTTATCAAGATGATAAATTTTGCCCGCTTGAAAGTTTGGCTTATCAGTCAATTTGCCAGTATAGCGCTCGTCTTTAATTTCAAGCGGTGTGGCAAGCACATTGGCATCCGTAATGCCAAACCGCTCAGCAATGGCAGACACCACAAAATCATTGGTCGCAGAAATAATCACGACATCATGACCTTGCTCAATGTGCTGACACAGTACTTCCATCGCTTTTGGACGAATATGAGGCTCGATTTCGCTTTTAATATAATCTTCTCGTAATTCGTGCAATCTATCCATTGGCAAGCTACTCAAAAACTGCGCGACAAATTCATTATATTCCGTCGCATCAAGAGTGCCTTCGATATAGTCCTGATAAAACTTTTGATTGGCTGTGCGATATTCGGCTTCATCGACAAGATCATGTTTGACGATATATTCGCCCCATAGATAATCGCTATCGACATCGAGTAAAGTGTGGTCTAAGTCAAATAACGCCAAGGTGCGGGCTACAAAAGCGGTGTCGATGTTTTTGGTGCTCATATTACAATGCTCATTAGAAATAAGTGTTGGTCAGTGCGTTTTGATATTGCTGAATTAGTATGTTGATAAATTAGACATTGATGCTCAACTATTCTGGTTGTTCAACCTCGACCAGACCAGTTTTAAACTTCTGACAACGCGCTGCATAATGCATAGCAGACTCTTTTAGCATAGCCACTTGATCATCCGTCAAGGTTTTTACCACTTTCGCAGGCGCACCCATCACGAGTGAATTATCTGGAATTTGTTTGCCCTCAGTGACCAAAGCCTTTGCACCAATGATGCAATTTTTGCCAATTTTGACGTTGTTTAATACTACAGCGCCGATGCCAATCAGACTATTATCGTCCACCTGGCAGCCGTGCAACATGGCTAAATGACCGATAGTAACATAGTTACCAATTTTGACTTCAATACCTTCATCGGTATGGATAACGCTATTCTCCTGCACATTACTATAATCACCAATATGAATGCGCTCGTTATCACCGCGAATGACCGCTCCGAACCAAATACTGGCTTGATGACCTAAGTAAACGTCACCGATGACGCGTGCTGAATCTGCGACCCAACCGTTAAAAGGACTAGCAAACTCAGGGGTTTTGTCTAAATACTGATAAATCATAACGAATCCTTGTTTTAGTTGTACGTGTTGACTTTATTATTTATTGGATATAATTAAGTGCCGTCCATTGTGGCAAAGCTATGTCATAAAATCCAGCCATTTTGATAGCAGACGTGTGGCTATATTGATGTTGAGTAGAGAGTTAGATTCCTTTTACTTAGGCTATTTTTATAATTTTGAAAGGCTTGTTTGCAACTATCCTTTGATAAGTGATTATTAAGCTTGTTAATCGGCTAGCTATATTGGCATATATTGTATATAATGCGCAAAATCTGTGCCTAAGCGAGCGGACATGATGCAAGTTACCTATTCACTACCCAGTGAGTTTTGTAGTTTCCATCAATAATGTCTTCTCGCTTTTTTGTGGAAAATTTTTGACTTTAGCCCTTTTTTATTCTGGTTTTGACGGCAGTTATAACAGTCTAAAAAGCACTTGTAAGCCAATATTTGAATCAACACATTATCATGGCACTCACCAATAATAGTGGAGGCAACCCTTGAGTTCATCGACAGAAATACAAGCAATTTTGGCACTAGCAGACGGTACGATTTTTCGCGGTGTCAGTATCGGTAGTCTTGGTCATCGTGTCGGCGAAGTGGTTTTTAATACAGCCATGACAGGGTACCAAGAAATCCTGACCGACCCAAGCTACGCACGCCAGCTAGTCACTCTCACCTATCCACATATTGGCAATACTGGTACTAACGCTGAAGATGTTGAGTCTGGTAACGGTCATCAAGTCTGGGCAGACGGTCTGATTATCCGCGATGCGACGATGGTTACTTCAAACTTTCGTAATTCAGAATCATTGAGCGATTATCTGCAAAATCATGATACAGTCGCCATTGCCGATATTGATACCCGTCAATTAACGCGTCTATTACGTGATAAAGGTGCACAAAACGGCTGTATCCTGACGGCTTCTAATGGTGAAACCATCAGCAGCGATGACGAGCAGCGAGCCATTAAACTAGCACAAGAATTTGCTGGCTTAGAAGGCATGGACTTAGCAAAAGAATGCTGTACGCCAACAACGTTTGAGTGGACAGCAGGCAGCTGGGATTTATCAGATACTCTACTCAACCGTGATGTGCCCGGTAGCCATGATAGCGGTACAGGCGGCTTCTTCAAGCATTTAGGTACGCATGTTGAAGCAAAGTATAATGTTGCTGCCTATGACTTCGGTAGTAAAACCAACATTCTACGTATGCTAGTAGATCGTGGCTGTCATGTGACCGTCGTGCCAGCACAAACGCCGATCAAAGACGTGCTCGCGATGAATCCAGACGGTATTTTCTTATCAAATGGTCCTGGCGACCCTGCTGCCTGTGATTACGCTATCGATGCGGTACGTCACATCATTGAAGAAACCGATATTCCAACTTTTGGTATCTGCTTAGGTCATCAGCTGATTGGTCTTGCCAGTGGTGCCAACACCATCAAAATGAAAACTGGCCATCATGGTGCCAACCATCCTGTACAAGATTTGGCGACTGGTACAGTTATGATTACCAGTCAAAACCATGGTTTTGCGGTTGATGAAGACACGCTACCTGACAATGTGAAGTCTACCCATCGCTCATTATTCGACGGTACTAACCAAGGGATTGAGCTGACCAATAAACCAGTCTTTAGCTTCCAAGGTCACCCAGAAGCCAGCCCTGGCCCGCATGATGCTGCGCCACTGTTTGATAAATTTGCAGAGATGATGGCAGCTGCTAAGACGGCGAAGGCTTAAAGTCTTGACAACCAGTCATTAACCGTAAGTAGATAGTCAACTGTCGAACAATAAATATAACGCTTGAATCATTAATAGCGGTTTAAGCGTTATCATACAAAACACGATAAGCCCTATAAAAGTATAGATTCACTAAAATATCATTTAAACGAAGGTAGCCCTAACTATGCCAAAACGTACCGACATAAAAAGCATTCTTATCATTGGCGCAGGCCCTATCGTCATCGGTCAAGCATGTGAGTTTGACTATTCAGGCGCGCAGGCGTGTAAAGCGCTACGCGAGGAAGGCTACCGCGTCATCTTAGTCAACTCAAACCCTGCCACCATCATGACCGACCCTGTCATGGCTGACGCGACCTACATCGAGCCAATCACTTGGCAGACGGTCGAGCAAATCATCGCCACTGAGCGCCCTGACGCTATTTTGCCAACGATGGGCGGACAGACCGCGCTTAACTGTGCGCTAGATTTAGACAAGCATGGCGTACTGACCAAATATAACTGCGAGTTGATTGGCGCCACCAAAGATTCAATCGAGATGGCAGAAGACCGCGAGCTGTTTGACCAAGCCATGAAGCGTATTGGCCTTGAATGTCCGCGCGCTGAGACTGCTGAAACCATGGAAGAAGCCTTTGCGACCCAAGAAAAAATGGGCTATCCATGTATCATTCGCCCCTCATTTACTATGGGCGGCTCAGGTGGCGGTATCGCGTATAACCGCGATGAGTTTATCGAGATTTGTGAGCGCGGGTTTGATTTATCACCGAACCATCAATTGCTTATCGATGAGTCATTAATCGGTTGGAAAGAGTACGAGATGGAAGTGGTTCGTGACAAAAACGACAACTGCATCATCATCTGCGCCATTGAAAACTTTGACCCAATGGGCGTCCATACTGGCGACTCTATCACCGTTGCACCAGCACAAACTTTGACCGACAAAGAATACCAAATCATGCGCAATGCATCACTGGCGGTACTGCGTGAGATTGGTGTAGAAACTGGCGGCTCAAACGTACAGTTCGGTATCAACCCTGACACGGGTCGTATGGTTGTCATCGAGATGAACCCACGCGTCTCACGCTCATCAGCATTAGCATCAAAAGCCACAGGTTTCCCGATTGCCAAAATCGCAGCAAAACTGGCGATTGGTTATACCCTAGATGAATTACAAAACGACATCACTGGTGGCGAGACTCCTGCCAGCTTTGAGCCTGCGCTTGATTATGTGGTCACTAAAATACCGCGTTTTAACTTTGAAAAGTTCCCACAAGCGGATAATATCCTATCGACGCAAATGAAATCAGTCGGTGAAGTCATGGCAATCGGTCGTAACTTCCAAGAGTCTATGCAAAAAGCCCTGCGCGGTATGGAGACAGGCGCTGATGGTTTTGATGAGCAAATCGATCTGGCAAAAGTACCTGCTGACAAAGCGCGTTCTGAGATTATTAACCGCCTGACTATTCCAACGCCTGAGCGTATTTACTATCTCGCTGATGCTTTTCGCGTTGGCATGAGTGTCGATGAGGTATTCAACTTTACCAAAATTGACCCGTGGTTTTTGGTACAAATCGAAGACATTGTCAAAACCGAAGCACAAGTGAAAACCTTAGGCTTTGGCGGCTTAACTGAACAAAATATGCGTAGCTTTAAACGTAAAGGCTTATCAGACCTGCGTCTGGCGAAATTACTTGGTGTATCGCAAAAACAGCTACGCAAAAAGCGTTGGGACTTAAACGTTTATCCAGTCTACAAGCGCGTCGATACCTGTGCCGCAGAGTTCGCCACCAGCACCGCTTATATGTACTCAACGTACGATAGTGAATGTGAAGCTAACCCAACTGACAAGAAAAAAATCATGGTGATCGGCGGCGGCCCTAATCGCATCGGTCAAGGTATTGAGTTTGACTATTGCTGTGTACACGCAGCGCTTGCCATGCGCGAAGATGGCTTTGAAACCATCATGGTCAACTGTAACCCTGAAACGGTCTCAACCGATTATGACACCTCAGACCGCCTGTATTTTGAGCCAATCACCTTAGAAGATGTGTTAGAGATTGTGCGTATCGAAAACCCAGACGGCGTCATCGTACAATTCGGTGGTCAAACCCCATTGAAACTTGCTCGTGCACTAGAGTCAGCCGGCGTCAAAATCATCGGTACCAGTCCTGATGCAATTGACCGTGCTGAAGACCGTGAGCGCTTCCAGCACATGATCCAACAACTAGACTTAGTACAACCATCAAATGCGTTGGCGACCAGTTTAGAAGACGGTTTGGTTAAAGCAAAAGACGTTGGCTATCCGTTAGTGGTACGCCCCTCTTACGTCCTAGGTGGTCGCGCCATGGAAATTGTCTATAACGAAGATGAGCTGAGACATTACTTGCGTACTGCCGTACAAGCATCCAATGAAGCACCAGTCCTATTAGATCGCTTCTTGGACGATGCCATCGAAGTTGATGTCGACTGTGTTTGTGACGGTAATGATGTCGTAATCGGCGGTATCATGCAGCACATCGAACAGGCGGGCGTACACTCTGGTGACTCTGCTTGTTCACTGCCGCCTTACTCGCTCTCTGATGAATTATGCGACGTGATGCGCGCGCAAACCGTTGCTATGGCAAAAGAGCTTGGCGTTATCGGTCTGATGAACGTACAGTTTGCCGTAAAAGGCAAAACGGTCTATATTTTAGAAGTTAACCCACGTGCTGCCCGTACCGTACCGTTTGTCTCTAAATGTATCGGTACGTCATTGGCACAAGTCGCAGCGCGCTGTATGGCTGGCACCTCGCTTAAAGATCAAGGCTTTACCAAAGAGATTGTCCCTGCATTTTATGCAGTAAAAGAAGCCGTATTCCCATTCGCCAAATTCCCTGGTGTCGATCCAATCTTAAGTCCTGAGATGAAATCAACCGGTGAAGTTATGGGCGTTGGTAAGACCTTTGGCGAAGCATTTTATAAAGCCGTTATTGGTAGTAATGAGCGTCTGCCAGGCTTGCCAACGGCAGGCGAAACCAAGACTGCCTTTATCTCAGTTCGTGATAGTGACAAAGCACAAATCGCTCCTATCGCACGTCAGTTGGCAGACTTTGGATTTGATATCGTTGCTACTACTGGCACCCAAAAAGTATTGAGCGATGCAGGTATTGAATGTCAGCAGATCAATAAAGTTACTGAAGGTCGTCCGCATATCGTTGATGCCTTGAAAAACGGTAAGATTGACCTTATTATCAACACAACCGAAGGCAAACAGGCACAGGAGGATTCGTTCTCCATCCGCCGTAGTGCGCTACAGGGCAAAGTATTTTATGTCACAACCTTAGGTGCCGCTGATGCCGTCTGCAAATCTTACGCGATTGACTTACCGTTTGATGTCTATAAGTTACAAGATTTGCATGAGCAAGCAAAGGTAGTTGACGCGACTGAATAAATTCAGTAAATTAACCATAATCGTAACCTTACCTTAATAGTATAATTTTTAAAAAGCATAGTGGCTTAATTGCGACTATGCTTTTTATCACGTAAGTTTATTGTAAGATATCAAATCAATTGTTGAATCCTTAACGTTTTAAAGATTGAACAACACAAAAACCATCTTTTTTATATTTCACATTTATTGTAATAACATCGACACCATCTCATTATGAGGTGGTGTGATGTTATTGGTTTAAGGAAAAAAACCATGCAACGTTACCCTATGACTCCACAAGGGCATGCCGCCTTAGAAGCCGAATTAAAACAACTAAAAAGCGTCGACCGTCCACGTATTACTGCTTCTATCGCTGAAGCTCGTGAACATGGTGACTTAAAAGAAAACGCTGAATATCATGCTGCCCGTGAGCAGCAAGGATTTTGTGAAGCGCGTATCCGTGACATCGAAGCCAAGCTTGGCGGAGCTCAAGTCATTGACCCTACAACCTTAAAACAAGAAGGTCGTGTGGTGTTTGGTGTCACTGTCGTCATCGAAAATATGGATACTGAAGAAGAAAAACATTATAAAATCGTCGGCGATGACGAAGCTGATTTTAAAGTGGGTAAAATCTCTGTCAACTCTCCTATTGCCCGTGGCTTAATCGGTAAGTTTGAAGGCGATGAAGCTCGTATTGAAACGCCAAAAGGTGTGGTTGAATATGAAGTAATGAAAGTCATTTATGGTTAGTATAGAGACTTGGAATTATTGTTTATTAGCTACTGACTATAGAGTCCTTTGACAGCTCTTTGGCCTTTATAAATTACACAATTGTGCTTTTCTACTGATATTTTTTTAGTGCATAATTGTTTGGGTTTGAATCAATACCTATCTTGTGAGTGGTATTGGTCAAGCTGGCGGTTGCCATTAAGATTTCCACCCTTGTGGGTTGACACGGTCTACAGTGTTAGCTTACAAGGGTTTTTTCTATTTATATAATACTTATCTTAGCTTTATTTACTATCATCTGAAAGGACTCTGTCATGACCATGAATATCAGTGCGCCAAAAACACTTAACAAAAATCAGTTCGTATACATGAGAGCAACTCTTTTTGGCATATTGATTGGTTGTGTTCTTGCTACTTCTACGGCAAATGCTGCTCCTAGAATTGCTATTGGTCAGCCTACTACTGGCAATACTACTGTGGTCGAGCAGCACTCTGATGGCAAAAACGCGACCATTACTGCGACACCTAATGGTATTACGATGCAAGACGGTCTACCGTTTTCAGTCGCTCAAATCTCCAACGTGCCACGCTATACTATTCATCAAGGCACCACTCAGGGCAGTACAACGATCACGACAGTTCCAGTTGATACGCTACCTCTTAACACCATACCAGTGACCAAAAAAGTTACTCAAGCAGGTGTCCTAACCACTCCTGTAAATACAGTAGCCCAAGTATTGCCTGTTGCTACTAGTAATGAGATGCCAGTGTTCAATCAAACAACTAGCGCCCAGCCAACCATTAATCAAACTGTTACTAGCCAAGCAGTGACCAACCAAGTCGTCTCTACAGCAACATCTTTAGATACCTTACAACTCCAACCAACTTTTAGCACACCCGATATCGTTGGTGCGCAAACTAAAATCATGAAAATTCTAAAAAATAGCGAGGGCCGTGAGATTGCCGTACCGGCCAATCACGTCGCGCCCGGTGATGTTATTGAATACCACACCACTTATATCAATACGACTGCGCAGCCAGTGAGTGATATCAATGCAAAGGTGTCATTACCAAGCGGCGTCAAACTGGTATCTTTAAACAGCTCGCTACCGACGTTTGCGACCACTGGTGGTGACAACTATCAGACCATCAAACAAGTTGGTAATACCGTCGTTGTTCAAGAGAATTATTCTGGTCTCAAATGGAACTTAGTCAACCTCGATGCCAATACACCGCAGACTGTGATTATACGCGCTAAAGTTCAATAATCATCTATCCTACTATGGCGTATGCTGTTTTGACACATCACTTTATAAAAGGTCTTGAATGTTCAAGACCTTTTTTTATTTTTTATACGACACTATCTGTCGTGTTATATCCTTAATTCTTCTATAAATCCAATGACTTAGCGTTAATTTTGATAAAATAGTACTCTACTAATGAATGGGTACTATAACTTATGGCAACCATCAATTACGATCGATTACAAGGCAAACTCAACATCTTAGCGGACGCTGCTAAGTATGATGTTTCTTGCTCATCCTCAGCTGGCACGCGTAAAAATCAAGGTGGCGGACTCGGTGACGCTTCTGCGACAGGTATCTGTCACAGCTATACCGAAGACGGTCGCTGCGTCAGTTTGCTTAAAATTTTGCTGACCAATCATTGTATCTATGACTGCGCGTACTGCACCTCACGCAAAAGCAATGACACACCGCGCGCCGCTTTTAGTGTCGAAGAAGTGGTTGATCTGACCATGCAGTTTTATCGCCGTAACTATATTGAAGGGCTGTTTCTCAGCTCAGGTATCTTTAAAAGTGGCGACTATACGATGGAACGACTGGTCGAAGTCGCCAAAATCCTGCGTACTCGCGAGCGCTTTAATGGTTATATTCATCTAAAAACCATCCCTGGCGCGTCAAAAGAGCTGCTACTAGAAGCAGGGCTTTATGCTGATCGTCTCAGCGTCAATATTGAAATTCCAACCAAATCGGGTCTGGCTTTGCTTGCGCCAGAAAAGTCGCACGACGAGCTAAAAGCACCGATGGAAGCGGTAAAAGAAGAGATCATCACCATCCGTGAGAGCCGTAAAACGCACAAAAAAGCACCAAAGTTCACTCCAGCGGGTCAAACCAGTCAAATGATTGTTGGCGCGAGCAACGAGACCGACTTACAAGTGATTCAGTTATCAAGTCACTTTTATAAGCAGTATGATCTCAAGCGGGTTTACTACTCAGGTTACGTGCCGATGCTGTCTGATAATCGCTTGCCAGCGATCGGTACGCCGGTGCCTATGGTGCGCGAAAACCGCCTATACCAAGCGGATTGGTTAATGCGTTTTTATGGTTTTGGCGCGCATGAAATTGTAGAGCCTGAGTCGCCATTTTTGGATTTAGACTGTGATCCAAAACTCGCTTGGGCTATCCGTCATCGCGAGCATTTCCCTGTCAATATTCAAACAGCAAGCTACGAGATGATTGTACGCATTCCAGGTATCGGCACCAAAACCGCCAAAAAAATAGTCAAAGCGCGTAAGTTTAATCAGTTGACGCTTTACCATCTCAAAAAAATGGGCGCTGCGGTCAATCGTGCCAAATATTTTATCGCAACCACTGGCAAAAACGAGCATCTTGCGCATTTAACACGTGACAACTTTCGTCAATACGTACTGGCGCAGACGCAGACTAAGTACAAGGATCAACGCAGTGGGCAACTGGCACTGTTTTAAAAGGAGCGTATATGCTAGAGCTGGCCCCAAACACCGCGTACTCTGTTGGTCAATTGACACCCAGTATTGTACTTTATGAGCCAAGTTTTGAAGGTTGGCTAAGTGCCGTCTTCTATGTTTATGCTAATAAATTACAAGACGATGCAGCACTACGATTGATTGCCCAAGACTGTTATGTACCTTCTTTGATTGCTCAAGCAACCAGCGTTGTGCCTAATGAAGAAAATGCTGAACGTGTATTGGTAAAATTAAACCAGCTATTAGGTCGCTCAGGTATGCGCAATTTACTTTGGGGATTTTTGTCTGAAAAGGACGACATTGGTACCACTTTATTTCAAGTAGTCAAATATGCTATTGGCTACCCTAGTCGCCATGTTATGCAGGACTTGGGTAACTTGAACATACTTGAGCTGGTACAAACTGTAAAGTCTGTTGGACGTGAAAAGCATCGCATGGAAGCGTTTGTGCGTTTTGAGCACACAACCAGTGACATCTATTTTGCCCGTGTTGAGCCTGATTTTAACGTCTTGCCGCTGATTGGGGAGCATTTTCGACAGCGTTATCAAGATCAGCATTGGGCAATATATGACTTAGCGCGCGGTTATGGCATCTATTATGATAAAAGCCAAAGCACGCCCTCAAATCCTGCCGAATTGCAAACCATCACTGAGCTTGATGATGCTGTCTTACGCAACCCTGCCAGCATACATAGTGAGGACGAGCAGCGTTATCAAAAATTTTGGCAAGGCTACTTTACCAACGTCAACATTAAAGAGCGCAAAAACCCTCGTTTGCACAGACAGTATTTACCGCAGCGCTATTGGAAATACTTAAGCGAAAAGCAAATATTGCCCAATGCTGAACACTTGCAAAAGCGTCGTTAGCCACTTATCAATTCTTTAGACTGTAGAAACTTGAGCTAGCATGGCGATTTGTCACCTCTAATCGGTCTTCATGGTTGAGTTTTCAGCATTTTTAACTGACAATAGCAGCTTGATATCCTAACTGGTGGCCCACGCTATTATGAAAGTTATGCGCTTACTGTCGTCCTTAAAGCATGATGAATCCGAACGTGGGATTTTTCATCTTGGACGCGCTTTGGCCAAAAACGGGCATACTTCTATTATCGTCTCTAGTGCCGATGATGATAACGATTTGGTCAAACGTTTAGAGCGAGATGGCAATATATACCATCAGCTGCATATGTATAAAAAATCATGGTTATCAATTTTACAAGTTGCCCCTCTACGTCATCTTATCGAACAATACAATCCTGATATTATCCATGTGCATTCACGCACACCTGCTTGGATATTGCATTTAGCCCTGCGCCGAGCACGCGTAAAACATCGACCAAAGCTAGTCTCAACCATGTATGGTTTTTATTCAATTAATAAATATTCACAAGCACTACTGGATGTCGATACTATTATTACAGTATCAGATAGTGTGACGAATTATTTGAGAAAAGGTTTACATCGCGAAGAGATCGATCCAAAGTCCATCAAGCGTATCTACCGCGGCGTTGATACGCGTCGTTATCCATATCGGCACAACCCTTCTGTATATTGGTTGCGCCGTACCTTTGCAGAATATCCAGAGCTTGAACATAAAAAATGGTTGGTTTTTCCGACTATCATTGGTAATGAGTATGGACAAGAATGGCTGATTGATATTTTAGGTAATCTGCAAGAACAATTTCCCAACATTCACGCTATCATTATGGACGAAGACCATAGAGATGGTGATGTGGCGCATGAAGACTTTCGTCAGCGCACCAATACGTTAGGTCTGGCTGAACGTATTACCTATGTCGGTCGTAAACGTAACGACATGCGCGAGTGGCTATCAGCGGCCAATATCGTTATGGCACTTGCCAACCAGCCTGAATCTATCGGTATTAATGCCCTGCAGGCGATTCATCTAGGTACACCTGTGGTTGGTTGGGATCAAGCGGCTTTTAGTGAGATTTTGCAGCCGTTATACCCGCAGGGGTTGGTTAAAAAATATAATGCTCAGGCTCTATGCAAAGTTGTCAAAAGTCAGTTAGAAAGTGTCACTCGACCTGAGATGACAGATAAATTTACCATGCGCCAAATGATTAAAGAGACCATTGAAGTCTATCAAGGTCTGTATGAAGCACTGCAAAAAGAACAAAAAGCGTTGTTAGATGCTCATTCTTTACAAAGATCCAAAAAGCATCTAAAAGTGGCCAACCCTCCTTTTATCGATACTCATGATAAAAGGACAATAAATACAAAGATTAATCTATTAAAAAAGCCGCCAAAAACAACTGGCGACTCAGTGGCAAATATAGAACAGACTGCTAATGATAAAGCTGTCGTCACTAATAAAAGTAAAATGGATAAAAGTAAAACGGAACACAATTATAAGCAGTAACAGTTAAGAACGAATTGCATTACTTTTTAGTATAGCAGCAACTCTATATAGTCATTTTATCTAATAAGTCGTTGGTGTATGCGCACTCACTATATGAGTCACCGTATCGCTAGGATTGATAAAGGTATGCGGCTTCATGGTATCAATCACATAACTGTCCCCTTTATTTAGCAAGTATGTGGTCTCCTCGATACGAATCAGAATCTTGCCCTCAATAACCGTACCGATCTCTTCTCCTTCGTGAGCGATTTTTTCTTCCGTTGAGCTGTTGGGCTGATAGGTTTCAATCAAAAATCCCAAGTTTTTGGTTGTGCTGCAGTTGTATACCTGTTTGAGTGACACCCTGCTATTTGGTTCACTAAGCTCAATCAAATCTTTGGGAGTCACCACCACCCTTGCTTTAGGCTCTTTCCACTCATCACTAAAAAAAGTCGTCAAATCAGAGCCTAGCACCGCTAAGATTGCTTTTAATGTATTGACAGCCGGACTCACTTTATTACGCTCAATAGCACTGATTGAGGTATTGGTCAGTCCTGCAAGCCTTGCAAGCTTACGCTGTGAATAACCTTTAGCAAGACGCAGCTGATTAATCTTTTTACCAATATCTTCTTCTGGTCGTTCATCCGCCTCCATGGCTGTCTGAGCCTTTTCGGAGGCGACTGTATCGTCTAAAGTGGTTGTACCTGAAACGTTATTTAGAGAGTTTTTTGCTGGCATGTTGAATGAATTCCGTGAACAAAAATTTGGACAAGTTATCTTGCGCATAATTTAACTCAGGGTGCCATTGTACACCAATCATAAATGGATGTTGTACTAAGCTGATTGCTTCTACTAGCCCATCACGTGCTACAGCTTCCACAGATAAGCGCTCTCCGACTTTATTGATGGCTTGCTTGTGCAAGGAGTTGACATGCCATTCTTTGCCAAACTCCGCCAACCGTCCTTCTGGTTGGATTAAGACATCGTGTACAGGTTGATACTGTACCTCAAGAGGCGCTGTACTGTCTTCTAGATGCGGCTCATAAAACCCTTCCACTTCACGCCAATCTGGATGTAGCGTTCCCTCAAAATGTACATTCATCTCTTGTAGACCGCGGCAAACCGCTAATAAAGGTGTGCCTGTTTTATCTGCATGAGCCAATAGTTTAAAACTCAAATCGTCACGACCCAAATCTTGTTTTTCTTCAAGATGCGTTGCGCCATAACGGGTTGGTGCAACATTACTATAGCTACCTGTCAACAAAATACCGTCAACAACTTTCAATAATGCGTCAAAGTTTGCACTATCAGCAGCTGTGTTTGGCAGCAAAATAGGATTACCGCCGTAAAAATTCACAGCATCGATGTATTTTTGATAAACCGACTGCGATGGCTGACCATCAACCATTTTATAACAAGAAACAATAGCGATTACAGGTCTAAAAGTATGCATGTCAATCTTCCTTGAATGTAACATCCGAACCTAAAGATTCAGATTGAATGAGCTTATAATGGCTTAAAATTTAACATACTCGCTCATAAAATGTAAACTATAAACTTCATTATTAATGCTACGGAATTATAATGGTTATAATAAGTTACTTATTAATAGTTTTAAATAGTAATTGACATATATAAATTTCAATCATATATTGAATGACATCGGTAAGACAAAAGATACATTTTATCCATTAAGCATATTGATAAATAGTGATGTAAACAGACACTAAGGCATTAATATTATTGATGAAAATAAATAAAACGTGCTTAGCAGTAACTGGTAACGAGACAATAAACTTTATTTATGACATCACTTATAGTCACTGTTTTATTTGAAATCTTCGATAACCTTTATAAAAAGGTGATATACAACAGCTACTAAAGGCTTGGTAGCAACAACCCAAAAAATCTTGAAAATTAATAGGAATTAGAGACATGACGACAACCAATGGAATGGTCGAATCTGCAAACAACACTGAATATGTCTATGTGGCTGCAGGTGATATTAATGGCTTACTTCGTGGTAAGCGCATCCCTTTTAATCAAATGGAAAAAGCTCAGAACGGTAGCATCCGTTTGCCGTTGTCGATCTTAGGCGTCGACATATGGGGTGCTGATGTCATTGAGTCTTCTCAATGCAATGGTGATATAGATGCCATTGCCCGTCCTACAGGCCGTGCGGCATATCCCCTTCTTAACACTAGTGCACCATCATCCTTGTTACCCGTTTGGCTTTATACCGAAGACAACGAGCCTTATTATGGTGATGCCAGACATGTATTGGACTACATCAGTAAAAAATTCAAAGCGCTTGGACTCACGCCAGTTATGGCAACGGAACTTGAGTTTTATCTGCTTGATTACACTGAAGGCGAAACCCCAAAACCCCCTATCCGTCCAAAAAGTGGGCTGCGCCTCAATAAAACATCGATTTTAAGTATCAACGATTTACTACAATTCGATGAATTTTTAGATGAAATCTATGCGCAATGTAAAAAGCTTGATATTCCTGTTGATGCTGCCTTGGCTGAAAATGGTTGTGGCCAGTTTGAAATCAATTTATTACATGTCGACGATCCATTAAAAGCTGCAGACGATGCTATTTTGTTTAAACAGGTTGTCAAGGCTGTCGCTGCACGTCGTAAATTAACCGCAACTTTTATGGCAAAGCCTTTTGGTTTGCAATCAGGTAATGGCTTTCACGTTCACTGTAGTCTGCTTGATAAAGATGGCAATAATGTTTTTGATGATGGCTCAGAAGCTGGGTCAGATATGCTACGTCATGCGGTAGCTGGCCTTCTAAAAACCATGTCAGATTGCACTATATTATTTGCACCGCACGTCAACTCGTATCGCCGCTTTACTCCAGGGACACTGGCACCAAATAATATCTCATGGGGCTACGAAAACCGTACGGCAGCCGTACGTATCCCAGGCGGCGACTCTAAAGCACGCCGGATTGAGCATCGCGTGTCTGGTGCAGATGCCAACCCTTATCTGGTCTGTAGCGCAGTCTTGGCAGGCATGTTATATGGTATTGAAAACAAGCTTGAAGTCCCAGAACCCATCAACAGTATCACTTATGACGATAGTGAGCTTAAAACGTTACCTTTAGACTGGTTATCAGCCATTCGTAAGTTTGAAAATAGTGATTTAATCGACTCATTGTTCCCAAGTGAGATGATTGAGCTGTTAATCGCTGTCAAAAAACAAGAAGCCAAGCGCTTTGCTCAGCAAGTTACTAACCTTGAATACCTCACCTATTTACAGGATGTCTAATATGTCAAATAGCAATGTTACACCGCCTATGGAGCAAAATGCTCAGCCGAACAAGCCGTCTAATAATAAGCGCAATATCCCGCATTATTCAGACAAAGGGCAATATCCTGATAGCTATTATGCTGCCAGTCGTAATCCTAAACCTGACAGACCAACGCTAAAAAATGACATTCAAACGGAGGTTTGCGTGGTTGGTGGTGGCTATAGTGGCTTATCAACCGCCCTGCATCTGATCGAGACCGATCATGAAGTCGTCATTCTTGAGGGCGCGCAGATCGGCTGGGGCGCATCAGGACGTAATGGTGGTCAAATCGTCAATGGCCTTAACGCCAGCTTACAAAAGATTCAAAAATCTTATGGTCAACAAAACGCAGACTTCGTCGGTCAACTAGTGACTCGCGGTGGCAAAATTATTCGTCGTTTTATCGCTGATTACAATATTGACTGCGATTTAAAAGAAAAAAACATCTTTGCAGCTTTAAACAATGGACAGCTAAGAGACTTACAAGAAACGCATGCGTTGTGGGAAAGCCATGGCATGCATGATCGAGAAATGTTGGACAAGTCTGGCATTCAAGAACACATAAAAACAGATGCTTATGTGGGCGGTGTCATTGATCATTCAGGCGGGCACTTTCATCCACTCAATTTAGCACTCGGTGAAGCCGCTGCTGTCGAACAAGGCGGCGGTACCATCTACGAAAATACGTTGGTCGTTGATATTGAATACTTCGATGACTCTATCAAAATCATCACTGAATTTGGCACAGTGACTTGTAAGCAGGCTGTAATTTGCGGCAATGCTTATCTTAATAAAGTCATTCCAAAACTGACGGATCGCGTCATGCCAGTATCAACGCAAATCATCGCGACCGAACCTTTGGGTGATTTGGCAGACCAACTGCTTCCAACCGATGTCTGTGTTGAAGATGTGCGCTATATTTTGGATTATTACCGTCTTTCTGCTGACAAACGTATGTTATTCGGTGGTGGTACCGTCTACGGTGGTCAAGACCCATCTGATATTACTGCTAAAATCAGACCCAATATGAACAAAATATTTCCAGAATTGCGCGATGTCAAAATAGACTACGCGTGGAGTGGTAACTTTGCCTTGTCTTTTTCCCGTGTGCCCCAGCTGGGCAAATTACATGATCGCGTATTTTTCGCGCACGGTTATAGTGGTCATGGCGTGACAGGCTCGCACTTATTTGGGCAGATATTGGCAGACGCTATCAATGGCAAGACTGCAGAGTTTGATACGTTTACCAAGATACCATGGATACCTTTCCCAGGGGGCCGTGCATTAAGAGTACCTTATTCGATGATGGGATCATGGTGGTATGCCTTAAAAGATCGTACTGGCATGTAGACCAATAAGATAGATTAATAGATAATAGTTCATTTTCTAAATTTTTTGAGGATCGTTGTTACATTACACCATCACAGCAAAGGAGTGTTGTGATGAGCTTGATACCAGTAAATTCATTACTGTTATCAAGCATAAATTAAAGAGCATATTTTGTTCTATAAAAAATGAGGTTTTACAAGGAGTGTAACCATGAATATGAAGCTCAACGACGCTGTTGAAGGACTGTTTCATAACAAACGAGTGTTCTTAACGGTGGTAGTAGGTATAGCCATCTACCTTGCTTTCGTCTGGCTTTCAAGTACTCGAGATGCATCAGAATCTTGGGGTGCATTATCATTATTACCAACGCTACTAGTCTTAATCACTGCTATTGTCTCAAGACGCCCGTTTGAATCAATGATAGCAGGCTGTGTCGCCGGCCTGGTCATGCTCAATCCTTTTGATTTGGTCTCCCCCTTCGCTGACAATATCTCTATGGTTCTAGGTAATGAGACGATTATCTGGATCGTTTTGGTGTGTGGTCTTATGGGCGGGCTTATTCAACTGCTTGAGATCAGCGGTTGTCTAGATGGCTTTAGTGAATGGCTACAAAAGATCATCAAATCACGCAGACAGTCACTTTTGGCTACCTTTGCTTTGGGTATTGTGGTTTTTATTGATGACTATCTAAACTGTCTGGCCGTATCGACTTCTGTCAAAAAACTCACAGATGCGTATGGCGTATCACGTGAAAAACTGGCTTATATCGTTGATTCTACAGCGGCGCCCATGTGTGTGATTGTTCCTATTTCTACTTGGGCTGTCTATTTTGCAGGCTTGTTGGAAGAAAATAACGTCGCAGGAGACGGCGCTGGTTTAGGGCTTTATATCAGTGCGATTCCTTATATGGCGTATGCTTGGTTTGCCCTTATTATCGTATTCTTAGTTGCAACTGGTATATTTGGCAACTGGGGACCAATGAAAAAGGCTGAAAAACGTGCACAAGCTGGTAACCCTGTACCTGAAGCCTTTGTAGAGGAGCAGTTAATCTCAAACGTAAAAGCCAAACGCAAGTTATCGTTCAAAGCCAATATCTTAAACTTCGCGTTTCCTATGATCTTATTGATCGTCTCAACCATCTACTTTGAAATTGATTTATTAAGAGGCGCGTTATTGACGTGTTTTGTGACCGTTCTTATATATTGGATACAAGGAATTTTGAGCTTTGAGACCCAAGTTGAAGCTATTTTTAAAGGCTTTAAGGTCATGTTATACCCACTCTCAACTGTAATTGGAGGCTTTTTTCTAAAAGCCATCAACGATGAGCTTGGCATGACTATGTATGTCATTGAATCCATCACACCATATATGACCATTATCATCTTCCCTGCTGTCATTTTTGCAGTCATGGCTTTCTTAACATTTGCAACGTCGTCAAGCTGGGGTCTATATGTCTTAGCGATGCCAATTGTCTTCCCAATCTCTATGGCTCTGGGGGTTAGTACGCCACTGATGATTGGTGCTTTATTATCTGCCTCTTCATTTGGTAGTCATGCTTGTTTCTTTAGTGATTCATCATTATTAGCAGCACAAGGCGCTGGCTGTTCACCGATGCAGCATGCCTTTACACAGTTCCCTTACGCTATGCTAGGTGCGGTACTGTCTGTCGCAACCTTCTTAGGCTTAGGGTTTATGATGGCCTAGATATAGCATAGTGTTGTTATCAGACCGTTATACTATGGGCAATTACCGTTTGGTCATTGTCCATTATCAACTATTTAATATGGGTTTTTTGTCCGACCTTACTTCTTAGCTAATATATAAAAGGAATTAGATTATGCGTACTGTAACTGTTGCTGCCACCCAGATGGCTTGTGGTTGGAATATTCAACAAAACATAGATACGGCAACTGACTTGGTTACCAAAGCCGCTAAGGACGGAGCCAATATCATTTTACTCCAAGAGTTGTTCGAGACGCCCTACTTTTGCCAAGTTCATGATTTTGATTATTTTAAACTTGCCACCTCTGTCGCAGATAATGCTGCCATCACTCATTTCAAAAAATTGGCCAAAGAGCTAGAAGTGGTCTTACCGATTAGCTTCTATGAAAAGTCGGGCAATACGTTTTTTAATAGTATCACCATAATTGATGCCGATGGCGAGATACTTGGTACCTACCGTAAGACGCATATACCAGATGGCATTCCTTATGCTGAAAAGTTCTACTTTACCCCAGGCGATACTGGCTTTAAGGTGTGGCAAACCAAATACGCCAAGATTGGGGTCGGAATTTGCTGGGATCAATGGTTCCCTGAGTGCGCGCGTAGCATGGCATTGATGGGTGCTGAAATATTATTTTACCCAACCGCTATTGGTGATGAGCCAACACTGGATATCGAATCAAAGGGGCATTGGCAGCGCTGTATGCAAGGACATGCAGCAGCCAACCTAATGCCAGTGGTTGCATCTAATCGTATTGGCTCTGAGACCGTCACGCAAAATGGTGCTGATAGCGTGATGTCGTTTTATGGTGGCTCATTCATCACTGATGGCCGAGGCGAGATAGTTCAAGAAGCATCAGCAGATAATAATGAAGTCATCAGCGCCACCTTTGATTTAGACAAACTTGCTCGTGAACGCCAAGAATGGGGCGTTTTTCGTGATCGCCGTCCTTCAATGTATGGCACGTTACTGACTCATGGCTAAGCTGCACGTAATGTCAAACTGTGACTGAGATAGGTTATACAAAATTGTTTCTTAAAAGATTACTGCTAACAAGGTGACTTATATGTCTGAACTCATTCAAGACTCAACTCCAATAGACGACGGTTTTTATATGCCAGCCGAGTTTGAGCCCTTACAAAAAGTGTGGATGATCTGGCCTTATCGAGAAGACAACTGGCGTCAAAAGGCGGTCCCTGCCAAAGCAGCTTACAAAGCGGTGGCAATGGCTATTAAGCCCTATTGTAAGGTTGCAGTTTTAGTCAACCCTGATGACTACCAAGCTTGTCGTGATAGTTTGCCAGCTGATATTGACGTCATCTCCATGCCGAGCAATGATGCGTGGGCGCGGGACATCGTACCGACATTTTTAATCAATGATGCAGGTGAGCTACGCGGCTGTGATTGGACGTTCAATGCGTGGGGCGGAGACTACGATGGTCTTTATGCACCTTGGGATGACGATGATAAGTTAGCTGCGCGTCTATGCGATTATTTGGATATCAAACGCTACCGTACCGAAGATTTTGTGCTGGAAGGCGGCGCATTTCATGTCGATGGTGAAGGCACAGTATTGACCACACGCATGTGCTTGCTCAGTCCTGGCCGTAATCCCCATCTTAACGAAACTCAAATCGAGGACAAGCTGAACACTTATCTTAATACCCAAAAGGTGCTCTGGA
Organism: uncultured Psychrobacter sp.; assembly: GCF_947488565.1. Lineage (GTDB taxonomy): Bacteria > Pseudomonadota > Gammaproteobacteria > Pseudomonadales > Moraxellaceae > Psychrobacter > Psychrobacter saeujeotis. The sequence continues at coordinate 281,610 of NZ_CANKZC010000003.1, read as the reverse complement.
TTGATGATGGTATCGATCCTGAAGAAACCACAGGACACATCGATGATATCGCCTGCTTTGCTCGTCCGGGTGAGGTGGTTTGCTTGTTTACCGATGACCCCAACCATCCGTTTTTTGAGGCCACTCAAAAAGCCTATAAACAGCTCTCAAACATGACAGATGCTAAGGGCCGACCTCTAACAGTTCATAAGCTTTGCTGTACCCAAAAGCCAGTTACGTTGCCTGAAAACTACGATATAGTGCAGTCTGATGATGCCAAAGCGCGCCATACAGGTGATGTATGTATTGCCTCGTATGCCAACTTCTTAATCTGTAATGAGGCCATCATTGTCCCACAATATGATGATATCAACGACAGTTTGGCCATTGAACAGCTTGAAAAAATCTTTCCTCGTCATCAGGTAGTGGGAGTACAGACAAAAGAGATTGTTTTTGGAGGCGGTAATATTCATTGTATTACCCAGCAGCAACCAGCCCTTAAACGCTAACGCTTAAACAATAGTAATTTTACTAAAGACATTATGCTATTCATACAGTTTAATATGTTACTGTAATGGGCTTTACCATTTATCAGAACACTTATAAATGGTGCAAAATTGAATTTTAAACGTTAATTGTTTGAATAATAATCAATATGGATTTTAACCAAAGGAATATTTATGAGCGACTATCAAGTTAGCAACCCCGCGACTGGTGAAATCGAAGCCACCTACCCAACAGCGACTGAGCAAGATATTCAGCATGCTATTGAACAAGCAGACAACGCTTATCAAGAGTGGCAAAAAACCTCTCTTAGCGAACGTAGTGCGATAATGAATAAAGTCGCTGACATCTATATTGATCGTCAAGATGAGCTTGCACGTATCGTTGCCAATGAGATGGGTAAACCTGTTGGGCAAGCAAAAGGTGAGATCGGCTTGGTCGCTGAAATTTATCGCTACTATGCAGACAATGCTGAGCAACTATTGGCACCGAATACGATCGATGTTGACCAAGGTTCAGCGTCCGTAGAAAAGTTGCCAGTTGGTACATTATTTGGCATTATGCCGTGGAATTACCCACATTATCAGGTCGCACGTTTTGTCGCGCCGAACGTCATGGCAGGCAATACCATTATTCTAAAGCATGCGCCCCAGTGCCCGAATACCGCAGAAGTCATCGTTGATATCTTAAAAGACGCAGGCCTGCCTGATGGTGTGTATAACAATGTCTTTGCTACCAATGAGCAAGCGGCGACTATTATTGAAGACAGTAGAGTCCAAGGCGTCTCATTAACAGGCTCTGAGCGCGCAGGACAAGCAGTTGCAAAAATAGCGGGCGGCGCGCTTAAAAAGGTCGTTTTAGAGCTTGGTGGTTCTGATGCCTTTATTGTGGCAGCAGATGCGGATATTGAGCAAGCTGTTGAAGGAGCTATTGAGGGTCGTTTTGGTAACACCGGTCAAGCTTGTAATGCAGCCAAACGCTTAATTGTCGTTGATAGCGTATATGATCAGTTTGTTAAAGGCTTTACCGATGCGGTACGTGGAATGAGCCTAGCGGATCCGCATAATGAAAAAACGTTCATTGGACCGATGTCATCAAAAAGTGCAGCGCAGAATTTGCAAGAGCAGTTAGATGGCGCTATTAAAGCAGGTGCAACTGTGCTTGTTGAGGGCGGCATGGTTAAAGATAAGCCTGGCGCTTGGTTTGCCCCTGCTGTACTGACAGACGTTGATGAGTCGATGGATGTTTATCGCGAGGAGCTATTTGGTCCTGTCGCAGTCATCTACAAAGCCCGTGATATCGCTCAGGCTATCAAAATCGCCAATGATGTCCCGTTCGGACTTGGCGCGTCTATTCAAACCCAAGATTCAGCCTTAGCAGCAGAGATCGCTGAACAGCTAGAAGTCGGCATGGTGACGATTAACTCACCGTCTGGTTCTGAAGCCAATACCCCATTTGGCGGTGTCAAACGCTCAGGATTCGGTCGCGAGCTTGGTACCCTTGGTATCACTGAGTTTTTAAACTACAAGTTGATTCGCGATAAATCGTGATCAATAAAGTCATTCTTTATACAAACAAAAAGCCTAACATCAAATGTTAGGCTTTTTTATGATCATGACAATATTAAAACTTACTTTTTGTAAGGGTTCTCTTTTAGCCATTGCTGGTTGACAATTTTAAGCTCTCGCAGCTCTTCATCCATAACCACTTTGCTTTTACCTGGATTTTTCATAGATTCGTAAACGAAAAATACAATTCCTAATACTGTCCAACCGAGGAAGATGGACCACTCAAGACCACTAAGCGCGGCTGGCATACCAGGCAAGTATAGAACAAACAAACCTAAACCAAGCACGATAGCAACCATTCCGACGATTTTGCCTTGCGGTATTCTAAAAGGACGCACCATATCGGGTTCACGATAGCGCAACACTAAAAATGACACCGCTACTAAGGTATAAGCAATAACGACACCAAAGCCGCCAGCCGTGACGATCCATACCAGCATCTTACGACCAAATAGTGGTGCAAGTGTAGCAAGACCACCAATAAGTAAAATTGCATTAATCGGGGTTTTATGTTTGGGATGCAGTTTACCTAAGAATGCTGGCAACATATGGGTTTTGGACATAGCATAAAGCAAGCGGCTACCACCAATCAAAAAGGCGTTCCAGCTCGACATAATACCCAGCACCCCACCGATGACCAACAAGACCCCTGCCCATTTACCTTGCCATGCGCTCTCCATTGCATCAGCAGTTGACAAAGTAGATGTTTCCGCCAATGCTATAGGTAGCGTCACTCCAACACTCCAGATAACACCTACGTACCACATCACTGCAATAACTAAGGCAATAATCAAAAATTTGCCAATGTTGGGACGGGTTAAATCTATTTCTTCTGCCGCTTGTGGAATAACGTCAAAGCCTACAAACATAAAGGGCACCATCACAATAACCCCTGTAATAGCAGCAGCAACACCTGAAAAACCATCACCAACAAAAGCTGGCGATAGCTCGGTATTAGTAGCCTCAGGGTTAAACAATATCGCGCCTATGAATAACAATGTGCCAACGAGTAAAATCCCAGCTACTGCAGTCTTTTGAAACCAAGCGCTGACTTCCATACCGCGTGTATTTAGCCAAGTTACTAGGATTGAGCCTGCCATACCGACGCCTGCCCATGTCGCGTAGACATCCCATCCTGCTATATTCCATAGATACCCTTGATTATAATTCGGTATCAAATACTCCACCACCGTTGGCAGTGCCACGGCTTCAAAAGCCACTACTGATAAGTAACCAAATAACATACTCCATGAGCATATAAAAGAAGCATTAACCCCCAATGCACGATGGGTATAAGTATGCTCACCACCAGTGATTGGCATTGATGCAATCAGCTCAGCGTAAGTGATACCAATCATGATTACTATGAAACCACCAATAAGAAACGCTGTCATAGCGCCCCAAGTACCCGCTGAAAACACCCAGCCGCCGGCTAATACTACCCAGCCCCAGCCAACCATCGCTCCGAATGCTAAGGCAATAATATCAATTACCCCTAGCGACTTTTTCATTGCAGACATAACTTACTCCTTGTCTATATATCGTCCGTGTTAACCTCTTACGGTTAAGCTGGCCTGATTGGATACCTCAAACCTATTGCCTAGACCCTAGTACTACGTTACTCGTTTAGTACCAGCGCAAACAACTGGTTTTTTATTACGATAATTTTGAATATGACCTAACAAAAACAACAATGGCGTCTTGATTTACAAGACGCCATTATAGAGCTTCTACTCAGAATCAGTATTCTAAGAGCGATCTTGCTGTCATATTTATACTTTAACCAAATTTAAAAGCTTAGTTAACATGGACACAGCTATCACGATATGTTTTAGCACAAAGCCCCTAAAACTACGTAGCAATTAAGCGGTTAAAATGCCTTTTATAATATCAAGACCTTCTTGCAATACTTCATCTTCAACTGTTAGCGGAACCATGACACGAATCGCGTTGCCATGCATACCACAAGACGCTAACAATAAACCTTGTTCAAAAGCTTTAGCTTTTAGATTAGCTGTAGCATCCGTATCAGGTTTGCCTTCACTATCGATCAGCTCAAAAGCTAACATTGCACCTTTGTGACGGATATGACCGATACTGCTAAGGTTTAGATCTTTTAAGAATGATTCGATTTTATCGCCAATCTCAACACTGCGCTCAAGTAGGTTTTCTTCTTCAATGACTTCCATGACGGCCAGTGCTGCCACACATGCAAGCGGGTTACCAGAATAAGTCCCACCCAAACCGCCGACTTGCGGTGCATCCATAATATCAGCACGACCAATGACCGCAGAGATAGGATAACCACCTGCTAAGCTTTTAGCGCTCGTCATTAGATCAGGCTCGACACCTAGCTGCTCACTGGCGAACAAAGTACCGGTACGTGCAAAACCACACTGGACTTCATCAAAAATCAGTACAATGCCATGCTCGTCACAAATCTTACGCAACGATTTAGCAAATGATGGCGTTACCTGATGAAAACCGCCTTCACCCTGTACTGGCTCAATGATCATCGCGGCCACTTCGCTTGGATCGATATCCGCTTGAAAAATCATCTCAAGACTGTGTAGCGCTTGTGCTTCTGTGACGTTCAACTCTTCAGCTGGGAATAGCGCATGAAAAACAGGTCCTGGCATAGGGCCAAAGTTCTTTTTGTATGGAAGCACTTTACCTGTTAGGCTCATGCACATTAGCGTACGGCCATGCCAACCGCCAACGAAAGAGATAACACCTGGACGACCTGTTTTAGCGCGAGCAATCTTAATGCAGTTTTCAACCGCTTCAGCACCAGTCGTTAAAAAGAACGCCTTGGTATCGCCACTGATAGGGGCTTTTTTGCAAAGTTTTTCAGCAAGATCTACGTAGCATTCGTAGTTAATCATTTGCGCTGCTGTATGAGTAAATTTATCAAGCTGCTCGTGTACACGCTGGGTGATTTTTGGATGGCTGTGACCTGTATTTAATACCGAAATGCCGCCTACAAAGTCAATATAACGATTACCTTCAACGTCCCAAACTTCTGAATTTTTTGCTTTTTCTGCAAAAATAGGAAACGCCACACCAAGTCCTGTTGGTAATACAGCTTTACGGCGCTCAAGCAATGATTGATTGTTCGTAGTCATAGGAATGTCCTTTTCTTTATTTTTTACATAAGTGCCAGTTATTAAGTGGCGGTTATTGAGTAACGATTTATCTAATAAATACTAGATACCAAAATTTATTAATTTTATTTAACACTAAAATTCTTTAACGCGTTGATCCTCAACTTAACATTCATCAAAAACTATGGAAGAAGCTGAGGATCAAAAAATTGACTGTTAAAAACCAAATACATCAGTCAAATCATTAACTGACGTCAGAGCACCAGTACTTGGTCACAACGTATTCTTCGATACCATATTTAGAGCCTTCACGGCCAAAGCCAGACTGCTTCACACCGCCAAATGGGGCTACTTCTGTAGAGATAAGTCCCGTATTATGACCGATGATACCGTACTCAAGACCTTCAGAGACACGCCATGAGCGAGCATAATCTCCGCTATAGAAGTAAGCAGCTAGGCCGTAGATGGTATCGTTGGCCATGCGGATGACTTCTTCTTCATCGTTAAAGGTAAATATGGTAGCGATAGGACCAAAAATCTCTTCATGAGCAATGTCCATGTCACTACTAAGATCAGTAATGACAGTCGGATTATAGGTCAACTCTGATGCGCTATTGATGCTACCACCGGCAATTAATGTAGCGCCTTTATCCAACGCATCTTTGAGTAGGGCTTGCACTTTTTCTAGCGCTTTTTTGTTGATCAAAGGACCGATATCCACGCCTTCTTCCAAGCCGTTACCAACATTTAGTTCAGCGACTTTTTTGACAAACACTTCTAAAAATTTGTCCTTAATACTGTCTTGAACGTACACACGGTTGGCACACACACAGGTTTGACCAGCATTACGATATTTAGAAGCAATCAAACCTTCGGCTGCTTTTTCGAGATTTGCGTCATCAAAGACGATAAATGGGGCGTTGCCACCCAGCTCTAATGACAGCTTTTTGATAGTTGGGGCACATTGAGCCATCAAAGTACGGCCCACTTCCGTAGAACCTGTGAATGATAACTTATGAATACGAGTATCGCCTGTAAGGATGTCACCAATCGTTGATGATTTACCAGTCACGACTTGAATGACACCAGCTGGGATACCTGCTTGCTCTGCTAATGCACCTAAGGCTAGCGCAGAAAATGGGGTTTCAGTGGCCGGTTTGATGATCATCGTACAGCCTGCCGCTAATGCAGGTGCAGCTTTTCGGGTAATCATCGCAGCTGGAAAGTTCCAAGGCGTAATGGCCGCGCAAACCCCAACTGGCTGCTTAAGAACGACGTGGCGTAGTTGGGATTGATTGGCAGGGATCACATCACCGTAAACGCGCTTGCCTTCCTCTGCAAACCAGCGAATAAAGCTATTGGCATAACCAATCTCGCCGCGTGACTCAGTCAAAGGCTTGCCTTGTTCTGCAGTCATAATGATTGCAAGATCTTCTTTATTAGCATCAATGAGATCTGCCCATTTTTGCAATAATTCTGCGCGTTCTTTTGGTGTTTTTGCAGCCCATGCTGTTTGTACGTCGTGCGCATAGGCGACAGCGTCATCGACGTCTTCGGTGGTAAGACTTGGAATAGTGCCTATGATGTCACCATTAAAAGGGTTACTTACTTCAAGAGTGGCTTCATCACTAGCAGCGTGCCATCCATCCTTAATCAAGCAATGCTGCTTAAGCAGGTCTGAATTTGATAACTGTAGAGTAGATTGTGACCGTTGTGACATTGTGACGCTCCTTGTCGATTAGGCTAATGACATATTATAAAGGTATTAGTAACTTTAATAGTGGAATCGTTTTAATACGACTCTGCATAAATAATTATTGATAACTATTATATTGTTCAATATACTGAACATAGATTCTATATATGAGACATCATTATAAGAATGATAGTATCCACTTTGCAACCTTTATTGTCACTTTCATGACTATTTAATGCTTTATTTTTATGGTTTTTAATTTTACTCACTTTAATAGGCCACTTATGAGCTCGATCGCTGTCCCTGCACTAGACAAAACTTTTCAGATTTTAGATTTGATTACGGCAAGTACCCAGCCCTTGACAGCCGCTCATATTGCCAAAGAGTTAGACCTTCCTCGTAGCTCAACCCATAATATTTTACAAAGTCTGCTCACCAAACACGTGATCTATAAAGACGCTGAAAACCGCTTTCATTTAGGTTCTTATTTAATGTACTGGGCGGGCAAATATGAGCAGCAGCAAGGTGTGATTCAACTATTTAAAGACTTGATCGTCCAGTATCCTGTCCTACTACAACATACCGTCACACTATCTAAACTGGACCTAGGAGAAGTGGTGTTTTTGGCCTGTCATGAAGCCCCTGCACCGCTCGGCTTTACCTTCCGTGCTGGGGTACGTGTGCCTGCCGTATTTTCAGCAACGGGCAAAGCCATGCTTTCAACCTTACCTCGGGACACTATAGAGACGATATATGAAGGCGACTTTCCTAAACCGCTAACGCCAAATGGTGTCGACAACTTTGATAGCTTCGTTGATGAAATGACGGCTATTCACGACAGTCGTATCTCGTTAGATGATGGACAGCTACGCGAGGGCATGTATTGCTTAGGCACTTATATTCGCAATGCTTCTGGTCATGCAGTCGCCGGCATGGCAGTCAGCTTTTTGCAAGTTGAATATGAAGCCAAACGCGCTGAGGTGAGTGCTGTTCTGATTGAGCTTGCCAAACAAATAGAGCAGCGCTTAGGTTTTATACCTTCGCGCTCAGAGTAGTTTGGTTGACCACTTTACCTAAACAATCCCATCGGCTCTAAGCTTGGCGATCATCTCGCTATCATAACCAAAATCTGCAAGCGTACTGTCGGTATGCTCGCTTAATTTTGGTGGCGGCGTACGATAAGTAACGGGAGACCCTGAGAGCTTAATAGGGCTGCCGAGTGCTTTTACTGGACTGCCTTGCGCAGCGAAATCAACAATCATCTCACGCGCCTGCGCTTGCGGCATTGCTAGTGCTTCGGCGATATTATGAATAGCCCCGCACGGAATACCTGCCTGATCTAATGCCTCTAACCAGTACGCACGCGGATGCTCGGCAAACTTCTTGACCAGCGCATCGCATAACAGCTCACGCTCTGCAACTCGGGCAGGATTGGTCATAAAGCGACTGTCCGTATGCCAATCTACGCCTAGCACGTCACAAAGTCTGGCAAACTGACTGTCATTACCACAGGCTAATATGAAATGCTCTTCACCTTGAGCGGCAAATACCTGATAAGGCACAATGTTTGGATGCTGATTACCCAGTCTTGGTGGCACTTTATCTGATGCCAAATGATTCATACCGACGTTCGCCAGCATAGCCAGCGCACTGTCTAACAATGCCACATCGACGTGTTGTCCAAGGCCTGTACGTTGACGCGCCAACAGTGCCGCCTGGATACCAATGGTCAGCTGCAAGCCTGCAAACAAATCGACGACTGCGACGCCGACCTTATGGGGTTCACCATCGCTAGGACCAGTAATACTCATCAGCCCCGACAAGCCTTGAATAATATAATCATAACCTGGGCGCTTGGCATCTGGCCCTGTCTGACCGAACCCTGTCAATGACGCATAAATTAAACGCGGATTGTCCTGTTTGAGACTCTCATAGTCTAGGCCATATTTTTTGAGACCACCGACCTTAAAGTTCTCTACCACAATGTCACTATCAGCGATAAGTTGCTTGATAATAGTCTGTCCGGCTGGGGTGGTGATATCGACCGTAAGCGATTTTTTATTACGGTTAATAGTCGCGTAATAGGCAGACGTGTCATCGCTAAACTTGGGCGGCGCCCAGTGACGCGTTTCATCACCGATATGAGGACGCTCAACTTTGATGACTTCTGCGCCAAGATCCGCTAGTACTTGTGTGCAGGATGGACCAGCCAATACCCTTGATAGGTCAAGAACTTTGATGCCGTATAACGCCCCTTCTACAGTGTCACTATTATTTAACTGTGCATCAGAAGGTTGTGATGTTGTATTCATGATATTCCCTTACCTTTTTAGAAGTATTGAGACGTTTATTATTCTAAGTGCTTATATCTTGCTACTTTGTTATTTCAACTTATAAAAAAACGCACGCTAATGTTAAGCGCTGTATTAAAGGCTAAACAGTAACGTACGTTAGTCGTTAAACATCTATACTTGGATAATAATTTAATCAAACATTCTTAAATACTTTAGATTAATAAAATGCTTGAATACCTGTTTGCGCGCGTCCTAAGATCAGGGCATGAATATCGTGCGTACCTTCATATGTGTTCACCGCTTCTAGGTTCATCACGTGGCGAATGATATGAAACTCATCAGAGATACCATTACCACCATGCATATCACGAGAAACACGAGCGATATCGAGTGCCTTACCGCAATTGTTGCGCTTAATGAGCGATATCATCTCAGGCGCTGCATTGTGCTCATCCATCAAACGACCGACTCGTAGCGCCGCTTGTAAACCAAGAGCAATCTCAGTTTGCATGTTTGCAAGCTTTAGCTGTACCAGCTGCGTCGCAGCTAATGGACGGCCAAACTGTTTACGATCAAGCGTGTACTGACGCGCAGCTTTCCAGCAAAATTCAGCAGCGCCCATAGCGCCCCATGCGATGCCGTAACGCGCTTTATTCAAGCAACCAAATGGCCCTTTAAGTCCGCGGATATCTGGAAAAGCATTGGCTTCTGGAACAAAGACTTTGTCCATGACAATCTCGCCAGTCACTGACGCCCGTAGTGAAAACTTACCTTCAATCTTCGGTGCTGATAGACCTTTCATACCTTTATCTAAGATAAAACCACGAATCTTGTCTTCATCATCCTTCGCCCAAACGACAAACACATCAGCGATAGGACTGTTGGTAATCCACATCTTATTACCAGTTAGCTCATAACCACCATCAACAGCACGCGCACGAGTTGACATAGACGCAGGGTCTGATCCTGAATCAGGCTCGGTCAAACCAAAGCAGCCGATATACTCACCAGTTGCAAGCTTAGGTAGATACTTCTCTCTTTGCTCTTCAGTACCATACTCATGGATAGGATGCATCACTAGGCTTGATTGGACACTCATCGCAGAGCGGTAACCCGAGTCTACTGCTTCAACTTCTTTGGCAATAAGACCATAAGCCACACTTGACAAACCAGCACAGCCATAGCCTTCAATAGTCACCCCAAGCAGGCCCATCTCACCCATTTGTCGCATGATATTACGATCAAAGTTTTCGTTGCGATTGGCCTCTAAAATACCAGGCATCAACTCTTTTTGAAAAAACTGACGCGAGCTTTCACTGACCATACGCTCTTCGTCAGTAAGCTGATCACGCAGTAAAAAAGGGTCTTCCCAATCAAAACTTGGGCTGGCATTCGTTCGTAGGTTGGTAGGTGCTGACATGTCGTACTCCTTTACTTAAGACGGCTTGTAAAAAACAGTTCATTAGCTTTTCATCAAAGCTATTTATATGATCAGTTAAGTGACAAGCAAATTTTGTTTGACAACTTAGTTCCACTATGTGAAACTTAGTTTCATAATGTAAAACTATTTAAGCAAAATTTATCCTTCTTGTAAACCCTTTTAAATATATATGGTCAAAAAATGACAAAAAACCTGCCAGAACCTAAGCCTTTATTAGAACGGATAAATAGTGCTCTTATTCAGAGCAAAGAGGAAGAAGACAGGCAGTTTGTCACGGCGCTTGGGCGCGGCTTGTCTATACTCGCTGCCTTTGAACAGCAAGAGCAGTTAAGTCATCAGCAATTGTGTCAAATGACGGCATTGCCAAAAGCGACCATCACTCGGTTAATTTACACTTTAACCACGCTTGGATTTTTACGTATCTCCGCCCACGGTCAGTATGAGTTGGGCAGTAGCGCGGTGCGATTAAGCGCGACTGCTTGGAGTCGTCATGATGTGGTCGCATTTGCTGAACCTTTGCTACGTCAGTTTGCAACACAAAACGAAGTGTCAGTGAACTTAGCCACAGAGGTTGCAGGCGAAATGCGTTATCTTGCCTGCTGCCGCAGCCCTGCTCGCCTATCGGTCAATTTACAAGTTGGCTCAGCCGTACCCATCGCACGCACCGCCATTGGACGAGCTTTTTATGCGGCAAGCTCACAAGAAAGACAGGCGGTTATCATTAGCAATCTGCAAGAGAATTTGTCTGTCGAAGATTATAACCATGCGCAAAGCACCCTAGCCAGCGCAGCGGAGCATTATGAAAAGTATGGCTATACTGTGTCTGATGGAGAGTTTTCTACTGACATATTAGCAGTCGCGGTTGGGGTGTTTGATGTCGCCACTGGGCAATATGCGTATTCGCTCAATGCCAGCGTGCCAAGTGCCAACTGGGAAGCAGATGACTATGCCGCGATGATAGTGCCAAAATTGCAGGCATTGGCGGAGCGGATTGGTGGTGGGGTTTAAGAGTCCGACTGACTAAGCCTTAAAGCATATTTAGAGAAAAACTCCACAAGAAGTTGTTACTCAATGATACCGTTGTAGTGTTATCATAAGTGTATGATATACCCGTCAAATTTATGCCTATTATTGATCAAGACGTCAGTCTGGCTTTCTTATTTATAAAAGACTGCTGTGTGTTCATATATCAACTTATTATCGCCTTTTTAATCTTTACGTATTACTGCCGAGCCTCGCTATGCCCCAATCTCGTACCAATCTAAATCCTGAACCCAAACACAGTCGCCCTTACATCACAGGACTGCTACTACGCTATAGTACCTTTGGTGCCTCTATTTTAATTTTTTTGGCAGGGCTATTACTAATCAACTGGTGGTTGATTGTTATTGGTGGCTTGGCAGTAGGTTTAGGTATTTATGATCTAATTCAAACCAAGCATTCCATCCTAAACAACTACCCTGTCGCAGGTCATATTCGTTACGTACTAGAGGATTTTCGCCCTGAGATTCGTCAGTATTTGCTTGAGGACGATAAAGAACAAGTACCGTTTTCACGTCAACAGCGGGCGTTGGTCTATCAGCGGGCAAAAGGGGTCAGTGACACCAATGCTTTTGGAACGCTCGATGATTTGTACGCGCATGGTAAAGAGTGGTTTTTGCAATCAGCGATTAGCGCACCTATAAAAAATAAAGACTTTCGTATCATCGTCGGTGGCGAGCATTGCACCCAGCCGCATGATATGTCGGTGTTTAACATCTCGGCGATGAGCTTTGGAAGCTTGTCTGCCAATGCCATTATGGCGCTCAACCAAGGCGCGAAGATGGGCGGCTTTACCCACGATACGGGCGAGGGCGCAATCAGTCCTTATCACCGTAAATTCGGTGGGGACCTGATTTGGGAGATTGGTACGGGTTATTTTGGTTGCCGTGATGAAAATGGCGACTTCGACCCACAGTCCTTTGCCGAAAAAGCGGTCGACCCACAAGTAAAAATGATTGAAATCAAACTATCACAGGGCGCAAAACCAGGTAAAGGTGGCGTGCTACCAAGCGAAAAAATCACTCAAGAGATTGCAGATACGCGTCAAGTCCCTACTGGTCAAGACTGTGTATCGCCCTCCTCGCATACTGCCTTTAGTACCCCGCGCGAGCTGGTGACTTTTTGGCAAAAGCTACGCGAGCTGTCCGGTGGTAAGCCTGTGGGCTTTAAGCTGTGTATTGGTCAGCCGTGGCAGTTTATGGCGATTGTCAAAGCCATGATAGAGATGGACAATTACCCTGATTTTATCGTGATTGATGGTGCAGAAGGTGGTACGGGCGCAGCACCCGTTGAGTTTATGGACAATGTCGGCATGCCAATGGTTGAAGGGTTTTTATTGGTACATAACACCTTAGTTGGGGCTGGCGTCCGTGACAAGGTTAAGCTTGGCGTCAGTGGCAAGATTGTGACAGGTTTCGATATTGCTCGTCTAATCGCGCTAGGCGCCGATTGGTGTAACTCTGCGCGTGGCTTTATGTTTGCGGTTGGCTGTATTCAGTCGCGCTCTTGTCATACCAATACTTGTCCAACAGGGGTTGCAACCCAAGATCCGTATCGTCAAAAAGCGCTCGATGTGCCAAGCAAAGCTGAGCGCGTTGCAAGCTTTCATAAAAACACACTCAAATCGCTTGCCAGTATCGTCGGGGCAGTTGGTCTTGAGCACCCAAGCCAATTGCAGCCTTATCATATTGCACGTCGCCTAGATGATGGTCAAATTAAGCTACTATCGAAGTACTTTTACTTTACAGATAAGGGGGCGCTACTTGATCAAAGCGCTCGTGCTGATGTCTTTAACCAGATGTGGGTCATGGCAAACCCTAATAGCTTTTTAGCCAACAACGATGCGCTGATTGCTTATAACAAAGACTCGCGTGATAAAGGTAAAGAGACCAGCGCCCCTACAGAAAAAACTGTTAATAGCCCAGAATATGATGAAGTCGATGGCGGTCAACTAATTGGTAATGTAAACAACACCTTTCGCGACCTTCCATCCACTAATCATTAAAAATAGTTTATAGGGGCTGAGCTATTATTATTGATATGACAAAAGATAGCGGATTGATATCAAGCTTTGTGTTTGCCTTACCGTTGACTCTGCTCACGTTAAGTATTAGCGCCTGCCAGCCGATAGATGCTCACAAATCTAATACTGGCATGCAAAGCTGGTCATGCCAGTCGCAAGATTCACCCTTTACTTATAGTACCTGTCGCATCAATGCTGAGATACTAAATAGTGAACGCTACTCTCTACAGCTGTTTTGGCAACAACCTGATGGCTTAAAACCATTACTTACTTTTGCTAATTTATTAAATACGCTGCCAAAGAAACAGAACTTAGTTTTTGCTATGAATGCAGGTATGTACAATGAGCGTTACGCGCCGATTGGTTACACGGTCATTGAAGGTGATGAGATTCGTGCCTTAAACCTAAACGAGGGCGGCGGTAATTTTCATTTATTACCCAATGGGGTTATGTGGTGGGATACCTCTGGCAATGTGCAAATCACTGAAAGTCATGCTTTAGCTGAGCAGCTTAACAGTGGCGAAGCCGATCCTTGGTACGCCACCCAATCAGGCCCAATGTTGGTCATCAATGATGAGATACATCCACAGTTTAACCCTGATAGTAGCTCACGTAAGTTTCGTAATGGTGCAGGCGTTTGTAGGGATAACAGCATACAGCTCGTCAATAGCGATGAGCCTGTGACATTTTATCAGTTTGCATCCTTATTTAAGGATAACTTAAACTGTCCAAATGCGCTGTTTTTAGATGGCGGTGTTGCTTCAGCATTATATGCGCCCAGTATTGATAAGCACGACAAAAAAGAGATGGGGGTGATAATTGGAGTGGTTGAAACTAAAGAATAAGCCTTAACCTTAAAAGTCAAAATTTTGTAATTCGTTTGCTTGCTTTTTTTGTGCTCGGCGCATTCTGGCCATTAGCTTTAACCAATCTTGCTTCAAAAAAACCTTGTAAAACTTTGCCTTTAATAAGACCTTACGATGATAAAATCCATTGGATTGCATTTTGGCCAAATGCTGCTGCATGCTAGAGAGGACGTAATTCTCACTAAATTTTTCGCAGACAGTCGGTGTGGGCATCAGTAAATTGCTCATACAAACAGGGGCGACTTCATGAAATAAGATTTGCTCTACTTCGCTGATGGTCAAATGAGCCACTTGATTGGCTATTTGCTCATGATTGATATGATGGTCGACGAACAAGTCTGACAACGCCATCCATACCAGTTCTCTATCACTTAAGCTACTCATGTTTTTGCCTCAGTCCTGCACTATTTACTAATGCCTTACTATGAAATTAGCATATCTATACGCCCGCTAACAGCTAAACTTTGCTACAATAGCGCCAATTTTTGTTCCACAATATATTAAATGATTGAGAGATTACTATGGGTTTTAACTGCGGCATCGTCGGCCTACCAAACGTAGGCAAGTCCACTTTATTTAATGCCTTAACCAAAGCGGGAATCGCCGCTGAAAACTTCCCGTTTTGTACCAAAGATCCCAATACTGGTATCGTGCCAGTGCCAGATCCACGTTTAAAGAAGCTGGCTGATATCGTCAATCCTGAGCGCGTCTTGCCAACAACGATGGAATTCGTCGATATCGCAGGCTTGGTCGCTGGCGCCTCAAAAGGTGAAGGTATGGGCAACCAGTTTTTGGCCAATATCCGTGAAACCGATGCCATTGCCCACGTGGTACGCTGCTTTGATGATGACAATGTGGTGCATGTCGATGGCCGCATCAGCCCAATTGATGATATCGAAACCATCAATACAGAGTTGGCACTTGCTGATTTAGACGCGGTTGAGCGCGCGATTTTTAACTTAACCAAAAAAGCCAAAGGCGGTGATAAAGATGCATCAGCCATGCTCGATGTGTTCAAAAAAATCGAGCCGCTCTTAGCTGAAGGTAAAGCGGCGCGCGCAGCAGGATTAGATAGCGATGAGAAAAAACTGATCAGAAGTTATGGTCTGATTACCTTAAAGCCTACTATGTATATTGCTAACGTGGCTGAGGATGGTTTTGAAAATAACCCTTATCTCGATGCTGTGCGCGACTATGCCACGGGTGAAGACTCTATCGTAATCGCCTTATGCAACCAAATCGAATCTGAAATCGCGCAACTGGATGAAGATGACAAAAAAGACTTCTTAGAAGATATGGGCATGGAAGAGGCAGGTTTGGATCAAGTGATTCGCGGTGGTTATGACTTACTTGATATGCAGACTTACTTTACCGCTGGCGTTAAAGAGGTGCGTGCTTGGACTGTCGCTATTGGTGCAACAGCGCCGCAAGCGGCGGGCGTGATTCATACTGATTTTGAGCGTGGTTTTATCCGCGCTGAGGTCATCGCTTATGATGATTTTATCGAATACAACGGCGAAAAAGGGGCTGCTGCCGCTGGTAAATCACGCCTAGAAGGCAAAACCTACATTGTACAAGATGGCGACGTCATGCATTTCCGCTTTAACGTCTAAGTATCCCAACAGTATAAGCATTTTGCCTGTTTGCTGACTTACACAGTCTTAGCATAGTACAACCAAAAGTCAGCCTTCGCGCTGGCTTTTTTTATTATACTGATTTAACGGATATCAAAATACATCGTATATTTTTATAAAGCGTATCTCAAAAGACGATAATGTTAATGACAATAATAATGGAATATAAATCATGCCTGCTCATTTTAATAAGCTTACCACCCCAGCCGATCATTGGGCGCGATTATTTACCGCACAGCGTCTAGGTAGTATAAAACCAGCCCCTATCCAAGACAGTGCTCGCTCCTCCTTTCATAAAGACTATGATCGCTTGGTGTTCTCACACTCCTTTCGCCAGCTCAATCAAAAGACCCAAGTCCACCCATTAACCAATCAGCTAGGCATTCATACACGCCTGACTCACTCTTTAGAAGTGTCTTGTATTGGGCGCTCGCTAGGAATCATGGCAGCAGAAAAGCTTCATGATAAATTAAGCAATGGCCTACCTGCAGGTGTCACGCCATCAGATGTAGGCGTCATCGTCCAAGCAGCCTGCCTTGCTCATGATATTGGTAATCCCCCTTTTGGTCACGCTGGTGAGTACGCCATTTGTGATTGGTTTATGCATTCTGATCGCCAAACCATCTTGCAGAATATCAGCAACGATGAGCGTCTTGATCTGTTTGCTTATGAAGGCAATGCGCAAGGATTTCGCCTATTGGTCCGTAATGAGCACCATCCTGACCTGGGCGGTATGCGTCTGACTTGCGCGACATTGGGCGCTTTTATGAAATACCCGTGGTTAGCGACGCATAGCAATCCGCTAAATAGCACTCCAATAAACAACCAGCATCAGAGCGCTGATCAAAACGCCCCTAAAATACAAAAATTTGGCTGTTTTTATAGTGAAGCTGCACAGTTGGAGCAGTTGGCGGACTGTTTGCAATTGCCACGCTCAGAGCAGCACGATGGTTTTTCTCGTCATCCGCTGGCTTATCTGCTGGAAGCGGCAGACGATATCTGCTATGCGCTTATAGATTTAGAGGATGGAATCAATTTAAATATGCTCACCTATCATGAGGTGGCGACGATATTTTATGAGTTGATTGGCGAGCGTCCTAGTCGTATTGATTTGCCTGCCCATCTCTCTGTGCGACAGAGCCTAGCTTCACTGCGAGCACGCGCAATGATGCGCTTGGTCAATACTGTGACCGATGCTTTTGTGGTAAATAGTGATAAGTTGCTAGCTGGAACCCTCAATGGCAGTTTATTTGCGCATTGTGATGCAAGTGTGCAAAATGGTATCAATCAAGCCAAGCAATTAGCACGCGAACAGATATTTAATCATCCAAGTAAAGTGCGCATGGAGCTTATGGCGAACCAATGCTTACATCGTCTACTTGACTCATTTATGCCATTGGCATGGATGGCACATACAAGCGCATCAAAACCTTTTGAGCAGCAACGCCTATTGAGCTTGTTACAGCCCCACCTTGATGAAAACAGACGCCTACTAACAGAGGATATTTATCATAACATTCTAAATATTTTAGATTTTATTACTGGTATGAATGACCATGAAGCTTATAGGTTGGCGCAAGAGTTGCAGGGTCATTGGGGTACAATGGTTTGATAATCTCGCTGTTAGTATCGGCACTGTCCGCGTATTTCATTCGTATTTTTGCGATGAAATGAGTATGATAAACATCTATTAGGTAATTTTGAAATATTATGAGCAGTCGCGAACAAAAAAAGCTTCAAACTCGGCGAGCATTTTTTAATGCAGTGCTAGACTTATGCATCACCGGGCAATCATTTAGCTCTATCAGTCTTAGACAAGTCACTCGTGAGGTTGGTGTGGTGCCGACTGCCTTTTATCGTCACTTTGATGACATGGAATCTTTGGGTGAGGCATTGGTCGTTGAAGAGCTAGGCGGTACCCTTGCTATTTTACGTGATGGTCTACAGATCGGTCGCAAACGCAGTTTTGATCGTCAAATTGCAAAAAGCATTCAGTTGTTTTTACAAACCGTCAACGCTCAGCCGCGTTATTGGCAGTTTTTGGTCAGTGAGCGCTTCGGAGGCTCAGAAGCTGTCCGTAAAGCCATCAGCAATCTGATAAAAATGCATGGAAAAATCTTGGGAGAGGATTTAGCACTGCAGCCTGCCTTTACGCATATTAACGATTACGACCGGCGTCTACTGGCCGAAGCTGGGGTCAATATGTTTTTTTCTTGGATTATTGATTGGTTGGAACTCACCTATTCTGAAGAACACGATGATGAGATGAATCCGGCAGAAATCGAAGAGAAAAAACAATTAATGCTCCATAACTGTACGCGCCAAGCGCAAATGTTGTTTTATGGTGCTTATAATTGGAAATCAAGTGAAGAAACACAGCTTAATGATTGATACCACATTTTTAAATAGAATGTATTTAACCACTTATGAATAGTAAGAATGCTTAAAAAATAGGACGAAATGCCCATAAGCGCTGTGCTATGATCGTCACTATTTTGGCCTCTCTGTTATTACCGCTGGTATTACTAGCATCGTTGTTGTTGGCACCATTATTATTCATATCGTCGTCGTTACCAGATTTGGTTTTACTGATTAATACCGTTGCAAAACGCTGCGGCGCGGCGCCTACATTGCTATTGCCAGTTGCGGTAATGAGTGCTCTGAATGCTTGACTATCTACCGCTAATAACGATTCAAACCCTTGACGCTCCTCAGCGCCCATACTAATAAATGGCGGTAGCTGCCATAAATCATCAACTGAAGCCAACGCTTGCTGCGTGCGCAGGTCTGTAAACGTTTGCATCTGCTGTGGGGTCGTCTCCTCCATCAGCGCAGCTAATAATACGGGGCTTGCTGTATTAATATTAATTGGTACAAAATAAGGGACCGCGGTAATATACGGGCGCAAAATGGCCAATGTATCAGCGCTTACCCCGCGTACCTCTTGGAGTTGGTCGATACTGACCAATGATTGATTGGGCAGTAATTTATTTGCACGAATATTTGTTTGCTGACCGTATAAGACACTTTCATCACCGCCATCGTTATAGATTTCGTTGTCTGGATCTTGCCAATCAAGTACCGCGATCGCGATTTCAGGCTCTAGGTTTAACTGGGTTAATAAACGCTCAAATACCTCTAAGGCATCGCTATCGACTGCGTTATCATGATAAAGATTATTGATATTAAAACGACTGGCCTCATCGCGTAGCTCAATAGTGATGCTGTGCGACCCTAAAGTATAGGGCGGCAACGGCTGCGCCCAAATATCTTGCACACTATCGTTATCATTTAGCTTATCATCAGCGCGAATAATGGTAATTGCTAACTGCTTTCCTGCTTCTAAGTCTTGTAGTAACTGATCTTGATTAAATAGTAGCCCACTGCGGCGAATAACGATTTTTTGGCTTGCAAGCATCGCCCCTGCTACCACTGTAATACTGACAACCAAAAGCAAAATGGTCAATAAGGCCATGCCGCGCTGGGAGTCTGCTGTCATTGTCATAAGCGCCTCCTATTATTGGCCGTTTGTCGTGTTATCAGGATCATTTTCGTTATCGCTATTGCCGCCTATATTGGTATTAAGTCCACTACTATTATTTGATAGAGGTTGCGGGGCAAGCGCCCATTGCCAGGTAATCGGCATATCTTGATAAGTAAAGCTCATCCCTATTCCTTTAGGAAGTAAGACAGTCTCTGCCTCATCAATATTAAGGTTATTACTATTATTGTTATTAATCTCTTGCTTATCTGCGCTAGGGAAGTTATTACTGATTTCAGGTAAGTGGGCTTGCCAGCGCGCTGCTGTGACACCGCTGAGCAGTATCGTATCTAGGCTGACGCTATCAGCCCCACTTTCAATACTGTTATATTGTCGCCGGATAAGACGCTCATCTGTAAAGACATACTCAACACGCTGCAAGCTTGGACTGGTTTGGTAGCGCGGATCGGGATCAGCAAAACGCACAAAGCTAAGCTGCTCACTCTCTAAATTCATAAAAGGTTCAGCAGCTATAGAGTCTTGCCCACTATTAGTATCATTAGCGCTGTCGTTCAGACTAGAGTCGTTTGCGCTACTATTTTGCGTAGAGGGTTCTTGATATGCAACGATTTGCCCCATGTCTTGTTGCAATTGCAAATACGCATATTGTAAGACCGCGAGCTGATCGGCATGGAACTGTGCCCGCTCGCGAGCACGGTTAACCCCATCAAACACCTGCCACCCTGCGACGGCAAGCATCGCAAATATTGCCATTGCGACCATCAACTCAAGTAAGGTAAAGCCGCGCTGCTGCCTCACAAGTTGCCTCCACTTGGATTTAAACTACTCAGATCTAAGCTACCGACATCTTGTTCTGCATTGCCTAAGATCACATCAATATCTGTTACCGCTGAGCGCACTTGTCCATCAATAATAGGGGCAACGCTGATATTTACTTCCTTGAGCGCGGGCGACAACGTATTATTAACGGTCATGGCTACTTGCCACGTACGGCCTTGAGCATCCATCGTTTGCGTGCTATTGGCCGTCAACCACGACTCTTGAATCCGCAAATCAGCCGCGGCGTTTTGTGCCACAAAGTGTGCAAGCGTGCGCGTACGTAGCACCTCAACCGAGCTTAGATATGCACTACTGGCACGGCTAGCGGCAACAGCAACCACCGCCAGTATTGCAAGCGCCACCATCACTTCAATCAGCGTAAATCCACTTTCACGCTTGGCAAGCAAGGTTTGGCTTGTGCTATGTGTTGTCATGTGCGTTGTTGGTTTATTTCTCTTTGCCATCTGCTACAGTCCCTGCCCTATCGTCATACTACCGTCCGGCATAATGGTAATGACCTCTCCGACTAATCGTGACTGATGGCGCACTTCAATCGTGACAGGAGTGGCTTGCCCAGTGCCAAACCACAATACTTGCGGCACTGCTTGCCCATTAAACCAAGGCTGTAAAATCTGGGTGGACTCAAGCCCTGATGTATTGTTTGCCTGTAGACTTTGAATGCTTAAGCTGACCCCATCTGGCATTTCTGGCAACGTGACTTCCTTCTCCCGCTCCCAGCTGGGCGTTGGTGGATTGTCGTCATTATCGCCTGACATACCGGACAAATCTGCAGATAACTCCATTGCGTTTTTGGGCGTGCTATCACCGTTTGGCGTTACTGATTGAGTCTGATAGCCGATATAGGGGTTTGATAAACTCATGATAACGGGCGTCACTTGACCTTGCTTGTCTGCTTGTAAGCTTAAACCCATCGGCTGCATACGCTCAGCTGCCAGCAGTCTGACATAGCTTAATGAATCAGTAAGATGCTCATAAAAGGCGCGGTTTTTTCGGGATTCACTACTACCGACAGAGACAGCAATCATGCCGGCAAATATAGACAAGATAACCATGACCACCATGATCTCGACTAGGGTAAAACCAGTCTGCGAACGCGCTAGTATTGGCAATACAGTTTTTGAAGAAAGTGCTTGATTAGGTAATGCTTGGAGATGTTTTGTTTGAAAGTAGCTTTCTTGAGAATGCATAGGAGAATTGCGATAACAATGCCTCAACTTTATAGCTGAGTCATTGTCTAGATCAAATAGCTTATACTTTGGGGGGCAAAAAGCGTGCTCGATCACTGAGCTGGACTGAGTTTTGGCAGTGATCGGCATGTTATACCTATTATCAATAAGTCGTATTACGATGTTCTTCTGATTCTGTATCAATTTGCTCAACCAATTCTTGCATATCCTCATCCAATACATCTTGGTCCGTCTCATCGGCTGGGTAATGACTGGGCAACTCAAGCATTTGCTGCACAAAGACATAACGTAGCGTATCGCGGCGACCGAGATAACGCTGATAAAAACTGGAGTTTAATAGCCCCGCTCCGCCTTGACCCATTGCCCAAATGGAGGACAAATAATCACGAGTACTCAAACTGCTACGCTTGTCTTTTAGATAAATACTAATAATATCGAGTAAGCGTTTCATACGCTGACGGCGAATATCGTATAACTCACCAAATAAGCGATTAAGACCAGTCACTGACGCTGCCAGACGTTCTTCTATTTGATTAAGGAGCATGGCTTTTTGCGGATTAAGCAGCTGCTGAAATATCATCCGCGCAATCCCTGCTGAAGGACAATCATCGATACGGTTTATCTCAAACAATTGCTCTTCATAACGAATAATAATACGCAAATACAGCTCATCTTTACTCGAAAAATGCTTATATAACGTCCCTTTTGCCAAATCCAGTTGTTCGGCCAAACTGTCTAAAGTGATATCACCGTCGCCTGACTCAAGTAATAACTGCTCAGCCATCGCTAAGATATTCTCTTCGCGCGCTTTAAACTGATGTTGACGACTCATAATCTCTCCTAAAACCTGGTCAGAACAAACATCTGACCATATTGCGATAAACAGTACAATAGAAAGTAAAACGGTAGTGTCAGCATCAAAACTGTATGAAAACTATCATGGACTATAAATGGATATGGCACTTATATTTGCTTAATATAGTCGATACGTTGTAACCCAACGCACGACTGGTATAGGTTTCTCTTGCTTGCTGTGTCAACGCTTTTATACTTAATAACTGAGTACGCAGCGAAAAGACTATACAATTAATGACTGACTGGTCATAGCATAACGATTTTAGTGGTACTGTGCCAGTAAATTTTCAAAGTTTTTTGCAGTCATCGCCCCTACTTCATTGCTACTACAACCATACATATCAGCAAGATAGCTGGCAACGTACGGAACATACGCCGGCTCGTTAGGTCTACCGCGTTTGGGCACAGGGGCAAGATACGGGCTGTCTGTTTCGATGAGTATTCTGTCTTTAGGCATATTTTTTGCTGCATCTTGAATCATCTGCGCACTCTTAAAACTCACAATACCTGAGAACGAGATATAAAACCCTAAATCCAGCGCACGTTTGGCCGTTTGCCAATCTTCGGTAAAGCAATGAATAATGCCATGTTCAGCACCTTCCGCCCTTAAGATATCGATAGTATCCTCTTTGGCATCACGCATATGTACGACTAGAGGTTTCTTTAAACTTTGACTGGCATGAATGTGCCGCGCAAGGCTGGCTTGTTGCTCTTTTTTATTTTCTGTTGACCAGTAATAGTCCAGCCCCGTCTCGCCTATTGCCCAAACGTGCTCAGCGTCGGCGATCTTTATCAAACGCTCGACCGTCGCTGATTGCAATACGCCAATATCTTCACAAGGGTGAATACCAACGCTCATACCAAGATTTAGCGTTTCATCACCGTAAGTGCTGACAATATTGGCAATCTCATCATATTCAGCAAAATCACACATAATTGCCATCGCACGGTTAACATTGGCTTCTTTCATAGCAGCTATCGCGCCGGACAACTGACCGTCGTACTTCGTTAAATCTAACCGGTTTAGATGACAATGAGTATCAGTAAACATAAACAATCTCGTTAATAAAAATCAATAAGTATAGGGTCTCTTGAACATTTATTGCTCTAATCAGCACTGTTTTCAAGGGGTGTTTAACAGTAAACTATCAGGCTATAGTGAGTTCAGTATAAAAACGATACAGTGGAACTGGGATGACTTTTACGCAGCATCGAGCGGCACAGGCACAGCACGCCAGAAAAGTTTATACCAGTTCCGCGTTGAAATATAATGTATCTATTTTATTTAGAATCGACTATAGCTATTTATAAAACTTAACTTAGCACTATCGGTGCTGCAAACACGGCTAAAACCTCATAAACCCACGGTGCTAGTAACGACGTATCACTGGCAAAACAACGCACTTTTTATTCACTTTTCGAAAGCCTTATCATTATGAATCATAAAAAAACCGTTACTCTGCCCCCTATTATAAAGACTTTGCTACCTAAGTATTTGTATAAGCGACAGTTCTTATTACAGGACAACGGACATAACAATCACATCGATATTGCTACAGATACCCGTATTATTGGTCATTCAGTCATTACCATTCGTAAAGGCCATGACAATCAAATCACCATTGGTGAGCATGGACAATTTAACACCTTAAAAATCGATATCAATGGTAGTCATAATCAAATAACTATCGCAGATCATGTCAAATTTTCTGGTCAATTACTAATTGTTGGCAACCAATTGCACATTCATATCGGTGCGCGTACCACTGCCATAGATTGCTATATTTTGGCACGCGATAAGAGCGTGACCATTGGTAACGCTTGCATGATATCGCGCGGCATCGAAATTCGGGCGACTGACGTCCACAAGGTCTACGATATAGACTCTAATATGCGACTGAATAATGCTCATGCTGATGTTGTCTTAGGAGATCACATCTGGATTGCTGCCAATGTGACTATCTCTAAAAACGTCACTATCGCTAGCGGTTGTATCATTGCAGCAGGTGCTTTTGTCAATAAACCGATAGAGACGCCAAACTGTATGGTTGCGGGCACGCCTGCAAAAATCATTCGCCAAAATGTACGCTGGGAGCGCTAAAAATAGCTTAAACTAAGGTAGCTAATTAAGTGGCACCACGCGCATCACCTCTTCTATGGTCGTCATCCCTTCACTGATACGCTTCGCCCCAGATAAGCGCAGTGGTTGCACGCCTTCGCGGTACGCTTGTTGTTTGAGCGTATCCAAATTGGCGTCAGCGGCGACCAGCTTTTTGAGCTCATTTGACAATGGCATGATCTCGTACAGACCAACGCGGCCTTGATAACCTGTATGGCGACAGTGCTCACAGCCCTGCGCCGTATAGATTTGTGCTGGCGCAGCAGCGCGCCAAGGCTGTACCAACTCTTGCCACTGAATCGCTATCTCGCTATCTGATGTGACATCAACGGCTTGCTTGCAATGCGGACATAATGTACGTAATAAGCGCTGCGCCATCACGCCCAAGATAGTTGCCGAAGTCAAAAACGGCTGGACACCCAAATCATGCAAACGAGTCAGGGAGCTTGGCGCATCATTGGTATGCAACGTTGAGAGCACCAAATGTCCGGTCAGGGATGCTTGCACTGCCATGTTGGCGGTCTCATTATCACGAATCTCACCAACCATAATGATGTCCGGGTCTTGACGCATTAAGGAGCGGATACCATCAGCGAAGTGCAAATCCACGCCTGTATTGACCTGCATTTGGTTAAAGGCCGGCTCAATCATCTCGATAGGGTCTTCGATAGTACAGACATTGACCTGCTCAGTCGCTAGCTGCTTGAGCGTACTGTATAACGTCGTGGTTTTACCAGAGCCCGTCGGACCAGTGACTAAAATAATGCCGTTTGGATGTGCGGTCAGCTCCTGCCAAGTTTCAAGCTGCTTACCCGACAATCCAAGCTGAGCAAACGAGCGCACCAATACTTCTGGGTCAAAGACGCGCATGACCAGCTTTTCGCCAAAGGCAGTCGGCATGGTAGACAGACGCAGCTCGGTTTCCATTCCATTATGGGTACGGGTTTTTAGGCGGCCATCTTGCGGTTTGCGCTTCTCTGCGACATTAAGACGTCCTAAGATTTTAATACGCGCGGTCACTGCGATTATAATTGCCAGTGGCATCTCGTAAACGGTATGCAATACGCCATCGATACGAAAACGTACTTTGCCCGTCTCACGGCGCGGCTCTAGATGAATATCACTGGCGCGCTGCTCAAAGGCATATTGCAGCAGCCAATCGACGACTTTGACGATATGTTGATCGTTGGCATCTGGATTGGTGTTGTCGCCTAACTGCAATAAAGCTTCGACATTAGTCACATCAGCAGCTGCACGCTTATGCACGCTATTTGCCCCGGCAATCGCTTGCGTGACTTGGTAAAACTCTTGCCGATAGCGATTAATCTGCTCAGGACTGATATAAACCGTGCGATAGCTTTTAGACTTAATCAGCTTTTCGATGTTTGTATGCCAATCGGTATAAAACGGCTGATCGGTACCGATGATGACCTCATCTAACGTGACCTCAATCGGCAAAATATGCTGCGAGCGCGCATATTCAAAAGACATCAGCTGCGTTACCGCTGGTACATCAACCTTTAACGGATCAATGCGAAATATGGGCATATTTGCTTTGGCGGCCAGCCATTGATTAAGCCATGCCAGTGTTAATTTATTCTCAGAGCTGTTATCAAGCGCATGACCATTTGGCAAACCAAACTCACTTATCGTCAGTAGCGGATGCTGCGCCTTATCACGGCGACTGGTAATCACCAAATTGTAGCCACGCTGGTCAATCACTCTATCTGCCAATAATTCATCAAGACACCAACGTAAATCAATCACTATCGAATACTGCTGAGCGGACATATTTTTCTTCTTTTATGGTTAATTGAGTAGCGAAAGCATTACGCTAAACTCTAGAAATTTATAAAATTAATAACTTTGAATTCAATTCACTTCTACAATTGCTGTGATCTGCAACTGCCCTGACTCTAGCAACTGAAAGCTGACATCTACTGACTTATAACGCATGACAAACGCTGCATTTATCTCCGTACGTCGGTACGCAGGACGTGGATCTTGCGCGATTAAGGCTTTTATAGAGTCGATATCAGAGATGAGCAATTGACTTTGCATCTTGCAAACCACCGAAGATACCGTAGCATTTTTTGTACCAACATCTTGATGGTTGGTTTTATCAGATTGACCTATCTTGACCTGCTCTACATTAATCAAAGTCATAAACTGCTCGTAAGCAGATTCAGTCATCGTCACATCCAGCAGCGCCGGCGCAGTTGGCGCAAACCCACTTTTTGCCTCAATAACAGCATCGCTATAAGCCACATAGGGTTTGATATCGATAATTGGCGTACCATCAATCATATCAGCACCGCGAATGATAAGTAATACGCGACCTTCTACCACCTCAACCCGTTCAAGTTTCACCACAGACAGCCCTAAACCTGAAGGTCGATACATACTACGACTGGCAAACACCCCTATCTTCTCATTACCGCCTAACCGTGGTGGTCGTACTTGCGCACGAAAACTGTCTTGCGTTTTATTGATATGACCATTTTTATTTGCATGACTGGCTTTACTTAAATAATTGTGATGAAACTGCCAGCTAAGCCAAATATGACTAAACGCTTCTAAGCCTACAAATGCCGTTGGTGTGTTATAAGGCGCTAGCATTTCAATCACACTAGTCAGTGCCACCAGATTTGGTTGTCTTGGTGCCCCAAACTTCTGTGATAGTGGCGCACGATGATAGCCAATAATTGGCGCATGATGGTAGCCCTCTGATGTACAGTCCTCTAACGCATTGCCCTCTGACTTATCGCCTTCTAACGCATTGTCACCTGACATAAAAAATCTCCAAAAAACTTGCCAATAGTGACAATTTGTCTATTTAAAACAGATTCATACAACAAAACGGACTGACTATAAAACAGTCTCATCCAATCATACAAAATTATTTACTAACGATATTCTATTTTATCATGCCCACTTAGAACCGCTGAGCGGATTTTTATTTTAAAGTTTGGTATTATGAGCGTGGAATTTATTGAGAATCGTTTGTATTCGTCTACTAGCGTCTCTATACATAGACTTTGCAGGCATTCCCAGCCCCTTATAATGATGCTAAATTAGTATTTTATAATACAGCCTAGTTGCTTAGCTTATGATGCTATTGAACTTATAACACTCAATATTAGTAAGTTTAATATCTTAGATTTTAAGCGGTGGCGCTCACTGTCTTTATCATGATTTTGATGATAGCTATTGGCGACATACACTTTTAGTGCATGAATCTACCATTGAAAATTTTAATTTAATACTTATTTAAACCTAATAATGTAGTCAGTAATCTATTAACGAGGACTTTATGTCAAAACTTCGCACCGAAACGGTCACAGAGGTTCATCACTGGAATGACGCTCTATTTAGTATCAAAACCACGCGCGATGATGGTTTACGTTTTCGTAACGGTGAGTTTGCGATGATCGGTCTCGCTATCGATGGCAGACCATTACTACGCGCTTACTCGATCGCTAGTCCTAACTATGAAGAGCATTTAGAATTCTTTTCTATTAAGG
Source organism: uncultured Psychrobacter sp. (assembly GCF_947488565.1). Classification (GTDB taxonomy): domain Bacteria; phylum Pseudomonadota; class Gammaproteobacteria; order Pseudomonadales; family Moraxellaceae; genus Psychrobacter; species Psychrobacter saeujeotis. Next base: position 253,433 of record NZ_CANKZC010000003.1, on the reverse strand, counting down.
TTCAAGACGGTCCATTAACTTCACGCTTGCAGCATATTAAAGTCGGTGACGAGCTATTGGTCAGCAAAAAACCGACAGGTACGTTAGTGCTTGATGATTTATTACCAGGTAAACATCTATACATGCTATCAACGGGTACTGGACTTGCGCCGTTTTTAGCATTGGCACGTGACCCTGAGGTGTATGAGCGCTTTGACAAAATCATTCTGGTTCACGGCGTACGTCATATTGATGATTTGGCTTATCAAGATATGTTTGAAAACGAGCTGCCAAATGACGAAATCTTTGGCGAATGGTACCGCGAAAAGTTCATTTACTATCCGACTGTCACGCGTGAAGCATTTAGAAATACTGGACGCGTCACTGATTTGATGAAATCAGGTAAACTGTTTGAAGACATTGGCCTGCCACCAATGAATAAAGACGATGACCGCGTCATGCTCTGCGGTAGTATGCCTTTTAATGCGGAAGTGTCAGAGATATTAGATGGCTTTGGTCTTACTGTGTCACCACGCATGGGTGTACAGGCAGATTATGCAGTCGAGCGTGCCTTTGTGGGATAATTTGGCTAAGGCTAAATTTAATAAAGTACAATTTATAAAAATATTTCTTGACGGCTAAAAATAGGCTGTTATAATACGCAGCCTATACAGTTAACCCTGTAGCCCAATTCGATAATATTTATCCAATAAACATTATCTTCTAACATGCCAGTGTGATGGAATTGGTAGACATGACGGATTCAAAATCCGTTGCCTTTAAAAGCGTGTCGGTTCGAGTCCGACCACTGGTACCAATATAGTAAACCCTTACAGTCTATGGATTGTAAGGGTTTTTTATTGTTTGGATTTTTATAAATTGGTAGCGTAATAATAGTGTCCAATGAATCTTGTTACAACTGTATGTTCACGTATTATAGTGTTATTAATATAAATGTTAACTGCTGCACTACGGATGAGTTATGAAAGTTAAGCTTAGTAAGAAGTTTATCGTTTCAGTTGCATATGCTACAAATGGTACAGATGTCTACATGAATGAAGTATTAACGGGTTTGCACTTGGTGTGGGTAAGCGATCTAAGAGATATATGCTCCATAAACGCATTAATGGAAATGCTCTATCGTGATGAAGTTGAAGAAACACATCTAAATTTTTCTGTATCAAGACCTAATGCTTTATATTAATGCTTAATTATTTTGACTTTTGAGCTAGCAATATATCCTTATATGTGCTCATGCTTTCTAAGGTGATCGCGCATAATTAGAGTTTACCTCGCCTAAGCCTTTACCTTCATATTTAGTAAAAACCGCATGAATTGATTCAAACGCTGATAGGGCATCAATAGTACGAATGATACCGCCTTTGGTGAGCGCTTCATCATCTTCCATAAAGACAGGCGAAGTGGTCAAACGTACAATATCACGCAGAATGAAATGCTTCCCTGCTGTTTCATTAGAGCTTTTGGCAAAATTGCGAATGAGTTCTTCAAACACTAAGCCCATGTCATAACTGGATATGACTTCAGGGCTGAGAGCAAAATTTTGAAACTTCTGCACTACTTGATGGAGCAAGTTGGCACCATCTAGTTGTCCGACTAATTCTTCAAACTTAAAATACTCAAATATCTCGCGAGCGTCTTTAGAGAAGGATTGAATTTAACACTATACTATATATAGCGTCGGCAGCCTTGATTCAATCAAGCATTTTACTTAGATAATATGCTAAACATTGGGGTTACACTACAGCCATTGCATAGTCATCTGAAAATTTCGGCTTACAGAGTATTGTTTTTTTCTATGATATAGTTAAACCGTACAATTCATTAAAGGATTTAAGTGTCGTATAACTAGGCAATCAAAACGGATACCAAATACTTGGCTGGTGCTCGTTCCTCGCGGTAGATTATAGGCAAGTATTCTTTGCCGCTTATTACGGCGTTACTTACTAAAATCATATGGAGATCTCTATGAATAAGTTTCTAAGTGTAGTATTGATAAACCTACTAATGATTTCCTCGGCCTATAGTGCTGATACTTTTATACTCAAGCTTGTTGACCCTCTTGATGAGCCAGAATCCTACTGTCTCGATGTTGCAGGTTGGGGGGACCACTTAAAGATAGAAGATCCCCTGCAGGTGCATACATGCAAATCCGACTCACCTGATCAGGAGTTTGTTATTAAGGGGAGCACACTAGTTATGCCTGAGTACAATAGGTGCCTGACCGTAAGTTCATCTGGAAATATGGCTCAGCCTGGAACAGCCCTGATGATCCGTGAATGCGATGGTAGCGTACAGCAGAACTTTGAGCTTCTTTCATCTGGTCAAATTAGCCTGACGAATTCGAACCTATGTCTGGCGGCAGGAAACACAAGCTTAGAAGCTTCTGGCCCAAGTCATCTGTGGAGGGTTGCAAGTATGCAATCTTGCGAGAGTACAGATAAAAAATTAACGACTTGGAAAGCACAATAGTTAATGATCCGCAGTCCGTAGATACCATGAGAAAAAGCAAGTTATTAATTACAATTTGTATTTTTTAAATAGTTTAACAATATAAGCGTTCAACAACTTTGAGGCTACTCACATGCGTAAAAATCTTCTTACTCATGATAGTAGTCTACTCCAAAGACTCTCAAGAACATTAGTATCCCCTCGGCTACGTATTACATTTTCATTAGTAATTATCGTCCTTATATTCGTTTCAATGACAAGCTGTACACCGCGGGTCTGGAACACATCAATCATAGGAACAGATAACCCTAGTTATAACTTCAAAAATAACTTACCCAGTAATTCAGATGATGTTTTTGTGGTGCTTGCCTTCTCTGGTGGCGGTACTCGCGCAGCAGCATTGAGCTATGGGGTGCTCGAAAAGCTACGTGATACGCCTGTGATGATCAATGATGTGGAGCGCAGGCTACTAGATGAGGTGGATGTCATCTCCTCAGTATCAGGTGGGAGCTACACTGCCGCTTATTACGGCTTATTTGGTGATGAAATATTCGAGCGATTTGCCCCCGAGTTCTTATATGAGGACTGGCAGTCACGACTGATGAGGCTAGCGATACGACCACAAAGCTTAATTGCGATGAGTAGCTCTGAATACAATCGCGGCGATCTGGTAGCGAATAACTTAAATGAGAGTTTGTTTCGACAAAAGAGCTTTGCTGATATGGGACGCGGCAAACTACCCTTTGTTATTTTAAATGCCAGCGACCTCAATAATGCCATGACCTTCTCGTTCACCCAGCAGCAGTTTGATTTTTTATGTTCTGATTTATCAAGCTATCCTGTAGCCAGTGCGGTGATGGCGTCTTCTTCTGTGCCTGGTATCTTTGCCCCTATTGCTCTGCGCAATTTTACTGACTGTCCTCAGCGCTCTCAGCCTTGGGTTACAAATGCTCTCAACCAAGACGATCATTTACCGCGCAGTTATGCTATAGCCCGTGCACTGGATCGATACTCGCAGCCAGATCGTATGCCAGTGGTGCGCCTAGTAGATGGCGGGGTCACTGATAACTTGGGCGTACGCGGCTCGATGATGAGTCCTGTGACTCAGTATGGCGATGTCCCCAACATGGCAGGCGCGTTCAGTCCTGACAAGTTGCGTCAGGTCAAACAAGTACTGGTTGTGGTCGCTAACGCCCAAACTTACTCAGAGCATGAGTGGTCAGTTCAGAGCAAAGATCCGAGTTTTATACAGACTGTTTCGGCGGCGAGTGAAGTTGCTTTAGGCACTTTAAATAACGAGACTATTTCGTCTGCCAAAAAAGAGTTTTTGCAATGGGGCGAGCACGTTAACGCTCAGCGTCCAGCGGCGTCTGCACAAGTTGCAGTGCATTTTGCGGTATTGACCTTTGATCAAATCAAAGATAAAACTGAGCGAGCAAAGTTCGACGCGATGCCGACGACGTTTCGGTTGCAGCCCGAGCAAGTTGATGATCTGCGTGCTTTAAGCAGTAGCCTACTAGATCAGTCTGAAGAATTTCAAAAATTTCGTAAAGCCTTACAGTGATTTAATATTCACCAAATTCTAGTTTTATATCTACTCTAATAATATATTTTGAGTGATTGCTTAAATTCAACTTGTAGGAGTTTCAAATGAGCCTTAATAAAAACCAGTAACAGCTTTGCAATGAGAATCGAACTGACTTCTCTGACTTAAAAGCCGTTATCAAGCATTCAGCGATGACTATCCTCTATCCGCTCAGTCATTTGGGCTATACGATTTCACCTCAAGCCAATTATGGATGGATTGGTGAGGCAGGTCCTGACCCTTCATATGGTGATGATATCGACGGTCAATCGACTCCAGTAGGTTTTGATAACGAATTTACTCAGCGCAATGCGATAATTATGACTTGGAGCCTCATGTATATGGCTCGTATGCTAAAGGATGCAGGCAGCTTACCCAATCATGGTAACGATGAAGAAGCATGGAAGGCAGGATGTCGCTTTGATTATGAAAATCCCGAATAAACGCTCTATCAAGTAGCCTTACGGCCTTTCATAAATAAAACCATACTAATAATGACGCTAAGTACGCTGCACATAATAAAAACGTTGTGCGCGCCGCCTGGCATGTACTCCGTAAATGACGTAAAAAACTGACCCGAAAACACTGCCATCGTAAAATACGATAGATTACGGCCTCGTACGTTGGCAGCGCTTAACTCTACCGTCATGTGGTTCAATAGCGGAATACTAAAGCCAAAGCCAATGCCGATTAACAGCGCACCTATTATTAATATCAAGGTGCTGGCTTGCGTAAAGCAAACATACGATAAGGCAAATGCTAAAAAGGCCAGCGCCAGTACTTTGGGCTCATTTAACCATTTGATTATTTTGGGCATAAAACCTGCGGTAACCACCGCCACCAAAGAGATAAAGGCCAGCAGTTGACCGATTTGTGATTCGTTATAGCTAAGCTCATTCATAGTGATGGGCAATAACACGGTTGACGTAAAAAATATAGTCATCGCTAAGGTTGAGATGAGATACACATTTTTTAGAGTCAGACCGCTAATAATGGTTTTACTATCGTCTTTTACTATCTCTGCATTCTCTGCTGTAGCTGCATGATTACGCGGTACAAACAGTAACAGCATGGCTAAAAAAACCCACGCTACCAAATAAATCGATAGCGGCAAGGCCCAAAACTGTGATGCAAGTAAGCCACCCAAAAACAAGAAAATGACCCCGCCAAGCTCAATGGACATGCCTTGCTTAGCAATCATTTTTAGGCGCGCCTCTCCTTGATACCACGTAGAGATGAGTACCGTGCAGCTCGCCATGACGACCGCCGTGATACCGCCCAATAAAAACCGATTGCTAAACACCTGCGCCGGTCCATGTAAAAGATAAGCACTGGCACCTACAAGCCCATACAAAGATAACCCGATAATCAAGAGTTTGTACGCGCCATATTTATCGATGAGCTTTCCTGCTAGTGGCGCAAACACTACCGCACCTAATGACGGTAAAGTGATTAGCAGCGCGCTATTATCAGTAATACCCAAACCTGCCGAAATGCTAACCAAGCCGGGTGCCAGTAACGTGCCGACCATAATGGTCAAACTGGCAATACACAATAAAGTAAAACTACCTGCGGTTTTTAACTGGTTCATATATGTCCTTAGTCGATAAGAAATAACATCGACTCATCAATAATCTCGTACTAATCGATATCACTGTACTGATATAACTGTACTGATATCATTTATTTTTTGGCGAATGCATTGAATATGGCACTGATGATGATAAAGGCGATACTGACCATCACTACCCCTGGCCATTGGTACAAAGCAAATGCTTTGACACCTGCCATAGACCCCAATGCCCCACCTGTGTAGTAACCCAGCATATAGATACCGTTGATGCGGCTCTGAGCGGCGGGGTCGATACTAAAGACCCGAACCTGATTGGCCACTTGCGCACTGAATACAGCAAAGTCGATTAAAATAATCCCGACAATCAGCGATACCAAATTACCTGCAAACAACCCTGTAATAGCAAAGCCTGTCGCTGCTAGTGTCAGTGCCATCATCACTAGCGTTTTAGAGCCCAATTTATTGACCCATTTGCCAGAAGACTTAGCCCCTATCACCCCTGCCAGCGCAATCACACCAAATAGTCCTGCCTGCTGCGCATTGTAATTAAAAGGTGCTTCGCTGACATAAATCGCTAACGTCGCCCACAGCACATTGAATGAGGCAAACCAAAATGCGCCTGCCAAGGTAAATTTTTGCAGGGATTTATGTTTTACAAATAGTGATAAGCTACTTTTGATAAGTGGAAAGTAACGCAGCGTGGTATGCGGTGTATTGGTTGGCAAAAACACCCGAAGCAGTACCCCAAAGACAGCAGCAAACGCCGCAGACATCACAAACACACTGCGCCAGCCAAGTTGCTCACCTACAAACCCACTTAAGGTTCTAGATAATAAGATACCAATGGTCAGCCCCATCATCAGCGTGCCAAGCGTTGCACCCTTGTTTTCAGGCGACACCATGGACGCGGCAAATGGAATGAGCTGCTGGGTAATATTGGCACTAACACCGATCAAAAACACCGATATAAGTAATACAGGTAAGCTAGGTGATAGCGCTGCAAAAACACATGCTGCTACCAATAAACAGGATAAGATACCAATCAAGCGTCTACGCGCAATAGAATCACCCAAAGGTGAGAGAAACAATAGAGCAAAGGCATAACCAAACTGCGTCAATGCCGGAATACTGCCCAGTTGTGAGTCGGTCAAATCAAACTCAGCACCAATGAGCGGTAAAATAGGTTGATTGTAATAAAGGTTGGCGGCGGTTGCGGCAATCGCTGCAGTCATTAACAGTAAAATAAATCGGCTTAATGACTGGTTTGATGATTGACTTGGCGACTGGCCTAGTAGTGGCTTGTCCATTGTTATCTCGGCCTAGTAAATTATGCCGCAAGTATAAAGCCTACCAAGCCATAACAAAAATGATAGTATATAATTGAATCCATACAAATACTGTATAGATAAAAAACAAGATTGAGCAAAATTTTGATAAAAGGTATCAATAAAAGAGAGTGATGATATGGATATAAAAACGCTCAAAAGCTTTATGGCCGTAGCCAAGCATCAGAGCTTTTCAGAAGCAGCGCGGGAGCTGTATACAGTACAACCTGCCATCAGTCGTCATATCTCATCGTTAGAGACAGAATTGGGTGTTGTCTTGTTTAACCGTACTTCTCGTGAAGTGACTATCACGCCTGCTGGCGAGCAATTACTGAAAGACGCCGCTGTTATTTTGAGCTTAGCAGAGCAAGCGAAGACACAAGTCAAGCGAGCCCATAATGGACAAGTAGGCACGCTCAATATTGCGCATTTAAGCTCAGCCTGCTTGACTTTTATGGCCCCACTGGTACGCAGTTATAAAGCGCAATTTCCGCACGTACACGTCTCGCTATTTGAGATGACGGTGACAGAACAGATAGAAGCGTTCAACAATGACCGTATCGACATTGGGTTTTCGAGGCCATTACCGAGTGCCATTGCTGATGACTTTATTAGCCACAGTATCTATATCGATAAATTGGTGGCGATTGTGAATCAAAATCACGCAGTAGCCGATCAACAAACCATTGATTTGGTGCAGTTAAAAGACGATAAGTTTATTATTTTTAACCGTGATGAAGCGCTTGGTCTATTTGATGAAACCATCATGCTATGTAAGCAAGCTGGGTTTTCGCCCAACATCATCAGCCAACCCAAGCACATGCAAACATTGGTGACCGAAGTGGCAGCAGGATTGGGTGTGGCGATTGCGCCCTATTGCGTGCGCAAACTGTATAGTGATGGTTGTCACTTTATAACGTTAAATAACGTCAGCACACAAATACCCGTGCATATCCAATATAAGCAGAGCAATAATAGTGCAGCTACTGATGCATTCGTGGCAGCAGCATTAAACGCAAAAGATGACATTCGCCAGAACATGGAGTAATGAGCCACCCACTACCTAAATAGCTACCTGACTCAAGTTAAATACTCTTCTACTACAGAGGCTGACGGTTCAAGAGTAGTAAGGCCCTTTACAAGGTAGATTTCATAATAATGGTACGCTCTCTAAGATAAAGGGCTGGTATACGTTCAATATCAGATACTAAATATTTAGTAGCATAATTTTCAGCTCGGCTTTGATTACTGGTTAATAAGTTACTATTTTTAAAATTAACATCATTATAGTGAGTCGATAGTTTTTCCTCATTAGCAGAAAGTAAGTTAACTGAGCTAGGTTCAAATACTTGTGACATCATAGGTAATATGGCAAAAGTCGAGGTTACTGGTGCTAAGACTAATGCTGAACCTAAACAAAGCAATCGCGCTTTCGTGCTAAACAGATTAAGATAATTTCTCATAATAATATTCCTTATTGTATAATCAGTTCATTGTAAAAATGTTATAGCAAGGCTGATAGAAGTTTTTGCCGCCTCTGTCTGCGTAGGCACAGCACGCCAGAAAATTTTTATCGGCCTTGCCGATTTATAAACACATGACTCTTTTATTTAGAATCGACTATCAATTAATATTCTGCTATTCATTTAAATATAAGAGCTATAACTACTAGATCCCACTCTGCGATTCTTACCTGTTTTAAGCGTTCTATTTATCTCAATTCTTTATCTAACACTATTATATTTTGATCAGTTATATTCATTTTCTACGTTACATAGATTTATGAAACTTTAAGAAAGGTAACGTTTATTGTTCAATCTCTATAATAAAATAAAATTTTTTATATTCTTTTTGACAAAGCAAAAACCAATCTAACAAGGCTGGTTTTTTATACTAAGTATTTTTTACTTTATAACGACTATCTTTGATTAATTTTTTTATGAGCAGTAAAATGTTTAGAAGAGTCATTCTTAGCCTTGGCTTGTACATTCTTATGCTGAACAACAGTAGCTTTTTTGACAAACTTAGACTTTGAGTACTGTTTAGCTACTTTATGCTTTGAGGCAGCGACTTGCTTAAGCTTGACTGGCTTAGCCTTCACTTTCTGTTTTTGATGCTGAACTTGAGAGGAATGCGTTTCCATTTTGTGATGAGCCGCATTAGCTGAACTGAGCATCGCAAAACAGCTAGAAGTCGCTATAACTAAACTGATTATTAATTTTTTCATCATTATTTCCTTTTGGCTTTATATTGACTGTCAATGATTTGACAATGTCGTAGTTATAAATGCTTTGATTACAAAGGAGAGTATAAATAATAATGAGGTTGCGTAGATTTATGAAACTTTAAGAAAGGTAACATTTGCTGCTAAAACTCGATTTAGTGTCCATAGATAACAGCAAAAAACCAACTCGTTAAAGTTGGTTTTTGCGAAGCTAGTTAAATGAATGAAAACTAATCAACAGTGTGGCGTATGATAACTTCATTATCTAAAATAACATTGGTTGACCATATAAAACGTGCATCGTTATTAGAATCATCGAAAATATCAACAAAGTCGGTATAAGCGGATTTATTGTTAACGCCGATATCATCATTCGTAAATACGGTCGCGCTCGGCCAAGCGCTATCGTTAAAGTCTGGCGCATACCAATTGTTAGGCAGCGACCAGTGCAATGCATAATCTTGTGAGCCGTCATCACTGCCTTCAGTTGAGCAATTTGTTGTCAAACGTAATGAGTCTTTTTCAGCGACGCAGCTCAAATCCCGAATAGGCGCGGTATAAAAGGTTTGTGCTTTCCAGCTATCGTTGGTTTTAGCGATGATTTCATTATTGGTATTCATGAATACCGCGACTACCCCGCCATCACCTGGATAATAAGACTGCCCTTGATTGCTCTCTGAACCAATACCGCTATTTTCTTCCCAATCAACCAGTTTCATCGCCACTGTAAAGGGCTTTTTGACCTTAAATTGTACTAAGCTGGAATTAAATTGGGTAAAAGGTACACTGTCTTTACCGACAGGTACGCCATTAATATAAATCTCAAAATAGTTATCGGCAAATATATAGGCAGTAATGACGTCACCATCGGCATCAATCTCAATAATATCGGACGGATCTAGTGCATTACGAGCCTCTGTAGCTGAGGCGTAGCGCACGCCTGTACAAGGGTTATTTAAATCATGAGCAAACGGAAAGCGGCTATTTGTAAAGTTTACCTCAGCAGGTACAGTCCACCTCTTCCCATCCGTACTGTTGATATGACCAATGGGCGCGTTTCTGCCATTTTCACACTCATATAGCGAAGGTATATCAACCATCGCCTCACCTTGAGTAACAGAGGCTGTGCCTTGATAAGCAGCAGTTGCGGATCGCTCCGGGTTGTTGATAACACTAGAGTGATGACTCACGCCAGCCGTGTTTTCACTGCTACAAGCACTCAATACGCAAGTTATCAGCGTTATCGACGCCATATTAAGTCCTAACTTCAACGGGGTAACTGTCATACCTTTACTCAATTGTGAATTAAGTTTTGAATCAAAATCTTTAGGTTTTATTTTAGAGTATATTATTTATCATTCTACTGCCATTGACCGTCTTTAAAAGTCAAACTCAAGTGATAACTGTTTTTAACACTAAGCACATATTGAGTTCTTAGCAGCTGTTCAGATAAATAGTTAAACATTCAACACGCTTTATCAGATAGCCATTGGAAAACCCTACTATCATCTTCACAGTAGGGTTTTGATATTTATAAAGTCAACTTATCAAAAAGCGTCTCTAAAAGTAAATAACATTAAGCGCCAGTGCGACTATGACCTCTGTCGCTTCTACCTCTCCGCTCACCTCGCTCGCCGCGTTCTGCACGGATTTGCTGCAGCTGCGATCGCTGATCAGCAGTCAATACTTTAGCGATCGCTTGTTGGCTTTGAACCCTATCAACAAAGCGTTGTCTTGCCTGATTGGCATGTTGATCTGCCAAGCGATTTAAGGCAACCGTATCAAGCGTACTGGCATTTGATAAGGCTTGTATCTGCTCGCGCATTTGCTCCCGCTGCGCTTGGTTTTGCGAGCGGTTATTATCACGTTCTGCTTTCTTAGCTTCCCTAATAGCCTCGATTTGAGCTTGCTGCGTGGCTGTCAGATTGAGCTGTGATAATGGACCCCTATTTATAGACATACCGCCTTTGTGATGTTGCATCTGGGCTGCGCGCTGTGATTGATTGTCTGGAGCGGCGCTGGCAATGCCAGCCATTCCCAATAAAGTCGATGCTGATAATAAGGTGGCGATGGTTAGGTTTTTCATTATGATTTCCTTTTGGAATGAATATTACAGTTATGGGGGCGTACTAAATTTGCAGTCTTGCAAATCGTTATCCGCCCTTTGATAAAACAAGGTTCTATCGACAAGACAAATCATAATATAAAGGCATGTTGCGTAGATTTATGAAGATTTAAGAAAGGTTACGATTGTCACTATTTACCGTTTATCTAAGTTTACGCTATGAGCTAGCTTGCCTTATCCCAAATGCTTTTTACTTTATTATGTATGGTTCATAATAATTCTAGAAAGGTAATGGTTTAGTAAATCATCAGTCCTTTGGCGGCGTTATCGGATAAAGCATGCGTTTGAGTACAATATCTTTACGAATAAAGTGATGATACAGCGCTGCGCCTGCGTGAACTGCAATCAACACCCATACAAAATAAGCACCACCTTGTTTATGGATAAAGTCCATAGGCGCTTCAAACTGCTCCCATGTCAGATTCATCCAACCTTGCACAACCGTTTGAAATATTTGCGTATCAGCAAATTTAGGGATTTCAAATAAAAAAAACAGCTGCGAGGGACCGCCTGTGCCAAGATAGCCCGTAAGCGGGATAACAATCATTACGATATATAATAATATATGAGCGCCATGTGCTGCTAAGTGCTCCATATTAGTGCCTGGCACGTCTTTGGGCTGCGGGTTCATAAATTTCCAAATGATTCGCAGCACAACAAACACTAAAACAGAAACCCCAATCGCGGTATGAAACGAAAATAATGATTTTGCCAAGTCGGTTTTGGGCGTTACAAACCAGTGTTGATAATAAATGATGACATAATTACCAATAAAAGCGAGCGCGACAATCCAGTGGAATATGATGGCTATCAAACCATAGCTGTATTTTGTATTTTTTAAAGAAATAGTAGACATATCTTATGCTCAGTTCGGTAGCGATGACTCTGCTGATATTTGAGAATATTAAAAAATTTCTTATTGACTGTCTGTTTTGTTAAGTTCTCAAATTATCAAGCAAGGACTGTGTTCAATTTATAATTTTGCAAATACATTAATAAATGTACTTCTATCGTCAAAACAAATGATAATACAAAGGCATGTTGCGTAGATTTATGAAACTTTAAGAAAGGTTACGATTGACGCCATTAAGCCTTTATCTCTTGTAAACTTACTTTATGTACTGAGTGTGTGGAATGCTCTGATAGCTTGATTGGGTGCAGTTTTATTAAATTTAGCTTGGTTCAATTTAGAAGTATGAGCGACGCACAAAAATAGTACGATAATAAGCGATCTTTTATCAAAAACTTAGGACTAGGTTATGACTCATATTTTGCTTGGCGACGATGACGAAGAGCTGACTCAATTATTGCAAGAGTACTTGTCTAATCATGAGGTCAGCTGTGATTGTGTCTATGATGGCGAGCAAGTACTACAGCGTCTGCAAGATACCGCCTTTGAGTATGATCTATTAGTCCTAGATATCATGATGCCCAAAATAGATGGACTTAGCGTATTGCGTCAGCTGCCAGCTACCCGTCAAATCCCTGTGATTATGCTGACGGCAAAGGGTGATGAGATTGATCGTATTATCGGTCTTGAGCTTGGCGCTGATGATTATATTGCCAAACCCTGCAATCCGCGCGAGCTGCTGGCAAGAATCAACGCCGTTATTAAGCGCACCACTACACCGTCAGTAGACACCCCTGCTCTCACTCATGATCGAATGACTCTAGATCAAGGTCATCGTATCTGCACCATTGATGATACTGAACTACAAGTGACGGGTACTGAGTTTGATTTATTAGTGACTCTGCTACAGCATCAAGGTGAGGTCGTTAGTAAAGAGTGGCTATCGCAAACCGTACTACAGCGTGAGCTACAGCCCTTTGATCGCAGCCTTGATGTGCATGTCTCGCGCCTGCGCAAAAAACTTCAGCCCTTTCATGACGAACCTATCAAAGCGGTACGCGGCAAGGGCTATCAGTTGGTATTGTGATAAATAATTATGATAAATAATTTGGAACAACAATCAGATAAAAAGCGCAAAGTTATTCCTTCACTACCCCTGTTTTGGCGATTATTTTTGAGTTTGTTATTGCTACTGCTACTAACATCAGTGATATCAATCGCCATTGAAAGGTGGATAAACGCGCAAGCATTAGAGTCTCGAATGGCGATGCAAGTGGCGCACCTAGTCACTGTACGTCAAGAGGTGATACAGACACTCAAAGCAGGTGACTATGATGCCCTGCGGCAAGTCTATCGCCGTGAGCGTGGTCTTCATAATCAAATTATTATCGTTGATGAACAAGGCATGCCTCTATACTCGCGTTTTATACCGTCAATAGGGGGAAACAGTCAACCACCCGAGGCACTCAACAACCCCGCCTTACCACCCAATCAAATGATTCAAGAGGTGGTACCAAATACAGAGGATTATCCTGAGCTGCAAGATATAGCTGTCACCACACCTGATGGTTATACCTATACCGTGCAACTACAACCGCGCCTGCCATTGCCAGATCTCATAGCCTTACAAAGAACTCATTTTCCGGTGCGCTTTGGCATTATTTTACTCTTTAGTCTATTAGCTTGTTACTGGTTTAGCCGTGCTTTATCGACACGTATTCGCCGTGTTCAATCTAAAGTACACCGTATGAGCGCAGGTGATTATATGTCTGGTGATGATTTATCACAGCTTGGGGATGATGAGTTGGGCGCCCTAGCGAAGGACGTGTCTCATTTGTCCGATAGATTGGCAGATAGCGAGCTGTCCCGTAAGCAAATGCTTAGTGACATCTCCCACGAACTACGCTCGCCACTGGCGCGCCTTGAGGTGGCAACTGAGCTGACTCGTGACTATGCACCCAATGCAACGCATTACCTTGATCGTATCCAAAAAGAGTCCACTCGCATGAATGAGCTGATTGGGCAGATTATTCATATTCAATCCCTACAAATGCAGCGCTATGTGACACGCCCTGAGGACTATGAGTCAATAGACATAGCGATGCTCCTTGATGAGATTGGTCAGGACGTGAGTTTTGAGTTTTATGATAAACACATTGAGTGGCGATGCTTGAATAATAGTGATGAGGCAAGTAGCGATAAGCTCTCATATACAATTATTGGTAATCGAGAACAATTGCATAGCGCTTTTGAAAATGTGATTCGTAATGCTTTTATCTATTCAAACTCGCACTCTATCGTCGCATCCAAAATTGAAAAGATCACATTGACGAATCAAACGTCGGCACTAAAAATAAGCATTATCGATCAAGGGGCTGGTATAGATGACGATAGTCTAGAGCGTATCTTTCAGCCTTTTGTACGCTTAGATGCGTCCAGACAACGCCCAATAAGCTCTGCTGTTAACATCACTGCTAATAAAACCAGTAAACAAGAAGGGGGTTACGGTCTTGGACTGGCTATTGCTCAGGCGATTATCGCTGCGCACCAAGGTCAGATCAGTGCTAGCAATCGTAACGATGGCGTCACGGGGCTTATGGTTGAAGTGGTATTGCCTATACAAGTTTGAATGATGGCTATTTGAGTAGTGACTATTTGAGTAGTGACTATTTGAGTAGTGACTATAAGTCATATAATTAAATAACAAAAAGCCAATCAACACTTTAGATTAACTATAATCATCAATCAAGCTATGGTTTGTAGGGTAATGTCTAGCACCGACGACGATAGCAGTTATTGCAAGTGCGGCAACCAATGATATGGTTACTCCTGCACCGCTTGCCGCCTCCATATATCCTTGAGTACTAACATAAACACTTATCATATCAACGCTAATCACTACAGCTAACAGCAATAACAGAGTCCAGCCAATAGCAGCGATATATCCATTCATAATATCTTTCATAATGATCTCCTTTTAAATCTATATTTAGTGTCAATAGTCAACATAGATTGATTTGGTTTGATGCTCAAAAGTGAGATTCTAAAAGCACCGCGATAAAGCACTGCTCTATCGATAAAGAAGATAATAAAAGATTTTAGCGTTGCGTAGATTTATGAAACTTTAAGAAAGGTAATAATTATAGCTAGTTACTGGCTGCCATCTGTATTTTATTAGTTGTTGCAAAAAACATTAAAAATTATCGAATAAACATTGTAGTAAATAGAATATTTTTAGGTAATGCTTTTTTGCAAAATTAATTTACACCTATAATATAAGAATTGTTAGGCACTACTACCTACAACATTATGGGATTATAAATAGCATTTATAATCATACTGATGCCATCCAAACTATAACAAGACTAGGTTTATAAACGCTCTAGGCTAATGTTTACAATACGGACAAGATAAGTGACTAAAAATAGTATTTGTTAGGTGGTTTGGTGAATGGCGAGGTTTGAAGTTAATGACAAGATCTAAAACCAATTGTTTAAAGCATTTTTGATACTAGAAAAATATTGTTGCCTCTTTTTAGTTAAAGCTAAATATAGTCATCTTTATCTTAAGTTACTATTTATAAATATATTTTATTATTAATTATAGCTTATTGTCGTTAAGTATATTTAGTTACTTAAGATAGCAAAAGGATTCAAAATCCGTTGCCTTTAAAAGCGTGTCGGTTCGAGTACCAATACTAAAATACCGCTGACTATAAATCGTTAGCGGTATTTTTTTGAGCGTTGGTTTATAAATCTATGCTATAGTTGTTACTAAATAAAATAGAGACATTGCATTAATATGAGAGACTGGTACAAATTTTTCTTGCGTGCTATATATATGGACTCTATCTCATAGAGCCTGTGGAATATAATTTACTCTAAAACCAAATCTATTCAGCCTCATCTATAAGGGTATTTAACGCTTCTGCCATATCGTCATCGATAAGATTGTCTTCAATATAATTGACCAATTGATGTATGGTGCTCAGATCCATCTCTTTAATACCTAAGCTGACCAGCTCTTCGTTGATAGACTCTAAACTGACAACATCTTCAGGATTGCCCAATAAGTGTTCATCAAATCCAGCATTGACGAACCAATATAGCTTTTCTAGTACGGTGTTTTTTTCTGTCAAGGTAGAATAACCATCGCCTTGGATAAATAAATTAAAATGATAAGGTATCTCTACATCATTGATGAAAAACGTGCGCATACAGTCTATCGTATAGGCTTGGCTATCACTATTCTCATCGTCTACATTGCCTCCGCTGTCTTCAATCTGCTCTGTGACTAAGCTTCCTACTATCTGATAATCGCCTGTTTTTACTTTGTGATTATAGATGATAGTAGCGTCAGCTATGGCGTCAAAAATGACCGCGCTAACATCTAGCGTATTGTCATCGATATCATAAAAGGCTTTTAGTGCGGGTAAAAACTCGGTTAGCTCATCTTCAGATACTGGCGTGAGAAACTGCTGCTCGTATATGGTTATCATGTCTTCAGGAGCATAAGTATTAACGTTGTCTTCTTCATTTCTGCCGGTAGGATTGAGCGGAATAAAGTTAAAGGGGTTGTTATTGGTCATATATAGTGCCTTGTACTAGAAATTCGCTGTATTGATAGCTGTGACCACAGCTCTAGCGTATATCGCTAGTTATGACGCCACAATAAGGGGCATACGCCCCCTTTTAGCCCTCAAACAGTTATTTTAACTCAAAGTTATTTATCATAGCTTGGTAGTTACTGTGGTTCATAAAGTATTTTGCAGAATATTTTGAACCTATAACTGAGATATGATCTCCATCAAAAGTGTACGGAACAGTAATTCCATCAACATCAAAAGTGTTATTGTTCTCAAAGAGCATTGTTCTGTTAATATAATAAACATTGTCATGTTTTTGAGATAAATCGTTCAGTCTCATGTTTGCTTTACTTACAAATGTGTCATTACCATCAAAAGCATCTATATCAAATGGTTGATCAAAATAAATACTTTTATAAAAACCTTGTAACGGGTTTTTTTTGTAATCATAAGGAGCTGCCATAAGGAATATATTTACATCTAGCTTAGCTGCTTCATCAATTAGTTTTTCCACATCTTTAAACTGTTCAAATTCTAAAGCATTACCCCACGATCCTGCGAATATTAAATTTTCATAATTTTGCATATTTTCTTTCAGGTATTTTCTGTTTAATAAGCATTGCTCATAGGCCTTATTCGTTTTAGAACCTATAAAGTTTTCAGTAAGAGACGGAACACACCAGTTGGTAACTATTGATTGAAAGGATGCGTCATTAGCCTTAAATACCTCGTCAAAAAATGGTTCATTATGACCAGCAAAAGAATCACCAAATAGTAATGTCTTAGCATTTTTTTCTTTATTACCTAAATAACAATCAATCCCCTTACTTTGGCTTACCTCAAAACTTGGGTCGTGAGATGAATAAAAACAATAACCGTTATTTCTATAAGGTATTTTTAGGCCATCAATAATACTTTTGTCAGATGCGTTTAACGAAAATCTTTCCTCAACCCCTTTATCTACAAAAACAAAGCTTCCTAGGACACCAATTGCCAATACCATGTATATAGGCTTGTGCTTTAAATACGTAAATAAGTTGCCAAACTCTCTTCTGAAATTAATTTTTTCAACATATTTGTAGCTCAAAAACCCAAGTAGTATAGAGAGTGCCATACCTAAATAAACATAAGAGCTACTTAGCGAGAAGTAGTATATAGCTACAACAAGTGGCCAATGCCAAAGGTAAATTGAGTAAGACCAAGCTCCTAATTTTTGGAAGACTATATTGCTCGTAATAATACTGTCGTTACGCTGTGCTTGGATGATTAGGAACGATCCTAGAACCGGAAATAACGCTAGGTAACCTGGCCAAGGATTTTCTGCTGATATTAAAAAATAAGAGCTGACAACCAAAGCTACGCCTATCCACTCTACAAACTTTTTTCTGTTCTCTTTTAAAGTAAAAGGATAAGAATAAGCAACACCACCAATCAACATCTCCCACGCTCTGGTAGTCAATAAGAAGTAAGAGGCATTGGGCCATTTGTAAGTAGAAAAAACACAAAATATAAAGCCTAGAACCGTTGCCCCTAGTATCATAAGTTTCATAGTCTTTATTGACAGAAACTTACGCATAGCAACCAGAATCAATGGATAGATAATGTAAAACTGCCATTCTACTGATAATGTCCAAGTATGTAACAGCCACTTTTCAAGAGAAGCTGCATCAAAATATCCAGCTTCCCTCCAGTACATGACGTTGGATAAAAAACCTATACTACTGGCAACATGCTTACCTAATACTCTGTAATCAAAGGGCGTAAGGTAAAACCAACCAAAAATCATCAGGACTAAGCAAAGCAATGCTAGAGCAGGAATGATTCTATTGGCGCGAGCAACATAGAATTTTAGAATAGAAAATCTGTCTTGCTCAATCCCTTTAAATATTATTCCAGTCATTAAGAACCCTGAAATTACAAAAAAGACATCAACGCCAGCAAAGCCTCCTGGCATCCAAGAAGGATTGAAATGGAATAGCAGAACAGCGATAACTGCGATTGCCCTGAGGCCATTAATATCTTTTCTAAATTTCATAAGAACACTGTCCAAAAGGTTAATATAAAGCTGCTATAAATATCGCTATAAATACAATATTGTAAGCTGTACATCAGTCGACTAAGAAGATATTGTCGATGGTATCTTATTTGTATGTGAATGCATAGCTCTACTAGTGCAGTTAATGCCAGTTATATGCAATAGATATCATTTTATTAAGCAGTTTTAAGGCCAAATCACAAACCTAAGAAACATATACAAAAAATCAGCATAAAAGTTGCTAATGAAAAATTATAAAAACTCTATGCTCGTATAACTATTCCCTGAACTAATACACCTCAGCCATAGAGTTTTTTATAAAATACCTATAAGGCGTTTTAACATGAGCAAACGTATCACTGAAACGCAAATTGTATTCATTTTAAAAGAAGCTGATGTAGGATTTTCTGCCAAAGAGCTATGCCGTAAATACGGTATCGCTAGTTCAACTTTCTACAAATGGAAGTCTAAATATAGTGGTATAGAAGCGTCTGATGTGAAGCATTTAAAAAAGCTTAAAGA
Source organism: uncultured Psychrobacter sp. (assembly GCF_947488565.1). Classification (GTDB taxonomy): domain Bacteria; phylum Pseudomonadota; class Gammaproteobacteria; order Pseudomonadales; family Moraxellaceae; genus Psychrobacter; species Psychrobacter saeujeotis. Next base: position 234,161 of record NZ_CANKZC010000003.1, on the reverse strand, counting down.
AAACCGCAGACACAAACAGATATATGCTGATTTAAGTTTAAAATCTCAGATACAGGAAGAGTTTATAAATTAAGAGATTATAAATTTGACAGTTCAATTATCGTTATAGTCTATAAAAAAGAGCTACCACTGCATACAGTGTTAGCCCTTTCAAACGGTGCTTCTTATTAGATTATCTTAGGTATTTTTAAACCATATTATGTTTGATCTTGATACCCAGTGCTATTTCGATAAATCCAAACACCGGATAGAGCACGCCAGCAGCAATCGGTACGCCAAGCATATTGTAGATAAAGGCGAAGAATAAGTTCTGTCTGATGACGGATTTTACTTCCCTGCTGTCCGCGCCTTCTCCATGACTATATGCATGTTTATGGTTATGGTCGTGATTATCATTGTTTGAGTTAGCGACTTCATTCTCAGGTTGTAGAAACATACCGCATATTAGACAATCGCTCTTCTCGACATCTCCAACCTCAGGATGCATGGGACAGATAAAGATTGTGCCATTATAGCCAGTAGGTACTTTGTCGTACTGTCCGCCTTCTATAGACTTTGTATCGTCAGCATGCTTCATAAAATCACTCCTTGAAGACAACGAGTAGAGATTTTGAACCAATTATATCAAGCGCTGATAGCCGTGGTTTCTACTCTGCTTTACCTGCCTAACCATTTAATTGAGCCTCAGACTTAGTCTGATTTACGCAGATATTTAATCAGTGCCAAAATAGCCAATATCAGTACAGCAAAAACCAGTACCGTAAACAATAGGGAGACTATGGATCTTCCCCACCCCACACCATGCATTGATCCATTCATCATGCTTTGTATAACGGCATCAGTCATACCATGCATCATAATTACCATTAAAATAACTCCTTACCTTTTATTCCCTTAATAGTAGTAATGATATAGTACTGGCGTGTGATCGTATACCTTTCAATAAACTATTTACTTGATGACATCCAAGACACAATACTCATAAAACACGGTGCTCAAAATTTATGACTGTTTATTCCAGCTCTTCAATAAGCGTCTGCATCTCACCAATTTCACGCTTTTGTGCTTCGATAATATCGTCGGCAAGCTTACGTACGCGCGGATCTTCGATATCAGCACGGGTACTGGTCAAAATAGCAATCGAGTGATGCGGTATCATCGCCTGCATCCAATCGACCTGATCAACCGTTTGTTGTGATCTAACGCCCCATAAACCAAAGGCGAATAGCACGACGCTAATCCCATAAACCATGAGATTGATCTTGGTCTTTTTATACATATTGCCCATAAAGGCAAGCATGATAACAGCCATCATCGCGCCCATATATAACGCCATATAAGCTCTAGTTTCACTAAAATAAACGTGATCCCATTGATACGTATTAAAATACATCATGATAAACATCACCACTGTCGATGTTAAAATCATCAGGGTGAACTTCACATAGGGGTTCATTTGCTTCTGTTTATTATCCATATGATTATTCACAATTTTGTCCTTAATTTAATAAAAAAGGCACCTAACTACAGAGGTGCCTGTTTTTTAGCGCTAGTGTTATAGACTGTTTTTTACTTAAATGGTTAACACTAGAACCAAAACTTTACACCGGCTGTCACACTACTAGAATCAACGGCTTCGTCTTCTTGACGTCGCAAATCTCGAGCGTCGCTCAAAGCAGTCTCATAGCTGATACCCACATAAGGTGCAAGCTGTCGACTCAATGTCTCATAAGTCAGCCTAACTTCGGCCTCCATTTCGTTAAATCCCTTACTAATATTGTTATCTGTGTCATCTTTACTAAATGCCGTCAGCTCTACTTCTGGAATGACTACCCAATGCTGATCTAAACGCCACTCATACTCCGCACCTAGATCCAGACGGACTTGCCCATCGGTATATAAATACGCTCTAGCGTCAGTTTCGATGAAGTATGGCGCAGTGCCTACAATACCAGTCATCACAGCAGGCTTGTCGTTTTCGGTATCATAAGCGACACCGGCTTCCCCATTCCAAAAAATACTAAGCGGCTTCCAGTAAGATAGTGAGGTTAAGCTATCAATTTCTTTCTCATCTTTAGTTTGGATACTACCTTCGCTACGTAGCGTTACGCGGTTGCTGTCTGTACCGTACCAACCTTCAACCTCATAATTGATCTGATCCTCGTCAAACTGATAACCCAAATCGTCTACTGACACGCCCCATAATGGCAAGCTGCCCATCATCAAAGGCTTACCATGCTCCCCATAAGGAACGCCATTTGAATAATCTGGACTACGAGCATCAGCTGGCGGTTCGCCGCCTTGCATCCCAGACATATCCATACTGCCATGATCCATGCCCGACATATTCATACCGCTATGATCCATACCTGACATATCACCTGACATATCCATGCCACTGTGGTCCATATCCGACATGTCCATACTGCTGTGATCCATATCTGACATATTCATGCCGCTGTGATCCATCTCGGCTGCTGCTGCAAAGGGTGATGCCAGCATAACTAGGTATGACAACCCAATGAATGGCAGACTTTTTTTAATGGTTTTCATAATGCACTCACCTTCCACGATTCATTAAACAACGGCAACTTCTCTAAACATGCCTGCTTCCATATGATAGAGCAGATGGCAATGCCACGCCCAGCGCCCTGCTTCTCCTGTAACATCGAAGCTGACCTTTTGTGCAGGCTGCACGATAATGGTATGTTTACGCACCTGAAAGTCACCATCAGGCGCACGCATATCGCTCCACATACCATGCAAATGCATCGGATGATTCATCATGGTGTCATTGATTAAGGTAATGCGCACGCGCTCATTAGGTTTGATGTTGACCGGCGCGGCATCCCGAAACATAACCCCATCTAATGCCCAAATATAACGCTCCATATTACCAGTTAGATGTATTTCAATTTCACGAGTAGGTTTGCGCTGCTCGCTAAGCGCAGTCTCATCTACTGTATGCAGCTGGTTATAGGTTAAAACATCACGGTTTTTAGCAACCTTACGTAAGTTGATGCCTGGATCGTCAAGGTTGATGCGCGGACTATCGACGCGCATATCGGTCTTAAAATCATACTCGGTCTTGGCATGGCGAGCATCGTAACCGTTATCGCCCATCGCGCCCATCATATCCGCCATCGTCAGCCACTCAAATCCATCCATAGCCGGAATGAGAGCGTGCGCATCAGGGGTTGTGGCAAGCCTTGCGGCAACGTAATCGGTACGGTCAATATTTTGCGCAAATATGGTATAGGCGTCTTTGCTTGGCGTCACGATGACATCATAAGTCTCAGCCACCCCAATACGAAAATCATCGATAGCCACCGGTTTAACGTCTACGCCATCGGTCGCTATTACGGTCATCTTAAGTCCCGGGATACGCACATCAAATATCGTCTGCGCTGAACCATTGATAAAGCGCAGTTTGACAGGCTGACCGGGTTTGACGATTTGTGCCCAATTAGCAGCAGTGGTTTTGCCATTGATCAGATAATCAAAAGTCGTCTCGCCAGTTAAATCACTAAAGTCGGTCGGCATCATGCGCATCTGATTCCACATTTTGCGCTTATCAAAAGCTGTCTCGATATCTGTTGCGGCAATATCGGACAAAAGCTTTTTAAAATCTGGCAAATGATAATTATCAAAGTCTGCACGCTGTTTAAGTAGTTTTAGCAAATTGTGTGGGTCACGGTGCGTCCAATCACTGAGCAAAATGACATGATCTTCTTGGATAGGATGACGTTCGCGTCCTTTTGGCTCAATGACAATAGCCCCGCGCATACCGGTTTGTTCTTGGAATCCTGTGTGCGAGTGATACCAATAAGTGCCAGATTGTTTCAGGGTAAATTTATACGTAAAGGTGCTATTGGCTGGAATACCATCAAAGCTAATACCTGGCACGCCATCCATCTCAAACGGTACAAGCAGACCATGCCAATGAATAGAGGTCGACTCATTCATCTGGTTATGGACGCGGATCACTACCGTATCACCTTCACGCATTTTTAGCGTTGGCGCTGGCAATGAGTCATTAATGAGCGTCGCCATGCTCGTTTTGCCATTAACAATAATGGGTTTTTTGCTGACATAAAGATCAAACTCATTGCCTGTCAGTATGGGTACTTTATGCTCGAGCTTATCAGTGTTAATGACGACGTTTTTTTGATTTGCCCCCAAGGCACTATTGGCCATGGTTGGCAGGGTCGATAGCATAGACGCGCCAATTAGCGTAGATGAGCCTGTTAAAAAACGCCTGCGGTTAAGCATGTTTTTATTATTCATAATGATGACCTAACTTAATCCATAAAATGGGAATTGAGTTTGTACCAAACGATCTACTTTAAACATCAATCAAACTACAATTGCTGATGCGGCAACTCAATATCAGCATAGACGCTTGTCGTACCGTCTTTATTGATTTGCATGATTTGATACGGCATAAACTGATTTTGATACTCCATACCAGGGCTACCGACTGGCATACCCGGTACGGCAAGACCGATAGCATCGTTTGGCGGATTGGCTAGAAACTGCGCCATATGCTTAGCTGGGACATGACCTTCAAAGACATAACCATCGGTGGTAACTGTCGTATGGCAAGACTGCATTTGCGGTGATACGCTATAACGCTCTTTGAATACCGATAAGTCTGTAACGTCTTGCGCAGTGGCATTTAAGCCATTGTCTTCTGCATAACCTATCCATTCTTTACAGCAGCCACAGTTGGCATCTTTATACACCGTAGCCGAGACATTTTTAAGAAGCTCTGATTGGTTTATCAAAGGAGCCGTCACTGCTGTTATCTCAGCTTGTGGCTGTGCTACCTGAGCCGTTTGTGTCGCAACCGTTGGCTCAGGTTGTACAGGCTGTGAATCAGAAGCGCTCGTATTTGATTGGCTACAAGCCGCTAATAGTAGTGAAGATGTCGCCATCACTAAAAGAACACGAGCAGATAATTGGTTGTGTTTGCTAGAAAACATATTGGTATAGCGCTTCATAGAGCCACTCCTAAGCGTCTGTTTGCATTTTTGATATTAAAAACTAGATGTTAAAACCCATGTATTAAAAACTACGATACTAAAAAATATGAACTTGAAAATAATTAATGCTGCATTTCAAATCCGTCATCCGTCATATCCATCGTGTCGCTATTGAACGACATATCCAGCATATCGTCGTCCAATCTTGTTGTTAGCATGGTGTACTGACTTTTATCTAATTTAGGTAGCGATCTGATAAACGCGATCATGGCCCACATTCTATCGTCATCATGCGTTGCGCCCCATGCTGGCATTCCAGACGCCATAATACCGTGCTTAATCGCCCAAAACCCCTGTCTAGCACCCGCCTGCGTTTGATAACGCGCAACAATATCAGTATTGGTAAAATTAGGCGGCTTTGGATATAGGCCTTGACTAAGGTCAGTCTGTTCTACGCCAGGAGACAAATGACAGCCTGCGCACATGTCTTTATAATCTGCGCCGCCACTGCTAATCATGTCAACCTGTGCTAAATCTGGAACGATGATATCTCTACTCGCGTTTTCTATAGAACGATGACGAGCGGTCTCCAAGAAGTTGTAGACCATTGGACTATGCTCTTGATCGGCGCCAATATTTATAACACCACTAGTAATGACAGCAAAAACACCAATAATTGCGACAACAAGGGTAGAAACCACCCCCAATAAGAATTTCATGTAGTTATCCTAAAAATCTATTGTTGTTAATACACCACTATCATTTAGCAAGGCTGCCTGATAGTGATGTATATTTTATAGGATTATATTTAAAATTCTTAAGATTTACTTTTATTACTGACCGTCTCACTACTGACGCAGTGTTGTTGATAGATCTGCTTCATTTTGCCCATATTAGCCATCATGGCTTTCATAGCAGGGTCGTTCATATCCATCTTGCTATGATCCATTTTTTGCATCATTTGCATATGCTTTTCCATCTTTTTACAGCTCATTTGATCTTTTTCGGCATGGAATTTTGGATCATGAGCCATAGCAGACGTTGAAATGACTAGAGCAACAGCAGTGATGATGATTGATTTGGTTGAGTACATGGTAAATCCTTATTTTTTGGTGAAAAGCCATGTTACTGGCTTAGATTATGTCTTATTTATTCTGACTGCTAGATGACAATAAGATGACAATTTTGTCATCTTCGTCGCTTTAGATTTTCATGCCGAGTATATTCCTTTAGTATGAAGACCACAGTAAGGCTAAAAGTAATAGCGAGAATGAGCCGCATTAAATTGATCCGCCTAATGGAGGCTAGCCTATGAAAGTATTGCTAGTAGAAGATGAGATAAAGCTTGGTGAGTACATAAAAAAAGGGCTCAGCGAAGCCGGCTTTATCGTTGACCATCAGACCACAGGACTCAGCGGCTATCATGCTCTTATGACCGAAGACTTTAACGTCATCATTATGGACGTGATGTTGCCTGATATTAATGGCTTTGAGCTGGTATGCAATTATCGAGCCGCTGGCAAGCATACGCCTGTCTTATTTTTAACGGCAAAAGATGAGTTAAGCGATAGGGTTAAAGGCATTGAGATCGGCGGTGATGACTATCTAACCAAGCCTTTTGCCTTTGCCGAATTAATAGTTAGAATAAAAAGCCTACTAAGACGCGTCAGTCAAGCAGATTATCAAAGTACGATTATGCAAATAGCGGATCTAAAAATGGACATTGCCAAGCGCACTGTGCATAGAGGCGACAGCGCTATTAAACTGACGGCAAAAGAGTTCTCACTGTTGCAGTTTTTATTAGAACGTCAAGGTGAGGTATTGCCGCGCTCTGTCATCGCCTCGCAAGTATGGGACATGAACTTTGATAGTGATACCAATGTCATTGATGTGGCGATAAGACGCCTGCGACTAAAGGTGGATGATGGTTTTGAGATCAAGCTGATTCACACCGTACGCGGCATGGGTTATAAGTTGGACGTTTTAGATACACATGATACAGACGTTAAATAAATCGATGTTAAATAAAACACCACCTAATAATACTCAAGCTAAATTTGATAATCGGCGCTGGCCTTTGCTTTGGCGCACGGTATTTTTACTTACCCTATTTGTGGTGCTGTCACAAATTGTGCTGTATATCTGGATTCAGCGCTCGGTGAAGGGACACTTTGAGGAAATGGACGCTGAGATTATTAACCACGCTGCCTTTAATCTTCGCCAGCATTTGACGGATAGAGAATATCAAAGCGCTCTGCCTTCTACGCCAAATCCTGCCTTTTTACCGAACCCAGCTTCTTTAGATTCAGCTACGCTATCAGCGCCCATTAACGCTGATCATCTGCATTCGTCTTGGCTCGATTACGATCTAAAAATCTTACTTACTGACAAAGACGGCCAGCTATCTACCAGTACGCCTAGTGGTTTTGCTGACGAGTTGCCCGCAAATTTTAGCCTACCATTATTATGGCAAGAGCATCACGAGCGGCAATTTGTCACCACGATAAATGAGCGCCGTTATCGAGCCGTCATCATACAAAATAATGATCTATTAGCGCTAATTGTCCTACCTATCGATATTCATCATCAGTATTTATTACAGTTTAATCGCCAGCTTAGTATTATATTGCTAGCGATTACCTTGCTATTGGTGTCAGTTGCTGCACTCAGCGTCTATTGGGGTTTTGCGCCTTTATCTACGATCACACAAAAGATGAAAGGCATCAATCCTGAGCGCCTTGATGAGAGAATTAATGCCAGCGAGATGCCAAGAGAGCTAAGACCTTTGGCCCAGTCTTACAACTTAATGCTGGCTAAGCTTGAGAGCAATTTTGCCTCCCTGCTACGCTTCTCTGACAATATTGCTCACGAGCTGCGTACTCCCATAGCCACGCTCAGTACCCAAACACAGGTGATGCTCAGTAAACCTAGAGATAGCGATGAGTATATCGAGCAGCTGCATCATCAGCATGAAACTTTAGAGCAGTTATCGAGTCTGATTAATAATATGCTCCTGCTCGCCAAGACTCAAAAGGGGCTGAGTGACTCGCAGCTTAGTGCTGTCGATACTGACAGGCTGATTGGCAAACTTGTCGATTATTTTGAGCTGATCGCCGATGAGCGCGGTATCACTTTCGACAAATTAGGAGACTTTGGCAGTGTGTTAGGCGATGAAGGGTTGCTGCAAAGGCTGTTTGCCAATCTACTGTCAAATGCTATCTATTATGCGGCTAGTGATAGTGTCATTACTATTGCCGCGCATAAAACGGCCATGATTGACAAAGACAACTTATCAAAAAATGACACATCCTGCACAAAAAAACAGTCATTAAAAGTAACTATTACCAATCGTTTGGACGAGCCACTGGCACAAAGCGATGCGGATAAATTATTTGAGCGTTTTCATCGACATGATCAAACCAAAGCCATGCACGCAGGATCAGGTCTGGGTTTATCTATTGTACAAGCGATCGTCAACGCCCATAACGGCAATGTCAGTATCTCTATTAAAGAGGATTATTATTTCGAGGTTGAGGTGATTTTGTAGCGAGCACAGAATTAACTTGGCAGCATCGGCAACCAAAACACCAAAGCCAACAGCGTGGCTAGTAATACTGGCGGCGTAATGAGCAGGCCGATTTTCATATATTGCCCCCAGCTGATTTTATAATCTTTTTCTGCCAACACATGTAGCCATAACAAGGTCGCAAGGCTACCGATGGGTGTAAACTTCGGTCCTAGATCATTACCAATCACATTGGCATATATCATCAGCTCGCGAGTGGCAGCCGGTACTTGCGCGCTATCAATCGCCAATGCGCCTACCAAGGTCGATGGCATGTTATTCATGATAGAAGCTACAATCGCCGAAAGAAAACCCGTGCCTACTGTGGCGATGATATTACCTTGCTGCCCTAGCCAATTGAGTATCTGAGCACCATAAGCTGTCAGTCCTGCATTCCCCAAGCCATACACCACCAAGTACATACCGACAGAAAACAAGACAATTTGCCAAGGTGCGTTACGTACGACATCAGACACCGAAACAACCGCCTCTCGCCCACCTTGCCACCAGCGACCTGCGATGGCCATCAGCATTAAAGCCGCCGCTCCAGTGACAACGGAGATAGGAATACCTATTGATTCAGTCGCAAAATAAGCAACCAATAATAAGGCAAGTAGCGGAAAAGCTGCCCTAAAAACTAACATATCTTCAATAGCAGATGCAGGTGCGCTAAGATTGGTAATAGAATAATGTGTTGGGATTTGGCGGGCATATACCACCCACAGCACTGCTAATGTCGCGATGACAGAGATGATATTGACGGGCACCATGACCGCCGCATAACGTCCAAAGCCAATATCGAAATAATTGGCGCTGACGATATTGACCAGATTAGAAGTCACTAGCGGCAAACTTGCGGTATCAGCGATAAAGCCCGTCGCGATGATAAAAGCCAATGCCGATGGCGGTGAAAACTTAAGCCGTAGCAAGATGGCGATGACGATCGGTGTCAGGAGTAATGCAGCGCCATCATTGGCAAAAAACGCGGAGATAAACGCGCCCAATATGACAATCATGGGAAACAATAAGCGTCCTTGCCCATTGCCTAGTCTCGCCACATGCAAGGCGGCCCAACCAAAAAATCCCGCTCTATCTAAGATAAGCGAGATAATAATCAGTGCCACAAAGGTAAAAGTCGCATCCCAAACGATATCCCACACCACAGCGACATCGGATAACTGTACCACGCCAAAAGCCAAGGCGACCAACGCCCCGCCCAACGCGCTCCAACCAATGCCCAAGCCTTTAGGCTGCCATATCACTAAAACCAAAGTTACGATAAAGATAATGAATGCGAGCATGGAGCAACCTTGTTTACGGCGTGTTGATTATAACTAGGAGATATTACAGCGACTTTTGATTGACACGCTGTGATAGCTCTTCGGCACTTTCCACCCGCTCAGAGTATCTATCGGTCAGATAGGTCGAGCGTCCACGAGTCAACCACGTAAACTTCACCAGCTCTTCACAAACATCCACAAGGCGCAGATATAAAGGCGACATATCCATACGATTGTCATCATTAAACTGTAAAAAAGCCTTAGGGATAGACGATTGATTGGGGATAGTAATCATACGCATCCAGCGCCCCAGAATGCGCAGCTGATTGACGGTATTAAAGCTTTGACTGCCACCGCTGACTTGCATCACTGCCAAGGTTTTGCCTTGAGTGGGGCGTACGCCGCCCAGTGCAAGCGGTATCCAATCGATTTGTGCTTTCATAATGCTGGTGATGCTGCCGTGACGTTCTGGGCTCACCCACAGCATGCCTTCTGACCACTGCGCCAGCTCGCGCAGCTCTTGCACCTTTGGATGATCGCTATCAGCATCATCAGGTAGCGGCAACCCTGATGGATTAAACATCCGTACTTCGCAGCCATACCAACGCAGCAGCCGACTTGCTTCCTCAGCCGCTAACCTAGAAAATGAGCGCTCACGTAACGACCCGTATAGCACTAGTATCTTAGGCGGATGACGTGGGTCATTCGGCGCAACCAGCGACTCAATATCGATCGGTTGTAATTGATTGGTATCAATATTGGGCAGGTCATCTAGATTAAATAAACCCTCTGCGTGAGGTTGGTTTTTATTGGTTGTTGTCATGATAAATCGTCTCGCCGTCCTCTTTAGTAAAACTGATTACTGGGTTTTCTAACAATTCAAACACCCGCTCTGATGGTCGGCATAAGGCTGCGCCCTTATCCGTGACCACGATAGGACGGTTGATTAAGATAGGATGCGCGATCATCACATCGATAATATAGTCATCAGATAGCGCAGGGTTATCTAAGCCCAGCTCATCATTGATAGCTTCTTTGCTACGTAATAACTCTCTTGGCGAGATATTCATCTTTGCCAATAGGTCAACCAGCTCGTCACGGCTTGGCGGGTTCTTTAGATACTCTACCACTTCTGGCTGCTCACCTGATGCTTTTATGATGGCAAGCGTATTGCGGGAAGTGCCGCAGTTAGGGTTATGAAAAATCAATGGTTTCATAGCAATTTTACCTATTTTTTGAATCTATAGAGAATTCAGCATAAAAACGATACAGTGGAACTGGGATGAATCTTACGCAGCATCGAGCAGCGCAGGCACAGCACGCAAGAAAAATTTATACACCAGTTCCACGTTGAAATATAATGTATCTGTTTTATTTAGAATCGACTATAGTTATTAAGAATATGTCTATTGAATTAGCTAGCGACTTAGCGCTGGCTTTACAGACTGCCTTGTTTATTAGCTGTGGCAGTCTCACATCCACCCAAACTGTCTATGAGCGAGGCACACAGCTCTGGATGTCCTGCACAGCAGTCTTGCAACAAAAACTGCACAACCGCCTCCATATGCGACAGCGACGCACGATAGATAATTTGCCGGCTTTGACGTTTTGAGACCACCCACCCTGCTCGTGCCAGCACCGATAAATGCGCTGACATAGTGTTATGCGGCACCGATAGCTGACGGGCTATTTCACCCGCAGGTAAACCCTTAGGTTCTTGACTGACCAGTAGTTTAAAGGCTTTTAGACGAGTATCTTGAGAGAGCGCCGCAAAGCTTGCGATAGCGTTAGTTATTTCCATATGTCCAATAATACAGACATATCAGAATATTTCAATAAACAATAAATAAAAAATGTTTATAAGTAGCATTTTAAAGCTTTTGATAATCCAATTTTTAACAACGTACAACCCACAGCAAAAAACCCGCTAAAAAATATAGCGGGTTTTGACGTCGATAAATGGGTCAGTCAGATTTATACTCCGCCCGCCCCTTTACTTGACATTTCGCTGTTCTCAACCAATATGGCAGCCGCTGTTTTTTTGAGTAACGCCCACTGCTCATCATCGACATAGATGCCTTCCTTCCATGCACGCTGATGAGTTTCAAACAGCTCATCCGTCGATATCTTATGGTCGAAGTGCTGGATATCGTCTTCGATATCAAAATTTGAGGTGGCCAGCTCAATGATCATATCGTCAGTATTATAGTTGGCTTGCGCCTTATTAAAGAAGTAAATATCAGGATAGACAAAGCCTTGATTTAGAGTGAATAAAGTATGCTTAGGCGCTGAGCCGTTATCCCATTTGGCCAGACAAGCGATACCGTTATCAGCCAACTTGACCAACTCACTATACGCCAACCAGCGATTATGACAGTTCATTAAATAAATCTGAAAATGATCCAAATCACCCATTTTTTCTAGGGCGTAGTCCATGATGGCAGGCAAATGACAAATCAAACTGCTGTCATGCAAATCAAAGCGAATGGCGCCCGTTTCTTGATGGACGATATCAATAGGCGTATCTTGCTCAGTTAAGATAAAGGGCGTGGCATTATTAAAATGACGCACACCATCCAATCCTGCCATCTCAAGCTCAGCCACCATAGAGGCGATGACATCAGCCTCGCCGACTTCTCGGTGCATCCCCGTAAAGGCTTTATACACCATTGCCACGATTTCATTGTGCGATACAATCATGTCTTAAATCTCCTTGGTAATGGTTGAGTCTTGAGTGGGCAGTGTTTGGGTAGACGAATTTTCTGTAAATGAATCTTTTGTAGACAAGTTAGGTAATAAAGGAAACAGCCATTCATCACTATGTACTTCGTTAAATAAAGGCGCACCTTGGAACAAAGTGATTCGTACCCAGCGATCAGACCTAGGATCGAACTTGGTCGCGCCAAACATCGATAGCTTACAACGTAGTAGATGCATAGGCGGTGTATGCTTATGCAAAACATTCATCTGAATGTCACCCATTTTTTTGTGGCCCATGGTCCATACGCGGCGAGCGATAGAACGGTATTTAGGCTTGCTTAGCATAAACTCGGATATCAGCTGCTGTGGATCGGCCTGTTGTAAAGCCACATACAAGTTCTTTGCTTGCCGCCCGATATCTAATGATAGCTCTCGATCATCACCGGGCTCTTGCCCGCGTACGCCCATGCGTGGCTCTTCTTTATCCACCGAGCGATACCAAAACCAATAGCGATTATCAGGCTCATCAAAATCAATCGTAATCGCCCATTGATAACGTGACTCTAATACATCAAGCAAATCTTGAATCACTTTGCCTTTTGGTAGTGACAAGGCTTCATCCGCGTTGACCTTTTCTTGAAACGCATCGACACGCTCAGGATATAGCTCCATTAAGCAAGAGATGATGACTTCTTGGCTCTCAAAACTTAAATGATCGTGAGCTTGCAAGAACTCCGCCCATGTTTTGTAAGCTTCAATCGTGGTCATAAGCTCGCTTTTCAATGCACTCAGCTCTGTAACGACAGCTTCGTTTAATGTGGCTTGCTGCTCATTGATGGTAACGATTTCGGTAAAATGCTGAATCGCGCGCGCAAGCAAGCTGGAAAAATACGCCACCTTTTCTGACTCAATATCACAGACCAAGGTCGCTTGCACCGCTTCTTCACGGGTGGTGAGCCACTGATCAACGATACAAGGGTGATTGATTAGATACGGTGCCATACCCAGACCCGTCGCGTTACCGATTCCTAGATAACGCTTAATCTCTGGATGGAGCGCGACTGCTTTATTACCGCCTTTTTTCTTGGCTAAAAAATCAACCCAATCAAGGCTAAATTCACGTAGCAAATAAACTGCACACATCTGCGCGCGAAACGACTGATTAAAGTCTTCGCTATGATCTAATGGCTTAAAATCATAAATACCAAATTTGCCGTTGCCATAGACTGCCGTGGTACGCAGGATATAACCGACTTGTGCGAGCACCTCAAGGTCAGGCTGCTGACCATCAGCTAAGGCGCTCACGATATGATCAAACACTCGCACGCTTTTATTAGCGCGTGCCAGCACCATCACCATGTTGGAATTGCGACCTGCTTCTTGTAGCGGTACATTGGCTTTGAGATTATCGAGTAGCTCCTGACCAATCTCCCCAAAAACAAGACCAAAGGTGACATCCCACTTTTGAGCGATCACTCGATCATTACGCTCGTCATCGGCCAGCTCATTACAGAATACCACCAGATGATAAGTATGTTCAGGGGTTTGCAAACGGTAGATGACTTGTCCATAACCCTTGTCATCCAAATCCCACAGATGCGTACTCAGTGTCCATTTTTCTCTATCAATTTTACGCAGTAATGTACGTACAAAGCTGATACGCGTCTGGTGCATCGCACCCAGTCGCTCAGCATTCATGACCACATCGGGGCTGCGTAAAGACAGTGTCGCTACGTCAATGCTCTCATTGTTTGCGTGAACCAAATTCATAATGCCACTACCTTACATAATATGTCAGACCAGTTGACTGGCTGACCGTTTTAACGAAGTGCTTTTAATCAAAGCCATTTAAAAACCAACCATTTTAATCAAACCACTGTGAATAAATTACTATCATAATCAACATGTTATACACAATATATCTATTATGATAGTTGTTCAACAATTTACTTTTCTTCAATAATTTTTTGTTTAGCGAGCTTTTCCTCCGCCTTGCGATGATTGACCACAACCTTGTTAGGACGATACAAATCTTGATCACGTGCCATTTGCTGGGCGATTTTTGGTCCGTTCCATAGAGAAGGCAGCAAAACAAAAGACACAGGAACCGCAGTAATGACAATAAAGGACTGCAAGGCGCTCACTCCGCCTGAACCAAGCGAAATCAATACAATAGCAGTAACCCCCATCATGATGCCCCAAAAGGTACGAATCATAGCGTTTGGCTCACGCTCGCCACTGATGACGACGCTGATGGTATAGGTCATCGAATCCCCTGTGGTTACGATAAAAATCGTGGTCAAAATCAAAAATAGTATCGAGGTAATCAATGGAAACGGTAGCTGCTGCGTGACTGCTAATAATGCGCCTGGTAAGTTGAAGCCTTCAAAGGCGGCGCTCACACTGCCCGGATTAGCAATCTCAAACGCCAGTCCCGAACCGCCAACGATGGTGAACCAAAAACAGGTGACAAGCGGTGCAATGATACATACTGTGGTAATCAACTCTCGAATGGTACGACCACGTGAAATACGAGCAATAAAGATAGCCATCATCGGGCCATAGCCCAAAAACCAGCCCCAAAAGAATACCGTCCACCAGCTAAGCCAACCTTCATCACCGCGGTATGTGGCCATCGGAATAAAGTTGTCAATCAAGCTACCGACACCTTGAATATAGCCATTAACGATAAAGTTGGTCGGGCCAAAGATCAAAATGAAAACCATCAGTGCAAAAGCCAGCGTAACGTTAAAACGGCTTAAGAGCTGCATACCGCGCGTCAGTCCACTAATCGCTGAGATGGTATAAAGCGCAATAGCGAATACGATAATAATTAGCTGAGTGGTAAAGGTATCAGGGATACCAAATAACTCGTTGAGTGCATAGCTGGTCTGCAAACCTAAAAATCCAATAGGACCGATGGTGCCCGCCGCCACCGCGACGATACAACAAGCATCGATAATGGCGCCAGCTTGACCCGTCAGTACACGCTCTCCAAACACAGGATAAAGTAAGGTACGCGGCTTAAGTGGTAAGCCTTTGTCATAATGCAGATGCATCACTACAATAGCGGTCAAGCTGCCAACAATTGACCACGCCAAAAAGCCCCAGTGCATAAAAGACTGTGACAAAGCATTGAATGCACGTTGTTGTAAGTCTGGTGACTCACCATATAAAGGCGGCGCCGTCACATAATGCGCAATGGGTTCAGCGGCCGCCCAAAAGACTCCGCCGCCAGCAAGTAACGTACAAAAAAGAATGGCCATCCACTTAAAGCTGTCCATCTCTGGCACAGGCAGATTACCCAAAATAACTCGTCCTGTGCGGCCAGCACCAACAGCCAAAGCAATAACGAAGGTCGCTAACAACAGTATCTGCCAAAAGGGACCAAAAATATTGACCGACCAAGCAAAGCTGACATTGACGATTTCTGCTAATTGCGCCTCAGCAAAGATAGCCATCAAAACAAAGAGGGTAATAAAACCGCCACTGTACCAAAACGCTGGGTTTTTAAGACCTAAGGTATCGGACGGCCCCTCTACATGGGTTAAGGTACCTGTTGTTTTGTCGACGTCTGAGCGTCCTTGCTCATCGCTATTAAATCCCTTTAAATCGGCCATGATGTGGCTCCATATGCTAACGTTACATTGTTTAAATCAGAGGTATAGTCAATCCACTATAAAAATGAAAGAATTTTAACGCTATAAAACGTCGTTTGTCTTATAGCGCGTTGGAGTGATGGCTTGCAAAGCTTAGATTTAAACAACGAACCTCTAAAAAACGAGCTTTCAAAGCTCAGCTTTAGAGTGTTAATATTTAAGCCAATGGCTTTAAACCTTGCTCTAAAAAATCAAACCAGTTTTGGCCGATAATTTTGCCAGCATCAGCCTCATTAAAGCCATGCTGTAAAAGACCGTTATAGATATTTTCCATACCATCTTTGCCAGCGAACCAAGGCAAAGTATCCGGCCAGCCTGAATTATTAGCATTACCTTCACCATAATCCATCGCTTTTGACCAGCGACCATTACGCATCCATTCAAGTACCGCTTGCGGCTGATTGAGACACAAGTCGCTACCAATAGCTAAGTGCTCAACACCATATTTATCCGCACAATTGGCAATCATTCTGCAAAAGTCCTCAAGCGTACAGTCGCTACCATTTGGCAAGTGGAACGGGTATAAACTAAAGCCTAATAGCCCGCCCGCTTTGGTCAAGGCGCTAATAACCGTGTCTGATTTATTACGCAAGGCATCATGAGCGGTGGTTGGATTGGCGTGACTGATACATATCGGACGCGAGGAGACTTCTATCGCCTCAAGCGTAGATTGCTCAGCACTGTGCGACATATCGACGATCATACCGACGCGATTCATCTCTTTAACAGCTTGCTGACCAAAGCGGGTGACGCCGCTGTCATTCTGCTCATAGCAGCCAGTTGCTAGCAAGCTTTGGTTGTTATAAGTCAGCTGCATAATCAAGAGACCCATACGGCGCATGACGCTAATTAGGCCAATCTCATCGTCGATTGGTGAGCAGTTTTGCGCGCCAAAAAAGATACCGACTTTGCCTTGTTCTTTTGCCGTTTTAATATCAGCGACCGAATACACAGGCAAGATCAAATCACTGTTTTGCTCAAAACGCGCGTGCCACTCAGCAAAGCGGGTCATGGTCTGACGCGCGTCTTCATGATAAACCAAGGTTGCGTGCACCGCATTGATACCACTATCTTTTAGCATCTTGAAGTAGTCACGATCCCAATGGCTATACTGTAATCCGTCGATGACGATATGATCTTGGTACATCTTGTTATCCTTCTTATGACTCGTTTTTCGACTGAACTCTGTCGTAGGGTGGGTTAGCGGTAGCGTAACCCGCCGATATTTGACAGTTTATATTTAAAGTGGCGGATTACGTTTTGTCGGCACTCTTTGCAAGAGTTTGAAAAACTAACCCACCCTACGCAAAACACGCCTCTACTTTTTATCAAAGACTAATATGCTTTTTGATAAGCGGTCTTGACGATAGTATAAAACTCTTTGGCATATTGACCTTGCTCACGCGGGCCAAAGCTTGACTCTTTACGACCACCAAACGGCACATGATAATCGGTACCTGCAGTCGCTAGATTTACCATGACACAGCCCGCTTGTACTTGCTCTTTAAACATCGCGCTATTACGCAGACTTTGGGTAATGATGCCGCCGGTCAAACCAAAGCGCGTATCATTGGTCATGGCAATCGCTTCTTCTAAATTCTTGACGCGCAAGACACAGGCCAGCGGAGCAAATACTTCTTCTTGGTTAATATCCCAGCTGTTGTCAGTCTCAGTAAACAAGGTCGGCGACATATAGTAGCCGTCATGTGGCATCTCTAACCGCTCACCACCAAAGGCTAAATTGGCACCGGCTTGCTTGGCTTTTTCGATCCAATCCATGTTTGATGCCAACTGCTTGTCATCGACCACAGGTCCCATAAAGATACCGTCGTCAAGCGCATGACCAACCTTTAGCGTTTTCATTTTGGCGACCACACCGTCGACGAAGGCATCATGGATACTGTCCATGACGATAAGACGTGAAGAGGCGGTACATTTTTGTCCTGAGCCCCCAAATGCACCAGCAACCGCTGTATCGATAGCCGTTTGTAAGTCAGCATCATCAGCGATGACTAACGCATTTTTACTACCCATCTCAAGCTGGCAACGGATGAAGTTTGGAGCCGTCGCAGCAGCGACTTTGCGACCTGTGGGCACAGAGCCTGTAAAGCTGACCGCGTCGATGTCTTTAGAATTGATGAGCGCATCACCGACGCTAGAGCCACCACCCAATAGTAAGTTAAACGTACCTTCAGGCAGGCCTTGACGGTGAATAATATCAGCCATCGCCACCGCACTGGCAGGCGTTAAGTTCGCAGGCTTCCAGATAACACTGTTACCAAAAGCTAAAGCGGGGGCGATTTTCCATACCGCAGTAGCCGTTGGGAAGTTCCAAGGCGAGATAATTGCAACCACACCGACGGCTTCACGAGTGACTTCGACTTTGACCCCAGGACGTACCGAGTCAGCAAGGTCGCCCATTTGACGTAACACTTCGGCAGCATAATAATGAAAGAACTGCCCAGCGCGATAAATCTCACCGCGACCTTCCGCAAATGGCTTACCTTCTTCACGTGACAATAAAGTACCTAGCTCATCACAACGGGCAATCATCTCATCACCAATCGCTTGCAAGATAGACTGCTTCTTTTCAAGTGGCGTCGCTTCCCACTTTGGCTGCGCCTGACGCGCAGCAGCAATAGCATCTTTGACTTGATCTGTGCTGGCCTGTGCGAACTCACCAACGATTTCGCTGGTATCAGATGGGTTAATATTGGCAATACTATTAGCGCCCGCTTGCCATTCACCATTGATATAGATGGATTTGGCTGGATCTTGTTGCAATACTTGTTGGGTGGTTTGGGCTGACATAAGAACATCCTTAGTAAAACGATTAAAATCAAAATCTTGGAAAATTTATTTGAATAATTAAAATACTGAAAACGTACAATTATTATTCGTTGGAGAATCTATGAGAAGCTTAAGGCACAGCAGCATAAACGACCAGCTCTACCAGCATCTCTTCGCGAGCCAGTCCTGCTATCACTAGAGCCGCTCTGTTTGGATATGGTGCTGCGAAATATTCAGCATACACTTGATTGACAGTTTTGAGATACTCGCGATCCGTCACATAAATCAGCACCTGCAATACCGAATCCATGCCAACGCCTGCAGATTCCAAAGTATGTTTTAGGTTGTCTAGCGTTTGCCGAGTTTGCGCCTCAATACCACCTGCGACCACTTCACCATTTTCATCGATAGGAATCTGTGCGGTATACAGCGTTCCATTGTTAGTAATTGCCCACTCTAACGGTGATTTGGAAGCGTAAAGTGAGGTCTTAACGGGCTGCTTAGTGGTTTGAGTCGTCATGCGGTGTTCTTCCTTAGATAAATGGCGGCATCATCTGTTTAATTGATAGCCTGTATTGCGATGTTGCATCCATGCTACCCTTTTAATAATGACAAATCTAACTAATTAAATATTAAAATTGATAGATTTAATCTATCATAGTAGATATATTATTGATAAACAGATTTCGGCGGCAGAAAATATGAAAATACAGCAATTACGGCATTTTTTATTTGTGGTAAAAGAAGGCGGTTTTCGTGCTGCGGCTGAGCGCGCCAATCGATCACAAGCAGCGCTGTCAGCCTCCATCAAAGAGCTGGAGAAGACGCTCGGTCAGCGTTTATTTGAAAGTGGTAATAAGGCCACACTCACCCCTTTTGGTAAAACCTGCTTACCGAAGATTGAGCAATTCCTGACCACTTATAAAGCACTAGAAGATGATCTCAAAGCATCTGCTTCTGGTGACAAAGGTAAAATAAGAATTGCCAGCGTGCCATCGCTTGTCACCAAGCTGTTGCCAAGCGTGTTGGTCGAATACGCCAAAAAGCACCCTGATATTGAGATTGTACTGATAGATGATAATTCTGTTGGGGTGGCCAATCGATTATTGGCAGGTGAAGTAGATTTAGCATTGGGTAACTGTATCAGTATAGATCAGGCGGATATAGATTTTACACCGCTCATTTCAGACCCAATTGGCGTCGTTTGCTTAAACAGTAACTCGTTAAATCAGTTGAAAAATAAGTCAGAAAAGCAACAAAATAGATCACGAAAAAAAGGGCTTAAATGGCAACAATTAGTCACGCAGCCTTTTATCTATAATGGTACTTGCCGGCTACTTGAAAACACGCCTGCTGAGGTGCTTAACCGCAATGCGCGCTACACGGTCGAAAACATTACCTCCTTGTTTTCACTACTGCGCAATGACCTTGGTATCACGACTTTGCCCAAGCTCGCCTTCCCTTCTAACGAGCCTGAACTGGTATGGCTTGATTTGCTGGAACCAGCTCTGGACAGACAGATCGGCATCTTTAAATTAGCGAATAAAACTATCTCACCGTCAGCACAAGCCTTTTATGAGTTGTGTATCAAATACGTGCAAGAGCATTATCCTTTATCAGATATGGCATAATTTTGCATGGTTTGATTTTGCATGGCTTGGTTTTTTGACCTTGTCAAAGCTTGATTGTTGTTTTAGACTAGCCGCATTAGACCACCGTGGGCAACTCTTGATGTTTTAAGCCAATGGTTCTAAGCGCTCCTTTGTCATCGACTTCCTTAATAACCAACGACCATTCATTATTTATCGTGACCGTATCACCCGACACCGGAGCCGTATCCAAGCTTTCTTTTACATACTCAGCCACAGTCTGCTGCCACATATTTATTGACGGGTCGTCAGCTTTAGACTTGAGCTTATCTGCGAGCGTTTCGGACGCCATAATGCCAGTAAAAAACGGTAAATCTCCGAGCTTTACACTGGGTGATAACAACCAATCTCCGTAGAAATCATCGATGGCTTTACGGTCTAACGTCGTGTCGTTAAAAATCTTGGCAATCTTACTGGCATGGTTGCCCCTCATGGCGTACCAGACGCTATCACCAAATTTGAGCTTGGTATTTTCATCGACAATGACGATTTGTTGTCCACGTACTAACGCGAAAATACTAATCTCATCAGGACTCACCCGGTTAGAGATGCCTTTAGGATGACGACCGATAGCAAACGCCCCTGATTGCACCTCGAACTCGTATAAAGTGATACTTGCCTTGTCCGACACCCAAACTTCGTGCTCCTCTTTTGGGTCTTTATTCGTTGGAATACGCACCTTAAATAAATTCGCCATCATAGGAATAGTCGTTCCTTGTAAAATCAACGATAAGACCACCACCCCAAACGCAATATCGAACAACATAAAGGCGCCCTCTATCCCTGCCATGACCGGCAAAATGGCAAGAGTAATAGGGACAGCACCGCGCAAACCAACCCAGGAGATAAAACCAATCTCCCTGTCTTTGAACTTAAAAGGCTTCACACTGGTATAGACGGCGATAGGACGGGCAACCAAAATCATAAAGGCGGCGATTGCCACTGAATAATGCCAAACGTTGATAACGTTAGACGGTGTGACTAACAGACCTAAAACGACGAAAAGCACTGCTTGCGACAACCATGCAAAGCTATCCATCACTCGCATGACATGCTCAGTTGAGCGCACTTTATGGTTGCCGATGAGCACACCAGTGAGGTAAACAGCCAAAAAGCCACTACCGCCAATTAAATTGGTAGCCGCAAAGACTGACAAGCCAGCAGATAGTATCAAAATTGCATACATACCCTCTGCTAAATAAACCTTGGGTAATAGCCTAGAGAGTAGATAACCAAAGAGTAAACCCATCCCCAAGCCAAAGCTTAATTGCTGTAATAGTAAGCCTAAAAATCCGAATACCGTCTGTCCAGCAGGATCTACATTGAGAGCGATTAAGCCTGTAACCAATAAGATAGCCAAAGGGTCGTTGGCACCGGACTCCAATTCGAGCGTGGCTTGTACGCGATCATTGAGCTTGACGCCGCCATTTCGTAATAGAGAGAACACCGCTGCCGCATCGGTTGAACCAACGATTGCTGCCATCAGCAAACCAAAGCGCCAATCCACATCAAGCAGCCAAGTGACAAAGACCCCTAGCACCATGACGGTCGCCAGTACGCCCCAAGTCGCTAGCGTGACCGCAGGCTTGAGTCCGACTCGAAATGATTTAAACGAGGTACGTAAACCGCCGTCTAACAAGATACAAGCTAAGGCTGCCTGCCCGACGAAGTTAGCAATATTATATTGTGAAAACTCAATCCCTAAGATACCTTGCTCGCCTGCCAACATGCCTACTGCTAAAAACAACAGTAACAATGGAACGCCCAAGCGCGCCGATAACGTACTTGCCATGATACTGGCAAAAATTAACAATGCCCCCACTAGGTATAGGATATTTAAGGTATCCATCTTTGTAAGCCCTATTTTTAATAATTATTATGATGGTGTTGGTTATAAAGATTGAGCTGGTTATATTCATTGATAGTACTATAAATAACTATAACAGATATGGCTTGGCGAAGTTAAAAACGTAACATGGACAAGCTATTAATAACGACCTATTAACGACAGAGCCAAGTGTTATTAATAGCTATACTATATAGTCAATTCGCTATAAAAACGATACAGCGAGACTGGTATAAGTTTTTTGCAGCCTCTGTCAGCGTAGACACAGCAAGCAATAAAAATTTATACCAGTTACGCATCACGTCACAACGTGTCGATTTTATTTGGTATCGACTATATGTCAATTTTCAAGCAATAAATCCGTACAATAAAAAAAGCCATTCCATTGTATAAATGAAACGGCTTGTTTTGTTATGAGGCTGAATGAAGTATTAACTCTATGGGCTTGGTAACATATTTAAATACGATTTACGGTAAGAAAATTGAAATATGCGCTTGCTCTTTGTTTTCTTGAATCACATTGTCATACGCTGATAGCTGGTTGTCAGAAAAACTATTAGTAAATTGCCACATGGTTACAAATATTACAGTCAATAATACCGCCATGACCGCGAGAATAATCCATAGCGGTGTTTCGCTAGTGAGAGTATGCTTAATCTGATCCGGAATCGCCCAAAACGGTGAGAATTCGTTCTTATTGCCGCGAAGATGCTCAATTTCATCGCCTAAACGTGAGATTAGATAGCGAATCTTTTCCGGTGCTTCAAGGCGGTACTTGCCCTGAAAACCAAGCAGCATTGCATAGTGATAGACTTCTAAAGCAGGTAAACGCTTATCCCCTTGCTCACGTAAGCCATCTAAACGTTCAAAGAATTCGTTGCCAGCGATTTGTGAGCCAAATAAATCCAGTTGCAAAGGGTTCATCTCCCACGCGTCTTTTAGCGTTTGAAATTCTGGCTCCTGCGAGGTCATGATGGTTTCATCAATCAGCGCACAGTAAGCGTACTTAGCTTCATGAATATCTTCTGATAAAAAGCCTTTTTTGCGCGCATTTATCTCAAATTTATCTAGGAAGTCGTATATCTTTTGACGAAACTTATGTGGTTCGGTACTAAAGTAGTGGTTGCGTAGTAAGAACACTAAATAAAAGCCGTCATACATGATATCAACCAGCGATTGGCTGCTGATGCGTTTATCAAGACCGATTGCTGAGACTTTTGATGCCACCTCACCTGAATCTAACAATGAGGGCGCAGAACCAATTGAATTATTCCCTGACATGATCGTTCCTACTGCTTAATTTTTGAAAATACTGGTTTTGGAGATATTAATTAACGACAGCAATCAATTAACGTGTATACACAAGTAGCGATTTATAACGCTGCTCGATAGTAGCTTCTAAAATCCACTACTGTACGATAGCCATTAGCTCTATTTTTAAATCATCAAAACCGTTTGGCACATAGATACAGATAGATTCAGACTTTATCATCTCATCATACAGCTCACCTACAGGCTCAATGGTAAAGTAACTAAATCCTGGCCGCACAGGTATCGCACTAGGTACTTGAGTCACATGCGAGACAGGTGAACCGGGCAGCGCTGATAAGACACGCTTCTCTACCGAATCAGGGGTCGCGACCTTAAAGCGGCGTGGTACGATATCGATTAATTCATGCATCGGCAGTGAGGAGCTAATAGACAGATATAGCTGTGAGCTGCGTGTGATTTTGTCGCCACTCAGCTCCCCTGTATAGTAAGACGATTTATTTTGACGCAATGGGATTGAGATGAAGTTACTCGCAATCACGGTATTGAGTAACTCACGAATGATTGAGATGATGCTATTAAACGACTCATTAGCATTGTCATGATGATAAGATGGCAGATCGCCTACTTTGTATAATGAGCTAAAAGTGGCCAATTGACTGGCCACATTTAATAGTGCCTCGTAAAGGCGCTCTGGATGTATTTTAGCATTGTTATATAAGTGACTTAGCTGAGAGTATGCAGTATTGAGTGTATGTAATAGCCAAAAAGATGCAATGTCTGATGAGCGAAATTCTAGTAAATCATTATTAGACTGACGATGATGATCATATAATGAAGTCGATTTGGTATTGATCATGGTCATCAAACGATAAACTTGGCCAACGAGCGCAGGGTTACTCTTAATATGAACGCTAGGGACGATATAATCTTCGTCCACTTGGTAGATGCCTTGGGTTGTGCGCACCAGTTTGGTAACTAACAACGATAGGGTATCTTGACTGGGCGCTTGCGCAGAATGACTCAGTTGCAGGCTCGGTGACAATTTAATAACATCAATGACTGCTTCAGCTGCCTGACTATATAAATCTTTTGCTTCAATAGCTCCCCTGACATAGCGTGCTGGATTATCACTATGCTCTGTCTGTATATTACTGCCACCATTATGGACAATCTCTAAACTTAAAAATACAAAGACCTCATCACCATGATCTTGACTATCTAGCGTAACACCTTTGGGCAATGCATCTATACGAGGTGCCTGATATATTGTGCCATCTAGCAATACAGCGTAAATACTTTGAAAGCTTAACAAGTTACTCTCTAAAAGCTGTTTATCTATCTGAACATCGGATACTCCGTAAGCATACGGCTGCATCAGCATCATACTCAGGGCGCGCTGTGAGTTATGATATGTGTCTTGAATCTGAAAATGCTGAGGTCTTAAAAACAGCCCCTCACCCCATAGTACTCTGTTTTTACTCAAGACAATCTCCTACAAACAGCTGACTAATGGCTGCTGATAATATTTAAGTTTGGTCGTAAATGCAGGCGCAAGCTTTGGGCTGATACCCTCTACGATATTGACGTCACATGCACCTATATGAAGCACCAGTGGCTTATCAAAATTGAGACTATTAAGCGGAATAAGGAGCTGTGAGCGTTTTTTGGTGTATCTAAGTCCCACTTTAACCGCCATAAAGCGTGCATCTTGAGGAATATTTAAAGTCAGACTGGTCTCACGATTGGGGATGACACTGACTTCTTTCGCAGCCAGTTTTTCAACTTCGGTGAACTGACTTTCTTCTTCTAAAAATGCAACATAAGCGATACTCGCAGTACCTTGTTTGGCACGTCCTGCATTGGCATTGGCCATAGGTTTGATATTTAGTGTAACCTGCTGCCGTCTTAGTTGCTCTTGCAAAGCCTGCTGCTCGGTATTCATGTTTTCGATCTGCTGTTGCTGCTTTTCTAACTGAGCTTTTAGATTTTGCAGATCGTCATTGTCACTGTTTTTGCCATTACTGATGATGCTTTTTATATTATCAGCAATAGTAGATTCGCCCGCCAGCGTAGAGACTTTGCTATTTGTTTTGCTTAATTTATCAGCGCTACATCCTGCTAGCGTTCCGCTTAACAGACAACCAGCTGTCATCAATCCTATGGATAATATCTTACATCTGTTCATATTTTCAATTTACCTTGAAATACTATAGTTATTATTGACTGGTCAAAATCTCTGCCATTTTTGGGCGACCAAGCACCCCTTTTTTGCGCAGCTCAACATGCCCAAGATCCATCATTCGCCAGTCTCCTCCCCACACAAGTCCAGCTGACTTGGCCACTTTACCATATAATCTATAGCCTCGCATCGCCCAAGGATCCTTTTCAGTAATGACAATCTTACCGTTTTTAATAAACGCGCTATCCCCTGCAAGACCAAACTGATGATAACTTTTATAAGAGCCCGCTTTGGTTACGTGTGTGCCTTTTTTAAGCAATCTTGCTTGCCTTGCAGGACTACGATAGCCTTCTAAAAGCACCATATCATAGCCATACTGATCGCTCATTACCTTATAAACAGTTAACAGCCGTTGAACAAATTCTGAGTTCATCTTTTTCCAATTGCGGTCAGCATTTTTGATGTTGATATGACCATTGTGCAGATGCGAAGCCAAGATGTCTCCTGAGTAGCCAGTCGTACTATCTTGAGCATTTAGAGTGGACAAATCTGGCTCAGGTAATATGAGCGGCCTTCCGGCTTGAGAAAAATCCGTTTTTTCATCGGGCCAATAACCTTTCTCAGTCTGTGCGGCTTGATAGCTTGCAATTTCAGCTTCAAGTTCAGCAAATAGCTCTTCTGGTGGCGATGGCGGTGGTCGCAGACGCTCACCTACAAGTAGCTGGTTAATTTGTGAATTAGCTGTGCTGTACGTAGCATCTTTGGCATGGTAAACCTCAAGAGAGTTATGCGTGATAAGGGCATAACATAGGCCAATAGTCGCCGCAATAATTAACAGTGACAGTGTAGATATGATTGGGATGCGCTTTATATTGATAGGTAATATAAAACGATGAGTACCCTTTATAGTAGAGCGGGAAAACGTTACTGGTAGCCGCCTTGATAAGAAACTTGTTTTTAAACCAGATAACTGCTGGACATTGTTTTTTACCTTATCAAATATCTGCGTACACAGTTGTGGATCAAAAAGTACCACAACAACAACAACTGATATCAGTGTAAAGACAGAAACGATTAAGTACATCATAAAAATACAAACAGTCGTTGGTAATCATTATTTTATAGATAGTATATAGACAAATGAAGTGCTTTAAAATAAGCAAACTTAATTTCACTATTACTTTTTATGTTTATATTGTCTTTACTCCTCATACCGTATTTTTAAAAGGAAAAACACTCAATTTAGAGAATCATACTGTATAAACTGTTGGTCTAAAAAGTCCTATGAGCTAAAAATTACTTATTTTTAGTCGAACAATAAAAGGGAATATTATATTATTGACTGAGTTAGAATTACAAAGTAGCAGTAAAAATTTTGATTATTTCATAAAACTTAAGAAAAAAAGTCGGTAAATAGGGGTAAAAAGAGTGGTAGTGAACAAACTAATATCTTATGCCCGCTATTTTTTAGTGTTGCTCGTGATCATTTATGTCATATTGGCTTGGATGTACTTCAAAGACCATGCCGTACAGCTTACTTTATTTGGTTTATTGCTTTGGTTTGTCATTGTCCCGCTATTACTGCTTGCCTTGGTGCTAGCGCTTCGATGGAGACAAAAAAAAGTAGCAAGCAGTACTGCCGATGTATCAGATATCAGTAGTGAGAAAAAAAGTCCCAAACCGCCGGATTCTTATAATTTGTTTATATACAGCAGCATTTGTCTGCCTGAAGGAGATAACTGGTCTGATGTAGTTGATAACGATGAGGATCTTACTTTACTAAATGAGAAGCTGACAGACTTTGATGGATTGCCAATACTGACAAAACCGATTGCAACGCTTACCGATGTCGCACCTTTACCATACGAGTATATGGAGGCTACAAACCTAGCGGATTCAGATGTAAACGGCTTAACTGAGCGTTTATGTTCATTGATTTATGAACAGCTCTCTTTAAGTGATAAGGCGTTGTCTAGCATTGCTCAACATCTTTACGAGCACTCCAATCAAGACGTTTCTGAGCCCAATTCAGCCATCGATATTCATCCTGATTGGCAGCAGCATTACCTCGTTAGTGCAGACAAAACAAACAATGCAGAACCCACCGTCACTCCTACTGATAGCTCACTCTCTAAATTTTCCATTTATC
The DNA here is from genome assembly GCF_947488565.1 of uncultured Psychrobacter sp. GTDB lineage: Bacteria > Pseudomonadota > Gammaproteobacteria > Pseudomonadales > Moraxellaceae > Psychrobacter > Psychrobacter saeujeotis. The sequence goes on along the minus strand of NZ_CANKZC010000003.1, from coordinate 206,087 downwards.
TGTGCGTGCCTGAAGGCGCAGACACAGATCTACTCATCGCAGCCACAAAAGAGCAGCTGGCAACTTATGGTTTTTTAGAATCTCTAATGATTGTTACCCCTATTATCACTAGTGATACCGATCCAAAAAGCGATGTCACTTACGACCCTATACAGTTTATCAATGAGCAGCTGATACCCTTGTCTCAATCGACGGCATCTGAGCTTTGTTTATTGATCATTGCAGACACACAGATTAATGAGGAATGGCTAGAGCTACAGCTATACTCAAATGATAGCTCTAACACTCTTCCTAGCGAAGCTGCAGTACTCCTTATCTTTGGCAATCAAGCAGCTCAAGACATACTCGACAGCGATACCTATGCCAATGTCTCATTAACTCAGATCTTTGCTCCTGATAGCCAAGATATAAGCGCACAAAGTACTGATATAAACGACCCCAGTAAATCAGATAAACATTTCAATAAACGTAGTTATAGACATCAATTAATGATGATCAATGACCTACTACTGGACAGCTCTTTTTTACAGTCATTGACTTCTGAGAGGTCTTCCACTCAGAACAAACCTAATGACATAGAACCCAAAACTAATGTCTCACCTTCCAATATTACGCTTACATCTATAACTGACATTAATCCACAAAAACAACCTGATGATATATCAGTATATATGAGCTTTATTGATGCACTGACAGAGCAAGATATACTAGTAAACGAGTACCATTTAGGGCATTATATGCCATTGAACCACTGGTTAAAGCCATTTATCAGTCTGTCACTATTTGTTAGCTTAATAAAAGAAGACCAACAAGAGTCAGATTACCTACTTCTTAAAACTCGACATAAAAAATGTTCTACACTCTGGTCAGCAGATTTTTCTTAGACGTTTTAGTGATAGCTTTTGATAGAAAATTGACACTTTATCGTTGTAAATACTCATTTTATTGTCTTAAAACCACATTAGGTAGCACGCATGTTTTCAAGGTTTTTTCATCTTATCTATAATCCAAGAGTGTTGTTGGTCTTGGGTATCATAGTGGCTCTAGTCTTGTTGTACGACTATGTGACAATCAAAACCTTTAGCATCGTTATTGGTGTCTTAATAACATGTGCAGTGCTAGGAGTGCTTGGCTACTATCTGTGGAAAAAGCGCAAAAAAGCTTCAAACGAATTAGCCGACTTGGTTGAAGACAACAATGAAAGTCTAGATGATGGCGCACACGTAGCAAGAGATGAGAATGCACAAGAAGTGCAAGCCCTACGTCAACAAATGCAAGACGCTATTAAGACCATCCGTAAGTCAAAGATTGGTGATCAAACCGGTAAGGCGGCGTTATATGAGCTACCGTGGTATATGGTTATTGGTAATCCAGCAGCAGGTAAAAGCTCCGCTGTACTGCATTCTGGTTTAAAGTTTCCATTTATGGAAAAAACCAATAAGCTATCGGTAAAAGGGGTTGGCGGTACGCGTAATTGCGATTGGTTTTTTTCAACCGAAGGTATTTTACTTGATACCGCAGGCCGCTACTCTGTCTACGAAGAAGATCGCTTGGAGTGGCTGTCATTCTTAAACCTGCTCAAAAAGAACCGACCTAAAGCGCCAATTAACGGCATCATTATCGCGGTCAGTATCGCCGAACTTACCAAAAATGATCCAAGTTATGCCTTAGACCTGGCCAAAAACTTACGCAGCCGTGTCCAAGATTTGACCGAACAGTTAGAAGTCTATGCCCCTGTCTACGTAGTCTTTACCAAGATGGACTTGGTCTCAGGCTTTCGTGACTTTTTTAATGACTATGAGCAAGAAGAGCGCAGTCAAGTATGGGGCGCAACCATCCCCTACCCTGAGGATCCCGAAAATATCAACATTACTGATGTGTTCGAAGAGCATTTTGGTGTATTGGTCAACGGTCTAAAAGACTTGAGTACGACTAAGCTGTCTTTACGTCATCAGCGCACTGTCTCTCCCAGTCTGATGACTTTTCCTATGGAGTTTCAGTCGCTACGTCCGATGATACGAACCCTTATGCATGCTTTGTTTGAGGACAACCCTTTTCAATTTAAGCCCATATTGCGCGGATTTTATTTTACTAGCGCCTTACAAGATGGACAGGTTAGCAGTCAGATGACTTTGCAGATGGTGCAAAATTACGACTTGCATCCACCCGCTCTCCCTCTCAGCGCTCAGCAAGGAACCACCGATAAGCCCTATTTTTTGCAGGATTTATTTTCTAAAGTCATCCTAAAAGACAAGCATTTGGTCAAGCAACACAAAAATCGTAATAAACGCAGTCATCGTGCTATTGCTACCTTGGCCGCTGTGGTGGCTCTGTGTGCGGCTGTTGGACTATGGACATGGTCATATACCAATAATAAGCAATTAACTGAACGCGTAGTAGCCGACTTACAACAAGTTGCCGAGCTACAAAAAAATTCTGATGGTGATCTGCAGTCTCAGCTTGAGTCGCTTAGCATTTTACAAAGCCGGATAGAGCAGCTTGAGGGCTATAAAGAAGATAAGCCACTATCTTTGAGCCTTGGTCTCTATCAAGGCGATAAGCTCAAACAAAAACTACTCGCAGAATACTACAACGGTATCCGTATCATCCTCTTAGCACCCACCAAACAAAATATAGAAAAGTTCCTGACAGAAGTGAATACTAACGCAGCCCAGTTAGAATTACGTACAGAGGAATCTGCAACTGAAAGTACAACTGAGACTGCGACTAATGACGCTTATATTCAGTCCGATCCTACCGACGTTGAAGATGCTTACAACGCGCTAAAAGCTTATCTTATGCTTGGCAATCACGATAATTTAGAGACCAGCCATTTAAGTGATCAAATGACGCGTTTTTGGCGTAACTGGCTCGATGCCAATCGAGCTGATATGCCACGTGACAAAATGATTCGTAAGGCTGAGCGTATCTTAAGCTTTACCTTAGCACATGTCGACGACCCCGCTTTCCCGCTCATCCAAAATGACTTAGGACTGATAGATAAAACTCGCAGCAACCTATCTAAAGTCAGTAAAGGCCAGCCTGCACGTGAGCGTGTCTACTCTGAAATCAAAATGCGCTCATCTGCTCGCTTCCCTTCTGTCACGGTTGCACAGATCACTCAAAATGATGCCAATGAAGCACTACTTGGTAGCTATGTGATCTCAGGCACCTTTACCAAGCAAGCATGGGAGTCTTTCGTTAGTGATGAGATTGATAAAGCTGCCACTACTAGAGTGGTCGCAGATGATTGGGTGCTGGCAACCAGTAGCCAAGATGATCTTACGTTGACTGGTAGCCCTGAACAAATACGACAATATTTAGTCAATCGTTATAAGCAAGAATATATCGCTGAATGGAAACGCTTTATATCGCAAGTTTACGTTCGTGATAGCGAGGGATTTGATGATCATGCTGTCTTATTAAACCAGCTGTCTAACGCAAAAGAATCACCATTAAAAACACTATTTGAGACAATTGATCGTCAAACTCAATGGGACAACCAAGCTACTAACCTCGGCTCTGCTAATGTTGGTCAGTCTCGACGCTCCTTTGTAAATTGGTTTAAGCAAACCATACTGCGCCAAAGTCCAGCTGAGCTGCGTATGGCAGAAGCGGCAATGAACAACGGTAGTAGCTCTAGTGACACAAATTCTGCTCCGCAAGCCAATTTAGGTGTGATCGCACAAGAATTCTCCTCTATTCATGCTTTAGTCATGCCAAGAGAGGACAATCAAGATCTATCGCTGTTAGACAATTACCTAGTAAGCTTAGGAAATATTAGAACACGCTTTAATAATATAGCGCGTAGTGACGATATCGGTCCTGATGCCCTATTGTTTGCTTCACAGACCCTAAGTCCTGACGGCTCAGAGCTGACCAAGTCTCTACAGATCTTGGATGAGCAGATACTGAGTCAAGCCAATTCAGAAATAAAACAGCTGGTTCGACCCTTGTTAAGTGAGCCGCTAACGCGCTCATTCAATATGCTGCTGACACCTACTAAGGCTGAGATTAATAAAGTCTGGCAAGCGCAAGTACAGAGGCCGTTCCTCGATAATTTAGAGAAAAAATATCCATTTACTGCCAATGCTAATTTAGAGGCGACACCAGCAGAGATTGGGCAATTCTTTGGGGAAGATGGCTATGTGGCGAGATTCGTGAACGAGACTTTATCGCCCTTTATCATTCGTCGCGGTGATCAAATCTCAAGTAAGATTTGGAATGGTGCAGGTTTAGGTTTGAACCCACAGTTCGTCGCTGATTTTGGTCGTTATTTTGTCAACTATACTGGTAGCAATAGCTCAGGCCCGTCTAGTACAGCTGGTGCTGCTTCCAATCAAACAACGTTCCAGATTATGCCATTACCAGTGAGCGGCTTGACAGAGTATACAATCGTAGTCGACGGTCAGCAGCTGCGTTATCGTATGGGCACACAAGCATGGACGACTTTTGTATGGCCAAACCCGAGTAGCCAGCCTGGCGCTAGCATTAGAGCCAAAGACTATGATGGCAGAGACTTTACTGTCTTTGAGGAAGCCGGAAGCTTTGGGGTAGAGCGCCTCATTAATAGCGCACGCCGGACCGAGCTTGGCGATGATATCTTCGAGATGGCATGGTCAGGTGATGGCACAACGATTTCTGTCCGCTTTAGAGTTATCAGTGGCAATAGTAACAATGCTGCTCAAGGTCGCTCCAATAATCCATTTACTGGCATGAAACTACCTGCCGATGTAATCGCCCTTGGTGTTACGCGTAGTGCAAAGCCAATTGCTAATCCTAACGCTGACAATAACAGCTCTTCTGCTCATAATTTAGCAGATCAAAGCAATGAACAAGGTAATGCAACTACGAATAACACTTCTGCACCCTCTGAGCAGCAGGAGCAAACGCGATGATGCCCGAATCACTACCTTTAGTTTATTTTGGCAAGCTGCCTGCTCGCGGAGACTTCGTGCGTGCACGCGCTCATATCAATGAAACCAACATTATTGATCAGTGGGTTAGCCAAGCTCTGACTACTTCAGGCTCCCTATTGAACGAGTCATCAAAGGGTGATGTACCCTCCAAAGAGCCTCCCTTTTTAAACTTCAGTCACATCGATACTGCTGCAAACCAAATCATTACTGGAGTGCTGATACCCAGTCATGATAGTAGTCATAGAAAGTATCCTCTTATCGGCTTTGGCGTTATCCATTTGGATAAACCTAAAAGCTGGACGAACTACCTTCCTATCAAATCGCTTACTATTTGGGATGATATTTATGCAACATTAATTGCAGCAAAGGCTCAAAACGATAGCACACAAGTGACTGACAATTTAAACGACTGTCTACTGACTATCGATAACAACGCCAGCACCCACTACTATGATTTTATTAATACCATGACTCTACAAGACATTTCGGTATTCATGGATATCAGCAAACAGCAACTGGTACAGCAGATTATCGCGACAGGCTTGTTGTTTTTGCCTACTTTTGCTAAAGGCTTCCGTGGTCTCAACAAATCTATATGCTGGACACTAACGTCTGATAAAGCCAGCGCTATACATATGGCGACTTTTTGGCATGACTTGATAAGTGGCTTCTACCAGCCACATCAAATCTGTCTCAACACTTATTTATATCGCACCGCTAATCATTATCGTTTGTTACTGAACTTCACTAAACCTGACGGACGTGTACTGAGCCAACTAACAAGTAGCGGAGATACAAAATCTGATGACTGGGTTTGGATCGCTAATAGTGACTGGACACAAGGTTATATCAATGAAGATATCGGTCTGACCCGCTTTAATAAAATGTTGTTGCAAGACAATCTTTACCTGTATGATACCAGACAACTGTTTAAAAAAACCTTCCTAGCGCAATAGTTATTAATGACTAATTTTAAGATTATTTTATTCAATAACCGTTTAATAACATCTAGACTAAAAAGGTATTTCAATGAAAGCCCTCTACACAACAACAATACCTAAGCTAACTCATCGCAAAAAAGGTCTGATATTAGCTGCTGCTATGACGCTTCCTATGAGTGCTGTTGTCTTTGCAGAACACAACGATACCCATATTGCAAACGGCTCTCAAGAGGTACCGGTCGTCATTAAAGGTGTCGTCGCTACCAGTTCAGATAAGCAGCAGCTACTTGAAAAGCTTAAAGCCCAATACCCTAATAAACCAGTCAGAGATGAGATTGAAGTACGCTCAAACATCAGTATACCAACCAACTGGCAGCAAATAGCCACAACCATTATCGATAGCGATATCTCCAATATTCGTCAAGGTCGTATCGACATTCATGGCACTACCATTAGTTTACATGGCAAAGTGAACAGTATTGAGCAAAAGCAGGCGATCCAAAACCGTATTCACACCCGTTTGACTGATCTTTATCAATTAGAAAATCAACTAGTCGTCACCGCCAGCGAACAACGTCTCATAGATGACACTCTCGGCAACCGTATCGTCGAGTTTGAATCAGGCAGCGCCAACCTCACCCCATTAGGTCTCGGTATCTTAGACGACATGGCAGGGGTGATCCAAAGCCTAGGCGATAAGCCCGTTACGATTACTGGTCATACTGACAATGTGGGTAACCCTACTGCCAACCTAGCCCTATCCAATGAGCGAGCAGAAGCAGTTAAGCAGTACCTGATAGGCCGTAATATAGATGCTGCTCGTCTAAGTACTACAGGCAAAGGTGACGCTGACCCTATCGCTAGTAATGACACCGAAGATGGACGCCGACGTAATCGTCGTATTGAATTTACGCTTGGCGAATAACACCGCTGTCTATGATGACAACGATAAATAAGCATTCAAGTTGATACTGCCGTCGCTTAACAATAGGGATATTCATTATGCTACGCTTGACCAATACCTTAATGCCTATGACTGCTGACAGACTCTATGCCAGTGAAGGTAGCAGCCAAGCTCTCCATCCAAGTGCTCGGCAAAATACTGACACTCATCAAACATGGCAACAGACCCTACTTAATGCCCCTGATGAAGCCGCCATCATCGCCCAGCTTAACCCAAATATTCCGAGTAGATCCTCTTCGTCAGAGCAGCACCAGCATGGCATCGACACCTACGTGCTACATGTCTATATCCATGAGCTCAATCACCCCTCTTTTATGCCACTGACCCCTTTGATTGGTAGCCCTTTAACCCTCAGCTTTGATACCCCAAGTGGACTTGTCTATCGTCATCTATATATCACTGCAACGCGACAATTAGATCATGATGGTAGCTATGGCTACTATAGACTCATCGCACAGCCGGTCACTTATCGCTTGCATCAGCATCTACGCAGCCAGATAGATACTGACCTATCAGTACAAGCCATGGTAGCAGAACGCGTCGCCATGCAAGAGATAGACGTGGTCGATGACAGTGGCACTGATGGCAGTAGTGAAGAAAACGCCAGTTGGACCCCAGCGCGCATGACCCAGTGGCAAAGCAGTGACTGGAGTCATATCTGTGAGCGCCTCTCAAGACAAGGACTCACCGCTTACCTCAGGCATGCACAAACCGAGGAGCATGCACCGCCCAAGCTTATCATCACCTCAGCCTATCCTAGTGATGAGGATAGTATCAGCTCGAACATAGGCGCCCTACGCTTCGGTCAAGTCTTGCATGACCGTGTCGACGCTCCTATCCTAGCTCTTAGTGAGCAGATCAGTAGCCAACCAAACACGATTACAATGCAGCGCTTTAATAGCGCCAGTGTCGCCCATCCGACTCAGTCAGCGGATGTAGCTGTTGGTCAAAGTGATAACGAAGAAAGTAATCAAGGAGGACAAAACGCCCTAACCTTAGACACTCCAGCCGCCTTTGCTCCTGTGACAAATACTGAGTCTATCGATGACGCTACTATCATGGCAAATAGTCACCATAGCCGTTATAGCATCTACCATGCGCTCGCTCACTGCACTGATTTAAATGTTACAGATACCTTTACCCTAGTGGGTCATAGCCATCTTAATCAGCATTACCGTGCCACTCATATCGTGCATTTAGCACGCAATAGCCTCGCTCATGTAACAGGGTTGATCAATAGTCGTCGTCATTACGAGCGTCATGCCTCAAGTCTAGAAGCAGGTATTCATTTAACCCAGCTCAGACTAATCACCACCGACACCCCTTGGGTAGGTGCGCTATACAGCAGACAAGCACTCCCGCCAATGACGGGGATCGCAGATAGCCAGTCTGATACGGACAGTCGCAATCATATGACGCCGACACGCAACTATTTATTAGATAGCCCTGCTCAATCTATCAATCGATTAGAAGCCCAAGCAGGAAGCAATTATGGCAGCCACTTTACCCATAGAGCAGATGATCAAACTCTGATGCAAGCTATCGGTGATAGTGAGCATCTGATTAATACCGGTAGCCTGTTGTCATCAAGTCGCCCTAGTCTATTTGAGACTGTCGATGAGCAAGCAATCGAGAGCGGCTATCGCAACACGGATAATGGTTTATCCGAATGGATCAGCGATCATAGAGAGGACAACGCCTACTCGCAGTTTAATGTCGATGCAGGAGACGTTGTTGCCAGTCTTAAAATGGGTATTATCGATTCACAAAGTGATAGCACGATAAAGAAACAAGGCATTAGCGCCAAAACCAATGCGCAAATCAATATCAAATCAGGGGAAGCGCTGGTGCTGTCAACCCAGCCACAAACCCATGCGCAGGCAGGACAGCACAATTACCAACATCATACTCCAAGTCTCACTCAAACGAGTCTCGGTGTTCAGCACTTGGCGGAGCGACTCAAGCAGTTGGCAACAGGCTTAGGTCGTAATGTGAACGACAATAAAGCCATCAAGACGCAGCTAGAAAATATTGCCAAAGAACAACAAACCCAAACCCATCAAACCACGCCGTTCACTCTGATTGATAGTACCGCCGATAGCAGCTATGTGAGCGATGACACGCTAATTCATAGAACCATGGGTGAGATGATTACTACCACTCAGCAAGACATGATGATCAGTAGTGGCGAGTCTCATAATCAAATCAGCAGCGAGTCACTCAATATAGTCGCCGATGGTCAATTTAGCATGACTAACGCGAAAGAGAATATTACCCTCTCTGTGCATACAGGCAAACTGGAAGCGACGGCTAAGCAAGATGTGAACATCGCCTCCTCCACCAAAGAAGTAGAGGTAGTGGCGACGAACAAGGTGACGATAACGGCAGGCGGTGCGAGTATCACCCTTGATGGTGCTGATATTACGATAGCAGCGAAAGAGTTTGCGGAGAAAGGCGGTAAGCATGGTAAGGCTGGGGGCGCGGTTGATAGTAGTTATTTATCGCGATTACCCTTTGATAAGCTCGTTGAAAAAGAGTTCTTTGATGAGCAGGTGCAGTTTTTAAACACAGCAGGGACACCTATTAAAAATATTGATTATCGATTAATCGGTAAAAACTTAAATGTTGAAGCCAAAGTTGACGATGAAGGAAAAACCGTTAGAGCAGATACAAATACTGAATCAGAAACACTAGAAACTAAAATGATATTTAAGCCTATTGAAGGATTAAAAGACTTATAGCGAGTATAAAATGACAACGCTTAAATTCGATACTAATACGGTAAAAAATAGCTGTGCTACTAAGACAATGCCATGTACTTATACATGGTCAATAGCTCAATATCAATGCTTTGAGAAGTTAACAACAAATGCTGATAGAACGTCATCTACTATTCATTTGAGAGTGGTACAAGATGGAGAAGCAAGAGCCAGACGAATCGCTGCTGTATACGCTAAGTTCTATTTAGAACATAGTGATGTCAATGGTAATTCACGATACAAGGGACGTCATTTCTGGATGGGACTTGGTGCTTTTGCCAGTAAAACTGTAGCTGACGCGCTAGGTCATTGGTCTACTTCAGCAGATGGTGGAGTATTTGGTGTTGAGTATAATTTTAAGCTAGGTAACTTTTGGTTATATCAAGATATCGCTGGATGGCATTTTGAATACAATCAATGTAGTACTAACTTCTTTGAATGTATTGGACAACGTAATACTGAGAACTATATTGATGAAGTCAAAACGATGGTTTATGATTCGCATGGCGCCTATGATGTATTACCTAAAATACGTAATCTTGGTACAAGTCAGTATATCAGACCTGCTTTTAATGCGACTAAAGAATTTGAAAGGCTTGGCTCTACTAGAAAAGAACAAAGAAAAGAAGCACAGAAAACGAATCTTATGCAACTTGCCAATCATGAACAGCGCGAAGTACTACAAAAGATAATCTATCAAAAAAGTAATTTTAGAGCAGGATTGGCGTTGGCTGAAATTGGAAGAGGAAAAATGTCTATTCCTGAACTGCAAATGGTCTATACCTCTGAAGCAGATACTGATGATCCCGATTTAAAAAATATTGCTCCTGATGATATCAAACTGGCTGATATTACAAAAAGGATGGATTGGATTAAAGATGTTGCTGAACAATTTATTGAACTTATGAACGGTGAGAAAAGAGATAAGGTTGAAGGAGAAATAGTTAAAATAGCAGGATGGATTAACCAAACTTAGGGATAGCTATGTTTAAACGTCAACTTATCAAAACAGTATTACTAGCAATATCATTATCACTCTCCACACTTGCCTGTAGTGAGAACAATAAAGGAGATACTATGCCGCCTCATGCGACCGTTTCAGTAGAAGAGAGCCCTGAAGTCTTTAAAAAGAATAACAAAGATATTAAGCAGTATTGGAGTTTTGATGATAATCCGCTCAATATTGGTAGCTTAGGCGTTACTTTTTATAAACTACGTTTCCCTAGCAAAAACTATGCTAACGTTACTTTTACTTACCCTAATATTCCGCCGCTTACTGTTGACAATGTCAGTAGCACCTCAGGCTACTTCGATCACGATAAGCCAAAAAGAGGAATACAATCTACTGCTATCCGCTTTTTCATTGAAAATGCGCAAGGGAGCTATGGTGTTACACAAAAAGATGCCTATGCCGCTGTGCAAAAGTTATTTAAACAACTAGAAGAGCAAGGTTGGCAAAACGATCGCCGCGTTACTAATGCTCGTATCTCTGTTGAAGATAGTTATGATTATGTCACTAATGAAAATGTCTTGTCTAGCTTTCTTAACTATCAATACCCTCTGACCTTTGACCAGTTCAAGAAACTACCGAGCTTGCAAACATGGAAACTGCGACATGGTACTGATGTTTTTTTAACGGTTGACATACAATACAACTTTGAAGAAGAAATTAATAATTACGTCTATATGGTCAGCTTAGATTTTAGGTCTGAGCAGAGTTATATAAATAGTTATATCAGTTACGATAATCCAAACGATACTATGGAGTCACTTTTTACAGAGATTTATCCAGACTTACCATTAGGAAGACTACAATCAGAGACTGAAGCTATCGAGATAGGTCTAGACATTCAACAAGATCAGCCCGACTACACCCTACCCCTTGTGCTAGAAAAGACAGGTATCGACACTGGTAAGTTTGTCTCTATTGACCCTTATAAGATAACTTATGATGAGTTTATGAAGCGCTTTGATGCTGGCGAAGACATGACGCCTTATTATGAAAACCAGCCTACAACTAGACCTGAGATTACCAGTCAAGCTCGTGGACGATGCCTTGCCAATCAGCCTTGCCCTAAATCAGGTTACTGGTTTACTCCTGCCAAAAAAGACAGCCGAGCCTATTTTAAACAGGGCGACATCATGCCTGATTACCCAAACAATGATTGGGGGCAAGTAATTTGGCAGTTTGATGGTGAGATAGGATAGCTTTGATTAAGCCATCTTCGGGTGGTTTTTTAGTTTTAGTACTATCAACCCCTGCTCAAGCTCGAGAGCACGACTACCAGCAGCACACCCCGACCCTGACCCAAACCAGTCTCGGTGGTCAGCACTTGGCAGAGCGTCTTAACCCAGCTCGCAACAGGACTGGGACGCAACCCTAAAGATCATAAAGCCATCAAGACCCAGCTTGAAGCTATAAGCGAGGAACAACAAAGCAAGACCCATCAGCAAACACCCTACACGCTAGTCGATAGTGCCGCAGATATCAGCTACATAAGCCAAGACACTCTGATACATAGAACCATGGGTGAGATGCTAACGACCACGCAGACAGACAGGCATATCAGCAGTGGTGATAGTCATAGCCAGATCAGTAGTGAAGCGCTCAATGTCATCGCTGATGGTCAGGTGACTCTAACCAACGCCAAAGACAATATTACCGTCTCTGCCCATACAGGCAAATTAGAGGCCACTGCCAAGCAAGACATCCATATCGCCTCCTCACTCAAAGAGGTTGAGATCGTAGCAACCAATAAGATTACCCTGACAGCTGGGAATGCCAGTATCACACTGGATGGGGCTAATATCACGATTGCGGCAAATGAGTTTACGGAGAAAGGGGGTAAGCATTCGAGGGCGAAAGGGGGTGTTGATAGCAGTTATTTATCGCGCCTGCCTTTTGATAAGATCGTTGAAAAGGAGTTCTTTGATGAGCAGGTGCAGTTAGTTGACCCGATGGGTAATCCACTACCAAATATGAAATACCTATTAACGGGAAAGAATGTCAATATAAAGTCAGAATCAGATGTTGAAGGTAAAACGTCTCGTATCAATTCAGGGGATAAAGAAGACGAAATAAAAATGCAGTTAGTCTGGTCTACATTCAGTAATAGAAATAATAAGTAGGATAAATAAATGGTCATAAAAGTAAAGACTAAGACGAATACTACTGTAAATAGCTGTACGCCAGTGAGTTGTACTTGTGAAGAGTTATGGTCTGTTTCTCAACAGTTTTGCCTAAAACGTTTAAGTGAAGAAGTGTCAGCGAACTCTTACAATTTTGTAGACAGCTATAGTGTAAGAGCACGTCGAATTGCAGGTACTTATGCACGGTTTTATTTAGAAACCGAAGAACACGGTGATCCAAGTAAAAAAGGTCGCTTTTACTGGATGGCCCTTGGTGCATTTGCAAGCAAAACTGTAGCTTGTACGTTAGAGCATCCTACTGTTAGGTTAGGTCGTTTTCCTAACGATCTAATAGTAACGGCTTCAGACTGGTTTGGACAAGGTAATTTTTGGCTGTTCCAAGATATCGCAGGGTGGCACCATTACTATGGTAAGTTTGGGTCTGAAGTTTTTTTTAAATGTATGAATAAGCGTAATACTAATAACCTTGTACCACAAATGAAAACTGCAATAACTAACGCAGACTGGGCTAGCGACTCACTACCAAAAATTAACTATTTAAAAAGTAATGACTACTTAGTTAAAGGATTTAGCAAAGCTAAGGAGTTTGAGAACCTCCCCTCTAGTAACATTAAAAAATCAGAGAGACAAAAGGCTCAATATGAGAACTTGTTACAAATTGCTTATCATGAACAAGGTGAAATTTTGCAGCCTCTAATATACGAAAATTGGCGACACAAACGCGAAATTGATGCCATGGGTTAGTTTAGTCTAATCACCCCAGACGTTGTGCTTTATTTTTCAAATACTTGTAAGGTACCGCAAATTACGGTACAACCAAAGTATCGCTATCGTGGTAGTCATGCTGAAAATAAAGATGACCCTAAAATCGTCAAATATGTATCAAGGCCTGATGCAGATATCGTTTTGTACAACTATAAAAGTCGTATGAAATGGATTGAAGCTGCAGCAAAAAAGTTTCATGGTCTGATGCAAAGTGAGAAACCATACATGCATAGTCAACTTCAAACTATGGCCAGCTGGTACAACAAAGCTGACTCATAAACTCATTTTTAATAAAACAGTAGGTCGTCATGTTAAAGCAAATTTGCTTCACTTTCGTATATTTCATTCTACTTTTTCCGATTACAGCTTGCCAAGCTAAAACAGAGGTTATTATGCCTGATAAACCGTTAGAGATTGCTTTGAATATGACGGCCGAAGAGTTATATAACGCTAATCCTGAATACAAAGCATTTCAAGAAGGTGATGCTCAGCCTATGGGAGTTACTTTCCAAGGCTATGACTTTCCCCGTTTCCAAGAAAGTAAAATGGTTTTTAAATATCCAATTGGTGAGTTTTTGATAGATGGTGTGATGTCTGTTATCGCTTACGATAATATTAAAACTCCTAACAGTTTATTAACGGACTACAACATTACTTTTATCTTCAACAAAGATTCTGATGGCATCACAGACGAAGATGCTTATAAAAAAACAATGAATCTATTTAAAGAACTAGAAGATAAAGACTGGGTATTTGCTAATAGTATAAGTAGTCCTCGATTATCACCTGAGGATAGTTTTAAATTTGCTCTTAATTCAGAAGGAAGTGATTTATATTTAGACTTTACCTATGATTTGACATTTGAAGAATGGATGCAGTTAAGTAACATACAAACTTGGCAGTTAAGGCACGGAACTGATGCTTTCATGGATATTATGTATATCAGAGATACTGATCCTGAAACAGGCAACCGTCATTACTTAATGAGTTTAGATATAAGTGATCCAATCGAAGTCGTTAAGCAAACGGTAGGTGCAGACCATAGAGACAATTGGGAAAAAGAGTATGTTAGATTATATTCAGAAATACCCACATGGAGATTACAATCAGAAACCCAAGCTCTTGAAATGGGTTTAGACATCCAACAAGATCAACCTGACTATACTCTACCTCTTGTACTAGAAAAAACAGGTATCGACACTGGTAAGTTTGTATCCATTGATCCCTATAAAACAACCTACGAAGAATTTATCAAGCGATTTGATGCTGGCGAAGATATGACGCCCTACTACGAAAACCAGCCCACAGCTAAACCTGAAATTACCAGTCAAGCTCGTGGACGTTGTCCAGCAAATCAGCCTTGTCCTAAATCAGGTTACTGGTTTACTCCTGCCAAAAAAGACAGCAGAGCCTATTTTAAACAGGGCGACATCATGCCTGATTATCCTAACAATAATTGGGGCAAGGTTATTTGGCAGTTTGAGGGTGAGAAAGGGTAATTTATTATTATTTATATTTAACCACCTTTGGGTGGTTTTTTATCATTGCTTAGCATAATAACTTCAACCACGACCACCCTTTACAAGCAGTTGATCTCACCCCTAGCCCTAAGTGTAGCGAATATCCTTGGCTGATCATAGGATTGCAGACCAGAAAAGTCTTATTAGTCAATCTCAAACCATCAATCAAAAAACCTTAATAACCCTGCACCCTCAATCAAAAATACTGCATCTCCAGTCATTTTATTTCTTAAGGTATTGTCTATAGTTTAATGACTACAGTTATCTTTTTAGATATAGAGATATTGTAGGAATAACACCTTTTTACAGGACGTAAAAAACATGGTGTGGCTACTGTCAACGAAACAGAAGTCTTTGCTAATTATGTTTAGCCGATAGACGATGATGACGACGGTACAACCAATAGACTATCATAAGGAGTGTGATATGGCGGGTATAATACAACCAAAGAATAAGGGGCATGACATTTCTGCTACCCCTTCTGATCCTAACCAAGAGTTGGTGTCGAACGAAGATCGAGCTACCAAAGGCTCCTTAACCATGGCATGGTGGGGCGTTTGTAGCGCCATGTTTTATCTGGTCATTGGTATTGCAATGGCAGAGAATTATGGGACTAAGAACGTAATTATCGGCTTATTGATAAGCTGCGTCGCTTACGGAATCATCAATGGAATCATTACTCGCTATGCCATTCGTACAGGCATGTCGGTGGCTTTGTTTTCTCGCGTATTATTCGGTCACAAAGGTGCAGCTTTAGCGACACTGATATTTTTTGCCACGGCGATGTATTACGCGGTATTTGAAGGCTCTGTCATTGCCGTCACCTTTAGCCAAACTTACCCCTCTGTCCCTTACTGGATCGCCGCTTTAATCGTGGTGGCTTATAGTGTGCCTATGATTATGGGCAGTGTCCAAAACTGGCTGGACAAACTAAATGGTGTGCTCTTGCCATTCTACATTATCGGACTTATCGCAGCAGTCGTTATGGCGACCAATGAGTATGGTTATAGCAGTGCTTGGCTATCTTTAGGGCCTGAAGAAGCACTGCCTTTTGGCTGGTGGAACGTTGCCGTATATTACATGGGCATATGGGTATTGATGATGTATACCTTTGATTATGCGCGTTATGGCAAGCAAGAAGACAGCAAATTCTTATCTTGGTTTAATTTCGGCATCCCCTTCTATCTAGTCGCTTTTTTCTTAAGCGGATTAGCAGGGATTTATTTGGTAAGTACTATCCCCTTAGAAGGCGCGTTATCGGAAGTGTCCATCACTTTAGGACTGGTAAAATTGATGGGTGTGTTCGGCCTCATCTTTGTGGTCATTACTCAAACTCGTATTAATACCGCTAACTACTTATTAGCAACGACCAATTTACAAGCCTTCCTCAAAGATACTATCAATATTCAAATTCCAAAATTTGTTGGTGCATTGTTGATTGGTACTTTTATTTTCGTTCTCATGCTACTCGATGTATTTGCCTATCTGTTACAAGCACTTGCTTATCAAGGCGTGTTTGTGGTGGCTTGGGTGGCTATTGCCCTTACCCACATTCTCTATCCTAAACGTGAAGATATCTTTGGTGCTGTTCCTGTCATTGATCCGCAGCGCTTGCCAGCATTTGATAAGTCAGGATTAGTCGCTTGGATAGCAGCCTCAATCGTCGGAATCGTGCTTATGAATTTAGGTGGTAGCTGGGTCAATTGGTATGCGACCTTGACCTTTATTACAGCGACTGTTCTGTACGCGATATTGATGCCCAAAACTCAGCAACACGTTTTACAACTCACACCAAAACCAACAGTTAGTTAACCATATAAGATAAAAGGTGCGCTGACAGTCAAATACTGTACCTGCTCAATCCATTTATTTGTGGTTAGCATTGTTATAGTAAAGCCAGTGCGATAATAAGATTACAAGGAGTGAATCATGAATCAAGCTAAAAACACCTCGACCCAAGCTTCAACCACCACCCTCGATCCTATCACTTTATCCGTTGTCCGCGGCGCGTTAGAAACCGCGCAGCGCGAGATGACACTTACTTTAGAAAAAACAGCGCGCTCTAGTGTATTTAATCTAGCGCATGATTACAGTAATGCGCTGTTTGATCATTTGCCTGAGATGATTTTGCAAGGACAAGACATTCCTATTCATCTAGGCTCATTGATGCCAGCCATGAAAGCGGTGGCAGAATTTTATGGCGATGATGTTCATGAAGGCGACATTATTTATCATAATGACCCTGTCGTTATGGGCAGTCATATTTTAGATTGCTGTATGTATAAGCCTGTGTTTTATGAAGGTGAGCTGGTATTTTGGACGGTATGTAAAGGTCATGTCACCGATATCGGCGGCCCTGTACCTGCTGGTTATAATCCAGATGCCAAAGAAATCTATGCCGAAGGATTACGCATTCCACCGATTAAAATATGGGAAAAAGGCGTTAGACGTGATGATGTTATCAATCTGATCCATAGCAATATGCGCTCACGTCGCAATCAAGAAGGCGATTTGAATGCGCAATATGGTGCTTGCGCGGTCGGTGAACGTAATATGATTGCGCTGCTAGACAAATATGGTGTAGAGACAGTTCGTGCTGCCATCGAAGAGCTAAAAAGCATGGCTGACAAACACATGCGCTCGCTCATCGAATCCCTTAATGATGGTGAATATCATGGCGAGGCCGTTCTGGAAGATTCAGGGCATGGCCTTGGCGATTTGACTATCAGTGCAGACATCACTATCAAAGGTAGCGATGTACATATTCAGATAGATAGCCCGCCACAAGTTCCTTATTTTATTAACTCTTATGCTGGTAACTCAATGTCAGGCGTCTTGCTTGGACTTATGATGTTCGCCCAAGTAGACCCTCCTTATAACGAAGGTCTATATCGCTGCGTTACCGTAGATTTAGGTGAGCATGGCACGCTATGTAATGCCAAAGAGCCTGCGCCTCATGTGAACTGTACCACCACACCAATGGAGACATTGACAGATGCGGTACGTAAAGCGCTTGAAAATGCTGCACCTGAGCGCGTAACGGCATCGTGGGGACACTCATCAGGGGTCAACATCGCTGGTATTGATCCAAAAACGGGCGAGCAATATGTCACCATGGTACTCGCGTCAATTATTTCAGGCGCAGGCGCCACTCAGCAAATGGATGGTTGGCATGCTTGCGGGCCTTTGTGCTGCTTTGGTGCGTTAAGCTCAGGTGATATCGAGTTATTAGAATATCAATATCCTATCGTCGTCCATAAGTATGGACTGGCAGAAGATAGTGGCGGCGCAGGACGCTTGCGCGGCGGCTGCGGTACAGTTTGGGAGGTAGAGCCCCTCGATCATACCATGACCGTCGTTGCTTTTGGTGAAGGACGTCATATTCCAACGATGGGTGCAGGCGGAGCTGAGCAAATCTCACCAGAGCTCAAACTGGGTAAATTAGAAGTGTTCCGTGAAGGCGGCGAGACTGATGTACATCTTCACAATACAGTAATTGAGATCAAGTCAGGAGAACGCGCGCGAAATACCAATCCTGGTGGCGGCGGCTTTGGTCGCTCTTTTGAGCGTGAACCAGAAGCTGTATTACGTGATGTCATCGAAGGGATTGTCTCTGTGGCTGCTGCTGCAAAAGAATACGGTGTCGTCATTGATAGCAAAACCATGCAACTAGATGAAAAAGCGACTCAAGCATTACGGGCAGAGGCGGCATAGTTGGTACAGGGATGTGCTGACTCTACATATAAAATAGAAAAGTTTAAGGATGAATTATGAGTTATGAATTTCGTTTAGGCGTAGATGCTGGTGGTACTTTTACCGATTTCGTATTGGCTGAAAATGGGGGCGATATACATCTATTTAAAGCCCCTTCTACCCCAGAGGATGGTACTAAAGCGATTGCAAACGGATTGCAACAAATTTCAGAGAAGTTTAATCGTTCAATCACAGATATTATCCAAGCTTGTGATTTATGTATTAACGGTACTACTGTTGCCCTAAATGCTCTGATTCAAATGAAAGGGGTAAAAGTAGGACTACTCTGTACGGAAGGTCATGAAGACAGTATTGAGATTCGTCTAGGTCATAAAGAAGAAGGTCACCGCTACGATGCAAGCTACCCGCCAGCGCCGCAGATAGCTCCGCGGGATTTGCGCTTCCCTATTCGTGGTCGAATACTTGCCGATGGGACAGAGCGTGAAGAGCTCAATGAAGACGATATTTTAGCAGCCATAGAAGAGCTAAAACGTCAAAACGTCAAAAGTGTGGCCATCTCTTTTGTATGGTCAATTCGCGATACCAAACACGAGCAGCGTGCAAAAGAGCTGATACAGCAGCATATGCCAGATGTATTTGTGTGCTGCGGCAGTGAGGTCTATCCGCAGATTAAAGAATATACGCGTACCTCAACGACCCTAGTTAACGCCTATCTAAGTCCGATTATGTCATCTTATGTCTATAAGATAGATGATTACTTTAAACAACTTGGCGCTGATCAACCAGTACGTTACTTCCAATCTAATGGCGGGCTTGCATTGGGTGAAGTCATGAAAGAGCGTGCGGTTAATGCGATCAACTCAGGGCCTGCCTCTGCACCGCAAGCGGGATTATATATCGCTGAACCTTTCGGTATTAATAACGTGATTACTGTCGATATGGGTGGTACCTCGTTTGATATTACACTAGCAAAAGATGGCAAAACCAGTCTAAATCGCGATATTGACTTTTTGCGCAATCGCATTGGTGTACCTATGATTCATGTCGAAACCCTAGGTGCTGGCGGTGGCTCTATTGGCCATATCAATAACTTTGGCATGTTAGAGGTCGGACCACAAAGTGCAGGCGCGACCCCAGGACCTGCGTGTTATGGTAAAGGTGGCACACTACCGACGGTCACCGATGCAAACTTAGTATTGGGATATTTGCAGTCTGGTGCCGTACTAGGCGGGATTGTCACTTTAGATGAAGATAAAGCAAAGGCTGCTATCGATGAGCATATTGCCAAGCCTTTAGATATCGATTTACCTCATGCAGCTTATGGTATTAGTACGATTGTCAATCAAAACATGGCCAATGGTATTCGCCGTATCACTATCGAAAAAGGCTATGACCCTCGCGACTTTGCTTTAGTTTGTGCAGGTGGCGCTGCTGGTATGCATATTATTTCACTAGCAGAAGAGATGGGTATCAATACAATACTTGTACCTAAGTCGGCCTCTTGCCTATGCGCTTTTGGACAAATCATCTCTGATGTCAAATACTCGTATCTAGCCACTCAAATTATGATTATGTCTGCAGAGGCTAACCTTGAGGATTTGAATGCTACTCTTACAAGGCTAGAGAAGGATGGTATCGAGAAGCTTAAAGAAGATGGGTTTAGTGACGACGACATAGAAATTGAACGCGCTATGGAGATGCGCTACGTTGGACAAGTCCATGAATGCAATGTCATCGTGCCGAACGGCAACATAGATAGTAATGCAGCCGAAGATATCCTACAAGCCTTCCACAAGCGTCATAAAGAATTGTATACTTATGATGAACGAAACAGTGCTGTAGAGCTTGTCAATGTAGAGGTTTCAATCATTGGTAAAGTCAACAAACCTGAGCTACCTACCCTAGATGCTCAAGTTGGATCTGTAGAAAGCGCTAAAGTAGATGAGCGTCAAATGATACATGATCATACTTATCAATGGATTCAAACGCCTATTTATGATGGTAACAAATTGGGTGCAGGAGCAGTCGTTACCGGTCCAGCTCTGATTGAAGAGCCAACCACAACTATTGTGATTAAACCTAATTGGCAAGCTGATTTGCATCAATCTGGAACATATAAGTTGAGTAAAATTCAGTAATGTGAATATAATACGTTTTATAGGTATTAGTTAAACCTTCGCCTTTCTCTCTTTATGGGAGAAGGGTATTTATCGTTTTTGTTAAGATAACTCTGAAAACTAAGTGGAGAGAATAAAGAGCTGTAAACTTATTACCTAGCATTTAAGGATGAATGCAAATGGAACATAGTCAAGGCATAAGCAAAAAACTCTATGAGCATATAGATAACACCAGTAGCACTCAAAAACCAGTCAAGCCTTTACTAAATGCTGATAGCTGGCAAAACGCGATTAGTGATACCTATTTTGACTTAAAGGTACAAGTTAAAAACCCTAATCAGTTCACAGGTCAACTTCAACAGGCTAGCTTAGCTCAAATGGGTATTTCAGGCTATATCGCTGATTCTGTCCATTATCAGCGTAGTGGACAGGATGTATCCAGAGCTTGCGATAGTATTCTGCTCACGTTTCCATTGAATGGCTCAGTGTGCTTTGAACAGCAAAAACGGCAATTAACTTGTCACCCTGGTCAGTTCTTTATTGAGCTGTCTCATCAACCTTATCAATTTTATCATACCGAAACGGTAAAGCTACAAGTCTTAAAAGTGCCGATAGCCAGACTAGAAAACCATCAGCGTTTAATAGAGCAGTATTTTGCTCAGGCCATTACTACTGAACAAGGCTCAGGGCGACTGCTTAATCATCAAATCAATCATGCTCTGCACCTTGCTACTAACTTCACCTTATCCTCTACAGAGTCTCAGTTTCTTGAGCAACAACTGTTAGACTTAATCATACATACTCTACATCGACCTACCCTATCTCTAGCAGATAGTCAAAACTCAACGATCAAAGCTGCACATCTACAACGGATCGAAGACTTCATACATTTTAACTTAGCCAATCCTCAGATTTCTCCTAAACTGGTCTCACAATCTTGTCATATCTCTGAGCGTTATATTTATCTGTTGTTTCAAAATCTACCTTACTCGTTTTCAGAGTGGGTCAAACTGACCAGATTACTGGCTGCAAACAAACTCTTAACCAAAGCCAATTATAGCTCTGTTGCTGAGGTTGCTTATCAAGTAGGTTTTACCGATCAAAGTTACTTTTCACGTATCTACAAACAACACTTTGGCTTCTCACCCAAAGATACACCTTTTAATGAGACCAAGCCCTATGAGCACGGAGCGAATGCTAATTAAGTCATACTAGCGTACTCGTACTAATACCACCTACAAGCTTGTGCTCTTAATGAAGAAAGTCTGACTTCCATTATTGATACGATTGTTTATCGGCAGTTTTACTTATCGATATGCACGACTAATAAATAAGTTTTTTTAAGAGTCCAATTAGCCCTACCCTTTATTCCTAAATGGAATAAATACATGATGACTTGATGTTAGACCTTATGCCCAAAATCAGGATAATCACTTCTTTGTTATTCATTTTTTGATTTCTTAGGAGTTTGTAATGCAGTTATTGTTACTAGTGGCTGTTTTTGTCGCATTACTATATGGCTTGTGGCGTTATCACCGTCAGAGTGATTCATTAAGTCGTAGTGTCTTCCTAGGTTTATTTGTCGGCGTAGGTTTTGGTTTGGCGCTTTCAGCGCTTAATATCGATACCACCAATTTTTTACCCTGGGTAAACATTGTCGGAAATGGCTATGTCAATTTGCTAAAAATGATTGCAATGCCCTTGGTATTCATTTCAATCTTAGCCGCCATCGCACGTTTAGAAAAAGCGTCTATGATTGGCTCTATGAGCTTTTGGATTATCGGCACCTTGCTAGTTACGACAGGGTTTGCTGCTTTAGACGGCGCGATTATTGCCAATTTATTTACTCTTGATGCCAGCTCTATTGTTGCAGGTCAAGCAGAAATTGCACGTGGACAAAGCATGGTTGAGAGCAGTACTCAAGTCTCCGATTTGACCATTCCAGGGTTAATTTTAAGCTTCATTCCCACTAGTATCGGCGCGACATTTGCAGGTTTACAAAGCACTTCGATGATATCTGCTGTGGTTATTGCCAGTTTATTAGGAATAGCCGCTTTAACGGTTAATGCAAAAGAACCTGAAAAAGGTGCGGTAATCATTCGCGGTATCGACATATTGCAAAGTTGGGTGATGGCACTGGTACGTTTTATTATCCGTTTGACTCCTTATGGCGTTTTTGCCTTAATGATTAAAGTCATTGTCACTACTGATGCCAGTGCAGTTTGGCAATTAGCTAAATTCCTCCTTGCCTCCTACGTTGCCCTATTCATTGTATTGATAATGCATGCACTTATCATTTTATTAACCGGGCGCTCACCCATCAAACACTTCAAAAAAATTGCGCCTGTACTCACATTCGCTTTTACCTCACGTAGCTCAGCAGCGTCTATTCCTCTAAACATTGATGTGCAAATTAATAAGCTTGGTGTTGCTAAGCCCATTGCGAATTTTTCAGCATCGTTTGGCGCGACCATTGGTCAAAATGGTTGTGCTGGCGTTTATCCTGCCATGCTGGCTGTGATGATTGCACCGACTATGGGGCTCAATCCTTGGTCGATAGGATTTATAGCTTCCGTCATTGGCGTCTCTATGATTGCCTCATTTGGTGTTGCAGGGGTTGGTGGCGGAGCGACATTTGCAGCCATTATCGTGTTATCAACCTTGGGGATGCCGCTAGAGCTCGCTGGTTTGTTGATATCTATTGAACCATTAATCGATATGATGCGTACTTTAGTCAATGTTAGTGGCTCAATCACTTCTGGTGTCGTTGGCAATCGTATTCTTAGTGAGTCGTCTGAACCAGAGCGGCTAATTGATTATGATACTCAAGTAAGTCACAGCTAAATAGTAACACTGACTGGATTTTGGTACTGTCCAAGTTTCAATAATAAGCATTGTACAAGACATAGCGAACGGTAACTTTTGGGGTAAACACTAAAAGCTTACTGCTTCGCTATCTTTTACGGCTGGTTTGTCGTTAATTCTCAATATACCCTAACCTGATTCATCATTGTTCTTTAAATAAGAACTTTCATTTGTGATTATTGCTGTTTATCTACCTATAATTAATGAATAAACTGTTATCATCAAATAACGGTAGGATTGATCAAAAACAAGATAAACGCTTTACTATAACTATAAAATCACAACAAGAAGATAGCGCCTTTTTACGCTAGTTTTTCAAAAAAAATTAATACCAATCTGTTTTTATCAATCCTATTTATAGTTGTTTTTTATTCGAATTTACATAGACAATCAATACTAAAACCAGCATAGATAGGAGATCGGTATGGGCTTATTAATCGATGGCAAATGGCAGGACCAATGGTATGATACCGATGCCAGTGGCGGCCATTTTAAACGCGAAGAGTCAGGCTTTAGAAACTGGGTCACCAAAGACGGTAGCGTAGGGCCGACAGGCACAGGCGGTTTTAAGGCTGAGCCTAATCGCTATCATTTATATGTATCTTTAGCTTGTCCTTGGGCACATCGTACGATTATTTATCGTAAGCTTAAAGGTTTGGAAGATATGATTTCGCTATCAATCGTTAATCCTTACATGGGCGATCACGGCTGGACGTTTGCAGAAGGTGCTGGAGTAATTGCTGACCCTATCTCGCACGCTAACTACGCTTATGAGATATACACTAGAGCAAAATCAGATTATACAGGACGCGTCACTGTCCCTATTTTATGGGACAAAAAAACCAACACTATCGTTAGCAATGAGTCATCTGAAATCATTCGTATGTTCAATTCAGCCTTTGATGAGGTTGGTGCGCTACCAGGCGATTTTATACCGTCAGAGCTATTAGCGGAGATCGATGAGATTAATACATTTGTATATTCTGCTGTTAATAACGGGGTTTATAAATCCGGCTTTGCAACGACCCAAGCAGCTTACGAAGAAGCTGTGAATGCGCTATTTGATGCGTTAGATGTGTTAGAAAAGCGCTTAGAGAATCAGCGCTATCTGGTCGGTAATACCATTACCGAGGCCGATTGGCGGCTATTTACCACACTTGTGCGTTTTGATGCCGTTTACGTGGGTCATTTTAAATGTAATCTGCGCCGTATCGTTGATTACCCTAACCTTTGGGGTTACCTGCGAGATTTATACCAAGTACCAGGTATAGCCGAGACCGTCAATATGGATCATATTAAGGTCCATTATTACACCAGTCATGCCAACATCAACCCAACTGGTATCGTACCTATCGGTCCTTATCTTGACTTTAATACGCCGCATAACCGCGAGCAATTATCGTAAATAGACAAACGATGATAACAAGATACAGGGCGACTGGTATGAATTTTTTGCAGCATCTGTCTGCTAGCTACAGCAAGTAAGTAAAATTCATACCAGTTTTACGTTATTAAATAACGTATCCATTTTATTTAGTATCGATTATAGTAAATAGATAAGCTTTCGCATAAAAAAGAGGTTGTTCAAGATTTTATAATAGTCTAGAACAGCCTCTTCTTTTAAATATTTTAAATGTAGTTTTGTTAGCGTTTTTGAGTGACATCCAAATCACTTGAGTAGGCAAATAAAGCAGGCGCACCGCCCGTGTGCCAAAACAAAACACGATCAGTCTTCTTGATTTGACCCGTACGAATCATGTCTATGAGACCACCCATCGCACGGCCCGTATAGACCGGATCTAACAATATTCCTTCTGTTTGCGCCATCATCTCAATGGCTTCATTTTCGAGTTTGCCAACCACACCATAACCCTCGCCAACATAATCAGAATTAAGCATCAAATCGGACTCTGAAAACTTATAATCTGTATTAATAAGTTTTGCTGTACTGTTAGCAAGTGCGACAGTATATTGATCAAACGGTACTTTATCGGTTTCGCCCTTATCAATGTTGATGCCTACTATCTGATAAGGCGAGTTGAAAATCTTGTTCCCAAGCATTAAGCCTGCTTGTGTGCCACCAGAGCTGGAGGCAAAGACGATATGAGTGAATGTCTCGTTGATGCTCTCACGCTGCAACTCTAGCTCTTTAAAAGCTTCTACAAATGCTAGAGCACCGAGCTCGCTTGAGCCACCATAAGGCACCACATAAACGTTTTTACCCGCTTTGGTTAATTGCTCAACGATTTGAGGAATATCTTCACCTTTGCGGTTGACTCCTGCCCAATGAATATGACAACCAAATATTTTATCCAATAACAGATTGCCACTGACTTGCTCAGGCTCCTCTCCGCCTAATACTAAATGACATTCAAGACCCAAGCTTGCCGCAGCAGCTGCCGTTTGGCGACAATGATTGGATTGCGCAGCACCCGCCGTCATGATGGTATCAGCGCCTTTGGCCAGCGCATCACCGATGATAAATTCAAGCTTACGGGTTTTGTTACCACCCAATGCCAGCCCCGTATTGTCATCTCTTTTCATAAAGATTTTAGGGCCAGCAAGCTCTTTGCTTAATCTAGTGAGCTCAATTAGTGGTGTTGGGAAAAATCCTAACGACTGTCTAAGTATATGGTTATATTCCATGTCTTGTCCATTTTATGATAGAAAATGATGGATAATGCTAAGCCTTATCCACTGGTAACCGTTATACAAAGTGGTTATTTAGCTAATATTAACAGCATAGTCTCGAGCTGCAAAAATATTTATTTAACCATGCGCTATGCTCAACAAGTCATCAGACAAAAAAACCCCAAGTAAACCAATACTTGAGGTTTTCGCATTTGTGAAAACTACTATTTAATATCAGTATCAGCTAAACCCAATGTAGCTTTGATATCATTCATCATCGATAGCGTCCTATAATTCCTATCTTCTGATTTATCGCCAACCACATAATAAACCAGTTTGAATGCTTTGATACGTTCTGACTTGGTTTCGATAAGTGTGCTCAAAGATTTAATAGAGTCATCTTCAGCAAAACGAACGATAAGCGTCTGAGTATGTATCATGGCTGCCAATTCAGTATTCAAAAGTTGACTAAATGGTTCTTGTTCAGTCAGCACTTCAGTCAAACGCATCAGCTGGTCACGGTCTATATTGTCATCAGCAACTATATTACACAAAATCATCATACGCACGACAGCTTCATTAAAACTGCCTTCAGAGATTTTGGTCAGTGCCTCTTCTACCTTTGGCAATTCATGCAGTTCGTCTTTATTCAACAGACGACGTGAGCCTACTGATTCTCCATATTCACGAAACCAAGGCATTGACCAAATCCCAAAGAACATACTCTCTGTATATCTACCCTGCCAATCTCGCCAAAAGTCCAGCGTCACTCTGACACTATCCATAAACATTTTTTCGACTTGCAAGAAAAGATTATCTTGCTGCATAGATTCAATGGCTGGCAGTTTGACTCTGGCATAAGCATTAGAAGGATTAGGCAATTTTTGCGTTTTTTGTGTAGGGACGAAGTCTGCACTTTCATAATTATCAATTGTACTAGTCATTGTTTTATTCAAATGACAAGCAGCTACAGCTAGTGGATTTTTGCTACTCCACATGCTTCTTTGAAGTCTCAATGGATGCATAGTACGAAGAAATTGAGCGGAAGTCTCATTGCTCATAGCTTTTACTAGTGGACGCAAGTTATGTTCATAAGCTTGAGTTTGAGTCATCGAGTAGCGGTGTACCGCTTTGAATAATTCTTCATCGGTTCGGTCGTCTCCTAGCGCTTGATTTAAATCTTTAAAAGTACGACGTTTTAGATCAACGGTAAACGTTTTTTCTTGCCCCGAGCCCTCAATATGATCAATGTGCAACTCATACAATCCTGGTGGTAAAACTTCAATCATATCCATGATTGAGGCTATACCTGTATGCTCATGATTGGCAATTTTGGAGCTGACAAAGATACCTAGATGGCCTACTTGCTCATGAATCATATAGATAATACGTTGACCGCAAACCTCAACATCTCGCTCATCACTATAAGCATCTAGAATCCATGATAATGCTTGAGGAGGCGGGGTAATATCATCACCATGTGAAGCAAAAGCGATAATAGGTGCTTTGACATTACGCAGATCGATATTTGTCCCTTTCTCTAACTGCGCGGTATTGCGAGCAAGACGATTGCCAACAAAGATGTTTTCTACAATCCACTGAATTTCTTTGTCATTCATTAAAAAGAAACCACCCCACCAACGCTCAAAGTCAAGAAAGCGCTGACGATTAGCTTCTGGGTTCTTGTACAGATCGTAATATTTTCCGACATAGTTACGATAAGGGGTCATTTTTTCAAAATTATCAACCAGTGCTGCCCCATCGAATACGCCATTATTTATGTCAGCACTAAGCATAGATAGCCAAGTACCACCATTGACGCCTGCTTTGTAACGCATCGGGTTGACCCCAACCTCTCCGCTCCAAGCTGAGATAGGCGCACCATTTAAGACGATAGGCCCTTTGATATCTTGATTGGTTGCAGCCAAAATAAGCGCCGCCCACCCACCTTGACAGTTACCAATGATTACTGGTGATTGTGCATGGGGATGTCTTTTTTCTACTTCACGGACAAACTTTCCTTCAGCATAAGTAATATCGGCAATGGTTTGCGTCGGCTCAGGAAGACGCTTAAATGCCACAAAATACACAGGATGGCCTTGGCTAAGGGCAACACCGACTTGACTCTCATGCTTAAAGCCACCAATACCTGCACCATGGCCAGCTCTGGGGTCAATCACGATATAAGGGCGCTCATCATCATTGGTGACAATCCCTTTAGGTGGTTCTATTCTTAGCAAGACGTAATTGCATGGGCGTTCAAACTTGGTTGCATCCATGATTACTTGATAGTCATAATCTAAGACTGGCGGACAGCCAGCCAGCTCATGCTCAAGAAAAATATCACCACGCTCTTTAAGTACATCGACTGTTTGTAAAAGTCGTTTACTACTATCTGTACTGTAGCTCAACCATTCTTGCCATAGTTTTTTTGGCGTAGAGGTCTTCTGCCAACTTTTTATAATGGCATTCTTATCTTGATTCAGAGTCTGGATATTTTCTTGAATTTGTTTATGATTTTGTTGTAAATGCTTACAAGTAACCTCTATCAGTAAACCTGCGCCGTCTGTTCTATAGTTATTTTGTAGGTTGAGCTCGTCTATGGTATTTTCATTTTTGTAAAACTGATGGTTTACCATCTCTTGAAAGTTTGGTATCAAACCTGTGGCTCTATGATGTGGGTTGCTACGACTTAACCACACCTCGGCTTTGTTTGGATTTTCAATATTTTTTTCAATAGTGTCTGACATAGGTGGTTCCAATTTTGAGTTGACGATAATGTTTTTTATATACTGCTATTATTGATTATCCACTAAGGCTAATTGTTTACTAACAGACAAGATTTATTAAGGTTCAGTTGAGCGTAACGCTTCATCTGCCCTGACGTGTACATACTCCCCTGGAGCATCAGAGAGTACCTGCCACTCTTTACCTGTATGCGTGATACCCGGTTGTCTGCTATCCACTTCACCTGCACTATGCTGATTGATCCATTCGCTCCAATGTAGCCACCAGCTCTTATCGTGCTTTTCTGCTTTGGCATACCATTCATCAGGATCGGCGACATAATCTTCATGGGTATAAAAGCCATACTTACCCGTTGGCGGGTTGATAATGCCAGCGATATGCCCTGACTCACCGAGTACAAAGGTAACATCACCGCCCAGCACTTGTGTAGACGCATAGCTTCCTTTCCATTTGGCGATATGGTCTTGTAATGTTGCTACGACATAGGTTGGGATAGTCACTTTTGACAAATCAATCTTTACACCGTCGTATACCAACTCGCCTTTTTCAATCATCTTATTACCCAAATACAACTCGCGTAGTACAAAGCTGTGCAATGCGGCAGTCACGTTGGTAGCATCAGAGTTCCAATATAGAAGATCAAACGGAATTGGACGCTCCCCTTTTAGGTAATTTTGCACATAATAATTCCAATAAAGACTGTTTTCGCGCAAAAGACTAAAGGCAGCGCCCATTAGACGTCCGTCAAATACCCCTTGCTGCTCTCCTTCTTGCTCAAGCGCGCTGACCGTACGTTCGTCAATAAATACGCCTAAGTCTCCAGGATCACTAAAGTCAAATATCGTGGCCCAAAAAGTTGCACTGGCTATACGATCTGCTTGCTTATTTTCAGTCAACCAAGATAGCGTCAACGCCAGCAACATACCACCAATGCAATAACCGATGACGTTAGCAGCTGACTCCCCTGTAATCTCTTTAATGACATCTAAAGCCGTCAGCAGTCCCTCGTGCATATAATCCTTCATATTGACGTCTTTATAAGCCCGCGTTGGATTGGCCCACGACATCACAAAGACGCTATGGCCTTCATCAAGCGCCCAACGGATATATGAATTTTTCTCTTTTAGATCCATGATATAAAATTTATTAATCCATGGTGGCACAATTAATAAAGGTCGTTTATGAACTTTGGCTGTCGACGGATTATATTGTATCAACTCAAACAATCGGTTACGAAACACCACCTTACCTGCTGTCGTGGCAATGTTTTCACCAAGCTTAAACGCATCATGATCAGTCATGCGAATGCTTAGCATTTTAGAGCTTTTTTCCATGTCTTCTGTTAGCTGCTTGAGTCCTCTTACCAGATTTTGGCCCTTTGATTCCATGGTCAATCGCAGTATTTCAGGATTACTCCATAAAAAATTACTTGGTGCCATTGCGTTTAGCCATTGACGCGTAAAGAACGACAAACGTTGGCGGGTTTTTTCATCAACACCTTCAGTATTATCAATAGTGTCCATCATGCCGTTAGCTGTTAGCAAATAGCTTTGTTTCAAAAAGTCAAAGATAGGATTGTTTGTCCATTCTTCGTCTGCAAAACGTTTATCGCCTTTTTCTGGGGTGGCAAGAGGTTGTATTTGGTCTTCTGACCCTTTCATTAGGGTATTTTGGTACAGCTGAAACTGTTGTTTCCATAAATTCATTTGTTGTTCAATTAATGCAGTGGGGCTTTTTTCTGCCACACCTGTACTGAACTTCTGCCAACCGTCTATCATGTTGAGCATCAAAGATTGGCTTATATTGTCATCTTTACCAGCACGTTTTAACGTTTCACTAAAAAGCTTTTGGGACAACTCATTAAGACCATTCATATCGTTGTTAGCGGTTTGTTGATCTTTACTTTTATCGTTTTGCGATGAGTCTGTCTGTTGAGCACCAACGTTTTCAGAAGTACTTGGCATCATAAAATTGCCAAAATTATTGATTGAGTTCTGCCATAGCTTCATGTTGGCTTCGAACGGATTTGAAGCTTGACTAGATTGATCAAATAAAGATTGATTGAGCTGATTTACTTGGTTTAACTGATCTAAATATTGTTGACCGAAGCTATTAAAGTTAAAGGCATCGCTAGTATTATTTTGACTATCTTGTGTATTTGACTGTTGTGTATTTGATTTTTGCGATGATATATTTGATTGGTCATCGGATTGCTGATTGTTTTTATCGGACTTATGATTATCCATATCTGTACCTATTTTCCTATCCATAAACGATACTGGATTTAAACAGTATCCAGCTTTAAACGATATATAGTTATAAAACACTTCTAATTTGTACAAAAGTGCAAGCCTATTGATCCAATAAAGCTAGCACAATAGAAAAAAGATGGGATAGAGTTCTCTAACCCACCTTTTAGGTTTAATAATTACATGATATCTCATCAATAACAACTAATAAGATGATTAAATTTATCAGTAATTACAATTACTTATTTGTTGATTTTCCAGTACTGCTGGTATTACCAGTCCCAGTCTTTGTGCTCGCTTTCGTATTTGAGGTATTCGAGCTAGCATTGGTATTTGTCTTTGCACCTGATTTGGTATTTGCACCAGTCGCAGTTTTTGCAGCTTTTGTGGCTTGCTCAGTAAACTGCTCAGCCATTTTGTTCATGTTTGCTGCGTACTCTTGGCCTTTTTTTGTTGCTTGATCAGCAGTTTTCTGCATATTTGACTGCATTTGCTCACTGGTTTGACCCTGAACTTCACCCAAAACTTTCATAACGTCATCATGCATATTGCTGCCAAGCTCTGTCATGCGCTGAGCGTCTGACAACATTTTTTGACTGATGGTATTAAGCATCTCTGCTTGCTTGCTGCTAAAGTCTTTGGCAGCTTCTGGAGAGTCTATTTCTGAAACTTGACGCATGTTTTCTAGACCCATTTCTGCGTAGGTCTTAATAGTATTAAGTGAAAACTCGGTCATCATTTCAGCGTTTTTTAAAAAAGCTTGGTTTAACTTGGTCCAAGGTTCAAACATTTTTTGGGCGCTTTCATTGAACTGATTGACATAATCTTGCGGGGTCTGTTGTGACATATCATTACTCCTTGTATCGAACGATTGGTTTAGCTTTGTCCAAGGTTCGAACATTTTTTTTGCATTTTCATTAAACTGATTCATATAATCTTGCGGGGTTTGTTGTGACATCTTATTGCTCCGTATATTGACGGTTGAGAAAAAATCGTATGCGTTAAAGGTTAAGAAAACATTATAATATTATTAAGTTTGTTACTTTATACAGTACTGTAACAAAAATGTTTAACAGTAAAGTTAAGACATATACTGACCACCATTTACTGATATGGTTTCACCTGTGACGAATATGGCATCTTCACTGATAAGATACATACAAGCAGCAGCGATTTCGTTTGCACTAGCCAAACGACTCATTGGAATAGTTTCTTTAATTTTATCCATAATATGTTCAGGTACACTCTCCACCATGGGTGTATATGTATAACCAGGAGCAACGACGTTGGCTGTAACTGATGAAGCAGCCCCTTCGTATGCCAATGCCTTAGTAAATCCAATAATGCCTGCTTTGGCGGCTGAATAATTCGTCTGCCCATACTGACCACGTAAGCCATTTATCGAGCTGATATTGACGATGCGGCCAGTTTTTTGTTCTAGCATTTTGACAAAAACTGGATGAACAATGGTATAAAGAGACGTCAAGTTAGTGTCAATTACTTCCTTCCATTGCGCAAAGCTCATTTTTTTAAAGCTACTATCACGAGTGATACCTGCTCCGTTTATCAAAGCATAAATGCTATCGTACTTATCAATTGCCTGTTGAATCGCTGCCGTTGCGGTTTCGTGATTACTCACATCAACGGCAAGAAACTCAAAGTTATCTGAGTCAAATCCATTATCATTGCACCACTTTTTTGTACGCTCAGGATCTTCTTTACTTAAGGTTGCTATGACATGATAGCCACTAGTCACTAACTTCTCACAAATAGCTGTACCGATTCCACCAAGTGCACCTGTTACTAAAGCAACTTTTTTGTCTGAAACATTCGATTTTGACATAAAAAACTTCCTTATCTTATTGATGAATAATTAACGTACAGCTACATTCTTTTACTGGAATATAACACAGTTCTCCCCTGATAATTATCCTATGTTGGTAATAAATCATTGTTATTTGTAGGGGTTTAGTATTAAAGAAAACGACTGCGTTTAACAATACGACATAAAGGTCAAGTTACTTCGATATTTAGCAAAATTACCATGTAAGATACCAATCTAAATTCAAGTAATAAGCTAAACTTAGGTATCAATCTGAGTAATGTTAAAAAAATTTTTGAAAATCATTGATATATTAACTATAAAGCCAAAGAAACGCAGTATGCCGTCCCTTTGGCTGGTTATACATCTATCTTGCTATACGTTCATAACATTACGACTTATTTTTTGCATTTCTAAGCCACTTTACTATGAGGCTTGGGTTTTTAACAAACGCGACCAAGGCATCGGTCAATTCTTTATTGTTAGTAACCTCTGGTCGTAACTTTGATCGACGGTTATCTGCACAAGCTTTTTTAAGACATTCGCTCACCTCTTCGGCATCAATCTTTTGTCGTTTGAGAAAGCTGCGAATACTATCTTTCTCTAGCAAACACATAAGCAGATGGCAAAGTTTTTGATCATATCCATCCGTATTACTGCTTGGGAATGGATCATCACCGCCTATCCAGACAGCAGCACTTAAGAGCTGCTCCCTTGTAAAGGGGTTGTTTTGTATTGATTGACCTTTCGCCAAAACCCGCACCTTATAGATACCGGCTGAACCAGCATGGAATGCGACATTGAAAACACCAGGCTCAACCTCCGATAGGGTTAAATTTACTTTAGTGCCATTAGGTCTTTCTAACTCTGCTCGGATGGACGCACCATTGTCTAAGGGGCGCTCGTACTGAGTCAATTGAGCTGATAAAGTTATCATGCCGCCTGGCTCTCGGGTAGCCTGCTCAAGCTGCGCTCTAAGGCGTAGATCAGAACTAGAATGCACATTAAAGGAATAGCGTAGCCCGTGTGTCTTGACCTTATTAAATTTTTCACGGTCGTTTTCAAGGCTGGCTAAATATTTAGCGAATACTTTTTCATTCAGATTGAGGACTGCATGCCATTGACCTTCACGTTCTTCAAGCCCTGCAACAGCGGTCGGCAAAGTCATGCGATAAAACTGCACGTGTTCACTTGCTGAAAACGCTAACTCAACAGAAGCGTTGGCAATGCTTGGGTCGATTATTTTGCCACTTGGAGTTTCAAGCATATAGTCAAAAACATCTGGTAGAGCGTCTCCCGTCAACAAGATTGCATCTACTGTGATATCTGCTTCGTTAAGATTAAACGGAATACGTATCTTACGGGCAGGTTGAATCCAACCCTCGGGATCCATCACTACCTCCGTATTTTTAACTCCTGACAGTATCTGCAAAAAATATTTTTGAAGCGTAAAGTAGTCATCAGTATCCAAAGTACCAGTCATTAAGACATAACCATTTGTACTACCAGTTAATGCTTCCAAAGCAGCAGGACTGATCTGTAGCGCCGTTCCTAAGCCAATAGCAAAGACGCTATCATTGATAATGCCATCATCTAGAAGTTGGCTAATGTAAGGCGATCGGTTTTCGCGACCATCCGTGAGTACCACCATAGCAGTATGATTATAGCTGCTAGGTGTCAAATCACCCAACTCGCTACTAGCCAACTCAATCCCAGCACCAATAGACGTCGAACCGCCAGATGATGGTTGATCCATGATGGCTTCATTCGCAGCTATACGCCCAGAGCCCGTGCCTAACGCGCCCGCAACCGCAATCGAAGTCCCCGGGGTCGCATTACTGTCGAAATACACCACACCAATGCCGTCTTCGTCGCCCAATAGATCGACGAATACAGGCGCGCTGTCTTTGAGCACTTCAATACGTAACCGACCATCGCCTGCGTCCCAAGCCATACTACCAGATTTATCCAGCACCAAAACGGTGGCGACCGTTGGTTTGGGGATAGTCGTGGCAGATAAACTGATAGACCACGCTTGCCCAGTTTGTACACAGGTAATTTGCGCGGTTTCTGGACCTGAGCTACCAACACTGGTAGCTGTGTAAGAAAACCAAACCTGCGCTACATTAGTACTATCTGTATTAACGACAACCCTATCACCGTCAGGCGTTCCAAACCCTGTGCCTGTAGGGCCGGCCGTGATAGTAAATATTAGTTCTCTACAAAAACTGTTGTCAGGACTGGGAGGACTTATGTTAAAAGTTGCAGCCCGCACCGCTGTACTACCTACAGGTATAGCGTTAAACACTAATGTCGTGTTGAGGGGTATCACTATAGGCGGCGTATCCGTATCATATGAGTATCCCATAGCGTGGTGATCCAACGTCTCAGATACCAGCGTTCCCAAACCAAAGAGTGTGTCATTCAAGCGGTGACCATCGAGATGATCATTGCTTCCTGAGTCAACAGGAACATAAGGCACTGTCGGATGCAGCGCTTGCCAATCAGCCCATAGTTTATCCACAAAGCAGTGATGCAGAAAAAAGACCGGGTCATTAGGAGAAGTGCCTGGAAGCATAGAACCTCCTACCCATTCGTGGACGAGATTATGAGTATTGGAGAGCGGTGGAGAATTTCCACTTACAAGAGCCATACGCCCCTCGTTCGCAGCTCGATAACCTGTGCTTACTCTATCAAAATCAGCGCTGTCATATGGCGTTATCGCTTGAATTTCATCAACATGATCCTGAGTGGGCAAGTTAGGAGCCCTAATGCTAGCGCCAAACCGCCGAACCAGATCTTCGTCAATTCGAACCTGTGGATTGGTCAAATCTAGTTGTCTAAAACCAACGTCAATGACTACAATATCCCAAATGTCTGCTCTGAATGGACCATCTTGAACAAAATTACCCGCACCAGATCCATTGCCGCCCATAAGATCATTGGCCCAGACAGCGGCATTCATAGGGTCCGCTGCATCTGCTGCCCAGTCCCAATATGGTAATGTTACCCCAGGTACCAATCTGTCCAAGTCCAGCTCAAACTGGCGTATAAACGCACGGTGCCATGGCAAAAACGCCGGACCGCGATGTGCTCCATTTCGAATCATAAACAGGCTAGGACTCATTGGATCTAAAGCCCAATCCCAACCTCCTGGTGTTGCCCAGTTCATGGCCATATAGTGGTCAAGTACATACTTGTCATAGGTGTTATTGATTAAAGGGTATAAGGCGCGTACGTGTGCTGGATCATCTTCATCGTCGACGTATGCGTATAACTCAGCCTTCATCAGTTTAATTGCACTAATGAAAGCGGCCTTTTCCTCTGTCGTTAGAGAGTTCACGTTTTTTCTACAAGTCATGAGTGACAACTCCTTTATTAAATGCTTGGAATTAGATGCTTGAAACGAATAACGATGAGCAAAGGTCCAGGCATTGTGAGCTTAAATAAACCATGTAGGCAAAATCGATTATTTTACAAAATTTGGTAGGTTATCAATCACATCATGTACTAATTCAACCGGCGACTCGTACGAAGAATACGGCATTAAACCGGACTCAAATAGTCCATCGCGAAACTCTACGACTTCAAATGCTTTATTGTCTATTTCAACCTTTAACACCTGCAAAATCTTTTGGCTTTTATCAGAGCTTGACAGTTTAGAAAAGGTAATTTTTCGTCCTTTATACTCTATAGATTTGGGATACTTTTCATCTGGGATATGCTTGTTGTCTTTAATCATTTTAAACTCTCCATTAGCCAGATATTTAGTACGATTGTTTGGTTTAGCCTTGCATTGCAGTAGATATCACAACTGAAAATCGTTAACACGAGCAGATGTAAAAATAATAACCAAATACCTGAAATAAATATACTAATGCTTGGAAATTATCTATTACATCAAGGGTTTATCACCTTTATCTATACACAGTCTAATTTAAGTTGTCAAACTTATAATGCTTCATTAGTAGAGGTTTTGATTAGTGGCTTAACAATATTTGTCCGTCCATATTTGTTTTGGTATTTTTTAGTATTGATAGTAGAAAAGAATCAAGCCTTGAATACATAACTTTGAACGAGGATAAGCGTTGTATTAATATCTTAAAAACTATTGTTAATTCATTTAAAAAATTTAGCTATCTGTTATATTTATAATTACAAATATACTCAATAAATAAAATTTATCTTGTAGAATAATACATGATATTTTTTAAATACGATTTTTAGAATGACTTATAAGTGTGAAGTAAAAACGAAATAGTAGATTAATGTTGTTTGAGGAGAAATATAATGACTAGAATAAGTCAAGGCTACATTCATAAGTAATGGATTATATATCGATGGATTAGTTAGATACTTATTTATTGCCACTACGCTAATTGGCACTATACTAGATAAAAAAAGGTTTACAATGAAAAATAAACGGATTGGAAAGTAGGAATCACCTAACTCTTAATACTAAGCTATAAAAGCTAAGCATTAAAAAGCCAAAGGGACGATCTATGTCGTCCCTTTGGCTTTTATGTATCAATATTAAAACTTTCAACTTACATGATTGTACTACTTATAGCCATGTCATCAAACGCTGACGCTATATTGATCGATGTCATTATGGCAGACTATCGGTATCATATGAGTATCCCATAGCTTGATGATCTAGCGTCTCAGATACTAGCGTACCCAAACCGACAAGTTCATCGTTTAAGCGGTGACCATTGAGATCATTGCTTGCTGTATCGTCAGGTGCATAAGGCACTGTTGGATGCAGCGCTTGCCAATCAGCCCACAGTTTGTCGACAAAGCAGTGATGGATAAAAAATATCGGGTCATTAGGCGATGTGCCAGGTAACATAGAGCCAGCTATCCACTCATGTACGAGGTTATGGGTATTACCAGGCGGCGGAGTTTTGCCATTGACAGGTAGACGCCCTTCATTCGCCCCGCGATAGCCCACACTGGCTTGGTTAAAATCACCGCTATCATAAGTAGAGATCTGCTGAATCTCGTCAACGTCAGCTTGAGTCGGCAGATTGGGCGTACTACCTCCAAAATCCCGAACCAATCCGCCATCAGGTTGTCCAAAATAATTAATGATAACCCAACTGTTCTCTAGGTCTGCTGCATCGTAAGCAAATGGCCCACTTTGCACCACTCTATTCGGGCCAGATCCATTGCCGCCCATAAAATCATTGGCCCAAATAGCAGCATTCATAGGATCCGCGGCATCCGACGCCCAGTCCCAATAAGGTAAGGTCACCCCCGGTACCAATCTGGCCAAGTCCAGCTCAAATCGACGTATAAATGCACGATGCCATGGCAAAAACGAGGGACCGCGATGTGCTCCATTTCGATTCATGAAATTTCCACCCCAACCTCCGGGTGTTGCCGTGTACATAGCGATATGATGGTCAAGTACATACTTATCATAGGTGTTGGTAATGTTAATATATCTGGTACGTACGTATATTGGATCGTTTGGATCATCGACATATACGTACTCTTCGGCTTTCATAAGCTTAATAGCGTTAATGAAAGCAGCTTTTTCCTCTGTTGTCAGGGTATTTAGGTTTTTTCTAGTAGTATTATCGACAGGCATAGTGTTGGTAGATAAATTAATGGACCAAGTCTGCCCCGTTTGCACACAGGAAATTTGCGCGGTTCCTGTGACTGGATCAGTGTTACTAGTAGCCGTGTAAGAAAACCAAACTTCTGCTACATTGGTATTGTCTCTATTAATAACGACTCTATCGCCATTAGGAATGCCAAACCCTGTACCTGTCGGGCCATCTGTAATAGTGAATACCAGATCTCTACAAAAGCTATTATCAGGAATGGGGGCACTAATGTTAAAAGTTACGGCTTGTACCGCTGTCGTACCTATAGGCGTATCGTTAAACACTAATTCTGTATTGACCGGTGTTACTATGGGTGGTGTATCCGTATCATACGAGTATCCCATAGCGTGATGATCTAGTGTCGCGGATATCAGCGTACCCAACCCAAAAAGCTCATCGTTTAAACGATGACCATTAAGATCATTGCTTGCTGTATCGTCGGGTACATAAGGCACTGTTGGATGTAGCGCTTGCCAATCAGCCCATAGTTTATCTACAAAACAATGATGCAAAAAGAATATCGGGTCATTAGGCGATGTACCAAGCATCATAGAGCCAGCTATCCACTCATGTACGAGGGCATGGGTATTACTAGGCGGAGGGGTTTTGCCGTTGACAGGTAGACGCCCTTCATTCGCGCCGCGATAACCCATGCTATTCGTATTGAAGTTACCGCTATCATAGGTGGATATCTGCTGGATTTCGTCAATATCAGCTTGCGTGGGCAAATCTGGAGTATTGCGCCGAGAACCAAAATTCCGAACCAATCCGCCATCAGGCAGTCCCAAATAATTGATAATAACCCAACTGTTCTCTGGATCTGCATCATCGTAAGCAAATGGACCACTTTGCACCACTCTATTCGGGCCAGAGCCATTACCGCCCATAAAATCATTGGCCCAAATAGCGGCATTCATAGGATCCGCGGCATCTGACGCCCAGTCCCAATAGGGCAAAGTCACCCCCGGTACCAACCTATCCAAGTCCAGCTCAAAACGGCGTATAAACTCACGTTGCCATGGTAAAAACGCTGGACCACGATACACTGCATTGCGAGTTAAAAAATTACTTCCCCAGCCCCCTGGGGTTCCTGTATACATACCGATGTGATGATCGAGTACATACTTATCATAAGTATTGGTTATATTAGGATATCTATCACGTATATGTGCAGGATCGTTTGGATTGTCGACATATACGTACTCTTCCGCTTTCATGAGTTTAATAGCGTTAATAAAAGCGGCCTTTTCTTCTGTCGTCAGAGCATTCACATTTTTTCTACAAGTCATGAGTGAAAATTCCTTTTTAATATGCTTGGAAACAAATGCTTGGCATCAATGACTAGAAGCAAAGGTCCAGGCAGTGTGAATTTGAACAAACTGTATATTTAAGAGGCGTTATTTTTTAAACTCTGATACGTAATCAATCACGTCTTGTGCCAACTCAACTGGTGATTCGTATGAAGAATATGGTAATAAGCCAGACTCAAATACTCCTTCTTGCAGCTCTACAACTTCAAATTCTTTTTCATCAACTTCAATTTTTAATTTTCGTAAGTGCTTTTGGCTGTGGTCAACGCGTTTTTCGACTTCAAGTGCTCTTTTATCATGTAGACCGGCACGTTTCTCGACTTCAAGCACTTTCTTACCATGTAATTCAGAGCTTTGTAATTCAGAGCTTTGTAATTCAGAGCTTTGTAATTCAGAACCTGAAAGATCAGAAAACTTAATTTTACGTCCTTTGTATTCTGTAGATTTGGGATACTTTTTATCTGAGGTAAGTTTATCTTTTTTAGTCATCTCAATTTCTCCATTATCTAAATATTTATTACAGCTGTTTATTTTGATGTTACAAAAGCATGGATCATTGGTTCATTGCCGAATAGGTTCGACATTGAATTTAAAATTTTGACAATTATCTTAAGCTCATTTGATTAGAAGACTTCTATCAAATGAAGCAATAACGATTACCATATATTCAGATGTATTCTCTTATCTGAATATATTTGAGTATAGCTATCCTTAAATAAAGAAAGTACAAACATCACAATCTGTTACTGGTGCGCATGTTACTTGCTTGCAGTGTCGTTACAGCTAGAAGCTATGTAAAATCTACCCCAGTCACTTACACTGTATTCATTTTATAATGGACTGATTATACAGTCTGAGAACAGCGTATAAACTATATATCATTCGTTTAAAATAAAAATATAATGTCATTAGAATAACTTTTTATAGCACTGTCTAACAAAGACGGTGCTATAAAAAACTTATCCCATTATCGTATAAAGATACAGCGTATTTATTTTATTTAGTATCAGCTATATAACAACCATAACTCTCTCGTAAAGACAACGCAAGCTGAATCTATTAAAGAATACGTAAATTACAGTTTAATGAATTCTAACTTGTAGACCATACAATGCTCTACTTTATGCAGTATTCTATTTCTAGAATATAATTTTTCATTGTAAGCCTATGATAGATAAAGAATATTAATATCGTTTCTAGTGAAGTATGCCACAGTAATACTCCCCTATTTAATAGCAAATCGTTGAACACAAAAAATCCCAAACAAGCTAATGTTTGAGGAATATGCTTGTCTTGATGTATTGTTTAAAAATATAATTTAAAAGACAGAGTGTTAGCACGATTTAATTAGTAGCAGACTTTATATTTACCCCTATCTTCACATTTGCCAGCACAAACCAAATAAAATCAGCCCAATAGCCAGCATCTTCCACCATGTTACCACTTCTCTCATAAGTAGCACTGAGGTTGCCATACCGAATACAGGCACCAACAAAGCGAATGGCGCAACCTTTGAAGCCATATTTTGCGCCAGCAAGTGCGCCTACAGTTCAAAGCCAATCAGCGTTATTACATAAGCGATCAGGCTACCCCATGCTACCAGTGTTAGCGCTGCTAGAGCCAAAGCTTTATTCTTACCGTTAGTAGGTGATCATTAATTTTGAAAGAATAATAAACATATAAACTTATCGCGAATACTTTATTAAAGAGTAGACTACTTCTTAGGGTCTGATAAAGACAGAATAACCAACCCTTACGGATAAAGGCTTTAAGGAGAATTACAGACACAAAAAAACCTCAAGTAATCTAATACTTGAGGTTGAAACTTTTGTATAAAACTAAGTTTTAAATATGGCGCAGCGGACGGGACTCGAACCCGCGACCCCCGGCGTGACAGGCCGGTATTCTAACCAACTGAACTACCGCTGCTTAGGTCGTCTTAGCATCTTGCCTTTATAAAAGGCCCACTTGCTAATAAGTGGTGGGTGATGACGGATTCGAACCGCCGACATTCTGCGTGTAAGGCAGACGCTCTACCAACTGAGCTAATCACCCTGAGAAGCGTATAAAAAAAGCACTGCAATTTTAGGTTCGCAAGAGAATTTTCCTTAAAGGGAAAATTCTAATAACTTTGCAAGAAGATAATTAATTAATCTTACTACAAGTTAAAATTCCTAAAAGCTTTAACATCTAAAGGTGTCACACTCTAAAATCATAAAACTTCCAACA
Organism: uncultured Psychrobacter sp.; assembly: GCF_947488565.1. Classification (GTDB taxonomy): domain Bacteria; phylum Pseudomonadota; class Gammaproteobacteria; order Pseudomonadales; family Moraxellaceae; genus Psychrobacter; species Psychrobacter saeujeotis. The sequence continues at coordinate 163,769 of NZ_CANKZC010000003.1, read as the reverse complement.
ACACAGAACTTATTAATTAAAGCCCCTTGCTGTGGGTGTGTATTATATAGATTTACACATGACTGTCAAACGCTATTTTCCACTTTTTAAGATATTTTTGACGTTTTTATTCAAATTTCTAGCAAGCAATTGTTTTTATTGCTTTTATATTTCCTAAAAAACCGAAGTTTTTTAAATATGCTATTTATTTATTCGCCAGTGCTTGCTCAATATCACTTTTGATGGCTTCTGGCTTAGTCGTTGGGGCATAGCGTTCGATGACTTGCCCTCTGCTATCGACCAAAAACTTGGTGAAGTTCCATTTGATACCGTCGGTTAATACCCCGCCTTTCTGATTTTTGAGCCATTCGTAAATAGGATGGGCATCTGCACCATTGACATCGGTTTTTGCCATCATAGGAAAGCTGACACCATAGTTCTTTTGGCAAAACGCACCAATCTCATCATTACTGCCTGGATCTTGACTGCCAAATTGGTTACAAGGAAAACCAATGACGACCAGCCCTTGATCTTTGTACTGTTGGTATAATGATTCTAACCCTTCAAACTGCGGCGTAAAACCGCATTTACTTGCCGTATTAACGATTAGTAATACGTTGTCTTTGTAATCAGAAAATGCTTGCAAGCTACCGTCCATGCGCTCAGCGGTAAAATCATAAATCGTACTCATTATTCATCCTTAAATTGAGGTTTTTATTTTTTTGAGCATTCAAGCAAATACTATTGAAAAGGAAGCACCAAGTACTTCCTTCTCACACCTCTAAAATCATTTACATGACTTACTTTTCGGACTTATCCAAATCAATAGAGACCGAGTTGATGCAGTAGCGCATACCAGTGGTCTCACGTGGCCCGTCAGGGAAGACATGACCTAAGTGAGCACCGCAATTGCTACAGGTGACTTCTGTGCGAGTCATGCCTAGCGAGTTGTCAACGTGCTCGTCAATCGCACTATTGTCAATACCTTGGTCAAAACTTGGCCAACCGCAGCTAGCATCAAACTTACTACTCGAATCAAACAAACTAGCACCGCAGCCTTTACAGCGATAAACGCCATCATCGGTCGCATCATTGTACACACCTGTGAATGGGCGCTCTGTACCTTTCTCACGCATCACATGGTATTCATCAGCACTTAAACGCTCTTTCCAGTCAGCTTCAGTCAATTGGCTGATTTCTTCTTTGCTTAATTGGTTGTCTTGCATAATTTATCCTTATTAGAGTATGGGTTATCTAGTCTGTATATAGCGTTTTGTTATAAACACTACCCTACTATAAATACATTGGCAGACTAATCTAACACCTTCTATCTATTGACTATATAACGATTATTCAAGGTAACTATACAATTTCCGTTACATATATATGTCATCTACGATAGCCACTACTTATTAATACTTACGATAACCAATATATCAGATGCAAAAACTCTAACTACAACGTGTTGGCTGTAGCCTTATTACTTTGACATGGTCAAATGCAAGAATAACTTGCAAAGACAATAATTAAAAAACTTGCATCTATATAGATAATGCAATAATATCTTGCAATAGATAATGATAAAACTTATCAAAATAATAGGCTAAGACAACTATGAATGATAATAAAAGCAATATGGCACAAGCTGAACGCTTAGTAGCGCTACGCCGTGAAAAAGGATTTACTGCCGAACAATTGGCCCAAGCGATGACTGCAGCTGGTGCAAAAGTTAGTCGCGGCGCTATCTCCAATTGGGAGCGTGGCACTAACGGTATTGTTTCCTCTAAATTACCAACTCTCGCACGTATTTTAGGATGTAGCGAAGGCTATTTACTTCGTGGCGATATACAAAAAGAAGCTATGAAACAAAACGCTGCCAATAACGATAAAACAGCTAACCTATCAAACGACCAAGCCAACCAACCGCCTCTTCATCTACAAGAAAGGCCTGTCAGTAAAGAAACTAATAGCGTACTACAGTTGACAGATCACCAAGCAGACTCAAAACATAAAATAAATACAGGTAGTAATACTATGACATCACTCAAAAAATCTACTAAATTACAAAACGTTTGCTATGACATTCGAGGGCCGTTGCTGCAAACAGCGAATAAGATGGAAGCGGAAGGTCAGCGGATTATAAAGTTGAACATTGGTAACCCTGCGCCTTTTGGACTTAGTGCCCCTCATGAAATATTGCGTGACGTGGCAATGAACTTGCCTGAAGCCACTGGATATTCAGACTCGCAGGGTATCTTTTCAGCACGTAAAGCCGTATTACAATATTACCAATCAAAAGGCCTGCTCTCTGCTGTAGATGTGCGTGATGTCTATTTGGGTAATGGCGTCTCTGAGCTGATTGTTATGACCATGCAAGCGCTAATGAATGATGGGGATGAGGTATTGATTCCGATGCCAGATTATCCACTATGGACAGCTGCGACCAATCTCGCTGGCGGCACCGCCGTGCATTACCGCTGTAATGAAGACGACAATTGGCATCCTGATATTGAAGACATCAAATCAAAGATTACTAGTAAAACCAAGGGCATTGTCGTCATCAATCCTAACAACCCAACGGGTGCGCTTTATTCAGACGAAATTCTCAAGCAAATTATCGAAGTTGCCATCGAGCATGATTTGGTTATCATGGCAGATGAAATTTATGATCGCGTACTCTATGACGATATGGCTCATACGCCTATGAGCACTTTGTCTGATGAGGTGCTTATCTTGTCATACAATGGACTATCTAAGTCGCATCGCGTTGCAGGTTTTCGCGCTGGCTGGTTGATGGTCTCGGGTAAAAAACAGCATGCCAGCGACTTTATCGAGGGTTTAGACATGCTGGCCTCCATGCGCTTATGCTCAAACGTACCTGGGCAATATGCTATTCAGACCGCGATGGGTGGTCATCAGAGTATCAAAGAGCTAACCTCAGAAAAAGGACGTCTATACAAGCAGCGTGAAATGGCTGTTTCTCGTCTTAACGCTATAAAAGGTATCTCGTGTACTATGCCACAAGGCGCATTTTATTGTTTTCCAAAGATGGATCCTGCCGTTTACCCTATCGAGGACGACATGCAGTTTATGATGGAGCTATTACTTGAAGAAAAAGTATTGATGGTACAAGGGAGTGGCTTTAACTGGGATGCACCTGATCATTTCCGCGTGGTGTTCTTACCTAATCTTCACGATTTAGAAGATGCTATGGATCGGTTAGATCGCTTCTTTGCCAAAAAACGCCAGCAGTTTGGTACTGCTTAGTTTTTTAATATTATTTTATTAATGTTAAATCTTAAACCCTCTACAAAAAAACGCTTATCAGCACGATGTTGATAAGCGTTTTTTAGGTTTTTACGACAGCTTAACTAGAAAACTTGCTTGAGGATCAGATAGCTGATGGCCGATAGTGCTGCCGCCACTGGTAAAGTAATTACCCAAGCCAAACCAATAGGCTTCATAAGCGACCAGTTGGTATCACGGTTAACAATACCAATCCCTAATACAGCGCCAACCAATGTATGGGTACTCGATACCGGTAATCCCATTGTAGATGCACCCATAACGACGGCTGCGGCAGCAAGTTCAGCAGAGAACCCTGAAGCTGGGTGCATTTTTGCCAAATTCGTACCGACTGTCTGAATGACCTCTTTACCAATAAACCAAAGACCGACGATAAGTGCCACACCAAAAGTCAACATCACAGCAGGCGGAACAGCCGCTTGTGAAGCGATCTCATTAGTACGAATAACATCCATAATCGCGGCAAAAGGTCCAACAGCGTTGGCAATGTCATTTGAGCCGTGACTAAAGGCAAATGCCGATGCTGTAAATACTTGCATCCAGCTAAACATGATAAAAGTCGCTTTGGTAAGATCTTCTTTGTGCTTACCACGAATACTTTTGGTATAGATAAAAGTAGCCAACCAAACCAGCGCCCCTATCATGCCCATGATTAAAAAGCCTTGCAGGGTCGTCATATTGCTGTTGACGTTTTTAAGACCTTTAAAGACCACAAGAGAAGTCATTACCGTACCACCCATGGCAGCAATGATAGGTACCCACTGCTTAATGGCTTTTAGCGTATCAAGATTACTGCGCTCATGCTCAATCTTATAAAGCTCTTTATAATAATCTGTTTCTAAGTCTTCAACCACACAATCATCATCTTTATAAATCTCTTGATCGCGTAGCATCGCGGAGGTATAAGCCAGCTGTTCTGACTCTGATAGACTGTCCAAAAACTCTTTATGGTCTTGTTTCAAGACTTTTTTACTGGCTTTTAGCTCACCGATATGAGCTTCAGCTTTATCATTATAATCAATGATGTTTTTCTTAATCTGCCCATAAAGTAGGTAAGCCAATACACCGCCTAACAATGGTGACAGTACCCAAGAAATGGCGATCGTCCCTATCGTACCCCAATCAACGGTAGAAAATGCACTTGCACTACCACCCAAATCAAAACCCAATACAATAGAGCCACCAACCACGCCACCAATAATAGAGTGGGTAGTGGAAACTGGCAAACCTTTACGCGTAGCAAACAACAGCCAAAATGCGGCGGCAATTAACGCAGATAACATGACATAAATAAACTGGTTGGGGCTAACAGGTAAGCCGTCTAAGTCAACGATACCTTTACGAATAGTATCGGTAACCTCGCCGCCTGCCAGCACCGCACCTGATACTTCAAAGATCGCTGCCACACCCAGTGCTTGTGGAATAGTCAATGTACCAGCACCGACTGAAGTGCCAAATGAGTTGGCGACATCATTACCACCAATATTAAATGCCATAAAGACACCAAAAGCGGTTGCCACAATGAATAGCGTCGTCTGTTGACGCATTGTATAATCGAGTCCCCACCATAAAAAATAGCCGGTCATCGCAATCAGTAAAATAGCAAAAAATAAATTGATTCTCATAGTGCCAACTTGTTTGGTCGACCCTGTAGAACTGCTGCTAATACCCATAAATTAATGCGCCTTGCGTAAGCTAATTGAAAATATTTGCGATGTGAATGTATGATAGAAAGTAGCGCGTTTATCATACCATTAAGCCGCAAGTATCACGCCAAATCATTCGATTAAAGCATCTTGCGGCTTAACAGTTCATTCATAATAGTTGTAATTGAAATAATGCTATTTGGTCATTTTTATCACGCGCCTATTATATTAAATAATCAGACATATTGCATGACGATACTACAAGATTTGTAACTAAAACACTAAAATCTGTCTTTTATTAGTCTAATACTTAGGCTAAATATAGAATTGATAAAACCTTTAATTTTCGTTGGTCCTATTATCGATATTCACAATGAATTGTCAAAGAAAACATACGAATTATTCTGACCAAAAAACTTGATGCCTACTTATTAATTGCTTTGCTATAAAAAACAATACAATATCTGACATTCATAAGTGAGATTTTAGCTGTGCAATAGCATGGTCTAGTACCTGTAAACGAGCATGACGCTTTTGGTTGGTGGCGATGACACACCAGGGCGCGCTAGTAGTATTGGTACGCGCCAGCATATCAGCTGCTGCTTGAACATAGTCTGACCATTTATCACGATTACGCCAGTCATCATCGGTGAGCTTGTATTGCTTATGCGGCGTCTTACGGCGATCCTCAAAACGTTTCAACTGCTCTTTTTTATCAATGGCAAGCCAGTACTTTATGACAATCGTTCCTGCTGCCATGAGCTCTGCCTCAAAACGATTGATTTCATCATAAGCGCGTTGCCATTCTGACTCGTCTATCAATGCTTCGACACGCTCGACCAATACCCGTCCATACCAAGTACGATCAAAAATAGCGATACGGCTCATACGATCCGTTTGCTCATTTGGCAAACGTGTCCAAAACCGCCATAAATAAGGATGCTGCAACTCGTACAACATCGGTGCACCAATATTATAAATTTGATATTCACGTGGATCGAGTGGCGCAACCAGCCTCTTAATAGCGCCGCCTTTGCCTGCTGCGTCCATTCCCTCAAAGGCAAATACCACATGACGACCTTTACGCGCGCGTAGTAACTCTGCAAGCTCAGACTGCTTGTTTGCAAGTTGTTTATGATAGTCGGACTTATCGATATCAGGATTCTTAATATCCATTAATTGCTCGGGTATATCTACAGAGACAAAGTTTTCTACAGAGATAAAGTTTGGCTGCCTGTCATCGTCGCTTAGGCTTGCGTCGTCACTTAGGCTTACGTCACTTTTAAGGTCGGCAGATGCATGTGTGCTCATACTACTTGCCAGCGCTCCTTGCATCGCTTGTAATACCTGATGGCAAAACTCAGTTGCTGCTTGTGATTTATCGCTGCCATCGATAACGATCCAGTCATCTTGCTGCCTCAATAGTTCAGCTGCCACACGATTAAACTGCGCGACTACGTCGCTATCACCCCAATCGATTTGATACAAAAACTGGGGATCAGCTTCTTTATCCTTTAGACGTGCTTGTAAGGTTTCAACCTCAACATGAAACCAGCACTTGAGTAGTTTGGTTTGGTTTGTAGCTAGATCACGCTCAAATACTTGCAACTGGCGCAGGGCTTGCCGTAAATAATCTTGCCATTTGGTAATGGGGAGCACCTGATGTTCATCGTCCTGCATAGCGGTGGTCGCCATGTGCATCACATGATACAAAAGATCAGCATACCAGTTGCCAAAATAGACCATGACGTCGCCATGTCGCGGCATGGCTTGAGTATGAGCTTGCCAAATAGGCTGATATGCCAGCGGCGGATGACCAATGGTTGCTTCAACTTTTAATAATCTTGGATCAACCCATTGACGTAGCTGTTTGACCGCCGTCCCCTTGCCTGCTTGCTCCATACCGTTGACGAGTACCAATAGTCCGGTTGGCTTGTGGGTAGGAGATGTCGTTTGCTGCCGTGTGTCTCGTAGTGCATATTGCGCCGTCACCAACGCCAATCTCAGTGCATCCTTGTCTAATGAAAACTGACTTAAAGGGTTGGGAGTCAAACGCTGATCTATCATCTGTTTTTCAATTTGAATGCCTGTGGCTTTTTGTGCCTCATCTGATTTATTATAAGACATATGTCAGTTCCATTTTATTTTTATGCAAGAGGTTATTAACTATCAATCTTTTATAATAATAGCACTTGCTTAAGCAGTAAATTACAGTGCTATGTAACAGTTTGACATTTGTATTCTAACTTAAATTCTTTTAAGGTAATATATTACGCTAGCGGTGCTATTTACCAACATTTATAACTTTTAAATAAAAGTCATTTTCATTGAAACATCTATCCCTAACCATACAGGACAAACTTCTATGTCTGCTTTATCTGATTTACAACAGCATTTAACGCGCTATTGGGCACTTCCTTATCACGATGATGAAGCATTAGATGCTAAGCTCAAGGACGTACAAGCATGGCAGCGAGCACGTATTCAGCGTACTCATTCAGAGCTATTTGAGCAGCCAAAGAATAAGCCTATGGCGAATTATTTTCTCACCCAACTATATGGTGGTGATGAATTTAAACTGTTGGCCAAGCAGCTAGAACGCATCCTGCCAAAAGCAAAAAAGCTTGAGAAACTTGCCAAAGAGTCCGTATTACAGACTGGCACTATGGCTGTTCAGGCCGCTATTTTGGCAATTGAGCTGGATATGCATTTGGCACAGTGGTTAATGGAGCAAGATTTAGCAGTTAATGAAGAAAACATGCTTGCCGCCTATCGTGCGGTCGATGAAGCAGACGAACGCCGTCTACAGATTAATAACCTCAAGGATGTCTGCTATCGTACAGATAAGTATCTCAACTCCTTTATGCTACGTAAGGCCTTCTCTTTTGCCAAAAGTACGGCATATAATCGCGGCTATCAACCCTTATACGACTTTATCGATGCAGGCTTTACCGCGATGAAGCCTCTTAAAAGTGTGAGCGATTTTATTGAACCATTCTGTAAACGTGAACTGCAGATCATTGATCAAGTTCATCAGGCTGATAGTAACAACAACGTCGAAGTATTTGCTGTATCATAGTCTTGAACAGTCGCTAAGTTGAGCATTTTGCGCGCATTGTAATGATCAATCACTGTTGGTCATTTAATGCTAGCAAAATGCTTTTACATTTGGACAAAGAGTAATTATGATTGAATAATTGCAAGAGCCAAATAGACACTATAATAGGCCACAGGACGACTCTATGACCAATGACTTAAAAAAAACCAATCACAAGTTCACTACGAACAGCCATATTCAAGATAAACTAGTTAAAGATAGTATCGCTCATAATGAAAGCATTAGTGCCAAGGCTCAAGCTCGTGTAAACCCTACTTCTAATACGCCGAGCCCTAATTCAATAGTAAACAATGCCAGTACTGCAAATACCAACAATAGCGACTTTACTCAACTACAAGACTTACCAACAGGAACACCGCAAGGTCAACAAACCACTATGCCATACAATGACAATAAAATGAGCAACCACTCAGCACCGACCTCAAACGATCAAAAGCCGCGAGCTGCCTTTAATCAACGTGATGATATCAATAACCCGCATACACTGGATACTGATGGTTCAGAACAGACTCATTTTGGTTACAAGACTGTCAACAAAGCTGAAAAGCAAGCGCGTGTGGCTGATGTGTTTACCTCAGTTGCCAAAAAATACGATATCATGAACGATCTGATGTCTTTTGGTATTCATCGCCTTTGGAAGCGTTTTGCTATTAGTTTATCCGGCGTACGTGCAGGTCAACACGTATTAGATATCGCAGGTGGTACAGGTGATTTGGCTAAAGTGTTTAGCCGTGAAGTAGGTCGCAATGGTCATGTTGTCTTGTCAGACATTAATGCAGCAATGCTAGAAGTTGGCCGTGAGCGCTTGATTAATGCCGGCTGTAACAACGTTGACTTTGTCCTTGCCAATGCCGAAACTCTCGCCCCTTTCGAAGATGAGAGTTTTGACTTATTGACGATTAGCTTTGGTCTACGTAACGTCACTGACAAAGATGCGGCTCTACGTTCAATGTACCGTGTATTAAAGCCAGGCGGGCGTTTATTAATTTTAGAGTTCTCAAAACCTATTTTTGAGCCATTATCTAAAGCTTATGACTTATACTCTTTTACTGCCCTACCTCTTATGGGTAAGCTTGTGGCGAATGATTCAGAAAGCTATCAGTACTTAGCAGAGTCGATTCGTATGCATCCAAATCAGCACACTTTAAAGCAAATGATGGAACAAGCAGGGTTTGAAAACTGTGATTACCATAATTTGACAGCTGGTATCGTTGCCGTGCATAGAGGCTTTAAGGCATAACGCTGACTGCTCGATAATGTTCAACCTTCAAAACAGTGCTGACGATTCTGACAACGCTACAGCATGACCATAACTATTTTTGATATGCGAGAGTATTATGCTAACGGTATTACTTTTGGCAAGTGCCGAAAAACTCATCAATATGGCTATTGCTAGTGATGATATCACTAAAGCTGGCCTGACACCGCTTGCTGGTAAAGTACTGCGATTAAATATGGTCATGCCCAAGGTGCAAGTGGATATTTTATTTAACCATGAGCATCTACGTTTTGAGCCCATTACTGCCAATAGTGTGTTTGAGCCACGCGGGCAAAGCTTTGGTCGAGATGCTGATGAGCGTCAACAGGCAAACAAGGATATGGGGCGTATTGGCCATAGCCGTCCAGACTGCACTATTAATGTCGAAAACCCCGCTCAGCTCTTAAACTTGATACGCGGCGCTGAAGGCAATCTACCGATTGACGGTGACTATAAAGTATTGATGCAGCTCAAACAGCTGGTCGCCGGATTTGACCCTGACATTGCAGGACAGCTCGAACCTTTTATTGGCAAGCCGATGGCTAGCCAGTTGCAATTACTGATATCTCAGCTCAAAGGCAGCTTTCGCCATACTGCCAAACGTACTTTTGACGATGTGAGTGATTGGGCCAATGACGTAGCAGGCAACAGCCCACCTGACCCTATCGAAAAAGCAGAAGCAGACAGTCTTAAGCAGCAGATTCTTAAGCTGCGTGCTGATATTGAGCGTGAAGAGGCACGGTTAGCAGCGATTAAAGCTGAGCAAGCACGCTTAACCGATAGATAAATATAGTTTACCTTATTCATCTTATCCGCATTCTTATCTAGACTGTTCTGTTTGTTTCAAGTAACTACTTAGAGTAACCACCGCCCATGCTATTATCCTACCGCGCCCGTCTTCTCGAACTTTGGCGTATCGCTGCAAGCTACCGTATTGATACTCACTTTACGGCTGAGGAATCTCCTCAGCTACAGCCAATCTTACGTCTGATTCGGATGCACCCAGCGGCTTGGGGTAAAAAGCATCAGCCAAACGCGATTAAGTATGCACTAGAAGATATGGGCACGCTGTTTTTAAAGCTTGGTCAGCTATTATCCACCCGTCGTGACTTAGTGCCACCTGAAATTATTGAACAACTGATTCAGTTACAAGATAAGGTAAAACCTTTTGACGCTGATATCGCCATCTCTCAAATTCAAAATCCAAAACATGGTCTGGGTCAGTCTGTTGAGACGCTATTTGCTCGCTTTGACGTCAAACCATTAGCCGCAGCCTCCATTGCTCAAGTACATACCGCAGCATTGAGAGATGGTCGTGAAGTCGTAGTAAAGGTCGTGCGGCCCAATATCCGCACAACTATTGTTGCAGATTTTGAGCTATTACGTGAGCTTGCCAGTTGGGCATCGGCACGAATCGAAGCGGCACGTGCGATACATATAGTTGATATCGTTGAAGACTATCGTCAAGTCATGCTCAACGAGCTGGATTTGACTTTAGAGGCAGACAACACCACTCAGATGCGTAACAACTTTTTGGGTTCGGCATTGATGTATGTACCTGAGGTTTATGACGCTGCAAAAAATGTCATGGTCATGGAACGCATTCAAGGCGTACCAATCTCACAAACGCATGTCTTTGATCAGTTAGGCTATGATCGAGCAACACTCGCAGAAAAAGGATTAACGATATTTTTTACCCAAGTTTTTCGAGATAACTTCTTTCATGCCGATATGCATCCGGGGAATGTCTTTGTAGAGACCCCACCAGTTAAGACATTGGGAGATAACATACAAGCAGTCGACCTTGGTCATGAACCGCGTTATATTGGTCTTGATTGTGCCATCATGGGCACGCTATCGAAAGACGACCAGTTGATTGTAGCGCGTATGCTATTGGCCGTCATGAACAACAACTTCACTGCTATGGTCGATATCGTCAGCCGTGCTGGCTGGATTCCACCTAATACTGACAAACATGCTTTGATGCGCGATATGAAACGCACCGTTGGTCCGATGCTACAAAAGTCTATCAATGAGATTGATTTTGCTGGCGTCTTAATGCAAATTTTAGACATTGCCCGTCGCCATCATATGAGCATTCCACCTCAATTGATGTTGTTACTAAAAACTTTGGTACATGTTGAAGGCCTTGGTCGTGACTTGTATCCAGATTTGGACATCTGGTCATTGGCCAAACCGATCTTAAGCAGCTGGATTAAAGAGCAGCTTGATCCTATGCGTAACTTCCAACAGATACGTGCACAGCTACCAGAGATTCTATTGTCCAGTACTGACATTCCAAAACTGCTAGATCAAGGTCTGCAAAGTCTTGCTTCGCAAGGGTCGCGTCAAGACAGTCAGCTACGTGAGATTCAGCAGATACGTGCAGACATGCTCAATGATCGCCGCCGCGACTGGCTAGCATTAGCAGGATTTGGCTTATGTGTCGCCATAGCAACGCAAGTGGTCGGCTGGCTATCACCTGTGTTTTATATTTTGGCCATACTAGCGGTCGTTTGGCGCATCTTAGCTTAAAGCTGCCGCTTTACTAACAAGGATAAGTTATGATCAGCTCTCAGGTTAATGCTATACCCACTAAACCAGACTATAGTGCCGCTATTAGTGAGCTACAAGCTCAGTTTGGCGAGCAACTCAGTGCCAATCTGACAGTCTGTGAACAACACGGCCATACCATGACATGGCTTGCCAACCAGCCACCAGATGCCGTACTGACTGCACAAGATAAACACGACGTCGCTAAAGCGGTTGCGATTTGTAACCGACATAAAATGCCAGTCATTGCTTTCGGTATTGGCTCATCGCTTGAGGGTCAATTAAATGCTCCTTATGGCGGACTGTCAATTGATATGCATGCGCTAGATGCTATCTTGCAAGTCAATAACGAAGATTTGACAGTGACTGTACAGCCAGGCGTCACGCGTGAGCAGCTGAATCATTATCTGCGTGATACAGGTTTGTTTTTCCCGATAGACCCAGGCGCCAATGCTAGTATCGGCGGTATGGTGGCGACCCGCGCCTCAGGTACTAACGCAGTACGCTATGGCACGATGAAAGATGTGGTACTGGCGCTTGAAGTGGTGACAGCAAACGGAGAGATCGTACGAACTGGTACGCGTGCCAAGAAGTCGGCTGCAGGTTATGATTTGACGCGCTTAATGATAGGCTCTGAAGGTACGCTTGGTATCGTCACCGAAGTCACGCTCAAACTGTTTGGGCTTAGTGAATGTGTTGGTAGTGGTCTTTGTCATTTTCCAACGATTGAAGATGCCTGTCAGGCCGTCATGCTTACCATTCAGATGTGCTTACCTATCGCTCGAATCGAATTGCTTGATGCTTTACAAGTAAAAGCCTGCAACCAATACGCAAATCTTGATCTACTTGAGACACCTACATTGTTTGTAGAGTTTCATGGGACTGAAGCGAGCGTACGCGAACAAGCACAGACTTTTAATGATATTATCGAAGAGTTTGGCGGTACTGACTTTGTTTGGGATACTAATGAAGCTGAGCGCAAACGTCTGTGGCAAGCGCGTCATAATGCTTATCATGCCAGCTCGGCCCTGCGTCCAGAAGCAAAAGCCTTATCGACTGATGCCTGTGTGCCTATTTCGCGCTTGGCTGAATGTGTCAGCGCTACCGCAAAAGACATTGCAGACGCTGGAATGATAGGCCCTATGGTCGGTCATGTTGGCGATGGCAATTTTCATGTTTTATTATTGGTTGATACTGATGATCCAGTAGAGACTGCCAAAGCTGACGAGATCATCGGACGGTTGGCTATACGTGCTATCGAGATGGATGGCACTTGTACTGGTGAACATGGCATCGGTCAAGGTAAGCAAAAATACATGGATCAAGAACATGGCAACGCCATACCGCTAATGCAAGCCATCAAGTCCGCTCTTGATCCAAACAATATCCTAAACCCTGGTAAGATTTGGCCTCAGCCTTTAGTAATAGAAACACCTCAAGCAGTAGAAGTATAAAATAAGCCTACACAAAAAATGCGCCTACTTTACATCCATAAAGTAGGCGCATTTTTTATTCAAGCAGTCAGATGGTTTTTACTGTATCTGATCAATCGCCACTTGAGTTAGTATTCGACCACGAGCCGTACGTAATACATAACCTTGCTGAATCAAATAGGGCTCGATCACATCTTCAAGTGTACCGCGATCTTCTGCCATGGCTGCTGCCACTGCTTCCACGCCTGCCGGACCACCGTCAAAGCGTTCATGCAAAATTTCAATATAACGCCTATCAAGATGATCTAGACCGCGCCGATCGACTGCTAGCATATCTAGCGCACTAGCAGCGATAACACCGTTGATACTACCATCCCCTCTTACTTCAGCATAATCACGTACTCGCCGTAATAAGCGATTAGCAATCCTTGGCGTACCTCGCGCACGGCGTGCAATCTCGATAGCACCATCTTCGCTCATTGAAACACGCATTAGGCGCGCCGCTCGGCTGACAATAGTTGTCAGATCAGCAATATTATAAAACTCAAGGCGCTGAACGATACCAAAGCGATCACGCAGTGGTGAAGTCAAAAGCCCCGCTCGCGTCGTCGCTGCTACCAAAGTAAAAGGCGGCAAATCAAGTTTGATAGAGCGTGCAGCAGGGCCTTCGCCAATCATAATATCAAGCTGAAAGTCTTCCATTGCTGGATATAGTATCTCTTCAATGACTGAGCTTAAACGATGAATTTCATCAATAAACAACACATCACCAGCTTCTAAATTGGTTAGCATGGCGGCTAGGTCACCTGGACGCTCAAGTACAGGGCCTGATGTCGAGCGCAGATTACCACCCATTTCACGAGCAATAATATTAGCAAGCGTCGTCTTACCCAAACCAGGCGGACCAAAAATCAAAGTATGATCTAATGCCTCATCACGACCTCGCGCGGCACCAATAAAGACTTCCATCTGTTCACGCACAACTGGCTGACCGATATATTCAGACAGAAGCGAAGGACGAATGTTGCTATCAGGGGCATCATCTCCCCCTTCTAGCGGATTAATTAAGCGGTCTTGCATCATAGGTTCTATCATTATATTAAGAAGGTAAAGGTAATAAATAGCATAACCAAACCTAGCGGATAAGTCATGTAAAACGTTTTAAAGTATGCATTAAAACGAAAATAAGCGACAACTAGTGTCGCTTATCCATAGATAACTATATATGTAAGACAGATAGGCTAAAAACCAGATAACTGCTGTAAGGTAGCTTTTAACAAGCTTTGCGTATCAGCAAAGACATCACCGTTACTTTTGGCAGCTTTAATTGCCTGCTGTGCTTCTTTTTCTTTATAGCCCAAGCTAATCAGTGCGCCCTCTACTTCAGCAATGATACTTCCTTCCTGCGTGACCGGCACTGGCTGAATGTCAAACTCTAAATGACTATCATCGACTTCGATATTTTTAAGCTTATCTTTAAGCTCAATCAATAAACGCTGTGCTGTTTTTTTACCGATACCTGGTATACGAGTAAGCGCGGTTTCTGAGTCCTGCGCCACATGCATTTTTAGCTCAGCTGCTGACATAGCAGACAGCATGGCAAGCGCCATCTTGGCCCCAACCCCATTAATCTTAATAAGCTGGCGAAAGACATCACGCTCTTTTCGATCGATAAAGCCATACAGCAACTGCGCGTCCTCTCGGACATGAAAATGCGTCCAGATGCTTGCTTGCTGTTCCAACTGTAGCTGACAAAATGAGGGTAATGGTAGCTCGATATCATAACCTACGCCTGAGGCTGTCATGATACAGGCTGTCGGTGCCATTAAATATTGTACTTGCCCAGTAATAAGTCCAATCATAGTACCTCACCTGTCATAAACAATTTATAAGAAACTTTTATATAAGGAGCATTAGTATACATACATCTAATACCCCTTAAGCAAATCCTAAATCAAACTTTTTAAAAGGTTGGCTTATTGATAAAAATCAACCATGCCTTCAAGGCTAATTGGACGAATTTTATGCGCTTGACCAGCAGAACCAAAGGCCTCAAAGCGGTTACTACAGATATCTGACATTGCTACCATAGAAGCTTTAAAATATTTACGCGGATCAAACTCACTAGGATTGTTTGCCAAGTATTCACGAATAGCACCTGTTGACGCTAAACGTAAATCAGTATCGATATTCACCTTACGCACACCATGCTTAATGGCTTCTACGATTTGCTCAACTGGCACACCGTAAGTTTCGCCGATATCTCCACCATTCTCATTGATGACTTTTAACCATTCTTGCGGCACTGATGATGAGCCATGCATGACAAGATGAGTATTGGGTATACGTGCATGAATCTCTTTCACGCGTTCAATTGATAAGATATCGCCTGTGGGTGGACGCGTAAACTTATAAGCACCATGACTGGTACCAATCGCAATCGCTAGTGCATCAACATTGGTGTCTTTGACAAATTGCTCAGCTTCGTCCGCACTGGTCAACAGCTGCTCATGATCAAGAACGCCTTCTGCCCCTGAACCGTCTTCTTCGCCAGCCATACCAGTCTCAAGACTACCTAGACAACCAATCTCACCCTCTACAGAGACGCCGCAAGCATGAGCAAGCTTGACGACTTCACGCGTCACACTCGCATTATAGTCATAATCCATCGGCGTTTTACCATCTTCACCCAGTGAGCCATCCATCATAACTGAAGAAAATCCAAGCTGAATTGAGCGTTGGCAAATGGCCGGTGACATGCCATGGTCTTGATGCATAACAACTGGGATATGAGGCCATTCTTCGATAGCGGCAATAATCAAGTGTCGTAAAAATGCCGAACCAGCGTACTTACGCGCGCCAGCACTGGCTTGTACAATGACAGGAGAGTCGCAAGCATCGGCGGCCATCATAATCGCTCGCATTTGCTCCAAATTATTTACGTTAAAAGCAGGCACACCGTAGTTGTGCTCAGCGGCGTGATCTAAAAGTTGACGTAAGGAGATTAGGGCCATAAAACGCTCTCTGATTGGTTTTAAAATAATAACGTTATTGAAAACTGCAAAATATCATGCACTGAGCATGATAGGTATACTAAAAAATAGGGTAAGCTTAAAAACCAGATTAAACCCAACGATTACTCAGCGTTAAACGCAAACTGCAACCATAAACAATAATCACGTTGTTTACTTACCCGAATTATAGCGGGGTGATTATAGCAAAAATTATCTACGCCTCGTAGCAGTTACACCAGTATTTATTTATCTGGTCAGTTTTCCAAATCGTTGATATTTACAGTAATCTAACTTTCATGGTCTCTGTCAAATAACGAGCACAAAAAAGCCCTGACTACTGTCAAGGCTTTTTAAATTTTTCAGGGCTTATAGAGTAAGTATTCGTCTAATAATTATAGCTTAACGTCTCATCTAACAGTAATCAATACATTGACTATTAGATTACTAAGCGAAATTGCTTAGTACTGTTGCTCAGCTTCAACTTCAACTTCGTTTGCACCTTCAGCAACAGCGTCTGCACCTTCAGATACCGCTGCAGCAGTACCTTCAACAACTTCGTTTGTGCCTTCAGCAATAGCATCACCAGTATTTTCTAAAGCATCAGTAGCAGCCGCACCAGCTGTTTCAGCGCCTTCAGCAACTTCTGTACCAGCTTCTTGAGCAGCTACTTCAGCTTCTTGTGCAGCAGCTTCAGTTTCATTAGCAGCTTCTTCTGTATTGGCAGCAATATCATCACCCGCAGATTCAACCGCAGCTTCTGTTTGCTCTTCAGTTTGTTGGCTACACGCAGTGACTGCAAACGTACCAGCAAGGACACTAGCAAGTAACAAATGACGTTTTAACATAATAAACCCCTCATAAATAATGCATGTCAAAATACATGGTGGCGCTATTTTATAGGTAGCAAATAAGACATGCAATAATAATTTTCAGTATATTAACAAATAATAACTGCTTAATAATAATCCTCAATTATCAACTTTATATACTCATTGTTCTTATTAGATAACAAGCACAGCTGATAACATCTATATAGCCTACCTTAAATATTAGATTTCATTTGTACGCGTAATGTTACTAGTAGCGTGACTTATATTAATATTTGGTAATTTTACAGTAATAATGCTGTTACCTTTCATACTGTATTTATAACCGTTTATCTTTAAACAGCTATTTTTCTATAATTTGTAAGGCAGCTACGGCAGGTAAAGTCTTGCCTTCAACAAACTCTAAGAACGCTCCACCACCTGTAGACATATAGCTTACATTATCAGCCACTTTATATTTATCAATGGCAGCCAAAGTGTCACCTCCACCCGCTATCGAAAACCCATCGCTATCTTCTACTGCTCGCGCTAAAATCTCAGTACCAGCGCCAAAGGCGTCTACTTCGAATACACCAACTGGACCATTCCACAGTATAGTTTTGGCGTTGATAATGGCATCAGCCAGTTGCTCAGCACTTTGCGGCGCAATGTCTAATATCATATCATCGTCGCCAATATCGCTCACTGCTTTAACAGTGGCTTTTGCTTGCTGCAACGAGCCTATAAAATCATCAAAATTAATGTCATTTTTATCAGCAACAACCACAAATTCAGGCAACAAGATATCAGTCTTAGTCATGATTTGACGAGCTGTATCGACTAACTCTGCTTCATACAATGATGCACCGACGCTATGGCCTTGCGCTGCCAAAAAGGTATTTGCTATACCGCCGCCAACAATAATTTGACTGCAGATATCCGCTAAGCTATGAAGAACTTCAAGCTTGGTAGAGACTTTAGAGCCGCCAACAATGGCTAGCATCGGCTGAGCTGGAGTCTTGAGCGCTAAACTTAATGCATCTAGCTCAGCGGCGAGTAATGGACCGGCACATACCGTCTTATTAGCTTGACGCATGGCTTGAGTCACCCCTTCCGTAGAAGCCTGCGCCCGATGAGCCGTACCAAATGCATCCATTACAAATACATCGCACAAACTGGCATAAGCTTCCGACAGCGCAGTGTCATTGTTTTTTTCGCCTTTATTAAAACGAACATTTTCTAATAAAACCACTTCACCAGCTGTAATATCTACGCCTTGCTCAAGATAATCATTGCTAAGCATTACTGGCTGTTTTATTTGTCCTGCTAGATTGGACGTTAAATACTCAGCGACAGGCGCAAGAGAGTATTTCGATTCAGGAGCGCCTTCTGTTGGACGACCTAGATGTGAACATACAATGACAGCTGCTCCCTTATCTAACGCCATCTTGATGGTTGGCAAGCTGGCCTGCAAACGTGCATCACTCGCAACTTTGCCATCTTTAATAGGGACATTAAGATCTTCTCGGATCAATACTACTTTATCCGTTAAGGTCAGCTCACTCATACGTAAAAAATTCATGATCGCTCCTAGGCTACGTTGATTATTTTATCTACCGTTTTAACAAATTAATTTAACTGCTATTACTGTATGAGCCGTAGTTTATACAATAGAGCGCATTCATTCTAGGCAAAAAACAAGCTTAACCGTAAATTCTTCACAAAAATTCACCACTACAAACATTTAATATTCATTATTGAGAATATATATGCAATCAGTAGTCACAATCACAAGATGTCTTGAAGAGTTAGTAACATTTCGTGGTGGCACTGATTGATCAATCATCTTAGTATAAGAGGTTATCTATTCGCAAAAAACTTTATGACCCTCGATGTATAGATAATAACTTTATAGAAAATAGCTTTATAGAAAATAACAACAACCCATTTGGAGAGTATAATGAGCATTGATTTTGACGCTGCCAAACAAGACCTACTAAAATTAAAAGAAGAGTATGAAACTCGCATCAATAAAATTGAAGATCATATTCAACATCCACAAGACAGTTTGAACGAACATTGGGATGATCAAGCCATCTCATACCGTCAAAACGACATGCGAAAAAACTTATTAGGTGAAGCAAGACAAAGTCTTATTTATGTCGAAAACGCTTTAAGCCGTATTGAAAATGGTACTTATGGTGAATGTGAAGTGTGCGGTGAACCTATAGAAGAAAAGCGTTTAGAAGCATTGCCTTACGCTACCTTATGTATGGATCATGCTGAATAGGTTCTTTATACAGTACATTATTGAATTTTTAGGCAGGTATTTACCAGTTGGTAAGTGCCTGTTGCCATTCTTGACAGCGCTCCTCTATCGACTGTACAGGCAAATCTATAATATCCCCAACCACGGCAATATAAGCAATAGGCAGTCCTTTTAATTGAAGAATGTTTTCAGCCGTTAGTCCCCCGATAAGACAAACATCAGTATTATTGTGAGTGGCATATTGGCAGCCATCGATAAGTTGCTGTCGAGTGATAATGTTGGCATTGGGTTTAGTAGACGAGGCAAATATAGCGCCCATAGCAATGTAAGTTGCGTTTGAAGAAATCGCTTCTTTAATAAGGGCCATATCTCCATGACAAGTGCGACCAATAATTTGGTTGATTTTTAATTGTTGTTTAGCTTCGTCGATAGCACCATCTTGTTGTCCAAGATGTACCCCCACGCCAAGCTTGGCAGCCAAAGCAACATCGTCGTTTATGATGACTGGTACCCTGTATCGTTTAGCCAGTGCGACTATTTTTACGGCTTCACTATACAACTGCTCTTTACCATTTGGCTGTGCCAATACCCGTTTCCTTCTGATTTGTAACAACCCTATCGTACCTGTCGCTAAAGCTGCCGCTAACTTGGCATAAAGCAAATCAAACTCATCATCATTAGTCAGCAGATACAATATAGGCCCTTTTTTTGACATATCTGAAACTGATGTTTTAGTCATTGTTTATCCTTAAGTTTAATTAATAAAAAAAGACCGTTATCTTAGATAACAGCCCTTTTTGTCTACAAACTCTAGCTTTACAGCCGTTTATATCAGCACCTTATACTGTCTGACGCGTGGCTAAACTGGTCAAGATGTTTTTGGCATCACCCCAGCGAGTCGCTGAGCTATTAGCACCCAAAATCACAATAATAGCAGGGCGGTTGTTGACACGGGTTTCCATGACGACGCAACGACCTGCCTCATTGATAAAGCCTGTTTTAGAGATACCAATTGGATAGTTCCCTGAGCGCACAAGGCTACTGGTATTATTGGCTTTATAAGTACGATTGCCACTTGAATAATTGGCCACAAAAAAGTCGTAGCTTTTGGTAGTAGAGAAACGACGAATAACGTCATAATTACCAGCCGCACGTACCATTTTTACCAAATCATTTGACGAAGCAACATTGCGTTTATCAAGTCCTGTTGGGTCACCAAAGAATGCCGTTGTCATTCCTAATTCTTGAGCTTTACGGTTCATGGCCCGTATAAAGGCATTGTAACCACCTGGATAATTACGCGCTAAGCTCTTTGCAGCAGGGTTTTCCGACTTCATTAAAGACATCAGTAACAGCTCTGCACGATTCATACGATCGCCTGACTTTAAGCGTGAGCTTGCACGTTTAGGACCTACAAAATCCTCTGGATCAAGTGTAATCTCTTCACGCATATCTAGACCCGCATCTAACACGACCATTGCTGTCATTACCTTAGTAATACTGGCCATAGGACGAGCAATATTTGCATCTTTTTCATAAATGGACTCACCAGTTTCAGCATCGATTACTGCTACACTGCGTGAGTCAGTGCTGATCGGAATCATGCTACTGCTACCAAAACTACCACGGTAAGTGGTGTTATATCTGTTACTACTGCTACCGTAGCTGTTAGAATTGGTAATACTGGTAGTGCCATAGCCATTGTCAACTTTTTTGAGAGGCGTAGTAGCACTTTTAGAGCTGTACATAATGTTGCGTGCTTCTGATAAGCTATCAGCGCCGCCCCAACTGACGCGTGCACTAGACTCAGCAGGGCTACCATTAATACTTAGCGCAGCTTGTGCAGCACTGCCTAAGCTTAACGAAATCATGGCAGCAACCAGTTGCTGTTTGGTTAATGGTAAATGTTTCATTCTTCCCCCTGCTATTGGTCTCACATCAATTGCATATTATTATGCACAATTGGGTAACGTAGCGTTTTTGATGGTGTTTGTAGACACTCGTATAGAGTTTTTGTACTTTTAGTGTATCATGGTTTTTACATAAGTTTAACGTATCAGGCTGACTTCGCAAGATTTTTTTGTATATATACGAAGATTACTACAATTGCTTTGGATTTGGGTAATAATAAATAATACTCGAAAAATATTTGTTATAGTTCTATATCTTAGTCAAGTATTGAGTTTTCTCTACCGTTATCGTTAAGTATTATTTCCGTGAATAAAGCGATCTTATATAAGTCACTATAGAACAAGATTATTATAAATAGCAACATCGATATAGAATTAAATACTTGTACTAAACTATATAAGACAAGTCACTATTAAATAACATGTTTGTATTGTAGCCAGCTTTCATTAGCGTTTGGCTATTCTAATGCATATTAATCTATCAAATAGTAAAGAGTATAACTATGATTCGAGTATTAGTAGTAGATGATCATGACTTGGTGCGTATGGGTATCAGTCGGATGTTGTCTGACAGTGCAGATATTGAAGTAGTCGGTGAAGCTGATAGTGGTGATATGGCATTAAAACTTGCTAAACAGCTTAGTCCAGACGTGGTCTTATTGGATGTCAACATGCCTAATATCGGTGGTCTTGAGGCGACAAAGCGTTTGGTACAGTTGGACATGGGAATAAAAATACTAGCGGTAAGTAGCATGTCAGCGCAGCCATACCCATCAATGCTCCTTAAAGCTGGGGTCAATGGTTATATTACTAAGGGCACACCACTTGATGAGATGATACGCGGTATCAAAAAAATATATCAAGGTGGCCGTTATTTCAGCCATGATGTTGCTGAGCAGCTAGCAGAAGTATTGTTATCTGATAATGCCTCTTCGCCTTTTGACTTGCTAAGTGATCGCGAAAAACAGGTCGCTATGATGGTGGTCAACTGTCAAAGTCCTCAACAAATTGCTGACCAGTTATTTGTAAGTGTAAAAACCATTAACACCTATCGCTATCGTATTTATGAAAAAGTTGGGGTAGATAGTGACGTTAAATTGACGCATCTAGCCATCCGCCATGGGCTGATTCAGCCTTAATACTAGACTTATCTGTACTTTTAATTGGTCTATTGCTCATTACTACTCCCCTTCGGTTATTTTATGAAATCTGCTTTTAAAACCATCAACGTCATTTTGCAGACTTTAAAGCAGGATAATACTTTACCTGTATCACAATTGCGTAAGCTTGGGATAATTTATAATGGTTATCGCTTAGTAGTTAGTGCGTTTTTGCTATTAATGGCATATGCCAATATTAAAGCTGACACCGATTTGTTATTACTGAGCTTATTGCAACAAACTGCACTTGGGTTTTACGTCATTCTTAGTTTGATTTTACTCAGTTTATTCTTAGTTGCTACCAAGCAGTTACAACGCCAGTTGGTGTTTGGTCTAGGCATTGATGTTATTGTATTAAGTTTACTGCTATATACCAACGGCGCCCCAGACTTACAATTGGCAATGCTATATATGGTGGTGGTAGCAGCCAGTTTTATGTTGCTGCGTAGCTCACAAGCGCTGGTCATTACCTTACTTGCAATTTTATTCGTCATTTATCAGCAATTTTTTCACGCGATTGCCAATAGTATGAGCTTGACCAATTTAGGTGATGCCCTACTCATGTCAGCCAGCTTCTTAGCAGTTGGCTTTTTAAGTTGGTCAATCTCTCAACGCTTGGTGCATGTCGAAAGGTTTATAACGCGTCAAGCAGAGGAAGTAGAGCGTCTAAATACGATTAACCAAGAAGTCATTAGTCAGATGCTAAACGGCATTATGGTGATTGATAAGCAGCACATTGTGTTGGCCAATCATGCAACTTATCAGCTACTAGGCATTCCTGAGACCGAAGCATCACCGTTTAAAGAAGTACCTACGAATTATAGGGATTCAAAACCAACTCTTAGGCAGCAGCAGCGTAATTTTAAAAATCATCATAATCCATTATATGCTTTTCAACAGGCTTTGGCTCATCAACATAGAGCGCTACTCAACAGTTGCTTATCTGTCCCTACCAATCAGTCAAGAAACTTTGTTTACGAATTGCCTGAAGCGGCCACTGCATCTATTACCAACAAACTGCGTGTACAAGTAATTCCGCTAGAAGATGACAGTCAATTGATATTGCTTGAAGATTTACGCCGCGAACAAGCCAACGCCCAACAATTAAAGCTGGCCTCTTTAGGGCAGCTCACAGCCAGCATTGCTCATGAGATTCGCAATCCACTTGCTGCTATCTCACAAGCCAGTCAGTTGTTATTGGAAGATATGAACGATGTGGCTGACGCAGACGAGAGCCACAGTCAAACTGCTATGAATACTAGTGGTAATAATGAGCTGTATAAGATGATATTTGCACAAACCAAACGTGTTAATCGTATTATTGAAGATGTGTTAAAACTATCACGTCAGCAGCGCTCTAACAAACAGACCATAGAGCTTGGAACTTGGATGCCACAATTTTTAGAGAACTATTTTCGTGGCAATGATATTTTTTTGCATGATATCTCGCATCCCGTGATACAGTTTGATAATCATCAATTAGAGCAAATACTGATTAATTTAATTAACAATGGTTTGCGTTATTGCGGTCTTGTACATCCGCATGCTTATGCTGAGGTGGAAATATATTGCGTGCAGAACGATGTTATAATCGATGTTTTAAATGAAGGTGAAAAAATCGCTCCAGCTGATGTAGAGCGCTTATTTGATCCGTTTTTTACTACTGATAAAGCAGGTACGGGACTGGGGCTTTACTTGTCTCAAGCTTTTAGCGAAGCCAATCATGCCAGGCTACTGTATGTCGCTGAACACGAAAAGACCTGTTTTCGCTTAATCACACCCATGGGCTCTTGTTCAGAAGTAGTATGGGATGACGAAGATTAAGGTTCAAGGTGTCAATGATGCATCTACTGCTAACACATTGATTTTGACCCATAGTCAGTACAACACATGTGTGCAATTAGTAAAAGATAAAAAGTCTTACAGATAAAGGTTTTTTATTTATAATGAATATTCGTTCAATCCCTTGTATCAATTAAGCAATAATGAGGTTGTATATGACAGCAATCGCGCTGGTCGTCGATGATGAAGTAGATTTATGCCGACTTATGCAAATTACGCTGACAAAGATGGGCATCAAAAGTGACGTGGCTTATAGTTTATCGCAAGCAAAATCTTATCTAGAAAATAACCACTATGACTTTTGTTTGACAGATTTACAACTGCCAGATGGTTCAGGATTGGAGTTGGTTAAGCAGATTAGTAGTAGCTCTAATACACCAGTTGCTGTGATCACGGCACACGGTAGTATGGATCTGGCTATTGAAGCACTTAAGATTGGTGCTTTTGATTTTGTGAACAAGCCGCTTGAATTACCGCGACTACGCCAACTGGTCGAAAATGCTCTCAAAGTTATTCATCAAGATGAAAGTATTCAAGCAACTGATGAAATTACGCCTGAACAGCAGTTATTAGACAGTCGCCTGATTGGCAACTCTACTGTCATGCAAACTCTAAAAACCACCATCATTAAGCTTGCCCGTTCACAGGCGCCCGTATTTTTATCAGGTGCTTCTGGTACTGGTAAAGAAGTGGTCGCCAGACTCATCCATGATTTAAGTCCACGCCGTGATGGTAGTTTTGTCCCAGTCAACTGTGGCGCGATTCCATCTGAGCTTATGGAGTCAGAGTTTTTTGGCCATAAAAAAGGTAGCTTTACTGGTGCGGTTGCAGATAAGCAAGGTTTGTTTCAACAAGCCAGTGGTGGTACATTATTTTTAGATGAAGTGGCAGATTTACCACTTGCTATGCAAGTAAAGCTATTACGTGCTATCCAAGAAAAGACAGTGCGCGCTATTGGTGACACCAAAGAGGTACCTGTAGATATTCGGATTTTATCAGCTACCCATAAAGACTTAAGCCAGTTGGTAAAAGACGGAGAGTTCCGGCAAGATTTATACTATAGAATTAATGTGATAGAGCTTAAGCTTCCCACACTCAATACACGCCGTGACGATATTCCTTTACTTGCCAAGCACTTTTTAGCGCTGATATCTGAAGAGTGGCAGCTAGGTACACCAGCAGAGCTGACTGAAAGTGCTTGTACGCGTCTGCAGCAGCATGAATTCGCTGGAAACGTTCGTGAACTGCGCAATATATTAGAGCGTGCAATTACTCTAGCAGAAACCACCATGATAAGTGATACCCATCTAGGGTTGCCCAAACTTAATGACAGCGATACTGTAGGCTCAAAAGAGTTGGCAGAACGTGAGGATATCAGCACTGTCTCTACAGTAAATAATGAGCCTATGATATTACAAGTGGATGGACCTCAACAAAACACCAAAACCGATAATAGTGGACATCTTTCAAACAATTTGCATCCATATCGCACCCATAGCCAACACTATTCTTCAGCGTTTCAGATGTCTACTACTCAGTCCGACAGTGTTAATACTTCATCTGTCTACAACCAAGACCGCCGCAAGCCTGACCAGTTTGTTGACGACATACATACGCAACCATCACTCGTCAGTATTTCTGAAGCTGAATTGCCTCAAAAAGGTCTAGAAGCCTATTTGCAGGAGCAAGAAAAACGTTTGATCATTAAGGCGCTTAATCAGACTGATGGAAACAAGACACAAGCAGCAGAGTTGTTAGGTACGACTTTTCGCTCGTTACGCTACCGGATGAAAAAGCTTGAGATTGATGAAGAGTAGCGCAATACCTTAGATTATATTAGTGTGATGGAATGAGTATAAACGCCCTAGCCTTATTAACAAATAGAACTCACTGATACTGTTTTTAGCACTTTTTATAAATCCCCTTTTTCAGTATCAGTCATGCTATAGGTATTGTCTTTTTTTACAAGATGAAGTCCTGAAGAGTGTATTTTCGGTCGCAACACATCGATAGCTTGTTGCTCCCATGAGCGCTCATTACCAGATAGAGCTATATCAGGTTGTACACCTATTTTATCTATCTTTTTGCCTGCTGCTGTTAAATAATGAGCCACAGTCAACTTGACGGCTTGTTCGTTATTAAGCGGTATGACTGACTGTACAGACCCTTTACCATAGCTGACTTCACCGACGATAGTTGCACGTTTTTGTGTCTGTAGACTGCTTGCCAGCACTTCTGCTGCCGAAGCAGAATAACGATTTTGTAAAATCACTACGGGTAAAGATTTAAGTAAGGCTGTATCTTGGGTCGCTAAAGTACGTAGCTCACTTTGTCTACTCTTTACCTGCACCACGTCAGTGTCGTTCATAAATAGACTGGCTACTTTCACAGCCGATGTCAGTACGCCACCTGGATTATCACGCACATCAAGCAGTATTCCGGTAATGGGTGCATCAAGACTGGTTAGACTTTGCAAAATCTTTTCACGGGTATTATTTTGAAAAGCGGGGAGTTTGATAACAGCAATACCATTAACAAGCCGTGTCTCAATATCTTGTTGGTGAGTATTGTTGCGCTGCAAGGTAATGACACGCTTGCGGCGACCGGCTTTAGACACAGTTACATCAACTTGCGTACCGGCAATTCCGTTCAGTAGCTGCTCTACATCATCAGACTGCCGATCACCATCAACCTTAAACTCACCAATCTGATGTATATAATCGCCAACGGTAATACCTTTTTTATCAGCAGGTGACTCATCTACAATATCAGTTACAACCCAATACCCCTCATCTGGTTTATATACTGCTTTTAAGCCAACGTCACCAACATCTCCTTCAGTAAATGCGCGTAAGTTTTCATACGCTTCTGCATCCAAAAATTCAGCATGGCTATCAAGCTTGGTCAGCATGCCACTCATCGCATTATCAAATAACGCTTCATCATTGACAGGATCGACGTACTGGCGGCGTACTAAGTCCACTACTGCGACAAAGGTTTTTAGTGTCTCAGGGGAGATTGCATTTAAGGACACCTGCGCAACGTCAGCTGGTATATCAGACAAATCATCTTCTACTGTATCAACTGCTGTCTCATCGGCTACAGCATCTATATCATCCTCTGTTTGACCAGTTGATTGATTCTCGCTATTTAAGTCATTTGCGCCTACCGCGTCACTACCTACTGTATTGTCATCAATGTTCAAGCTAATCAGTTGCAAGTCTGCAGTAGGATTATCAGTATTTACACCCATCCCTACAGGTTCTGTAATGGCTGCCTGTGCAGATATGTTGACACCAGTTATCCCAAGGACTCCCACTAAACCTATCTTTAGCGCAGACTCACAGATAGCAAACGGTACCAAATCAAACTTGAGCGGCATGGTTGGTAGTTTTAAAGGTAATAAAGGCATAAAGAGACTCGTATAGGATAAAGAATATGTACAGATCTATCATTGCTACATGACTGCCAACGCCCTAAAAAAAACTAATGGGTCTACAGCAGCGATACGATAACAAGTGATAAAATATAGGCTCTTCAGTATAAAATAAGTACCATGCTACTAGGATAACTTTTACTTATTTACTGTACCTACACAGCTCGATGCTATGCAAGATTTAGCTCAGTAGCCTATTGAATTTTTGTACTTTTTCTATGTAGGATTGACTATAGCATTAAGACACCATTAGAAAATAGCGTAATATTGCAAACAAAAAGGGGAAAGATAAATACTGTCTTTCCCCCTTATTTATAAAAATATCATGTTTACTACAAGGTAGGAATTAACAAACTCTTACCTGTCATCTCTGCTGGTGGTTCGATATTCATTAATGACAAAATAGTGGGAGCGACATCGCTTAACTTGCCTCCCCTACGTACTCGTATATTTTGCTCACCGACGTAGATAAGAGGGACATGTTCTGTCGTATGTTGAGTATGCACTTGCCCGCTTTCATAATCTTGCATCTGCTCGCAGTTGCCATGGTCTGCCGTGATTAACATATCACCGCCAGCTGCCCGTACTGCCGACTCAATACGTCCGATACATACATCAAGCGCTTCCACAGCTTGTACCGCTGCATCAAAAATACCTGTATGTCCGACCATGTCACCATTGGCGTAATTTACAACCAACACATCATACTTTCCTGATTCTATAGCAGCCACTAGCTTATCAGTCACCTCAGGGGCACTCATCTCTGGTTTTAAGTCATAAGTGGCTACATCTGGAGATGGCACTAAGATACGCTCTTCACCCTCATATTCTGCTTCACGGCCACCACTAAAAAAGAAAGTCACATGCGCATACTTTTCAGTTTCAGCGATACGCAGCTGGGTTTTGCCCTGATTCTGCAGATACTCACCCAGTGTATTGGTCAGCGAGGTTGGATAATATGCAATGCTGGTTTTAGCGTTATCTGCTAAAACGTCAGAGTACTTGGTCAACATCACAAAAGCTGCAAGGTTTGGCTGCTTTTGACGAGCAAAACCTGAAAACTTATGATCTGGTAGCACAAACGCTTGCGCAAGCTCACGAGCACGGTCAGCACGAAAGTTCATAAATATTAATGCATCATTATCTTCAACAGTATATGGCATCTCATCACGTCCAATCACGGTCGTTGGACTGACAAACTCATCGGTCTCTCGTGCTTTATAAGCTGCTTGGACAGCCCCATCTGCTCGCGTTGCTAGACGATCAGCCTTTCCTTCAGTAATAAGCTCATAGGCTTTTTGGACACGATCCCAGCGGTTATCACGATCCATCGCATAATAGCGCCCAATGATACTGGCAATCTGTACGCGGCCGCCTTCATAATGGGCATTGAGTTTATTGATATAGTCACGCAGACGATTGATATACTTATCCGCAGATTTTGGCGGCGTATCGCGACCATCCAAAAAGCAATGGACAAAAACGTTTTTTGCCCCATGAACCAATGCAGAATGACACATACCTTCAATATGATCTTGATGTGAGTGCACGCCACCATCAGATAGTAGTCCCATAATATGAACATTACCACCCAACTCGTTAGCCGCTTTTACTGCTTCAACCAACGCGTCATTTTTGTAAAATTCGCGATTATTAAGCTCATTTGAGATACGGGTTGAGTCTTGGTAAAGAACACGGCCAGCACCAAGATTCATATGCCCTACTTCTGAATTACCGAATTGACCATCTGGTAAACCAACATCTTCTCCTGAAGCTGATATAAGCCCATGCGGATATTGCTGATAAATATTATCCAAATTTGGCATGTTTGCCGCGGCAATGGCATTGTCTTCAGCTTCCTCACGATGTCCAAAACCGTCTAATATCATTAAGACATGTGGCACTTTTTTGTTAAGGTTGTTATTAGACTCAGCTTTACTGTCTGTGGTATGTTCTGCTTGTTGTTGCATATTGGACATAGATTACCGCTCCTCAAATGAATGAACGCCTATAGTACTGTATTAGATTAAAGTGTCTATACTACCACAAAACTCAAAATAGCTGAAAACTCAACATTTTTCAGTCAATATATTTTATGAAGCTTTTTAAACCGTTATTAAATTAAAGCCATTGATAAGTAAAACGAAGATTAAGACAAAGTATCAATCTGTAAATCAGCTTGCAATCAGTTATATCATTGGTTAAGATAAAAATATTCTAGAGTGTTAGCTAGTGAATGTTTATTCCCTGAGCCGATAATGCTTTACCTGGATGTGCTATCTATTGCTTCATTGTGTATGCCTGCACCGCTTGCGGTGTATCAGGAAACCTGCCGAGGCAGTGACACATCCGCCCTGAACTTCACGGTTCATGGGTCACCATTTTACGGCGGCACTCTGGTTGTTATATTCGGTCGCACCTTCTAGGTTACGCCATCGAAAGCCCCTTTGTTTATTGAACAAGGGGGCTTTTCTTATGTCTGATCGTTAACTAATCTCTTATTTACCGATTAAAAAACTATTCATCATTGGCAGACTTAGTAATTTTCTTGACATCTTTTGGAATATTTTTAGCCGTACCATCGACCGTGGTATGTTGTTTGAACACATCACCAAATGGATTCTGTTGCTGTTGTCCAAATGGGTTTTGACTACCCATCCCACCTGCACCGCCGAACGGGTTTTGACCACCCATCCCACCGAACGGGTTTTGACCACCCATTTGCCCACCCATCTGTTTGGCCATCATCTCCATCATTTTTTGTTGATTATTCATGACGTAGTTATTGGCTACATCTTTGAGCTTCTTCTGGACAGGAGGTAGTACCACGAGCAACGCTAACACATCGCTAATAATACCTGGAATTAATAGTAAAATTCCAGCCGCCGCCATTGCCACACTTTTGAGCATCGTCGATTCTTGCGGACGCATGGCAGGGTTCATCATACCTCCTGCCTTCATCTGCTGAGCCATCGGATTAAGAGCCGACATGCCTTTACGAATAAGAGAAATACCAATGACAGCAGCGACAATAAACCACATAAACACAAGCCAGCCACTCATAAATTGAGCAAGCAAATACCATATCAGCATCTCAATAATAAACCAAACGATGGCAATACCAACTATCTGACCCATAAAGTGTCATCCTATCAAATAAAAAATTAAGCACCATAAAATTAAAATGGTTAACATGTCATGTATATGGGGATTGATTGCTATACTATCAAACTTGAGGTTGATTTTTAAGCCATAAAAAAATGAAAGCAAGACGGAATACTATGACAATTATTATAGGCATTGATCCTGGCTCACGTATGACGGGCTACGGAGTTATTCAGCAAACGGGCGACAAGCTAACTTATATTGATGCAGGTACTATCCGTACTGACACAAAAGAGATGCCTGAACGTCTCAAGCGTATCTTCAATGGCCTAACTCGTATTACCCAGTATCATCTAAAATATGCCAATGAACCTATTTATGCTGCTATTGAGCAAGTATTTATGGCAGAAAACCCCGACTCTGCGCTCAAGCTTGGGCAAGCTCGCGGCGCTGCTATTGCAGCAATGGTCGCGTTGGATTTGGAAGTATCAGAATATACCGCCCGTCAAATCAAACAAGCAGTTTGCGGTTACGGTGCAGCAGCTAAAGAGCAAGTACAAGAAATGGTTTGTCGAATACTATCTTTAGATGTGGTGCCACAAGCAGATGCTGCTGATGGCCTAGCTTGTGCCATCTGCCATGCGCATTCTAGTCATTCGATGAACAAATTACTGCTCAATAGCTCTATGCGTGGACGCGGTGCTTCTAAGAAAAAGGGCCGCTGGCGTCTAACCGAAGAGGACTTGGGGAATTTGCGTTAAGCACTTGTTTGTCCTATATATGAGCGATCAAGCAACACATTGTAATATCGGTAACCATTAAACAAAAAGCACGCGCTATTATATAGGCACGTGCTTTTTATGGCCATGTTTTGCTTTTTAAGCTACTGTATTTAACTGGGTACCGAACTTTCTATCACCATATCAAGCACGTAAGCATACTTTGTATCTGTGTCGCCATCCGCTGCAAGCTTATAACGCTGTAAGCGCAATATTTCATCATGACCAGGGTTATGCTCATAACCCTCAATATTACCTTTGAACGCTGTCCACTCACCTTCGTCTATCTTAATACCTTGATCATCATAGGTAATAGGTTTTACTTGTAAACAACTTTGCGCCTTATCATTAGGACAAAGTTTTGTGTTTGCGTCCACTGCCCAAAATATTGTTTCACCTCTACTATTATATTTTGCTTGCGCTGTCATTCTACCTCTCCAAACGAGAGTAGTGCTGTCGCTTGTGATTTGAGTAAGGGTTGGAGGCGCCTCATTTGTCAAACTTAGCTGGCTTTCACTTTGCATTAACTCATTTAGTTTATTCTCAGCTGTATTCAAATCATTACACAGCATTTTTGTACCCATACCATCTTCAGTCATCAGTATATTGTCTTGCAGCTGATAAACAGCATTAACAGTATTGCAGCCTACACTATAGCTGATGGTATTTTGTCCTTGATATTTGTTAAAGTTTAAAACAACTTGGTTGTTAATATCCATTAACGATGTTATCGGCTGGGTATCGGCATCAGTTGCAGTATCCAATGTCCAGCGGTAACGAGCAAGCTTGGCACTCATTTTTTCTTCAGCACTAAGTTTTTGAGTAGTAAGTGTTGATTGAGCATCAGTATTGATAGCCGCGTTTTCTACAGTAGTATCGCTTGAATTATTATTGGTTGAAGTATTATTACAGGCAGTTAACGCTAAGCTAGATGCTAGCAAACTTGGCAGCAAAGAGAATTTTAAAATTTTACTTACCATGTTACATCTCTCTTACGACAGTTATTTAAACTTGCTTACAAGTATTCGGTTTCTTTTATCAGGTGATATGAACGATATCAAATAGTATAACTACTGTAAGAATAACTACGTTACCTTATGTAACTAAATGTTTAATTTTATTATTTGGTACTTTCTTATATTCACATATAACTGTCCGTATTATTCTTCCAAATAACAATGGATAGTCAATCTCTTAACTATCCATTATTGAATGTTGCATAAAATATAGCGTTATACCGAGCTTTTTTAGCTGCAATTCTTTGTAGGTTTGGCCGTTTTTTTGATATTAAAACGCTCATTCATCATTTGATAAAAGCGCGCTAAATTTTCTCCTTGCTCATTAGGATTAACCTTAAGAATCTTGCCAAAATCTAATCCTAAATATAGCACAATATCAGCAAAGCTTAGTTGCTCCCCCACTAAGTACTCATGACCATCTAATGCTTTTTCAAAATAAGACAGTGCTTTGATTGCACGGTTTATAGACGGTGTTACAAACTCTGGTACTTGCTCAACGCGCTGGGCTTTAGAGGGATGACTGTGTTGAAATGCCAGCATAAGGTTGTATAAAACTTCAAACTCAGCGATACGGCGCATAGAGCAGACTTGTGCACGTTGTACCACGTCATTGCCCATCACTGAGCGCTCACCATAGACGCGATCAAGGTATTCGCAAACCGCTTGAGAGTCATTAAGCACAGTACCATCATCTAGGGTTAATACTGGTACTGTTTGCATAGGATTCATTTGGGTAAAAGCGTCTGACATCTGCTCATTGGCTGCAAAATCGATATCTACGACATTTATGTCATCCATATCATCAACGTCGATACCTTTTGAGGCTAGTAAAATAAGTGCTTTACGTGGATTAGGGGCAGTACGAGTTACATACAATGTCTTCATGGCAAACTCCGTGGAAGGGTGATTAATACTAGTTATAGCCTACTATAGTTATCATAGCAAAGCCTTATTAATACTTGTCAGCATATTAGTAAAAAACCTCATAACTTTACGTTATGAGGTTTTGGGTTTTAATCTGTGATTTAACCGGACTATAGCACTTAGCTTATTTATTTGGTGCAGGTGTGGTACGTAGATATGGCTTGATTTCTGTATGTCCTTTAGGGTAGTTGGCGGCGATATCTTCATTCTTGACGCTTGGTGGAATAATAACGTCGTCACCATCTTGCCAGTCCACAGGCGTCGCAATATTGTATTCATCGGATAACTGTAGCGCATCGATGATTCGAACGATTTCATCAAAGTTACGACCACAGCTGGCAGGATAAGTTAGTGTTAAGCGTACTTTTTTGTTTGGATCGATAATAAAGACGCTTCTAACTGTGGCAGTATTATCAGCGTTTGGATGAATCATGTCATAAAGATTGGCGACAGTACGATCTGAGTCCGCGATGATAGGGAAATTGACCGCCGTACCCTGAGTCTCTTCAATATCACCCACCCAGCCTTTATGATCTTCTAAATCATCAACTGACAGCGCAATGGGTTTGACGTTACGTTTTTGGAACTCTCCGCCCAGTGCTGCGGTACGTCCAAGCTCAGTCGTACAAACTGGCGTATAGTCTGCAGGATGCGAGAACAATACAACCCAGCTATCCCCTGCCCAATCATAAAAATTAATATCACCATCTGTGGTTACAGCGTCAAAATTTGGTGCAGCGTCACCTAGACGTAAATGTGCCATACTTAATTCCTTGTATTAGTGATGAGCGCTAAAATGTCTCAAGGCGCTCTGTTATTATCGTAGACATAGCCGATAAACAACGACTCGGCTAGCGTCAGTAAGCATTCTATTTTATATTAACAAACTGGTTATGAATGTCTTGTGACGGATTGTAATGCGGTTATTCCATTTGTCTCTAAGCAAGTTAGTATAGACTAAATTATACTTATGCACAAAAAAGCCCATCTCTAGCGTACTAGAAATAGGCACAATTGCAAACTACTATTGTCGAGCTTAATCTATAACGGCAATACTTTAACTTATATAACTTATTTATAAAAATTCACGGCGTAAATCTAAGGTAGACTGTTGACCTAACCCCTCATAGTGTTGATCAAGAAAGGCTTTTGCAGATTCGCGGCCAATATCACGCAGGTGCGTTAAAAACACCCATTCAGAATTTATTTTACTAGACGCTGACAGTGGATTGATTTGTTCGGTGGCTTCAACACGGTGTAAGAATACTTTAGAATAGCGCTCCTTATCCAAATTGTTTTCTTGCAGCTGACGGGTCACAAAATCAATCGCTCGTAACTCTCTTAACAAAGAAGAGTTGAACGAAATCTCATTAATACGGTTCTGTATCTCTATAGCACTTGTTGGGGTTTCATTGCGTTCAATAGGGTTAATCTGCACAATCATAATATCTTGAGACTTGGTGGTACGAAACAAAGGATACAAAGGTGGATTACCAACATAACCACCGTCCCAATACGGTATGCCATTGATTTCAACCGCTTGAAAATAAGAAGGCAGACATGCCGAAGCTAAAATCATGTCTGCGGTCAGCTCTTCACGATTGAATACCTTTATTTTGCCCGTATGCACGTTGGTTGCCGCCACAAATAGCTTTAACTTGCTACATGCTCTGACCTTTTCAAAATCGATGGTAGACTCAACTAGATCACGTAGCGGGTTGATATCCAACGGGTTGGTATCATAAGGCGAAGCAACCCGACTAAATAAATCAAGCATTAGATACGCTGGTGAGTCGTCTACATCCCACTTGCCAGTCAAAATACTTAAGGGACTACGTTTGACGGGGTTCATCATGCCCATATAAGCCACTTGACGCCAAAACTGCTCAAGCGCCTCACGTGCGCCATCTGCACCATTATCCATATAGCCTTGAGCTAATACCGCTGCATTCATGGCTCCAGCACTCGTCCCAGTGATACCTTCTACACTGATTCGGCCATCTTCCATGAAATAGTCTAGTACGCCCCAAGTAAAGGCGCCGTGAGAACCGCCGCCCTGCAATGCTAGATTGATCGACTTTTTAATCATAATCTCTTTACTCTCCCTTAGATATGTCGTTGAGCATGTCTATTGGATCAAACAATCAAACACATCTTACTACTGGCTTGTATCCCTAATCCAAACATCGTACTTTCGAGTTTGATAGACGACAATTAAGCTGGCTTATAACTGTCTCGTAAGCTGACGATTTGGTTAAACACCGGCTTGTCGCTGGTGTGCTCCTCGCTATCGGCGATAAAGTAGCCTTCACGCTCAAACTGAAAGCGCGTGCCAGCATCAGCGTTGGCGAGCGATGGCTCAACTACAGCTGCAAGCTCAGTCAATGAATTGGGATTGAGTACTTGATGCACATCACTGGCACTACCTGGGTCCTCGACACTAAATAACTGCTCATACATACGCACGGTCGCAGGCACGCCAAGGCTTGCTGATACCCAATGAATCACGCCTTTGACCTTGCGCCCTTCAGGGTTGTTGCCCAATGTCGCAGGATCAATCGTCGCTTTAAGCTCGGTCACATTGCCAGCATCGTTAGTAATATGCTCAGTCACGGCCAGCACATAGGTATTACGCAGGCGGATTTCTGGCTTTTCTGGTGACAAGCGCTTATAACCTGCTGGCGGCTCAATTTCATAGTCGCCTTGATCGATATAAAGGGTTTCGGTAAACGGAATCTCACGCTCACCCATATCGACGTTAGGATGTTTTGGCTGCTTGAGCCATAGAGTCTGAGCACCTTCATCCCAGCGTGCATTGACGCTATCGGCCTTTTGTGACTCCCAGCTGCTGACCGCTTCCGCAAAGTTCGTAATCGTCACTTTTAAAGGCTTGAGCACCGCCATACCGCGTGCGGTCGTCGTCTCTAATGACTGACGGATACTGAATTCTAATAGACGAAAATCAACAACGCTGTCGACTTTAGTCACACCAACGCGCTCACAAAAGTCACGCAGGCCCTCTGGCGTATAACCACGGCGGCGCATACCCGCGATGGTCGGCATACGTGGATCATCCCAGCCACTCACCACTCCTTCGTCGACCAACTGCTTGAGCTTACGCTTACTGGTCATAGTGTGATCGACATTTAAGCGGCTAAACTCATACTGGTGCGGCGGTACCTCAAAGCCAATTTTTTCTACGGCCCAATCATAGAATGGACGATGGTCTTCAAATTCCAGCGTACACAATGAATGGGTGATACCTTCGAGCGCATCAGAGAGCGGATGGGCAAAATCATACATCGGATAAATGCACCATTTATCGCCGGTTTGGTGATGGGATTGATGCATGACGCGGTAGATGACAGGGTCACGCATGTTCATATTGGGGCTAGCCATATCAATCTTGGCACGTAGCACCGCCTCACCTTCAGCGAACTTACCGTCTTTCATCTCATCAAAAAGCGCTAAGTTTTCTGCGACACTGGCATCACGCTGCGGTGATGGCGTGCCTGCCTCATTAAATGAGCCGCGGTTGTCGCGGATTTGTTCAGGCGACTGCAAATCTACATAAGCGTCGCCCTGCTCGATAAGCTGCACCGCCCACGCATAGAGCTGATCAAAATAACCTGAGGCATGATGCGCCTCGCCTGCCCACTCAAATCCTAACCATTTGACATCGTTTTCGATATTGTCGATGAAGTCTTGTTTTTCTGCGGTTGGGTTGGTGTCATCAAAACGCAAATTACAGACACCGCCAAACTCCTCAGCAATACCAAAGTTTAGACAGATTGATTTGACATGACCCAAGTGCAAGTAGCCGTTTGGCTCAGGGGGAAATCGTGTCACGATTTGAGGATATTTTTGCGCGTTGACATCATCACGAATGATATTGCGAATAAAGTCGTTTTTTTGTGCATTATTGCTTGAGTGCTCACTCATTACTCATTGCTCCTAGCGCAAGTGTTCAGGATATAGCGCGTATCATCGCGCTTAAAAATGATAAATTAAAAAAGACTGATAAAAGATAACGTTGCGTTATTCTATCAGGTTTCACAAACGCATTAACAGCCTGATACATGACAGACGACAAAAAAGCCGTTAGACTAGCCATAACTTTTAGTCACCAACTTTCAACCACCACTTGACAGTGTCATTTAAGGCGCTGCAATCAAAAAGGAATATCTCATGGTAGACATGCCACCAGTAGTAGAACTTGACACCAGTATGGGTGCGATCGTCATTGAACTCAACGAAGAAAAAGCGCCAAAAACCGTAGAAAACTTTTTAAACTACGTAAAATCTGGTCATTACGATGGTACGATTTTTCATCGTATTATTGATGGCTTTATGATTCAAGGCGGCGGTATGGACGCTGAGATGAACGAAAAAGCAACCAATGCGCCAATCGAAAACGAAGCGGACAATGGTCTAAAGAACGACAAAGGCACCATCGCCATGGCACGTACACAAGACCCGCATTCAGCGACCAGTCAGTTTTTCGTCAACGTCAAAGACAACGATTTCTTAAACCACTCTGGCAAAAACATGCAAGGTTGGGGCTACACTGTATTTGGTAAAGTCACTAGTGGCATGGACGTCATCGAAAAAATGCGCGGCGTACCAACTGGTCGCTTTGGTATGCATGCTGATGTGCCAAAAGAGCCAGTGGTTATCAACTCTGCGACCATCGTTTCTAAATAAGTCATATAAGTAAGCTTTACTTATAGTCTGACAATAGACGACAAGGATTATGATAAATGCAAACGTTTAATCACCTGATAACGACCCGCCCTCACGAGGTGCGACAAGTATTGATCAGCGATTTGCATTTATCGCCAGAGGAGCCTGCCTTAGTGCAGGCTTTTTTAGCACTGCTCAATGACTGCCTTGCTCTACCTGCCCTCAAGCGCTTGTTTATCTTAGGCGACTGGTTTGAGGTCTGGATTGGTGATGACGCTTATTTAACGCTGTCAGATGATGCGCGCCAAAGCCATTGGCTCACCCCGCTTATCGTTAAATTAAAACAATTGCGGGTAGCGGGCTGTGAGATTTTAGTCATGCATGGCAACCGAGATTTTTTATTGGGTCAGCCTTTTTGCAACCTATTTGGTGGTGAGCTGATTGATGAGCCATATACCTTAACTGTCGGACAGCAACACTATCGTCTTGAGCATGGCGACGCGCTTTGTCTTGATGATAAGAAATATCAGTTTTTTCGTAAAATCATGCGTAACCGTCTAACCCAGTGGTATCTGCTTAATAAATCCCTAGAAAAACGTTTGGCAATAGCCGATAAAATGCGTCAAAAAAGCCAGCAAAACAATGCCAATAAAGCCACTCATATTATGGATGTTAACGATGATGCGGTGATACAAGCCGTGACTAACAGTGATGCTTTGCTACATGGCCATACGCATCGTCCAGATATCCATCAAGCAACCGACACCAAAAAACGCTATGTGCTGGGAGATTGGCGACTGCTAAATAACGATACTCGTAAACCAATGGTCAGCGCAGTGATTGGTGTGGTGATCGCTAACGAACACTCAGATAGCAATAAAGCTGAATTTAAATTGGTTGAATTTAAACGACTCATGGCATGATAACTATAGTTAATTCGATATAAAAACGGTACAGCGATATGAAACGTTATTTTCGTAGCCTCTGTCAGCGCAGGCACAGCACGTAAGAAAAGTAACGTTTTATTGAGCGACTGGATAGCCATGTATCTGAGTTATCTAGATTCGACGATATGTGGACGTCTCTTATTTACGATAAAAAGGGTCCATTAAAATAACAGACCCTTTTTTGACTATGCTAAAACCACTTAACTTTATGGCATCAGTTTAAAAAAGTGCTGACGATAGTGCTTAAGCTCACGAATAGAGTCGCGAATATCGTCTAACGCTAAATGACTACCACCTTTTTCAAAATTCTTTAAGACATCAGGACGCCAGCGAAAGCATAGCTCTTTAATGGATGACACATCAAGATTGCGATAGTGGAAGAACTTTTCTAGCTCTGGCATTTGCCGCGCTAAAAAACGTCGATCTTGACAGATGGAGTTACCGCACATCGGCGACTTGCCACTATCGACCCACTTATTCAAAAACTTGATGGTCTCAGCTTCAGCTTCTGCTAATGTCACCGTACTGCGGCGCACACGATCAACCAAGCCTGATTGGCCATGTTGCTTGGTATTCCACTCGTCCATCCCATTTAATATACGGTCAGATACCTTAATCGCAAACACTGGTCCTTCTGCCAAGACATTTAAGTCTTCGTCAGTGACAACGGTCGCAATCTCAATAATCTCATCAGTTAAGGTATTTAGACCAGTCATCTCTAAATCAATCCATACCAGCCCTTTTTTACCTTGGTTTTTAATTTTGATTTTATTGGGATGGTCATCGGTACTCATATTTTGTCCTATGGTCAATAAATTTTTAAACAATATTTAAGTAAGTTTCGTGTATAAATCATACAGCGATAATAGTATTTGATTAGTAACAGTACGCGTCTGCTGATTTAAGATATTTAAAAGGTTCAAAATATTACAAAACCCCTGTCTGCTATAAACGCTTTAGGCTGTATGTTAGCAAATTTTCACGCTACACTTAGCAATATTTTTATAATAGGTCACAAACCCATGGCACTAATCCGGCAACGCAAACTGACTAAACAACAGATTCGTCGCATCGACAAGCAGCAGCTTGAGAGTCAAGAAAGCATCGATGAAAGCTTAATGGATGGTGTGGTCATGGCGCATTATGGTAAGCAACTAGAAGTACAAATTACAAGCTTGCCTGCGATGATACCCGTGCAGCCAGAAATTGCGCCTGATGACCCTGAGCCGTTTTGGCAAGCACTTGAGATGGGCGATGTCTGGCGCTGCCATGTGCGTACCAATTTACCGATGCTAGCCGCAGGCGATCATGTGCGCTGGACTGCGGATCCCAATACTGGTTTTGGCCGTATCGAATCCGTACAGCCACGGACTTCTCTTGTCTCACGTCCAGACCGCTATCATAAGCTTAAACCTGTCGCTGCCAACATCGATATCTTAGCCATTGTATTTGCCCCATTGCCAGCTGCTGCGCCGACACTTATTGATCGCTACTTGGTTGTCTGTCATCACGCTGGTGTCAAACCGCTATTGGTGCTTAATAAAGCGGACCTTCTTGCCCAAGAAAATGGCGTCGATACCAATGAGTTATTGGCACAGTATGCAGCCCTTGGTTATGAAAGCGTACTGACCTCAGTTGATTGTCCCGAAAACATTGCCGATAACGATGAGCAGCAGGGTCTTGGTGAGCTAAAGCGCCACATAGACAAAAAACTGGTCATTTTCGCCGGTCAGTCTGGCGTCGGTAAAAGCAGCTTAATTAATGCGTTATTACCTGACTCCGCGCAGAGCGTTAATATCATTTCTGAAAACTCAAAACTTGGTCAACATACCACGACGACCAGTCGTTTATTGCCATTTAATCCAGACGATCTTACTCAAGGCGGTATCGTCGATACGCCTGGCATTCGTGAATATGGCATCTGGCATTTAGATCCTGACGATATCATTTCAGGTTTTATTGAACTTGCGCCACTCGCAGGCGATTGCCAGTTTCGTGACTGTCGTCACACTTATAACAGCAAAGGCTGCGCGCTATGGCAAGCGGTGGCTGATGGTGATGTGCTACAGCGCCGTGTTGAAAATCTTGTGACCTTGCAAGCAGAAGCGG
Source organism: uncultured Psychrobacter sp. (assembly GCF_947488565.1). GTDB lineage: Bacteria > Pseudomonadota > Gammaproteobacteria > Pseudomonadales > Moraxellaceae > Psychrobacter > Psychrobacter saeujeotis. The sequence continues at coordinate 122,473 of NZ_CANKZC010000003.1, read as the reverse complement.
ATACTAAGCCATACTAGTATCGCTATTTATTGAATCAATACTATCAAAACATAGGTTGCTCATCATACATTTACTATAGATGACCTAATCGGTATAATAGCGCCTTGTTCAAAATCATTGAGCTGTCTTCTCAGCTTAATAGAACGCTTATTTTTTGGAGGTTTGGTTTGGATCGTGCGCTTGAATTTGTGGGCAACCACCCGTTTTTATTTGGTATATTGGCCGTACTTGCCGTACTGTTCTTTACCATTGAAAACAAACGTAGCGGCAAAAAAGTGTCGCCCAATACCCTCGGCATGATGGTTAACTCTCAAAATGCGCAGCTTATTGATATTCGCGCCAAAAAGAAGTTTGCCACCGGCTATATCCAAGGCAGTCGTAATATTCCCTTTACTGAGCTCAAAGATCATTTAGATGAGATCCGCGCAATTGAACAGCCAGTGATCATTGTATGTGATATGGGCGTACAAGCAGGCGCGGCTATCCAGATGATTGGTAAAGACAGCGTCTATCGCCTAGAAGGTGGTGTGGGTGGCTGGCAAGGAGCTGGCATGCCATTGGTAGGATTAAAAGATGCCAAACCTAAGAATAAAGGCAAAACTAAACCTAGCTTGCACAAGTAAGCTTGCTCTTGGTATGAATAAAAAGACATGACTTTTAGTTGTGTCTTTTTTTATGGAAACTTAGCTAATAAACTCCTTACAGTGTTTTATGAGCTTTTATGACAAGCTGACTTGAATTTACTAACCCTACCCCCACTTTATAATGAGCGCAATCAAACATACATTCATTATCAGTCTATTCAGTTTAAGACAATAAAGATTTTATATAATATTTAATTATTAAGGATATCTTATGACTGCTTCAGTTAAAGTTTATACAACACCTATCTGCCCTTATTGCACAAATGCCAAACAACTATTAAAGAATAAAGGCGTTGATTATGAAGAAATCGGTATGCACGATATGAGTAGCGACGATCGCCGTGCACTGATGCAAAAAACCAATAACTATCGTACTGTGCCTCAAATTTTTGTTGGTGATACTTTTGTTGGTGGCTTTGATGAACTAAATCAGATGAATCAGCAAGGTAAGCTGGATGAGTTACTAGCAGGTTAATTTGCGATTTTAAACAATTTATATAACAACGACAGTGATCACTATTAGCAAATCTAGTTATAGTATTAAGTGATTGATGACAAACTATTGTTATTATTGTCCTAGCTTGTAATAATGTAGCTTGATATCACACGTTGTTATAAAAACATTTCTATCAAGACAATAACGACACATTGCATTATTTATTCGAGGAATCAACATGGCTGAAGAACAAGCACAACCGCAACTGGCATTAGAACGCATTTACGTAAAAGATATGTCTCTTGAAGTACCAGGCGCTGGAGTATTCACTAAAGAGTGGAATCCTGAGCTTGATATTAACCTATCAAGTAACGCTGAAAAGCTAGATGACGACCACTATCAAGTTATCTTAACAGTAAGCGTTACCGCTAAGAACGCTGAAGAACCAGCGTTTATCGCTGAAGTTCATCAAGCAGGTATTTTTTTATTAAAAAATATCCCTGATGATCAAATTGGACAGATTTTAGGCGCTTATTGCCCTAATGTGTTGTTCCCATATGCGCGTGAAGTCATTAGTGACATTGTTACTCGTGGTAGCTTCCCGCAGCTGTTGCTTGCACCAGTCAATTTTGATCAAGCGTACGCGCAAAGCCAACAACAAGCGCAAGTTGATGCTGAAGGTAATGCATAAATTTCAAAAAAGATTTTATATTTTTAAAAAGCCATCTCCTAACTTAGGTAGATGGCTTTTTTATGGGCGGGTCTTTTTAATATTGTATGGTTATAAAGTATCAACAAAAAACCCTGCCAATGAGCAAGGTTTTTATTAGCATAAAGAATAATAGAAAAAGACTAGCTTCTCAACGCTGACAAAACTTGATTTTTAACCTCATCGATAGCTTGTGTACCATCAAACTTGTCATATTTGGGTGCGTTTTCGCCTTCTTTGGCTTTGTCTTGATAGAAACCTACCAAGGCTGATGTCTGCTGATGATAAGTGGCGAGGCGTTCTCTAATAGTAGATTCTTTATCGTCTTCGCGCTGGATAAGTGCTTCGCCAGTGACATCGTCGACACCGTCTTGCTTTGGTGGATTATGATCGACATGATACACACGGCCCGAGCCTGGATGTTGGCGGCGACCAGATAGACGCTTTACAATCTCATCGTCAGGTACGCTAATCTCGACCACATGATCGATAGCAACGTCAGCGTCTGCAAGGGCTTGAGCTTGCGGGATGGTACGCGGAAAACCATCAAGGATACAGCCATTAGCACAATCAGGTTTAGAGATACGCTCTTTTACTAGGTTGATGATAAGTTCATCAGAAACCAAACCACCTGCGTTCATAATGCCTTCAGCTTGCTTACCAAGCTCGCTACCTTCTTTAATCGCTGCACGTAGCATATCGCCAGTAGAGATTTGCGGGATATCAAACTCTTTCGAAATAAACTGTGCTTGGGTGCCTTTACCAGCGCCAGGTGGACCTAGCAAAATAATACGCATCATAATACGTTTCTCCTTGGTGGATGGGATGTTAGGGATTGGTTAATTGCGCGAATGCCAGATATACCTTACCTTGTGACATTATAAAGCTCAAGTTTTTTTGGTATTAGTACCGTATGTAGGTATGACTTAGCTGTTCATATAACACAATTGCACGCCGTAGCTATCACTACAGCGCCTAGATTATTGAAGTTTTTAAAGTTATGGTATTTGCTGGTTAATTTCGATATTGACTTGTTTTTGGTCAGCAGTAATTACGACAGGATTGGCTGACAAATCACCTGACTCTGCACTGGCATTGCCACTATGACTAATACGGGCAATAACAGCCAATTGGGTTTTTGCCGCGCGTGCTGATTGTATCGTCCTTTCAGGCATCATAGCGTCAATGTCGCTTAAGCTTATATTAGCCTCACCTTGCTGAATCACACTAATCGGTAGACGTTTGGCTGCAAACGGTGGGCCACCGTTGACATCACGAATAGCAACAAACAATACGTCATCGCCTTTGATCAATGGCAATAAGCTAGGATTAACGCTTACGGTCACATTAACTCCCTCAGCGGCCTGCTGCTGCTGCCCTGTTACGTTGGCACTCAACTCATCCAAACTTGCCAGCGCTTGGGTGTGATCGCCTGGCTTGGCGGCGATACTCGCTCGTAATCTTTTGATCCAGCCTTGTGCTTGTTCAAAGTTGCTAGCCCGTGCTTCACCCATTGCCATTAGCATTTGTGCGCCTTCATGTTGGGGGTTATTACTCAGCACATCTTGCAAGACGCGACGGCTATTAGCATCCAGTTGACCTTCATTAGCAAAAAAGCTAATTTGCGCATAAGTGGTTGCAATTTCTTCGTTGTCAGGAGATAAACGATACGCTCTAGATAAAGCCTCTAATGCAGAGTCAGTTACTTCAAGTGACAAAAACAGCTCTGATAGGCGCATCCAGCGATCAGGATCGTCAGCATGACGATGGACATTGGTCTGCATGGCAGTAATCAGTTGACGACCATCTTCAATAGCCCATTCTGGCGGCTGATCAATTTTACCTGTCAAAAGATCATCAGCTACTTGCCCAACTTTATCTTCAGCTTGCCATAGCTCAAATACTGGGGTGCGATCGCTTATTAGTAAATATGCCATCGCGGCCATCACTGGCACCCAGACAATAATTATTAAACGGCTTTTGACACCTGGGTTTATCATCGGTGCTACTTGACGCTGCGCATCTAATAGCTGGCGTTCAAGCTCAAGCTTTTGATTTTGGTAATGGTTATCATCAATAGTGCCGCTGTCTTTATCAGCTTTAAGCTCTGCCAAACGTTCACGAAACACGGTTACGTTGATGTCTAACAGTTGGTTGTCTACAGGATTGTTTTTTAGGCGAGTTGCACGTAGCCATGGTGTGATGACGATGACAGCAAGGATTAAGGCAACGAGTAAACTTAGGGCAATAAATAAGCCAGCAGTAGAAAATAGGGTCATTTTTTGTCCTCTGTGCTTGTGACATCATGATCGGTACTATGCGAACGTGATAAAAGACGATCCAGCTCAGCTTTTTCTGCAGGTGTCAAAGCTGCAGCAGGGGTATCAATCATCTTATTCGTATCACCCCGAGCGGCCAGCTGTCGGCGTTTACTCTGCCAAAACCAGCCGGTAATCAAAAAAATCAATAATAATGGCGGAAAAAACCACAGTATCCATGTTGATGGACGGACAGGTGGCTTATAGGTAATAAAATCACCGTAACGTTCTTGCATATAGCTACGTATCTCTGCATCACTACGTCCGTCTTTGACCATATCATAAGTTTTTTGTTTTAGATCTTGTGCAATCGGCGCATCAGATCCTGCAAGGTTTTGATTTTGGCATTTAGGGCAACGCAGCTCTTCAATAAGACCGCGATACTGAGCTTCTTGCTGCACTGAATCAAAGTCGTAAACATCGATTGCTGCATAAGCTGTCATACTCAGTAGGCACGCCAGTATAAGGCTTCCTAGCCTTATAACAATAGCCGTTGTTATTTGAGCGCCTCTCATTTGCATGCCTCCCCAACTTGACTTGGATCAGGACTATTGCCATTTTTATTGGCTTCGTTTAGTACCATTAGGCAAGGCATGATACGCTCTTGCCAGTTGGCCTCATTGACTTCTCCAATGATGTGCTGGCGGATAATACCGTCACCATCGACGATAAAAGTTTCAGGAGCCCCAGTTAAACCAAGGTCTAGTGCAAACTGACCTGACAAATCTTGAATGGACATCGAAAACGGATCGCCACCTCGGTTCAAATAGCTTAATGCATCACCAATATCATCTTTGTAATTGACGCCAACCAAATTGACCCCGCGTTCTTCTAGCTCCATCAAGAACGGATGCTCAATAATACAAGTTGGACACCAAGAACCCCATATATTCATCAAAAACGGTTTGTCGGGTAAATTGTCATTGGTCATAATACGGCTAGTGTCTGACAACAACGGCAGCTCAAATGCAGGAACTGGACGCTCAAGCGCCATATTAGCCACGATATCAGTAGGCTTACCCAAGCGCATATAAAGCATTACTATCAGCCCTAAGAACACAATAAGTGGCACTAGAAACCATACTTTCAGCTGTTTTTTGTTCGTCATTTTACGATGCTGTGCATTGCTCTGCTGGCTGTTGGGAGTATTGTCCGATTGACTCATCTTATTTCTCCCCAAACGCTGTTGTCGGTATGGTTGTACTAGCCGTAGTATCAGCCGCGATCTTATGTGACGCTTTGACTTTTTTGATACGGTAGCGACTATCAAACATACTCATTAGTGCCCCTAAAGCCATGATAATCGACCCCAGCCATATCCAGCGAATCAGAGGTTTTACATAGATACGCACTGCCCATTGATTGCTGCCTTCAGCGATTGGCTCACCAAGCGCAACATACAAGTCGCGCATGAGGCTGGCGTCAATCGCAGCTTCTGTCATCGGCATCATACTAATAATATAGGTACGTTTTTCAGGGTATAAAACTGTAACGTCGCGCCCATCCTTTGTGACTGAAACTTCAGCTTGAATACCATCAAAATTGCTGCCTTTTACTTCACGAAAGTCTTTGACAGTAAAATCATAACCTTGAACATGAACAGTATCATTCGGTCCAAGTGCTACATCACGCTCAATACTTAAGCTACTAGTAAAAGCAACACCAATCGCTGCGATTAAAACCCCAATATGAGCAGTTTGTTGTCCCCAATAACTAAGACGTAATTGACGCAGTCCGTTAACCATATTTGGTGCATTCTTGGTTTTATCTTTAAAATCGATAACCATCCATAATAGTACCCAAAAGCTTACTGCCAAGGTCACACCGATATTTAGCATAGATGATGGATGAACAAAATAAGCGATGATCGCCGCCAATATCAGACTACTGGCTGCGATGACCATACCAACGCCAAGCAGCGGACGCTTGTCTTTTTTCCAGCGAATATTAGAACCCATGCCCATAGCAAGTAATAACAACCAAGTCAAAGGTACAAACAAAGCGTTAAAGTAAGGAGGGCCGACAGATACTTGACCTAGATTAAAAGCATCCGCAATAATTGGATAAAGCGTACCTAGCAGGACCACTAAAGTGGCAATCAAAATAATGGCGTTATTAATAACCAAAAACGACTCACGTGAGATCAGCTGATACTGACTCTCAACCGTCAAGCGCCAGCCACGTACTGCAAACATCAATAGTCCACCGCCCACGATGATACCAAGGATGACTAGAATAACTAAACCACGCGTGGGATCGGCTGCAAACGAATGGACTGAGGTAATAACCCCAGAGCGTACCAAAAATGTCCCTAGTAGACTCAATGCAAACGCAAAAATCGCTAGCATAATTGTCCATGCTTTAAATACACCGCGCTTCTCAGTCACTGCTAACGAATGTAATAACGCTGTACCAGCAAGCCATGGCATGAGCGACGCGTTTTCTACTGGATCCCAAAACCACCAACCGCCCCAGCCAAGCTCATAGTAAGCCCACCAAGACCCTAAGGCGATACCGATGGTCAAAAACCCCCACGCAGCTAGCGCCCAAGGACGTGACCAGCGTGTCCATACTGCATCCAAGCGCCCTTCCCACAGCGCCGCCATACAAAAAGCAAAGGGTACAACCATACCCACATAACCCATATATAGCATGGGTGGGTGAATGATCAGACCAAAATCTTGTAATACTGGGTTTAGATCCGCACCATCCACAGGTATGTTTGGCAAAGTGCGGTTAAATGGCGATGAGGTAAAAATCAGCATCGCTAGCATCATCATTTGTACTGCTGCCAAAATAACCAATACTCGTGCTCGCATCGATAATGGCAAGCCGCGACTAAAGTAAGACACTAGCGCACACCATGTCGCCATAATAGTCATCCATAGTAGCAAAGACCCTTCATGGCCACCCCAAGTTGCCGACAACTTATAATACCAAGGCAACAAAGTGTTAGAGTGCTGTGCGACATAGACTAGACTAAAATCATTATAATAAAAGCCTGCCATCAGCGCTGCGAACGACACGATCATCGCTGCAAACTGTGCCCACGCCAAACTTGGCGCAAGACGCTGCCAAGCAATCTGATGACGCATAACACCAATGGTTGGCAATACAACTTGCAAAATTGCCAACACAAAGGCAGCCAGTAAGGCAAAATAACCCAATTCTGTGATTAACATACAATCTAACCCTGTTTACCCTAATACGGTCATAGTTTACTGTGGCGGATTGGGCTCTTATTTATTGAAAAGCACCTATAGTCTACTCATGACAAAATCAAAACAACACAAGCTTTGCCAACCATACCACTGTATGATTAACATGAAGCTTCCTTGTCAAGACAAATTTTGAATGAACTATCTAACTTAGTACTAATTTTCCATATATATTCATTAACCATGGATAATTATAAAATATTTTTATAACAAAATCATTGGTTTACTGCACCGCTGGAAAGAACACTAAAACAAGATGCAACCAACCTGCCAAAAATCCAGTCAAACCACCAAGTACGATCAACGTCATCTCATCTTCACGAAATGCTGGACGTAATAAGTTTTGAAACTCATAAGGCGATAAAGCGCGAATACGATCACGAAACAGACCGAATATTTTGCTCGCGCGACTCTCGTTAAGTTCAGGATCTCGTAGCGGTACCATCGTAGCGGTGATTGATTTATTGATAATGGTATTTTTCAATTGCCCGTACTCACGGCGACCCAGTCCCATACGCAAAGTCGTTCTAACCACTGGCGACTCTAATATCTGGTAAAGGTGCGACTTCATCAGCTCACGCGTTTGCGCCGATCGATCGCCATACATCATCTCATTCATAATATTCTCTAAAGTCACTAAATCGTTGACTACGATTTCAGCAAAAACTTCAGATACTTCTTCTTGGCGCTTCATAAAGCCGCCTTGAAAACGAAACTGCGCGACGTGCGGTAGCCTCAATTTTATAAAAGGAAAACCGTCACAACGCTCAAAAACTTTTATATAAGAGATAAAGCGTGGTTCTACTGGATTAAACACCATCCAGATTGCGATCCAATTGGTCAACAAGCCCCAAATGGCAGCGAAAAATGGCACTGTCCAATGTTGCGGCACCACCAAAAAGATAAACATTTGGATAATACCAAAAATTAATCCAATTAAAGCACTGATATGCCAAATAAAGTTGATCTCGTGTTGACCAACCCTTAAAAACATATTCACCATTAAGCGACGATCACTTTCCATCTTATTGACGATCATTTGACGCATATCGACCAAGTCCTCGACATGGTAGGTCATATCAGTCACCAAAGATTGCATGATGTCTGGCAGCTCTTGATGGGCTTGCGTATAAATACGACGTTTTAGTGCGTATGGCAGACTGCCCCACAATGCACCTGAATGCTCAAGCATAATCTCATCAATCAGTGGTTCAAGGTTTTTATCAACCGTATCAGTGATAAAAGCTGCCATCTGCTCAGGCTCCATCGCCTGAAAAAACTCTTCAAGTGAGCCAAGCTTTGAGAGTGTCTGATCGACAATAACTCCAGAGATTTTCCCCGCTTTACGCGGGACGATACCTTGCCAACCAAGTCCAGGCAGACCAAAAAATGGAAAATTAGGTATACGTAGCCCCCAAAATTTAATGGGGTAAAACAGCATTTTCAATGCCATCCATACATGCAACCAAGTGACAAATGCAGTCACTGGTGGGATGGTCAGCATGGCAAGAAACTCTGGATGCTCAGCAAGCATTTGCCATATTGAGGTTGCGACCATGACTCTTCCTGCCTCTGACGTAACGATTCTCGTTAATCTATAGTCGTTTGTTAGTATTGTTAAAAAACGCTTAATAAAAACAGCACTTTAATGCCAAGTAAACACTACAAAATAAATCGCCCGATTTTAGCATACTTGCTACTCATTAGCACATATACAGCTAAACCAAGTTGCGACTATACATGACAACATCACATGTCTGACTTATATTTGATACTACAAATTGGAGCGATAAAATAGCTTATAAATAGTACTATCAATGACATGTGTGAATTCATCAACAAATAAGCGGACAGGATCAGCGCAGCTTATTACATTCTGTTATAATTTGTCGCACAGCAATAATAGCAATACGCTTTTACGTTCATACTTCAATATTACAGGGTCATTTAATCTATGTGTTTGAAATGTTTGTTTTTATTGTCTGCATTTGCTTAAATACCTTTCACAGCATTCCTTTATCAAAGTAATTTTTGCTTTATCTACTGCGCTCATTGGTACTAACTTTACATGAATAAATCGCTTATCCCAGACACCGAGCAGGTCAACCGCGTTTTTATGCGCCGTATTCTTATTCTTGGTCTATTCATATTTTTGGGTATGAGTGTTTTATTACTGCGTTACGGGTACTTGCAAGTATACGCTCATGATAAATATAAAACTCAGGCTGACAATAACCGTATCAAGCTCATATCTGCACCGCCTAGCCGTGGTTATATTTACGATCGTAATGGCATATTGCTTGCTGATAATCAGCCTGTATTTACCGCCATGCTCAGCCCCGATGAAGTAAAAGATCCAGAACGCACTCTAAGCTTGCTTGCACCTATTTTTGATTTAACAGACACTGATATTACTGACATCTTGGCGAGATTAAGTAAGAGTAAGAACGATCCGGTGACCATTAAAATTGATTTGACAGAAAAGCAGGTCGCACAGTTTAGTGAGCGTAAGCCTTTTTTTAGGGGCGTTACTATCCAGAGTAAATTAACCCGCTCCTACCCCTACGATGAGCTGTTTGCCCATGTTATCGGTTATGTTGGCCGTATCAATGACAAAGAGACCAAGCGTATTGATAAAGATCGTTATGCTGGTACTGACCTCATCGGTAAAATTGGTATTGAAGATTTTTACGAAGATATTTTACTTGGAGAGCCAGGTTATCAGTCGGTGGAGACAGATGTTCATGGCAATATTCTACGGCAGTTAGACACCGAACCGCCCGTTGCTGGCAACGATATTACTTTAAGTTTAGATTATGGCTTACAAACGATTGCTCAACAGCAGCTCGACGGTCGTCGCGGTGCCATTGTGGCGATAGACCCAAAAAATGGTGATGTGTTAGCGTTTGTGAGTAATCCAAGTTACGATCCCAATCCTTTTATCTCAGGCATCTCTTTTAAAGACTACGATGCATTAAGAGAAGATATCGATCAGCCCCTGTATAACCGTGCGCTTCAAGGGATGTATCCACCAGCCTCTACTATCAAACCATTTGAAGGGTTGGGTGGACTACATTACGGTTTGCGAGATTGGGAGACGACTATTTATGACCCAGGTTACTTTAGCTTGCCTGGCGACTCGCATCGTTTTCGTGACTGGAAACGCGGTGGTCACGGCTCAGTGAATCTCAAAAAGTCTATTATGATGTCAGTGGATACGTATTATTATAAACTGGCGTATGAAATGGGGATTCAGCGCTTACATGACTGGATGGTGCGCTTTGGTTTTGGTGAAGATACCGGTATTGATTTGCCGAATGAAAAGTCAGGTATTATGCCTTCTCCAAAATGGAAAAAAGACACTTATGACAAAGGCTGGTTACCAGGCGAGACCATCTCAGTCAGTATCGGTCAAGGATATTTTTTAGCAACGCCACTACAGATTGCCAATGCGACTGCCATGATGGCAAATAAAGGTAATCATATTACCCCGCATCTGCTAAAACGTAGTGATGGCGCTGCAGAAGTGAATGTCATCACCAAATCTGACGGTAAGATTGACTATGATGGCAAACCTTCTGATTGGACACGTATGCATGATGCGATGGAAGACACTGTCAAAGCTGGTACTGCTCGTGGTATCTATACTTCACGCTACCGTATCGCTGGCAAAACAGGTACGGCTCAGGTCAAATCTATCGCTCAAGGCAAAAGTTATAATAAATCAGCAATCGATAAGCGTCATTGGGATCATGCATGGTTTAATGGTTTTGCACCCGTAGAAGACCCACAAATTGCCCTTGCGGTACTGGTTGAAAACGGTGGCGGCGGTAGCGCAGTAGCAGCACCTATTGGACGTGCATTATTTGATTATTGGGTCCTGCAGCGTAAAAGTGACCCTATTACACCTCCCACACCTGATGAGCTAAAAGCTATTAAATACCAAAAAGCATTGGATAAAGCCAAACGTGATGCTATTCGCGATCAAGAACAAGCATTAAAGGAACAGGCAGAAGCCCAAGCAGCAACCACTACAGCGACCGAATAAAGAATAGTCATTATGAAAAGAAACACAAAAACATCGACGTCGCGTGGCCCAAAGCGTGATACAAATCATAAAAAACAAACCACTGCGGGCAAAGTACGTATTATTGGTGGACAATTTAAACGTCGTAGCATCAATTTTATCGATGCTGATGGCTTACGACCGACGCCAGATCGCTTACGAGAAACACTGTTTAACTGGTTGCTTGCCGATATACATGGCGCACGTGTTCTTGATAGCTGTGCAGGCAGCGGTGTATTAGGATTTGAAGCCTTATCTCGGGGAGCTGCACACTGCACCTTTATCGAAACCAATCAATCTCAGTACCAATTGCTATTACAAAGCGCGCAGCAATTAAATGTTGATATTGATAGCTATCAAGTTTTTCATGGCGACGCTGAACAAATCTTATCTCAAAATAGTAATTTCAAACATCCGTTCGATATCGTTTTTATTGATCCACCTTATGCAAAGGATTTATGGCAGCCAATTTTAACGGCTTTAATTAAACAGTCATTAATCACGACAGAAACGCTTATTTATTTGGAAGCTGACAAAGATTTAAATGAGCAATTAAACGAAATGGTTCAGTCTCTAAGCTCAGTCTTTGCAACACAAGGGTTTAGCAGGTTTGAATGCGTCAAACAAACCAAAGTCGGACAAGTTGTGGCTGGACTTTATAGACTAGAATCGTCATAATCATGCAACTTGCATTAATGAATGCTAAAAACCGCTGAAAAACTGGTCCAACGCTGCAGTTTAATGTATATAAGGCGAAAATAAACCCCAATGCAGCTTGCAAGCGTAGGCGCTACTGCTTATAATATGCAGTCTGTTTTTTGAGAGCCCCGTTCCCAGCTAAACTCTCAATGAATTCTAATTTTAAGGTTTTATCATGAAAACACTTAGTGCAAAACCAGCTGAAGTGACCCATGACTGGTATGTCGTAGATGCTGACGGCAAAACCCTTGGTCGCTTAGCCACCCAAATCGCTACTCGCTTACGTGGCAAGCATAAAACTTCTTATACTCCGCACGTAGATACTGGTGACTTTATCGTTGTCATCAACGCAGAAAAAATCGCGGTAACGGGTAAAAAAGCGCAAGATAAAAAGTACTATCGTCATAGTGGCTACCCAGGCGGTATTAAAGAAACCAACTTCACAAAGCTGATTGCACATAAGCCTGAAGATGTTCTACATAAAGCAGTTAAGGGTATGCTTCCAAAAGGTCCTCTTGGCTATGCAATGATTAAGAAGCTAAAGCTATATGCAGGGGAAGAACATCCACATACTGCACAGCAACCTAAAGAACTAGACATCTAAGGAATCACTTATGGAACGCAATTACGGAACTGGTCGCCGCAAGACGTCTACTGCTCGTGTCTTTTTAGCAAAAGGTACTGGTAGTATCGTCGTTAACGGTAAGCCACTTGATGAGTACTTTAGCCGTGAAACTTCACGTATGGTTGTTCGTCAGCCATTAGAACTATTAGATACTCCTAATGACTACGATCTTTATATCACTGTAAAAGGTGGTGGTATTAGTGGTCAAGCAGGTGCTATTCGTCACGGTATCACTCGTGCCCTAATCGAACTTGACGACACCAACAAATCTACGCTAAAAGCCGCTGGTTTTGTTACTCGTGACTCACGTCAAGTTGAACGTAAGAAATTGGGCCTACGTAAAGCACGTAAACGTCCACAATTCTCGAAGCGTTAATAGAAGCTGTTTATCGTTTTACTGTTATGGTTGTCTTTTTCTCAGAGTTATACTAATAGCATCAAGTAAAACGTTAAATTTGCAAAACCTTATAAGCTGGTCACAGCTTATAAGGTTTTTTTATGCTTAAAGCTTAATAGTAGTGATATTAAACGCTAGTGCACTCAATAACCTGACTTTATAAACTGTTAAACACTTTGCTTTTATAGTCAAAACCAACTTGCAAACCAGCTACCGCTACCCCATCATGATAGTAACTTTTCATCATTAGCCTCGACGATATAGCCCAATGCTATAGATGCCACAAACAGTGCTGTAAAAGGACATTATGAAAGCGCCCGAACAATACGATCCAAGTAAAATACCTTCAAAGAACAGTACACCATCGCAGAGCGTACAGCAGTCTGCTAAATCGCCGGCTATTCCTACTGGTACACCAACTATTACGCAGACTCATAAACGCACAGCACAAGCTGATAAAAAGCCTTTTCAGTGGCAATTTTTACTGCCTAGATACTGGGGCATTTGGCTGTTATTTGTGGTATTTTTGCCCATGATTTACCTGCCGTTACGTTGGCAGTTTTGGTTGGGTCGTAAGATTGGTATCTTGATTTATAAAGTTGCAGGCTCACGTAGACAGGATACGCTTATTAACCTTAAGCTGGCTTTTCCTGAAAAGCCAGAAGCTGAGCGAGAACTGATGGCAAAGCAAGTTTTTGTCAATCAAGGTATTGGAGTATTTGAGACGCTTTGTGCTTGGTTTCGCCCTAATGTTTTTACCCGTACGGTTTCTATTTCGGGGCTACAATATCTCATCAATGCCCAAAAAGACAATCGTCCTGTTATCTTATTAGGCGCTCATTACACCATGCTCGATTTGGGCGGGTTATTTTGCGCGCAGTTTTTTGCGTTAGATGCAATGTATCGACCACAAAATAATGCACTTCTTGATTGGTTTATTTATAACGGTCGCACGCGCATCTTTGGAAAGCAAATATCCAGCCGTGATATGCGCAGTTTGGTCAGCTCAATTAAAGCTGGGCATGTAATTTGGTACTCGCCTGATCAAGATTATGGTCTCAAGCAAGGCGTAATGGCACCATTTTTTGGCGTGCCAGCAGCCACTATCACAGCTTCACGGCGCATGGCAAAATTAGGCGACAAGCAACATCCTCCAGCGCTAATGGCTCTGCACACCTATCGGCAAACACCGGATAACCTACCAAGTGGCAAGCGCCCTCATTACCATCTAACCATTACACCAGAGCTGGATAACTATCCTAGTAATGATGAAGTCGCTGACGCCACTCGCATTAATGAAGTCTTAGAAGGACTCATTCGTATTGATCCAACCCAATGGATGTGGTTTCATCGGCGCTTCAAAAACAGCCCAGATGGTCGCACTGAAATCTATAAGTAGGCGTTTATACACAAACAAAGCAGTAGATAAATTTGTTATAATTTGCGCCACTAAATTGAGTCATTGACTTAAGTGTACGATATTAAATTTGCAATAAACTAATAAACCAACTACGGATTTTCCATGAGTAATCAAACTGATGCACCTAAAAAAGAAACCAAACGTATCCTCACAGGCATTAAGCCTACCGGTATTCCGCACTTAGGTAATTACGTTGGTGCTATTCGTCCAGCGATTGAATCTATTCAAAACAGTGACGATGAAGCGTTTTTCTTTTTGGCAGATTATCATGGCATTATTGGTTGTTATGACCCAGCGGTTATTCATGAATCGACTAAAATCATAGCAGCGACTTGGATTGCTTGTGGTCTTGACCCTGAGCGTGTGACCTTCTATCGTCAGTCGGATGTGCCTGAAATTCCCGAGCTTGCTTGGATTTTAAACTGCTCGTGTGCCAAAGGTCTTATGAACCGCGCTCATGCCTATAAAGCAGCCGTCGATATTAATATAGAAAAAGCGGATGTTGATCCAGATCAAGGCATTACTATGGGTCTGTTTGGCTATCCAGTACTCATGGCAGCTGACATTTTGATGTTTAATGCCACTCATGTGCCCGTCGGCCGTGACCAAGTGCAGCATATTGAGATGGCACGTGATATCGCTGGCACTTTCAATCATCGTTACAAGACCCTCTTTACCCTGCCCTCAGCAGTCGTTGATGAAGATATTCCGCTACTGACAGGGCTTGATGGTCGCAAAATGAGTAAGAGCTATAGCAATACTATTCCGCTATTCGGTGATCCTAACCCGCAAGTCAGTCCTGAAAAGCAGATGCATAAAGCTATCATGAAAATTGTGACCAACTCGCAGCTTCCTGACGAGCCAAAAGATCCTGATGATTCTGCTCTCTTTGAAATTTATAAAGCTTTTGCAACGCCTGAAGAAATTACTGATATGCGCGCACGCTATACGTCCGGTATCGGCTGGGGTGATGCCAAACAAGTCCTATTTGACAAAATCAATGATGAAATTGCGCCGTTTCGCGCACGTTATGAAGAGTTGATGGCCAATCCAAAAGAGCTGGAAGCAATCTTACAAATGGGCGCGGACAAAGCCCGTCGTCATAGCCGTAAACAGTTAGATAAAGCTCGCCGTGCTATTGGGATTCGCCCACTTGCTAAGCTTAAGTAATTATTTGGTTTAAATAATCATATGGCTTAAACTACCTTTTTATTATCATAATTTGTCATAATGAAGACGGATATTAAACGTGCAGACTGAGCCAAAAAACAAACGTGTAGCTTTACCAAAACCTGCTTTGTCTGCAATCCCAATTCAAGCCTCTCAAGCTTCTATGTCATCATCTGATAACAACAATTACGATGGCTTAGTCATCAATGACATGTCTTTGCGCATTTATCAAACCCCAATACAGCAGCTACCTGAAGATCTGTACGTACCCCCGCAAGCGTTTGCCATTTGGCTAGAGCAGTTTGCAGGGCCGTTAGATTTTTTATTATATTTGGTTAAAAAAAACAATGTAGATCTGACCAAAATGCCGATATTGCCTATTACGGAGCAGTATTTGGCTTATATTAGTGAGTTAGATACTGAACATTTTGAGCTGGCGGGTGACTATTTACTGATGGCATCGACATTGATTGCGATAAAGACCGAGTTATTGCTACCGATACCTGAGACACTCAATGATGAACGCGACCCAAAGGCTGAGCTGATTGGACGTTTAGAAGAATATGCACAAATCAAAACCGTTAGTCAGCGTTTAGATAGCCTGATTCGTCTTGAGCGCGATGTGTTTTTGGCGATGGTGAGTATGCCTAATCAAGATGTTATGAATGCCGAATTACTCAGCTACTCTCCAAATTTATTAATTGATAGCTTATTTAAAATGCAGCTACAACCTGATTATCAAATGCATACCATTAAGGTCGATGCCGTTCCCCTGTCCGATCGTATTGCCAGTATCAGCCGTCAGCTAAGCACTGATGGCACACGCTCCTTTTGTGAGCTACTAGATAAAGCACAAGGTAAGATAGGTGTCGTGGTCAGCTTTGTCGCAGTACTAGAGCTGATAAAACGGCAACTGGTTGGTATAGTAAGCACTGATTTAGCAGACAGCGCCACGGTTAATAATGAGGTTGCAAAGCACCATCCAATCGAACCATTAACGCTACAATGGCTGGCTTGACAGTCTTAATAGAGAATGTGTAATGACAGATACTAAACATCAGCATCTTGATGAGATAAGTAGACAGATAGAAGTGCTATTACATGCGTCAGAAGCACCTCTTACTGCAAACGCTATCAAGAAACATTTATCTTTATCTGGTAAAGAATTAACGCAGACTTTAGAGTTACTACAGCTGCGCTTAGATACTGGCGTCCTCAGCTTACACGAGACTGCCAGCGGTTATCGCCTACAAATAGCGGATAGCTATAGTGCATTAATACAGCGTGTTTTTCCGCAGCGTCAAGAACGCTTAAGTCAGGCATTACTCGAAACACTAAGTGTCATTGCTTATAAACAACCAGTGACTCGCAGCGACGTAGAGTATGTACGTGGCGTGACGCTATCGAGCAACATACTGCGGCAGCTGTTTGATAAAGGCTGGATCATTGAGGATGGTTATAGAGAAACATTGGGTCGTCCAGCCTTGCTACATACGACGTCGCAGTTCTTAGATGCATTTGGGCTGACCAATTTAGATGAGTTACCACCAATGCCAGATATATCAGCTATTGGTGGAATGTCTTGATTTATAATTTGATTAGTGTGGTAGCTGTTATGGTTGAGATGAGATATTTATCTTATTGAATACCGTATTGATTGCTTCGACCGTTTTATCAATTTCAGCCTCAGTAAGCGTCGGGTGTACTAAAAACATCAAACTTGTCTCCCCAAGCTCTTGTGCAACTGGCATTCTAGTTTCAGGACGCAGTCCTGTGCCATCGAACGCTTTTTCTAGATAGACTTCAGAAGCAGTTCCAGAAAAACAGGGGACATCTAGCTGACTGATTTCTTCAATAATGCGATCACGTGACCAGCCATCAGGTAGATTGTCGGTATTTATATAAACATATAACTTATAATAAGCATGCTTAGAATCGGCAAATTCTGGTGTTTCTTCTAGCTTTGGTGCGTGTACATAGCCTTTATTTTCCCACTGAGTGCATGCTTGCAAGATTGCTTGCGCATTAGCCGTACGCTTGGCCGTCCAATCTGACATTCTCTCAAGCTGAATACGTCCTATCACTGCCTGCATCTCAGTCATGCGCCAGTTAGTACCAAAGCTTTCATGTAACCAACGATAGCCAGGTGGGTGCTCCTTTTCATACACAGCAGCGTAGCTCTTGCCATGGTCTTTATATGACCACATTTTACGCCACAAATCTTCGTCATTAGTAGTGACCATTCCGCCTTCGCCGCCAGTCGTCATAATCTTATCTTGGCAAAAGCTCCATGCGCCAACATGCCCGATACTACCGACACTACGACCTTTATAATGTGCGCCATGTGCCTGTGCACAGTCTTCAATGACATATAGATCATGCTCATCTGCAAGCGCCATTATGCCATCCATATCGCATGGCCAACCTGCTAGATGCACGCACACGATGCCTTTGGTTTTGTCCGTTAGAACGGCAGCAATCGTCTCTGGAGTAATATTACCAGTAGACTCATCAACATCAGCAAACACAGGCGTAGCGCCCGCATTAACCACACTAGAAATACTGGCAATAAAGGTACGTGGCGTAACGATGACTTCATCACCTGCACCGATATCTAACGCCTGCAAAGCCACGTCCAAAGCTAGAGTACCATTGCCCAATGCGATGGCATACTTACTATCTGCCCACTCAGCAAACTCTTGCTCAAATTGACGACATTCTTGTCCTGTCCAATAGTTTACCTTGTTAGACAATAGTACCTTACTGACTGCGTTAGCCTCTTCTTGGGTAAAACTTGGCCACGGTGGAAAAGGAGAATTTAGCATATAGCTTCCTTATTTATTATCGAATTAATGAGTAGTAATACCTCATTTTATTTTAAACTATTTATTTTACGGTTTTATTTCATCGTGCGTTATTTTATATAAGTTATAAAATAATACGAACCAAAACTATTTTTTTAGAAGTTCAGTTATAATGATACGCCTTAGCCATAAAACTTTAGCAGATATAACTATATTCTATTTTATAACATCATCAAGAAAACTTGCTGGATAATCTATACTATTCTTAAGAGATTCAAAAGAAAAACGATCTTCAAGACTACCAACTTCTTTTTCTAATCTTGAGAATTGGACAAACCAATCTTCGAGATAAAAAATATAGTTAAATATTTTTTTACTCATAGACGCATCTAAACTATTATCATTTAATAAAAGGATAAGCTCGTCATATATCTTTTTGTTGGCATGAAAAATATGCAAAGCTTGATGATAAGTCAAACCTTTCTGATAAACTTTATAAGCCGCTTCACAGCGTTTTATATTATTGATAAGTGCATTGTGTATAAGAATCATGACGTTTCCAAGTTTTGATATGTAAATAATTTAATAAAATTTTATATATATTCTATTATCCGAATATAATATAAAAATCTAGTCGTATTCGAATTATATTAAGCAGGTTAATTATATTCTTTATAAATGTATGAGTTAAATTTTGGTAATTATCATCGGTTTACAAAGTAAATCATCAACTTTATAAATCACTTTATTTCAACTATACAAAAAATAAATAACCAATACTATTACATCAAAGCTCTGTCTGAAAATTCCTATGCATTTTCAATACAGTAAAAACCTTTAAAACTACGTGACGCAATCAACCTACTTTATTGTTTTTATACTGTCGATAAGTACGTTGAACAAAGTACGTCAAATGATATAGAGCAGCATAGCTAACACATAGTAAAGTAACTCTTTTTAACAAACTCACTGATACCCCTGCCGCAAACCTGTAGGGACTGCTAGTCAAAGATGGATACCAACTTAAAACTGCCTGCATACCCCATATCAGAGTTAAGGTAACCATTAACGCAATGATTATTGCACTCTGCTTTTTAGAAAAGACCAGCCTGACTATGTTGTCTATTCCTAATCTTTCTTTGACCACGTCTTTGTTGTTAATTTGCCAGTTTTTTGAGCGTGACCAGGCAAACCAAAATAATGCCGCTAAACCTACCATTGAACTTAAATACTGTAATAATCTGGCGATACTCGTTCCTTTAAAAGGATAAAAGTACAGAGGGTATTGTAACCAGTCAATATGACGAGCAATAGAGCCGTCAGCATGAGTAATACCGTCCCAAACTAGATGAGTGGTTGCACCTAAGATCAATCCAAATACTACAGGCAGATAAAAAGACTTTACCTTGTGTATGACTCTTTTTTTAATACCTCTTAAGGACCAATATCTAGCAGCGTAACCAATGATACGTTTTTGTCCTTTATAATAATTATTACCAGGGTTTAAACCTTGCTGATTAAGAGTATTTTCAGTAGAAACCTTTAAAAAGGGTTGAATCAACGCGTAAGTCGCAGGCTTTAATCCCCAATACCATAGTGTAAATATTAAAAAACCCCACGGTAAGTTGTAGGTAAAAATACCTATCCATTCGTGTGACTGACGAGAAAACGATCTGGGTATATTCAGATAATAATGCAAATCTGGCATCATCGTACCGATGAGTAATGCCTCAAAATGCAACCGGCGTTTATCAGGGTAAAATGGCAGAGCTGCAGCCATATGAGCTAATGTAAAAGCCATTTATAAACTACTCTCTTATTTGTATCAAACGACAAGTCAAAAATCTTGTACTTAATCGATTAACATTCTAGCTGAATCCTATACAACTAGAGGTTATACGAACCAAAACTATTACTTTACTTATCGTAATTACTGACCAAAACTTCTGCGTCATAACGTAACATGAGTAAATCACTTTCCCAATCACTAAAATCTGTGACTTCTTTATTCAATAGATATTCTTCAATAACCCATTTTGTATAGTTCGCACCTGACAAATAAGTCAAAGGATAACCACCACCAAATCTTGGATTGATTTCAATACCTTTCATAATATCTTTATTTTTATGTAGAAATACTTGTATAGTTAAACAACCTCTAGCACCTTCTAGTTTAGCAAGCTTCTTTGTAAATTCATTTACAATGATATTTTTCTTGGTAACCCCTTTATTTACCTCGCCAGCTCTCACCAAGATACGCTTACGCGGAACCACACACTTTAAAGTAGAGTTTTTGTCATAATAACAATCTATAGTAAATTCGTCGTATTCTTCGTCGGAAATATATTCCATATACATCAATTTTTTATTATTGGTATGCTCATCTTTGATATCACTCGGTTCAAAAGCTGTAAATATGCCTTCACTTCGACTTCCATCGTATGGTTTTACGAATACAGGAAACTCAAGATTATTTTGATTGAACTGTGTGGGTGTATCTATGCCATACCTTTCAAACAGCTCATTGGTTTTTCTTTTATCACGGCATTTTTTTATGAAAGAGGCATCACTAACCACCACGTGAATACCCTTTTTTTCAAACTCTGAGATATTAGTACTTAAGATATTTAATTCAGTATCTATGGTTGGAATGACTAATTTTATATCATTGTTTAAGCAGCTTTTTATTAAATGACCAATATATTCTTGATCGGTCACTTTTGGTACAGCAAAATATCCATCTGAAATGTGACAAGCTGGTGCTAACATTGGATTAAAATCGGCAGTAAAAACCTTCGCTTTCTTATCAATAGCAGTCAACTCCTTTTGGAAGGATTTAACAAGGGAAACTCTCTGCCCAGCAGAAGTTATCAAAATATTCATCATTACTCTCCAATATTGCCCTTAAATTTGCCCATAATCTTATCACCATCAGCATTAATACCATCTTTTATCAGCACTTTCTTTACTGTTTTGAATAGGATCTTGATATCTAACCATAGCGATTGATTATCGACATACCAGGTATCAAGATTGAATTTCTCATCCCAACCAATTGAGTTGCGGCCATTGACTTGGGCAAATCCAGTGACGCCAGGACGAACTAGGTGGCGACGGGCTTGCTTTTCGTTATAAAGTGGTAAGTATTCCATCAATAGAGGACGGGGGCCAACAAGGCTCATATCACCTTTTACTACATTCCAAAGTTCAGGCAATTCATCCAAACTACTAGCGCGTAGCTTTTTACCGAATGGTGTAAGCCTCTCATTACTAGGTAAAAGGTTACCATCAGTATCTTTAGCATCCTTCATAGAGCGGAATTTAACCATCTCAAAAGGCTCACCATTGATACCAGGACGTATCTGTCGGAACAATACTGGTGAGCCCAGGTTCTTCTTAACTTTATAGGCTGTAACTGCGTATACCGGAGATAAAATCACTAGCGCTGTAGTAGCAGCTGTAATGTCAAAGATTCGTTTAATCATATGTTGTTACTCCAGTTCCATTTCCGAGATCATATGAGCATTTACTTTATGCACATCGTATTTTTCTTCAGCTATTATGCGAGCACGTTGACCCATTTGCGCAATTAATGCCGGCTGTTCAATAAAACGTAGCATCGCTTGTACTAAAGCATCTACATCTTTGACAGGAACTAAGAAACCATTGTCGCCATCTACAACTGTTTCACGGCAACCTGGTGCGTCAGTAGTGATAATTGCACGTCCCATTGCCATCGCTTCTAGTACTGTACGTGGTGTACCTTCACGATAAGATGGCAATACATATACTGAAGATGCTTGAATCGCTGGTCGTACATCTTTTAGACGACCTAAGAAGTTAACAGTACCCGCTTTAATCCATTCATCTAATTCGCCTTGGGTGATACTAGTCGGATTGGCATCAAGACCACCAACTAAATCAAACTGCACTTCAGGATGTAGTTTTTTAACTTGTTGAGCTGCCTGATTGTACTCTCGCACACCCTTATCGCCCAATAATCGAGCAATCAATAAAAAGCGTAATGGCTTTTGTGTATCGAACGGCACAACATCAAACTCCTCCACATCTACGCCTGAGCCGCTGATTACACACGTACGTGTTTTTGAAGACACAATATTCAACTGACGAAACAATGCCTCATCATCATAATTTTGAAAGAATACCACTTGGCAATGACGTAGCGCTGAACGGTATAAACCTTGAGCAACAGCACGTACATGTTTGCGCTTGGTATCATCCTCTGCAGTAAAAGCAAAGCCTAAACCTGTAATTAAAGCAAAACGCTTTGGTACACGAGCAAGCCAAGCAGCAAGCGTTCCGTAAATGACGGGCTTGATAGTGTATCCCATCATATAATCTGGCTCGATTTCTCTCATCAAAGTATAAAGAGAAATTAAAGCTTTTGTATCCGCTATAGGGTTAATGCCTGTACGTTGCATCGAAATACTATGAGGTATAACACCCAATTCCGTTAGCTCTGTAATTACAATTTGGTTATCTAGTAGTTCTGGAGCAGCTACATGAACCTCTAACCCTCTTTCTAATAGCGCAATTATAAGGGGTTTGCGAAAACCAATTAAGGAACTGGCAAAACTAGCTACAAGTAAAAATTTCATAAATAATTCTCGTAAAATATATTAATGTTCAATCGAAAGCTCATTTTCATTACTGTCTTGTACTCTATAACCTAAATAAACCAAAAGAAGAGAATAGATAAACAAATAGTTGAGTACAAAAAAAGTCGAGCTATTTGTAGATAAAGAGAATATTGTTGCGAGTGACATTATTGTAGCAGCTTTAAATCTAGGGATATGTTTGGATGTCATCCATATTAAGGACGAGCAGAATAGAGAAAAAATAAAAGCACCAATAATCCCAAACTTTATTAAAGTTTCTATCAATCCGTTGTGTGTGCCAAGAACATGCCCACTACCACTATCAAATTTAACACCATCAAAACCTAATCCTATTATAGGTTGACTTTCAAACCTTTCGAGCGCCAACTGCATCAAGACATCACGCCCATTATAACCAGTATCTAATAGACGTGAATCAGATGAACTTACCAAACTAGAAAAATTGCCAGATACCCATTCTGCAATTTCTACAGAATAAATAGATATCCCTAATACAGATGCTAACAATACAAATAAGGTAAAAAAATTACTTTTTGGAAATATAGTCACAAAAATGTATGTTAACAAGCCTAGTGAAAATGCCAATACTGAACTTCTAGAAGCAGTAATAGTAGTAATCAAAACTACAATTATTACTGCAAACACTTTATATCTTTTCTGATCCAGCCCTAATAAAATAAAAGGTAATATCATTACAGAAAGATGACTGGTAATATTGGGATTCCTAAACAGCCCAGGCTGTCTGAAATCTGACCAACTATTAAGACTTATAAGAAAAAAAGGTAACAATACAAGTAGAATTTTAGATAGTGTTTTATATTGCTCTTTATGATAAAAGGATTTTCCTTCAGCTAAAGCTATTTGAGAAGTAAAAAATAGAAATAAAACTAAGGCTATTGACTGAACTACTATCAACAAACTACCTTGAAAAATAATATTCTGTATTACAACAAACACTACAAGAAGAGAAATAATAATTAAGCTTTTATTCATTATTAATATTCGATGCTTATACATCACAAGGAAATAAAATAAGGTAAAGTGCACAACTATCAAAGGCGCTCTCAAACTGGCAAAGTTTGAGAAACTTATAATAAAAATTATAAGTATTGAAGTCAGTACGAATGAGTTTAAACTAATAAAACTAGGAACTTTTATATTCATATTATTCACTACAGTATCTTGTATTAACTTTTATTTTTTAATATAAACTGTGGAACTTGTCTATGATTACTTTCATAGAGTATTTAGTAATAATATTATGTTTGTTCTCATTAGCTTTTTTAAGTAATTTATCTTTCGGGTAGGTAAGATATTTTCTTATAGTATGACTAACTCCAATTACATCATTACTTAGAGCAATAGACTCTTCATCTAAAAGGACTTTAACATCTCCTACATTAGTTGCTACACATGTAGTATCTGATAATATAGCTTCTCCTACTACATTTGGAAACCCTTCAGTTTTGGAATGTAAACAGAAAATATCAATAGCTTTTAAACATTTAGGTACATCATTCCTCTGACCCAGCAGTCTGAAATTATCTAAAAGGTTGTACTGTTTGATCCAAGACATTAGCTCTTTGTTTTCTGAGTCATTGTCTCTACCTACTAACATAAACTTCAAACCTGGAAAATCTTTTACTAACGTAGAGGCAACTTCCACAAAAAGCTTTTGGTTTTTGACAGGATTAAACCTACCTACAGATCCAATGACGATATCATCAGGGGACAAGTCAAACTGATTACGGATATTAAGTCCATCTTCTTTTGTAGAAGAAAGCGCCTCCACATCGAAACCATTAGGGATAACAATCATCTTAGATTTGTCGTAACCAATATCTATATGATAGTCTTTTGATACATGAGCTGCGCAAACGATAGAATCGGGAACGTAGTAAGATAATTTTGCACATATCTTACTAAGGTGAACAGTTTGCTTGGAAGCACCTTGCGATACATCCGTAGTACGGATACCCCAAATAATATTATCAACACCCACACTCTTTGCAGCTAAACCACCTAAAAAATCAGCATGATACATCCAAGTCTGCACTACATCAGGTCTAAGCTCCTTGAGTAGTTTCTTAAGTTGCAAGAAAACCTTAGGTACCGATGCTATAGACTTCATGCCGAGACTATATACCTTTACTCCTTGATTCTGTAGATCTGAACCAATAATACCAACATCTGTTAAAGAAATAACACTATGTTGAAACTGACCTGTTTTTTGACTGTGCAGTACTAATCGTTTAAGCATCAACTCAGCACCGCCTACATTTAAGCCAATAATTACGTGTGTTATTTTTTTAGTCATTTTTACATTCCATATAGTGTAAAAAGTTATAAGGAAAATTCTCTTTGCTTAATAATTTTTCTTTATAAATATTGGTCTAAGAATAAGTTAAATCTCGTATACACCCTAGTATTCTCGAAAAAACGGTTAATACTGTAAAAACTTTAACTATTTTTATATTAAAACAATGTTCGAGGCACATTATATGTATCTTCTTCCCACGCTATTATAAAACTTTTAAACTTTCATTTTTAAATTTCATATTTAAAATGTTTTGTAAAGATATTGATTCATTACTTTTTATAAAAAAATTTAAAGCATATGCAAAATTTTCCTCAAGATCTTGATTGTTTTTCTCTTTAACCCATTTTCCATTTATACAAACATATCTATATGGAGCTTTCAATAAAGTGCCCGGCGAAAAATTGGTGCCTTGAAATTCTATTAAATGACAACCATCAGATGACTGAGCAATATCTAACGAAGCGTAAGGATTACTAATTTTGTCAAATATACTCTTTGCATAATCTAAAGTCTCTTTCGGAGGCTTTACATGCTCAAACAATCCACTGCCACTCGCTCTAAAGTCACCTTCTTTGATTTTTCTTTTTAAGCTATAGTACCTGTCGCCAAATATTAGAATTTTAAAATCATTCGCTAAGTTAGGTATAAAATCTTGCTCAACAAATCTATTAAACCCCTTATGCCTGTAGTTATATATTGAGAACTCCTCAGCTTGTAATTTGATTTTTCGTTGAAATTTTATTACTTTTCTCCTACTAGATACATCAAAATATTTTTTCTTAATATCTAATAGATCTTTTTCTTTCTTTACTAAAAATACACCACTACTACCTGCCCCACTCACTGTTTTTAATACCTTTGGTAATGGTAAGTTACAGTCATCGATATCAAAGAAGTAGTTCCCTTTTAAATCACCAAAACCTAATTCAGTTCTATACAACTCCTGAAATCCTTTGTTTTCGTGACTCATAAGTATGTCATAACTTGGTATGATTCTGCATTTTTTATTAATAAAATACATGACATCTCTTAGATACAGTCTAATATTTTCCTCATCGCTAGAAGTGTAAAAAACTATATCCGTTTTATCAAAATCAATGTGCATCAGGTCATTGATAGTTATAATTTCACTATCAAAATTTAAAAGACTTGATACCTTATCGATATTTAAACTCTGCCAGCTTTGACCAGTACTACCGAAAAATCCATTAGGTAGTGTGGCGATATATACCTTCATAATATTAAGCCCCTGCAATTAACATTTCTATTTTTATCTAATAAGAATACCATTTCAATTACAAAAATACATCATTTAATTATATATTGTGAAATTACTGTTACTATTATATAAATTATTTATAAGGATAGACAAAAAAATATACTAAATACCTATATAGAACGATCATAGGTATTCGATATAAAGAATACTTTAAATACAGATTTAATTATAAAAATAGATCATTTCTTAAACTTAACAAAATCACTTATGATTTCGTCAGTATATTTACCTAAGAACGGCTCTCCTGCATTTTGTGGAATTCTTATGGTTTGGCCAAATAAATTTATCTCTATGCATCGCCATTTATCAGTAGAGTCTAAAGCCATATCAAGGCTGATTATACGAGCACCTATAACAGATCTAGCAATACTTTTACTGGCTTCAACCAAGTCTTCATATAGTGGTAAGCTCTCTCCTTCAAACACAAAACCTGAATTGGGATGACTTAAATATTTTTTTTCATCTATATCAGTTGCATACTCATTCAGCATTCCATTCAGTTTTATACTGCAGACAATCCCACCATCAGATACATTATCCAAGCTTCCATCTTTTCCTATACGTATACCAGAATTAAGCATATGCACTACACTATCATTATCTTTATATAAACTTACACGAACAGTATTTATACTATCTTTATTAAAAGCATTTATTAGTTCAGACTGTTCTATTTTTTCTTGAACTACTAGGTTAGGATGTTGTTGTATAATTTCTTTAATATCTTCCTTGCTATCAACAAAGTACACATCCTTACCGCCATAACTGCCTTTATTAGGTTTAATCACAATAGGAAAGTCAGTATTGTCAACTTCATTGTCAATAAACGCTTCAATATTATCTATAGCCTCGAATTCATACGTATAATAGTTATTATCAATTTTATGAAAGAAGTCTTTTGGAAAAACCCCTCTACCAAACCATTTGTTATAGATACTTTTATGTGCTAGAAACTCGACATTTTTTTCATTGTTTAGAAACCTTTCAATATATAAAGCGTAGAACTCTTCAGGAATAATACGCTTATTGAAATATCCCGATAATGATTTTGATATCTCTACTGTCTTGAAGCTAATTATTGGAGATACATCTTTCCAGTAATCACGATATTCTCTCTTCTCATCTTTCGTTAAACTAACTTTTTGAAAATCAGGAGAATTATATATTGATTTATGAAGCTTATTAAACGCAGAATATGACGATAAAAACTTCCAACTTCCAACAACTTTACTTCTTACAAACTTTTTGGTTTTCATATTTCATTTCCTTATTTATCTTTTTGAAGTAGAAGTAGGATCCGAATCCTAAAATTAATTGACTTATAAATATATTGGTAGCTCCTCCTAATAGTCCAAACTTATAGATAAGTGGGAAGGATAATACGAATCCTATTATTGATGCTATAATAGTAATTCTCATTACTAACTTATCGTACCCTCTTGAGATTAGATAATTAGTAGAGTAAACACTGTAGAAGACAATAGCTAAAAACCCTGCTATAAGAATATAAAAGACCTCTGAGTCAAAATTATATTTTATACCAATTATATCAAAAATATACTGATGCACTAATACTAAGAAAAGTGAAATAGCTGATATTAAAATTAAGTAGTACTTACTAAAAACACCGAACTTTTCTTTATACCTAATCAAATATGGAAAAGCCACACCTGATACTACAGAGTTAAAAACCGTTAATATCTGTACAACTTGTCTAGTAGCGCCAAAATAACCCGCAGAAGCCTTACCTAATATCATCCCAACAAGAAAATTGGTTGTATTATTAAAAAGAGTTGGAACGAATTGATTTACAAATAATGGAAAACCAATTTTTAATGTCTTTTTAACTCTTTTAATACCTACAAAAATTAGCTTTAAGTTGAATTTACGCATTATTATATAATGTGAAATAAATGCTACAATAATATAGCTTACCCCTAATAAAAATGGATAGAGCCAATAGTCTTGTGGAGCTTTTATCAATATAAAAACGCCTATAGTAAATGAAAGCTTAACTATAAGATTTAAGGCAGTTATATAACCCATTCTTTCAACACCCCTAAAAAACCACTCAGGGAATAATGTTTGACCTATAAGCATCAAACACATCAATAGATATACGAGTAAATCCTCTCTAAACTGTGGTACAAGCAAAATTATTGGTACTAATACAGCTAAAGAGGACAACAGTAAGTACATTTTAGTAATGATTGTTTTACTGTAAATAAAACTTAGTTGTCTCTTATTGGCTCGATGCCTTGCAATTTCTCGTGTCGCTGACAGATTAAAACCATAGTCTGTCACTGCTTGAAAATAAGCCATCAACGACAGTGCTAATACGATCGCCCCATATTGCTGTATCCCTAATACCTTAATCAAATAAGGCAAAGTAACGAAAGGTAATACAGCATTAACAAGCTTTAAAACTGCCAGTGAAAAAAAGTTTTTTAGCAGTTGGCTAGTATCTTTATTACCTAGCATGGTGCGAACTTTACTAATCATAAAACTCAACTATTAATTTGCTAACGACTTAACGTACCAAGGCATGGCTTTATCGATACCTTGACTAATATCAAACTGAGGCTTATATCCTAATAAGTTTTTTGCTTTAGTCACATCTGCTTGAGAATGTCTTACATCACCCTCCCTAAAGTCTCGATATACAGGCTCTTTATCATACTTCACATCATTTTCTGCTAATGCTGACTTAATGGCGTTAAACAAATCATTTAGCGTCGTTCTATCACCTACTGCTACGTTGTAGACTTGATTCTTGGCATCAGTATTGGTAGATGTTGCTGCTAATATGTTCGCTTGCACGGTATTGTCGATATAACAAAAATCACGGCTGGTTTCGCCGTCACCGTTGATATAGACATCATCATTAGCAATCATCGCTGCTGTCCACTTTGGGATCACCGCAGCATAAGCACCATCTGGATCTTGACGTCTGCCAAATACATTGAAATAGCGCAAACCGACAGACTTAAAACCGTAACTGCGTGCAAACACTTCTGCGTACAACTCGTTGACGTATTTAGTCACAGCGTATGGAGATAATGGCTTACCAATAGCGTCCTCTACTTTAGGTAATGCAGGATGATCGCCATAGGTTGAGCTGCTTGCTGCGTAAGTAAAGCTTGAAACCTCTGCATCACGCGCTGCAACTAACATATTCAAAAACCCTGAGATGTTAGTCTCATTAGTGGCAATAGGGTCTGCCAAAGAGCGAGGAACAGAGCCTAGCGCAGCTTGATGCAATACGTAGTCCGCACCTTCACAAGCCTTATAGCAGTCATCTACTTTTCTGATATCGCCTTCAATAAAGCGAAAACGTTGCCATTGCTCTGCAGATACTAATGACTGTACTTCATCTAAGTTTTTTTGATGGCCTGTCGCAAAATTATCCAAACCTACGACGGTTTGATCCAGCTTTAATAAGGTCTCAAGTAAGTTTGAGCCAATAAAACCTGCTACGCCGGTAATCAACCAGTGCTTTGGATTGTTTGCTAGTTCTTGTGTTGTTTGTTCATATTGCGTCATGGTACTTCCTTATTATCAGTACAACTTGTATTTACAGGCGAATATCAGCTTCATCTTTTGCAAATACGTATTTTAAATCATAAAGTACATGTTTTTCTTTACCCAGCTCTCTGATACTGCTGACGCCCATATCGGTAAACTGTGAGTGAGCAACTGCTAGAATGATACCGTCATAGTTTCCTGCTTGAGGCTCACTGATTGGTGTGATGCCATATTCACGCTGAGCTTCTTCTTTATCTACCCAAGGGTCATAAATATCGACTTCGATGTTATATTCTTTTAACTCATGGACAATATCGATAACTTTGGTATTACGTACGTCAGGACAGTTTTCTTTAAAACTTAGTCCAAGTATGAGCACCTTTGCCCCTTCTACTTGAATACGCTTTTTGATCATATTTTTGATGAGCTGAGTCGTAACATATTCTCCCATACCATCGTTGAGACGACGACCAGCCAAAATGATCTCAGGGTTATAACCGATAGCCTGTGCTTTATGCGTCAAATAGTAAGGGTCGACACCGATACAATGCCCACCAACCAGACCTGGACGGAACGGTAAAAAGTTCCATTTAGTACCTGCTGCAGTAAGTACTGCTTCGGTATCGATATCCATCTTGTTAAAGATAACGGCTAATTCGTTAATCAGAGCAATATTCACGTCTCTTTGAGTGTTTTCAATAACTTTTGCTGCTTCTGCAACCTTGATGCTCGCAGCTTTATGCGTACCAGCAATGATAATTAGGTTATATACATCGTCGACGAAGTCTGCTATTTCAGGCGTGGAGCCTGCAGTGACTTTTAGAATATTGACTACTCTGTGCTCTTTGTCACCTGGGTTAATACGTTCAGGACTGTAACCTGCATAAAAGTCTTGATTGAACACCAATCCAGACACGTCTTCAAGTACAGGGATACATACTTCTTCTGTTGCCCCTGGATAAACGGTAGACTCATAGACAACGATATCGTCTTTTTTGATAATGCCACCTATCGCTGTTGAGGCTTTAATTAAAGGTGTCAAATCAGGCTGCTTAAAATCATCGATCGGTGTCGGTACCGTAACGATAAAAAAGTTGCAGTCTTTGAGTGCTTGAATATCTGAGGTATAACTCAGATGCGTGGCTTGAGATAGCTCTTCGTCACTCACCTCTAGGGTATGATCTGTACCCGTTTGCAAGTCAGCAATACGATTTGCATTTATATCAAAGCCTATAACAGGGACTTTTTTGCCAAATTCAACTGCCAGCGGTAGACCCACATAACCTAGGCCAATAACTGCTATCTTTATATCTTCTATGTTTCTCATAACGTTCCTTACTAGATAAGTTTATAAAATAGTTTTGATCATTTAGCGTAATGGTTGTTTTATTTGAGAAGGTTTACGAAGGCGCTGAACCTTCATGATAGCCTTCTACAAAATATTTGAATTCTTCTTTTAGCCATTCCACATCATGTGGCTGCGATCTACGGGTTAATTGAGACAGCATATTTTCGATATCCATTAGCGGGAAGCTTTGCTCCATCGCCTGTCGAATCAAAGGATGCTGCGTAGGCTCTACGTTGTCATCACCGATGATAAGCTCTTCGTAGAGTTTTTCCCCAGGTCTGAGTCCGCTGACAACAATTTCCATATCTCCATCTGGGTTGTTTTTATCTTTAAGCTTACAACCTGTTAGGTAAATCATACGTTTAGCAAGATCTACGATTTTGACAGGCTCTCCCATATCTAATACGAATACTTCACCACCTGTCGCCATCGCGCCTGCTTGAATTACCAGACTTGCTGCTTCAGGAATGGTCATAAAGTAACGAGTTACATCTGGGTGAGTCACTGTAATCGGACCGCCCTGCTCAATTTGTTTGGTAAATAATGGAATCACCGACCCTGAAGAACCAAGTACATTTCCAAAACGCACCA
Source organism: uncultured Psychrobacter sp. (assembly GCF_947488565.1). Lineage (GTDB taxonomy): Bacteria > Pseudomonadota > Gammaproteobacteria > Pseudomonadales > Moraxellaceae > Psychrobacter > Psychrobacter saeujeotis. Next base: position 90,264 of record NZ_CANKZC010000003.1, on the reverse strand, counting down.
TACTAAAGCAGGTTTTACTATTAACTTGACTCAATCCTTGGCACACAAGCTCAGCCAGGCGTTTAGACGCACCCATAATATTGGTAGGTCTTACCGCTTTATCAGTAGAGATAAGTACAAAAGTCTCAACTTTGGCTTGCAATGCTGCATAAGCGCAGTGGTAAGTCCCTTTAGAATTATTGATGACACCTTCAAAAGGATTGTGCTCAACAATAGGTACGTGTTTATATGCAGCAGCGTGATATACCGTATGAATTTTGTACTTTTTAAACACTCTAATAAGTTTGTCTTCATTGGTCACATTACCAATCATGGCAATGATTTGAATATCACTATAATCAGGGTTGAGCATTTGCTGGTTTTTAAGCTCTTGATGAATACTATATAAAGCATATTCAGACAATTCATAAAGAATGAGACACTGAGGCTTGTTTTTGATTATTTGCCGGCATAGCTCACTGCCAATAGAGCCTCCAGCACCAGTAACCAATATATTTTTACCTGATATATTTTTGCTTAATAAAACAGCGTCAGGCTCAACGGTTTGTCTGTCTAGTACATCCAAGATATCGACAGGACGCATGGTGCTTACGGTCACTTGTCCAGCAGCAATCTCATGTAAGCTTGGCAGCTGTTTAATCTTGACCGATACTTCTGCAAACTCTTCAATGATCTGTCTGCGGCGAGCGCGGCTGATAGATGGCATGGCCAAAAATACTTGTGAGACCTCTAAACTATCTACCAACTTTACGGTTTCAGCAGCGTCATGTATCTTCTTGCCTAATAAGTAACCACCAGCCAGCTGTTGGTTGTCATCGACAAAAGCAACTGTACGGTATTTGTTTGAGCGCTCTAACGCATCGAACAACTCTCTACCTGCTGCACCTGCTCCATATATAATGACGTTCTCTTGAGTTTCTTTATCACTAAGACGGTTATACTGACCACCATTACTACGCTCTAAAAACTCACGTATGCTTAAGCGACTGCCCCACAACCAAACAAAGAATAAGAATAGGTACAAGATAGGTACTGAGCGCGGTATATCAGTCAAGATATCGAAAAAATTCATCACTTCATACGCGATGATCAGTACTATAAATAGCTGTAATACGTTACGCATGACTCTATCAGAGAAGATACGAGCAACGCCCCTATAAAAGCCTATGAAGTAAAGCCCAATAACAGGAGGTAAGGCATATAAAAACAGTGCCAAAGGACTCAAATGGTTAGCAACGTCGCCATACCGTAGGGCCAAGGCAAAAAATAGACAGACCATTGACATCACAATATCTGTGGTCAGAAAGACCCCACGCTTTGCGACACGTGGCATCTCTAACAATCGCTGGGCAGTATTGTATAACCGATTACCAGTGTTGTTGTTTGCAGAATACGTTTTATTAAGCTCTGGCTTCATAGACATAAGACTCAACTGGTTGTGTTAGCGCAATTATTGGGCATTGCCGTAAGTGTAAGTATAATGATAGCTATTCTTACTCAAGATACCTTGCTGCAGATCATTGATGATGATGCCGTCCACCTCAATATTTGCTTTATTCATCTGCTTAACAGCATAGTTCAACTGACCTTCTGATGAATCATTATGACGTGTGACCATGACCACTTGATCAGCGTATTTAGAAAGTAGGACGGCATCCGTGGCTGCAAGCACAGGCGGCGTGTCAATAATGATGTAATCATAATGAGCCGCCAGCTCGTTCATCAAGCCACTAAACTTTTCACTGGCTAACATAGACGATGGATTACGAGCATTGTGACCACGTGAAATAAAATCAAGATTGTCTATATTGGTAGGATGAGTGATACTCACCGCTGTACTTTGCTCTTCTGTGAAGTAGTCCGTAAGACCCGTATCTTGTTCCATATTGAACACGTTATGAAGACTACCAAGACGCATGTCTGCATCTATGACCAAAACCTTTTTATCCAATTGAGCAAAGACTTCTGCCAAATTTGCGACAATGAAGGATTTACCAACGTTTGGACTCTCGCCTGTGACAACAATGATACGGCTGCGCTGATTGGTCTTGGCAACGCTTGGCATACCAAACATTAAATAGGTTCTTAAACTTTTTATGGATTCGTAAGTTGCACTATTGTGATCAGAATAAGACAACAATTTATTGGTCACGCGTTTATTCTTACCCAGACGTTTTAGTGCTTTTGAGCGCGGAACGGTTGCTATCACTGGAACACCAGTATTAGACTCAACCGTTTCAGGATCTCGAACCACATTTCGCATTGCACTTCTTAGTAGCACTATCAAGGCACCTATTAACGCGCCTAACACGGTAGTTAATAAAATTACCAACTTATCTTTTGGTGCGATAGGGTTATAAGTGCTAACAGGTAGGTCAACAATACGTGCATAACCAATTTGACCTGCTTTGACGATTTTTAGTTGCTCATAGTTTGTGAGCATAGTGAGATAAATCTCTCTGTTAATATCGACATCTTCTGATAACTTCAAAAACTCTCTTTGAATTTCAGGCAAGCCTGCAACCGTATTGTTAATCTCTTGCTTTCTGTTGTTTAAGACTCTCAACTGATCGTTAATTTGAACAACTAATGGATGCTCATTGGTGTAATAAGTAGATAACTCTGCTTGTTGAAGCTTTAAATCACTTAATTGACCATCGATGCGAGACTCCTCAGCTAACAATAACTGAGCCTCTTGAGCAACATCGATAGTGCCGTATCTTTTACGAAACTCGTTAAACGCTGCCTCAGACTCTTCAAGCTTTTGCTTTAAGACAGGGATTTGTGTTTCCATAAAATCAAGCGTTTTGGTAGTTTCTTCAGAGCTACGAGCTTTATTTTGATTAACATAAGACATCACGATTTCATTTAAAATCAAGGTCGTTTGTTGCTGGTCCGGACCAGTCATAGACAACTGAATAAGACCAGTCATATTGCCTGTTTCTTCGACTGTCAAATTACCGTTTATGGCATCTGTTGTAATTTTTAGCGACTGCTTAGTAATATCAATAGACTGACCATTGGTCGGTAGATCTTCTACCGTAATATCAATTGAGCCTCTTGTTCCTTTGAATTGATGAGGTTGATTAAGTTGGCCTTTAAAAGTATCAGCGCCTCTACTTAACACAAAACCAGTATCTGATCGGCTCAGAGTGAAACTTTGATCTAGGTATTCTTCTGATACATCAAACTGACTAACTCTTACTTCGCCAGTTTCAGTCTGTAGTGATACTCCTTCTTCAGAGTGGACAGGCGTGTCAATTCGATCTTCTACTATTCTGTCTATCGCGTTAATCTCAGGATTTTTTAGACGAATCTGTAAATGCAATGAATCAACGACTGGTTTTAAGACCATTCGTGACTTTATTAATTCAGCTTCCTCTTGAGACTGACTGCTGCCAGAACCCACCAAGTTAGAGATGTTTTCACCCAATGCTGAGACACCTTGCGGATTGGCATCAATTTGCACCAAGGCATCTGATTGGAACGTCGGATTGACGTAGCGGGTATATATTATTCCTGCTATCAGTCCCAATAAGGTGAAAAAAAGCAAAATTTTCCAACCACGTAACAACGACCCAAGTAGGCTTGAGAGATCGATTTCTTTGTTATCTCGATCATTGCCAGATGTTGATAATTTCTGTGAGTCTGTTTTCATATTCATATCCGCTACTTAAATGATTTTTTCATTCCATTGCTCGAGACTATCAATAATATGGCTCTTAGCAACCTCAAACACTGATGTAGGTAACCCATAAGGGTCTTCAATATCTTTACCAATCCAATGGCCAATTCGAAACGTTTTGCCTCGGCAATGTGGCCACCTATCTTCAATCCACTTGGTTTGACTGATTGACATCGTCAAAATCAAATCTGCCTGTCTTACTAAATCTTCACTAATCTGTTTGGCAATATGTGAGTCAATATTTGTATCGTCAGTGGCCATTACTTCAATCGCTTTAGCGTCAGCAGGATAACCGACCAATGCTGACACGCCAGCTGAATCAATATGCTTTTGCGGATAGCGCTTGGCTAACATCGCAGCTGCCATCGGACTACGGCATATATTGCCTACGCAAACGACTAAAATATTATCAAATGCCATAATCGACGCTTTTATCTAAAAATCTGAAATTAGGCTTGCCGCAGAAGTCGATGGTAATAAGGCACTGATCACACGGTTCCAGCGAGTAAGACCGGTTGGATCGACATAAACGATGTCGTTAGGCTGCATCTCAAAACGATTGGCCAAGGCAAAACTTGTAATGGTCTGCATATCGACATAATAAATATTGGTATATTGCGCTTGTTTATTATCACGAACGATATATATCTTGGCAGCATCGGCAGTACTAGCGTTGAGTCCTCTTGACTCTCCCAATACACTAGATAAGCTCAGGCCTTGCTCAAGAATTGGGATAGGCTCGATTTGTCCAAACTCACCCAAAACAAGCACCCTATTACGGCTTTGGCTGTTGACATGGATAGAGTCACCATCTTGTAAGTATATTTGGTTGGCTGATGAACCCATTTCACGTAATGACTGTAGACCTAGCTCATAGCTCTTACCATTGCGATTCAATATAATATTGTTTGAGTCGCCAGTTTCAGTTGCTCCGCCCGCCATAGATATCGCTCCATAAAGCGTTACCGGCGCATCTTCAATATTAAATTCACCAGGTTGTCTGACTGCACCATCAATAAAGAACTTATTACCACGATAGTTAATAACCTTTACTTGTGGGTCTGCATACTTAAGATACTTTTGTAATCTTGCGCTTAAAATGTTCGTAAATTGCGGTACACTCAAACCACTTGCTTTGATTCGACCTATCATAGGGAACTGGATAAAGCCTTGTTGATCAACAGGAAAACCTGACGCATAAGGATTAGAGCTTCCAGCGGATGATGAAGATGAGATATCTGGATAACCAACAAGCTCGATACTTAAGATATCCCCATCCGCAATACGATAATTCATTGGATTAGAAGATTGAATCAAACGAGTCACATCATCATTGCGTACAGCAACTTGCTTGGGTGGTAGAGTAGCTAGGTTTAACGGCTGAACATTGAATCGAATACCGTTCTCTGCTACAAAAGTACCATTAGGTGGTAAATCTCCAGATTGCAAACCTGCATTGATGGTAGTCGCACAACCAGTAAGAAACACAACAGTCGACAAACATAATGCGTTCAACAACTTTTTTGAGGAATTTTGCGTAGGGATAAAATGCTTATTGACCATGATGTCTACTCAACCTTATATCCTTCAAAACGAGTATATTTGTTACATATATTCGTAAAAACGGATTAAAAAAATACATGTATTCGAAATAGCGAATTAATTAACGATGAATATACACTTAAATCAAATACAACGCAATATTCTATAAACTTTTGTAATGGAAGAATACTCACTTAATGTGGGATTCTCGACATTAAAGGTTTCTTTTCTTACAACTTACATAGTAACAATCGACATAACTTAAGAGAAATAGAAATATCTATTAATAGCATGAACGGTGTTAATAACACTTTTAACGGTTCAAACAACAGAAAATGACCTGTAAAATTTCACCAAGAAAATATGAACGCAACATTTAAGGTATGAATGATTGTTAACATCTAGCGTCTCTTGATAACCTGAGACATACAAAAATGCCTAAAAAATGAGGAATAAAGCAATTTATGCACTAAATATTTTAAAATAGCGTAGAATACACGTTAAAACTCACTCAATGATGTTGATACATTGCGAAATGTAACTTAACCGACTCAAGGACACGATTATGAAAGATGAAAAACTGCAAAAAGCCCTCGCCCGTATGGGACTTGGCTCACGTCGTCAGATGGAAGAAGTCATTAAATCAGGACGAGTAACTGTCAACAGTGGACCAGCAACGATTGGTGATCGCGTTGAGCAAGGTGATGAGATTCGCGTTGATGGTCGTCAAATAAAATACACGGCCGAAAACGAGAAGCGTCGCCGAGTGATCGCTTATTACAAGCCTGAAGGGGAAGTCTGCTCCGCTAAAGATCCAGAAGGTCGTCCAACGGTTTTTGAACGTTTGCCAAAGCTAACTCATGACCGTTGGGTAATGGTTGGTCGTCTCGATATCAATTCTACTGGGTTGTTGCTGTTTACCAATGATGGCGAAATGGCACACCGTTTGATGCATCCCTCTAATGAAATCACTCGCGAATATGCGGTACGTGTACTTGGCGAAGTGACCTCTGAGATTGCGCGTACTCTTACCGCTGGGGTCATGTTAGAAGACGGTATGGCACAATTTGAAGACATTAAAGAAGGTGGCGGTGAGGGTGTCAATAAATGGTATCACGTTAAGCTAAAAGAAGGGCGCAACCGTGAAGTACGTCGTCTGTTTGAGTCGCAAGGTCTCAAGGTCAGTCGTCTACTACGTACCCGCTACGGTACGATCTCATTACCAAAAGAGTTACGTACTGGACGTTTTTTAGAATTGGATAAAAAAGACATTAATACGTTAACGGATCTAGTAAGTTTACGTCCACGTTATGGTACGGGTCTGCATGGCGCGGCCAAAGAAAAGCAAGAACGCATCAAAAACAAACCACTAAAAGCGCGTCGTAGTGATAATCGCAATGACAGTCGCAGTAACAGCACAAAACCTAAGAGTAGTGCTAGTCCTGCGAGTCGTGGAACGCGTAATACTCGAGATCGTAGTAACAACAATAGCAATAAACGTTAATTTAAATATTGTTCGAAGCTTTGTTTAATACAGCTTATATTAATCAGTATTTGATAAATAAAACTTTGAAAATTTAGCGTAAAATAGCAAAAAGCTGCCAATGAATTATAATCATTGGCAGCTTTTTTGTACATCTTCTGCGATAACATTACTAAAGCAAAAGTTAGCTATCATGACTATCGATATAGTTTTTCATAACTTGTAGCTCTTGTAAGTGCTGCGTCTGCATTTGCGCCAACAGCTCGTCTAAGCGCTGTTCAATACTATTCAATACTTGCTGCAATAATTCATCGGCTTCTACGTTTTTTTCATCCTCTATCTGATTGGCAGTTGTATGAATACTCGCTAGGTGATAACGACTGGCCAGCATTTCAGACAAGCGAGTATGCAGCATCTTGTCTACTACAAACTGCTGCTCTGTTACCGCTGATGTTTTATTTTGATCTGATAACGCTTTTTGGTACTCATAGTAGCTATTTACTTTTTCATCGATACGTTGCAACTGACGTAACTGATGATCGGGCAAAACCTGCAAATGTTTTTTATTCAAGTTTAGCTGTCGCCAATTTAACGTAGATAAAGATAGTGGTGCATGACGATCGCGATATTTGAGCACGCCTGGCGTAATGCCGACTGCTTTATGAAACGCTTGCCAGCCTTTTTTACCCAAATAAATAGTAGTAATCGTGGTCACAATGCCAACACCTATCAGCACACTCATATACCCTTACTCTTCTAGCTTTGGTTTTTGTTGATACTAGCGTCGTTATCATCGTCTATTTGTAAGCTCTGAGCATTAGAGACAGCGCCATCAAAACGCTGCTGCAAATAACGATTGGTTGCGAGTAGCTTTTGACCATCTTGATGATACGAAGCATTAAGTAAATCGTCAAACTGTGTATTGATGGTGTTTAGTACTTCAAGCAGCGCCTCTTTACCCGTGACATTAGAGTGCTTGATTTTGGTATTATCAGCGCGACCATCATCCAAGTCATGCAAGCGACGATAGTCCGCTACTGCCTCTGGAATATGCTCGTCCATCAAGTTTTGAATCATGACATAGGTTTCGGTTACCGTATCTGTGTCATCAATTTTGCCATCATTATTGGTATCTCCATAAATAGCACGCAGCTTTTCGCCTTTTTGATTGATTTGGGCAAGTGTCGTCTTGACCTCAATTGGCAAGCTTTTTTCGGGGATATAACCCAGTTGTGGCATGGCTTCATATTCTAGCATTTTAGGAGCGGTTACTTTTTTGATGCCACGATACCCCAAATATAACCCTGCTGCTGGTAGCAACCCATATAAAACAAACATCACTAGCATTGCAGTTACTTGGGTCATTAGGTTGTCCTCGTCATTTGGCAGAATTGTTTGGCAAACTTTTATTATTTTAAATAAACATTAAACAAAAAAATAAGGCTGTACTAAAGCCTTGTTTTGTTATGTATTGAACCCCTTATGTTCAATACTACTCACTTGCCTTATGTTGGTAAGGTCAGCTTTGGGTGCGGCTTTTCACATAACGATGCGTTGAAGCAAGACGATCCATAACCGTTTGATGCAACTCATCCAATAACTCATCAAGCTCGTAATCAATCTCCAAAAACAAATCTGTCAACATATCGCCTGCCGTCATTTTTCCTTGTACCATATTGTTTTTGGTACGGTGCGGGCTAAAACGTTGAAGTTGCTCATAATGATACAATGCCTCTGGGATGCTCTCAGATACCAGTTTATCAATGACAAATTGACGTTCGTTGTGCTGCTGTTGTTGCTGCTCATTGAGCTCACTACTCCACTCACGGTAGCGCTTAAGCTTACCGTTGATTCGGTCTAGTATTGCAACAGCCTCAATGGGCATTGCATTTAGGGTGGCTTCATCGACCACATCAACAAGCTCGGTCATAATCGGACAGCTTCCATGTTTTAGATACCATAACGTATCTGGGTCAAAAGGAGGTCTATTCTCCGGACGCATCTGGGATCGATTGGACAAATAACGATCCGTTAATGGCGTTGGCGTTTGGATGTCATTAACGTGTGCTAGCGCAGCACAGATACGATCTGCACGCTCAGGCGGGGTCAATATAGAGTGCTCACTACTACTTTGATCGCTGGCCTTAGTCGTATCTAACTCAGGGCTGCCCGCTGTCTGTTGAATATTTTGAGCCGCGAGTGTAGGCAAGTCATCTTGAGCTTGACCAAATGATTGTAGCATTCTTGTCAGACTTACGACCATGACGTACTGTGCCCCTCATTCCTTGCAGTCAGATTGTGTTTATCTTGTATTGCATAGATTAAATCAATAGCGTATCTTAACAGCTTTTTAGAGCGCTGCCAGTACGCAAAATGTCAACATTACTACCCTTCAAAAAACGAATCACTATTATATTATGAATGCTCCCGATTACGTCTCTGGCTTCTTACTTGGTCTATCACTTATTATAGCCATCGGCTCACAAAATGCTTTTGTCTTAAAACAAGGTCTTAAACGCGAGCATATATTTTTCGTCTGCCTGTTTTGTGCGCTCAGTGATGCAATCCTGATATCTGCTGGCGTCGGCGGTTTTGGCGCAGTCACAGCACGCTATCCACAAGTGGTCGATATTGCCAAATTCGCTGGTGTCATATTTTTGTTGGGTTACGGGCTCCAAAGCTTGTATGCTAGCATACGTTTATCGCATGCTCTTGATGTCGATGGACAAGTAGTCACCAGTCTAAAAAAGGCGCTACTCCTCTGCTTTGGTTTTACTTGGCTCAATCCACACGTCTATCTAGATACATTGGTGCTAGTTGGGATGGTTTCAACAGGGGCAGACAGTAAAGTTGTGTTTGCAGCTGGAGCAGTCAGTGCCTCGTTCTTCTTCTTTTTTGCGCTAGGCTATGGCGCACGATTACTCAGACCTTTATTTTCCAAACCAAAAGCGTGGAATATACTGGATGCTTTAGTCGGCATCCTCATGTTGTATTTGGCTTGGCATCTATATCAAAGTTAAAACAGTGAGCGAACCTAACTATAAACAAAAGCTGCATAAACGAAAAAACCAAACACATTCATTGAACATGTTTGGTTAACAATGATAACGATTTATAATTTACGGTTTATGATGCCTTTTTACGTTTTTTAGGCTTAACAAAGCTTAAGTTCAAAAAGTGCTCTAGTGAGTCATCAAGAACATCTAACCAAGGCTCTGGCAATTCGGGTGCTAGTGTACCTGTCAAAGTAGAACGATAAGCCTTTTCTCTAAAGGTCATGATGCCGTCTTTTTTGTGCTCTTGCCACTCTTTTAGGATCTCGCCTTGCTTCTCTACTGCAAACTCAGGATAGTCAGTTGCATCGGTTAAGTCGCGAATATATGCGGCTTGAAAATCGATAGAATCATCAACCGTTACCGATTTATCATAAGTGGTCAGCCACTTTTGCTCATCTGCTTCCCGTGTTGCTAAGTCGGGCAATTTGATATCACCCATCATTACATCACGTGCATACCATGCTTGGGCATCAAACATATTGAAAGTAAAGTACTGATCCTGCATTCCCAAATAGATAAGCTTGGGGTTTGGCTGCCAAAAAATGCCTTTGTATAGATTGGCTGGATATAAGCAGTTATGCGTTTGCAAGCGCAGCTCATCAGGCAAGAATGGAAAGTGGAACAAGTAGCCCGTACACATAATGATAGCGTCAAATTGTTGACTGGTACCATCTGCAAAATGCGCCACATCATCTTCAAAATGCGTCACTAAAGGTACTTCTTTGATGCCTTCTGGCCAATCATAACCAAGCGCTTGCGTGCGATAGCTAATAGTGACTGATTTGGTCCCGTACTTATAACACTGCGTGCCGATGTCTTCAGCAGAGTAACTACTACCGATCAATAAGATATTTTCATCTTTAAATTCTAATGCATCGCGAAAGTCATGAGCATGCAAGATACGACCTGGGAAAGTCTCTAAACCTGCAAAATACGGCATATTCGGTGTTGAGAAGTGACCCGTCGCAACCACGACATAATCAAACTCTTCGACTTCTTGCTCATTGGTTTTATGGTTCATCACCGTCACGGTAAACTTTTGCGTGTCATCGTCGAAAGACACCCAACGTACCGGGCATTCAAAACGTATGTACTTTTGAATATCTTGTTTATCAATACGGCCCATGATGTAGTCTTTTAAGACTTCACGCGGAGGATATGAGGGGATAGGCTCACCAAAGTGCTCATCAAAAGAGTAATCCGCAAACTCTAAGCACTCTTTGGGTCCATTTGACCATAGATAGCGATACATACTACCGTGTACAGGTTCACCATTTCTATCCAAGCCTGTACGCCAGCTATAATTCCACATACCGCCAATAGCGTTTTGTTTTTCATAACAAACTATTTCAGGTAAGTCCTTTACGCCTGCTAAACGAGCCGCTTCAAAAGCACGTAGCTGTGCTAAACCGCTCGGTCCTGCACCCAAAATAGCAATTCTGTTCTTACTCAAGATCAACTCCTGCTAAAAATAGTGGACAATTACTATAACACATAATTATTAATGGTGTTTATAAGCACTGCTAGTTGGTTATTAATGAGCAAAACCAGAACTTAAAACGTCCTTAGACAAGACAGAATTTCTACTATTTTTTGTGCAAGAGTATACAAATACGATGGCTTTTGATTAAAAGTGAAAGGTTAGATGATTAGGTGACTAAATGCTCAGACATTCTATATTAGGTCGGGGAATAACGTTCGTAAGCCGCTAACGATAATTTCAATAGAAACTGCTGCCAAGAGCATGCCCATGATTCGGCTCATAATATTAAGTCCAGTATCACCTAACAAACGACTGATACGACCAGCTGCCATCAGTGCCAAATAACAAAACAGACTGATTAATAGTCCTGCGATCAAAACCGCTGAAACACGTAAGATACCTGAGATTTGTGAGGAATAAATAATGACTGTTGAGATACCGCCCGGCCCAATCATCATAGGAATGGCTAAGGGTACTACTGCTGAGGCAGTACTTGGTGCTGCATATTTGTCAAATTCGACATCAAAGTTTTCTTGGTCAGGTTTGACTGGATTACCCTCACCATTCATCATATTAAGAGAAATTAAGAATACCAGTATGCCACCCGCCAACTGAAACGAGCCAATCGAGATACCCAGCAACTTAAGTAACGTCTCGCCTGCTACGGTAAAAAAACTGATAGTGATAAAGATCGTGACACAAGCAATACGGGCGACTTTACGTCGATCAATCATCGAGTAGCCGCGAGTCAAGTCTAAAAATAATGTCAGTGCACTAAAGGGGTTAATCAATACCACAAAGGCTAAGATAATCTTGATAATTTCAGTATTCACTGAGCGCTCGCTTGTTTAACGATAAAAATCAGGCAAAAGATAAGGCCATCGTGCGAGTGCAACGATGACCCAATAATCGGTTAGCAGCAGCATTGTAGCATAGGCAGATAACCTAATTAAATCATTAACTTTGGTTAATATTTACACCTCTTAGTAATGCGCAAATTATTGCTCATTCAGCACTAACTCAGTGCTAAAATCAAGGCCGATATCTAGTGCGGTCGTACTGTGCGTCAAATAGCCCATTGCAATAAAATCAACGCCCGTCTCTGCGACCATTTGCACCGTTTTAGGGGTAATGCCACCTGATGCCTCAGTTTTAGCGCGACCTTTACACATTGCTATGGCTTGCGTCAATATCTTAGGTGACATGTTGTCTAACAAAACTAAAGTTGCACCAGCATCTAGGGCTTGCTGTAGCTGCTCTAACGTATCGACTTCAACTTCAATCGGAATCAGGTGACCGGCGAAATCCTGTGCCTGCTTGATGGCAGTCTTGATATCACCTGCAATGGCAATGTGATTATCTTTAATCAAAATCGCATCGTCCAAACCCAAGCGATGGTTGCGCCCACCGCCACAGCGTACCGCGTATTTTTGTACCGTACGCAGACCTGGAATGGTCTTACGCGTACAGGTAATTTGCGCGGGATACTCTGCCACACTATCGACAATCTGCCGCGTCGCTGTCGCAATACCACTTAGATGCGTCATAAAGTTCAATGCGGTACGCTCGGCTGTCAATAGATGACGCGCGTTGCCGCTGACAGTTGCTAATACTGTATCAGCATCAACCCACTCACCATCAGCAACTTGAGCAGTAAACTCAATTTGCGCATCAACCAAAGCAAACGACAATCGTGCCAAATCCATCCCACATATCACGCCTGCTTGCCGCGCTTTAATCTGTAGTTGTGCTTGCATATCGACTGGGATAGTTGCTTGAGATGTGATATCACCACGTCTACCCAAATCTTCTGTTAGTGCCACTTCAACCAATGGCTTAAGCAATACCTCATCTAACGCTGGTTCTTGTATGACTGTCATCTTTAGTCCTTTTTATGCGCAATGCTTGATATGAATTTTATTTAATTAAACTCAAAATGAGCATAAATATAACTTAAAATGAGTAAGCTCGCAAGATAAGGCGCTAATCTTGTTCGTTCAGTAGTTTTTGTGGGTTAATAAAATTATCCCAGTAGCGTATTATAATTTTTTACTACTTTTATTTAGGACTCGTTATAGTAGTTTGCAATCTATTTACGCTTTGGAAGCTTACTGTCCATAAGCAGACTTTGTAGCTCAATGTCATGACAAAAACGATACAGTTTGGCCGGCCTACCGCGCTGAGTGCTACTGCTCTCTCCTGTCTTTATTACCAAGTTTTGAGAATCAAGCAAACGGCGAAAATTTTGCTTATGTAGCCGTACTCCTGATAATGCCTCAACGCTTTGTTGTAGCTGCGATAAGGTAAAAACATCCGGCATCAAACCAAAAATCAGTGGTCGATATTCAATCTTGGCTCGCAGGCGTGAAATGGCAGTAGCTATCACCCGGCGATGATCGTAATACATGGGTACACCTATTAGCTGCGACCAATTTTCAGGTAAGTGAGCGGTTTTAGCATTGGATAAATAGCTGGCTGGATAGCTTGGCGCTTCAGGTATCAACCCTGCTTCATAAAGCATCTCATAGCGTAGCAGTGCATGCTCTGCTACCCACTCACTACTCTCATTCGCTATATCTGCAATTACCTTAGTATCAGTGTTTTTATTAGTAAGCACTTCACGCGCTAAAAACTCTTCACTTAGCCCCCAACATAAGCGAATACGCTGCCGTCGACGCTGCTGGGTGATTTCATCTTTCGCAGTATTGGCCCATTCTAATAGCGCAGGCACAATAAAACCCATAATGATGTTTGGCACACCATCCAAATGATTTTCCCAAGGAAAATAATCGTACCAGTCGCGCCATATGGCTTGGCTCTGCAGCGCTTGTGTCTGGGTTTCTTGTACCAAACCCAGATAGCTGACATAAACCAACGCATGCCCATTGGCACTACGTCTATTGGTATCGACAAAGGTATATAGCTGCTCTATATACCCAAGTGGCTGCTGTGTTTGTTCTTCGACCCATTGACGTACGCCAGCTTGTAACGAGCGATGCAATGGCATGAGGGGGCCATTAGGTAGTAGCTTGCCTTGATCAACCGTTAAAACACGAGCGGTATGCTCGTTAATCGCCACTAATACAGCGACCACTTCTGTGGTACCACTGCCTTGCTGATGTGCATGTGAGTAAGACAATGTCATGATTTTAATGATTACCTTTAATGTTAAAAAATGCCTAAAGAACGCTATGGTAGTCGGACTCTGATGTAATGTTTATTATAGCGTGAATCAACAACTGTCATAGACTAGGGTTGTAAATAGTGATTATTAAATAGTACGAAACAGCGTAGTCGATAGATTGACTTCTGCATAATGCTTTATAGTTTTATAGATAGATTATAAAAAATACTTGTATTTATACTCAAAATGAGCATAATTATAAAACAGTTTATTTATTTACCTTATTTAATTGCCTTGTTTTTAATGCCAGATGACTAATCTTTAATGTACCAAACCTATTAAAGGCCTGCACTTATGAAAACTTATCCTTATGACGCGCCTATCATGAGTACCGATAATCGTATTGCTACTCAAATGAACATCGAATATGCCAAAGCTAGAATACCAGCAGACCTGTCACGCACCGAACGTCTCGCAGTTGAAGACAACATTAAGCAGCTATTAAAAGAGCACAATGCGGTATTGGTCGCCCACTACTATGTCGACCCTTTTATTCAAGACTTAGCATTAGCAACAGGTGGCTGTGTTGGTGATTCATTGGAGATGGCACGCTTTGGGCAAGCGCATAGTGCGCAAACATTGATCGTCGCTGGCGTACGTTTTATGGGCGAATCGGCAAAAATACTAAGCATGGAAAAAACGGTACTTATGTCAGACTTGGAGGCTGAGTGTTCGCTTGACTTAGGCTGTCCTGCCGATGAGTTTTCAGCATTTTGTGATGCTCATCCTGAGCGTACCGTGGTGGTCTATGCCAACACCAGCGCTGCGGTTAAAGCACGAGCTGATTGGGTCGTGACCTCGTCCGTTGGTATCGACATCGTGCGTCACTTGCATGAGCAAGGCGAGCCTATCATTTGGGGGCCTGACCGTCATTTGGGTAAATACATTGCACAAGAGACTGGCGCAGATATGTTGCTGTGGCAAGGGTCTTGTTTAGTACATAACGAGTTTAAAGCGACTGAGCTTATACAATTAAAAGAAGAACACCCAGACGCTAAGGTGTTGGTACATCCTGAATCACCTGATAGCGTGGTCGCCCTCGCTGATGTGGTTGGCTCGACCAGCAAACTATTAAAATCAACTTATGAGCTGGATGCCGATACCTTTATTGTCGCTACCGACTTGGGTATCTTGCACGAGATGCAAAAGCGCTCGCCAAATAAGCGTTTTCTAGCTGCGCCGACCGCTGGTGAGAGCGCCAGTTGTAAAAGCTGTGCTTTTTGCCCTTGGATGGCAATGAATGGCTTAAAAGGAATTGAGCAATGTCTGTCTCAGCGCAGCGGTGAAATACTAATGACGCCTGAGCTGGCAGCAGGTGCAAAAAAACCACTACAACGCATGCTTGATTTTGCCGAAGCGCAAAAGCAACGCGTGGCAGCAAGCGGTGATATTGTCAAAGACCGTGCACTATTTGCTAACGTTGGAGCTGCCTAATATGAATGAGGCGCGCGTATTGGGTAGAGCAAAAAATAACGCTACTACTGATGTTAATGATGTTAGGCAAACAGACGTACTTATCATTGGTGCGGGCCTAGCGGGACTCAGTACTGCTCTTGCTTTGCCAAAATCGCTGAGCATTATGATACTAAGTAAAGCAGCATTGGGGGTTTGCTCAAGTCATTACGCACAAGGTGGTATCGCAGCCAGCTTGGACAAAAATGATTCAATAGCTGCCCATATCGCGGACACCTTGGTCGCTGGCGCAGGCCTATGTGAGACTGATAATACCACCAATATTCTAAGCGCTGGACAACAAGCGGTACAGTGGCTGTGCGATCAAGGCGTACCGTTTACTAAAATTCCTCAGCAAGAATCAAAAGATCATATAAAATCGGGTTTCGAGCTCTCTCAATTACATCTGACCAAAGAAGGTGGGCATGGTTGCCGACGTGTTGCCCATGCTGATGATGCAACCGGTCGACATATTATGGAAGCTTTGATTTTAAAAGCACAAGCTGCATCCAACATCACTATCCTACCCTACCATGAAGCACTTAACCTTTTAACAAACAGCGCTAATCAAAACAACCAATGCCAAGGTGCGCTGGTTTTTGACCACAACAATAATCGTAAGCTTACCTTTCATAGTCGCGCAGTTGTTATGGCTAGTGGCGGCTTGGGGCAACTATTTAAACGTGCCAGCGCCCCCAATGTCTGTGTCGGCGATGGCGTGATGATGGCATGGAAAGCAGGCTGCCGACTAGCCAATTTAGAATTTATCCAATTTCACCCGACGGGGTTAGCGTTAGATGATAGCAGCTTTTTAATCTCTGAAGCACTGCGCGGCGAAGGTGGACGGTTATATTGTCCGCAAACCGGCAAGCGTTTTATGCTCGGTATCGATAAGCGTGCAGAGTTAGCACCGCGAGATATCGTCGCCCGAGCGATTGCTGAGCAAATTAATGAGAATGAACTTGGCTATGTACATCTTGATGTTAGTCACTTGCCAGCTGCATTTATACAAGCGCATTTCCCGCAGATTTATCAAACACTATTAGACATCGGTATCGATATTACTACCGATCCCATTCCAGTCGCTCCTACCGCTCATTATAGCTGCGGTGGCGTGATGACGTCTGCTAATGGTTTGACCGATGTGCTAGGGCTGTATGCGGCAGGTGAAGTTGCTTATACAGGACTGCATGGAGCCAATCGCTTAGCGAGCAACTCTCTATTAGAATGCGTAGTAGTCGGACGCAATATCGCGGCTGATTTACCACGCTATCTAAAAGCAACTGAAAAGTTAGATACAACGTCAATTTATTCCAGTTTAGACCAATCAATCCATGGCATTTGGACATTGCCAACGCTTGAAGATTATCAGCGTATTACCTTGCCACCGTCTATTGAATGTGAAAGCAACTCTAACGTTAATCACAACGTCAACGTCAATGTCAGCACCAATACGAATGCCGACATCACTGCAATAACCGCAGAATTAAAAGCTTTGATGACGTCTCATATGGGTATTACTCGAGAAGCTAAATCATTAGCACAAGCGCTGGTACAAATTCAAAAGTGGCAACAACAGCTTAACTGTACAAACCCCAATCAAACGGATATCGGTAACAAAGATAACGCCACTATTCTAAATGAGTTACCCTACTTTCAATTAGCAAGACAGTTGCTATTAGCGACCTTGGTTATACAATCTGCTTATCAGCGTCATGAGAGTCGCGGTGGACATTACCGAAAGGATTATCCAAACCTAGCAAGCAAACCTATAGTGAGTGTAATTGCCCCTTTATTAAACAGTTTGCCTAGTCATATTTACGCATCTGATAAATTTGCTGTAGTCGGTCAAGAATATAGCCAACAAGATAAGCTTTCGCAATCAACCGTTAGCACCCTATAAAATAGTGAGAATATGGCAATTTTTGTCTGCTTGTTCCAGCATTTATAGCCTAATATGATACAATCTCCAGCTTCCTAAAAACGCCTTCAAAAGCTGCGAGCCCATCATCATGCAAAGCCTAGTTACCCTTGTTTTGGTATTAATGCCAATGTTTATTGGCTTTGCCATCCCCTCTAATTCCGCCATGACTAAGTTTGCCGATAAAGGCTTGTCTTATTTGGTTTTTATCATCTTAACTTTGATTGGCATTGAGCTGTCGCAAGTAGAAGGGCTGAGTAGTCAAATAGGTGAAATCTCGCTGTATGTCACCATCTTATCGATATTGACTATCGGTACTGGGCTATTTGGCCTGATGATATTTGATCATCTAAAACCTTGGCAAGCCAAAAAACCTGTCGCAAAATCTAAAGAGCACCGCGTCAGTATTCGAGGTAGCTTAGCACAAGTTTTTTGTGTCATGCTAGGTATGATCATTGGCTATTTCTTACCCGCTGATTATATGCCGCCTGAAAACACTATGACTGTCATGCTAATGATATTAATTTTACTGGTCGGTATTGGTCTCAAAGGTTCAGGCATTACTTTGAAAGAGGTGCTGCTTAATAAGCGCGGCGTTGAGATGAGCATCGTCTTTACCTTTGCCGTATTAGCAGGCGGTCTTGTTTTTGCCTTGCTATTTAGTGAAGTGTCGTGGACGAAAGGTTTGGCACTAGCGTCTGGCTTTGGTTGGTATTCGCTATCAGCAATCGTCATGACCGATGCTTATGGCGCAGTTTGGGGCAGTGTCGCCCTATTTAATGACTTGATACGTGAGTTTTTTGCCTTGATATTTATTCCCGTGTTTATGCGTAAATATCCATCAGCTTCAGTAGGTCTTGGAGGCGCGACCAGTTTAGACTTTACGCTGCCAATTATTCAACAGTCAGGCGGTTTAAAGGTCGTGCCACTGGCAATTAGCTTTGGTTTTATTATTAATATCGTCTCGCCAGTGCTGATGGTGCTGTTTTCGTCGTTGGGGTGAGTTGACTATATATTATAACTAAGCTTGTTGTTACTAGATATCGTGACAACCTGGTTGCCAACCATTTGTTTGACGATATTATCAATTGTTTTAGAGTCTTCATCGCGCAGATGACTGTTAAGGTAATTGATTAAACTCGATTTTTTTGCAGGACGTGAGCTGACAGGCCGATCTTTGATAGATGCAATAGCGCATTGATATACAGTACGTTGGTCTATCGTCTTTGAGCTTACATTTTTGACATTGGTTTTTGTTTTATGGACTGATAAATCGTCTAAGGTTGGGTAACAAACACTTTGATTGTTTTGCTTTATCAGTCCTTGATTTTTTAGCCACGTAATAACTAGATTTACTTGCGACTCATCGTTTTCTTGACGGTAGCTGGCAAGTTTTTGTTTGATAACGTTGGTTAATCCAGTCATAGTCTTAGCTTTACTCAGTAATACTTTTTCGGTTACTAAATTTAATATACCCTGACTGTCTGTGTTGTAGCACAGTTTTTCGTTTTTACTATCGAGCTCTATCAGTCCTTTCTTGATAAATTTATCGAAGACTTTTTCAACGATATTGTTTTGTTCGGATTCATCAAATTTAACCAAAGCTTCTGCTAACGCGTATTTCTTCATCGCAGAGAGTAGGTTTGATTTATAGCTTGGCAAAAACATCTTGCGATTTACTATGCTATCGAACACCAAAACATAGCAGTCATGAATGACAGATTGAGGCGTTTGTTCTTCACTGATTAGTACTGCAGCGATCTTTGTCTCTACCAGATCATCGCTGTTAGTATCGTCATAGAACACTTCGTTTTGACTGGTATCAACGATGAGTTGAGTTTGTTCTATATCAGCCTCTATCGTGTTCTCTACCTCATAGGCGAGGCTTAATTGGTTGGCATCTGCTGCGCGTGTGATGGCCATACCGTCATACACAGTGTTGAGATGCTCAACCAAGATATCGTAACCACTGTCTCTTGCCAAAATACACACATCCGCCTGTGCATCGATTTCAGATATTTTGCCAAGATAAAAAGACAAGTAAAAATCTAAAGCGTTTTTACCTGCATGCTGCATCTTAATGATATGTACATTATCGCTGTTGAATTCGAGTAATGCTTCGACCAACCCAAGTGGCAAGCTTTTTTGCTGATGTATGCCCAAAAACAACCAGACATGGCATTCCTTTGTATCCATGCCCTCAAAGCTCTTGGGTTGAATGTTTTCATAATCAATTAAAATATGCTTCATCGAAATATTCTTATTATTTAGTTTTAACGATTGTTCCCTAAACCCCACTTGCCTGCTTCGCAAATAGCCGCATTAATGGCTTAATCTTCCCCACACGGTACATGCCTTCGCTACGTATCTGCTGTACAGGACGCATTTGTGAAAGTGAACCTGCAAATAACCAATTAAGCGCTGAAAAGCTATGCATCATCAAACTATTATGTGGACGACGCAGGCGCTCATAAGTACGTAGGGTTTGATTGGTGCCCCAAAGCGTGCCACCACTACGTGCAAAATCATGGGTTAATTGCTCACTCAACGCCTGCACATCAAGCATACCTAGGTTCAGCCCTTGTCCAGCGAGCGGATGCACACCATGCGCCGCATCTCCTATCAAGACTAAATTATCTGCGACATAACTTTTTGCTTGTTGCGCGGTCAGTGGAAAGCTAGCGATTGATTCAATTTTATGGATAGCGCCCAGCTCGTAATGACAGGCAGCAGCCAGTTTATCAGCGATGTAGCGCGGCTCTTCTTCGAGCAATGCCAATGCTTGATTGCGCGGTAGTGTCCAGACAATCGACTGCCAATGTTGCGGACTGGCTTTATCTTCATCAGTGATATCCGCTAATGGCAACAGAGCCAGCGTGCCGGTCGGTAACATGGCTTGGCGCGCGGTGGCTTGATGGGGTTTGGCAGTTTGAATCGCGCAGCAAATCGCCGTTTGATTATAATCAAGGATGTCAATCTCAATCCCAGCCTGCTTACGCACAAATGAGCCACGACCATCTGCACCAATCAACAGTTGGGCATCGATAGCTGTATCATTATCCAAAGTCACACGGTAGCCTTGCTGTGCTCCTAACCAATCCATTCTCACAACTTTATGTCCAGCGATGACAGTCAGATAGTCACCGACATCTTCCTCAGACAAACGCTGCGATAATGCATGCTCAATAACCGCTGGCTCAACCATACTGCCTAACAGTTCTGGCGTAATGCTCTCACTATCACCAAATAATAGCTCGCCCATACCATTCAGTTGCCATACCTGCATCTGCGAGTAATCCGCCTTGCGTCCAGATAGTGCTATCTTTTGCCAAGCGCCTACGTCTTTTAGCAGCGCAATACTGGCGAGGCTTAGCGCATAAACGCGGGCATCGCGGCGGCGTAGCACTTGCTGCCATGCAGACTTATCTCGGGCAGGACGCGCATCAATTAAGGTCACGGGCATTTTGGCCTGCGCCAGCTTTAGCGCCAGCGTCGCACCGACGATACCGCCGCCGATAATGAGTGTATGGTTGTTTGTCATAAGTTAGCTCTCGATATCAGGACGTGTTAGGGCGTGTCTTCAATTCACTCGATAGTTATCTAAATGGACTAAAAATAGCGCATCACTTTAGTTATGGATATAGTCGTTCTACTATAAAATAAACACAGTGCTACTGGGATGAATTTTATGCAGCCTCTGGAGTGATGAAGTCACACAGCAAGCAAAGAAAACTTATACCAGTAGCACGCTGGCATAGCTGTATTCTTCTTATTTAGGATTAACTATATTACGATTTTAAACCCATCGCATAATTTGCCACCAACGGCTTGATATTGGGCAGCTTATCAAAAGCAATCAAAGCAACATTACGCGCCAGCTTCACTGCTGGATTGGGATGAGTAAAGCCATGAACGACCGCATCGCAGAAGCGAATAACTCGTTTTTGGTCAGTTTGACGTGCTTTTTCATAGCGTTTAAGCAGCGTTGGGTCACCGATATCTGCACCCTTCAGAACTTGCGCACTCATCATTTGCGCCAGTACATGCGCATCACGCATACACAGATTAAATCCTTGGCCGGCCACAGGATGTAAGGTATGAGCAGCATTGCCCATGATGACGCAGCGACCATCTGCCTGCTTATCTGCCAGTACGCGTGTCAGCGGATAGGCACCGCGGCGACCAGCAGCGACGAACTTGCCAGCACGCTCACCAAATGCTTGCTGTAAGGTCGCCAAAAAATGCGCGTCGTCTTCTAGATATTTATCTTCTTCACCTGTTGGACAGACCCAGACCACCGAGCGTCTATAGCCTTGTTGATATTCCTCATTGCCATCACCTGCTGGATCGGTCAATGGCAACACTGCAAGCGGTCCTGCTGGACTAAATCGCTCAATCGCTTTATGCTCATGCGGCTTGTCTGTCTCCACCACACCGACGATAGCGGTTTGCTGATAATCATAGGTCGTCGTATCGATACCTAACAGTTGACGCACGGTAGAGTCCCGCCCATCACAAGCAACCAATACACTCGCTTGCAATTGCTGCTCATGCTCCTCTTCATCGTAATAGCTAAAGCTCAACGTCACACCGTCGCTCTGTTGTTCCACAGCGATGACATTAGCATTATCAATCAGAGTGATAAGCGGTTCTTGCTGGGCAGCCAGTAATAGCTTACGCCCCAGCCAAGCGTTTTCCATCACTTGGCCGAACGACTCTACCTGCTCTTCAGCTTTGTTTAATTGTGCGCGGCCAAAGCTGCCTTGTTCGCTTATCTGTACAGCATCAATACGGCAGGCATGGCTTTGTAGCTCGTCCCACAATCCTATCTCTTGGTAAATCTGTACGGTACGCCGTGACAGGGCGGTGTTGCGACTGTCCAAATAATGACTGCGCGTGCTGTCATCGTTTGGACTAATGGTTGGGTAGCTCATCTTTTCTAGCAAAGTACTGGCGATACCATGATGGGCCAGTAGCAAAGCAAAGGATAACCCTACATGACCGCCGCCTGCGATCAGTACTTGCTGCTCGGTCATGGCCATTTTATTGTTTTTCGTATCGAAAGTCTGATTGCTAATGCTTGATTGCATAGCATTTGTCTGCGCTGAGGTATTTGAATGAGTATCTTGTATCATTATTATTCCTATTGGAACTGATTGGATAGAGCTGTTATACACGTTTACTAAGTATTTTTTACTATTTTATTGACAGTGTTTTAACCGATTTTGAGGCATTTATATAACGACTAGGCCATGTTTTGATAGCTGATAGATTACCACAAATTGCCCAAATCTCTGTGTCCTTTACAGTAAGCTTAAACCGATGTCGTCCATCAACAATTTTTTCATACAACAGAAAACTGATAACCGCTATAGGTGTTGCAATCCCCATACAAAAACTAGGCTATCCGGCCTTAGGTATGGCTTGAAATTTAAAAACTATCAACCATAATAAAGGCAGGATAGTTACTTATCACCCTTTATATATCTAACAATTTTACTGTCATTTTTCTACTACTCAAAATTAATAAGTTTCTACCATTGTTTTATTTATTAAGACCCTAGATTCGCTGATATCTAAGAGCATCATTGGGAACAAATACAAGGATAATCGCTTGACTGATTCTATGAACCGCCGTATAAAGTTTGAATCATTGACGCCAGCGCAGCTCAAAACTGTGCTTGGTGAATATAACAATCACATGAAATACCTACAAGACCGTCTCGATATCAAAATCAGCCAACGTCAAGGCGACTTTTGCCTGAGCGGTGATGTGACTGCTGTTGAGCGCGGTGAACGCATCATCTATAAGCTGGTTGACGAAGCCCAAAACACCAAAGATATCAGTGCAGAAGAGTTGCATCTTATCATTCAGTCTAGTATCTCGCGTGAGCAAGATAGGGAAGATGAACAACAGGAGCAAACTGCTGATAACGAAGACAATATGGATGATTTGGAGTCGGCAAGTGACTTTACCCCCATCAGTCTACGTACTCGTAAAGGCAAAATTATCCCACGCGGTGGCAATCAGCAGCGTTATGTAAAAAACGTGCTCAGCTCGGATGTATCGTTTGGTATTGGCCCTGCCGGTACGGGTAAGACTTATCTTGCGGTAGCCTGCGCTGTCGATATGATAGAGCGTAATGAGATCGAGCGCATTTTGCTGGTCCGTCCAGCGGTAGAAGCTGGGGAGAAGCTAGGCTTTTTACCGGGTGACTTGGCACAAAAGATTGACCCCTACTTGCGCCCTTTGTATGACGCACTATATGAAATGCTTGGCTTTGAAAAAGTTGGCAAAATGATTGAACGTCAAATTATCGAAGTTGCGCCATTGGCTTATATGCGTGGGCGCACGTTAAACAACTCATTTGTGATTTTAGATGAAGCGCAAAACACCACACCTGAGCAAATGAAAATGTTTTTGACACGTTTAGGCTTTGGTTCACGAGCCGTCATTACAGGGGACATCTCGCAGGTCGATCTGCCACGTGGTACTAAATCTGGACTGACGCAAGCGCTAGATATCTTAAGCGGTATTGAAGAGATTCATATCACTAGGTTTGATTCAAAAGATGTGGTGCGCCATCAGTTGGTACAACAAATCGTTGAAGCTTACGATGTGTTTGACAGTGAGCAGTTGATATTGGAAGAAAAACGCAAACAAGAGCGTATTGCTGAGCAAGAGCGCAGACAGGCAATAGCTAACGCAGCATCTAAGCTATAGCAAAGCATCTTTATACAGTGTATGTCTAACTCAAAAGACCGGATTACTAAAAATAGTGATCCGGTCTTTTAATTAACATTAAATAAAATTAGTCTTGATAAGCGTAATATAGTGAGTTCAGTACAAAAACGATACAGTGGGACTGGGATGAATTTTACGCAGCCTCTGTCGGCGCAGGCACAGCACGCAAAGAAAATTTATACCAGTTCCACGTTGACATACAATGTATCTGTTTTATTTAGAATCAACTATACCTCTCCTTAAGGTGAAGCTATGAACCAATCTAACAACGATAATATAAACGTACTAAAGACAAGTGAACTAGACAAGGTTGAGCTTAATGTCAGCGCTATTGATAGTATCGATGAGGGGTTAATCAGTTGTTACTATAGTGAAGATCGTCTATTGCCAATCATGGTTGCAACTTTAAAATATATAGATAAACATATCGAGAACGGACTGACGCTACCCTACTTTACAGATATTAGTCTTGAGACGTGGCAGGATAAAGTCAAAGCGTTAGATATATATATTACTGACAAGATTGAAGGTCGTGAATTGAACCTAGAAGCACGAGGCAAAGATTATGCAACCAACATCCTATCGTACCCAAGTGAGATGCCAGCTAATATTATCGAGCTAATGCCAATGCTGCCACTTGGTGAGCTAATCATATGTCATGACGTCGTGGAGCGCGAAGCGGTAGAGCAACAAAAAACAGTGGAACAGCACATCAGCCATCTACTAATACATGGCTTGCTGCATCTATTGGGTTTTGATCATGAGCTTGGACAGGCCGAACAAGATGAGATGGAAAGGTTTGAGATAGAGATTTTGGCAAGTTTGAACCTACCAAACCCCTATCTACCAAACATTTGATTTTGACGAGGTCAGTTTTTTGACCTAATCAATCTCTTAAAACAATCAGTCCTTGGTCATGGGCAGTTTTTGTGATTGGCCCATCTGGTTAATCATCTGATCCAAGCCTTTAACATGGACACTGCGCTGCGGGAATGGAATCTCGATTTTTTCATCATCCAGCGCATATTTAAACTGCTCAAGCAAATCACACTGCATGGTCCACCAATCTGCATTGGTTGTCCAAACATTTAGCGTCAGATCAACAGAGTTATCACCTAGATTGGTCACTCGTACAATAGGCTCAGGATCAGTAAAGGCCATCGGATTATTTCTGGCCAAGCTTAGCATCACCTCTTTAGCGGTTTTAATGTTGGCATCATAGCCAATACCGACCGTGATATCGACGCGACGATTGGGCAATGCAGTATAATTGATTACAGCTGATGTGGTGATATCGCCATTTGGGATGATGATATCGTGATTGTTTATCGTGGTTAAATGAGTGTTAACCAAAGTAATTTCAGTAACTGTCCCTGTGTAACTGCTAATCTGTACATAGTCACCAGTTACAAACGGCCGAAAAGTCACAATCATAATGCCAGCGGCAAAGTTTGACAACTGATCTTTTAACGACAAACCAATCGCGACCGCAGCACCGCCCAAGATAGCAACGACTGAGGTGGTTTGTACGCCAACTTTGCTCAGTGCGGCTAAGACCACAATGACCAGCAATACGCCGTATATAAGACGACCTAAGAAACTGGCGACAGTATCATCCAAACGACTACGTAGCATGATACGATGAGCAAATGTCACGGCCTTTTTGGCAAGCCAGCGACCTATTACAAATATTAGTATCGCTAAAGCCACTTTAAACATTAAGCTCAATGCATTATTCGTTAATGTTGCAACATCAATAGTAAAACCTAAAAATTCCATACCAACTCTTTATTTTATAGCTTCGTTTGTTTATCAGATTTACGGTCACAATTGGATACCAGTTATCTCTTTAATGACTCTGGTATCTTAACCTGCTTATGCCAATGGTTTGTATTCTGTTTTATCTAACGGTTCTTTAATACCCTATCTGTAAACCCACTGCTCTTCACCTACTTACTCTTAATAGGTAACTTCTACTTTATCACTATAACGATAGGTACGTATTAAACGCAGCTCGACAATATCCTTCATATCTGCGGTAAACTTCCCAAAAGGCGCAGCTTGGCGTACTGATTGCTTGGCGGCTTCATCTAATATCGTTGAGCCTGAACTTTCAAGCAAACGGATGGCTTTGATGTTGCCATCGTTACTAATAATCACCATAAGGCGTACTTCACCTGTGATACCTTGGGCACGCGCCTGAGCCGGATAGTGCAAGTTGCCAACCCGTTCGACATGCTCACGGAAGGTTTCGATATAATCTGCTGCAGCGCCGCGTGTCGTCGAGTTACTATCAATGGTCACCACTTTAGATTTGGTGGCATATATCTGTTGACGCTGAGACAACTGAGCCTCTAAAGTTGCAATCTGCTGCCGTAGTCTCTCTTCTTGCGCCATCATATCATCTTGTGCTTGCTTGCTGTCATTATCTGCTTCTACATCGGCTTTACGCCAACTCAAAGTAGTACGTAGATAGCTTTCTTGATAACGCTGTTGACGTACTTGGCGCTGCAGATTGATAGCATCTTGCGTTTTACTTATCTGCTCTGATGTTAATGGACTCGTTTGAGTGCTTTCTTGTCGCACTTGTTGGCGCACTGAGCCTCCACCTTGCTGTGAAGCATTAGCAATATAATAAGCATCTTCGTTTGGCTGCATATTATCTTTCAAAGCTTTTGCCACATCTTGCATCAACGCAGCAGGATCTTGTCCCATAGAAAAGCTGATACCAAAGATAAGGACAGCATGTGTTAACAACGCAATAACAATAGCAACGGGTAAGCTAAAATCACGCGTCGCAGTTTGCGCAGAAAAATGATAGCTTTGAGAGTCTTTAATATGGGCCACAATCAATCTCAAATTATAAGCGTAAAAATAGCGGTCATCATTTTAGTCTGATTATTCCGCATCATGCAGCTCTCTTATAAGCAATAATTATGCCGACCAATCATGGTATTCGCGCTATCATAACATGGGCAGCAGTTATGTCGCTATACGACACTTTATCATAATCAAAGTGCAAATAAAGCTTGTGACTAAAAGCCTTGCGACCAACTTGTACTTGCCTGACACTCTTCGTTATGTTTTTTAGGTTATTTGCTACAATATAAGGCCTTGCGTTTTTTGGTATGCTATTTTGCTATATACTATTTTCACTCGTCATAGTGCTATCTACGCTATCGATTAGCGTCTGACGATCAATCATCTGGTAAAAACAATCCTACTATAATCATAAGGATAACAAGTTTGAGTAACTTCGATAACTTCGATAATTTCGATGACTTCTCCGATAATCTTGGCTATCAATTCAACGAGTCGTTTAGTGACGGTTGGGAGGGCCTAACCCAAAGTATTAAAAATATTTATAATAAAACTGCTGATAAGCTGGATGATGAACTGGCTTTGCCAGTTGCCCAAAAATACGTCAACGATGCGCTGCAAAAGTTCGTCACGGACAATGTCAAATCTATTTTAGAGTTGAGAGTCGAGTTACACGATGATTGGTTTCGTCTCTACTGTACAGTAAATGCTGCTGGTGTTTATGCTGAAGTGGCTGGTAATTTTAGTTTAGTACATGCCCAACTTGATCGTAATGTGCAGCGTTTTGTGTTTGGCCAGTTGACCTATACAGATGTGCTCAACTTACGCTGTGAATCTTTTTTAAAGCTTCAAGGGGTCAAACTTGCTATCTGGTTTTATCATAGCGTCCTAAAAAAAGACCCTCTAGGCGTAATTTTAACTTATATCAATATCGCCCGTGCTAAAGAAGATATCATTTATCTTGATATAAATCGCTGGCTTAAGAAGAACCAAAAAATCATGAGTACCCTACACAAGGTACAAGTAAATTATGGTGAAGTTGAAGAAGATCAATTGATTCTAAAAGCGCAGATCAATTATCGCGACTTATTGGGCGGAAGTAGTGGCGAAGATATCATTGGTGATGATGATGAACCCGAATTAATGCATGGACCTATCCATCCTGTAGATGACGCAACTGAGCCCAGTACAGAATAACTACGACCTATATTACAGTTTTTATTGAATAATAAAAAACGCTGCCAATCAACAGATCGCAGCGTTTTTTAATGATTTGTTGTTACCTTTAAATGCTGTTGCTTCTCTATTGATTACCAATAGTTTTCTACTGCAATGTTTCCTTCGCCGCGGCGATTCATAACAAAGCCTAATTCTTTCAAGGTCTCTTTGGTATCTTCCACCATTTCTGGATTACCGCACAGCATCACATGGGCGTTATCATTATCTAGCTTTATGCCAGCCCGCTTTTCTAGCTCACCATTTAGTAATAATTGTGGCAAACGTTCGGTAAGCGCGCCTTCCATAGGCTCACGCGTCACAATCGGCACAAAGATTAAGCGGGCAGGATTATCAACTAACGAACCAAAATCAGCTTGTAATTGCTTTATCTGCTCAACGTACGCAAGCTCCTCTTGTGAGCGCGCACTATAGGCTAGGACGATATGCTCGTAGTCTTGCCATGTTTGCAAATCTTGTAGCATCGACAAAAAAGGTGCCAAGCCAGTGCCAGTTGCAAGCAACCATAAATCTTTTGGTAACGGCTGTTGATAGCGAGCCAAAGTTAAAAAGCCAAATGGCATAGTATTGAGGAGTAACTCATCACCCACTTGAAGATGCTGCAACTGTGAGGTAAACGCCCCATCAGGAATCACAATAGAAAAGAACTCCAGCACTTCATCAAATGGCGAAGATACGATAGAGTAAGCGCGGAATATATCCTCGTCCGGTGCGGCGTCAGTTGCTTGGCTTTGCGCCTCACCTTGTTGCTTATAATATTGTAGCTTACTGGGATTGACGCCCAAACGTACAAACTGCCCGGCAGTAAACTTAAAGCTTTCTGGACGCGTTACGGTAAAGCTAAACAGACTGGGTGTCCAAGTGGTCTTACTCAGTACTTTGACGGTTTGGATATTGTCTTCACTCATAATAATTAGTCACTTATATCTTGTTAATTTTTACGTGGTTTATTAAAACGAACAAATAAAAAAGATGCGCCAAGCTTATCATAAACTCAGCACATCTTGGTTTTCTATCAGTAACTGCTACAGCGCAGCTTAAGGTAAGCTTATTAAGCCTCTCTATATAAAGCTTATATTACCAGATACTAGCCATACTCGACCATACAATCATACTATTAGGTAATATACCAAAGAAAATAATCACCGCAGTCACACCGATGACCATGAGTCCACCCATGCGAATGCCCCATTGCCCTGCCACATCAAACTCAATAAACTCTTTTGGACGTTTAAACAGTGTCAGCATGACACGTAAGTAGTAGAACAACCCGATAGCACTACCCAAAATAATCATCGCAGCTAAGAACCAGTTCGTACCCTGAACAGCTGCTAATATGGCAAATAACTTGGTAATAAAGCCAGCCGTCAATGGAATACCAGCCAATGAGAGCATCATAATTGTCATAACAGCTGTCAGTACTGGACGACGCCAAAATAGTCCTTGATAATGTATCAGCTCATCAGCTTCACCAGCCAATCGATAAGGGCTAGACATTAAAGTCACAACACCAAACGCACCGATAGAAGTAAAGGCATAAACGGCCATATACATACTAGTAATACTATCAGCAGCACTACCAATACTAACGATCACAATCAGCACATAACCCATATGAGCAATAGAAGAATACCCTAGTAGACGCTTTAAATTGGTTTGACGTACTGCCAATAAGTTACCGACCAAAATAGACAAGGTTGCCATGACCATAATTAACATCTGTACTGATGGCAATGCCAATAAAGCCGTATCAATCAAAAAGCGGACAGCAAGTGCCATCATAGCCACTTTAGAGACTGAGGCTAGATAAGTCGCTACAGGAGCTGGCGCGCCTTCGTACACATCTGGCGTCCACATATGAAAAGGGGCTGCTGATAGCTTAAAGGCAATACCA
Organism: uncultured Psychrobacter sp.; assembly: GCF_947488565.1. GTDB lineage: Bacteria > Pseudomonadota > Gammaproteobacteria > Pseudomonadales > Moraxellaceae > Psychrobacter > Psychrobacter saeujeotis. The sequence continues at coordinate 59,763 of NZ_CANKZC010000003.1, read as the reverse complement.
AACATCATTAATGCTGTACCCAATATCAGTAATGGCGATTCAAATATATCACCTAATACTAAGCTGATGGGTTTGAAGGCCAGCGAGCCCACTTGAGCATAAATAAAAGCCATCCCCATCAACAAGGTGGCAGAGGCAGTCGCTGACAATACTAAGTACTTAAGCCCCGACTCAAGTGAGCGATTACGTAAAAAAGTATAAGACAGCAGACCATATAGCGGTATCGACAAAAGCTCTAAGCTCATAAAGAATGCAGCCATATGCTGCGCCGATACCATTAAAAGCGCGCCAGTGGTCGACACTAACATTAGCAGATACAGCTCATCTTTATTGTCTTTAAGATTGGCCAAATATGCGTAAGCTAATGTACAACATGCCAGCGCACAGATAAAAATAACGACCATATTAAACTGAGCAAAATTATCGATTACAAATAACTGCTCAGCGTTTGGCAATGCATATCGGCTGTCTATTACCCCGCCTATTTGTGCAAGTAGGATAAACAGACCAACGTTTAGCCCAGTTACAGTAATAGTGCCAGTGATGACATGCGAGCGCTTAATAGTAATCGCGATCATAGCCAATAACGTTGTAACCACTACTGCAATGATTGGTGCATAAGGCATTAGCCCCATCAAATCATTCATCGTAATATCATTCATGACTTAACGTGCCTCCATTGCATCAAGTAACTGTGACGCATCTACTTGAGTGATTTCACTGTAGACATATGCATTATTAATCCACTGCATGGCTTGACTTGATGTATCAAGTATCGGCTGCGGGTACAGGCCAAGCCATACCAATCCAGCCGCCAACATCAGTAGTAATGACAGCTCACGCTTGCCCAAGTCTTTTAATTTACGGGTTGGCAAACCATGTGACTTGGTCTCATGCAACGCCACCTCTTCGATATTATTAATCCCAAACAGTGCGCGGTAAATTAAGATTAATGAATACAAACCAGCCAATACTAAGCTAAAGGTTGCTAGTACCACAAACACTGGATACTGTGCAAATGCACCAAATAAAATCATGAATTCACCGATAAAGTTACCCGTACCAGGAATACCTAGGAGTGCCGCGCAAAAGAACATTAATATCGGAGCATAATAACGAAACTGTCCCCACATACCGCCCATCAAAGTCAGATCGCGAGTATGCAGACGCTCATAAAGCTGCCCTGCCATAATAAATAGCGCAGCCGAGCTAAGCCCGTGCGCAAGCATCTGAATCATTAAGCCTTGCAGACTGAGTAATGTGCCTGCATAAATCGCTAAAACCACAAAGCCCATGTGCGAAATACTGGTATAGGCAAGCAAACGCTTCATATCGGTTTGCATAAAGGCAAGCCATGCCCCGTAAAAGATACCGATCGTACCCAACGTAATCGCAATCGGTGCAAACTCTTGAGACGCTGCAGGAAACAAGGGCAACACAAAACGAATCAGACCATAAGCTGCTGTCTTGATTAGCACCCCTGCCAAATCCACCGAACCTGCTGTTGGTGCCTGCGCGTGAGCATCCGGCAACCAGCCATGAAAAGGAATGATTGGCAACTTGACGGCGAAACCAATAAAGAAGCAAAGCATGATTGGATATTCCCAGCCGCCAAGTGGCGTACCGAGCAAGTCATTATAATTAAAGCTAACCACACCGCGATTGGCATAATTAAAGAGCACTAATAACAAAATACCAATGAGCATGATAAGCCCAGACGCTTGGGTATAAATAAAGAACTTGGTGGCAGCATATTCTTTAGTCTTACCACCAGCGACATCATGACCCCAGATAGCAATCAAGAAATAGATAGGAACCAGCATCATCTCCCAAAAGAAGAAGAAGAGGAACATATCAATCGCTAAGAACACCCCTATAACGCCGCCCAAACTCCATAACAAGTTTAGATGAAAAAACCCAACACGGCGTTGAATCTCATTCCATGAACAAGCAACAGCAGCAACACCAAGCAACCCTGTCAGTGCAATCATCAGGAGCGACATACCGTCCATTGCCAAATGAAAGCTAATACCAAAACTTGGTATCCATGGCACATTATATTCAGCGACCCATGGCACAGCAGATTGCGGCGCTATGACTTGCTTACTCATACCTGAAAAGTCGCCATACTGCCATAATACAAGCGATAACCCAAAGGTCAGCATCATGCCGATCAAAGCAATCCACCGCGGCAGACGCTTGTTTATTCGCTCAACCAACCAGCATAACAACCCTGCAATAAATGGAATTGCAATCAATGCTGGCAGCATCCACGTTTGTTGTAACTCTATCATCTTATACCACCGTCATCATTACCAGCACGAGCAATACAGCCATACCCAAGCCAAAACTTGCCGCATAACCTCGAAGTGACCCTGTTTGCGTTGCAGACATCGCTTTGTTTCCTGCTGATGCCAACATAGGTAATATGTTCCATGTTTTATCAATGGGATCGGCTTTAAATAAGCGACCAATGAATAAAAAGGGTTTTACAAAAATCAAATCGTATAGCGCGTCAAAGCCCATACCGTTATAGCACCAGTAATATAGCGCGCCACCAATACTTGATTGTTTAAAGCGCGTTAACATCCGGCCCTTATCAACCACATATAATAGAGCTGCTAATATCAATCCAGCCAGCATTGCACCCATCGCGATATATTCTGCCGTATGTTTGGCGTGCGCTTGACCTGCAACTTCCAATAAATGCCCTACGCTTTCTGGCAACACACCTTGTAACGGTGGCGTTATGAGTGCGCCCACTGCCGTGGATAGCACTAACAGTACAGTCAGTGGCAACCAATACGACATACCAGATAATTTATGTGCAGGCGTTTTCTCTTCACCAAAAAAGACAATCCAAATCATACGGAAAGTATAGATTGCCGTTAAGAATGCACCAAATACACCCATATAGAATAAGACTTGATGACCAGTAGCATAGCTCTCCCAAAGAATGGCTTCTTTAGAGTAAAAACCTACTGTCACCCAAGGTATGGCCGCAAGCGCACCGCCACCGACGATATAGCACCAAAATACCAATGGTATCTTTTTGCGTAAGCCGCCCATTTTAAAGATATCTTGCTCATGATGGACGGCAAGGATGACTGCACCTGATGATAAGAATAGCAAGGCTTTAAAGAAAGCATGGGTCATCAAATGGAAGATCGCACCTTGCCATGCACCAACGCCTAATGCTAAAAACATATAGCCGATTTGACTCATGGTCGAATACGCTAAGATACGCTTGATATCTGTTTGCACTAATGCGCAGAAACCAGCGACAACCAGAGTCAACGCGCCTACTGCCCCGACCCAATATAAAAGAATACCAGGAGTCAAAATAAATAACGGATGCATACGTGCGATTAGATAAACGCCTGCGGTCACCATGGTCGCCGCGTGAATCAATGCAGATACCGGTGTTGGGCCTGCCATCGCATCGGCAAGCCACGTATGTAGTGGCAACTGCGCAGACTTACCCATCGCACCGCCAACCAACATCATAGTGGTCAACATCATCGTTGGATTATTAAGATCAACCACCTCTGGCGCACGCGTAATAATCTCTTGAATATTGAGCGTACCAAATTCACGAAACAGCAAAAACAGTCCAAATGCTAAAAACACATCACCGACGCGAGTAACGGTAAAAGCTTTCATCGCAGCTCGGCCGTTGGCACGGTCTTCAAAGTAAAAACCAATCAATAGGTATGAGCAAATACCCACACCTTCCCAGCCAAGATAGAGCAGTAATAAATCGTCTGCGAGTACCAGCAATAGCATGCTGGCGACAAATAGGTTCATATAACTAAAAAAACGGGCAAAGCCTTTATCACCTTTCATATACCAAGCGGCAAACAGATGAATCAAAAAGCCAATACCAGTAATAATTCCAGTCATGGTCAATGCTAAACCATCAAAGCTTAGAGCAAAGCTTGGCGCAAAGTCGCCAACTTGAAACCATGTCCATAGCGGTACTTGCACGACTGTACCTGCTGGATTGTCCATTAAAAAAGTATAACTGGCAACCAAGGCACACATTGCGGATAACAGCATGCTCCCAACACCAACGAATGCAGCTGCTTGCTCAGTCAGCTTGTCACGCATAAAGGCCAATATTAAAAAGCCAATGAGCGGAAGTATAAAGGTTAATGGTAATAAACTCATGACATCATCCCTTCATCTCATTAGCGCTATCGACATCGAGATGCCCACGCTTATGGTAAAACTGTAGTAATATTGCCAAACCGATGGCTGCCTCAGCGGCTGCTAATGTCAATACAAAGATAAACATGATCTGTCCGTCTGGATCGACCCAGCGGCTACCTGCCACTACAAATGCTAATGCCGCCGCATTCATCATAATCTCGAGGCTCATTAGCATGAATAAAAAGTTACGACGTACCATGACACCGCATAGTCCAATAGCGAACAATATACCTGCCAAGATGAGTCCATGGCTCATAGGTATCATACCCAGTACACCTTGCGCCTCAGCAGCGGGCTGCACTAAGCCTACTACCTCATGGGCAAACGGGACGGTGGACACATCTTGTGCCACGCTCGCTGCTAATATCATCAGTCGGACTCCTTACGCGTGACTCGCTGTACACCTACATAGTCATATGGATCTACTTCTTTGTATTCGTATGGTTCAGCTATTCTGACAGCTTCATTATCTACATAACTGTCATTACTCTCATGTTCTATGATGTTACCCACACTTGGATGAAAGTTTTGGCGATCGTTACCAGTGATCTCATCATCTACAGACTCTTTGCCCAAATGATAAGCAGCAACTAGGGCTGCCAATAATAGCAGCGCCGCTACCTCAACCAACATGACATACTTAGTAAACAGTGCCGTACCAACCGCTTTGGCAGAAATGGACGTACCGCCAATCATGGCGACCTCATTATGGTTAAGGCCAATCATCGCATACAGCACAACCGCGATAATTACCGTCAATCCAGTTGGTACTGCCCATGTTCCTGCATTGAGCCAACGCTCTTCACGAGCATCATTAGCCATGCCAAGATTGAGCATCATAATCACAAAGACGAAAAGCACCATAATTGCGCCAGCGTATACAACGATCTCAAGCGCCCCAGCAAAGGGCGCACCCAATACAAAAAATATACCGGCTATCGCTAACAATGATACGATCATTGATAAAATAGCATGTACTGGGTTGGCATGAATAACCACACGCAGACTAGCGAAGATAGCGACTGCCGCAAGTGAATAAAAACCTGCTAATTCAGGGTTGTTTAAGATAGTCATCATGGCAACAAGCTCCGAAGATCAATAGGTGCGGCTTCATTTTGTGCAGCCCCTTTTGGCTTATCTGCCACGGCCATACCAGAGACGCGATAGTAGTTATAATCAGGATATTTACCTGGTCCTGAAATAAGTAAATGCTCTTTTTCGTAGACCAAATCCTGACGATTATACTCACCCAACTCAAAATCTGGTGTCATTTGAATTGCAGTCGTTGGACACGCTTCTTCACATAATCCGCAAAAGATGCAACGTGAAAAATTGATTCGAAAGAACTCTGGATACCAGCGCCCATCTTCACGCTCAGCTTTTTGTAGTGAGATACAACCAACCGGACACGCTACTGCACATAAGTTACAAGCAACGCAGCGTTCATCACCATCTGGATCACGAGACAATATAATACGTCCACGAAAACGCGGCGGTACTGGCACAGGCTCTTCAGGATACAGTATGGTATCGCGCGGTCTAATCGCATGGCTATTGACCATCCACATGCTGCGGACAATGGTAAAAATACCAATGACAATCTTTTTTATCGTAGTAAACATGGGATTATTATCCTTATCAGCATTACTTTAAATCTTTACCAAAATTACAATGCCGGAGAAAACATCAATATAACAGCAGCAGTAATCAGCAAATTAATCAAAGTAACTGGCAGACAGACTTTCCAGCCAAAATTCATCACCTGATCATAACGCGGACGCATAAGTGAGCCTCGAGCCAAAACAAATAGGGTCATAAAAAATAGCGTTTTTATCATGAACCAAAAAGCTGGCGGGACAAATGGAATATCTAAATTAAAAGGTGCAAGCCAGCCACCAAAGAACAAACAAGTCATTAGCGCCGAAATGAGTACCACATTGACATATTCACCGATAAAGAACATACCAAACTTCATACCAGAGTATTCGACATGGTAACCTTCGGCGAGCTCTTGCTCGGCTTCTGGCTGATCAAATGGATGTCTATGCGTTACCGCCACTCCAGCGACCACAAAGGTCAAAAAGCCGAAAAACTGTGGAATGATATACCAGCCGTCAATTTGCGATTCGACAATTTCACGTAGGTTAAATGAGCCAGTTAGGGCCACTACGCCCATCAAAGACAAGCCTAAAAACACCTCATAACTGATGGTTTGTGCTGCTGAACGCAGGCCACCAAGCAGTGAGAACTTGTTAGCAGAGGCCCAACCACCGAACATCACCGCGTAGACAGCGATACCTGCCATGGCAAAGAAAAACAAAATGCCAATATCCCAATCAGCAACACCAAGCGTTGGCGAGACCGGGATAATGGCAAATGAGGCCAATGCAGTAAACATAGCGACCGCAGGCGCCAAGGTAAACATAAACTTATCAGTAAATTTTGGTATCCAATCTTCTTTAAAGAAGATTTTGAGCATATCAGCGACCAGCTGCAAAGAGCCAAAAGGCCCGACACGGTTGGGGCCGTAACGATCTTGCCACAGCGCTAACATACGACGCTCGTAGACAATCATAATTGCGGCTACCAAAACGACGACCAAAAAAATCATCAAAGACTGCCCAACCAAAAACAGAGTAGACCAAGTATCAAAGGTCATACTGTCAGCCAAAAAATTTGGTACATCAGGAATAATACGGGTCACTTGCATATTACATCTCCTGTGTAGTGGTCGGAGCTATCGTTGTTTGAGTTGAGCGATTATCATCAAGACCATTACCAGTCTCGCTGTTACGTATCAAAGAATTATCATCAGCCATATTACCTACCATCGTTACTGGCGCATCTACTTTTTGTACCGAAGCTGGCATTGATGGATGGATAATGTTTACTTGTCCGACTGGATAGCCGATACAGCCTTCTGCTAAATAACCAACAAGCTGAACGGGCAAGGTAATTTGTTGCTTATCGATCTCGATAGCTAGGTAATCACCAGTCGCGATATTCCAATCTTTGGCATCGTCAACACTGATACGCCATGCTGCTACAGGTAATTGCTCTGCAACGATTGGACTTCGTGATGCCATCATCGAACTGGCGTAGATATTATAAATAGGTACCAATTTGGCTTGGCCTTGCACTATATCTGTCGTTGTGGTCGAACTTGCTTCTGATGCAATATATTGACGTGTCGGTAGACGCTCTAACATATCAAATAAGCGCACACCTGGATCACCATTTTTGAGATGACCGCCCACTTTATCTTGGTATTTGTTCCATGCTTGCGGAGAATTCCAACCTGGCGCATGAGCAAAAGGAATCATCGAGCTTGGGGTTTGTTTGCCGCTATAACCTTCCATCGAAAAAGTTAAGCTGGTATCCCAGTCTTTTGGCTGCATTGGTTCATGCACAGATATTGGTGCACGCATTGCAGTGCGACCAGAGTAACGACGCGGCTGACGAGCAATCTTAAGACCCGTGATACGATAATCAGCATTAGGTGCTGCGTCCTTAATACCCACAAGCTTAGGATGAGTCGCTACTAGGGCGTTAATTACATCATCTAGCTGTGTCCAGTCAACATCTCGACCTTCCAAGCTGCTATGGACCGCATGCAACCAGCGCCAGCCTTCTTTAATACTGCTCATCGGATGGTAGTAGTTATTATCGTAAACTTGGAAAAAGCGCTGAGCCCGGCCCTCGCTTGACACCAAAGTACCATCCGCTTCAGCAAAGCTTGCCGCTGGCAATACAATATCGACATCTTTATGCCAGTCAAGCAGCTGATGATCTAAAGCAATAACTGTCTTGTCAGCGAGCAACTGTGTTAGTTTGTTGGCATCGATCGCATCAGTCAGCTGATTTTCGGCAACGATAACAACATCAAAATCAGTGGCCAATATTTCTTCTGTAGATTGACCGCCAAGTAGGCAAACACCCATACTATTAGCGTCTGGAACCGCTAAATAAATACCGGCTTGTGCATGATAACTGTCATTTGTCTCTTTTAGCTCAAGACTATTTTCTCTTAGCTCATCGCTGTCAGCAGGCTCACGCTTAATATCATCTTGTGCGTCTTTATCAGTACCAGTATTCGGTTTTTCTGGTTTGGCTTTGAGCTCTTTATCTTCTTCAGGCTGATCGTCCGCTGCCTGTGCCTGAGCGGCGGTAACCTTAGCGTTATGTGCTTCAACTTGTTGTTGCTCGGTTGCTTTGATAGCCACTCGTTTTTGCGTGAGTACCTGAGTAATCTGTGCCGCTGCTTCTATCAGCGCAGTCGATGACAAGCTGCTACCTGAAACGACTAGTGGCTTTTCTGCTTGAATCAAATCATAGGCAATCTGCTGAGCCAGTGCCTGCATACCGTCAGTATCAGCACTGACATCTGTATCTTGTTGCTCAGTCGCTTGTGGATCTTGAATTTGTTTTAAATCATCTGCAAAGTTAGCGATCTCATCGGCAACTTTAAAGCCAAGTTTGATAATATCCTCTGGCGTTGCCACCACACTAACTTTACTGATATCTTCAAGCTTGGTTTGGGTTACATCAATGACATAAACTGGGCTTAGTGCCCCTTGCGCAATACGCTTAACAGGTTCAGCAAGCCAAGCCTGTGTTTTGAGTGCTGCGGCCATCTTTAGACCTTCGTTTTTTGCCGCTTGACGTACTGATAATGCGACGCGCGATGAAGTTTGAGTGATATCCTCACCCAAAACCAATACCGCGTCATGACTTTCAACTTCCGTCAGACTCGGGTTGTAGATACCTTCAGTACTGAGTACTTCGATACATTTATTAATCAGTGCTTGTTGTTGATGATTGAGACCCGTCGAGAAGTTATCGAAACCTACTAAGTTTTTTAGAGCAAAGTTGGTCTCCAAACTGGCACGTGGTGAGCCAATACCAATGACTTTTTTGTCTTTAACGCGCTTGATGGTCTCATCTAAGGCATAGTCAATATTGATTTTGACGTGTTTGTCATTGATACGCTCAAGCGCTTGGGTTGGGCGATCAGAACGGTTGACATAACCATAACCAAAGCGACCGCGATCACATAAGAAGTAACGGTTTACTTCACCGTTATAGCGGTTTTCGATACGGCGTAGCTCGCCATAGCGCTCACCTGGTGAGATATTACAGCCAGCTGAGCAGCCATGACAGATACTTGGCGCATACTGCATGTCCCATTTACGGTTATAGCGCTCAGAATGGGTTTTATCGGTAAATACACCAGTGGGACAAACTTCGGTTAAGTTACCTGAAAACTCACTTTCGAACTGACCATCTTTATCACGGCCAAAGTAAACGCGGTTGTTTGAGCCATAGACGCCCAAATCTTCGCCGCCAGCGTAGTCTTTATAAAAGCGTACACAGCGATAGCACGCGATACAGCGGTTCATTTCATGCGCAATGAACGGCCCAAGCTCTTGGTTATGATGCGTGCGTTTGGTAAAGCGATAGCGACGACTGTTATGACCTGACATATAAGTCATATCTTGCAAATGACAATGCCCGCCTTCCTCACAAGTTGGGCAGTCGTGCGGGTGATTGGTCATGAGTAGCTCAACCATCGACTTACGAAACGCTTTGGCCTCTTCGTCAGTGACTGAAATGTACATATCATCGCATGGCGCAACCATACACGACATCACAAGACGACCTTTACCTGCCTCCATATCTTCTTTATTTTGATACTGTTTGACAGCGCACTGACGACATGAGCCCACTGAACCTAAGGCTGGATGATAACAAAAGTATGGCACATCAATGCCGAGTGACAAGCAGGCTTGTAGCAAGTTGTCGCTGCTATCTACTTCGACAGTGGTCCCATCAATATGTATGACTGCCATGCCGTTCTCCTTATTTCACTACTGGCTGTTGATGAGCTGCTGCTTCAATAACATCTACACCAACCGCCTGTGCGATTTTTTGATCAAACTCAGGTCGGAAATATTTAATCGCACTCATCAGTGGTTCCATCGCACCTGGCGCATGGGCACAGAAAGTTTTACCAATCCATAAGTCACGTGTTAAGCCCTCTAGTTTTTCCACATCGCCCACCTGTCCTTCACCATCGTTGATAGCAGTGAGTAGCTTAACGCCCCATGGCAGACCATCACGACATGGCGTACACCAGCCGCAAGATTCGCGCTGAAAGAAAATCTCAAGGTTACGCAGCAGTGGCACCATATCTTGTGCTTCATCGACCACCATGATCAGTCCAGTACCCATGCGGCTACCGGCTTCTTGAATGGTGTCAAAATCTACTACCACATCTAAGTGATCAGCCGTTAAAAAGTCAGTCGATGCCCCACCTGGCAACCAAGCTTTTAGGGTTTTGCCCTCGATCATACCACCAGCCAAATCTTCGATAATCTCACGAGCGGTATACCCAAATGGTAGCTCCCATAAGCCTGGATCGTTGACCAAGCCTGAGCAGCCAAATATTTTTGTACCAGGGGTTTTACTTTTGCCTTTAATTTCAGACAACGACTGATACCAGTCTACGCCATGGTTTAAAATAGCTGGCATATTACTTAACGTCTCGACGTTATTGACCACTGTTGGTCTACCCCACGCGCCAGAGATTTGCGGAAAAGGCGGCTTGGTACGTGGATTGGCTCGGCGGCCTTCTAAACAATTGATAAGCGCGGTTTCTTCACCGCAGATATAGCGTCCAGCGCCTGTGTGCACATGTAAATGAAAACTAAAATCTGAGCCTAAGATGTTGTCGCCCATCAGGTTATTGGCTAAACACTCTTCAATAGCTGCAACCAAACGCTCAGCTGCCAAAATATACTCACCGCGGATAAAGATATAGCCGTCGGTTGCGCCAATAGCGTGCGCAGTGATAAGCATGCCTTCGATAAGCTGAAATGGCAGACGTTCCATTAACAAGCGGTCTTTGAAGGTACCTGGCTCCATCTCATCAGCATTACAGATAAGATAGCGCGGCAAACCATCTGGCGGTGACATAAATGACCATTTTAGGCCAGCATTAAAACCTGCACCGCCGCGGCCTCTAACATTGGCCGCCTTAATCATATCTTCAACAGCTTTAGGGTCTTTGTCTAAAGCTTGTTTTAGGCCAGTAAAGCCTTCTAAAGACTGATACGTCGTCAAATCTAATACGGCATCGTGATGAGCTAAGCGCCATGTCAGCGGCTTAGTTTTGCTATTGGCTGTGGCTTTGTCACCATAAATTGGCACACGCTGATCATTAAGCTGGCTTGGTGCTTTGCCTTGACGACGGCGAGCGATCTGCTCTGACAGTGTTAATCTCATGCGTATAGCTCCAATAACTGTGCGACCTCGGAGGGCTGAATAGGACCATAAGTGTCTTCATCAATCAGTACAGCTGGCCCTTTATCGCAATTACCCAAACAACAGATTGGTAGTAAAGTAAAACGGCCATCGGGTGTGGTCTGTCCATATTCGATACCAAGCTGTAATCTAAGTTCAGCTGATAGCGCTTCATAGCCAGTTAAGTAGCAGGCAACAGAATCACAAATTAAGATGACATGGCGACCAACAGGCTGACGATAAATACGATTAAAGAAAGTGGCAACCCCATCCATATCTGTCACTGGTATGTCTAGAATATTGGCGATTGCATTTACTTGCGCGTCATCTACCCAACCGTTACGCTTTTGTACGATCTTCAATGCGTCTAGTGAGGCTGCGCGAGCATGTGGGTAATGGTGCATAAATTCATGTATCGCTGCAATCTCCTCGGTAGTGAGAATGCTTGCCACGTCTACTTTTGGCATTTTGTCGGAAACAATTTTCATAGTCTTCTATCTTTCCTTAATCATCACGCTTTACCACACTACAAGGATATTTTACTGCGATTGGCGTTATTTTAAGACGTTACCAAACTTAGCATACCACTTGGCAATAACGCATTGATTAATTTAACTTTCTCAATATTTAGCGATCGCAATCTGCCATTACAATGTCAATTGATGCCAGATACATAATGGCATCAGATACCAGTGAGCCGTTGATCACAGAAGGCATTTGCTGTAAATGGGCAAATGTTGGGGTACGAATACGGGTTCGATAGCTCATTGTTGCTTTGTCAGACGTTATGTAATAACTGTTCAGACCTTTGGTAGCCTCCACTATCGTTGTACACTCACCCGCCGGCATCACAGGACCCCAAGATACCGATATAAAGTGATTAATCAGTGTTTCAATATCATTCAATGTACGGTCTTTTGGCGGTGGTACGGCCAGTGGATGATCAGCTTTATAAGGCCCTTGCGGCATATGATCCATACACTGACGAATAATACGTAACGACTGCCGCATCTCTTCGACTTTGATCATACAACGGTCATAAGCATCGCCGTTGTAACCAATAGGTACTTCAAAATCAAAGTTCTCATAACCCATATAAGGACGCGCTTTTCGTAGGTCAAAGTCTACACCTGTCGCACGGAGACCAGCCCCAGTAACGCCCCAAGCCAATGCTTGCTTGGCGTTATACTGCGCAACGCCTTGCGTTCGACCTTTTAGTACACTGTTTTGTAGGGCTGCTTTGACATATTCGTCCAGACGCTTTGGCATCCAATCTAAAAACTCACGAACCAGACGTTGCCAGCCGCGCGGTAGATCGGCAGCTGTACCTCCGATACGGAACCACGCTGGATGCATACGATAGCCCGTTACTGCTTCGATGACGTCATACGCTTTTTGGCGATCAGTAAACATATAAAACACAGGGGTCATACCGCCTGCATCCTGAATAAAAGTACCGACAAACAGCAGATTATTAGTAATGCGAAAAAACTCACTCATCATCACGCGAATAGTCTGCGCCCGATCTGGTACAGTAATACCCGCAAGCTTTTCAACCGACATAATGTACGGTAACTCATTCATCACCCCACCAAGATAATCAATACGATCGGTGTAAGGGATAAATGAATGCCACGTTTGGCGCTCTGCCATCTTTTCAGCGCCGCGGTGGTGATAACCGATATCAGGAATACAATCGACCACCTCTTCACCATCGAGCTGCAATACAAGTCTGAACGCACCGTGAGCAGAGGGATGATTGGGACCGATATTTAGGAACATAAAGTCTTCATCACGCCCTGAGCGTTTCATGCCCCATTCTTCTGGTACAAAACGCAGGTTTTCTTGTTCATACTGCTGTTTGGCAGTGTTTAAGAAGTACGGCGTAAATTCGGTCGCACGTGCATGGTACTCTTTACGCAGTGGATGGCCTTCCCAGTATTTAGGCAACAAGATACGAGTCAGATGTGGATGACCACTAAAAACAATGCCAAACATATCCCACACTTCGCGCTCATACCAGTTGGCATTCGGCCAAATATTAGTGGCGCTCGGTAAACTTAAATCCTCTTCGCTCAGAGCAACCTTAATACGTATGTCACTATTACGTTCAAGCGACATGAGATGATAAAATACGGTAAAGTCACTATCAGGTAATCCCGCCCGATGCTGACGTAGACGCTCATCTATCGCTGATAAGTCAAATAACATGACATAAGGCTTTGGCAATTTACGTAAGAATAAAAGTACATCAAGCAAATCGGCACGCGCCACCCAAACCGTTGGAATATCATCAACAGTCTGCTGCACGACAAACTTACCTGCATAATTGTGCCCCAGCTCTCTAATAACTGCGGGTACAGGCTTTATCTTAGAATCTTTGTTTTCGACTACCGTGACCATGAATGATACATTCCTTCATTAATCATAACTAAACGATGTTAATCATAATCAAACTATGATAAGCGTATGCGCACTTCGCATTTTTACGAGTTATTTACGACCGACCAAACCAATACATGCTATAAAAGCTGGCTAAATATAAGCAGTACTAAATACTATCTGGACTACGCAAGTTTTTTACAGCGATGCGATCGGCCTGTTTACGGTCGCGTTCAGGGGTCATTTGTGGCTGATAGATACCCTGATCATTAACGTGAACCCCTAGCGGACGCCGCTCATGAGTAATAGACTCTTGCAATAGCATAAGACCTTGTATCAATGCCTCTGGACGCGGCGGGCAACCTGGAACATAAACATCAACAGGGATAATTTTATCGACACCTTGTACTACTGAATAGATATCATACATACCGCCAGAGTTGGCACATGCTCCCATTGAAATAACCCATTTTGGTTCAAGCATCTGCTCGTAGAGACGTTGAATGACGGGTGCCATCTTAATAAAACAAGTACCTGCAACGATCATCACATCTGCTTGTCGAGGCGAGGCACGAATAACCTCTGCGCCGAAGCGTGATAGATCATGAACCGCAGTAAGTGTTGTTGCATATTCGACATAACAGCAAGAAGTACCAAAGTTAAATGGCCATAATGAGTGCTTACGCCCCCAGTTTGCTGTTGAATGAACCAGATCTTCTAGGCGACCCATAAAGACATTTTTATTGACTTCATCTTCGATAGGGTCATTGACCGTTTGGCGAGACTGTGCAGGATAGGTATCTGCATCAGGGTTGGCTTTTGTTAATGTGTATTTCATAACATACAACCTTTATATTAAGCAAAGCTGGCTAATCAACTTACCATCACTATTGCTATAAACAGTTAACGTTTATTTTTCTCTTGCTGAGCAGCTGCTGCAAAATCTACAGACGTAATATTACCTGTAGTATTGATATGGTCTATGCTTTGTAGATGGCGACGATTGGTTTCAATGTTGTTTGAAACATTGACTTGTCCTGAAGATTGCGCAGGTATTTTACCGGTAGGGTCTACCATCAGCTCATGAGTACCATTGAACTTGGTAATATCAGCAAGATTAAAGCCTGCTGGTGCAGCGTAAAGACGCTCTTTTTTACGGCGTCTATCGGCAGGTGCCCAATTCATCGCACCCAAACTCAGCTCGTATACCAAACCGATGATTAAAATACCAATAAACACAGCTGCCGCCGCAAACCCAAGCCAACTGGCTTCACGAACTGAGACCGCATAAGCATACAAATACAATGCCTCTAAATCAAAGATAACAAAGAAGATAGCCACCAAATAGAATTGGGCAGACAAACGAATACGGGCATTGCCAGATCCGACAACGCCCGCTTCAAACACTTCTTCTTTTTGTAAACCCTGAGAGCGACCGCCAAGTAAACGCGGCACGACCAGCATAAAAACGACTAGTCCTATAGCGGCTAGAATAAAGGCGACTGCTGACCAATTAAAAGCAGACATGATAATACGTGCTCCTCACCCAATCTAGTGTCATAAATAACGCAAACCATTGTTCTACAAAGAATAATAGCATAGCATTACCTGACGCAGACGAAAACACAAAGACTGTGCTGGTAACAACCAATTATCAAGATTATTGACGACGGTATAAGACGATACCAACCGTAGATTTATCTAAGTACTAAAAACAGTAAAGCAATCTACCGATCTTCGATGTTGACACTCAGAACAGAGACACTGATAGTCTTTAGTCATGCTATCAGACAAAAACTGTAGCATATCTAGATAAAGGCTGGTCATCAAATCCATCTAGTAAAGACGCAAGATAAATTTATTAAATCAATATCATATTTAGACATTTAATTGATTTAATAACTCATTACGCGTAATCAACAATGGTATGACAACTGGCATAAACTGTTTGCTCACTATACGCATATCACCCATTAAAAGCCAGTTTTTAACAGTATTATATAGTCATTTTATATGCTACAAAATATGTATTTCATAAAACAAAATGTGCTATCCACTACTAAAACTATAACAGGTCAGATCCTTTGGTTGACAGTCCAATATTAGCGATAAAAATACTGAATAATGTAATTAAGTATCAAAAAACACAACTGATATATTTAAATATAATAGCACTATATAGCAGAGTATTTGACATGCGTGGCAAGACTGCGAGTATTGTAAACCAAATATATCCAATTGCAACCTGCCCATAGTGTTACTTTAAATAAACATTGCTATGTGTGGTGTTGCTATAGGGTTTTTAGTCAATAAAAAAGAGGTAGATCCAAATAATGGACTACCTCTTTATCAATGATAAAATGATAAATCAATCAATACTATCGTCTTGCATCAATTGATTATTGGTTGATGACATCTACCCCTTTTGGCGGGGTAAAGTTAAACTGACTGCTGCTGACACTTGGGTTAAGCTTGATGCCATTAAACTTAATCGATGTGGTTTGTCCAAGTGTGTCATTTAATACCATCATAACCGGTTTACCACCACTAAAGCTTACCGATAAATTTTTAAAGCTAGCATCACCGGTTTTAGGATATAACACGTAGTAATTTTTGTTTTCGTACGGTTGGGTCACTTTAAAGTTTTTATCAATTTTACTTGGATCGCCTGACAACAATAATGCTGGCGTATTGCCTACTTGACTATCTACACCTTGCTTGGTTGCTTGCTCCAAGTCTTTATCATAGATCCACATTGAGTTACCATTTGCAACAATCAACTGTTCTGATGGTGACTTGGTTTCCCAGCGAAAGTTATTTGGACGTTGAACACTCATCGAACCTTTAAACGTACCATTGGTTGCGCCTTTAGTCGTTTGAGTAAAGTTGGCAGTCATGCTTTTAGTATTGGTTAACAGCTTGTTTAAGCGTTTGGCTGCGACCAAATTGTCAGCAGGGGCCGCTGTGGCAGACTGAGTCAATGCTACCATTGGGGCTGCAACACCTAACGTAGTCATTAATACACCAGTCAATGCACCGCTCATCATTTTTTGTTTTGCTGTAGTAGATTTTACTTTAGTAGATAAAGTCATGATTTTTCCTCTCGTAATAAAAATAAAATATCAATGAATATAAAAGTTAGATCATCGCGTTTTTGTTGTGTTCATCTATTGCACAAGATCATGTGCAGTGTGAGTTATCGCAATAAGCCTATGAATATCGTAAGTATACAATTATAGCAATATTTGGTAGTGATCTAACCGTCAGTTATCAGCTGCTTGTTTGTTTAATATCGCTTCAACTCTCAACAAAATAGCACTAATAACCAATGAGCACAGTGTGCCAGTTTTTTTATTACACGCCTAGTCTTCAATTGCAATCAATACTACGCCTGCCATACGCGCTTGTAACGGCAGTAGTTACATTACTCTACCTTTTCATTACTTTATTCTGTTAATTAAAAATAAAAATAAGCACAAAAAAGCTCCTATTACCAATCAGTAATAGGAGCTTTTGTATGTAACAAACTGCGTTATTTACAAACAATAAAGTAGCTTGTGTTTAAAAGCGATAGTTACTCGCCTTCAACCATTACATAGCGACGGTTAAATTTACCTTTAGTCGCAAACTTTACCACACCGTCATTTAGTGCAAACAAAGTATGGTCACGACCCATGCCAACGCCTTCGCCTGCGTGGAACTCTGTACCACGTTGACGTACAATGATGTTACCAGCAGTAATAGCTTGGCCACCAAAGATTTTTACGCCGAGCATTTTTGGGTTTGAATCACGACCGTTACGGCTCGAACCGGCAGCTTTTTTATGTGCCATGAGAAAATCTCCTTGTTAATATAGTTTATCGCTATTGCGATACATCTTAAGCAGTTAGTACGCTATTTAGCATCAATAGCTAAACTGATAACTACGCGTTAATCGCTTTGATTTTTAACAAGGTGTACCATTGGCGGTGACCTTGCTCTTTATGATAATGCTTACGACGGTTGTGCTTGATAATACGGATTTTGTCACCGCGACCGTGCTCAACCACTTCAACTTCTACGCTTGCACCATCTACAACAGGCTGACCGATTTTGACGTTATCACCATCTACAACCATCAACACGTCTTCAAACTTAATCGTCTCGCCTTTTTCTGCTTTTAACAACTCAACTCTTAAAAGCTCATCGACGACTACACGATGCTGTTTACCACCACTTTTGATTACTGCGTACATTGTCTGACTCCGTTTAACCCGTGTGCCGTGGCTGATATCATACCAACGCTTCGACGACGAACACGACAGGGAAAAATTAAAGGCAAGATTTTACGGCTTTTTGCTCATAAAAGCAAGTCACCTATCTTGTTTTTGAAAGTTGGTGATATTTACTCAAGGTCTTGATACTGCGTATTTTGACAATGAGCTGACCAATTTATGTAAGTAAAAATTTTACAAAACAAACCGCATTAACAATTATGCCAACGATTAGTTTAAGCTTAAGTATCGTTATTATAACTTATACAATCAGTAACTTACAATGCACTATTAACACCCGCTTTACTTTAACTACCGATTTGATAATGTAGCTATGTTACTATAAGCACGCTGATAGTGTTATAAGAGACGGCTATCAAACGATTTTTTCTATCTTCTATTAATATGACTATTTACTATGACGACCACCTCTTTATCGAACACCTTAACCACCTCTTTATCTGCGCCAAGTTATGCTGATATCCAAAGTATCGTTGCTGATGACTTTGAGATCATGGATAAACAGGTTTTTGGCAGTCTTAATTCAAAAGTACAACTTGTTATGAGCGTCTCCCAGCATGTGATCAATGCAGGTGGCAAACGTATGCGTCCATTAATTACCCTGTTATGTGCGCGTATGCTTAATGATGAGCCATCACGCGAAGCGATGCATTTAGCAGCCATTACTGAGATGCTGCATACGGCAACTTTGGTACATGACGATGTGATTGATGAGTCAGGACAGCGCCGAGGCAAACCGACAGCCAATGCCACATGGGACAATGCGACAGCCGTTTTGGTTGGAGACTATCTCATTGCCCGTGCCTTTAATTTACTAGTAAGTTTTCAGAGTTTACCGTTATTGCAGCTATTTTCAGATGGTACCTGTGATATTGCTGAAGGGGAGGTTTTACAGCTCCAGCATCAACACAACCCTGCTGCTACTGAAGCCGACTACCTTAACATCATAGACGGCAAAACATCACGGCTATTCATGATGGCGACTCAAGGCGCCGCTATTCTGCAAGAGCAAACACAGTATTTATCTGCATTAGCAGACTTTGGACAACACTTTGGTAATGCGTTTCAGATTATTGATGATGTGCTCGACTATAGTGGTGATAGTGAAGTGATGGGCAAAAACCTTGGTGATGATTTGGCAGAAGGTAAGCCAACTCTACCCACAATCAAAGCACTTGAACTACTCAAAGACAGCGATACAGAAGGTTATGAGCAATTGCGTATTGCCGTACAGACAGGCAAAACGCCAAATGCAGAACAGCTCATAGAATTGGTTCGCAGTTCAGGCGCGTTAGACTACTGTAAAAAACGCGCGCTAGAAGAGACAGCCTTAGCGCAGCAGGCACTAAATACGCTACCTGACAACCCTTATCGTCATGGCTTGTATCAACTCACAGAGCTTGCCAGCGCGCGATTGCTATAGTTAGTTCTGTGTCATCTGTACTATCAACTGACAAAGGCAACTCTATTTCTAAGTACTATTTAGTAGTTGAACAGACCAAACTCTATCTAAGTAGCGATTTGGGCGCTATTTAGACAGAGTTTTTTAACGACTATTGCTTTCGAAACTAACAAACTAAAAACTAACCTTCTTAAAAATAATAGGTGAGCGACATCGTTACCTTTCTTTAAGTTTCATAAATATTTGCCGTATTATAATCATGTAAAGATTGTTTTGATAATTTGACGATGCCCAATCAATAACCTTCTATGAATGCTTCGTGCATCTTCTAAGGTTAAAAATCGTTTTATGTGTTGCTAAAATTACATTTTTACTGCCTACATCGTATCTTTTAATCAAAATCTCATATATGTATGTAAAAATAACTTCTATAACAAAAAAGCAACACTATGCCACGCTATCAATAATGTTGTGTTTTAGTAGGCATTATCTCTTGTGATGCTTGTCTCTTCAACGTTTGTACAGCTCATAAGAAGGAATGTGACTTTCCTTTGCAAAAGATCTGTTTTTATTAGCTTGACTATAGGGTATACCCTATAGTTTATAATACGACACTAAATTTACTTACCAACTTTTATTGTTTGGTTGTTCTTAGTGCTAAAACCTCGCCTGCATGCTGTTATGATTTAATTTATAAGATACAAATCATGTAAGACCACATAGAATATAAGTCGGTTCAGCTTTTTATGCGGTAAGGTTTACATTATACATTTACTCTATATTAGTCATTATGATGGCTCAAAGAAACAGTTGCTAGTCGTAGCATCTACATTCATGTGACGTTACGATGCACTATTAAAATTTATCTATATCGTACCTATATTATTGACGAGGACATTGATGAAGCACTCTACTCTAGCGCTTGTAATAGCATCTGTACTATCTGGAGCTGTACTGGTTGGCTGTGACAAAAACGAGGACTCAGCAGATGCCGCCGCACAGCAGCAGATGCCGCCAGCCGTTGTCAACGTCCAGACTGTCACTTTCGACACTGTACCTCAAGTACAGACTTTTTCTGGACGTACCACAGCTTACCAAACCGCCGACGTCCGTCCACAGGTGAATGGTGTCATTGACGAAGTACTATTCCGTGAAGGCGGTAACGTCAAAAAAGGTCAACCGCTTTATCGTATAAACACTGACAACTATGCCTCTTCTGTCACTAGTGGACAAGCAGCGGTGCAGCAAGCACAAGCCAACTATCAGACATCAATGGCCAACAATGCCAATGCCAAAGCTGAACTAGCAAGCCGTCAAGCATCACTTGCTCAGGCTCAAAACGACCTACAACGTTTACAAGGATTGGTCGATATAGATGCTATCTCTAAGCAGCAATATGAGCAAGCACAAACGCAAGTGCGCACAGCACAAGCTGCCGTACAAAGCGCGGCGGCAGCAGTTGGACAGACACAGGCAGGTATTGAGAGCGCCAAAGCTGGCATCCAAACGGCAAAAGCTGGACTAGAAGCCAGCACCTTAGATCTTAATCGTACCATTGTACGTGCGCCATTGACTGGTCGCACGGATCGCTCTAGCGTGACCGCTGGTACGCTGGTCAGTGCAGGACAACAAGATCCATTGGTAACTATCTCACGCTTAGATCCTATCTATGTTGACATCAGTCAATCATCTTCTGAGCTTTTGAAGCTACGTCAACAAATATCTGAAGGCAAAGTACAGCCAGGAATGAACTCAGTTGAGTTGGTACTAGAAGATGGGTCAGTCTATCCAGTACGTGGCAAGCTTGCACTATCTGAAGCAAAAGTTGATGAATCGACAGGTGCAGTTACTTTGCGAGCTATCTTCCCAAATAGCAATAATATCTTACTACCAGGTATGTATGTGACAGCACGTCTAACCCAAAGTGTCATTACTAATGCAGCACTGGTGCCACAAAGTGCGGTCATGCGTACGCCTAAAGGTGATACGCAAGTCTATATCGCTGATAAAGATAACAAAATCCAAGTACGTCCAGTCACTATTAATGGTACTTACGATGGACAATGGGTTGTCACTGACGGTCTAAAAGCGGGTGATAAAGTGGTTGTGATTGGCGGCTCGAAGGTCAAGCCTGAGCAGGAAGTAGTGGTCAAACCATTAGAGAGTGCCAATTCAGCCCCATCAGCTCAAGACACTGCTAACGCTCAAACGCCACAGCAGGCGGCAAAAACGATGGATGAGAAATCATCTGACAATAACACTGCTGATGAAGACTCAACAGAAGCCGCTACTAACTAATTCCATTCAAAGATAGGAAGACTTAGGGATATACTATGTCACGTTTTTTTATTAATCGCCCTATTTTTGCATGGGTGCTGGCTATTTTGGTCATGCTCATCGGGGTGATATCGGTCATCAACCTACCGATTGAACAGTATCCACGTATTGCACCGCCAACTATATCGGTGAGTGCAAGCTATCCTGGTGCGAATGCGCAAACCGTTGAAGATTCAGTCGTACAGATCATTGAGCAACGCATGAAAGGGCTTGACGGCCTGATGTATATGTCGTCATCGAGCTCCTCAAATGGTGGTGCCTCTGTCACGCTGACGTTTGAAAACGGTACAGACCCTGATACCGCTCAGGTACAGGTACAAAACAAACTACAAGCGGCCATGAGCTCATTACCTGAATCGGTACAGCGTCAAGGCGTCAACGTTAACAAATCTTCTAGCAGCTTCTTAATGGTGCAGGGCTTTATCTCTGAAGATGGGGGTATGGATCGTTCGGATATCGCCGACTATATCAACTCAAACGTCGTCGACCAACTAAGCCGTGTCGAAGGGGTTGGTGAAGTACAGGTGTTTGGTTCTGCTTATGCCATGCGTATCTGGCTGGACCCTGCACGACTGCGTAGCTACAACATGGTGCCATCTGATGTGGTCAATGCAGTGCGAGCGCAAAACGCGCAAGTCTCTGCAGGTCAATTAGGTCAAGCACCTGCTGATACTGATCAACAGGTCATCAATGCAACTGTGACTGTACAGAGCTATCTGCAAACCCCCGAAGAATTTAAAGATATTTTGTTAAAAACCGATACTTCAGGCGCACAAGTGCGTTTGGGTGATGTTGCAGATGTTGAAATTGGTAGTGAAGACTATAGTGTTGTCTCACTATATAACGGTCAAGAAGCAGCTGGTTTAGGTATCTCATTAGCGGGTGGTGCTAATGCGTTAGAGACTCGCGAAGCTGTCAGCGCTCGTATGGCAGAGTTAGAGGCCAATTTTCCAGCAGGTCTCACCTCAGTTGTACCTTATGACACCACACCGTTTGTCCGTTTATCTATCGAGCAGGTCGTTCATACGCTTATCGAAGCGATTGTACTAGTATTTATCGTCATGTTTATTTTCTTACAGAACTGGCGTGCTACTATTATTCCTACCCTTGCCGTTCCTGTCGTTCTACTGGGTACCTTTGCAGTATTGTATGTCGCAGGCTTTAGTATCAACGTTCTGACGATGTTTGCAATGGTACTGTCCATTGGTCTTTTGGTCGATGATGCGATCGTCGTCGTGGAGAACGTTGAACGTATTTTGGAAGAAGATCCTGATATTTCTATTAAAGATGCCACCGTTCAATCTATGGGCGAAATCAGTAAGATTGTTATTGGTATTGCCATTATCTTGTCAGCAGTGTTTGTTCCTATGGCCTTCTTTGGCGGTTCAACAGGGGTAATTTATCGACAGTTCTCGATTACCTTGATTACTGCTATGGTATTTTCTGCCCTAGTTGCGCTTATCTTCACTCCAGCGCTATGTGTGACGCTACTAAAGCGTGGTAAAAGTCATGAAAAAGGCAATACTGAAGAGAAAAAAGGCTTTTTTGGTTGGTTTAACCGTGGTTTCTTTAAGCTTAGCCGCAAATATGAAACCTCAGTTGGTAAGAGCTTCCGTTTCAAATGGCTTTACCTAATAGGTTATGCCGCTATCATCGGTATCATGGCTGTTGTATTCTTACGCATTCCAGGCTCTTTCTTACCAGAAGAAGACCAAGGTATTATGTTTACCTTGGTTCAGCTACCAGCTGGTTCGACGCTGGATGAAACGCAAGATGTACTCGATAAAGTCAGTAACTATTATGATTCTCAAGAGGGCGATAATATTGCCTCTGTCTTTACCATCGCAGGCTTTAGTTTTGCTGGTCAAGGACAGAATATGGGACTGGCCTTTGTGCGTTTATCAGACTGGGAGAACCGTTCTGGAGAAGAAAATACCGCACAAGCAGTCGCAGATCGCGCGATGGGGTACTTCTTTACCCAGTTAAATGAAGCACAGGTATTTGCGATCGTACCGCCAGCGATTACCGAACTTGGTAATGCCAGTGGTTTTGATTTGATGATTCAAGATACTGGTAATCTTGGACACGAGGGCTTACTTGAAGCGCGAAACATGCTGCTCGGTATGGCTGCACAGAACGATCAAGTCGCAGGTGTGCGTCCTAACGGTCAAGAAGATGCACCGCAGCTAAAAGTAAATATCAATCAAGAACAAGCAGCTGCCTATGGTTTATCAATGGGTAATATCAACAGCGTTATCTCAACCGCTTGGGGCTCAAGCTACATCAATGACTTCGTCGACCGTGGTCGTATCAAACGCGTCTTTGTTCAAGGTGAGCCTAGCAGCCGTACCAACCCTGACGATATCGGTAAATGGTATGTGCGCAACGACATAGGTGATATGATTTCTTTCGATGCGTTCTCTAGTAGCGAATGGCAGTCCGGCTCACCGCGTCTGACGCGCTACAACAGTTTGCCATCTATGAACATTCAAGGTAGCGCTGCGCCTGGTCTTAGTACCGGTGAAGCGATGAGCTCAATGGAAGCTATGATGGAAAAACTGCCTGACGGTGTCGGTTACGAGTGGACAGGTATGTCACTTGAGGAGCAAAAGTCAGGTGCTCAAGCGCCGATGCTATATGCCCTTTCAATCTTAGTGGTATTCTTATGTTTGGCTGCTTTGTATGAAAGCTGGTCTATCCCCTTCTCTGTACTACTTGTCATTCCTCTTGGGGTGCTTGGGGCGGTGATATTTACGTGGCTACGCGGCTTTAACAACGATATTTACTTACAAGTCGGCTTATTAACCGTGGTTGGTCTATCCGCCAAAAACGCCATCTTGATTATTGAGTTTGCCAAAGAACACCAAGAAGAAGGTTATAGTCTAAGAGAGGCTGTCATGACGGCAGCAAGACAACGTCTGCGTCCGATTATCATGACCTCGCTTGCCTTTGGGTTAGGGGTTGTGCCATTATTCATCGCTACAGGTCCTGGTTCTGGTAGCCAAAACGCCATTGGTACTAGTGTGGTTGGCGGAGTTATTACTGCGACATTCTTAGGTATCTTCTTTATTCCTATGTTCTATATTTGGGTGCGTAGTTTGTTCCCGTATAAATATAAGAATAATGGGCCAAATGACGGCGGCGATGATACACCTGATCTACAAAAACCTACTTCTTCTGAGGAATATCAGCCTGCAAGTCTTGGAGATAATACACAATGAGTGTTCAAAAAACCTTTACCTTAAGATCAGCGGCGTTAGTGAGCTTTGCACAACCGCTGCTGTCGCAAACATGCAAAAATAGCGCTCGTCTCTTAAGCCTAACCGCTTTAGCGGTTAGTATGGCAGCTTGTAATACCATTCCAAAAGCTGATACGCGCCCTGTACTCGCTGAGCCTAACATTCCTGTTGGGCAAAGCTATGGCGCGTTTGATCGTGAAACGGTTAGTAGTACTGAGCAGCCAAGCCTTGCCAGTCAGCGCTGGCAAAACTTTTATAGTGATGAGCGTTTAAAAGGACTCATTGCATTAGGTCTTAACAACAATAAAGACTTTGAAAGTGCTCGTTTGGCCATCGAAAAAGCGCGTGCGCAGTACCGTATTACTGACATCAACGATCTACCAACGATTAATGGTCAGGCGGGTTATTCACGCTCTCGTCAAGGTAGTGAGTTTGGCAATCAAACCAGTGACAGTTACAATGTCGATTTGGGTTTGGCCAGTTATGAGTTGGACTTTTGGGGAAGAATTGATAGTTTAAAAGATCAAGCCTTACAGAACTTCTTAGCAACTGCGGCAGCCAAAGATGCTACCCAAATCAGCTTAGTAAGTAATATTGCTCAAAGCTATGCCAACCTAAGTTATAGTCTGGCTCAATTAAAATTGGCAGAAGCGACGGTAGAGAGCCGTGAGCGATCCTTGTTTATTGCTGATAAACGTTTTGAAGCAGGTATTGACCCCAAACTGCCTTCACTACAATCTTCTGCCGCACTTGAAAATGCCAAGCTTGCAGTATTACGAGCACAAAGCAGCATTTTGACTTCACGTAATGCACTACAGTTCTTAGTTGGTACTCCTATTCCAAGCGAGCTTATTCCATCGCCTGCGATCAGCAACATTACCACTCACGAAATATTTAGTGCAGGTCTACCAAGCGAATTGCTACGCTATCGTCCAGATGTGCTACAAGCAGAATACAACCTAAAAGCTGCTGGTGCTAATATAGCGGTAGCACGGGCCGCTTACTTTCCAACGATCAGTCTCGCTAGTAGCGTCGGGGTGCGTAGTGATGGTTTGAGCGACTTGTTCGATAATAGTGCTTTTGGTTGGTCTTTTGGGCCCAATATTAGCGTGCCTATATTTGACGCAGGGCGCTTAGATGCCAACTACGACGTGGCTAAAATCGAGCGAGAGCAGACACTGGCAAGCTACGAGAGATCTATTCAAACAGCTTTTCGTGAAGTGTCTGATGTGCTTGCCACACGTGCCACTTTAGGTGAGCAATTGGCGGCGCAGTATCGTTTGCAAGATAATTTTGAACAAACCTATCAGATAGCGGATGCCCGCTTTAAAGCAGGTATTTCAAACTATCTAGATGTGCTTGATGCACAGCGTTCACTGTTCTCAACCCAACAAGGTATCTTGGATTTAGAGCTACAAAAAATCGTTAGCCAAATTGAGCTATACCAAGCGCTTGGCGGCGGTGCTAACCTAGATATACCGACGGCCATTCCTGTACCGCAATATACCAACTTGGCTCAAGTCGCTAACTTACCGGCCAATAGTGCAAAAGCCAAAGCGGCTTACGCTGTCAACGCTGCAGGGTCAGCACGCGTGGCATCTCCACAAGAAGCGATAGAAATTAAACAAGCTAAGACGCCAGCGACCTCTACTTTTAAGCCTACCGCTATTGTCGATGTCGATAACGATGGTAAAAAAGAGGCCGCTGTTGGTATCGTGACGCAAGAAACCCCTACCGATCAGGCACCAGTAACACAAATTATTGAACCTTAAACAATCACAACGTATCAAACAAGTAGATACTCTACAATTAGCCCTGCCGCCTTGGTGGGGCTTTTTGCTTTCGCAGACTACTTTTGGTTATAGTAGTGTCATTATATTAAATAGCTTTTTATACAGACCAACTTTATAAATGGTGACACGCTTATGTGTAACTGATATAGATAAAGCCATATCAAATGAAAAAAGGCTGTTGCAACCATAATTACTGAAAAAATAATAAGGAACGATTATGTCTTATACCTTTAACCGCCAATACCCTGAAACTCGTCTACGCCGTCTACGTTACAATGATAATGTACGGGCAATGATTCGAGAAGTAGAGCTACATCCTAAGCACTTTATCGCGCCAGTATTTGTACTAGAAGGTAAAAACCAGCGTGAAACGATTGCGAGTATGCCGGGGGTTGAGCGCTTATCAGTCGACCTACTTATCAACTATGCAAAAGAATTACTAAGCGAGGGCGTCACGACTATCGATATCTTCCCTGTCATTGATAACTCATTAAAAACGCCTGATGGTCAGGCTGCATATGATGAAAATGGTCTTACTGCGCGCGCGGTCAAAGCCCTTAAAGATGCCGTACCCGAAATGGTAGTCATGACGGATGTGGCACTTGACCCTTATACCTCACATGGTCAAGACGGTTTGCTCGATGACAGCGGTTATGTCATCAATGATGCAACCATCGAAGTGTTGGTCAAGCAAGCACTCGTCCACGCACGCGCTGGCGCTGATATCATCTCGCCAAGCGATATGATGGATGGCCGTATCAAAGCCATGCGTGATGCCTTTGAGTCAGAGGGCTTTGTGAATACGGCTATCATGGCCTACTCTGCCAAATATGCTTCTGCTTATTACGGGCCGTTCCGTGATGCCGTCGGTAGTGCAGGCAACTTAAAAGGCGGCCACAAAAAGCAATACCAGATGGATTTTGGCAATCGCGCAGAAGCGCTGCATGAAGTGGCCATGGATATCAATGAAGGCGCTGATATGGTGATGATTAAGCCGGGCCAGCCTTATCTTGATCTGATTCGTGAAGTCAAAAATACCTTTGGCGTACCGACCTTTGCCTATCAAGTCTCTGGCGAATACGCGATGCATATGGCAGCCATTCAAAACGGCTGGCTCAGTGACGCGGTAATATTAGAATCGCTGATTGGCTTTCGCCGAGCGGGTGCCGATGGTATTTTGACTTATTTTGCATTGGAAGCGGCTCGTCAGCTAAATAATGCGTAATCTGCTTATCATTTTTAAAGTTTTTTCGCGTCTACAGCTTTATGTCTGTTGGCGCGATTTTATTACCATGATTGTCGTTTTTTATTATAAGCACGATATGACTATAATCTAAAGATATAAGGCTTTAGCTTCTTAATTATCTTCTGCCCAAAAGTGGCATTTTTACTTTATAATAACCCACCTAATTTTGATGGCGTGTTGACGCTATCCTCTACATTTTATTGCAGTTATTGTGCTCGATGTTTCATCACTTTTGCGATGATCTATCAGCGCCTACCCTCTTTTTTGCTTTTGCCCTACAGGTTACGTTATGAGTCAACTCAATCCTAGACAACAAGAAGCCATGCTCTATGTATCAGGGCCGCTACTGGTATTGGCAGGCGCAGGCTCAGGCAAGACCTCGGTAATCACGCGCAAAATTGCTTACCTTATCGAAGAGTGCAACATGCCAGCTGAGCGTATCACGGCAGTGACCTTTACCAATAAAGCCGCTCGTGAGATGAAAGCGCGGGTCGGTAAACTGTTGCCTAGTGAAAAGACGCGCGGATTGACGGTCTCAACCTTTCACCAATTTGGCTTGCAGTTTTTGCGTTACGAGCTGATTCATACGCCTCTAAAAGGTAACTTCTCCATTATGGATAGCGATGACAGTAAACGCCTCTTAATGGAGCTGATGATGCGCGACAATTTGAGCGGTGCTGAGAGTCGTGAACTGGTCGGAAAGGCGATCAAAATGATTTCTGATTGGAAGAACGATCTGATTGAGCCCGATAAAGCGATGGAGACCTTAGACGATCCAGAGGACATGATATTTGCTACCTTATATGCGCTATACGAGCGTAATTTGCGTGCTTATAACGCCGTTGATTTTGATGACTTAATCGTACTACCGACCAAGATACTACGTGAAAACAGAGAGCTGCGTGATAAATGGCAAAACCGTATTCGCTATTTGCTCGTCGATGAGTATCAAGATACCAATACTGCCCAGTATGAGATGATTAAATATCTGGTTGGACCACAAGGGCGCTTTACCGTCGTGGGTGATGATGACCAATCTATCTACGCATGGCGCGGTGCCAAACCTGAAAACATGGCGCTGCTCAAAGAGGACTTTCCCAAGCTCAAAATCGTTATGCTTGAGCAAAACTATCGCTCAACCACACGTATTTTGACCTCTGCCAACGCTGTCATTACCAACAACGAGCATTTATTTGAAAAAAAGCTATGGTCAGATAAAGGTCATGGTGAAAAAATTCGCATTCTCAATTGTCGCAACGATGACGATGAGTCCGAGCGCGTGGCAAAAGAGATTGTCACGCATAAACTGCGCTTTGGTAATGAGTGGGAGCAATACGCTGTCCTGTATCGCAGTAACTTTCAAGCGCGTATGCTTGAGGCGCAGCTGCGTCAGCTGCAAGTGCCGTATAAACTATCTGGTGGCCAATCTTTCTTTGCGCGTAGTGAAATCAAAGACATCATGGGTTACTTGCGTCTCATCTTAAACCCTGAAGACGACAGTGCCTTCTTGCGTATTATTAATACGCCCAAGCGCGGCATGGGCCCTGCCACGCTTGAGAAGCTCGGTTTATTTGCGCAAGAGCATAGCATCTCCCTACTCGCTTCTTGTACCCATGCAGGTCTTAGCCATGTGCTACCGTCTAAAGCTTATGGCACGATAAAGGAGTTCGGTGAATTTATCGAACACTATACTCGTGAACTGGATCAACATCCTGACCCTGTACCAATCGTGCGCCAAATGATTGATGAGACCGGCTATATTGACTTTGTCCGTAGCGATGCCAAAACCCCGCAACAAGAAAAAAATCGTATCGACAATATTGATATGCTGTATACCAGTATTCAATCTTTGATCAACCGCGCTGAAGAAGATGAAGATCGAACGATTGATACCATCATTCGCAAATTAGTACTACTCGATATGCTCGAGCAGCAGCAAGAAGAAGAGAATACGAACAAAGTAAACTTGATGACCTTGCATGCCGCGAAAGGCTTGGAGTTTGATTTTGTTTATATTATGGGACTAGAAGAAGAGATGCTGCCGCACCGCAACTCTATCTTGAGTGAAACGATCGAAGAAGAGCGACGGTTGATGTACGTGGGAATCACCCGTGCGCGCCGTGAGCTGACACTGACACTTGCAACCCAGCGCCGCGCTGGTGGGCAGATGCGTGTGACTTCAGAATCAAGGTTTTTGGATGAGCTGCCTGAAGACCATATTGACTGGCCTGCCAAAGCGAAAAAGAAAAAAGCCACCAAAGATCCTGAAGCAGTCGCTGATGAGTATTTGGCTAATATTCGTGCGTTACTCGGCAATCGCTAAGGCCCGTTTTTATCGTAGGTTAACTGTTTTATTATAAGTATATCGGTATAAAACCGATACAGTGGGACTGGGATGAATTTTACGCAGCATCGAGCAGCACAGCCACACCACGCCAGAAAAATTTATACCAGTTCCGCGTTGACATATAATGTCGCTGTTTTATTTAGAATCGATTATATTAATTTTTGCTTGATGGTTGTTTATTTTTCATCGTTTATTTTTGTTTTTTGGAATGCCTATGCCTGCCCCCACGCCAAGCTCAGAACAGCCATTCAAACCGCAGTCAGAATATAATTTGATAGAGTATAACGCTGAACATAAGCTACTCTATTTGCAAGGACTGGTGGCTGACAATGCGTATGCAGCAATTACTGATTTTTTAACACAGCAGTCTGAATACGAAATTGCCAATTTATTAGAATCCTTTCCTAATCAAGATCGGCAGATTATCTGGGCACAGGTTCCTGAACACCTGAGGGGCGAAGTGCTTGCCGAGCTAGAAGTTGATACACGTCAACCGTTGATGGAGAATATCTCCTCAAAAGAGATCTCTTTATTTACGCAAGATCTTGACGCCCAAGACATCTCAGAAATCTTAGAGACAGTTACCGATACTGTGCGTACTTCGGTAATGGCAACGTTAGACGAAGATATCCGTCTCCAAGTCAATAAACTTGATACCTATGCAGACTGGGAAGTTGGCAGTTATATGGACCCTGATATCATTCAGGTTCAAGATGATGTGAGCTTGGCACATGTACAAGAATGGCTACGAGAAAACGATGAGCTACTAGATGACCAAAGCCAAGAGCTGTTGGTCGTTGATCAAGGCCAGCAACTATTGGGTCTACTAAGTCTGGTTGATCTAATCAAACACAATCAGAGCTCACTGGTCTCAAGCTTTACTGACAACGCCATTACTATCAATGACCGGTTAGACATCCAAGATGCTGCCGCTATTTTTCGTTCAGAAGACATTCGTTTTGCGCCTATTATTAATAGTCATGGGGAGCTGGTTGGACAATTAAACGGCGAAGATATCATGGAGATTATCCAAGACGATGTCGATAGCACAATGAAAAACTTGGCAGGTGTTAGTCAAGATGAGGAGTTATTTGCGCCTATCTTGACCAGTGCCAAAAGCCGCAGTGTCTGGCTAGGCATCAACTTATGTACTGCGCTATTGGCCGCTATCGTCATTGGTCAATTTGAGGCCGTGCTGGCAAAAGTAGTGGCATTAGCGATACTCATGCCAGTCGTGGCTAGTATGGGCGGTATCGCCGGCTCACAGACGCTGACTGTTGTGATTCGAGGTATGGCCATGGGCCAAATTGGTGGTTCTAACCGTTGGTGGCTTTTTAATAAAGAGTTATGGGTTGGTGCAATTAATGGACTTATTTGGGCATTTATCATGGCGATTATTGCACAAATGTGGTTTCATGATGGTAAGATTAGTGCAGTGATTGGTTTTGCTATCGCCATCAATATGACGGCTGCCAATGTATCTGGCATTAGTATTCCATTGATGCTTAAGCGCATGAACATTGACCCGGCGCTATCTGCCTCAGTTATTTTGACCACAGTGACCGATATCGTCGGCTTTATGTCCTTTTTAGGACTGGCAAGTGTATTGCTATTATAGTGGTTACCTTTTGCAAGGTATGAGCAAAGATTTGGGTCCAAAACTACAACGTGACAAAGAGTAGTTGTTCTTTATAATCGCTATCTATTTACTAATGGTTATAGCCAGTTCGATATAAAATCGTTACGTTATCTAATTTTATAAGTGAGTGTGTTATGCAAGCGGTACAAGTCAAAGTTCTTAATTCCAAAATTGGTACGCATCCTGATTTTCCTATGCCGACCCGTGCCACAGATGGATCAGCAGGTATCGATTTGCGTGCCTGTATTGATGAGGCTATGACAATTAAGGCAGGAGCAACGCATCTAGTAGGTACAGGCTTGGCAGTCTATATTCAAGACCCTAACTATGCCGGAATGATACTACCGCGCTCAGGACTCGGTCATAAGCATGGCATTGTACTTGGCAACTTAGTGGGTCTTATCGATGCCGACTATCAAGGGGAGCTGATGGTCAGTGTTTGGAATCGTAGTAGTGACGACTTTGTACTCAATCCTGCTGAGCGTATGGCACAGTACATTGTGGTACCCGTTGCCCGCCCAGAATTTGAAGTGGTAACAGATTTTAGCGATGAAAGTGTTCGCGGTGCAGGTGGCTTTGGGCATTCAGGCCGTCATTAAATTTAAAACAACTGTGTTAAAACCTAGATCAGAGTAACATATATATAGCCGCGGTGAACTTAGTAAGTAAGTACGCCATTTACTATCAATAGGGATATGAGGAGTTTATAGTCATGCCGACTTTTGCCGCCCAGCTCCCTCTATTTCGTGCTTATGATATTCGCGGAGCACGCCAGTATTTTACTACTGAATTTATCGCGGCGTTGGGTGAAGTTTTTGCACAGCTATATAAAACACAAGCCAGCCACTCAATAAAAAGTCGTTTTCTAAAAAACCGTTATTCAAAAAGACATGACATACAAAAGCACAATTTAAAAAGCCCTAATCTAAAAAACAAACACAATAAAGAAGAGTTTTTAGTTCACCCTCATTCTCGAACTTATCGCTCTGTGCCATCAGCTAATGTGGTGGTCATTGGCTATGATGTACGCTGTGATAGCGATACCATAGCGCATATGCTTGCCAATCGTTTAAGTCAACATGGGTTAACGGTTATCCAGCTGGGGCTTATTACAACGCCGATGATGGCATTTTGGGCGCAGCAATATACGGGGCATGGCATTATAGTTACTGCCAGCCACTCTGAGAAGAACACTTTAGGCGTAAAATGGTTGGTTAATAACAGCTCTCCTAGTGACGCCGACATTCAAGCTATTTATAAAAGCCTTGCTGATTATCCTGCCAATAAACCCAAAGCGCCATTCATCCCATGCCAGCAGCGAGACAGTAAGTCTCAACTTACTTTTTCAAATAATTACTGCACGCAGATACAGACAACCGATCCTGTTAGCCTACCTACCGATACCGTTGTGTCTACTTACATTGACGCTATCGCGCAGGTATTTACTCGTATCGAGACGCAAAACCACTCCCCTGACCGCTCTGATGCTACCAGTAAACTTGATTTAAAAATTGTTATTGACTGTCTAAATGGAGCAACCAGTAAAATTGCACTGCCTTTATTTGAACGCTTTTGTCAGCAAGTCATTGTGCTAAATGATATTCCTGATGGTAACTTTCCGACAGGCAATCCAGATCCTACTGAACCTAATCGTCTAGCCGAGCTTCAGCAAACTGTTATTATTAATGAAGCAGATATGGGTCTGGCTTTTGATGGTGATGGTGATAGACTAATGATCGTTGATAACAGTGGCAAGGTTGTAACGCCGGATCATTTATTGTATTTGCTAGCGCGAGTCGCCATTGTAGAGCGTCCCATATCCAATAAAAAGCCCACTGCACCGCAAGTTTTATTTGATGTAAAGTGCTCTCACCATTTACCACGATTACTCAAAAAACTTGATGCAATACCAGTCATGAGTAAAACGGGTAGCAGTTTACTGCGCCAACAGCTTCAATCACATGACAATCGTGCTATTTTTGCTGGCGAGTTATCAGGACATTTTATCTTTAACGACGATTATTTCATTGTTTATGATGATGCTATGTATGCTGGACTACGTCTGCTGCATTGGCTGGCATCAACCGTTATCAAGTCTGATATTACCGCACTATTAGGTAACGACACTCATTCCAATATTCATACGCTACCGCCAGCTTACGATGCATGGGGGGCGCGTAGAAGAGAGACTCTGCCGTATCGACTAACTGATATTACCTGGTATCTACCTACGCTTGTCAGTACCGCTGACAACTACCTGCCTTTGCCTAAGAGTGCTACTACTACCTGTTCAATTGTGCATCATTTGGCAGTCCTTTGTCATTATTTACAGCATTTGGTTGAGGATGCTCATGACGTCGCGTTGCCACCTTGTCATTGTTTTGATAGCGTGCAACACATAACGCCAGCACAGGCTGAGCAGCTGTTGCCAAAGGGTACGCTTTTGTCTTGTATCGACGGCGTACGTCTAGATTTTGCGCATGGTTTTGGCGTATTGCGTCAATCAAACACCAGTCATAGTCTTACGGTACGTTTTGCAGGAGATGATTTGGCTGCTATGACAGAGGTGCAAACGCGTTTTATCGCCTTATGTCAAGCTTTTGATACGCAGTTGGCCGAGCAAATTGCGGCTATCTCTGCCGAATAGACACAATAGTCACGACATCTCGATTTTTAGGAAATACTATTTAAGTAATAGCATTTAATACAATACTTTTGCCACTACTGGCACAATAATGAGCTAAAAGTGCGTAAACAACGTGCACTTTATTACCGTATTTTAGGAGGGCCTGATGTCGCTTAATTTAGATGATGCCAAAAACACTGCTGAGGTGCTAACCACAGCACTACCTTATATTCAACGCTTTGTCGGTAAGCTTATCGTGGTCAAATACGGTGGTAATGCGATGACTGACCCTGCACTTGAGAGCTCATTTGCACGTGACATTGTCCTTTTAAAAACGGTCGGCCTACATCCAGTAGTCGTTCATGGTGGCGGGCCTCAAGTCGATAATTTACTAAAAGAGCTTGGTCGTCAGTCTGATCGTATCGATGGAATGCGCGTGACCGATAAAGGCACCATGGATATCGTCGAGATGGTGCTTGGCGGCAATGTGAACAAATCTATTGTTAGCCTGATTAATAAACACGGTGGTAGTGCCATAGGCCTGACTGGTAAAGATGCTAACCTCATCCAAGCTAAAAAACTCTTGGTAGAAAAGATGGGTGATGACGGTATAGCTGCGCCAGTAGATTTAGGCTATGTCGGCGATGTGGTCAGCGTTAATAAGGACGTAATTAATATGCTTATTGCCTCCAATTTTATTCCCGTTATTGCGCCGCTTGGGGTCGATGAAGAAGGCAATACGTATAATATCAATGCTGATCTGGTCGCCGGTAAAGTGGCGGAGTTTTTACAAGCAGAGAAGCTGATGCTATTGACGAATATCAAGGGTGTATTAGGCCGTGACGGTGAAGTGGTCACTGGCCTTACACCAAAGAAAGTCGATAGCCTGATCGAAGATGGTACGATTTCAGGCGGCATGATTCCTAAGATTCAATGTGCGCTTGATGCGGTGCGTAGCGGTGTAAAAAGCGCAGTTATCGTCGATGGCCGTGTTCCTCATGCTACGCTATTAGAGATTTTCACCAATGAAGGTGTCGGCACGTTGATTAGTCGCAATTTAGATTCTTCAATGAGCTAACAGGTTGTGACGATCATTCATATAAGAAAGCCCGAACTTATCTATTAAGTTCGGGCTTTCTTATAATCGACTACATCAGCATCGTTTATGAAAAAGTCATTTTAAATGCCTCTTCATTAAAGCCGCAAAGCAATATAGGCTGCGCTTTTTTATCGTCCAGCCCTCCCTCTACGATTGGTCGTTTAATCATGCTGGTATTTTCTATGAGCAAATCAATGGCACTCTCTACATTGGCATCAGCCACCTGTTTTTGCTCATCTGTCAGCTTGCGCCACGTGGTTCCGCGCCTGTTTAGCACTTTATCAATACCAAGCTCATCTACCCAGCGCTGTACGCTTTGCTTATCGATGCCTTGCTTTTTATAATCATGAAAATCATAGCTTACATTTAGCTCATCAAGCTTGGTAAAGGCTTTTTTCATGGTGCTACAAGATTTGATACCGTAAATAGTGATGGTCATCGCCTTTCCTTATTAATTTATGTTTTTTATAATATTTAAATATTGTCGCGGGCTGATAATAGTCAAACTTCAACAATCAAATGTACTATTCAAACAGCAAAACGATTGATTAAAGACAATACCATATCATCGCAATTTTCACCGAATTAGGCTATGCTATGGCATTGGAAAATTTCACCCCATTTATCTGTAATATTCAATTTCGAGCCGACTATGAGCAATACTGTGACATCCGATCAAATACAAAACAATCATTACAATCCACAAGCAATAGAAACGGCGCAGCAAGCCAAATGGGCAACAGACAAACGCTTTGAAGTGGGTAATGAGCCAAGCGACAAGCCTGCTCGCTATATGCTCTCGATGTTCCCGTACCCAAGCGGCAAGCTGCATATGGGTCACGTGCGTAACTATACCATCTCTGATGTCTTAAGCCGTTACTATCGTCTTAAGGGTTTTGATGTCATGCAGCCAATGGGCTGGGATGGTTTTGGCTTGCCAGCAGAAAACGCAGCTATCGCCAACCAAACGCCCCCTGCTGAATGGACGTTTACCAATATTGACAACATGCGTGCACAGCTCAAACTGCTTGGTTTGTCCATTGATTGGTCACGTGAATTTGCCACTTGTAGCCCTGAGTATTATCAGTGGGAGCAGTGGTTGTTTTTACAGTTATACAAAAAAGGCTTGGTCTACAAAAAGCTTGCGACAGTCAACTGGGATCCGGTCGACAATACCGTCCTTGCCAACGAACAAGTCATTGATGGTAAAGGCTGGCGTAGTGGCGCTGCAGTTGAAAAGCGCGACATCCCCATGTATTACTTTAACATCACTGATTATGCCGATGAGCTGCTTGATGATTTAGACCAGTTAGAAGGTCACTGGCCCTCTGAAGTACTGACGATGCAGCGCAATTGGATTGGTCGTAGTGCGGGTATGGAAGTACATTTCCCTTATGAGCTGGCTGGCGAAACCAATACTTTAGACGTGTTCACTACTCGCCCTGATACTTTAATGGGTGTGACTTATGTGGCAGTCGCGGCCGAGCATCCACTGGCTCAATATGCCGCCGAAAAAGATGACGTCATCGCGCAGTTTAATGCGCTATGTAAAAAAGGCTCAGTCGCTGAAGCAGATTTGGCTAAAGCTGAAAAAATTGGTATGGATACTGGCCTTACCGTGACGCATCCATTGACGGGCGAAAAAGTGCCGGTTTGGGTCGCTAACTATGTACTGATGAGCTATGGCTCAGGTGCGGTAATGGCGGTTCCTGCCCATGATGAGCGCGATTACGAGTTTGCCACCAAATACAATCTACCTATCAAACATGTCATCCAGTCTCCTGATGGTTATGCTGAGTCTGTCATCGCTGACGCCAAAGCAGATGGTTCTGAGCCAAACCTTGCTTATACTGAGCGCAACACCTTAGTCAATTCAGATGAATTTGACGGCATGGATTTTGATCAAGCGTTTGAAGCTATGCTTGCCAAGCTTGAACCACAAGAGCTGGCTAAGAAAAAAATCCAATATCGCCTACGTGACTGGGGTGTTTCTCGCCAGCGCTATTGGGGCTGCCCTATCCCAATGGTCAACTGTGAGCATTGCGGCACGGTCCCTGTTGAAGAGCAGGATTTGCCCGTTGTACTGCCAACTGACGTCGTTCCAGACGGCCGCGGTAATCCACTTAAAAACATACCTGAGTTTGTGAATACTACTTGCCCTAAGTGTGGCAATCCTGCTGAGCGTGAAACGGATACGTTTGACACCTTCGTTGAGTCAAGCTGGTACTACGCGCGCTTTGCTAGTCCAAACGATGCGCAAAATATGGTCAACAAATCTGCTGCCAATAAATGGCTGCCTGTCGATCAATATATCGGCGGTGTTGAGCATGCGGTTATGCATCTACTTTATGCGCGCTTTTTCCATAAATTGATGCGCGATGAGTCTCTAGTATCAGGTGATGAGCCATTTGCCAATTTAATGACGCAAGGTATGGTACTTGCTGGTACTTTCTACCGCGTCAATGCTGATGGC
This sequence comes from uncultured Psychrobacter sp., assembly GCF_947488565.1. Lineage (GTDB taxonomy): Bacteria > Pseudomonadota > Gammaproteobacteria > Pseudomonadales > Moraxellaceae > Psychrobacter > Psychrobacter saeujeotis. The sequence continues at coordinate 21,392 of NZ_CANKZC010000003.1, read as the reverse complement.
AGTACCACATATTATTTCACTGAAGATGTTGAGATTGATTACAACGAACGTGGTCAGCCGATTAAAGCTATTTTAAAAACTGACGGACAGCCAGTCACGATTGGTAAAATCGAAAAGATGTCTAAGTCAAAAAACAATGGTGCCGATCCGCAAATCACTATTGATAAGTATGGCGCTGATACGGTGCGTCTATATACGCTATTTACCGCCCCTGCCGATCAAACGCTAGAATGGTCAGATGACGCACTAAAAGGTCCGTATAACTTTGTTAAAAAGGTTTGGCGTATCGCAACTGAGCATATGCAAGCGTTAGCAGCGGCCAATTTGAGTCTTGATACGCTAAATAATGAAGCGCTGCAAACTGACGGCCTAAGCAAAGAAGCGAAAAACTTACGTCGCAAGACGCATGAGACAATTGCTAAGATTGATAGTGACTTGGGTGATCGTTTGGCCTTGAACACTCCAGTATCAAGCCTTATGGAACTTGCAAACGAGCTTGCAAGCTTTAAAGCAACCAATGAGCAAGACCTACAAGTACAGCATGAGGCTTTGATTGACTTATTAATTATGTTGTCAGTCTATGCCCCGCACGTCGGTGAGCACTTAATTGAGCAGTTGGGACTCGATACGGTCACGCTAAATTATCCAGCCGTTGACGAAAGCGCACTTGTGCAAGACACGATCACGATGGTGGTGCAAGTCAATGGTAAAATGCGCGGTAAGATGGATGTCGCCCCTAACAGCGATCCTGCGCTGCTAAAAGCGCAGGCAAAAGAGATTGAAGGTGTGGCAAAATTCTTAACGGGTGACATCAAAAAAGAAATCGTTGTCCCTAATAAATTGGTCAATATCGTGGTGGTAGGTTAGATCTTTTAGGCTTGGAGGTTTTGATGACCCCAAGCCTTTTTAAAACGTAAGGATAGCGATTATGTCGTATAAGCATCAAGCTGCACAGTCACAACCCAAAAGCGCAAGCGCACAAAAACTAGCGACAGCGTTACTTGCCGCTTTGCCAATGATGACAGTACTTGGTGCCGCGACAGCACTTAGTGGCTGCGGCTTTCAATTACGTGGTTACGATACACCAATGCTATTTGATGTTGCCAAAACAGCAGTGATTGTTGAAGATGATCGCACCTCCTTTCCTTTAAAATTGCCATTAACACGGCGCTTAGAAGCCTTGGGGGTCGATGTCATTGATAACATGACTCTGACCGATGTAGCGAACAACAACCAGAGTACTGATGCTGCACCAATCGCTGCTATTACAGTAAAAAACATACGTTTTAAGCGTTATGAGCTGGTTGGCGTATTAACAGAGATTCGCTTAGTCTTGACAGCAGATGTTAATTATCAAACTGTCGAAAATGGCAAACCTGTGACTTTAACCAATCCAATCCAAGTCGAGCGTAGCTATCAGTATAATGAGGCGTCCGTCAGTACTGATGATCAGCAAGGCGACCAAATCCGCGATTGGCTTTATGATAGCTTGGCACGCCGGATCACAGATCAATATGTGGCCATATCTTTACCTAAGGTTACTCCTAACTCAGCTCCGATGATTGAAAGCTCAGAGACTACCAACATTGTTGCACCCAACCCTTAGATCGGTAGCTCAAGCTATTATTGTTTACTTTTATACCTTAATTTTTCAACCTTAAAAGGTTATGGCTCAATCCTTATGCAAGATACCTTTATACAAGCCTATCCAAAGCTACTACAACCTACCGTTGCAGTGGCTGGCTTGTGGCTTGCACATGGTGATGAGCCGTTACTGAGTCAATGGCTTATCGATGCCATGCGTCCACACTGGCGCGCACAAAACTACGCGATTAAGCGTATTGAGCTGGTATCAGTTAAAAGCTGGCAAGAAGTTTTGTCAGAGCTGGGTAGCCAATCTTTATTCGACGATGCCAGCGCGCTCATCGTGACGGGCAACCATAAACCAGATAAAGCCGTCATCGCTGAGCTAGAACGCTTCGCTCAAGATGCGCAGACAGGTGCGCATAGTCATAGTTTGTTATGGTTAACAACCAAGCAAGACAAGCGCGCTCAGAGCAGTAAATGGTTTGCACCGTTTGCTCAATATGGTCACGTTATTGATTGCAATTTATATAATGAACAACAACGTCAGCAACTATTGCAGATACAAGCACAGCAGTTTGGCTTGAAACTATCGCAAGAAGCGTGGCAACTACTCATGTCCCATACCGAGCATCATATCCTAAGTGCTTATCAAACATTATGGCGATTGTCTTATCTGTTCGCACCGCAATTGATGGCAAATAGCGATGAGACTACAGAAAACAACATCTCTAAGCCTGCTACCAACGTCGCCTTAGACGTCAAAGACTTACAAGCTGCCTTAGTCAATGATGCCCACTTTAGCGTGTTCGATTTATCGGATGCGATGCTTGCAGGTAATAGCGCGCAAGTAGCGAAGATCATGTTTCAGCTCAAAGCGACTGATGAGCCAACGACCTTAGTATTATGGGCGATCAGTAAAGACATGCGCCAAATTATGCAACTGATGGATGGACAAGACCCGCAAGCACTTGGTATTTGGCGTAGCAAACAAGGCTTATATCAGCAGGCGTGCCGCCGCCAAACAAGAGCGCAAATAGCCAAATGGCCTGCCCTCTTGTATCGCTGTGATCAAGCAATAAAAGGTCTTGTTCGTCAGCCAGCTTGGGAGCTACTATTACAAGCAGCATTAGAGCTATCAGGGCGCAGGTTGTTCGCTATGCAATAAGTAACAGAAATATATTTCATCCGCTCTTTATAAGTATTATTGTAAAACCAATTACATCAACAATTACGACCGTCCTCTTTCTTATTTTTCGACTGATCTTTATATAGCCTACTCCAGTTAATCTATCTTCAGCCTCAACTTACCTTCTACACTTTTGTTTTTTTAGAGCAACCTTAACCTTTCGCAAACTAATTATGATTCCATTTTGCCTATCAAGGCTCTATCATACCTACACTTGTGTTCACTGTGATTGGATTGTTTTTTATGCGCAAAATAAGCAAAAAGTCTGCTATCAAATGGAGTGTTATCGCTTTAATTGTCTTAGCACTAGGGGCTTTAGCCTATACCTTTTTCAAACCGAAAGAGACCATACCTAATTATCTGACTGCCACGGCTGACATTGGCGATATTGAAAACAATGTCATGGCCTCTGGCAAAGTTAAAGCGCTGAATACCGTTGACGTCGGTGCACAGGTGTCTGGTGAAGTTAAACGTCTTTATGTTGAGGTCGGCGATGAAGTACAAGAAGGCGATCTCATTGCTCAGATCGATCAAGTCACGCAAAAAAACAACTTAAGTAATGAGCAAGCAAGCCTTGAGCAAAGTGAAGCCGCCATTCAAAGCGCACAAGCAGAATATTTAAGTCGACAAGCCAGCCTTAAAAGCGCATATGCCGATCTTGCCAGCCGTCAATCTGAGCTCAAACAAGCACAGTCTGATTTTGCTCGCTTACAAGATTTGGTTGCCATTGACGCAATATCACAGCAGGAGTATGACACCCAAGCGACGAGTGTTGAGACAGCCAAAGCTGCTGTTGCCAATGCACGTGCAGCTATCGATACAGCTAAGGCCGCTATCGCCACCACAGAAGCAAACATTAATAGTCAGCAAGCAGCACTACGCAAATCCCAAACCAACGTCAGCACCGCTGAGGAAGACTTAAGCTATACCACTATTCGTGCGCCAATGTCAGGCACTGTAGTCTCTGTTACTACCGAACAGGGCACTACAGTCAATGCCAATCAAACCGCACCGACCATCGTTACCTTAGCAGACTTATCGACAGTACGTATCAACGCGCAGATTTCTGAAGCTGATGTAATCAATGTTAAAGCTGGTATGCCAGTCTATTTCAACATCATTGGTAATCCTGATCAAAAGTTTGACTCTATACTCAAAGCCATTGAGCCTGCACCTGAGAACATTAGTGACACCAGTTCAACGGATTCTGCGATTTACTATGTGGGTTATATCGAAGTGCCTAATACAGATCGGCGCTTTCGTATTGACATGACAGCACAGGTTTATATCGTTATCGATCAAGCAACAGACGCCCTGCTAATCCCTGCCGCTGCCCTACAACCAGTTGGCAAAACGGACAAAGTTGCTACTAAAAACGATGATCCAAACGTAAAAACGGGTAAGGTTCGCGTCCTCAAACCAGACGGTGAAGTGGCCGAGCAGATAGTAAAAACTGGCATCAACAATCGTGTTGATGTACAAATTTTGAGCGGCTTGAATAAAGGTGATGAAGTGATTTTAAGCGAAGAAGATTCAGCCAACGGTCAAAGCAGCAGAGGTGGTAGACCGTTCTAACCATCAAGGTTTATAAGATGAGCTTTAATCTTAATTGCTCGGTGTTTGCAATTTTTTACGTCAGCAATTTTTTAGTAGTATGCATATAGGTAGCATCGCAAATGAGTCATAAAACCTCTGATCTTAAAACCGCAGCAGACGCTCCATTAATGCAGGTCAAAGGACTGATAAGAGAGTTCAAAGCTGGCGAGCAAACCATTCGCGTGCTCCACGATATTGATTTGACCATTAATCAAGGTGAGATGGTGGCCATTATCGGTCAGTCAGGCTCTGGCAAGTCAACTTTGATGAATATTTTGGGCTGCTTAGATCAAGCGACAGCTGGCGAATATAAGATATATGGACAATCTGTTAATCGCTTGGACGCTGATGAATTGGCTAAGCTACGCCGTGAGCATTTTGGTTTTATTTTTCAACGCTATCATTTGCTTGGCGATATTAGCGCACGAGACAATGTCTCTGTACCAGCGGTATACGCTGGCATGGATGGACAAGCGCGCAGTGAACGAGCCGAGAAGCTATTAGCGGATTTGGGCTTAGCAGATAAAGTGAATAACCGTCCAAACCAGCTATCTGGTGGGCAACAGCAACGTGTGTCTATTGCCCGCGCTCTTATGAACGGCGGTGATATCATCTTAGCAGATGAGCCAACTGGCGCGCTAGATAGTAAGTCGGGCGAAGATGTCATGCAGATTTTGCATGATTTAAATGCTCAAGGCCATACCATTATTATGGTTACTCACGATCCCAATCTAGCTGCGCAAGCCGAACGTGTCATTGAACTCAAAGATGGCTATGTTATTGCTGACTATAAAAATGATAATTATCAACAAATACAAGCGCAGCCTGAACCGATATTAGACAATCATCGCAAAAGCGCTTTTAGTAGCTTTATTGATCGCTTATTTGAAGCCTTTAAGATGTCATTACTAGCGATGCGCGCCCATAAGATGCGCACCTTACTTACGATGCTTGGGATTATTATCGGTATCGCCTCAGTGGTATCCGTGGTTGGACTCGGTAAAGGCTCACAAGCGCAGATTTTAACCAACATCAGCTCCCTTGGTACCAATACTATTACGGTCAGTGATGGCTACCCCTATGGCGATCCACGGCGTCAGTACAATGATGACAATTTGACCCCGCAGGATGCTCAAGCTGTTGCAGATCAGCCCTATGTCATTAGTGTTAGCCCTCAACTCGATAGCAATATGAATGTACGCTATCGTAGCGTACAAGAAGCCGCTAGTGTCAGTGGTGTCGGAGAGGACTATCTTAGTGTCAGTGGTGAGTCGCTGATTCAAGGGCAAGGTTTTGACGAGCAAAGTATCTTGCGGCGTACGCAAGATATTATTATTGACGACAATGCCAAAAACACCTTTTTTCCAGATATTGCCAACCCCATTGGTGAGGTGCTATTAATAGGCAGTGTACCAGGACGTGTGATTGGTGTCCTCGCCCCTAACAATAGTGGCTTTAGCCGTAGTGTCGACTCACCAACGCTGTATATGCCGTATACGACAATGATGTCTCGTATCAAAGGTGGCGCATACATTGAGAGCTTTGTAGCATTAATTGATGACAATATCTCTTCTTCGGCTGCTGAGTCCGCTATCTCCCAATTAATGATAAGTCGTCATGGCACTGATGATTTTCGTATACGTAATTCAGATTCTATTCGCCAAACCATTGAATCTACTACCACGGCAATGACTTTATTAATTTCATCCATTGCTATTATCTCGTTAGTGGTCGGTGGAATCGGTGTGATGAATATCATGCTGGTATCAGTCACTGAGCGTACCAACGAGATTGGTGTACGGATGGCAGTCGGTGCACGTCAAAGTGACATTATGCAGCAGTTTTTGATCGAAGCTGTACTGGTCTGTATTTTGGGCGGGCTGCTGGGTATCGGACTGGCATTTGCTATCGGTGAAATCATTAATAATTTTGCTGGTGATAGCTTTAAAGTGATTTACTCACCAACTTCTATCATTGCCGCCTTCGTTTGTTCAACGCTTATCGGAGTAGTTTTTGGCTTTTTACCTGCTCGCAATGCAGCTAAACTGGATCCTGTTGAAGCACTTTCTAGAGATTAGCAGCAGATGATCGATATCATATGCCAAAATATACGCTACGTAAAATAGAGAGAATGAAAAAACGTTAAAAAAATAGAAGAATTTACACAAGATTTGGACTTTTTTTATAAAGCGGGGTTGTAATTGCCACAATAATATATATAATGTGCTCTCACGTTTAGGGATACAAAATTTCTGAACGAGAAGCCAAGCTTAATGCCTCTTTTAATATTGACAACTTGATATATAAAGAAGTTAAGCTTTTAGAATTTCCCTTTAAGGAAAATTCTCTTGCATACAGTCAGATACATTGATTATATGCATAAGTATTAGAAAATCCTATTTAAAGGATTTTCTCTTGCGAAGCTAAAAAAGCAGTGCTTTTTTATACGCTTCTCAGGGCCGATAGCTCAGTTGGTAGAGCAGTTGACTTTTAATCAATTGGTCCCGCGTTCGAGTCGCGGTCGGCCCACCATATTTAGTTTGATGCTTATTTATCGTTCTACCCTACCCGGTAGTTGGTTTATAAGTAAAAAGATACCTCGAAGGTATCAAGTTTTATGTAGTTTCCCTCTAAGGAAATTATTCTTGCAGACAGTCAGATACATTGATTATATGCATAAGTATTAGAAAATCCTATTTAAAGGACTTTCTCTTGCGAAGCTAAAAAAGCAGTGCTTTTTTTATACGCTTCTCAGGGCCGATAGCTCAGTTGGTAGAGCAGTTGACTTTTAATCAATTGGTCCCGCGTTCGAGTCGCGGTCGGCCCACCATATTTGAAAAGCCCTGTCACTATATCGTATAGTGATAGGGCTTTTTTTCGTTTGTTATTTTTTAACGTTTATTCATTCTTTAACGCTTAGTATAGCGATTGCGCTTAAAGAGATTAAAACCAGCATTTCTTCGCCATAGCAGTTTATGTTTAATCGTATCTTTCACTGTACGCGGCTCCTTAGGAGCTTGAGCAATCAACATATCGAAAGTTGCTTCATCTATAGGCAGCTGACGCCCATGTGCCATCATGACTATTGAAGGCTTTAGATCCTTTATCCGTTGCAAAGATTGAATGTAGATTTTAGGATCATAAATAGGAAAAGGTGCGACAAACTTGTGGCGCAGTTTGATAATTAAGTCTGCTGTATATACTTGCCGGCTTGGCATATGAAATAGTGATAAATCTCTATCTGTATGCCCTGGCGTCTCAATGACCTGCCATTCCTCGAAACCCGGTATATGGTCTTTACCCTTGACGGTGATATCGGGTTTAAGATGAGCTGGATAATACAAATTCTTAGGTGGACGTCCTTGTCGTTTAGCGACGTATTGAGCAAGGCTCATATCCACAACATGCATGGTACGGCCAGCGATACCTTTATACCATTGATTATCTTTGTCCGCAGATACGATTATACAGCCTGTCGCTTCTCTGAATTTATGCGCGCCACCAGCATGATCTGGATGCATATGAGTGACCACAACAACTTTTAGATCCTTTATCGGTCGCTGCAACGTCGTCTTAATATAGTCAAGTACCAGCACCACATCAGGTCGACACCCTCCATCTAATAACATAATCTTGTCCGGATATACCGCAAGATACATACTTTGAATATATCCTTCTAAACGCACGATTTCACATAAGCTCATTTGGATTCCCTGCCTCATTATTCATTCTTATCACAAGGCTTCCTTTCAACGTCGATAAAGTCTTTAGTATAGCGTTCATCAACTTAAAATAAACGACTTTGAGTGAACGCTTGTGACTATAGATAACCTTGCAGCAGGCTTAAACCAAAAACTTATATATTTATCAATAAAAAAACAAAAACTCAGCACCGAGGCTGAGTTTAAGATAAAGATTAATAATTATACAGTATTAGCCAACTATGCAAGATCACGAACCTTTGGTTCACGCTCCCATAAGCGTGATTTGGCATTTTCGATGAAAGCATCCAAATCAGCAAGTGGCGTGACAAAACTGTCTTTTTCTACTGGTAGCTTACTTAAGATGAATTCTTCAGTCGCTCCGCAATACGCAATTGCTTTACAATGCACATAAGCATCAGTAAACCAATCTAAGGTCGAGCTGTCTTTTGCTAGTTTCTTGGCTTGGTCTGGCATGATGATACTTACTATTGCATCAAAGAATACCGAAGGTGCGCCTGCTACACGCTCATCTGCTTGTATACGTGTACCGTCGTCTAATTCGACCTCTTTACTCGGTGCAACGATTTTTACCATACCGCCTTGGGCATTGATAGCATCTTCAAACTTCTTGATTTCGCTATGTTTTGAACCCTTAGCAACTAAGATACCAACCAAACGTCCTTTTAAAGATTTGGGCGTACGGCCAATTGTCTGCAACGGCTCAGAAGTTGCCATATCCTGTACGGGCGCTGCAGCATCAGCAGGTTCAGGTAGTTCCATACCCAATGCAGTTGCTACGCGATTTGCCAAGTCTTCATCGATATGTAGCAGATGACCAAGCATACGGGTACGTACATGAGGGGTATCTACTTTACCAAGCTCAAATACGTAAGCAGTCGCAATATGCGCTTGCTCGGCTGGTGTTTGGCTACGATAGAACATACGCGGCTGACTATAGTGGTCTGCAAAACTTTCTGCACGAATGCGTCCTTTAACGCCATCATCTAGCTTTTCATGGAACGACTCAAAGCCCTTTTTGACGCTTTCACGTGGACGATCTAAATCCAAACTTTGTGGCTCATAAAGTACGCGGGTCTTCGGCACTTGCATCTGCATATGTCCATCTTGCTGGTTATTGGCAAATGGGCATTTTGGCGCATTGATTGGAATTTGAGCAAAGTTTGGTGAACCCAGACGCTTAAGCTGCGTATCCAAATAGCTAAACAAACGTCCCTGTAATAACGGATCGTTACTGAAATCGATACCAGGTGGCAAGTGCGATGGACAAAATGCTACTTGCTCTGTTTCAGCAAAGAAATTATCTGGGTTGCGGTTTAAGACCATTTTACCAATAATTTTGACGGGTACCATCTCTTCTGGAATCAGTTTCGTCGCATCTAGATGGTCAAATGGAAACTCATTGGCTTCTTCTTCAGTAAATAACTGAACACCAAACTCCCACTCAAAGTATTTGCCATTATCAATCGCTTCATACATATCACGGCGATTGTAATCAGGGTCAGCGCCAGAAATTTTAACTGCTTCATCCCAAATAAGTGACTGCACACCTGCTACTGGCTTCCAATGAAAACGTACAAAGGTGCTCTTACCATCTTTATCTAAAAGACGATAGCTATGAATGCCAAAGCCTTCCATCATGCTAAAGCTGCGCGGTAAGGCACGATCACTCATCAACCAAATAAGATTATGCATAGTTTCAGGGCTTAATGAAACAAAGTCCCAAAAAGTGTCATGCGCAGAAGCTGCTTGCGGGAAGCCGCGATCTGGTTCTGGTTTTACTGCATGTATTAAATCTGGAAACTTGATAGCATCTTGAATAAAAAAGATTGGCATATTGTTACCAACGATATCCCAGTTACCTTCTTCGGTATAGATTTTTACTGAAAAACCACGCACATCACGCGGCGTATCTTTTGAACCCTTATTACCAGCAACAGTTGAGAAACGAGTAAATAAAGGTGTCTGCTTACCAGTTTCTGTCAAGATTTTCGCTGTCGTATACTCTTCTAATGACTCTGTCAGCTCAAAATAGCCATGAGCAGCACTACCACGAGCATGGACGATACGTTCAGGAATGCGTTCATGATCAAAATGGTTGATCTTCTCACGCATGACGAAATCTTCTAACAAAGTAGGACCGCGCGCGCCAGCTTTTAACGAATTTTGATTATCAGAAATAGCAACGCCTTGTTGCGTTGTCAAAACTTTACCATCCTCGTCTGCACGTTGATGGGTTTCACCGCCATTTCCACGTGCTGGGTTCATATCTTTTGCGGGGTCAGTATGATCGATATTCTTCTTCATAATATATCCTAGCTAATAAATAGGCCTCTTAGGACCATAAGTAAAGTGCTTACACAGTTTTTATATCCTTGGAGATAATGATGACTTCATATGTCGTTCAATTGTCTGTGTTGATAGCACTACCAACTATTGTTAAAACGAAAGTAAATAATAAGTTTCCAAACTATCTTACCCAAAAAATAAGTTGCTTATATGGTGAACCTTGTTGATATTTAGTTAAATTTTATGCATTTAAACTAGAAAGACCTTTATTTTTTTAGCTTACGTCTCTTAAAAAACGATTCTTGTAATGTAGATCTTCTTTAAGGTATTATTTTATGAAGCAATAAACGCCGATGATAAATAACTGGACGCCATCGTTAGCCACCTATTTATCTCTCTTTTATTAAATTATGAGGCTATCTACTATGTCACCGTTACTAACATCATTAACCACATCTGACACTTCTTCTAAGAGCCTTTATCGCTCATTAATACTGGGAACTTCATTAGGTTTAATTGCTCTCACCTTTAGCCAAACAGCTGCAGCTATTACCTCTACAGACATTACCTATAAAGTCGACGACCAGCCTTATCAAGGCTATTACGCCAAAGCTGACCAACCCAATGCGCCTTTTATCTTATTGATTCATGACTGGGATGGATTGACGGACTACGAACGTAAACGTGCTGATATGCTGGCAGAACAAGGTTACAACGTGTTGGCCGCCGATATGTTTGGCACAGGTATTCGCCCCACTGAATTGGAAGATAAAAAACGTTTGACCGCAGCGCTATACGACGATCGCAGTAAAATGCGCCGTATTCTAGCGGCCGCTTTAAACACTGGACAGGCTCAAGGTAATAATGTCCGCGAAGGCGTGACGATGGGTTACTGTTTTGGTGGTACCGTTGCTTTAGAGCTTGCACGATCAGGATTCCCGCAAAAAGCGTTTGTACCCTTTCACGGTGGACTCGAAACTCCAAAGGGTCAAAATTATGATAAAACGAGTGGCGAGATTTTAGTTTTTCATGGATCAGCTGACAAAGCGGTTCCGTTAGAAGACTTCACTGCTTTGGGTAAAACTTTAGAAGCAAGCAAAGTACCTCATGAGATGACTACGTATAGCGGTGCAGTTCATGCCTTTACTGACTTTAATAACCCTGATAGATACAATGCTCGCGCAGACGAGCGCTCTTGGCAGCGTTATTTGGGTTTTTTAGCTGAAGAATATCAATAGCGTTAAGCTATATTATCAGTTAGATTATAAGAGCAGCACGGTTTTGCTGGGTATATTCCCTATTTGTCGTTAATAAGGATAGCTATGTTGTTGGATAATGAGGTATTGCGTGCGCGCACTAGACTATTAGGATCGTTTTTGGGTGAGGCCATTTCTCGCCAATCTGGGCAACAGACGTTAGATACCATTGAGACCTTACGCCAAGGTTTTATTCAAGAGCGCCGCGAGCACAATGAAGAACAAAAGCAACAACTTATCGAGCTCATCGCCTCACTAGACAATAAGACATTAAAAAACGTTATCCGAGCGTTTTCTATTTACTTTTTTTTGGCAAACTTAACCGAAGAAAACTTTTTGCGAGAGCAGCGCCGCACGATGCGTGCAGAGTCGAACCAAAGCTGGGAAGGCTCCTTTCGTCGCACTTTATCAGAGTGCCGCGAGCGTCAGATTGAACCTGCACAAATTAAAGAGCTGATTGATCAATTAAAATTTATGCCCGTTTTTACCGCGCACCCTACCGAAGCGCGCCGCCGTACGACGATGAATATTTTGCAAACGTTATACGAGCACACAGATGCTATGAGTACTTACCCTGAGGGTAGCCTCGCCTATGAGCAGGCCAAACAAAAAACGGCCGAAACCATTGACCTACTGTGGTCGTCAGACGAAGTCCGTACTCGTAAACCCTTGGTCTATGACGAAATAAATAATGGCTTGCATTACTTTGATGCCAGTCTTTTTACCGCTATTCCTAAAGTCTATCGCAATATCAAAGATGCGATCGTAGAGATTTATCCAGAGCTTAGTGATTATGCGCTACCTGCTTTTGTCAATTTTGGCTCTTGGATTGGTGGCGATAGAGACGGCAATCCCTTTGTCACTCATGAGACCACAGAAATGACCGTGTTGATGCATGCCAATACCGTGCTGCGCCATTACCAAGTATTGATCCGAAAGCTGCGCCGCGAGCTGATTCATAGCGATAGTATCGTTACCATCGCGCCCGAGATTTATGAGCGCATCCAAAATTACAGTGAGCTGGATCAGCAGGTGTTTTGTTATAACCCTGATGACTACAATCATGAGCCATACCGTAGATTGTTGTCGCTTATTCTTGCCAAAGTAAAATCCACCAACCAGCATATCCAAAGCCAAGGCACAGACGAGAAGGCAGCACAAAATGCTTATCTGTCACCGACTGCGCTATTGGATGATTTACGTCTTATCCGCAAAAGCGTCAACACACATGATAGCGCCCATGCCGAAGGAATGCTGCTAGATACCATTCGCTTGGTCAAAACCTGTGGCTTTCATCTGGCCGCGCTCGATATTCGCCAAGACTCAGGCTATCATGGTGAGGTCATTGCCAATATTTTTGCCAGCGCCCCTAATTTGCCGGACTACAACACCCTAAATGAGACAGAGCGACAAGAATGGCTGACCCGTCTGCTACAAAAACCAGGCACGCCGCTGATTTATACCGATAGTTTAAACGAGCAAACCCGTGAGCAGCTAGCGTTGATGCAATCGGTGGCTAAGCTACGTAAACTGGTCGGCGACGATACCTTTGGCAGCTATGTCATCTCGATGACCAATAACGCCAGTCAGCTGCTAGAAGTACTGCTGCTGATGCGTTTTGCGGGTTTATCTGGTATCGATGATGACGGACACTTATTTGCCGCCTTGCCAGTAGCGCCATTGTTTGAAACCATCGAAGACCTCAAAAACATCGATAAGATCATGCCAACGGTACTGGACAACCCACTGTATCGCGAGCTGCTTGAGCACTCAGGCAATATTCAAGAGATTATGCTGGGCTACTCGGACTCTTCAAAAGATGGCGGCATTATCACCTCGGCTTGGCAGCTGTATAGCGCCCAGCAAACCATCACTCGTATTGCCAACCATTACGGCATCAGCACCCGTCTATTCCATGGCCGCGGCGGCTCTGTCAGTCGCGGCGGTGGCTCAACCCATCAGGCTATCGCCGCTCAGCCTGCTGGTACGTTAAACGGACAAATCAAGTTTACCGAGCAAGGCGAAGTACTCTATGCCAAGTACGCCAATCCAGATACGGCGGTGTTTGAGCTGACCATGGGTATCACAGGCGCACTAAAAGCCAGCTCGTCACGTTTTGTAGAGCAGCCTACCCATCTTGATAGCTATGAAGCGCTGTTTACTGATCTGGCTGATGCAGGCGAGCAGCAATATCGAACATTGACGGATAATACAGAAGGGTTTTACCAGTTTTACTCCGAAGCCACGCCCGTACAAGAGATCTCTTTACTAAATATCGGCTCACGCCCTGCCCATCGCAAAAAAGGCTTGCCAAGCAAATCAACGATTCGGGCGATACCTTGGGTATTTGGCTGGTCGTTGGCACGCTTTACTCTGCCAGCATGGTATGGGGTCGGCACTGCTTTAGACAGTGTCAAACAAAATGAAGACTTAATGAAAGAGATGCATAAGAACTGGCCATTTTTTAGTGCTTTTATCAGCAATATTGAAATGGCTTTCACCAAATCGGAGATGAATATCGCCTATGCTTATAGTCAGCTGTGTAAAGACGAGCACTTACGCACACAAGTCATGCAGGCCGTCGAGCAAGAGCACGAACTGACCCATTCTGGTCTGAACTCCCTGCTTGAGCAAACCTCATTATTGTCCACACAGCAAGAGCTGGCGTCCTCTTTACGATGGCGTAATGCTTACTTGGACCCGATCAACTATATTCAGATCGAGCTGCTAAAGCGTATGCGACAATCCGATAATAATAATGCTAAAAGTACCGACAAACTGGCCGTAGAAGATCCCCTGATTCGCAGTATCAATGCCCTCGCAGCAGGACTGCGTAATACTGGTTAGAACTTGATACTGATATTAAAATACAATAACCGCTGACTTAGTTAGCGGTTACTTTTTGAAAAACTAAGATTTGATTGTTCGCTGGCATTTGATATTGAGTTATTAATGTTAAATGGTGCGCGTTGGCTAAAGCAATGATATCTTCTTTATGCCGGATACCACTACCAGCATCACGCTGGCGCAAACTGATATCAAACTGCCGGTTACTCGCACTGGTATAGCGTCCATTTTCGTTAAATGGCCCATATACAATCAGCTTACCGTTTATAGGTAAGCTATCGCCAACCAAAATAAAAAGTTGCTGTACCAATGACCACGATATGATATGCAATGTATTGGCCGTAAACACGGCATCATAAGGCTTGCCCATCGTTGAGCTCGGTATCGAATCTGTCGTCAAATCAAACGCGACAGGCGCATGCAAATTCGGCGCAGGATAACGATTTTGCCACGCTTGAATGATAGGGTGATTGTTAGCGACATCGCTGGTTTGCCATTGTAGATGCGGCAATCTTGGTGCAAAGTAAACACTATGCTGACCAGTACCTGAGCCGACTTCTAAGACATAAGTATGCTCTTGTAGCTCTTTTTGCAGTACATCTAAGATAGGTGCTTTATTGTTTTCACACGCTTGCGAAAATGGCATTCCGTCTGGAGCAATGGATTGCGTATTATCTGAATTATTATTAAACACTACGAACATCCTTATAATGCTGTTTTAATAAGGCACTGTTACCAATGATGGATATAGGCAACAACAACCTACCCCATTGACCTAATAGATACCCGCCTCTACACCCGCGGCCAATGTCATTGCCAGCTCTTCTACTTGCTCGCTAAACGTCTCTTGCCAATCGCCTCGTAAAATAAGTGCTTCTTGAATCCACTCCCAACGTAGCCCCGTCGTAATCGTTTGTAGCGCACGTTTGGTCCCTGTGCCATCTTGTCCTGCCCGAATATATAAAGCGAATGGCATCCCCTGCTTTTCTTCGAGCACCGAATAGTAGCAGCGATCAAAAAAATCTTTGGTCAAACCTGCCATATAAGCCAAGTTCTCTGTCGTCCCTAATAATAATGCATCAGCAGCCAATACATCCTCAGGCTGCGTATCTTGGGGCGACTTTAGAATGACATCCATGTCTATATCGGGGTGATTGGCACCACCGTAAGCCGCTTGTGCCAACTTCTCTGTATTCGGTGATGGCGCATGCGCAACAATAAGTAAGGTTTTGGTAGCCATATTAATCACCTTTATAACAGCTAATAGTCATCTTTTGAATAATATCACAACAGATAATTTTGGGAAAAGACACTCAATATCATTCTTATGGAATACTTTTTGCACAATAATTCTCAAAGGTTGCTCAAGTTGTTATGCCTGTTAGTGATAGTGGTTATATAGAATGATCTCATTACACTATTTTACATAGGTATAAGACTTATGCAAATGGACACAGTTTCAAAAACTCGATTACTACAATTTTTCTGTTGCTACAGGTTTTATAGAAATAAAGCTAGTCTATACTCACAATCGCGATACCAAAGTTAAAATTAAACGTTAACTTCTCAACATATGTAAAACGAAACCATATTGTAGTCCTAAAAATTTGAGTAATTGAGTCAATTTGAGTTAAACAAATGGAGTATTTATGAGTATTAGCCAGAATCGATCTGCTAATGGTAATTTATTAAATTTGAATACAGTTTCAGAAGGCAAAATGGTTAGAAGCGACGGTATCGTTGTTAATAATCGTGGTTGTGATATATCTGACTTTATTAAAGTAGAGCCAAATGCTAAATATAACATCTCTAGCGAACAACGCAGAGGTCGTGACACTTTTATTTATATTGCTTACTACAATAGCAATAGAGATTTTATCAAACGGGTATCTGCAAGAGACAGATATTCTAAAAGTATAACCGTTACTGCCCCTACAGATGCTCATTATGCGCGTCTCAATATGAATGGTGGCCGTGCCTACCAACACAAACGTATGTTTATAAAGGATGGCGAAGTACTGCCTCCTCAGGATTTTGAGGGCGTATATCCTGATCCTAATCAGGATACCATCTATTTTAAAAATAATTATAATACGCCTGAAGAAGCGCTTGAAGATGCAGCTAGGCGTGGAGGCGCCAACATTATATTCCCAGATGGTAAGTATGAAGTAGCCCTAAAACCTAGAGTACCTAATATTCGGCTGTTTGGCACGGGTGCAACTTACTTTTATGCTAAATCCAGATCAGCAGTGCTTGAAGTTCGTGAAAGAGGGAATGGCTTTCAAGCGACAGGCATTCATTTTAGAGGTCAAACTATAAAGCATGCTGACACTAACAGCCCATTGGCCACCTCTATCTATTGTATGTGGATATGGGGCAAAGATTGTAAGTTTAGCAACTTTACGTCAGAAGGCGCGATATACGATAGCTTATACATACGTGGCGATGGCCAAATGAACTTTGAAGCCAGTGATTTTAAGATAGGTCCATCTAACAGAAACTGTCTTACTATCGCATCAGGCTTAGGTATAAAGCTTAAAAGTGGCGTCGTTCGGTTTAAAAAACATACATATGTCTATTCTACAAACCCTAGCCGAAACGACCGTGAACCAACCTATGGCGGTTTATACCTTGCCGATATTGAACCACCTACCTCTTCTCTTCAATGGGGCAATGTATTATACGAAAACATCGAGTTTATCAATGCTAGCAACTCGTCTGGAGGTCGACGAATCATAGTACAAGATAACAATCGTAATAATCGCAATTACCTCGATATTACCATCCGTAACTGTCTTATGATCAAAGAAGGTAATCATGATGGACATGCCCCATACATCAGCCTTTCATCAAAATCTAAACAAAAAACATTTAGAGGTATTACTGTTGAAGGTGGTACATATAACAACCGCATTATTATGACATCAAAGTATGAAAAGTTACTTGAAGACTGTACGTTTCAGAATATTAAACTAGATAATACGATATCTTTTGGCTGGCTAATTATCCTTGGTGAAGATTGTATTGCCAGAAATATTAATACTAAAACTAACATTAAAGTTGCAAGCTTTAAAGTTGATCCTTCAACCAATGTCATTGTCCAAAATGTCACAGGTAATAAAAATTATAGTTAATGGTATTTTTATTAGTAGTAACGCAGTTCAATGGTTTAGTACCCAATAAAGTAATAAAGATTATAGGAAAGTTATTGTGAATGAGTTATCAAGAAGAGCCTTTTTACAGCGTTTAAGTTATTTAGCAGGTGCTGGTGTTGTTGCACCTATGGCTATGGGCTTATCAGCTAACAAAGCGAGAGCAGCAACAGCAGGCTCAGACTATAAAGCCTTGGTCTGTGTCCTATTAGACGGAGGTAATGATCAAGCCAATACTTTGATACCTATCGACACATCCAGTTATGCAACTTATCATAAGATACGTCAAGACATTGCATTAGATCGATCAAATGTACTACCTTTAATACCTACAACTCAGCTAGCTGGCGGTTTGAAATGGGGTTTTAACCCTAATCTTAAGCGTCTAAATAGCTTGTTTCACCTAAAAAAACTGGCAGTTTTACAAAACGTAGGATCTTTAGTGCAACCTACCTCAATGGATCAGTATAAGAATCGATCAGTAGCGTTACCCAGAGGCTTATTTGCTCACTATAATCAAAAACAAAACTGGCAAAGCACTGCGTCGGATTCTTTTAGAGAAGGCTGGGGCGGAAGAATTGGTGATGCAATCATAAAACAAAACTCCCATGGAGCGTTTTCTTGTATCAGTACTGATGATGATAATGTATTTCTAACAGGCGAAAAGACCAACCCGTTGAAAGTTACCTCTGATGGTCTCAAAATTACTGGAGGTATTGAAGAAGGGTCATCAGTATCTGGTACGACGAACTTTTCAGAAGCACTAAGAAGTTTATTTACTTCGTCCGATGACAGTACAGTTGCAAATTCCACCAACGAATCAATGATGTTATCTGCTATCCAAGACGCAAAAAATATTTCAACTGAATTTTCAGCCGAAAATACATTAGCGCAACAGTTAAAAACAGTAGCATCACTTATCAAAGCACGAGATAAGCTGGGTGCCAAACGCCAAATATTCTTTGTGAAACTTAAAGGGTTCGACACACATAATGATCTACTTGGGCGACATGATACGTTGATGCGTCTACTTGATGATGCATTAGGAAGTTTTTATGAAGCTACTGAAGAGTTAGGTGTTTCTCAAAATGTTACCACTTTCACCATGTCAGAGTTCGGTCGAACTTTGAATAGTTATGGTAACGGATCAGAGCACGGCTGGGGAAGTCACCATTTCATTATGGGCGGCGCTGTAAAAGGTAGAGATTTTTATGGTCAAGCTCCAGAGATAGGTCTAAATACAGCCATTGATGTCGGTGAAGGTGCATGGTTACCTACGACATCTATCGATCAGTATTCAGCGACTTTGGCTAAATGGTTTGGCGTCTCAGATAACAATCTGACTATGGTAGCGCCGAATTTGCATAAATTCAATAATCAAGATTTAGGCTTTATGTCTAGCTAATTAGTTTTTAAAAAAGCATTTTATGAAAGGTGTTTGAACGTTATAACAGTAATAAAGCTTGCCAGAATTCAATTTTGGCAAGCTTTATCGTTTTAGGTTCATTGTATTACCTTTATAATAAACAGTAGTAGTGCATACCGCCCTCTGCAGCCTATTTGCAGATTATGTTATTCTACGAAAAGTAAACTCTCCTAGTTTTAGTAGAAATTTTAGCTACTTCTAATCAAACAATTAACCTAGAACCTCATATTTCAAATAGGCATCGAACATGTTTATAAAAGAACGTTTTTTCTATTTATCCTTTTTTACTACCATGCTTATGTTCTGTAGTAGTGCGCAAGCTAAAACTCCTGAAGATGAGATCAAAGTAAAAGTATTTATCGCCGCGATGTTTGAAATTGGTGAAAACAGTGGCGATAAAGCCGGCGAATTTCAGCATTGGTATAATCAATATTTTGCAGATAGTAAGCCCATAAAAGTAAAAGGTGCTCATAGCCCAGTCTACTGTAACTCCGAAGGCGTCTGTGGGTCAGTATTAGGCATGGGTAAAGTAGGATCTTCAGCATCTATGCAAGCAATAACACTCTCACCTAAATTTGACTTTACAAAGAGTTATTTCATTCTAAGCGGCGTAGCAGGCACACCGCCTAATAAAGGCACAATAGGAGATGTCAGCTGGGCATCATGGCTGGTGGATTATGATTTAGGTCACCGCTGGAAAGCAGAAGAAGGTGAAAAAGGCGCGCCTACTTTTACGCCGCGCAAAGGCTATGAGGATATTCGTCGCTATCAACTTAACCCTGAACTCCTAAACTGGAATCTACATTTGAGTGAGTCAGTTTCTTTAAAAGATTCAAAAGAAGCCAATGACTATCGAATGAGATACCCCAATGCTGAAGCAAGACGTAGTCCAGCTATAACGGTAGGCACTCATATGACAGGAGATACGTTTTTTCATGGTCCAGGCTTGTCAAAACAAGCTCAATATATCACTGAGCTGTATAACGCAGATGATTACGTGATCACTGAAATGGAAGCCGCTGCCATAGCGCAAGTACTAGATAGAACTACTGGAACTGAACGCATAATGAGCTTACGTGGTGCGGTGAACTTTGATCAAGGTCATCCAAATGAGACTACCCTTCAACATCTAGATCCTGCTCCAGGAGAAACCGCTGGTGGCTTTGCAGAAACCGTGGAGAATATAGTATTGGTAGGATCAGAAACTGTCGATCATATCGTTAATAATTGGGATGTTTGGGAAGATGGTGTGCCAAAACTTGAGCAAAAATAAGAACCAAGATTTAGGTTTTATATATAGCTGATTCATTTCCAAAAAAGCACTTCATGAACGTTATAACAGTAGTAAAGCTTGCCAGAATTCGGTTTTGGCAAGCTTTATCATTTTAGGCTCGTTGTATTACCCCTATACAATTAAACCTAAAATTATCCGAAAAAGTAAAATAGAACTAAGCAAGACAGCCGGTTCGTAACGTTTATCTCAAGCGTCACAAGCTAACTCAATAATGGTCATATGCACTTTACTGCCTCTTCTCACTTCACCTACTATATCCTCAGCCATAGGCTACAACATTAGTTATTGTATCGACAGCTTTGACACCACATTAGTACCGAGATATACACAATCAACATCATCGAAAATCACTTATGTTAGTTTCTAGAATTAATATTCTTTAGAATTAATAGTCACCTTTTGAATAATATCAGGATGGATACTTTTCGCAACCGGGCACATGAGCGCAGTGTTATAAAATATCTTTTGCGTTTTTTCATCAAGCTGTTGATTAAAGGTAATAGCAACATGAACTTCACTGACTCGTCTGGGGTCAGCTGCCATGATTTTGGTCACTTCAGCGGTAGTACCTGCAATATCAACTTCCATATCTTGCGCTTTGATACCAATAATCGTCAGCATACAACTGGCTAAGCTGGTCGCTAGCAAATCAGTCGGTGAAAATGCTTCGCCCTTACCCTGATTATCAGTCGGAGCATCGGTAATGATTTCATTGTTTGATTGCAAATGTATGGCAATAGTACGTAGGTCGCCTTGGTAGGTTACTTTTGATGTTGTCATACTCTATCCTTTCTAAAGAAGTTAACTTAAATATAGAAATAGTGTAATAGAATGCAGCAGCTATGACCAGTAGCTATTCCTTAGAGCCCTACCCAATTCTAGACAAAAAAAGCCCCCTTCTACTCACGTAGAAGGGGGCTTTTGGAATAGAGCGCTGACGATGACCTACTCTCACATGGTCGGAGCCACACTACCATTGGCGCGACGATGTTTCACTTCTGAGTTCGGGAAGGGATCAGGTGGTGCCATCGTGCTAT
>NZ_CANKZC010000002.1 GCF_947488565.1 uncultured Psychrobacter sp. | reverse complement strand
TCCCGAAAAGAAAAGATAAGCAACTTTATTTTTAGCATCCTAACTCAGCAAAAATCCACACAAGTTGTTCTTTAGTTTTGCTTTTAAATAATGTCCCTTCACTGTCGTCCAGTTGAAGCGTTTGTAAATTCTATAACCAATTATCACTAAAATAATACATTCGTTCTAACTGGTAAGCTATCTATTGTATCATTGATTGATACAGTGTCAAGCTTTTATTTACTAATAATTCAGTAAGTTAGCTGCCTCGTTAATAGTAAGTATGTCCACTATTTTCGCTGCGCCTCCTTTGCTGTGGGGCGTATTATAGATACTTTATATTCAGTGTCAACTGTTTTTATAGATGTTTTTTAATTAATTATAAAAGGTTTCAAATAATATATATTTTTCAACAAGTTAGAAAAGTAAGAGTCTTTTATTATTTTTATACAACATGAAAACTGTTGATAATTCTCCAAAGCTGGTTGAATCACTCTTGTTGAAACCTTACTTTTTGCTAATTTTAATGTCTCTAAGCATCTTTTTTGCTTATCCACGCTTAAGGTTGCGTTATTGATATAAGTGAAGGTAGTCCTTATATATAGATACTGCTTATAATATAGTAGATATTATTTACTAATTCTCTTAGATCGAAAAGCTGCTACTAAAAGGTAGAGATGACTTATATTCTTGGATGCAATCGAAAAGCTGCTACTAAAGGGTAGAGATGACTTATATTCTTGGATGCAGTTGGTCGGCTCTTTTAAAGTTATATCTATGCTAGATATGTTGTTATCCCTTGCTATCTAGTGTTTATAGATGGTTTTTGTTATAGTAGTCGGCTTTATGGCATTACTTATCCTGCATGATTAATCAATACTATATAAGAAGCATTTGGCTGTATTTAATGATGTATTATCATTCTGCTCTTGATATAGATAGCAGATTGAATGAATATTTAGACGATCGCCGATATGTTAAGTGTCTTGGGTAATGTCTGTCTCTTTTGATGTATCACATCTAACGTATATAATTTATTTGGTCTTACGGTCATATGATTGATAGTTGCAATCATCACTGCTAACGGACCTAAAACAGGTGAACAGATTATGGTAGCGATTACTTTGCCCGATGGAAGCGTAAAAGACTTCGAAGGCAATACTACAGTCATGGAAGTGGCAAAAAGCATTGGGGCAGGTCTTGCTAAGGCTACAGTCGCCGGACGTGTAGATGGACATTTAGTTGATGCTTCTGATCCTATCGCTCATGACGCAAAGGTTGAGATTGTTACCCCAAGAGATGCTGATGGTGTCGATATTATTCGTCATTCGTGCGCGCATCTACTCGGTCATGCGGTCAAACAACTTTATCCTGATGTAAAGATGGTTATCGGTCCTGTCATTGATGATGGGTTTTATTATGATATCTATAGTGAGACACCATTCACACCTGAGCATATGCAAGCGATAGAAAAGCGTATGATGCAGCTGATTAAGCAAGACTACGATGTCATAAAGAAGATAACGCCACGTGATGAAGTGATCAAGATATTTGAAGAGCGCGGCGAAGATTATAAGCTTAAATTAATCAATGATATGCCAGGCGAAGAAGCTTTCGGTCTCTATCATCATCAAGAATATGTCGATATGTGCCGTGGCCCGCACGTGCCAAATACCCGCTTCTTAAAGGTCTTTAAATTAACCAAGATGAGTGGCGCTTATTGGCGCGGTGATGCCAAGAACGAGCAACTACAACGTATTTATGGTACCGCATGGTCTGATAAAAAAGATCTAAAAGCTTACATTCAACGTATTGAGGAAGCTGAAAAGCGTGACCATCGTAAGATTGGTAAAGCACTCAATCTATTCCACATGCAAGAGCAAGCACCGGGTATGGTATTTTGGCATGCCAATGGTTGGACGATTTATCAAGTACTTGAACAATATATGCGTAAAGTACAATATGACAATGGTTATGAAGAAATCAAAACACCGCAAATCGTTGATCGCAGCTTGTGGGAGCGTTCTGGACATTGGGGTAACTATGCTACTAATATGTTTACTACCTCAAGCGAAAACCGTGATTATGCGGTAAAACCAATGAACTGCCCTTGTCATGTGCAAGTGTTTAATCAAGGTTTGAAATCTTACCGCGAGTTGCCACTGCGTATGGCAGAATTTGGTTCATGTCACCGTAATGAGCCATCAGGTTCGCTACATGGTTTGATGCGTGTGCGCGGTTTCACTCAAGATGATGCACACATCTTCTGCACACAAGCGCAAATTCAGCAGGAAGTGGCTGACTTTATTAAGCTTACTCTTGCTGTCTATGAAGACTTTGGTTTTGATAACATTATTATGAAACTCTCAACGCGTCCAGAGAAACGCGTCGGTAGTGATGAGTCTTGGGATTTTGCTGAAAAAGCTTTAGCCGACGCCTTGGATAGCTCAGGACTAGCTTGGGAATACCTGCCTGGTGAAGGTGCTTTCTACGGGCCTAAGATTGAGTTTAGTCTCAAAGACAGCTTGGGACGAGTATGGCAGTGCGGTACTATACAGGTAGATCCCAATATGCCTGAGCGCTTAGACGCTGAATTTGTCAATGAACAAAACGAGCGTGAAGTGCCTATTATGTTGCACCGTGCTATTCTTGGCTCGTTTGAGCGCTTTATCGGTATTTTGATCGAAAACTATGCTGGGTGGATGCCGGTTTGGCTAGCCTCGCAGCAAGTCGTGGTGATGAATATTACCGATAAACAGGCAGAAAGCTGTGAAAATGTCGTTAGCGAGCTAAAAAATGCAGGTTTACGTGCGGTTAGTGACTTGCGTAACGAAAAGATTGGATTTAAGATACGAGAGAAAACATTAGAACGTATTCCCTATATGCTAGTATTAGGGGATAAAGAAGTTGAAACAGGCAGCGTTAACGTCCGCACTCGCGAAGGTGAGAATTTAGGCGTGATGACTGTCTCTGAATTTATTACCTTAGTACAGACTGCCGTTGCCAAAAAAGGCCGTCAGAATCAAAAAACAGATCAGGAGTAATACCTATTAAACAGTCCAACCGTCTAAACACCAATGAAGATATCAGTGTTAAAGAAGTTCGTCTTGTCAGAGAGGACGGCGAACAAATGGGCGTGGTCGATATCGATACCGCGATGAAAGCGGCACGTGATGAAAACCTAGACTTAGTTGAATTAGTGCCCGATGCCAAGCCGCCAGTATGCAAAATCATGGATTATAAGCATTTCCTCTATGATCAAAAGCAAAAAGCGAAAGAGGCTAAAAAGAACCAAAAGCAAACTCAGCTTAAAGAGATGAAGCTGCGTCCGAGTACTGAAGAAGCTGATTATCAGGTAAAACTGAAAAAAATTGTCAGCTTTTTAGAAGATCAAGACAAGGTTAAAGTGAGCATTCGTTTCCGTGGACGTGAAATGGCGCATCAAGACATTGGTCGTAAACAACTTGAGCGCATTATCGAAGATACGGCTGAGATCTCTAACGTCGAGCAGTATCCAAAGATGGAAGGCCGACAAATGGGTATGTTGCTTGGCCCTACTAAGAAAAAATAACTGAACCGTAAACGCATAAGTTTGCCATATTTACTTATCTTTGTTTTTGACCATCAATATGCTGCGGGATATTGATGGTTTTTTACTATTACACATTGTAATTTTACTATACTAACCACCATATAGTTTTACAAAGTCTATCTTCATGGCTTCCTGATTATACGATAATCTTAAAATCTACTTTGTATTTCCTATTAATGATCATTTAATAACCATAAGTCAATTAATAGATCTTTAGCGATTATGCTACTTGCTTGAACTAGCAGACTAAACGTTACCTAACATCATTGAATAATTCAAACATTTTAATCTATCATTTATCGACAGGAACACTTATGCAAGAACTTACACCGCCAGAAAATACGAATACGCCAAGTATCTCTTTGACGCCACCTGACCCTGTAAAAGAGGTGGAAAAAAGCGAAGCGGATCAGATGGTTAAGCTGGATAAAAGTCAGATTCCAGAACTTGATGCTAAAGTCGATGCTTTTGTAGATCATGTCATTACCAATCCAGTAAATGGTCCTGACTTTCAAGAAAACTTACAATCCATTCATAACTTAGGTACTAAAGAGATTCGTGAGTCGGCTCAAGTGTCTAACCGCATGTTAGAACTTCCTGCTAAGAGTATCAATGATAGCCTATTTGATAATTCACCAATTGCCAAGTCATTGACAGAATTACGCGGTATCGTAGAAGACTTGGACCCAAGCAAAAAAGAGTTGACCAATTCGCGCAAGCTGTTCGGCATCATACCGTTTGGCAATAAAGTTCAAGATTATTTTCGTCAATATGAATCCGCACAGTCGCATATCAACGCAGTGGTGACCAGTCTTTATAATGGTAAGGATGAGTTGCTCAAAGACAATGCGATGATTGAGCAAGAAAAAGTCAATATGTGGGATTTGATGCAATCCATTCGCCAGTATATTTACGTCGGCAAAAAGATTGATGAGCAGCTTGAGCAAAAAGTCTATTCTTTAGAAGCGACTGACCCTGAAAAGGCCCGCATCATAAAAGAAGAGATGCTGTTTTACGTACGCCAAAAAAACACCGACTTTTTGACACAGCTGGCTGTTAACGTACAAGGCTATTTGGCATTAGATACCATTCGTAAAAATAATTTGGAACTTATTAAAGGTGTGGATCGCGCTACTACAACGACTATTTCTGCATTACGGACAGCCGTCGTGGTTGCACAAGCTATGACCAATCAAAAACTGGTCTTAGATCAGATCACGGCATTGAATAAAACGACCAGTAGTTTGATTGAGTCAACCTCAGCGATGCTCAAACGTCAATCTGGTGAAATTCATGAACAAGCAACCAGTAGTACTATTGAGCTTGATAAACTGCAAAACGCTTTCAATAATGTTTATGATACGATGGATATGATTAGTAATTACAAAGTTGAAGCGTTAGAGAGCATGAAGCAAACGGTCAATACTTTAACGAGCGAAGTGGATAAAGCACAGAAGTATTTAGATAAATCTAATCAAACGACTGTACTTGAAGTATCAAAAGAGTTAGACAGTAAAAAAATTGCAAACCAATCTGGTACTACTGACATCGATATTTGATCAAGCAGTCTACCCAAACAGTCAGCTATCGAATAGATATAACCTCATTGACGTCGGGTATTAAAGCGTCGTTCGTGTTAAGATAGCCATTATTAATAATTTTAAAAATAGATACGGTAATTTATGAGTTGGAATGATCCAAACGCCTCAAGTGAGGCACAGAAATATGACAATCCTATCCCTAGTCGTGAGCTGATACTACGTACGATCGCTGAAAACGATGAACCAACACATCAACAGCTGGCAAAAGCTTTTGACATCAATGATCCTGATCAGTTTGATGCATTAGGCAATCGTCTCAAAGCCATGGCTCGTGATGGTCAAGTGAATCGTGAAGGACGTCCTTATCGCTTTCGTGCAGTCACGCAACAAGATGTGGTTACTGGTACGGTATCTGCTCATCCAAAAGGCTTTGGTTTTGTGGTACTAGAAGATATGCCAGATTTGTTTTTACACGAAAAACAAATGCGCTGGGTATTTAACGGTGACATGGTCGATGCTGTCGGCACCACAACAGATAACCGTGGGCGTACCGAAGGTCGTATCGTTGATGTGACTGAACGTCATCAAAATCAGTTTATTGGTACGCTTACTCGTGATGAAGATGGCTATTGTGTCGAGCTTGGTAGCCCAAACAACCATCAACCAATCACCGTCACTGATGATAATATACATGCGGTAGGTGCCAAACAGGGCGATCCGGTGAAAGTTGATGTCATTGACTGGCCCAATCAGCACGAGTTTGCTACAGGTAAGATTACAGAGGTGCTGAGTGACGACAATGATCGTGAACTTATCATTGAAACTACTCTACTCAATTACGATATACCCTCTGAATTCAGTGCAGAAGCACTCAAACAAGCCAATGACTATAGAGAGCCTAGTAAGAAGGACTTTAAGGGTCGTACGGACTTACGTGACCTACCATTAATCACTATTGATGGTGAAGATGCGCGTGACTTCGATGATGCAGTGTTTGCTGAAAAACGCTCAGGCGGAAACTATCGAGTGTTGGTCGCTATTGCTGATGTCAGCCATTATGTGACACCAAACTCTCCACTAGATCAAGACGCTTATGAGCGTGGCACGTCGGTTTACTTTCCGCACCGTGTGATTCCTATGTTACCTGAAGTATTGTCGAATGGCTTATGTTCGCTAAACCCTTCAGTGGATCGTCTCTGTATGGTTGCTGATATTAAAATATCACGTGCAGGCAAGATTACAGGTTACGAGTTTTATCCTGGTGTTATGCATTCACAGGCACGTCTAACCTACAATCAGGTAAATGATTATTTTGCTAATCCCAAAGATAAAAGTGTCCCTGAATCTTTAACAGGTAATAAAGACGTCAAAAAGTCTGTCGATACGCTTCATCAATTGTATGGGCTGCTTATCAAAAAGCGTGAAGATCGTCATGCAATGGAGTTTGAAACCGTTGAGACTTATATAAAGTTCAACGAAGAAGGCGGTATCGCGGACATCTTGCCACGTACTCGCGGTGATGCTCATAAGCTCATTGAAGAGTGTATGTTGCTTGCCAATACTTGTGCAGCAAACTTTGCGCTAAAAAATGAGTTGCCTGTTTTATACCGTAACCATGACAATCCTGACAGCGAAAAATCAATGCGTATTCACGAATATGCAAAGAACTTTGGTTTAAGTTTCCCTGAAGAGAATCCAACGCAAGCCGACTATCAGCGTATTATTGAAGCGACAAAAGATCGTCCAGATGCAATCAGTATTCATAGTATGCTGCTGCGCTCAATGATGCAGGCTAACTATGCGCCCGATAACATTGGTCACTTTGGTCTGGCATATGATGAGTATAGCCACTTTACCTCACCGATTCGTCGTTATCCGGACCTAATGTTACACCGTGCGATTAAAGCCAAGGTAACCAACAGTAAACAGCCTGTTATGGACTTTTCTCTTGATGGCGCAGGCACACAAACCTCAGATACTGAGCGCCGTGCTGAAAAGGCATCACGTTTTGTAGAGTCTTGGCTAAAATGTCATTATATGAAAGATCATGTTGGTGAAGAGTTTGAAGGTGTCGTCACAACCGTCACAAGCTTTGGTTTATTTGTGACATTGACTGACCTATATATTGATGGTCTGGTTCATATCTCAAACGTCGGTGATGACTTCTTTGTCTATGATGAGCATCAACAACAGCTCATTGGTAAAGATAAAGGCACCTTGTTTGGACTTGGTGATTTGGTCAAAGTCCAAGTTGCTGGTGTCAATATGGATCTGCTGCAGATTGATTTTGACTTAAAAGCGAAGTTACAAGCTAGCGAGATGAATCAAACAAAAAAAGATCAGACGAAAAAAAGCGCCGCCAAGAAAAGTAATGGTCGAAGCAGCAAAGGTTCAAATAAAAAGAGCTAGGTTTAGACAAAATACTAGAATAACAAAAAAGGCTAAAGTCATCTTTAGCCTTTTTTACGTTTATCCATACAGCTTATTCTTGTGGGCTATTGTTATTTAATAGATCAGTCTCATCAGAATTCTCTGCAATTTCCTGCTCAACTTTTTGCATAAGTTTTTCATCAGGACGGGCATCAAATACATCTTTGCTGTCGCGTCCATCCAAAATTTGCTTTGCACGCGCCTTTGCTTGCTGTTTATCCTTGTCATCTTTGGTCTGCTGATTATCTGCGCCAGAAGTTAGCGGTGTGACAGTCATCTCAGAGTCTGTTTTACCTCTACTCTCTTGCATATGCTCAAAGGCTGTTTCTAACTTATCATTGAAACGTAGACGATAAATAGGTTCAGGCAAGCTAAAACCTTCGTTTTCTAAAGCGTGCTTGGTTTCACGAATAGCAATACTGCGGGCTTTTGCAAAATCAGTTTCTGATTGATCTACCCATACTTGAAATTCAAGAATAATATTAGAGTCACCAACGTTGGCTATGATAGCAATAGCTCTAGGCTCATCCAACACAAAGTCTAATTTGTATATCGCATCAAGTCCGACTTTAATCGCTGCCAGTGGATCGTCATTGGCATCTACACCCAGCTCGAAGGTAAAGCGGCGCTCAGGGTTTTTGGTGTAATTTAAAATCGTACCTTTGAAGACTTCAGCGTTAGGAATACGCAGCTGATTACCATCTAGCGTCATTAAAATCGTTGCTCTTGAGGTCAGACGCACCACGATACCTTCTTGACCATTAATTACGACTTGGTCGCGGGCACGAAATGGCTGGCGAATACTGAGCATTAAAGAGGCTATATAGTTTTCAATAGTATCTTTGACTGCAAAACCAACAGCGATACCGATGACCCCCGCCCCGCCAAGAAGCGTACCCAAGATGGTCTCAGCACCTATCAGGCTCAAAGCCAATATCAAACCAAAGATGATAAAGATTACTTTAATAGTTTGCGCCAGTAACTCAGCTACAAAAGGATTGGGAGTAAGACGCTGCCACATTTTTTGTCGTTTAGATAGCCAGCTACCAAACCATGTCACCAAGCCAAATAATACAATACCGACTAACAGCAATGGAGTGGCTTTGATTAGGTTTATACCTTGAGTCTTCAGTCCTTGATATACTGTTGACACATTGTCTTGCACATCGAGCGTTCGATTAATATTGTCTTCAACCGTTACTACATCTGTTAGACGATTGGTTAAATTGATCGCTTGTTGCGCCTTTTTTTCATTAGGGGTCTCTCCACCTAAGGTGACGACACCTTGAGTAACGCTCACATCAACAGCTTGCAAACCATCAATCTCAGAGAAAATACCGTTGATACGTTGACGGATCTCATTGTCTTTTTGAAAAGTGGGCGTGGTTTCAATTTGAGCATTATTGGTACTTTCCCCACTAATGACTGGCGGCGCATCTATGAGTGCTGATGTATCACGTTCCGCTTCTGTCTCGGACTCTGCCTCTAAATTTAGTAAAGTACTGTTATCTATGCCTGCTGCGGCTGCTACGCTTGTTAACTCTTCGCTAGCCGCGTGAACAGGTAAGCCGTAAAAGATACTTATTAATAATAACAGCTGACCTATGACTGGCAAGTATCTGCGTAAAGATAGATAGTCAAAAATAGCTATCATAAGTATCCTTGGTGAAGGTGATGAACAACCATTGTCTTTGTAGTCAATACAGACAACCCTATGTATAAACTATTAACTGTCTAGATAGCTTTGTGCCTCTCCAAGATCCAGTGTACCCTCGTAAATCGCCCGCCCTGTAATAATCCCTTCAATACAATTGCCATAAGGCTTTAATAGCTCGATATCTTGCATATCAGTGACACCGCCCGACGCTATAACGGGCAAACCCCCTTCACGTGCAAGGTTGACCGTTTGATCGACGTTGACCCCTTGCATCATACCATCACGAGCGATATCGGTATAAACGATGGATGATACACCGACGTCAGCAAAGCGGCGGGCAAGCTTGGTCGCTTTGGTGTCTGTGATATTCGCCCAGCCATGAGTGGCCACCATACCGTCTTTAGCATCAATACCAACGATAATATGCCCGGCAAACTCACGGCAAGCCTCCGTCACAAAATCAGGGTCTTCAACCGCTTTGGTTCCTATAATAATATAGGTGAGACCTGCTGTGATATATTGCTCAATAGTGTTCATATTACGTACACCGCCACCCAATTGAATAGGCAAGTTTGGGTAGGCTTTGGCAATATCGTTGACCACTTGCCTGTGAACTGGTACGCCATCAAATGCGCCATTGAGATCAACCAGATGCAAACGCCGTGCTCCCTCTTTTACCCAGCGACCCGCTACAGCCACAGGATTGTCAGAGAATACGGTGTCATCCTCCATACGACCTTGTTTTAAGCGTACACATTTGCCATCTTTTAGATCGATAGCAGGGATAATTACAGGCGCAGCACACATATAGTACTCCTTATAAAACGTTTTATGGATAGCGAAAGTACGACAGAAACAACAATAATTGATAATTAGGAAGAAAATACTATAAAGTATGCACTTAACTAAATATTTGTCTCCAAGAACAACTTTAGTTTATATCTTAAGTTAAAACCATTATAGTCGTCTGAGCATTTTTGATGATTGATAACTATAAGTTTCAACCGCTAAGTTAGGTACTACAATTAGATAAATTCAATTACTAACTGGCAATTTTAGGTTAATTTAGCGTATAATCCTAGGTAAATTTGTATTTGTTTCTATATCTTAGCAATGCCTATTGAGCTTTTACATAGATTGAGCGTGTTTGGCCATAATAGGACATAACTATAAAGATATGACAGCCTGATTTTCGATAGATGGGTATGATTTAAAATTGTATCCTACTTCGTTAATCGGTTTGTTTTTAATCAACTTATCATATATTGCGTCTGAGAGTTTTTTCTGTTTTAGACGCAATCACATGATACTAGTATGACAATGTTATAAATTTCAATAAAACGTATTGTAGGTTCATCTATAATTTGAAGTGTCCACTCTAAGCAGTTGGTTTTAGAGGTCTACTTTGATTTGATAGACTTATGATGCATCTTGGTAGCCGGTCGCCACTTTGGTAATTCGAATAAGACGTTAACGTGTTGTTAAGGAGTCTAAGGTCAGCGTTAATACTCTTACTTGCAGTAATACTTAAGCGTTATGTTTAAGGCACTCAATCACAGCTTTACTATAAGCTGCTGCTGATTGGTGGTTTTTCATAATGGTATTAAGAGTACTGCTGTCGTACCAAACAGGACGTCTGGTATCGTTTTAGACTATGGACTAAGTTTTCGCTTATGATTACCATCAAGAAAGGTTTGGATTTGCCCATCACAGGTGAGCCCTCCCGCGAGATATCAGAGCACAGACCAGCACATGTGGCACTCATTGGTTACGATTATGTAGGTATGAAACCTACGATGAACGTTACAGAAGGTGACGTTGTAGCTAAGGGTCAACCTGTTTTTGAAGACAAAAAACGAGTTGGTGTTATATACACAGCCCCTGCAGCTGGTAAAGTTATTGCCATTAAACGTGGTGAGCGTCGTGTCTTTGAAAGTCTTGTAATTGAGGTTGACCCAAACGGTGAAGAAGTAGAGTTTCAGCGCTATGACTCCCAGCAACTTGCTGACTTAGACTCGGAAGCCGTTGAAACCCAATTGCTTGCGTCTGGTGAATGGACTGCATTTCGCACACGTCCCTATAGCCGTGCTCCTGATATCGGTGCGCGTCCGCACGCTATCTTTGTCACCGCGATGGATACCAATCCATTAGCGTTTGATCCAATGTTATTGATCAATGAGCAACTGCAAGCATTTAACGACGGACTGGCTGTATTGTCTACACTCAGCCCAAAAACTTTTGTCTGTCATCATAGTGATGCTAAGCTCCCGTCAGTTGCAAAGACAGCAGATAACAACGTCACTGAGTATCATAGCTTTGCAGGCAAGCATCCTGCTGGTCTTGCTGGTACGCATATTCACTTTTTACATCCTATCAGCCGCGGCGTAACCGTCTGGACGATCGGTTATCAAGATGTGATTGCTATTGGTAAACTCTTTACGACGGGTCGCTTATATACACGTCGATTGTTGAGCCTTGCAGGTCCTGCAGTTAAAGAGCCACATTTGGTTGCGACTGAGCGCGGTGCTGATATGACTGCATTGACAAAAGGACAATTGGTGGCAGGCGAGAATCGTATCATCTCAGGGTCGGTACTTTCTGGACGTAAATTGTTCGATAATGTGGCTTATCTTGGTCGTTTCCACAATCAAGTTAGTGTATTACCTGAAGGCCGTGAACGACCAGCATTTCACTTCTTTAGTCCAGGTAAAAACCGCTTCTCTAAGCTTCCCATTTATATCTCGCAGTTTTTCGGTGGCAAAAAGTACAACTTTACTACCACAAGTAATGGTTCGCCGCGAGCGATGGTGCCTATCGGGATTTATGAAGAGGTTATGCCACAAGACTACTTACCCACACAGTTGTTACGCGCTTTGATCGTTGAAGACATCGTGTCTGCGGTTGATTTGGGCGTGCTTGAACTGGATGAAGAAGATGTTGGATTATGCACTTTCGTATCTCCTGGTAAATATGAATTTGGTGATATCTTGCGTGATAATTTAACGCGCATTGAGCTGGAGGGCTAACCACGATGAAATTTTTACACAATATGTTCGATCGTATGGAGCCGTCTTTTACCAAGGGTGGCAAACACGAAAAGTATTACGCTATTTTTGAGATGTTTGATACGTTTTTACGTCAGCCAGGTACGACGACTTACGCTTCTTCGCACGTACGTGACGGTATCGACCTCAAACGTATTATGATTACAGTATGGATGTGTACCTTCCCAGCGATGTTTTGGGGTATGTATAATGTCGGTCATCAAGCGCTGACTGCTATCTCACAACTAGGGTTACAGCCTGAAGGCTGGCGCACTATGATCACCAGTATGGTAGGCTACAACCCAGATAGTATTTGGGCCTGCTTTGTGTATGGGGCGATGCAGTTCTTACCAATCTATATTGTTACCTTTGCTGTCGGTATCTTATGCGAGATCATCTTTGCCGTGGTACGCGGACATGAAGTCAACGAAGGCTTCTTTGTCACTTCTGTGCTATATGCGCTAATCATGCCACCTGATATTCCATTATGGCAAGTGGCCTTAGGTATTATCTTTGGTGTGGTAGTGGCAAAAGAAGTGTTCGGCGGTACCGGTAAGAACTTCTTGAACCCTGCTTTATCTGGTCGTGCTTTTCTTTACTTTGCCTATCCTGCCTATATATCGGGTGACTCAGTATGGACGGCGGTTGATGGATTTTCAGGCGCAACGCCACTAGGTCTTGCTGCCCTTGGTGTGACGCCAGCTGATTTTACCAACGTATATGGTCAGGCGATCACGTGGAGTGATGCGTTTTTTGGTAATATCCAAGGTAGTGTCGGTGAAGTCTCTACACTAGCTATTTTGCTGGGTGCAGCGGTGCTTCTGTGGACGCGTATTGCCTCATGGCGCATTATGGCAGGTTGTGTGGTTGGTCTGATTGCAACGTCTCTTATCTTCAATATGATTGGCTCTGACGATAACTTGATGATGAACTTGCCATTTTATTGGCATTTAGTAATTGGTGGTTTTGCTTTCGGTGCTGTCTTTATGGCAACCGATCCAGTCTCAGCTGCACATACTAATAATGGCCGCTGGGCCTATGGTATTTTGATTGGCTTTATGACAGTGCTGATTCGAGTAGTTAACCCAGCTTTCCCAGAAGGCATCATGCTCGCCATTTTATTTGCCAACTTATTTGCTCCATTGTTTGATTATTTTGTGACTCAAGCAAATATCAAACGCCAAACAGCTCGGAGGGTTCGTTATGTCCAAGCCCAAAAGTAATAATGCAAAAACCATCAGTGTGGCATTAACGCTATGCTTGGTATGTTCTGTATTGGTTTCAGCAGTTGCGGTCGGCCTCAAACCATCACAAGTTGAAAATGCACGCTTAGATCGTAATAAAAACATTCTAGTAGCAGCCGGCATGTATGATGCTGAGTCTGATACTGCTAAAGATGTTGCCGAACGCTTTAAGGATTTTGAAGTAAAAATCGTTGATCTAAACGAAGGCAACTATCTTGACGACAACGCCTTAAGCGATGCGGGTATTCCAGATCGCAATGCTTACGATGCCAGTCAGGCAACTAAAAATCAGGCATTGAGTGAAGACTTAGGTGATAACGATCCTGCTGGTATTGGTCGTAAACCTAAGTATGCAAAAGTCTATGTTAAGAGTGATGATGCAGGACAGCCTGAGATGGTGGTCCTACCGATTCAAGGCTATGGCTTATGGGGTACTATCTACGGTTTCTTGACGCTTGAAAGCGATATGAATACTATTAAAGGTATCAGCTTTTATGAGCATAAAGAAACGCCAGGATTGGGCGCTCGTATTGAAGAGCCAGAATGGCGTGCCAAATGGCAGGGCATTCACTCGTATGACGATAGTGGCGAAGTAGCAACAGGTGTTACCAAAGCTGGTAATCCAAAAGAAAACTGGGTTGATGGTATTAGTGGTGCAACGCTAACTAGCCGCGGTGTCAGCAATATGATTCAGTTTTGGCTAGGTGAGCAAGGGTATAAACCTTACCTAGACACCTTACGTAAAGACAGTGGTCAAACGATTGATAACGCTGATACAAAAGCAAGTCAGTCAAAACAACCAGACAATCAGACAGCTCAACCTACAACCGAACTGGCAGCCGCGCTACCAGTAGCAAACGGCAAGGAGGCATAACATGGCTGACACAAAAAGTATTTTAACCTCGCCTATTTTTGATAATAACCCTATCGCCTTACAGATATTAGGTATCTGTTCGGCGTTAGCGGTAACGACGAGTATGTCAAATGCCTTGGTAATGTGTGTGGCATTGACATTGGTAACAGCTTTTTCCAGCTTCTTTATTTCAATTATTCGTAAGCAAATCCCATCAAGTATTCGTATCATTGTACAGATGACGATTATTGCTTCGTTGGTTATTTTGGTCGATCAGGTACTAAAAGCTGTCGCTTATGATGTGAGTAAAGGCTTATCGGTATTCGTTGGTTTGATTATTACCAACTGTATCGTCATGGGCCGTGCTGAGGCCTTCGCTATGAGCAACCCACCAGTACCTAGCTTTTTAGATGGTATCGGTAATGGTCTTGGTTACTCTGCCGTACTACTGTTCGTTGCGACTATTCGTGAGTTACTAGGTTCAGGTACATGGTTTGGTATCACTGTCTTACAACCAGTCACTGATGGCGGTTGGTATCTACCAAATGGTCTATTGTTGTTGCCACCATCAGCGTTCTTCATTATTGGTTTATTTATTGCCATCGTTCGTCTTTGGAAGCCAGAACAAATTGAAGAAGCCGAATTTGTAATGAAGCCACAGTCTAAAGGCATGGCACACGGAGGCGGTCACTAATGGGACATTATATTAGTTTATTTATAACCTCAGTCTTTATTGAGAATATGGCGCTTGCCTATTTCTTAGGTATGTGTACATTTTTGGCCGTGTCCAAAAAAGTCTCAACCGCTATAGGCCTCGGAGTCGCTGTTATTGTCGTAATGGCGATTACTGTGCCACTCAATAACCTTTTGTTCCAGTTCATTCTAAAAAATGGTGCGCTGGCATGGGCAGGCTTTCCCGATATCGACCTTAGTTTCTTAGGTCTACTAAGCTATATCGGTCTTATTGCTGCGACTGTACAGATTCTAGAGATGTTTTTGGATAAGTTTGTCCCAGCTCTATATAACGCACTTGGTGTCTTCTTACCGCTCATTACCGTGAACTGCGCGATCTTAGGTGGCGTCTTATTTATGGTTGAGCGTGACTATAACTTTAGTGAATCAGTGGTATATGGGGTCGGTGCAGGTTTTGGTTGGGCAGTTGCGATCACTGCGTTAGCAGGTATTCGTGAAAAGCTTAAGTATTCAGATATTCCGGGACCATTACGTGGTCTTGGCATTACCTTTATTACGGTTGGCCTTATGTCGCTCGGCTTTATGTCGTTCGGTGGCATGTCCATTTAAACCGCTAAGCTTAGACATCTATTTAGCGATTTGACATATTTAATTCATTTATTCGGTAGGCGTTCGGGTACAGTATCAAATTTATGTACCCGCACCCCTACCCCATAGATTAAGGATACATATCATGGATTATGCTACGGCGATTGGTGGCGTTGCTATGTTTACCTTGATCATCATGGGTCTTGTTGCCATTATTTTGGCAGCACGCTCAAGACTGGTCAGTTCAGGCGATGTTACTATTCATATCAATGATAATCCCGATAATGATGTGGTGACTCCAGCAGGCGGAAAACTACTGCAAACCCTTGCTAGTGAAGGTATATTTTTATCTTCTGCGTGTGGTGGTGGTGGTACGTGTGCTCAATGTCGCTGCCGTGTTATTGAAGGTGGCGGTTCTATTCTGCCCACCGAAGAAGGCTATTTTACTCAAGGCGAAATTCGTAATCACATGCGCTTGGCTTGTCAGGTATCTGTTAAGCAGGACATGCAAATAGAGATTGATCCTGAGTTTTTTGATGTACAAAAATGGGAATGTGAAGTTGTCTCTAATGAGAACGTCGCAACCTTTATTAAAGAGCTGGTACTTAAGATTCCAGAAGGTGAAGAAGTTAACTTCCGTGCCGGTGGTTATGTGCAGTTAGAAGCGCCACCGCATGAAGTACATTATAAAGACTTCGATGTTGCTGAAGAATATAGAGAAGACTGGGAAAAGTTTGGCATTTTCAAATATGTATCAAAGGTTGATGAGCCTGTCATCCGTGCTTATTCAATGGCCAACTACCCTGACGAAAAAGGTATCATCAAGTTCAACATTCGTATCGCAAGTCCACCACCACGTGGTCCAGATGGTATACCCCCAGGTAAAATGTCTTCTTGGACGTTTAGCTTAAAGCCTGGCGATAAAGTGACCGTATCAGGTCCTTATGGTGAATTCTTTGCCAAAGATACTGAAGCTGAAATGATTTTTGTTGGGGGCGGTGCTGGTATGGCACCAATGCGCTCGCATATCTTCGATCAGCTTAAACGTCTGAACTCTGATCGTAAGATTAGCTTTTGGTACGGTGCTCGCTCTATTCGTGAGATGTTCTACGTTGAAGACTATGATCAGTTAGAAGAAGAGTTCGATAACTTTGAATGGCATGTTGCCTTATCGGATCCTCTTCCTGAAGACAACTGGGACGGCTATACAGGCTTTATCCATAATGTCTTACTAGAAGAGTATCTAAAAGACCATCCAAACCCAGAAGACTGTGAGTATTATATGTGCGGGCCACCGATGATGAACGCGGCGGTTATCGACATGCTACACAGCTTAGGTGTGGAAGACGAAAACATCATGCTTGATGATTTCGGTGGTTAAATTGGTCCAAGACCATGATTAATTGAGCAAATAGTTTTTTATTTTGACTCATATTTATTTCGATGATCAATATGAAAGACACAAAAAAGAGCGTCAACAGTGGCGCTCTTTTTTTTCATCCATTTTTGCTGTTGGATAAATTTACAATGTTTAATAAAAACAAACCTCAAACATATCTTTTCGCTACCCGGTCTCAAAATGCTCAAAAGACGGTAAGTAACTCTATATTATTTGCATTATCAGCATTGAGTATAGTTGGCCTAACCGCCTGTCAACAGTCGCCTGATTATAACTATTTAATCGGTGAAACAATGGGTACCAGCTACCATATCAGCTATCAATTACCAGAAGAGGTAATCGAGGCAGATATTCAGGCTGCCATCGATCAGCGTCTACAGCAGATTAATGACAGTATGTCGACCTATCAAGTTGATTCTACTATATCCAAGTTTAATCAGTTAGGCAAAGACACACCTATTACAATTGATGCTGACTTTAGTCACGTACTCGATATCTCAAGACAAGTCTATGCACAGTCTGGCGGAGCATTTGATCCGACTGTTATACCGCTTATCAATACTTGGGGGTTTGGTAGTACCATGACTGTCGAACGCTTACAAAGTCCGCCAAGTGCAGCTGAAATTGCAACCGCCCAAGCATTGGTAGATTTTGATAGCGTTGTCAAGCAAAACCAAACGCTCTACAAGACCAAAGATGGCATTGGTCTGGATTTTTCGGCAGTAGCGAAAGGCTACGGTGTCGATGTCATTGCTGATGTTCTCAAAGATCGTTACAACATCCGTAACTATA
The DNA here is from genome assembly GCF_947488565.1 of uncultured Psychrobacter sp. Classification (GTDB taxonomy): domain Bacteria; phylum Pseudomonadota; class Gammaproteobacteria; order Pseudomonadales; family Moraxellaceae; genus Psychrobacter; species Psychrobacter saeujeotis. The sequence goes on along the minus strand of NZ_CANKZC010000002.1, from coordinate 669,963 downwards.
TGGTTGAGATTGGTGGAGAAATAGCGACTTCTGGCGTTAACAATAAGCAGCAGCCGTGGCAGATTGCCATTGATGCACCTATTGAGGGCAGTACTGTTAGCGAACGCCAAACAATTACGGCTATTCGTCAACCACTAAAAACCAATAATCAGATGCATATAGCAACTTCTGGTAACTATCGCAACTCCGTCATATTTGATGGTAAGCACTATAGTCATACCATCGATCCTACAACGGGTAAACCTATTGTTGGTGGTGCTCCTTCGGTGACAGTAGCAGCTGACTCAGTTGCACTTGCCGATGCTTGGGCAACTGCACTGACTGCCATGCCTTACGAAAAGGCGTTAAGTCTCGCTGAAAAGCAAAATATAGCAGCCTTATTTGTCGTATTGGCTGATGGGGTAGAGCATAATGATGCGCTAAACAGTATTGATGATTGGCAAGTAGTTCAGACTTCTACAATGCAAGCATTACGTGCTGATAAGCAGCCTTGAGTTTTGGTTGTAGTGTTTTGAGAATGTATTAACAACAAACGCAAAGCGTAAAAATTTGCTATACTATTAGATAGTTATCATTAAAGATAACTCTATTTTCTAAACTTGAGGTCTCCTCTATGCTTAGCCAACTGCTTCCTATGCTCGCTATTACCTTTACTGTATTTATACTGTTTTTTGTATTTATGGGTATTGGTTATATGGTTAAAAAAAAGCCGCTTAGAGGCTCTTGTGGCGGTGTTGCTAAATTAATGGGTGATGAAAACTGCTCATTTTGTGGCAACGATCCTAACAAATGCGATTCTATCGTTGCAGAACAACAAGAGAATGCACTAAAAGCGGCCCAACTGGGTAAATCGGTATAATGTAAAGCTGGTTACCATACGCTGGTAGTATTTACCCATCATTTGTTCCTATAATAGCGTTAGGTCATATAAATATGATTTAACGCTATTTTTAGTTATGCCACCAGACTTTGATGAGTCATTTTGTATAAAAATGGCTTATCAACTTTTTGAATTAACTACTCGCATATCGTATTTATCCTGATTGTCAGGGTAATAAGCTCACAGTCTTGCATTCTGCAAGTATTTTTACGCTCTGGTTCACGATTTTAGTCACCCTTTAGGTGCGTTTTCTTTGGTGTTATGTGCAAGCGACGACTCTTCGGCGCTGCTCAATGACGTGTCTTTTTTCTTATTCTAATAATAGTCGTGCTGCTATGTCTACCCCCTCTAATTTGCAACCAAAGTCTCATCTAGATACTGCATCGGCGTCTAAGCTGCCCTCCTCACGCTTTACTTTTTGGCTTGTATTATGTGCCATAATTTTGCTCGCCACCAATATGCGAGCACCGATCGTGGCACTTGGTTCTATTGCGCCAGTAGTACAAGATGCTTTAAATATTTCTGAGACTGAAATTGGTTGGTTGGGCGCCGTGCCTATGCTGACTTTTGCAGTGGGCGCACTCATTGCTCCAGCGATTGGTAAGCGGTTTGGGCTTGAGAATACGCTGATTGCAATGATTGCGTTATTAACGATGGGAATGATTATTCGTACTATTATTCCTACTTGGATTGGGTTCTTGAGTGGCACGTTATTATTGACGTTAGCCATCGGCTTTGCCAATACGTTGGCGGCACCCGTTATTAAACAGCGGACACCGAATCATATTCCGCTGATTACTGGTATCTTTAGTCTCACGATGACAGTGACGGCGGGTATTGTCGCGGGCGTCGTACTACCGTTATCTGAGCAGGTAGGCTGGCAGTGGGCGCTTGGTGGTTGGTCGCTTTTAGGTGTTTTTGCGATAGTTATTTGGATATTTTTACGCCTGCGTCTTGGCTCGTCCAGTCATCAAGTGGCAGTGCTACCTACATCAGGCTCTTCAGAAGTCTCTATGTGGCGGACACCTTTTGCGTGGCAAATCGCAGTCTTTATGGGTTTACAGTCGTTACTGTTTTATACCGCTGCCAGTTTTTTACCCTCTATTTGGGTCAGTCAAGGTTTATCGGCTGTTAAAGCAGGACAAATGGGGTCGGTATTTCAGTTTATGGCGCCGTTTTCTATTTTGATTATTACCTGGCTTATCAATCGTGGTCGCCCTATCCAAGCGCTGACTGTGGTTGCTGCCTCTTTGAACGTGATTGGTGTTTTAGGGGTCAGTTACTTTTCTACAGATCTTGCTTGGTTATGGTCAGGACTGATGGGTATTGGTTGCTCTGCTATTTTTACCTTGAGCATGATGTTATTTTCGCTACGAACTTATACAACCAATCAATCTAGCGAGCTGTCTGGTATGGCTCAATTTGTGGGTTATTTGATTGCGTTTTTTGGTCCGTTAGGGACTGGCTGGTTACATGAAGCTACTGGCGATTGGGATTTGCCGTTGCTTATTATGTTAATTTTGATGATTATCAACGTTGTAATTGCTTGGACAGTGAGTCGTCCGGTAATGGTCGATGGTCGCCCTGCTTAGAGTATGCTTGTGCTTGTTATATGAGTAGCTGTAGTCGTTAACAGTGCTAGCTTTCCGTCCGACTTGTGAATTATCGAGGCGCTACAACATTGACAGATACAGAGGACTAAGGATGAGCAACTCTATTCACCAATCTAAAGCTGACACTAAAGGTCAAAACCAAGTTGAGCTATTACCCGCTGTTGCCAACTATCTACAAGTATTAAATGAGCAAGTACTGCCTGCCTTTATTAACACAGGCAGTGTTCCTAATGCTATTAATGCCAGAGATGGTTTGGCACATTTAACGCATACCTTTGTTACTGAAACTGTGGATGTAGCGCTCATAGTCGATGACATCATTGAATGTGATGCATCAGCTGACGATGTTTATGATGTGCCAGCTTATAACGTTCCTGTGCGCCTTTTTTATCCCAGCGAACCTGACAATGTTAATCAGACTGAGCCAACCGTTTTGCCTGTGATGCTGTACTTTCATGGCGGCGGTGGCACGGCAGGTAGCGTCTCTGTTTATCATCAAATTTTATGTCGTTTGGCAAAACACACAGGACACATAGTCGTTGCGCCAGAATACCGCCTTGCACCAGAAAACCCTTACCCCTGCGGCCAAAATGATGCTTGCACAGCTTTGCTTGGATTACCTGCACTACTTGCCCGCCATCACATTAGCACAAATAAATTAGTAGTAGCTGGAGACAGTCATGGTGGAGCATTAGTCACCAATCTGCTACGTGACCCTAGAATAATAAAATCAGGCACAATAAATGATATCAGCGCCCAAGTGCTAATATATCCAAGTGTTGACTTTACCATGAGCTGTCCTTCTATTGAGACATACGCCAATGGTTATTTGCTCAGTCAAGCGCGCATTAGTTGGTATTTTGACCAGTACTTTCAACATGGTGAAGACAGGCAGGCCAAGTCCGCCCTATTTGCCAGTCAAAATGAATTGGCGCAGCAGCCGCCTGCCCTTATCATCAATGCAGCGGTCGATCCGTTGTACGATGAAGGTGCCGCTTATGCTACCAAACTTAGCGAAGCTGGTGTTGATACCCAGCACATGACTTATGATAAAGTCATTCATGCTTACCTTAATATGGAAAGCCTCAACCCTGATATCTGCCAGCAAACCTATCAAGCGATAAATGCGTTTTTGGCTAGCAAAAGTTCTGAATAACGCTAACCAATCTTAGACAGCCAACTGTTATTAGAATTGCTACTATAAACGCCATAATGCAAAAATAGACCTGCAATGGAATTACTATGCCGTTACCTTCAATGAAACCACACTTAATGATACGTTTGTCTAAAAACGTTGGTCTAACTCTACTGACCAGCTTAGCACTGGTAGCTTGCAGCTCAGCCACTGATAATAATGCCGATGCTAAAGATCAAGCAATAGATACATCGCAAGCACATGTTGCAAGCGAAGTTTCACGTGAAACAACCACTGAACAAGGTAGTATAGTAGCTATCGAACAACCTATTACTATCTTGGCCCTTGGCGATTCTTTGACTGAAGGTTTGGGAGTCGACCCCAATGATAATTATCCAGCACAATTGGAAACAACACTTAAAGAGATGGGTTACAAGAATGTCAAAGTCGTTAATTCAGGTCTGAGCGGTGAGACCAGTACAGGCCTTGTCAATCGTTTAGACTGGGTGGCACAAACAAACCCTGACATTACCATACTGACTATTGGCGCTAATGATGCTATCCGTGGTATTGACGTCGCAACCGTTGAGGATAACATCCGTACCGCGGTTAAACACTTGCAAGACAACGGCAGTGAAGTCATCTTGGGAGGCATGCAGATTTATGACAATCTTGGCTCTGACTATGTAGAGTCGTTTGCCGCAATTTATCCTCGCATCGCTAAAGATATGAACGTCACGCTGATTCCGTTCTTTTTAAATGGTGTGGGCGGAGACCCTGAGCTCAACCAAGCCGATGCCATTCATCCAACCAAAGATGGCTACACAATTATCGTTAATGATAATATTTTGCCCATCTTAGCGCCCAAGCTTGAAGCAATGGTAGAGACTGAAAATAACTGATTCGACTGATTAAAATACCTAACGAGCCAGCACAAGTAACAGACCCTACGTCAACTGAGACTATGTAATGACCTTATCAAATTCGACTGCAGCATCATTATCAACAGAATCTACATCCAATCCTGAACAGCAAGCCTTACTTACCGCCACGCATCTCAACAAAACCGTACAAGTCGGTGAGCAATCACTGTCTATTATCAAGGACGTGAGTATCCATGTTGATGCTGGCGAGTTCGTGGTCATTATGGGTAAATCAGGCTCAGGTAAATCCACTTTGCTGGGTTTACTTGCTGCATTAGACTATCCTGATAGCGGCTCGGTTGAGCTGGCTGGACAGACACTAAGCAGTCTCGATGAAGATGCGCTGGCAATCATTCGTCAGCGTGAGATGGGCTTTGTCTTTCAATCATTTCACCTACTACCGACTTTGACAGTGGCGGAAAATATTGCCTTTCCGCTTGATATCGCGCGGCGTCCGAATAAAGCACGGGTGAATGAGCTTATTGATGCGGTTGATCTGGGTCATAGGCGTCATAGTCTGCCCAATCAACTATCAGGCGGTGAGCAACAGCGTACCGCTGTGGCGCGGGCACTGGTATCGCAGCCAAAAATTGTGTTCGCTGATGAGCCAACGGGCAACCTTGATGAGCAAAATGCCGATCAAGTCATGAATTTATTATTAGACCTGCGCCAACAGACGGGGTCGGCACTGGTCATCGTGACTCACGATTCTGCGCTTGCTGACATGGCAGATCGCGTTATTACTATGCATGACGGTATGATAGATGGGTCGACAGTTAATGGATAATATGGATAAAGAGTCAAATTACTCAGGTGGCATGATAAGCCAACTTTTTAATCGCGATCTAGGCTCGCAAGCACTCAGTCGTAGCTGGTGGCAGCGCTGGGTGTACCCTGTGTTGTTCCTACTGACGTTGACCCTGTCGCTTGCTACCTACCTGACCCTCGACTCTGTGCAGCAGTCTGTCGATAGCTATATCAATGATAATCAGCGTGCGCTCGTTGGTGGGGATCTCATCCTAAACAGTAAGCAAGACTGGCCAAGCGAAGTACTAACGCAGGTAGAAACTATCCCTAATACACAAACGGTGTATGACTATCAGTTTAGCGCCATGCTGGTCAATGATGAGCAAACCTTGCTTGCCAGCGTCAAAGCCGTCTCGCCGTCGTATCCCTTATACGGTACGGCCGAGCTTGCCTCAGGGCAGCCGCTATGGGAGCAGCTAACATCTGACAGTGTGATCGTCGCGCCAGAAGTGCTCAGTAGCCTACAGGCCGAAGTCGGCGACCGTATCACCATTGGCGATGCGCAGTTCATGATCAATGATGTACTGACAAAAGAGCCTGATCGACCGTTAACTACCTTTGGTTTTGGTGGCCGTGTGTTGATGAAACAAGATGCACTCCCGTCAACCAATCTATTAGGACAACGCAGCCGCATAAACTATCGTATTGAGATAGCAGGCGATCCAGAGCTTATAACCACACAGCGTGATGCGCTCACAAATATCCTGACCAATTATCCTGATATTGAGCTGTCTGACGCTGTGTCAGCCGATACTTCGGTCTCGCGTATCTCGGACAATGTATTGATGTTTTTAAAATTACTGGTCATCGCGGTATTACTACTCTCTGCGGTCGCCATGTACGGTGTCATTAGCGCGTTTGTCACCAAGCAGCAGTCCAATAACGCCATTCGCTTGGCATTAGGCGAGCCGCTCGGCTCACTTAAGCGCAGTTACTATCAGCTGCTTATCGTCACGACTGCTGTCGCTTGTGTTGCCGCAGTGATATTAAGCCTAGGCTTACTTAAAGTTGGTCAGCCTTATCTAGTGGCTATCTTGCCTGCCGACGTGGGTCTTGCCATCAATCCAATCAGTGCCATCAAGACCGTGACAATTGCCTTAGTCCTAACATTACTGATTGCGCAGCGCGGCCTGAGTACACTAAACACCACTAAGCCTGCTACCCTCCTCAGCCAAGGTGCGAGCACGCAGACTAGAGACCTGCCTTGGTATCGACGCGTACCGTTACTATGGTATGGCTTGGTACTGGCAGGACTGTATGCCTTCTTTGCTTATGAAGTAGGCTCACTGTCATTAGGGGCGCAGCTATTAGGCGGCTTAATCGTACTGGTGGTAATATTTTGGCTACTGGCGCGTGGTTGGCTCTGGCTACTGGCGAAATTGGCAAGCAACACTAAGGTCAGCTGGATGCAGCGTATCGCCATCCATAACCTGGCGCGTAAAGGCAACCAATCCGCGTTGTTCTTTGTCACCTTATCACTGTCGGTCGCAGTGCTGACGCTCATCACCACACTTAATCACAGTATCAATGCGCAGTTTATTAATGCCTATCCTGAAGACGCGCCCAATTTGTTTTTGCTCGATGTGCAGAGCGATCAGCATGATAAGATTGATACCATCATTGAGGCACCCGTTACCTATTATCCGGTGATTCGTGCCCGTGTGGAGACGGCCAATGACGTGGTGGCAAAAGATATCGAGCCTGAGGATGGCTTCGATGATCCTACGCGTGTGTTTAACTTAAGCTACGCAGATACGGTGATGGATACCGAGTATATCGTTGACTCGCTCACAGATGGCGAGCTGTATACCTCTATCGATGATGCCGATCAGCAAGTCAAACCCTTGTCTATCTTGGACACTGCCGCCAGTATGCTCAATGTCGGCATGGGCGATGAAGTGGTCTTTAATATTCAAGGTATCGAAATCGTCGGGCAGATCACCAGTATCCGCACGCGCTATGAGCGTGGCCCAAGCCCGTATTTCTATTTCTTATTTGAGCCGTCCGTGCTGTCCGCTGCTCCGCAGATTCAATTTGCCACTGCCCACGTATCAGAAGATACGATTCCAGAGCTACAAGGTGAGCTGGTACGCCAGTTCCCAGCGGTCACCACCATTGATGGTACGGCTATCGCGAAACAAATCCAAGAGCTGGTGGTACAAATGAGCCGCTTGGTCTATGTGTTCACCTTGCTTGCCCTACTTACTGGGGTCATGGTGCTGATTAGCTCGCTACTGTCTACTTCGCAAGATCGCATGAAGGACAGCGCGTCGTTTAGACTGCTCGGTATGCAAAAGCGTGACCTGTATATGCTCAATATCTTAGAGCTGGGCGTGCTTGGTATTAGCGCGGCGACCTTTGCCGTGGTCATCGCCAGCGTTGGCGCATGGGCGGCGATTACTCAATGGTTTAATCTACAGTTTAGTGTGCCATGGACAAGCTTGGCTATTGGCGGTGCAGCGTTAATCGTCTTGCTGTTTGCCATTGCCGTTATTTATGTGAGATTGGTGATTGGACGTGGGATTATGGCGCGGGTGCGGGGGATGGTTTAGGTTGAAAGCTTGATAATTAGTATACTTTGATAAAAAATTTTATATTGATAACATAAGGGGACATGTTAAATGAATAACACGATTGTTATATTAGCCAATTCTGTTAAGAATAGAGCTCACTGTGTAGCAGGAAAGTGTATAAGAACAAAACAATGGATTAGACCTGTAGGAGATGTAAATGGATGCGCTCTTAACAATTCTCAAATTCAAGTTACCAACCCAAAATTTAGAGGCTCATATAATGTAAAGCCACTACAAAAAATTAATATGAGGTTTTTAGGTGAAACTCCTTTAATAAATCAACCTGAAAATCGTATGATAGATAACACATGGACATGGACTCAATCATACTATATTCATCCATTCCAACTTAACTCCTACTTAGATAGCCCAGAAGATCTTTGGGGTACAGGAGATAATCTACCTTACAGTCAGATACAAAACGGGCAGATAATAATTGCAAACTCTCTATACTTAGTTAAAGTTAGTAATTTGAAATTATACTACGATGAGTCTTATGGAAAAAGAAGAAGGAAAGCTACGTTTTTTTATAAAGGCATTGAATATACATTATCTGTTACTGATCCTAATTTTGATAAAATTATTAATAGTTCTGAGGACTACTCAGAATCTATTTTATGTATAAGCTTAGGAGAGCCTTGGGAGCAGAACAACTGCTGTTATAAATTAATTGCTACTATATTCGCGGAATAAAACTATGAAAGTACATACTATTGGATTTACCCAAAAGGGCGCTAAAGATTTTTTTGGTATGATCAAACAGCAGGGTATACATACATTAATTGATGTCAGGCTAAATAATACGTCCCAACTTTCAGCATTTGCTAAGAAAAATGATTTAAAGTACTTTTTAAAAGAGTTGTGCAACTGTGAGTATTTACACCTACCTGACTTAGCACCTACAAAAGAAATTCTAAAACCTTATCAGAAGAAAGAGATTAGTTGGGAAGCCTATGAAGATAAATTTATGAATCTTATGCAGAGAAGAAGAATTGAAAGGTATCTAAGATCAGAAGACTTCAATAATAGCTGTTTATTATGTAGTGAGCACCTTCCTCACTATTGTCATAGAAGATTAATCTTAGAATACTTAAAAAAATTCAATAACGATATTCAAAGTAATCATTTGGTTAATTTATTATGACAAATCTGTTTATATTCTATCCTGAAGCATTTAAGGTAAAAGCAAAGTTTGAAAGAAAAGTAAGTCGAATAGTACAAAACTTAAACAACTATAATGTCTATTACCTTTCTGATCCGAATAATTTTATTGAATCTTTCTTTCAAAATATTGTAAAAAAAACAGCACTTTATAAGATATCTGACCTTAATAGCAACAATATAACTCATGCTATCGTTTTTGATGATGGTGAAGAGTTTGTAGATAATTATCAGAGCTTTATTAACAATCCTAATATAAATACTAGGATAATCAATATTGATATTACTCGTGTTGTAAATATAGATAAAGACACACAGTATAAGTCTATCAAAAGTAGCGATACTTATCAGTACATAGGTCGTGGTTCCTATTGGGGAAACCCTTATTCTATGTATGATTTCTCAAACGATGAAGATAATTCAAGAGAAGACGTTATAAGAAAATTTAAGTATGACTTCGATCATAATAAATTTGTTAAAAAAGAAAAGAATGAGGTATATAAACTGGCTGGAAAGAGGCTTGGTTGCTTTTGTAAACCCGAAGCATGTCATGGAGATATTTTAGCTGATTTCCTAAATTCTTGGGACGATGGTAAATAAAGGGTTCATTAGTAACAAATTTAAAACTATCTCTGCGATAACAAGGCTTTTAGCCCTGATTGCAGCGGTAGCTTGGTAGATTGTGGCGCTTACAGCACCTCGCACAGGAGTGATCGCTCGAACGTTGGAACGCTACTGTGTTTAGGTGCTGTGCGCCGCAGACTGCCAACTACAAGCGCAAAGCAGGTTTCTGCTGCATCAGTTCCAAAACCCTCTCAATTCACATCTCAGTTATTTTAATCCTAACTATTTTCAATAAACTCATTTATTTGGCGAGTGATTATCTTCCATAGTTTGACTTGCGAGGCTCGGCTACCTGCACCCATATGCGGGGTCAGAATGATACGAGGATGACCTTCGTTGGCAAGCTGGACAATCGGATCATCTTCGCCAGCAGGTTCTTGTTCAAATACGTCGGTGGCATAGCCGAGTATCTGCTCTTGTCTGACTGCGTCAGCTAAGGCCTCGCTATCGACAATCTTGCCACGGGCGACGTTGACCACCAGCGGTTTTTTACTCATTTTGCTTAGGGTGTCTTGGTTAATAAGATGTTTGGTTTCCTTGGTGAGCGGGCAATGTATGGTGATAACATCGGAGTTGCTCAGGACGGTGTCAAAGTCGGTGTAGTCGTCATTACGAGGCTTGCGACCTTGGCGCTCTGCCCATAGGACGTTCATGTCATAGGCTTTGGCAAGCTTGGTGATCCGCTTGCCAATGTCGCCGATACCAATCATACCGATGGTTAAACCCTCAAGGTCAATGGCCTCAGCATCAATGATATCGGCTCGCCCCTTCTCCTTCCATTCGCCACTTTTCACTTTGTTGTGATAATGGATACTGGCACGCATAGCGCTGAGTAATAACATCATGGTGTGCTCGGCGACGGTGGCGCTGGCAAAATCCGGTGCATTAAGGAGCGTGACGTCATTGTCTTCGCAGGCTTGTTTGTCAATATGGTTGGAGCCGACAGAGAGGAGCTGGATGAGCTTGAGATTGGGTAGCGCCTCAATCACGTCACGCTCGATACGTAGCGAGCCATTAATCATGATGTCGGCATCTTGACAGCGCTCAATGATGGTTTTATTGTCTTGTGGGGTTTCTTCAAAGGTAACGTAGTCGGTTATTTTTTCGGGAGTAGGTCGCGCAAGGTCGGCAGCAAATCTTTTTTCATCGAGTAATACAGCTTTCATAAGGACTCCTTTTTTAATCGTAGTGGGTCTGTTATTTAGCACTTACTATATAAGGGTTGCGGTGGACGCTGTGTTAGCGTTTGTTGGACATCAGACAAGCTCCTATATATTAAGCGCGGCATCAAGCAAGGTTGTTTACTCCCTTCATAGCCCTCATTTGCTATACTAGCCCAACTTTATCAATGAATAACCTCTTACACCTCTCCAAAACAGCATGGTAGTCTTATGAAATTCTCAAAGTTCGGTCAAAAGTTCACCCAGCCTACGGGCATCTCACAATTGATGGACGATTTGGGTGATGCGCTAAAAAGCGATCAGCCAGTCAACATGCTGGGCGGTGGTAACCCTGCCAAAATTGACCCTGTTAATGAGTTGTTTCTAGAGACCTATAAGGCGCTGGGTACGGACAATGATACAGATGAAGCAAATAGCAGCGCGATTATTAGTATGGCGAACTACTCTAATCCGCAAGGGGACGCCGCCTTTATCGATGCCTTGGTTGGCTTTTTCAACCGTCATTATGATTGGAACCTCACCTCAGAAAACATCGCCCTGACCAACGGCTCACAGAATGCGTTTTTCTATCTGTTTAATCTGTTTGGCGGTGCTTTCGTTGATGAAAACAGTCAAAATAACGAAAACGAATCTATCGACAAATCCATTCTACTGCCATTGACTCCTGAGTATATCGGCTATAGTGATGTACATGTCGAAGGTCAGCATTTCACCGCCGTATTGCCACATATCGATGAGGTGACGCATGACGGCGAAGAAGGCTTCTTTAAATATCGTGTGGATTTTGACGCGTTAGAAAACTTGCCCGCGCTAAAAGAAGGTCGTATCGGGGCGATTTGCTGCTCACGCCCGACCAATCCGACGGGTAACGTACTGACCGATGACGAAATGGTACATTTATCCGAGATTGCGGCGCGCTATGACATACCGCTGATTATTGACAACGCCTATGGTATGCCCTTCCCCAATATTATCTACTCTGACGCGCAATTAAGCTGGGATAACAATACCATTCTGTGCTTTAGCCTGTCCAAAATCGGTCTGCCTGGTGTGCGTACCGGTATCATTGTCGCCGATACGAAAGTGATCGCAGCGGTCAGTGCCATGAATGCGGTGGTTAATCTAGCACCGACACGCTTTGGTGCAGCGATTGCCACACCATTGGTAGAAAACGATCGTATCAAGCAGTTATCTGATAATGAAGTTAAGCCGTTTTATCAGCAGCAAGCAAAACTCGCTGTAAAGCTATTAAAAGAAGCTTTGGGTGATTATCCGCTGGTGATTCATAAGCCTGAAGGCGCGATATTTTTCTGGTTATGGTTTAAAGGTTTGCCCATTACCACGGTTGAGCTGTACGAGCGTCTCAAAGAAAAAGGCACATTGATTGTGCCAAGCAAATACTTCTTCCCTGGTGTCGATGTTAGCGATTATCAGCACGCGCACGAGTGTATTCGCATGAGTATCGCCGCCGATGAGCAGACGCTGACGGATGGTATTAAGGTGATTGGCGACGTAGTACGCGAGCTGTATGATGAGGCCAAAAAATAAGATTAGTTGCTAAAATCATAAGCTCAAATAGCAAAATAAAAAACGGACTGTTTAATAGTCCGTTTTTTTATGGCGTTTGGTCAATGAGGCAGGTTTATTGGCTGGTCGAAAGATGACTGTCCACTTATTTAATGCATGTAGCACGTAAGGGACTAAGCAAGTATTCACCAAATCATGAAAACTTGCCTTGATATCTACCATTCCTAATGCAAAAAACCCTCTTGGTCTAATGATATGACGGTTGTCCAAATACTCACCCAATAGAGCGACACCCGTCACCACGATTAATGCGATGAATGATCGAATACCTTGCTTTTTGATAATAGGCAGCAGTATGAGTAGACAAAGCAGATAGACGCCGACGCCAACATAAATATGCAGCGCATCTTTGGCCAATCCTGTTATGTCGATGATATCAATTTTAAAGGCGGTAAAGTCCACTGAGATATTCCAAGTATAAGCGAGCAGAAAATAATTGAGCGTATCATTAAACAACGATAACTAAAAATGAATAATAAAAATAATGGATAACAAAAAGGGCAGATTATACAAACGATAATCTACCCTATTCTGAAGCAAGTATGCAATTTATGTTTACTACCTCTCTACACATCCCACTCGACGAAATTTTTTAACAACTGCAAGCCTGCGGTGTGGCTTTTTTCTGGATGGAACTGGGTGGCAAATAAGTTGTCTTGGATGATGCTGGCGCAAAATGGCTGCCCATAGTCACATACCGCCGCCACTTGTGCGCTATCGGCTGGGGCGCAGTAATAGCTATGTACAAAGTAAAAATGTGCGTTGTCCGCAATACCATTCCATAACGGGTGGCTAGTATCCATCTCCGTAATAGTATTCCAGCCCATGTGCGGCACTTTAATCGTCGCGCCTTGCTCATCCGTCCACGCCGGGTCAAAGGCTTCTACCGTGCCATTTAAGATGCCCAAACAGTCCGTGCCACCATTCTCCGCCGACTGCTCAAACAACGCCTGCATGCCCACACAGATGGCCATCACAGGCTTGTTAAATATCGCATCACGCACGACCTCATCGATGCCCGCTTCATGCATACCAATGATGCAATCGCGCATGGCACCGACGCCAGGGAAAACGATTTTGTCGGCAGCAGCGACGACTTTTGGATCGTTGGTGATAGAGACGTCTGCACCTACCGCTGATAGTGCTTTGCCAGCTGAGTGCAAATTACCCATGCCATAATCTAATAATACAATTTTAGTAGCTCTACTCATCTAGAACGCCTCTTTGGTCGACGGCAAGGTATTCAATGCCCGCTCATCATATTCACAGGCCATACGCAGCGCACGAGCAAAAGCTTTAAAAGTAGATTCAATTTGGTGATGGCTGTTTTTGCCTTTAAGATTATCCAAATGCACGGTCATCCACGAGTGGTTAACCAAGCCATAGAAAAACTCACTAAATAAATCGACATCGAAAGTACCCACGTGCGAGCGCGTAAACGGAATGTCCATGTGTAGCCCTGGGCGACCTGAAAGATCGACAACCGCACGGGTCAATGACTCGTCGAGTGGCGCGTAAAAATGCCCATAACGACGGATGCCTTTTTTATCGCCTAGGGCTTTATTGAATGCCTGCCCAAGGGTAATGCCCGTATCTTCGACGCTGTGATGATCATCGATGTAAGTATCGCCAGTACATTTAATATCTAAGTCAAACAAACCATGACGCTTAATCTGATCAATCATATGATCTAAGAATGGCACGCCAGTATCGACAATTCCTTGACCGGTTCCATCAAGATTAACTGTGCAAGTGATTTGCGTCTCAGCAGTATTGCGCTCAACGGTGGCCGTGCGTGCTGGGCGGCCGTGTAGATTTAAGTTTGAATCAGTTGTCATGGCTACTCTCTATCAATGAAAAGCAAACAATAAAAACAGGCCTAAAAAAGCCCGACGGGGTCCGAATGTGAGAACGATAAAACACAAATAGTCAAAAAAGCTAGTTATCATTAATAACGTTAAAAAATAATAACCTTATCATAGCAAACCCTACCATTTACCGCCATGACCACGCGTTAAACCACGTACAAAATCATCCTATTCTGCTAAAATACTGTATCAAGTTTTATCAATCATGATTACCCACGTCCCATCAAGCAATGCTATATCAAATAATAGCAATAGGAATTTGTCATGCCTTTAGAAGCCATCGCTATCAATAGTTTGGACGCGCCCCTTATCAAAAAACCTGCCCGCGACAATGAGCTGTCTGAGCGCTTGCACGCCTTGTACGATAGCGATGATACGCAGCCTAGTGGCGTAGAAGTATTAAATATCGTTGCGCAAGGTTTTAAACGTGGGCAATATTTATACGTCGGTATGTTTAATGATAAACCTATCGCCGCTGTTGCCTGCTTCGATGACGGGCAAACCAATGCCAAGCGCTTGCAGTATTTGACCGTACACCCGCAAAATAAAGGCCGCGCCATTGATGCCAAGTTTATTAAATTGGTCTATGATGCTGAGGTTAAAAAAGGTGTTCGTGAGTTTGTTCCTGTTGATACAGACATTCATCGTATTATGAGCGAGTATGAGCTACTGCGTGTTAAAGAGTGAGCAAAAGTAACATTGTCTTTATTTTGACTGCTTATACCCACCCATTTTTAAGCTTTTCTCATAATTATGCAAAAATAGCTTGACAGCAACGCGTATATTTAGTTTAATAGCGACCTCAACGAGACGGCTCGATAGCTCAGTAGGTAGAGCAACGGATTGAAAATCCGTGTGTCGGCAGTTCGATCCTGCCTCGAGCCACCATTCGTTTGACGAATTCTAAAAAGCCCCGAACAGCAATGTTTGGGGCTTTTTTTATGTTTAATTTTTGGTTCGATCTATTCTTGATACAACCGGCCGCGTAAGAGCAGCTGACAGCGCTCGCGTGAATCCAAATCATAAATCGTGGCACGGTAATCAATACCGTGACGCCCTTCAAAAAATATCACCCGATCGCCCACTGCTAAAAAACAAGACGTACGGGCATCATAGATAAAACCATCAATCACGAATGCCAAATCACGATCTATCTCGCTCACGGTATAACTCTCACCTTGCGGTATCAAACGCTCAAACCACGCGCTATGAGCACTATTAGTGCTTAGCACACTTCCAAGTAGCAGCGCTGATAGTATGAATGCGCGCTTTAATGACATCGTAAAAGTCGGGCTGGCTAAACTGCTTTTATTTACGATATTTTTACTAACTGTCATGACATCTACCTGCTGAGGACTGCTCAATGGTTGTTTCTACTAATGACGCTTCTCATGCTAAACACTTACTGTCACGGTTGCATAACATTTTTGTGCTGTTTTTTAGACCGCTGTGCTCAGTATACTCGATAGTATTGATAATGATAAATTTGACAGCTGAATACTAAAAAAACGACTATAAATAAGGAAAGACTATGAGAGAGTTTGATTATGATTTGGATTATAAAAACCTAGATCTGCGTGCACAGCCTGAGCTGTATCGCGTCGGTCGCGGTGAACAAGGCGTATTACTGGTAGAACCTTATAAGTCCGAAATCCTACCGCACTGGCGCTTTGCCACGCCTGATATTGCGACAGAAAGCAGCGAAACTATTTATCAGATGTTTTTAGATTATCTGGCGGATGATGACTTTGTCGGTGCAGATATGGCGCGCAAATTTATCCAAATGGGCTATACCCGCGCCCGTCGCTACGCCAATCATAAAGGCGGCAAAAAGTATAAGGGACCAGTACCTGATGATAAAAAAGGCCAAAGCGGGGCTCATGGGCGCGAAGAGCTACCACGGCAAGAGGAAGATCCAGTTAAAGCAGAATCTGCCCGTATTTTTAAACAAAAATGGGATGAATGCCGCGAAAACGAAACCTATCTAAAGATGAAAAAGGAACACCGCGCGCGCTATAAAGAGGCTGAATAGCATATGTTAAAAGTCAGCTATTAAAAACCCCAGTAACAGTTAGTTTTAATGGTTTGCTGTGCTATGGTAAGACAGAACGAAAACCTAAAATTTAAATCTAATAACTTAAAAAACGAATGCAATACTTCTAGTAGCGAGGAATAATGGATAAGCAACTGTTAATTTTTGATTTCGATGGCACCTTAATTGATAGTGTGCCAGATTTGGCTGATGCGACCAATGCGATGCTAACCACCCTCGGTAAAGAAACCTACTCTCTTGACACCATACGCAATTGGGTCGGCAATGGCTCAAGAATGCTGGTCGAGCGCGCGTTAGTAGGCAAAATAGAAGTCTTAGAAGGCGAGCTGACGATCGAGGAAGCCGATCACGCAGAGCAAGTATTTTTTGAGGCTTATAACAATATTAGCGGTAGCAAAACCGTCGCCTACCCAGATGTAGACAGCGGACTAAAAAAACTAAAAGCCGCAGGCTATACGTTGGCATTAGTGACCAATAAGCCCATTCGTTTCGTCCCCAAAATCCTGCAAACCTTTGGCTGGCAAGACTTATTTAGTGCCGTGCTCGGTGGTGATAGCTTATCTCTCAAAAAGCCTGATCCTGCGCCATTATTACACGTCTGTGAGGCACTAGATGCTACTCCAGATCAAGCAGTCATGATTGGTGATTCAAGAAACGATATATTAGCCGGACAAAATGCCAAGATGGACACCCTTGGGCTATCTTATGGTTATAACTACGGGCAAGACATTCGGGAGCTAAATCCTACTCGAGTATTTGATGACTTTGCTACCTTGGTTGAATACCTTTTGAAGAATTAAGCTTTAGTGTATTTACAACATTTAAAACACTAAGCAAATAACCCTTTACCCTACGCACTTGCATTCTGCAAAGAGACCTTCGATATGACCGTACCCAGCGATATTGCCATCGCCCAAAATGTTACCTTACAGCCCATCAATGACATTGCACACAAACTTGGTTTATCAGCCACTCATATCGAACCTTACGGACATTATAAGGCAAAAATAAATCCAGCCGATGTGTTTGCCATGCCAGCTAAGGCCAAGCAGAGCAAGTTGATACTGGTCACTGCGATTAATCCAACACCCGCCGGTGAAGGCAAAACCACGGTCACCATCGGCTTGGCAGATGCTTTAAACCGCATACATAAACAACAAAACAGCGCTGAGAGAACGGTGGTTGCCATACGTGAGCCATCCATCGGTCCAGTATTTGGGATTAAAGGCGGCGCAGCTGGTGGCGGTTACGCGCAAGTACTGCCCATGGAAGATATCAACCTGCATTTTACCGGTGACTTTCACGCGATTGGGGCGGCAAATAACCTACTGGCAGCGCTATTAGACAACCATATCTATCAAGGTAATGCGCTCAATATCGATCCAAAACAAGTATTCTGGCGTCGGGCAGTCGATATGAATGATCGTCAATTGCGCAATATTATCAGCGGCATTGGCAAAACTACTGATGGCGTGATGCGTGAGGATGGTTTTGATATTACCGTTGCTTCTGAAGTGATGGCTATCTTTTGCTTAGCGACAGACTTGAACGATTTAAAACAACGTTTAGGCAATATCTTAATAGCGTATAACAAAGACAAACAGCCAATCTACGCCAAAGACCTCAATGCTCATGGGGCGATGGCCGTACTCCTAAAAGAAGCTATCAAGCCAAACTTGGTACAGACGATTGAGGGCACGCCTGCCATCGTCCACGGTGGCCCCTTTGCCAATATCGCCCATGGTTGTAACTCGGTCATTGCGACTCGCGTTGCCATGCATTTGGCAGACTATACCCTTACTGAGGCGGGCTTTGGCGCTGACCTTGGTGCGCAGAAGTTTTGTGACATTAAGTGTCGCTTATCAGGATTGACGCCTGATGCAGCCGTTATCGTCGCCACCATTCGAGCGTTAAAATATAATGGTTGTGTCGCTAAAGACAAGCTAACTGATCAAAACTTAATCGCACTTGAGCAAGGCCTGCCAAATTTAATGAAGCATATCGAAAATATGCAAGAAGTCTACGGACTGCCCGTAGTCGTCGCCATTAACCAGTTTGTCAGTGATACGGACGCTGAGGTTGAGTTGGTACGGCAAGCTTGCCTAGCAAAAGGTGTGGAAGTTGCCTTAACGCAAGTATGGGAGAAAGGCGGCGCGGGCGGTGAAGAATTAGCACACTCTTTAATTAAGCTGCTTGATGATAACAGTCATAAACCCAGCCAATTTCGTTTGGCTTATGACAGTGACAACAGCATTGCAGATAAAATTCGCACGATTGCACAGCGCATCTATGGGGCAGACGATATTGATATTAGTAGTCTGGCCGAGGCCAAAATACGCCGCCTAGAAGCATTGAATCTTGATAAGATGCCAGTGTGTATCGCCAAAACCCAGTATTCGCTTAGTGATAATGCCAAACTACTTGGTCGACCTACAGGCTTTGATATTCATGTGCGCGATATCAGTATCTCTGCTGGCGCAGGGTTTATCGTGGTCATTTGCGGCCCTATCATGAAAATGCCCGGCCTGCCTAAAACCCCTTCTGCTGAGCATATTGATTTAGACGATGCGGGTAATATCACGGGGCTGTTTTAATTCAATAATAAACTACTTACTACGATAACTCAGCGCCTCAGACACGTGGGCGCTGGTAATATCGATACTATCGGCAAGATCAGCGATGGTACGCGCCACTCGCAACACTCTATGATAACCACGGGCAGATAAATTTAAGCGTTGCTGTGCCATCTGTAATAACTGCTGTTCGCCCTCGCCTAACTGAATATACTTGTCAATCTCGCTTGGGCTCAGCTCATTATTTACTTTTTGTTGCCGCTGTAATTGCTGCTTATGCGCAGCGGCTACTCGCGTGCGTACTTGTTCGGAGCCTTCGCCAGCTTGGGCATTTTGCAGGTCTGCTATCGGTAATGCTGGCACGGTAATATGTAGATCAATCCTATCTAGTAGCGGTCCTGATAACTTGTCTTGGTAACGCTTAATCTGTTCAGGTCGACAACGACAACGGCCTGTTCCGTCACCATCGTAGCCGCACGGGCAAGGATTCATCGCCGCCACCAATTGAAAGTTTGCCGGAAAGGTCATTTGCGAGTTAGCACGGCTAATCGTGATTTGCTTGGCTTCTAGCGGCTGACGCAATACTTCTAACACGGTACGATCAAATTCTGGTAATTCGTCGAGAAACAAAACGCCTTTATTGGCAAGTGTAATCTCACCAGGTTTGGGGCGTGAGCCACCACCGACCAACGCCACCGCTGATATGGTGTGATGCACTTGTCTAAATGGCCGTGTGCCATAATCGTAGTCGCTATCTGCAACGGAATAGGTGCTCGCCACTTCTAACGCATCCTCATCACTTAGATCCGGCATGATAGTCGGCAGCCGTGATGCCATCAATGTTTTGCCTGAGCCAGGCGGCCCTGTAAATAACAGCGAGTGACCACCAGCGGCGGCAATCTCTAGCGCGCGCCTAGCATGATGCTGACCTTTGACATCTGCCAAATCTACTTTATAACCTGTATGCTGCTGTGTTGGTTTAGACTGGACCACCTCTAAATGCGTATCTGTAGCACTAGGGTCTGTTAGCGATTGCAGATGATCACAGACAGCCTTTAAGTTTTGGGCGGCCAATATCGTAACGCCATCGACACGGCTAGCTTCAGCGCCATTATCAATCGGTACGATTAACGCTGCGGTTTGTGGTTTTTGGCGTTGCTCATTCAGTGGTGGCTCACTATTTTTTGACGACTTCGATACTTTTGACGATTTTAAAGCCAACGCTTCCGCTTTTATCGCGCGTGCGACTGCTAAGCTGCCTGTCACCTGCCGAAGCTCACCATTCAGTGCTAGCTCACCGATAAACTCAAACCCTGACAGTGACTCTGGATCAATCTGATCGCTGGCTGCCAAGATACCGATAGCAATCGGTAAATCTAGCCTAGCACCTTCTTTAGGCAGGTCTGCTGGGGCTAAGTTAATAGTCAAACGGCGATTGGGAAATTGAAATCCTGAATTAAGAATGGCTGAGCGCACTCTATCTTTACTCTCGCGTACAGCAGCTTCTGGCAAACCTACAATGGTCAATGCTGGCAGGCCTTGGGACAAATGTACTTCAATAATGACTTTGGGAGCATGTAGGCCCACGACCGAACGGGTATAAACTTGAGCAAACGACATCGGCGTTTCCTAATATAGAGAGCCATTAATCATAAAGTATTATTAACCAACGCGCAAATGTCGTGTTTTATCACTGGTGTAGATGACCGATGTTGTTATATGATGAGTAAATGCTCTTATATTTAGCGTTGGCTGATTGGTACAAGATGGCCATCAGTATTAAAGAGCATTGGCAATAAAAGGATTTTATTGATCATATAAAGCTCGATAATTATTGTTTTTAACGGCTTTATACACACCAACTAACCATGGATGGATAAGCTTATGAGCATTGATATGCTTAATCAGCGTGTGCCTAGGCTCGCGCTACTCACAGTCGCAGTTTCTTTTGGGCTGTCTGGGTGTTTTGGCGACGACGATGACGACTTTACGATTTCTCAACCAACTTACTCCGTAGACATTCAGCGTACCGAGTTCGGTATACCTCATATCACTGCCAATGATTATAAAAGTCTCGGCTACGGGGTAGGCTATGCTTTTGCCGAGGACAACCTCTGCTCACTAGCACGTGAACTGGTGGTCGCTAGTGGTGAGAGTATGCGGTATTTAGGTGATCAAGGTAACTTAGCTAACGATGTATTTTATACATGGTACAACTCTCCTGAGCGACGTGCTGAATTCCTAGCGGCTCAAGATCCTGAAACTATCGATGCGGTAACAGGTTATGCGGCAGGATATAGCAGGTACTTACGCGATACAGGAGCTGCCAATATCGACCCCGCTTGTGCCAATGCTGAATGGGTCCGAGAAATCACTACTGATGATTTATTGACAGTTTATGGCAAAGCCAACCTGCGCGGTGGACTCTCTAATTTTGTCGGCGCTATCGCAGCAGCTGCACCGCCAGCGCAAAATGTAGTGATGGGCAGCTCAAGAATGAGCAGTGCTGCGACAAACCCAGTAGCCGAATCCGCACCTGAATTCGATATGACAACGATCAACGTCTTAAATGGCGGTAGTAATGCTTATGCCTTTGGTAGCGATGTGACTGGTACCGACAAGGGTATTCTTTATGGTAACCCGCATGAACCATGGAGCGGTGTTCAGCGCTTCTATGAGTTTCATCTGACTATGCCAGGTAAACTGGATGTGATGGGGGCGGCCCAACAAGGTCAGCCCTTTATCAATATCGGTTTTAACAAAGATGTGGCATGGAGTCACACGGTTTCTACCGCCAAACGCTTTACCCTTTATCAGCTAAGCTTGGTAAACGGTGACCCGATGAAGTATAACTATCTAAATAGCGACGGTATGCTTGAGCAGCGTGATATCGAAGAAGTTGAGGTAACCGTTAAGTTGCCAGATGGCGGGGAACGCGTTGAATCGTTATATGTGTCTCACTATGGACCTATGTTGAATGCCAAAGCGCTAAACGGTCAACTGCCTGGTTGGGGGGACGCAAGCAATGTAGCCTATACTATTCGTGATGCAGCTTCTGAAAATCCCCGCGCGCTCAATCAGTGGCGTAGTATGAACATGGCAACTAGCGTTGAGGACTTAAAAGATAGAATGCAAAACATTCTAGGCCTAGGGTTTGTCAATACCATCGCAACCGACCGTTACGGTAAAGCACTGTATGCAGATATCTCAACCGTGCCTAATGTGACCGCAGAAAAACTAGCAACCTGTAGTGCTAATGCTGGTCCCGCTCTTGGCGCTTTAATAGCAACAAACTTACCTGCGCTCAATGGTAGTACTGCCGCTTGTGAATGGGGTAATGATGCAGATTCACCGCAAGCAGGTATCTTTGGCGGCTCAAATTTACCGTTCTTAATTCGTGATGACTATGTGCTTAACTCAAATGATTCTTATTGGCTGAGTAATGCAGATAAGCCCCTAACAGGATTTTCACCGTTATTGAGACGTGAGTTATTACCTCTCTCTGAAGATGCCTCGCCATTGTCTCCACGTACTCGTATGGCCTTTACTCAAATATTCGATCGATTGGATAATACGGATGGTCTAGGCGGCACTACTTTCAATCTTGATAATATGCAAGAAGTTGTCTACGGCAATCGCAGTTATGGTGCTGAATTGGTACTGGATGATGTTTTAGACGATTGTCAAGCTGCTCCGACCTTGCCTCTAACTGGTGGTGGTACCATCGACGCTACTCAAGCTTGTACTATCTTGAGTAACTGGGATCGTCGTAATAACCTTGATAGCCAAGGCGCTCATGTTTTCAGAAAATTCTGGACCAACTTTGAGTTTAGTAGTTATGCAGGATTTAAAACTCCATTTGATAAAAATGATCCTATCAATACCCCTCGTGACTTAATCATCAACGACAAAACGCATACTGCTCTAGGCGACGCTATCAACTATTACAATAGTAAAAATATTGCACTTGATGCCACGCTTGCCGATTTACAGTTCGTCATTGATGAAGGCACAAACGGTGAGAAAATCTCAATGCATGGTGGCTTCGGAGGCGAAGGCATCTTCAATGTCGCAAGCTCAAGTCAAAACGACGATGGCACTTATGGCCCAATCACCCACGGCCCCACTTATATGCAAGCGGTAACCTTTGATAGTAAAGGTCCCGTTGTAGAGGCGCTATTAGGTTATTCACAAGCTTCAGATACGACGCGACCTTATCATCGTGATCAAACGCGTCGTTACTCTGCTAAGGACTGGATACGCATGCCTTTTAGCAAAACTGAGATCAACAATCAGGCCGTAGGTAATGTGATTCAATTAAGAGAATAAATATCACCCAAATTTAACCGAATAAAAAAGACCTTAGATGAATTCTAGGGTTTTTTTATTGAAAAAAATAAGCAATATTTAAAATACTAAAAAATCCATTAAGCTCCCCACTGCGAGTAAGGATTTGTTATACTAGCGACTGTTCACTTATCTGTAAATAACGCAATAAACAATCCTCTTATCTATCGTCTTTTTAGATAAAATGAGTACAAAACGCGCTACTAAAATAAATTACTAATCGATGTTTGCGTCGTTAGCGGTTAACTCTACAACAGTTAACCATACTATAGTCAAAACGAGGAGTGTCGCATGACGGATCATTCAAAACAAAACATCCAGCAGCCTTATAATCATGCTAACGAGCAGCCGACTACAGTACGCCCTGTCATGCAGCCAGATAATCCGTACGCCAGTACGCGCGGCAGCATTACCAGCAAACAGCTACCCGCATTCGATGAAGCGATGATCAATAAATACAATCGCTCAGGGCCACGCTATACTTCTTACCCGACCGCGTTAGAGTTCTCACCGATGCCAGAGGATCTTGAAACAAAAATTTTGCAAAACCGTGAAGCTCGTGCTCCATTATCCCTATACTTTCATATTCCATTTTGTCGTCACCTTTGCTACTACTGCGCCTGTAATAAAATTATCACCAAAAAAAATAGCGACTCAGGTGATTATCTACAATATCTCATCAAAGAGATTAAACATAAACGTCGCTTATTGGCTGTGCCAGATGGTAGTGATAAACCACTGGTTAAGCAGCTACATTTAGGCGGTGGTACGCCAACCTTCCTAAGTGACAAAGAGATGGTACAATTGTGGGAGTTTTTGCAGACCCAGTTTGAGTTTTTACCTGAAGATGAAGGCGACTACTCTATCGAGATTGACCCACGTGAGTTGAGTGGCGAGACCTTAAAAGTATTGCGCAGCCTTGGTTTTAACCGAGTCAGCTTAGGCGTACAAGACTTAGACGAGACCGTACAAATCGCGGTCAATCGTGTGCATTCAGCAGAATTGATTGAAAACGTACTCACTGAAGCGCGTGAATTGGGTTTTCACTCTATTAATATTGATCTAATTTATGGTCTGCCGCATCAAACGCCTGAGACTTTCGAGAAAACTGTCCACCGTATCATCGAGATGTCACCAGATCGTCTGTCGGTATTTAACTATGCGCACCTGCCAGAGCGCTTTAAAGCTCAGCGTCAAATTAAAGATGAAGACCTGCCAGATCCAGCGGCTAAGCTCACTATGCTTGGCAATACCATTAATACACTGACTGAGGCGGGCTATCAATATATCGGTATCGATCACTTTGCCAAGCCTGATGACGAGTTGGCTGTCGCACAGCGTGAAGGCAAGCTGCATCGTAATTTTCAAGGGTATACCATCATGGGCGACTGTGACTTGCTAGGCTTTGGCGTTTCATCTATCAGTCAAATTGCCAATGCCAATACCCGCTACATCCTACAAAACGATACCGATCTACAAGCCTATCAAGCTAGTATCGAGGCTGCACAGAGCAACCCTGCTGTTATGCCAGCGGTAAAAGTTATCAAAACCTCTATTAAAGATCGCTTGCGTGAATATGTCATCATGAACCTACTCTGTCACGATTATATTGACTTTAAAGACGTCAATCAAAAATTTGGTATTGATGCTATTACTTATTTTATTGAGGAAATTCAACAATTGGGTGAGATGCAAAAAGATAGGCTTGTTGATATGGACGCCGCTGGCATTCGTGTATTACCAAAAGGTCGCCTGCTTGGTCGTAACGTGGCCATGGTATTCGATGAATATCTTGAGACAAAACATAAAGATCGCTTTTCAAAAGTCATCTAGGCTCATGAAACATAGAGCCAATTATCAGCTATAAAAAAAGACCTCACTCGAGGTCTTTTTTATGACATTGTAAAAGTCTTTGTGCAGTTACACTTTTAACTTATCACCAACCATACCTTTTACGGTACTTAAGATATCTGCTGGCAATACCACCATTTTTGAGTTGTCAGATTCAGCCAACTGACGAATCGACTTGATATATTGTTCACCAAGTAAGTAGACAATGGGCATCTCTTCATCACCCATAGCAGCGGTGATAAGACGGATGGACTCCTCTGAACCTTTAGCAAGCACGACTTGCGCTTCAGCATCACGGCGTGACGCTTCTAGGCGCCCATCGGCTTCTAGGATAGCTGCTTGCTTTTGACCATCAGCACGGGTCACTGTTGCACGGCGTAGACGCTCTGCCGCTGCTTGCTCTTCCATCGATGCTTGCATGGTCGAAGAAGGATTGATGTCTTGGATCTCAACTGTCTTTAGGGTAATACCCCAGTCGGCAATGTCTTCTGAGATCGCTTGCTTGAGTAGTGCTTTGATCTCATCGCGACTAGATAACGCATTGTCTAAATCCATCTCACCGATGATCGAACGTAAGGAAGTCTGTACCAAATTACGGATACCATGCTCATAATCTTCGATACCGTAGACCGCCTTGTCTGGGCGCATGATATTGATATAAGCCACCGCGTTTGCGATGATGACCACGTTATCGCGAGTAATGACTTCTTGTGAGGGAATATCGAGCACTATGTCTTTAGTCGTGACCTTATAAGCAATTCTATCCACAAAGGGGATAATGAGACTAAAGCCAGGCTCTAGCGTTTGCTGGTACTTACCCAAACGCTGCACCACCCACTTGTACCCCTGCGGTACGATACACACGCTTTTGAAAACGGTAAAAATGACTAGGGCAATTAATACAACCATCACAATACTAAGACCATTCATACTGTTTATGATACTGTTCATAACACTCTCCTTGAACCATTGCTATAAATGGAGCAGCAACGTCCTATTTATTTAATATTTACAACGCTAGTGTATCGTATGGTATGACAAATAATGACTATGATAAAAAGGAGATAATATTCTATGCTACTAATTAAATGTGAATAATCAAACCGTCCGATAAATTATTTATCCATAAACTTTTTTTTCAAGCGATCTCTATCAAGACCGGGTTTATTGAGGTTTAGCCTACCAACCTTTGCTTTGGCTGCAACAGAAGGACTCTCAACAGTAGGAGCGATGTTGGGGCGATTGACCGCTTGAGCTTCTATGCGCCTAGTTGGTGCAACAATCAGCTCATTACCGCTTATATCTGTCACCACAACCCGATCACCCACTTCAACAGACTCATCACTGACTCGGCACGCCCATTCATCTGCCCCCACAATTGGTACATTAAATCGTACCACACCTAACTTTCCTGCTTGCGGTTTGACTATAATCATACCAGTTTCACCAATGATAACCCCGCCGCCCAATCCAGCTTTGGTACGGTCTACTGACAATGGCTTGATATACTTAACCCATGCAAACATGAACAATACTGATAACCCCAACCAGATGATAACTTGTAATATCAATGGGACAGGTAGCAGCCATGATAAGGCAGCAACGATAACGGCAGCAGCTCCAAACCAAAGGCTTGCAAAGGTGGGAATAAATATCTCGGCAATCATCAATAAAAAGCCCAATACCAGCCAGTGCCAAGGTTCAATCATCCAAATAGTCTCAATCATCAGCGTATCCTCCTTTGCAGTTCTGACTTTTAATGTAGCACACTTTGATGATAAATAATCTCTTAAAAATCAATATGATACCATTAGTTATGATTATTGATAATATACCAAACAAAATTTTATAATAAAAGTTATAGCCAAAAAAAACGACCACATAAAGTGATCGTTTTTTATTTTTATAGTAGTAACTTAAGCATGCATTAGAACTTTAAATGTGCGCCTACTGTCATAAGGTCAGCATCACTACCAGTGACGGCATATTCAGCTTCAACGTTGAAATCTTGGTTGATTGCATAGCCTAGACCTACGCCACCTGCAAGACTGGTGTCATCATCTGAGAAAGAACGACGTACTCCTGCAGTTGTATAATCGCCTTCTACTTCTGTTTTAGCAATACCTACTTTACCTTTGGCATATAAGGCAGTATTTGGGAAAGCATAACGGTAAGTACCATAGGCGCCATAGGTTTTGGCATCAATGTCACCATTTCTATAATCTGCATCGTCTGAACCTACATACTCAGCTTCAATACCAAAGTTAGGATCAAAGTTGTAACCACCGTAGACACCATATGCAGTAGGATCATCAGCACCATTGACGTCTAGATCAAATTGACCAACTTTTACACCGACATACGGTTGACCAGTATAGCCATTGCCATACGACACGGCAGCTTGTGCACTTACGCTTAATAAAGAACCAGCTGCTAGTGCAAGTAATGTTTTTTGTAAGGCTTTCATTATTATCTCCTTCGAACAAAATTGACAAACAAGTTAGTTATTAGTGTTGGCTGTTATAGCCATATCGCCTTGTTTGCTAACGATGAAGATATAGTAACAAACTATTTCTTACACTCTGTCAGTGTTTAACGGTACGAGAGTTAAGATTTGAAAGTGTTTGTCATCATCTGGGTTACAAACCCCATTATATGAAATTTTTTGTTACAACTAGCGTTTTTGTGCAATAATTCTTACTCATTACTTGAATAAAGAAGCCAGAAAATCAGAGGCAGAGCAAAGGAATAACCGTATATGACAAGTTCTATCATAGAGCAATTGCGTGACACACTAACGCATCTGAAGTCTCAACAGCAATATCGACATCTGCCAAACCTAGAGCATCGGGGACGCTACGTTATACACAATGGTCATACGCTGCTTAATATTGCCAGTAATGACTATCTTGGGTTGGGCAGTGATGGTGAGTTGCAAGCTGAATTTTTCAGTCAATTAGAAGCGTTGTCAGCAGTACAACTGCCTAAGATGAGTGCAACTTCGTCACGGTTACTCACGGGAAACGACACCCAGTTGCAAGCGTTAGAGTCTGAAATGCAAGCGTGGTATCACACTGCCGTGTGTCGCCAAGATATGCCCACTCCAAAGTCTGTATTGGTATTGAACAGTGGTTATCATGCCAATATTGGGATCTTGCCAGCGTTGACCACTCTACCCGTCAACACGCTTGTGTTGGCAGACAAACTGGTACACGCGAGCATCATTGACGGTCTACGTCTGAGCCAAAGCAAACTTGTCAGCTATCGCCGCTACCGTCATAACGATTATGAACATTTGGCCAAATTCATTGAACAAGCAGGGTCTGATGTTGAGCGCATCATTATCGTTACTGAAAGCGTTTTTAGTATGGATGGTGACCGTGCGGACTTGCCTCAATTGGTACGATTAAAGGCTAAAGATGCACGCATTGAGCTATATGTCGATGAGGCGCACGCTATCGGTGTGTTAGGTGAAACGGGCTTAGGACTGGCAGAAGAAACAAAAACATTAGCAGACATTGACTACTTGGTTGGTACCTTTGGCAAAGCCTTTGCCTCAGTCGGGGCTTATATGATGTGTGATGATGTCGTCAAACAATGGCTGATCAACCATATGCGTCCTTTAATATTTAGCACCGCCCTACCCCCAATCAACCATGCATGGACACGCTTTATTTTAGCAAAAATGCCAACACTTAATGACCAACGCAACCACTTAGCCAAGTTATCTACAAAAATTAGCCAAGCCATCAATCAGTCACAGCAAACAACGCCTATCCGTCAAAATGTAACCTATGAGTCACCTATTGTGCCTTACATATTAGGGGACAATGCGCGCACGATTGCCAAAGCACAGCAGTTACAAGCAGCAGGATTTTATGCGCTGCCTATTAGACCGCCTACGGTTCCTGCCAACACTGCTCGTATTCGTCTGGTTATGAATGCCAAGCTGACAAGCGAGGATTGTGAGCAGTTAATACAACAATTATGATTTAGAAGATACTGAGGTTTGGCAGATATTTTACTCTAGTTGGTTCAAGATAACTTAGTAAGAAGAAAATTGAGTAAAAGTATGCTCAAACCATCTCTGTCTTTTATGATATTGACGATATATAAAATAATAATCGACTTAATTGGATGTACTAAGCCATATGGAAATACTTGCCACACCTGCTCGTTTTAGCAGCAGAAAACAAACCATCGCTCGCCATTTTGCTAGTGCGTGTGACTATGACCAGCATGCTCATATTCAGCAGCAAGCATGTCAATCTTTACTGGCTAATATTGCTTATGATAAACAAGATAGTGTATTAGAAATTGGCGCAGGTACTGGCCAAATGACACGCCTACTAGCTGCATACATTCAAAGCAAGTATTGGCTGATCAACGAGTTATGTACTGAGCAGACAGCGACCTTGCAATCCATCCTTCCTGATGCTCAGATAGTCATTGGTGATGCCGAAACCTTAGACTTTAAAGGCAAGCATAGCTTGATAGTGAGTGCCAATGCGGTGCAATGGTTTAATAATCCGCTGAGCCTTGTCATGCAGTCGGCACCTCGATTAAAGGCTGGTGGCCAGCTACTGTTTAGCACTTTTACCGCCAATAACTTTTTGCAAATTAAGACGCTCACCAACCAAGGGCTTTACTATCCAGAAACGAGCGAGTGGCAGCTAGCATTAACTCATGCTGGCTTTGAGAGAATCGTACTATCAACTCAGCGTTTTGATCTACTGTTTACAACCCCTTATGCAGTATTAAAACATATGAAACTGACAGGAGTGTCGACCAACCAAACGCAATCAGTCAACGCTCAACCTTTTAAGTGGACAAAAGCGCGTTTACAACAATTTGAGCGAGACTATTGGCAGCATTTTTCGGCAACAGATGAAGAGGGTCAGCCTTGTGTCAGCTTGACTTATGAAGTACTGATCGTGAGTGCTTTTAGAAATTAATCTTATAATCTATAGCAGCAATGTTAAATACAGTAGCAATGCTAAAATCATAGTCAAAAAAAAACGCACCCCGAAGGATGCGTTTTTTCATTTAACTTTTTTTATTTAACTACTTATCAATTTGTATTGACTCTACCATTTTCAAAAACATGAGTAGCAAGGGAAACGCGCGTAAGTACTACATTGAGTAGACTAAGCGAGTTTGACGGCTAATCGCGTTTTTAGGTTTGGTATTATTTTTTGTCTTCGTCTACTTCAGTAAACTCAGCATCGACTACATCATCATTGGCTTGGCTTGCATCCGCTGATTCAGTTTCTTGCTGGAACTGACCTGGGTCCATACCTTCTGCACCTGCGCCAGCCTCACCGTAGATCTTTTGGCTGATTGGCAAGAAAGCATTGTCTAACGCTTCAAGCTTGGCTTTGATGTCATCATGATCATCTTCTTTGGTCGCCGTTTCAAGCTCAGAGATAGCCGCTTCTACTGATGATTTTTCTTCGTCAGTGACTTTATCTTCTGCTTCTTTCAATGCTTTTTGAACCGCATGGATACGACCATCAGCTTCGTTACGCACTTGTGCTAAGTTGGCAAACTTCTCGTCTTCAGCAGCATTTGCTTCTGCGTCTTGTACCATTTGTTCGACTTCTTCATCAGACAAACCAGAATCCGCTTTGATCTGAATACTTTGTGCTTTACCAGTCCCTTTATCAGTCGCTGAGATATTCATGATACCGTCGGCGTTGATGTCAAAGGTAACTTCGATTTGCGGCAAGCCACGTGGTGCTGGTGGAATGTCTGTCAAATCAAAACGGCCAAGCTGTTTGTTTTGATTAGCGATTTTACGCTCACCTTGATAGACCTGAATCGTTACTGCTGGCTGATTGTCTTCAGCTGTTGAGAATACTTGTGATTTCTTAGTCGGAATCATCGTGTTCTTCTCAATGATTGGCGTCATCACACCGCCCATCGTTTCGATACCAAGTGTCAATGGTGTCACATCAAGCAATAGGACGTCAGTTTTGTCGCCAGACAATACGGCACCTTGAATAGCAGCACCTGCAGCTACCGCTTCGTCAGGGTTCACATCTTTACGTGGCTCTTGACCAAAGAACTCTTGTACTTTTTTCTGTACTAGTGGCATACGTGTCTGACCACCGACTAAGATTACATCGTCGATATCGCCAACTTTGATACCAGCGTCTTCAAGAGAAATCTTACAAGGACCCATGGTACGCTGAACCAGCTCTTCAGTTAGGCTCTCAAGTTTCGAGCGACTGATGGTCACTACCAAATGCTTAGGACCACTGCTATCAGCAGTAATGTAAGGCAAGTTCACTTCAGTGCTTTGCGCACTTGATAGCTCAATTTTTGCTTTCTCTGCTGCTTCTTTTAGACGCTGCATCGCAAGAGAGTCACCTTTTAGGTTCACGTCTTGCTCTTTTTTGAATTCAGCGACTAGGTATTCGATCAAGGCTGAGTCAAAGTCTTCACCACCAAGGAATGTATCACCATTGGTCGCTAGTACTTCAAACTGCTGCTCGCCATCAACATCAGCGATTTCGATGATTGATACATCAAAGGTACCACCGCCCAAGTCATATACGGCAACGGTGCTGTCGCCTTGTTTTTTATCCATACCATAAGCAAGTGCAGCGGCGGTTGGCTCGTTGATAATACGCTTGACGTCAAGACCAGCGATTTTACCCGCATCTTTGGTTGCTTGGCGCTGTGAGTCATTAAAGTAAGCTGGAACAGTAATAACTGCTTCACTCACGCTCTCACCAAGATAGTCTTCGGCTGTTTTTTTCATTTTTTTCAAGATTTCAGCAGAAACCTGTGGCGGCGCTAATTTTTTACCATTCACTTCAACCCACGCATCGCCATTATCTGCTTTAGCGATTTTGTATGGCACCATGCCGATGTCTTTTTGTACCACTTTGTCATCGAAACGACGACCAATCAAACGCTTGATTGCAAACAAAGTATTACTTGGATTGGTCACTGCCTGACGCTTTGCTGATTGACCAACAAGCGTTTCGTCGTCTTTATAAGCGACGATAGATGGTGTTGTACGTGTACCTTCAGCGTTTTCAATAATCTTAACGCTATCGCCTTCCATTACAGCGACACATGAGTTAGTGGTTCCTAAATCAATACCAATTACTTTACCCATAATTAATTACTCCAAATTTATTCTAAATTACTGTTTATAAAATTGTTGCTTACCCATACTAGGCGTCTAAATAACTGCACTATATTACCGGTTTGAGTACTGGTTCAAGTTGCTGATATAAGCCACTAGTTTTAAGGTATCAGACCTTAAGTGGTCACTTGTTGCTTTATATCGGTTTGTGTTTGTAGTTTTTCAAGTCAATGACAGTACAATAACTTGGTTTTGTGTGAAGTTTTGTGAAAATCCTTACTTTTAATAAGGCTTATCCCTATTTCGACTCTACTTACTGACCAACACGTACCATAGCTGGACGCAATAGACGACCGTTTAAACTATAGCCTTTTTGCAATACTGTACCAACGGTGTCCGCTTCAGCGTCAGCATCTATACCGACTGCTTCATGAAAGTCTGCATTGAATTTTTCGCCTTGTGGATCGACCACTTCTACGCCATGTCTATTAAGGACCGCAAGTAGCGCTTTATGAGTCAACTGCACGCCTTCAGTCACTGGGTCATTATCAGTAGCGCTCTCAATAGCGCGCTCTAAATTATCGACGATCTCTAGTAAATCTTTGGCAAATTTTTGTAGGGCGAATTTTTTACTTTTATCGGTTTCTTGTTCCATACGCTTTTGCGCATTATAAGCTTCAGCATTGGCACGAGCCGTCCCTTCTTTGGCTTGTTTTACTTCACCTTCAAGCTCAGCAATACGTGCATGAAAAGCATCGATATCAATATCGTTTTTAACTGTATTGTCTGCGCCTGAGTTGTTTTCTGGATCAAATTCGTTCATGGTTTCCTCTAAAAGGCTTTCTTCACGCTCAATATTACTCTGAGCCGCCTTTGGATCATTGGTATCAAACTCATGATTGGGTGCTTGTTCAGTCATAATAGCTCCTTATGATTTTAGTAATGGTGCTTAAACTTAATATAAAATAAAACCGTAAAATCTAGATTTCTTATAAATAAACGTTCAATACAATTGTATTCTGATAGCTGCTTGATAAAGACCCTAAGCATAAATTTCAAGCCTAAATGAGATGAATTTTTGGCTTTTGATGAAATAATGAGTTTTCACAGATAAAGACTCGCATAAAGGACGTTAAAAACCAGCAGCAAACAGGTGCGTGACATCATAGGTTTGATAACTACAACCAAGCTACCTGCTATAAGTTGTTTTTCTTTTTACTAAATTCGCTAAGGAATACTATGCCTGTTTTACCAACGCCATCTGTCAATGTACTGGTGAATAATATTGCTACTATCATAAAAGCGCTGCGCAACCGAGCAAACAGTGAGGCGCCAAAAGACGGCTCACTAAACGTCAGTAATCTGTCAATTAGTCATCTAAACCGTCGCCACTCTAAAGATACTCTCCACTTGACAGCACGCTATCAAAAGCATGCCTTACACCACATGCTAAAAAGTCTTGGCTATCTACCAACGCCCTTACTTGAAAAGTTAAA
The DNA here is from genome assembly GCF_947488565.1 of uncultured Psychrobacter sp. Classification (GTDB taxonomy): domain Bacteria; phylum Pseudomonadota; class Gammaproteobacteria; order Pseudomonadales; family Moraxellaceae; genus Psychrobacter; species Psychrobacter saeujeotis. The sequence goes on along the minus strand of NZ_CANKZC010000002.1, from coordinate 636,192 downwards.
TGCACTTGTTAATGGTGCAGATATTCAGAAATATCCCCATGCTGATGCTCACATGCGCTTGATTATAGCGCTAAACAATAAGCTTAAACGTCCGTTAAGTATGGATAGTTTGCCGACACTGCGTCACAAATTTGCAGCCGATGCAGTCGCTATGCAAGCGCCAGACGTCTGGCAACAGATAGACAATCAGTCAAGGCTGCCGATTGCGCTCAACACAAAAACTCGTACACAAGGCAAGGCAGAAACTGGCGCAGTGGTGCGCTGGCAAGATGACATAATAGCGAACGCTGACGGCGATGATATGACGGTACGCTGCTACCAACAGCATAAACAAGGTGATGCCAAAACAAACATCGACAAAACAGTTATGTTGTTCTTTCATGGTGGCGGGTTTTGTATTGGCGATATTGATACTCATCATGAGTTTTGTCATACAGTCTGCAGACAAACAGGCTGGTCTGTGGTCAGTGTCGACTATCGATTGGCGCCAGAGCACGCTGCTCCGATCGCTCTTAGAGACTGTCTGGCTGCTTATGAATGGCTAGCTGAGCACTGCCCTACTTTGGGTGCATTGCCATCGCGTATTGTATTGTCAGGTGATAGTGCTGGCGGTTGCTTGGCCATCTTGGTCGCCCAGCAGATCACTGCGCCAGACGCTACGCAATGGCTCAATCTAGAATTAGATGCAGAAGATATCATTAGTAAGTTGCAAGACTTGCCTAGTCCACTTGCCCAGCTGCCTCTTTATCCTGTCACCGATATTGAGGCAACTTACCCTAGCTGGGCATTATACGGTAAAGGGTTATTGCTCGATTACAATGATGTGGAAGTGTTTGACACCGCCTACATGCAACATAGTACTTTGACAGGCTCACATCCGCTTACTTCACCCATGCACGGTAATAACACGCATATGTGTCCTAGCTACATTGTGGCGGCTGAATTAGATATCTTACGTGATGAGGCTCTCGTTTACGCTGACCAATTACAAGATAGTCGTATCGCGACTAAGACCTACACTATGCTAGGCGCGCCGCATGGCTTCATTCATTTAATGAGTATTCATAAAGGTGTTGGTCGTGAAACGACTGATATTATTAATGAGTTTGCCAGCTTTGTCCGCCAACTACTTACCGCTAAGAGTGATTAACCAAATCTCTGAGCGTGAGCCCAAGCGAAAAGGGATACCCCAAAAACCATAGCCGGATGACACCACAAAGTGTCCTTTGCCAATGGCTTCATAACCGTAACCTAGACGGTTAATCGAATTGACGATAAAATTAGCGGGAAATACTTGTCCATTATGAGTATGTCCTGACACTTGTAAATCAACGGGCAGCTGGCTATGTTCAACGATATCGCTAGGGCGATGGTCTAGTAATATGATGGGCTCATCTATATTTACTTGCGCCAGTAGCTTTGTCGTCGCTACGCGCGCACGTTTATGATTATCAAAACGGCCAACCAACCAAATCGGTTGCCCTTGATGCGTCAAGCAGACTACATCATCGTTTAATAAATGCACGCCAGCGTGACGCAGAGACTGACTAATGGGCTGCTCATGCCCGTATAAATCATGGTTGCCCAACGTTGCATAAACCCCATAAGGAAGACTGGCACATAGTTCAGTTAAGTTTGCCTGCATATCGTAGGCAATAAATGCGTCGGTATTGTCATCCATAATATCGCCTGGCATCAGCAATATATCTGCCTCAGACTGGATGACGAGGCGATGTAGCCTATCTATTGCACCGCTACCAAACAGTCGACCAATATGTAGATCACTGGCGACCGCGATACGTAATTGCCCTACCATCGGTTTGTTGATATGAATCGTTTTTTTGCGCACAACAGGTATATAGGCGCTATATAAAGCATAAATAAACAAACCGATAAAGATAAGCAGAGCAAGTACTCGCAGCCCCATTGTTATTACCAAAGCATTAAGAACACGGTAGTCAGTAAAGGTTACTATTAACCAATAACCTCCGTATAACAGGCTGGTCAGCAGCGCGGTTAATACCATAAAGTGCATGAATAACATCCAACCACTGACCCAGCGATAGCTATTGGCAAACACCCTTTTTACACTCAGTAGCAGCAAGCCATTGGTAATAGCAAATATAGCAATCCATATGGAAATTTGTAGCGCAGGATTTATCAAAGGCTGTAACCACCACTGTAAGCTTAGCGCCGCTCCCAAACTAAAAAGCTGCAACAGTACAAAAATAGTGATAAAAAACGCGTTGCGCATGAGTAATTCCAGAATGATTTTGGTATTTAAAGAAATTGAGACCAGACAAAGAAAGTTTAAAGGGACGTTTGGTAACGTATAAAAAACCCCTACTATGCTTGTATAGTAGAGGCTTTTAGTATGTACGTTAGGTCATTTATTGGAGCAGTTTATAGCGACGATTGTAACCTAATCATCCATATCTCAGAGCGCGTACCCAGTCTAAACGGTACAGGACCAAACCCATAACCTGAAGAGACTAAAAACTGCGTATCCTTTATATTTTTGGTGCCGTGTACCAGTGGTTGAAACCACTGCTTCAACAGCGTTAATGGGAATATCTGCCCGCCATGCGTATGCCCCGATAAATGCAAATCTACAGGCAAATCACTAATCTCTTTTAGCGCTGTAGGACGATGCTCCAAAAACACCGTTGGCTTATCAGTATCGACCTTCGACAGTAATTCAGAGGCTGATAAGCGCGTCGAATCCACATCGTCCGAGCGTCCGACTAACCATACCGAGTCATTAAGCAGCACACTCTCATTATCAAGTACAGTGATACCTGCCTTGGTTACCGCCTCAGCGATTGCTTCTTCGTACCCTAAATAATCATGGTTGCCTAAAACCGCGTATACGCCAAGCGGTGCGCGTAGTTTTGATAAATGCTCGTGCATGTTGGTTTTGTCATAATAGACGGTAGTATCATTCATCACGTCACCTGCCAGCACCACCATGTCGGCATCTTGAGCATCGATGAGATTGACCAACCTATCTATCTGTCGACTGCCAAACCATCTGCCTAAGTGCGTATCGGATACTAAGGCAATATCTACTGGCTCATCTAATGGTTTGGTTGTCGTAACCGTTAATTGATGTACCACTGGCGAGTAAGCATTAAACACCGCTAAACTTACGATACCAATATATGTCACGATGCCGAAGCTACGTATGAGCTTAGGTCGGCGCTGACCTCTTAATAACTTGTAATATATCAGAGCAATAGCTGAGGTAATTATCGCCGCATAGATCATAAAGCCTTGCAAAATACCAACGACTAAATAGACATGAAAACGCTCACGCCAAAACTCACTAAGCCCATAAATGAGCGCCACATTATTAATAATAAAAACGGATGATATAATTGCTTTTTTTGTAATCGAACGTCTTGGCTTGATAAGCCACCATAGAATGATACTAGTCATTAACGCCAATATTTGGGTAACGACAATAAAGAAAAACCACATAATAATATCTGATCAAATAAAGATGCGGCTATCTTACGCCAAGTTTCTTACGCGCTGAATACAGATATTTTATTTCATTGAGGTTTCATGATTTTTATATCTCTATAGTGTTTAAACACCCAATTTAGTCAGTCATTTTTGACAGATACAATTTAACAGCCTTTTGAATTAACCACGTTTCACATGAAACCATACTATCTTCTATACCTTTCAAATTTTTATTAATTCTGCTCTTCTAACGCCTGCTTGAGTGTCGGTTGCTTAAAATTGTATCCTGCGTCCTGCAAGGCTTGTGGCAATACCTTTTGCCCATCAACGAGTAGTGTCGACATCTCACCGAACATCAACTTTAGTAAAAATTCTGGTAACGTAAAAAACGTTGGACGATTTAACCATGATCCAAGCGCCTTGGTAAAAGTATGATTGGTTACAGGGTTAGGCGCAGTAAGGTTATACACCAGCGCTAGCGTATCATTTGTGGTTTTTAGCGAGTTATTATCTGTCATTTGAGTGTTCGCAGGATCAGCAAGAGACTTTTCAATAATAAATATCGCAGCCCCTACCCAGTCTTCGCGACTAACCCAGCTCATTATTTGCTTGCCATCACCTAATTGGCCACCAACGCCCATTTTAAACGGTGTTAAAAGCTTACCTAGCATACCGCCGTCAGGATGAATCACCACACCAGTGCGCACAATAACTACCGGTACGCCATGTTTAGTCGCTTTGAGTGCTAGTTGCTCCCAATCGTCACACAATTTATGAGCAAAATCTGTCTCAAAACCACTGCTTTCAGTCAATGGTTTATCGCCTTGCGTGCCATACCAGCCAATGGCTGAGCCGCTAACTAGCAGTTTAGGCTTGGCGCTACTGCGTGCAATAAATGCTAATATTGACTCGGTAGGCTTCACACGGCTCGCAAGCAGTGTTTCTTTGCGCCCATCACTCCAGCGCGAGTCTGCTATTCCAGCACCTGCTAAATTGAGAATCACATCAAAGCTTTTATCAGTCCCTGCAAGCTCATCATAAGTCATCATAGCAATATCGTCAGGGTGTGCTTGGCTGCTATCGCGAGTAAGCCAAGTAATCTGCAGCTCTTTATTTTGTGCGCGGTAACGTGTCATAAGCTCACGACTAAACGCACTACCTAAGAATCCTGAGCCACCACTGATCAAAATATTCATGTCCTACTCCCTAATTATTTTTAGCACTATGATTAGTGTGACAAAAAATAAGCTACAAAAACAATAGGATAATTGTAGAAGTAACTACTTAAGTACAGATTTAGAATATGCAACTTGGCAGCCGCATAGAAAAAAGCATAGGATAAGACAGACTTAATTTAGGTAATTAAGTCATAGGTAGTTGGCTGGTAGAAAAGCGCCGATAAAACATCAGTATTTTATTCATATACTATCTGATTATTTTCCCTGTTAAGGCATCTCCGATCTGGCTTGGCAACTTATAACCTAGTGTATCTCCTGTTAGATAATGCACTTGTTGGTCCAGATTACTGTGTTCATTGTCGTTAAGAAAATAGGCCTGTGCTTGATTTAACGTTAGCGCTGGGGGTTTTCCTGAAGGGTTACAGCTTGTCGACACAATAAAGCCGTAAGGATTGTCTGGTGAAACCATCTGCGTACATAGCTGTTGGACTAGAGGGTGCGCGATAATACGTACGGCCACACTATCGTGTTCTCCAGTAATCCATGACGGAATAGGCACAGTAATCTGTTTTGATAAGGGTAATAACCAAGTATGAGCCTGCTTTAAGATAGCTTCTGGGTGCATACGCCAACTCTCAAGGACCGTCTGACGTTGACTGTCGTTTAGGTCATCTAACAATGGCGCTATACGGTGAACATCGTCAGTGACGACAATCATCCCTTTGTGTATTGGCCGCTGTTTCATAGCTAATAATTGCTGCACTGCCATTTGGTTAAATGGATCACAGCCGATACCCCAAACGCTTTCTGTTGGATAAGCAAGTAGCTTCCCTTCTTTAAGCCAGTCAGCAGCTTGAATGACAGAATTAGTAGTAAAGGGCGCGGATTGTTTCATGACTTGAGTGCTTCAAAGAGATAGGAGTTTAAGCACTCATAATAACATATGACAAAGAAAGACTAGGATAGCAGAGTTTGAAATTACCAAAATTGTTCTTGGTGTAAATACTCAATAATTGGAATAAAGAAGAACTTTAAGGTAACTAAAACATAGTTTTAGACGCGTAAGTAGCGCCCGCCTTGCACACTGATAACTCCTAATAATTCAAGCTCCATCAATTGGCCTATTAGCTGCGGTGGGGCCATTTTGGTGGTCACTAACAATGCATCTAAATCCTGTCCATGCCAGTCAAGTTGCTCATAAACCGTTAGTAAATGTTCAGCGACGTTTATAGCGCTACCAGAAGACTTAAGAGTAGATGATGACAAGTGATGAGTAGCGGTAGCGGGACGGCTGTTTAGATCTGACGAATGAGAAATGGGGCTGATATTTGATGTGGTTCTCGCGGCTCTTTTGTACGAGCGACTACCATAATCTAGCTGACTATTAACATCCTCTATGACTTGTTTGGGATGATAAATCAACGTCGCACCTTCACGTATCAGATGATGACAGCCTTCTGCATTACTATTATCAATATGACTTGGAATCGCAAAGACTTGCTTGCCTTGCTCAGAGGTTAGGCGCGCGGTAATCAAGGAGCCACTTTGGATGGTGGCTTCGGTCACAATCGTCGCCAAGCTCAGTCCAGCGACTAGTCGATTGCGACGTGGAAAAGTATGTTTGTGCGGCTGCGTATGCGGCAGTAACTCACTGACAATACAACCACCTTGCTCGATAATTTGTGCGAACAATTTGTCATGATGATTGGGATAATGCACATCAATCCCTGTACCCATGACCCCTATCGTACGGCCTTGAAGTTCAACGTCTGTTTGGGACAGTGCGCCTAGATGTGCCCGCTTATCTACACCCATTGCAAGCCCGCTTGTCACGACGTAACCTGTTTGCGCTAAGTACTGTGCAATGTCAAAAGTAATCTTTTGCGCATGTGCTGTTGGCTTTCGACTACCGACGATAGCGATTTGAGCTTGATGCAAACGTGCGCTATTACCTCGATAAAACAGCAACGGCGGTGGATCATATATCTGTAAAAGCTGGGAGGGATAAGCGGGCTGATCGGCGAATAGTAGACTATAGCGTTTTTCTAGCAACGCCTGCTGAATTTTATCAATATTGGCGAGCGTTTGATCTGGCTGCTCATGACGTTTGAGATGAGTATGATGAATACCCAACTGACGCCATGCTTCTACCGTCGCTTGCCAAGCAAGCTGCGCATCGCCAAAAAACGTCATAAGTTTATGATAAGCAGATAATGACGCATTCACCTCATACCACAGTGCTAAGGTTGTACGCTGTTCAATTGATAAAGAAGGCGAATGTTCCATCATGACTGCTTACTCTTAGATAATGATATAAATGCCTATAGATAAGGCGGTGGCAACAGTTGATCGCCCACATTCAGGGGTAGCTCTGAGCTTAAAATATAAGCATAGCTAATATCATCAAAAGTATTAAATACCATCGCCATACCAGCAGGCTCGCTTGGCAAGCGTACGGGTGTGTCATTGTCCATGGTATCGCGTACTAAAGGGCCTTTTCGATAGACTGTCAATACATCACCAGGTTTAGCCCCTTGGTTACTACCCAAGTTGATTGCCACCACACTACCCTTCGCCGCAGAGCTGATTGAATCCATCACTCGAACGATCAATCCGCCGCGGTTTACCGTGGCAGGCGCAGGATAGAATACTGGCGGAATAGAGTCGTCTAATTCGACAAACACGCGATCGCCTTCCCGTACTTCTTTGCCATAAGAGTCCGTCAATTGCAGGCTGCTCACACCGTTCTCTTCAACACTCGTTACCAAGCCAGTGGCTACTTGCGTCACTTCAAGGCCAATAACCTCTTGGGTTCTAGGTTCGACATACATCTCACCTTCACGATACACCCCGTAGCGTTGGCCAACGATAAGTGGTATTCCTTTGGTATAAATCTTATCGCCACTAGCGGTGATCAAGTTACGATTTTTGGACGCTAATACATAAGGGGTAGTATTAAAGTCTTTTGGATTAACGATAATTGTTTTGTCCAACCAGTGCTGGATCGCCGCACGTGGAATCGCCGGAATACTATTGGCAACCGAAGTGACTGCAACGGTACTAGCTACTACATTGCCTGTTACTTGTCTTTCAATACCTGCGCAGCCCTCACCTGTATCTACACCGATTAGCGTCTTACCTTGAATCACACATAAGATAAGCACATCGTTGGGATAGATTAGGTTGGGATTTTTAATGTGTTTATTGGTGGCCCAAATCTCTTTCCAACGCCACGGGCTATCTAGATAACGACCTGATATGTCCCACAATGTATCGCCTTTTTTGACGATATAGCGGTTGGGTGCATCGGCTTTGATAGTTGGCGGCGGGTTATTAGCGTGAGCAGTATTTATCAGCATCGCACCACTAAAAGCAGTAGCAATCAGCGCTTTTGCTATAGAGTTTAGACTCATTTTCATGATTGTATCCACAAATTTTAAAATACAGCGTAAATAGAATTTTGTTTTATTACTTATCCTTGCAAGATTGAATCCAACAAGTTATTAGAATTGCTTATTAAGTAACGAGACAGTTAAAATTACAATTATATACACAATAGCATATAACCAGACATCTATTTACAAAAATTTAAGTCATACGATAGTTTGCGCAGTCCTAAACTATTTCAATGATCAGGATTAACTATATCGGTAAGCTAAGTACAAAAAAGCCTTACTATCCGATATATGGAGAGTAAGGCTTATATTAATATGTATAAAGTTTCACGTGAAACAAAATATTTGAGCTTATGTTTACAAGGTAAAATTATGGCAAGTTAGCCGTTACATGTTGACGAATCTGCTTAGCAACCAACTCTGCTTTATTGTCCAAAACGATAACATGTTGCGGCAATTCTTCTAATCCTTCGGTGTGAGCAGGACGCTCAATGTCTATTTGACCAACAGCTTCAATGATCGTATCTGCAAATTTGACTGGCAACGCCGTTTCTGCACAGATGATAACTTCACCATTTTGCTGCAATTCTTTAGCGACTTTAATACCATCAGCAGTATGTGGGTCAACCAATTCGCTGTATGTTTCGTATAAAGATTTGATCGTTTGTAGGCGGTCAGCGTGTGTAGATTTGCCTGCAGCGAAGCCATAACGAGTATTAACAGCCTCTAACACATCCGATAAATCAAAACCTTGGCCAGACTTTACGCCCTCAAACAATTCATGGACGCGCGCGCTGTCTTTTTCTAGTAATAGATAAACAAAACGCTCAAAGTTTGACGCTTTAGAGATATCCATTGATGGGCTTGAAGTCACATAGGTTTTATCAGTCGTTCGTGGCTGGTAAGCCCCTTGATTAAAGAAGTCATTTAACACATCATTTTCATTAGTCGCGACGATTAAACGTCCTATTGGTAGTCCCATCTCACGCGCAATATGTCCTGCGCAAATATTACCAAAGTTGCCAGACGGTACACTAAAGCTGACTCGTTCATCGTTGCTATTCGTTACCGCAAAGTAGGCTTTGAAGTAATACACAATCTGCGCTAAGATTCGCCCCCAGTTGATGGAGTTGACCGTGCCTAGATTGTAAGCGGCTTTAAACTCTGCATCTTGCTGTAAGGCTTTGACGATATCTTGACAATCATCAAACATCCCATCGATAGCGATATTATGGATATTATCATCGGTTAAGCTATACATTTGTGCGCGCTGGAAGTCGCTCATCTTGCCATGTGGTGACAGCATAAAGACTTCGATATTTTCTTTACCGCGCAGCGCATACTCTGCTGCACTACCCGTGTCGCCACTAGTCGCGCCTATGATCGTAATACGTGCGCCTTGACGCTTGAGCACATACTCAAAAGCGTTACCCAAAAACTGCATCGCCACATCTTTAAATGCAAGCGTCGGCCCATTGGATAAGCCTAAAATATAAAGGTCATCTTCAAGCTTACGCACCGGTACAATATCATCACTACCAAATACATCGGCGGTATAAGTACGATCAATAATGTCTTTAAGATCAGCATGCGGAATATCAGTAGCAAAACGCTGCATGATGGCCAATGCCAGCTCAGGGTAGCTAAGATGACGCCACTCTTTTAACACTTCATTATCAACCGTTGGATAATGCTCCGGTAGCATCAGGCCGCCATCCGGAGCAAGCCCCATCAATAGCACATCACTAAAATCCATCGGCGCTGTCTGACCACGGGTACTGATATATTTCATAGTGCATCCCTACTTAAAACGTCTAAAGTTAGTTTTTAGTACCTGAATCTCAACCTCGTATAAACTATGATGAGCTGGTATTTTAGCCTACCGTAATACATTTAAAAGACTGAAAATAAGGTTCTGGAATATTGTATTTTATTGAGCAGACTTTTGCAGCAGCGCATAATAAAAACCATCACCGCCATCGCTATCCATTGGTAGACACTGACGACCAATGTCTTGCGCCATACCCCAGTTACAAGCTTCCGTCAATTCGATGGCAGATGCATCACTATGGCGAGCGGTAAAGTCTTGCATTTGCTCAACGTTTTCTTGCTTTAAAATTGAGCAAGTCACATACAGCAAATAGCCGCCTACTTTTACTTGTGGCCACAAGTTATCTAAAATTTGCGCTTGTAACTGTACTGTTTGAGCAATATCTTCTTCGTGACGTAATAAGCTAATATCTGGATGACGACGAATCACCCCAGTCGCGGTACAAGGTGAATCTAACAAGATAGCATCAAATACTGCTCGGTCTTGGTTTGATTTTTGCTTTTTAGATTCAGAACCACCTTGCCATGTCGTCGCATCAGCGCAGACGATATCAAGCTTGATGTCAGTCTTGGCTGAGCTTTCTAAATCGTCCTTTTGCAAATTTAAACGCGCTAAATTTTCATGAATACGTTTAATGCGTGAAGCTTCGTTATCGATCGCTGTAAGCTTGATAGTATTGGTTTTATTTGTACCATCACTAGGTTTCACATGAAACAATGATGACTCATCGTCTACGGTTAACAGCTCTAACCAATGTGCAAGTTTGCCACCTGGGGCGGCACAAGCATCTAATAATTGGATTGTCGACGCTTTACTCTCTCCTTTTTGATTATTCTTATCAGTTAGCTGATTATCATTGGTCAGCTTGTTAGCTAGCGCAAGCTCTATCAGTGGCGCAGCAAGTTGGGCATGCATATCTTGTACACTCGCCACACCTTCTGCAAATTGAGGTAAAAAACTGACCGCCGTGCTTTGTTCTAAACGTAATGCTTGAGTCACTGACGTAGTAGTTTTAACGGTATCAGTGAATTGTAAACCGCTTGATAATTCGATCAGCTCGTTGCTAATATCGGCATCGGTAAGTATTTGTTGATATTCACTGGTTGATTTAATGGCAGTGTTCACACGCAAAAACATCGGCGCAGGCTGGCGTAAACCTTGCGTCAACGCTGCATACTCATCACTCCAATCTTGTTTAAGCTGATAAGCGAGCCAGTTGGGCAAACTGTGGTTCTTGTCGCATTTTTTACGGAATTTATTGGTGTTTCTGGCGACTTTACGCAGGATCGCATTGACAAGACCAGAAGCCCGCGCAAATTCAATTTCTTTGGTTGCCTCTACCGTTTCATGAATAGCGGCATGGTCAGCTACCTCTAAGTAAAGTAGCTGTACAAGACCCACTTGAATAGCAGTGCGCACCTCAATCTCATCAATAGGGTTGTCAGCTAAGCTATCAAGTAGCCTTGCAAGTGCGTGCCATTGACGCAGCGTGGTTAATAATAATGCATGTGCAAAGCCTTTATCACCGTCGTGTAAGCTATTTAGTAGGGGATCAAGCACACTTGAGAGTGACTGACCCTGTTGAATGGCAAGTAAGCTGCGAATGACGCGTACGCGCACGCTACCCGTCATCTTAAGGTTACTGGACGGTTTATTGTGGTTGTTAGTGCTTTTAGACGCAGTTGCGTTATGTCTCATTAGTATTCATATCCTATACGCATTGGAGCGTCTGCAGTGATTAATTGAATTCGGGACCAAACTGGTCACCATCATCGAGCTGGTTGCCATGACAGATTTGCTCAGCGCTAACGGGCTTACCACCTGCAAACTGCAAATGAGTAACGGCTAAAGTAGTGGCTGATGATTCAGTTTTACTCGCTTTACCACAAGCGACTAAAATCGCTTTACGTCCCACGCTGATAACAGTGCCAGAAGGTTCTGTGGTTTGCTGTGATGGGTTTGCAGGCAAGCTGTTTAATACTTTTACGCGCGCACCGTTTAAAAACGTATAAGCGCCTGGCCAAGGCGTTAAACCGCGGATTTGACGCTCAATAATGTTAGCTGACTGCGTCCAATCAATCTCGCCCTCAGTTTTTACCAGTTTTTCAGCGTAATTGGCTTGCTTGTCATCTTGTACAGTCGCCTCTGCTTGGTAATTCGACAAATCTTGTAGGACAGTGCTGATAGCCGCTGCTCCTAAATCAGCCAATTTGTCGTGCAAGCTTGCAGCTGTATCATCATCAGCGATAGTACAGCTGACTTTGTAGAGCATATCGCCAGTATCCAAACCTTTATCCATTTGCATAATGGTAATGCCAGTCTTGGTATCCCCTGCCAATAACGCGCGATGAATAGGCGCCGCGCCGCGCCAGCGCGGTAGAAGTGAAGCATGGATATTTAAACAACCATAAGTTGGGATATCTAATACACCGATAGGCAAAATCAAACCATAGGCTGCGACAATCATAATATCAGGCTGATAGCTTGCCAATGTCTGTCTAGCAGCCAAGCCTTCAGTATTGGATTTTTTGAAGGTAGCAGGCTGCTCGATGGCAATATTATGAGTGAGCGCTACTTGTTTAACAGCAGAGGCAGATAGTTTTTGACCGCGGCCTGCTTTGCGATCGGGCTGCGTATATACCGCAACGATGTCTATATTAAGTTGCTCTTGCTGAGCGATGAGTGATTCAAGGCTAGCAGCAGCAAACTCAGGTGTACCTGCAAACACCACGCGCAATCGATTGGTTTGTATCCTATCATTAGAAACAGCATTAGTTGTGGTCATAGCACCATATTATATATTGTGTGATTGGTCGTCACATTATAGGTGAGTTTACAGCGTTGTGCCATAATTGTGAGCTGAGTTATCCATTTGCAGATAGCTATCGTTGTCTTTAATTTATAATGACTCTCTTGACTTAGTCTGTGTTGACATTATGCTAGTGACTTTTGCTGTTTATAGGTACTTATCTAGTTGATATTCGCTAGTCGATAGTTAGTTTAGTATGTTTAAATGATAAACCAAACGGCCACGCTATGTTCAATTTAAAGCTCAAGTAAACATCTAAATTCGTATAATTGTCATAACCGTAAGAGGAACAAATTTGTTACTATAAAGTTTTACCTAACTTTTTTTACTAATACCTCAACCTTTACCTTACGCCTAAAGGTTTGTAGATAATAGCGCGGCCAAAGCGCCCTATCCAATAAATAGATTATATTATTTTAGCTTACCATCGCACTGTATTGTCGCGCAGGTATAGGAACATACCCACATGCAACAGTTTCAGTCATTAAAACGTCTGCTTTTCTTTTATATTTTGACGCTGCTAATAATGCTGGCTTTATACTATGCCATGATGCTTTCGACGCTCAAAACTCAGAGCCAAACGCATAGCCAAGTTGTGTTTGCAGCGTTGCAGCATGAGATTATTGATCACGCCGTACCGACAGAAACTGAAATCGAAAACATCGTTACCAAACCTTTTTTTCAAGACATAAGCTACCAGCTGACTTTTATGCTGCCGTCTGGACAAACGTATGTTTATCATCACATACAACCTCAAGAAGCCGAGTTTACTAGCGTGACTTTTCCTACGCTTACCTCAACATCTACTACAAATAACAGCTCGTATCAGATAGATAATGAGACATTAACTGGTAGAATCAAGCTTGAAAACAGTCATCAGATATATGTCGTACTGCGTCACCAACCTCTCAATATAAGCTGGATATCCTATCGATTTTGGTTGCCACTAATGACAGCGATTATGTTATTTAGTTTGGCATTGCTTTATGCGCTTAAACGCCGTACTAATTGGGAGCAATTGATACAATATACGGACAGTTTAGCGATAAGCTCTAAAGAGGCCTATATACCGCCTCCATTCGTCACAGAAAAAGCCACTCCTGAGTTTTTACGTCTCGGCCATACCCTAAGCCGCATCAGTTATCAGCTTCATGACCATCATCGCCGTATTAAAACACTCAATCAGCGTCTAGAGCACCTAGTCGATCAAGCCCCTTTACCAATGTTAATGGTCATGCGCCAAGGTCACATCAGTTTTTTTAACCAGCGTTTTGAGCAAGTTTTTACCACAGCCTTTCAACGTCATAACCATTATAGCTTGACGGATTTTTTGACCGGCAGTGACAAAGCGACTCAGCAACTGCTACAAAAGCTCTCTACGCTACGCGTTACTCGTAATCTATTGGTTTATGGACTAGAGGACAGACAAGCCTATCAGCTACACATTACTCCATGGTTTGGCGCTCATGGACAAGTTCATGGGTTTACAGTGATACTTAATAATATCGATAATCTCATTACGCAAGCTGATGACCTGCACCTGCAAAACCAACAATTACAGCTGCAGATAAAAGAGTTTACCAAGCTTAGGTCTATTATTGGTCATGAGCTACGCACACCATTGAACGCTATTATCGGCACTTTAGGGTTGATAGAGGCGCATCGATTAACGCCAAGGCAGCAAGAGGTGCTGTCGATGTTAACCCAGTCTAGCCAGTCAATGCTGGCGATGCTAAACGATATGCTCGATATGGCAAAGATAAAAGCAGGAAAAGCAGATATCGTGAATGAGCCTACTGATATCTTTAAGCTTGGACAACATGTTAGCGATTTAATGATTGGTAGCGCACGTCGGCAAGGTATCAATCTGTTGTATTTTTTTATGCCCGATAGCCCGCGTTATATCAGCACAGATGGCAACCGTTTACGTCAAATTCTTCTCAATTTACTAGATAATGCCACCAAATTCACCTCATCAGGTTATGTAGCACTGGTTATAGAGCCTATTACTTATGAACAGATGCGTTCTATCACAAGCCCTGATAATAAGCGCACCTTAACCACTATTGCACGCAATCAAAATTTAGCCCCCGACAATCGCTTACCCAATACCGTTACCAATACTGGCGCTGAGCATCAGTGGATGCGTTTTAGTGTCAAGGATACTGGCATTGGTATCGCAGAGTCTGAACAAGATAAGCTGTTTTCTTATTTTAACCAAGCAAATCGGCAAATCAGCCAAAATTTTGGCGGTACAGGCTTGGGACTGGCCATTTCTAATAGCTTTGCTCAGTTGTTGGGCGGGTTTATCCAATTAGATAGCGAACTTGACGTAGGTAGCAATTTTGCTCTTTACCTGCCTTGTCACCAACCGACTTATCAGCCTATTTATCACTTTCATAGTAGTCTCATGCATATTCGTTTTATCGTTATTGTAGAGCAAGACATCTGCGTAAGCTTTTTCCAGCATTTGTGCTCACACTTATCATTGCCTGTGAGTATCTATACGGACTTAGACAACAAAGCCGCTCAAAAACTGTATGAGCAGCTAGAGCTTGAAGCAAAAACCTTACAACCCATACTGTTGTTGGATTATGAGTATTATGAAACCTACACTCACTTAGCGCCCGTGACTGGCGCTACTGACGACCCAAGCATAGGTAATCAACAAAGACTTGTTAACAGTGAACAAAGTCAGGTTATTCATAAATTATTGAACGATACCTCTTTGCCAAAATTGTTATTGAGCATGAAACCTGAGCGCAGTATTCCATCCTCCTTTTTAGATCAGTTTGATGGGTTTTTGAATAAACCTTTAGACGTGGCTTTGTTGTTATCTGAGCTCATCCGTTTATCACAGTCTACAACCGTCTCGCATAAACACAAAGATACTGGTAAAACCTCTGAGAGTACAAAAAAACCAACGATGGATAATAGCACTGTAGAGGTGGCCAGCGCTCCTACCATATTAGTCGTCGATGACAATCTAACCAACCAAAAAATTACTTGTAAGATGTTGGATAAGTTGGGCTATCCTAGCTTGGTGGCAGATAATGGTCGACAAGCCTTAGAACGACTTGATGCGCAGCGACAACAAATCTCTTTGATTCTTATGGATTGCCGAATGCCAGTCATGGATGGTTTGCAAGCCACTCAAGTCATACGCTCGCAAGGGAGTAGTATTCCCATTGTCGCATTAACTGCAAATAATACAGAGGAAGATCGCGAAGCTTGTCGCCTAGCGGGAATGGATGATTTTTTAGCAAAACCTATTAATAAAGATAAGTTAAAAACAGTCTTGCAAAGCCTAATGACAGCCGAATAAGTTATTTAACACCGTCAAAAGCTGTCAGTAGGCTTTATTGTTTTCTACTGTGTTACCTGATGCTACGATACGGATTATTTCATAAAACCATTGTCAGCCAAAAAATCTTCAGTAATTTGACTTTGCGGGCTTGGTGCGCTCATGCTTCCTGTTTGCGACTTGCCTAACAGACGCTCCAAATAGCGAGCAACGATATCTACCTCAATATTGACCTTGCTACCTACCAGCCAGTGTTTGGCGATATTGGTTACTTGCGCGGTATGCGGAATGATATTGAGGCAAACGATATTGTCACGTACTAAGTTGGTCGTCAGACTGATACCATCAACGGTGATAGAGCCTTTGGTCGCAGTATAATGCGCCAGCTCTTTAGGTATCTCAATTTCAATATAGATAGAGCGCGCGTCTTGTTGCAGCTTACTGACGCGTCCTACCCCATCGACATGACCGGCAACGATATGACCACCAAAACGTGTGGTCGGTAACATGGCTTTCTCCAAATTAACGATATGACCTGCTTTTAACTCTTCTAAAGCTGTTCGGGCAATAGTTTCACGTGAAACATCAACAGAATAAGAATTACTACCCACTTCTACTACAGTTAAACAAATCCCATTTGACGCAATAGAGTCGCCCAATTTGACATCACTAAAGTCCATGTCGTTCGACTCTATAGTTAGACGGATATCACCGCCTGTAGGCTGCATAGACTTTACTTTTCCGATATTTTCTATAATTCCGGTAAACATATAGACCTCGTGTTTTATCGTGTTGCTGTCGTTGACAACGTGTTTTGCTTAATTAGTGTACGTTTATATAAGATAAGCTTTAAGAAAATTTGATTATTTTTAATCCTATGATGGGATAAGTTGTGGATAAGTAAGAAT
Organism: uncultured Psychrobacter sp.; assembly: GCF_947488565.1. Classification (GTDB taxonomy): domain Bacteria; phylum Pseudomonadota; class Gammaproteobacteria; order Pseudomonadales; family Moraxellaceae; genus Psychrobacter; species Psychrobacter saeujeotis. The sequence goes on along the minus strand of NZ_CANKZC010000002.1, from coordinate 619,299 downwards.
AAATAAAGTTATACCTCAATAAAAACCCTTTTTTATACTAAGTTATCCACAAAGTAGTATTTTAGCTTTACTATATCGATTTTCTTGCAAAATAACTGTAAGTGTATGATTTATATATATTATTTTCAATATAATTTTAAAATATTCAATTTATAGTTTCATGTGAAACAAAGTTATACACAGTTTCATGTGAAACAATAAACTCCTCTATAGGGTTATTATAAATACCGTGCTTCGATCATAACTGTCTACAGCTGTGGATAAATTGTTTATAACTTATGACTCATAAAGGATATAAGGTCAATTTAAGATCAGGGCCAAGCTGCTCATGACAGCTTATTTTAAAACGCAGCTGCTCGGATAAAGATAATGGATTAAAAGCAACCATCGGCCGTGCCTTTTCACCTAATAAACAAGGCGCTTGATAAACAATAAGCTCATCTACCAGTTGTTGACTTAAAAAACTGCTAGCGACGCTTGCACCCGCCTCTACTAGTATGTCATAGCATTTATATTCGCTGACCAAATCTTTTAATAATGCAGTCAAATCATCATTGCGCCAATAAAGCGTATCCAAACGGCGGCATAGCTGATAATCGGACTGCAGACTATGGTCTAAACGTTGACGCCTATCCAACACTACAACCATAGGAGCTGGTACTTGCCCAGCTGACACACCCAATTGACTAGAGCGCACGTTAAGTTGTGGATCATCAGTAATGACGGTCTCACTACCAGTGACAATCGCACCACTTAGGGCGCGAAGTTTTTGTACATCCTCGCGAGCTGCTGTCGAGGTAATCCATTTTGACTCTCCTGTCGCCATCGCGGTGCGACCATCAAGACTGGTGGCAATCTTAAGCCGAACGTAGGGCATTTGAGTACGCATCGCCTTTAAAAACCCGCGGTTTAATCCTTCTGCTTGTTCTGTCAGTACGCCCACTGTCACATCGATACCAGCCTGCTCTAACAGCTTTACACCGCGTCCCGCTACTTGCGGGTTCGGGTCTAGACCTGCAATTACTACGCGCTGTACGCCTGCCTTTATCAGACCTAAAGCACAAGGCGGCGTACGCCCTGTATGACTACAAGGCTCTAAAGTGACATAGGCGGTGGCACCGACCGCGTGCGCACTTGCATCTTTAAGCGCAAATACTTCTGCATGTGGCTGGCCTGCCTTGGGATGAAACCCTTGACCAACCACTACCCCTGCTTGGACAATGACGCAGCCCACAGCAGGATTGGGTCTTGTGGTGTATAAACCTTGCTTGGCTTGCTCAATCGCCAGCATCATAAAGTAGCGGTCTTGTGCATCTTGCGCGTGGTTGGAGGTAGACATAAGAATCGGCTTAATTTATAAAGAATGTGTGACTATAAAAACGGTACAACGAGACTGGTATAAGTTTTTTACAGCCTCTGTCAGCGTAGACGCAGCAAGCAAAACTTATACCAGTTGCACCTCACATTACAAGGTATTGATTTTATTTGGTATCAACTATAGCTTATTTTTCATTAGGACGGATATTGGCAATCTCTTGATGAAACGCATCAATATCTTGAAAGTCACGATAGACACTGGCAAAGCGTACATAAGCGACATCGTCTAAGGTTTTCAGCTCACTCATGATAATCTCGCCCAAGACCTTACTACTAATCTCCCGCTCTCCCATCTGTCTAACACGTTTCTCAATACGGCTAATCATCGCCTCTTGCTCGTCAATGGTGATAGGGCGCTTTTGTAGCGGCAATAAGATAGAGCGGCGCAGCTTTTCATTATCATAAGGCTCAATTTTGCCACTCGATTTGATGATACGTGGCATTACCACTTCGACCATCTCAAAGGTGGTAAAGCGCTCTTGGCAACTATTGCACGAGCGGCGGCGACGCACTTGCGCACCCTCTGCTGCCAGACGTGAGTCAATCACTTTGGTATCCGACGCATTACAGTACGGGCAGTGCATAGCGTTTCCTTATTTACTATTCAAAGTAGATGGCGTTATCGACAAAGTTATTTTTGCTGATTAATGATTTTAAAAAGTGAGGGCTCTACTTCAATTAGCCCATAAAAGGCTTTATTTACCAATACAGAAGCTACCAAATATCTTACCTAACAAGTCATCAGCACTAAACTCACCAGTGATCTCGCCCAAGCTTAATTGCGCTTGGCGTAAACTCTCAGCGACCAGCTCCCCTGCTTGAAAGACCATTAGCTGCTCATGCGCTTCTGTCAAATACTCAGCTGTCCGTCTAAGCGCATCTATATGACGGGTACGGGCAATGAGGCTATTCTCTGGTGGATGGAAGCCGACTTTAGCACATAATTCTTCGATTAATGTATCAATGCCAGCACCTGTTTCACATGAAACATTTACTTGCTCATAACCGCGATTAGTGATTTCATTTTGCGAGATCGTCATCGCTATCTTATCTTTGCTATGAGTCAACAAATCACTTTTATTGGCAATGATTAATAGTTTCTTGGTAGCTGGTAATTCGCCGAATAACTGCTCAGCAAGCTGCAACGGTGTGGTATCTTCTTCAAGATCTCGAGTAACATCATAGACCATCAGTAGCATATCAGCTTGCTTAATAGCGGTACGCGCCCGTTCGATACCAATACGCTCCACGGTGTCTTCGGTATCGCGCAGTCCTGCGGTATCAGTGAGATGCAGGGTCAGGCCATTTAGCACGACGGTTTCTTGTAGCGTATCACGCGTGGTGCCTGCCACATTGGTAACGATGGCGCGCTCCTGCCCTGCCAGACGATTGAGTAAGCTTGATTTGCCAGCATTAGGACGCCCTGCCAACACCACGTGAATCCCATCACGTAACAGCTGACCTTGTTTTGCCGTTGCCAACACTTGCTGTATTTTATCTTGGGTTTGTTCAAGCTTGTTTTGAATGACGCCATCAGATAAAAAGTCAACGTCCTCTTCATCAGGGAAGTCGATGGCGGCTTCAACGTGCAGACGCAGATGAATAAGCTGCTCTAATAGCTGATTGATCTTTTGCGAAAACTCCCCGCTTAGCGAACGAATGGCACTACTCGCCGCCGCCGCGCTCGTGGCATCAATAGCATCAGCAATCGCTTCTGCTTGCACCAGATCTAATTTATCATTGTCAAAAGCGCGATAAGAAAACTCTCCTGCACTGGCCTGTTTGGCACCCAGTTCAAACACGCGAGCAAGCAGCTGGTTTTGCAAAATCATGCCACCATGCCCTTGCAACTCAATCACATCTTCACCAGTGAACGAATGCGGGCCTTTAAAGTACAGTACCAACCCTTCATCGATGATAGTGTCATCTGCCTGATAAAACCGACAAAAACTGGCCATGCGCGGAGTAAACGCTGTCTTGCCTGTGAGCTGACAAGCAATGTCATAAGCACGCGCACCTGATAGCCGTATCACACCGACGCCGCCACGCCCAAGTGGTGTGGCAATCGCGGCAATCGTGGCCAATCCAGATGAGTTAGGCTTTTCAGATGAATCAGGTACGGCTAACGCCATCTCTAAGGAATCCACAGTTACTCTCAATAGCTAAAAGCTCCATTATAGACGGCTGAAGGCAGACTGACAAAACAAACTTTATATCCTAATGCAGGGTATATGTTTGAGCTTTTATGACGCTGTATCAGCGTTCTGCTTACCTACCAGCAAAAAATATTATAAATAAATTACCTATAAAAAAAACCACCGTTTGCACGATGGTTTTTTTATTCAAAGACTGTTATTCAAACTAATCAAGTACTTTAACAGTACGCTGTTTCTGTTCTTCTTCTACCTTTTTATTCACAATGTACTGATGCGTCATACTAAACAAGTTGTTCACCGTCCAATACAATACTAGACCTGCTGGGAAGAATAGCATGAAAGCGGTAAAGATAATCGGCAAAAATTTCATTACTTTTGCTTGCATAGGATCCGCTGGCTGTGGGTTTAGCTGCTGCTGTATAAACATAGAAGCACCCATCAGCAGTGGTAAGATAAACCAAGGATCCATCGCTGAGAGATCTTGAATCCACAGTATCCATGGCGCATGACGTAGCTCAACACTTTCGACCAATACCCAATATAAAGCTAAGAAGATTGGCATTTGCATCAATATTGGTAAACAACCTGCCATTGGATTGACTTTTTCTTCTTTATAAATGCCCATCATTTCTTGCGACATTTTCATTCGATCGTCGCCATGCTCTTCTTTCAGCGCCGCTAATCTTGGAGCAATGGCACGCATCTTCGCCATTGAATAGTAGCTCTTATTTGAGAACCACATTAAGGCAAACTTAACCAAGATAGTCAGTACAATAATTGACCAACCCCAGTTGCCAATAATTTTGTGGATACCATCCAAAATAGCAAAAAGTATCTTTGATATTGGCCATAACAAACCATAATCAACCGTCTGATTTAGACCTATTGCTACGTCCTTAAGCTCAGATTGTACTTTTGGTCCTGAATATAACGTCGCATTCAAGGTCGCTTGCTTGTTCGGTCCAACATTGACAGGTTGACTGTTAAATCCGATAAAGTAATCGTTACCAGTTTCACGACTAAAGAACTTGCCGGTAAAATTCTCAGGTGTCCATGCAGAGACAAAATAATGCTGCACGATACCGACCCAGCCATCATCACTAGTCACTGACAGCTCGTCACTAAAGTTCTTGAATTTTAGCTTATTGTAAGGATCATCAGGTGTACCCCAAGCACCGCCTAGATAAGTTGCCATGCTAAGCGCACCCTTATCAGACATACCAGGATCTTTACTGTCATCACGCTTCAACTGCGCGAACATCTGTCCTTGCCAGGCATTCGCAGAAGCGTTTTGAATCTGATAGCTAACATCAATCGGATATTTATCTTGCGTAAAAGTAAAGGTTTTGGTGATTGTCACGCCATCTTTTTTATAAGTAAGCGGTACCGACAAGGTTTGTTGGCCCGCTTCCATCACATAATTATTTGCAGTATGGCTATAAGTTGCACGTCCTTCAGCGGTATCAATACCATCTTGACCAATCAGACCAGACTGAGCCACATATACACGATTGCCGTTATTTTCTAATAGTACGAAAGGCTCATCACTATCAAGCGTGGCATCATACTGCTTTAAAGCAGCATAGACGATATCACCACCTTCTGGATTGATTTTGATGTCATAGCGGTCAGTTGTAACTGTGATTAATCCTGCATTTTTGGCAGGTGTCGTAGTCACAGCACCAGAGTCAACAGGTAGTGTCTGTACTGGTATGTCACCTGCTGCACCACTTGTAGAGGGAATGTCAGCACCGACCGACGTTGCTGTTTCTGATACCGTGTCTACAGCTGGCTCATTAGCATAATCATCTCGCCATGCCAGAATCAGCAGATAAGCGGTGATTAACATCGCAATGATGATCATCACCCGAAATATCTTTTGCATAAACCTTTCCTAGATTAAAAAATTAGGGAATAAAAAATCAGGCATGTGTTATGACCGCCGCATAGTATTAACTCATACCTTGAGCAGCAGTATCAGCAGTCAATCACATAAAATGTTCATCATTTTACTAAAAAACCACTCTAAATGATACCAAGAGTGTGGATAACTTGTGGGTAACTAAATAGATATCCACAGATGGTTTATCAATGACAAAAACTACATTAGCTTCATCATATGGTTTAAACGAGAAACATAACTTTTACGATCTTTATAGACATAAATACCCTGAAAACTAACGGTAGCTAGGGTAGTAGCGGGCACATATTGATAGTAGTAAGAAGACAAAGGTAGCGGTACAAAATCGACACCATGTCCACCCAAAGGATGACAACTTCCAATACGTTTTAACAGTAGCCAACTACCAGATCGAACCCCATGCCATTCTAGAGCTTGCTTGCCATAGTTAGAACATGTTGGGTAATACCGGCAACGGGCAGGCAGTATTGGACTTATTACTTTTTGATAGAAAACAATTAAAGTAAATAAAAGTTTATAAATAAAGTTATTTTTATTTTTTAATATAAAACTCATTTTATTTTTTTTCTATTTTTTTAAAAATATTATTTATCTCATTCTTTAATTCTTTATTACTTAAATCTTTAACAGATTTTTTAACAATAAAAACAATATCTTTATTTTCCAACTTTGAATATTTTAATCGAAACTGTTCGCGAATTTGGCGTTTAATTAAATTTCGTGTGACTGCTGTAGGTACTTTACGCTTAGTAATGGCCATCCCTATGCGTGGTTGCTCGTTCGTATTAGGACGTATAAAGGCCATTAAGTGGGCTTGATGGAGCTTACGTTCAGGCGCATCAAAAACCTCGCGGAAGGCTATAGGCGTTAGTAGACGCTGCTCTTTAGTGAAGCAGGCATTAGGCGTCGTTGAGACAGTATTGGACATAGTACAACCCTGTATGAGAACTAATAATGTTAGTAGAGAGAATAACAAAGTATAGAAATAAAAAAAGCGCCGATATGGGCGCTTTTAATATATGGCTAAGTGTCAGTTGTGATGATTGACTATCGCAATCTATAAATAATAGAAACACAACAAGCACTATAAACCATGCTCATCGCAGTATTCTGATTATACAGTAAGGCGATGACGTCCTTTAGCGCGGCGACGAGCTAAAACTTGACGACCTTTTTTAGTTGCCATACGGGCACGGAAACCGTGAGTACGTTTACGCTTGATCACGCTTGGTTGGAATGTACGTTTCATAACTCACCTATCAAAATAATGGACTAAATTCGTAATAACGCAGGATTATACCACTGCATTATACCTTGGTCAATAAACTAATTTATTCAGTCTTGTTTATTGAACTAATAACTGATTATTTAGAAAAATTCTTTGTCAGAAGAATACAAAATTCTTTGTCAGAAGAATACCTAGAAAAGAGTTGTCTTATGTACTAGATGAAAAGTTATCCACAGAATTCCTTCGGTTCTATAATAATTATTAATTAATATATATAAGTATTGTTGTTATTGGGAGGCGTATTTTCTGTGGTTAACTAAGATTTATTGATTTTTATCAATGAACTAGCTTATGGGTAACCCTGTGGATAACCTGTGGGTGAAATAGGGATAACTTGAGATATAAACTTATCCACAATACTGTCCACAATCTTATCCACAAAAAACATGATGTTATCCACAGGCTATTTATGTTAGATTGTGTCCTAGTTTGATGAGTGATTATTCGGTTGTTTCATGTCATCATTTTTTAAGCAGTAACTACAGGCTGTTTTTATTATCAACGAGTCAAATGATACTTGTTAAATTTAGAATATGGGGCGTTTACTTTTCATGATGGATACAGCAGCTATTTGGGATAAGTGTTTGAACGACTTACGTTATCATGTCAAAGATAACGTTTTTACTATGTGGTTAAGACCGCTATCGGCACAGCAAGAAGCACAAACGCTAATAATTCTTGCACCTAACGACTATTTCGTCACATACATCAAAAAAAACCATCTGCATGACATTCAACAGTTAGTTGCTAAACATAGCCAAGGCAGTATCGAAGAAGTTGTTGTACGTGTTGATAATGCTGGTCGCGAGCCAGCTGATAGTAATCAGGCACAGCCAGACTCCTTGTTGGTAGCAGAAGGTCCCTCCCCTACCCTGCCAAGTTATGATTCTGAAAACACACATCATCGTATCGCTAAAGCAGATATTGACGCTAATATGCGCCATACCGAATTGGTTCATTCTACTGACGCCAAGTCGTTGAGTTACCTTAATCCAGATTTTACCTTCGAGACCTTTGTGACTGGTAAATCTAATAATTTAGCTTATAAAGCATGTTATGAGCTCAGCAAGCGCCAATCAAAGAATCGTCATAATCCTTTATTTATTTACGGTCCTTCAGGATTGGGAAAAACTCATTTAATGCATTCTGTTGCTCATCGCTATTTAAAAAATAATAGAAGTTTTTATTATTTTACTTCTGAAAAATTTATTAACCAATTAGTTTATTCATTAAGAAATAATAAAATAGAAGATTTTAAAAAGAAAATAAAAAAAGTTGATTTATTAATTGTAGATGATATTCATGTATTGGCTGGAAAAACGAAAAGTAGTAACGAGTTTTTAACGTTATTTGCTGACTTTACTAGTGGTGATAAGCAGCTGATTTTGGCTTCTGATCGTCATCCATCACAAATGACGGAGTTTGATGAACGCTTTAGATCACGCTTTTCTTGGGGGCTGACCGTAGCTGTTGATCCCCCCGAAATCGATACTCGTATGCAAATCTTGCAGAAGAAGGCAGCATCTTATGGCATGACACTTCCTAAAGAGTGCGCACTGTTTATCGCTCAAAATGTGGTTTCTAATGTGAGGCGTTTAGAAGGTGCTTTAAATCAGGTATTTGCTAATGCCAATTTAACTGGTGCACCGATTACTCTTGAGATGGTGCAATATGCACTAAAAGATATCGTGGCAATGCGAGTACAATCCGTCAATATGGACAACATCCGTAAAGTGGTTGCAGAATATTATGACGTTACAGTGAAAGATATCATGGGACGTAAACGTACGCGTAGTATTGCAAGACCGCGTCAAATCGCCATGGCGCTAGCACGTGAGCTCACGGGCGATAGCTTTCCTGAGATTGGGCAGTCATTTGGTGGACGCGACCATACAACGGTCATGCATGCTTGTGATAAGGTCAACCAACTGCGCGCAGCTGACCCTGCTTTTGATAAGGACTATAAAACACTTGCATTAATGTTACAGGCGGCATAGATCGTTTAGTATCACTATGTTTTAGTCGGGGGATATGGTTTATAATATTGAGCGGATAAGCGCACAGATAGTTGATGGATTATAGCCAGTAGACAAGGTATTATTAAACCATCGTTTGAATTTTATAAAAATAGAGTCATTTAAATATAGTGAGTTCAGTATAAAACCGATACAGTGAGACTGGGATAAATTTTACTTTACGCAGCCTTTGTCTGCGCAGGCACAGCACGCCAGAAAAATTTATACCAGTTCCACGTTGGCATATAACGTGTCTGTTTTATGTAGAATCGACTATAGTAACTTAAATAAGAGTAACTAAGCATGCAATTATCGATTAATCGAGAGTCGTTACTAAAAGCTATTAATTTAATCGCTAAGGCCGCTGACAAGCGTCATAACATGGTGATTTTAGGTAATATAAAGCTGCAGTTGTCTGAGTCTGAGCTTGTTTTGACCGCATCTGATCTGGAAGTAGAGCTGACATCGACATTGAGATTGCCTACAGGTGCCTGTATTGAAGCAGGGACAACGACATTACCGGCAACCAAATTAAAAGAGATTTGTAAGTCTTTGCCCACTCAAGCACAGGTAAACCTTACTACTCAAGAAAACGAGCGCTGCTTATTAACTAGTGGCAAGAGCCGTTTTACTTTGGGTACTTTGCCTAGTGAAGATTACCCAAGCTTAGGCAACCCAGAGAACATCACGCCATTGACGATCAGTCGCAGCCGTCTGACTGATTTGATCCATAAGACTCAGTTTGCAATGGCAATCCAAGACGTACGCTATTATCTGACTGGCATGCTATTTGATGTCTCACAGCAGCAGCTGACGACGGTTGCGACCGATGGGCATAGACTGGCTTTAGCACGTAGTGTGATTGATGTTAGTAGTGATCTGAATATGCAAGCTATATTGCCACGTAAAGCTGTCATTGAGCTTGAACGTTTGGCTTCTGAGCTTGGTAAAATGTTGGGCGATAAAGACAATCCAGTAACTTTGAGTTTTGGTCGTGAGTTTTTGCAAGTCAGTTTGCCTTTTGGTGAGGTAGATAGTGCAGGGCAGGTCAGTCAAGATCTAATGGTGACTTTTACCGCGCGTTTGATCGATGGTAAGTTTCCTGACTATCGCCGCGTTATGCCAAGTAACACTGACAAGCTGGCTTTGTTTAACCAAGAAAAGATGACTGAAGTGCTGCGCCGTGTTGCAATTTTGAGTAATGAAAAATCTCGCGGTGTGGTGTTTAATTTTGCCAGTGACGGTATGGTAGAAGTCCGTGCCAACAATGCTGAGCAAGATGAGGCGGTTGAGATGATACAAGCTAAGTACCAGGGCGAGCCGATGGAGTTGTCATTTAACGCCGCTTATCTACAAGATGTGCTAGGCGTTATCCAAGGTGATTTACAAATGCACATGAGTCAATCAAACGCTTCTGTACTGGTCAATCAGTTAAATGATGATTTTCATCAGTATGTCATTATGCCAATGCGTATATAGTGTTTTTCTCCACTATAATTAGTACAGCTGTTTTAGTTTGAGATAGGTTACAAGGTGAGGCAATAATTTTTAAATCATTATTTTTTAATCAAACTTTTGCCCATTTTTTTTGGGTTTTTTTATAGGCAGCCGCCGCTGTTATGATTGAACGTCTACAAGTCTCATATTTGCGTAACTTGTCTCAAGTTGATCTGTCTTCTGCCGCTTGTAATGTCATCATCGGTGTCAATGGTAGCGGCAAAACTTCACTACTTGAAGCAATATTTTTGTTATCAAGAGGTAAAAGCTTTCGTCATTATCAGCCCAAACGTTATATTCAGCATCATAAAGACAGTACTACTGTACATGCTAGGTTGACTGATAACAGTACATTAGCTATTCAAAAGCAAGCCGATGCGACAACGTTATTACGCCTTAATCAAACCACTGTCTACAACCAAAGCATCCTCACCGAACAGTTGCCCACGCTGTTGATAGACCCTTCCACAATGGATATGTTAGAGCAGGGTAGTGCCAGTCGTCGACAGTTATTAGATTGGTTGGTGTTTCACATGAAACAAGGCTTTCACTCCCAGTGGGTAGCGTATCAGCGTCTATTAAAACAGCGCAATAGTTTGTTAAAAAAGACGAATCATTTATCACATGTTCAGCTTGCAGAGCTAAAATCTTGGGACAAAGGGCTTAGTAACCACGCTGCGCTTATTCACCATTATCGTGAGCAAGTATTTACCGAATGGCAGCCTTATTTTGCAAAAAGCATTACACAATTACTGCCTGCCTATGCAGATCAACTAAGCCTAAGCTACAATGCAGGCTATGATACAAGTGTGGGACTTGACGTGCAGCTTAATGAGCGCCTAGAACAGGATTTGCAATTAGGGTACACTCGTATCGGCAATCATCGTGCTGATATTCATGTACATTGGCGCTCTAGTGACTCTACAAGAGCCAAAAGTTCTAATAAAGAAGTAGATGTCATCTTAAGAGATGAGTTAAACCACAAATTGCCGATTTTAAAAGAACAGGCAGCCAATGTCTTATCTCGCGGTGAAAAAAAGCTTTTGATTACTGCATTGCGTTTGTCTCAATTGCCTTTGCTACTTAATAATGAGATGGTCACAAAATTAGCCAATAGTGATATCCAAACAAGAATGACTCCTGTCGTACTTTTAGATGATATTACGGCAGAATTGGACAGTAGGGCGATAAAGATATTACTAACAACTTTAGCGCGCCTACCTTGTCAAGTATTTATGACCAGTCTGACTGATGATGTTGTACCCCTAGTTAAAGAATTATGGTCAAATCCTAAAACGTTTCATGTGAAACATGGTCAGATTTATTTGACTTAGCAAATTCTATTATTAGATCACTACTTTTTACTTCTTTGTTATCTCTTTATTGTTTTGTATCCTCTCATATTCGCAGCTAACTGCTGTCTGGTCTTTATACAATATTTACTACTCTAAAACGACTGTTTCCAAGGCATAAAACAGCCAGTAAACAGTGACTTACAGCTAAAAAAATGTTAAAATAAGGCTTTATTTTTGCCCTATTCTCAGCAAGTTATCTTGTGATTTTATATCACGGTTGGTTATTACCTGTGAGTCTTTAAGTAATTGATAAATTTACTGTTTTATTAATTGTCGATCGTCTTGATGCAAAGTAGAAATTATAGGCAGACATACTGTATTGGCTCGAAATCAATATTATGTTTTATGTAGCTTTGGTTAATGAGACAAGCTCAAGGTTTTAACGGTAAAACGTTCATTTTAAGATAATACTGTAAAGTCTCACCAAAGTGGTGAGTTGATGATATATGGCTGATTGTGGCTAGATTAAGGAATGCACATGAGTGATTCATTACCTACCGATTACGAGCAACTGACGTCAGACAATATGATGTCAGATACTATCGTTGAGACTATTGCGCCAGCGACTATTTCTGAAGGACTTCCATCTGAATACAGCTCCAAGGACATTCGTGTATTGCGCGGTTTAGAAGCGGTGCGTGTACGTCCCGGTATGTATATCGGTGATACAGATGATGGCACAGGTTTGCATCATATGGTCTTTGAGGTAGTGGACAACTCTATCGATGAGGCATTAGCTGGTCACTGTGATCAGATTGATATTATCATCCATGAAGATGAGTCAGTCAGTGTCATGGACAATGGTCGCGGTGTCCCTGTTGATATTCATCCAGAAGAAGGGGTGTCTGCCGCGCAGGTTATCATGACCGTACTACACGCAGGCGGTAAGTTTGATGACAACAGCTATAAAGTCTCAGGCGGCTTACATGGCGTTGGCGTTTCAGTCGTCAACGCATTATCGAAAAAGCTTGAGATGAATATCTGGCGTGAAGGTTATCATTACCATCAAACTTATACCGACGGTGTGCCAGATGCTGATATTCAGCAAATGGAAGCGACCGATAAAACCGGTACACAAATCCGTTTTTATCCAAGTAGCGACGTATTTACTGGTACTATCTTCGAGTATGATATCTTGGCCAAACGCTTACGTGAGCTGTCCTTCTTAAACTCAGGTGTACGCATTGTCTTAACTGACGAGCGTATCGATAAGCGCCATGAGTTTGAGCATAAAGGCGGGTTATCTGAGTTTGTCAGCTATATCAATGCAGGCAAGGATGGCATCAATGAAGTGTTCCATTTTACTAGCGAACAAGACGATGGTATCGCAGTCGAAGTCGCGTTACAGTGGACGGACACTTATAATGAAAAAGTACTTTGTTTCACCAATAACATCCCGCAGCGCGACGGTGGCACGCACTTATCAGGGTTTCGCTCAGCGCTTACCCGTGGTCTAAACAGCTATATGGATCGTGAAAACCTGTTTAAAAAAGAAAAAGTCGCGGTCAGTGGCGATGATGCTCGAGAAGGTTTAAGTGCTATTGTCTCAGTAAAGGTGCCTGATCCAAAGTTCTCTAGCCAGACCAAAGACAAGCTGGTATCAAGCGAAGTCAAATCTGCTGTTGAGTCAGCGATGCATGATAAGTTTAATGATTATCTGCTTGAAAACCCAAGCGCTGCCAAAGGTATTGCCAATAAGATTATCGATGCGGCAAGGGCTCGTGATGCGGCGCGTAAAGCGCGTGAGATGACGCGTCGTAAGACTACTCTAGATATCGCAGGTTTGCCGGGTAAGTTGGCTGATTGCCAAGAAAAAGACCCCTCGTTATCAGAGCTATACATTGTGGAGGGTGACTCTGCTGGTGGCTCAGCGAAGCAGGGACGTAGCCGTAAGACGCAAGCAATTTTGCCACTAAAAGGTAAAATTCTAAACGTCGAGCGTGCGCGTTTTGACAAGATGCTATCGTCTGCAGAAGTAGGTAACTTGATTACCGCGCTTGGCTGCGGTATTGGCCCTGACGAGTACAATCCTGACAAAGTACGCTATCATAAAATTATCATTATGACCGATGCCGACGTCGACGGCTCGCACATTCGTACCTTGCTACTAACGTTCTTTTTCCGTCAAACGCCAGAGCTGATTGAACGTGGTTATATTTATATTGCGCAGCCACCATTGTATAAAGTCAAAAAAGGTCGCCAAGAGTTGTATCTAAAAGATGATGAGGCGCTCAAGGCTTATCTGTTGTCATCGACGATTGATAATACCAAGTTGCATATCAGTGCCGATGCGCCTGCTATTACTGGTCAAGCGCTTGAAACACTACTAAATGATTATAACCAGACACAGCTGATTAAAGCCCGTTTGCAGATTCGTTTTCCAGCAGTAATTTTGGATGCGTTGACGCATACACCAAAGCTTAGCACTGACATGACTTATGATAAGTCTGCTATGCAAGAATGGCAAGAGACGATGCAAGCTCAGCTTAATCACTTCGGTAGTGATTTAAGCCCTGAGATTGAGCTGGTCAATATTCACGAACAGCAGTCTGAGAGTATGGATGCAGCAGAAAACGTACTCAATATAGAGCCAGCAGTAGAAAACGTAGAGGCCATATCTAATAAAGCGCAGTGGTTACCACGTATTACCGTTTATGTGCATCAATTGGCACATCATTACTTGCTTGATGCAAGTTTCATCAATTCAGGTGAGTATAGCAAGCTGCTTCGCTTATCAAGCGAATGGAACACGTTACTTGAAGATGATGCCTTTATTCGCCGCGAAGCAAATTCAGGTACAGCCAAAGATATCCCTGTGCGCAACTTTGACTATCTCTGGCAGCAAATGATGCTAGATGCCCGTCGTGGTTTGGCAGTTCAGCGCTATAAAGGGCTAGGGGAGATGAATGCTGATCAGCTTTGGGACACGACGATGGATCCTGAAAACCGTCGCATGCTACGTGTTACCATCGAAGACGCTATTGCAGCGGATCATATGTTTACCTGCTTGATGGGCGATCACGTCGAGCCGCGTCGTATCTTTATCGAAGAAAATGCATTAACGGTTTCTAACCTCGATATCTAAAGTTTAGCTTTTACGTTAAGTATAAAATACCGCCTTGTCTTCCAAGGCGGTATTTTTTTAATAATAGATTTGTTTCACGTGAAACTTTGTTTAACATCTTTTAATACCTCTGCTATATTTTGAACTAATGAATATCTGGATAATAAAATGATTGAAGTGGTACTACTGGCTATCGCTTTGGCGATGGATGCGTTCGCGGTCTCTATAGGACTGGGCGCTAAATCGCAAAAACAAAGCCAGCGATATATAGTGCGACTGGCTGTCTACGTTGCCTTATATTTTGGTATTGCACAAGGGGTAATGCCGCTTATTGGTTATTTGCTGGGTGCAGCTTTGTTAGGCTGGCTTGCCACTGCTGCTCCTTGGATCGGTGGTTTTATTCTTATTGGGCTGGGCGGCAAGATGCTCTATGAGGTGTTTTTGGGAAATAAGGAGGCTATCGAAGATCAACAGCTTGATGTAAGTAACAATGCCACTTTAGGAAGAAACCACGCAGAAAAATATATCAATCATCGCACCATGTTTACCCTCGCGATTGCCACCAGTATCGATGCCATGGCGGCTGGTTTTACTTTAAACCTACTCGATCTTGATGCGTGGATTGCTTGTGTGATCATTGCGATTGTCACGGCTGTCTTTAGCGCAGTGGGCATCTATTTGGGCAAAAAATCAGGTACGTATCTTGAAGATAAAGCAGAAGCGCTCGGTGGCATCGTATTGGTTTTAATTGGGCTCAAAATTATGTTTTTTAGCTAAATAGATACGTTGTTTTATACTCAAATAAAATGCCGCTATAAATCTTTATAGCGGCGTTTTTTGTTTCACGTGAAACTCTGACAATACGCTTTAGCAATGATTATGCCTCGTCAATATTAAATCGCCATGCTAAGACACGGGTGTTTTTTTGTCCTTGGCTCATCTCAACAATACGCATCTGCGCGACATTTAATTGTTTTAACAGCAGCTGTAGTGGTTTTACGTTTTCGGACTTTGAGACTAAACTGGTAAACCAACCCACATGTTCAGCATAGTTTTGGCTCTCTTTTATCATATTACTCAAAAAAGCAATCTCACCACCTTCAGACCACAATTCTTTATGTTGACCGCCAAAGTTGAGGTTTTGCGCGGCATTACCTGACTTTGTAGAATGGCGACTGATTTGCGCGCTTTCGTTTTTGCCGCGGTGTCTTTGCAGATTGTGTTGTTTACGGCTATTTGCTTGCATGGCTTCATCTAAGGAAGCATGAAAGGGCGGATTACAAACCACCACATCAAAGTAATCTTGACGTCCAATGATATTTTTAAAAATATCTTTTGGCTCGGGTTGCAGTTTGACCTTAATCGCGCTTTTTAGCTTTGGGTTCGCCTGACAAATGACGCTTGCGGTATTGACAGAAACGGGGTCAATATCGCTTGCAGTAAAGCGCCAGCCATAGCTTTGACTGCCAATGATAGGGTAGATGGCGCTGGCACCTGTCCCAATATCGAGGGCATGAATTTCTTTGCCCATCGGTGGTGTGTTGTCTTCGTTCACGTGCGTGGTTTGAGCCAATAAGTCGGCAATATAATGAATATAATCGGCGCGTCCAGGGATGGGCGGGCACAAATAACCTTCTGGAATGTCCCAAAACTTGACACCATAATAATGGGCCAATAGCGCTTGATTGAGCACCCGTACCGCCTGATGATCCGAAAAATTAATCGTCGGCTCACCCTTAGGATTGGTGATCGTATGCTTGGTAAGCTCAGGTAAGGCGCGGGTCAATAGCGTAAAGTCGTAGCGACCTTGGTGCGGATTACGCGGGTGCAACTTGCCAAGTTTTTTGGCAGTCGCAGGGGCGCGGTTTCGGTGTTTATTAGTGTTTGGTCTACTGGTCATAGTATGGGGCTTTGAGGTTTGAATATAACTGTTCAGTTTAGCAGATTTTGCGAGTAGCGAATGTCTTATCGGCTACGTAAAATGAGGTTTAACCCTAATATTATCATCGCGCTACCTAAGATACGGTTTATCCAGTGCTCAATACGTCCAAAACGACGTAGAATAGCAGGAATAGAGAGCAGCATCACCACAGCGCTAAACCATGCCATCTGTAGCACCATCATCCATACGCCATAGATAGAGAGCTGCCACAGCGGGATATCAGGGGACAATACGAGGGTAAATATTGCGACAAAATATACAGGCGCTTTAGGGTTAAAGACATTGCAGAAGAAACCGCGTCGCAGGGTAGCGAGGGTTGAATCGGCTTTTAAAACGTCTTGCTTTGCTTGTTTGATTGCTTCTTGCTGTGGATTATCTAGTGCTAAGTCAGATGTAGGCTTTGGTTTGGCTTGAATACCTTGCCATCCCAAATAAATCAGATAGCTACCGCCCAACCATTTAATAGCGGTCAATAACGGCTGCGAATGAGCTATTACCGCCGCTAACCCTAGCACAGAATAAATAATATGCACCGCAAGACCAAGCGTAATTCCTAAACTACAAATCAAGCCAGTACGACGTCCTTTGGTTAAAGTTTCACGTGAAACTAATACAAAATCAGGACCAGGGGAGGCGGCTGCGAGCAAGTGCACACTAGTGATAAGTAAAAATCCATGCCAAAATTCCATAATAGGCTCTGAGTAATGTTTTAGTTTGAATAATAGTTGCACCAATCGTAAATCAGGTCAACTATTATTGTCAGGTCAGCGAGTATGGATAATGGCTTTGCTGCTTGTGTAATAGTGTAGAGATGGCTATATTAAAAGCGACTTCTTATGATTTTCAATAAAGACAAGTATAAAAGGACGCAACCATGACGACGGAACATAATCATCACACAGACACTCGCATTGCTTATGAAGTCCAAGGCTATATTTGTCTTATTGGACTAAATCGCGTGGATAAGCGCAATGCCTTTGACAGTCATATGATCAATCAATTGTCTGATGCGCTGACGCATTATGACAATGACGATAATTTACGTTGTGCGCTGATATTTGCGCATGGTGAGCACTTTACTGCTGGTCTTGACCTTATGGAGTTACAAGATAAATGGGACAAAGGTGCGTTTGAATTTAACGATGACGAGATTGATCCGTGGGGCATCAGTGGCAAATTACGCACCAAGCCCATTGTCGTTGCGGTACAAGGCACCTGTTTTACTGCTGGGATTGAGCTCATGCTCAACAGTGACGTGGTCATCGCGAGCGAAAATTGTAACTTTGCGCAGATGGAGGTGCAGCGGGGTATTATGCCGTTTGGCGGGGCGACGGTCAGATTTGTCGCAGCGGCTGGCTGGCAAAAAGCCATGCCGTATTTATTAACTGGCAAGCCCTTTGACGCACAAACCGCTGATAATCTCAATCTGGTCAGTGAAGTCGTGCCGAATGGCGAAGAATACGAGCGCGCATTGACCATTGCTAAAGAGATTTGCAAAGCTGCACCGCTTGGCGTACAAGGGCTACTGTCCTCAGCACAAGATGTGAGTCGTAGTGGCACCGCCGCGGCACTGGCTAATATTCATAGTTATTTGCCACATTTATTTCATTCAGAAGACGCTCGCGAGGGTGCGATGGCGATGGTTGAAAGGCGTGAGGCGAATTTTGAAGGTCGTTAAAAAAGGGCGTTAAAGTTTGATTTTATATTCATCTGAGGATTGATTGATTATAATCGCTTGATTATATCTATGCCTACAAGGGGCAATCACACCTATGTTAGACATTATTAACATCACCGCCCCTATCTTTATCATCATTGCGCTTGGCTATTTGTGCGTGCGTATTAAAGCCATCGCTCCTAAGCACGCCAAAGGCATGGGTAGTTTGGTGCTAAATATTGCACTGCCTGCACTCATGTTTAACGCTATTGCAGACATGCCTTTTCAACAAGTCATAATGCCGCACTATCTGTTTGCCTATGCTCTAGGCTCGGTCATGGCCTTTATAGTCGGTGTCGTGCTGACCAAAGTGATTTGGCGACAAGATAATGTCTCCGCCGCGCTCAACTCTACGGCGCTTTCGTTCTCTAACAGCGCCTTTATTGGCTATGCGGTGGCCTCTATGGTCATTGGCACTGATAAGGCTGCCGCCTATTTATCCATGGGTGTCATCATCGAAAATCTTATCATCCTGCCGATGCTGTTTATCATGGCTGATATCAATCCCACTTCTAATAAGTCTTTAGTCAGTGTGCTGCTCGGTATTGGCAAAAACTTTACCCGTAATCCGCTGATCATTGCTTTGGTGGTCAGCGTGATCTTTTCTATCTTTAGTCTGCCTATACCGCAAGTGGTTGCTCAAACTGCGCAAATACTTACTGGCGCGGCGGCTCCTGTTGCGCTGTTTGTGATCGGTATGAGTCTGTATGGACTGGAGCTTAAAGGTGATTTACCAAAAATCACTACGGTCGGCTTGGGTAAGCTGATACTACACCCGCTGATGATTCTGCTGGCTATTACCTTAATTCCGGGCGGTACGCTAGAAGGTAAGTATGTGGCGATGCTGTTTGCTGCCGCGCCGACATTTTCGACCATCGCTATCATTGGTCAGTATTATGGCTTAGTCAATCGTATGTCGGCTATCGTCATCGTCTCTACCATCGGCTCGTTCTTTAGTATGAGTGCGGTGCTGATTTATTGGCAGATGACGGTGGGGTTTTAGGGGGTAGTTGGTCATGAAGTGAAAGGAAAGGTTTTGGAGGAAGGTAGAATATAAAGTTTTCATTAACAAGAGTGACTTAATGTAATTCAAATATTTTGTACTGGTGTCAAATGCACATTTACAACCATAAAAGTAACAAGCTCCCTTTATAGCTAAAACTGTATTATTTGGCAATCCGCGAATTTCGCACTGTCCAAACCAACCCTCTAAACAACTATCACTAATATGCTCAATTTAAATAGCAAAAACCCCGCAATTGCGAGGTTTAATTGTCTTATCGAGTATGATTGGTTGTATCTGTACCAGCATTTTTAACTTTACTATAGTTATTTAGCTGACTTGTAGTAGTCAACGAGCATCGTACCTAACGTACCATTGTCATCAATAGTGACTATTCTGACCGTACCTGACTGAGACTCGGTACTAGACTGCACTTGTCCGGCAGTACCTAAGACGACTTGGTTGTTGCCTGCCGCCATTGCTCCATTGCCGATAGCGATACTGTTCATGCCGCCTGCCATAGACTTATTCCCTACGGCGACCGAGTTTTCCCCTTGTGCTGCTGCTGCCTCACCCACTGCGGTCGCGCGTACACCGCTTGCATTGGCGATATGACCAAAGGCTTGAGCGCGTTCGGCCGTGGCTTTAGATTGCCAACCGATAGACGTTGAGCCGAGACCTGCCGCGTTGGCTTCACCGCCGACAGCGGTGGCTGAGTTCATACCTGCATTGGCTTTATTACCGATGGCAACGGTATCATTAGTGCCGCCAGCGGTTGCCGCTTCACCCACTGCGGTAGAACGTACTCCGCTTGCATTGGCGATATGACCAAAGGCTTGAGCGCGTTCGGCGGTGGCTTTAGATTGCCAACCAATCGACGTTGAGCCGAGACCTGCGGCATTGGCTTGACCGCCAACAGCGGTGGCTGAGTTGAGTCCTGCATTGGCTTGGCTACCGATAGCGACAGTATCGTTAGTGCCGCCAGCCATCGCGCTATTACCGAGAGCAAGGGCAGTACTGCTGCTTGCATTCATTGGTTGAGACTCAGCGCCTGTTGCCATAGACGTACATGAAGCGACGCCTACAATTGCTAAAGTAAGTGCGCTTATTTTGAGTGCTAAGTTTGGTGAAAAATCCATTTTCATTATAAGTTATCCTATGTTAAAAAAGCCAACTTGGCTCAGTAGTGGTTTGGGTAAGTAGTAACAGGATTTATACTGCTCACAGTGTTGCATTCCTCCAATAATATAAATCCAAATGTACATTTATATTTATAAATACAAACGTACTATTAACTTATATTAATAACCCAAATAATACTAGTATTTTATTTTAAATATCAACTAGGTCGATAAACAGATAGCCCGCGCTAAATAGTTTTGGTCTGTGTATTATCATCTCACTATATATCTATGTGATTTTTATAAAGCGATTGGCGACGCTGCCATTCTTGTTGTACTCTAAACGCTTACTTTACTAATGAAGGAGAATGCCTGTGCTACATAACTTTGACGAGATAATCGACAGACGCGGTACAGGGTCCCTTAAATGGCATTATAGTGACGATACCATTCCACTCTGGGTAGCAGATATGGACTTTAAAGCTGCCAAGCCTATCTTAAACACCATTGAGCGCGTGGTTCAGCACGGCGTATTGGGCTATACCAAACCCACTGAGGCGCTATATCAGGCGATTGTTGACTGGCATAGTAGTCGTTATGGATTACTGTTAACCAAAAGCGATATCTTATTCTCCCCAGGCGTGGTGCCAAGTTTAGCGTTAATGATGAATATCTTTACCGAGGTAGGGGAAGCCGTACTGGTTAACGATCCTATTTATACCCCTTTTATGGCTAAGGTTGAGCAAAACGATCGCACGCTGGTCACATCGGCGCTAAAAGAGAGTGACGGTAAATACCAGTTAGATTTAGTAGATATCGAAGCCAAGATAGTCGAGCATAACGTAAAGCTGTATTTATTATGCAATCCGCATAATCCAGGTGGACGCGTATGGACGGCGGATGAGCTGAAAGCGCTGCTATCGATTTGCAAAAAGCATGAGGTAGCGATTGTCAGTGACGAGATCCATCAAGATTTAACCTTGAACGGTCACACGTTTATCCCTTTTTTAACCCTAGCAACAGGCTATGAGCACAACGTCGTCAGTCTGACCTCGATGACCAAAACCTTCAATATCGCTGGTATAAAAGGCTCAATGATCTTTGCTAAAGATGAAGCATTACTCAAAAAAATCAGCCAGCAGCAGCAGTTAAATGATGAGTATGAGCTAAATTTATTTGCTTATGAAGTGATGCGTAGTGCTTATGAGCAGGGCGGGGAATGGCTTGAACAGGCACTCGATTATATCGAAACCAATATTGACTTAACGGTAGATTTTTTAGCCAAGCATTTACCTGATATCAAGGTCATGCGCCCAGAGGCATCGTATTTAATCTGGCTTGATTGCTCAGCGTATTTTGAGGATGATCAAGTACTGTATGATACGCTGCGAGCTGCTAAAGTTGAGCTGAGTGCGGGTATCAAATATGGCGCAGGGGGGCATCTTAAAATGCGCTTAAACGTAGCATGCCCTAAAGCGTTATTGATTGCAGGACTAGATCGTATACATACAGCTTTTAATAGTATGAATGGTCATAAATAAAAAACAAAAAGGCTGGGAGATCTATATCGCCCAGCCTGTTGACTTGTTAATTGAATCGAAGCGTAAGTATATTACTTTTTGTTCGTGTCATTATCAGGATTTTTAGGATCGATACGCATTTGCTTCCATTCACCCTGCTGAGCCAATATCGAGCCTTCGAGCGCCTCTGATGTTAGCCCCTCTTCCCATGGTGCATTGTCAGGCAACTCTTCGATATGAATGGTTTTTACCCCGTAATCAGGCTGATAAGCCAGATCATAGCGCGCCGCTTTAATCACTGAGATAATCATCATTGATAGGATAATAATGAGCGGCGCACCCGCGATGATAGATGCGGTCTGTAAGGTTTGCAGGTCTCCTAAAAACATCAGAATAGCGGGTAATAAGCATAGCGTGAATGCCCAAAATAAGCGATTCCAGCGATGCGGCTCGTCATCGACTTCTTTTTGTACCACGGATGCCAAGATATAAGAGATAGAGTCAAAAGTCGTGGCAGTAAAGATAGTGGCTAAAAAGGTAAAGATTGCGATGATGACATAAGACATCGGTAAGCTATTTAAGATGGCAAAGATAGCTGCCGTTGGCGACTCATTATTTAGAACAGCAACCACATCGACCGCGCCCGTCAATTGTAGATAGAGACCATAGTTGCCCAAGATAATCATAAACATCGCACAGCCCATTGAGCCATAGAACATCGAGCCCAAGACCATATTACGTATCGTACGCCCTCTCGAGATTTTGGCGATAAATAAGCCAATAGTCGGTGCAAAGACCAACCACCACGCCCAATAAAACACCGTCCAATCTTGCGGGAAGGTTGTGTGCTCAAAACCAAACGCTTGAAAGTCTTTAAAGGGTTCGATGTAAGTCATCATACGCGGCATTTCGGTGATAGAGCGCCCGATGGCCTCTAAGCCCGTATTTAGGATAAAGACGGTTGGCCCAACTATTAAGATGAACAGCAAAAATATCACGGCCAAATAAAAATTGATGTTGGAGAGTTTTTGAATGCCGCCTTTTAACCCCTGATACGCACTATAAGCAAAAATCATGGTGGTCACCAATAACACCACAATCTGCATGGTGATGTTACGCGGTAAACCAAATAAATTGTATAAACCCTCGTTGATAAGCGGAGAGGCAAGACCTAGCGTCGTCGCACCGCCGCCGACCATACCAAAGACAAACAGTACATCGAGCATCTTGGCCCAGTTGCTACTAGCCAGCTTTTCACCCAATAACGGCATAAGCGTCTGGCTGACTTTGAGTACTGGGGTCTGACGCACATAGTAAAAATAAGCAATCGGAACCGCTGGTACTAAATAAATGGCCCAGGCGACAGGCCCCCAATGAAAAATACCGTAGGTGGTGGCCCAGCGAATGGCGTCAGGTGAGCCGCTCGCTAAATTAAAGGGTGGGCCTTGATAATAATACGCCCATTCAATCAAACCCCAATACAGAATACTGGCACCAATTCCCCCGCAAAACAGCATTGATGCCCACGAAGCATCGGAGAATTCGGCGGTTTCTTCTGGTCGGCCCAGTTTAATCTTGCCGATATCTGAAATCACAATGTAAATGACGAACAATAAAGCAATGACGCCAAAGGCTAAATAAGCAAAACCAAAGTTGGCACTGACAAAGCTGCGAGCGATCCCAACCCATTCTTTGCCTTGCTCAGGAAACAGTATCAAAGGCACGGCGATACTAAAAAGTATGACAAGCACCATAAAAAAAGTAAATTTGTCAATACGGGTATCGGGCACGTGGTCAGGTCGCCACTGCGGAATAGACATACCCACATCAAAAGTACCTAGATGCGGCGGCTTATGATGTTTGGATCGTGCTTTTACATAGTCTGGAAGGTATTCTTTTGATAGTCCGAGTCCTGACGTAGATTTGTCAGGTTTTTTGATGCCTTTACTGTTATCTTTACTATTATCAGAGTTGCCCATGTTGTTTTCTCTTTATATTGGATGTTAAATTTTATACCTTGCCTAGATTTTTTAAGTCTACAAATTCCTTTTTACCGTGAATAGTATACATTTTGCGATTGATCTCTGGGTAATGGCAAATATCAATCGGCGGTCTGCTGCCGCCCATTAGATAAACCGCGTCCGTATCGCTGTCATTGACCATAGAATGCGCTTCGCCATGTGCTGGGAAACCCACAAAATCACCAGCAGTTAACGGATAGCTGTCATTCCCATAACGTAGCAAAAGCTGTCCAGATAGCACATAAATGAACTCGTCTGACTCTTCATGATAGTGATGCTGCGTGGTCTCATCGCCCGGCTCAACGCGCACAAGATGTAAGCCAAATTTGGTCAGACCAGTTATGTCACTCAATGAAACCGTATGCCGAATAGCGCGCTCATTAAACTGATGAACCTGTTTACTCTCAGGCATATCTTCGATATCAGACTTGGTTAAGACATAGTTTTGCGTGTCTTTGGACGGCTCTTGAAGTGGGTTTTGCACTGGTTTTTGAGAGGGCTTAGTCATGGTCTGTCTCCATTGTTTTACTTTTTACTAAGTCTATATTAGCTATAAATGCATGGTTTTATTTACTTAATTGCGTATAAAATGCGATTGGCTTCTTTATTATCAGTATTACTGCCTTTTGTTCTCTCACATTTAGTACTGTCAAATACAAATAACGGCATATAACTGACAAAACGACTGATAATCGTCAATAACTACGAATAATTAAACATCTAATAGCCATTAATGGGCGCAAACTTGTTAAAATACCCCACTATTTTATTTTGATGGACTGCCACCTATGACCACTGATGCAACCATGAACACCAGCACGCCTACGATTAAAGAAGACCGCATTCTTATCCTCGATTTTGGCTCGCAGTACAGCCAGCTTATCGCTCGCCGTGTGCGCGACTCTGGCGTATTTTGTGAGATGTTCCCTTACGATATTGATGCTAAGCGTATCCATGACTTCGGTGCCAAAGGCGTGATTCTTTCGGGCGGTCCTGAAAGCGTCCACGCAGAAAATAGCCCACGTATTAATGATGCGGTTTTTGACTTGGGCGTGCCAGTCCTTGGTATTTGCTACGGTATGCAAGCGATGGCGGATCGTTTTGGCGGGCAGGTTCATGCCAGCGATATTCATGAGTTTGGTGCGGCGACGATTGATGTTAACGGACATTCGCAGTTGACTGAAGGCATCGAGGACAGCAGCACAGAAGGCAAGTCAGCCAAGCTGAATGTATGGATGAGTCATGGCGATAAAGTGATCGAAGCGCCGCAAGGCTTTGATATCATTGCCAGCACGCCAAGCTGTCCGATTGCGATTATGGCGGATGATGATAAGCAATATTACGGTTTGCAGTTTCACCCTGAGGTGACTCATACCTTACAAGGACAAGCGCTACTCGGTCGCTTTGTGCATCAAATCTGTGACTGTGCAGGGGAATGGACGCCAGACAATATCGTCGATATGCGGGTGGCGCAGCTCAAAGAGCAAATCGGTGATAAGCAAGTGCTGCTCGGTCTATCCGGCGGGGTCGACAGCTCAGTGGTCGCTGCGCTATTGCACAAGGCAATCGGTGATCAGCTCACCTGTGTGTTTGTCGATAATGGCCTCTTGCGTTTGCACGAAGGCGATCAAGTCATGCAAGTGTTCGCCGAAAACATGGGCGTCAAAGTCATCCGCGTCGATGCCGAAGACTTGTTCTTAAATGCACTAGCAGGTGAGTCAGATCCTGAAGCCAAACGCAAAATCATCGGTAAAACCTTTATCGATGTGTTTGCCAATAGCGCGCGTGAAGTGAGCGAGCAAAGCGATGGCAAAACCATTGAATTCTTAGCGCAGGGTACGATTTATCCTGACGTGATTGAATCCGCCAAATCGCACCAAGGCAAAGCACACGTTATCAAAAGCCATCATAACGTCGGCGGTCTACCAGATGACTTGGCGTTTGAATTGGTTGAGCCGTTACGTGATCTGTTTAAAGATGAAGTGCGTAAGCTTGGCATCACGCTAGGACTGCCAGAGAAGATGATCTATCGTCATCCGTTCCCAGGGCCAGGTTTGGGCGTGCGCATCTTGGGCGAGGTGAAAAAAGAATACGCCGATATCCTGCGTCTTGCCGATGCCATCTTTATGCAAGAGCTGGAGCGCTCAGGCTGGTATGACAAGACCGCGCAAGCGTTTGCGGTATTTCAGCCGATTAAGTCTGTTGGCGTGGTCGGTGATGGTCGCCGTTATGCGTGGGTCATTGCCCTGCGCGCCGTTGAAACTGTAGACTTTATGACGGCGCGATTTGCTCATTTGCCGTATGATCTGATTGAGACGGTCAGTAATCGCATTATGAATGAAATCAAAGATGTCTCACGGGTGACCTATGATGTATCGAGCAAGCCGCCGGCTACTATTGAGTGGGAGTAGCCCTTAATACAAGCCATCAAACTAAAAATCTGATTAGCGTTGTCAAACTCGCTTAGCCTACAAGACGTAGTGCTTACACTCGTTTTCCTCGCTACTCAAATTTTTTGAATTGATATACAACTTATCAATAATCAAATACTCTCGCTATAGGTAAAAAAAACACTCAACTCAGTTGGGTGTTTTTTTTGTCTAAATTTAACCGTTAATCTTGTGACAGACTGAGTTACTTTCGTTATATCACATCGAACACACGCTAACAAAAACGATTATAAATCTCGCAGTAATCCGCAGTAGGGTGTGTTTTACTAAGACTAGAATTTAACTTATAAATAATTATCAAACTGGAAAAATCATGAATAACAATAATCAATTAGATAATAATTCAAAAGATAAACAAACCGTCCTCGTCATCGGCGGCGGCCCAGCTGGGGTACAAGCGGCCCTGCGCGCGCATGAACTCGGCGCAGCTGTCACATTATTAGAGGCCAATAAGCTTGGCGGTACCGCATTTAATGAAGGCCCTGCACCCGTCAGAACGCTGGCACGAGCAGCGCGCCTGCGCACCGATACCGAACTCTATCCGCAGTTTGGGCTAAAAGGCGAGACGCCAGCAGTCGATTTTGCTGCCGCTATCGACAATGCCAATCGCGTCGCCGCCCATGCCAATGAAGTATGGCATCTAACCAAAGTGGTTGAGCAGCAAGGTATCGAGGTCATAGATGAGGTCGGACCCACGCATTTTATCGACAATAAAACCGTGACGATTGGTGATGGCCGTGAGTTTAGCGCTGATCAAATCATCTTAACCGTTGGCGGCAAACCCAGAAAACTAGATATTCCGGGCAATGAGCTTGCGCTCTCATTTCATGATTTGTGGTCGATGACCGAATTGCCAAAACGGGTCACAGTGGTCGGCGGCTCAGCGACCGGTTGTCAGCTGGCCTCCATCCTTATCGATTTTGGCGCACAAGTCGATATCATCGAATTTGCCGATCGCTTGACCCCGCCAAGCGATATCGATATCTCGCGTAAGCTAGAAGAAGCCTTTGAGGCGCGCGGCATGAATATTCTGACCAGTACCGGATGTCAGTCTATCGAAAAAGAAAACGGTCGATTAAAAGTCAACTATAAGCACAATGACGATGATAAAGAAGACTCGCTCATGACCGACGCAGTGTTCTTAATGGTAGGCTGGCCTGCGGACTTAGACGGGCTCAACCTTGATGCCACCGATATTAAATTAAACGGCCCTTATATCGACGTCGATGACTACTTACAAACCAACGTAGACGGCGTGTATGTGGCAGGCGATGCCAATGGCATCAGTATGTTTGTGCAAAGCGCCGCCCATCAAGCGCGCGTCGCCGCGCAAAACGCGGTCTCTGATACTGCCGAGAGATACGACCCAAAAGCGATCGCCACGGGTAGCTTTACTGAGCCTGAATATGGTTCTGTCGGCATGACGCAGGCGCAAGCGGAAAAAGAGCACGACTGCATGGTACAAATCATCGATTACGAAGGGCTACCGCGCGCTATTATGGATGCGCGAACGGACGGCTTTTGTAAGATTATCATCGGCAAACAGAGCCAAAAACTACTGGGCGCGCATGTCCTTGGTTCATACTCGGCTGAGGTGATTCAGGTGGCCGCCACTTGTATGGCGACTGGCATGACCGTGCATGAGATTGCCAATTTAGAGTTGGCATTCCCAACGTTTACCGAAGCTTTGGGCATGGCCGCCCAGCGTATTTGTAGAGATTTGCGGGTAGAGGATAAAAATATAAAAGAGTAGGCGTTTGCTTATTTAGCTGCTTACTATTTTTTGAAAACACTCAACTTATTGGGTGTTTTTTTTGGTTTAAAGGTTTTGGAGCTATTCTCGCTTTTCGCTATTATCTTGTCTGCCCCTTAGAGCTGCGACTAAAGCCCGATGTGTTCCTGCTACCGCGATACCCCAGCGGACTAAGTCGTCGCAATCTAGGGGTCAAACAAGGATAACCGCTGCAATCGAGGCTAAAAAGCTCCATAAGTCGTAGATTAAATATTTATCAAAATTTATTAACAATTTTATATTTTTAATGCTGTTAGCTTAGAACATCAATATGATTTAACTCTACATAACCATAGTGTTCTTTAAGTTGTAAAACCCTAATCGGGCCAGAGAACTTTAAGGTGTTTAAGATAAGTTTGTGGAATAAATCTAAACAGGATAAAACCTGTTCAATTTCTAGTCTCTCTCTAGCCAAATTTTCTTCTCGTACTTTAGGATGCGCACTTTCATTACGAAGATTTTGCCATAGCTTTTTGTCATCAGATGTTATGATTTTATGTTCAACTAAATAATTAAGAGCTTTAGCTGCTGTGACATTTTTCCAATAGCTTACACTGCCAAGTAGGCGACTACATTGTTCAGCTGTTAGTTTAAGATTCTTTATCTGTGCTTTTATCTCATCTATCTCAGTATTCAACTCTATATTCTCATCTTTAGACTTAATAGCAGGAATATAGATATCATTCAATAGACCTTCAATGGCAACTGATAGAGTAAGGATCATAATGCTATTTTTCGATTGAAACGAGTACCAAACTCTTTCCCATTGTGAGTAGACACTGTCAAAATGTTTTGAGTTGTCCTTATATAAGCTTTGTATGTTTTCTAAAAGCGCATAATGGTAGGTAGAGTCTCTGTACTTTTCATCGGCAGCGCTATCGACCATTGGGCTAGATGAAGTCTGACGCTTTTGCTTATCAGATATGCTGTAAACAGTTCGTTTTTCTTCTCCGTTTGTTATGCTTATCATATAATAAGGTTGAGGCATAGATGCGCTAGAAAATCCAATATAAAACTTAAGACATTTAAATAACTTATCAGGCTCAAAAACCCCAGTGGCTTTAACTTCTGTATAGTCCTTATATTTCACCATAGATACAGAGTAACCATCCATTTGTATCACTGTCTGATTCCAGCTGTGAGATTCAGAGCCAAGACTAGACACTACTGAGTTTTTTTTGTTTGATGGTATATTGAAATAATCTGCAAACTCGAAATATATATAACTATCTTCTTTTGGCTTTGGTAGTTCAGTTTCACTTAGCGAATAAATGGACGATAATATTACGTAGTAATGAGCTGGTAAGGATGATGAATTAAGATTAATTTTAATAGAAAAACCATCAGACTTATATTCATTACCATTTAAATTTTTAACACGAAGGTATAACTTTTCTTCAGGGTTTAAGGGATCTTTAGGTAGTTTTTTATTAAAAAACGCATGTGGCACATTTTCACTATGAGTACAAATGAATTCTAAATAAATAGTGCCGACACTGTTTATTTTGATAGTGCCGTGTCCTAGCATCTTGCATCCATTGTCTGCTGTTTGAAAAATTTCTACTTCGACACAGTGTAAAACCAGTTCGCCAGTACGAATCTGTTTAATTATTTCATTTGGTATCATGAAAGTATTTACCCTCAATCATAAATTTACTAAATAGTGAAATATTCTTTATGTTTTGACAACATTATTTTAGATATAGCTTAGCATGCCTTTAGCAATATACTTCAATTTTAAAATATATTGCTATGCTCTCAATAAAAAAGCAGCACCCTAAAAGAGCACTACCATCATCTAAAAACCTATACTCTAAACCAAACCCTAACCCCGCACATTCACCACATAACGCCCAACCGTCTGACTCGCCATAAAGCGATCTAAATACTCAGGCGTCTGCTCTAACGTAATTTCCTCCGCATAACTCTCAAGATCAGGCAGCTTCATATCGGTTGAGACACGCTCCCAAATGGCCTTTTTATCGTCCAGTGGAATATAGACCGAATCGATACCAAGTAAGGATACTGCGCGGGTGATAAACGGCAATACTGTCATCGAAAATTCAGCACCGCCCGCTAAGCCACAACTAGTAACTGCGCCGCCCGCTTTGGTTTGCTTGAGCAAGTTTGCCAAATAGTCGCCGCCGATGGTATCAATGGCGTTGGCCCACAGCTCACGACCGACAGGTTTATCGCCAATCTCATTGATGGTGTCGCGATGACGGACTTCGCTTGCGCCAAGCGCTTTTAGATAGTCGCTTTGCTCAGACTTACCTGAGAAGGCGATGACGTCATAGCCAAGCTGCTTTAGGATGGCGATACTGATACTGCCCACACCACCCGTTGCACCCGTGACCGCGACGGGACCGTCTGCAGGTTTTGCACCCATTTTTTCAAGCTTTTGCACACTTAAGGCTGCGGTTAGACCGCCCGTACCATAAATCATGGCTTCTTTTAGCGATAAAGAGTCTGGACAGGCGACCGCCCAATCGGCAGGGATAGAGATCATTTGGCTTAAGCCGCCATCGGTATCCATACCCAAATCATAACCGAATACGACGACTTCTTGACCTTCTGAAAAGGTGCCAGACTTGTCACTCATCACCACACCTGCCGCATCAATACCAGGGGTATGCGGGTAGTTTCTAGTGATTCTTTTATTGCCCGATGCCGACATCGCATCTTTGAAATTCAATGATGAATAATGCACTTCGATCAATAAATCGTTCTCAGGCAAATCACTGACGTTGCGCTGTTGAATACTTTTTTTAAATTCACCGTCGTTCGTTTCTTCGACAACTAAGGCTTTAAAGGTTTTATTATCAGCGTTCGTTTGATTGGACATAATATTATTCCTTTTTTATTACTTTTGGATTAAATAGGTTTTAAACACATATATTAAGGCTTAATCAATATCTTACCTTTTTTGTCTGACTGTACTTTTTCAGAGACCGCTGTTTGAATATCATCTAAAGGATAAATGCCGCCTGTAGGGAGTTTTAATTGACCGCTTGCCGCGCGCTCAATCAGCTCACGGGTCAGGCGCTGCATATCATCGCTACTGATTTCTTGCATCATATCGCTTGCCCAAAAGCCTTTTACCTGCGCCAAATTAAAAATCAGATTGCTAGGGTTGAGTGTGAGCGGTTTGCCAGACATGGCACCTAAAGATGCTAGCACACCGTGTTTACCCAGTAGAGATACCAGCTCGCCACCAGACTTGCCGCCGACCGCATCGACTGCGCCGCTGATTTTATCGTCACCAACGATATTTTTGACTTGCTCTTTCCAGTCATCGTTATCGGTCACGACATTGTTATCAACGATACCTAAATCAATGAGTTCTTGTTCCGATTCTGTACTACGCACCAGATTAATCGTATTGATATTACGCTCGGGAGCGAGCATTGCCATGGATTCACCAACCGCGCCATTGGCAGCATTTTGAATGATCCATTGACCCGGCTTGATGTTTAAAAACTCAATGAGCAGCAGCGCACTCATTGGCATGGCGATAAGCTGAGCGGCCATTTCATCATCGATAGCGTCTGGTATAGGAATGATGCTTTGAGCTGGCGCGATAAAATACTCCGCCCACGTGCCTTGTACGCCTGATACGACGACGCGCTGACCTTTTTCAAAGCCTGTGACCGCGCTACCTAAAGCATCGATTTCCCCTACTGCTTCACTACCGCCCGTGGCAGGCAATTCAGGTTTATTACCGTACTCGCCTTTGATGGTAACCAAATCATGGTTATGGATAGAAGATAAGATGGTTTTGATACGGACTTGGTTATTATTAGGTTCTGGAGTAGGGCTTTCGGTTACACTAAGCACTTCTGAGGGTTTGCCAAATTCGTTGTAAGTTGCAGTGCGCATAGAAATATCCTTTTTATTATTTATAAGTTTGAGTACTTAAAGAGATATAAGCTTGATAACATAGTCAAATCACTTTAAAACCGATACAGTGCTGCTGGAATGGATTTTGCGAAGCCTCTGGAGTGCGAAGCACACAGCAAGCGAGGAAAATTTATACCAGTAGCACGTAGCTAATAATGTATTGATTTTATTTAGTACTGACTATAATTTGCTACTTATAGACGATAACAACTCAGACTAAGCGTTCTCAACTTGATTTTGGTTACCTAACGTTGTTACTTGCTTATCATTGTAAATTCGATGAATGGGTTACTATTGTTAAATAAAAATACAAAAGCATAAAAAAATGGCAGCATTCTAAGAAGAACACTGCCATCACTGATAGTTTTAGTAGTGACTAAAAACTAAGGCTTCAAAAGCACTTTACCTGTTTTTTCAGACTGCAATTTACCATCGACTGCTTTGATGATATCCGCCAGATCAAAAGTTGCTTCAACGGGCAGTTTTAACTTGCCATCAACGGCGCGCTCGATCAGCTCATCAACCAAACGCTGCTTATTTTCGACACTCATTTCTTGACTGATCTTACTGCCCCAAAAGCCTTTTAACGTTGCTTGCTTAAATATCATATCAGTAGGATTGAGCGCCATTGGCTTGCCTGACATTGCGCCAAAGACAGCAAACGTACCATAATGACCTAGCAATGACAGTAAATCACCACTGGCCTCACCGCCGACCGAGTCCACTGCGGCGCTGATGCTGTCATCGCCTATAATGTGACGGACTTGATCTTTCCAGTCGTCATCTGAGTTATTGATATTGTTTTTGATACCGAGGGCTTCTAACTCTTCTAACGCATCGCTACTACGTACGACGTTGATTGTATTCACCCCGCGCGCCGCAGCCAACATCGCAAGCGACTTACCAACCGCACCATTGGCAGCATTATGGATAACCCATTGCCCACTCTCTACTTCTAAGAACTCAAGCAACATCAAGGCACTGAGCGGCATAGCGATTAATTGTGCCGCCAACTCATCTTCTAAGCTGTCCGGTATAGGGAATATCATGCTGGCAGGCGCGGTAAAGTATTCAGCCCACGTCGCTTGGACGCTTGCTGCCGCAATACGCTGACCGACTTTTAGGTCTTTGACGTCACTACCGACAGCATCGATGATCCCTAAGGCTTCAGAACCACCGATCGCTGGCAGTTCAGGTTTAAAGCCGTATTTACCGCGAATGGTCAATAGGTCATGGTTATGAATAGAGGCGAGTATGGTTTTTACTCGCACCTCGGTAGCCTTTGGCTCTGGAATAGGGCTGTCGCCAAGGCTTAATACCTCAGTCGGTTTGCCAAAAGTCTCATAAGTTGCGCTACGCATAATAAATCCTTTATTTTTTTTGATTGGTGAAAAACTACCAGCCACAGTAGCAAGTCGCGCGTGTCTATCGCAACATCAGTTTGGTTAATGAACGTTGTCATCGACTTACAATCACAAGATAACGTCACTTCTATTAAGATTCAGACCAAACAGTCAAATAATCCCCTACTGAGCATTGTAGACTATTGAAAAATTTTGACTACAATTCATAACAGAAGAGCAGTCTTTTGATGAAAGGTCGGTTTTAAACGATAAAAGCGGTAAATTTTGTGCAAAAAGTCATAAATTGACAGGATTTTTCATCATTTTGATCTAATAGCATCATCGTCTTAAGAGACTTTTTCTACCTTATATCCTCTCCAAAGTCTTAAAAGCTGTTGACATTCATAACTTTTTTTATTATTAATGTTACCAATAGTTTTCTAATTTGTGTTATCAATAGGTAATAGTAACTGCTCATTTAGACCTAAAAGGGTTTGGTTGAAGCGTTGTAATTACAAGGTGAAAGGTCGGAATATGACCTTTAATGACATAAGTAAGAGATACTAAACTTAAATGGATTTACTAAAAGATTGGGCAAGCTGCTTGCCATCTGCCCGATAGGATATCATATGACTTTCAACCCTACCTCCCTGCGTACTACCGTCTTTTTACCCACTTCTCTTGTACTTGCTATGTTTATGACGGGCTGTAGCGACAATACTGCCAACACCAGCAATGCCGATGCTGCAGCTGACATCGACCCTAATGTCTTGGCTGAAACGCAAGAGCTGACCATCAATAACGGCACCGAGCCTGAGTCGCTAGATCCACATAAAGTATCGGGCGTACCCGAATCTAATATTGGTCGTCAAATATTTGAGGGCCTGACCAATACCGATGCTGATGGCAAAACTATCCCAGCAATGGCAACCAGTTGGGAGAGCGACGATAACAAGGTATGGACGTTTAAACTGCGTGATGCCAACTGGTCAAATGGTGATCCGGTTACCGCAGAGGATTTCGCTTATAGTATGCGTCGTTTGGTCGATCCAAATACAGCGTCCCCTTATTCAAGCTATTTGGTCGATGCCAAAGTAAAAGGCGCCGATCAAATCGTCGCGGGCGCTGCTGGTATTGAAACGCTAGGCGTAGAAGCCATCGACGATAAGACGCTACAAGTGACACTAACAGAACCAGTACCGTACTTCCCCGATATGCTGATTCATAACTCAGTCAAACCAGTACATCAAAAGACCATCGAAGAATTTGGCGATAAGTGGACAGACCCTACGAATATCGTAGTCAATGGTCCCTATACAGTCAGTAAATGGCAGATCAATGATGAGCTGGTGCTGTCGCGTAATTCTAAGTATTACGATGACGCCAATACTACGCTTGATACGATCACCATGTTACCGATTCCCTCTAGCGTGACTGATGTATCGCGCTATCAGGCAGGTGAGGTTGATGTAACCTATAACGAAATTCCAACCGAACAGTTTAACTCTTTGCAGGCAGATTATGGAAAAGAGCTGAGAGTATCGCCTTACCTTTGTACTTACTATTATGAATTTAATACCGTAAAACCGCCTTTTGATGATCCTAAAGTACGCCGCGCTTTGGCGCTAGCCTTAGATCGCGATACTATTGTTGATAAGGTAATCGGTCAAGGCCAAACGGCCGCTTATCAGCTGACGCCTACTGTGACCAATGGTGATGTGGCAAACACGCCAGAGTGGTCCAGTTGGGATCAAGATAAGCGTATCGCTGAGGCCAAAAAACTACTCAACGAAGCAGGGTATGATGAGAATAACCCGCTTAGCTTTGAGCTACTCTACAATACCAATGACAATCATAAAAAGGTCGCGGTTGCTGCCACGTCATTGTGGAAGCAAGCACTTGGGTTTGTCGATGTCAATTTAGTCAATAAAGAATGGAAAACCTACCTTGATACGCGCCGTAACGGTAATTATGAAATTGCGCGTGCTGGCTGGTGTGCGGATTACAATGAGCCTTCAGCCTTTTTAAATATCACAAAATCCGACAATAGCGGCAACTACGGTAAATACAATAGCCCCAAATTTGACAGTCTGATGGCGCAAACCCTAAAACCTGGGGTCACCGATGCGCAACGTGCAGATTTGTATCAGCAAGCAGAGGCTCAGTTGGATGACGATATGGGGCTGTTAAACATCTATCACTACGTTAGTCCGCGAATGGTTAAGCCTTATGTTATCGGATTTTCGGAGAATGATCCTTTGGGCAATTGGCAGGGCAAAAATATCTCTATTGCCAAACACTAGTCATTAAATCACCTTTATGAGTGAGCGCTATAAAAAAGATTTGTTCTGATTTATAGCGCTTGTCTGTTTGGACTTATAAATCTTGAAGGTCATTGTTTCAAGAAAAATTTTAGAGATAGGAACCTTTATACAAAGGTTCTATAAAGAGGTTCTATGCTAAAGCTCATCTTTCGGCGTATCTTAGAAGCCATTCCGACCATGTTCGTTTTGATTACCGTGTCCTTTTTTATGATGCGCCTAGCGCCTGGTAGTCCTTTTACAACAGAGCGCAACTTATCACCTGCGGTATTGGCAAATATTGAAGCCAAATATAATCTTAACGACCCAATGTGGCTACAATATGTCAACTACTTAAAGCAGTTGGCAGTAGGCGACTTTGGGCCGTCTTTTAAGTACAAAGACTATACGGTCAATGAGCTGTTATCCCAGTCTCTACCCGTCTCGTTAGAGCTTGGGTTTTATGCCTTTGTAGTAGCGGTGGTACTGGGTTTGGCACTTGGTATTATCGCTGCACTCAAACAAAACTCATGGCTTGATTACGTGCTCATGGCTTTTGCGATGACCGGCGTTGTGATTCCAAGCTTTGTCAAAGCGCCGCTACTCGTGCTTATCTTTGCCATCATTTTGCAGTGGTTACCGGCAGGCGGCTGGAACGATGGCGCAGTGCAAAACCTTATCCTGCCCGTGACTGCGTTAGCGCTGGCTTATGTGGCAAGTATCGCGCGGATCATGCGTGGCTCGATGATCGAGGTGATGAACAGCCAATATATACGCACCGCCAAATCTAAAGGGTTACCGATGCGTCAGATTGTGTTAAAGCATGCTTTGCGTCCAGCGTCGCTACCTGTTATTTCTTATCTAGGCCCTGCTTTTGTGGGTATTATCACAGGCTCTATTGTTATCGAAACCATCTTTGGTCTACCGGGTATCGGTCAGTTATTTGTCAATGGAGCGCTTAATCGCGATTATGGTGTGGTGCTGAGTCTGACCATTTTGGTTGGCGTATTGACCATTGCTTTTAACGCTATTGTCGATATTTTATACGCCGTTATTGATCCCAAAGTTCAGTATTGATTGTGATCAAAAACGAGCCGTTATCTAGAGCGCACTGCCGCTTAACACTTTAAATGACAGATTATTAAAAGGACGACTATGAGCCTTATCGCAGACCAACCTACTGGCATGGCTGATTTGCCTACCAAAGAGATTAAAGGCCGTAGCCTTTGGCAAGATGCGTGGCGACGCTTTTATCAAAACAAAGCCGCAGTGGCCAGCTTTTTTATTTTATTGCTGGTCGGTGCTTTTGTGATATTTGTACCGATGCTAGCGCCTTATGGATATGCTGAGACCGATTGGAGCTTTATGCAAGCAGCGCCATCGATTGAAAACCAGCATTATTTTGGTACCGACTCGCTCGGTCGCGACTTGCTCGTACGTACCGCAATGGGCGGACGAATATCTTTACTAGTCGGTATCGCAGGCGCAACGGTGGCGGTATTGGTTGGTACCGTGTATGGCGCAACATCGGGCTATCTTGGTGGTAAAGTCGATATGATCATGATGCGCTTTTTGGAGATTTTGAGCGCCTTTCCATTTATGTTCTTTGTGATTTTGCTAGTGACTATATTCGGTCGTAATCTTATTTTAATTTTCGTCGCTATAGGCTTGGTTTCTTGGCTTGATGTGGCGCGTATTGTGCGTGGTCAGACGCTGAGCCTTAAAAGTAAAGAGTTTATCGAAGCGGCGCACGTCGGCGGGGTGTCAGGGTTTAATATTATCCTGCGTCATATCGTGCCAAATGTGCTCGGCGTGGTGGTGGTTTATGCCTCATTGTTAGTACCAACGATGATTTTATTTGAGTCGTTCTTAAGTTTCTTAGGACTGGGTGTACAAGAGCCGATGACCAGTTGGGGCGCGCTGCTACAAGAAGGCTCGCAGACCATGCAGGTAGCACCATGGCAGATTTTGATTCCGTCTGCATTTTTGGTCATTACTCTATTTTGCTTTAACTTTATCGGCGATGGTCTGCGTGATGCGTTTGATCCCAAAGATCGCTAGGAGGTCGACACTATGACAACTCAAGATATCAATACCGCCGCTCAAAACCATGCGAAAAGTGTTACTAAAAACGGTGCTAAAAACAGTCCCCCTCAAAAAATAGATTCAACTATGCTTGATGACAGTAGGGACGTGCCTGTAGATAGCCGCTCTGAGAAAAACAGCTTACTGACCGTCAAAGATTTGTCCGTACAGTTTACGACAGAAGATGGTCTGGTGACTGCGGTAAATGGTCTAAATTTTAACCTGAATGAAGGCGAGACTTTAGGCATCGTTGGTGAATCCGGCTCTGGTAAATCGCAAACCGCCTTTGCTATTATGGGGCTGTTGGCCAAAAATGGCCGCACTCAGGGTTCGGTACGATTTGAAGGTCAGGAGCTGCTAGGACTACCGCAAAAGGCATTGAATAAAATCCGCGCTGAGCAAGTTGCGATGATCTTTCAAGATCCAATGACCTCCCTAAATCCTTATATGAAAATAGGCGATCAGCTCGCTGAGGTTTTAATTTTACATAAAGGTATGAGTAAAAAGGCCGCTTGGGCAGAATCGATAAAAATGCTCGACGCGGTCAAAATACCCGAGGCCAAAAAACGTATCGGTATGTATCCACATGAGTTCTCAGGTGGCATGCGTCAGCGTGTGATGATCGCTATGGCGCTCCTATGTCGCCCTAAACTCTTGATTGCTGATGAGCCAACGACAGCGCTTGATGTCACTGTACAAGCGCAGATTATGGTGCTACTCAACGAGCTTAAGCGCGACTTTGGTACGACCATTGTGATGATTACTCATGATTTGGGCGTGGTCGCCGGCATCTGCGATCGGGTATTGGTCATGTATGCAGGGCGCACCATGGCGTATGGCGAGACCGAAGAGATATTCTATACGCCGACGCATCCGTATACGATTGGGCTGCTCAAAGCCATTCCGCGTCTTAACGACAAAGGTGGTAAGCTTGCGACCATTCCAGGCAGTCCGCCAAACTTGCTAAACTTGCCGACTGGCTGTCCGTTTCATGAGCGTTGTCCGCACGCGATGGATATCTGTCGCGATGTGCCGCCGCCGCTTGAGTTCTTACCGCATGAGCGCCAGCGCGCCTGTTATTGGCAGCCTGAGATGCAGGTGGATACGTCAGCGAAGAGCAATAACAATCTATTGAATTTGGAGGGTTAGGCATGACCACAGCGAATGTAGAGACCATTAACACGACCAGTCAAGCGCCTGATCCAACGCTGAACCAAACCCCGCTATTACAAGTGCAAGATGTGCGCACAAGCTTTGCTATCAAGCGCAAAGGCTCGTACTTTTGGCAAAAGCCCGATACCTTAAAAGCAGTGGATGGCGTATCGTTTGAGCTGTTTGCTGGCGAGACCTTAGGCGTGGTTGGGGAGTCAGGCTGCGGTAAATCCACACTTGCTCGAACGATCATCGGACTGGTACGTGCCAATTCGGGTAGCATTAAATTTAATGATGCTGAGATCGTGGGCGCCTCCAAAAAGACCATGAGAATAAAGCGTAAAGACATTCAGATGATCTTCCAAGACCCGCTGGCTTCTTTAAATCCGCGTATGACCGTTGGCGATATCATCGCTGAGCCATTACGTACTTATTATCCAAAGATGAAAAAGGCGGAAGTGCAGGACGAAGTACGCGCCATTATGAAAAAGGTGGGCCTACTCTCCAATCAAATCAACCGCTATCCGCACGAGTTCTCAGGTGGTCAGTGTCAGCGTATTGGTATCGCGCGTGCATTGATATTAAAGCCCAAAATCATCATCTGCGATGAACCTGTCTCCGCCCTTGATGTCTCTATTCAAGCGCAGGTGATTAACTTATTGCAAGATATTCAAGAAGAGATGGGGCTGGCGCTGATTTTTATTGCTCATGATCTGTCGGTGGTCAAACACATTGCCGATCGGGTACTGGTGATGTATTTGGGTCATGCGGTTGAGCTTGGGGTGGACAAAGCAGTCTACGGCAATCCAACCCATCCTTATACTCAAGCGCTGATGTCAGCGGTGCCATTACCTGACCCTATCGCTGAGCGTAACAAAACCATTCAGTTGTTAGAAGGTGACTTGCCCAGTCCTATTCATCCGCCATCTGGCTGTGTATTTCGCACCCGTTGTCCGCTCGCTGACGCAGAATGTGCGCAGATCGAGCCAGTATTGGAAGGAACGATCAATCATAGGGTAGCTTGTTTAAAAAATAAGGTTGAGACTACTCAATAAAATTCAATCCGGCTAAGTATATGTTCCTGTACCAGATACGCGCAAACATAAGCACTTGGCCAAGCGAATATAAACGCCAGCCCCCACGACCCCAGTAGATCAGCGAAGAAGTGATCACTATAGCCTGTTTTGACCAGTATCAACGCAGTCGAGATAATGAGCGACATCATCAGTGCCATAAGACCTGTAAAGATAAGCCGATAGTATTTGCGGCGAGTACGTATTCTAAGGGTGGGAAGAGCCATGATAATTTTAGTCCTTAATTTTTCATCATTTAATGAAAACTTTTGATGATACACCAGCGCAATTTTGGCTTAATAAATACGTTACATCGGTAATCACAATTACCTGATTAACCTTACAATCATGAACGCTGAGCAACCGCTCTTTTATCCTCAGCTTGCTCCCATGATGTCGTCGGTGTCACATCACGGCACGCCGAACAAGTGCCCGCATGGGCGCGATAACCCTCGGTTGTTTGTGCCGCCTCTTCTTCAGGTAACAGCTTACCTTTACGCCAGCCGCCATACAGATACAATCCTGCTCCCATAAGCGCGGTCGCTACCATTCCCGCTGGAAACGACAGCCAAAGCGCGTCACTACCAAGGGTTGAATAAAATCCAAACGCGAAACCAAGCCGCACAGGATACATTGAAATCACCATCACAATCAGTGGCCAGATTACATAGCCATTGGCACGCATGGTACCAAAAAATACCTGCGCTATGCCAAAAAACACAAAGCCCCATGTCGCCATCAGCTGAATATGACGCCCAATCGGTACCGCTGGACTATCACTACCGAGGAAAAGGCTTAAGACAGCTTCATCAAATATCGTCAGCGCTACGATAACAGCGCCTGTCAACACCACATTAAAGACAAGCCCCCAGTGAGTGATTTTTGCCACTCTATTCCATTGTCCTGCCCCGATGTTTTGTGCCACCATGGCACTTGCCGCTGCACTGAGCGCCATTGCAGGCATCTGTACATAGGTCCAAAGCTGCTGCGTGGCACTATAAGCGGCTGTCGTCTGCACTCCCTCGCGGTTGATCAAAGAGAGCATCGTCAGTGCCGCTGACGAGATGACGATCATCTGAAGACCCATCGGCAGCCCTTTTGAAAACATTGATTTTAGAATTTCTCTATCTGCACGCAAAAACCGCAGCTCAGGCTTGCTAAGCGCCAGCACAGAACCACGAAAATACATAGTGGTAAGAATGCCAAT
Source organism: uncultured Psychrobacter sp. (assembly GCF_947488565.1). GTDB lineage: Bacteria > Pseudomonadota > Gammaproteobacteria > Pseudomonadales > Moraxellaceae > Psychrobacter > Psychrobacter saeujeotis. The sequence goes on along the minus strand of NZ_CANKZC010000002.1, from coordinate 578,000 downwards.
CAGTGCCAATGTATTGGCAACAGCGGTAGCAAATGCTGAACCAAAGATACCCCATTCAGGGAAGGGTCCAAGGCCCAAAATAAGCGTAGGGGTCAACACCAAATCAATAGCGACCGACATCGATATGAACCAAAGCGGCGTCGTAGAATCACCCGTACCACGTAACGCCATCATGATCAGCGTAAAGGTTAGGGTAACCGGCATAGCAATGAATATCATGCGCAGATAACTCAGAGCCAGATCCACAGCACTCGGCGGCGTCCCTAATAAATCGAGCAGCAGTGGCGCAAATATCCATCCTACAGCCGCGACCAACACACTTATTGGAATAATACTACCAAGCGCTGTACCCATGGTGCGTTTGACCACATCCTCATTGCGCTGCCCCATGGCTTGACCGATTAAGATCGTCGACGCCATACCAAAGCCAAACACAAAGGATATCAGGATAAACATCAAGATATTGCCGTTTGCCGTCGCCGCCAGCGCTTCTTCACCTAAAAACCGTCCTACCCAAATAGCATTGATTGAGCCATTTAAGGATTGTAACGCCGATGAGCCAAGGGTAGGCAAGGCAAACAGGAGCATTGTTTTGGCAATCGACCCTTGGGTAAGGTCACGTTGTTTACTGGAAGATATGTCTGTATTACTCAATGTTTATCCTTTGGCGCTATCTGGGGCTGACTAAACGAAACGCTTATCATAGATGAGAAAGCTTATGCCGTCTTTATTAGAGCTGTAAACCCTCGGCATGCTTTATGGTCATTTGGCTGTCATTTTTTATGAGATGGTCATACAGTTTACAGAGGAAGGTAAAAGTCAGTTATATGCCGATGAGCGAAGCGGTAAAAGAAACAGCAGACGATTATAAGGCGTTTAGGAAAAGGTTGAAGAAATAATTATTTGAGTTAAAAGGTTTGTTTAAAACTAAAAAAGAAACATCAGCTGGTCTGGTGTTTCTTTTTTTGGCTATAGCAATCACATCTCTTTTACCAGTCGCTCAAGCAGCTCAAGCGTGCGCTCTTGTCTGACCAAAGCGACTCCTTGTCCTGCCCATAAAGACTGATATTCTGCATCAAGGTTCTTTTTCGCATGCGCACGCAAGTCTTTGGTCATGGCATTTAATTGCGGGTAAGGCGGTAGCTCACGCGCGTTTTCAAAGTGCGCAAAATCACGTAAATAATCATTTAACAAACCGCGTGCCTGCTTACCTGAAAACAGTCTTGTTAAGCGTGTCTCGCTACTGCGCTTATCTTGACTGGCATCGAGTAGCGCCTGTTTATAAATATCATTAATACCGCACTTATCTGTGGTCAAAAATGCCGTGCCGATTTGCGCCAGCTCAGCCCCTGCTGTTTGCACCGCCTTAATAGCTTGCCCAGTCATAATACCGCCAGCCGCGATTAACGGAATATCGGTACAAGCCCGCGTTTGACTAATTAGCGTCAATAATCCCATTGGATCGCTTGCGCTTTGTGGCAACCAACCTCCGCGATGTCCACCAGCTTCTACCCCTTGCACGCATACTGCGTCGGCACCAATCTCTGCCCATGCTTTGGCCTCGTTAGGATGATTGGCAGTACCGATGACGCGTGTGCCTAGACTTTGCAAGCGCTGCACTTGCTCAGCGCTGATAATACCAAAGGTAAAGCTCGCGACAGGGACGGGATTGTCATAGAGCACTTGTAGCTGATCTACAAAGTTTAACGCTGGGCGTGTAGGTAACGCTACTTCTATGTTTTGCTGTTGATAGTATTGATTCAGCCAAGCAGGGATTTCGCTATCTAACGTACTAGAGTCATGTTCCGATAACACCATCAGATTAATCATAAAAGGGCGATCGGTGAGCGATTTAATAGTGTTAATTTGCTTATTTAAAACATCTGGCGCCGTCGTGCCAGACCCCAATGATCCCAATCCACCAAAGTTACTAACCGTCGCTGCCAGCTCAGGTGTCGTTGCACCTGCCATCGGCGCTTGCACGATAGGGTAGGTTAAATTAAGGGTATTCATTAAGGTCATGATGGGCTTCCTTTTTATTTATTAGGTGTTTTACATGACTTACTTTAACAAAGCTGGACGGCTTGCATGTTAGATAATGTGTATTTAGTTGTTCAATAAAAGAAGTATGTTTTGACTACAATATTGTAGTTAAGATATTTGACTATGGATTTGTAGTTAAGTGATACGTAAAAACCTGTGATTATAAATTGGTTTGTTCAAGCGTTTATAATGTAATATACGACTAACGACTTCTAGTAACAACCTATCCGATGAGCTATCAAATGAATTCAATATTGAAAGAATATGACAAAAAGAGAGAGATACTAGAGGATCTGGATAAATCTCTCAAGACGCTTATAAATTCTTTGCTTAAACAAAAAGGTATTAAAGCTCATCAAATACAAACCAGAGTTAAGGATAGGGATAGTTTAGAAAAGAAAATTTTAGCAAAACAGAAATATAAGTCTTTAGACGATATTACAGATGTAGTCGGCGTCCGTATAATCACATACTTTGAAGATGAGGTAAATAAAGTAGCTAAAGTAGTGGAAGAAGAGTTTGATATAGATCAGGAGAACTCAGTCGATAAGCGTGAGATAGATACTGATAGATTTGGATATAGAAGTTTACATTATGTAGCTAGTTTGAAAAAAAATAGAACTATCCTTTCAGAGTACTCAGATTTTGAAACTTTCAAATTTGAGTTTCAAATCAGAAGTATTTTACAACACTCATGGGCAGAGATTGAACATGACTTAGGTTATAAAGGTGCTTCTGAAATTCCATCTTCAGCGAAGAGGACTTTTTATAGAGTTGCCGCACTTCTAGAACAAGCCGATATTGAGTTCGTAAAGTTAAATTCTACTATAATGGAGTTTGAATATAGTATGCGTGAAAAAATTAAAACTAAACCGGATAAAGTTAAAATCGATAAAGCTTCGCTCTTATCTTTTATGACTACAAACGAAAGCTTAACTAGAATTGAAGATGAAATAGGTAGTAGTAACTGCAGTGTATCAATAGTGGAAAATAATACTCAAAGCCTCATTAGTGATTCATTGATCGATAGGATAAAAGCTTTAGGCATAGAAAACATAAAAGATCTTGAAGACACGTATCTACGTTATGAAAAAAGATTTGTACCAGATACACAAATAGATTTTGAAAGCACTATTAGTACTACTTTTGAAAAAGGTACTTCAGTTCTTTGGCTGTTAATTTTTTTAGAGAACATGTACAACAATAATCAGCCTTGGTCATTTAATGAATAGCTGTAGGGTGTACTAAAAGCTTAGCTAACTTTGTGATTATTATTCCAGTCATAGTATTTATTATCTACTTCTTTGGATTAAAAAAGATAATAGTAAGATAAACAAAGGGTGCGCTAGGCGCACCCTACTTAAAATTTTAAACTATTCAAAAAAATGAAACTATTAAATAGTTTAAAAAACCTCAAGATAAAAATAGGCTAGTCCACAAAACCATCAAAAAGATGACTAAGAAAACTGACCCATTTTTATAAACTAATTACTTAGCTTAAACGCTTAATTCAACTGCAAAGATCCCTTCGCATTCATTAGCAGCTCAACCACATCATCACCACTAATTTTCGTAAAGCGTTTATCAATGGCAGATTCTTCTACACCATTATGTTCCATGCATGCACCGCAGACCAATACGTTACCACCTTTTTCTATAAAGTTTTCTAGCAAATCCTTAGCAGGGTCAAACGGTGCGCCGATATCGACGTTATCCAAAGCATTAGGCAATGCTAGGTGTACCGCGTCTACCATCAATATAACTGATGCAGAGTGACCTTTTTTAAGCGCAACACCTGCCATCGTAAAAGCTAAAGTAATTTTGCCTGGATTTGATTCACTATTATCAAATAGCGTGCCAACGTAATCCGTATTATTAACCATTTTATTTTCCTTATGAGACTGTATTTACTTAGATACTATTTAATTAGATGACATTTAATTAAATAGTATTCAACTGAATATACTACTCACTAATATCCTAACATTTATTATATTTATTTATATAATGTAATGTTATGGAATGGTAGTCTTAAGGTTAATTAGTGGTAAAAAATGATTAAAAGTACGTTTTCAGTTAGCCCAACCTAAAGGTGGCCACGGACGGTCATCATCACTCTCAATCCATTCGGCTACGTAGCCTGTCGGCGGCATATCCCAATCAGATTTGCCCATCGCATCCAGCACTTTTTGAGTCTCAATCACGCGCCCTTTGCTAGTGACGCCTGTCCGTAGTAGGGCAGATGAGCAAGGCTTGCCTTTCATCCACATTGATTATTCTACGTATATCCAGCGCTCATCAATAGCAGCGACGTGCGTCTTAATTGTAACTTTATTAAAGGCGCGAATACGTTTGCGATATTGTACGGTACTGCATGCCACAACTCCTAACCGTCATCAGACGTATGAGGTCTTCTATTTTAAAGTGACCGTTATTATAAGTTAAGGCATGGTCGCCAATAAATTGCCGTTTGCAATCGTTATATTTGTAGTTTTGCTTACCATAACTTTTTACGCCGTACATCGAAAAATTGAACTGTGACAGTCGGGGCAGTTGATTTCTATTTGTGTATTCATAACCTCAAATATATCATCTTGCTTTGGCTGTCACTCTCTTTTATTTCCTCAGAATACTTTCTGACACACTACCAAAAAACCCAGTCACTTGTCTTTTAACTAGCCTTTTTAAAGCGGCTCACCTTATAGGCGGTTGGGTCGATAGTATGCGGCTCGTCAAAATAGTACTCCGCTATCATGCGCGCACTCACCACCGATTGTGTGAGCCCCAAATGATGATGACCAAAGTTCAAAAACACGCGCCCGATTCTATCAATGACGGGCAATGAGTCTACCGTCGTTGGTCGAAAGCCCATCCACGGCACACTACCCTCAGTATCTAAAGGCTCTTTTAGCATCGGCTGTGCATGCTGTAGCAGCTTGTGCGCGCGCTGCATATTGGGCGGCGCGTCAAGTCCTGCATACTCTACCGTACCTGCAAGGCGCAGACCTTTTTCCATGGGCGTCATGATAAAGTGCCGATCAAGGCTTGATACCGACATGTTTAAGCGTTTGCCCTCCTTTGGAATCATTAAATGATAACCGCGTTCAGTATCTAGCGGCACTTTTATGCCCGTCAGCTGACGGGCCAGCGCTTTTGAGTAGGCGCCTGCTGAGAGCACTATGTTTTTGGCCACCATATCGCCTTGCTCGGTTTTGAGGTGAATACCCTCTTCGCCTGGCACGGCTTCAAACACACGGCAGTGCTCAATGATATGACCGCCAAGCTCCCTAAAGCTGTCAACCAGACTAGAGTAGATACCTTGCAAGTTGGTAAAGTGCCCCGTTTTAGAAAAATATAGCGCATCAAGGTTATCGTTTTTTAAAGCAGGTTCGTATTCGCTGATCTCATCTTTGGTTAGGGGGTGATTGGGCACACCAACCTCATTCAAGCGCTTGCCATAATCCGTCAAGATACTCAGTTTGGTCGGCTGCTCAATCGTCAATAGTGAGCCGCTGGTATGCACCCACTGCTTGAGATGAAATTGCGTGGCAAAGTCTTGCCATGCCGCAAGGCTGCTGCTGTTTAAGTTCAATATGGACTTATGAATTCGGTCAAACGGTTCAGCACGCATATTGAGTAATAGCTGAAATGCCCACGGCATCAGGCGCGGCAGATAGCGCCAATCTAGTCGCAGCGGGCCTGTGGGATCAAGCAGCATCGCTGGTATATGGCGCAGCATGCTGGCATCCGCCACAGGAAAGACCTGTTCAGTCGCTAAGTGCCCCGCGTTTCCTATTGATGTGCCCTTGCATATCTCATCGGCCTCCAGCAAGACTACTTTTACCCCGCGCGCCTGTAAGGTCACCGCTGTCGTCAAACCGATGACGCCACCACCAATAATATGTATGTCAAAATTTTGATTATTCATAATTACTCTCATCTGGCTGGTATCAATAGCAGCAATACCTCTTAGTACTTATTAAACAGTACTTATTAAAAAAACGTATCCGCTATTAGTATTTATAAAAAGTAGCTTGACCCATAAAAACGCAGTACCGAGCTACGCCGCAATAAGATTTTTAAAATGTACGCGGTTACGCCCATCAGCCCGCCTACTCTCAATTTTGATAATGACTAAAAAAGGACATCAAACATCATATCCTTCTTATTTTTGGATTGACGCTGCCGCCAGCTTATTCAGCGGCAATAACAGTGACTTCTACTAATAAATCAGGGCTTGATAAAGCCGACTCACCGCAAGCCCGAATGGGCGGCACTGTGCCCTCAAACCACTTATCCCAAACCTCATTCATGGCGGCAAAATCCGACATGCTTTTCACCCAGACCGTGGCCGATAGCATTTTTGATTTATCGCTACCAACCTCGTTTAGCAAGGCTTCAACTCTCTGCAGGCAAGTCAAGGTTTGCGCTGCGATATCATCCTCAGGGTTGCCCACTTGGCCACATAAATAAATGGTCTTATTATGAATGGCGATTTTGCTCATGCGCTGATTACTGTGTAGTTTTTGCATAACATTTATCCTTATGTTATTAGTGATTATGTTAACGATTTACTTTTATCAACAGGTTATGGTGTAAAAAAACGCTGCGCTATATGCTGCTAAAACAAATTATCTTGAGTAACGATGCTTGGGTAACGATGCTTAGGTAACGACGGCATTGCTTTTACTATTAGGTACCAACACGCTAACGACCACGTAAGTGATGGCTGATGCAGCTGACCCTATCAGCGGCCCCTCTACCCAGCCAACAATCCCTGACGTCAACAGATAACTACTACAAACAGCACCGACGATAATAGAGGCAATAGCAGCCATCGCTGAGCCTTTATAAAAAATAGTCACCAACAGTACGCCAGATAAGGCCGCCATTAAAGTACCACTAGAGAATATACCTAAAAAACTCAGCATGGCTTCAGGTAAGAAGAAGGTAGAAATAAAAGCGATAGCCGCCATGATAGCGACCCACAATCTATTTAGCCTTAATAGCTCAGCGTCAGTGCGAGGTTTATTATCAAATATGGCCAAACGCAAATCATGTGAGGCCGCCGTTGATAAGGTGTGCATAATGGAGTTTGCTGTAGACTTCATGGCAAATAGAATAAACAAAGTGATGACACTACCCACCACACTTGGAATAGCATTGGCCAAATACCAAGGCATTGCGTTATCAGGATTGGCAAGACCTGGGTTTTTGATACGCACATATAAGCCAACGATAGGCACCAAACTCAAAATACACCCTAGAATGGCCGTATAAAATCCTGTTTTGGCAATGCTAATATTAGATTTCATCGCCAAAAAACGCACTGACATATAAGGTAATGCGGTACTAAAGATAAGCGCATAGACGAATACTAGAAAGACAGAGGCTTTGGCATCCCCATAAGGGTTAGAGGTTTTTGGATTAATGAGATTTGGATCTATCGCATTTAGCTGAGTGATCATATCTGCTAATGGAATGTCGGTGAATACCTGAAACACAATGTAAATAGCAGCGGTTGTCATCCCAATCACCATAAAAGTGTCGGTCCAAGCAACAGCCAGCAGACCGCCTGCCATGGTATAAATAGTAATGATTACCAATAAAAGCGCAGAAGCAAACAGCGGTGAAATACCAAGCCAGCTACTACCCAACATGCCAAGTGCTCTTACCTGTGCCGTTAAAAATACGGTCAAAAATATAATCATGCCCACAGACGTGATAATACGTAAAGTGCGAGCAGATACTGAATCCCGATCATCACAGTGCAAATTAACGATAAATTCAGGAATGGTACTACTACCCATCTTCACAGCTCTATTGCGCAGATAGACTGCAAAGAATAGTACGGCGACTACCATGGCGGGGGCAAAAAAGAAATTTCCCAAAAGCTCAATCGTTCCGTATTGGTAGGCGGCACCAGGTGAGCCCATAAAGCCCCAACCACTAAATCCAGTCGCCACGACAGTACCCGCCATGACAAAAGGCCCTAATGAGCGACCAGCGACTAAAAAGCCACTTTCGTCATCCGCTGACATGACTTTTGCCGCTTTACTAGCCAATAAAATGAGAAGCGCAATTGCTGCTAACAATATCATCCAATTGATAAACATGTCGATCCCTCGTAATGTTTACTGCATTATTTGTTATGACGCTCTACGAAGAAATAACTTGCTGCCAGTAATAGCGTCAGTACATTGATGGTTAAAAACCAAAACAACGTCCAGCTGTTAAGAAACAGGTCCATAATGTTATTTCCTTAATAAGTAAAAAGTGAAAATAATGGTATCGTATGAGGCGAATAATCTATATTGGCGGGCTTGGAATAAAGAGCTTATACTAAAGCCATTCAATATTAGTAAGTCCACTCAATATAGACAGTATTTGTTAAAAGCGCCTATACATTAACGACCGATAATATTGTGCTCAGGTCCGTACTTAAAGCCTGTGATATTCTCAGCACCCGTCTCATTGATGACTAAAATATCATGCTCTCGATAACCGCCAGCACCCGGCATACCCTCCGGAATCATAATCATCGGTTCCATCGAGACGACCATACCCGGCTCAAGCACGGTTTCGATGTCTTCACGTAGCTCAAGTCCCGCCTCGCGGCCATAGTAGTGGCTCAGGACACCAAAAGAGTGACCATAACCAAAGCTGCGTTTTTCTAATAAGTCATATTTTGCATAAATTTTATTGAGTTCATGGGCGATATCACAGCAGCGTGCGCCTGGTTTGATAAGCTCAAGCCCTGCCTCATGTACTTCACAATTTATCTGCCAGTAGCGTAGGGAGTCGGCATCACATGTCTCCAAGAACAAAGTACGCTCAAGCGCAGTATAGTAGCCTGCTATCATCGAAAAACAGTTCAGGCTCAATATATCGCCCGATTGGACCCGGCGATTGGTCACAGGATTATGCGCGCCATCCGTATTAATACCTGACTGGAACCATGTCCAGGTGTCCATCAGCTCAACGTGACCAAACTGCTCACCAATAGCGCGAACCATCGCTTGGGTAGACGCCAATGCAACCTCGTATTCAGGCACGCCATCATAAACCGCTTGCACCAAGGCTGCGCCGCCAATATCACACACCTGCGCGCCTTTTTTGATGAGCGCGATCTCCTCAGCGGACTTGATCATTCTCATGGTCATGCATGCGGCGCTGATATCGACAAACTCTACATTGGGTAAGCTTGCTTTAAGCTTGGCAAAGCTATCTAATGGCAGATGATCAAACTCAAGACCGACACGGCCGTTATTGGGGATTTGCTTGGCAATGGCTTTAAAATAGTTATCACGCTGCCAGTCTGTATAAACAATATTGTTGTCACCGACAGTACGACGCCAAGGCTGTCCACCATCGATATTGGCTGAGATGGATACGACTTCTTGTGCAGAAATGACCAGTCCATAAGGTCGCCCAAACGAGCAATATATAAAGTCAGAGTAGTAATTGATGTTATGCATCGAAGTAAAGAGTACCGCTGCAATATTTTGGCTATCTAAATATTCACGCAGTTTCTCATGACGATTGGCGTATTCTTGATGGCTAAAAGTTGGCGTCACTTTTTGACCATTTTTAATTTCGATTAGACTTGGAAGATGCAAATTATTCAATGAGTTATCTGATGCGCCATCGAAAGATAATGTACTAGTAAGATCTTTGAGTGTTGACATGGGACGTCTCCAGAGTAGGTAGTCATTAATTAAGAATTAACTAAGAACACCTTCGATACTAGAGGTAAAAATAATAAGATAGTTTTTCATAAGCGACATTTTATGTTTATAATCGGACATATGGATAAATAACTCAACATTAGCCAGAAGTTGAAGTGCGCTCTGAAGGCGATAAAAAATGACTCAGATCACAAAAAAGATGACAGACAAGCCTCGGCGTATTGGGTTTTTACTGATCAATGGCTTTTCTATGTTAGCGTTCAGCAATATCATTGAGCCACTTCGAATGGCAAATTATGTGAGCGAGCAACTTTTATACTCGTGGGTGGTCGCAGGGCTTGATGACGATAAAACCAGTAGCAGTAACGATATTAAGATAAGTCATACTGCAGGGCTTGACTACTTATTAACCTGCGACTTGGTATTTGTATGCGGAGGACATCAAACAGACTATTTAAAATCTAGAAAACTTATTACCTTAATTCGACGATTGGCAGTACGCAATATTGCCCTTGGCGGCTTGTGTACAGGGGCGCTAGCATTGGCTGCTGCAGGCTTACTGGAACAACAAACAGCCTCCCTGCATTGGGAGAACATAAGCGTGGCCCAAGAAAGCTATCCGGGCGTTATTTTTAATGACCAGATATTTACGATAGCACCGCAGCTATACTCTTGTTCGGGCGGGGTTTGCGCATTGGATATGACCTTACATATCATCAACACGCATCATGGTCATCACATCGTCTCCAAGATACAAGATATGTTTATTATCACCTCTATACGTGAGCCGACTTACGTACAGCATATGCCCAAGCCAAAAATACTGAGTAGTAGCTATACCAATGTGACAAATGCTATTGCCTTGATGAAAACCAATCTTGAAGAGCCTTTGAGCGTTAAGGATATTGCCCATCATCTGGGATTATCAAGTAGACAATTACAGCGCATATTTAATAAAAGTTTTAGTTGTTCACCGCAGCAGTATTACGTGCAATTGCGGCTTGAACACGCCAAATATATTCTTAAACATACTTCTTTGCCTATTAGCCAAATCGTACTAGCAAGCGGCTTTATCGATAACAGTGCATTCTCTAGCACCTTCAAAAAATACTATGGCATGACACCAAACCATTACCGGCAAGAGAATCAGCTGATATAGCCCATTTTGTCTTACTAATGTTAAGCTTCCAACAGGAAAACATATAGGTTTTAATGTTTGATAAGCTTAGAGTTTAGGTTAACTCTCAACCCTTGGCGGCCACGGACGGTCATCATCACTCTCAATCCATTCGGCTACGTATCCAGTTGGTGGCATATCCCAATCAGATTTACTCATCGCATCCAGCACTTCTTGAGTCTCAATCACGCGCCCTTTGCTAGTGACGCCTGTTCGTAGTAGGGCAGACGAGCAGGGCTTGCCTTTCACCCACATTGATTGTTCCACGTAGATCCAGCGCTCATCAATAGCAGCGACGTGCGTCTTAATCGTGACTTTATCAAAAGCGCGAATGCGTTTGCGATATTGTACGGTGCTACCAGCTACAACTAGCCCCCAACGTTTATGTAGTAATTGTTTACCAAGGCCAGTACGAATGGCAAAGTCAGTACGTCCCAAATCGAACAACGTCAGCACGCGACCATTATTCATCTCTAAAAAATTATCAATGTCTGTCAAACTACAACGAATCTCAATCTCGCTGGTATCTGCTAAGTCTAATTGATCGCCTTTTTTGTTAGCGATGACAGCCTTAGTGATAGATTTAGCATAACGAAAAAATGGATACATGACAGACTCTCAATAATTTAAGGCTTAGGGTTATGGTTTATTAGATGGTCATTCATTGGATGAAGCGTTTTCAGATGAAACATTATTAAGTGAAATATCATTAGACGGAATGCCAATCGAGTGAAAAAAGGCACTAACGGTTTCAGGTATCCAATTGATATCGAATTTTGAGGTTTTGGTTTTTTTACCATTGTTTTTCGATTGCTTAGAGCTGGATTTCACCTTGTCGGCCTGTTTGCTAGCTGAGCGATAACGCAGGTAACCAATATGGCCACCATGGTCGGTATCAAGGATAGTGACGCTATCAGAGACATCACCCTGAGTGGCGGTAAAGCCAATAAAGGGGTCATCTTTGGCACTAATCAGCAGTAGCGGATGGGTGACATTTATTAAGTAGGGTAGCGCCGATGAGGAGTGGTAATAGTCGTTTTTGGAGCGATAGCCATGACGCGGCGCGGTAAAGATATTATCAAAATCACTGATACGATTGACCGACTTGATAGAGGCAATTTCCTCTTCACTTATGTCATTTGATAAGGCTTTTTTGATAATTGGATTGAGCAAATACGGCGTATAGATACGGTGACTCAAGAAGCTATGCATGCTTAGCGCAGCTGATGACATATCGACAGGCGCGGAGATGACCACGGCACCCTCGCATAGCGCTTCATCACCATATTCACCCATGTATTTTGCCAGCGCATTACCACCTAGCGAGACGCCTACCGCATAGATATGGGCATACTGCTCACGTAAATTTTGCAGCATGTGATGCACCTCTTCAGTGTCACCGGCATTATAAAATACGCGCCCGTTAGCCGGAATACCGCCGCAGCTGCGAAAGTGTGCCACTACAAAGTGCCAGCCATCGCGATGCATTTGATACGCCAATGCCCGCGCATAATGGCTATCGCTACTGCCTTCCATGCCGTGAAATAGCACGACTAAAGGTGTTTGCTCAAGCGTACCGTCGTTCGCTGCCTCTATTGAATGTGCATCGTAAAAGTCGTAAGCAATGTCTGTCTCACATAATGAGTCTTGCTTGACTGCCCGCCGATACTTTGGTACCTCTGGCGCAAAAAACTTGGGCAAGATACTTTGCAGATGTGGATTGGTCAGCCAAAACGGTGGCTTAAAGGGAGCAGGAGCAAATGGCTTTGCGGTGTTTGAAGGCTTTGCGGTCTTTGAAGGTTTTGAAGTTTGCATAGGACAGTCTTATATAAGTTGTTATCAAAAACAGTGACTTATCATACCGACTGACAGGGTTAAAACCAATGACTTTCAGTGAACGGATGGTTACTTGAAGATGACTATTAAAATGGTATCAACTGGCCTAATATTTATGACATGGTCAAAGTCTGAATAAGATTATCTGAGTAAGATTAACAGGAAGAGGATTGCTGCAAAGAGAAGTTCTTCATGCAGACGCAGCGGTGTTAAAAAACTGTAGCGCTGTTTCTGGCACCCAATTGGTATCTAATCCTTTGTCTTTCCAACGTACAAAGCCAATGTGGCCACCATGCACCGGCTCGTACAATATCACGCTGTTTGAGACATCACCTGCTGTAGCGTTAATACCTAAAAAAGGGTCGTCTTTAGCCGTGATAATCAAGGTCGGTTTGCTAATTTTATGCAGGTGCGGCATCGCTGAAGCTTGACGATAGTAATCATAAGGCGATCGGTAACCCAAGCGCGGCGCAGTAAAGGCCTCATCAAACTCCTGAATGCGCTCACTGGCAGTAATTTTATTGAGCTCTGTAACATCTAACCGCTGACTCAAAACCTTGGTCAGCATGGGGTTTAGTAAATAGGGGGTATAGAGCCTGCGACCTATCAGATTTTCCATTGCCGTGGTTGCTGATGCCAAATCAAGGGGCGCCGATACCACTGCTGCGGCTGCACAAATGGCATCATCAGCATAATCTGCCATATAACGTGCCAATAAGTTGCCCCCTAGCGAGACGCCCAAAGCATAAATAGTTTCGTAGCGCTCGGCCAGTACTCCCAGCGTATGATGGGTCTCTTCGCTATCACCAGCATGATAGACCACCTCATTAGACATTGGCACGCCGCCGCAGCCACGAAAATGTCCTACCACAAAGTGCCAGCCTTGCTGCTCGACATAAGTGGCTAACGTTCGAGCATAATGGCTGGCACTACTGCCCTCCATCCCATGAAATAAGACTACTAATGGCGTTTTATAGCGTTGATTGTGCTGCGGTTGTGGCTCACTGTTATCGATGAAATCATAAGCTACCTCGCTGATTTGATGAGAGTCTAGTATTAGCTCGCGACGATAGGCAGGATTATGTTTGACAAGGACAGTAGGCAGGATGGTTTGTAAGTGGGCATTGCTGAGCCAAAAAGGCGGCTCAAAGGGCTCAAAGTTAAAAGTATTACCATTGATAATAGGCGGGGTTTTCAATTCTGCTAGGTTAAGTACTGACATGGCAACTCTCTTGGTTTGACTGATTATTTTGTTGCTGTTTATTCTTAAAAGTAGCGGTAATTACTCATTCTCTAGCACCCGCCCATCTATTGCCAGACGCTCTTTTAGACGCTCAATATCTTGTTCAGCAATAGTCACGGTTAATGTAACCTGCTTGCTATAATTTACGTCATCAATACTACCGTTTAGGCTTTCTACTATATAACGACATTGCGCTTCAGTCGCGAACTCCGCTAGTATCTGTACTTGCGCCATTGGTACGTAAGGGCGCAGTATCATCTCATCCACTGCCGCTTGCGCAGAGCCTGCATAAGCACGAGTCAGGCCGCCAGCACCCAGTTTAATACCACCAAAATAACGCACCACAATAATAATGACGTTACCAATAGACTTGTGTTGTAGGACGTTTAGAATTGGCCGACCTGCTGTACCATTGGGCTCGCCATCGTCATCAAAGCCTGCGCTCGTTGTATTATCAGGGTCACCGATGATATAAGCCCAGCACCAATGCCGCGCATCAGGATATTGTTCGCGCAGCTGTTCCACGTGAAACATGGCTTGTTCACGCGTGGTGACCGGATAGGCATAAGTAATGAATTCAGATTTCTTGATTTCAAGACGAGCAGTGACGACTTTTTGCAGGGTGTGATAACTCATATAATTAATCCAATCTGAAATTAGACATAGTGCCACTAAAAACAAATTTTGCGTAGCCTCTGTCTGCGTAGGCACAGCACACAAGGAAAAATTATTTTTAGTAGCACGTTACCTATATCGCAGTTTTATTTTTAGCGGCTATATTGTTTTGATGATGCACCTAGGTTTAGATGGGATATGTTAAACTTGCCTCACTATAACAAAACTAATGGTAGCAAATAGCATGCGTTTAGATAAATTTATTAGTAAAGCCACGGAACTGTCGCGCAAAGAATCCAAAAAAATTCTGCACGCAGGCGAGGTCACCGTCAACGACGAAGTTATCAAAGATCCTGGTGTACATGTCGATATCATTAACGATGATGTCATGTGGGTAGGCGAACCACTGTCAGTGGCGACAGGCAATCGTTATATTCTATTGCATAAGCCAGAAGGCTTTGAATGTACGTTAAAGGCTAAAGAATACCCTATCGTCACCGAGCTGATCGCAGTACCAGAATTGGGCAGTTTGCGTATCGCTGGACGCCTCGATGTGGATACCACTGGCGCGTTACTGATGAGTGATGATGGTGGTTGGCTACACCGTGTCACCAGCCCTAAACATGAGCACGCAAAAGTCTACGAGCTGACCTTAGCGGATCCGATGGACAGCGATGCACAAGAAAAAGCCATCAAAAAAGTCGCTGAAGGTATTTTACTAGAAGGAGATTACGAGCCGACCAAACCTGCGACGCTTGAATTCATCGACGAAACCCATGCGCGCCTGACACTAGAGCAGGGTAAGTATCATCAAGTTAAACGCATGATGGGTTATTTTGGTAATAAGGTTGTTGAGCTACACCGCGCCAGTATCGGACATATCACGCTAGAAGGGTTAGAAAAAGGTGATAGTCGCTTTTTAACCCCTGATGAAGTTGAGAAGTTTTAAAAGCTAGTAAGCTAATATTTTGTAGGCTGGGTTTTTAACCCAGCTTTTTCTATTATGTCATTTTATCTGACTTAAAATACTATTCGTTCTTAAGCCAGATTTTATTATCTAATATTACAATTCTTCATGACAATTGGCTGGGTTAAAAACCCAGCCTACTCATAGATAGCCTAATCTACCATATATCGATTTCTATTATACGTTTAAGCCTCTATTACGCCTCCCTTAAGCTCAAGTAGCTCTTTTGCAACCTTAACTAGCAACTCCTTTCTAAATTTCTCCGGTGTGCTAAAGTCATCCTAATTATTTAATCTATGTTTTTAGATAGTGTTTTGACGCACTGTTTTTGCACTCGTTATTTATGACTTTATGCTTATTCGATAGGATTTCTGTTGTGAAACTAACCTTATTAAAATCTGCTAGTATTATTAGCGCTTTATTATTGGCCACTAGCGCTTGTGCTCAGCCAACCTCATCTACTACCAGTGCTGACCAATCAAAAAATGCTCCGATAACTGCGCAAAATAGCTCAGCAAGCAAGTCCGTCAGCGCTGATATCGACAGCCGTTTACGTCAAGTACTAGCCCAAGCCGGTATCAAAACTCAAATACTAGCGATTAACCCTTCTAACTTGCCTAATATGTATCAAGTCGATTTGGCAGGGCAGCCGCCGCTACATATCACTGCCGATGGCAAATATGTCATCCAAGGCGAGCTACAAAAGAACCCAAGCAAGCGTGTTGTGACCAACACCCCAGCGCGTAGCAATAGTGCGCAAGTAGGTATGCCGGTGAGCGCTGCGGTCAAATCTGCGGTACTTGCTAATATGAACGAGCTTAAAAACATGAGTGCCAAAACACCGTTCTTTTATACCGCGGTACCGGGCGTGCTTTGGGGCGCGACGTTAGAGGGCGTGCCGTTTTTATTATCCGATGACGCGCAATATATTACCGATGGTGAGATATCCGTCATTGAGAATGGTCAGTTTACCGGACTGGATGAAGAGTTTGAAAAGCGTAAAAACCAGTCAGTGTTTAAAACCTTAGATGACAAACAATTAATAACCTATCCGGCGACTAGCGCTGAGAGAGCCGTTATCTATGTAGCCGACGATGTGAATTGTCCTTATTGCCGCAGACTGCATCAACAATTACCGATGCTCAATGCAAAAGGCGTGACTGTAAAAGTTATCGGCTATCCAATATATGAGCAGTCACCAGAGCAAATGCGTGGTATTTGGTGTCAGGCAGATGATGACAGTCGTCGTAAAGCTTTTGATAAAGCCATGCTAACGGGTGCGATGACACCGGCACCAGCCAGCTGTAGCGCAGATTATGTAACACCAAACCGTGAAAAGGCAGCTGGATTGGCTGTTATAGCCACGCCTGCAATCTACCGTGAAGATGGGGTGCTCTATCAAGCCAGTTTTGAGAGTCCTGAGTTTTTAGAGTTCTTGGGAGTCAAGTAGATACCCTTGTCATTCTTCTTACGAAAGATCGTCAATAAAAAACCGCCCCATAAACTATGCTTATAGGGCGGTTTTTCATTGTATTTTATTCAAGATTTAGGGTAGGACTATATCGTTTATGGCAACACGACATCTACAATTTTCCAGTCGATAAAGCCTTCACGCTGCATCTTTATAGTAATCGGGTAGCCTTTGACTTGACCACTAATGGTAAAACAATTAAGACCACAAAAGTTTAAGGTCGGCTTATCGCTGTCTGTCCCTTGAGCTGCCTGCTGCTCTAACTGGGCGGCTTGCTGATTCATCATCTGCTGCACTTGTTGTTTGACTACGATATCGACATCACCGCGATGAATAATCAAGTCCTGAATAAGGTTTTTAAGATCAATTTGATTGCTAGAGATTGCCCAAGCGGCGGCAAGCTCTTTGGTCGCAGTATTGGCTTGTCCTTGAGTATTGATCAGCCTCTCGATATTTTGCGGAGTAACTGAGCTATCTACTGCCTGCACAATAAAGCTATTGGCCGCTTTTGCCAAAGGCTCACCGCCAAGCTCTGCAACCAATGGGTACTGATTCATTGTATTGGCGAATCTACTGGTCAGTTGGGTCTTTATATTGGGCCGTACTCGGTCGTAATTGATGGCAGCCGCAATAGTCGCACCATCTTTATCATCATAAGCATTTTTGAGCTGGTAGGCGCTGTAATAAGGCGAACCTACATAAATGGCGACTATAATGACGACCAATAATGTAAACAGTGTTATAAGCTTTTTCATTGATTGGGCTACCTTTTAGCGGACTTGATGTTATCAATATGGCGATAAATACTAGCATGACTTTGGTCAATATAAGTGTGAAAATGTTACGTAGGTTTGCTGCCTGAGTAATGACTATATGAGCGTTGATACCGCAATCGATAATTTAATAATTTGGTAACTTGATAAATCAACTTAGGGTCTCCATTAATAGCGCAAACATATATTAATTGATTTGGTTAAAGCAGCACACTGCCATTTTAACTCGCAATTTTCATATACTTCCTACATTTTTATCATATAGCTAATGTTTCACATGAAACATCTGCAGATACCTAATTGTAAGAATTAATATGTTGGTTGATGAATTTGCCCGTTGGCGTGACTGTAATGACGAGAGGAGAGCCCATGAGTAAGCGTGATTTTTATGAAGTATTAGGCGTCAGTAAGACTGCAGATAACAAAGAGATCAAACGTTCATACCGCAAGCTGGCAATGAAGTATCATCCCGATCGTAATTCTGACGACCCTGAAGCGGAAGAAAAATTCAAAGAAGCGTCCATGGCATATGAAGTCTTGAGCGATGCAGACAAACGCTCAGCCTATGATCGTATGGGTCATGCCGCTTTTGAAAATGGCATGGGCGGCGGCGGCTTTGGCGGGGCAGGCGCAGGTAACTTCCAAGATATCTTTGGCGATATCTTTGGAAACTTCGGTGATATCTTTGGTCAGTCACGCGGTGGCGGCGGCGGGCGTTCACGCCGTGGTTCTGATCTGCGTTATGTAATCGAGCTGACATTAGAAGAAGCAGTACGTGGCTGCAAAAAAGAGATCAGCTTTACTGCACCAGCCCCTTGTGATACTTGTGATGGTAAAGGCGCAAAAGACGCCTCTGATGTGGTTACGTGTCAGACCTGTCATGGTCAAGGTCAGATTCGTATGCAGCAAGGTTTCTTTGCGGTACAGCAAGCTTGTCCGCATTGTGGTGGCACGGGTAAACAGATTAAAAACCCATGTCCTGACTGTCATGGTGATGGCGTCAAAGAAAAGTCACGTACGCTAGAAGTTTCTATTCCAGCAGGGGTCGATGATGGTGATCGCGTACGTCTGGCTGGTGAAGGCGAAGCGGGCGGGGCAGGCGTGCAGAACGGCGACTTGTATGTTGAAGTACGCGTCAAACCGCATAATGTCTTTACTCGTCAAGGTGCGGATCTGTATATGGATGTGCCTGTTAGCATTACTGATGCAGCACTTGGTAAAGAAGTCGAAATCCCAACTTTAGATGGTAAGGTAAAAATCAAAGTTGCTGAAGGGACACAAAGCGGTAAGTTATTACGCGTGCGCGGTAAAGGTGTCACACCTGTACGTACAACGATGCAGGGTGATTTGATTTGCCGAGTGGTCATCGAGACGCCGGTGAACCTAAATCGTGAGCAAAAGGACTTGCTACGCCAATTCCAAGATACGCTCGATGATGATAGCAAACATCAACAGTCGCCACATAAGAAATCATTCTTTAAGAAGATTGGCGAATTGTTCGACTAATAGATTGTGCAACTAATCGTTTGACTTAATCAATCTAAATATTTTAGCCCAATAGTTTCACGTGAAACTATTGGGCTTTTTAATGGCTATATAAAAAATAATTCATGCTATGATATTTAGTATAGGTTATCTATAGTCAGGTCAATATAAAAGAGAGTCAGTGAGACTGGGACAAATTTTGCGCAGCTTCTGTCAGCGTAGACACAGCATGCAAGAAAATTTTTCCCAGTCTCGCGTCATGATCTGGTGTATCCATTTAATTTAGTATCAACTATCTAACCTCAAAAATAACCATATAAAATACTAAGGCTTTAGGAAAGAATATGACTCAACAAGCGAAAGGACAATTTATCAATGTCGGCGTTATCGGTGCTGGCGGTCGTATGGGGCGTATGCTAATCGAAGCAGTGCAAGACAATCCGCAAACGTCACTAAGCGCAGCTATTGAGCGTCAAGGTTCCAGCTTAGTCGGCGCTGATGCAGGAGAGGTAGCCGCTATAGGACGTTTAGGTATACAAGTCGTCGATGACTTGAGTGCGGTAATTGA
Source organism: uncultured Psychrobacter sp. (assembly GCF_947488565.1). Classification (GTDB taxonomy): domain Bacteria; phylum Pseudomonadota; class Gammaproteobacteria; order Pseudomonadales; family Moraxellaceae; genus Psychrobacter; species Psychrobacter saeujeotis. The sequence continues at coordinate 558,134 of NZ_CANKZC010000002.1, read as the reverse complement.
TGACATAGATGTCTTAATCGACTTTAGCTTACCCGATGCCACCGAACAAAACATGCAAATTTGTGCTGAGCATCAGGTAGCGATGGTTATTGGTACGACGGGGTTTAGTACACAGCAAGAGCAAGTGTTGTTTGAGGCCAGCAAGCATACGGCCATTGTCTACGCTGGCAACTACTCTACTGGTGTTAATTTGTCATTGAAGCTATTGAACATGGCAGCAAAAGCATTTGGTACAGATGCTGATGTTGAGGTCATCGAAGCACATCATAAGCATAAAATTGACGCTCCATCAGGCACCGCTTATATGATGGCAGAGGCTGTTGCAGAAGCACGTGGACAGCATCTAAAAGACGTCGCCAACTATGGCCGTGAAGGCCAAACAGGGGCACGTGAAACAGGTACGATCGGTATTCATGCTATTCGCGGCGGCGAGATAATTGGTGATCATACGGTCATGTTTATCGCGGATGGCGAAGTAGTGGAGATTACCCACCGAGCCCGCGCGCGCATGACTTTTGCTGCAGGTGCCGTACGCGCGGCGACTTGGATTATTCAGCAGCAAGCTGGACAATACAATATGCAAGATGTGTTGGGTTTAAATGAGTAGTTATCATCTATAACTTAAAAATAACTTAAAGCATTAACCAGTCCTAAGACCTATTAACAACCACTGCACATTAATAATCACTGCGTAGATCATGGTGTTAGAATTTTTAACGTTAACAGACAAACACACGAAAAAGGGCGGTACTGCTCATCACAGTACCGCCCTTTTTTATCGATAATATCGGCAAAATCTTAATCAATATAAACCACTTCTAACGGCGGAAAGCCATTAAACTCAACAGACGAGTATGAGTTGGTATAAGCACCAGTCGTTAGCCAATAGATTTTATCACCAACTTCTAGCTCTTCTGGCAACTGATAACCCGCTTCTTCATACATGATATCGGTTGAATCACATGTTGGGCCTGCCAGTACGACTGTGCCTTCACTGGTCGATGTTTCCATTTTTGGCGTATAGACCGGATATTTTATCGCTTCACCCAAGGTTTCGATCAAACCTTGAAACAAGCCGACATCCGTGTATACCCAGCGGGCTAAATCAGTATGCGACTTACGCGAAATGAGTACCACGTCACTGACTAAGACACCTGAACCTCCAACCAATGAGCGTCCAGGCTCAAGGATAATTTCAGGCATGTCCTCAGCACTATAATCATCGCTTAAATAGCGTGCAATCTCTTCCGCATAGACCTTTACAGGATTGACTTCACTGATATAGTTGGCTGGAAAACCACCACCCAAATTGATCATTTGTAGCTTAATATCTTCTTCATTTTTCATCCAGTCAAACATATATTTGACCTTGGCAAGTGCATCATCCCACGCTGCTACGTCTTTTTGCTGACTACCTACATGGAATGAGATGCCATAAGGCACTAAGCCCAAATCACGTGCTTGTACCAGTAGTTCAAGCGCCATATTAGGATGACAACCGAACTTGCGCGATAACGGCCATTCAGCGGTATCTGAACCTTGTACCAAAATACGTACAAACACTCTTGATCCTGGGGCATGCTTGGCAATGTTTTTTAAGTCAGCTTCTGAGTCGGTTGCATACAAATCAATACCTTTTTCAAAAGCATATTTGACATGTGCCGCTTTTTTAATCGTATTGCCATAAGAGATACGGGACGCATCGACACCGCAGTCAAGGACACGATCAAGCTCATAAATAGAAGCACAGTCAAAGTTTGAGCCAAGCTCAGACAATAAATTGATAACTTCTACAGCCGGACTGGCCTTCATTGCATAGTGAATCTTAGCAGTTGGGAACAAATCTGCCATTTCAGCATATTTAGTTTTAATCCGACTCAAATCAACCACCAGCAAAGGCGTCTCACGACCTTCAGCAGCTTTAGTAAATTTTTTCCAGCCAGTAGGGTCAAAATATTGGTCAATTTTGATCATGGTCATGAGAAGAAGCCTTTAAGGTAAATAGAATAACGAGACAATAAATAGAGCCAATCTCTAGGAACAAAGATAGCTTTTGAAAACAGCTTTTAGAAAGAATCAAATAACAAAGAAAACAATAAACTAAGCGTCATAAGTTAAGCATTGGTTGGTTGTGCCACTTTATCTGCTTGTCTCTCGCCCTGTTTCTCACGTACTTTAAGTACTTTACGGACTTTGTCACGTGCGCGAGTCTGCTTTAATCTTGATAAATAATCAACAAAAATGACACCATTTAAATGATCCATCTCGTGCTGAATACAAACAGCCAATAATCCTTCTACTTCTTTATCAATGACTTGACCATTTTCATCTATTGCTTCAATACGTACTTTATTGGGACGTTCAACCTTATCATAGACATCAGGCACAGAAAGACACCCTTCTTCATATGGCTGTTTTTCTTCTACTAGCGGCGTTACTTTTGGATTGATAAACACCATAGGTGAGTCTTTGTTTTCAGACAAGTCCATAACGATCAGTTGAACATGCTGATCAACTTGTGACGCGGCCAGACCGATTCCTTCTGCGTCATACATAGTCTCGATCATATCAGTGATTAAAGTTTTGATCTCATCGTCGACTTCTTTAACTGGCTTGGCGATAGTACGCAAACGTGGATCAGGATAACTTAAGATAGGGAGTAATGCCATGACGGAGCACCTCGATAATAGCGAATTGAATAGGCAATGTATTATAAGTTAAATAAGGGCAAAAGTGATAATAATCAACGGGTGAGCATATAAAAGGATGTACTACGGTGTCACATAAGATACCTAATAGCATCTAAAAAATAGCAATAGTATTTTGCATAAAAAAAGACCTTACATAAGTAAAGTCTTTTATGGTGTCTGATAGATTATGCTAGTTTATCTAAACCTGTTATACACGGCGCTTGTTCACGATCATCTCGTACAAGAATAACAATATGATAGCACCGATGACTGAGAACAATAGACCAGTAAAGCCGCCATCAGCATTAATACCGATAAGGCTGGCGATAAAACCACCTAGCATCGCACCAACGATACCTAATACGATAGTCATAATCCAACCCATAGGGTCACTGCCAGGTTTGATAGCGCGTGCTAATAGTCCTGCAACAAGACCTACGATGATCATCCAAATAAAGCTCATTATTGTTCTCCTAACGTATTACGAATAGTAAAATTTTATATGAATTTTTCTTAAGACTTTTCTAATGTTGATAGCAGCATTGTAAACACTTAACGTCAGTATAAATAAGCACAAAGTGTTACCAGTGTAGGCACTATGTGAGAAAAGATAGCCATTTGCTATCTTGCAGATGAAATTGGTAAATGGAAGGTTACAAAAGTAATCTCAGTGATATGGATGTTACTAAGTAGAATCATACTTTTGTTCAAAAAATAAACAGAGAAAATGGAGATTATAGTAAGGTATAAAAAAGCGCTATCTTTAATCATAAAAATAGCGCATTTAAATGCAAATCAATTCTATATGCTGTTAATTAGTTGCAATGAGTCACAACTCAACAAGAAGGGCTAAGTTTGAGCATTTAATTCATACAACGAAGCTAATAAACGCTGATGGATACCTTCAAAGCCTCCATTCGACATAATAACAATCGCATCACCTGCTCGGGCGTGCGTCGTAATATGCTCGATAATATCTTCTATACTGTTTACAACTTGCTGATTGCTGTTGTGCTTTGCCCGATCAATGACTTCTTGTAATCCCCATTCAAGACCAGCAGGCTCATACCAAAGTGTATGATCTGCTAGCGCTGCTGATTGGGCCAGACTGTCCTGATGAATACCCATTTTCATGGTATTACTACGTGGTTCAATAATCGCCCATAGCCGTCTGTCGGTGAGTTTCTTTTTAGCACCATCTAAGGTGGTTGTAATCGCGGTAGGGTGATGCGCAAAGTCATCAAATACTAAAATGTCGTTAACATCTCCGATTAATTCCATCCGACGCTTAATACCCGCAAAAGCTGAAAGCGCTGCACATGCGGTTGAGATATCTACTCCGACATCATAAGCGGCGGCTACTGCAACTAGTGCATTATTGACATTATGCATACCGCTCATCGACCAATCAACGATAGCACTCACTGATGGGTCAGCGTTAAAGCTAACTTTGAACTGACTGCCATCTTCTGTTAATAGTGCCGCTTGCCAGTCGCTTGCAATAGTCTCATTGGTAGCGCTTTTTTTATCTACCGCTTGTACGTTAGTAAGCTTCTCATCCGTCACAGCAGTGCGCCAAACTGGTGTCCATACACCTTTAGCCAAGGTATCTTCTAAACTGCTGGTCGTAGCTGGCATGATAATCTTGCCAGAACTTGGGATCATACGTACCATATGATGGAATTGGGTCTGGATAGCATTCAAATCAGCAAAAATATCGGCATGGTCGAATTCTAGGTTATTTAAGACAGCAGTCCGAGGTCGATAATGGACGAATTTTGAGCGTTTATCAAAAAACGCAGAGTCATATTCATCCGCTTCTATGACAAAATAACCTGATACGGCGGATGTTGTAAGGTCTTTTTTAGTAGGGCTTGCTGCTTCATTGGAATCAATGTCTGCCCCCAAATAGCTGCTATGTGCAAACACGTTTTGCAGGCGCGTATCGTTCGTATCCACTAATGGCACACCGCCAATCAAAAACCCAGTATCGATACCTGCATAATGTAATATCCATGCCAGCATAGTCGTCGTGGTTGTCTTACCATGCGTACCTGCTACTGCTAAGACATGCCGTGATTGCAATACTTGTTCAGAGAGGAACTGCGGTCCTGAAGTATATTTCATGCCTTGATCCAGCACATATTCGACGACATCCATACCACGCTTCATCGCATTACCAACTACCACCAAATCAGGCGTTGGCTGCAGATGCTCTATAAGGTAGCCTTCTTGGATAGTCACCCCAGCGTTTTGAAGCTGAGTCGACATAGGAGGGTAGACACTAGCATCTGAGCCTGTCACCTTATGTCCAAGCTCTCGCGCCAATAAAGCCAATGAGCCCATAAAAGTGCCACAAATACCAAGAATATGAATGTGCATAGAGGCTCCACGCTATGATGATAAGAATTAAATGAAGTTGTACTGGCAAAAACGAACCTTTAATACACTAAAAAAGGTTCAGTATCTAACGGCTACTAACCTGTTCATTAGTGCTAGCAGCGCTTATTGTAAAGTAAACACCAATAGATAACCAATAAAAAACGCCCAACTAGTAGGCGTAGATAGTATATTTAAAAGGCGCTAATAAAGTTGTAATTATATTGATATACACATGATGGTAGCTGACTTTATAAACAATTACTTATTTGAGTGATAAAGTATAATCTGTATTCAAGATATCGTCATCATTCAGCATAACGAGATGGTTGTTGTCAATACGATAGCTTTCAATTTGATCGTTTTCATAAACGATAGTAATAGTGTCATTATCTTGACGATAAATACCATATTCAGTCAGAGGTACTTTAGGAGTCGTTGGATTTTCGTAGATGCTCGTCTTGGTGATTGAACCATCAGCGAACAAATTTAGGGTCGCTGTAATACCAGAACAAAATGAGCATGGCAATATACCTACATAATCGCCAATCAAAGTCGCCTGCAGCTCGCTATCCGTATTGGCATCTGAAATCATCGGAGTACGTCGACGCTGTATGTTGTCAGGGCTATCAGGTTTAGCCGCCATCATTAAAGAGTTACCGTCATCGGTACTCGTTATATTGTCTGCTACAGCAACACTTTCACTATCGTCGTCTACCTGTATAGAGTCATGCTTGTTGTCATGGCGAGCTTTGCTATCAGTCAAAGACTGTTTCATAGAAGCATTATGAGCAGCAGCGGTAGTAGATGATTGACTGTCACAGCCAGCCAAAACCATACAAAGTGACAGAGGTAACAAAAAACTACCAAAGCGTTTGATAGAAAAGGTCGTAACAAGCGGAGTAGGAATAGAGTTTTTCATCATATAAAAATAAATGCTTCTTTAATAGCAAAAAATGTATTAGACATACACTGATAGACTTCTCAATAGTAACGTCAATAAGTTACAGGAGCGTTGTAAAAACGTCACCGACTCCAATGAAGCGTTTTTATCTCTTTTTGTGTTTAATTCTTATTAAGCGACCACTCATCTGTAACAAATCCTACTTTTGGGATAAGCGAGATTAGAAATAGTCAAAGTTGAAGAATGAACGGTTATATAAAAGGAATAAACGCTGGCTACTCTAACAAACGAATATTACTCTTATGTAGGTGTTCTGTTAGAGGAAGTAACCATAAATGAGTTATATTGCTAATAACCAGTCGTTTAGGAGACTTTATCGTAGACACGATATGAGGTGGTATAAAAGGTAGGATATAATAAAAGCGTGATAATAGTTAAATGACTATAATCAAGCTAGTGTCTCCACTGGAATCAGGCTAGTGTCTCTACTGGACGAAAGATACGCCATAATATCAATATATGTACTAGTAACAGTAGGCTGAAAAATATCAAGGATTGCTCAGGAATACTAAGTCCCATAAAGGTCCAATCGATAGTTGCGCATTCGCCTGAGCCTGAAAACACCTCTTTAAAAACCTGTAAAATAGGTAAGGTATCGAGCCAATAATCTAAACCTGGCCCACATGAAGGCACTTGGTCAGCAGGTAAATGCTGTAACCAAACATGACGTGCTGCTACGGTTGTAGCCCAGCCAATCCCCACCAAGCTACCAAACCATAACAGCAAGCGTACCGCAATTGACTTTGGGTGAAACAAAGCGGCTACTAATGCAAAAGCGCCCATGACCATTATGCCAATACGTTGAAAGATACAAAGTGGACAAGGAGATAACCCCATATAACGCTGTAAAAAAAACAACGCGTAACTCATACCAATCACAGTCATAAAGACCAAAAATACTTGTAAACTGCGATAATTGGTCAGTTTTTGCATGAGCGACATACTCTTATAAAATGGTTTGTTTATCAGTAGGATGTATTAATAGTGGTCAATCATTTACTAACGATACTGCTGTAAAAAGTCTATAAAACTTTCAGTCTCAGCTGTTTCAACTTCTGCTTGTTGCAAAATAGATTTTTCTGCCAGCACCTCATATTTGGCTTGAGTGTTTGGACTAAGTGTCTGCTGTAACAATGAATCACGATGCTGCTGTGCCAAGGTAAAACCAAGCTGCCATAGACTGCCCAGTCTTTTGCTATCGGAGTTTACTTGTGCAGAGATGGTCGACTCAGGATGCCCTGCTTTTCCTTGCATCAACGCCACAGCTGCACGGTAATCATTACCGCCATAATGTGCATCGAGCAATGCTGCCAGTGGCTGCATACGTTCTAAATGTACCAGCATCCAGCTCTCAAGCAATTGCTCTTCACCATCACTGATAATGTGCAAACCTTCACGACGGCCTTCATTTACCACGCGCTCAAGATTAATGGCCAGTGCTTCTTCTTCGTCAGGGAGCAGATCAGGAGAGTCGCTTAACAGACAGTACAGCGCCATCACTTCTAAGAAACAGGCGCTAGAAAGACGAATACCAATATCACTATAGGGGTCGAGATCGATGGCGCGGAACTCAACGTAGGCAATGCCGCGACGCTCAAGCGCTTCGGTTGGTGTCTCGCCACTCATGGCAATTTGTTTTGGGCGAATGGGGCTATAATACTCGTTTTCTATTTGCAAAATATGATCATTAATCTGAATAGGATTGCCATTAGTATCATTTAAACCCAACGCCTTGAAGCTCTCATGCGGCGTCTGAATAGCACGGCGTAATCCTTTGATATACTCAGGCAAGTTGTTATAGCGGATGTCTAGCTGCTCTTGCACACTATTGGTATAGCCAAGCTTGCCCATACGTAGACTGGTGGCAGCAGGTCTATAATAAGTTGACTCATTTAGCAGCTCTAAGTCATGTTCACGTCCGGCCACAAAACAAGGACAAACGCTTGGGCTGGCGCCCAGTAGATATAGCACCAAACTGGTCAAGCGCTTAAAATTACGGATAAGGCCCAGATATTTTTCATTCTTAAACTCTGTCAGCGTTTGACTTTGTGCGGTTGGTATTTTAGCTTGCCAAGCTTCAAATAAATTATCACCGAAAGATAAGTTATAATGTAAGCCTGCAATAGCCTGCATACGGCGACCATAACGAATACCAAGGCCACTGCGGTATAAAGTTTTAAGCTTACCGGTATTAGAGCTACCATAATCAGCCAGCGGAATATCTTCATCTTTAGACGACAGCATGCATGGCATGGATAGCGGCCACATCAGCTCGCCTTCAGGGATACCCTGATAGACCAGCACATGCAGCTGACGCAGCATATTTAACGTCTCTTTAGGAGAGGTCTTGGGATCAGTGATGAGCTCAAGCAGACTTTCTGAGTAATCCGTCGTAATAAACGGATGGGTGAGTTTTGAGCCAAGTTTGGTTGGGTGCGGTGTTTGCGCCAAAAAACCATCTGGCTTTACGCGCAAACCTTCTTTTTCGATACCGCGGAGCATACCCGCTAAATGCTGAGTGTCAAACCAATTTGGGATGTCAAAATTAACAAAGCTGCTTGCAAAATTACTCATAATAGTCATCTATTGTTATTTATTATGGCAGATCAAAACGCAACTGACGTTTGACCATAAAAGAGGTAAATATTAGGATGAAGAATTCCGTCAGTTTAGCTCAAAGCCGTTATGAAAACCACGGACAATTACAAATACAATAAGCTTTACCCAAGGCCAACTGACTGGATACCGACGGAAAAATTGGTTAAAAAATAATAGCAAAAACCCAAACTCAATAGTTGTTTTTTAGCTGTATTTTCTCATTAAATGTGCATTACTTTCTCAGAGGCTTTATCCGATTCCAGCGTACTTATATGCTTAGGATAAAGTCTGAGACTAAAAAGCACCCAACAATAAGATAGGTGCTTGGAAAAATAACTTAAACAATAGCTAAATTGGCTGTCGATATAGAAGAAGCCATTTAGATAGAGAATGATGAACCGCAGCCACAAGTTGTGGTCGCGTTCGGATTTGTCACGATAAAGCGTGCGCCTTCTAGGCCTTCAGTATAGTCCACAGTAGAGCCTTGTAGGTACTGATAGCTCATCGAATCGACAACCAAAGTTACATCGCCATTATCAAAGTTGGCATCGTCTTCGTTTAGATCATTGGCAAAGTTAAAACCATAAGAAAACCCAGAACAGCCGCCACCAGTCACATAGACACGCAACATCAAGTTGCTGTCACCTTCCTCTTCACGTAGGCGACGTACTTTTTGAGCGGCACTATCCGTTAGACTTAAGATAGTGGGATCTACAGGCTGGCTTGAGCTTGGACTAAATTGGTTGGCTGATTCGTTCATATCTACCTCAGTTGCTAGGATCAAATGCTGTCGTCGTCCTGTTTGGGTTTGCCATTAAAAGCTTGCAAAAAAAGATACACACGGCGTTTGATTTGATTGAGTGCTGTCATTATGGCAAAACTATTGGCGTATTATAAATATTATATTTGTATAATCACAGCACTTTGATGGTTGCTGGCATCTGTCTTATTGCAGTATATCATACTGGGGGTAGCGTTGGATTTGTCAAGAGCCATGCTGGATATCTTGGCGTAATGACCCAAAGATAAGTAGTCATTATTGAAACTACTCCCGATACTATACTGAGGTCTTAATCATTATGAGATTGATACGACACTAAAAATATTAAAACCTGTGTATGCGATAAAAAGTGTTATGTCATTTCATAAGCTTTTTAGCATAAATTTGTTTGAATTTGAAATAGTTATTTAATCGTTTGCCTATCGGCTAGGCGTTTGAAATAATAGCCGCCAATTGGCACGCCCTAAGTGTGTTTTTATTGCTGCTTTATATTTTATATTACTGTTGAGATGAAGAAGTCCTATGATCGAATTTAAAGACGTTGGTGTTCGCCGTGATGGTCGTGAGTTGTTTGCAGGCGCAAACTTCCAGCTCCATCCAGGCCACAAAGTAGGCCTGACGGGCAACAACGGCACTGGCAAATCTACCTTGTTTGCCTTGTTACTCACGCAAATGGGCGCAGGCGATACCGAGGTTACCCTTGATAGGGGTGAGGTGAGTATCCCTGATAGCTGGCAGGTCGCCCACATGGCGCAAGAAGTCGGTGCCAGTAGCCAGACAGCGATTGATTATGTCTTGAGCGGTGACGAGCAGTGGTATGAGATTAATGCTGCTTTGAATGATTTGAGCGCCGTCAGTGATGAGCAGATTGGCGTGTTGCATCAGCAGTTCGATGAAATCGATGGCTATCGTACGCCGACCAAAGCGGCGCAAATCATGGCAGGACTAGGCTTTAAGACAAGCCAGCATGAGCTGCCAGTAGAAGGGTTCTCGGGTGGGTGGCGTATGCGCTTAAATCTTGCCAAAACTTTGATGAGCCGTGCTGATTTGATGCTACTCGATGAGCCGACCAACCATTTGGACTTGGATGCTATTTTATGGCTCGAAACTTGGATCAATGCCTTTACTGGCCTAGTCATTGTCATCTCACATGATCAAGCATTTTTAGATGCGACCGTCGGTCATATTTTGCATGTTGAACAACAAAAAATCACCCTTTATACAGGGAACTATCAGCAGTTTATTCGTACCCGTCATGAGCGCATGGCGCAGCAGCAGCAAGCGTTTGAAAAACAGCAAGCAACCAAAGCCCATTTAGATGACTTTATTCGCCGCTTTCGTGCCAAAGCCAGTAAGGCCAAGCAGGCACAGAGCCGTATCAAGCAGCTTGAGCGTATGGCAGAGCTATCACCGATGATGGCGGACAACCCATTCTCGTTCCGTTTTTATGAGCCTGCTAATATGAGCTCACCGCTGATTGAGATGACGCAGGCTGATATTGGCTATAGCGATACGCCGCTTTTGTATAACGCAAGCGTACAAGTAACACCTGATACCCGTCTTGGTTTACTTGGTATGAATGGTGCGGGTAAATCAACGCTAATTAAAGCCTTGGTCGGTGAGCTAAAGATTTTGTCAGGTACGTACCGTGTGTCTGATACCCTAAAACTTGGCTATTTTAACCAGCATCAGATGGATGCATTGGATGCAGCGGCCACCCCTCTACAAATGCTGCGTCGCCTAGCAGGCAAGACCTCTGACGCTGAGCTGCGCTCGTTCCTTGGCAGTTTTGATTTTCGCGGGGATCGTATTGACACCCCAAGTAAGCTTTTCTCTGGCGGGGAGCGTGCGCGCTTGACACTGGCTTTGATTGTCTGGCAGCGCCCAAACGTGCTGGTCCTCGATGAGCCGACCAACCATTTAGACTTACAAATGCGTCAAGCGTTGACCATCGCGTTGCAAGGGTTTCAAGGGGCAGTGGTGTTGGTCTCGCATGATCGTGAGCTCATTGCAAACGTCTGTGATGAGTTATATTTGGTACACGATGGTCAAATTGATGAGTTCAATGGCGATATCAGCGATTATGGTAAGTGGCTAGCGGAAAAACGTAAACAAGAGAATGCGCCAGATAAGAATACTGGCAAAAAGAAAAGCAAAAAAGAGAGTAAGAAGTTTGTTTCACGTGAAACAGATACTGGCTTAGTAAATAATGAAACATCTACTGCAACAATAAAAGATAAAACTGCTCAGCCTGCACTGAGTAAAGATGAGCAGCGCAAGCTGGCGGCTGAACAACGTAAGCTAACAGCGCCTATTCGCCGTGACATCGAAGACACAGAAAAGGCTTTAGCCAAGATGGATAAGCAACTAATAACGTTGGAAGAAAAGCTGGCTGATACTGATCTTTATGAAGAGAGCCGAAAGTCAGACTTGTTAAGACTATTAGACGAGCAAAGTGCGCTACAGCAGCAGCATAGCGATAATGAAGAGAAGTTGCTGCTTTCAATGACGACATTAGAGGAAATGGAAGCAAAATTTGACTAGGTGGCTTTAACGATTTAGTAAATGGTTGTTCGCTTATAATAATCATTATGGTAGCTATAAAGTAGTAGTTGCCATAAAAAAGGGAGAGCGCCGGCTCTCCCTTTTTACTACATCATTGTCTACGGTATTTACCATCACCATAAGATAAAATCTTCATAGTGGTGGTACAAAGTTGACAGTTTATTTTACCAGCAGCGCCTTTAGATAAATCAAGGATTCGTCCCGGAGTAAAAGGTCCTCTGTCCGTAATTTTTACTATGACGCTTTGCTTCGTCTTTTTATTGGTCACTTCTACTTCTGTACCAAATGGTAACGTTTTATGAGCGGCAGTCATCGCATTCATATTAAAAATACTACCACTAGCGGTACGTTTGCCATGGAACTTACTACCATAATAACTGGTATTACCAGCAAATGCGGTGGTAGTCAGTAGTAGTGATAACGTGACTATCAAAGACTTGATCAAATAAGACATTTAATACCTATATGTAGTTTATAAAATAGACAGATACTTTTGCCTATGTTATTCATAGTCCCTATGAGTATGAATAATATGAGTATTTTACAATAAAAAGCTTTCTTAGTCCTTACTGTACTGTAAAAAACGCTCGAGTTCACAGTTTGTCCAGTTCATATGTGTTTATTTTTATAGTGAAACTATTAATAGCAATATTACTCTTAATATTTATATAACGGTCTTTGCTTCTTTTATTGTTATCATCATCGTTAAGTGACATCAAAATTTCATACCATATTATTTAAAATTGGCATACCAATATTATCAACATGCTTTTGTTTTAAGGAACTACCACATGGCAGAAAAAAACTACTATGACATTTTAGGGGTCAAAAAAGACGCCTCAGACGCTGATATCAAAAAAAAATACCGTAAGCTTGTGCGTCAATTTCATCCTGATGTGAGTGATGATCCAGATGCTGATAATAAAATTGCTGAAATCAATAACGCCTATGAGACGCTTAGAGATAAAGACAAACGTAGCGAATATGATGCTATGTTAGACAATCCATTCGCTGGTCAAAGCGGTGCTGGAGGCTTTGGCGGTTTTGGTGGTCAATCGGCTAGCGGCGGGCAAGGCGGCTTTCGCTGGGAAGATATCAAAGATCAGTTTGGCGATGGTGAAGCTTTTGGTGGTGGCGGCTTTCGCTTCGACGATATATTTTCAGCATTTGGTCGCGGGGCACGTGGCTCTGCTGGTGGACAGGCAGGCAGTCGCACGCAAAGTAGTGGCTTTGATCAATTTGGCGGCGGTTTTGGCGCACAAGATAGCAAGGGTCAAGACCAACATGCAGAGATTACGGTGGATTTAGCCTCGGTATATAGCGGTGATGACTACAGTATTAAGTTAAATGTGCCGGTTCGTCAGCCTAATGGTAGCGTAGAGTATGAGAATAAAACGCTCAAAATTAAGATTCCTAAAGGCATCACGGATGGCAAGCAAATCCGCCTAGCGGGACAAGGCGCGGCTGGCATGAGCGGCGGCAAAAACGGCGATTTATTTTTAAAGGTTAAAATCAGCCACACATCTAATATACGTATCGAAGGCGCAGATGTCTATCAGACGGTCAATATTGCGCCTTGGGAAGCAGCATTAGGAGATAAAATCAACATCAGTACGCCAGCAGGTACGCTTGGTGTCACGATTCCTAAAAACAGCAAATCAGGTAGTAACTTGCGTCTAAAAGGTAAAGGTATCCCTGCTAAACAAGCGGGCGACTTATATTTAACCTTAAACATCGTTAATCCTGATATCAGTAGCGAGGCTGCCACTAAGGCTTATGAGCACCTAAAACACGCTTTTGCCGATACCGCTATTAATCGTTAAAAGTCGTTATTTATAGCTGCCAATCAATGTGACAAGCTATAGGTCATAAAGTGCAAAGATGAATACGATAACGACGACATAAAGAGCAAACGAGGATAATAATTATGAAACACTCGCCTGAATTTACCGATATTATTATGAGTTTAGATGAGCTAGTGACTGCCTGTGGTCAAGACCATCAATGGGTACTAGCATTAATTGAAGAAAACATCATTGAATATGATGTACCAGAGCACCAGCAATTTACCGGCTATCAGCTGACAACGGTACGCCGTGCCTCACGTCTCAGTCGCGACTTTGACGCCAGTGTACCAGCGATTGGTTTAATACTTGAGCTATTAGATGAGGTCGAGCAATTACGCCAGCTTAAGCGCCAGATAGATAGGCAGGCGCCGATCATTGAAGTAGATATTGAGCAGCTAAAATAGCCACGTCAATCGTAAGTAATAGACCAAAAAAAAGGGCTTTTAGAAGCCCTTTTGTCATATTAGTGTTAGCGCTAATAATAAACGTGCATAAATTAACGTGAATACCTAGGATCAGCAGCAGCGGTAAATAAAACATCCGTTGAAGAGTTTAGTGCCGTTTCTGCTGAGTCTTGAATGACACCAATGATAAAGCCGATTGCAACCACTTGCATGGCTATGTCATTTGGAATGCTAAATAAACTGGCTGCCAATGGAATTAGCAGTAGCGAACCACCAGCGACCCCAGAGGCACCGCAAGCACTGACTGTGGCAACCAAACTCAATAAAAGGGCTGAAGCAAAGCTTACTTCGATACCTAAAGTATGCGCTGCTGCAAGTGTTAAGACGTTGATCGTAATCGCCGCGCCTGCCATATTAATGGTCGCACCTAGTGGAATGGTGACTGAATATGTATCTTCGTGCAGACCCAGTTTGCCTGCAAGGTTCATGTTGACAGGAATATTGGCCGCCGAACTACGGGTAAAAAATGCCGTGATTCCTGATTCGCGTAGACAAGTGAATACGAGCGGATAAGGGTTTTTGCCAGTCTTGATAAGCACAATAAGAGGATTGGCAATCAACGCAATAAATAGCATACAACCGACTAGTACCATTAGGATACGAGCATAACCTACTAAAGAGGCAAAGCCGGTCTCAGCGACCGTATTGGCAACCAAACCTAAGATACCAAAAGGCGCTAGGGCGATGACCCACTTTACGACCTGCGAGATGGCATCAGCAAAATCGCCAACGATGGTACGAGCAGTGTCGCTGGCTTGACGCAGCGCAAAGCCAATAATAATTGCCCATGCCAAAATACCGATATAGTTGGCTTCAGCAATCGCACTGATAGGGTTTGCGACTAGATTCATGAGTAGGTTCGTCAATACCTCTTTGAGGTTAGCTGGCGGTACCTGCTCAATATCTGCATTTACGAGAACCAATTCGGTCGGAAATAAGAAGCTCGCTCCTACGGCAGTTAGTGCTGCCAGAAAAGTGCCGAAAATATACATGATAAGCACAGGTTTGACATAGACTTCGTTACCGCTACGATGTTGGCTAATTGCTGCCATGACCAAGACGAATACCAAAATCGGTGCCACAGCTTTTAGCGCACCGACAAATAGCGTTCCCAGTAATCCCAAAGCAATACCGACACTTGGTGCCAGCCAACCAATTAATACCCCTAATATCAAACCAATAATAATGAGCGGTACCAGCCCTATACGCTTGTACATCGCAGTCAATGAACGCATCTATCTATCCTCAAATTCGTCAGTAAAAAATAAATTGTAGTAACAATAAAAAACGAGACGACAGATAGTAGCATTTTTTAACTTATTCACCTAATAGTGATTATTAGTTGACTATAAAAGCAACAATAACAATGATACAAAGTTAAAAATATAATGAATAAGAGAAAATCAGCAGGTAAGTATGGGCAAGCCAGTTTTTTCTCAATCAGCTTATTTAGAAAGTTTATTATACAAGAGTGAAGACGATAAGAGAGGATATTCTATGGTTTTAAGATTGGTCAATTATACTTTGAAGTGTGTCAATTCATAGCCTAACTGTTTATAGTGCTTATATTTATGACGCCCTTCTTGCACACTGGTTGCATCAGGCTTGATCAACTCAAGGACCCGAGTGGGCTTAGCGTTGTTAGTCACTGCCGTAAAGTCGTTGACTGGATGTAGCGTGGTATTAAGTACGATACCGTTAAAATCAGCAGGCATATAGCTACCTAATAAAACCGGTGCTGACATTTTATTATTTGCTTTAGTAGCATTATCGTCAGAGGTAGCGTTAGTTAAAGTTGCAAGGCATTGATGCGGGATAAAGCTTGTCTCATCTTGAGTCCATAGCGCCTCATCAAGCGTCGACAACAAGGTCTTATCTTGAGTAAGAATTAATAGTGATTGATTACTTTTGTTGAGTGCTGTTTGAGTCAACTGACAAATAAAGCCCAAGAAATCTTGGGCTTTACTCTCACTTAATACATAAAAGCTAATTTTCATAAATGGGTTTTCGTCAATGAATTAGGCCATATTTGCGCTATTTTTCAAGTATTGCATAAATAATGGCACAGGGCGACCTGTTGCCGCTTTATCTTTACCTGAGCTCCACGCGGTGCCAGCAATATCTAAATGCGCCCATGCTTGACCTTCTTTCACAAAGCGTGACAAAAAACAAGCAGCGGTCACAGCGCCTGCACCTTTGCCACCGATATTTTGCATATCAGCGATAGGCGAGTCAAGCTGTGCTTGATAAGCATCATCCATTGGCATATGCCAGATAAGATCACCTGTCTGATTACTGGCGTTCTCTAATTCAAATAATACATCTTCATCATTACTAAAGACCGCTGAACGTACATGACCTAATGCGACCACACAGGCACCAGTCAATGTCGCGACATCAATGATGGCTTTTGGCTGATAACGTTGTACGTAGCACAAGGTATCTGCCAGTACTAAACGGCCTTCAGCATCGGTATTTAAGACTTCAACTGATTTACCGTTCATGGCTTTGACGATATCCCCTGGGCGAGTAGCATCGCCTGATGGCATATTTTCAGCGCAGGCGAGGGCGCCCACAACATTGATCGGTAGACGCGCTTCACATAAGGCTTTGAGCGTACCAAGCACAGACGCTGAACCGCCCATATCAAATTTCATCTCATCCATGGCCGCACCAGGCTTGATTGAGATACCACCTGAGTCAAATGTTATGCCTTTACCGACCAACACGATAGGAGCATCATCGTTTACAGCTTGTGCATTATCATCGCTACTGGTAACTGCATTTTTAGCCGTTTTCTTATTAGAGGTTTTGGTTGGTAATTTATCAGCCAATGCTTTTAAACTGCCAGAAACTTTCGCACTACTAGTGGCCTCTTTGCTAGCGTCAGCATTGGCACTAAAGTTAGATTTGCCTCGATACTCCATAAGTACCAGCTTACCTTCTTTGGTAGAGCCCTTAGCCACTGCTAAAAAGCACTCCATACCTAGCGCTGACATCTCATCTTCACCAAGTACGCTCACTTTTAATAGGTCAGGATAAGTCTTGGCAAGCGCTTCGGCTTGTTCTGCCATATACGCCGGGAAGCAAATATTGCCTGGCTCATTGGCGACATCACGGGTCAGACTTTGACCTGCAAAGACTGATTGGGCAAAATCTAGCGCAGGCTGTAGTGACTCATCAGCCACCAAATAGATATCGGTCAATATGGGCGTAGTTTGCTCTGACTTGTATTTGTCAAAACGATAGCTTGCTGCCAATAGATTGAGGGCAAATTGACCAAAATGGTTTTCTTCTAGAGTATCACCCAATGCGACAGTAATCGATGCCACACGTTTTTGGGTGCTGCTATAGATGGTTTTAGCAATCTTCTGTAAAACAGTTTCGTTCAGTTTATCAACATTACCAGCGCCAACTAATAAGAGTTGTACAGGGTTTTGCTTGGTGGTTTTTTTGTCCCCTGCCAACGCATAATCTGCCACTGTCTCGCAAGCTTTACCGTTAAAGTGTGAGACCTCAATCAACTGCTCGATACGCGCGGTATAGTCAGTTAAAGCCGATTTGGCAAGGATGTTCTTTTTATCGTCCACCAAAACCACAAGGCAAGCTTCATCTTTACTCTTTGCTTCTTTTTTGAGCATTTTTTGCGTATGAGTCTTTGGCAAATGCTGAGATAGTTTGATATTCATATAGTTATCCTTATTAGAGTAGTAATATAAAAAGTGTTGATAAATGATGCAGATACTCACATCAAAATTGTAAAATAAAAAGTTAAATAAGACAGATTATTGATCATTCATTTATTGATAAACTCTGAACCTAAAATGAGTAAATCATGACTTCTACACTTTGACAGCGACTGCATTAACAGCGATACATTTTTAGTATATTTGATTATGGGTGTAGTGTAGCATATTGAATAATTCGTGCGCAGAGGGCAAGGGTTAGTGAATGTTTCCATATGTTTTTCTACCCTATTCGCCCGCACTCACCATCTGCAACTGATTAGTCATTGACCAGCTCGTCAGTCGATACTAGCGCAGCAAACCTATCTTGCAACGCTGCCATAGCCGTGTCATGCATAGTGTTAGCACTTATCGTCTCTCTTTTAGCGTTGGGAAGGTCGCGAGTGGCACAAGCATCATGACAGACAAAATTAGTAAAGCCTAAGTCAAAGGCAGCTCTGACACTTGAGCTGACACACATATGACTCATAAAACCTGCAAAGATAATTTGCTGCTTTTGCGCAGTAGAGATAAGTGTACTAAGCTCAGTATTATAAAACGCATTAGGATGCTTTTTGGTAATGGTTTTTTCGCCATTCATCGGTTTTAAATCGTCAACAATAGCAACATTAGAAGATAATGGATCAAAAACGTTGCCATTGTCTTCACCATGATGGGCGATATGAAAGATAGGAAGGTCTTTTTTGCGAGCCTTATCAAGCAGTAGGCGTGCATTGTCAATCGCCTTACTACCCGATTGACCTAGTGGCATAGCACCGTCCACATATTCGTTTTGATAATCGATAAAGACGATAGCGCAATTTGACCAATCAAGCGTATCAAATTCGCCACCAGCTAATTCAAGCAAGGTAGAGGGGTTAGACATATTGTTCTCCATTAGGCTGCATAAGTAAGGAATAGACTATTGGTATAGTAAATGTTGATCGTGATTTTTGACAATACATGAGTTTAGCAATGAATAGCGCCGATATTCGATCAGTGATACGAATGACAAACAAACCTTTTTATGTTTTCAAACCAAATCATTCAAAGCCTTTATATGACTAAACCAGTCTACCTATCGTTTTTATTAAGCTATATGACTTTATCGTATCGGACTACTTTATGTTATGAAAAATAAGCCGTTGGCAAGGGTTAGGTAATGTTTCCAAACACATTTCACCGCTATTTTTTACCAAAACGTGCTAGCATTAGCGGTTGTCTTGCTCGCTAGTCGTCACTAATTTTTATACGATGTCGCTAACCAGTGGTTCAATGATGTTTATATTTATTTAAGTATTTACCTGAGCAATGCTATCTCTATAATACCCAATCGACACCTTAAAAACCGTCATTAAGTTTGCGAAGAAACGCACCAATACCAACTGTTTAAGAGTACCTATTGTGATATTACGCCGTTACATGACCCGTCAGGTTGCCTCAACCACTGCTTTGGTATTGGGCTTTTTGGTAGTGATGATGCTTGGTGGTCGCCTAATACGTTACTTTGGAATTGCTGCTGAAGGGAATCTCGATATTGGCTTATTGTTTGTCATTATTGGTTATAACTTGCCGTATTTTTTAGAGCTTATTTTACCGTTAGCGTTTTTTATTGCGTTGATGCTGGTGTTTGGACGTCTGTATGTCGATCAAGAAATGGCGGTTATCAATGCCAGCGGTGTCTCTCGCGGTAAGCTTGCGCGATTGATGACCCCATTAATTCTGGCATTGTTTGTAGGGGAGGCGGCATTATCGATTGTCGGTAAGCCGTGGGGGGTGCGCTCATCTGAGGCGGTTTGGCAGCAACAAGCATTGACAAGTGCTTTTGACTTAATTCGTCCCAATGAGTTTATTAGTAGCGGTAATTATCATTTGTATGTAGGCAGTCTTAGCGATGACAAAACGCAGCTACAAGATGTGGTACTTATCCAATCTGAGCCGTCCAAAAAGTCAGCTGACAATACGGATCATTCTATTAATAAAGACACCATTACCTTGGCTAAGCGCGCTGAGCAAGTAGAGAATGCTGGTAGCGGTGTGACGCAGTTAGATCTATTCCAAGGTCGACGTTATGAAGTGGGCGCAGGTAGCCTGAAGTACAATCAAGTAGGCTTTGATCGTTATCGTATTACGTTAACTGAATCCTCAAAAGAGGTGGTGACTGAAAACAATATTGAAACCCAAGAAATCGGACCTTTATGGCAGGCCGCTACAGGCAGTGTGCAAGTTGGTAGTGCTGATGCGCTACGAGCAGCACAAGGTGAGCTTGGCTACCGCTTTACGCTACCTTGGCTGATGATTATCGCTCCTATGCTTGCTGTACCGCTTGCACAAGTACGTCCGCGTCAAGGTCGCTGGTTGCGACTGTTTCCCTCCATTTTATTGTTTGTCAGTTGTGCGCTTGGCATCATATCTTTGAAGAATGCTGTGGGTAAGGGTAGCGTGAGCGTTTGGGCGTACGCATGGCTGGTACTAGGATTTATGGCATTGGCGCTTTATATGAATTGGGGCAGCCGCTTTCAGCACCGATTGCGTGTGCGTTTTGAAGATAAGTCATTGGGGTCTGTCGATAATTCAATAAAAGACTCTAATGGAGGTCAGCTCTAATGCGCGCCTTGTTATCTAAAGCTCAGATCTTTCAAAGCCGTTCCTCCAATTTAAAGGTGCTTGGACGTTATGTCAAAACCAATGCGCTTTTAGCGATTATCGCGGCGGTAGTTGGGCTATGGGCATTACAAGTCTTGTTTACCTACTTGTCTGAGCTTGAGGATTTGTCTGATAGTTATACTATGTCTGATGCGCTCAGATATATTTTTTACCGCTCGCCTTACTTTTTAGAGCAGTTTATGCCAACAGGCGCACTACTTGGTGCAGTAGTGGGCTTGGGGTTGCTGGCTAGTAAAAGTGAGCTTGTCGTCATGCGTGCCGCTGGCGTCAGTATATATCGCATCGTCGGCTGGGTATTGCAACCAGCGTTATTGTTTGTACTATTGGCACTAATGCTAAATCAGTTTGTACTGCCCAACTCTAACCAACTGGCTCGTGAAATAAACAACGAAGACAGCAGCTCACTAGTCACTTCAGTACGTGGCTACTGGACGATGCAGCCGCGCTTTCAAACTACAACTGAAAGCAATACGGACGGTAATGTACAGCCTGATGGCAGTGATATTTTATATATCGATTATGCGGATGTACAAGGTAACATTGGTGAAGTCAAACGTTGGCATCTGGACAATAATGGTGATTTACAAACAGCCACTCATGCGATGGGTGGGCAGTACATTGGTCGGGAATCTTTGGGCACTACTGGCAAGCTAAGCGAGCAATATCGGTACGAGTGGCAGCTAAATAACATGACTAAGCTGACCATTAATCAAGGTTTTGAGAGTAGCCAATCTAAGACCTCATTAGATACTCTAAGTCTGCCCTTTGCACCTGAGTCCGTCTATTTACTGACTCGCAAAGCAGAGGATTTGTCTCTGACACAGCTTTATGAACATCGTCAATTTATGCAACGACAAGGCAAGCGCTCGTTGCCACATGAGCTTGCATTTTGGCAAAAGCTGTTATCACCGCTGTCCATCTTATCGCTGGTGATTGTCGCTTGTTCATTCGTTTTTGGCTCATTGCGCACGCATAGCCTAGGCTTGCGTATCGTCGTCGCGTTACTTTTTGGTTTGCTATTTAGCTATGTGCAAGATTTGGTCGGCTTCGTCTCATTGGCGACGGGCTTCTCGCCCATGCTCATGGTACTGTTACCAATTATCGGTAGTGCAGCCTTAGGTTTTTATCTGATAAAACGGCAGATGTAGCTTAGGGTGCGTCCTAAAGTATGCATAAAAAAACACGCTAACGTTAGCGTGTTTTTTTTATGGCAGATATAAATCGTTTTAGTCTTTGGTTGCCATCGTAATAGTATAGGTCTTGCCTTGCTTGACCTTTTCACTATTACCAAATACTTCGGTAAACGAGCGCTTCATAAACTGGCGTAGGCCGTTGATCGTGACCACATAAAAACGTCCACCTTGGCGCATACGAGCATAGGCATCGAGGAAGTATAGATAATGCTGCTCCTTACCGACCTTGGCTGGCAAGTTTGACATCACAAGGCTAAAGTCTTTGTTTTTTGCCACATGATTAAAGCCATTTGATAAATGCACATCGACATTGTTTAGACCATTTTGCACGCAATTACGGCGTGCATATTCTACCGCCATAAAGTCTTTATCAATCAAAGTATGCTGACCATTTGGACATTCGCGCGCTGCTGTCATACCGAGCACACCATAACCGCAGCCCAGATCGATCGAATCATCATCCGCTTGAAAGTCCACATAATCAAGCAGCATGAGGCTACCGTCATCAAGCTTTTGCGGTGAAAAAATGCCCCAAGTGGTGGTAAATTCAAACGGCTTACCCAGCACATCCTCTTTAAAATGAATGTCTTCGCGCCAGTGTTCAGCGTTTTTTAATAGGTCAGCAGGAGGTCTATGGCTCATAGGGTTCTCGGATAATAGATAGGAAAAAGTTAATAAGCTATGACAGGTATTGTAACGAGAAAAGGATAGGTTTGCAGCTAGGGATTGATAGAATTGTATTTCACATAGTGGTCGGTAATTCAGAAGAATAAAATTGTGTTTTAGTTCTGAGTTAAAAGCATATTTAATAAAGATCAAGGTTTAAAGTTGATAAATGGAAAAACCACATAATTTTTAATCGAAGTTCATTTTGAAACCTTCATAATTAGCGATTTTTTATCTCAATATTATAAGTTGTATTCATCTGTAACATCGTTACTGATACTCAATTTTTTTCCAAACTACTTTTCCAAACTACTTTTCCAAACGCTTCTTCAAAAAATGATCAAATATAAACGGACCAAAGGGCAAAAACGAGCCAAGCACACCAGCAGGCAGTGCCCATAGTGGCATTTTTATTTTACTCGCAGTGAATACAAGTACCAGAATATAACCGATAAATAGTACCCCGTGTGCCATACCGATATATCTTACCGCTTCAGGAATACCCAACATATATTTGAGTGGCATTGCGACACCAAGTAATAATAAAAAGGACGTACCTTCTAAGTAACCCATAATGGTAAGGTTTTTGAGTGCAGAGTTTTGCCCTTTTGTCAGGGTAGGCTGAAGAGACGACTGAGCTTGCGACACGATATATTCCTTTTACAATCATCGATAATGTTAGATTTTAATTTTAGCCACGCGGATGGTGCTCTGCATGCAATTTTTGCAATCTTGCCGTCGCCACATGGGTATAAATCTGCGTAGTCGATAAGTCACTATGGCCCAATAACAACTGCACGCTACGAAGGTCCGCGCCATGATTGAGCAAGTGAGTCGCAAAGGCGTGACGTAGCGTATGCGGCGATAGCTCTTTATCAATACTGGCAACTTTGGCGTATTTCTTTAATAAGTACCAAAAGTTCTGCCGCGTCATATAACCGCCTTGCGCGGTCAAAAACACCGCTTGGCAATTGCCAGACTTTAAATGCGCAATCAAATCGCCACGCCCATGAGACAGATAATCGTCCAGCGCGTCCGCTGCATATTCGCCTAGCGGTACCAGCCGCGTTTTATTGCCTTTCCCCGTAATCTGTAACCAGCCAGCATTAAGATTGACTTGTTCAAGCGCAAGATTAATCAGCTCACTAACCCGTAAGCCGCAAGCATATAACACTTCTAACATAGCTTTATCACGTAGACCCAGCGCGGTGCTAGTATCAGGTGCAGCAAGTAGGTTATCGACATCTGCTTCGGCTAAATCTTTTGGTAAAGGACGTCCAAGTTTAGGACTTTTAATACGCTCGCACGGGTTATCTTCGCGCAGGTTGCTGGCGATCATCCATAAGTAGAATTGACGTAGGCTTGAGAGCATACGTGCTTGAGTGCGCGGGGTTTTATCATCTTGAGCAAGAAGTGACAGACAATGCAATACATCTTCAGCTTGCCATTTCGTTAAGGCAAGGGGATTGGTCAGCTCGCAAGTACGCAAATCGCGGACATAAGCGTTACGCGTACGTGTCGCCAGACCACGGGCCAGCATCGCTTGACGAAACTCAGTCATATAACTGGGCTCGTCGTCTACTGCCAGTGCTTTAGGTTGGCGTTGTTGCACGGCGCGATCACGACTCATAAAATAGTGCTCAAGTAAGAATAAAGACAGCGATGAAAGATATTCACAAAGACACGCTTAGAAATTCTATGCCGTTTTTTTCTTAACCAAATATCGATAAAGTGTCATATTTGTAGGCGTAGCATCATCGCTATCAATGGTGATTTCATCAGGATCAGCATTTAAGTGTACGTTTTCAGCCAGTGTTTCTTGATGTACAAGCTCGTGACCGAGATGACGACAAAAATTAGGAATATCACGCGTCGTCGCAGGATCGGTTGCAAGAATTTCAATGATATCGCCGCCATCGGCTTTACGAATGGTTCGATGCAGCATCATAACTGGCTCCGGACATATAAGTCCTTGGGTATCCAAATGATGATTGATAGCGGTATTGGGTGTCGAGGTAGTCATAGTCGTCATATTAAAAATAAGTAGTAAATTTAGAAATTGCTGTCGATTGAAGACTCTTTAGGAGCTTGGGGCAACTTTTCATCAGTTACATGTTCGTTTCCAAGCTCTTCTTCAGTTTCTGCTTCGGCTTCCAAAAAGTTAAAAAAGCGCTTAAAGTTTGCTTTAAATAAAAACGCCACTCCAAGCCACGATGCCAGTCCCAACCAGGCAGTATCAGCGAATAACAGCCCGCCGACCAGTACGACTGTAGATACACCAATGCTTAAAGCAATCATCGAAGGTTGGTTTAAGCGATAACGGTAAATGACAAAACCGTCATAAATAGTGATAGGTATGGTCAATGCTATCAGCGCATAAGGCAGATTAAAAAACAGTCGATATAGTAGCTGATTGTCATGGAATGCTTTAATACTAGCAATGGTGCCAAAGACCATAAAAGCGATAATAGCAGCGTAAATAAGATAAATCGCTATTTGATTGGCACGCTGTGCACCTTTAATACGTGCGATAGCAAGCGGGGCAAAACCGTATTGCGTTGGTTGGTCTGAAACATTGGTCATAACGATCAGTCATTTGTTCGTAAAGGTTTATAAGACTTTATTTAACAGCGGTATGCTTAGACAGAGCATAGAATTGAGTCAGAACATCGTCTTTGAATGAGTGCAACATTCGACTGTCTAATGATTCAACTAATCAGGTTTTATTGCACTGATGGCCATGCTGCTATTTGGGTCGGTAAAGTACGTTGATAATAAAATACAGGCAGAGATGTCGTCGATTGGGTCACGCTCATTTCGAATCCAACCGTTTTCCCAAGCGATCTCTCTTGCAGCCATAGAAGTTAGACGCTCATCACATAGTGTCACTTTTGCAGGCAGGCGCTGCTCCATTAATCTATGAGCCAAGCGACGCGCAAATTTGTGCGCCCGTTTTGAGAGCATAGAGCTACTACCGTCCATATTTAAAGGGAGTCCGACGAGCACTTGGGTAACTCCCCAAACCTTAATAATGCCCAATAGATTGTCCCAGTCTGGCTGTCCATTGTTCATGGCCAAGATATCAAATGCGCGGGCAGTCTCGGTCACAGTATTACCAAGTGCCATTCCCATTTTTTTGACACCATAATCTAGGGCCAAGATAAGATGCGGCTTAATCTCAGGTTCCGATATAGCCGTGCCAACAGCTTCAAGAGAAGGATCAGACTCTACCATCACTCTATGTATCTCCTATTTCCATGAGGTCCAATCTAATAGGATGAGACTCTGCCATGACAAATACCTTATGCATGACCAATATCACTACTGAGATAATCAAAATTAACCCCGATTTTCTCAGCGGCGAGCTGCCAGCGCTCTTCAAACGGCGTATCAAATAACAATGTTAAGTCGGCGGGGCATACCAACCAGTCGCCGTCTTTAAGCTCACGCTCGAGCTGTTTTTTGTTCCAGCTGGCATGTCCTAAGCATAAGTGGTAGTGCCCAATACCTTGCCCTGCCGCGATACGCTGTAAGATATCTTGACTGGTAGTGATACAGACGTTCTCTGAGATGGCAAACGACGATGCCCACTCCGGTTGACCCGTATGTAATACAAATCCTACCTCAGGATACATCGGGCCGCCTTCTAGTGCTAAGTCTTCCATAATTTGAGGGTTGGTCACATCGATGTTCAAATCTTCTAGCAGTTTACCCACACGTGCCTGCTCAAGGGGACGGTTCACCATCAACCCTAAAGCGCCTTGTTTATCATGACGACAAATATAAATAAGCGCCCGCTCAAACCTTGGGTCTGACAAGTCAGGAGCGGCAATTAAGAAGTGATGGGTCAAATTAGCTTTGGACATAAAGACAAATATAATATAAGTAATATAAAAGGTGAGACACTACTATATGGTGATACTAAACAAAAAAGCAATATAGGAATGGCATCGTTATCATAAGCAATAGACGTAAAGTATGAACTATTTTACCATCCCACTTTTAAAATAAGGATGCATACTAGCAATAGGTCTTTACTTGATACCAGTTAGCAAACTACGGGCATGGTCACGAGTGACATCAGTAATAGTAACCCCGCCTGACATACGTGCCAGCTCATTTACCTGCGCATCTTTGGTCAAAATAATAAGCTCACTTTGCGTCTGCTCATTGTGATGCTTTTGCACTAAAATATGCTGATGTGCTTGGGCGGCGACTTGAGCCTGATGGGTAATTGCTAGCAGCTGTTGTGTCTGTCCAAGGCTACGCAATAATTCGCCTACTACCTGGGCAGTACCGCCACTGATACCGACATCCACCTCGTCAAAGACTAGCATCGGTTTGGCAGCATTGTTATCCGCACTCGTCGCTTGCAATACTTGCATGACCAGCGCCATGCGCGACAGCTCACCACCTGAGGCAATTTTGTGTAGCGGCTGCATCGGCATACCAACGTTGGCGCTAAACAATAGGTCAATATCATAACAGCCTTGCGCATTATAAAGACTGGGATTCGCCTTTTTAGTAAAGACAAACTCACAGCGAGCGTTAGGCAAAGCAAGGGGCTGTAGTTGCTGAATAAGCTGCTCACTGACCACGGGTGCCGCTTTTGAACGCTGCTCATTTAACTTGGTCGCAAGCTGCAGGTACGCTTGCCAAGCATCTTCGATTTGTGCAGCCAACACATCACTACTAGGCTCGTTTTCTAACTGTTCTAACTGTTGCTGCCACAAATGGGCTTCAGAAATTAAGTCGTTTGCCGGTAAATTGTGTTTGCGCGATAGACGATGGCCAAGACTTATCAGGCTGTCTAAGGTTTGCAAGCGCTCAGGATCAGGAAGTTGTTGTTCGGCATAATCTGAAAGTAGAGCAGTCACTTCAGTGATCTGCTGCTGCGCAAGATGTAGTTGCTCTGAGGCTTGCCCAAAGGTTTGGCTGACCCCTATTTGATGGTCACACAGTTTAATCGCTTGACCAAGTAAGGTCATGACATCAGGCTCATCACTATCGTTATCGAGTAAGTGCAAACCATGACTGGCCTCTGTCATTAAGGCCTCTATGTTAGACAGCTCTTCATGCTCAGCTTCGACATCATGATAGTCGACAGCCAATAACGGTGCAATATCTGCCAATTGGTTTTGTAGCAGTTGAATACGGTCTTGACGCTGGGCTTCGCGGCTAGCGATTTCATCCGCTTGACGTTTTAGCTGTTGATAGTGCTGGTAACTGCTCGCTGTTTGCGCTGCTAGAGGAGTTAATTTTGCCATCTCATCAAGCCATTGCACCACAAATTGCGGCTTTAGTAGCGCTTGCTGTGCATGCTGACTATGAATGTTGACGAGTAGTGCACCCAAACTTTTCAATTCGGCTAGGCTCACAGGCGTCCCATTCAACCAAGCTTTTGAGCGCCCGCTGTTACTTAGCTGACGACGAATCAATATCTCAGGCTCATCTAAAGAGCGCTCATGCTCAGTAAACCAGTCGGACACAACAGCATTATTTGTCACATCAAACTGCGCGTAGATATCGGCGTGAGCCGCACCATGTCTGACCATGGCACTGTCTGCTCGTTCACCGATGCAAAGCGATAATGCATCTAGTAGCAACGATTTTCCTGCGCCTGTTTCACCAGTAATGACATTAAAGCCTTCAGCCATGCTCAGCTCATGTTCAGCAATCAGCGCAAACTGATATAAGGTTAACGATAAAAGCATTAAAGTCTCTCATGGTAGGCAATTGGCATTGGTAATCTTAGTTAGACTAACGATAAGGTCTGTGAAAAGCAACTGTGTTTGGTGTCTTATTCTAAACTAAATGAGGAATTAATTAATGGTCATAACCCTAGCAAATTATATCAATATTGGTATACATAGCAATTATTTAAGGGTACTAGAAGATGGTCAGTTTGGTGAATAGATAATATTTTCAGCAGCGCTGTAACAAACTTTTTAGAGATAATGTGGTAGCATAAACTCACTCAATCATAAACTTATGCCACAGTATGTACACATAATAGTCTGTCGAAGATAAGATGTGCCTAGGTAAAACTTGAGTCTATAAGCGGTTAGGTTATCAAACCAGTAATATAATCTGCTTATTTAATAATAACTATATTAAAAGCAGTTGTTTTAAAATAAGCTATGTTCAGTATGAAGATGTAAACTGTAATGTCATAAGACACTTATTTTTTAGTTTAGCTATAATTATTTGATAAGGAAGCCACTATGTCAGCGGCACAATATACTAACGTAACGGTCAATGCTCAGGCTACAGTAACGTATGACGGGCGCTGCTCAAGTCATACTATTATGTTCGAAGATGGCCGGCATAAAACATTGGGTGTCATTTTACCTTGTGACAATACCGTTGAACGATACCACTTTAGTACCAATACCTCAGAGCGTATCGAGATCATTAGCGGTGAATGTGAAGTCAAAATAGAGGGCGATGAGGAGTTTAGCTACTACCGCGCTGGTCAATCGTTCGTGGTTGAAGGCAATAGCAGCTTCAATCTGCGTACTGAAGAGATTGTACAATATGTCTGCCATTTAGAAGGGTAGTATTCACAAGGTAGGTACCGCTTTACTGTAATCATATTCGATAAATTTCTGTAGAGACAGATAGACATCGTGTTATCCCAACTTATATCATATTAGCGATATTCAATTTCTTAGTAGGCCTATTATGGCAAAACCCAGTTATTTCTATGGTATTCACGCCATCGAAGCTTTGCTTGAGCATCGTTCACTTGATGCATTGAGCTTATTTGTACAACAAGGGCGCGAAAACGACAGTCATGTAAAAGACATTATCGCGCAAGCACAGGCAAATGGCATTAGCATGCAGCCAACGCAAAAAGATAAGCTGACGCAACTATGCGGTAGTCCTCAGCATCAAGGGGTTGTATTACATGCTCGTCCATTAGGATTTGCAGATGAAGGATTATTAGATAACGTTATTGGGCGCAATCAATGCTTATTATTGGTACTTGATCAGATTACGGATGCGCACAACTTTGGTGCCTGCTTACGTACAGCTGTCGCTATGGGTGTGGATGCAGTGATATGTCCAAAGCATCATGCAGCAAGTTTGACTCCGACAGTCGCTAAAGTATCGGTAGGTGCAGCTGAGATGATGCCTATTGTTAGTGTAACCAATCTAGCGCGTACGCTGACGCGTATTAAGGATGCAGGCGTTTTTGTATTCGGTACGGCATTAAATGAGACAGCTAAGCCTATATATGCTGCTGATTTGACAGGAAAAACAGCTTTAATTATGGGGTCAGAAGGTGAGGGCATGCGTCGATTGACCACAGAAAGCTGTGATGAGCTGGTATACATACCTATGTCAGGCAATGAGCACGGTAATTTACAAAGCCTTAATGTGAGTGTGGCTACTGGTATGGCGCTTTACGAAATCAATCGCCAGCGTACTTTAGCTGCTGGGCAAGCTTGAGGTACGTTTGGTGCAGTGGCTCTAGCTGTTGATGTAAGCTTGCTAAGTCTTCTTCGTTTACCACCAAATCATCAGCATGGTGATTACGTTCAGTACGGTGAAGTTGGTTTGCCATGATGGCTTTTATTTTCACTATACTTTGTTCATCACGCAGACTGGCACGCGCAAGTTGCGTCTCTTCATCTACATCAATGACTAAAATACGTTGGCATAAGTTAGCAAGACCTGCTTCTGCGGCCTCAATGAGTAGTGGGGCTGACAATATAACATAGGGTGAAGTGCTTGCTGCCAGTTGTTGTTTTGCAGCCTCGCGAATAGCAGGGTGGGTAATGGCTTCAAGATCAATAAGCGCGGCAGGATTGGCAAACACGTGTGTGCGTACTGCTGCACGGTCCATGTGACCCTCTGCATCAATTACCCATTCTCCAAGCTTTTTTTGAATCTTACGCAAAGTAGGGCTGCCTTTCTTTACTACTTCATGAGCAATCACATCGGCATCAATAATGTCAATTCCCTGTGCTGCAAACCAATCGCTGGCGGCAGACTTACCACTACCGATACCGCCTGTTAACCCAACCACTAAGGTCTTGTTCTGTATTTTAGCTTGTTGGCGTTTATGTACAGGCGTTTCAGAATATATTGACATAGCAGTGACTTATTGGCTCGTAAGTTGGTAGAAAAGACAATTATGAACATTAGTACTAATGAATTGGTTGTTCTTATCAAACAATCGTCATTAATCAACTAGCTTAACGCGTACCACCGATAAAGATATAAGCATTCGTTTGTTATATTGTAATTCTATATTAAACATACATATTTAAATACCAATTAACAATATCAGAGCCATAGAGAAGAGCAATTATTCCAGCGATTGCGATGTAAGGTCCAAAAGCAAAAGGCTGGCTCTCTCCGTGCTTTTTCATCAAGGTAATACCGACAATTGAGCCAAGTAAAGACGACAATAGAATAATTAACGGTAGCATCGTAGGTCCAAGCCAAGCCCCTAATACCGCTAATAATTTAAAATCACCTTGTCCCATACCATGCTTTTTGGTAATAAGATAAAACACCTTGACCACTATCCATAACGATAAAAATCCTAGCAATAGTCCCCAAATCGATTGGGTGGGGGAGACAAACCAGCTTTGAGAATTGACTGCTAATCCCAATCCTGCTAATGGAAAAGTCAGTCGATCAGGTAGTAGCTGCGTATCAAAATCGATACCGGTTAAGGCAATTAATGTCCATACCAAAATGAGAGCAGACAAGCCAGCAGCTGTGACGCCAAATTGATAGATAACCAATGCTGATAGTAACGCAGTGACTAGCTCTACGATAGGATAGCGTATACCAATCGCTGCGCTACAATCAGAGCAACGACCACGTAGTACAAGCCAACTTACTAAAGGTATATTCTCATACCATTTTATTTGATGCGCACAGTGAGGACAGCGTGATGCTGGTCTACTCAAAGTAATGGGCGTATCTCTCGTCGTAACATCCGTTATCGCTTTAGTGTGCTCATGTGGCATATCTACTTGCTGAGACATAAACTGACTGCATTCTTGTCGCCAGCTATGAATCATCATCAGCGGTATGCGATGTATCACGACATTTAAAAAACTGCCTATACACAGACCTAATATTGCAAATACAACGAGTGCCAAGGTCATATTACTTTGTAATAATTCTAACAATTGCATCAATTTGCTACCCTACTACTGAACCCATCTGGAAAATTGGTAAGTACATGGCAATGACCAAACCACCTACTAAAACCCCTAGCACCGCCATAATTAATGGCTCCATCAAGCTGGTCAAACCATCAACGGCATTATCAACTTCGTTTTCATAATATACGGCTACCTTATCAAGCATCTCTTCTAAGCTACCTGATTCTTCACCAATACCGACCATTTGGATCGCTAAGCTTGGGAACAGGTTAGTCGTACGTATCGAAAACTGCAACTGTTGACCGGTTGATACATCGTTTTTGATCTGTTGAATGGCATCATAAAACACCACATTATTGGCAGCGCCTGCAGTGGAGTCTAAAGCATCAATCAAGGGTACACCAGCAGCGAAGGTAGTAGACAGCGTGCGCGCGAAACGAGCGATAACAGCTTGGTAAGCAATATTGCCGAATATGGGCGCCTTTAAAGTAGCACGATCAAGAAAATCACGAAACTTTTTAGAGCGTTTTTTGGCTTCTGTAAAGCTAACAATACTACCACCAATGGCAATGATAAGAATAAACCACCAGGCCTGCATCCAGTCTGACATACCGACAACCATCTGCGTAAAAGCGGGTAGTTCTGCACCAAAAGATTCAAATAGACCCGAGAAAACAGGAACTACCTTAATCAGTAGGATGATGGTGACGATTATAGCTACTACGATTACAGCGATAGGGTATTTCATGGCCTTCTTGATTTTAGCTTTAAGAAGCTCGCTTTTTTCTTTGTAGGTAGCGACACGCTCAAGCATAGTCTCAAGCGCACCTGACTGCTCACCAGAGTCTACAAGAGAGCAAAACAGATCGTCAAAATAGCGCGGATGCTTGCGTAGTGCTGAGGCAAAGGTGCCGCCAGCTTCAATATCGGTTTTGATTTGCAGGACCAAGTCTTTCATGCTTGGATTATCCAGCGAATCAGCGACAATCTCAAACGACTGAGTCAAGGGAACACCAGCCTTCATCATAGTAGCTAATTGACGCGCAAAGATGGCAATATCGATAGGTTTGATGGCTTTTTTTACGGTAAATAAGGGCTTAGGTTTTTTCTTAATCGTTTTGACTGTGATACCTTGTTTACGCAGCGTCGCTTTTGCAATCTCTAAACTGCGACCTGTGGTTTCACCTTTAATCTTTTGTCCACGCCGATTGACTCCATCATAGACAAAGTCTAATAGCATATCAGTCTTAGCTTGTGCCATGTCTTTACCCTCAAGTTTTTCGTAATCTATATGTTTTAATCAGCGTTGTGTGATAAATGTTGTTTAAATAGTGGTTTGAGTGCTCTTATGTGTTACATAATGATCAGCGTTGGGCAGCTATTATTCAGAAGTGACTCGCATCATCTCTTGTATGCTAGTGACACCTTGAAGTACTTTTAAAATGCCCGAACGTCGCAAATCACGAAAACCGTTTTTGAGTGCGGCATCTTTAATATCGATGGCATTACCGTCCTCCATGATGATACGTGAGATATTTGGGTCGACTTTCATGACTTCATAAATACCAACACGGCCTTTATAGCCTTCGCGGCACTCGTTACAACCAACAGGCTCATAAATGTTGTGATTTGGATCATCTAAGTCAGCATCAGTAAAGCCAAGCTCAAGTAAGCTTTGTCTTGGTACGTTAAGAGCGGTCTTACAGTTTTTGCATAAGCGTCGCGCCAGTCGCTGAGCAATAACTAAGTTGACAGAGGTGGCAATATTAAAGGAGGCAACGCCCATATTGCGTAAACGCGTTAAGGTTTCAGGCGCTGAATTGGTATGTAGTGTTGAGAGAACCATATGCCCTGTCTGAGCTGCCTTAATAGCAATCTCAGCCGTTTCGAGATCACGAATCTCACCAACCATGACAATATCTGGATCTTGACGCAAAAATGATTTTAGAGCATTAGAGAATGTTAGG
The DNA here is from genome assembly GCF_947488565.1 of uncultured Psychrobacter sp. Taxonomy (GTDB): domain Bacteria; phylum Pseudomonadota; class Gammaproteobacteria; order Pseudomonadales; family Moraxellaceae; genus Psychrobacter; species Psychrobacter saeujeotis. The sequence continues at coordinate 524,497 of NZ_CANKZC010000002.1, read as the reverse complement.
CCTACTTTCGAATTCACATTGACCTGATTGATACCCTCAAGGTTAATCTCAACAGGATCTTCAGCGGTGGAGATGTTGGTCGCTCCAGTATTCAAAATATTGATACCGGTGTATAACGATACCGTTTTACCAGAGCCTGTCGGTCCAGTAATCAATAGCATACCTTGCGGCTTATGAAGCGCTTCTAAAAACATCTCTTTTTGATCAGGCTCATAACCCAAAGCATCAATGCCAAGCTTTGCAGCAGAAGGATCTAAAATACGGAGTACCACCTTTTCACCAAATAAGGTTGGCAACGAGTTCACACGAAAATCAATCGCTTTATTTTTGGACAGTTTAAGCTTAATACGGCCGTCTTGTGGTATGCGCCGCTCTGAGATATCCATTTGTGACATCACTTTGAGACGAGCTGCAATTTTACCCGCCAGCTGTACGGGCGGATTTGCTATTTTTTCCATCACACCATCGACTCGAAAGCGCACGCGATAAGATTTTTCATAGGGCTCGAAATGCAAATCGGACGCTCCCATACGAATCGCATCTACCAGCATTTTATTTACAAATTTCACAACAGGGGCTTCATCGACACCGTCAGCAAGTGTGGTTTCACCGCTGTCACCTTCTTCTGTATCTTCAAAGTCGACACTCAAGTCGCCATCAGCGAAACTGTCAAAACTTTGCATGGTGTCTGCATAAATGCTATCAATACGTTTTTTAAGCTTGTCTTCTTCGACTACTACTGTCTCAACTGACAGCCGAGAATTAAAGGCAATGGCATCAATAGCATCAATACGAGTAGGATCACTTAAGGCCACAAATAATCGCTGTCCGCGATTAAAGATAGGCAGCGCATTAAACTTACGTACAATCTTCTCGTCTACCAGATCTTTTGGAATAACATCATTACTAAGGACATTAAGATCAAACAGCGGATCGCCAAAAGACTGCGCCATCAACTGAGCAAGCTGATAGGCATTGGCCATATTGTGCTCTACTAAATATGATACGAGACTGAGTTGCTGCTGCTTTGATTCAGTCTGAGCAGTCTGCATGTTTGCTTCACTCACAATCCCTGCATGAGTTAGCTGCTGTGCTAATCCACCAAATGTAGTAGACATGACGCTTTCTCCTTAATACTGCATATATGGCAAATCTATGAGTGCTAGTCTTAGAATTATTTTTTATTTCGATATCGATAAGCAAAGCAAGCTTATGAATCGTGACTTATACTCTGGTTTAATAGAACGATAGTGAATATATGCAAGAAACATGACAGTTTACATGTCAGCTTTAAAAGCATATAAAGTTTTATGACTGTAAAAAGTCAGAGCTTATAGAACAATAACGACACTTATAACAGTAGCAGATGAATTTTTGCTATACTTACGCGCGTATCAGCCACATCGACAACGACGAATGATAGAAGGTAGATAAACCATGCAAGCTTGGGTAATTGGCAATTGGAAACAAAATCCAGCAACGACTAAAGACGTTAATACACTGTTAGACACGTTATTAACGACTGCTGATGATACTGTCAGTAATGGTTGTCAGTTAATGGTAGCACCTAGCTGTATCCACTTAGCAAATGTGAGCGCACGCTTGCAAAACACCGCTATACTCACTGCTGCTCAAGATATCAGTGCGCTTAGTGATAGTAGCGGGGCTTATACTGGTGATTGTTCAGCACAGCAAATCGCTGATGCAGGCGCGACATGGACGATACTCGGGCACTCTGAGCGTCGCCAATATTACCAAGAGTCTCATGAGAGTCTGTTAGAAAAACTGAGCCATGCTTTTACGCAAGGCTTAGGCGTGGTGTACTGTATCGGTGAAACGCAAACTCAATACGATAATCAGCAAACCTTTAGTGCATTAGATGATCAACTAGCTGTAATAAAGGACTTACTTATTAAAAGTAAAGAGCAAGCGCCTGAACTTGTTCAAAGACTAGCGGAGCGTTTGATTATCGCTTATGAACCTGTTTGGGCGATTGGTACAGGCAAGGTCCCAACAGTGATGGAAGTAGAGGCGACTCATCAGCATATTAAAGAAACAGTCGCAAGCTTTGATACAACGCTACCTGCAACGACGGTTTTATACGGCGGCAGCGTCAACAAAGATAATGCTGATAGCTTTGCGGCCAGCCCTATGATAGATGGAGCACTGGTTGGCGGTGCATCCCTAAAAGCAGAGAGTTTTTTGGCGATTGCTCACGCTTTTAGCCAAGCTAAAAACAAACAGACTTTATAACAATTAACCACTAAGTTTGCTTATTAAAAATAAGTATTGAGCAAAAAGCGTTTATGAGTCATAAAAAGTGGGTTTAACAGTGCCCTTGCAATCGTGTACAATGCGCCTTATTTATTCTTATTATAGTTAAATCTTCCTATAGTCCTATGATCATAGTGCTAAATGTTAAGAGTTAACTTTCGTTATTTGTCGGCAAAAGAGGCCACCATGTTTACGTTTATATTAGCCCTGCATATCATCGTGGCGATTGCCATGATTGGCTTGATTTTGATACAGCATGGCAAAGGAGCAGATGCTGGAGCCTCTTTTGGTGCTGGCTCTTCTGGGACCGTGTTTGGTGCAGCAGGCACGGCAAACTTTTTGACACGTGCCACTGCAGTATTGACTGTTATTTTCTTTATAACCAGTATGGTTCTTGCGGTAAACGCGCGTGAGCAGGCTGAAGACCAGTTTCGTTTAGATGCTCCAGTTTCAGCGCCGCAAACGCCGCGTCCTTTGACGCAAAATCCTGAGTAATGAATGAGCTAACTCATAACAACCTAACCTGCAAAGAGCAATAGTAGGCAAGTTTTTTATAGTCATCCTTGCTATTTCTTTGGGTTAGTTTTACAATGCTCGTCTGTTTTTATACGGCTACATGTATTACTCCTCATTGTTATCCTCATGACTTTGAAAAAAGCTGCTTAAAAACAGAGAAGTAAAAAAGTTATAGTTATAAACGACTATAAGCGATTGTGGTGGAATTGGTAGACACGCCATCTTGAGGGGGTGGTAGCGCAAGCTGTGGGGGTTCAAGTCCCCCCAATCGCACCAACTTTTTTGCAGCACGTGGTGCTGAGTGGATTGTTATAGAGTTAAAATTTTTAGTTTAAATTTATTTTAAATAAAGATTGACAAGTCTATAAAACTCGCCTACAATGTGCATTCTAAATTGATGCGGGGTGGAGCAGTCTGGTAGCTCGTCGGGCTCATAACCCGAAGGTCGTTGGTTCAAATCCAGCCCCCGCTACCACTTTCAATACTGATTTTTGTACACTAAATTGTCAGTTGCAATAAGCCCACCATTATGTTTGTGGGTTTTTTTGTATCTGAGAGTCTGTGTTATCACGGTATTTATCCTACTTATGCTAAGCTCTATTTTTATAGAGTAAAGTAATATCGGTTAATTGTGCAGGGCTTTATAAGCGGCAATACCTTTTATTTCATACTCTCTCAGTGATGTTTTGGGTTTGTGTATTCTATTAGAATGTACAGCCTTAATCCAACGTCTATAATCTGTGTTATTTTATAAGTACAAGACGATACGAGGCTTGGACTCAATATTCAAAGTCATACACTTTAGTTTAGCTGCAAAAAGATATAACGATTACAGTGTTATTCTTAAACGTTGCTCATAAAATATAAAAAGACGCTTTAAGTTTTGTACACCAGTAAATAGGAAACTATAAACAAATTATGAAACTTTCTACCAAAGTTGAAGAATTGACCAATATTATTGCTCCTGCAGTAGCGGCATGTGATGTAGCTTTGTGGGGCGTAGAGTTCGTACCACAGGGACGTCGTTCTTTATTGCGTATTTATATCGAGTCGCTACCAGAAGAGCAAGCGCAAGACAAACAGGTAACTATTGAGGACTGTGCCGCAGTCAACCATCAAGTGAGTGGTATTCTTGAAGTACATGATCCTATTGCGGGTGAGTATATTTTAGAAGTATCATCGCCAGGGTTTGATCGTGCGTTCTTCTCAGAAGAGCAAATGCGAGACTATATCGGTCAAACGGTTAGTTTGCGTCTGATCCAAGCAATAGGGCAAGGGGACAAAAAACGACGAAAAGTAACGGGTAACCTAGATAGTATGGGTGCTACCTCGTTGATTCTTACTGCTACTGATAATGAGCAGTTCGAGATTACTTTTAGTAATATCGACAAGGCCAATCTCGTTTTTGAAGACGCTTAATGTTGTAAAAAACTTAGATAACGTATGGTTTACTTTAGCAACATAACGTCAATACACAAATTATGAAATTTAAGTAAGTATAGGACTGGTATAGCATGAGTCGTGAAATCTTAACGGTAGTTGAAACCGTCAGTAATGAAAAAGGCCTAAACCCTGAAGATATATTTGAAGCCATAGAAGACGCTTTAGTAGTATCGACTAAGAAAAAAGTATATACCGAACAACCGGAAGTAGCAGTACGAGTGGCTATCGATCGTACTACTGGCGATTATGATACTTATCGTTATTGGACAGTGGTTGCTGATGAAGACCATGAAATGCCAGCTTGTCAGCTTGCTATTACTGACCTTGATCAAGAAGAATGGTCGATCGGGGATGTAAAGGAAGAGCAGATTGAGTCGATTGAATTTGGGCGTATCGCAGCGACTCAAGCAAAGCAGGTAATCATCCAAAAAATCCGTGAAGCTGAGCGTGCCTTAGTGGCAGATGCTTTTGAGCCACGTATTGGTGAGATGATGTATGGCGAAGTTAAAAAGCAGACGCGCGACGGTTATATTATTGATTTAGGCGACAATGCAGAAGGCTATTTAGCACGAGATCATATGCTACCGCGTGAGCAGCTACGCGTTAAATCACGTATTAATGCTATCTTGTATCATGTGAATCGTGAAAATCGCGGTGCACAGCTACTATTATCGCGTACGCATCCTGAAATGCTTTCAGCGTTAATGCAAAAGGAAGTACCCGAAATCGCAGAGCAAATTATTGAGATTCGTAATGTCGCTCGCCTACCAGGTACTCGTGCTAAAATATCCGTTAAGACTAATGATCATCGTATTGATCCAGTGGGTGCATGTATTGGTATGCGTGGTACACGTATTCAAGCAGTACAGCAGGAGCTTGATGGAGAACGTATCGATGTCGTAGTATGGTCAGACGATCCTGCACAATATATTATCAGTGCACTTGAACCTGCAGACGTCAGCAGTATCATTTTAGATGAAGACACCCAGACAGCAGATATTATCTTTAGTACCAATGATCAGCTTGCGCGTGCCATTGGTTCGCAAGGACAAAACGTACGTTTGGCTTCAGAGTTGACTGGTTATAAGTTGAACATGATGCTAGAAGAAGAGTATCAACAGCGTCAAGAAAACGAAAGCAAGGCATTTATTGAATTGTTCTATGAGCGTTTAGAAGTAGATCAGGACCTTGCCCAAGCTTTGGTTGACATAGGCTTTACGAGTATTGAAGAAGTAGCATATGTACCTGTCGAGACCTTCTACGATATTGAAGGGTTAGACGATGAAGCAATTGATATGATTCAAGAACGTGCTAAAGAAGTAGTCATTGCAGATGAATTATTTAAACAGCAAAACATGAAAGAGCCGAGTCAAGAATTGCAGGATCTTGAGGGTATGACAGTCAGTTGGGCTTATAAAATGGCTCAAAAAGACATTATTACCGTTGACGATCTGGCTGAACAAGCAGTTTTTGATTTAGAAGATATTGAAGGTTTAGATGCTGAAACAGCAGGCAAGCTTATCATGAAGGCTCGGGAATCTTGGTTCGATGAATAGGTGTTAACTGCATATCGCTGTCTTTTGGTGGTATGCTATTAATAATGAAAGGCCAATAAAAGATTGATATTTAACATACTTATACAACATCCAATTATATTAAATAATATCTGTTTTGGTCAAAACGCAATCATTTGTAGCCAACAACTGAATTGAACAAATAGCAAATAATAGACAGTAGGTGATAATAAATGGCAGATAAGACCGTCAAAGAACTGGCAGAAATGGTAGGCAAAACCGTCGGTGCTGTACAGCAGCAACTCCAGGATGCTGGGCTACCTGCTCGCGGGGAGGATGACTCAGTCACCGAACTTGAGCAAGAAAAATTGGTAACGTATTTAAAACAAAGTCACGGACAGCAAGAAAAACGTCGTATTAGTCTTAAATCTAAAACGACCAGTACTGCGCGCGTGACGGGCTCTTCAGGTAAATCTAAGAGCGTCAATGTTGAAGTACGTAAAAAGAAAGTGTTTGATAAGCCGAATCCAGAAAAAATGGCAGAAGAATTGGCTGCCCGTGAACAGGCGATGATTGAGGCACAAGCACGTGCGGCTAAAGAAGCTGAAGAGCGTGATGCCACTAAGAAAAAATCAGAAGAGCGTCAAGCGGCTACCCTAGCTGCTATGCGGGCAAGTCTTGGTTCAAGTAAAAGCTCAGAAGGCAAAGGTGAGGAAGTATCTACCTCAGTCGTAGTCAAAAAAGGCGGCAAAGCTACCGTTGAAGTTAAACCTAAAGAAAAAGAGAAAGAAAAGAAAAAAGTTGCTGCTACTAAGCCAAAGACTGAAACAGCTGCTGAACGTAAAGTTCGTGAAGCACGTGAGAAAGAAGAAGAGCGTTTACGTCAAATTGAGAGCGAAACACGTCGCGTACAAGCTGAAGAAGCGCAAAAGCGTACCCTTGAGCAGATGCGTAAGATGGCTGGTAAATATACTGACCGTGAACCTGCGACTGAAGTCCGCAAGGACGAGCCGTTGGCCGAAGGGTTGGTTGGGGACGCATTAGAAGAATCGTTTGAAAAAGAGCGCCGTGAGATCAAACGAGGAGCGAATAGTACAGGTACTCGTGGACGTCGCCGTAAAAATCAAAGCGAACGTGAAATCAAAAATACCAAAAATGGTTTACGCTCCTCTCAAGCGTCGCAGCATAAGTTTGAAAAGCCGCTCGAAAAGATTGTCTATGATGTAGAGATTAGTGAACATATTACTGTCGCAGACTTGGCTCAGCGTATGGCGGTCAAAGCACGCGAAGTTACTAAACTGCTGATGAAAATGGGTGAAATGGCTCGAGAATCAGATACGATTGACCAAGCAACAGCCAGCTTAATCGTTGAAGAAATGGGACATAATCCAGTGCCTGTTAGTGATACTAAAGTTGAAGATGATCTTCACGATGCCGTTGATGAGCGCAGCAGTAATGTACAAACGCGGCCACCAGTGGTTACTATTATGGGTCATGTTGACCATGGTAAAACCTCGTTACTTGATAAGATTCGTGAAACGAAGGTCGCCACAGGTGAAGCAGGTGGTATTACCCAACATATTGGTGCTTATCATGTAGAGACGGAACGTGGCGTTATTACTTTCCTTGATACTCCAGGTCACGCAGCCTTTAGCGCTATGCGATCACGTGGTGCGCAAGCTACTGATATTGTAGTATTGGTTGTGGCAGCGGATGATGGCATGATGCCGCAGACAGAAGAAGCAATTGATCATGCGCGCGCTGCTGGTACACCTTTAATCGTAGCTATCAATAAAATGGATAAGCCAGGTGCTGATCCTGATCGCGTCCTTAATGAGTTAACTACAAAAGAAGTGGTCTCAGAAGATTGGGGCGGTGATACACCAATGGCTCGTATTTCAGCCAAGACCGGTGAAGGCATTGATGATCTTTTAGAATATATTAGCTTACAGGCTGAACTAATGGAGCTAGAAGCGCCATTAGATGGTGCTGCACAAGGTGTGGTCATTGAGTCAAAACTTGAAAAAGGTCGTGGTCCTGTTGTTAGTGTATTGGTCAAGAAAGGCACACTTAAACAGGGTGATCTAGTGCTAGCTGGTGAGCATTACGGTAAAGTGCGTGCGATAACGGATGAACATGGTAAACGTGTACAGTCAGCAGGTCCTTCTATACCGGTCGAAATCCTAGGCTTACCTGAAACGCCAGCAGCTGGTAGCGAATTCTTAGTCGTAACAGACGAGAAAAAAGCACGTGAAGTTGCAGATTTTAGAACCAACCGTGAGCGTGAGCGTCAACTTGAACGTCAAAATGCCATGCGTTTAGAAAGCATGTTTGATCAGATGGAACAAGGCGATGTGTCATTCTTAAATATCGTACTAAAAACTGACGTACGTGGTTCACTCGAAGCCTTACTAGCTGCACTAAATGAGCTGTCCACCGATGAAGTTAAAGTACGAGTGATTAGCTCAGGTGTTGGTCCAATTTCTGAGTCTGATGTCACGCTTGCAGAATCAAGTGAAGCTGTATTATTGGGCTTCAATGTTCGCGCAGATGCAACTGCACGCCGTAAAGCAGATACTGCCAACATGGATATACGTTATTACAGCGTAATCTATGGCTTGATTGACGATGTAAAAGCTGCGATGAGTGGCTTGCTTGCTCCTGAACATCGTGAGAAGATTCTTGGTATTGCAGAAGTTCGTGAAGTATTCCGTTCTAGCAAATTTGGTGCTGCTGCTGGTTGTATGGTGGTTGAAGGGACTGTTTATCGTAATAAGCCAATTCGCGTATTACGTGATGACAAAGTTATCTTCACTGGACAGTTACAGTCGCTACGCCGTTACAAAGAAGACGTTAATGAAGTGCGTACTGGCATGGAATGTGGTCTTGCCGTTCGTGGTTATGATGTCGAAGCTGGTGATAAGATTGAAGTCTTTGAAATTCAACAGTTTGAACGTACAATTTAATCATATTGTATTTTTATTCGTTAGAACTTAGAGTATTGATATAACGATGTATTAAGGTCTAACAGGATCATCCTGGTAGGCCTTTTTTATCGTATATTTCTGCTATTAAAAGCTATTTTTAAAATATTATTGAAAAGTAGGATAATAAAATGAATCAACGTTTACAACGCTTATCAGATCAGATACAGCGTGAGCTTGCAGTGCTAATTCGTGACGAGGTCAATGATCCGCGTTTGACGGGCTTTGTAACCATCTCTAGTGTGAAGGTCAGTCCAGATTTGGGTTATGCTGATGTGTACGTCACTATTATGGAGCCTGAGCTCAATGATGCCATGACTAAAACCAATCATGAGCAAAGCATAGAAGTTCTTAATAAGGCGGCAGGGTTTTTGCGTACTGAGCTTAGCCATAGTTTAAAAACGCGTACTACGCCACGTTTGCGTTTTCATTATGATGAAGTGACTGCGCGCGGAAATTATATGATGGATTTAATCAATCAGGCCGTCAGTAAAACTGAACAAAACGAGAATGACGAGTAAATTATTATTATGTCTATAGCGCCTGAGCAAATTGATAAGAAAGCTAAAATAGTACCTGATAAAATAAAAGTCTCAGGGGTTATTTTAATAGATAAGCCTTATGGTATGACATCACAGCAAGTGGTATCGAAAGTAAAATATCTTTTTAAATCGCCAAACCATAATAGTAAAAAAGCGGGTCATACTGGTACGCTTGATCCCATGGCCACTGGCTTGTTACCTGTCTGTCTGGGTGAGGCTACCAAATTTAGCCACTATCAATTGGATGCCGATAAAACTTATCAAGCGACTATCTTGCTTGGTAGTCAGACTGATACTGGTGATGCGGAGGGTCAGATTGTTAAAACAGTGTCTGTACCGAAGTTTGATGAGGTAGCGTTAGAAAAAATCGCCCAGCAGTTTTTGGGCGCTCAGCAGCAAATACCACCCATGTATTCGGCGCTAAAAAAAGACGGCAAAAAACTTTATGAGTATGCACGGGCTGGTATCGAAGTAGAGCGTTTACCAAGAGATATCGTCACCAAGTCAATTGATTTAAAAGCACTTGATAATGAACAAATACAGTTAACGGTTACTTGCACCAAAGGCACCTATGTACGGGTGCTTGGTGAAGACATCGCTAAAGCACTGGGTACATTAGGGCATCTGATAGCACTGCGGCGCTTGCAAGTCGGTAAATTCAATATCGATAATGCACTTAGCTTGGCTGCATTAGAAGAACAAGCATTGGATAATCGCCAAGCACAGTTGATGCCAGTGGATGCTTGTATTGATATCGATATGAAGCTGACATTGACGACTGAGCAGTGTAAGCGTATCCATATGGGTCAACGCTTAAACGTATCTGAACAATTGACAGACCAGATTAAGAATTATATTTTAGATAGGATAGATAACCAGTCGTCTAGCCATATCGACAAAGGTAACTCTGCTACCGCTAAAGACACTACTAGCGCACAACTGTTAACGTATGAGACCCCCATAGATATTCGTTTAATAAATGAGCAAGGTCAGTTTTTGGGCTTAGGTGCCATTAGTCTCAATGGACGGTTGCAACCAAAGAAGTTGATTCAACGCTAAGTTTATTTTTCTAAACTGTTATATAGGCAATTTCTGATCAGCTTACTAACAGTTTACATTAATCACATATCGTCACATTTTATTGCAGGTTTCGCCTATGGTGAAACCTGTTTTTTTTGTACATTAGTTAAGTCAGCTAAGGAAAGTGACAGGGAAGGACAAATAAAATAATAAAGCTCAATGGTAAAATTAATCTATAAAAACAAAAATTTAATCTGATAATAAAGACATCTTATGGGAAGTGCCTCATATAAAAAATATAACAGGTAATAGCTTTAACAGTGCATGGACGATTAACAGATCATTGATGATGAACAATAAAAAATATTTAATAACAATAAAAACTTATGATGAATAGAGATATTAATTAATTTACTCACATAAATTCCCAATCGTTAAATAAGGAATAATATGAAAACTGTCGCTTTTTTATTGCACAATAATTTTGAGCAAGCAGAATATGAAGACGTGAATAACCAGTTAAAAGATAAAGGTTATAAAACGATATTGATTACGACTAATAAAGATAAAGACGTTCAAGCAATGAAACAGGACGTCAATAAAGGTGATACTTTTACCGCTGATATCTTTGCAAGTGATGCAAACGCAGCTAACTACGATGCATTGGTACTACCAGGCGGAACTGTCAATGCTGACACTATCCGTGGCAATGCAGAGGCGCACAGTATCATCAATACTGTTTATAAAGCAGATAAACCACTGGCAGTTATTTGTCATGCGCCTTGGGTGCTTATCAATACAGGTATCGCAAAGGGTAAAAAGTTGACCGCTTATCACTCATTGCAAACAGATTTAGAAAATGCTGGGGCAAATTTTATCGATACAACAGTACAGATTGATGGTAATTTAATTACCTCTCGCAACCCAGATGATATTGATAATTTTGTTGAAGCTATTGATAAAGCATTGTCTTAACCAGTTTAAATACTCTACAAAACATAAAACAACTCATTATATTTTTATTTTAAACTGGAACAATATTAACTGATATTAACTAAGGAAATTATTATGGCTAACCCTAATCCAAACGATACTAAAGTGGAGCAACAACGTTCTGAGTCAGCAACTGCAGCGCTCAAGAGCCAAACTGAAGACAACCATACTGAAGATACTGAAGCTGCAGCCGAGCGTATCGCTAATAATTTAGAAAATGCTAAAGACGACGATAAGTAGTGCTTTAAGTCCAAGAAGCTTTTGTTAAACGAATTTCTACTATGAGTTTTCTACTATGAGTACTAATCAAGTGATGGTTAGTACTCACAGTTATTAAATGGTTTTAAGGAAATATTATGGATAAATCAAAACAAAATATGGATAAACAAGAACAAGAAATTGAAAAGCTTGCAGAAGACATCAATCCTAGCAAAGACGTTATTCCAGATAGCATAGCAGAAGCGACGACAGTGCCTTTAGATGATGATGAGCTTGGTGGCAATGCTACTGAAGCTGATATAAAAAACAAATAGTCTAAGACGATCCGTTACTTTATTGCTTCTAAAAAATCTTGATTAAACAAGAAAACTAATATGAAAAACTGCTGCGAGTTCAGCAGTTTTTTGTTATAATGCCACCACATTTGAATATGATTTTAGATAAGTTAAAATACTTTGTTTACTATTTCGATTATAAGGTCGATTTATGCAGTATTTCGTCATTATCCAATCTATTTTTAAATAATTGTTATTACTCATTGAGCTTGTCGTACACTAGGTCAACTCTAGTAATGCAGGGTTGTCCTGAATGACGATAAAGTTACTTTAATTACTATTCTAATGCTTAAAAGATGGCTTAAGTTTGAGTACATCTTTGAGCTTTTAGCATTGCCGGAGATATTTATGCTAACTAATACCGATCGCGAACAAATCATCGCTCAATACCAGCGCGGCGAAAATGACACAGGCTCACCAGAAGTTCAAATCGCTTTATTAAGTGCTCGTATCAATGATCTACAGAATCATTTTAAAGAGCATAAAGCCGATCACCATAGCCGTCGTGGCCTTATCCGTATGGTTAACACGCGCCGTAAATTGCTTGATTACCTAAAAGGTAAAGATCTTGGTCGCTATACAACTGTTATCAAACAGTTGGGTCTACGTCGTTAATTTGACGTTTGCAATATTAATAATAGTTAAGTAAAAAGGTAGTGCTTATTTGTCATATGACTCTGAAGACTCTCTTTTAAGTGTTGAAAAAACAATTGACTGTTATCAATATAATATGTAAGTAATGAAAGAGCGGTGTGGAATAGTTTCACGCCGCTTTTTTATGGATATTTGGTAAGTATTAGGTAGTATGGTTGCCATTTAGCCCAACTTTTAACCATAAAAACACTCAGTTTTGTATTTAATTGGTCAACACCTATAAATCACTGTAAAATGGTGCATTGTGTAATTTTATAGCGCGTTAAAATACGGTATCTATCTCGTAGTTTGTCTCTATATATTGTTATGTTATATAAATAATTTACATAACAAAAAGAGTGTGAAAACGGTGTAGAACACTATTAAAATCCATGATGATAAAAAGTTTATGATGGTAGATGGCTATAAAAACTGAATCTGAATAATAAAGAAAATACAGTAGTACAATTGGTAAATATATGACCTGGCAATAAGGCCACCAAATACGATTTATCAGTACATCAAAGTACGATAGAACATTTAATGACCGATATTAGATTGCGCAAGCAATTGAAATTGTTTTCGTCATTCAACATTAGGAAAAATATATGACAAATCCGACAATGTTTAATACTATTAAACGTGAATTCCAATATGGCGACCAAAAAGTCGTCCTTGAAACTGGCCGTGTTGCCCGCCAAGCCAACTCTATTATGGTTCATATGGGCGGTGTATCAGTACTGGTTGCAGCAGTAGTAAAGTCTGAAGCTAAAGAAGGTCAAAACTTCTTTCCATTAACGGTAAACTATCAAGAAAAAATGTATGCAGCGGGCAAAATTCCAGGTGCATACGGCAAACGTGAAGGCCGCGCGAGCGAGTTTGAGACTCTAACCTCGCGTCTCATTGATCGTCCGATTCGTCCACTGTTCCCTGAAGGCTATGTCAACGAGATTCAGATTACCGCAACAGTTGTATCCTCAGATAAAACTCAGTCTGCAGACATTGCAGCATTAATCGGTGCTTCAGCAGCATTGGCGATCTCTGATGCGCCATTTAATGGTCCTGTCGCTGCGGCACGTGTTGGCTTTATCGGTGGTGAGTACGTACTAAACCCAACGACTGAGCAGCTTAAAGAGAGTGATCTTGACCTAGTCGTAGCTGGTACCAAGTCTGCAGTATTAATGGTTGAATCTGAAGCAGCAGAGCTTTCAGAAGATCAGATGTTAGGCGCGGTATTATACGGTCATCAGCAACAGCAAATCGTGATTGATAACATTGCTTCAATGGCAGAAGAGATCGGTACCGCTAAGCAGCAGTATGTTGCCCCTGAGCGTGATCAAGCGCTTACCAGCAGCATCAAAGAGCAGTTCGGCGAGCAAGTTGCAGATGCTTATACCATTACTGATAAGCAAGCGCGCTACACTAAGCTCGATGAAATTAAGCAATCAATCATTGATGCGCTTGCTGGTGATGCTGAGTCAGAAACTTATGCTGATACGGTATCTGAGCTAAAAGAAATCTATAACGACCTTAAATATCGTACGGTTCGTGACAATATCTTGTCAGGTAAGCCGCGTATCGATGGCCGTGATCCTGAAACAGTCCGCGCGCTTGACGTGCAGGTTGGTGTATTGCCATATACGCATGGTTCAGCATTATTTACTCGCGGTGAGACGCAAGCATTAGTCACCACTACGCTAGGTAATAGCCGTGACGTCAATATGATTGATTCATTAGGTGGCACTATCCGTGACCATTTCATGCTGCACTATAACTTCCCGCATTTCTCAGTGGGTGAGACTGGCCGTGAAGGTATCCCTAAACGTCGCGAAATCGGTCATGGTCGTCTAGCGCGCCGCGGTGTACAAGCGATGTTACCGGACAGCGAACGCTTCCCGTATGTCATCCGTGTGGTATCAGAAATCACTGAATCAAATGGTTCTTCTTCTATGGCGTCTGTTTGCGGTGCAAGCTTGGCATTGATGGATGCTGGTGTACCATTAAAAGCGCCAGTCGCTGGTATTGCAATGGGTCTGGTTAAAGAAGGCGAGCGCTTTGCTGTATTGTCAGACATCTTAGGTGATGAAGATCATTTAGGCGATATGGACTTTAAGGTCGCTGGTTCTAAAGACGGTATCACTGCGCTACAGATGGACATCAAAATCGAGGGCATCACGCCTGACATCATGGAGCAAGCGCTAAAGCAAGCTCATGCTGGTCGTATCCATATCTTGGATGCCATGAACCAAGTATTGCCAGAGAGCCGTACTGAAATCAACGCTCATGCACCGAACTACGCGGTTATCGAAATCAATCCTGATAAAATCCGTGATGTCATCGGTAAAGGCGGCGCGATGATTCGTCAGCTCACAGAAGAAACTGGCGCGGTTATCGATATTGATGATGCTGGTACGATTCGTATCTTTGGTGAAAACAAAGCGGCAACTAAAGCCGCTATCGGTAAAATCGAAGCGTTAACGGCTGAAGTTGAAGTTGGTAAAACTTACGAAGGTACGGTCGCTCGTATCGTTGACTTCGGCGCGTTCGTTAACGTCTTGCCAAACACAGATGGCCTCGTTCATATCTCACAAATCGCAGAAGAGCGTGTAGAGAATGTATCAGATTATCTAAAAGAAGGTCAGACGGTTAGTGTCTTGGTTCAAGACGTTGATAACCGTGGTCGCATTAAGTTGACTATGAAAGGTATTGAGCAGGGTACAACGACAACTGCTGAATAAGTAGCTTAGTTTGATACAAAAAACCGCCTTGGGTTGATGCTCAGGGCGGTTTTTTTGTCTATCTCTTTAATGTTACTAAATAGTTAAATATTGCTTTTATCAAATGCATTTAGTTTCCTAGTAAGGATATTAATCTCTGGCTGTGCGCTATACGTAACAATAGATCTAGCTATTGACATAATTACAATATACCTTGTCGTCCACATGTAGTAATATTTTCCAAAGTAAATTGAGTCTTCTTTAATTTGCCATCAGCATTGTTATAATAGTGATTATGGACTTTTTGGTTGAATCATAAGTTTTGATTTCGATATTTTATTGGTTTTATCCAAGTAATAAATAAGTGTTTTTCTAAATTTCCGTCTTATATTCGGATTGAAACATATTGTTTGATTCTATCTATATAGTGTTTTATAGTTAGATAGATTAGTCGTAATATTAGAATGTGTGTTAATTATCAATTTTTTTGTAGTAGTTTTCGCTATCCTTTTAAAATATTTTTAATAAAATCAAGATGTTGCTGTCTTTATTTTTGAGTACGGGCTTCATAATAGCCGTTAAACCGCTACCCAAAGCTATTAAAATTTAGTGCTCAAAATGTACCGCATTATGTTAAAGCAACTTACATTTTAGTATCTATTTAATATGTATTTAATTTTACGATATACAATTAATTCGGTCATCACATTAATCATGTCATATCAACAATTTTGCTCTATTAATGTAGTATCAATTGTGCTATTAAATTAATTTTGTGTTTTAATGATCTCTCTTTTAAGAAAAACAGAATCTATTGACTCCGTTTTTTTAAAATATTCAATGATTTTTTTTGAGGAAAATATAAATGAAAGTAGCTATTCATCATAGACCAGGAAGTTTTTCCGATCGTTGGATTGAATATTGCAAAAATAAAAATATTGATTATAAGTTAGTTAATGCTTTTGATACTGATATTATAGAACAACTAAAGGGTTATGATGTTTTTATGTGGCATCATCATCATTCACAAATCAAGGATGTTCTCGCTGCCAAAAATATCCTTTTCGCTATAGAACATTCAGGATTAAAGGTTTTTCCTGATTTTAAAACAAACTGGCATTTTGATAACAAGGTCGCTCAAAAGTATCTTCTTGAAGCTGCTGGTATACCAATAGTTCCTAGCTATATTTTTTATGATAAGAAACAAGCGAAGAAATGGGCAAAGAATACTAGCTATCCCAAAGTTTTCAAACTAACTCGAGGTGCAGGGTCTAGTAATGTTAAGTTGGCTAGATCAAAGTCGGACGCAATTAAGTTTATAGATAAGTCTTTTGGAAAGGGATTCCCTCAGCTAGATAGGGTTGGGTATTTAAAAGAAGCGCTTAGAAAGAGTGGAAAAGATACAGTAAGTATAGATTCATTAACAAATGTTTTAAAAGGTGTTACAAGACTTTTTTTTAATAGCGAGTTTGCTAAAAAACAAAGTCCTGAACGTGATTATGCTTATTTTCAAGACTTTATAGAAAATAAAGGTTTTGACGTTAGAGTTGTCGTGATTGACAATAAAGCAGTAGCTTTAAAGAGAATGGTTAGAGAGAATGATTTTAGAGCATCAGGAAGCGGAAATTTGGTTTTTGATAATGACAAAATTGATAAAAGGTACATAGAGTTAGCTTTTAATGTTTCTGATAAACTTGAAACTCAGTCATTAGCCATTGACCTGATTCACGGTATAGACGATGAAATTAAAGTTGTAGAAATAAGTTATGGTTTTCCTATGTTGAATTTTCTTGAACGCTCTGAAGGGTATTGGGATAAAGATATAAATTGGCATGAGAGCGATTTAAACCTCCAAAATTGGATAATTGAAGGGCTTTTAAGAGATAAATAAACGTATTTTTTACTCAGATATCAATTTAGATGAGTCCTTTATATTGGAGTCATTATAGAATAATTTGTAGTTGGCTTCTGTGTTAAGCATTGATTACTAAGTTATAGCCCAAGTATCTTATAGGTTCACTTGTCTAAACGTATATCAGCGTGATTAGGATGTACATAAATGAAACCAGTAATACGTAACGCTTAATACTATTTATAGACCATTAATGAAAAGATAGGAAGGAGGGAGTTGGTTGAGCCTAACTTATCAGTTGATGATCTACGAGTAGTATTTATTAGATTCAAAAATTTATCCGTTGAAGTGATGAAATATCTACAATTCAACTTCGTCGAGCACAATAAGCTATACTTAAATTTGATTTGAGTTTAATGGAACTGGTTAAAGAAGATGAGCACTGGAGTAATCTCATGTTGGTCGCATTAAGTTGACTATGAAAGGTATCGAGCAGGGTACAACGGCAACTGCTGAATAAGTAGCTTAGTTTGATACAAAAAACCGTCTTGGGTTGATGCTCAGGGCGGTTTTTTTGTTTTTGAATAATTGGAAAATTGTTTTGTAGATAGCTAAAGCAGTCTATATAGAAACCGCTTCATTTCTTTCATAATTAAAATACGGTATTGGGAAAATCTTGTCATAAGCCCAGTTATAAGAGAAGGTATAAACCAGATAAAAACCAACCAATGACGCATCCATAATAAAGGCTTGCCATAAAGTAATGCCAAGATACCAAGAGACCATCGGCAGATAGAGCATCAGCAGGCCACTCTCAAACAGTAATACATGAAGCATCCTTAACGCTGGCGTCTTAAATGTACTACGTTTAAATCTCACCATTCCCTTATCAAAGGCAATATTGAATCCGTAGTTCCATAGGGTTGCTATGATAGAGCCTGTGATGGCAATAACGCTGATATCCTTAATATTAAAATCAAAGAAGAAGCTCATAATTGGGATGGATAGTATTAATGCAATTATTTCAAATCCAACAGCGTGACGAATACGATCTCTATGAGTTCGCATGTTTAATCCTTATAGAATATCAGTTCATATTGTTAATTTAAATCTATTGTATCTGCTAAAATAATACTTCAAAGTTACTATCCATAGGAAAAACCGATACATGAACTTCTCTTTAGAGCAGTTGCAAGCATTTGTAGCGACTGTGGAAACAGGGTCGTTTTCGGCAGCAGGACGTCGGTTAGGTAAAGCTCAATCATCGGTTAGTGCGGCGGTCGCTAATTTAGAAGTCGACCTAGACAACGTTTTATTTGGCCGAGATAGTCGTTATCCTAAGCTAACTGAAGAAGGTGAGCGTCTCTTAGCTGAAGCTTATCTAATCTTAGAGCGCTGTGAGCATTTCTTTGGGGTGGCTAAAAGCTTAAGTGAAGGGGTCGAAAGCCGTTTAGTGCTTGCAGTTGACGATCTTTATCCATCAGAGTGGCTGGCTAGATTGCTGGATGAATTTGATAACTTATTTCCAAGTGTGGAGTTAGAATTGCTTCTTCCCATTATGGAAGATGTCAGTCGTTTGATTTTAGAAAAGCGGGCGGATTTGGGTATTATGTGGAGCCAAGAGGATTTACCTTCAGCTATTAACTTTCATACCTTAGGCTGGATTCCCCTTAAAATGGTTTGCTCACCTGAGCATGAAATAGCAAACAAATTGGTAAGCTGGGAGGATTTAAAAAGGTATCGTCAGTTGATTGTAGCAACACGAAATGAGAGTAAAGAAAAATCACGTTTGAGGGTTGCTGCTGATGTATGGTGGGTGGAAAGTCAGTGGGTAATTATTGAGCTTGTCCAGCGTAATCTTGGTTGGGCGTTGGTGCCTGAGCATATTATTCTTAATGCATTAAAAGATGGCTCTTTGGTATCACCAAAGCTGGACTTTGATAAGCACAGTTGGCCAGTTGCGGTCGAGTTGGTTTGGCATAAAGAAAAACCTTTAGGTACGGCAGGTACTTGGTTGAAGCAGGCAGTCATTGCCTTAGATCAGCAATTATAATGGCTTTATTCAATAAACTAATGGAAGATTGGCTCGAAGACTTTTAGCTTTGGTGTCAGGGGGTATTTTGAGAGTGTGCGGCACAGTACCAAGTAAACTATCGGTTAGAGGCTCAGTATTTTCTGTATAGTTTGATATTTCCTTAACAACTTATGGTTATTATGTTTGGTCAAAAAAAGGGCTTAATTGTTCAGTATGTTATCAGCATACCCCAATGGAAACATTTATTTTGCTTATTAAATCTATCAATAGATCACCCAAAACAGAATACTAGAATGGAGTTACTTATATCAGACTTTATATGTCGTGATAAATAATAGCAAAATATAATTTCCCCGCCTTATCGTGCCAAATTCAGTTAAAATCATGCCTATTCAAAAAGCTCAATAAAAACACGGTTATCCCTTTATGATGCAACAAATTCTAGACGACATCACCGCCCAAATGGCACTTGAGACCGACCGCGGAAAGGTAGCAGATTATATTCCGCAGCTTGCACATGTCAATCCCAACCAGTTTGGCATCAGTGTTGCCACCCCTGATGGGCAAGTATACTCAGCAGGAGATGCCAATACCCTATTCTCCATACAAAGTATCTCCAAAGTATTTACGCTAACTATTGGGCTTAGTAAGCTTGGCAGTACGCTCTGGAATCATGTGGGCCGTGAGCCCTCGGGTGACCCTTTTAACTCCATTACCATATTGGAATACGAATCGGGCCGACCGCGTAATCCTTTTATCAATGCAGGCGCGATTGCGGTAGTGGATGCTATCACGATGGGACGCGAGCCAGAAGAGATATTGGATGAGATTATACAGTTTGTGCATTTTATAGCAGATGATGCGTCAATCTGCTTTGATTATAAGGTGGCAAGGTCTGAGATTGACCACGAAGATAGAAACGCTGCACTCGCTCACTTTATGAAGTCTTTTGGACATCTACAATATGATGTCGATAAGATATTGAATACTTACTTTCATCAATGCTCGATTGCGATGAGTTGTGAGCAGTTAGCCCGTGCAGGTCTGTTTTTGGTCTCCAACGGTATCAATCAACCCACAGGGGCAAAGGTGATCAGCCCGCAGCAATCCAAGCGGATCAATTCGTTAATGATGATGTGTGGTCACTACGATGGCTCTGGGGAGTTTGCCTATCAGGTAGGTCTACCAGGCAAAAGCGGTGTCGGTGGCGGTATTCTAGCGATAGCGCCAGGCAAGGGTGCCATCGCAGTATGGTCACCTGGCCTAAATTCGGTCGGTAACTCAAAACTTGGGACGAAAGCATTAGAGCTACTGGGAGAGAGGACAGGCTGGTCAGTGTTTTCAAAGTAAAAAAGCTTATAGCAAGATTAGAAGGACCAATATGTCTGTATAAGCATTTGCTAAGACAGTTTATTTAGCCAAAAAAATCCAATGTTAAACGCTTAAATTAAACATTTAACATTGGATTAATCAAACGCTAAATTAACGATTTAAAATGCCTATTCTTGATTTAGGTCATCAATCATACTTTGATATTTCTCTTTTCTGCTTGCGATTTTGCCACGCTCTTCTTCTACATTTGCGATGAGCTTTTTGGCAACGTCAACGCTTTTATCAAAAGCGGCAAGCTCCATATCTACCATAGCGATTAATCGCTCTAGCGTCATAGCAGTGGCTTTTCCAGTAACACCATTAGTCATGCCCATCGCTTCAGACATAAAGTCTTCTCTGAGCTTGTTTGCCCATTGGAATAAACCTGCCATCGACATGCTAGAGTCGCTGTTCTCATCGGACTGCTCCGTTGCATCAGCGTCATTTTGTTCAGTGTCGTCTTGCTGCTTGTCATTATTTTCTTTAGCATCTTCGGACTTGTCACTTTTACGAGTCTTGTCTTCTTTGCTAGTTTTACTTTCTTTACTAGTTTTACTTTCTTTACTAGTATCGCCAGCTTTGTCAGACTGATCATCTTTTTTAGCTTTAGAGTCTGTCTTAGACGCTTCTTTTTTATCAGACTTCTGATTTTTTTCAACATTTTCATCTTTGCTAGCGCTTTCAGCTTTGCCTTTGTTGTCTGACTTAGCATTAGCGTCTTTGGCTTTACTAGAGCTTTCAGACTTGTTATCCGCTGATTTATCATTTTTAGCAGCACTATCAGTTTTCTTGTTTTGAGCCTTATCGTCTTGAGCCTTATTGTCTTGATCTTTATCTTCTTGATAGTCGTGCTCAGCGTTATATTCTTCAAAATTGCCATTTTCAAATACTACGGTATCGTCTTTTACAACCTCTACAGCCGTTACCGCGTTATTGTTCTCGTCTTTAGTATTGTTTTTACTAGAATTATTATTTGACATAATTAATTCTCCTATTTAGGTATATTAAACAAAAAATATTTATGCTCAAAGGCATGCACAGTAGATATTATGCTGGAGTGATCTTTTAATCAATATCACGACATAAATATACTTATTAAGACCTACAGGAAAAAACATTTCACTAGAGAATTTAACATGTTTAGATAGTTATACTTTTAGGCAGATGAATATCTACACGAGCTTTTGGTATATCTTGTAAATGTTGAGTGAGTAAGGGTAAAGTTACCGTATCCCAATCTAAAGAGGTCACATTTGAGGTATGAGACTTTTCGGTTATATTATTTTTTGGAGAATTAGAAAGGAGTGGCCGTGTCAATAAGGCCGTTGTGCGCAAGCCTTTATAACGTATTAACGGCATGAGTTGCTGTCGCAGATCGAACAATGCAGCAGTGAGCCATTGTAACTGTACTGGGTGGTGAGGATGATTTGATACGACTAAGTGAGCAATATAACTTGGCTGATTATTATTGCTACTGATACCAAGACCTGCTGTTTCGCGCAACCTTTTATGTAGTAAACAGCTGCCTACTTTTAAGCTGCCATCACGACAAGCACGATAATAGCGTTGGTAGCTATCAGGATACAAGCTTTTAGTTCGCATGAGTGTAGGATCTAAGAATATCCCCATACTATTAACTGGTAAAATAAGTACCTGCGCGCTGCTATTTAAAATTGGGTCATGGGTCAAACGCAAAGTGGTCATAACGAATACCCCATAATCAAATGATTTGATAAGTAGTATGTACTCAAGCTATTGCCTAATGATAAGCAATATATACTGACGTACGGTTAGCCACTTATAATTTTGATAGTTTTTTTATTATTCTACCGTTTGTGCAGCTTCTAGCTGCGCGATTTGCTGTTCAAGCAATTTAATTTGCTCAGCTTTCATGTCGGTTAATTTTTTATTCATTTGTACTTGTTCAGCCGCCAGTTTTTCTTGTTCTATTAAGCGTTGATGCTCATCTTCTAAACGATCAACCTCTTCTTTGGCTAAACTATCGGTCTCTGGCAACGAGGCATTTAAAATAGTTTCAGAATCAGATACTTGCGTCTCAATTGGCTCAGCTTTTTCACTAGATAAAGGCACGTTATTATTCATCGTATCTACTGGGTCTGCTAGATCACTGTCTGCATTGTCTGACAATGTCTCAGCTTGAGAAGATACAGTTTTTGTTGCTGTCTCTTTTACGGGGGTCGATGTATTCGATAGTGGACGTGACCATACAAAATAGGCAATAACAACAGCGAGTAATAATAAGACGATTATTAAGAGTTTGTTTGAACGAACGCCAGTAGTAGATATTTTAGAGAGAGTAGGTGACGATTTTTTAGAAGTCATACTAGGGCCAGTGCATATCGATAACAGTGTTTTCATACTATAGCAAACTAAAAAACAAAAGCCTATCAATAGATAGGCTAATGGTAAGTACAATTGTCAGGTATGAGCCCAAATCTTTAAAAATTTGCAATAACCATTAAGTCTTAAGACGCTAAGCTTAGTTTTTAAACTTGACTGTGCCACTGGTCCCTGTGATGGTTGCATCACGGATCAGCTGATCCTCAAGATGATTTTTGGCGCTAATCTCATCAGAGTCGGGGCGGTGCTCACTATGCCCACATTGAGTACATTCAATATATTCGTCAGGTATTGGCGTTACGACGTTTATCTGCACTACTGCATCCAACGCCTGACACTTGGGGCAACGCACCCCTGCTAAAAATTGTCTTTTTGGACGGCTTGATTGATAGCGCATTAGCCTACCTCGCGTGTAGTTTGAGCGTTTGCCGCAGTATTAATACCTCTATCGTCAAAGCCATTGTGGCGCAATAACGCATCGATACTGGCACTACGACCACGGAAATTCTCAAAGTTGGTTTTTGCCGGCAAGCTGCCGCCCACAGATAAGATGGTCTCACGGAAGGCTTTACCAGTGATTGGGTTAAAGATACCGTCTTCTTCAAACTTACTAAAGGCATCGGCAGATAATAGCTCAGCCCATTTATAAGAGTAATAACCTGCTGCATAACCACCAGCAAAGATATGACTAAAGCCGTTGGCAAAGCGGTTGTAGTCGGGCGTTTCCATAATAGCAATGTCATTGCGAACGTCATTAAGGGTTGCAAGTATACCTGCATAATCAAGCGCTGGGGTATGCGCATGTATCAGTAAATCAAACAATGCAAACTCAATCTGGCGCAAGGTCTGCATACCACTTTGAAAGTTCTTAGCAGCTAACAAGGCATTCAGCTTGTCTTTTGGTAGCGGCTCACCAGTCTCGACATGACTGCTAATAAGCGCAATGCCATCGCTCTCCCATGCCCAATTCTCCATAAACTGGCTGGGCAGCTCGACTGCATCCCACTCAACTCCATTTACGCCCGCGACATCACCAACCGTTACTTGGGTCAACAAATGATGTAGACCATGACCAAACTCATGGAACAAGGTCAATACTTCATCATGAGTGAGCAGACTTGGTTTACCATCTAGCGCTGGGGTAAAGTTGCCGACCATAAAGCAAACTGGTAGCTGCTGATATGCTTGCTCATCATTACTGTAGCGTGATTGAAAACCACTCATCCAAGCTCCACCGCGCTTACCATTACGAGCAAATAAATCAAAGTAAAAACCGCCAAGTAAGTTATTATCGGCATCAAATAATTGATAAAAACGTACGTCATCATGCCAGCGTGAAACTGCTTTGCTGTCAGCTTTAGTAGACTCATTCGCACTATTTTGTTCTTGTACTTTAATGCCGTATAAGCGCTCAACGATAGCAAAGAGGCCGTCAATAACTTTCGGTAAGGGGAAGTACGGACGAATCTCTTCTTGCGATAAACTAAATTTGTTTTGTTTTACCTTTTCAGCAATATAGGCACTATCCCATGGTTGTAGCTCAGCGATGTCATAGTCACGGGCACATTCTTGCAACTGGGCCAAGTCTTGCTCAGCGGTAGGCTTAGCCTTGGTAGCCAAATTCCGTAAAAAATTTTCAACTTCTGCAACGCTTTCCGCCATCTTAGTCGATAGAGAAACTTCAGCATAGTTATCAAAGCCTAGTAGCTGAGCTTTTTGTTCACGCAGTTGTAGGATTTGGCCCATGATATCCGCGTTATTTAGTGACTCGCCTTTAGCGTTGGTATGAGTGTCATATTCAGAGGCACGTGTCACATAAGCGCGATACAAAGTCTCACGCAGTTCGCGATTGTCTGCATGGGTCATGACCGCAAGATATACAGGAATATTCAAAGTCGCCACATAGTAGGGTGTTGGTAACGCATCAATATCAGCTTGCGTGAGCGTACCGCTGGCAAGTTCACGGGCTTTATGCTGCTCACCGGCATCTGCAAGTAAAGCCAAGCCACTTTCCGTTAAGCCTGCTAATTGCTCTTGTTGTAAAGGCAATGCAAAGGCTTGGGTGGCATCCAAAATATGGTCAGAAAAAGTTGCCGATAAGGTAGATAATTTACTTTGAATGTCAGCAAATTCATCCTGCTTGTCTTTAGGTAGCGCCACACCCGATAGCTCAAAGCTTTGCAGGGCGAGCTCAATAGCGCGTGCACGAGCAGGCTCAAGCGTTGCAAAAAACTCTTTGTCGTTAGCGATGGCCTGATAACGGCCAAATAATGGTTGATGTTGACCAACGCGAGTACCGTAGGCGGAAAGTTTAGGTAATAGCTCATGATGAATATGACGAATCTTGTCGTTACTCATCACACTATTAAGGTGCGACAAAACGCCCCAGCTGCGATCCAACGCTAAATTGATATGGTCAAACATCATGACATCAGTCAATGCTTGTTTGGCACTTATACCGTTAGAGTCTTTATCTGTAGATGCTGCAATGTTATCTAAAAAGTCATTACCTTGTTGAATCGCATCCGTGACTTTTACCTGTAAGTCGACAGGGTCGGTTGCATCAAAGTCAATAAGGTGTAGATTTGGGTCGATCGTAGTTGTAGTAGTCATAGAGGTATCCAAGAGCAATAAGGGTCAAGTCAGTAAAGAAAACGTGCGTTAATATTTAATGATTTGGGTTTTCATGCGCATATTTAGTAGAGCAACTTACCAGCTACTTAAATGATGGGTCTATTTTGCTTAGAATACAAGTTCACCGTGAAAGGTAATAAGTAAATACTCTGTATTAGCGATTCTATTATGTGCTGATAAAGAATATTAGGAGTTGTAATATTAAATTTTTCTTACTTATGCTTACAAAGCGCTATCATTTGCTTGCAAACTAACCCTATAGCTCATCATATTAACTTGATAGCATCATAGTAGTTCCAACATAAAAATTATGGTCTTATGTACTGGTTATCATTTATGCCGCACATAAGAAGACGTATTAAACAAGGTTTTACCGATTAAAAACTATAAAACGATTATGAATATTAGGTAACTGTAATACGCTAATGAGACTGAGCTAAATCAGACAGCTATATAAACTAAGCAAAGTAAGTTGACCTATATAAACAGTTTATTGGTTGGAATTTATAACAACAACATAAGGAAAAGTATTTATGAAAGCGACCCTTAAGAGTTTACGTGAAACAAAAGCTGATCCTGCAGTAAGTATATTTGTAAAGACCCATCGTGAGCATCCAGGAAATGAACAAGATCCTATTGCGTTAAAGAATCAACTAAAAGTAGTCGAGGAACGCTTGACCAATGAGTACGACAAGCAAACAGCGACCACTATTTTAGAAAACATTCATGCCAAAACGGATGAGCTCAATCATAACTATAACCTTGATACGTTAGCGATTTTTGCCAGTACTGACGATGTGCAAATTATCCGTATGCCACTTGATACCAAAGAGCGCGTCGTAATATCAGATCGTTTTGCAACTCGTGACCTTGTCCGCGATATGGCAAGCGCTGTACATTACTATACGGTGGTCCTCACACGTGATGTGGCTCGTTTAATTGAAGCTTCCAATGATCGCGTTATTAAAGAACTTGATAATGATTCTGATCGCCAAAACAATATGGAAAACATCCCGTTTCCTATAGAAAATAATGGTTTGTATACTACTGGTGATGCAGGCTCTGATCGCTCAGCCAACAAAGAAGATAACTATTTAAAAGAGTTCTTTAATCAAGTTGATAAAAGTGTACAAGAGCTATGGGGCGAACACAAAATGCCACTGGTTGTGGTCGGTGATGCACGTAATATCAGCTACTATAATGATGTCTGTGATCGTCCAGATAATATTATTGCCAAAGTCTCGAACGTCACCAATTTAGAAGATGGCAGTGCTCAGCATATTATCGATGGTGTCCAAGAAGCAGTAGAGGGCTATCGTACGTCGTTGCATGAAGCCGCGCTTGGTGAGATTGACAAAGCACGCGGTGCGGAGATGTTGCGTACCGATTTACAAGAGGTCTATCGCGGCGCCTTCCAAGGGGCAGGCGAGACACTTTATGTACGTCGCGGCTATATGCAGTCAGCCAAGATCGATGAAAAGGCTCAGACCCTTATGTTAGCAGATGATGCTGCTGCAAATGACGTAACAGATGACGCGGTTGGTGAGATTATAGAACATGTCATGCATAATGGTGGAGAAGTGGTATTTATGCCGCAAGATATCATGAGTGAAGATCAGCCAATTGCTTTGGTTACGCGCTACTGATTTTATATGGCCAATTGACTGAATAATGATAATTTATTATCAGTAAACAAGAGCATTGGTTCGATCAGAGCCAATGCTCTTTTATGTTTGCAACCATTAAAACGTGTTGTGCATTTACAAATAACCTTTATACGTTAAGTACTTAATACGCTTTAATGCCATAACGATAAAGCTAAAACTATCATCAATATTGTTATAGTATAGATAACGCCTATAATTACGTATAACAATTATGCTATGAATACTGAATTTATGATGAATAAAAACTCTTTTGTTGTGACCAGCTATAATATCCATAAAGGTATGTCGCCACTTAATCGCCGAGTCAAAATGCAAGGAATTGCTCAAGCGCTTGAAGAGGTAGGGTCTGATGTCCTATGTTTACAAGAGGTGCAAGGTCAACACTTGAGGCGCAACATGCACTATAACGAATACCCTGATCAATCTCAGCATGAATGGTTTGGTGAGTATTTGCAGCTGCAAAATAGCTATGGCAAAAACTCAGAATACGAGGACGGCCATCATGGAAACGCAGTACTGAGTCGATTCCCCTTAGATCCTAAGCATAACGTCAATATCACTGTAAATAAGCTAGAGCAACGCGGGGTGTTGCACTGTGAAGTACAGCCAGCTGGTTGGAAAAAACCTGTAGTGGTGTTATGTGCTCATCTCAATTTATTCGAGCGCGACCGTATCAAACAATATCAGGCAATTAGCGATTATGTACGTAATGAGATTGCCTCAGATCAACCGCTGATTTTGGCAGGTGACTTTAACGACTGGAAAAAACTCTCTTGTGACACACTCGCCAGTGACCTTGGGATGACTGAGGCCTTTAAACACTGTCATGGCAAGCTGTTACCGACCTTCCCAGCGAAGCTACCGGTGCTCAGTTTAGATCGTATTTATGTTCGCAATCTTTCTATAAAAAGTGCTTGGGTACATAATGGCAAACCATGGTCTAAGCTTTCAGATCATCTACCTATCAGTGCTGAACTGGCTCTGCTATAGTGTGGGTTTTCAATCTATATACTAATAAGACAAACAACCATAACTACATAAAATATAAGGATATATAATTATGTCTACCGTTTCTAATAATTCGTTACCAACCACTCAACATGCCGCCCTTATTCGTGAGTTTGGTGAGCCTGAGGTCATGCACTACCAAGATGGTGTCGCTATCCCTGATTTGAACGATGACCAAGTGTTGGTCAAAGTAGCGTATGCAGGTATTAATCCTGTCGACTATAAAACTCGCCAAGGCAAAGGTTGGGGTGCAGAAAATATTCGTAACGACAAATTTAATCACAACAAACCTGCTATTTTAGGTTTTGATGTGGCTGGCGTTGTGGCCAAAAGCAACAACGATCAATTCACAGTCGGCGAACAAGTGGCGGCATTGACCTTTGATGGTGGCTGTTATGCTGAGTACGTTGCAGTCGATGCCAATCTACTTGCCAAAGTCCCAGAATCGGTAACGCTAGAGCAGGCGGGGGCACTGCCTTGTATCGGACAAACAGCGCTACAATTTGTCGAGTTTGCCAATATTAAGAAAGGCGAGCATGTCGTTATGAATGCCCCAGCAGGCGGTGTTGGTCATCTACTTATTCAGTTATTGATGGAAAAGGTCAGTCAAGATGACATCAAAGTCACTGTTATCTGCTCACCAGAAAAATATAGCAAGCTTGATATTCTCGTAGATAAGAGCAAGCTTGCAGGCTGGATTGACTATACTAAAAAAGATGCATTCCCTCATTTGCAAGCCGATGTGCTACTGGACTTAGTCGGTGATGATGCTGGCGTACGCGCGCTTGATGTGCTCAAATCTGGCGGACGCGTCAATGTATTACCTACTATTTGGGTCGATAAACTTAAAGAGGCGGGTAGCCAGGACAACCTAAATGTGGCAGGTTTTAAGGCTCAGCGTAGTGGAGAGGTTATGGGTCAGGTCTTACAGAAAATAGGGGATGGAAAGTTGAAGTTACAAATTCAGCAGACTTATCCGCTATCTGAAGTCGTTGCCGCGCACAGTGAACTACAAAAAGGTGATACCTTTGGTAAAATTGTCTTAAAAGTTTCTGATGACGAAGAGACAAGTATTCACG
Source organism: uncultured Psychrobacter sp. (assembly GCF_947488565.1). Taxonomy (GTDB): domain Bacteria; phylum Pseudomonadota; class Gammaproteobacteria; order Pseudomonadales; family Moraxellaceae; genus Psychrobacter; species Psychrobacter saeujeotis. The sequence goes on along the minus strand of NZ_CANKZC010000002.1, from coordinate 495,300 downwards.
AAACAGCTACTACTGATAATAAAACAATTGTTGATGAAAAAGTGAATAAAGGTAATGCTACTAATACCAGTACTACCGATAATGGAGCCTACGAAGATCAAGTTCGTCAGGAAATAGAAGCTTGGAAGAATCCTGATAAAAGCTTACTAGATAAAGCCTTTGCTACCTTAAGTATGCCTATCGATAAAGCAGGGGAGACGCTTATGGCGGCACCGCAATTCGGTGAAACCCTAAAAAAAGCTACTGAAAAGATGATAACCACCTTAAGTGATACTGCAAATTGGACATTAGATGTGCAAGATACTATTGAAGCTTATCAGAATGAAGCAGATATCGATGTCTCAGCGGTCAAAAAACTCAATGACATTGAAAACCTACCTATCGCCATCGTTGATAAGCGGGTTAAACTTTTTAAAAGTAAATATGTGGCGCTAACTAGTGCTCAGGGAGTGGCAACAGGCATGACAGGTTGGGCAGGTATTCCTGCAGATATAATGGGTCTTATCACTGTTAATCTACGTGCTATTGCTGAATATGCGACTTACTACGGTTTTGACATGAGTGACAAAAATGAGCAGTTATTTGCTATGTCATTATTGGCGGTAGCCACCTCTGCTTCTGCTGAGGAGCGCAAAGCGGCGCTTGATGATACTTTTAGCACGGTAAAAGACCCAGAAGTTCTGGCCTTTAATAAAGTTAACGAAAAAGTAGCTTCAAGAGTCTTGCGGCAAACGGCAACTAAGGTGGCGACTAATATGGTCAGGACCAAGGCTGCGCAAGTCATTCCAGCAGTAGGGGCTATGGTAGCAGGTGGGGTTAACGCCAGCTACACATCAAACGTATGTGAAGCTGCTTATCAGTGCTATCGCGAACGTTTTTTAAACCGTAAAGGGATATAGAGTTTAGAACCATCAAACGGTCAGCATACGTCGAAAGGTCAAACTAATACGACCTTCATTTGTCTTAGTTGTTTTGGTGATACTATGCTTCCAAAACGTTTGGGTATCACCATGCATGACGATAAGCTTGCCTGACTCAAGATAAAGCTCGACTTTATCTTGAGTTTTTTTATGCTTTAAGACAAATTTTCGCGTGGCACCCAGTGATAAAGACGCGATAACTGGCTGCACGCCTAGCTCCTTTTCATCATCTGCATGATAGCCCATACCCTCAGCGCCCGAAGGGTAATAGTTTAACAAACAGCTGTTAAAGTCAGTGACAATACCAATGTCTGCCAGCTGTTTTTCGATACAGTGTTTCACATGAAACACGAACTTTGACCATGGTACACTTTGGCGCATATGTCCTGAATAGTGATAGCTGGTATTGTCATTACCCATCCAAACAATTTGACGCGCAGTGACATGAGTTTTACCAAATAAAGTCACGACGTCCGAATGCCAAGGAAGTTCAGCTAAGAGAATGTCGTAGAGGGCATTAGGATTATCGATAATAACCCCTAAATCGTTTACTTTGCCATCATAAGGCAACAGGTTATCAGTAGGCATGGGCGCAAAAAGATCAGTCATCGTTTGGTTTATCTTTCGCCTTTATAATGCTCATTTATGATTTGCGCACATAGTTCAGGCGCTTCCATCGGTAATAAATGCCCGTAATCAGACAGGGATATCAAGCTGTTATCAGGTACAAATTTCTGCCATTGCTTACGGACTTTATGATTGATAAATAGAGTCGGCTTGCCTGTGACCAGTGTATAAGGACAACGCAGTTTTTTAAGGGCACTATCAATATGCGGCGTACCAAAATAGTTGGCAAGCTCTTGTTCTGGATCGAAGATTAAAGAGTAGCTGCCGTCAGTATGGGCAGCGAGGCTTTGCTCAGCGAACACTAGTAAATGCTCATCACTGATACGTCTGTAGGCACGTTGTTTGCGCAGATGCTCGTAGTAGTCATTGATACTTGACCATTGGGTTTGCTTGGTCAAGGTGCTTTTAAACGGTTCACGGCTGAGCATAAAAGCCCGTGGCAATAGGTTATATAACGCTGTTTGTTTTTTGGTAAAGGTGACCGGCTCAATAAGATACAACTGCGAGAATAGATCAGGACGCTTAGCGGCTGCCATCGCCGTTGCAGTCGCTCCTTGTGAGTGTCCAATACCAATAATGGGCTTGTCTTGAGTTTTATCTAAAAACTCGATAAGCATATCGGCATCTTGCTCACGAGTTAGGCGTTGAGCTTTGGGCTTATCATACCAATAGCCACGCAGCGCCAGAGAGGTGAGATCAAAGTTATCTGCAAGACCGTTTAGTAGCGGAGAGTAGGTACCAACCGTAAAGCTGTTGCCACCATAAAAATGGGCAGGTGGACGTTTTTGCGTCATAGTATTTACCGACCTATTAAGTTGATGCAGGTCATAATAACGTGCTTGTTTGCCGTTGATGTCGATACTATTTGTAAATGCTTCCATGTTAAGGCTTCCTCCTTTATTGTTTTCGAATGAAGATCAATTGTCTTCACCCAAAAAACCACCGCTTTGACGCTGCCACAGACCAGCATAAACACCTTTTAGTGCTAATAATTCATCATGGCTACCTTGTTCGATAATTTGCCCCTTATCCATAACGACCAATCTATCTAGGGCGGCAATCGTTGATAAACGATGCGCGATCGCAATAACGGTTTTACCAGTCATAATGTCATTTAAGCTTTCGGTAATGGCGAATTCAATCTCAGAATCAAGCGCACTGGTTGCCTCATCTAAAAGCAGAATAGGAGCGTTTTTTAGCATGACACGTGATATGGCAATACGCTGACGCTGACCACCAGAGAGTTTGACACCGCGCTCACCGACCTGGGTATCAAGACCGGTGTTGCCTTTGTCATCATATAAGTCTTTGATAAAGTCCCAAGCTTGGGCCTGCTTGGTCGCAAAAATAATCTCTTCATCAGTGGCATCAGGGCGACCGTAAGCGATGTTTTCACGAACAGTACGATGCAGAAGTGAGGTATCCTGAGTGACCATCCCAATCTGCTGACGCAATGACTCTTGCGTGACCTCGTCAATCGCTTGATCATCGATGTAGATTTTGCCGCTATCGACATCAAAAAAGCGTAAGAGTAAATTAACCAAGGTTGACTTACCAGCACCTGAGCGTCCCACCAAACCAATCTTCTCACCGGGTTTGATATCTAAATAAAAGCTATCAAGTAGCTTTATTGGTGCAGATGTCAGAGTAGGGCTGGTAGCATCAGACTCACTAGCCGCTGCATTTACAGTATTCTCATCTTCATAACTAAAGTCAACGTTGTCGAATACGATATGTCCATCAGTAACTTTTAACGCAGAAGCATTGGGCACATCAATGATGGTTTGAGGCGCAGATAAAGTTCGCATACCATCTTGCACAGTACCGATACTCTCAAACAAGCTGGCTGTCTGCCACATAATCCAGCGAGTGAGACCATTAAGGCGTAGCGCCATGGCAGTTGCTGCCGCAATAGCGCCCACACCTACAGCACCTTGTTGCCATAAATATAATCCAATTCCAGCAGTACTGCTCACTAAGATCACGCTAATTAAATGCGTTGATACCTCAAGATAGCTGACCCAGCGCATTTGAGCATGCACCGTTCCCAAAAACTGCCCCATCGCATTTTTGGCATAACCCAGCTCACGGCGTGAGTGACTAAACAGCTTGACCGTCATAATATTGGCATAAGCATCAGTAATACGCCCAACCATCAAAGCGCGAGCATCCGCTTGCACAATAGCAGTGCGTTTTAACCGTGGAATAAAAAACCAAATAGTAAAGCCGACTAAGACAAACCAGATGATAAAAGGGGTTAGTAATAAGCTGTCAAGATTGAATAAGATAATACCAGAAGTAATAAAGTATACTGTCACGTAGGTAAACATGTCAGTGACAGTCATAACGGTATCACGTACTGCTAGAGCCGTTTGCATCACTTTTGCTGAGACGCGACCGGAGAATTCATCTTGATAAAACTGCATGGATTGGCCTAGCATGCGCTGATGAAAACGCCAGCGCATTTGCATGGGAAACACACCTTGCAGAGTCTGAAAATGTATAAAAGATGACAAAGCTATCCATAACGGACTTAATATCATCACTGCAAGCATAAGGAGTAATAGATCGCCTTTTTCTGCCCATAGGTTTTGCGGGGTATAAACACCAAGCCAATCGACTATATTACCAATCCATGCAAACAGCATAGCCTCATAAACACCGATGCCAGCAGACAAAATCATAAAGAGCAGCAGCCACCCACGCAGACCTTTAGTGCATGCCCACAAAAACTTTAACAGCCCATCAGTCGGTGATGGCAGCGGCATAGGCGTATCAGGAAAGGCAGAAAGACGATTTTCAAAAAAACGGAATAGAGCATTCATAGGCAATGACGATACGCCAAGATAAGTGGTATTAGACACTATCTTGGACAATTACTTGTGTTGTTAGGATTGTGCGCTATTTTAGCAAAACTTCGCAATCACCCCTGCATGCTAATTGTAATTTGAACGCGGCAGGTCGTATTTAATATCAGGTGTTAAAAACTACTATAAATAAATTGCTGTACAAAAAGTATTTTGTTACCTTTCACTGCTTTGTAGTATTCGACAACCTAACTTAGGCAAGTGTGAAGCACTTAAAACAGCTGTACCAAGATTTATCACACTGGTCAAAAAATGAAAAATACGCAAAATTGCGACTCAATAAGGTAGAAGTTAATGATGTATTTAACGATTGCAGTGCTTTGTAGTGTCGCTGTTTCGGTGCTACTCAAAGTATTACGACAAAAAAGTATAGATATACGTCAGACGATCGTCGCCGGTTATCCAGTTGCTTTTTTGCTTACTTGGCTATTATTGAAGCCAGAAGTGAGTGGTATTAGTAAACTTGACAATGCATGGAGCATCATTGTTGCGCTTGGCGTACTGTTACCTGCAGTATTCGTGATTCTGGGGCGCGCTATTGAAGCTGTCGGGATGGTGGCAACCGATGCCGCTCAGCGCTTATCATTGATTATTCCTATCGTCGCCGCGTTTCTATTATTTGGCGAAGTGTTGACGGGCACTCGTATATTCGGGCTGGCTTTAGGGTTTTTAGCACTTGGCGCACTGATTTATCGCCCAAAACAAACGGTTAACTCTAGTGTTAATAGCCGTATCAAAACAAGTCAGATAACTCATAATCCTTCTACACTACGAACACCGCTATGGCTATTTGGCGTGTGGGCAGGCTATGGCGTTATTGATATTTTATTCAAGCAAGTTGCTAAACAAGGAGCCGCATTCCCGCTGACTTTATTTGTCAGTTTTGGCCTTGCAGGATTATTGTTATTTATATATTTACTTATCACTCGCGTACGCTGGCAAGGGAACGCGCTTAGCGCAGGACTTTTACTGGGCGCGCTTAATATGGGTAATATCTATGCTTATGTACGTGCGCATCAAATGTTGTCTGAATCACCAAGCATCGTATTTACTGGTATGAATGTTGGAGTCATTGCAGTCGCGACTATCATTGGGGTGGGCGTGTTCAAAGAGTCACTCAATCGTATCAATATGCTAGGGTTGTTGTTAGCAGTAAGCTGTGTCGCCGTCCTATTCTTAGCTTAAAGACATTACATTTGTAAATTAAATGATACAACCAAAAATAAAAAACCAGCTAATAATTTTTACGATGGCAAAATTTTGTAGGTAAACAGTAGGTTAAGTTTGTATATTCTTATTTCAATATATATAATAAAAAATAATGTCGTCATGTCCAAGTCCAACAACTGTTCTTAAAATACGTTGATTCTTAACGTATTGAATATAGGCACATCTTATGTCCTATGCTAAGGTAGACTATAGTTAAATCATACTCAACTTATCGTATAACGCATCATTTACTACAGTAAAGTTTGACCCTTATCAACGTTTAGAGGATATATAATTAATGGAATATCAAAAACAACTTCAACGAATAAAAGACGGTGCAGGATTTATTGCAGCGCTTGATCAAAGCGGTGGCAGTACTCCTAAGGCTCTTGAAAACTATGGCGTCACTGGTGATGCGTATGACAATGACGAGGCTATGTTTGACCTTGTGCATGAAATGCGTGCTCGGATCATGACCTGTGACTGCTTTGATAATGAGCGGGTACTTGGAGCAATTTTGTTCGAAGATACAATGGATCGTGAAGTTAACGGTAAGCCAACAGCTAACTATCTATGGGAAGACAAAAACATTGTACCGTTTTTAAAGATCGATAAAGGCTTGGCAGAACAAATGAGCGGTGTACAAGTGATGCGTCCGATTCCTAATTTAGAGGCATTGTTAGATAAAGCCCAAAACTATCCAGTCTTTGGTACCAAAATGCGTTCAGTGATCTATGAGCCAAGTGCTGATGGTATTGAACTGGTTGTCCAGCAGCAGTTTGATGTTGCAAAGCAAATTATTTCTAAAGGCTTTATGCCAATTGTTGAGCCAGAAGTAAATATCGATAGTGCTAATAAGCATGATTGCGAGTTACTATTGAAAGCTGATATCTTGCGTAATCTTGAGCGTTTAAACGATGATCACCAAGTGATGCTCAAACTGACATTGCCAGAGGAAGAAGGTTTTTATCAAGAGCTAATCGATCATCCAAAAGTCTTAAGAGTCGTTGCCTTGTCTGGTGGCTATAGCCGTAGCGATGCTTGTGAAAAGCTTAAGCAAAATCCAGGTATGATTGCCAGTTTTTCACGTGCCTTTACTGAAGGACTGAGTAAGCAACAAAGCGATAAAGAGTTTGCTGATACCATTAATGCCTCTATTGACGAGATCTATAAAGCGTCAAAGGTGTAAGCGGGTCTTTTACTAAGAAATTAGCTATTAAAAAAAGCGCTACTGATTAGTAGCGCTTTTTTGTAGGACAAAAGTTAATTCTAACTATCACACCTCTTTATACAGCTGACGTCCTTCGCTATGATATTTTTCAGTCATATCCGCCATGCCTTGCTCAATCTTAGCCGCGCTCATAGCGTCCGCGCCTAGATTTTCTTTAGCATCCAAACCCTTAGCATACTCGCGCACGTTTTGAGTGATTTTCATTGAGCAAAACTTCGGGCCACACATCGAGCAAAAGTGCGCCGATTTATGCGCATCTTTGGGCAGCGTTTCATCATGATATTCACGGGCGGTATCCGGATCGAGCGCTAGATTAAATTGATCATCCCAGCGGAACTCAAAACGCGCTTTGGACAAGGCATTATCACGTGCTTGTGCACCTGGATGCCCTTTGGCCAGATCAGCAGCGTGAGCAGCAATTTTATAAGTGATGATACCGTCTTTAACGTCTTTTTTATTGGGCAGACCGAGATGTTCTTTGGGCGTGACATAACAAAGCATCGCCGTGCCAAACCAGCCAATCATCGCCGCCCCTATGGCACTAGTGATATGGTCATAACCGGGAGCAATATCAGTCGTTAATGGTCCTAAGGTATAAAAAGGCGCATCCGCACACAGTTCAAGCTGCAAGTCCATATTTTCTTTAATACGGTTCATCGCTACATGTCCAGGACCTTCAATCATTACTTGTACATCGTGCTGCCATGCCACTTGCGTTAGCTCACCCAGAGTCCGCAATTCACCGAACTGCGCCGCATCATTAGCATCTTGTAGACAGCCGGGACGCAGACCATCGCCTAAGCTAAAGGCAACATCATACTGCTTCATAATCTCGCAAATATCTTCAAAATGGGTGTATAAAAAGCTCTCCTTATGATAGGCAAGACACCACTGCGCCATGATAGAGCCCCCGCGTGAGACGATACCTGTCAATCGATTGGCAGTCAGTGGCACATAACGCAGCAGTACACCTGCGTGGATGGTAAAGTAATCAACACCTTGTTCGGCTTGTTCAATGAGCGTATCGCGGAATATCTCCCATGTTAGGTCTTCTGCCACACCGTCAACTTTTTCTAGTGCTTGATAAATCGGCACCGTACCGATGGGTACAGGCGAGTTACGAATCAGCCACTCACGGGTCTCATGAATATGGTTACCAGTCGACAAATCCATGATGGTGTCTGCGCCCCAGCGCGTTGCCCATGTCATTTTTGAGACTTCTTCATCAATAGAGGATCCAAGCGCTGAATTACCGATATTGGCGTTAATCTTGACCAAAAAGTTGCGTCCGATAATCATCGGCTCAGATTCAGGGTGATTGATGTTGTTAGGAATAATCGCACGACCTGACGCGACCTCGCTACACACAAATTCAGGCGTAATAATTTTTGGCGTATTGGCACCGAAGCTCTCGCCGTCATGTTGGCGCATATCGGTCAGTTCATGCTGCTTTTGCGTCTCGCGAATGGCGATATATTCCATCTCAGGGGTGATGATGCCGCGACGCGCGTAATGCATCTGAGTGACATTACCTGCTTTGCCATCAATATTTTTAGCACGGCGTGGCTTATCGATATGGGCGAAACGCAAACTTGCCGTAGTGATATCGCGTGCGCGCGCTTGGCCGTATGAGCTAGATAGACTGCTTAATTGTTCGGTATCACCTCGTTCGTCTATCCAGCCCTCGCGTAGTTTTGGCAAGCCACGGGTTAGGTCAATTTGGGCATCGGGGTCGGTATAGACGCCTGAGGTATCATAAACATAAAAGGGCGGGTTTTGCTCCCAGTCAGACTCATCAACACCCTGGATAGGGGTGGGGTCAAGCGTAATTTCGCGCATGGGTACTTGGATATCGGGTCTTGAGCCTTCGATGTAGACTTTCTTGGAGGCAGGGAGGATACGGTGTAGATCGCGCGCGTCTTCTTCAAAACGAACATCTTTTTGGTTGCGATGCGCAGGCGTTTTTAACGCGTCTGCTTTTTTATTAGAGGTGTTTTGCTGGGTTTTTGGGGGTAAGGTTGAGGTTGTCATATGCTGTCCTAGCGTGTTGGTTTTTGAACAAAAGCAACACCGCCAGTAGCTGCGGGGATAGCATTACTTATTCCTATAAGGTTGATCTTATAAAAACTATCTACTACTAAACCTAGATAAAGACAGTTTTAAAAATCAGTGAACGCCACTTAATATTGACCGTCATACTAAAATTTAACGAGTAAAAATAATGACAGTAATAAAAAGGCATTTCTGCGCGCCCTTTAGATAAGTATAACTAAAGCTTAAGACTTCCCTGCGTCGGTACTAACCGCATCAGGTTCGGCGGGTGATATCTCAGCGAATGCACAAAGGCAGTTAGCCTTTCATACACCGCACCCCGAGTCTGTCAGTGTTGTAAATCAACTGTATATTAGCAAAGTTTTATAGCAAATTATAGCTATTTACCAAGCTTGCCAATATTAGTTTTATTGGTTTGAGTTTTAAGTCTCTGGTGTCCAGCCTTGTGCACGCTCATAATCTTCATTGTCTAAAAACTTCTCACGTTGCTCAGTTAAAAACTTCTTAGCTTGTGGGTCTATCATACTTAGGTGGTTCTCATTAATCAGCATCGTCTGCTGCTCAAGCCACTCTTGCCATGCTTTGTTAGAGACCGTTTCTTGTAGCTCTTGACCTTTTTTATTAGGAAAAGGCGGATGCGGCATTTTTGGCAGTTCTTGCTGATATTTACGGCAAAAAACGGTATTGGCTTGCGGATTAAAACTTTCAGTCACAGGGCGCTCCTTATTCAGTAAGTTATTGATTTATTAAGTCGAATATTGATATCTATCTATGATAGCGGTCTTAGACCGTTTAGCCAAGGGTATCGAGTGTATAGAAGGTAACAGTCAACCCGCTTAATATAAATGTTGGCAATGGTATGACAATTAAAAACACCCGCCCTAACTTATGCGTATTAGAAGCGAGTGTTAAATATACAAAGTTAAAGCGGTTTTTAAATTAGGCGTTTAAGCAAACGCTTTTAAGCGCGCACGACCATTAATGACCGCTTGCTTAACTTGATTGGGTGCAGTGCCGCCTAAATGGTCACGAGCTGCCAATGAACCTTCTAAGGTTAAGAAATCAAAGACGTCATCACCGATTGCATCACTAAACTGCTGTAACTGCGTCAGCGACAAATCACTCAAATCAACGCCTTCTTTAATACCTAGCGCAACGGCATTGCCAACGACTTCGTGCGCATCACGGAAGGCGACGCCGCGGCGCACCAGATAGTCTGCTAGGTCAGTTGCAGTAGCATAACCCTTCATGGTGGCAGCGCGCATATTTTCTTTATTCGGAGTAATGTTCGGTAGCATATCGGCAAAGGCAAGGAGCGAGCCGGTCAAGGTATCGACACAGTCAAATAGTGGCTCTTTGTCTTCTTGATTGTCTTTATTGTAGGCGAGTGGCTGGTTCTTCATCAGACTAAGTAGCGTCATCAATTGTCCATAAACACGTGCTGTTTTACCGCGTACCAATTCTGGTACATCAGGATTTTTCTTTTGCGGCATAATAGAGGAGCCAGTACAGAAACGATCCGGTATCTGCACAAAATTAAACTGCGCTGACATCCATAAGATAATCTCTTCGCTCATACGTGACAGATGCATCATTAAAATAGAAGCGTTTGCAGTAAACTCAATCGCAAAATCACGGTCTGACACTGCATCTAATGAGTTTTGACAAATACCTTCAAAACCTAGTAACTCAGCGGTGATAGTACGATCAATTGGGAAGGTGGTACCAGCGAGCGCAGCACTACCAAGTGGCATCTGGTTGATACGGCGGCGCGTATCGACAAGACGCTCGGTATCGCGATAGAGCATCTCAAACCATGCCAGCACATGATGACCGAAGCTTACTGGCTGTGCCGTTTGCAAATGAGTAAAGCCTGGCATGATCGTATCAGTATGTTGTTCAGCTAGGCTAAGTAGGCCACTTTGCAGACGTACTAACAGGGCGATAATATTGTCAGTCTCTTCGCGTAGCCACAAGCGTATATCGGTTGCAACCTGGTCATTACGGCTACGTCCTGTATGTAGTTTTTTGCCGACCGCTCCAACGATATTCGTCAAGCGTGATTCGACATTCATGTGCACGTCTTCGAGCGTGATTGACCAGTTAAACGTTCCTGCTTCAATTTCGCGTAAGACCTGCTGTAGACCTTCAATGATGGTTGCAACTTCATCAGCTGTCAAAATGTCACATTCTTTGAGCATGGTTGCATGAGCAATCGAGCCTTCGATATCATGACGTGCAAAACGCTGATCAAAACCGACCGACGCTGTGAATGCTGCAACGAAGCTATCAGTCGCTTCACTAAAGCGCCCACCCCACATTTGTTGTCCTGGTGCGCTGTTTTCAGGTTGGCTACTTGGCATATGGTTGTCCTGATAAGAGGCATCTGTGTTAGAATCAGCAGAGGCACGTGAATTATTATCTTGCTTGGGATTACTAAAATTTGAAGAATTGGCGTTCATATTGGTCTAAGACAAGTCAGGAAAATAAGAGCTCAAGTATAGCAAAGGATGAGGTTGCCTTACTAGCTGAGCGCTTAGAGTTTTTTATGCCCAAGCTCATAGAGATGATGAAGCCTTGGCAATGGATGCTCTACATCTTTTTTTGGGCGTTATTTGTGACGTCGATTGACCGTCATGACCTAGCCACTTGGCCTCAATTTTTCGTTAAATTTTTGAGCAGAATTGTTCAATATACTTTGAGCATTATTCCGTCTTTATATCTTATAGATTACTTACGACCCATCTTTAAACGTGACAATCCTATCAATGTCAGTATGAAAATACTGCTCTTGTTTGCGATTACATCTGCTGTGTCTGCAACGCTAGTGATGCTGGTCATGATTAATACAGGCTGGTTAGTTTATGAGCGCAAAGCGTTTGTTTTAAATGTATTATTCAATATCGTAATCACGGTTGGCTTTACTTTGGTGTTTATGTTGTACTTTATTAGACGTTATCGTGAGCTGATAGCCCTAAAACAGTCATTTGAGCATAAACTGACTGCTCAAAACGATTTAATAAAAGCCCGTATTGCCCCGCACTTTTTTTTCAATACCGTCAACAGTCTGGTATCTCTTATTGAATCCAACCCTCCAAAGGCCGCTGATCTTCTGCAACATGTATCGGCTCTATTTCGTGCCACTTTTGACGGTGCGCGTGAGATTAGCTTTGAAGAAGAAGTGGCACTTTGCGAGCACTATTTAGCCATCGAATCGAGTCGTTTGGGCGATAAGCTGGTCGTCAATTGGAACCTGCCTGACGACGACGTCATGTATGATATGGTAATTACGGCGTTGACTTTGCAAAGTGTGCTTGAAAAAATGCTGCTCAATGTCGTTGAAATGACGACTGAAACGATCTTTATTGATATTACAATAGAGTGGCACCAGCACCGAGTTACTATTACCGTTACTGTCCAATTGCCCAGTAAAACCTTGATGATTGTCCACGACCTACGTCGACATGTAAATTTTTATATTCAAGCTGAGCGTCTTCGCGCTTATTTTGATCAAAGTGCTGACATACAAAGTGATGTCACCAACGAGCAAATAGTGACTGTTATTAACTACCCCTTATATGATGTGAGTATTTAGTGGGCGCCTGACCAAGCAAAGAGATACCTGAACCAGTCTCTATTACATGATATAAATCGACCACCTTTCTACCTTTTATTTAAATACTACTACCGTTAGTATAAACATGGCATATTTATTGCTCTCTATCTTATACGATCTGACTTTGAAAACTAAATCAGTAAAAGATATTTTGACTCGTCAATTATCTGATAACGAAGAATTTTAGGTTCAAGGCTGCGTAAGCACTATGTTACCTTGCCTGTGCGAATAACATATAAATGACAAACGCTCTTTAAAAATCATGCAAATTTTATCGCCTGAGTAGAGTATTATAAAGATCAGTTCTCAGTCTCTAACTAATTAATTGTAGAGTCATTAAATAATCGTTTTATATGCTGAGCTACTACGAGTTTGTATAAATATAATCTTAAAAGTAGTTAATAGTATAATTATTATGCTGTAAGAGAGGAGTCTACATGCGGATTGTAGTTTGTGATGACGAACCACTTGCTCGTGAGCGCTTGGTTAGGATTGTGCAAGAAACAGGATACGAAGTTGTTGCCCAAGCAACTACAGGCGCTGAGGCTATAACGGCAGTGAAAGTACAGCAACCTGATATAATATTGCTCGATATACGTATGCCAGAAATGGATGGAGTACGCTGTGCACAAGCGTTAAATGAGCTTGAGCATCCGCCAGCCATCATTTTCGTTACTGCCTATGATCATTATGCCATCGCCGCATTTAAAGCAAATGCTATTGGCTATTTATTAAAGCCGGCCAATAAAGACGAATTGATAGAAGCCTTGAGTCAAGCAAAAAACTTAAATGCCGCCCAGCTAAATGAGATTCGTAAGCTTGAAGATCCCACTGCTCGTCCTGTACGCGAGCATATCGCAGCGCGTACGCATCGCGGCGTTGAGCTGATTAAGCTTAAAGATATCTATTATTTTACGGCAGATCAAAAATATGTCAAAGTCCGTCATAAAGAGGGAACTGTACTCATCGATGAGACGCTAAAAGAGCTTGAGCAAGAGTTTGAAAGCCGACTTTTTCGAGTCCATCGTAATGCGATCATTAATCTAGGATTTTTGGATTATTTAGAAACAATAGATTCGGGTCAATATCAAGTACGCTTCAAAGGACTGGATGAAACACTCTCAGTTAGCCGCCGACATCTGCCAGCGCTACGAGAAAAAATCCAAAGTATGTGATCGCTGGCGCTAATCACAAAAATGATTAGGATGTATGCATTATCAATTGCTAAAGGCCCATTACGTTATAATGAGCACGTCCTAAATAGTTAGTAACAACCAAAATGTCTCAGTCGTATCTTCATGCCCTTATTTATGCTTAAATAGGGGTATTTTTTTTGCGTCAGATAAAAATACTTACCTATTAAAGGCTTGCAAGCATCAGACCTACTGACGCATCAGACCTAGTATCAACAATCTAGTACTAACAATTTTGAGGCTTATCATGAGTACCACACCGCTATCTGATTTACTTACCTTGAATATTGCTACTCGCCAAAGCCCTCTTGCCCTCTGGCAAGCAGAGCATATACGCGATCGATTGCTGAAGCTGTATCCAGAGTTGACTATCAATTTACTAAAAATCGTCACTAAAGGTGACAAGATTTTAGACACACCATTGGCAAAAATAGGCGGTAAAGGCTTATTTGTCAAAGAGTTAGAACAAGCCCTATACGATGGGCAGGCAGATATTGCGGTACATTCATTGAAAGACGTTCCTATGCAGTTACCTGAAGGGCTTACCTTGGGCGTTTATTGCAAACGTGAAGCCCCAACCGATGCCTTTGTTTCCAATACTTATGATAGTATTGACGAGCTACCAGAAGGCGCGATTGTCGGTACTGCAAGTTTGCGTCGTCAATGTCAGATCAAAGCCTATCGTCCAGATCTACAAATCAAAACATTGCGCGGTAACGTTGGCACGCGTTTAGGTAAGCTTGATGCAGGCGATTATGATGCCATTATCTTGGCTACCAGTGGCCTACAACGCATCGAGCTTGATGAGCGCATTCGCGGTGAATTGGCTATTGATACTTGTCTACCAGCTGTCGGTCAAGGGGCATTAGCGATTGAATGTCGTCAAGATGATACAAACGTATTAGAGCTACTTGCTCCCCTAAACGATGACAAGGCGCGTATTCGTCTCATCGCTGAGCGTGCTCTAAATCGTCATTTGGAAGGGGGTTGCCAAGTTCCAATTGCCGCTTATGCTGTATTGCAAACGGATGAGGCTACAGAAGCTACTACGGTTTATGACAACAATGATAACGGTAGCCATTTGTGGTTGCGCGGCCGTGTTGGTCAAGCAGATGGTAGTAAATTACTGAAAGCTGAAAAATGCATCGTATTGACGGGCTCACAAGCGGAAAAAGAAGCACAGGCCAATCAGTTAGGTATCGATGTCGCCAAAAAATTACTCGCTGATGGTGCAGGCGCTATCTTGTCAGCGATTTATCATCCTGAATCATAAATACATACTGGTAAAGACTGTTATTGCTATAAATAACAGTAAGCTGTGCTATATACCGTTGATGTATGTAGCGCACAGCTGTAAAAATCTTAACAGTCATTTTTTAATATCTACTTTTTAATATCTACTTTTTAATATCTATGTTGGCTGTAGCTAACTACATGATACTTTAAGCAGTGGTAGGCCTATGTCACACGCATTTTTGTCCGAATCAACTCACGACTCATCACCAACAGTCATCATTAATACCCGCCCGCTAGAACGTGCAGCACCATTGTCAACGCATTTAAAAGAAGCAGGTTTTAGGGTTGTCGATATGCCAATGCTCACACTAAAGCCGCGAGTAGTAAGCGAGGCAGATATTGGATTGATGCAAGACTGGCTATCAGGTAGTTATGACGCACTCGTTATAGTCAGTCCTACTGCAGCAGCGTCAGGACTAGCAGTCTGGCAAGCCCTTAAAAAGACCACAGAAAGGTCTACTGATGATCTATTGTCAGAATCAAAGACACTTTACCCTAGTCAGCCACCAAGTCATCTGATTGCAGTAGGAGAGGCGACAGCGTCTGTTTTACAAGACACCAAATTGCCATTTAGTTATCAAGTTTTACAACCGATGGTCGCCAATAATGAAGGTATGTTGGCCATGCCTGAGATTAAGCGTTTGCAAGCTGGCAATAAACTACTGATCTGGCGCGGTTTGGGAGGGCGACGGTTACTGGTCGATACATTAAAGGCGCGCGGTGTACATATTGACAGTATTGCATGGTACGAGCGTATTCAGCCTATTGATGCACAGGCAAATTATCAACAATGGGCTGAGCAGTTCATCAAGCAAAATACCAGTCGATCACCGCGATTTGTACAGTCACAAGCACCCAAGCCTATTGTCGTCATTAGTAGTGGCACAGCGTTTGAGCATTGGACAGACATTGTTGAGCAAGCGCAGACGAATTCAGCTATGGCCTCAAAAAGTATCATATTACCGACCCTGACAGATTTTAACTATGTGGTTTTGGGCACGCGCCTAGCCAATATAGTGGCAGAAAAACAATTGCACTACTGGCAAGTAGAAGATTTATCTCCTACGACTATTTCGGCTGCTATTAAGCAGGACCGATTGATAGAAATAAAACCGTAAACTTGTCTTGTGCCTTTATTTTGAAGTGTTCTTAAAACTATAAATGTCATAAAAACTATTGATAACGGTACCGCTTATGTCAACCAAGTTTAAAAAGTCTACAGCAAATGACTTGTCGGTAAATAAACAGCGACGGCAGGCAAGTATGCTGCTATTACAGTTGCAATGGTTGTTTATTCTATTATTGGTTATCGCTTTGGTTTGGCTATATATTGCTCAGCAGCGTTTTCAAAATCAAATCAATGAACGTCTACAAAGTAATGAGCATATGGTCAGTCGTCTAAATGAGATAGATGACCGTCTGTTTGCCATCAGTCAGCAAACTCTACCAGAGCCGAGTACAACGACAAACAGCCAAGCACAAAATCAACTTGATCTATTACGTATTCAAATCAAGGCGGTCGATAAACTAATAGCAGATAACAATTATAAAGGCTCAATTGATTTGTTACAGGGTCTACTGTGGCAGTTATCGCAAGATAATAATGAGATATCACCAGCACTAACTATGGTTATCACACAAAGCTTGTCCAAAGATATCGAGCGTCTACAAGCACAAAGCTCGCAGCCTAATCCTTGGCAGCTACAGAATCTTGCCATTCAAAATATTCAGGAATTTTTGCGCAGTTATGTGCGTAACAGTAATCAGAACAACAGCGCAGCACTTACTGGTCAGCAGTTAACTGGTTATGAAGTCATTATGACTTTAAATTTGGCCATTCAAGCCGGTAATATGCGTGAGCAAGACCAGCTGACTGGTTATTTAAACCAAGCACGGGCACAGTTACAGACTTTGGTTAAAGATACGTCTCGTAGACAAAAAGCTGCTCTTAGTAAGTCACCACCATCTTCATCGATAGATGACAAGTCAACGATTGAACATCAACAGACCCCAACGACGAAGCAGTCGCCAGATGACATTACAGAAGCCATTATATGGCTTGATAGGCTCATCGCTGACGCGCCAAAGCCACAGACATTATTAACTAGTCAAATGTTGGATAAGTCTGAGCGTAAGTAAGCTTTGAGTAGTAGCCTGTCAGAGTATTCAAGCTTGTTAAGCGTTATTACTTTTAGACACTAATGCTCTTAAAAACTGATACTTTAATGCACTTCTATCCCGTAAACGGAAAGTAGTAAACGAAAATTAAGGCAAATTATGGATCTCGTTAATCACTCTACACGCCTAACAGCAGATATACCAAACGATAGCTATCCTGTCGATCTGGCCCATTATCCAGTCATACATACTCAGCCAATTCATTGGGGGGAGATGGATGCTTTTAATCATTTAAATAACGTGGTGTTTTATCGTTATGCTGAGTCAGCGCGTATTGCTTATTTGCAGACTTTAGGGATGTTTGATGGCAATATGGTCACTGTACTCGCTCAGTCAAGCTGTCAATATTTACGTCCAGTTTTTTATCCAGACACTTTGTTGTTAGGGGTACGTTGTCAACGTTTGGGCACAACCAGTATCGTAATAGAATATAGTTATTATAGCGGGGCGCAACAAACCATAGTCGCGACTGCTGAAGCAGTGATAGTCCGATTGGACAGTGATGGCAAGACCAAACTGCCATGGACAGAAGAGGAGCGCACGCATTTATTAGCGCTCGAAAAAAAGGTTGGTCACACCCCTCAATTGTAATCTTTGCTTTTTTTAACTTATAAGTTGATAAGACAACCAGAAAAAAAGCACCCCAATAAACTTTATTAGGGTGCCTGTTTAGGATGGTGTTTATAAAAGCTTATCCTAGTCTCAGTGAAAGGCTATTACAAAAGTAGCTCTATTACTGACCATCTTTATTTAGATATTGCGTGGGAGCTTGAATAAAGTCGATAACATTCAATTCAAACCCTGATAACGCATAAAATTTCATCGGCGATGATAAGAGGTGCATATCGCGTACACCTAAATGGCGCAAAATCTGTGCACCAACACCGATACTGCGATAAGGCTGCTGAGCGATGGTTGAGAGCGATTGATTTTCAGATGCTTTGTCTAGTGCATCTCCTAAGTCGACGGGTTGATGACTGCCAATCCAAACCAACACCCCACGCTCTGAAGCACTGATTTCTTCTAAAGCGGATTGGACACTCCAGCCGCCGCGTCCTGTAGTGTCATTTTTGGCGGCAAATAAATCACGTAGCGGGTGAAAGCCATGTACACGTACCGTACTGACGCCTTTGCTAACATCGCCTTTTACTAAGGCCAGATGGGTCTCATCAGCACCAAATTCACGAAAACGATGTAGAGTGAACGTACCGTATTCAGTCTCAAATGGATGCGATTCAATCTCTTCTACCGTCTGCTCATTAGCGATGCGATAGTTGATAAGATCAGCGATGGTACCGATTTTTATATCATGTTCTTGGGCAAATATCTCAAGATCATCACGGCGTGCCATCGTACCATCAGCATTGATAATCTCTACAATAACGGCGGCAGGTTCAAGTCCTGCGAGGCGGGCCAAATCACAGCCAGCTTCGGTGTGGCCAGCGCGGTGTAATACGCCGCCATTTTGTGCCATGATTGGGAAAATATGTCCAGGCTGGACGATGTCTTCTGGCTTTGCCGCTGATGACACTGCTGCTTGAATAGTACGCGCACGATCTGCTGCAGAAATACCAGTAGTCACGCCTTCCGCCGCTTCGATAGAAACGGTAAAGTTGGTACTAAATTTTGCTTCGTTACGATCTGACATAAGCGGTAATGCAAGCTGTTGACAACGCGCTTGTGATAGAGTCAGGCATACCAAGCCGCGGGCATGAGTAATCATAAAGTTAACATCTTCAGGACGGACATGCGTGGCCGCCATGATAATATCACCTTCGTTTTCGCGGTCTTCATCATCCATCAAGATGACCATTTTTCCAGCACGGATGTCTTCAATAATTTCAGGAATCGTATTTAAACTCATAAGATGTCTCAATGCTTCAATATTTATAGATATGTGGAGGGATAAGATTTATCTGCCTATTGTAGCAGATAGGCCAAAAACTGTGACTATCGTTACTTACTCGTTGGTGCTTGGCTTTTAAGCCAATCCATAAACTGCTTGCTATGTTGTTCGCGCTGATTGTCTGCATACTCATAAAAACGTGTGCCCACCAAATTATCAGGCAAGTAAGTCTGCGGATAGTAATGATTGGAGTAGTTGTGTGGATAAGTATAACCTTTACCATAACCTTGTTCGCGCATAAGTTTGCTCACCCCATTACGTAAATGGAGCGGTACAGGAGAGGCGTCTTTTTCTGCCAGCGACATTGCCGCATTGATCGCATTGTAGGTACTATTGCTTTTGGCACTGGTCGCAAGATAGACCACGACTTGTCCTAAAATAATGCGCGCCTCAGGCATGCCGATAGATTGCACACTACGCAGCGCAGCATCAGCAAGTAATAACGCATTAGGATTGGCATTGCCAATATCTTCACTGGCCAAAATGACCAAACGCCGGGCAATAAAGTCAGCAGGCTCACCGCCGACTAACATTCTAGCCATCCAATACAGCGCCGCATCAGGGTCCGAGCCGCGTACGGATTTTATCATCGCTGAGACAATATCATAATGCTGCTCACCATCTTTGTCGTAGCGCACTAACGCCGTTTGCGCCACACGGCCGACCAGCTGATCATTAACAATAATAGGCGACTGCTGTGGGTCAGCAGTTTGTACCGCAAGCTCTAATAAGTTCAATGCTTTACGTGCATCTCCATGCGCTAATTGGCTAATAAAATCCTGGGCTTGCAAATAAATAGCTAGCGTTTTTAATACCGTATCTTCTTTGATAGCACGCGTTAGTACGGTCGCGATTTGCTCTGTATCAAGTGGTTCTAAGCGATATACTTGGCAGCGTGAGAGTAGGGCATTATTGACGCTAAATGATGGATTCTCTGTCGTTGCGCCGATTAAAGTGATATCACCAGACTCGACAGCGCCTAACAACGCATCTTGCTGAGCTTTATTAAAACGATGAATCTCATCAATAAACACCACTGGCGATTCAAAACTTAAAGAGTCCTTGCTGTCTAATACTTCACGTAATTGCTTGACGCCAGTATTAAGCGCTGAGAGAGCGTGAAAAGGACGCCCAACCGCATCCGCTAGTAGCATGGCAATCGTCGTCTTACCTATACCTGCCTCTCCATGCAATATAATCGAAGGCAGATGATTTTGCTCGACCAAGCGCCGTAGCGGTGCGCCTTTTGCCAACAAGTGCGCTTGACCAATGATTGCATCAAGGGAAGCGGGACGCATACGCTGGGCAAGTGGCGTATCAGCATGAAAATTAAGGGCCATAAGACTCTCTATATTTTTATAAGTAACTGCCTGTAAATTCGCTACAGTGACAAGCATTTGCTATCTCATATTTACTGTTTGTGTAATACTCGTTTTACATCATATAAGTAGCAGTCAAGTTATAATACTGTCGTTATTTAAAGTCAGTTAAATAACAGTTTGTGATAGGTTTTTAATGGTTTTTGTGTCATAAAAGCGTATAGATTATATTTTGTATGCTTTTATTTTATAGTCATAGACTCTATGTATGGCTTATACATGCATCTTTTGGTTAATTGGCCAAAGATGTTAGATTTTAATCATGGAGATAATCATGACCTACTCCATAAAGCAGTTATTGAGCCACAGGCGACGTTTATCAAGTCGGTTTGCCAAGCGATCCCGTAAACTTAGCAGCGGAGAGGTCAAGCTTGCGCGTTCAGTCTTTGGTGACAGTATCAACCTTGATGCAGTCCAATTAAAGACGGCATGGTGGGTACTCAAAAATTATGCAGTCAGTCCCAACGGAAATATATACTTTCATCCTGAGGACTGGGTAGTAGATTTTGGTCATACAAGCATCAGTAAACAAAGCTGGCTTATTCATGAGCTGACTCACGTCTGGCAGCTACAACAAGGTTTAAAAGTAGTACGCGGCGCTCTTATAAACCGTCGTTATGAGTACGACTTAAAACTTGGTAAACCCTTCTTCAAATATGGTATCGAACAACAAGCACGTATGGTACAGGACTATTTTGTCCGTCGTCAGCTGGGCAAAAACTGTCAAGATTTACAAGCTTGTATTCCTTTTTTGACAATAGATCCAGTTATTAAAGACGATAAATCGTTCACAGTTTAATCTACCACTCAGATCTCATAATGGTTATTATAAAATACGATGGTCTTGGCAATGAGTATTAGCAACATAGAAATAAACAATAAGTTGTATCTGCTATATTTGTTTTTAACAAAGGAGCTGTACCTTGATATTTAAGTCTTGGAATTCAAAGCCTAAAGCGGTTGATAAAGTTGGTCAAAAAACTACCAAATATAAGAGTGCTAGGGTAGATTCATTGCAACCAACCAGTATAGCAGCAGCAATGCTGGCAGGCGCGATATTACTGACTGGTTGTCAGCAGCAGTCAGAACCCACCATAACGGATGACGACAGTCAAACAAGCGCTCAAACCGATACTGAAAATACCAAGCCTGCGCCATTAAGCGATTCTGCTAAAGCACGTATAGAGCAGTTTCAGCCATTGTATGTTACCCAAATGCAAGGGTTGCAGCGACGCTTGCAAGCAGAGTATGAAGCGCTACAAGCCGCTGATGCATCCGACAGTATCAGCCCATCATTACTCGATAGTGCGTCTGAACCAGTCAAAAATACAACAGATCAAAACGACATTACTGCTAGTGCCAACACTACTGCTAGTACTGCCTCTGACACGGCAATTGATGAAGCTAATAACAATGTTGAAAATGAAATAAACGTTAGTACGGAAGTAGGAGAGCGTGACTTAGAAGTACTAAAGCGTATCAGTCTTGAGCCGCGTAAGCCTGAAGTGCTGACAGAAGAACAAATCATCGAACGTTATCAACAAGCCATGCAAGCATTGTATCAGCCGGCAGCTACTGCACTTAGTGCGCAAAACTCGGATACCTTACTTAATATCGTCACTTTAGTGCCGCAGTTGTTTGAGCACGCAGAAATCGCTGAACGCGTCAATGTAAAGAGCCCCGCCCTCGCGCGCTTGATTATCCAGCATCAAGTATGGCAGCAAATAGAAGCTCAGCAAGCTCAGGACATGCAACAAATGAAACTAACGCAGCAGCAAGAGTTTGAAAGTTTGATGACAAAGTTTAATGAGACCATTGAAGACTACGATAAGCAAATCGCCAAATACGAACAGACTTTGCAAGAATTTCAGTAATTATCTTTATCATTTGTACAGCCATAAAAAATCCCGCACGATGGCGGGATTTTTTATGGCTGTAATCGCTACTATTTATAGCAGCGCTTAGAGATTACTTACGATCTTCAACTTTGACAAAATCGCGCTTAGTCTCGCCAGTATACAACTGACGTGGGCGACCGATTTTGAACGGTGCGCTATGCATCTCTAACCAATGGCTGATCCAACCAGAAGTACGAGCCAATGAGAAAATCACGGTAAACATTGACGTTGGAATACCAATGGCTTTTAAAATAATGCCAGAGTAGAAGTCAACGTTTGGATACAAGTTACGCTCGATGAAGAACGGATCTTCTAGAGCAATTCTTTCAAGTTCCATCGCCAATTCAAGCTTAGGATCATTGATACCTAGCGCTTCTAATACTTCGTCAGAGGCTTTTTTAAGTACTTGAGCGCGTGGGTCGAAGTTTTTATAGACACGGTGACCAAAGCCCATGAGCTTCACTTCACGGCTTTTTACTTTTTCCATAAATGCAGGTACGTTTTCAACAGTACCGATCTCATCTAGCATCTCAAGAACAGCTTCGTTGGCGCCGCCATGTGATGGGCCCCATAACGCTGCGATACCAGCAGCGATACAAGCGTAGGGGTTAGCACCAGTAGAACCTGCTAAGCGTACTGTAGACGTTGAAGCGTTTTGCTCGTGATCAGCATGTAAGGTAAAGATCTTGTCCATTGCTTCGGCAATAACAGGGTTTACTTTATAGTCAACGTCACCAGGGGTAGCAAACATCATGTATAAAAAGTTTTCAGCATAGCTAAAGTCATTGCGTGGATACATGAATGGTTCGCCCTGCGAGTATTTATAACTCATCGCAGCAAGCGCTGGCATTTTGGCAATCAGACGAATAGCGGTGATTTCACGATGTTCTTCGTTACTGACATCCAAGCTTTCATGATAAAACGCTGATAGCGCACCCACGACCCCAACCATGATTGCCATTGGGTGAGCATCACGGCGAAAGCCTTCAAAGAATTTACGCAACTGGTCATGAATACCTGAATGCTTGCGAATTTTCTCAAAAAAGTCTGCTTTTTGTTCTTTATTAGGTAGGTCGCCATGAATAAGAGCATAAGCAACTTCTAGATACTCAGCGTTGTTCGCCAATTCATCAATAGGGTAGCCACGATGTAGTAACTCACCTTTGCCGCCGTCAATAAAAGTGATTTTTGATTCAACAGGAGCTGTGACTTTAAACCCTGGATCATAAGACCAGTAACCGGCTTCTTGTAAAGCAGCAACATCGACAACTGGACGACCTAAAGTACCGTGAATAACAGGAAGTTGGTATTCCTTACCATCTACTACTAGTGTGGCTTCATTATTTGACTTAATGTTATCAGCCATAATTTCCTCTCCATTGGTTTTAGCTTGTTAGAGTAAAAATACAAACGACACATACTTTTGTGACGTTACATGAACAAATATGAATTTAACTGACTTAAGATTGAGGCTATGTTACCAGTAATTTGACATAATTAGAAAAAAGTTTTAGCAGCTATACCCCTAATTCACGTGGTTTCAGGGTAGTTATAGACGGTAATTTTTGTATCAAAATATGTCTGTTAGTGTATTTAGCACATATTTAAGGTTTTTATAAAAGCATGGAGGGGTCTGTTAATTTGATAAAAATTGACTCTTTTTATTTATTTTACCGTTTTGGGTTTTTTATTAATACGATGAAGAACATCTAGTGCATGACCAGTAGACAAATCTGAGCTTGCTTGTTGTAGATTGTGAAATAATAAAGTTGCGAC
The DNA here is from genome assembly GCF_947488565.1 of uncultured Psychrobacter sp. GTDB lineage: Bacteria > Pseudomonadota > Gammaproteobacteria > Pseudomonadales > Moraxellaceae > Psychrobacter > Psychrobacter saeujeotis. Next base: position 471,152 of record NZ_CANKZC010000002.1, on the reverse strand, counting down.
AATTTTATTACCATTGATAGGTGTTATGTCAACATAACCACTATATTCACTATTTAAGGGATAAATTTGTAATTGTTGGCTAGCCATTTTATAATGGCGTGATTTGACTGATGCTGATTATATTTAATGAATGTTAAGTAAGATACATGCGTTTGTTAAATCGTGAATCGAAAGGTGCTTTTTTTGATTGAGTACGTAAATTTATAGTCATAACAATAGTTTATAGTGTCAATGTTGGCGTTGTTTGTTCTATTTTTATATTGATTCTAAGACCGTTTGTGTCTTAACAGGCAGTCAAATGACAATGTCTGTTTGTATTAAGAAATCAATTAAAAATAGACCAGTTAACTGAACCTCTTAAAAGACAGTCAACTATAAAATATGAATAAAAATACGTAGGGTTAAAAAACTAGTACCTTAACTTTAGTATCTTAAATTTAGACAGACAGAATAGTTGATTCAAGCAAAACAATCGACTTAATTAAAACATAGCCATGTGTTCAACTTGCAAATTGTGATCGTCATATAAGTATCGTGTATGAGTGCTATGACTACTGACGATGAGCAAGCGCTGTATTAATAATATAGACAGTTAATCGTGAATGTTTTATCTGTTGAATGCATATGAATGCCTAGCGTAAACTAGCACAGTCAGCTAGCTCTTCCTTACTTTATTCGTCTCATGTGTTGCTAAATGTTTGGTAGGATAGATTCCTGCTTAGCGTTGATAGTAGATACAGGAGTATAACCGCAAAAAGGATGCCCGCTGTGAAAAGCAACCGACCTATTGATCTGCCTTTGAGCCAAGTGATTAGCGTTAATCGCTCACCGATTGCGATTGCCTCAATTCTGCATCGTATATCTGGCATTATTTTATTTCTATTAATTCCTGTCATGCTCTGGTTATTACAGACCTCTTTGGCCTCGCCTGAGAGCTTTGAAACCGTGTTTGACAACGTTCTTCTTCGCTTTTTGGCGTGGATATTTGTTGCAGCAATTGCTTACCATTTTGTGATGGGCATTAAGCATTTATTTGCTGATATGGGCATGAACGAGGAGCTAAAATCTGGCCGCACTGCCTCTATGGTCAGCTTTGTGATTGCAGCGATTCTAATTGTCGCGTCATTTGTATGGGTGATGTTCTAATGATAAAAAATGATTCAGGAATCAAAAGCGCCACTGGTCTGACAGGCTCAGGCTCACGTGACTGGATTGTCCAGCGTATTAGTGCGGTTGTATTGGCTATTTATAGTGTTGTATTAATGGGCTTCTTTTTGACCCACAGTAATGTGACCTTTATTGAGTGGTCGAACTTCATGACAAGCTTGCCGATGCGCCTATTTAGCTTGGTGGCTGTACTTGCACTTGCTGGCCATGCTTGGGTCGGTATGTGGACAGTATTTACCGATTACATCACGTCTGGCAAGATGGGCGAAAGTGCTCCAAAGCTACGTATGGTGTTGCAAGCCTTGATGATCGTTGCCATTTTAGTGTTCTTATTTTGGGGCATCATGATTTTTTGGGGCAGTGGCTTCGGTGTCGTTGCTGTTTAACTATTGAAAGCGTTTCGTTTTCACATACTACGATGATGGACTGTTCAGTCAGTTTTATACGCTGATAGAGTCTTTAAGAGCAGTCGGTCAGTAGCCATATTAGATTCATCATGATTGTATCGTATACTTTTATATTGCCAGCTTAATGCATCAATGATTATAGGATGCATTATAATGTACCAAGCGCCGATACAAAGCTTATCAAGTTATTAATATTATTAAGCTAAATATAATGATGAATATGCAAATTTTAGTAAGTGGTTGAAGGTGCTCCTAGTAAAGACATTAGCGTACTTTTAAGTGTACAAAGATACTTAGCTGCGCGGACATAATGTCTAGTAGGACTCCTTGTATTTACTTCACAAGCATTAGGAAAACTGTAATGGCAACAAGACAAGATAATACCATTAGCAACATTAAAACCCTCAACTATGACGCAGTCATCGTTGGCGGTGGCGGCTCAGGTATGCGTTCTTCACTACATTTAGCTGAAGCAGGCATGAATGTGGCGGTAATTACCAAAGTATTTCCAACACGTTCGCACACTGTTGCTGCTCAAGGTGGCATCGGTGCAAGCTTAGGTAATATGAGCAATGACAATTGGCACTTTCACTTTTATGATACCGTAAAAGGGTCAGATTGGTTGGGCGATCAAGACGCTATCGAATATATGTGCCGCGAAGCACCAAAAGTCGTCTATGAGCTTGAGCACATGGGCATGCCTTTTGACCGTAACGAAGATGGTACGATCTACCAGCGTCCATTCGGTGGTCATACGTCGAACTATGGCGAAAAAGCGGTTCAACGTGCATGTGCTGCTGCTGACCGTACTGGTCACGCACTATTACACACTTTGTATCAGAAAAACTTACAGCAAGGTACGCAGTTCTTTATCGAGTGGATTGCGCTTGATTTGATCAAAGACGAGGCCGGTAATATCAATGGCGTTGTTGCTATTGAGCAAGAGACTGGTACGGTTGCTGTCTTCCAATCCCCAATTACAGTATTAGCGACAGGCGGTGCTGGTCGTATTTTTGCCGCCTCTACTAACGCTTATATTAACACTGGTGACGGTATTGGTATGGCGGTTCGTGCAGGTATTCCATTACAAGATATGGAATTTTGGCAGTTTCACCCAACGGGCGTTCATGGAGCAGGGGTGCTACTGACCGAAGGTTGCCGCGGTGAAGGGGCAATCTTACGTAACAAAGATGGCGAAGCCTTTATGGAGCGTTATGCGCCAACCGTTAAAGACTTAGCCCCACGTGATCTAGTGTCGCGCTCTATGGACCAAGAGATCAAAGAAGGTCGTGGTTGTGGCCCCAATGCCGACCATATCGTCATGGATATGACGCATTTAGGCGTGGAAACCATCATGAAGCGTTTACCATCAGTATTTGAGATTGGTAAAAACTTTGCGAACGTTGATATCACCAAAGAGCCTATTCCAGTTATCCCTACTATTCACTATATGATGGGCGGTATTCCGACTACCATTCATGGTCAGGTGGTTGTGCCAGATTTAGAAGCGGGTACGGATGAAGACGGTCTTTATGAAAAAGGTGAGGTCGTCAAAGGTCTGTATGCGATCGGCGAATGTGCTTGCGTTAGTGTCCATGGTGCCAACCGTTTGGGTACCAACTCCTTACTTGACTTGGTAGTGTTTGGCCGCGCCGCTGGTAAGCATATTGTTGATGAGTATCATCATGCCGATCATAACTACAAGCCGCTTGACCCGCATGTACTAGATTTTACGGTACGTCGTTTGGACAAGTTACAGCAGTCAACTGATGGCTACAATGCGCAAGACGTGGCAGACGAGATTCGAGCGACCATGCAAAAGCATGCAAGCGTATTCCGTACCCAAGCATTGATGGATGAAGGTGTTGAAAAAATCTTAGCGCTTGGCGAAAAAGTGGATAACATTCACTTAGGCGACAAGTCACAAGTCTTTAACACCGCTCGTATTGAGGCGTTTGAAGTTGCTAACTTATATGAAGTAGCAAAAGCCACGATGATATCAGCTGCAAATCGTCACGAAAGCCGCGGTGCACATAGTGTCTCTGACTACGATCGTCCAGAAGATGATGACTATGCACCAAACGGTCGTAATGATCATGATTGGATGAAGCATACCTTGTGGTATTCTGAAGGCAACCGTATTCTTTATAAGCCTGTGCGCAAGGTACCATTGACGGTCGACTATATCGAGCCAAAAGTTCGCGTTTATTAATTTTAGACGCTGCGCCTACTATATAGGTAATAAATAGCAGGCGCGCAAACGTTTTATCCTTTATTCATTTATTAAAAAGGTGACCGCCAGCTACAAGCTTATACCAGTGCTATAATGTATGTTGAATCATGGCCCTGATATGATGCACATTTTGTATGCCCGCCATCACCTACGTGTGGAGTTTAGCATTATGAGCCGAGGTACTCGCACCATCGAAATCTATCGCTACGATCCTGATGTGGACGCAGCGCCGCGCATGCAGACTTATACGATTGAGCTACAAGACTCAGATCGTATGTTGCTTGATGTGTTATTGCGTCTCAAAAAGGAAGATGAAACCATCACTTTCCGCCGCTCATGTCGCGAAGGCATTTGCGGTTCTGATGGCGTAAACATTAACGGTAAAAATGGTTTGGCCTGTTTGATTAACATGAACACATTGCCTGAAAAAGTCACTGTTCGTCCATTGCCGGGCTTACCTGTTGTCCGTGACTTAGTCGTTGACATGAACCAGTTCTATGAGCAATACGAAAAAGTACATCCTTACTTAATTAATGAGCAGCCAGCGCCGCCAACCGAGCGTTTGCAGTCACCTGAGCAGCGTGAAAAGATGAACGGTCTGTACGAATGCATCTTATGCGCTTGTTGTTCTACCAGCTGTCCATCATTTTGGTGGAACCCTGACAAGTTCTTAGGTCCAGCAGCACTACTTAACGCCAACCGTTTTGTCGTTGATAGTCGTGATACTGATACGCAAGCACGTCTAGCACGTCTGGACGATCCGTTTAGCTTATTCCGTTGTCGCGGTATTATGAACTGTGTGTCAGTCTGTCCAAAAGGTTTGAACCCTACTAAAGCAATCGGTAATCTACGCAGTTTGCTGCTTGATCAAGCAGGTTAACTGGATATGCATACGCTTTAATTTACAAAGACACCGTCTGTTGATCAGGCGGTTTTTTTATTGTACAAAGTGCTCTATTGCTAGATTAGCAAGACGAGAGTCATTTATCTTAACTAATGTAAGTCTATGCGTACAGTACGTTGGTAGCATGTAAGAGATTATAGATTGACTATTATTTACCTGTACAATTTATACATGATAAAAAGCTTGTTGATTTGATAGGTCATCATATAATTTCGTCGATTGTAAAAGTTAAAGATTCGTTTAGTGCGAAGAAATCGTTTCTTTATGAGTTCTTTATGAGAGTGATGTCTGTCATAACTAAGACTGTTTTATAAATAAAGTTGGTGTTTCGCAACTTATGATAAATATTGCTTCATAAAAATGTTATCATAGCGCCACTAAACAACGTTAAAAAAATAGACTCTTTATACTAACTCTCTACGAAATTTTAACCATAGCATCGTTAATAATATGCGCCTGATGTCCGTAAAGTAATGACTACTATTCGAAAAGTAATAGTTAATATTTAATATGTAAATACTTAGTATTGAACAAACAAACTATGTCAAGTAATTTATACATGTTACCTTATATAGCAGTGTATGCTCGTTATAGATAACACTTTAAATGGTTTTTAAACATTTCTTGCAAAGCGATCGTTTATCTAAGTAAATAACGTTAGTGAAGCTTGGACTTGATATTATCGTGGCTCATACTCATTTATAATATCAAGCAATCATAAGTAGCGCTTAACATAATCAGTCAATGACCATTATCCACAAACTATTACTCAAAAACAGTAACTATCGATAAGTAATAACTAGTAAATAGTATTTCATGATGTATACCAACTTTTTTTAAAGCTTAGCGTATAATAGAACACACAATAATAAGCACGATTCCATTCATTTATCTATCAAATAGACGATTATTATGAATAGTATAACGAAAGAAGCAGCCGGCGTAGAACATACTGAACTTGCCGCTGACAATGCCCTTTATATCGAATCCCTTTATGAGCAGTTTTTAAGCGACCCAGACAGTGTCGATACGGATTGGCAAGATTATTTTAAGCAGTACCAATCTCCTAACGATGCTAAGCATAATGCCATTAAAGATCAATTCTTATTGCTTGCTCGTAATCAGACAGCCAACAAAGTTGGCCCCGCCTCTGACAATGCAGCTATAAGCACCCCAGAAGACTGTGCAGACCCTAAACAGATGGCTGTTCAGCAATTGATTTCGGCGTATCGTCGTCGTGGTCATCGCCGTGCACAGCTTGACCCTTTAGAGCTGCATCCGCGCGCTGAAGTCGAAGATTTGACCCTCGCTTATCATGGCTTATCAGAAGCCGATCTCGATACTGTATATCCTACTAGCGATCTTAATATCGGTAAAAAAGAAGCGCCATTGCGTGAAATTATCGAAATTATGGAGCGCGTCTATTGCCGTCATATCGGTGTAGAGTACATGCACGTGACCACCAGTACCGAAAAACGCTGGATGGAAAAGTATCTTGAGACCAATCTAGGTTACATCAAGTTTGACGAGGAAAAACGCTTATCTATTTTGGAGCGTTTGACGGCTGCTGAAGGATTAGAGAAGTACTTAGCGCGTAAATATACGGGCGTAAAACGTTTTGGTCTAGAAGGCGGCGAAAGCTTTATTCCTGCGGTTAACGAAATCATTCAACGTGCTGGTAGTTACGGTACCAAAGAGATGGTTATCGGTATGGCTCACCGTGGACGTCTTAACTTATTGGTTAACGTCTTAGGTAAAAATCCTGCTGATTTATTTGACGAGTTTGATGGAAAAGTACAGCCAGAAAAAGGCTCAGGCGATGTCAAATACCACAATGGTTATTCATCTAATGTGATGACGCCAGGCGGTGAAGCTCATCTAGCATTGGCTTTTAACCCATCTCATCTTGAAATCGTTGCCCCCGTGTTACAAGGCTCTGTTCGCGCTCGTCAAGTGCGTCGTAATGATCAAGCTCGTCATAATGACAAAGATGGCAACTCAGTACTACCGATTGTTGTGCATGGTGATGCAGCGTTTGCTGGTCAAGGCGTAGTACAAGAAACTTTTCAGATGTCACAGACACGTGCCTATACCACGGGTGGTACGGTACACATTGTTATAAACAACCAAGTTGGCTTTACGACCAGTCGTCAAGAAGATTTGCGTTCGACAGAATACTGTACCGATGTCGCCAAAATGGTTCATGCTCCTATTTTACATGTAAACGGTGATGATCCTGAATCGGTTGTTTTTGCCGCGCAGCTTGCACTTGATTACCGTCATGAGTTTGATAAAGACATTATTATCGATCTGTTTTGTTATCGCCGTAACGGTCACAACGAAGCAGATGAGCCTTCTGCAACCCAGCCCTTGATGTATTCCGTTATCAAAAAGTTACCAACGACTCGTGCACTCTATGCACAGCAATTGGTTGAAGCTGGCGTAATCGATGAAGAAAAAGCCAAAAACTACGAGGACTTATACCGTGAGTCGCTAGATCGTGGTGATTATGTGGTGAATTCTTTGGTCAATGATCCTGATGAAGCGCTCTTTGTTAACTGGAAGCCGTATTTAGGTCATGACTTGGTCGATGATTGGGATACCAGTGTCGATATCGAAAAGTTAAAAGAGTATGGCCATCGCATGGCGAAAATGCCAGAAGGTTATAAGCTACAGCGTCAAGTGCAAAAGCTTGTTGATCAGCGTTTAGCGATGCAAACTGGTGAAGAGCCTCTTAACTGGGGCGCAGCAGAAACGCTTGCTTATGCTTCTCTTGTCGACAATGATGATGTATTAGTACGTATCACTGGTGAAGATGTTGGCCGCGGTACTTTCTCGCATCGCCATAGCGAAATTTATAACGTCAACGATGGCAGTATGTATGTGCCACTTGCGCATATAAGCGAGACCCAAGCGCGTTTTGCCACCTACAACTCATTGCTATCAGAAGAAGCGGTACTAGCCTTTGAGTATGGCTATGCAACGACAGTACCCAATGCGTTGATCGTATGGGAAGCGCAGTTTGGCGACTTCGTTAACGGTGCACAGGTGGTTATCGACCAGTTTATCTCTAGTGGTGAGACCAAGTGGCAACGTGTTTGCGGTCTAACGATGCTGTTACCACATGGTTATGAAGGTCAAGGCCCTGAACATTCTTCAGCACGTCTTGAGCGCTTTTTACAGCTATGTGCTGAAGACAATATGCAGGTCATTACTCCGACTACGCCAGCGCAAATCTATCATGCACTACGTCGTCAAGCAGTACGTCCAATTCGTAAACCCCTGATCGTGATGTCACCCAAAAGCTTATTACGTCACAAGCTTGCAACTTCACAATTGGAAGAGCTTGCTAACGGCAAATTTGAGACAGTACTACCAGAGATTGATCAGCAAAATACCGATCAGATCACACGTTTGGTACTGTGCGGCGGTAAGGTCTATTACGACCTACTTGAGCAGCGCCGCGCATTGGGTCTAGAGCATGTGGCCATCGTTCGTATTGAGCAGTTATATCCACTTCCAGAAGAACGCTTGATTGCTGAGATAGAAAAATACAGCAATCTAGAAGAGATCGTTTGGTCACAAGAAGAACCCTTGAACCAAGGTGCTTGGTACTATTTAGCGCCGCATATGTTCCGTATTGTGGTACCGCATCCGACTAAAGCGAAAGTGATGGAGCCAGTAGCACGTCCTCCTAGTGCAGCGCCAGCGACTGGTTCACCGAAGTTGCATGCTCAGCAGCAGCAAACACTGGTTGCCGAGAGTCTAGGTGTTAGTGTGGATAAATTGGCTGAATAAGTCTTACCAACATAAGATTAATCAATGAGACGATAGCAGTTAGATCCTATTACATGGTTATATGCTCAAGAAGTAAATGAGGTATGAGGGTATGTTTTTATTAATGACCTATCCTTAAATAGGAAATAGCTGTCTATCACGACGTAATAATAAATAGTAATATCTAAATCTAAGGAGTATATCGATGGCTGAAATCAATGCCCCCGTTTTTCCAGAATCGATTGCCGATGGCACGATTGTTGAATGGCATGTCACTGAAGGTCAACAGGTTAATCGTGATGACCTATTAGCAGAAATTGAAACTGATAAAGTAGTATTAGAAGTCGTTGCACCTGATGACGGTGTAGTGACCAAAATCGTCAAGCAAGTCGATGATACTGTTGAATCAGCTGACTTAATCGCAGAGTTTGAAGCTGGCGCAAGTGGCAGTTCTGATGCTGGCTCTAATGAAGCGCCAGCCGTAGATCCAGATCAACCTGCTGCACCAGTACAACAAAAAGAAACTGGCTATGGCGATACCCCAAGTCGTCCAGATGCGCCGCATGATGAAGCCGATCATAAAGATCAAAGTCCAGCGGTACGTAAAGCTGCCAAAGAAAGTGGCGTAGATCCTAAAGAAGTCGAAGGCAGTGGTCGCGGCGGCCGAGTAACCAAGACTGATATGGCAAGTCCAACGCTAAAAGCTGATAGCTCTATCAAGTCTGACAGTGGTCGTCCTGTCGCTGAGTCAACGGGCGAGCGTACTGAAAAACGCGTACCAATGACCCGTTTACGTAAGCGTGTTGCTGAGCGTCTATTGTCAGCATCACAAGATACAGCGATGCTAACGACGTTTAACGAAGTCAACATGAAGCCGTTGATGGACTTACGTACGAAGTATAAAGATAAGTTTGAAAAACGTCATGGTGTACGTCTAGGCTTTATGTCATTGTTCGTACGCGCCGCTACCGAAGCGCTAAAACGTTTCCCAGCAGTAAACGCCTCATTAGATGGCGATGATATCGTTTATCATGGTTTTTATGATATCGGTGTTGCCGTTTCATCAGATCGTGGCTTAGTTGTGCCAGTATTGCGTGATACCGATCGCATGAGCATGGCGGATGTTGAAAGCAAAATCCGTGAGCTTGGCGGTAAAGCACAAGAAGGCAAATTAGGTCTAGATGAGATGACTGGTGGTACGTTCACTATCTCAAACGGCGGTGTCTTTGGCTCGCTTATGTCAACGCCTATCTTAAATCCGCCGCAAACGGCTATTTTAGGTATGCATGCTATCAATGATCGCCCAATGGCTGTTGATGGTAAAGTTGAAATCTTACCGATGATGTATCTGGCGCTGTCTTACGACCACCGTATGATCGATGGTAAAGAAGCGGTACAGTTCTTAGTGACTATCAAAGAGCTCGTTGAAGATCCATCATTATTACTACTAGATCTATAAGTGTTTGAGCTTGTATTGGTAATCGCCGATACAAGCTTTTTTAGCTTTGTGACAAAAGCTCTCCCAGTTATTCTGCAATTCTCACGGTTACACATCAGCGTTACATAGCATCAGATACTGAAGTAGTGTATTGACTATACGGTTATCTGCTGGCTGATTACGTTTGTTATTAATAAATTGCTTAATAGCTTAAACGATAACGAATACCAAACCTGAAAAATATGATTGGCCAGGTCAAACTTGCTTAGTCTACTAATAGGTAGCGTTTGCACTGGTTTTTCTGGTTAATTAAACTTTTAGGCATAGTATAAAATTTGAAATAGGAACGGACTATGAAAGACAATTATGATTTGGTCGTCATTGGCGGCGGTCCCGGTGGTTATGAAGCAGCTATCCGTGCAGGACAGCTGGGTATGAGTGTGGCTTGTATCGAAAAACGTGTCTATAAAGGTGAGCCGGCGCTTGGCGGTACATGCTTAAACGTCGGTTGTATCCCATCAAAAGCACTCCTTGATAGCTCACATCGTTACGAAGCGACTAAGCATGATCTTGATGAGCATGGCATTAGCACAGGCGACGTCTCTATCAATATCGAACAGATGATAGAGCGTAAAGAAGGTATTGTTAAGCAATTGACTGGCGGTGTAGCAGCATTATTAAAAGGTAATGGTGTTGACTGGCTACAAGGTTGGGGCACGTTAGAAGACGGCAAAGGCGCTGACAAAAAAGTTAAGTTTACGGCTTTAGAAGACGAATCTGAGACCACCATCACTGCAAAAAACGTTATTTTGGCAGCAGGCTCTGTGCCTATCGAGATTCCTGTCGCTAAAACTGACGGCGATCGTATCGTTGACTCAACAGGTGCACTCGATTTTACCGAAGTACCTAAGCGTTTAGGCGTTATCGGTGCGGGCGTTATTGGTCTTGAGCTTGGCTCTGTATGGCGTCGCTTAGGTAGTGAAGTGGTTGTATACGAAGCACTACCTGAATTTTTAGCCGCAGCTGATAAAGACATCGCTAAAGAATCACGTAAGATGTTTAAAAAGCAAGGCCTTGATATCCGCGTCGATACCAAAGTCACTAATGCCGAAGTACAAGGCGATGAAGTCGTCGTTACAAGCGAAAACAAAGGCGAATCGAGCGAGGAGCGTTTTGATAAGCTCATCGTTTGTGTCGGTCGCCGTGCTTACTCTGAAAAGCTACTGGGTGATGACAGCGGTATTACCTTGACCGAACGTGGTTTGATTGACGTAAATGAACAATGTAAAACCAATCTTGATGGCGTATATGCCATTGGTGACTTAGTTCGTGGTCCAATGCTTGCGCATAAAGCCATGGAAGAGGGCATGATGGCGGTTGAGCGTATTCATGGTGAAAAAGCACAAGTCAACTATGATACTATTATCAACGTTATTTATACGCATCCAGAAATCGCATGGGTTGGTCTCACTGAGCAAGAAGCGACTGAAGCCGGTTATGAAGTCAAAACAGGTTCATTCAATCTAGCGGCTAACGGCCGTGCTTTGGCGCAAAGTGAAGCGCAAGGTTCTGTTAAAGTCGTCGCTGATGCAAAAACAGATCGTCTATTAGGTATGCACGCTATCTCTGCTGGTGCAGGCGACATCGTCCATCAAGGTATGATTGCGATGGAATTTGTTTCTAGTGTTGAAGACTTGCAGCTAATGACGTTTGCACATCCAACGATATCAGAAGCCGTACACGAAGCGGCACTATCGGCCGATGGCCGTGCTATTCACGCCATTCAGCGTAAAAAACGTAAGTAATCGCTAACGTTTACCGAGTAGGTATTAAGGTATAAATTGACCGTAGCACAGTAGACGTCATGACTATGATAACTATGATGATCATGATGACTATGCTTATGATAAGGGTTATAACGATAAGCGTTATAACCGCTGGAGCTACGGTTATAAGTGCACTATATACATATTATCGTGCACTTATTTTCACTTTTTATTAATTGTAAAAAACAAAGGATACAATCAATGAATTTACATGAGTATCAAGCAAAAGAGCTATTAAAAAGCTACGGTTTGCCAATTCAAGAAGGCATCATTGCCAACAGTGGCGACGAAGCAGCAGCTGCCTTTGATAAAACCCCAACGGATATCGCTGTTATTAAAGCGCAAGTACACGCTGGTGGTCGCGGTAAAGCGGGCGGCGTAAAGCTGGTTAAAACTCGTGAAGAAGCCAAGCAAGTCGCCGATGAGCTTATCGGTACCAATCTAGTCACGTTCCAAACCGATGCTGATGGTCAACCAGTCAACTTTGTCTTGGTTGCAGAAGATATGTATCCCGTACAAACTGAGCTATATCTTGGTGCAGTTGTCGATCGTTCAACGCGCCGTGTCACCTTTATGGCATCGACTGAAGGCGGTGTTGATATCGAAGAAGTGGCTAACGAGACGCCAGAAAAAATCTTTAAAGTAAGTGTAGATCCATTGGTAGGTCTAATGCCTTACCAAGCGCGTGATGTCGCGTTTCAGTTGGGTTTAGAAGGCAAACAAATCAACCAGTTTGTAAAAATCATGACGGGTGCTTATCAAGCATTTGTTGAAAATGACTTTGCACTGCTTGAAGTGAACCCACTAGCGGTACGTGAAAATGGCGAGATCGTCTGTGTCGATGGCAAAATTGGTATCGACTCAAACGCCCTATATCGTTTGCCAAAAATCGCTGCGCTACAAGACAAAACGCAAGAAAACGAGCGTGAGCTAAAAGCCGCTGAATTTGACCTAAACTACGTAGCCCTAGAAGGTAACATCGGTTGTATGGTCAACGGTGCTGGTTTGGCTATGGCGACTATGGACATCATCAAATTGTATGGCGGTAAGCCTGCTAACTTCCTAGACGTTGGCGGCGGCGCAACTAAAGATCGCGTGGTTGAAGCGTTCAAAATCATCCTAGAAGACAGCAGTGTTGAAGGCGTTCTTATCAACATCTTTGGCGGTATCGTACGCTGTGACATGATTGCAGAAGCGATCATCGCGGCAGTCAAAGAAGTCGATGTAAAAGTACCAGTCGTGGTACGTCTAGAAGGTAACAATGCTGAGAAAGGCTCACAGATTCTAGAAGAGTCTGGTCTAAAGCTAACGTCAGCTCAGGGCCTAGCAGATGCAGCACAAAAAATTGTCGACGCAGTTCAAGCATAATTCTCTATATATAGAGTCTTGAACATAGTAGTCAAAGCGTAATAGCAGTTTTGGTGATGATGAATCGTTAATATATCGACGATATATTAGCCTACAAGCTGCTATTACAAGACAACCGAATACAAGGAAAAAACAATGAGTGTATTAATTGATAAAGATACCAAAGTATTGGTACAAGGTTTCACTGGTAAAAACGGTACGTTCCACTCTGAGCAAGCGATTGAATACGGTACTAAAGTCGTTGGCGGTGTCACGCCAGGTAAAGGCGGTCAGACGCACCTAGGTCTACCAGTATTTAATACCATGAGCGAGGCGATGGAAGCGACTCAAGCTGGTGCTTCAGTTATCTATGTACCAGCGCCATTTGTACTAGATTCTATCGTTGAAGCTGTCGATGCAGGCGTAAAGCTTATCGTCGTGATCACTGAAGGCGTACCGACGATCGATATGCTAAAAGCGAAGCGCTATATCGAAGAAGCTGGCGATGTACGCATGGTTGGTCCTAACTGCCCAGGCGTCATCACGCCAGGTCAATGCAAAATCGGTATCATGCCAGGCCATATCCATCAGCCAGGTAAAGTCGGTATCATCTCACGCTCTGGTACGCTAACGTATGAAGCCGTCGCCCAAACGACAAAGCTTGGCTTTGGTCAGTCAACCTGTATCGGTATCGGCGGTGATCCTATCCCTGGTATGAACCAGATCGACGCGCTAAAACTGTTCCAAGACGATCCACAAACCGAAGCCATCGTATTAATCGGTGAGATCGGTGGTACAGCTGAAGAAGAAGCAGCTGCTTATATTAAAGAAAACGTGACTAAGCCAGTCGTCGGCTACATCGCTGGTGTAACGGCTCCAGAAGGCAAGCGTATGGGTCATGCGGGCGCTATCATCTCTGGTGGTCAAGGTACGGCTGAAGAGAAGTTCAAAGCCTTTGAAGATGCCGGTATCGCGTATACGCGTGACCCAGCCAAAATCGGTGATAAGCTTAAAGAAGTGACTGGTTGGTAGTATAGACCTAGTTCATATAGAGCCTTAAAGTATTAATAGAAGAAACACTCCTATATTGGGGTGTTTTTTTTAGTCGATGAAAAAGAATATGTTTAATAGATCTTAATATCGCTACGAGTAGAGCTTACCAAGCTATCATACTAAGATATTGTTATGATAGCTTGAATAAAGTAAGCAATTATGGCGATAATCGGTTTTTTATTCTAAAAATCAAATATTTTTGGTCAAGCTTTAGTGTTAATCATAACTATATTTACTATTATGAATATTTTGTAAGGCTTACCAGTTAAAGCTTACATAGATAGAAGTAGACAAATGGGTAAAAAATGTAGATTTTATCCCTTCTACCTCCTTAAATTAACACCTTGAAAAAACCTTACTACAACCCTACAATGAGGTGTTTTTATTGTAGCGAATTATCATGAATAACAAGATCTTAGTAACGGGTGGCGCTGGGTATATCGGCTCACATACTTGTATAGAGCTACATCAGGCAGGCTATGATATTGTAGTTTATGATAACTTATCTAACAGCAGCTATGAAGCTATTAATCGTGTCTCTAAGCTTATTGGACGACCAATCGAATTTATTAAAGGCGACGTTCGAAACAGTGAGTTGCTCAAACAAGTCTTTGCTACGCATCAGTTCTTTGGTGTCATTCACTTTGCAGGATTAAAAGCCGTTGGTGAATCCGTTGCTAAGCCTTTGAAGTATTATAATAATAATGTTAGTGGTACGATTACTTTACTTAATGTAATGAAAGAATATAACGTTAATAATTTCATTTTCTCTTCATCTGCTACCGTGTACGGTGATCCTGATATTTTACCTATTGATGAGACTTCTGCGCGCTCCTGCACTAATCCATATGGGCAAAGTAAACTGACCGTTGAGCATATCCTAGAAGACCTAGCTGTATCGGACAATAACTGGAATCTGATAGTTCTTAGATATTTTAATCCAGTAGGTGCGCATCTATCAGGACAGATTGGCGAAGACCCGAATGATATTCCGAACAATCTCATGCCTTATATTTCTCAAGTAGCCGTGGGTAAGCTCAAGCAACTCAGTATTTTTGGTAATGACTATCTTACCGTAGATGGTACAGGCGTACGTGACTTTATCCATGTCACTGACCTTGCGCAGGGGCATGTTGCTGCATTGAATTACTTACAGCAGCAAGCTGTTGTAAAAGAAAACGGTTCAGACCAAAAAAGCTCAGTAGGGTTTTTGCCGATTAACTTAGGTACTGGTAAAGGCACTTCTGTATTAGAGCTAGTAACTGCTTTTATTGAAGTCACTAAACAGCCTGTTGCTTATCAGTTCGCTGAACGCCGCGCAGGTGATGTTGCTAGTTGCTATGCCAGTGCTGATAAAGCGAAAGATATACTAAACTGGGAAGCAAAGCTCTCTATCACTGATATGTGTGAAGATACATGGCGTTGGCAAAGTCGTAATCCAAATGGTTATAGTATAAATATATAAACCATAGCAATATTAAACTTACCTTAAAAAGAACCTACTATGATAAAAGTATTAAGTATATTTGGTACCCGTCCTGAAGCGATCAAAATGGCTCCTGTCGTTAAAGCATTAGAAACTGACTCAAATATCCAATCCTTAGTCTGTGTGACTGCTCAGCACCGAGAAATGCTTGATCAAGTATTGTCTCTATTCGAAATTACTCCAGATTATGATTTAGATATTATGAAATCTGGACAGAGCTTAACAGAAGCCAGCTCAAGAATGCTGCTCGCGCTTGAACCTATCCTAAAAGAATGTAAACCAGACTTAGTACTTGTGCACGGAGATACCTCAACGACATTGTGCGGGGCCATGGCTGCTTTTTATCAGCAGATACCTATCGGTCATGTTGAGTCTGGTTTGCGTACTTATGATATTTACTCTCCTTGGCCAGAAGAAGCTAATAGACAACTCACCAGTATCATTACTAAGCTGCACTTTGCACCGACTAAGACAGCGGCGCAGCATCTCTATGATGAGCATAACAATCCTGATTATATTTATGTGACTGGCAATACGGTCGTTGATGCGCTATTAGATGTTAAAGATAAGCTTGAAACTGATGAGATTCTAAAAAATAAACTACAGCAGAAGTTTTCTGAGCTGGACTTTACAAAGCGACGTGTGCTCATTACGGGTCATCGCCGTGAAAACTTTGGTAATGGATTTGAGTCCATTTGCCAAGCGATTCGAGAGCTTGCCAAAAAATACCCCGACTATGAGTTCGTTTATCCTGTTCATCTAAATCCTAATGTTAAAGAGCCTGTCAATAGACTGTTAAAAGACCTTGATAACGTCAAATTGATTGAGCCACAAGATTATCTGCCTTTTGTGTACTTGATGAGCACCAGTCATATTATTCTCACTGACTCAGGTGGAATTCAAGAAGAAGCCCCATCACTGGGTATTCCAGTACTAGTTATGCGCAGCACGACCGAACGTCAAGAAGCAGTCGAAGCAGGTACGGTCAAACTAGTAGGTACCCATTGTCCTACTATCGTCGCTGAAGTCAGTAATCTCATTGAAAACGAAGCCATCTATCTAAAAATGAGCCAAGCACATAATCCATATGGCGATGGGCAGGCTTCAGACCGTATCGCAGCGACTATCGTTGAATACTTTGATCAGTCAGTAACTAATAAATAACGACGTAAATTAACTCTATATAAAGTAAGTGAGATTAGAATGAAAAATATTTGTGTGTTTGGTCTGGGTTATATTGGTCTGCCAACAGCTGCAATGTTTGCACACCATGGGGCAAACGTCGTCGGTGTCGATGTCAATCAGCATGCCGTTGATACGATCAATCAAGGCAAAATCCACATTGTAGAGCCAGGGCTTGAAACGATAGTTAAAAAAGCAGTAGACAATGGTAATCTAAAAGCTAATTTAACGCCTGTCCATTCAGATGCTTATCTGATCGCAGTGCCAACACCGTTTAAGGGTGAAGACCACACACCTGATCTATCTTATATTCAAGCAGTTAGCAAAGCGCTAGCCCCTTTGTTAGAAAAAGGGAATATAGTGATTTTAGAATCAACCTCACCAGTAGGCGCTACAGAGCAGATGGTTGCATGGCTCGCTGAAGCCCGTCCTGATTTAACCTTTCCTAAATATCATGAGCCTGATGTTGAGGCCGATATCTATGTTGCTTATTGCCCTGAGCGCGTACTCCCGGGTAAGGTTGTAGAAGAGCTGATCTCAAACGATCGTATCATCGGTGGTATGACCAAAGAGTCGACCAAAAAAGCGCAAGAAGTTTATCGTATCTTCGTCGAAGGGGAGCTGCTCGCAACCAACTCTCGTACGGCTGAAATGGTAAAGCTTACCGAAAATGCCTCTCGCGATGTCAGTATTGCTTTCGCTAATGAGCTGTCTATCATCTCAGATAAGCTCGATATCAACGTCTGGGAGCTGATTGAGCTTGCCAATCATCATCCACGTGTCAATATTCTCCAGCCTGGTGCTGGCGTTGGTGGACACTGCATCGCTGTCGATCCATGGTTTATCGTCAATCAAAACCCAGATGAAGCAAAAATCATCCGTACTGCCCGAGAGATTAATGATTATAAGCCTGAATGGGTAATAGAAAAAATTAATACTGAAGTTAGTGAGGTACAAGCTCAGGGTATTAGCAGACCAACAGTCGCTCTACTAGGATTGGCATTCAAGCCTAACATTGATGACTTAAGAGAAAGTCCAGCAGTCAATATTGCACAAAAAATGCTTGAGATGAATCAGGCTGAAATTCTATTGGTCGAGCCTAACATTAAGCAGTTACCTAAAAAGCTAGCTAC
Source organism: uncultured Psychrobacter sp. (assembly GCF_947488565.1). Taxonomy (GTDB): domain Bacteria; phylum Pseudomonadota; class Gammaproteobacteria; order Pseudomonadales; family Moraxellaceae; genus Psychrobacter; species Psychrobacter saeujeotis. The sequence continues at coordinate 453,199 of NZ_CANKZC010000002.1, read as the reverse complement.
CGGTAATTTAGTTTCTTTAGATGTTGCCATAGAGCAAGCTGATGTATTGGTAGTGCTAGTTGCCCATGATGAGTTTAAAAAAGAGCAGTTATCTAGCAATGCTCGAGTAGTCGATGTTGTTAGCGGTCTCTAGTCTTATTACTTTTTAAAATCGACATTATTTAAATATGATGTGAATATTTAAATAATGTCATGTTTGAATGGTTAGCTATATTTAGGCAAGTATATTATGAGAAAGTTGAAAAAGCTGAAAAGATTGTTTGATAGTAATAAAACCAAATGGACTACTGTAGTTCTCAACAAATATAATTATAATATCAATGCCGATGAATCAGTAGCTGCCACTCGTAGTATTGAAGTAGAAAACAGCTCTCTAGAAAAAAATAAAATTGTGAAAACGATTGATAAAAGAACAGAGCTTGGTCTGCTTATATATAAAGACGCAATTGAGCTATCCTTAACACATCCTGTTTGGTATGAATTGCCAGTGCAAGCTGGACAAACATTAGTCATAAAAGCTGCTTCTCAATATCTAAATCTAGAGAACATTACTGATCGTAAAGCGGTTTTAATGATCAACAGTTATGATGAGAATGGTAAAGAAGTTGATATTCCATGTGGTCAAATGGCTAAATCTGAGAACTTACATGCTTATTTCAAATATTTACCTTCAACTAATAACAGTATTAAAGAGCTACATAGTTTTGTCGTACCTGATGGTGTTAGTCAAATTCATCTTGGCCTCTCTGCTTTTAACACTTTTGAAATGCAAAAAATATTTGTAAAAAGTTTAAGTATTAAGCAGGATTTTAAGGATTATCACACTGATAAGCCTAATGGCTTAGATGTTACAAATGAAGTTTTAGAACCATCTATATTCCCTACTAGTGGGACAGTGAATGACGAGCAACTCTCTCAAAAAACTAGTGCTACTGGAAAGGTAGAGTTTGGATTACCTATACATAATGATTCAATTGAACTATCCGAAAAAACTCCGTTTTGGTATCAAGTTTCAGTCCAAGCTGGTCAAAGACTAGCTGTTAGCGCAGCTTCCCAATATCAAAATATAGAGGAAACTGCTAATCGTAAAGCTGTTTTAATGATTAATAGCTATGGTGATGATGGGGAGTATATTGATTCATCTTGTGGGCAAATGGGTAAATCTGAAATTCTAGGAGCCTATTTTAAATATCTACCTTTTACTAATAATATTATTAGAGAAGTGCATAGTTTTGTGGTACCTGATGGTGTTAGTCAAATACATCTTGGCTTCTGTGCCTTTAACACCGTTAAAGAGCAAAAAGTCTTTGTTAAGAACCTTAGTATTGAGCCAAAACTGAAAACGCTTCAAGATACTAATATTATTAATTTAACTACTGCTAAGAAAAAATTAGAATCGACCACTGAGCAAGCTAATGATCAAAAGTATTCCGCTCTAAATGACAGAAAACTAGAAAATGGGATATCTTCTAAAAGAACTGATATTAAAAAATCACAGTTTGGATTACTTATATATAAGGATGCTATTGAGCTACCTAAAGAAAGTTCTATCTGGTATGAATTGCCAGTAAAAGCTGGACAGGTACTAATAATAAGCGCCGCTTCTCAGTATCTAAATATGAAAAATATTGTTGATCGTAAAGCAGTTTTGATGATCAACAGTTATGATGAAGATGGTGAGGAAGTTGATATACCATGTGGACGCATGGCTAAATCTAGCGTTCTAAATGCTTATTTTAAATACCTTCCCTTTACTAATAATGATATTAAAGAGTTACATAGTTTTGTCGTACCTGATGGTGTTAGTCAAATACATCTTGGACTATGTGCTTTTAATACTAGTAAAGAACAAAAGGTCTTTGTCAAGAATTTGAGCATTGAGCCAAAGTTAGCAAAGTCTCAGGCTACTAAATTTATAGCGCCAAGTGTGCAAGCCGCAGAAGTTAGTATCATCGGTTGGCCTGAGATTCCAGTAAATAATAAACCTTGTATTATTGGTGTTATGGATGAATTTACTACAGGCTGCTTTGAACAAGATGTAAATTTGATTCAACCACGACCAGATAACTGGCTTGCTTTAGCAGAGAAATATAAGCCAGTATTATTTTTTATCGAAAGTGCATGGCAAGGCAACTATGGTAGCTGGCAGTATCGGGTTGGGCAATATGCTAATAAACCAGGTCATGAGATTGATCATATTTGCCAGTACGCTCGCAATAAAGGTATACCTACACTATTTTGGAATAAAGAAGATCCTGTTCACCATGATAAATTCATGTGTAGTGCGAAGTTAGTAGATTATATTTATACAACTGACGCTAATATGAAGTCTTCTTACATTAAGAAAACTGGTAACACCAATATACACTCTTTACCTTTTGCAGCGCAGCCAGCGCTGCATAAACCAGCATCATTACAAGGTCGCAAACCACGTTCATGCTTTGCTGGTAGCTGGTATGGCAATCGTCATGCTGAAAGAGGTGAGGCCATGAGCTGGCTACTAAAAGCAGCTAATAATTATGGATTAGATATATACGACCGTAATTATGATAATGGCACTTTTCCTTTCCCAGAAGAGTATCAAGCAGGTATCAAAGGTAGCTTGCCTTATAAAGAGCTTTGTGAAGAGTACAACCGTTATCGAATATTTTTAAATGTTAACTCGGTTACTGAATCACCAACTATGTTTTCACGTCGTGTATTTGAGCTCATGGCGAGTGGCACGCCAGTTGTAAGTACCTATGCTAAAGGTATTGAAACTTTATTCGACTCAGATGCAGTGTGGCTAGTAAATAACCAAGAAGAAGCAGATATAGCGATTCGAACTTTAATGACTGATGATGCAGAATGGCGTAGACGAAGTTTGGCAGGTATTCGTGAGATATTCTCAAAACATACCTATGCTCATCGTCTTAATGGTATTTTTGCGGATATGAATATAGGGTGTCATATAACAATAGATTCTAATATTGCACTTTTCGCAAAAGCAAATAGTCTAGTAGAAATTAACTTGCTCGAACAATTTGCTAAAAACCAAAGCTATCGAAATTTCTGTTTGGTTATCGAATATGCACAAAATAAAATTTCAATAGAAAACAAAGTAGCCGAAAATATTATCATTATAGAGTCGAACGAAAGTAAAGCATGGGCTATCGAGAACCAAGATAGTTATCCTATCGCAGGTTGGGTGACGCCTAATAACTACTATGGCAAGTATTATCTTCGTGATCTTATCAATGCTAGCATTTACGAGCCAAAAGCTGAAGGTTGGGCTAAAGCACTTGAGAATGATGTATTTGGTTATGGAGCACCAACGCTGTTAAGTGGTGCACTTTGGAAAATGAAAGAATTTCTCAACTATTATATTGATGCGAAAGCTGATGATAGCATCACATACTCAAAGTTATATTTAGCGGATAGCGAACAGTTTGAAGGAAATATAGATTCAGAGTATAAGCAGTTGAGAGGAGCTAAGTAATGTTAAAAAGAGTATTAATATGTGCCAATCCTGATCTCAACTATATTGATGGCTCTTCTATTTGGGCACAGACCATCGCTTTAGCAACAGCGGCAACCGCTACGGCGCAAGTTGACTTCATAGCTAAAAGTACACCAGAGCGCGATGAGTTGTTTGGGCCACTCAAAACTGCACAGCATATTAATATTATTGATGGTATAAAACATCAGTACTGGCAAGGTAAGAGTTACAAACGTTTGTCTCTATCTATGATGGCTGAGCTTGCAGTTGCTCTGAATGATATTCATGCTTACGATGTCATTATCGTCCGTGGTTTAGAAATTGCTACTCAGTTGCTAAAGTTTCCTGAGATACTGTCTAAGTGCTGGATGTATTTGACGGATATACCGCAAAGTCTAGCAGATTACGATGATGAACTGCGCCATACCATGCAAAATATTGGTCAGGGATGCCAAAAGCTCCTGTGTCAAACAGAAGGTTTTAAAGTTCTATGGCAAGAATTAATACCAAGTCTCAAAGAAAATAAGTTCAATCTATATACTCCAGTCATACCAGATATTCCTAAGGATTTATCATCGATAACTGAACGTCCTATACATGCTATATATGCTGGTAAGTTTAAGGCTGACTGGATGACTATGGAGATGGTGGACGCTTGGCCTATCGTTCATAATCAGATTGCTTCTAGTGAACTTATAATGATCGGTGACAAAATACATAATGAACCGAATCAACCTAATTATCAGCAGCATATGCGCCATGCCTTAGAAAAGACAGAAGGATTGATTTGGTTAGGTGCTCAATCTAGAGAAGCTGTACAACAGGAACTCCAAAAAGCAAGAGTTGGGCTATCTTGGCGCTCAGAGAGTATGAATGATACTGTGGAGTACTCTACTAAGATACTAGAGTATGGCGGTGCAGGCTGTGCAGCTATCCTCAACCGTAATGCATTACATGAGCAGCTGCTAGGCGCAGACTATCCTCTATTCGCTAATAGCACTGAGGAATTTTCTCATCAGCTCATTCGCGCATTGAAAGAGCCTGATGTCACTCAGCAAGCCGCAAATACTTTACAGCAATTAGCTGAGCGTCATACCTTCTCCACACGTGTGAATGAGATAAAAAGTTGGTTAGCACAAGTGCCTGACATACCAAAGCCTGCAAAAAAGACACGCGTACTAGTAGCAGGGCATGATCTTAAGTTTTTTACTTTATTACAAAGTAAGCTAGAAGCTAGTGGACAGTTTGAGTTTTTAATCGATCAGTGGCAAGGGCATAATAAACATGATGAAGTACAAAGTCGCAAATTATTAGAGCAGGCGGATGTTATATTTTGCGAGTGGTGCTTGGGCAATCTCAAATGGTACTCTCATCATAAAATGCCACATCAGCGACTCATAGGGCGTTTTCATGCACAAGAAGTGCGCGTACCTTATATGGGAGAAGCGAACTGGAATGCTATTGATCATATTGGATTTGTCAGCGAACACATTCGTAAGCAAGCATTAGATACATTTGAGGGTTTTCCTATAGAGAAGACTTCCGTAATACCAAATTATTTAGATATTAATAAGTTCACTCCTAAGCAAAAGACTGGGGAAGCGCGTTATACGTTAGGAATGATAGGGGTAGCTCCTCAAAGTAAGCGCTTAGATCGTGCGCTTGATCTGTTAGAGTCGTTACTCGAAAAGGATAATAGATACCGCTTACGAGTGAAAGGGAAAAATCCACTCGACTACAACTGGTTGCTCCAGCGTGAAGACGAATTGGCCTATTATCAGCAAGTGTTTAAACGCATTAATAGTAATCCTAAGCTGAGATATAAAGTAATATTCGATCCACCAGGTGATGACGTTAATGAGTGGTTTACTATGGTGGGCTTTATTCTATCTCCGTCTGATTTTGAGTCCTTCCATATGGCGATAGGTGAAGGTATCCTAACAGGAGCTGTACCTATCATTTGGGATTGGGAAGGTGCGGCTGAAATATGGGGTAAAGACTTTGTATATAATAATAAAGAAGATATGATGGAAGGCATCAGCAATAGTACTCAAAAAGCTAAGCTGAATGCATCTTTTTGGAGTATCGATGTTACTTCTAAATGGAACAAACTATTGAGATAATTTTATGAGTGCTGAGTTAAATAAAGTTAAAGACTTTGAAGAAAAAGGTTTTGTACCTGTTAATAGACCTGATTTGAAACCTTATAAAATGACTATTCCTTTTAACTGGGATATGAATCCATATGAAGATTCAAACTGGCGTTTTCAGTTACATACCTTAAGGTATCTTACAATATATATGGGAGCTTTCAAGCAATCTAAAGAGGAAAAGTATATTTATAAAATGCTTGAATGGATAGAGGACTGGTATAATTTTTGTCAAAATAACGAAGTCGAATATGCTTGGCATGATATGGCTACAGGGATTAGAGCAGAAAAAATATATCTTTTAGTTAAAATGTGTGATGATTACTCAATACCTAAGCCTAAGTTTATTTATAATCTTATCAACACCCATCTTTCTGTAATGATGGAAGGTGAATTTTTTAGAAGCAATCATAACCATGGATTGTATGTAATTCATGGAATAAGGTGCCTTGCTGAATTAATTGATGATAACGATTATATACTAAAATATTGTGAATTAGGATGGAACGAGATACTCGACAATCAATTAGATGAAAACTATATACATAAGGAACATTCTCCTCATTATCATTTTCTATTTGTTGAAACTTTAGAAAGGTATATAAAGACAGGTTTTTATAAAGATTTCTCTAAGATGCATACATATCTTAAAGAAGCTGAGAAAAATTGTAGTTTTCTAAGACTTCCTGATGGTAGAGAGTTACCTTTCGGTGATACCGACAATGCATTACCTAGCGAAGATGCTAGTAGATATGAATTAAACAATAATGATAAGCTATCTTTATCTGGATATTTTGTATTTAAAAATATTCAGGATTTGACTTACTTAGCTCTAACCAATAATTATCATAGTACTATTCACAAGCATTGGGATAACTTATCTTTTATCTTTGGTTACAAAGGTCAAGATATACTCATGGATCCTGGGAAGTATAAGTATGAAAGAAGTAAATTAAGAAGCTTAGTCATGTCTTCTGAATGTCATAATACTATTAATATAGATGGTCTTGATTGGGGTCGGAGTAACTTAGTAAAAGATTCTTTGAAACTAGATAGTTATATCAAAGATAATGGAGATGTTCTTTGCCTTTCTAAAATGTCCTTGAAAACACGTAATAATACGTTATTGATTGAAAGAAAGTTGAGTTTTGATGGTAGTAAGTTAATAGTCAACGATCATGTAGATAAAGAAGGTTTGTATCGCTCAAATTTTATATTAAACCGTGATGCTAAGCTAGTAAGTATCGATAAGGAAGGAGTTTTTGTATTTAGTTTCAAAGGTGTTAAAGTAAGCTTTAGGTTTTTTAATAACTTTGGAGAAGTATTAATTCCAATAGTTGATAATACACCAGTCTCTTATGAGTATGGGTCTTACCATGAAAGTCTTACTCTATTTGTTACCTTTAAAAGTACTTTAAAAACTGAAATATCTATAATTAATGAAAATTAATAAATTTTTAAAAAGTGTCATCTGAAGTATTCAAGGTAAAAACATCATGGATGTAAATGTTATAGCAAGTTTAAAAAGAAGTATTATTAATAGAAATGGTCTTATAAAACTGGAGACTGAAGAATTAGAAGATTTACAGTATGCTTTTTATCTAAGGCATAGTAAGGGGCTAGAAAAGCAGTTCTATACTAGTAGCCCTAGTAAGTGTTTCGACGTGAGTTTTGATAAAGGTGATTACTTAGGTACTTTTTATTACATGTATAATAAAAAGAGAGTGAGTTTTAAGGTCAACTTTTACATAGATGATCAAAAAAATTTAGTTGAGTTAAACCTAAAGAATATCGTTGAAGAAGTTGGGTACAAGATAGATTACTATAGTGTAGGTTCAAAAAAAACTTTTATTGTTTTTAATGGAGCTGGTTCTACCAAAACAGCAAATCCATTTGGGTTAAACTATCTAGTTAAAAATGGCTTTAATGTTGTCTCATGTCTTCAGAATGATAATCAATACCAAGAGTTATCTTTTAAAGACTTCGAAAAATATATTTATCCTCTTGTCCATAATCATGATGTATATTTATATGGGAGTTCATTGGGTGGTTATTGTGCTTTATATTACGCTGGGGCAGTAAATGGAACGGTAATTTCTGCTGCTCCTAGAAACTCATCTCATCCTCTTTTAGTGGATCAATTAAAAGACAAGTCTTACTTTGGTAATCAAGAGTTTAAACATTTAAGTTTTAATGAAAATAAAATATCTAGTAAGGATATATATATTTTTTTCGATCCGCATGTTAAGGAAGATGTTTATTTCATAGATAATGTTGTCAAAAGTAATTTTGAAAATATAAAGCTTTTTGAATGTAATCACTCAGGCCATCAAGTTTTGTATCATTTGAATAAAACAAAACAATTAGGTAATGTCCTTAAATCAATCACTAATGGATTAGACCCTGTTATAGATGAAATAGAAAGTTGCTATACCTATATTGGGAAAGCAAAATATTATTTCTCTAGAAAAGATTACGAGAAAGCTGTGTTTTTTTCAGAAAAATCTTTGGAAGATAAGTTTATAGATGAAAAGTTCAGATTAAGGTTTGAAAAACTTCATGAAGCTGCAGTTAGAAATTATGAACTTAGTAAAAATACGCTATAATCTAAAATCATCTTAAACACATATTTAGGAAGCTGGTAGTGACTAAAAGATTTATACGTTTGAAGGAGCTAAAAGCTGACTTAAATAAGGTTTATACACCAAGTGAAGAGTATTTGGAAATAAATACGAAATTGCAAAGTAATGAAGTTTATAATGTTATTACTAATTCTGAATGTAATCAAATTAGTACATGGGAACATGAGTCAAAAGATAAGATATACCTTTTAGGTGATTCCTCGATTGAGTCTATCTATACTAGAGCTACTATGAGACCTCATAGTATATTGGAAAAATTAATTCTTGAAAGCGGGTATAATCATTCTGTTATTAATCAAGGTGTATCTGGAGCACAGTCTTTAAATATACTCAACTTAATTATTAATAAACTAGGGAATAAACAAGGTTCTACTGTAATAGTTTCCCTTCCAAGTAACGACTCTAGTGTTTTGAGTTTAGAGGGTGGCTACTACAATAATCATTGGAGGTACTCTTCTATTGTTCCAGCGCTTAATAAAAATGTCCCGCGTACTGTTATTAAAGACTACGATGCTTACATCAGAAATATAGAAATGATTATTAGTGTATGTAGGATATTAGGACTGAATTTGTTTTTAACTAGTATAATATATACAGGTGAAAATAAGAAGTATGAAAAACTTAATAAACTAATAAAATCTATTTGTAAGTCAAGAGATACAAGCTTTATTAATCTTGAGTGTTTCTTTAAAAGTCGTGCTCACTTGTTCTATGATGAAGTACATCTTCTTCCGCAGGGATCGAAAGAATACGCTGAAATAGTTTTTAGTAACATTAAGAATGTTTTGAAAACTGATAGTGATATACAGATGTCTATTCACAATATATGTGATCATAAAGATCTTTATGAAAAGATTTTTTGGTCCGAATACTTCGACAGTTCTAACCTTGATAATGTCAAAGTCATAATTGATGCAGATTTTTGTTCAGATTGTGAGCGTAAGCAAATTCTTATGTCCGTTGACTATGGAAGAGAAGATGTTAGTACCAGCCTGTTGAAGTCTAGTAATGATAAGATAGGTTATTTTAAGTATATAACAGCTCCAGTTGGTAAGAGAGTAGAGTTAGTAATTGATTTAGAAATACCGTTTAACTGTCTGGAAGTGCGTGTAGGATTAAGAGCTTGGGACAGTAAGAATGTAAGAGTACATAATGCTTTTGTATCATCAATAAGAAAATAATACTGGCTTCATCGGTCTTTATTGAAATTATTGTTTAACGAGTTTATGTTATACAAACTAAGATGTCATTTACTACTATCTAATGTGTCTATTTAATGAGATTTAATTATTTAAAACTAACCCTTATGAATATTGTAATTTCCATATAAGTTTTTATCTTAGAACGAAGCTATTCGCTAGTGTTTTTAATTGTAAGATAGCCTTTAATTTTTGCAAGAATTCTACTCTAGAAAAAGGATTAGGGGTTCTCACAAAGTCGATTAAATAGCATTGTAAACTCTAAGTATTTATATTCTAGATTCATTAAATATCAATTATCTGTTACTTTATAATATCCAATCAACATACAGATCTAACTTTGGAAGAAATATTTATGAGGACAATCAAAGATGAACAAGATTTAAAGAAGTATATCTATAACTTAGAAAGAGAAAATGAATCTCTTAAGAAGTCTCATAGCTACAGAGTAGGTAAGTCGTTAATAAGTATAAAGGATAATTTGTTAGAAAAGAAATTTAAAAATCTAGTTCCTGCTTCTAAGAGACTATTAGAAGCTACAAAAAAAGCTGAAAAGAAACCCAGCCATGTCGCTATCGATATTAAGAAGATAAATAGCTCGGTCGCGAAAAGTAAAGCTAACCCAGCAGCCTATATAAATTCCATAGATATTCAAGATAGTATCCAGCATTACTTTATCCCTAAAACTAAGTATAAAAAAGTAGTAGGTGTATTCTTCCTAGATAGCAGTAGCATAAGTAATGAATATACAAGCATATTACTGACCCCTGATAATTATAGAGAAACTATTGCTAAGTCTAATATAGACTTTCTAATATTTGACTTGCAGAAATTGAAAGATAACCCTCTATGGTTCGCTTTTGGTACTCACGACTCGATATTTCTACTTAGAAGCTTTGTGCTTAGTGTTAAAAGCCAGCCTTCTATTGTCAAAGTATTGATAGCAAATGAAGATATCACACTATTTCCTTTACTAATGAAACTAAAAGATCTTGGATTTTTTGATGTGACTCAAAGTACCAGCTTTGTAGCTTAATAATTATGTTTACACTAGGTATCTGTTACTGAATTAAATTTCATTGAAAAACATATAGAAGTATAAAATTACTGTCTAAAAAGATTAGTAGTAATTAATTAAGCCATAACATCAGACTATCAGTTCTAGGTACACTTATATGAGTAACATTGCAGTTTTTGGAGATATATCGACTAACGGAATTGACGGATCGTCTATTTGGTTACAATCTATTTGTAATGTATTTGCTTCAGAGGGTCATAACGTCTCTTTAATATTGAGAGATAAACCAATATTGTCGAGCATAACGGATGGTCTTGATAGTAAAGTGATGATTATAAATCCCTGGCAACAAAGCTACAGTGAAATCAGTAGTGAAAATACAATATCTCCTGAAGAGCTAATCAACCTATTAACAGTAATTAACGAAGTAGAAGTACTTGATCATATCATCATGCGCGCTCCTAGGTTTTTGGAAGAACTTTATAGATATACTATGAAAGCGAGAAGTTATGATTTGATCAATAAAGTTGACGCCTATTTTGCAAGATTAAACATATTTAGCGAAGATTATGACTTATCTATTTTATCAACTGTCCATTTTGCCATTAATAGACTGATTGTTCAGACTGAGCAAATGCGCGATTATGCAGAGCAGTTATATCCTAATCTGGTTGGCAAAGTAATTGTCCTAAACCCTATGATTCCAAAAACATACGATATCGAAAATAGTAAAATTGCGAACAAAATAGGACACAAGTCTGTTATCTATGCAGGTAAATTGGATACTAACTATTTAATAGAGGACTATGTAGACAACGCGCCATTAATAAATATATTAGGATTTGATGTTTCTCTAGTAGGCTCTAAATTTAATACAGTTAAGTCGGATAAAACATTTAAGAGCCGTGTTGAAAATAAGATTGAGAGTAGTGATATAGAATGGATTAAAATATTAAGTAGAGAACAAACGATAGAAAAGGTATCAGAAGCAACCTTCTTAGTCTCTATCAGAGCTAAACATTTTGACTCTGATAATGAGATATCAACTAAACTACTGGAAAGTATAGCCTCAGGCACTCTGCCTATTATTAATAAGAATAAGGTTAATATAAGTATAGTAGGAGAAGATTATCCTTTATTTGCTAACTCCTTCGCCGAACTTGAGTTTGTAGTAAGTCAATTTTCTTTAACTATAGAGAACTATAAAAAGGTACTTCGTGACGTTCAAAAAAGAGTCAATAAATACACTTTTAAAAACATATATAATCGACAACTAAAAAATTTCTATGAAAAGAATACTGTTACGATAGATCCATCTTTTATTGTAGAAAAAAAGAAGGTATTAGTAGCTTCTCACGATAATAAGTTTTTGAACCAAGTCTTATTAGGTTTAAAAGACAACGAAGAGATTGAGATTAGATTCGATAATTGGAAAACCACTTCACAGCACGATCAAAAATTATCTGAGCAATTGTTGGATTGGGCAGACATCATCTTGTGTGAGTGGGCAGTTGGCCCAGCAGTATTCTATAGTCAAAATAAACAAGAGCACCAAAAGCTACTGATTAGATTACATCGCTTTGAGATTACTACTGAACAACCCTACAAGATTAATGCAGAAAATGTTGATAGCTTTATAGTAGTCAGCGACTATATTAAAGACTTTTGTATAAAAAACTACCATTGGCCTGAAGATAAGATAACAGTCATGCCTCAATTCGCTGATACTCATCACTTTGAAAGAAGCAAAATTTCTGGTTATAAATATAACCTAGGATTGCTAGGTTGTATTCCAAGTCTAAAGAGATTGGATAGAAGTCTCGATATCTTAGAAGAATTGAGAAAGATAGATAAAAGGTATACTCTGTATATTAAATCAAAAATGCCATGGGATGTGCCTTTTATATGGAATAAAGAAGAAGAGCGAGCTTACTATGCTGACCAAATGAAAAGAATCGAAAGTTCTAAGTGGCTAAAAGATGCAGTAGTGTTCGACAATTATGGCAATAACGTTGCTGTATGGTTCAGAAAGATTGGATGGATATTATCGACTAGTGACATCGAGGGCTGTCATACCGCAGTTGCAGAAGCGATGAGCTCTGGAAGCAAGGCTGTGATTTTTGACTGGCCAGGAGCACAAGATGTTTATTCATTAAATGAAATATTTGTCTCTCCTATAGCTGCAGCTCAGCATATCAATGATAATAGTGAGTTTGTTGAGTATCAATTACAGCAACAAAAAAAATATTGCTTCAGTAAGTTTGATATCAGTAAGACTTTAGAGTTTTATAATAATTTTATTGTTAATAATCAACTAATAAAAACCGATAAAAAGGTGGATATAGTAAAGAGTATTTGAATATAGTAAACAAACTGTCTATCTCAATTTTTATATTTATTGTAATTTATAGATATTATTTTTATAAGTAAAAGATACTAATAGGTAGAAATATTTTTATCCAAAGTATTTTAACGAAAGTTTTATTAATTCTAGTGGACAAAAGGATTAGTGATGTTAGAACGATTAGAAAGAAAAATAAACAATAAGGATGGATTTATAGAGCTAGAAACAGCAGAAATAGGTGGTTTAGAGTATGCTTTTTATTTAAACCATAGCAAAGGTACTGAGAAGTTTTTATATACTACTAAAGCGAGTAATTGTTTCAATATAAAGTTTATTCAGGGTAATTATAGAGCTGTATTTTTCTATAAAGATGGTAATAATATAAGTATTTTTAAGATAGACTTTTATATAGATAGTAACCAAAAACTAGTTGAAGCGGTTTATAGAAAGATTGTTGAAAAAGATGGATATAAAATAGACTTTTATAATATAGGCGCGACTAAAACTTTTGTTGTTTTTAATGGAGCAGGATCAACGAAGAAAACACATCCATTTGGATTGTACTACCTAGTTAAGAATGGTTTTAATGTTGTCGCTTGTTTACAAGAAAACAATCAGTATCAAGACTTATCATTTGAGGATGTAGAAAAATATGTTGGGCCTATTGTCAACGAGCATGATGTATATCTCTATGGTAGCTCTTTAGGTGGTTATTGTGCAGTATACTATGCAGGAGCTCTCAATGGAACAGTAATCGCCTCTGCTCCTAGAAATTCCTCCCATCCTTCTCTAAGAGATAAAGTAAAAGACACCTCTTATTTTATTACACAGCAATTTAAACATGTAAGGTTCAACCAAAATAAAAATTCAGATAAAAAAATCTTCATATTTATTGATCCGTATGTAGATAACGATATTTACTTCCTAAATGAAGTAATTAAGAAAGAATTGAAAAATATAAAGCAGTTTAATTGTAACTATGCAGGACATGAAGTTTTCTTTCATTTGAAAAGCACTAGTCAACTAAAAGAAATTATTAAATCAATAACCAGTGGAAAAGATCCTATAGTTTATGATATTGATAGCTGCTATTCTTATATAGGAATAGCAAAAGACTATCTCAAGAAGAAAGATTATCAAGGTGCTTTATTTTTCTCAGAAAGAGCTCTTGTGGATAAGAGTATAAACAAAGAGTTTAGGAAAAGGTTTGAAAAAGTTAATAGTATTGCTTTTAAAGCCTATCAAAAAAATAAAGAAGCTGTTACTTAGACTTAGAAAATTCTTAATATTAATGGTTTATATTAGAAGATTTAAGTAGTATTTTAACATGCAAATATTCCTAATAGAGTTTCAAGGAAAATAAACTATGGAAAAAAGATATATTCGATTGAAGGAGTTGAAGCCTAATCTATTAAGGAATTATATTCCTAATGAAAAATACCTGAGTTCTACAAATGGTTTACAAGATAATGAAGTATATCCACTTAAAACGGACTCATTTGGTAACCAAGTTAGCAATTTGGAAAGAGAGTCATTAAACGACATATACCTTTTAGGTGCATCTACTATTGAGTCAATATATATTAGACCTAGTGCCAGACCACATAACTATTTAGAGTATCTACTACTAAAAAGCGGTTATGACTATTCTGTTTTTAATTTAGGAGTATCTGGAGCTCATACTCTTAGTATCATTAATGTTATTATCAATAAATTAGGTGATAAGAAAGGCTCTACATTAATTATAACTTTACCTAGTAATGATCTGAGTATTTTAAGTTTCGAAAAAAACTATTTTAACAGTCATCAAAGATTTGCTTCTATTGTTCCAGCTTCAGATAAACGTTTAACCTATAGACCGGTTTTAGATTACAAGCCATATATTAAAAACTTAGAAATCATTGCTAGTATATGTAGAATATTGGAACTGAATTTAATTTTTACTACTGTAGTCTATACTGGTGTTGATGAAAATCTGAGTAAATTGAATTCTTTAGCGATAGAGTTTTGCAAGTCGAATAATATAAAAATTATAGATTTCAAAAATAAGTTCATTGATTCTTCAAATTTATTTTATGATAAATTACATTTCCTTCCTAAAGGTTCTGAGGTTTATGCTAAAACTATTTTCGAAAGTGTAAAAAACAACTTAATAAGTAGAGGTATAGATATTATTGAGACTCATGAGCTAACCTCTAAAACTACTCTAAACAAAAAGATGATTTGGTCTGATTTTTTTAAAGTTGAAGGCTACCATTTTATAAGAGTTATAGTCGATGCTGAGTTTGCTTCTGACTCTGACGTCAAGCAAGCACTTATGTCTGTTGATTATGATGTTAGTCCTATTACTACTAATTTGATAAAATCTCCAAATAATGAAATAGGTTTTTTTTCATATATTACAGGTCAAAAGAATAAAAGAATGGAAGTATTGTTACACATAGATATTCCATCTAACTGTTCAAGAGTTCGTATTGGTTTAAGAGAGTGGTCTAGCCAAAAAGTAAAAATACATAAATCTTTTATAACAATAGTTAAGGTCTAATATGTTAAAGGGTATGACTCTTTCCATAAGCAATAATAGAAATATTAAAATAGCTATTATTAATGATAGTTTAACATCTTTAGCACTAGATAAAACAACAGTAAGTATTTTTCAAATTAGAAATAAAAATTGGGTGCAATTGTTTAAAATATTTAAACCTAGTTTCATATTGGTCGAATCAGCATGGCGCGGTCACAAAGACAAATGGCGCTACAAGATAGCCAATTATCCTGATTACCCTGAGCGAACTAATGTCGAGCTGCGTAAGCTGTTAGAGTTGGCGGATAAATACAATATTCCAGCGGTGTTTTGGAATAAAGAAGACGGCGCGCATTTTAATCGCTTTATCGACTCCGCCAGTTTATTTAAATATGTACTGACCGTTGATTCAAACTGTGTCGAACGCTACCAATCTATATTAGGTAAGAGCGTAAAAGTAGGGGTGCTACCCTTTGCCGTGCAGCCTAAGTTTCATCACCCCAGCGATTTACCACCACGTTATAACGAAAGCTTATTTGTCGGTAGCTACAGTCATCATATTCATAGTGTACGCAAGCAATGGCAGGATATGGCATTTACCGCCGCTTCACCTTATGGCCTGACCATCGTCGACCGTAACTCTGACCGTAAGTCTGACGTCTATCGTTATCCTGATTTGCCAAATATGACCATCAAACCTGCTGTGCCTTATGACCAGACAGGTGAGCTATTTAGGCAGTATTCGCACTGCTTAAATGTCAATACCGTCACCGACTCTCCGAGTATGTTTTCCCGCCGTCTGATCGAGATTATGGCTTGCGGGCGTTTGGCGGTGACCAACCCCAGTTTGGCCGTTAGTACCCGCTTTGAAGGGATGTGCGAAGTCATTGATAATAAAGAACAAGCGGATGAATTGTTCGCGCAATTATCTAAAGGCTATACCAAACAACAAAAAGAGATGATGCGTTACGCAAGTGATCATGTATTGCAAAATTACAATTATGATAAATGGTTACAACGCATTATTGAGTTTATTGATTTATAGTAGACGATTAACTTTCTATTAGACTTCTTTATTACTATGCCTACATCTACTATCACCCACGCCGTTATCCCCGTCGCAGGCTTTGGCACCCGTATGTTGCCGCTGTCTAAATCAGTGCCAAAAGAGCTGCTGCCACTTGGTAATCGCCCTGCCATTCATTATGTCGTTGAGGAGGCTATCGCTGCGGGTGTCAAGCATATTGTATTGGTCGGCCACGCACAAAAAGGCGCAATTGAAAACTACTTCGATATCAATGCTGAGCTCGATAACCAATTACGTCACAAAGGTAAAGACGAGCTAGCAGACAGCTTGAATTGGTTACCAGACGATGTGACGGTGTCGATGATCCGTCAAGGTAAGCCGTTAGGGTTGGGTCATGCGGTGTTGGCCGCGCGTCCTATTATCGGCGCACATGACTTTGCTGTCCTATTACCGGATGTCGTCCTCGACCCCTTTACCACTGATATGTCCACTGACAATTTGGCCTTTATGCTGGAAGCCTTTGCTAAAGACAGCCATTCTCAAATCTTGGTAGATAAAGTCGCCGATGAAGACGTGCATAAGTACGGTATCGCTCAATTAGATGAAGCCTCTAGCGATGCTAACAAGGTAGATGATCAAAAGTCGGTAAATGCCAGCTTTAAAGTCGCAGGCTTTGTAGAAAAGCCGAGTTTAGACGATGCGCCATCCAACTTAGCGGTGGTCGGCCGTTATGTATTTAGCAATCAAATCTTTGATTATCTAGCCAATACCACAGCCTCGGTCGGCGGTGAGATTCAGCTGACTGATGCGATTGATGCCCTTATTAACGAATACGGCGTCAATGTCACGACCATGCGCGGCGATAGCTATGATGCAGGCGATATGCGCTCATATATGCAGGCATTTATCTATTTTGCTGAGCAGCAACTAGCAGATGCTAAATAATTGACAGGTAATATCACTAATGAATAGTATCAAGGATGATAGCGCCTATAACAGCGCGCGCCGCTCTAAGTACTGGCAGCAGTTGCAAAGCCTAGCGGCTCAGCCTTGGTCGCTTACCACCTTGTTTGCGCAAGATGATGAGCGTGCCACGCGCTTTAGCACGCAAGCGGGTGCGCTCTATATGGACTATAGCAAACAGCGTATCGATGATACGGTGTTATCCAATCTGCTACATTTGGCAGAAAGCTGCGATTTATCGGCTCGTATTACAGCACTATTACAAGGGGCGATGGTCAATACCAGTGAGCAGCGTGCCGCCCTGCATACCGCGTTACGCTTACCTGAAAGTGCGAAGCTACAAGTCGATGAGCAAAATGTAGTGGCAGATGTACATCATAGTCTGGCGCAGGTAGCTAGGCTATCTGAGCGTGTCCGTAGTGGTACATGGCGCGGTTTTTCGGGTAAGGCGATTACCGATGTCGTCAATATCGGCGTTGGTGGTTCTGATCTTGGGCCACTAATGGCGACGACCGCACTTGATGAATGGGCAGATACGGATATTGAAGTGCACTTTGTCTCCAATATGGACGGCACTCATCTTGATCATCTGCTTAAGCACCTAAATCCTGAAACCACTTTATTTATCATCTCTTCTAAATCCTTTGGCACCGTTGATACCTTATCTAATGCGAAGACGGCATTGTCATGGCTACTTGCCACTGCCAAGCGCCGTGATGGGACAGAGGGTAGCGTGTTACGTCGCCACTTTATCGGTATATCGGCCAACTGTGACAAGATGAGCGCATGGGGTATCCATCCTGAGCACCAGTTGCAGCTCTGGGAGTGGGTCGGTGGTCGATTTTCGTTGTGGTCGGCGATTGGACTGGCGATTGCGATTCGTATTGGCATGGCAGGGTTTAAAGCGCTATTGGCTGGCGCGCATAGTATGGATGAGCACTTTGCGCAGGCGGAATTTGCTCAAAACTTACCAGTATTGTTAGGTTTACTTGCCGTTTGGAACAGTACCTTTTTGCGAGTAAATGCACATACGGTACTGCCTTATGATGGGCGTCTAAGCTATTTGCCAAGCTACTTAACCCAGCTTGAGATGGAGAGTAATGGCAAGTCGGTTACCCAGCATGGCGATCGTATTGATTATGATACCTGTCCGATACTATGGGGCGAGATTGGCTCCAATGCGCAGCATGCGTTTTATCAGCTGCTACACCAAGGGACGCAGCAGGTCTCTTGTGATTTTATCGCATGCGTGCGTCGTTATAGTGGTAAGGTCCACAATGCCTCATTGCAACAGCAACATGAATTATCGTTAGCGAACTGCCTGGCGCAAAGCCGTGTATTGGCCTTTGGTAATGCTGCGATTGCAGAGACTGTTACTGACTCAGCAACAACGGTCTCTGAGGCCGATAAGTACAAGTACTATCATGGCAACCAGCCATCAACGACACTCCTTATCGATGAGCTGACGCCGCATAGCTTGGGGGCACTGATTGCCCTGTATGAGCATAAAGTCTATGTGATGGCCAGTATTTGGGACATCAATCCGTTTGATCAATGGGGCGTTGAGATGGGTAAGCTGATGGCGGAGTCGGTACATCATGCGATGCAGCAAGAGGATAGTGCTCTATTTGATACCTCTACGGATCAGCTCTTACAGCACATTAGACAGCTATCTTAGCGGTTGTCATTCTAGGGTTGTCATCTTAAAGTTTATAACTTTGGCTCATTCTCAACTTAATACGAAACCATCGTAGGCTGGGTTTTTAATCCTGAGAAACGTTAAAAAACTGCACTGCAATTTTAGTTTCGCAAGAGAAATTCTTTAAATAGAATTTCTGTAAGATAATTCGGAAAATATAGCGCATTGCTTCACCGTAGCCTACGCCAACTTAGTTTTTCTGTATCGCTTGTAAAGCAAGCCAATCGTATTAGAAAGGATATCAGATGTCTGTCAATCTAAGCCATGCCGATAATATTAATAATAAAGCAGAAGTCTGCGTCATTGTAGGTCACGGTATCGAGGCCATTACCAGTGCTGTAGTGCTGGCAAGCTTAGGTCAGACTGTCCATTTATATGCAGACTTAGGGATGCTAGAGCAGCAGTTGCAGCAATATGGCTTTGAGCGGCATTTACAGGGATTATGGCAGATGTATGATCAGCACGAGCAGATTATCAGTCAAGCGTTACCAAGCAGTGCCAACAAGCTGTTGCAAATCTATGAAACCGCCAACAATGACAGTGGACCACGCTCAGAAGTGGCGCTTTATTGGCTGTTTTTGGACAGTATAAAATCGGTATGGATGGATGAGAACTGGATTACCGCCTTCAATCATAGTCATCAGCAGACGTTGCCTGTGATTATAAGTGGCATTGAGCAATTAGGGCATATCTCAGCGCTTGCCCAGCGCTTGCAACGTGCGTGGGTATATTATATACCTTTTGTATTTTTACAAGATGGTGCTGCCTATAGCTCGATGTTGAATCCTTCCTTATGGCTACTTGGTGAAAAGACAGCGGACAGTAGCCGCCAGCATCTAAGTGCGCTACAGCCTTTGATGCAACAAGCTCGTGTCAATCATAATGCCGATATCGCAACGATAGAGTTTGCCCGCAGTAGCATCATGAGTATGCTCGCGACGCGAGTAAGCTTTATGAATGAGATGTCGCGCCTTGCTGATAGTCACGACGTCGATATCCAGCAAGTCAGTCACATCATGGGATTAGATGAGCGCGTTGGGAGTAGCTATTTGCAAGCGGGCTGGGGCTTTGGTGGTAATACGCTACCGACGGAGCTGCTACAGCTACAGCAATCGGGGCAAGCGAGCCGCGTAGACATGCCGATGCTACAGTCAGTGCTCGATATCAATGAAGACCAAAAAGAGCTGATATTTCGTAAGTTCTGGCAATATTTCGATGGTTTTATCGATAATAAGACGGTGATGATTTGGGGCGGCAGCTATAAGTCAGGGTCCGGTCGCACCGTAGGATCAGCGATTCATCCACTGTTAGCATTGCTATGGTCGTATAATATTCAGACGATTGTCTATAGCGAAAAGGCGCAGACTGAATTAGAGACACTATACGGCAAGCAGCCTTTATTAACGTTAGTTGAAGATCCTTATGCAAGGCTTGATGATACTCAAGCCTTGTTTATCATGAGCTGGCCATTGGACAAGGATTTGGATATCAGTCAAATCAACAAAACCGCGCAACCTATATTTGATACGCAAAACGCTTTAACCTTTACCCAGATGGATAATCTGATCGGTGATTATGTAGGCATTGGCCGCGCTAAATAATCAGCGTTTATTCATACATAGTAGATCGACTATAAGATAAATACAGCGCTACTGGGTTAAATAATGCCTTTTCTATAATCTTATACCTAAGATTTTGTTTGGACAAAGTTTTAAGCCAACACCGCGCCTTGCTCGCTCAACCATACTTTTATTTCTCGTACCTTATCAGCTAACAACGATTTATCACCACGGGTTTCGATATTAAGCCTAACGAGCGGTTCGGTGTTGGAGGCGCGTAGATTCAGTCGCCAATCACCAAAGTCGAGACTTAAGCCATCAAGCATCGATTTGCTTGGGTTCTCAGCGCTAAACTTATCTTCGATAGCACGAATGATGGTCGGCGCATCACTTGTGGTGAGACGAAAATTAAGCTCTCCTGAGCTAGGATACGCGTGAATATAGCCTGTGACCAACACAGACAGCGTCTTACCCGTAATGGATAACAGCTCAATGGTCAAAAGCCACGGAATCATACCGCTGTCACAATAGAAAAAGTCGCGAAAATAGTGATGGGCGGACATCTCACCACCATAGACGGCGCCTGACTCGCGCATGACTTGCTTGATAAATGAATGCCCAGACTTACTGATGACCGCCTTGCCGTTGTGTGCTTCGATGACTGCTTCAGTGTTATATATTACCCGGGGATCATAGACGATGGATTCATTTGGATATTTATTTAAAAAGGCCTGCGCGAGCATGCCAACGACGTAGCTACCATCAATAAACTCGCCATTCTCATCGAATAAAAAACAGCGATCAAAATCGCCATCAAAAGCAACGCCAAGGTCAGCGTTGTTTTCTAATACGGCCTGTTTGGTTGCCACTCTATTGGCTTCAATCATAGGATTGGGAATGCCGTTAGGGAAGCTGCCGTCTGGCGTATGATGCAGTTTAATTACTTCAATGGGTGCGCCCGCTTGTGCAAGCTTCTCAATCAATAAATCAACGACAGGGCCTGCACTGCCATTACCAGAGTTGATAACCAGTTTGAGCGGTTTGAGCTTGTCGATATCGATAAAGCTGATAACATGATCAATATAGGCGCTTTTATCAGCTAATAATTGCAGTTTTCCTAATTGGTTACTATTGTTAAACTGCCCTGATTCTGCCAATGCTTGAATCTCTGCCAGACCCTCATCTGCACTGATGGGTTTTGAATGCTCTTTTACCAGTTTTAGACCATTATAATTAATAGGGTTGTGGCTGGCTGTGACTTCGATACCGCCTAATGCCTGATAGTAACTGGTGGCAAAATATACCTCTTCTGTCCCCGTCATACCCAAGTCAATGACATCGACACCTGCGTCAATGATGCCCTTGAGGGTCGCCTGTTTTAACTGCTCGCTTGAGTGGCGAATATCACTACCAATAACGATAGCAGGTTGTAAGTCCGTCAAATCGCTATCTTGCTGATCGGTTGCTGCGTTATAACGCTGATATAAAATCTGTGCAAAGGCGCGCCCAATACGATAAGCGATAGCTTCATCTAGGTTGACCCCAAGCTCACCACGAATATCATAAGCTTTAAATGAGCTGATGGTAATAGGGTTAAATTCGGTCGCTGGCTGGTAGCTCGGGGTCGCAGAAGTAGACATAATGACAAGATTCCTTATGCTAAAGCAGTAATAAGATGATAAACGAGATGGCACAATTATAAGCGAATCTGCATTCAATGCTACACTAATGACAAAATCGTTATAAAATTAACGTCATTCTATTCAACAATAAATAAAAGTTGTAGGCTGGGGTTTTAACCCAGCATTGTAATGTTGCAAAATCTCAAATCTGGGTTAAAAACCCAGCCTACGCTAACAAATTTAATGGGTTAAGCCATTAGATAATGAGTAGTAAATATAAGCAATAATAAAAAGATAAGAGTATCTGTTATGAGCCATCAAGACATAAAACCCCAAGACAGTTTAGATAAGAATCTTCAAGTTCTGCCTCCCAAACCTGTGCAAGGCACTCCAGAAGCGAGTGGGCAACTTGATGACTTGTTAGCACTGATGGCGCGGCTACGCGCTGACTGTCCGTGGGATAAAAAACAAAGCAATCATAGCCTCATTCCCTATGCCATTGAAGAAGCCTATGAGCTAGGCGAGGCGGTACAAAGCGATGATGATGAAGATATCAAAGGTGAGCTTGGCGATGTGCTGCTACAAGTTGTCTTTCATTGTCAGATGTACGCAGAGCAAGGTCGTTTTGAGATGGGCGATGTCATTACCACTCTCCAAGAAAAGCTAATTCGCCGTCATCCGCACGTATTTGAAGCCGAAACCCTAACAGACGAGGCAGCGGTTAAGGAACGCTGGGATGAGATTAAATTGGAGGAGCAGCAAGCACGCGAGGCACGTGGCAAACTAAAACGTCGTTTGGATAATGTTAAAGCGGGTAGTGCTTTGATGCAAGCGCAAGAGGTACAAAAGCAGGCGTCAAAGTTAGGCTTTGATTGGGAAGGCGTAGCAGGCGCTTTTGAAAAACTTGAAGAAGAGATTAGTGAATTGAAGGCTGAGCTAACAGAGAAGTCTAAATTTGAAATTGAAGCCAATATTAGTGATATTGAAAAAGAGCTGGGCGATTGCATGTTTGCCCTAGTCAACGTCGCGCGCAAACTTAACCTTGACGCTGAGACCGCAACGTTGACTTGTGTACACAAATTTAAGTCGCGTTTTGGTTATATTGAAGAACAACTGGCTGCTGCTGGCAAGCTTGTCGAGGACAGCGATATTACAGAGATGGACGCTCTATGGGACGCGGCGAAACGACATGAAAGATCGTTATGAGTACTTATCATAAAGCCCCGTTCGTTCGTTTATTAATGATCGCTACTTTGGGCTTTACTTTGGTTATTATAATAGCCAGTAGTGCAAATGCAGCGCCCTGTTTTGACAATCCACAAAGCGCTTATAAGTACCTGTTGGCGCAGGAAAATGCTAAAACCCAAGCGCGTGAGCAAGCGACAGTGAATATCAATCTTGCCTCCGAGGGAGAGCTGGTTTCACTAAACGGTATCGGTAGCAGTAAAGCCCAGGCGATTATTTTATATCGTGACATGTTTGGCGATTTTAAAAGCGTTGATGAGCTAGCAAAGGTCAAAGGTATCGGCGCAAAAACGGTTGAGAAAAATAGAGGACGGCTAAGCGTACAAGATTAATAGGGTTATTTGGCATTAATTAACCCCAGTATTGACAAAATTGCACGTAACTAAATGTCATAACGCACCCAGCACGTGCAAAATTTGTTAAACTAGTGAATACATCCGCCTGATAAACACTGTGTTGGTCAGGGGTGGTTAAAGAATACCGGCGAGGAGTAGATGCATGGCCGAGCGTGCCGCCAAGCAATTAGAGCTAAACAAATCTGAATTACCCAATTCCATTACTGAAGTGATCGCGACATTGACCCGAGCTGGGTTCGATGCTTATATCGTCGGTGGCGGCGTGCGCGATACCTTGCTAGGCCTGCGCCCAAAAGACTTTGATGCGGTCACCGATGCCAAACCGCATGAGATCAAAGACGTCTTTGGTAAGCGTTGTCGCATTATCGGTCGCCGCTTTCAGTTGGCGCATGTGTACTCCGGGCGCGAGTTGATTGAAGTGGCTACTTTTCGCGGGCCGCCAACAAGTGACGCCAATACCAATCAAGATGGTATGATCTTGCGTGACAATGTCTGGGGCGATATCAAAAAAGACTTCTCTCGTCGTGATTTTTCTATTAATGCACTTTATTATCAGCCGCTCAAAGGTGTGGTTCATGATTTTTGCGGGGCGCTGGAAGACATTGATAATAAAATCATTCGCCTATTAGGTCATGCACCCGTTCGTATTGAAGAAGATCCGGTAAGATTGTTACGGGCGCTGCGTTTTAAAGCCAAATTGGGTTTTGAATTTGACAAAGAGCTGTCCGAGCAGTTTCATGACGATAATTGGGCGCTGCTCGATCAAATATCTCCGCATCGCCTTTATGATGAAACCCAGAAGATGTTTACTGGCGGCTACTTAGTACCATTGTTGCCGCTATTGTTTGAGTCGGGTGCGATTGACAGCTTGGTTATCTATCCGCCATCTGAGCCAAGCGCTTTAGTCAAACAAGTCGCCATCAATACGGATAAACGCATTGCAGCGGGCAAAAGCATCAATCCCGCATTCTTCTATGCAGCTCTATTGTGGGAAAACTACTTACATCAGCTAGAAAAAGCCAAAAAGCGTAACATGCCTTTTGCAGAAGCACAGATGTATGCGGCTGGTAAGGTTATTGATCGCCAACGTATCAAGACTGCGATTCCAAAGTTTGCTGAGCAATTTATCCGTGATATTTGGATATTGCAGCCAAAGCTTGCTGCTCCGCGTAACAAGCAAATCGTTCAGCTTTCTGAACATCCACGCTTTCGTGCTGGTTTTGACTTTTTGTTATTGCGTGAGCAGTGCGGGGATGCTGAACATCCATTATCAGAGTCGACCAATGGTATGGGCGACTGGTGGCAGACTTATCAGACTCTATCTGAGCGTCAGCAGCAGCAAGCGATCGATGACTTTGATGAAAGTATTCGCCGCGGTGCTTACAAAAAATCTCACCGTGGTCGCGGGCGCAATCGTCAAAAGTCAGCAGCAGATACCGCTGACAAATGGACGTCTAATCAAAAAAGCGTGTCGGATAGCAAGACTAATGGTAAAGCCAGTAGCAGTGCCGAAGACCGTAATAGTGACCAGACAATGATAAATGTTTCATCAACTATTCCAGCACGTCGCCGCCGCGCTGCCAGTCAGACCACGGCTAAGCAGTCTGATAGCCATAAAGGTAAGACTGATGTTATGCAGCCAGTAAAACAAGCGACTGATGAGCTTGCTCAGTTACAAAAACTGTCTTTGGCTAATAGTAATAAGCAAACCTCGGATAAGCAGCAAAACGCCCAACCTGCGCCGTTGTTCGTCATTGAACACCAAAGCGTCGTGCCGCCATTACAAAAACAGCTATTAGATAGTGATAAGCCTAAGTCAAATGGCGATAAGGCTAAGCATCATCAACAGCCTGAGCAAAAAAAGACCGTCACCAAGAATGTATTGGTCAATAAAGAAGCGCATCAGTCAGAGCACTTAGAAGACAAACCATCACCTTCTACCTCTAAAGAAAAGGCCACTCAAACGATAGCAAGATCGCCTGCGCTCGTCAGTATGAATAACGAGCCGATACCGCATAAGCGTCGCCGCCGTGCGCCTAGCGTTGCTAACAGCGCTAATAATGAGCCTGTATCAAAACCTGCCCCTAAGTACGCAAAAAAAGTACCGAAACCAGCAGAGCAGTCTAACAGTAAGGTTACTACTAAAGCTGAGAAAACGGTAGAGCATAACGAAGCGACGCCAAAGAGCAAGGCCAGTACTAATAAAGCGACTATGCCTGCGAAAGCGAGAAAACCAGCTAAAACCACAGAAACAAATTCTGCTAAAAACAGTCAAACTGCTAACAGCAAGGTTGATTCTGGTAAAGTAATTGATAATAAAGGTCCTGTACCATCAAAGCGTCGTCGTCGGCCTAGTGTTGATAATGTCTAATATGAATAACGATGGGGACAGTGACAAATGGGTGGCGGCCTATGTAGGCTTAGGTAGCAATCTGGCTAATGAGCTAGGTTCGCCTATAGAGCATTTACAGCATGCGCTTGCACTTATGCGCGCGCATCAACAAATACACGACGTTCGGGTTTCTTCGTTTTATGTCTCAGCGCCGATGGGACCGCAAGATCAGCCAGACTTTGTTAATGCGGTGGCGGGTTTTGAGACGATGTTGACCCCTTTTGAGTTGCTTGCATTTTGCCAGCAGTTAGAAGAGCAAGCTAAGCGTGCACGCATACGACGTTGGGGTGAGCGTAGCCTTGATGTCGATATTTTGTTATATGGTGAAGCGCAAATTGCAGAGCCGCAATTAACCATACCGCATGCTGGACTGCTTGAACGTAATTTTGTCTTAATACCGCTACGAGAGCTAGCTCCAGAGCTAGTAGTTGCCAGCAAGTCGATAGATGCTTATCCACAAAGTAAAGATTGGACAGATTTAAAGCTACTATAGTTAATTTATTATTGAATTGAATCAACCATAAAGTAAACATAGCGCTATTGGGATAATTTTTCCTTGCTTGCTGTGCCTACGCAGACAGAGGCTGCGCAAAATTTATCCCAATAGCGCATCACAATTTTTGTGCTTTTTTTGTTTAGGATGACTATATATCAAGCAATTGCTAAGTTTTTTGATCACAAGCAGAATAACAATTACTAATAAGTTAAAAGCATTGCAGATTAATCGAGGGTCATATGACGACGTTATCTACGTTAAATAAGTTTAAAAAAGACGGTACCAAGTTCACGTGTCTGACGTGTTATGACTCAATGTTTGCACGCATGATGGACAAGGCGCAGATTGATACTATCTTGATAGGGGACAGTTTGGGCATGGTCGTCCAAGGTCGCGACTCAACACTGCCAGTTACCGTTGACGATATGGTATATCATACGGCTAATGTCGCGCGGAGTAACGACAGCGCCCTAATATTGGCTGACTTGCCGTTTATGAGCTATGTGACGCTGCCAGACGCAGTAGCCAATAGTCGCAGACTTATGCAAGCAGGGGCACATGTGATTAAGATTGAAGGTGGCGATGAGCTTTGTGAGTTGGTCACCACATTAGCGCAAGCAGGTACGCCCACTTGTGTCCATCTTGGTTTGACCCCGCAATCAGTCAATGTTTTTGGTGGCTACAAAATCCAAGGTCGCGGTGATGCAGCAGCCGATAAACTGTTGTCTGATGCCAAAGCGGTCGTCGCTGCAGGTGCAGCACTGCTAGTATTAGAATGTGTGCCCGCTGAGCTTGCAAAAGCAGTCACCCACGCGGTTGCAGTGCCGGTGATCGGAATCGGTGCAGGTGCAGATACAGACGGTCAAGTATTGGTCATGCATGACATGCTAGGTATGGCACATGGCCGCGTGCCGCGTTTTGTGCATGACTTTTTGACTGATGAGCGCAATACGGCGCATAGTATTGAAGGCGCTTTTGCGCTTTATCAGCAGTCAGTACGCGAAAGCAGTTTTCCAGCAGAGCAGCACCAGTTTAGTTAAGGTGTGCTCCAGCTTTTTACGCTCATCTTTTTATGTTTATAAAGAAGAATATTTAATAATGCCAATCATTTACCATCATATCTCAGCGATGCGTACTGCTTTACAGACTCATCGCGGGCAGCAGCGCATTGCTTTAGTGCCAACGATGGGCAATTTGCATAAAGGACATCTTGAGCTAGTAACGCTTGCTAAACAGCACGCTGATATTGTAATCGTGAGTATCTTTGTCAATCCTACTCAGTTTGGGGAAGGAGAGGATTTTGACAGTTATCCACGCACACTTGATAGTGACGTTGCCAAGCTGACATCAGTCGATGCTGATTATATCTTTGCGCCGAGTATTGATGAGATGTATCCCGTATTGCCGCCTCCGACCTGTGTGCTTGCGGGTGCTATTGCCAATCAACTGTGTGGTCAGTCGCGTCCTGGTCACTTCGATGGTGTTGGGATTGTGGTATCTAAACTGTTTAATATTATCCAACCCGATTTGGCAGTATTTGGACAAAAAGACTATCAACAGTTGGCAATTATTAAGCAATTGGTACGTGACTTAAGTTATCCGATCGAAATCATAGGCGCGCCCATTGTCCGTGCTGATGATGGTTTGGCGTTGTCCTCGCGTAACCAGTATTTAACTAACGCTGAGCGTCAAATCGCACCGGTACTACATCAAGCGCTCCAACGTTTGGCTCAGCAGCTAGCAACTGGCAAGCTAAGTCAACAAAGGATGCAAGCATCATTGGCAGAGACGCGCAGGTACCTTACTGATGCTGGATTTACGATTGATTATCTAGAGATAAAAACGGATCAGCTAGGCTCAATAACTACTGCTGAAGGCTCCAATATAGTTGAAAAACGGTTTATTATTTTAGTTGCTGCTTGGTTGGGAAGAGCCCGTCTATTAGATAACGAGTTTGTCACTATTAACAAGCAGTTTTAATGATGGGTTCACAACGTGTGGTAATACCAAAAAGGCAGAAAGCGCTTAACATGCTCGTAGACAAAGTAGACGATAAAATATGGTCAATTCGCTATAAAAATGACACAGCGAGACTGGTATAAATTTTTTGCAGCCTCTGTCAGCGTAGACACAGCAAGCAAGAAGAATTTATACCAGCTGCGCATCATGTTACAACGTATCGATTTTATCTGGTATCGACTATACAACGTATGCATCAGTGATTGAACAAACTAGGATGGTGGGATCATGGAAGCAATAGGGACAAATCAAGACAACAAAGTAACGTCAGGACCAGTACTAACAGACAAGTCGCAAGATGACAGCGTCAGTATACTGGTGGTGTCAGGTCGTTCAGGGTCGGGTAAGACCTCGGTATTGAATATTTTAGAAGATTTGGGCTATTATTCTATCGACAATTTACCCCTGTCTTTGGTACCAAGTGCCGTCGATAAATTAGTTGGTGAAAGCAGTATTCGCCGTATTGCCCTTGGTGTCGATATCCGCACTCCACGCGCAGATTTAAGCAATTTTGCCTCTATTCATAAGATGCTTAAGCAAACCTATGGCGAACAGACGGTCAAAGTAATCTATGTGACCGCGCAGGACACTATTTTGGTGGCACGCTTTAACGCCACTCGCCGCGTACATCCTCTAATGGCACAAGAGTATGAAAGCTCTACTTATCCGACATACAATCTGCCCGCTGCTATCAAAAAAGAAGAAGAGTTACTAGAGCCTATTGCCAGCTATGCTGATATAAAGATTGATACGAGTAAATTAAACATTCATCAGTTAAAAGAGCGTCTGCGAGATCATATTGGGGCAGACAATAAGATTGTGATCAATCTGCTGTCTTTTGGCTTTAAATATGGCAGTCCTATCGATGCCGATTTTATATTTGATGTGAGAATTTTACCAAACCCGCATTGGAACCCTGAGCTGCGTACCGCAACTGGTCTTGATCCAGAGGTTGATAAGTTCTTCGCTGATTATCCAGAAGTCGCCGAGATGACTGACGATATTGCAAAATTTTTAGATCGTTGGTTGCCAGATTTCCTACATAATAATCGTCATACGGTGACAGTTGCTATTGGCTGTACGGGCGGCAAGCATCGTTCTGTTTTTATCACCGATAAGCTGCAACGTTATCTTGCAAAGAGTCTACCTCAAGGTTTGGTAGTGGCAGCCAAGCATCGTGAAAAGCGCCGTTGGTAGCTTTATCGCCGCTGTTTTATTAGTAGATAGACAATATATATGATGTAGTATAAAAATTTCGCTGGTGCAAATGGTTGCCAGCCATCTCTCATTTTTATTTATTATTTTGGAAAGCTTGTATGATTGACTGGTCAGAACAGGACATGCGCGTCTCGCGTACTGAACTTAAAAAAGCTCATGAACGCTTGCAAGAATTATCAATACCGCTTGCTAGCTTATCGAAAAAGCAACTCAAAAACCTACCAGCCAGTGACTATTTTATGGCTGAATTGATGGCATTGGCAGATATTACCAGTGCAAATGCCCGCAATCGCCAGACCAAACGTGTTGGTAAACTCATTAGCGAAGAAAATCGCCATGAACTGGTAAAAGCATTGTTTGATGCTTTTTTTCCTAATGAGCAGATTGCTAAAATTGAAAGCTGGCGGGGTAGGCTTAATATTAACGACGAAGGTACGCTCAAGCAGTTTGTAAAACAGTACAAAGCCTCAGAGCGCAACAGCTTATATCAACTACTGCTTTGGATTGAATACGCCAAACATATGCAAGATGATGAGCTACTAGTAGAATCAGAGCAAGATCTGGCCAGTTATATCCGAGAAGTTGCGATTTTAACGCAGCTAAAATATTAAATATCTAATCATAGAATATAAAAGCCGACTAAGTTTAGTCGGCTTTTTGCTATGTATCGTTTATATAAAATGACTTTTACGAAGGAAAAATATTAAACCGTACGTTTTATGTCGGGCAATTTTGAAGAACTATTATCGGCGTTGCTCAAAACATATTTATTGTAGGTTAATGAGTTGTTTACAAGTCATATCTCGCCTTCTGGTGTTTTCTATGCTATCTATATGATATTAAGGTGTATTTATTTTTTGGATAAGTACAGTTACGTTAATATCGATTCTTTTACTAATCGTTACTTATACATCAGGTAGGAGTATTATCATTGGCTGAACCTATAATAGTAACTGTGATTTTGAATCCAGTACCGGATCCATCTTTTGATGAGCCAATGTATCATGCCTTTGTGATGCTAAAAGAATGGGCCGCTGATCACAACGTAACCGTACAGCCTCCTATAGACACTGATGCAGAAGCGTTACGGTATGCAGCTTTGCTGGTTCCTGATAAGGAGCAGGTAAATACATTGATTGTCGAGCTTTTAGAGCTAACGTTCGTTGATACCTGCTATAAAAAGCCAACTGACGTTCCTCCTTAAGTAGTTCTTGCTAAGCAATTTTTGTCTTAATAGGAGTGATAATTATGACAAATAGTTCAGGAAAAAAAGCGCTTGCATCCCCACGTGAGACGATTGTTATTATGCAGCCTGATGTGGGACTGCGTGCCTCCGATGGGCGTCTTGAGACCACCACAGCAGAACCAGTATCTGATATAAAAAAAG
Organism: uncultured Psychrobacter sp.; assembly: GCF_947488565.1. GTDB lineage: Bacteria > Pseudomonadota > Gammaproteobacteria > Pseudomonadales > Moraxellaceae > Psychrobacter > Psychrobacter saeujeotis. Next base: position 421,861 of record NZ_CANKZC010000002.1, on the reverse strand, counting down.
TATTAGATACATATCAAGCTAATATGGTTCCTATGTTTGGCAGTACAGAGGAGAGAGTTGAGCAACAGATGATGGCCGAGTCTGCTGAAGGCGTGGCAGATATACCGATGCCGAATCTGTGTCGATTTTATAAGCTGGAAGTGGATCAAGAAAGGGCGCAAGAAGCTGCTGAGGCAATGGCCAGTTTGAGCCGAGTTGAAGCCTCTTATGTAAAACCTGGTGCTGAACCTCCTGTGATGCTAGATGATCAAGATGCCGCCATACAGGATGAAGTGCCTGCTCTTGTGACCCCAGACTTTGTGTCGCACCAACTTTATTTAGATCCTAGCCCTGTAGGGGTGAATGCCCAATGGGCGCACGCACGTGAAGGTGGCCGAGGACAGAATGTTCGCATCATTGATATTGAAGGAGCATGGCGCTTCACTCACGAAGACTTACGCCAACTCCAAGGCGGCGTAGTTGGTGGCACTCAATCACCAGATCTTGGCTGGCGCAATCACGGTACGGCGGTGTTAGGCATATATTCTGGTGATCACAATCGATTTGGGGTATCTGGCATCAGTGATCAGGCCATGGCATCAGCAGTGTCAATCTTTGGTAGTATGGGATCGGCAGCTGCAATCCGCAGTGCAACAGCGCGCTTACGAAGCGGTGACGTGTTGTTGCTAGAGCTTCATCGTCCAGGGCCACGCTATGACTTTCAAGCTCGAGAAGATCAAAAAGGATATATTGCCATTGAGTGGTGGGAGGATGACTACGCTGCTATTTTAGCGGCAACTCGTCGTGGCATCATCGTGGTCGAAGCGGCTGGCAATGGTGCTGAAAATCTGGATGATGATATTTATGAGGTGCGACCAAACAATTTTCCAAGTAGTTGGCGTAATTCTTTTCGCCGATCGAATCGAGATTCTGGCGCTATTTTTGTTGGCGCAGGAGCACCGCCGCCTGGTACTCATGGACGCGATCATGGACCAGATAGATCAAGATTGGGTTTTTCAAACTACGGTGCATTGATCGATGCACAAGGCTGGGGTCGTGAAGTGACGACGTGTGGCTATGGTGATCTACAAAGCGGTTTAGACGAGGACGTTTGGTACACAGATACTTTTTCAGGCACATCGTCTGCATCACCTATTGTGGTTGGAGCCGTGGCCTCATTGCAAGGTATGGCACGTGCTCGCGGTAGTGCAATCCTAACGCCTACCCAAATACGCCAGTGCTTACGTGCGACAGGCGCTGAACAAACTGATGCACCTGAACGTCCACGTACACAGCGTATCGGCAATAGACCCGATATAAAAGCATTATACCAATATGCCTTTGAGAGCACTCAAACGATGATAGAAATTGGAAAAAGCAAAGAAGAAGAGTCTATTAAAGCGTTCCAAGAGTTTGAAGCATTCAAAGCGTTTGAAAGGTTTGAAGCATTCAAACAATTCAGAGCATTTGAGGAATTCAAAGCATTCAAAGAAAAAGATCGTAAAGCGTTCGATACAAACGTGGAAAAATAGACTGACACCTGATAAGAGCTTGCTCGACACGCAGTCTAATTTTCTAGAGCTTGTAACGTTACAAGCTTATCCATCAATAAGCTCTTTTTTCGTAAACTGACTTCTTTAAAACAAAACAACTAAACATAAAAAAGCCAATCGTTAAGGATTGGCTTTTTTATTGTCAATAGTAATTGGTGCTCACTAAACTATTTTTTTTCAGCGCGAACTTTATCTACCAAATAATCGACTACTTTAGGAACGGTCGCACCTTCACCCGTTACCACATATTTGCCTTGTACAACTACTGCTGGTACACCAGAGAGTTGATAGCGCTTAGCACCCGCTTGTGAGCGGCCGATTTTGGTACCTACTGCAAATGAGTTATATAAGCTATTAAACTTCTTTTGATCAACGCCTTTTGTAGCGTACCATTTGCTTAGTGAAGCTTGATCAAACAGCTGCTTGCCGTCTTTGTGGACAGCGTCAAACAAAGCGTCGTGGGTTTTGTCTTCATAACCCAATAGCTGAGCGGCATAAAAACCGCGCGCACTGGCTTCCCAAACTGGGTTTAGCGCAGCTGGCGTCTTAAAGAAAGCCACGTCCTTGTCTTTGGTCTTAGCCCATTTTTCCATATGCGGATTAAGGACGTTACAATGAGGGCAACCATACCAAAAAAATTCGCGTACGATAATAGCATCACCGCTGATTTTCTCTGGGTTATCTAGGACACGGTAGTCCTTTCCTGCGACATAATCGGCTGCTTGTGCGCCCATATTGGCGATTCCAATGGCAATAGCCAGACCAGTCAATGTGATGACACGTTTCATACGTCTTCCTTTGGGAATAAATGTTTGAATTTTTAATGACGATGTTTGCTGAGAAAGCGCGAGGCGCAAGCTGCTTATCATAACGTAAAATAGGGCTGTTTGTGAACCGGATTCTTAATCTACCGTTGTAAAGCTGTTAGACATTATTTATACAACCTTACCTATAAACAAATCAAACAGTTGTTTTTGACCTGTCAATTCATGATTGAGAGACATATTTCACTTGGCATAAGTTAACAATACCCCTCATAATCGGTCACGATGTCCTTACGCAAAATGCGCGCGCTCATGCTACCATAAAGCCCATGACAGCGCGTAACAACGCACAACCGATAAGTAATGCATAATAGATAAGTAATGACACTAAAGGAAACCTCATGAGCTCAGCCATTCCCCCTTCATCTAACGATCTTCAGTCAGATACGATGACAAACGACATCCCAGACGATACGGATATGACCGAAGTAGAAGCCACGCATACACAGAGGAACGCGTCTACCAATGTCGATCCAAGCGAAGTCGATAAGTTTAATAAACTTGCTAATGAATGGTGGGATAGTACGGGTGCATTTGCAACGTTGCACCATATCAATCCGCTACGTCTTAATTGGATAGAAGAAAACGTCAAACGTGGCTATCAAAATAGCAATCAAGACGGTCATCAAAGTCATGACGCAAAGAAAACAGCTGAGATGGGTCTGAGTGGTAAAAAAGTATTGGATGTTGGCTGCGGCGGCGGCATATTAGCCGAATCGATGGCACGTCGCGGCGCTGATGTCACTGGTATCGATTTGGGTACTGAAAACTTAAAAGCCGCCAGCTTACATGCAGAGCAAAGCCATTTAGAAGACTGTTTACGTTATCAGCATGTACCCGTTGAGAGTTTAGCAGCCACTCATGCAGGTCAGTTCGATGTCGTGACCTGCATGGAGATGCTCGAGCATGTACCAGATCCTAGTGCAATTGTACAAGCATGTTATGATCTGCTGGCCCCAGGCGGTGTCTGTGTGCTCTCTACCCTCAATCGCAATCCAAAATCTTACTTGTTTGCGATCATTGGAGCAGAGTATGTATTGCGCCTGCTAGATCGCGGCACCCATAACTATGCAAAATTTATCACTCCAGCTGAGCTTGATAAAATGGCATTAAACTCAGGCTTTCGTCGTCAAGATATCATCGGGTTACATTACAATCCACTAACCAAACGCTATTGGTTGGCACAAAATGTCGATGTTAATTATATGTTGGCCGTTCAAAAGCCACTGATTGAAGATAAATTTTAATAAGAGCAGACGATATGACTCAATTTGTAAAAGCTGTTTTATTTGATTTAGACGGTACGCTCATTGATACTGCAGCAGATTTTGTACGTATTATTGGTAAGATGAGTGCCCAAAATAATTGGCAAGCCCCGCCTGAGGCCCAGATTCGTGAGCAAGTTTCTGCTGGTGCATCAGCCATGGTGCAGCTGATGCTACGTCATAATGATCAAATCGAGATGAGCGAAGACGCCTTACTGGCTTTTCGTCAGCAGTTTTTGGATGATTATGAGACAGATATTTGTGTCGATAGCTGCGTGTTCGATGAGCTTGAAGCGGTATTGGAGACACTTGAGGAAAAAGGCGTGCCTTGGGGAATTGTAACCAATAAACCGCGTTACTTATCAGAGCAACTGCTCAAAGTAATGCAATTGGATGAGCGCTGTGCTGTTTTGGTATGTCCCGATGATGTCTCACGCACCAAGCCGGATCCAGAGCCCATGTATATGGCCCTAGAAAAGCTTGGAATACCTCGTGGCGCTGCTGGTTGCGTGGTTTATGTAGGCGATCATATACGTGACATAGACGCTGGTAGGGCTGCTGGTATGTCGACGATTTTGGCCGCTTATGGGTATATCCCTCCTGAAGATCAAAACAACTTAAAAAGCTGGGGCGCAGACCATATTATCGATACGCCCAAGCAATTGAGCAAATTGTTATTATCCCCCAGCAAGTTTGAATATATATAATTTAAGCATATTGGCTTGAATATTTCTGGTCAGTGATATCCAACCAGCCTGAGATATTCCAAACATAAACTTTATTATAAACAGATAAGTAGTGGACGAACCTATGAGCGACAATGTGAATCAACCTCTAAGCCATGATGATATTCGTACTTTTGCGCCGCAGGATAATTGTCTAAATGGTAAAACCATCTTAGTGACAGGGGCAGGGGATGGTATTGGACGTATCGCTGCATTGACCTATGCGCGCTATGGCGCAACGGTACTATTACTTGGTCGTACTACCAGTAAGCTTGAAGCCGTCTATGATGAGATCGAGAGCTTGGGCGGTAAACAACCTGCGATGCTACCGATGGATTTAGAGAAAGCCACTTACTCTGAAATGCAGCAATTAGAAGGCTTGATCGTCAAAGAAATCGGTCAACTTGATGGCATACTACATAATGCAGGGATATTAGGCGAGCTGACACCGCTTGAGATGTACGATGTCGATACCTTTGCCAAGGTGATGCAGGTCAACTTTACCGCCACCTTTATGCTCACTCAAGCACTATTACCGTTACTTAAAGACGCTGACAATGGCTCTATTGTTTTTACCTCCAGTACTGTCGGTACATATCCACGTGCGTTTTGGGGTGCATACGCGCTCTCAAAACAAGCCGTAGAAGGCATGAGTGATATCTTCACTCAAGAAACGCAAAACACGACTCGTTTACGCTTTAATTGTATCAATCCAGGCGGTACGCGTACTAACATGCGCGCTCATGCTTTTCCGGGTGAAAACCCGATGAGTCTCAAAACACCTGAGGATATCATGGCAGGCTATGTCTGTCTGATGAGCGATGACAGTATTGGTGTACGCGGTCAAGTTGTGGCATTACAACCAAAAGATTGAAACGCATAATAACTGGCTTTATTTTCTTCGGTATTGGAAATGATAACAGTATTGAAAACAAGATTATTTAGCCCCATCTATTTGTTCTTAAAGACTTTTATTAAATAAGAAAGGATAAGTTATGGCAGGTGGCTGGTCAAGAGATGGTGCTGAGCACGAACAGATGGATGCAACCGTGAATGATGCATTGGATCGTGTCAGAAGTGCTATACCTACAGGTGATAGCGCTGAGTTTTGTGATGAATGTGGTAACCCAATTCCACAAGCGCGGCGTATAGCTGTACCTGGTGTTCAGCATTGTGTCGGCTGTCAGACGGAGCTTGAACAAGACGCTAAAGCGGCGGAGCTATTTAATCGCCGCGGCAGTAAAGACAGTCAATTGCGCTAATAATGTTGTATTATGTTTATCATAAAAAACCAACCCGATGCGGTTGGTTTCTTTATAAAAGTACTTGAGTAATTAAAAAATAAATAGTGACCAGATTCAACAGTAAGCCAGCTAAAAACACATATCCATCTTCTGTAATCAAAGCGATGGCAAATAAAATGACAGAGGCCGCAGGTATCATAACCGCGAAAGGTATGAGCTCAAGAGGAATCATAGCAAGGGCAGCAAAAATACAAAGGGCTGCCGCTACCTTTTTTGCCTTATTAGAGGTTAGCGACTTAAGTCTGGGTTTAACGACTTTATCGATCCACCTTGTGGCTTTTGATGCAATGTTCACACCTTTGTGCAGTTTGTCCTCATCAAAAGAGATATTATCAACAAATTGTGGTAACCAAGGTCGCTCTTTACCAAAGAGCATCTGAATGCTAATCAAAATAATTATAATACCGCAAACTGTTGGCACCCCAGGGATGCCGCCTGTTGGCATGATAGCAATGAGAGCAGGGGCAAATATTAAAGGTCCAAAGCCTTTAGAGTTAAGCGTATCCATGATATCGCCGATATCTACCTTGCCCGCATCTTTATCAGGGTCTAATTGCTTAAGTACAGCAGTCAGACTGTGTTCTGATGAAGAATGACTCGACTCTGAATTTTCTTTATCACGATAAGCACTTTTATGCTTATCTAGAGTAACTAAGTGATGGTCTGTACGAACGCCAGATTTATGAGGAGAAGAGTTATCGTCTGTCATCATAGTTCCTAAGCGCTTAGCTTTTATCCGTTTTCAGCTTCAGCATCCGATTCTGACTCATCAGGAACAAAGACATAGCCCACACCCCAGACCGTTTGAATATAACGGGCCTGTGATGGGTTGTCTTCTATTAGACGGCGCAAGCGTGATACTTGAACATCGATTGAGCGCTCCATCGCGCCCCATTCACGGCCACGTGCAAGATTCATAAGCTTATCACGCGTCAATGGTTCGCGCGGATGCTGTACTAGGGCCTTTAAGACAGAAAACTCTCCTGTCGTCAATGTCACGACGTTGCCGTCACGTTTAAGTGTACGCGTCGATAAATCAAGCGTCCATGGTCCAAATTCAACCACTTCTAGCTGATAGCTTGGCGCGCCTGGCAGCTCGCGGTTTTGACGGCGTAATACCGCTTTGATACGTGCTAATAGCTCTTTTGGGTTAAAGGGCTTTGGCAAGTAATCATCAGCGCCCGCCTCCAGACCGGCGATACGATCTGCATCGCCACCTTTGGCGGTTAACATGATGATTGGAATATCACCGTTGTCTTCACGTAGACGTCTACAAATACTGATACCGTCCTCTCCTGGTAGCATCAAATCCAATACTACTAAAGAAAACAATTCACGCTGCATTAGTTTGTCCATTTGACTGGCATCGTGAGCCGTCCGCACTACAAAGCCATCATCTTCTAGAAAGCGCTGTAATAAAGAACGTAGGCGTGCATCATCATCGACGACTAAAATACGTTGGGTCATGCTATCGGTGCTTTTATTATCAGTCATGCAGATATCCTTTAATGAATAGTGTCGTTACCAAAAACTGTTGTTACCAAAGATTGTCATTGCCAAGAGCTACTATTGTCAAAAATTATGATTGTTGTTGATAATCGACACATTAGATACTAGTACCATCTTGAGGGTAGAGGTTGTTATGAGTTCATATCAATCTATTTAACAGTCAATCTATGTGGTATCCATCCCACTAAATACTTATAACACAAAACCAAAAATCCTACGGTCAAAAATTCTAAAAAAGTAATAGTAACAAAAACTGTTTTTAGAGCAAATCTGACCATTCATACCTTTATTGAAGGGTTTGAGGAAGATTGATATTTTTAATCTTATAGCTTTAGTGTATAAGATTGGACAGGCAATTGCATCATCCATAGACATAAATGCTGTATGCGTTTGTTTAACGTAGCGATTAGCGCTAGTTTATATGAAAACTTAAACCATAAAGACTATTATTTGAGCGATAAAGACTATTATTTGAGTGATAAAGACTATGATAAGTAATGAAGATATAAAAAGGATTTTTATTCATGCAGCTTTTGCTATAATGCCAAACTACATTTCTCAACGATTGATACGGATATGAGTAGCACTGATACCTTAACGGCGTCTCAACCCTCGACGAATTTACAGGGTCTGGATGCAACCACACACGCGAATATTCACGACAAACTTGCTCGCGCGCTTGGCATTAAGACTGCTCAAGTCAATGCGTTTGTCAAACTCTACGATGAAGGGGCAACGGTTCCATTTATTGCCCGTTATCGCAAAGAAAAGACGCAAAATTTAGACGATGCACAGCTGCGTGCTCTAGAAAAATCGCTCAATTATGAGCGCGATATGGCAACACGTCGCCTCAAAATTACTGAGCTACTGAGCACACAAGGCAATTTGACAGACGAGTTACAGACCCGTATTGATAATGCGACGTCTAAGCTTGAGCTTGAAGACATCTACTTGCCATACCGTCCGCGTCGCCGTTCACCGGCAGCCAAGGCGCGCGCTGCTGGTCTCGATGTGGTAGCACAAGCGGTCTTGACGCAAGAGATTACCCCGATAGAGGCTTTAGCTGACTATCAAGCACCAAGCAGTCTGTCTGATGATAGCGGTAATGAGATCGAAGTTGATTTTAGCGATATCGACAAACAACTGGCTGGTGTACAAGCCATCATCGTCGATGAATGGACACAAGCACTGAATCTACTCGATGATTTGCGTAATGGTTTTGCAAAAACGGCCAGTATCGTCTCCACTGTTGCAAGTGATGAAAAACGCGAAGTCGGTGAAAAATTCAAAGACTATTTTGAGCATAGCGAAAGCCTTGCCCGTCTGCCTAATCATCGCCTGCTTGCGATGTTGCGCGGTCGTCAAGAAAACGTTTTGGGACTCAAAATCGAAGGTGAAGACGCGCCGTTCATCGAAAAAATCATTAGTCATTTCGATGTCGATGCTAAAGCGCCTGCTGAGCGCCGTGAATTTTTAGCACAAGCAGCGACTAGTCTGTGGAAAGATAAATGGCGTCCGCATATTGAGCATCGGTTGTTGACTGAAAAGCGTCTGACTGCTGAGGCCGATGCAATCGATGTATTTGCGAACAATTTGCAGCACTTACTAATGTCAGCACCTGCCGGTCGCAAAGTCATTTTGGGTGTGGATCCTGGTATCCGTCATGGCGTCAAAATGGCGATTGTCGATGCCCAAGGTCATGTCATGTTAGACGGCGAAGACAAGCCTGTCGTGGCGACAGTTTATCCATTTGCGCCTGACAACAAGATGGCCGAGGCCAAAAAAGTCATCGATGAGCTACTAAGCACTTATGATGTTGATCTAGTCGCTATCGGTAACGGGACTGCTAGCCGCGAAACAGATGCGATGGTAAAAGAGATTTTGGCTGCGAATGCTGCTTTGAAAGCCAAAGCCGTCATCGTCAACGAGTCTGGCGCATCAGTCTATTCTGCAAGCGAGCTTGCCAGCGATGAGCTTGCTAACCTAGATGTATCTGTACGCGGCGCGGTATCTATCGCTCGCCGCTTACAAGATCCGCTCTCAGAGCTGGTAAAGGTTGATCCAAAAGCGATTGGTGTTGGTCAATATCAGCATGATGTGAACCAAAGTCAGTTGGCTGATAGTCTTGATAAAGTGACTCAAGATAGCGTGAATGCGGTTGGTGTTGATGTCAATACAGCAAGTCCTGCTATCTTAGCGCACATCGCAGGTTTGAATAAAAATGTCGCTCAGCAAATCGTCACTTATCGCAAAGAACATGGCGCATTTGATAGTCGTGAAGCGCTCAAAAACGTTCCGCGTTTAGGCGCTAAGACCTTTGAGCAAGCGGCAGGCTTCCTACGTATTCATGACGGTAGCAACCCGCTGGATGCCACAGGCGTGCATCCAGAAAGCTATGAGCTGGTCGACAGCTTATTGGCGCAAACAGACAAGGTATTGTCAGAGGTGCTCGGTAATGATGGTGTGCTAAATACTATCGATACCAATGCACTCGCGGCAAATGATGACAATATCAGTGTAAAAGCCATCATTGAAGAGCTGGCAAAACCAGCACGCGATCCACGTCCTGAGTTCAAAACGGCTAGTTTCCGTGAAGATGTCAATAGCATTAAGGACTTAGAAGAAGGCATGCAGCTTGAAGGCGTTGTGACCAACGTGACCGCTTTTGGTTGTTTCGTTGATGTTGGCGTACACCAAGACGGCTTGGTACATATCTCACAGATGGCCAATGACTTCGTTGCAGATCCGATGAACCGCGTTAAACCAGGTGACATCGTTTCGGTGCGCGTCATTTCTATTGATGAAAAACGTGGCCGCATTGGTTTTAGTATGAAGCCTGAATCTGAAAAGCCAGCGCATTCAGTAGCAAAGCCTACTGCAAACACTGGTAATGATGACAAAGCCAGCCGCCCACGTAGCAATCGTCCAGCCACCGATAAGCGCCCATCAAAACCACGTGGCAACCGTCAAGAAAAAGACAGTGCTAACAACCGCAGCAAAGCGCCTAGAGCTGATAAAGCTGAAGCGCCTGGCAAAATGGGTACACTTGGTGCACTGCTACAAGAAGCGGGTGTAACAAAAAATAAGAAATAATAGCAAGTAATTGATAAAGAGACATAAAAAGGCAGCCGTTAGGCTGCCTTTTTTATGCACACAACATATGTTTTCATTAGTGATATGTCTTTAACCAACCATCGCTGAATCATCGTTAGTTAAACGACATTAACGTGGCATAACACGGCGATTTTCGCTAAATTCAACTTCAGCAGGCTGAGTGGCTAGTAATTCACCACGGTTATCTTTAGTTTTCTCTTGCAGCGTAACTGCTGCGTTTGCGCTGTTAGGATCATCGTTAAGCACTTCACCTGCAATCAATGGCTGATACTCAGTATTGCTATGTTGTTGGTTTAGGGCTTGCGGGGCAGCTTGCTCAGAGTCGAGATTGGTCATCTCATCAGGGTTACCCATCATGTTTGGTTCGTTCATCTCATCAGGGTTACTCATCATGTCTGGATCGTTCATCTCGTCAGGGTTACTCATCATGTTTGGGTCGTTCATCTCATCAAGGTTACCCATCATGTTTGGATCGTTCATCTCGTTAGGGTTCGTTTCAGTAATATTTACATCACTTTCTACTTCACCCGGTTGAGTAGCCAATAACTCACCATCTGGGCCTTCAATCTCAGCTTGTAAAGTATTAGGTGCAGGAGTATCGCGCATATCTGCTGGTGTAATATTGCCCTGATCCATAGGAGCAGCCATGGCGATACTTGGCATTACTAAAGCTGCGCCGATGATTAATGATAAAGTACGTTTTTGCATCAGTTAATTCCTTGAGTCACAAGTTTTATTAATCAGCTTAAAATATGCTTAAGCTTGATCGCTACTTAGCGTTATTCCTTTAGTTATCCATCTACTTAACGTTTTAAATATAACTGTTTAATATATTTAAAACGTCAACTGTAGATAGAACAAAATCATGACAACTGAGTTGGTTGTAGGTTGTCATGATACTTATAAGTAAAAGATTTATAAAATAGCTATAATCTCAACACGCAAAGTACCAGCTCTCAGGTTGGTACTTCAGTAGTAAACTCATTAAAGGTCTAACAGATTGATGTATTCGTGTGACGATATGCAAGTGCTGTGTCTGTAGATATGTATAAATTTTGACCGATAATTTAGGAGTTAAAATCAATAAAATATGACACGTTATCCTTTGATGATAAGCCAACTATACATTCTACAATGAGCTATTCGCCAGTAACTGGGTCCACAACACGTGATGATGTATCATTGTTAGGTACACGAGTAACTGGGAACGTTTGATTGATTTCGATTTCATCAACGATTTGCTCGTCAGCTTCCTGACCAACAATCGTAGCACGCTCAGTACCATCTTCGATGGCTATTGCTGTACCTTCCGCCGTTTTGATACGTTTAATCTGGTCTTCTGGAGCATAGATGACCTCTTTCACACTATATTTAGTAGGACGAATAACGCGCTTAGTTGCAACGACGACTGGCTCTACAATACGCGCTTCTGCCACAGCCACTTGCGCTTCAAGAGATGTCACTTCGCTTACTACAGGAGTTGGAAACTTATCACTAAAATGATTGTCGCACTGTTGCATGCTCAAACGTATAGGGTCACCACTTTTATTCATGTAGACATTAACGGGCATATCAGGGGCAATAGGCACATATTTACCGACCAATGCACCCGAAACACCATAACGACCATCCGATTGACCGACACCCAAATCACAAGCACCGGCTGCATAATCTGACGTTTGTAAGTCATTGCTGCTAACCACATCTTGAGGAATCATAACTTCGGACAAACGCATTGTTTTGACAGAAGCCTCACCAGCGCGGCGTTTTGGCTTTTGATAGGTGTAAGGGGTGTAGAATGTAGCAGAGCCGTCTTTTACCGCGGTGACACATTCTTCATAGCTGTCGTAGCCTACGTTACCATGTTCATCAGTAACCATAGCTGCATTGGCAGAATGCGCAAACATAGCTAGGCCTGACGCTAACATGGCTGTCGTTAATATATTCAATTTCATAATAGATTCCTCTCAATGACTGTTGGTTGTCGTTGTTACTCAACCGTTATTTTAAGATTTTAGTTTAAAGAACAGTTATTTGAGCGTTATTTTCTTGCTCTTAACTTATCATTTTTTAGCTATTTGAACTGGTTGTTGATGTCTTATTTAATCAGTTTTATAGACACAATCTTCACAGGTTGATAACTTTATTAAGGGTACGTGATATAAATGAATGCCACTGTTTCATTGCATTAACGAAGTGTGTCGTTATGTGGCACATAACCATAAATTGGTAATAATGCTTACGTACGAAATACACAATTATCGTTTGTTAACATTGCTGACCTTATGCTTATTTAGCGCATTTACTAAATATTGGTTTAGTCGTGTGCTACTTCTTTCATTTTGACCCGACTGTCACTCTGTTAATTTATCCAGTCGTTTGAAAGTCTAAGACAGTAAAGCCCAAAGCAATAAAAAAGCCGCACTCTACAATTAAAGTGCGGCTATTATTAACAATATATTTTACGGTTATTATTGGTCAACGACTTCAAAGCTAAGACCAGCGTGAGTCTCTAAGCGCGTTAATAGCTTATCACCCATCGCAGAAGCGGGTGTCCAAAAACCACCTGACACATCCTCTTTAGCGATATCTCGAGCAAGACATAAGGCTGAATGAGCAAGCATACGTGATGTGCTGCCATAGCCTGGGTCTTTATCGCCTGTGACCTTAGTATTGATATTGTCGTTATTGGCAGTCTCACCAAAAAAACGAATGTCAAAGTAGCCGTTTTCTTGTTCAGACTTAGAAGGTCCAGAGCCTGATTTTGGTAAGATATGTTTTGAGAGCAGCTCACGACTTGGCTTAAATACCATTGCCGTAGCAAAGCTCAATAATCCTGCACTCATACCATAGCTCATCAGCTTGCCTTTCACCCCATCCTTCATCCACATCGCTTCATCATATTTAAACTCACGACCATATTCGTAGCCCAAAAGCTGATTACTGCGGTGAACGATGCGCGTATTAATACTTGCCATTACAAACGGCGCCAACCAGCGCTTGTGTTCTTCATCATACTCAGGTCGGCTGACATTCTCTTGACGCACACTAGGCGCGTCTTTATCGTCATTGAGTAAGTAGGGGTTAGCAACTTGCTTACGGCGCTCTTTATCTTGACCGACTTCTTCAAATATAGTGGCCATAGAAGCAACTGTACCGCCCGACAAACCACCTTTTGCCGCTTTTACTCTCATATTGATGACCGTACAGGCTTCATCAAACTGCTTCTCAGCTTGTTGCTGGGTGTAGTAGACACCTAGGTCTGAGGGGATAGAGTCAAATCCGCACGAATTAACAATACGTGCGCCGCTTTGCTTGGCAGCGTCTTGGTACTTGTCCATCATGTCTTTAATAAAAATGGCTTCGCCTGTAAGGTCGACATAGTCGGTACCGTTTTTGGTACACGATTTAATCAAAGGTTCGCCATATTTGAGGTAGGGACCAACCGTTGAGATAATAACTTGTGTTTGCTCGGTCATCTTATCAAGGCTGGCATCATCGTTACTGTTAGCGACGATGATATCGATCTTCGCTTTAGTATCTCCATTCTGCTGCGCTGGGCTGAGCTCAGATTGCAGTTTTTCTAATTTTTCTTGGTCACGACCAGCAATTGCCCAAGTGACGGACTGCGTATCTCCATCACTTTTCTTACTAGTATCTGCCAAAAATTGCGCTAAATAGTGCGCAGTAATTTGACCGACAAAACTCGTTGCACCGTATAAAACGACAGCATATGTACGTTGTTGAGTATCCATATCATTATTCATATTTTTTCCTTACTATTTTTTAGATAAATGAGAGCAGAGTAATGCTTAGATTTTTACGTCATATAAACGTTTGATAGCGTTATGAGTTCAAAGTCAACTTAGAACCATACCAGTTATATATCGGTTTGATAAACGACCAATAACCCAACTTTGTCCAAAACAGGGCAATGAGCATACATAAGTTACATAACATATCGTGATCATTACCAAACTGAACGTTTATCTGCTCTAAAAGGTTGTTAATCTACTACTACAACTTATAAGAAATAATATTAACAACAATAAGCATTAAGAGTAATCGAATTTAGCGAACCTGGCAGTACTGATTGTTTATAGTACTGATTGTTTGTAGGTTGATAACTGATCATATTGCTAATATGCGTTAGTTTGCTTTATTCGTATTCTGGATGTTTTTTATTTAAGGAGAAGGATTATGTTTCGTTGGGCGATTATATTTGCTGTTATTGCGCTATTAGCAAGTTTGTTAGGGTTTGGCGGCGTTGCTGGACTATCTGCTAATTTGGCTTATATTTTCTTGGCAGTAGCAGTTATCTTGTTTATCGTGGCTTTTGTTAGTCGCAAAATGTAAACAGCACAACATATTCATAATTGATAAATGCTGCTTATTTAAAATTAAAAAACGTCCTCAAGTGAGGACGTTTTTATTTGTGTTTTCACTAAGTCGGTATTAATTAAAAATATCGAGCACTACAATCTTATAGACGTTTAGGTTGAATAATATGTTCCATGCGTTTTGCTAAGCGAATATCATGGCTGGTAATACCGCCCGTATCATTAGTCGTCAAACGTACCTCAACGATGTTATAAATATTTTTCCATTCAGGATGATGCTCAAGGGCTTCAGCATAAAATGCGGCTTGATTCATAAAACTCATGGCTTCGACGAAGTTACTAAAATGGTAAGTTTTTACTATACTGTTCCCATCACGCTGCCAACCAGTAAGGTCTTCTAGCTGCATATCAACTTGTTTGTCGGATAAACTACTCATACCGATATCCTTTATTATTATGTCGTGGTTAATAAGAGTGTTGTCGTCATTGATTAAAATGCTATCAATAATCGCACCTTTTTTATTGGTAAAACTGGTATTTTGTTTTAACTATTACTATTTGTTACTTATATTCAAACGTATTACGTGTCGCTACTTAATAGAGAACGAAAAACCCACCTATCCTTTATATCCTGCCATATATCCATGGATAAATATATAGTGAGATAGCTTAAATAGATAGGTAGGCAATAGGTTAGTCGGTTCTGTTAGGTAAGATTAAGGCAGCCCATTTAAATGCTTAGACATACTATGACAGATATTTTAGGCTGTCATATTGATACTGTCTCATACAGCTACTACACCAAGTCTTTGTATTCTGGATGCTTGCTAATATAAGAGGATACAAACGAGCATTGTGGCACGACTTTTTTATCATGATCGCGGGCATAGTCTAGAGCATGTTTGACTAATTTTGAACCCACTCCGCGCCCGCCAAGCGCTGGCGGTACAATCGTATGGTCATAAATTAAAGCATCACCACGTTCTTGATAACTAATATAGCCAGTTTGACCTTCTATCGTAGTCTCAAAACGATTGCGATCTTCATTATGCGTGATATCTAACGGTTGTTGATTACTCATATAAATCTCCAGTTATTAGGTATGTTTTATTGATGTGATTCAACATAGAATAAAGATTATCTATAATAAAATAAAGCATGACGCACGACGGGTGGCAAGTATCTACTCAGACCTCGCGTAACAGTTAAGGACGTCTTTGCTTGGTTTGTCTCATTATTTTTATCCATAACCATTTGCGTTTGCAAGTATGAATCTCGCTCGTCATTACTTGGTTTACTAAAGTGATAAATACGTTTAATGACTTGGGTAAGCTGCTCACCAAAGCTGCCTGTATTGTAAGGTAGGCCATACTTTTTGCATATCTCTTGTACTTGCGGGGCCACGCGTGTGTAATGGTTGGCTGGCATATCAGGATAAATATGATGTTCAATTTGATGCGATAAATGACCGGTCAGAATATGGAACCACTTGCGACCTGTGATGTTGCTTGATCCTAATATCTGTCTGGTATACCAGTCGCCGCGACTCTCATCGTCATCTAAATGCGTATAGATATGTGCCTGCTCGGTAAAATGACCACAAAATATCACCGCCCAAGTCCAAACATTACGTACGATATTGGCAGTCACGTTGCCACTGACTGACGTCATAGCACTACGCGCGCCAAATATCAGCCCACTAAGCGCAGGCAGAACCAGATAATCTTTGCCTATTTGTCGCTTTATTTTGTCAAATAACGCTTGTGACTTGGGTGTCATGATATCTACCAAGTGCGCGTCATGGGCATATTCATCAACACTGATCTGAATATCGTGAAAGGCCACTGCCCATTCAAACCCTAATGCCAGTATCATAGTGCTCAATAAATTATTACGATCGCTTGGCGTCCAAGGCTGCTCATCGGTCACTCGAATCAGATGATACCCCACATCGTGGTCACGACCAACGATATTGGTAAAGGTATGGTGTAAGTAATTGTGCGAGTGCTGCCAAAGCGGCGCAGGACAGACAATGTCCCAATCGAACTTTTGACTGTTCAGATGCGGATGCTGTATCCAATCATACTGACCGTGCATGACATTGTGCCCAAGCTCCATGTTGTTTAATATTTTGCTAAAACTTAGTAAAGAAGTGCCTAACAGCCAAATGCTCAATTGCTTACGGCGTGAAGAGGGACATGCGGCAACAGCAAGCAGGCCACGCGCCAAAATTTCACTATAAACGACAGCAGCGTAAATGCGCTGAATATAGCGCGCATCCTCTGCACCAAGCGATGCCATGACACTCTGATATAATACATCTAACTCAGCGGCCATCAACTCGGTTTGTGCCTTTGATAAGGGCGCGCGGCTTAATGTCGGGTAACGAGTCTGCGCTACCCATCGCTTATCTACTACAGGCTGAATAGGGGTAGTAGGGAGCGCGGATCGAGCACTAAACATAGGCGGTAATAAACGCATAAAAAGTCCTTTGTTATATTAAATATCGAGCACAACATCGGTTACAGGTACACTAATACAAGTCTGAATGGACTCAAAACCTTCACCGCTGACAACCCCTGTCTGGATGTTTTTGACCTGACCGCTGATTTTTTGACAGCGGCACAGGTGGCAAATGCCTTGGCGACAACCATGGGGCAAACGTATACCTGCCGCTTCAGCGCTTTTAAGCAAAGTAGTACGGCTAGTAAACTGCCGCTGTCGTCCGCGTAAATGTACGGTTTGCGCTATGCTATCAGTCTCGCTTCCTTCCTGATCGTGATGATTAACACTCGTCCCAAAGCGTTCTATTGTGATGTTATCGAGTAGCGATGCTGTATCGTCAACAGTTAGCTCACGTGCCGCTTGGTACAGGCTTAATAGCAAAGACTGCGCTCCGCAAGCGTATATTTGCGTTTGAGCGAGCGGTAATCCGAGCGCAAGCAGGCTTGCCGTGGTCAGATATCTGTTGCCTGCAAAATAAGTGCTGACATCTTGCGTCGCAATCAGATGATAACGAAACGTAGGATAAGTCGCAGCTAGTGAAGCCCAAAATGATGTCAATATAGGCGTGCGATTGTAGTGAAGCAGAGTGACTGATTGTCTATTCATGAGCGCCTGCGTGACTAAGCCTAACATCGGCGTAATACCGCTACCACTAGCAATACACAATATCGGTGTCGGTTCATCTTGCATGTGTGGCAGGACAAAATTGCCGCTTGGCACATTGCACGCAAAAACATCCCCAAGTAATGTTTTCTGAGTCAAGTATTTTGATACCAAACCTTGAGATTTAATAGCGATAGTAAGCGTGTGCGGTTTTTTACTTTGCCACCATAGTGCCTGCTGAGGTAAACCAAGCAGTGAATACTGACGCTGATGATGAATGCCGTCTATTGGTACGATTAAGCTTAAGTGCTGTCCGCCATGCCAGTGATTGTTCGATTGTTGTCGAAAAGCATGGTTGGTTTCAAACTGTAGAGCTATCAGATCATCGCTCAATGTATGCTTGGCTAATAATCGTAGCTTAGGTGCAATCAATGACCCAAAAGAATGTATATGCGTACTGACAAAATCCACAAAAACGCGCTGAATAAGCTCAGGGTGGTAGCCAGTCGTCATAAGTAAAGCACCTGTTTGCTAAGAATTGCTACGCAAATTGTAAATATTAAGCTTAAAATCACTTTCACCAAATTATTGTTTTATTAAGTTATATTAATATAATAACCCCTGTTAATTAAGTTTATAGTTTGATTGATGCAAAATTTTGTAGGTTTTATAAAACAAAAATCTATCAGTAGTTAATTTTATCTATTATTATTTTTTATAGCGTCTACAAGTTTATTCTTAGCTTTTATCAGAAATGAGTAGCAGAAGTATTAAAAACGACTAAACATACCAGAAAACAAGCTGTTAGCTTGCAGGGCATGCGCCACAATGCGATAATGGCAGACAATTTATAACCCTGATTTTTGAGGCGCAGTTCACTTAGCATCATTGCTAACTGTGATGACAGTCCTCGTCTATGTAGTCTATCGGAGTGTTAATGGCTCAATATATTTACACGATGAACAACGTGTCAAAACTTGTTCCGCCTAAGCGCGAAATCCTAAAGAATATCAATTTATCGTTTTTCCCAGGTGCCAAAATCGGTGTACTAGGTATTAACGGTTCTGGCAAATCGACGTTGCTACGTATCATGGCAGGCGTCGATACTGAATTTAGCGGTGAAGCACGCGCACAAACGGGTACTAAAGTTGGCTACTTGCCGCAGGAGCCACAGCTTGATGATAGCAAAGATGTTCGTGGTAATGTCGAAGATGGCATGCGTGAAGCATTAGATGCGCTTGCCCGTCTCGATGCAATTTATGCTGAATACGCAGAGCCTGATGCCGACTTTGATAAGCTTGCTGAAGAACAAGGCAAGATGGAAGACATCATTCAAGCTTGGGATGCGCATAACTTGAATACTCAGCTAGAAAAAGCGGCTGATGCACTACGTTTGCCGCCATGGGATGCTGATGTTAGCAAACTGTCAGGTGGTGAAAAACGCCGTGTGGCCTTATGTCGTTTGTTATTGTCGCGCCCTGATATGCTATTGCTTGATGAGCCAACCAACCATTTGGATGCCGAATCTGTCGCTTGGCTTGAGCTGTTCTTACAGAACTATAGCGGTACGATCGTGGCCATTACCCATGATCGTTATTTCTTGGACAACGTTGCTCAGTGGATCTTAGAGCTGGACCGTGGTCATGGCTATCCGTATGAGGGCAACTACACTGAGTGGCTCGAGCAAAAGAATAACCGCCTTGAGCAGCAAAATAAACAAGAAGAATCATTTGCTAAAGCACTCAAAAAAGAGCTTGAGTGGATTCGTAAAAACCAAAAAGGTCAGCAGGCCAAGTCCAAATCTCGTGTACAGCGTTTTGAAGAGTTAAACTCACAAGAGTTCCAAAAACGTAACGAGACCTCTGAGATTTATATTCCACCTGGTCCACGTTTGGGTAACAAAGTCATCGAAGTCAATGATATCTCTAAGTCATTCGGTGATCGTTTGCTTTATGAAAACCTAAGCTTTAACGTCCCAGCGGGTGCTATCGTCGGTATCATCGGTCCAAATGGTGCAGGTAAAACTACATTATTTAACATGATTACCGAACGTGATACGCCAGATACAGGCTCGGTTGACTTGGGTGAAAGCGTTAAAGTCGCTTATGTCGGTCAGGTACGTGATAATTTAGATGATAATAAAACCGTCTGGGAAGAAGTGTCTGACGGCTTAGATATTATCACCGTTGGTGACTATACGACGCCAAGCCGTGCTTATATTGGCCGCTTTAACTTTAAAGGCTCAGATCAGCAAAAGCATGTCGGGCAGCTATCAGGTGGTGAGCGTAACCGTCTACAATTGGCTAAAACTTTGAAGCAGGGCGCTAACGTATTATTACTGGATGAGCCCTCAAACGATTTGGACATCGAGACCCTACGTGCGCTAGAGGATGCGATTCAAGTATTCCCAGGTACGGTCATGGTAGTGTCGCATGATCGCTGGTTCCTTGACCGTATCGCCACACATATCTTGGCCTTTGAAGAAGAAGGCCCGATTTGGTATGACGGTAATTACACAGAATTTGAAGCGTATCGCAAAAAAACGATGGGTGACGATGCCGGTCCTAAGCGTATGAAGTATAAAAAGATTTCTACCTAGATTGTCGGCTTAAAAATCTTAAGTTATATATAATAAAAAAGACCTCTAATTATTAGAGGTCTTTTTTATTGTATATGAAGAAGCGAGTACGCACTAACGCTTAAGACCAAATTTGCGCTGCTTTTTATTACTAATCTCAGTAATCGCATGGGCGATCTCTTCATCATCAAGACTGGCGATTTGCTGCAAAATTTGCATCATGTCAGGGCTTAGTACATATTTAGCATGATGAGCGATATCGTCAATACGCTGATCGAAGTTTAGCACGCCTGTATCTTTATCTACTTGTAAGTAGTTCAGACGAGTCAGTGCTGTGACAAAACTTAAGAATAAGGAGCGATCAAAGAAGTCAGGAATATCGTCAGCATATAATACTGATAAACGTTGACCAAGCAGATGACACAGATCAACTACCTCTTCTGTGGTCAAGTTTCCTGAGCCTTGTTGTGACAATAGCGCCAAGGTCATAAAGTAACGCTCAAGACTCTGTGCAACGGGAGCGGCAAGGACTTCTAGCTGCTGATAACAGCTGCTGTTGGCATCTGGTACACCGAGCATGCCATCACCTAAGTCGATAATTAGGCCGTGAGCGATCAGGTTGTCGATTTTTTGATTAAGCGTATCCATCAGACCATGCGCCGGATAGTATAAAAACAGCTCGCTTTGCAAAAAAGGATACATCTGAGTAACGATATCATCAAGACGGCTGCGACTCACGCGACCATTGCGTGCAACCAGTGCAGCTAAGAAAGACAATAGGATAAATACATGCAAAATGTTATTACGGAAATAGCTCAATAGCGCGGCTTGCTTGCCAGCGACTTGAATGATATCACCCAAAATATGCGGTATACGCTCAATAAGTTTGAGCTTGATACCATAGTCGATGATTTTTTGCGGGCTCATATCGGTAACGATAGTGTCGTCAGAGTAGGGTATTTGACGCGCAATACCTTGATATAGGGCGATTTGTTCGCGGCAGATGTCTTCATCAAGAGCCGCTTTTGGCGCTGAGAGTAAGACTAAGGACAGTAATGATACGGGATTGACGACCGCCGCTTTATTGATATGCTGCATGATCTTTACACCAATATTATCAACCATGGCACTGGCTTTTTCATCAAGTGGCGTATCGGTACGATCAGCGGGTAGGCTATCAGCAGGCACGTCGAACTTTTGCATAAAGTCGCTTAGGTGTAGCGGTGTGCCAAAGCTTAAATGCACATTACCAAAAATACGCTCAATCTTGCGTCCAACTTTTAGTAACCCAATTAAGGATTCGGACTCTTTTGGCTTGCCTTTTAGCTCACCGATATAAGTGCCACCTTCCATAATGCGCTCATAACCAATGTAAGTCGGAATAAACACCACAGGTTTATTGGTTTGACGTAGCTGGCTATGTACCGTCATTGCTAGCATACCCATCTTCGGTGGTAGCAGGCGTCCTGAGCGTGAGCGTCCGCCTTCTATAAAGTATTCAATCGGCGTATTACGGGTGATAAGGGTATGCATATACTCACGCAATACTGCGGTATAAAGCGCGTTACCCCGAAAGCTACGACGAATATAAAAAGCCACAGCGCCGCGTAACAAAGGGCCTAATACAGGAACATCTAAGTTATCACCCGCTGCCACATAAGGAATGCTCAGACCGCGCTTATAGATAACGTAAGATAAGAGCAAGTAATCAACATGACTACGATGACAGGGCACATAGATGATTTCGTGATCGGTTGCAAGCTTGCGTACGCGCTCAAAGTGATGGACATCGACACCGTCATACAGCTGTGTCCAGAGCCAAGTCAAAAATTTATCAAAGACTCGAATGATCGGGTGAGAGTAATCATTAACCATCTCATTTGCATAGTTTCTAGCAAGCCCGCGTGCTTCACGGACACTAATATCTTTTTCATCCGCTTCGATCTGCGTGGCGTGTTGAATGGCAGGGGAGTAGATCAGCTTATCTACCAAATTGCGCCGATCTGATAAGTCAGGACCAAGCATCGTTGTACGCTGATTATCGAGATAGGCATGAAGCTGCTGCTGTAAGTCGCGTACCAGCTCACGGTTAGCGTCTGCTGCTGGCACCAATGCATGTTTTGCGTCGCGGCTATCTGCACTATCAGCTACTCCGAGCTCATCTGCTTGTCCATCATGCAAGCTATTATAAATAATGGTGCGTAAGTCTTTTGGCGCATGGAACTGGACAAAGGTATCGCGACCCATCACACCGATATTAAATAATTGCTTGGTAATACTGGGATCTTGCCAGTTATCTGCCATCAATAGCTTGAACAAGGAGTCCTCTTTTTCAGGCGCGCGGCCCCAAAGAATCGATACTGGTACCAGTCGTATTTGTAAGTCTGGATGTTGTAGACTGGCCGCAACCAAACGTGACAAGCGCGGCGATAGTTGACTGTCCTTGGCTTTGGGATGATGCAAAAATATGATAGCAGCATTTTCATTCACATCATGTATGCTGTCTTTGACACTCATCAGTGCAGGCGGCAGCTTATGCTCCCCAGTTTGCAGATCGATCAAAATACTATTGGAGCGCGAATAATCCTGTAGTACATAAAAGGTCAGCGTTTGATCATCGGTATCGAATACTGGCAGCTCGCCCAAAAGCTTTGCTTTGACTGCGACATCAAGCGCCTGTCCCGATATCTTTCGGTACAGCTGATTGATAGGTGCCTTGGTATAAGTCGTCGCAGTTGACGACTTGCTAGCCTCAGAGGTGGCTTGCGCTTTGGGCGTTCGGTTTTTTAGGAGCTTGTTTTTTAGGAAACTGGGTATCATAATCAAAAGTCAGACTTTGCAAAATGTAATGCGCTTATGATGCCATAAAAGCGCTCAAAGCGATATATGGTGTCGGTATCTGTGCTGAATATATTATAAATGCCAATTTGTCTAAGGTAACACAACCTTGATATATCGTGATTGTATTAAGCGCTAGAATATAAGTATAGTGTGGGTACAAGGTATAACCGTCTGGTGTATGGTATTTATGATTATCGCTTTAATCCTATTATCTGTGTTTATTTTAAGTTTGATAAGAGTGCCTTATGACCCCTGCTATTAAGACTGCTAAGCAGTATCACCTTGATTACCAGCTACATGAATATGTCCATGATAGCGGTGCGGCATCTTTTGGTTTAGAGGCGGCTGACAAGCTCGGTATACAAGCTGCGCAAGTTTTCAAAACATTGGTGGTAGAGACAGATGCTGGCATGTTAGCTGTTGCTCTTGTGCCAGTCGATACCACCTTGAATGTCAAAAAGATGGCCAAAGCTCTGTCTTCTAATAAAGTGCTCGCCTGCAAAAAAGTACAAATGGCCGATCCGAAACACGTTGCACGTAGTACAGGTTATGTGCTTGGCGGTGTCAGTCCGCTTGGGCAAAAAAAGCGTTTAATCACTATCATCGATATAACAGCTAACGATCACTCTACCATCTATGTCAGTGCTGGACGCCGCGGGCTTGAGATTGAGCTACCGCCATTACAACTGGCCAAAACGCTTGGCGCTCTTTTTGAAGATATTGCTGATACATGATGGCTGTTTTTGGCATCCTATCAAATAATCAGCCATGCTAAGCTTGTTTGCCTACATAAAGTTTTTAACTCACTATAAGGGTCTACCTATGCCGCATTTAACGATTCAAGCATCTCCTAATGTCAGTATCTCTCACGAAGAGTCACTGCTCAAATCTTTAAATAAAGCATTATGGGATAGTGGTCATTTTGGTAAACCAACTGATATCAAGGCGCGAATAATCCCTATTGATACGTTTTTGGTTGGGGTCGAGGATGACGAGCAAGCCCATGGTTTTATTTATGCACATCTAAAATTGATGCCAGGGCGTGACAATGACGTCCGTGAGCAATTGGCACAACTATTGGTGACGACGATAGAGGATTCGCTAAGTGAAGAGCAGTCGGGGCGAGCGGCGCTAAAAATATGCGTAGAAGTTGAGGAGATCAGTCCTGTTTATCAAAAAAAGCTACTCGGTAGCTAGCATTGATTTTTAACTAGAAGTTTTTTAACTTTTATGTCATTTGGAATCATAATTACTACATTACTCAAGCATAAAAAAGCGCCCAACTCTTAATAAGTTAGGCGCTTTTTGTTTTTCTTAGCTTTAGTCAAGCTTAGATGCTACTTAAACTTAGTCTAAAAAGGCAAAGTTCTCGATATCCATCGCCGTCATACTTTCACTTGGTGCAACCATACTCTCAGCATGGCCTGATGTACGTGGCAAGATTTTGTCAAAATAAAACTCTGCCGTTTGGACTTTGGCTTTATAGAATTCTGGTGACTCAGCACCCCCATTTTCAAGCTTGTCATAAGCGACTGCTGCCATACGCGCCCAGTGATAGCCCATCATTATGTAGCCTGAATACATCAAAAAGTCTTCTGAAGCCGCTGAGATAACTTCACGGTCTTTACGTGCCATCAGCATCAAGCGTACTGTCAGCGTGTTCCACTCAGCACATAGTTTAGTCAATGCCCAAACAAACTTACGCATGTCTTTATCAAGCGCATACTCGCCGCACCATTTCATAATACTTGACGTATAGTCACGGATGATTTTACCTTTTGACTGCAAGATAACCTTACGGCCTAACAAATCAAGTGCCTGTACGCCAGTGGTGCCTTCGTACATGGTAGCGATACGGGCATCACGAGCGATAAGCTCCATACCCCATTCTTTGATGTAACCGTGACCGCCATAAACCTGTTGACCATGTTTGGCCGCCTCGATACCAAGCTCAGTTAAGAAGCCTTTTAGGATGGGCGTATAAAAGCCCAGCTTATCGTCCCATTTTTCAAACTCTGCATCATCACCATTAGCCACGCCTTGCGCCATTTTATCTGCATAACGTGCTGAGTGATAAATCATCGAACGTCCACCTTCAGCAAAGGCTTTTTGCGTCAACAGCATCCGGCGTACATCCGCATGGTGAATGATGGCATCCGCTACTTTTTCAGGGTCTTTGGTCCCTGATAGGGCACGCATAGAGCGACGCTCCTTGGCATAGGGTAGGGCATTTTGAAATGACAGCTCGGTATGTGCCAGACCTTGAATACCCGTACCAATACGAGCAGTGTTCATAAAGGTAAACATCGCTTTGAGGCCTTTATTTGGCTCACCAATCAAATAGCCAACAGCATCATCAAAGTTCAATACACAAGTTGATGAAGAGCTGATGCCCATTTTGTGTTCGATAGAACCACAAGTGACGCCATTGCGCTCGCCCACTTCACCATCATCATTAGGAAGGAATTTTGGTACGATGAATAATGAGATACCGCGGGTGCCTTCAGGTGCGCCAGGTAAGCGTGCTAGTACGATATGAATGATGTTTTCAGTCAAGTCGTGCTCACCGCTTGAGATGAAAATTTTAGTACCGCTAATCTTATAACTGTCGTCCTCTTGCGGGATTGCTTTTGATTTGACTTGTCCCAAATCTGTACCGCATTGTGGCTCAGTTAGGCACATCGTACCTGCCCATGAGCCGTCAACCAATTTATGTAAATAAGTCTCTTTTTGCTCGTCAGTACCATATTGCATTAGCGTATTGATGCAACCTGTTGAGAGGCCAGGATACATTGCCCAAGGCCAGTTGGCTGTACCAATCATCTCAGCTTTAATCAGGTTAATAGACATGGGCAGGTTCATACCGCCGTATTCTTCAGGGTATGAAATGCCTTGCCAGCCGCCCTCAACAAACTGATTATAAGCTTCTTTAAAGCCTTTAGGAGTTGTCACGACGCCGTTTTCAAAATGACAACCTTCTGCATCAGCAGGCTGATAAAGAGGGGCTAAGACGTTTTCTGAAAAATCAGCCATGCCCTGTAAAATCATATCGATAGTCTCAGGGTCAGCATTTGCGCCATTGTCTAAGTCTTTATAATGCGTTTGAAAGTCAAATACATCGTTAATCAAAAACTTAATATCACGTAAAGGAGCTTTGTAAGTTAACATAGTTGATCTCTTTATTTGGTTTGCTCTAGTACGACCGATGGCTGGTTTTTATAAGCTTGTATTCGTATTAGAGATAAGAATGGATAAATACGGTTGGTTATCGCTGTTAGATTATTATCGTTATAATCACAATGTACTGAGTAAAATGGCAAGCTATGTGAATACTGGCCATATGTATATGATTAGTATAAATGTTCTTTTGAGACAAATATACAATGCATAATTAATTTTCATGACTTGATGGTTTAGATATTAATTTAATTTATCAAATAGCAATAGGTTTCTTAATATAGAAGAGGATTGCGATGGTTAGGGCTGTCTAACTTAAGCTATGAACAGTAAGCACAAACAACGTATGAGGGTAATAATTTATGAACGTGTATGGGTTCTTCACATCGCTAAAACAGAAGGGACAATAAATGCTCGCTTATATTAAGCATTTAATTCGTGGAGAGCTTAATCATTTGCTCACGGTCAATCGAAGCCGCCGACCATGGCATATGCCGATCATCGCTGCTATAGCCATCAGTTTTCCAGTCTTTGTTGGCGCATATTTTGGGGTACTACATGCAGGAATTAAGGCGTCTTTAGGAGCCATGGTTATATTAAACTTACCATTTGCAGGCTCATTACCTTATCGCTTAGTGACGGTGATGGCGTGGAGCTTTGCGATGACGCTTTGCTTTGCGCTCGGACTGATTGCGCAGCAAGTGCCCTTACTAAAACTACCAGTATTTGCGCTGATTGCCTTTAGCGTCGTTGTTTTTGGTCGCTATTATCGTCAGCCGCCGCCTGCCGGACTGTTTGTCATGATGGCGGGTGCAATTGCTCTATTCATTCCTGTTTCAGCTGAACAGATATTATCAGCCACTGGGCTTGTGATGTTGGGCAGTGGTTTTTCAATGTTTATGGCACTTTTATATACGCTGTTTTTATTGGTGACGCGCCCCTCTACTGCTGTGCCAGAGTATCGTTATGAGCCAGATATAATCAGTGACAGTATCATCGTTGCAAGTTTTGTTAGCTTGGCATTATCGATAGCCGTGCTGCTAGACATGCCTTATCCATATTGGGCTGCGGTCAGTTGTTTTATTATCATTCAAGGCATACAAATGCGCACGATATGGATTAAACAGCTGCATCGTCTGCTGGGTACCTTAGCAGGCATGGTGGTTGCCGGCTGGATGTTGTCTTGGAATTTATCGATGTGGGAGGTGGCGCTCGCAATACTGCTTATGATGCTGTGTATTGAATCGCTGGTTGATCGTCATTACGGACTGGCCGTGATACTGATCACTCCGTTAACGATATTTATCGCCGAGTATGGCAGTGTTACCTCGCTTGCGCAGGCGAGTATCCAAGAGATTATTCGGGCACGAATGCTCGATACTGCGCTAGGCTGCGCGGTAGGTCTGAGTGGAGGGCTGGCGATACATTCAGTCAAGCTACGCGTACCGCTACGGCGCATAGAAAAATGGTTATTAATACGTTTTTCATCTTCGCCCTAATAGCACTTTATTAATACAAACCCTTTATCGCTTCTTACTCGCTTGAATCGCAGTGGTTACTTGAGTCACATCGATACTATGAGTGGTCCAACGCTCAAAGCTTAATGCAGCTTGACCGATGAGCATCCCATAACCGTCTGAGGTTTGCGCACCGCGCGCGGCAAAATGCTGTAAAAAGGGCAGCGCGCGTCCATACATCATGTCATAGGCATAGTGGCAATCTAAATCATCAGCGATAGGCAAGGTGTCACCTGATAACCCGATAGAAGTCGCATTAATAATCAGGTCGAATTGTCCAGTCAGCGCAGATGTCGCGCAAGTTTTAACCGCATGCTCGTTAATCGCATTACTGGCTGCGCTAAGCTCATCGACCAACACTTCAGCTTTACTCAACGTTCGATTCGCAAGGGTCAGTTGTCCAATACCTGCTTGAATCAGTGGCAGTATCACCCCACGTGCTGCGCCGCCTGCGCCAATGATAGCGACACGAGCGTTGGTAAGCGGCCAATCTAAGCTCATCATATGATTGACCAAACCTTGACCGTCGGTATTATCACCATATAGCGTCTTATCTTTTGACGAATCATCACTGACTAACAGTAACGTATTGACCGCGCCTGCGACACGCGCATGTTCAGACAGACCGCCTTGAGATTGACAAGATGCGTAAGCGAGCTGTTTAAAAGGTACTGTCACATTGGCACCCACACCGCCACCATTAAAAAACGCCTCAACAACTGCATTGAAGCTTGCGGTATCATCAGGACAGTATTGACGCCGATAGCTAATATCAATACCCACTTGCGCGGCAAATGTCTGATGAATCTCGGGAGATTTACTATGAGCAATAGGATTGCCAATAACGATAAAATGCTGGGTCATAAACGGTCCACTAGCGCTGTAGTCAATATGAATAATAAAAGTCGGTGCACTGTAGCTATAAAATGTCTTGCTTATTGTACGCTTTGCCAGACAGAGGATTCATAAAATTTATCTGAGTAACTCTGCAAGCCTTTTAGATTGTATTCATGATAACAAAGAAATAATAAGCAGCAAGAGAGAGAAAATCAAACAGTGCTTACTCATCATAGGGGATAACAATGTTTTTAACAAATTTGCACCTTCTACGATTGTTATCCGTAACGTAAAGGCTAGTCAAGCGCTAGGCAGTTGGGTACACTGTTGACATAATGGCATTATAATTATGACAGTAAAGAGCGGCACAATGAGCCAAGCTTAAGCTAATAAATGGCGCATTTATTGCAAGCGCATTTGTTATAGAAGTTGTCGTATAAGTATAACTGAAGCATAGAATATTTATCATATTGGTCGTTGCTTGACCGCATTTATGATATCGATAGACTATGACAGTAATAACAATATGTATTGATAATGCACCGTGTAGATAACTATTCTTTTCTTTATTGGCAAGCCGCACCATTAACGGCTGGTTAATATAATTTATACCCAAAAAGTGTGAGTAAATTGCCCATGTGGAATAACAGCCTACAGACCTTTGCGGTCAGTATAGTGATAGCAGCTGGTGTCTCATTGAGCGCGTGTAATGCCCCAACGCAAGAAACCCCCTCTGAGGCAGTGTCTGATAGTACAGCTGAGCAAGCCAAACCTGAACAAGCAAATCCTACGCCAGAGACAGATTTGGATGGTGCGACCGTTGAGCAAGGCACGCCAGTCAAATATGATGTTTCTTCATGGGGTGACAAACAAGTCCAGCCTGTAAGCGTACAAGAGGTCGATCAAATAAAATCAACGTTTGGCAAGGTCGTCACCACTGATGAGAATAGCTTGGACTACGCCAGTAACCCAGCAGTTAAATACCGCTTTATGGATACAGATGCGCCTTATCTGGACTTGATTGACTCTGAAAAGTATCTTGAGCTTGGTTGGTATTTCGCCAATCCTACTGACTCAGATAAAGAAAAAGAGCTGAGTAAAGCCCATGCGAAAAAATCCTATCAGCTTGCCCGTCAGCTTATGAATGATGATGGCGGAAAAGTCATCTCAGATATGCTTAGAGGACAAATCATAAAAAATAAAACCATTGGTGGACAAAAGATAGAGCTGGGTAAATGCGAGTTTTATAGTTGCATGCTGGTGCTAAATAAGTCAGGTGAACAGCAAGCGGAAGACAGCGAAAGAAAGCTCGATAATGATGGCTAAGCTTGATAACAGCGAGTCCAATAGTAGTCAGTTTATTAACCATGCTTCTATCACTAACTACGCCTCTACATGGCAGCGACTATATCCGCAGTCTGATAATATGGTCGCGAATACAAACAATAGCGCCATCACCCCAGACAATCGCGGGCTGGCTTATGGAGATGGGTTTTTTACTACTATTGGCGTCATCGATGGTTCGATATTATGGCCAGAGTATCATTATCAAAGACTGCTCTCTCATGCCCATGCATTACAATTAGCTGTCGATAGCGACTCGCTACTCGCCACTTTGCAAGCCCACGCTCAGCAGCTACAGCAAGGTGTTATAAAGGTCATTGTCACGCGTGCTGTACAAGCTGTGCGCGGTTATGGTTTTGCAGCAGATATGGATGCTAGCCCTTGTGAGGTTTGGTCAAAAGCAACCGCTATGACTATCGATACTGCGCAGCATGCTCAGCTGCCAGATGGTCACAGTGTTTTGATACAACCCATGACATCAGCCGTATGTCTAACCGCACAACTTGCTTGCTTGCCGCCATCGTTAGCGGGACTCAAAAGCCTTAATCGACTGGATAATGTGCTGGCGAGCGGTGAGCTCCAACGTCTTAAAGCCAAATCGTTAAAATCTAATGCAGAATTGGGCGTTGGTGAAGGAATAGGCATTGGCGAAGGATTAGTACGCGATATAAGCGGCAGTTGGGTGGAGGGCACGATGAGCAATGTCTTTTATCAGTTGTCTAGCGCCCAATCGACTGACTCTAGCGATAAAGCTAAAGCCAATTATCCTGATGATTCTCTATTATCAGGTCAGTGGTTTACACCGCCGTTGATGCAATCCGGTGTCGCTGGAGTGATGCGCCAAGTCATTATTGATGCTTTCGCTAAGACCAAGACGCCAGTGATTGTGCGCGCGTTAAATGATGATGATTTGCCAAATTTAACCCAGATGTTTTTTTGTAATGCTTTGCGCGGGGTGATGCCAGTGAAAAGTTTGGCTTTGTTGTCGGGAGAAGTAGTAGAGTTTGGTTAGTCGATTACTCTTCTGCAAATATAATAAATTTGGTATCGAGCATATCATCAGGATATAACACAATGTCTTCATTTCTATATTTTTCGCTCGCTTTTAGTATAGCAGTTTCTCCATTCTCAGCAGTCACTTCTATTAGAGCGCTCATCGTTTCTATGACTTCTATTTGATAAGTTCTCAAACCTTTTTTATCTGTCATTACTTTCCTCTCTTATTTTAAGTCAATACATTTAACATTATGCTTTTTAACATCGCAAAAAGTCTCAAAAGAAGTGATCGTCTTTTGTTACTGGCACTTGTGTCATGCGATAAATTGATCAATGATCACTTTTTTAGTCGTTCAATAAAAAGGTGAAAGTAGATGAGCTCAGTATATGAAGATGAAAGAATTCCCTTGCAGATTCGACGGTTGATGATTTTTGATGAAATCTGCCATAAAGCAAAAAAATCTCCTGACGAAATAATCCATTTATCAAAATTTACTCAATTATCATTAGGTGTCATGTATTTACAAGATTTCAAAATGTTTATCGCTTTTGGAGGTGTATTTGAATATGCAGAAACACGTGAAGAGGTTATTGAACAACGCATTAGAGTCTTTCCAAACGATGAACCAGTAACACGCGCGCTAACAGTCAATTTAAAGCAATTCACTCGACCTGCACGTAAACCTTTACAGTTACTGTGGTACTGGAACGCCTATGTTAAGAATAGAATGCATGCTTACATCGACTATCGGGAAGAAGTTTTTTTCCGAATCAATGATGAAATTGATTCAGAGTTTCCTCCCCATAAGTTTCATGATCGTTTAGTTGCAACAGCGCGTATGCCATTGTAGGATGATAGAGAAGAGTTGATTGCAGATGTGTATCGCGATAATAGAGGGCAACCGAAGCCTGAAAAATACAATGAAAAACGTTTAATATGATTTAGACGGTGACGACCTCTTCAGTATTATTCACTTATTTGAATCAATAAATGTCTAAATTCTATTATGTTTTATACAACAAGAGATAAAATATGCAACCAACCTACAATGAAAAACGTATTCCTGTACAACTTCGTCGGTTAATGATTTTTGATGAAATCTGCTGTAAAGCTAAAATGTTTCCTGACGAGATGGTTCACTTAAATTATTATTCAAATATCGCATTTGGTGTTATTTATTCTACGTTAAGCGATAAATATACAGCGTTTGGTAGCGTATTTGAATACGCACATACTCGTGCCGAAGTTGTTCAGCAAGGGTTAGATAAATTAGCTCACGATGAGTATATATCTAGTGCAATGACGGTTAAACGGCAGCCTTTCACTAAGGCTTGTCGTACACCTCTACGTCTATTATTGAGCTGGAGTAAATATGTTAGTAATAAACCTAGTTATTCATTGAGCAACGATATTAAGTATTTTTTTCCAGTAAATGATAAGTTAAAGCTAGACTATCCGCCTCATAAGCTTTATGGACGTTTAGTGGCAAACGCCGATTTACCTCTTTGGAATAATGAAGTTAGTTTATTTTCCGATAGTGTCCACGACCTAAAAACTCAATAATGCCTTTATCCCGTAGCACTTGTAATTGCTGGCGGATTTTATCGTGAACGTGGTTATTATCAGGATGTTTGAGTTGTAATGCATCTGCAAAAGCATAGACCTGTTTTAGAGAAAAATTATTATTAAGTCTGTCAATACATTGCCAAATATCTAATGTCCAGCCGCGTGAGTCTAGCGATTGCTTACGTAAGAATAGCGTTTTTTGAAATTGTTGAGTAACGTTATCGCGCGCAATGACTTTTTGATTCTTTACTAAAAACACTTTTCCTGATTCTGGCACTTTACGCAAATCGATATTGCAGCCAACCCAACCTGCACGTTTGGCAGTTATTGGTAAAGGTTTACGTTTTACAATCATATCTGGCTTAAAAAAATGCTTAGGAATGATCAAAAAATTATTAACGGTGCATTCTTTGGAGTAAGTCAAAAAGAAAAAGCTTGGGTTATCGTCACTATTGACACGCTCAATCATAGTTTTATAAGCACCATCATTGATGATATTGCTTAATTTTGCCTTTTTACTTTTTAGTTCATATTGCTCGTCACAGTTTGAACAATAAAAATCAGCGACTGGCTTATTATTGGCAAATTCAGCTAACGGCTGGGTGCTACAGTTGGGGCAGTAACCATTGTCTTTCACCCATGCCTCACTAAGTACCCGAATTTTTTGAGATTGAGAGCTATAGTTTTTAGCAAGAATTTGATTAAAATGTAGATTCATAATAAGTTTTCATTATTAATAGGTGAGCGTAGAAATATCAACAAAAGGTTTTAGTATTAAGCCATATAACTTAGCCTAAATGCCAAGTTAATCGATAAGCTATGCAAATAACATTGAAAAGCACACGGTTCAATGCTAAATTCTAGCAAACATCTGCCTCGCGAGTTGCCATGAGCAAGCCTACACCTGAAATACCTCCTGAACGTCCAAATGATCCTGCATCAGACAAGCGAGACGGCACTATTAACGATCCTGCTAAGACATCTACAGACTCTGATAATGATGACAAAGCACCAGCGACGGATATTTCGCTTATTAATGGACGAAACACCCCGCGTGAGTATAAAAAAGACAACCAGTCGTTTTTTATGCAGCGTGGTTATCAGATTTTATTGGTATTGGGACTGATTGCCGCCTTTTTATTGGTGATGGTTTATCAAACGTTGTTTGGTCGTATCGAGCAGCCCAAGCAAAAGGTGACGATTGAGCAGGGTGACACTTATTATGGCTTGCTTCCGCAGTGGCAACAGCAAATCCCGCTGTTTTCTGCTAGTATTGCCAAGTTTTATATCAAGTCGCAAGTAGATGCACCGCTGCATGCAGGTATCTATCAGTTGCCAGAGAACCCGACGATAGCAGAAGCCTTGCACGTCTTACAACAAGGTGCAAAGGTGGCGATGGTAAAAGTACAAGTCATCGAAGGCAAAACCGCTAAAGACTTGTATCAAAATCTACGCGATAACCCAGGCATCAAAAAAGAAGTACTGACCGCTGATAGTGACAATGCTAGTATCGCAGAAGCGCTGGATCTGGTGGGTATACTGCCTGATTCGGTGATCAATAGCGACGACCCTATTGTGAGATATAATCTTGAAGGCTGGTTCACTCCTGATACCTATTATTATGGCGAAGATGCCAGTGACAAGCAGGTGTTGACAGATCTCTATAAGCGCCAGCAACAAGCACTGACCCTAGCTTGGGAGAACCGTGCAGCCGATTTGCCGTATAAGACGCCTTATGAAGCATTGATTATGGCGTCAATTATCGAAAAAGAAACCAGTGTGCCTGAAGAGCGTGAGCTGGTAGCCGCTGTGTTTACCAATCGATTGAATAAAGGGATGCGCATGCAGACGGACCCGACCATTATTTACGGTATGGGCAGTCGCTACGATGGCAATATCCGCCGTCAAGATATCGATGAAAAAACATCATATAATACTTATCAAATCGATGGTTTGCCGCCCACGCCTATCGCCCTGCCATCTGCTGCCTCTATCGAAGCCACATTGCACCCAGCTGATAGCGAAGCCTTATATTTTGTGGCGACAGGCAATGGAGGCCATAAGTTTACCAATAGCTTGGACGAGCATAACCAAGCGGTAAGAGACTACTTAAAAGTCATGCGTGAAAGAAAGTCCCAAACACCGCCAGAGTAAGAGAGTAGCAACGAGACTTGGTCACAAGCGTTAAACGCTCGATAACCATTTTTATTTTGCACAAAAATAAGTAACACAATTTTGAAATACAAGGCAATACCATGTCAGTACCTATAAATATGCAAGCGACTCAACTGGCTACTGATAAAGAAGCATCCGATATAGACACAGTGAGCGAAAGTGGGCGCTTTATTAGCTTTGAGGGTACCGAAGGGGTGGGCAAAACAACCGCTATTGAGCAGCTTTGCTCGCGTTTAGAAGCAGCGGGTATTGACTATCTGCGGACACGTGAGCCTGGCGGTAGTCCATTCGCTGAGCGTCTGCGTGCTATTTTATTGGACCCCACGACCGACATCAACGATGACACGGAGCTACTGCTATTGTTTGCCGCCCGCTGTGATCATATTCAGCAAGTGATTGCCCCAGCATTACAACGCGGTACTTGGGTCATCTGTGATCGCTTTACGGACTCTACTATCGCCTACCAAGGCTTTGGTCGTGCGCAGGGCAATAGTGAAGTATTGACAAAAATAGAGACGCTTATCGCCCAGTTTGTCCCAAGGTTGCCTGAGCTGACACTTTGGCTGGATTTACCTGTGCTTGAGGGTATGAGCCGTGCAGGTAAGCGTAGCGTAGCCGATCGCTTTGAGCAGCAGGCGCTGGCGTTTTTTACGCAAGTATATAGAGGGTTTGATACGCTTGCTACTGCACATCCTGAGCGTATTCGTCGCATTGATGCATCAGGTACTGCCAAGGAGGTCAGCGCGCGTATCTGGCAAGCGGTTGAGTCGCAGTTTGGGCTGGTTTAGGATGTTTGTAAGCGTATAGCGTTTATAGCTACTCTTATATAGTCGATACTAAATAAAAGAGATACACTGCATAGATTCGCTAGACTGGTACAAATTTTTCTTGCGTGCTGTGCTTGCGCAAACAGAGGCGGCAAAAAATTTATCCCAGTCTCGCTGTATCCTTTGTATATTGACCTGACCGTAGTCTATAACCTACTAAACAAAAACCCCAGCTTTAATAGCTGGGGTTTTTTATGGCATTAAGATAAAGTGCTGCTATGACAAACTGACATTACTGTTTATCTGGACTATTTATCCGTACGCTTGTTTGACTCTGCGTCAATGGAGCCAGCACTATCGTCACTGTCAGAAGCTTTAGTGGAGTCTGTATTTTTATCCGTATCAGGCAGACGATTCGGATCAAGCGAGCCCTTTTTATTTTTGGGTGCGCTGCCACTACCGTTGGCATTGGCTTTTAACGCGGCGACTGAGCTTGAAACTTTTTGCGCGGGCTTTGTCGTCTCAGTAGCTTTAGCAGCTGAGTTGACAGTTTCTTGGCTATTAGCTACAGGGCTGATCGATTTTTCTTTGGCAGTCACGTTATCTGACCCTGCCAGCGAATCTGCTGCTGATGTAGCGTTTGACTGTGCCGGTGGACTTTGACTCTGGTCATCTACATCAGCTTTCGTTGCTGTTGCGTTATCTTGTTCAGATTCATCGGCCAGCTCTTCAGTCATCTCTTTTTCTTTGCGTTTTTCAGGCGCTTTAGAGTTGGCTTCAAAATGTGCATCAGCGATGGCACGTGCTTGTACTTGTTTGTCAGTCACGTCTACAGGCTTTGGTTGTATATCGTCATCGACGACCAAAGCGACCAGCTTACGATCACGGGGCACAACACCATCGAATTTGTCCGTAATCACACTCAGCTTGCCTTCTTTATCGAGCGTATATAAAGGGACAAATTGTTTGTTATCCGCTTTGTATTGCTCAAAGCTATAGCTGTCAGTGATATTGGTAATCTTGATACGCGCTTTTTTAGATAGCATGCTGGCAAGCTTGGTGTAAGTAACGTCTTTGCCAAACAGCCACTGAGAATGGAAGTTTGATTGTTTGGTATCGCGCTCATTTTTGACTTTTTCGTCGCTGAACTTTAGACGAAATATCTTTTGTTCACCAAATTCATGACGATAATGTATTTCAGATAAGGTGTTTAATTCTTTATCTGTACTCATAGCAAACAGATGGCCAATACCGATCAAGTCAAGATGATGATCGGCGTGATCTGAGACTGGGTTACCAAAGTAAGTGCGTAGGCCACTCATACGAGCACCGGCAATATTGGTATAGTTGTTATGCGCCACGATCACATCAAAGCCCTGATCTCGTAAAGATGTCGCTACTAATAACGCGATGGGGTTTGAGCCGACGACCAAAATACCGTTGGTGGCAGGCTCACGTACACCCAGCAAATTACCGACCATTTTAGCGCCTAAGCCTTGAATCATGACCGTACCGATGATGACCATAAAGACTAGCGGTACTAATAGCTCAACACCTTGAATATCGTACTCTTGCAGACGAATGGCAAACAGCGATGAGATGGCGGCGGCGACAATACCACGCGGACCAATCCAGCTAATCATGAGCTTTTCATTGGTCTTTAGATTGGAGCCAATAGAAGATGCCCAAACAGATAGCGGACGCGCGACGAACATCACGATGGCCAACAATATAATCCCTGCAAAACCTACGCTCATCAGGCTTGCCAGCTCTACACGAGCCGCAAGAATAATGAATAATACGGAGATTAATAAAACAGTCAACGACTCGTTAAATTCCAAAATCGTATCGCGCGGGAAGTTTGGCCAGTTTGCCAGTGCCACGCCAAGTACGGTCACGGTTAAAAGACCAGACTCATGCTCTAAATGGTTCGATATTGAAAATAGTACTAAGACAAAGGCGAGGGTAAAGACATTGCGTAAAAACTCAGGCACCATATGACGACGCATTAAAAACGCCAATACCCACGCGCCTGCCATACCAAGTGCTGTCGCTAAAACCACAATCTTGGCAAATAGCAAAAGACTGCTGGCCTCACCGCCTGAGATGATGTACTCATACACCAATACCACAGCAATCGCACCGATAGGATCGATGATGATACCTTCCCACTTGAGGATATTAGAGATGGTTTTATTTGGACGTACACTACGTAGTAACGGCATAATCACCGTCGGCCCAGTCACACAAACCAGCGCACCAAATAATAACGCAATCAAAGGGTCGACATCGAACAACAGATAGGTCGATAGCGCCACTACCGCGATGGTAATGACCACCCCGATTGACACCAGCATCTGCACCACGGTTCCATGCTGCTTGATTTCATCAAACTCAAGTGTCAACGAGCCTTCAAACAAAATAATGGCCACACCTAAAGAGATAATAGGGAACATAAGCTCGCCTAAAACCAAATCAGGGTCAAAGTAACCCAATACTGGACCGACAATAATGCCGATCAGCAACAAAAACAAAATGGACGGTTGCTTTAA
Organism: uncultured Psychrobacter sp.; assembly: GCF_947488565.1. Lineage (GTDB taxonomy): Bacteria > Pseudomonadota > Gammaproteobacteria > Pseudomonadales > Moraxellaceae > Psychrobacter > Psychrobacter saeujeotis. Next base: position 383,789 of record NZ_CANKZC010000002.1, on the reverse strand, counting down.
GTACCAAGCCAACCATTGGGCCGCGATGCCGATCCCAACCACGCCGGATAACAATAGGGCGGTATCCATAAATTAATCCTTTTATAAGCTTGTCATACTGCACATACGTTAGGGGGACGCTTACAATCTAATAGCGGCTCTTGATAAGCGTAAAATAGACCCTAACTTTTATGATAGTAAATAGTTATTGCAAACGGTAACAACGGTTTTTTTATGACGATTGGTTATCATACAGGGGTAGTTATGCCATATAACGTAATCGGCAAAAATAGTAGTAGAAATCTATATAATAGGAAAAAGCGTTCAAAAGCAGTTACAAGTCATCTTATAATGCACAAACAGACAGGGCAAACCAATAGAAACAAAGACTAGCACATAATAATTTCATAGAAAATGACTGCGTATTATTTATAAACTTTTGTTTATTATTGAATTTATTTGGTTTGTTATCATACCATGATTTTATTTTGCTTGTACGAAACGTGTTATAGGTACAAACATAACAAGCAATCAGTGGTAGTAGAGAGTGACGATACGAGTTAACACTTTACAAACGAATTTTTCTATATACTCGTTTAGGCATCTTGTTTATGTATAAAGCAGTAGGCACATAGCCATGACAACTGTTCTCCTGCATAATACAAACGGCGTTTATCCAATCATAGTGCGTATTGGTTTGGGTAGTCTAGAGAAAACGAGTCAATCAGGCTATATAAGTAAATCAAAAAAACAGAAGACAAAATGTTTAAACGTCTAAAAGGGAGAGTAATGAGATGAATGGCCAATCACAATGTCATCAGCTACAGGGCAAACTACAACGCAGTATACTGACAGCGATCTTAAGCACAGCGATGACCACAGGTATCAGCGCATTAGCTATCGGTTCCATGACTGTCTCTAGTGCGCAAGCTGCCGTCATTACTACTGATTTCTCTGATCTTGTACAGCAAGTAACACCAGGCGTGGCACGGGTCAATGTAACCAAGACCGTCAGTGAGGCTGAGCTGGCAAAAGCCCAGACTGCTGACTTATTACGCAAGTTCTTTGGTGACCGCGTACGTATCCCTGAACAGGCGGTGATACCAGCGATTGAACATGCTTATGGCACTGCGTTTTTTGTGACCTCTAACGGTTATATGCTTACCAATCATCATGTAGTAGAAGGCGCAGATAACATTACTGTCACTTTAAACGACCGTACAGAGCTTGATGCGACGCTGATTGGGAGTGATGAGCGCTCAGATGTAGCCGTATTAAAAGTATCAGGTAGGCAGTTTCCAGCGCTACCTATTGGCGACTCTAATCTTATAAAAGTCGGTGAGCCTGTATTGGCGATTGGCTCACCATTCGGCTTTGATTACTCAGCTTCCGCTGGTATTGTGAGTGCTAAGTCACGCAGCTTCTCACGCGAGACCAGTGTCCCTTTTATCCAGACAGATGTGGCGCTCAATCCTGGCAACTCAGGTGGGCCACTATTTAACCAGCGCGGTGAAGTCATCGGTATCAACTCACGGATTTTTAGTGGTACAGGGGGCTATATGGGTTTGTCGTTTTCAATCCCGATAGATGCGGCGATGGATATTTATGAGCAGCTCAAATCTAACGGTGAAGTGGCGCGTGCTTATCTGGGCATCTATCCGCAGGATATCGACCGTAACTTGGCCGAAGTCTATCAGTTAGCACGGCCACAAGGTGCGCTTTTGACCCGCGTATCGCCAGATTCACCTGCGCAAAAGGCGGGACTTAAAACAGGTGATATTATTTTGCAGTATAACGATAGCAAAATCATGCGAGCATCAGACCTATTAAACCTCATCAATCGCGCGCGTCCCAATGATGCTTTTCGCGCACAAGTACAACGTAACGGTAAGCAGTTGACGCTATCCGGTAAGCTTAGTCAGGCTCCAAGTGATGTCCAAGCTCAGGGTCGTGATCAGCAAAATAACGAAGTGCGCGTAGGCCTGCGTCTGCGTAACCTCACGCCAGATGAGCAAGCGGAGCTTGCAACCGATGACAAGACTGGCGTACTCGTTACCGCTGTTGACCCGACAGGACTGGCTGCGCGTTCAGGTATCATGGCAGGGGATATCATCACCAATTTGAATCAAAAGCCTATAGCCACTGCAAGCGATTTCTCTGATGCCATCTCGTCGCTACCGACTAAAGGGGTGGTGACCATTGAAGTGATGCGTCAAGGGATACCAGCGATTATCGGACTGCGTATCGAGTAGGGCCAATTATAACAACTGGTCATAAAGGGTCGTCAAAGAGACTTGTTTATCATCGATGTCGCCCTTTATAATGGCTGGTTTTTTGATTTTAATCAGAATCAGTATTTCTTTATTTTTGTACGTCTATATTATAGCTAGGTATTCATGATTGACCACACCCTCTATACGCTAAGTATGCTTACCGCAATAGCACTGTTAGCGTACGTGGTATTGTGGTCAGGATTACAAACCTTTAATGCCAACCCCAGTAAGCGCTTTATGCGTATTTGGCCAAAATTGGCATTATATTATGCCGCCTACACCATGCCGATTTGGGCACTACTGTTAATCATCGATCGAGCACAAAACGTGACTTCGGTAGTGGCGCAGCTACCATTATCGCTAGTATTGATCGCATTAGTAGCTATGGGGTTGTATTTTTATACGGTTATCGTGCAGCCCAATCGCTTGCGTATACATCGACAGACGGTGGATATTGACTTAAAAACATCGCTGAACGTAGCCGTATTAGCAGATTTACGTATTGGATTGTATAGTGGCAAACCGCGACATATACGCAAGCTTGTGGCGACAATTAACGAGCTATCGGTAGATGCGGTATTGATTACTGGCGATTGGCTTTATTATCCAGGAGCGGATTTGGTTGGGCAACTGATGCTTTTTAAAGGCATCAATAAGCCTGTTTATACCGTCATGAGCATCTCAGATTTACGTTATCAATCGATGAATACGACCAAGCAGGGTCAACCCTTATTAGAAGATACTTTGGCGTGTGCTTTTGATGTACTCGACATTACTTATATCGGTCAGCAATGCCGGTTGCTACCGCCAATTGCTACTTCCCTTACTAAAAACATCACACCAAGTGCGCAACCAAAAAGCTCAAATCTGACACCGCAGGTTGCGATGCTGTGCGGCTGGCAGGATATGCCGTCATCTTATAAAGGCAACAGTCAACAAGTTGATGGCAAGCAATCTGGTAAGAATCCCGTCGCAAAAACATCTCAGTTACCCAAACCGACTCAGAATGATGCTATTGATAGCGACATTACCATGGTAGCTAATAAAGCGGAGCTGTGTACTGAAATTGAAGAATCGGTACTGCCAGTTGTTATTCTGGCGTCACGCTTTGATAGTATTACGGATTTACCAAAAGCATTAAAGCCAAGGCCGTTATTGATTGCTGCAGCGGCAAAATCAGCAAAATCTAGCGAAAAACTAAGCAACCTACCCAAGCCGCAACGCGCTAATAATGGTGCTAGTATCAAATCTACTATTTTTTCTTATGCAGGCTTCAATAATACGCGCGGATTGTATCAACATGCAAGCGCCCAAGTATTCGTCAGTAGTGGCATCGGTACGCGCGGGTTGCCATTTCGTCTCCGTCGTCCTACCATTGATGTATTGACGATTCGTTAAAAGTAAGTAAAAATTTATCAAGGTTGATACTGGTTGTTAAACATACTTCTATACTAAAAGATTTAAGTGTTTATTCTCTACAAATAATAGCCAATTGACGCTCAATTGTTAGTGAGTGACTAAATCAAAATATGCTACACTATCGAGCATTTATAACAATAGTTAATAAAATTTATATAGTTAATAATATTTATTTAGCCAAACATTCATCACAATTGAGTGTTGAGCGAACCGCATTAATATGAAGCAGGACAGTAGTCCTTGCATACGACCTATCATGTGATAGCTTTAATCAAAGCTAAGACAATACAGTAAGGCACAGTTATGAGTACAGCATACGACGATATCAAAACCCGACTACAAGGCTCAATGGTAGCCCTAGTGACGCCCATGCATCCTGACGGTACGGTCGATTATAAACGTCTTGCCAAGCTTATAGACTGGCAGATTGAGCAGGGCACCCATTGTCTCGTTGCAGTTGGAACTACAGGTGAGTCTGCGACTTTATCCATGCAAGAGCATAGTGATGTTATTTGCTACTTCGTCAAGCATGTCAATGGCCGCGTACCAGTCATTGCTGGGACAGGCGCTAATAATACCATGGAGGCGATTAAGCTTACTCAAGATGCTAAAGAAGCTGGTGCAGACTGTGCGTTATTGGTCGCACCTTATTACAATAAGCCGCCTCAAGAAGGCCTGTATCAGCATTACAAGGCTATTGCCGAAGCCGTAGATATGCCGCAAATGCTTTACAATGTACCAGGTCGTACAGTCGTAGATATCGCCCAAAAAACTGTAGAGCGTCTAGCGGATATCGACAATATCGTGGCGATTAAAGATGCGACTGGCTCTGTGGAACGCGGAGAGCAATTGATCAAAGCGGTCGGTGACAGAATGGTCGTCCTATCCGGCGATGATGGCACAGCGCTTGACTTGATGAAGGTGGGCGGTAAAGGTAATATTTCAGTGACTGCCAATGTCGCACCTAAAGCAATGAGTGAAACCTTCTCAGCCGCTCTACGTGGGGATTTCGATACAGCGTATGCGCTACATGATGTCGTTAAGCACTTACATCGTGATTTATTTATTGAGTCGAGCCCTATTCCAGCAAAATATGCGTTACATAAGATGGGTATGATAGATACGGGTATTCGTCTACCGCTAGTATGGTTGGCCAAAGAGCACCATGCCACGATTGATACTGCCTTAGCACAGGCAAACTTATTATAAAAATCGACTAAAAACCAGTTATTGGGTGCGGTGAATACAGCATTAACACCGTGTCTATAGAAGTGTCGATTGCTAACTCTGAGAGATGATATGATGAAAGCATCATTAACGACCCCAAAACGTCTGACCGCACTAGTGACTGTGGTGTTGAGCAGTACTTTAGTGTTAAGTGGCTGTCAGGCTACCAAAGAGCTACTCGGTAAGCGTGACAATGGCAGTTTAGAATATCAAGACAGCAAAAAGCTTGCGCCATTAGAGATGCCTGTCGCCCAAGAATCAGCACCATTTGTACCTTTGTATCCAACACCGAATCTTGGCGCAAATACGCTCAAGCTACAGAATGAATCAGGCAAACAGTATCAACTACCAAAACCTGAACGCGCGGTTCCAGTAACTGCTCTCCCTGCTAATTAGTAATTTAGTCTCTTACGTATTATATTGCAGCCAATATTTTGGCCGTGGTTGCACGTTTTTATTACATAAGTTTGAATGAACAGGATCCTCTACCATGCAAAAGCAACAATTGCTCTATAAAGGCAAAGCCAAATCTGTCTATGAAACCGAGGACAATGATTTTTTAATCTTGCACTTTCGTGATGACACCTCAGCGCTTGATGGCAAACGTATTGAGCAATTGGCACGTAAGGGCGAAGTCAATAACCGCTTTAATACCTTTATTATGCAAAAGCTAAGCGATGCTGGCATCGAGACGCATTTTGAACAGCAGCTCTCTGGCGATGAAGTGCTGGTTAAGCGCATGGATATGCTGCCCGTTGAGTGCGTGGTGCGCAACTATGCTGCTGGTAGTCTGGTGCGCCGCTTAGGGTTAGAAGAGGGGCAGGTATTGACGCCGCCAACTTTCGAGCTGTTTTATAAGGATGATGCGCTAGGCGACCCGATGGTCAACGAATCACTGGCCGTAACTTTAGGCTGGGCGAACGATGATCAGCTGGCGAAAATGAAAAAAATCAGCTATCAGGTCAATGAGGTCTTAAAAGACTTGTTTGACAAGGGCGATTTGATTTTGGTTGACTTTAAACTTGAGTTTGGCGTCTTTCATGACCGCATCGTTTTAGGTGATGAGTTCTCACCAGATGGTTGCCGTATTTGGGACAAAGCAACCAAGAAAAAACTCGATAAAGACCGCTTCCGTCAGTCTTTAGGCGATGTGATCGAAGGCTATGAAGAGGTCGCCCGCCGTATTGGGGTACCGATGGATTAAAGATATTTATATGTTCAATAAAAACTGGGTCCTGTGCTCAGTTTTTTTATGCTTACTGTTTATGCTTACTGATTGGTACTGTTGATAATCTACAACATAGTTGACAACAATTAATAGTCGTTATTAGATCAAATATTATAACGGCGTTTAAAATAAATACTCTAACAGAAAGGAGTTACGAAAATCGCTGTTAAATATTCCGAATAAAAATATAAAGGTTGAGAACAACCACATAATTGAAAAATAAAGTTTGTTTTGGTCTGGAGTCCAACCCCAAGAGCCAAGTCTCTCTGCCATACTAGCATTAGAAAATATGAGCCATCTGAACAATAAACAAATAAGAATATAAAGAATAATCCATATAAGCATTCTATTACCTCACTTTTTGTATATATATTATATGTATAGGCTGTATAGGGAGCAGAACGGACAGACGTCTATTAGTCCTTACAACCATGAGATGTCATTGTCTTTACTAGGGTTTGAAAATATAATCTTATTATTTTTTCAAATGATAAAAGAACAGGGTAGATAATCTTTTTCATGTTAGCCCAAAAAGCTTATTTATCGATAATAGTTCATACAATACAGCTGAAACAGTTAGTTTTCAATGTATACCCTATAGGAGTCACATAAATAGACCACTTAAAACCAATTGCTAAAGGCAAACAGTCAGTACCAACCATCAAACTTCGCTAACGCACAGCTTTTATTCACATCAATGCAAACATAGCACAAACATTCCCAGCACAACGATCTTTTAATTTTTATGCTAAGTTATTCATAAAAATAAAAAGGTCACCTCCATGCCCACGACACAAGAACAAATGACTAAAGCTACCATATTAATGCCTGATTGGTTCACCCGCCCAACCTGCGTGGTGGCAGCAGATTTGATTGGCAAAATTTTATGTCGACAGATGACAGACACTGATGGCAACGTTAAAACGCTGCGTATGCGTGTTTCAGAAACTGAAGCTTATATCGGTGAAGACGATCCTGCTTGTCATTCGCATGCAGGTACTCGTACCTCACGTACTAAGATTATGTATGAGCAAGGGGGCGTATTTTACGTTTACCTGACTTATGGTGTGCATCATATGCTCAATCTCATCAGTGGATCTGCTGAGTCACCTGAATCAGTATTGATTCGCGCTGGATTTTTATGTGAAAACAGTGATCGCTTAATTGAGGAGCAAGCGCTCGGCAAAGACAAACAGCTGAATCATATCAAACAGTTAGCAGGGCCAGGTAAGCTGACTAAGCGCTTACAAATTGATCGCGATTTGTACGGCGCGCCTATTGCTTTTGAGTCTGGCGTTTGGATTGAGGATGATGGTTGTCAGCCGCCATTATCATTACGTCCTCGTATCGGTATTGATTATGCTGGTGAGGCCAAAGACTGGCTACTGCGCTACGTATGGACAGATCATCCGTCATTATCAAAAAAGTAAGGCGTGCTAGCGCTTTGTATTATCTACATCAACACTTGGAGGTTAACAGATGTATAAACTAACGGTTTTTATTCCAGATAGTGCTTTGGAATCAGTTAAAGCGGCGCTATTTGCCGCCGGTGCTGGTAGTATTGGTAATTATGAACAGTGCTGCTGGCAGGTACAAGGGATGGGGCAGTTTATGCCGACTGCTGGCAGCAATCCGCACATTGGCGCACAGGATACGTTAGAGCAGGTGAATGAGTGGCGCATTGAGATGGTGGTTAAAAAATCAATCATCCAAGAGGTGATCGATGCATTGAAGCAGGCACACCCATATGAGACGCCTGCCTATGATGTGATAGAGGTGCTAGACTTTTAGTACGCGCAAGATTTGTACTTCTTGACGTTAGTTCCTTTTAAAGCTAACTGTCTTTGGTTTTGATAGTCTTTTTATGTTTTTTATAGATGTTGATGAGGTAAATTGTCATCAATAATATCGCCGTAAGCAATGTAACTAGCTAGGGACGGCGCAACCGATAATGATAGCGTCTTATGATGATGGTCATAAAAAACGGCCAGATAAGACCAAAGTGGCTTATCTGACCGGCGGTACCAAAGGGTGGGTACCTAAATCGAAAGGATGCTACAAGCTTATGAAAATCATCGCAAGCTTTAGTCATACAAGGCGTCTGTTAGTCACGCTCAAGTTTAATGACGTTTAAGTTAGGATAGCCTAAGATTACTTCATAGTCTTGACCACTATTGGTAGCTTCAATCTCAAAGACACCTTGGCCATTTTTTTCATCAATCTCGATATCTTCGACTTGATAGCCCATGTTGTTTAGCTTTTTTATAGCGCGCTGTTTAATCTTAGGGTAGCGTGACTCGTTTTTAATAGTTTCTTCGATGTCATTTTTATCATGGTGATCGCCGTGATGTTTTCTATCATCCCAGATAGTGGACCACTCTTTTTTGTCAGAGCTGATAAGCTTTAAGCCTGGATAAGTATATTTAAGCTTATAAGGTTGATTGTTCTTTTTAGCATAGACGTTGATACGCGAGTCTGATACTGGTTCGACGTCCATCACATAGTAGCCACTTCGACGTAAATCAGCGCGCAGTTTACCAATATTTTTGCCAAAATTCTTATCTTTATAGATATGGTTGTATCCGCCTTCATAGCTGTTGCCGCCATGGTCATACGCCATCGCTGTACCGCCAATAGCGGTACTAAGTAGCGCGGCACCTAGGAGTGATGCAGTCATCGTTTTTAAGGTAGTGCGGTTTTTTGTACTCATTATAGGTATCCTCTTCTTTATTACTATTTTTCAGTTAGTCAGTTGCATGGCACTTTGATTTTATTTACCAAACAATTTTAGTTGTTAGCGTTCTTAGTTATTAGCATTCACCGATTTAGGCGTATCTATAACATTGTTATTGAACTCATTTGTTAAGCTATTGCTAATCAACAAAAATATTCTGACATATTTTTTTACATTCACTATGGTAGGCGTCAAAACTTGATAGCAGATGTCGTTTTCGTTAATAAGTTGTAAGTAATTCTGATGCTTTCGTAAGAATACTACGCGTTTAGTGAACACGATCTTGTAAATACTGTGATATCACGCTAACACTAAGACTGTTTAAAATAATAAAAAGGACAAGCTATGCTGCTAAAACTTATTCTGTTTTCAGGGTTTGCTGGTATCACCGTATTTGTTGGTGGTCTTTTGGCCAATATGTTTGATCATCATGTTAAAGACAGTCCAGTTAAATACGAAATCACTCATACGCTTATGTCGTTTGGTGCTGGCATTATTTTATCGGCACTAGCATTGGTACTAGTACCAAAAGGAATGGAGACGCTTAACGTCTGGGGTGTAATGGGATCATTTTTAGTAGGAGCCATACTGTTTATGCTCATTGATCGGCGTCTGGCCAAGTCGGGTGGTCAGCAGGCGACCTTACTTGCGATGATGATGGATTTTGTACCTGAGTCGATTGCGCTTGGAGCGGTATTTGCTATCGAGCCACAGATGGCGGCATTACTGGCAGTCTTTATTGGCCTACAAAACTTACCAGAATCGTTCAACTCTTTTCGTGATTTGGTTCAAAGTGGCTTTAGTGTCAAAAAAACCTTATCGATATTTTTTGGTTTAAGCTTTTTTGGCATTATCTCAGCGCTCATCGGGCATTATTTACTCAGCTCATATCCAGATTTGACCGCCCATCTGATGATATTTGCTAGTGGCGGTATTTTATATCTGCTCATTCAAGATCTTATTCCTGAGAGTAAACTTGATAATCATTATTTGACATCATTGGGTGCTTGTCTCGGGTTTTTGGTAGGCATCATCGGTGAGATGCTGATCTAATCTTGGTTATACTGCAGGTTATAGCGAGCTATTATAAGGAATATGTAAAATCATTGTGTAAGCATATGCTTACAAGCAATGACGCTTACGCGACTTAACATGAAAGCAATAATTTGACACTATAGTCACACGGCATTAGGGAGTATGACTCAAGGATTGGGTTGACCGCATTAAGGATAATGATTCACTTGTTAGCATCAGGAAGATAATAATAAGTGGAGTAAGGATACATAACCTTTGCTGAGAGCAGCAGTACATGCTGTGATAGTCGTAGTAAAAAGGGCAGGATGCCTAGTATCACAACATACTGAATATTATGCAAGGATGTATAGCAGTCAGTCGTGATAGGTAACATGGATAGTTAACAATAAAACCGCATAACAATAGATTGCTATGCGGTTTTATCGTGTCTAACGGTTAAGAAAATGCTATTTTACCAAAGTATAGCTATAGTAAGGATTTTTTTAACTTACTGAGCAGTGAGATAAATGAGTCAAAAGCAAAACAGAACTACAATCAGAAATTATTTTTTTGGTTTATTGAGTACGTCTCTCAACGAGTTTATTAAGCAGATTGGTTGGACAGTATATAAGCTATTGACCATTAAAAAACCGCATAACGTTGATGCGGTTTTTTATTTTCTGATTGAGATACGTTAAATATTATTCATTTACTTTTTTAGCGAAAAATATCTTAGTATTTGTGTTCGCGGCGCCAATCGTCTACTTCGCGTTCAGCGTCATCTTTACTATGGCCATAGCGTTCTTGTACACGGCCGACCAATTTATCACGGCTACCTTCAATATGGGTCAAATCGTCATCAGTCAGATCGCCCCATTTTTGCTTAACAGCGCCTTTCATTTGGTTCCATTCGCCTTTTAGAGTATGTTCGTTCATTATTATATTCCTTCTGTTGTTATTGAATTAAGTTTTAAGACAATCATTCCATCTGTCTTTATTGAATATTTTATTTATCATACAGTTGTCATTGGTAGACACCAACAAGCCAACTGGTGATATCTAATATAAGTGCTAACAATTGCATTGTCTGTATATGCAATGTTTAGAGTGTTACTTCATTATGGTTGTCTGCATACCTTTGTTAGAAGCTCCTTATCTATGTAAAGAATTCATGATTTTTCTTTAGATTGCGTAAGGAGTATAAATAGTTTTTAGATAAATGAGCTGAGATATGCGAGTCGATTAAAGACATATTAGTCAAATAAATACGCTCCGTTAAACATTCATTTATAGAACTACCGCTTAAATAGATATAATCTTATTGTTATAACAATAGCTATAACAACTGCTAGAGTGTGCTCTTGCGTTAAAAATAATTGAAGCTATAAATATGATAGAACGAAATTTATACGGTCAGTTTAAGAGAGCGTCAACACAAAAAAGGCGTATAAAAGTGCGATAAATCGCACGTTGAATGAATCTGACATCGTATTTGACTTCTATAGAGTGGATTGTAGGTATAGAGTTGAGGGTAGAAAGATCACAAGGAGCGTGTCATGAGTAACGAGCAAACCAAGACGAATGAGCAAACCCACTTTAGAACGTGCAATTTATGCGAAGCGATGTGCGGTATCGTCATCAAGCACGATGGTGACAAGGTATTGTCGATTAAAGGCGATAAAGACGATCCATTCTCTAAAGGTTATATTTGCCCAAAAGCGACCGCCTTGCAAGACTTGCATGAAGACAGTGATCGTCTGCGTCAGCCCGTTGAAAGAACCGCTCACGGTTGGAAAGAGATTGGCTGGTCTGAGGCGCTAGATAAGGTTGCTGCTGGCATTCAGTCGGTACAGAAAAAACATGGCAAAAACGCCCTTGGTGTTTATCTAGGCAATCCTAATGTCCATAATCTGGGCGGCATGCTGACCATTAAGCATTTACTTAGTAGTATAAAGACGCGCAGTCGCTTTTCTGCGACTTCTATCGACCAGTTGCCGCACCATATCGTCAGTATGCATCTGTTTGGGCATATGCTGCGTATTCCTGTGCCCGACGTCAATCGTACCCAATATATGCTCATTATCGGCGGCAATCCGCTGGCGTCGAACGGCAGTATTATGACCGCACCGAACATGCGTCAAAAGCTCAAAGACATTAAAGCCCGTGATGGCAAAGTAGTGGTCATTGATCCAAGACGCACCGAAACAGCAGATATTGCGAGCGAGCATCATTTTATTCGTCCAGCGACCGATGTCTTACTCTTGCTCGCCATGCTCAATGAAATTTATCTGCAAGGTTATGCGGACAAAGCACGCGCGAAAAATAATAGAGCGATAGCCTTAGCGACAGAGATTGAGCGGCTTGCAGACTTTGCCAAAGACTATAGCGCAGAGTCCGTAGCTGCTATAACTGGTATTGCTGCAAATGAGATTAAGCGACTGGTTAAAGAGTTTTGTGAAGCTGAAAGTTCGATCTGCTATGGGCGTATGGGCGTATCGGTACAAGCGTTTGGCTTATTAAGCCAATATCTCATTATGATCATTAATATTGTCACTGGCCGTTTAGATGAAGTGGGTGGCCTGATGTTCCCCAATCCTGCAGTCGATGTGGTCAATAACTCAGGCCCAGGCTATCTTGGTAAACGTCATAGCCGCGTGAGTCATTTGCCTGATTTTAATGGTGATTATCCAGTGGTTACGATGGCGGATGAGATGCTGGTAGAGGGCGCGGGACAGTTAAAAGGATTTATGACTGTCGCTGGCAACCCTGTACTCAGCACGCCCAATGGTGAAAAGCTAGATGAAGCTTTTGCCAACTTAGACTTTATGGTCGCTATTGATTACTTCGTTACTGAAACCAGTCGTCATGCCGATATTATTTTGCCACCCGTATCGCCACTAGAGCGTGACCATTATGATGTCACTTTTAACAACTTTGCCGTGCATAACGTAGCTAAATACTCAAAAGCTTTATTTCGTAAGAAAAAAAGCGCCAAACATGACTGGCAAATCTATCTAGAGCTGGCAAAACGCTTGGATAAGAAAGCACCGCTTGCAACCAAAGTCGAACGTCTGTTAGTAAAGGTTTTGGGTCCGAAGTTTGTGCTCAATCAGGGTTTAAAGCGTGGACCTTATAAAGGTCTCAATCTAAACAAGTTAAAGAAAAATCCGCACGGGGTTGATTTAGGGCCGCTTAAAAGAATGTTGCCAGAAGCATTAAAACATCGAGATAAGCAGATTCATCTCAATGTGGACTTTTATCAAGCAGATTTAGCGCGTGTACAAGAGATGATGCAGAACTATGATGACAAGCAGATCCTATTGATCGGTCGTCGCCATGTACGTAGTAACAATTCGTGGCTGCATAATAGCTATCGCTTGGTAAAAGGTAAGCCGCGCTGTACGCTTATGTTGCATCCAGAAACGGCCAAAGAATACGGTATCGAGGACGGTCAAAACGTCAAAGTTACCTCGCGCGTTGGCAGTGTGACTATCATCGCAGAAGTCACCGATGAGCTGATGCCAAGCGTGGTGAGCATCCCGCATGGTTGGGGTCACGGCCGTAAAGGCGTCAAACAAAAGATTGCACAGGCGCATGCTGGTGTCAGTGTCAATGACTTGACGGACGATACGTTAATTGATCAGTTAAGTGGGAACGCAGCGGTCAATGGCGTCCCTGTGCAGTTAGAAGCCATCGAGCCTGAAATGGTTGATTTGGATACTACCGATTTAAGCGTTGATGCTGACAGCGAGTCTTCCGAAATCAAATCAGGAAGTGCTGCATAAAATAAGTACAAAAACTATAACGTGCTACTGGTACAAATTTTCTTCGCTTATGTGCCTACGCAGACAGAGGCTACGCAAAATTTTTACCAGTAGTACTATGCTTATTTTATGACAGATTAACTATACGAAAAGTCAATATGTATGGCTGGTGTAAGTGTTCTCTATTGAGCGTTTACACCTACAAAGTCAAAATCGACTGGCGGTGTCTCGCCTTGTATTAACAGACTAATCGCTTTGGCAGAACCACAAGCATGCGTCCAGCCAAGTGTACCATGACCCGTATTAAGCCATAAATTATCAAAACTAGCGCTTGTATTGTGACTACCATGACGGATGTGACCCTTATGCGCGCGTCCTATTAAAGGTACGTTTGATGGGGTCATCGGTCGCAGCCCTGCCCAATATTGTACAGAATTGACAATGATACCTTTTGGAAATAACTGCTGTACACGGCGCGTAATGGCTTGGCAGCGTACAGTGTTTAAGTCCAAATTATAGCCGTTAAATTCTGCCGTGCCTGCGACGCGCAATTTATCGCCAAGGCGTGAGGTAACCAGCTTAAACTCATCATCGATGAGACTGATAAAGGGCGCTAGGTGCGGGGCGCGGGGATTGACTTGATAAGTGGCCGAGTAGCCTTTAGCAGGGAAGATCGGTAGATGAATACTAAGCGGTTTTAGCAAGGTGACACTATAGCTACCAAGTGCCAATACATGGCTGTCTGCACTAAAAGTTTGCACATTTTCGCCTTTGGGACGGATATTGATGCTATGGATATGCGGGCGACTAGAGTGGGCGTCAGCGTTTAATGCCAATACCTCGGTGTCATATAAGAACTGTACACCAGCATCAGCGCAGCGCTCAGCTAAGCGCTGGGTAAATAGATGGGCGTTACCTGATTCGTCGCGGCTGGTATAAGTCGCGCCTTTAAGTTTATGGGCAATAGGATAGAGCGCGGGCTCCAGACTGGCCGCATTATTAATATCAATGATATGACGCTCACAGCCTAGCGCTTGCATACGCTCTGTTGGCGCCATAGCAGCGTCAAACTCAGCTTGGTCAGTATAAAAATGCATGATACCGCGCTTTTGCTGCTCGTAATCGATACCAATATCAGCACGTAGCTGCTGCAAAGTATTTCTAGAATACAATCCCAAACGCACCATCTGTACCAGATTGGCATCGGCTCTATCTGCGCGGCACTCCTGCAAAAACTCCATTGCCCACCTGAGCTGCGCCTTGTCAGCTCGCAGACGATACAGTAGTGGTGCGTCTTCTTTAAATAGCCACTTAAGCGCTTTCATTGGAGCAGCAGGATTGGCCCAAGGGGTCGCATGCGAGACCGATATCTGCCCGCCATTGGCAAACGACGTCTGCATTCCCGCTGCGGATTCACGCTCAATGACAGTCACATCATAGCCAGCTTGGCGAAGATACCATGCAGTGGTTACACCCACCACGCCTGCTCCAAGTACCGCAATATGGGTCATGAGTAAAATCTCTTAGTGACTGTTTTAGCTGCTTGTTGGGCAGTTTGCTGCGGTTTGGACCATGTTATTTTGGACCATGTTACTTTGGACGTGCGACATCAGCTTGAAGTGCTGTTGGCAACGCTAATAGGGTGAGGTCGCTATCATCAAGATGGGCTGGACGTGCAACGACTAGCGCTTCAAAGCCATCATTGGTAGCAATGGCGTTGACCACTTGGATTTTATCAAGCTTATCTCCTGCTGCTGGCGTATCACCTGTCCCGCTAACATAGTGCAAAAATGCTTTGGGCGCCGCTTTAAAGTAAATGCGAGCGATGACCTCTTGACCCAGATAGCAGCCTTTGTCGTAGTCCATACCGCCGCGCTGATGCAAACGCAGCTCTTGCGGCTGAAACTCACCCTGCGTTGCCGCTACGATCCAATAGTTGCCAGTAGCAATACTGCGCTGCATCCAAGCTTGAGTATCTTCCGCGGTATTATGCTCATCCTTATGACTAAAAGTTGGCTCATCAGCGAGCACACAAGGATAAATAGCCGTTGGCACGCTGGTCTCAAACTTCGAAAACGCCCCAAATTTCTTTAAATGTGCCTGTAAAGCGTCTACACAATCAGCGCTAACCACCACATCATAATGTTTTTCGTCTTGTTTTTTAATCCAAAGTCCAAATTCAATCCGCCCTTTTAAGTTGCTAAGGGCAGTTGGCTGATAGCTAAGACCAAGCTTAGTCACATCACAAGTTAATTGTCCTTGCAAAAATTTTTCGGCATCTTCGCCTTGGATAGTTAATTGAGAAAACTGCGGCAAAGTCGAGACGTCGGTAGATTGAGTCATTGTTATTATCCTTCTAATAAAAGCTTACCTATGAATAGCCGGGTCTTAGATATAAGGAACAAAAAAAGCAGATTGATGCTTTTATCCTTTATCAGACAAACGAATATAAAATTAAATGAGGTTAAGAAGAGTACCATAAAAAGCACTGTCATAAGAAACGCTATGGTTAAGGTTTAGATTGGGCGCAGTACCCAATTTTCAACCGTACAAATTGGTGAAAGCAGGCGAGTTACGGTACAATGCTATCTCTAGTTTAGGGTCTAGGCTAAGCCTAGAATAAACCTACATGATGATGGCTGCCGAGGAAATAATGAGCTTACCAAATTGTCCAAAGTGTGATGCTGAATATACGTACGAAGATGGTGCGTTACTGGTATGTCCGATGTGTGCCCATGAATGGACCGCAGCTGAAACTGATGCCGCTGAAGTAGAAGGGCAAGACGCAGTCATCCGTGATGCTGTCGGCAACGAGCTACAAGATGGCGATGCCGTGACCGTCATTAAAGACTTAAAAGTCAAAGGCTCATCCATCGTTATCAAAGTAGGCACCAAGGCAAAAAGCATTCGCTTGTTGCCAGATGCGAGCGATGGCCACGATATCGACTGTAAACTTGATGGCTATGGCCCCATGAAGCTTAAATCCTCAGTCGTCAAAAAAGCCTAAGATGATAAGTTTAACGAACAGATTCAACGATGTTTAAGTGAAAAAATTTACTTTTGATAAAACAACAGAGAATAACTATGAGTACTAAAAACGAACAACTATTTGCGCAAGCTCGCAAACATATCCCAGGCGGTGTCAACTCTCCTGTCCGTGCCTTTGCAGGGGTAGGTGGTACGCCCATCTTTATGCACCGTGCTAATGGCAGCAAAATCTACGACACTGAAGACAATGCCTATATTGATTATGTTGGCTCATGGGGGCCGATGATCTTGGGTCATGCGCACCCAAAAGTGATCGATGCGGTCAAAAAAGCCGCTGATGATGGGTTAAGCTTCGGGACACCAACACCGTTTGAAACCACGGTTGCCGATAAGATTTGTGACATCGTACCCAGCGTTGAGATGATTCGTATGACCAGCTCAGGTACTGAGGCGACCATGAGTGCCATTCGCTTGGCGCGTGGCTATACGCAGCGTGACAAAATTGTCAAGTTTGAAGGCTGCTACCATGGCCATTCAGACAGTCTGTTAGTGAAGGCAGGTTCAGGCATGCTGGATATTGGTGAGCCAACCTCAAAAGGTGTACCAGCAGATTTTGCTAAACATACCATCACCATTCCTTACAATGATCCACAAGCGATTAAAGACTGCTTTGAGAAATGGGGCAAAGAGATTGCTTGCGTCATCCTAGAACCAATCGCTGGCAACATGAACATGGTCATTCCAGCCCAAGAATTCCATGATACCTTGCGTGCAGAGTGTACCGCTAATGGCGCGGTACTTATCTTTGATGAAGTGATGACAGGCTTTCGCGTGGGTCTTGGCGGTGCACAGGCGCACTTCAATATCGATCCTGACTTGACCTGCTTTGGTAAAATCATTGGTGCAGGTTTGCCAGTAGGTGCTTTTGGTGGCAAAAAAGATATTATGTCTTGCATCGCGCCACTTGGCGGTGTCTATCAAGCGGGCACGTTGTCAGGTAATCCGCTAGCGATGCGTGCTGGTATCGCGATGTTTGAAGACTTAACGGCAGAGGGCTTTTATGATGAATTATCAGCGAAAGTAGACAAGCTCGTTGATGGCTTTCAAGCGGCAGCTGACAAGCATGGTATCAATCTGCGTACCAACAAATTGGGCGGTATGTTTGGTATGTTCTTTGTTCGAGACAATGAAACATCCGTACCGCAGAACTTTGATGACGTGACAGAATGCGATATGGACGTATTTAATACCTTCTTCCATGGTATGTTAGATCGCGGTATTTATCTGGCGCCCTCTGCTTATGAAGCCGGCTTTATGTCTATTAAGCACAGCGATACAGATATCGAAGACTCGATCAAAGCGGCTGATGAGATATTTGCCCAAATGGCTAAAGTGTAATTAGATAGTTTTAGCTTTGAGCACTTAAAATTAAAACCAGCCTTTGCGCTGGTTTTTTTGTGGCTAATTTTTATTATACTCTATGATTGATTTGCTTATATTTTAAGTTGCGTTCACCATAAAAAGTGAGTAGAAGCCAAAAGAGACCATGCTCTACTCGTTTGCAAAACAGAGAATAAATTGTGCTATTCTGAAGCTAACAATGATCACGAGCAAGGATGCCAACTGATGAATACCAGTGCTGAAAATAATGCCCCCAGTCATACTGTCCCTCCATTATGGCAAGTCGCGTATGAAAGATATGGACTAAGAAACAATCTAAATGTATTGGAAGATAAGCACAACCTGCTAGATTTATTACAACCAAAGATTGATCAGCACAGCGACTCTGTGGCCTTTAGTATGGGGCCTGCCACGCTGAGTTTTGCGCAATTAGATATCGCCAGTCGCCGCTTTGCCGCCTTTTTACAAGCAAAAGGCATCCATAAAGGCGATCGCATCGCTGTCCAACTGCCCAATATATTGCAGTATGCCGTGGTATTGCTCGGTTGTTTGCGGGCAGGAGCGGTACTGGTCAACGTCAATCCTATGTATACCCACTATGAGTTGGCCCATCAGCTGACAGATGCTCAAGCTTGTGGTCTTATCATCCTAGATGGTATGGACTCAGCTTATGAGCAGCTAGATGATGACATCAAAGCGCAGCTGCAATGGGTTGTGAGATGCTCTATCGATGCCAATGCTACATCTACGGACAATGATGTCGCGTTATTAAGTCAGCTTAGCGCTAAGCCAGTTGATAACTCATCCATAATAGAATCAGCGGCGGCTAATACGTTAGACTCAAAGGACTATATAAAATTTGCGCACATCTTACAATCGCAGCGCGAGCAAGATTTTAAAGATGTGACCATTGAGCGTGAAGATTTGGCCCTATTACAATATACCGGTGGTACGACTGGTAAGCCAAAAGGCGCTATGCTGACCCACTATAATGTCATGGCCAATGTCTGCCAGTGCTATGCGATGTTTGGCAGTGCGATTGAAGCGGGTCGTCGCGAGCAGATTAAGATACTCAATCCGTTGCCGCTCTATCACATCTTCTCATTTACCGTTTGCGGCTTGCTGGGTATTTATGGCGGCTGGGAGGATATATTGGTCACCAACCCGCGCGATATCGATGGCCTAGTCAAGACCATTGAGCAGCATCGTCCACATGTCATTCCATCGGTCAATACCTTGTTTATCGGTATGCTGCATCATCCAAAGTTTGCCAGCCTAGATTTTAGTCGCTTAGCGCTATCTATCGGTGGCGGTACAGCGATTATTAAAGCGGTCTCTGATCAATGGCAACAAGTCACTGGCATGATTATCAATGAAGGGTACGGCATGTCTGAGACTTCTCCTGTTATCTCTTTTAACCCACCTGGTATTAGCCGTTTTAATGGTAGCGTTGGTCTGCCGTTGGCCATGATGGATATAAAAATTATTGATGAAAATGACTCAGCATGTGCGATTGGCGAGCCTGGAGAGGTGGGCATAAAAGGTCCACAAGTGATGCGCGGCTATTGGCAACAAGATAATACCAACACCTTTACCGAAGATGGTTATTTTAAATCAGGTGATATCGGAGTAATGAATGAAGAAGGGTTTTTGACGCTCGTCGATCGTAAAAAAGACATGATATTAGTCTCAGGGTTTAACGTTTATCCAAACGAAGTAGAAGCGGCATTGACCGCGCATCCAAAAGTGCTTGAAGTAGCGGTGATTGGTATTGCAGATGAGCATAGCGGTGAAGTGCCAAAAGCCTTTGTGGTCAAAAAAGAGGCAAGCTTGACTACAGAGGAGTTACAAGCTTTTGCAAGCGAGCGTCTAACAGGTTATAAACGCCCGCAATCATACGAATTTATTGATGAGTTGCCTAAGACGGCGGTAGGTAAGATACTGCGTAAGTCTTTGCGTTAGTAGTGTGAATAAACTACTTTCGTCCGATTTTATCAAATTTGCGGTCACTTAAACTTAAGTTGCCGCGCAAGACGTCACCATACATACGAAAGTCGCTGACGAAGCTTTGTAGTGGATATTTAAACGTGGCTGGTTTGTTTTTTTCAAAAAAGAAATGACCAACCCAAGCACAAGCATACCCTGCGGCAATACCTTTGAGTAAAGGTTTTGGTGAGCGCGTCTTGACCGACTTTGCCAGTCCTAATAAACCAAAACTGCTACCAGCAAAATGTAGACGGCGACAAATAATGTTTTGATGCTCGTTTAAATAAAAATCGTAAAATCCTTGCTCAGAGGCAGGGTCTACTTTAGTGATATCTGTACCAATAATTGCATCTTTTGTTGGTGTGTTGGCAGTAGCCCGAGATTGAGTACGCGTAGATTGATTCATGATGGCAGCTTCCTTTGCTTATTGTTTGGACTAACAGAGAACTATCAATACTTGGTGACTACCTCAATAGAGGAAGGTCAACAGCGCAATTTAACAATGAACTGGACACCAAGATAAAAGTTACAGTCATCAATAATTATCCTAAATTATCAATGTTACTGGTTAATAATATGACTTATTTAGAATGTAGCAAAGGGTTATAATGAACACAAGTTATTGAATGTACCTTAATAGAAATGCTTTAATAGCAAAACTTGACTGCGGCTCTACTATATTTTTATACACCATCCTACAGGATAACGATTTTTCCTATGCTCAATAACGACATTATAGATTCGCCACTCGCCGATGATGAACTGATGGCTGCCATCGATATCGGTTCAAACAGCTTTCATTTAGCTATTGCTCGTCTTGATCATGGTGAGGTGCGAAAAGTCGTCTCCATGTCTGAGAAAGTACAGCTGGCAGCAGGATTAGATGAACATAACATCTTAAGCGCTGCTGCTGAAAAGCGAGGTCTAGAATGTCTTAGTCGCTTCGTTGCACGCCTTGACTCAGTCTCTGCTTCGCGCATACGTGTCGTTGCGACAAATGCGCTGCGCCAAGCAAAAAATGCCAATGATTTCATAAAACGCGCTAATGAGATACTACCCAATCCGATTGAAATCATCTCGGGACGTGAAGAGGCGCGCCTTATATATCTTGGTGTCTCCCATACCAATGCCAGTAGTGATAAGCGTCTGGTTATTGATATCGGTGGCGGCTCT
Organism: uncultured Psychrobacter sp.; assembly: GCF_947488565.1. Classification (GTDB taxonomy): domain Bacteria; phylum Pseudomonadota; class Gammaproteobacteria; order Pseudomonadales; family Moraxellaceae; genus Psychrobacter; species Psychrobacter saeujeotis. The sequence continues at coordinate 362,603 of NZ_CANKZC010000002.1, read as the reverse complement.
ACCGAGTTTATTATTGGACAAGGATTTGATCCTATATTGACTGAAAGTTTACAGATGGGCTGTGTGGCTTTTACAAAGAAATTTTTTGCAGATGGACAAATTAATAAAGAGAATTTTAATCGTGCTATCGTCGCTGCTCGCAAAGAAGTACTCGCTATTAATGGTCAATATCAAAAGACAGGCTGGAGTAGTGTGGTTGGCTCTAGTGGTACGATTAAAGCGGTGCGTAATGTGCTGGTATCTAAAGGCTGGTCAGATGAGCAAGAGCGCGTCACTTATCAAGGGGTCAAAAAACTAGAAAAACTGCTCATCAAGATTGGAGATGTAAACGATATCGAGTTAGAAGGTGTAAAAGAGCATCGTAAGGCAGTGTTTCCCGCAGGCGTAGCGGTACTACGCGCGACGATGAAGGTGCTTGGCATTGAGACTATCGTTTATTCTGATGGCGCACTACGAGAAGGGGTGATGTATGACATGCTTGGACGTTTGGCTAGTGAGGATGTCCGTGACCGTAGTGTACTTGCATTAATCAAACGCTATTCAGTGGACAAAAAACAAGCCAGACAAGTGGTCAGAACCAGTCGCCATTTGTTCAAACAAGTTAAAGATGATTTGCAATTGACCAATGATGATGCTGACGTATTGAGACGAGCAGCATACCTGCACGAGATTGGTCTTGCGATTAGTCATAGCAGCTACCATAAGCACAGCGCTTACTTGCTTGAATACTCGGACATTCCGGGGTTTTCGCAAGTTGACCAAAAACGCATGGCACAGCTGATGCTCAATCATAGACGCAAGCTCAAAAGCGATATGCTTGAGCAGACGTGTAGCATCGGCGGTGATGACTTGGTCTATCTATGCTTACTATTAAGACTTGCAGTATTGGCGCATCATAGCCGTAGTGAGTATGATCTGCCTGATATGCGCCTTGTCATCACGGATACCAACCGCTGGCAAATTACTGTCAGCACCGACAAAAAACATTATGCATTTTTATTTTCAGACCTTTATGTAGAGATTGAGCAGTTTGCAAAATGGGGTGTTCAGCTTAGTGTTGTGGAAGCCACAGTATCCGCCTAGCCGCTGGGCTTTGGTTAGCTGGGCCAGCCAAATAGTTACATTACAAAAGCATTGTTAAATGCTACGGTATATAAATTGTGCTACTATAAGTTTTTTTGAGTTTACAACTGTACTTTATTTATTCTCAACTAAATCATGACACGTAGTATCATATAAATTATATAAAACGACAGAAAGGAAACGTCTATGAGTACTGTATGGGATAGCGTTCAGCTTGCAAGGCATGCAAAACGTCCATTGTTTATGGACTATATTAATCAGCTGTTCACAGAGTTTGATGTATTGCATGGTGATCGTGCCTATGCTGATGACAAAGCAATTGTAGGTGGATTGGCCCGTTTGGATGGTATGCCCGTCATGGTCATAGGGCAACATCGTGGTCGTAGTACGCGTGAGCGCATTGCTCATAACTTTGGTATGGCAAACCCTGAGGGTTATCGTAAAGTCATACGTCTGGTAAAGATGGCAGAACGTTTTAATATTCCCGTGATGACCTTTGTCGACACTCAAGGTGCCTACCCTGGTATTGGTGCCGAAGAGCGTGGACAAGCGCAAGCGATTGCAGAGAGCATTGCTGTATTCTCAAGTTTAAAAGCCCCTATAATTGTCACCATCATCGGTGAAGGCGGCTCAGGCGGTGCATTGGCCATTGGGGTCGGTGACAAAGTAAATATGCTACAAAACAGTATCTATTCCGTTATTTCTCCTGAAGGCTGTGCCTCAATCTTATGGAAAACGGCAGAAAAAGCGAAAGACGCCAGTGAAGCTTTGAAGTTGAATGCAGATAACTTGTATCAACTGGGACTCATTGATGCAGTCATCGAAGAAGGGGAAGGCGCACATATTCATCCTCAGCCAGTGATGAACTCTCTTAAAGCGCTACTGCTTGAACAGCTTAATGAGATCAAAGACATGGATGCAGACGCTCGTTGTGAGCAGCGCTATGAAAAGCTCAAGACCTTTAATTCAGAAGTCATGTTGCCTTGTTAGGTATATAAAAGGCTGATCTGATATTACTCTTGTTCGATGACATGCTTTTGGTTCTAGACGGTTACTCTTAGCGATAGACTAAAAAGTGATAGAATAAAAACGCGCTACTTGATAGCGCGTTTTTTCGTTTTTAACTTTACTCATATAAGATTGATTATGACTAGTAGCGCCATTTTACAGTATCCTATTAAGCCAGTAGACCAATTACCGATCGATGTTAATCTGGCAGAGGCGTTATTGGTTAGCGTGGCTGAATATGGTGGTCAATTACATGGCCGACGTATTTGGCTGGCTTGTAGTGGTGGGCGAGACTCGTTGGCATTGGCCGCGCTGTGTGTACAGTTATATCGACAGGGTAAATTGCCGTTTTTGCCGCAATTGTTGCACGTCAATCACGGACTGCAAGCAGACAGCCATTATTGGGCAGCGCATGTCGCTAGCTGGGCACACATTCAGCAGCTACCGTGTCAGGTATTAATGGCAAAAGTAGACGGTCATGATGAGCAAGCAGCGCGGCTGGCACGTTATCATGTGATGCGCGCCCATATTAATCAAGATGATGTGCTACTCTTGGGCCATCATGCTGATGATCAAGCTGAGACGGTGCTCATGCGCTTGATTCAAGGGGCGGGGGTGAATGGCTTGTCAGGTATGCAGGCGTGGCGAGAGCAGTCACAAAGCGCACAACGCAACATACTGTGGCGGCCTTGGTTATCGGTACGCCGCTCTACCATCAGTCACTATGCTCAGCAGTTAGAGCTGCCGTATATCGATGACCCTACCAACGACAGCGGCGATAATGTGCGGAGTGGTCTACGTCTTGAAGTGCTTCCAGCGCTGACAGCTTATAACTCCAGTGCAATCACTAATATTGCTCGCAGTGCGCAGCTACTCGCAGATGCTCAGGCTATCGTGAGCGATCAAGCCGTACAAGACTTGCAGCAGACCGCTATTGTGCCGTTGAATTACCCGCCAGCGCAACATGTGCTAAATATCGACAAACTGCACTCATTGCCTATCTATCGTCAACGCCAACTCATACATACTTGGCTCACACAAGATGAGCCACTGCCACCCTCTAAGCAGCTTGTCGATGATGTCTTAAGCTTAACTGAGCGCAATGATCACAACCATCAAACCCAATTAGACTGGCACGGACGCACCCAAAAATACAGCATCCGCCGTTATCGTCAACAGTTATATCGTCTTAGCAGTACTTGGCTTGCCTGGCTAGCGCTACCATGTATTACACACACCCAAATGTTACCTTGTTCAAATTTGGCTCAACAGCCTACAATGATGCTGACATTACGCACAGGCAAAGGTATTGATTGGCAGTTAGAAATTACGCTCAACACCTTGATACAATTTATAAATGATACATTCAGTGGCAGTGATAAGCTTAATCACGATAAAGAGGGTATGGTGCTGAAGTGTACACCATTAGGACGGCAGCAGCGCGTCCAAACCACTCTCGCCACTCGACCGCAAGCGAGCAAAAAACTCTATCAAACACTGGGCGTGCCTGTCTGGCTGCGGGATAGCTTAGTGGTCATTAGTATTGCGTCCGCTCAAAAAGAGGAAGCGTTACCATTACTGCTAGTATCGCCATTTGAAAGTTGGGTACTAGGGACTGATAAATCGTTAGCAAACGCTATAAATGACAGTGGTTTCTTAGCTAGTGCTATCAAAAATATCTTAAGCATATAGCCAGTATGCAATAAAATCGTTACGTTAATCGGTTTTTGAGGTGATTGGACTATAGATAAATTTCTTTAATGCTCGTAGCAGTATGGTAGACTAAGTGTCATTTTAGATGTCATGATATACGTTTGAAAACTATACCTTTGAATACTTTGCGTTTTGTTAGTGAGGAATAATAATGTCAGTACTCGACAATAAAAAAATCAGCTTTATCGGTGGCGGAAACATGGCGCAAGCTTTGATAAGTGGGCTTATGGCCCGCGGTGTCAAACCTGAGCTAATCACCGTATCAGCACCTAGCGCTGAGACACGTCAGCAGTTTGAAGATCAAAAGATGAATACGGTTGATGCAAGTGTAGACCCAAAGGCTGCGATCATTGATGCTGACGTCATCGTCTTAGCGGTAAAACCTCAAGTCATGAATAAAGTTGTCAGCGCTTTTGCTGATGCTTTAGACAACCAGTTAGTGATATCAGTGGCAGCTGGGTTATCGACTGATGACCTCTCTAGTATGCTTGGTGGCTACCCTAATGTCGTACGTGCCATGCCCAATACGCCCTCTAAAATACAGATGGGGGCAACTGGGCTGTATGCTTCCGCTGACCTTGATGAGGCGCAAAAGCAGTTGGCAACGGCGGTGATGGAAGCGTCAGGTCTGGCTATGTGGGTAGATGATGAGACACATATGCATGCTGTAACGGCCGTTTCTGGTTCTGCACCAGCCTATGTGTTTTATTTTATTGAATCAATGATTGATGGCGCCGTGGCGCTCGGTCTGGACAAAGAGCAAGCCTCAGCTCTGGCTATGCAGACGGTACTAGGTGCAGCTAAAATGACTATTGAGAGTGATGATAGTCCAAGTGAGCTACGCCGTAAAGTCATGTCACCGAATGGCACCACACAAGCCGCTATCGAATCTATGCAAAGTAATGAGATTGGTCGTCAAATCGGCGAGGCCATGCAAGCTTGTTACGACCGTAGTCAAGCGCTTAGTACAGAAAATAAATAAGAATTTAGCCCAGTAAAATTCTCCTTTAATACAAATAAGCCACCATCTTAAAAATATTTATTCGTGGCACATTGAGTAGCGTTTTATGAACAACACGTTGTTGCAAATTTTTGACTTAGTGACTACCTTCGCTATGATGCTAGTATTTATCCGTTTTATGCTGCAGTTTGCTGGAATGGATGAGAGAAACCCTATGATTGCGCCTGCTTATAAGGCCACACGCATTGTAGATACGTTTGGGCGTATTTTTCCGACAGTTGCGCAAGGGCGTATCAGTATTGCGGCCATTGTATTGATGTTTTTAATCCGTCTCGTTGATATCTCTGGCAAAGCGGCGCTGATGCATAAAGGTATTGCACCTGCGCCGCTGTTTTTTGCTGGTACCACTAGTTTGATTTTAGACTTTTTGCGTATGTGTCGCTATTTGGTCATTGGTTCTATTATCGTAAGCTGGATTGTGGTATTTACCCGATCTGAGCACCCGATCATTGGTATCATTATCAATTTAGCTGAGCCTATCTTAGCGCCGTTTCGCCGCATTACACCAAATCTAGGCATGCTTGATTTATCACCGATGGTTGCCTTTATTGCCTTTCTTCTACTTGAGATGTTTATCGGCGGTTTGGCCTCAAGCTTTATGCCGATGTTGGGCTAAACTCTATTACGTATTGATTATTACGTATTAATCATCAAGTACACTTATCGACATATTCTAAAAACTGCCTAACACAAAAAAGACGCTCTTATTATAGGGCGTCTTTTTTATTTATATCTTTATCTAAAGCTGTTTTATAAACTTGGTTCTACCGCAGCCTTATTTAAAAGCGATAAAGCGATTCGGTATCAGTTGGGCACTGCTGTCTTTAGGATGTGGACGATCTGCTGCTACCAATGTCTGTGCAATCCATCGATCAGCAGCTTTGATAGCTGTAATCAGCTCATTACCTAGAGCTAAGCGTCCTGCGATAAAGCTGGCCAGTGAGCAGCCAGAGCCATGAAATTCACCGTTTAGGCGCGGCAACGTACTTTGGTGTACCATGTCACCTTTAACGTATAAGTATTGCTCGATATCGCCGCTGTCAAAGTCATGTGAGGTTTTGACCAGTACGGCATGTGTACCTTGTGCACATAGTTTTTGTGCACCACTATGTAAGTCTTGCTCGCCGCTTAACGCCCTTAGCTCATGTGTGTTTGGCGTAATAAGCGTGGCGTAGGGAAGCAGCTCTCTAAAAGCAGCCACTAAGGTTTGCTCATCGCCTAAGCTGCCTCCGCTATTGGCAACGAGTACAGGGTCAAGGACAAAAGGCGTCTTACTGCTAATTGTCTGCTCTGCAAATAGGCGCGTCAGCATGGCGATATTATCTGTGGTGCCAAGCATACCTGATTTGATCGCGCGAACCGGTAAATCTTCAAGTACCGCCATGGCCTGATCTTTTACTAAGGTTGCCGCGCAAGCCTCAAAACCGAATACTTGCTGTGAGCTTTGAACAGTGATGGCAGTACATGCGACAGCTGCATGTCCACCTGCTGCTCCTATCGCTTCAATATCGGCTTGTAACCCTGCACCCCCTGAGGGATCTAAGCCAGAAAAACATAACACTACTGGTCGCATAACCTTCCTTTATTTGTTTTTATGATGGTTGAAAACGGCTTTTTGATTACTATAGCCATCTCAAGCCAAAAAAGCCACAGCAGTAAGCTTATCGTTGGCGCTCACTGAACCTGAATAACTATACAATAAAGCCAAGCCCCTGAAAATCACCCCTTATTCTATCGTCAAAAAAAGTATTATTTAAAATATATGAGAAAGTGTCATAAAAACGGCGGGTAATGCTTGCAATTCGTTTTGGCTTTGTTATAATACTCGCCCACGACATAAGACGTATCAACAAGCATTGATACTATAGTTTAAAGACATATTTCTTAAAATTATTTTTAACAAATATATCGATAAGTGTCTTAGATCGTTCGGTGAAGTGGGTGAGTGGCTGAAACCAGTTCCCTGCTAAGGAACCATACGTGTAAGCGTATCGAGGGTTCGAATCCCTCCTTCACCGCCATTTATTCGGTTTATTGTTAGATTGTAATGCAGTAAGTCGATGTCAGATATATTTGTAATTAGAATAGAAAAAACTTTATTTTAATGAATAAAAAATATTGACATCAGCTGGATTATCTATATAATAGCCAACCTAATTTACTGTAAATGTTCGTTAAGATACAGTGAATGATGTGCAAAATACGCGCCTGTAGCTCAGTTGGATAGAGCACTTGGCTACGAACTAAGGGGTCGGGAGTTCGAATCTCTCCAGGCGCACCATTTGCATAATAGCTTGTCTTATTAAACTTCGAGCTAAAAACTAAATCAATCGCCTGTCTTATGACAATTTGGCGATTTTTTTATGTCTGCTGTTTTTGTAATAAAGGTCGTTGGTCTTATCTTTATAAACTTCAAGTTTTAAATATTACAACACGTTTTCGACGCATCATCGTTTTTATAATATGTATACTTCTAGGGCTTGGTATAAGTGTACGATAAGCACCCAAATTACGGTACAATAGTGTCATTATTTTCGCTTGCTATGAGCTTGTATCATGTCAAAAAGTACACCGAAGACTATCCTTAAGTCAAAGTCTCCAAAAAAGAACACCTCTCAACAGCCCGTCCCTCATATTGAAGAGCCTACTATCGCCAAACCGACGACCCGTGTCGTTGCTATCTTATATGATGGGATGTTGATTTTGGCATTATTGTTTTTGGTGGGGACGATGCTGACGGTGATTGGTACGCTATTGACCATGGAGACAGGGACGCAGTCTGAAGAGGCGCAGTCGCTACCCAGATGGTATCAGAACGTCGTTATGACACCTTCTTTTATACTGACGCTAGTAGCCTTCTATGGCGTGTTTTGGCGACGTGGTGGTCAAACACTGGGCATGCAAACATGGCGATTAAAAACGGTCAATAATGCTGGGCATTTGCTAACATGGGGGCAGTCATTCAAGCGAATTCTAGCAGCGGCATTAATGCCGTTAATTTTCGGTATCATTGGCAGTCTGATAGGAGGCTCGCGTGCCGTCCTGCTGACCAGTGCCTTTTTGGGTTTGGTCTTTAACTACGTATTTTGCTTGTTTAATCGTCGGGGCCTAGCAGTGCAAGACATGCTATCAAACACCATTACCCTAAAGATGCCAAAAGTAGCGCATGAAGGTCTATGGCGCGGCTTTAAAAACCGCAAACATAACAAATAATCAAAAGACATCAGCATCATTAGCCCATCGATGATGCTGATGCCTTTTATACAATGGCCGTTTGAACCAGCCATACCGTATAGCCAATAAACAGTAGTATCATTGTAAGGCCAGAGGTACGACCAAATTTTCGATTAGATATAAAAGCAAATGCACACATTATAAAGAGTAGAGAGGTAATCAGTGCCATTACCAATACATCATGAGATAAAATTATTGGGTTGGTTGTAATTGGTGCGATAACAGCCGCTAGCCCGACTACTCCTAACGTATTAAAGATATTGGAGCCAATGATATTACCAAGTGCCATATCATGCTCACCATGACGCGCTGCAGCGAGGCTTGCCACCAACTCTGGTAGAGACGTGCCAACAGCGACGATGGTCAGACCAATAATCAACTCGCTTAATCCCCAAAATGCCGCCATCTCAACTGCACCCCAAACAATCGCTCGTGAGCTTAAGACCAGCATCAGCATACCCACAAACAAGCTGCCCAAACCCCGTGCCAAACTTGGTTCTATATAACCTGAATCAGTACTTTTTACCCCTAAGCTTTCTATCGTATTGTTTGTTACCGGAACAATTTTTACTGTATCGCTGTCTTCGATGACATCGTTTTTCGGCTTTGATCTGCCCTCACGTAGGCTCAGTACGATTTGGATGCTTAAGACGATAACTAACAAAACTAATAACGAGATACCATCGTTCAAGCTTAGTACGCCATCACGCAATTGCCATGCTGACAGAGCAGTAATGAGTAATAGCATAGGTAAGTCACGTGCTACGATACCTTTATGAATCACAATGGGGCTGATGAGAACGGTCGCCCCTAAAACTAACGCAATGTTGATGATATTTGAGCCGTAAGCATTGCCTAAGGCAAGCTCAGGACTACCATCTAGCGCTGCTAATATCGATACCACCATCTCAGGTGCGGAGGTACCCAATCCTAAGATCAACACCCCAATCAGAAAACTAGGTACACCTAACGTCTTTGCTAATGCGGTTGCGCCATCAATGAATACATCAGCACTCCAAACCAGAATGGCCAAACCAATCAGTATTGCAACACCTGCCAACCACATGGGTACTTTCCTTCAAAAATGATGAATTATTAAATCTGGATTGATATAAAAAAAGCCGAACCACAATGTGGATTCAGCTTTTGTATCGGAATAAATAGTTTTGCAAAGTTTAATGCAGGCTAACTATAAATATGGGCGCTTTTGACTTTTTATCGGAACTATTAAGCCACTTGCACAGGGATAATATTTGCAGTGTCTTTAACGGTGTTATCTTCATTACAATAAACCAGTTTTGGCTGGTAGGTCGAGGCTTCAACTTCATCAAAATGAGCATAAGCGCAAATAATGACGATATCACCTAAGTCTGCCATATGAGCGGCGGCACCATTTAATGAGATAATACCAGAGCCAGCTTCAGCGCGAATAGCGTAGGTGCGAAAGCGCTTACCATTGGTGACATTATAGATGTCGATAGATTCGTTCTCGCGTAATCCAGCAAGATCTAATAAGTCGCCATCGATACCGCATGAGCCTTCATAATGGAGCTCAGCATGCGTGACGCGGGCACGGTGCAATTTGCATTTAAGCATATTAAGTAGCATGAATTGCTTCCTTAGCGTAACAAAAGTAATCAGTTAATGGGGACGGATACATAAAAATTAAAGGTTAAATCAAGACCTTACAAAGCTTGTGCTGGCTAATTACTGATAAACACAAAATAGCGTTAGCAGTTTTAGACAAACTTAAGCAAAAGTCATAAGGTCTGAACCAAAAGTATCATACCGTTTAGGCAGGTAGTTTAAAACTATTAATTTGCGAACGCGCGCGTTCAATATCGCCCTCTAATAATAAAGGTAGCGCTTCAAAAGCTGTCGTGAGTGCACTATCGATCGCAATTTGTTCATCAGGCGATGCTTTAGAGAGGACATGTCCGCTCACTTTAGACTTATGTCCTGGATGCCCAATACCGACGCGCAAGCGATGAAAGTCGTTTCCAATATGCGGGGTAATATCACGCAGGCCATTATGACCGCCATGACCGCCCGCCGTTTTTAGCTTGATGCTACCGGCATCAATGTCGAGCTCATCATGAGCGATCAGTAGCTCATCATTGGCGATATTGTAATAATTGACCATCGGCACGACTGACTGCCCTGATTTATTCATAAAAGTTAGGGGTAGTAGCAAGCGCACATCATGACCATATACTTGTCCGCGTCCGGTCACGCCATGGAACTTCTTATCAGGGCTTAAGGCAATATTAAAATGATGAGCGATATGCTGCACAAACCAAAAACCTGCATTATGGCGAGTAAACATATATTGCTCACCAGGATTACCAAGACCAACAATGAGTTTTATCGCCATAACATACCTTGCTTAAAATGAGGGTTAAGCTAACTACAAAGTAAAATAATACAAAGAGTAAATAGCCTAAAATGAATATTATTTAAATAAATAACGCTGTCAGTTATTTTTGTAAATGCCTTTTCAAATAGTACTGACAAAAACAGCAGGAGACAATGATCACCTGCTGTTTCTATATCAACAAACTCGCTACTATTATAGGTCAGTAGAGCGGTGTCTACTGACCTATAATCAATTATTCAGCGTCTTTGTCGTCAGCTTTGTCAGCTTGCTCGGTAGCTGGTACTTCGTCAGCATCAACTTCCTCAGCATCTTCGTCAACTTCTTCAACCGTTGGTGGCTGCATGTTAACGATAGTGCGGTCGTGCGCATCTTCCATATCAAGATCAAAGATAATCACGCCTTCAGGTAAGTCGATGTCTGATAAACGGAATAGATCGCCGATTTCCATACCTGATACATCTACTTCTAGGTACTCAGGTAGCTGTGATGGTAGGCAAACGATTTCAACTTCAGTAACCAACGTAGATAGGATACCGCCTGCTTTTGTACCAGGAGCTTCTTCACGACCAGCGAAATGCACAGGAACGTTCATGTTGATCTTCTGGCCTTTGATAATGCGCTGAAAGTCAGCATGCATTGGAAAGCCTTTAGCAGGATGACGCTGTAAGTCTTTAATAACGACTTGATGCTCTTCACCTTTATCAGTTGTGATCGTCAAGATTTGTGAAAAGAAGGCTTCGTATTCAAGCGACTTTACCATCTCATTCAATTTAATTGAGATAGCTGTTGGTTCTTCACCGCCACCATAAATGATAGCAGGTACTAAGTTCTGCTTACGTAGGCGGCGGCTCGCACCTTTACCTTGTTGTTCAGCAGAGCGGTCAACCGCATTAATTGCAAAATGATCGATAGTCATGGATATAATCCTATAGAGTGTATGTGAAGTATCTACCAGTAACCTAAGACTTGCGACCAGTCTTCTACCGGATAATCGATACCTTAAATAGTATGAGTCATACCGCTAAGCCTCAAATGCTTAAAGCTTACGAATAATGCATACAGGCGCGCATTATACGTGTTTTTGCAGCAATAATAAAGGCTTAGATAATTTGATGAAGATTAAGAAGCTCTTACGTGACAAATGATAGACGGTTGGCCATGAGCAAAAACATTAAAGCGAAAAAAAGCGCTAAAGTTAATCTTTAGCGCCAATCATTAAGTAATCAGAATCACAAAGCTCAAAGAAAAACTACAGCCTCTAAGCGTCAAACATAGCGCTGATAGACTCTTCATTATTGATACGGCGTAAGCTTTCAGCCAGCATCGGAGCTATAGAGACTTGACGGATTTTGCTACATGCTTGCGCAGCAGGAGACAATGGAATGGTGTCAGTCACGACCACTTCGTCCAATGCCGATTCGCTGATATTTTTTAGGGCATTACCTGATAGGACAGGGTGAGTGATATAAGCCAATACACGACGGGCGCCGTTTTCTTTTAGGGCTTCAGCCGCTTTACATAGCGTACCTGCCGTATCGACCATATCGTCAACGATAACGCAGTCACGATCACGAACATCACCGATGATATGCATGACTTGTGACTCGTTGGCACGGGCACGGCGTTTATCGATGATCGCCATATCAGTATCACCTAATTGCTTGGCCATTGCGCGCGCACGAACCACACCGCCAACGTCAGGTGAAACCACCATGATGTTGTCGTAGTCTTGCTTTTGCAAATCGTTCAAAAGGACGGGTGTGCCGTAGATGTTATCTACAGGAATGTCGAAGAAACCTTGAATCTGATCTGAGTGTAGGTCCACCGTCATGACGCGATCAATGCTAACGATATTTAGCATGTCAGCGACGACTTTGGCCGAGATAGGTACGCGAGCAGAACGAGGACGACGGTCTTGACGCGCATAACCAAAATACGGCATAACTGCTGTAATACGGCCAGCACTAGAACGACGAAGCGCATCCGCCATCATCATGATTTCCATCAAATTATCGTTGGTCGGTGCACAAGTCGGCTGCATAATAAACACGTCTTTACCGCGTACGTGTTCTTTGATTTCCACAGCAATTTCGCCATCAGAAAAACGGGTGATGTCAGCTTTACCAAGAGGGATGTGTAGGTGGTCGGCGACGGTTTTCGCAAGTTCTGGATGGGCATTGCCCGTAAAAATTGCCAAATAAGGCATGACTGAAGTCCTATTTATTGACTCAAGCAGCGACCACTAAGCAGTGTCTAACTGCCCAAATAAAGAAAAGAGTGGTGAAAATAATTGAAGACTACTTTTACAGTAAAAAATGGCAGGGGTAGCTGGACTCGAACCAACGGATGTCAGGATCAAAACCTGATGCCTTACCAACTTGGCTATACCCCTGTAATGTCTAGGTAGTACGAAAGCTAAATATTGATAAAATACTAGACTGACGTCGTTACCTATTCAACCGTCTAAGACAGTGTTCCCGAGCGGTGTTCATTGCGAACTATACCGAAACTGGGAAGGTGTTGTCAATTGCTATAAATCAGCAATCCAAACTAAAAAATGGCAGGGGTAGCTGGACTCGAACCAACGGATGTCAGGATCAAAACCTGATGCCTTACCAACTTGGCTATACCCCTATTGTGGCGACCTATTATAAGTAAATTTTGAGATTTTGCAAGTCATTTATGTTCTTTTATTCGTAAAAAGTAAACTCTAAGGTAGTTTTGGCAGTTCAGTAATGAAAAGCAATCATAGTCGTCGTCCATAGTTGTTTTAACAAAGCCACATTCATACACATGTCTTACTCAATACCACAGAGAAAATAAGGTAATATAGATAGCACTATCAGCACGTACGGAATAAGGAAAGCGATATGACCTATCTTCTAACCAAGCACAGTAACAATCACATTGAGTTAGCCATTAATGGCAAAATACATAGTGATGATATGAATCGTCTACTTGATGAATGGGTGCAGGCAACGGCGTCTATGGTTCAGGCTGACCCAAATACTGAACTACAAAATGCCACTTTACTCTATCGCATTGATAGCTTTGCCATGCCATCTTTTTCGGCAGTAATGGATGAGATGAGACGTATGCCTGAGTTATGGGCAACCATGAAGTATTTTGGCAAGATGGCAGTTATCAGTGAGCAGCAATGGCTACAAAAGGTTGCTGAAATTGAAGGTTGGATGATACCAAATTTGGATATCAAAGGCTTTAACCCTGACGAAGAGTCAGCTGCTAAGGTTTGGCTAGGACTGCAAGGTTAGCGTGTAGGTCGAGCTTGAATAAGTATGTCTTGCACACACCATCTTTAATGATCCGTATCTTTTCGGTGCGTAAAGTGCATTCTATACAAGTTTGCGTAGGGTGCGCCCAGCGCACCGATATTGAGTTAAGACAACTATAAATGGTACGCTAGGCCACACCCTACAAGTCTTTGCTACTGCGCTTGATGACTCAATCTATTCACTAACGCCACTTTCTATGATAGAGAAAGTTTGATTGTCACAATCAATTTGCGCTTTTACACCTAGGGGTAGGGTAAAAGTCGGGCTACTGTGTCCAAAATCCATCCCTGTTATGATTGGCAAATGACTCAGTCCAGCTTCATTATAGATCACATCGAGTAACACTTCATCATACTCTCGCCAGAATTTGTTATCTTCAGGACGCCCAAGAATAATTCCTCTAATGCGTTCCATAATGCCGGATGCTACATAATTGCGTAACCAATATCTAAAAAAGGTAGGCGAAGGTTGATCTTCGGAGGTTTCAATAAATAAGATTTTGCCCTGCCAATCTGCAGGACTCACCCATAAAGCCGTATCTTTCATAAACTCTAGTACTTCTATACAACCACCAAGCAGCTCACCTGTTACTTTACCTACAGCTTTTCCTTGTTGTTTACTCTGACCATTTAACCAACGCCATCCTAGGCTTTGGGTCATCATGCGTTTTTTAGTCGCAAGTTCAGGGTTTTCCCATTCGAGCCACTCACTTGTCCAAACGGTACTTGGCTGAATCTGCCCAACAGGTCTACTAGAAAATAGAGTGCGTTTAATATCTTCAATGACATAGTCATGCATACCGCCGTTTTCAGCAAAACCAACCAATAGACTGGTGCCATAAAACGAGGTAACACCTGCTTTGTAAAACATAAAATGGGTTATGGTAGAGTCTGAGAAACCTAAAAATATTTTTGGGTTTTTCTGAATTAAGTCGAAGTCAATATAAGGTAATAGGCGAATACTATCTGATCCGCCAATATTAGAAATGATGGCTTTTACATTGGGATTAGTCAGCGCTTCATGTAGGTCATCTGCTCTCGCCTGTGGATTTTCTTGTAACCATTTAGCAGGCTTTAGAGTGTTGTGCATTTCAATGACATTCACGCCAAAGGTATCTTGAAATTGCTGTTTGCCAGCTTGATAACGATGCGGAAGCTCACTTGCTCCGCCCCAAGAGAGGGATACGGTGGCGACAGTATCTCCTTTATTTAATTTGGCTGGTTTTATCATCTAGAACTCTTATTTGATTAAGTATTTCAGGTAGGCTGTTCGCACCCTATCTTTTAAGTAATAGCTATAAGCTTCTCACCACATACCCAGCACAAGGCGCCGCTGAAATCCATTTTGCCAACCGTACCTTATCCCTAGCAATACTCGCCTCCAATGGCAAAAATACCGCGCTACCAGAGCCAGTCATTCGTGCTGTGCCTAACGCCACTTTTTCTAAACTTTTCAAATAATCTAATGCTTCATCAACGGCGGGGGCGAGGCTGGTGACGACTGGAGTAAAAACATTGTGATAGGGTGCAGTTAAGTGTTGCAGATAATTGTCAAACTGATTTTCAATTGTTTGTATTGAGAGTGGTGTGATATCACGCTGTAATTTAGGATGTGCAAAGAGTGTTGCCGTATTGATGTGAGCATTTGGTGTTAGGATTAGATAGTGCTGATTCGGCAAATTAATGGCGGTCAATTCTTCGCCAATACCCATAGCGATAGCGTCTTGCCCAAAAATAAATATTGGCACATCTGCACCAATCGTCGCACCGATTTTTATCAGCTCATCTTGAGTGAAGTTAAATCGCCAAATCTCATTTAATGTTAATAAGGTAGTTGCGGCATTAGAAGAGCCGCCGCCCAAGCCTGCACCCATTGGCAAACGCTTGTCTAAACCAATACATACTTGCGGTAGCTGCTTGGGTAGTTTTTTTGACTGCAAAGCCGCAGCCAATAAAGCATGAGCGGCTTTAACAATTAAATTATCTTCTATAACACTAGTAATAGTATCTGCACCAGACAAGGTCAACAGTTGACGACAGATATTACTTACATCTTGACCCTTAATCGCAACTACCGTGTCTGCAACTAAGAAATGCAAATAGTCGCCCCAATCAAGTAGGCGAAAAACCGTTTGCAAATTATGATAGTTATCTGCACGCTTACCTACGATATGCAAAAATAAATTTATCTTGGCAGGAGATAAGCGTGTTATAGACGCTTTTGAAGTCAAGGAATTATCGGTCGTCATTGGTTATATTTATCAGCTGCTTTGGTGATTAATAGTCATGATGACTTTGTGGCCTTTTGGCTGCACAGCGCTAATCTTAACAGGCAATTTATCTGTACCTTTGTAAGTAAAGCTTGCCGTCCATTGCCCATTAACTGAGCTTATGAGACGACCTTGCGCATCAAGCTGCGGGGCGCTGTCTGAAGGTGCTGAGCGCCCTGATATCCAATACGGCATTTGTGAGATAGGCGCTTGCCAGCCAGTGGCTTTTTGTAGCAAAGTTTCAGGGTTGTCAGCGGTTAAGGTGCCTGTTTTTTCACTGACTAAAGTTGCCGTTTGACCATCATATTCGATATTAGTTTTGCCAATGCCTAACGCACCGATCAATTCAATGGCAAAGCGCTCGTTTTGCTGTCCCCAAGCGTAAAAAGCACTACCACCTTGCGCGCCTGTATTAGTCGCACTATTGGCAGGCGTGGTCACACCAATCTTGCCTGTGATATTGAAGTTATCGAGTTTTTGAGCTTGCACCATAGTTGAGGGGCCAGCATTAGTACTTGTACCTTGTAAAGACTGACAACCAGACATTATTAATAAGGCAGCGGTCATCGCGCTGAATGCGGCTAATTTATTGGGTTTATGGCGTAGTGTTGTTGAGCGTGCAGACATGATTGTTCCTCAAAATTTACAAACTTAATGTAGTTAATGCTAAAAAATATTACGCTCAGTTTGTTACTCAGTTATGCCCTGTTGTTAGAGACTTATTGGTTACATGAGTAGTGATTGTATATGATAAAAAATGACAATTATTCATTCAATTACTTTTTAATAAAGCTGTACGCGGTCATTGACGTTGTGTTGTCCAAACGAAAAACGCTGTTGCAAGTCCGTCAGTAGCGCGTTGACCTTTGCGCTTTCGCCCAGTCCTTGATAGGCGCGTAGCAACAGCACACCTGAGCGTAGCGTTGGCAATACATCATAAGGGGTTTTTAGGTACTCGATGACTTGTGCGTAGTTTTCATTGGCCAAAGCGCTGCTAGCCAGTACGTTTAGTGCTTGCAAATGCAGCTCGTTATCGTAGCGAGGATCATCGAAACGAACCTGACGTATGCTTTGGGCAAGCTCTAACCCTTGTGCAGAGTTTTGATCATTAGCCAAAAGTAATTGAGCATAACTTAGCTGGTAAGACAGATTGTTAGGATCTAGCGCTTGCAAGTGATTGAGTACAGTACGTTTGATGATATAGTCACTGCGATCATCAAGCAGTTGTACACGGGCGAACAGTATGGACTGATCATTAGGGTACTTGCGGCTGACGCGAGTCAATAACTGTAGAGCTTCCTCAGCTTGGTCGTGCTGCCATAAGATATTGGCTTGTAAGACGTAAGTTTCGGGAGCAAAGACGGTAAACTGTTTACGCAGATTAACCAATGTGTCGATCGCAGCATCAATATTGTCATCTAGCAGTTCAAGATCGACCACTTTTTTGCGTGCTGCCAGTACCAAATCTTCTTGCATGACGCTCTTTAGATAAGATTTGGCTTGCTCAAAGCGCTGTTGTCGCTCTGCGCTAATACCCAAATAATAATATGCTTGATCTAGATAAGTAGGGGTCTTTGCCAGTACGTTTAAGAGGCGGTCAGCGCTACGGTATTCTTCATTATCCAAGCTGACCAAAGCGGCCAATAGAGTAATCTCTGCATCATTAAAGCGCTGATGCGCTTCAAGGAGTAACTCTAGGGCTTCTTGGCTCTGCTGTAGATCAAGCAAATAGCGGATTTCATATAAGTACAAGCTTTTGCTATCAGGATTACGCAGGCGTGATTGATTGACATAATTAAGCACCGTCTCTGCTGGTTCGGTTTTGCGTAAAATATCGGCTTTTAGGGTAATAAAAGGCACATAATCAGGCTGATGTAACAAAGCTCTATTGATATGAATAATGGCAATCTCAGGCTCATTAAATTGATACAGCAAGCCTGCTTTTAACACTGATAAAGAGGCGTTTTGCTCGCTATTAATAGGCTGTAAGGCTTCTAAGAGCTCACGCTGATCGCTGTCTGTCGTTGGGTAAATACCAATCAATATGTCGCTCAAATCAGTACGTGGATCATAGCGCAAAATACGGTCTAAGGACTGACCCGCTAGAGTATAGTCGTGAGCTTTAAGCGCTAAATGCGCCACATAAAACCAAGCGGGTACGTGATCAGGGTTTTGATCTTGCCACATTTTGGCAAACTGTAACGAGTCCCCGACATTGTCATGACGCAGCGACAAGCTCAGCGCGCGCTCAAATACTGCCGTGGCATCTTCTTTAAAAGACTGCTGCTTATAAAGGGTTAGTGCCCGTTCAATATCACCGCGATCTGCCGCGAATTCTGCATTTAGTAAAGCATACAAACTGGGTTCTCTAAGCTCTGGCTGTAAGACAGTCGCTGAGGGCAGCTTGGCAGTATTGATTGTACTATCTATTGATTGATTTCTGGATTGATCCTTTAGTTGGTTATGGTCATCAGTATCGACTGAGTGAGAGGTTAGTGGAAACACCATCAAATCAGTATCGTCTTTATGAAACGTCATATGTTGAGTACTATTTTTACTAATGACATGACGGGTCGAGTCACGATCTATATCGACAACGACTGTCTTAGGTGGACATATCAGTGTAGGGGTATCTACGAAATTTGCATGAGCAGAAGTGTCAATACACAGTAAAGTGGCCAATAACAAAATTAGCTTACGACGCTTACGCAAACGATTCAGCATGTCATTTAATAAATATTGAAAATTAAATTGACAATCGTACACAGACGATAGCGCAAACTTTGACTGAAACAACCACCCAAAAAAGATCATAGAATAAGGGTATTCACTAATAAAAAAGACATTTCATTATAAAGGCCTATCTAGAGACTAAACAATAGTACTCGTGTTACCTAATAGACAAGGCAGAGATTAACAGAATACGATGAGAAATAACCACTACTATCGATGTATTAAAGTGAGCAATATGCGCAAAAAATAAAAAACCAGATAAACGATTTTAATAATAACTGGGTCAATCATAGCATACTTGTTTTTAATTATAGTTTGACGATAGTGAAAGGTCATACTCTTCATATCTAGCAATAATATTTAGTAAAAGCATCTATAGCGGTTGATTTGTTGGTCAGGCGCCCAGATACAAGCGAATAGCTAGCGCAAATGAGCAGGTGTTAAATAAAATCGGTAACAATGATATAATAAGCGGTTTTATATTTATAGTATCTGCTATATAACCTATTCAAATCAATAACGTCACGTCTATGCACCAGCTAATCATTGACTGTAATATGCTGCAATATACCTTGGGCACACTATAGTGATAGATTAGGTCGGTGAGCGTTATGTCTATGGTCTATCGATAATGAGATTAGTGGTCATTGGGGTCAATCATAAAACCGCACCAGTCGCTCTACGTGAGCGCTTGGCGTTCGTGGGTGATGATGTGACCATCGCCCTTGAGCAGTTAGAGGTCTTTACTGATGGAAGTGTGATTGTCTCAACTTGTAACCGTACTGAAATCTATGCGCTAGTTCCTCAATTATCAGCCTCCCAAACTCCTAATAACGGCGCGCTTGGTAATGATTCTATTGCCAGCACCAACGTTTCTTCGTCATCTATTAACGCTCATATCCTGCAAATCAAAACATGGCTTGCTAACTTTAAGCAGGTGCCATTGAATGACATTGATGCTTATCTTTACGTACATCGCGATACGCATGCGCTTACTCATTGGCTGCGAGTGGCAGCGGGTCTTGACTCTATGATACTCGGTGAGCCGCAAATCTTAGGTCAAATCAAACGAGCCGTGCATCTTGCGCAGGATGAAAAAGCACTCAGTAACCAGTTAGGCTGGATTGTCGATCAAGTTTTTGCAGCCGCCAAACGTGTGCGTAATGAAACCCAAGTTGGCGCTCAGGCTGTCTCGCTCGGCTTTGCAGCAGCCAAATTGGTCACCCAAATATTTGACGATTTACCTAGCCGTACTTTATTAGTGGTTGCAGCCGGTGAGATGAACCGCTTGGTCGCAACCCATATTGCAGGGCTTGGAGTAGGGCGAATTATCATCTGCAATCGCAACCCTGAGCGTGCCGAAGCGCTAGCGGCAGAGCTGCGTCATTCTAACCGCAGCGTGGAGGTTAGATCCTTACAAGATTTGCCACAAGTGCTGGCAGAGGCCGATGTTGTAAGTAGCTGCAGCGGTAGCATGGATTTATTGATTGATAAAACGATGACCATGCAAGCACTAAAACGTCGCCGCTATCGGCCCATACTAATGATTGATTTGGCCGTACCGCGTGATATCGACTCAACGATTAGTCGTATTGACGATGTTTATCTGTATTCTGTCGACGACTTGCAGCATGTAATCGCAGGCAATATTGAGCAGCGCAGGCAAGCCGCCGTGGATGCTGAGCTGCTAGTGAGTCAATTGGTCGTAGAGATGGAGCGCAGCTTTCAAGTCAAGCAAGTAGGAAAAGATATTCAGCGCTATCGTATGTCGACGCATACCCAAGTCGACAAACTTCTGCATGAGTCTATTGCAAAACTTGAGCAAGGAGAAGCGAGCGCTGAAGATGTCATCACTGAGCTATCACGGCGTCTTACCCAAACGCTCACGCATGCACCATCAAAGCTTATGCGTAAAGCCGCCCGTGAAGGCGATAGTGAGTTGCTTGAGTTTGTCGTATCGGGCCTGCACGACGCTTACCGTAAGCGTTAATAATTGTCTTTTGGTTATTAATAAGTTATCGATTGTATAGGCACTATTATGACGTCAACAAACCGTTGTCAACCGTCATTATCAGTGCTACTATCAAGCTGTCATATATGCACTAGGTGATAACAATGTAGCGAACATCGACAGTAGTATTACTGCGCTTCTTACAGTTTACTGCATGTTGCCATGCTAAATTGTCAGCGACCATTTTGACCCGCCTACCGCCGCGTAGCATCAACAATGGTGCAGATATCACTTAAGGGTTACAAAACCTAAGTTATAAAAAGTACAGTCAACAACGGCAATAGCGCTAGGATAAAGCGCTATATCGTCAATCCTATGTCATACCCTCTATTATTACTCGGTGTTCATTGTTTGGTACTGTTGCCTAGATAATCGTATCAGTACCCAAGTTTAGTAGCAAAAATTTGCTATAACCAAGTTTTTTTATAATCAAAAATTAATAACACCTACATAGTCTAACAACAAACAAGGAGTGTCCCATGACCGCATTACGTCAAGATATCGACCCAGAAGGTTTATTAGAATATTCAGTGGTTTATACTGATCGCGCCCTTAATCATATGTCAAAAGTCTTTCAGCAAGTAATGAATGACCTATCTAGCGAGCTCAAATCAGTCTATAACGCTGATGCCGTCGCCATTGTTCCAGGATCTGGTACTTATGGTATGGAAGCGGTCGCGGCACAGTTAGCAAAAGATCAAGACTGTCTAATCATCCGTAACGGTTGGTTTAGCTATCGCTGGACGCAAATTTTAGAAAAAGGCAATATTGCCAAGTCGTCTACGGTCTTAACCGCTGATCGCACCGAAGATACTGATGCCCCAAAACCGTTTGCACCCGTCGATATCGAAACCGCTGTGGCTAAAATTAAAGAACAAAAACCTGCGGTTGTCTTTGCTCCGCATGTTGAGACTTCAGCCGGTATCATTTTGCCAGAGGACTACATTAAAGCACTAGCAGAGGCGACTCATAGCGTTGGTGGCTTATTAGTGATTGACTGTATTGCCTCAGGTTGTGTCTGGCTCGATATGAAAGCATTGGGTATTGATGTGCTTATTAGCGCACCCCAAAAAGGCTGGAGTAGTACCCCTTGTGCCGGACTGGTTATGCTTAGCGACGCTGCTGTCAAAAAAGTAGACAGTACTGAATCGAATAATTTTAGCCTTGATTTAAAGCAGTGGTTAAACATCATGCGTGCCTATGAGAATGGCGGTCATGCGTATCATGCCACCATGCCAACAGATAGCTTGCGTCAGTTCCGCGATACGATCAATGAAGTCAAAGAGATTGGTTTTGATAAACTGTGCGATGCGCAGTGGGAGCTTGGCGAGCGTGTCCGTAAAGTATTAGAAAATAAAGGTATTGAGAGCGTCGCAGCCGATGGCTTTAAAGCGCCAGGTGTCGTCGTTTCTTATACTGAACGTGATGATATGCACAAAGGTAGCGCTTTTGCAGAAGCTGGTATGCAGATTGCGTCTGGTGTACCATTGAAAGTAGGTGAGCCTGATAGCTTTAAAACCTTCCGCTTAGGTTTATTCGGCTTAGATAAGCTAACGGATATTGACGGTGCGGTACAACGGTTTGAGTCGGTACTTGAAGAGGTATTGGCGAAATAATACCTGTACCTACTAAATTGCTATTAGCAAAAATACTGAGACTTTGCGCTCAGTATTTTTTTGGCTTTTTATTATTCTTTATAATATAATGTATTTTAATAAATAAAAAGTTTGTTAGACAATCGCTAAAAACTAGTAGGTAAATCATTATGAGTATACAAGTAGACTGGCAGGCATTTACGCCAATATCCTTAGCAGGAGGATTGATATTAGGGATAGCGACTGTCGTCCTGCTACTGGGTATTGGACGTATTGCAGGTATTAGTGGCATTTTTTCAAGTTTGCTCAAACCCAAGCGCGTGGAAATGTGGCAGGTGCTATTCATACTGGGTCTTATCGTCTCACCAGTGCTATATAAATCGACAAGTCCGCTGGCTGATGTGGAAATTAGTACCTCTCTACCCTTATTAATTGGTGCAGGTTTGCTGGTCGGCTTTGGAACGCGCTTAGGTTCAGGTTGCACAAGTGGTCATGGCATCTGTGGTAATGCACGCCTGTCACCACGTTCGATGGTGGCGACGGTAACGTTTATGTTCTTTGGTATCGTGACCGTCTATATCGGTCGTCATGTACTGGGGCTACTGTAAATGCAAAGCGGCATAAGTAGCGTATTGTACAGATGGCGTTTGATAGTATTTATAAAAGATAATAGCGGGATATAACAATGCTAAAAAATATAATTGGATTACTGGCTGGTTTATTATTCGGGTTTGGGCTGCTGATATCAGGTATGACCGATCCTGTCAAAGTACAAGGCTTTTTGGACGTTTTTGGCGCTTGGGATATTTCTCTAGCGCTAGTGATGGGCGGCGGCCTAGCAGTTGCCATCGTTGGCGTGCAATTAGCCAGACGGCAACAGACCAGCTGGATTGGCAGCGCAATTGATATGCCTAGTAAGACAATCATCACAAAAAAATTGTTAATCGGGGCGATGTTATTTGGTATCGGCTGGGGGCTAGTTGGTATTTGTCCAGGGCCTGGTATTGTACTGCTTGGTACCGGACAGTGGCAGGCTTATGTCTTTATCCCAGCGATGATAATTGGTATGCTAATTAATCAATGGCTTGAGCCTAGGCTTAATTAGCACAGGTTTCGTTGATGCAAACCAACATCAAAATAAAGAAGGCTTAGTCTAAGAGAATAGACTAAGCCTTTTTTGTGTCTTAAGCTTCAGTATACAAGCGCTCGTCACTCAGATTTAAACGCTACTGTGCGCTAGGCGTTACTTTAGGGGTTTCATGTGCAAGTGAGACGGCCGCTTGGCGCAGCTCAAATTTTTGTACTTTGCCGGTGCTGGTTTTTGGGATTTCAGCAAAGATAATATATTTAGGGACTTTAAAACCGGCTAAATGCTGCTTACAGTGCTCCATCACCGTATCGCGCTGCAAGGTGCTGTCTTCATGAATCTCGATAAAGGCCACTGGTACTTCGCCCCATTTTTCATGTGGGGCTGCCACTACTGCACAGCTTTGAACGGCAGGTAATTTATATAAGACGTTTTCGACCTCTATGCTTGAGATATTCTCACCGCCTGAGATGATGATGTCTTTGAGTCTGTCCATAATTTTAATATAACCGTCAGGGTATTTGACGCCCAAATCACCAGTACGGAACCAACCATCAGCGAAGGCTTCTTCGGTCGCTTTGCGGCTTTTGAGGTAGCCTTTCATCACCATATTACCGCGCAGTGCCAGCTCGCCCATCTCTTTGCCATCAGCGGCAACCGTTTCGGTGGTGCCTTGTTTAAACAGCTCAAACCCAGTCATCAAATGTGAGGTCACGCCTTGGCGCGACTTCTTTTGTGCGCGTGCTGCGACATCAAGATCATTCCATTCTGCTTGCTCGGCACAGACCGTTACTGGTCCATACACTTCAGTTAGACCGTACACATGCGAGATATGAAAGCCCATCGCCTCCATAGCCGCTAGCATAGTTTCAGACGGCGGCGCACCAGCGACCCAGCCCTTGACTTCATGATTAATCGCTTCTTTGTATACAGGCTTACCGCCTGCAATCATGTTGTGTACGATAGGTGCTGAACAATAATGCGTCACTTTATGCTTAGCAATAAGCTGTAAGATTAAGTCGGCATCAATCTTACGTAAGCAGACGTTGACACCAGCACGCTCAGCGATGGTCCACGGAAAACACCAGCCGTTACAGTGAAACAGAGGCAACGTCCATAAGTACATGGGGTGTTTAGGCATATCCCAATCTAGAATATTAGAGACGGCATTAAGCGTGGCACCGCGATGATGATAGACCACGCCTTTAGGTTTGCCTGTGGTGCCAGACGTATAATTGAGCGCAATTGCTTCCCATTCATCAGCAGGCTTTTCCCAATTATCTAGACTGTCTGAGCTGGCAACCAATTCTTCATAGCTCATCTGTCCAAAACGCTCTACATCGACTGCAGCGTCTGTTGCATGAATGACAATCAAGTTTGGAAAAGTTTCATCGATAATCTCAGCATGTTCAGCAAACTCACTATCTAAAATTAACACTTTGGCTTCTGAATGCTGTAGACAAAAGGTCAAGGCATTGATATCGAGTCGCGTATTTAGTGTACAGAGTACGCCGCCTGACATCGGTACACCAAACGCGCATTCGACCATCGCTGGGGTGTTTGGCATCATGACCGCAACCGTATCATTTTTATCAACGCCTAATTTGCGTAGGCCATCTGCTAGCTGACGGCAACGAGTGTAAGTTTGCTGCCACGTCTGGATGAGGTCATTGTGCTCTAGATCGTCATAAATAATGGCGGTCTTGTCAGGATAGACCTGCGCACTACGGATGATAAAGTCAATTGGAGTGAGCGGTTGATAGTTGGCTGCATTTTTGCTAAGACCCGTATGAAAGTCGGTCATGGAAATAGTCCTTTATCTTTATCGTATTATGAATTTGACGGTTTTTTATATTGGTTTTTACAGATTAAATTTTGCAGGTTAATAGCCATCTTGATTAACACGTATTCTTTTTATTATAGACAACTGTACCTAGAAAGCGAGTTTGTTTTGTGGCCTTTACCTAACTACTTAATTAAAAAGACAGAGTAAATAATGTTATGAACACAGTGATGTAAACATATTGTTCACTCGTCAGTCGCTTGTCTGCGTAGCTGTGAATAATAGCGGTGTGTTACGATAGAATGAACACTGAATCATTAAATATGATCATTTTTAAACCCAATATACCCCATACTCAATGATATGAATATGAGCAAGTTAAAAGTAGGCTGAATCATCGTATGAAGAACTAGACTACCGATGACATCAGATTATTGTGAGCAAGTGATAAAAATATAACCCATTAATTCATAAGGACGATGATATGAGCGCCAGCCCTAGTAGCGTACGCCCAGCAGACTCAAATACTAAGACCTCTGATCGTATTGCGAGCACTGACATGGCGACGGATACCGCCAATGCATCTGAGCATTATCCGCACTTGTTTGAGCCGTTAGATTTGGGCTTTACCACCCTTAAAAACCGTGTGGTTATGGGCTCAATGCACACAGGACTTGAAGATCGCTTTTATAATTACGGTAAACTGGCGGCGTATTTTGCGGAGCGTGCAAAGGGCGGCGTGGCGATGATGATTACAGGCGGTATCTCGCCCAATCGTGAAGGGTGGTTGTTGCCTGCTGGCGGCACCATGAATACGAGAGCTGACGTTATTAACCATCAGCGGGTCACTCGCGCGGCGCATAAATATGACAGCAAAATCATCATGCAAATCCTGCACAGTGGTCGCTACGGTTATCATCCATTTATCGTGTCATCAAGTCCTATTAAGTCGCCAATCACTCCGTTTAAACCGCGTAAAATGAGCATTAAAAATATCGAGCAGACGGTGAAGGACTATGCACGCTGTGCAAAACTTGCCAAGCAAGCAGGCTATGATGGTGTCGAAATTATGGGCTCTGAAGGTTATTTGCTTAATCAGTTCTTATCGCGTCATGTGAATAAGCGTAAGGACGAATACGGCGGTGATATTCAAAATCGTATGAAGTTTGCAGTTGATGTGGTTAAGGCTGTCCGCGCGGCGGCTGGTGAAGATTTTATTATTCTATTTCGTTTGTCAGTGATTGACTTAGTCAAAGATGGCAACGTCATGGATGAGGTCATCACTGTGGCTAAAGCGCTAGAAGAAGCAGGCGTGACTATCATGAATACCGGTATCGGCTGGCATGAAGCGCGTGTCCCAACCATCGTGACTAGCGTCCCACGTGCTGCCTTTGTTGACTTTACCGCTGAGATTAAAAAGCACATCAGTATCCCGATGATGGCGGCCAACCGGATCAATATGCCAGACACCGCTGAAGAAATCATCGCTAGCGGTCAGGCCGACTTGATTCAAATGGCACGTCCATTCCTCGCCGATGCCAACTGGGTCAATAAAGCCAAAAATGGCGAAGCTGACCGTATCAACACTTGTATCGCCTGTAACCAAGCTTGTCTCGATCATACGTTTGAAAACAAACGCTCGACTTGTTTGGTCAATCCGCAAGCTTGTCATGAGACCGAGCTGGTCTATAAAAAAACCAAAAAACCGCAAAAAGTCGCGGTCATTGGCGGCGGTGTCGCTGGCATGTCAGCGGCTCATGTTGCCGCCCTTCGTGGTCATGATGTCACTTTATTTGAAGCCAAAGATATCTTGGGCGGGCAGTTTAACTACGCCAAAGTCATCCCAGGCAAAGAAGAATTCTTTGAGACCATCCGCTACTATATCAATGAGCTTGAGCATTTAGGCGTTGAGATTCAGCTTAATACCAAAGTCGATAAGGCAATGCTTGAAAAAGCCAAATTCCATCATATCATCGTTGCCACTGGCGTGGTGCCAAGAAGCTTAGCAGGTAAGCTCGAAGGCGCTGATTTGCCACAAGTGATGAGCTATGCAGAATTGTTATCGGGTGAAAAATCAGTCGGTGATACGGTCGCTGTCATTGGCGCTGGCGGTATTGGCTTTGATGTCAGCGAATACCTAACAGCCAATCATGGTCAGCCACTCGATGAGTTGGGGCCTGAAACGCTCAAGGATCCAAGCTATCGTCCAAAGGCGCAGTCGGTTGAAGAGTGGCGTGAAGAGTGGGGCGTTACGAATAGCCCTGATTATCAAACTGAAGGTGGCTTGCTCAAACCTGAAGGCATCACGCCTATTCGCCAAGTGTACCTTATGCAGCGCACTAAAGGACGCTTGGGTCGCAGCCTTAACAAAACCACTGGCTGGGTACACCGCGCTCATGTCAAGTCGCATGGCGTCATCCAAGTATCGGGCGCACAGTACGAAAAAATCACCAATGAAGGTATTTGGATTACCAATAACCAAGGCCAAAGCCAACTGCTACGTGTCGATAGCGTGGTGGTGTGTGCCGGTCAAGAGTCCGTGGTAGAGCTAATGCCGAATGTCGGTGATGCGCCAGATGCACAGTATCACCTCATCGGCGGCGCAAAGCTAGCAGCTGAACTAGATGCCAAACGTGCGATTCGTGATGGGGCTGAGGTTGCGGCGGCGATTTAGGGTTTTAGGTTTTAAAACATAGTAGTAATAATGAAACGGTAGGGGAGAGATTTCCTACCGTTTTTTGCTTCGTAAACTGTGACTCTTTTTAATTCTACAAAGGTGCTTCAATATCACCCAATGTGAGTCCCGTTTCTTGAGTACTATAAATGACGATGTCTTTACCGTCGATCTTACCATTCATGACCAATCTACCAATGCGTTTACTGGCTTGTTGATTGCCTTGATCGGCGGCCTTTTGATACCACTCAAAAGCTTTATCATAATCTTGCGGTACGCTGTAGCCGTTCTCGTATAGGCCACCAATATTAAGTTGTGCTAAATCCAGATCTTGAGCCGCAGCTTTGGTATACCACTCAAAAGCTTTGCCATAGTCTTGCGGCACGCCGTAGCCGTTTTCATAAAAAGTGCCAAGATTATTTTGGGCATCAAAGTCTCCATTGTCAGCTGCCAATGCATACCATTCAAAAGCTGTGTCATAGTCTTGCGGCACACCATAACCGTTCTCATAGAGACCACCCATATTAAGTTGTGCTACACCTATCCCTTGATCAGCAGCTTTTTTGTACCATTCAAGAGCTTTATCATACTTTTGATCTACGCCCTTGCCAAAATAGTATAGTGAGCCTATATTCTTTTGAGCCTCAAAGTCTCCATTATCAGCTGCTAACAAATACCATTGCATTGCTTTTTCATAGTTTTGAGTAATGCCTACTCCATTTTCGTACATAACACCAAGATTAAATTGAGCATCAGAGTACTTCTGGTTAGCAGCTTCTTGAAACAGTTCAAAAGCTTTTTCATAGTTCTGAGGAGCTGAGTTGCCCTCATAGTAGGCTACTCCAAGTTCATATATTTCAGCAGCAGTGTTTTGATTGGAAAGTATCTCTGTATTTGATGACTCTGCTGAGCAAGCAGCAGTGATTAAGCTACTGGATAGCACTGTCGCTAGCAATATAGATTGAGTTAAGGTATAGAATTTTCTTTGATACATCGAAATCTCTCAGATAAACATTTATTTGCTAGGCTGGTTTGGACTATATCTTGCTCGTAAGTCGTGGTATTTGAGAAAGAAATATAATCTACTCTTCATCTGCTAGTGAGGACTTATGATAATACATAGGGTTGATGCATCCCCATTTACGAGTTGGTGTCACAGTAGTCTTACTATTAGGGTATACCTCTATTTGAAAGCTGCAGTAAGCTGATTGTCTTGAATATTGCGGTTCACTAGAAAAAGTCGTACCTTTTAGACTGTAATACTTATCTTCTTCAGGACCTGCAAGTTTATAAAAAAAATCAATACTTATATATAAGCTTTTATTTAGTAGGTTGTTCCTGTGAACTTTAAGAACTCTAGATTGGTTGTTTTCCACAGTATATCTATACGTATAACTTTTCATTTCCGAGATAGTAGGCTCAGTATTTAACCTAGCATACTGAAAGTTTGTAGCTCTTATCGGTTCGCTTGTCTTATTAATAACGATAAATTTTTTATTGGAAATTAAATAGAAAAATGAGAAAGTGAATAAAACAATAATAATGATATATTTTTTTATAATTTTCATAATAAACTACCTAACTCGATTTTTATTTTTGGAGTTGTAGCACCAGTGAGTTTGCTTAGAGTATTCAAAATTATTTCTAATAGGTGTATCATTAAGATTATCTAAAATGTGTTGGAAGTTTAAATTTTCAGCATTTTTTCCAAACTTTTTATACAAATTTATTCCTATTAACATTGTAGTTCGATCATCAGACGTGTCAGCACCTTCAGTATTAATGTTTAATGCTTGCTGAATGTCTGAGCCATCTAACAGTGTATCTTCATCAAACCCTGCAGCCATACCAACATATCCGTAATGAATATTTGACCATACATCATAAAAATAATCATAGTCTTTATATTTGTGAAAATGACTTTTAGATATTGCTGATGAAAGATTGTCTGTATCAGTAGGACGTGTTACGGTTAAATTTTTATTTTTAACTATTATTGGCTTATGATCCCAAGGCATGTCAGGAGCAACTTTTAACACCCATAAACCTAATGCAGAGGTGTATAGCTTAGTTGGGTTACTTCCTCCAATAGAATCAAACCATTGGGGGTTTTCCATCGCTCTAATAAATGATAAATAGATTTAGTAGTATCACTTTTTACATTCTTCTTAATTTCATCAACGATATATTTTGCAACCTCAATTGCTCCGTCTACCGTATGTGGGCATTTTTGTTTAATCTGCTGTTCTTTTTTAGTATTAGGAGTGGTACTATTTTTTGAGCTTGTAGTGTTCCATTTATATTCAGATATTTCTCGTTTGTGCCTATATGACCATTGTGGATACTTGTTTTTTCTAACAACTTTGCCATTAGATCGGTTTTCAATTTGAAACCAAGCGCTGCCATTTTTTGTATCAGGAAAAAAGATTTTTTTGATATTATTGTTATGTTGAAGCAGCACAATTGCTTCAGAGTCGATAGCGACTAACCCATTTTTATTAGCACTTGGATTTGCTGTAAATTTTGTCAATGCATGGTTTATAGTTTTTGGTGAAATATGAGAACCATCTTCGTTTTGATAACCGAACTTTGTATACGTCACCTTATAAAAGAAGTTTTCTATATTGATCGGCGGCTTCACTAACAAGCGCAATTTAACGATAATATCTTTAGAGTTACTCATTAATTACTTCTTCATCTAACACATGGATGAAATACTCTTTCTCTTGTCCATCTTTTAGCACAGGAGTTTGACCCTCATCATCTAACTTACCTATTTGAAATATCTCACCGTTTCCATCGTAAATAACATAAGGTTTATTGGCTAGAGGGTTTTGATTATGACTTTGCATGACAAACTGTAAATTATAATCACCCATTGATTCATTAAAGCATTCTTTAGCTTCACTTCTTATTTCCTCTGCCTGCTCAACTCCCATTACCTCAAAATCCGACTCCGCAAATGACTGCTGAATCGCAATCAGCTTCGCACCGCAGCTGGTGACATCACCGCCGCGAGCAATAGGTGCACCATCGACAATAAAAGATGGATCACCACTAACAATAGTAGTGACTTTTTTGCATTTTTTACAAACGACTTTATCGCCTTTACGCGCGACAGGAATGCCGTTGTGAGTGGTGACTATAAAGCATTATATTGATAGCCTGATTTGGGTCAATACGGGACTGAAGTGAAGACGATGTTGGATGGTTTGGTGGAGTGATGGAGCTGTTAGACATTTCATAAACTAGTGACTGTATGAGCTAAAAGCTACTGGCTCATACAGCCATCATTACTATTGGCTCATATCCTCAATATCACCTAATGTGAGTCCAGTTTCTTGTGTGCTATAAATAACGATACCTTCATCGTCGATTTTACCATTCATGACCAATCTACCAATGCGATTACTGGCTTGTTGATTGCCTTGATCAGCGGCCTTTTGATACCACTCAAAAGCTTTATCATAATCTTGCGGCACACCATAACCGTTCTCATAAAGACCACCGATGTTAAGTTGTGCTAAATCTAATCCTTGATCAGCGGCTTTGGTATACCACTCAAAAGCTTTGTCATAGTCTTGCGGTACGCCATAACCGTATTCGTAAAAATTACCAATATTATTTTGAGCGTCAAAAGATCCATTGTTAGCTGCTAATAGATACCACTGCATTGCTTTTTGATAATCTTGCTCAATACCAATACTCTCATGATACATAACGCCAAGATCGAATTGAGCATTGGCATATCCTTGATTGGCGGCTTGTTCAATCAATTCAAATGCTTTTTGATAATTTTGATCTACGCCTAGCCCTTCATAATACATAATACCTAGATAATGTTTAGCAGGAGCATAGCCCTTATCGGCAGCTTTTTGAAATAATTCAAAAGCTTTGTCATCATCTTCAGGGACTGAGTCACCCTCAAAATAGGCTAGCCCGAGTTTGTATATTTCAGTAGAAGTGCTTTGATTAGATAGTATAGGTGTGTTTGAAGACTCCGCTGAACAAGCAGAAGTTATTAAGCTACTGGAAAGCACTGTCGCTAGTAGTAAAGACTGAATTAAAGGTGTGGTTCTTCTTTGATACATCAAAAATCCTTTTGTTAATTGTTATGGCTATTAATTTTTAGCGAATAATATTAATTATCCAATTCTATAGTGCTAGGATTATTATATTGTTTTTCATCCAAGTCATAACAAGGCAAACTATAGTCATACAATAAGTCTACTAAAGTACGTGCTTTAAAAGAATCATATTCATAATCATTTTGCATGTCGGTCATATACATAAAAATGGTAGCTTTATTTTTGCATAGGATTCGAACACGTTTAGCTGCTTTATCAGATCTACTTGAAGTCTTAGCTATATAGTCGTTTTTATCAATTTTATCAGTCATATCTACCCAGCCGTCTTTGAGAAGGTGACTATGTAACTGTAACAGTTTTTCATTGTTAAACTCGGGACTGACATACCAAGCAGTGAACCAAACTTCTCGATTAATATAGTCATATTCACTTTTGTTGAAGTTAATGAAGCTTGCGATATCATTTAACTGAGATATCAACCAACTTTCCTTTGAAACTAATTCTTGCTGATATATCTCAAGCTCTTTATCTGGCTCTAATTTAATAAACGATATGAAAAAAATAGAAAATAAAACAATAAATAAAAGATCGGATAATTTGTAATTTTTACCTCTTATTTTCACTGATTATTTTCCTACCTACTTGATCGTATGTTCTTCATTCATCTTTGACATCAGATCTAAATACATTGCTTTTGCTTGCTTTAAAGTTTCAGGTGAAAGTTCTGTTTGCATAGCTTCGGCAAATCTAGTGTCTACACCGTTGAACTCATCTTCATAGCGTCCATCACGTAAGTCACTACTGACATAAGCATAGGCTAAGGTCTTAACAAGATCAGGCTCTAACTTAGCGCCATATTCTTCTGGATACAAATGAATGGTCATAAGCGCTAATGCTGACTCCCAGTTTTTCTCCATCATCAGGTCATCCTTATATAGCTTAATGCTTTCATCTCCTTTAGACTTATCTTTCATATTTTGAGTATATAAAGATGCTAACAATGCTCTGGATGTCCTCACATTTTGCTTGATAGCGACTTCGTTGTAGTACTCTGCTTTGTCATAGTCGATACGATCAAGTTTTGGATCTCGATAAGTCATCATTAGTATTCTGGTTGCATCGGGAGAACCAGCTTCAAACGCTTGCTCTAGATAATCAATACTCTCGTCTATAGTTAGCTTATTATCAACATTAAATATTTCTGGATAATTGATCTGAAAAACGCCTACAAAATAACCAGCTTGTTTGATTCCTAAGTCGTAAGCTTTTTTATAATACTCGTAAGACTTTTTACGATCTTTTATCATCAAATCGTAATATGACGCATAGTAGTAACAGGACTTAGCAATGTTTTGCTTATCGCATTCGAGTTGAAAGCGCTTAGGGTTGTCGCTTTCATTTAAGAGCTTTATTAGATTAGCAATCTCCTTATCCGCATTTACCGTACCAAAAGAGACTAAAGATATTAACTCTGGTTCTTTTATAGAGTCTTTAGCAACTGAATTTGGCGCTGCACAACCTATGCTTATGCTCGATAGTGAAAGTACAATAACTGCACGCTTTATCGTACTTCTAATTATCTTTTGGTATTGCATCATGAGCATCTTTTGCTGCACCATATAGTGCAGTTCCAGTCTTTTTACCACCATCAGCTAACTCACCTTTCCATTCATCTCGAACCTTTGCCATTGGGTTTTCATAACCTTCAGTCAGTTCAGTTAATGGTGTTGTCTGCTTGAGCATCGTCACCAAACCCAAAGAAATCTAATGTTTTATCAACGATACTTCTATCTTCTTTTTTCTGTTTGGTCAAAGTCTCAGCTTTAGCTTTGTTCTTATGATCATAGTATGCAATCCAAGCATCATTAATCTGTTTTTGAGTTTGCTTCGTTCCATCTGCATTATATCCTGTAGGCTTTTTAGGTTCGTTGCTATTTTTTAAACCTTTAGTGCTCGCAAAGCTATTCTCAAACAAAGCCTCAGGCTCCGACTTCGCAAACTGTAAAGGCGCTGCCTGCGCAATACTGCCAACATCAAAATCTGACTCTGCAAATGACTGCTGAATCGCAATCAGCTTCGCACCGCAGCTGGTGACATCACCGCCGCGAGCAATAGGTGCACCATCGACAATAAACGACGGGTCACCACTAACAATAGTAGTGACCTTTTTGCATTTTTTACAGATGACTTTATCGCCTTTACGCGCGACAGGAATGCCGTTGTGAGTGGTGTGCGGTGAGCCGGAGATGACCGTCCCACCGTGAGAGGTCTTTGCGCCGACGGTGATATAGGCTGCCATAGTGCTACCTTGCTTAAACGCTTAAAGTTTGGACCCTTAACTTGAGTCTATTATTTGTCTGACATTATAGATGGCTATGACGCTAAATATCAAACTTAAGTTTGTTTAAAGGTATAAATTATATGGTAAGCTCAATCGGCGTGAATTATGAAGGCTTTTGAGTAATTGACTGCAAGAGGAACTTGACTCTCTTTATTCATTATTAATAACAAGCAAAAATCTAACCTTCCATCTCACCAAGTAACCACGCAGACACATCATTAATCTGCGCTGCCACATCAAGATGTGCTTGCCCCAGCTTAGCCAGCTTGGCTTTAATATCATGTCTATCGTATTTGATATCAGTTAGTGTCTCTTTTAACAAGTCAATCAATTCCACGTTTAGTGCATCAGAAAAGATGACCACTTCGCGTATCACTGCTTGCTTCACATCAAGGTGCAAATCAATAATGCCCCAATCAAATCGCGTCTCAACATGATGGGTAAATTCAGGCGTCTTGCCAAAGCGCCAATTCCAATCGGCCATTTGCTCGTAGTATTTGTTCAGGTTAGGCTGCTTGGCGAGACTGGCTTCATCCAATTCTTCTACTGGCGCGGTATCATTATAATATTCGTAAAACGCCTCGATAATCGCATCAGATAAGGTCTCATGATTGATGTCTGCATTAAACTCTTTCAGGTTAGCGACGCGCGCACGAACTGATTTAATGCCTTTGGCTTTGAGCTTGAGCGGATGCGGATTGAGATAATCGCCGAGCTTTTGCATGTTGGCATTGACCAGTAATGTGCCATGATGAAAGCTACGATCGGCCGCATGTTTAAAGGCGCTGCCTGATATCTTTTTATCACCGACTTGCATGTCGTTACGACCAGACAATTCAGCGTCTATGCCCAGTTTTTTTAGCGCGTTAATAATAATGGTAAAGTTCGCTTCTTGATCGTAGTCGTCTTTGGGCGATAAAAAGGTAAAGTTGGTATTACCCAAGTCATGAAACACCGCGCCGCCGCCACTTTGACGCCGTGCTAGAAACACCTCGTCGGCTTCCATCTTATCGATTTTGCATTCTACCCATGGGTTTTGCGAGCGCCCAATGACCACGGTTTCGCTATTGCGCCATAAAAATAGCGTGTGCGAGTCGGGGTTCAGCGTGTTAAAGATCCAATCTTCGGTCGCAAGGTTAAACCACGGGTTGGTCACGGCAGATTTTAGAATGCGCAGTTTCATTGAGTGTCCTTTTTATTATGGAGATTGTTAGTAGCAGTTATTGTTGCCGATGCGGGACTTTAATTCAATGGGGGTGCGGGAGAAGGGAATGGTTTTGAAGGGTTAATAGGGTTAGATATGTTGCTTTCGATTAATTTTTAAGTGTGGCGTAGGGTGGGTTAGCGAACGCGTAACCCACCGAATGATTCATACTATTTACACATCTACATTTTTTCATTATCCGCGGCAAGATGGCCTTTTAAAGCTAGATTACAATCTTCTGAATTTACATAAGCGCTTTTGAACCAACCGCTTTGGTTATAAAAGCTAATAATTAAATTATCATTCCAATCCATATTGAGTGCGCATTCAAAATCTGAGTAATCTTTTAAATTTAAAGGTTCGCACTCTAACGTTTTATCATTAAACTCAGTATCAAACCCCCAAACTTTTAAATCATCTTCGAGTTGCATTGAACCAAATCCTGTAGAAGGGCAGGCAGCAGCAAAAGCTGTAGATACTTTTAGATTTTCAAAATCAATATCGTTTTCGCAAAAGATGCCGTTTAAACAGTCTCTATAATGGCGCACGTCCCACGGTGGATAGACCTGTAATATTTCTTCTAGCGAATTATATGAGTTAGATGTACCAGTTTCGTCCACTGTTATCTGCTGTCGTTCGCTATCAGATAGCGTCATAAACTTTAGAAAAGTGCGCGCATTGTGGGTCAAAGTGCTTTCAGGTCGCTTAGCTAACCCGATCATCAGCTGCTCATACTCAGGTGATGTAAATTCATGAAAGTCATAGTCAGTCCAGTCAGTGTTATCAGAACCAAAAAATAGTGCGTATTGATATAAGTTTAATAAAATTTTGGCATCCTTAACCGCATAGCCATTCGGATAATTCTGAATATAATTATCCCAAAAAATAGCGCGTTCAATCAATTCTTCAAACGAAGTAGTAATTGCCGCATCGCTCCAAAATATTTCTTGATTATCTTGTGCCATACGTCCAATAAAAGCGGCTTGATCTTTTCGCAAATAAGGTATGAACAACTCTGCCATTGCTTTTAGATTATGATCAAAAGAGAAATAGCCTTCACCTAGATCACGTATTCTTACATCCGCATCACTATCAACCAGTCCAATTAAATACTGCGCGCGTGGACTTAATGTTTTCAATTGATCCGATGATAGACCTTCGCCGTAGTGCAGCTCATAAATAGCATTGTTTAAACTTTCATCATTTACCTCAACCTTATCCGTTAAAAACTGTCGATACATGGCCTGATAGTTCTTTAACAGTTCTAAAACCTCAGTATTACTAGCTGTTGGTAAGCATGTTCTTAATAAATGTTGAACGCTCTCAATGGCTTCAATCTCACTATTACCATCTATTTTTTGCATAGTTTGATTAAGTGCTATGCAATCCTTTGCCATAATGGCTTTGCCAGCAACCATTTTTGGTTCTGACGTTTCTATCAAGCTTTGCGTATCAGTGTTCTTGACGACCTTTAGAGAAACTGACTCTGATGGTTCTGAAGTATCAGCTTTGGGCTGGCAGGCACTAATAGTGCAAATCAGACTTACTCCGATCATTAGCGCTAAGGCTGTCTTTTGCATGCTTTATACTCTTTTAGTTTATGGTCATTGCATAAAGTGAGTTCGCTCAAGCGTAATCCGTCAAATCTATGACTACTTTAAATCGATAGGTTACAATTTATTATTCTCTATAAGAATTCAATAAGTCTAACACCACTTTAAAGCAAAATTTATACTTTCAAACCTAAAAAAATGTCCATAAAGAGCGTTTTAGTCCTACTAACCCTAAACAGCCTACCCAAAATCTTCCTTCAATATAGCCGCCATATTACGCTCGGCAAGTCCGGTGATAAACACATACGGATTGACGCCAGCACTGCCAGGGATTAACGCGCCATCTTGCACATAGATATTTTTGTGCCCTTTGACGCGCCCAACTTCGTCGGTCGCCAAGCCCAACACGCAGCCACCAAGCGGATGATAGCAAAAGTCATCACCGAAGCCTTTAGTGAACAGCAAGCTTGAGGTCGAGCCACCATTTACTTTGGCGAGTTTTTCAATCAGCTCTTTAGCAGCATTTACCGAGTACTCGTTTTGCTCGCGTTTCCAGTTGAGTTTGACGGTTTGTGAGGCTTTATCATAGTAATAGTTGCCGCGTTCAGGATTATCAGTGATGGCAAGATATAGCGTTGTCCACGTCTCGAGACCTAGTGGTAATGGCGCGAGTTCGGCAAAGATTTTGTACTTGGAGCCGCCTCTATCACCATCCCACATATTGATGCCTTTAACAGGAATGGTGGATTGAGTAGTACCCGCCGCGTGGACGAAATTGCGGCCCGTCATGATGTTGCCGATGCGAGGTTGGAATTCAATGGGGGTGTGGTGGAGGGGATAGTTTTGAAGGGTTAATAGGATTAGATATGTTGCTTTCGATTAATTTTTAAGTGTGGCGTAGGGTGGGTTAGCGAACGCGTAACCCACCGAATGATCTTCTGCTTTCAATGATGGATTACGCCTTGTTTTTATTCTCTACGAGAATTTAACAAGTCTAACGCCACCCTACGGCTCTAATCTATCTAATAGACTCAGCTTGTACCTGCTCTGCGATAAGCTCAGTGACAATCCGAGCAAAGGAACTCATGCGCTGTTTGATCCGCTCTTCGCCAAGCGCTTGAGTCAATACCGCTTCGTTATCCACGTCTGGATTGTGCCATGAGTAGCCGCCTGGTATGTCGGGATTATCCGTTTGCGTATAGCCGTCAAAATCTGGCCCCAGGCTCCAGTTGGTTGCCTCAAAAGCAACGACAGGCATAATACTGTCGAACGATTCTTGATCGCTACAACAGCCGACACCAAGAGGCTTATAAGGCTCATCTGCACCCGGAGGGATGATAGCGGGGTTTACTTGCAAGCCAAGATTAAGCTCGTTTGCAATACGCAGCGCCGCTTCACGTAATTTGACATTGGCTGCAATCTCATTGCCATCATCGTCATAACTATTGTCCCCAGCGTTAGCATACATATTATCGCCGGTGAGCAAGCTGTCTAAATTAATCATACCGATAGCATTATCAATCTCATCTTGGCTTAAGCTTTCGACAAACGCCTTAGAACCTTGCAGTCCGCCTTCTTCAGAGCCAAATGCCACGAATTTAATCGTATCTGCGGTATTGACTCCGTTAAAATGATAGACCAGTTCACTTAGTACGCCAGAGCCTGAGGCATTGTCGTCTAATCCTTCAAGATCGATATAGTTGGGATACTGCGTTGCTGAATCATAGTGAGCGCCTACGTATAAGATTCGTCCGGTATTTTCTGTGCCTTTGTGAGTAACAACCACATTTTGACTATTAATGGTTTGATCAGCGAACGGCCCACGAGACGCGACAAAAGTAAAAGGCTCTAGTATCACCTCATTGCCATTATCGCCAAAGGTCATGCGCTGTTTCATATATTGGGCAGCGGCAAGCTCGGTACTCGATCCCATATAACGCCCCGAGTAATCACGCGCCAAGGTCAGTGCCGTATCAGTACCATACTCACCGTATGTGATTACAGGGGTAATGATCGTTTCGCTATCGTCATCATTACACGCGGTTACACCTGCAACCATCATAGCTATAGCTAACACTTTTATTGTCTGTTTTGGTGCTTGTTTCACTATTGTCTGTAACATCGTCAGCATCCCTGTTTCAGTTATCGTAAAAGACCTAATCAGTAATATAAAACGTTTCTAGTCCAAAGTGTGAATAGTTTTATAGAGACATTGTTGTAAGTTACGTTCTATTAAGATGGGCAGGTGGATGATGACTGTAGAAAATTAAGTAATGAAGTTTTCATAACACGTCTTGATATAAATCGCCCTTACTGTGCGTCTTTGTCACTATTCGATTGTTCAATGCTGCAAAACATTCATCTCAGTAACACAGTACTTATTTTTAGTGGATTGACTATATAAATACGTGCAAATCAACGCTAGTTATTGACCTTAAACAAGACTTACCTTAAAATACGTTTCAGTGTACTAGAACGTTAATACAAAAGTTTTATTATAACGCTATAAAATAACGTGCTCGGACAATTTTTCAGACTATAAGTCGTCAAATATCACAACTTTCAACATTATAATTTCAGATACTAGGGTTTAACGATGACAACAGACAAGATGACCGACAGCTATGGCTTACATCACTCTATCTTGCCAAGTAACGATGGTCTATACGGTGAGTTCGGCGGTAAGATTGAACATCCAGAACTTGCCAAAGCCATGGATGACATTGAGCAAGGCTTTCGCGAGATTATTAAAGACGAAGATTTTATCGAAGAGATGAGCCGCTTGCGTCAGACTTATGTTGGTCGCCCAAGCCCGATATTTCATGCCAGACGCTTAAGCGCACATTGCGGCGGGGCGCAGATTTATTTTAAGCGTGAAGATCTCAATCATACGGGCGCGCACAAGATTAATCACTGCTTGGGTGAGGTATTACTTGCCAAAAAACTCGGTAAAACCAAGGTTATCGCGGAGACGGGCGCAGGGCAACATGGCGTGGCGTTGGCAACCGCAGCGGCATTGATGGGCCTTGAGTGTGAGATCCATATGGGTGTCGTCGATATCGAAAAAGAGCATCCCAATGTTAGCCGGATGAAGATACTAGGCGCGAAGATCGTCCCTGTATCGCGCGGGGCAGGGACACTAAAAGAGGCGGTCGATAGCGCTTTTGAGACTTATCTTGATGAGCTGGATAGCAGTCTATTTGCTATTGGCTCAGCTTTGGGCCCAGCGCCATATCCTGAAATCGTCAGTTATTTTCAATCGGTCGTTGGCCGCGAAGCGCGTACGCAGTTCTTAGAGACAACTGGTAATCTTCCTAATAAAGTGGTCGCCTGTGTCGGCGGTGGCTCCAATGCTATCGGCATTTTTAGTGGTTTTTTGGGCGACAAAGAGGTCGAGAAAGTTGGGGTGGAACCTGCAGGTGAAGGCTTAGAGACATCCAATCACGCCGCTACCATGACGTTAGGAGTAAAAGGCGCGCTGCATGGCTTTAAGTGTTATGTCTTGCTAGATGAAGATGGCGAGCCTGCCCCCGTACATTCGATTGCCTCAGGGCTTGATTACCCAGGCGTTGGGCCACAGCATTCGCTTTTGCGCGATATGGGTTTAGCGACTTATGAGTCGGCAACCGACGCAGAGTGCTTGGATGCCTTTATGGCGTTATCAAGATTAGAAGGTATTATTCCCGCTTTAGAAACTGCCCATGCCATTGCCTATGCGATGAGAGTTGCCAAAGACATGTCACCTGATGAGACTATTTTGGTCAATTTATCCGGGCGCGGTGATAAGGATATTGATTTTATTTTGGATAAAGTCAAGTTATAACGAATTAATTACTGACGAATACATAAAACCGCACCTAAAGAGCGATTAACAAGTTATCATCATGGCGTTTTTAACGACATAATACGTCTCATGACATAACTTTTTACGACTTAGCAAAAGCAGTCTAAACGCTTAATAGGATTAACCAGTGACTAAACGCGACCTCATTATCTTTTTTACCCTCTCTTTTATGTGGTCGCTGTCTTTTATATTCTATCGTGTTGGGGTTCCTGAGTTTGGTTCGATAGCATTTGCAAGCCTACGAGTGCTGTTCGCAGGTTTCACTATGCTGGTCTTTGTATTGATCAGCTTGGAGAATCGGCGCGGTATTCGTGAAAACTGGAAGCTATTGACCGTCGTCGGCTTGGTTTCTACGGCCATTCCATTTGTGCTA
Source organism: uncultured Psychrobacter sp. (assembly GCF_947488565.1). GTDB lineage: Bacteria > Pseudomonadota > Gammaproteobacteria > Pseudomonadales > Moraxellaceae > Psychrobacter > Psychrobacter saeujeotis. The sequence continues at coordinate 321,319 of NZ_CANKZC010000002.1, read as the reverse complement.
TTTTCATTCTCAGCCCAGTCAGTGAACGCTGGTGTATTGGCAGTGCTAAATGCCTCTGTGCCGATGATGAGTGGCTTTATCGCCAGTACGTTTTTTAATGATAAGCTCTCAAAAAAGCAAATTCTTGGTTTATTTATCGGTCTGGTCGGTGTCGTGATTTTGATGAGTGAGAGTCTATTTGCTGGTAGTGAGTCAGACACAAGTTTGCTTGAAGGGTTATTGCCAATGGGCTACGCGTTACTAGGCTGTGTCGGTTATGCCACAGGGGCCAATATCACCAAAAACTATTTGCAAGGCTTGTCGCCGATTGCTATCACTGCTGGCTCGACCATTATTGCCAGCATGGTCATGCTACCTATTGGCTTATATGAGTTTCCATATGGCAAAAGTATTAGTCTACAAGCATGGGTATCTGTCATCTGCATCGGAGTGTTTTCGACAGCAATCGCGCTGATTTTTATGAATCAGCTGATTAAGAATATCGGTCCAATGCGCGCGACGAGTATCACTTTAGTCATTCCAATTTTTGCGATATTCTTTGGTTATGTATTGCTGGGCGAAGCGTTAGATTTGGGTGCAATTATTGGCTCAGCAGTCATTTTATTTGGTACATACCTGTCTTTAAATATCTCTTTTAAAAAGATGCTAAGGTCGTAAAACACGAGTACTCATAAAACAGTAACAAATAGTGTGGGCGTGCCTATCTAAATATTTTTGGAATCGGTATGTATGAAATAGGGTTTTATTGCTTGTCCTTGTCTACACAAATGACACCATGCAAACAGTTTCTATCTCTAACTGTATCACGTAGCGAAGATATGTCTAACGCTTGACTCAATTGATAATGAGTTACTTCCCATTCGTTTATTTTATGGCCGTTTTCATCTTTATCAGGAACAGGGTATAACTGTTGACGTTCGCTATCCGACTGCGCCATAAATACCAAAAGCTTTTGTACGTCTTCAGCCAGTTGACTGTCAGTACGCTCAGTCAATTGCGTCATCAAGCGCTCGTCTTTTAACAGATAAAATTTGCAGGCCTCATCATCGATCCATTGAGTGTTTTCTGAGCCAAAAAAGAGTAGATAGCGATAGGTATCTAGCAAAGCTTTGGCATCATCATAGAATCTACTATCTGGGTAACGGCCTATAAAATCTTCCCAAAATACAGCGCGTTCAACCAACTCTTCAAGAGATATACCAATTGCAGCATCGAACCAAAATATCTCTTGATTGTCTTGCGCCATTCGCTGGATAAACTCACTTTGGTCATCTGGTAGATAAGGGGTGAACATATCAGCCATGGCCGAAAGATCGTGATGAAAGGCAAAGTGACCTTCGCCTATATATCGGACACTGACGTCAGCTTTGCTCCTTACCAAACTAATAAGATAGCGGACACGAGGATTTACGAGCTTTAATTGCGCTACCGTTAATTTTCCATCTTGGTCAATATTATCCATGACGCTGTAAAACGCTTCATCATCCATAGAGCTATCAGTATTCAAAAAACGTCCATACATCGCTTGGTAGGCTTCTAGCCATTGAAGTATCTCGGCATTGTCTGCCACTGGCAAGCAAGCCTCTATTTGACGCTGAACTGCATGAATATCTTCGATCTTACTTTTATTATCGATGGTATTTATCGTGTCATCAAGCTTGGAACAAATGAGCTGCTCTTTTAATGTTTTTTCAGATAGCGTGACCAATGCTTTAGTAAGAGCTTTTGGCGTTTTCGCTTCTGCAAGAGGCTGTGTACTTGGCGCTGTTTCGGTTTGTGCCGACGTTGAGGGCGCATCTGATGAATCAGTTTTATCCGAAGGCGGCTGACAAGCAGTTAGGCCAAGCAGTAAGCTTGCACCTATGATGAGTGTTCTTCTGTTCATTTGCACAGACTGCATCCTTTTAATACTCAATAGAGTATTAATCTTAGTTTTTTAAAAATTATTTTGACTATTCAATATGCAATAAATTGGCTTAATTGTAAAAAATTAGGACAATCTTATCGAGTCATTAGAAAACTATTGTTTGCTTGTATACATTCTACTCTTTTATATTCTTTAGAGATAGTCAATGTAATCTTTTTTCAATTATCAAATAGAGCTGAAAAGGTGTTTCGGTTTGTAAAGCTTACTTGAATAATCATAGTCATCCCTTATAAAGAGAACGGTCGTTCAATATAGGTGCTTAAGTATTGGTACGTATTGGTACTTAAGTATAAGTATTCAGACGTATGTTCTTGAATACAGATTCTTATTTGATAGATATCTATTTAACAGGTAATCATCTAATAGGTATTGATTCAAAAAGTACCTACTGATCTATCGAACAAACATACATTTTGTTGACCTAATGACTCATAAAGTTTTCATAATTATAAATAGATTGCTTTATAGTTGTGAATATCATTTTTACCCATATTTTTTATAACCACAAACAAGGCATACTATGGCTTACGATAATTTATTTGAAACAGTAAAAATGGGCACTCAAACCCTAAAAAACCGCATCATTATGGCACCACTAACTCGTCTACGCGCTGTTGAGCCAGGCGATGTACCAACGGCATTAGCAGGTGAATACTATTCACAGCGTGCAGCGGGAGCGGGCCTTGTGATCGCTGAGGCGACGCAAGTATCATTTCAAGCAAAAGGTTATGCAGGTGCGCCTGGCATCCATACTAAAGATCAGATGACCGCGTGGAAAGCCATCGTCGATAATGTCCATGCTAAAGGCGGCAAAATCGTCGTACAGCTATGGCATACGGGTCTAGTGGCGCATGAAAGTGTACAGCCTGATGGTAAAGCGCCTATTTCAGCGTCGGACGTCGAAGTCGGTGCTCGCACCTCTTTACGTGATAGCGATAATCAAGCAATTCGCGTTGAAACGACGCCACCACGTCCAGCCACTGCTGATGAAATCAAGCAAGTGATTAAGGACTTTGCTTATGCAACCAAGACGGCACGAGAAGCAGGATTTGATGGCGTAGAGGTTCATGGTGCCCATGGTTATCTGTTGCATCAATTTTGGGTTGAGCAAACCAACAAGCGTGATGACGAATACGGCGGCAGTCGTGAAAACCGCGCGCGCTTAACCCTTGATGTCATCGATGCTTGTGTTGATGAGTGGGATAACGATCACGTCGGTATTCGACTCTCGCCACAAGGCACGTTTAACGCCGTAGAAGCCGGCTATGATGAAGGTGATAACATCTGGCTCATTGAGCAAATCAACAAACGCGGTTTGATGTATCTTCATCTCTCTGAGCCTGATTGGGCAGGAGGCACGCCATATAATGACGGTTTCCGCCAGCGTATTCGTGATGCCTTTGACAATACGATCATTGCAGCGGGTGGTTATACGGCCGAAAAAGCAGAAAGAAATGTCCGTGAAGGTTATATTGACGCGGTTGCGTTTGGTCGTGATTTCATTGCAAACCCTGATTTGCCTGAGCGTATTCGTCAAGATGCACCGCTCAATGAACAGCATCCACAAACCTTCTATGGTGGCGGTGCTGAGGGTTATACCGATTATCCGTATTTGGACAAAAAACAGGCTTAATCTGTAACCTTCAACTTAGCATAAACTATTGTAGGCTGGGTTTTTAACCCAGCTTTGAAACTTTGCAAAAGCTAAATGCTGGGTTAAAAACCCAGCCTACGCAAAAACTCTAAAGAGTATCGTTCTCAAGATCCAAAGTCCCAGCTAGCATCACGCTATCGGGGCTTTTTTATTTTTCTTTATTTATCAAACACTCCATCCTATGAGAGTTCATACGAAGCCGAATGTCTGTTTTATCACAAAACCTCTACGCCACTTCGCCGCAGACAAAACCACTTGCCCAAGCCCATTGAAAGTTATAACCGCCAAGCCAGCCCGTGACATCAAGTACCTCACCGATAAAGTACAGCCCGTCCTGAAAATTGCTCTGCATTGTTTTTGACGACACCTCATCGGTTTTTACGCCGCCACGCGTCACCTCAGCGGTACGGTAGCCTTCCGTACCAGAAGGTTTGAGTTGCCAACCATTAATAGTATTCCCAAGCTCGCTTAGACGCTCATCTTTAATATTGGCAAGCTCTTTGTCTTTAATATCATCCCACAGCGTTGTCTGTAGGGCTGTCAGTAGTTTTTTAGGCAATGCATTGTCTGTATAGTCTGCCAGTACAGTACGAATAAGCTGCTTAGGGTGCGATTTTTTATGAGCAAGTAGTAGGGTGGTGACATCGATATCAGGCAGTAAGTTGATATTGATGTGCTCGCCCGTCTGCCAATAATTGGACAGCTGGAGCATGGCAGGACCAGATAGACCGCGATGGGTAAAGAGTAACGGCAGCTTAAACGAGATGCGCTCATTACTGGCAATCACTGGCAAACTAATACCAGCCAAGGCGCGGATAAGCTCGCCCGTCTTATCGGTAAAGGTAAAGGGCACGAGGCTGGCATCGGTTGGTATAAGCTGATGCCCAAACTGTTGCGCCAGCTCATAACCAAGACCGCTTGCGCCCATCGTTGGTATAGATAGGCCACCAGTCGCCACGACTAACGAGTCACAGCTGTATTTGTGTTGCGAAGGTTTAACGCCATTGGCAATATCTTTTTTACTCAGTTTTTTAGAGGTCGATAGATTGAATCTTTTATATTCAGTCTCATTGACATCGACCTTATCAATCTGGGTATTAATGCGTATTTGCACACCTACCGCCGCGCATTCATCAAGTAGCATAGTGACGATATCTTGCGCAGAATCATCACAAAACAGCTGACCGTGCTCACGCTCATGGTATGGGATTTTATGCTGTTCAACCATGCCGATAAACTCCCAACTGGGGTAACGGCTCAGTGCTGACTTACAAAAATGTGGGTTGGCACTGATAAAATGCTCAGGCTCGACGAAGTAATTGGTAAAGTTACAGCGTCCACCGCCCGACATCAGGATCTTTTTGCCAACTTTATTGGCATGATCGAGCACCAATACGCGGCGGCCTCGACGCCCAGCGGTGAGTGCGCAGTATAGCCCTGAGGCTCCTGCGCCAACAATGATGACATCATAATGGGTATTATTGTCCATGACGGTTTTGGTCCATAAAGCGCTGCTTTTAAACAAACGTAAAAATAAGGTAGAAGCAATGATACAAATACGATGATATAAGTATCATTCAAATAGTGTATCTAGAGTGGCTATTGTCCATATTTAACTTAGGGTTACAAGGATTAAATACTTATCAGGTTTTTACCATGCCCTAATAGAAAGTATAAATACATAAGTAAACAGCTGTACATTGGAATTGTTGTAATTAGTCGTTAGTGTCTTGCATCACTTCTTCTTATTTGTCAAACTAGAATCAAGGCGTCACTCATTATGGAAGACGATCGCCTGTTGTCTGCACCCACCATTGTTACTGATGAGCTGCCGATTAGCATTGTCTGATAGTCGTATTATCGCTTCAGTTTCAGTCAGTCTATTAGATAGTTTTTTCTTTTATTTTCAATATCTCTTATTTTCGATATTTTATGCAGACAATGATAATTAAAAAAGGAATGTCTCATGACTCAAAAATCTTTTCCTATTACGGCTGAGTTTATCGCCGCTGCCAATACCACTGCTGAGCAGTATGCCCAAGACTATGAGCGGTCAGTTGAATCACCCGAGGCCACTAATGCTTTTTGGGCTGAGCGTGCTGAGCTGATTGATTGGATGAAAAAGCCAACTATTATTAGCAACGTCAATTATGACTTGGACGACTTTCGTATTAAATGGTACGAGGATGGCGAGCTAAATATTTCGGTAAATTGTCTTGATCGACATCTTAAAACCAACCCCTACAAGCCTGCCATTATTTGGGAAGGGGATCATCCTTCTTTGCATAAGATTATCTCCTTTAAAGAGCTTCATGCTGAAGTTTGTCGTTTAGGTAATGCGATGCGTAAGCTTGGGGTCAAAAAAGGCGATCGTGTGACCCTATATATGCCGATGATACCTGAAGCGATGGTAGGGATGCTAGCATGTACGCGTATCGGTGCGGTGCATTCGGTGGTGTTTGGTGGATTCTCTGCTGAGAGCTTAGGTAACCGTATCATAGATAGTCAATCCAAAATCGTGATTACGGCTGATGAAGGTCTACGCGGTAATAAGCACAATCCGCTTAAGGTCAATGTGGATCGTGCGCTAGATATGGAGGGTACTGATAGCGTCGAAAAGGTCATTGTCGTGCATCGTACAGGTAATTCAATTCCGATGAGTGGTCGCCGTGATGTTTGGTATCATTCTTTAATCGCTGGTGAGCAAGAGCAGTGCGAGCCTGAAGTCATGAATAGCGAGGACCCGTTATTTTTGTTATATACCTCTGGTTCAACTGGCAAACCGAAAGGTGTGCTGCATACGACTGGTGGTTATATCACCTACGCGCTATCAACCTTCCGCGATGTCTTCGATATCAAAGACGATGATGTGTATTGGTGTACGGCAGATGTCGGCTGGGTGACCGGTCATACGTATTCTACCTATGGGCCGCTTGCCAATGGTACGACGACAGTGGTGTTTGAGGGCGTGCCTGAATATCCAACATGGGCGCGGATTGGTCATATTATTGATAAGCATAAAATTACGGTTTTATATACGGCGCCGACGGCGATTCGCTCGATGATGAAAGAGGGTGATACCTTTGTCCGTGAGTCTGATCGCTCAAGTTTACGTCTGCTTGGTACCGTTGGTGAACCTATCAACCCTGAAGCGTGGGATTGGTATTATGATGTCGTTGGTGGTGGTCGTTGCCCAATCGTAGATACATGGTGGCAGACCGAAACAGGTGGTATTTTGCTGGCTCCGATACCAGGTACGGTAGCGCTCAAACCGGGTGCTGCGATGAATCCTTTATATGGCATCATACCGCAAGTGATCGATACCGATGATACGGCTCTTGAAGGTCCCGCTGAGGGCAATCTTGTCATTAGTAATAGCTGGCCGGGACAAATGCGTACTATTTATCATGACCATGAACGCTTTTTGGAGACCTACTTTACTGAGTATCCAGGCTACTACTTTACTGGTGATGGGGTACAACGCGATGAAGACGGGCATTATTGGATTACTGGCCGCGTCGATGATGTACTTAATGTCTCAGGTCACCGCTTGGGCACTGCAGAAGTCGAAAGTGCAGTAGACGCTCACCCTTCTACGGTTGAAGCCGCTGTCGTCGGTATGCCGCATGACATTCGCGGCGTAGGTATTGCTGCCTTTATTATTCTCAGTATAGGAGAGGTTGCAAGCGATCAGCTAAAAGCTGAGTTAAATCGCCATGTGCGTACCGAGATTGGGCCAATTGCCAATTTAGATGCTATCTATGTCGTTGAGGCTCTACCCAAAACCCGATCTGGTAAGATTATGCGTCGCATCTTACGTAATATCGCTGCAGGGCAGTATGTTGGGCTTGGTGATTTATCTACCCTTGCTGATAGCTCGGTCATCAACAAGATAATTGATGTGGTCAAAGCAGAACGCGAGGCAAAACACTGTTAGTAAGCAACTGTTAGTAAGCAATAAAATAGCGAACCATAATTATAAACAGGATTCATAAGTATGGTTCGCACGCAACTTTACTAGACAAACATCAAATATCACAAAAGTCATGCTGTTTTTAATAGCATGACTTTTTAATATAGACAGCATCACAAAAACACAAAGACTCGTTTTTAATGAGGTTTTAATCGTTGCCAAATCTTACAAGGCCTACTGCACTCATGACTGACCATTCTTCGCCATCCATTAGCAACCATGCAAAACAGACTAACCATGACAATCAAGCTACCTTTAATACTGGCCTAAACACTGATATAAGCACTGCGCCGAAAATAGCCATTATCGGAGCTGGATTGACGGGTTTATTGACAGCGACTTTGTTGGAACGCGCTTTTATTAATAAACAAAATAAACCATCAAATAATACCTCAATGCTGCACGTGACTATTTTTGAAAAATCACGTAGCGTTGGTCGCCTAGCCACGCGCTATCGTACCGATAGTAGGACCAATCAAAACTGGCAATGGGCATTTGGCGCGCAGTTCTTTACGGCTAAGTCAGATAGCTTTTCGCAGTTTATTCAGCCGTGGTTAAATACTGGATTATTGCAGCCTTGGTGCGCTCAAGTGGTAAATTTGACGCCAGCCAATGACACCGATCAGTCTCCTAATATTCAAAAAAAAGAGCAATGGGACACCACACATGCGCGTTATATTAGCACCCCTAAAATGACCAGTTGGGGGCGCGCGTTGGCTGATGAGTTACAGCATACGACTATCAACTTCAAAACCCGCGTTGCACCGCTTAGCCAGACACAAACTGAAAGCCGACAAGATAATACTAGCAAAACTGAGTTATTCGATGAGGTAGGCAGCAGTCTAGGCTGGTTTGATTGGGTCATTTGTACTGCACCAAATGGTCAAGCAGTAGAGCTGATGGCAGACAGCGGCTTTACAGAGCATGCCAAAATTACCGAACCAAAAATGCAAGCATGCTATACGCTTATGCTGGGCTGGGATAATGTTGAGAGGCTCCCTAAAACTCTGATCAATCAGACAGCACCAGTATGGGATGTGGCTTATGTGAGTCATTCAATACTCGATAGAATATTTGTTGAACATCAAAAACCTGCTCGTGATGAGCTACTTCCAAGTATCACCATTCATGCGCGCAACGACTGGTCAGAAGAGCATGTCGATGATGATATCGAAATCATTAAAGCGCAATTGCTAGCAGCTGCACAGAAAGCATTGCATTGGAGCGTGGCTACAGCACCCAGCCAAATAGACTGCCATCGTTGGCGCTATGCTGCGACAGTTATGGATACCAAAAATAAGCAAGCTTGTGATCCGTTAGGAGTATTACTCGATCAAACCCATCAGTGGATTGTTAGTGGCGACTGGTGCGGACAAGGTAATATTGAAAGCTGCTATCAAATGGCAAAAGACACAGTACAAGCGATCAGTAAAGTAGAGTGGATAAAATAAGCCAAATTTATTTAGTTGTAACTTAAAGATAGAGAGCGTCGTAAATTATGTTTGGATTCGATCTAGATATAGACTTAATGCAGTACCATTTTTTTCAATTAAGCATTGCTTTTATATTGTCATTACCGATTGCACTCAATCGTGAAATGAAGGACAACGGTGCAGGACTTAGAACGTTTCCACTGGTGACCATTGCCTCGTGTGCCTTTATGCTAGTCGGTATGGATATCTACGAGTCTGAAGGCGAAGCGAGGATTATGTACGCCATTATCACTGGTATGGGCTTTATCGGTGGTGGCGCTATTTTTAAGAATGAGGAAGGCTCAAAGGGTACCGCGACGGCAGCCAGCTTATGGAACACAGGTGCTATCGGTATTTCAGTGGCTTATGGTCGTTATGAGATAGCGATTATTTTATCTGTGGTGGGTTTTTTAATACTACAATTTTCGGAGCCATTTAAAGTTGAAAAATAGGTGATGGTAGTCAAGCAATCATATATTTCATTGTGAATAATTTATATAACCATTATAAACTCAGAGGATTGTTTCTTATTGGTAAATACAAAGATTTTACTTATGGATGCCAATTGACTCCTCTGTTTTTTTAGCCTATGGTTGATAATACAATCTCTAAGAAAATCAATAATATGGAGTACGTTGTGAGCGAACGGATTGTGAGCAAAATTACCAAAGAGTCTGTGTCAGCGCTAGATATGGCAGCTCGCCTCGATGAAGGTAGTCTTTGTCCGGTTGCACTGGTAGAAGAGACGTTTGCAAACATCCGCTCTTCCGATCCCGCTATTTTTACAGAGTTGTTTGAGGCGCGCGCATTAAAAGAAGCGCATGCTTCTAGGCAACGTCGCCGTGACGGTAAGCCACTAAGCCCGTGGGATGGTATCCCTATCGCATGGAAAGACCTTTTTGATATAAAAGGTCGGGTAACCACCGCAGGCTCTGTGATTCTTAAATCTAACGTGCCTGCCCTTTGTGATGCCAATATGGTGGCCAATGCCTCTCAAGCAGGCCTTGTGTCAATTGGCTGTCTTAATATGACCGAGTTTGCTTATTCTGGCCTTGGTCTCAATCCACATTTTGGTACACCCAAGAACCCTCATGGCTCAGGCCCTGCTCGCATTCCTGGCGGCTCGTCTTCAGGGTGCGGGGTAGCTGTCGCCCGCGGACTGGTGCCATTGGCTATCGGCAGTGATACTGGTGGCTCGATACGCATTCCTGCTGGACTAAATGGCATAGTCGGCTATAAAGGCTCTAGCGTTGCGTTTCCAACTGGTGGCACGTTGCCGCTCTCACCGACGCTAGACACCTTTGGTCCGCTTGCAGCTGATCTAAAAAGCTGTATTGGCGCGGCGCAAATTCTCAACGGACGTGCAATCGCCATACCCAAACCTTCACCTATTGACCAACTCAAATTTTTTATTCCCAGTAATGTCGTCTTTGAAAACGCGCAAGATGCGGTAATCCAAAATTTTGAAGCTTCTGTCCGTGCACTTGAGCAGGCAGGGGCGACAATCACTCGCGGAGTATGTGATGAGTTTGACGATATAGGGGCGCTTGCCCGTAAGCATGGCTACTTAGTTGGGCCAGAGGCGCTAGATGTGCATTGGGATCTGGTACATTCGGCACAGGCAAAGCAGATAGATCCAAGAATCCTTGACCGTATTCTTGATGCAGGAGAGATGAGTGCGCGAGATTTGCTTGTCATTCAACGGAAGCGCGCAAGATTGATTGAAAAAAACCGTCAAGTTTTAGATAAGCAAATTGTGCTGTTTCCAACCACGCCTATTACGGCGCCTAAGCTTAAACCGCTTGAAGAAGACGATGACTTGTACTTGCAAACCAACAAACTGATGCTGCGCAATACGGCTCTAGGTAATTTTTTGGACTGGTGCGGCGTCGCTTTACCAAATGGGCTAGATGAAAATCAGATGCCTACTAGTATTTTGCTATCGATGACCAGCGGCCGAGACAGTGATTTGTTAGCGGCAGCGCTGAGTGTCGAAAGTATATTACTCAAAGCCGATGACAGATCTACATAGAAGCGGTTCAATAACTATCAAGTAAGTAAAGACAAGACCCCAAACAAAGGCTATTAACCTATACCATCAAAGGAGTGAGACATGAGTAAAAAAACCATTATATGTGGCTTTGGTACAGATGTGGATTCAGTAGCAGGATGGATTGGATCGTACGGTGGCGGCGATAGCCCCTCAGACATTCAGCGCGGCGTCTGGGCATCTGAAGTTGGTGTACCACGGTTATTAAGGTTATTTAAAAAATACGATCTACGCACCTCGTTTTTTATTCCTGGTCATAGCATCGAAACTTTTCCAGACATCGCCAAAATGATCGTCGATCATGGTCACGAAGTAGGCGCGCATGGATATTTGCACGAGAACCCCATTGCCATGACCCGCGCTCAAGAAGAGGCAGTCATGGAAAAGTCGGTTGAGCTGATTACCAAGCTGACGGGTCAAAGCCCGCGTGGCTATGTGGCACCGTGGTGGGAGATGTCAGCTGCGACCCCTGAAATCTTAGCCAAATATAATTTTAAATATGACCATAGCCAAGGTTACCGTGATTTTCAGCCTTTTTATGCTCGAGTTGGCGATGATTGGAACGTTATTGACTACTCAAAAACGGCAGAAGAATGGATGCATCCTATGACCCATGGCGACGAGATCGATTTGGTCGAGATTGCTGCCAACTGGTGTGTGGATGATTTACCCCCAATGCTGTTTATGAAAAATGTCCCTAACAGCCATGGATTTGTCAACCCACGCGATATCGAGCAAATGTGGCGTGATCAGTTTGACTGGGTCTACCGTAATATGGACTATGCCGTGTTTCCCTTCACGATTCATCCGGATGTCTCTGGACGTCCACATGTACTCATGATGCTTGAGCGTCTAATTGACTATATCAACGGTCATGAAGGGGTTGTTTGGATGCCATTCGAAGATATCGCTGCTGATTTTCGCACACGTTTCCCATTTGAAGGTGGTAAGCGTCCGGAAGTTATTTGAACGCTGCATTGATAAATTTATGGATCTTAGTGGCATGGTTAAAGTACTGGTCACTTATAGGGAGAAGAGTCATGTGTAATGGATGTGGAAACCCAGCTGCCCCAGGGCATTGGACAGAAGCAGGCGCTCAAAAAGGCAGCATTCGCATGAGAGCAATGTTTCAAAGAATATCTGTCTTAAAGCGGGTGCTAAAACCTTATGGGTTCTCAGTTTATGCTGATGGGGTAATTCCGCAGCTTCAGCTGATATGTCCAGGCGGGGCCCGCGTCATGGTTGATAATCTAACTGAGCTGTGGGCTGAAGTAGAACGTCGTCAAGGTTTTGTAATCGATCCGTTGGCACCCCACTCTATGGCTTGACTTCAATGCAAACCTCACAAGACAATCGTCTCAATATCGTTCTACTAAGCGGCTATCTGGGGTCAGGTAAGACCACGTGGCTGCGACATGCGCTTTTTACTAAGAGGTTTGGCCGTGCTCAAGTATTCACCCAAGAAGCGGCCGAGCAGCCTGTTGATGATTTGCTGTTGGGCGAAGCAATGAGTGTCAATGTTCTGACTGGAACCGCAGGTACTCCAAAAGGTAAAGAGGAGCTCATATCAGCACTGCTTACGGTTGCCGAATCCAGAACGAACGGACAAACGAGCGATTTGGCCACTGCTCAGCCTGATGCTCTTATTCCTGATACCTTGGTTATAGAAACCAGTGGCTTGGCTGATCCCAAAGAAATCATAGTCGCCATCAAAGAGCATCCGATTCTCATTTACCATTTTGCGCTCAAAGAAACCATTATTATGGTTGATGCGCTACATTTTCATGTGGCGCTAAAAACGGATGTATTGTGTCGTCAGCAGATACTGTCGGCTGATCGCATTGTCATTGCAAAATCAAAAGAAGTAGCTGAGCAGTCCCTATCAAACCTTGTCTCGACTATTAGTAACATCAATCCAGCTGTCCCAATCTCCTTATCCACATTCGGCGTCGAAAGCCCTGTACCTAAACTACCAGCGCCGACCGAAATCTATGAGACGACTCTTGTCAATGGGGTTGTTCCAACGACTGTGGTTTCGCTGCCGATTCCTAAAGAAGTCGGTTGGGTTGAGTTTACCGTTTGGCTATCGGCGTTGCTGCATGCGCGGGGAGATACGATTCTGCGAGTCAAGGGCGTTTTACATACAGATGAAGGTCCGCTATTGCTACAATCTGTACGCAAAGTCATGCAGCAACCTGAGATTCTCCCTGCTGTCAAAAGTAGTTTTACATCCAAAGATATTGTATTTATAGGGGAAGGTATGAATCAAGAAGCATTGCTCGCTTCTTTGTCCTCTTTTTTTGGAGAATAGCCCTAAAAGCGAAGTATATACTTATATAAGTTTTTAATAGGTAGTGGCAAAATCATTAAGTTACTATAATTTTAATAAATAGAGTTTAGAGATTTTGATAAATAGGGTTCAGAAATTTAAGACAAAAAAAGACCCACAGAGGAGGAAACTGTGGGCTGAGGAAAACTGAGTATGTAGTGTGTCTACAATTACAGTAAGAACTTATTATTTTTATAGAGATTCTAGCGTTATCAGAAACATAAACAGTTATAATTTGAAGTGAAAACTCAGTGTACAACTGTTTCTTCTAATATATTTATATTACCTGATGTTCTCCTCAATTGGCTACTTAAATTACATGAAGTTACTCTTAAGAGAGTTTTAATACAATGTCACATTTTGAAATATTTTATTTGTTAGAACTTTTCGTTCAATAAGCGTTTTTTCTCAAAATAGTATCGATAAACTCGCAGAAGATGGCATGACGCAATACAAGAAAAATGCTAAGCTAGCAGGCATTCTTATGTCTATATAACACTAGGCTTACCATGACCGAAAGCACACAACTGCATACAAAAGAGCCGCTACAACCGCAAAACGACAAAAGCATTTTTAATCTACCCAATAATCTTACTATTGCGCGTATTTTGATGATTCCATTGTTTGTAGCGATAGCTTACTGGCCGCCAGCCATGGGTATTGGCATGCCTGCTATCTCAGACAATGTCATCGCGCGGGTAGGGATGAGTGAGTTTAGTGACAGTTTACTACGGCATTTATTGTTAACTGGGGTGTTTGTTGTCGCTGCCATTACAGATTGGCTCGATGGCTACTTTGCTCGTAAGCTTAATGTGATGTCGGCTTTTGGACGGTTTTTAGATCCAGTCGCTGATAAACTGATGGTCGCAGCAGCGCTGATTATTTTGGTACAGTGGCATCCTAATATCATTATGGCGATAGCAGCGATTGTGATTATCTCTCGTGAGATTGCAGTATCGGCATTAAGGGAGTGGATGGCAGAGCTTGGCAATCGTACTAGTGTGGCAGTCTCGTATGTAGGCAAGCTTAAGACGACGTTTCAGATGATAGCCATCACGGTGCTCCTATTAAACTGGGAGTCGCTTGAGATGATAGGGTATGTATTGATGGTCGCTGCAGTGATTTTGACTTTATGGTCGATGTTTATTTATTTAAAAGCAGCATGGCCATATTTAAAACAAAGTGGATAGATAGAGCGTGTTAATACTGATTTAATCTCATTTACGTGCACAATGTTACATAAAAAAAGCCAGTGCGATAAGCGACTGGCTTTTTTTATGCATAACATCTATTGACGTCTAAATAAACTATCAGAGTTCTACTGAAAAATTCTCACCCAAGCTCTTTTCAATGGCAGTATCTGTGACTGCCGCTGCCGTCATTTTGACAGCGCTAGTAATGGCGTTACCATTTTCCCAATATTCTGCACCATGAGGGACGACTTTAATTAACTGTACCCCTGGGTCTTCTTTACCTTGTTCAAAATAAGCGTTGTACATTACTGACCACAGCTCATCAAGCTTTTCTCGATCTTCGATCAATTCAGCCTTACCAGTGATAGACAAATAGCTTTTGTCATCTTGGCTGACGTAAGCCAGATTTACTTCTGGATTTTTATTAATATTATCAACAGTGTCAGAAGGTGTGTGACCGATAAACCAAATCTCTTTAGCACCGATGCTGGTTTCCGTGGTATTCATTGGGCACGAATGGAGATGGTTTTCATGATTGCGAGTGGTCATCATCGTATACTTGATATTGTTTACCATCGCTTGGATTTTGTCCATCTTTTCTTGTTTACTCATAATAGTTGTCCTTTACTATTTAAAATATTGAGGTTTACATGCTATAAAACTTACATACTATAAAAAACGCCAATAAACAATGGCTTACTGGCGTCTCAAATTATCAAACTGCTCATTTTTACAATATAAAAGACGCTTATATTATAAAGATACAGAGAACTGCTCGCCAATATCTTCTGCAGTCTTACCATCTTGTACCGCGGCTGTGGCCATCTTAAACATGTTTACAGTAGAGCTACCACTCAACCAGCATTCTACGCCATGTGGTACCACTTTAATAAGTTGTACATTTGGGTCTTCTTTGCCATGCTCAAAAAACGCATTGTAGACAGGTGACCATAGCTCATCTAGCTTATCTTTGTCTGTTGGCAGCTCTGCATTGGCACTGACAGAGACGTAGTCTTTTTCGTCTTGAGTGGCATAAGACAAGCCTATTTTTTGATTGTCTTGAATATCTTTTACGACATCTGAGGTTTTGTCACCGATAAACCAAATCTCTTTATCAGCGATACTGGCTTCACTCGTCGTCATCGGCCACGCGTGCACATCACCTTTACTATTAATAGTGCTCATCATGGCAAACTTTACGTCTTTAATTACGTCTTGGATTTTATCGATTTGTTCTTGTTTATTCATAATAGATATCCTTATTACATTAAAATTGAAATTATTGTGAAAACTGTGTTAATGGTTTTAATTATTAGCTGGTTGTAGAATAACGATAGTTGCCTGCCTGATTATATAGGTTGCCCGTAAGACGATGTGAGCGTTTGTAAAACGTATAAGAGTTAAGTAAAAAATATATCAGATTGGGCAAAAGTTTGCTGATAAAAAGAAATAGATATCGTAACAACAGCTCATAAATTATTTATAAGTAGGGTAGGCAATTTATCAAGGTTTACCACTGCTTATTATGAGCCTTCTTGTTATAATACACGGACCATTTACTTTGCATGGCAGAGATGCCTTGATCTTACGGATTATGCCTTTATGATGACCATCGCCGGACAACCGTTTCTTACCGATTTTCAGACGCAGCAACTCATCAGTCAGTTTCAGCAAAAAACCGAGCTAAATGTCAGCCAAATCAATACCCAGCAGGTGTATGTATTATCACGCAAACTTGAAGGTGATGAGCAGAAAAAAGCGCTGGACCTATTTGGTATTAAAGAGGATGCCCAACTTACCACCTCGCAAGACAACCAATTACAAGTGATTGTTAGTCCACGTTTTGGTACGATCTCCCCTTGGGCCAGTAAAGCGACCGATATCTTTAATAATTGTGACATTAAGATCAATCGTGTCGAGCGGGTGATTGTTTATACGCTAACCCTTGATGGAACAACAGACGGTGAGATAAGTACAACATTGCCTGCTGCCGCTGAGCAATTGTTGTTTGACCGCATGACCCAGAGCTTGGTTTATGACTTAGATGATGTAAATAAACTGTTTGACGATGAAGCGCCAGCCTCGCTTAATCATATCGATGTGATTGGGCAAGGTCAGTCAGCACTAGAGTCAGCCAACACAGAGTTCGGCTTTGCGTTATCGAGTGAAGATATTGATTATCTGATGAATGCTTACGTCAATGAACTTAAGCGTAACCCAACGGACGTTGAGCTGATGATGTTTGCACAGGCCAACTCAGAGCATTGCCGTCATAAGATATTTAATGCCCAGTGGACGGTCGATGGCGAGGTACAGCCAAAATCCTTGTTCCAAATGATTAAAAACACGTATCAGTCGAATCCACAAGGTATCTTATCTGCTTATAAAGACAACGCTGCAGTGATGGCAGGGGCAGAAGGAATGCGCTTTTACTCTATTCCTACTGACGCTCAAGATCCTAATGCTGCCCATCCTTACAATTTTCATCAAGAAGAAATCGATATCTTAATGAAAGTCGAAACCCATAACCATCCAACCGCGATCGCCCCTTATGCAGGTGCAGCGACGGGTGCAGGCGGTGAAATTCGTGATGAAGGGGCAACGGGCCGCGGCGGTAAGCCAAAAGCTGGTCTGACGGGCTTTCATGTGTCACATCTGCATATCCCAGAGCTTGCGGAAAAGTGGGAGACATCAGGTCAGTTAAGCACGCAGGACTATGGTACGCCCGATCGTATGGCCACCAGTCTTGAGATTATGACGGAGGCACCACTCGGCTCCGCCAACTTCTCAAACGAATTTGGTCGTCCAAACTTATGCGGTTATTTCCGTAGTTTTCAATTAGATACGTCAGCGGCAAAAGACGGTAGCGAGATGCGCGGCTATCACAAGCCGATCATGCTGGCAGGTGGTTACGGCAATATCAAACGCAACCTCATTGAAAAAAATGCCATTCAACAAGGTGATTTATTAATCGTCCTTGGTGGCCCTGCGATGCAAATCGGTCTAGGCGGCGGTGCGGCGTCTTCAGTCGATAGCGGTGAGCTGGACGAAGGCTTAGACTTTGCCTCAGTACAGCGTGATAACGCTGAGATGGAGCGTCGCTGTCAAGAAGTCCTCGATCGCTGCTGGGCCCTCGCTGGTAATGAGAAGCCTGGTAACGATATCGATGCAAGTAACAACAGTCAAGACGGCAACCCAATTGTTTCTCTCCACGACGTCGGAGCCGGTGGTCTGTCTAATGCGATGCCAGAGCTGGTCAACGATCATGAAATGGGCGCGGTGCTCAATCTACGTAAAATCCCGTCGTTAGAAGCTGGCATGTCGCCGATGGCCATTTGGTCAAACGAAGCACAAGAGCGCTATGTACTAGCGATTCGCCCAGAGAGTAAAGATCAGTTTGATGCGATCTGTGCGCGTGAGCGCTGCCCGTATGCCATCTTAGGGGAAGCGACGGAAGTACGTCAGCTGGTCGTTAATGATGAGTTGCTCTCTGAGCAGCCAGTTGATATGCCGATGCAAGTATTGCTCGGTGGTACACCAAAAATGCAGCGCAGCTTTGAGCGTCAAGAGAGTACATTGCCAGCGTTAGAGCTTAATAACTTTAATTTGTCCGAATCCATTAAAGACGTACTACGTCATCCAACCGTTGCGAGCAAATCATTCCTAATCAGCATCGGTGACCGTTCTATCACGGGTATGGTGGTGCGTGATCAGTATGTGGGTCGCTATCAGGTGCCAGTCGCTGACTGTGCGGTGACTGCATCAGGATTGGTTGCGTTAGATGGTCAACCTATGAGCGGTGAAGCAATGAGCGTTGGCGAGCGTACGCCAGTCGCCTTGATTAGCCCTAAAGCCTCTGCACGCTTAGCGGTCGGTGAGGCGATTACCAATATCGCCGGTGCGCGTATTGCGCAGCTGTCTGATATCACCATGTCAGCGAACTGGATGGCCGCTTGCGGTGATGACGCGGAAGACGCGGCATTATTCGACGCGGTACATACTGTCGGTGAAGAGCTATGCCCAGCACTTGGTATTGCTATCCCAGTTGGTAAAGATTCGCTATCGATGCGTGCCAACTGGACGGATAACGATAAAGACGGCAGCAAAGATAAGTCAGTCGTCTCGCCAATGAGCTTGGTCATTACGGCTTTTGCACCAGTGACAGACGTGGCAAAAACCCTCACCCCTGAGCTCATCAATGGCGATAGCGCGTTTTACCGTATTGATTTATCCAAAGGCAAACTGCGCCTTGGTGGCTCAATCCTTGCACAAACAGCAAGTCAATTGGGTAATGAGTGTCCTGACCTTGATAAGCCTAGCGATTTAATCGACTTCTTTAACTTTATCCAAGCGGGTAACGCGCAAGGCGTCATTAGCGCCTATCACGATATCGGTGATGGTGGTTTGCTGGCAACGATTGCAGAGATGCAATTTACCAGCCGTCAAGGTATCAAGCTGTCGTTGGCTGATGAAAATCTGCTCGGTCAATTATTCAGTGAAGAGCTGGGCGCAGTGATTCAAGTATTACCCGAAAACGTCGCGGCCTTGATGCAACTGGCAGAAGAGTTTAACGTCAGCGATATGCTAAGCCTCGTCGGTCAAAGCACTGAGGAAGACAGCCTGATTATCCAGACGCCACTGCATATGGGTGATGATACCTTGCGCTTTAGCCGAAGCGAGCTGCAACAAGAGTGGAGTCAGGTCAGCTATCAAATCGCCCGTCGCCGTGATAATCCAGAATGCGTGCAGCAAGAGTATGACTTGATTAGCGATGCCAGTTATCAAGGTCTCATCGCTGCGCCAAACTTCGATCTCAATCAAAAGGTCGAAGAACCGTACTTGGGCAGCCGCGACAATAAACCAAGAGTCGCCATCTTGCGTGAGCAAGGCGTTAACGGTCAGTCAGAGATGGCAGCAGGCTTTACCCAAGCTGGCTTTGAAGCGGTCGATGTGCACATGAGTGACTTGCTAGAAGGTCGCATTAATCTACGTGACTTCGACGGTCTGGTCGCTTGTGGTGGCTTTAGTTATGGTGATGTACTCGGTGCAGGCTCTGGCTGGGCGAACTCTATCTTGTTCCATGACGAGCTACGCATGCAGTTTGTGCGCTTCTTTGCCCGCCCTGACACCTTTAGCCTCGGCGTCTGTAACGGCTGTCAGATGATGGCGCAGTTAAAAGACCTTATCCCAGGCGCGGAAAACTTCCCACGCTTCATCGCTAATAAATCCGCACGTTTTGAAGCGCGTACGGTCAACGTAAAAGTCGAGCGCACCAAGTCGATCCTGTTCAAAGGCATGCAAGACAGCATCTTGCCTATCGCTGTGGCGCACGGTGAAGGCTATGCCACATTAGACAACACCGAAATCGACGGTATGGCAAAACACGGTCAGCTCGCCATGCGTTATGTCGATAGCCAAGGTCATCCAACCGAGACCTATCCGCTCAATCCAAACGGTTCGCTCGGCGGTGTCACGGGTCTATGTAGCACCGATGGTCGCGTCACCCTCATGATGCCGCATCCTGAGCGCACGCTAAAAGCTTATAATCACAGCTGGAAGCCAGAAGAGTGGGATGAGGACGGCGCGTGGATGCGGATGTTCCGTAATGCTCGTGCTTGGTTTAGATAGGATAAGTTGGTTTAGAGTATTGTTGTAAGCATAAAAAAAGGTGGGCGTAATGCTCACCTTTTTTATGATCTTAAAACTAAGGAGATACAAAGAGCTTTAATTCTACTTCATAATTTGAGAACTGGGTTAACCAAGTATCAATTAGTTGATAGGCTTGTTTACTCGTACCTTCAGCAGTAGATATATTTTCCATTTGTTTTTTAAAATGACTTGCTGAAAAACCATTGCCAACAACAATCCACATTTCTTTTTTAACTAATACATCTTTACGTCGTTTATCAATTTCCCCAAGAACGTCATCTAGTGTCTCAGGTTTTTGAAATAAATTTAAATCATAGAACCCATTGAATAGTCTAATTCGGCTATCTAGCTCAACTTTATTAGAGTTTTCATTACCTACTGACCATTTTTTTCTCAACCATGTATCGTTAGAATAGCGCTCAAACTTTTGGCCTACTAAAGCATGAAGGTTTTTAACAGCTTGACTTCCTACCTCGGCTATAGCATTGACGCCTGACTTAGGGCTGCTTCTAGCATCTCCACATTTTACATGAACCATGACTAACTTATCTGGTGATGATAAGATAAAATCTGCAGGCTCTGTACCCATATCTGTACACAAGACAAGGTCTACATTTGCTAAATAATTATAAAAATATCCTAAAGTTGATAGATTAGGGTCACTGTTTCTTATATTTGATAGCTTATCAATTTCATGAAAGATTGAGTTATATCCAAAACTATTTATAGTCGTATTTGCTTCATCCTTTTCTGACAAAGCCTTTTCTAAAAGACAGTCCAAGGGGATTATTTTTGACATCAAGTTCTTGTTTAGCTCTCCACTTTCAGTAGGCATTCGTGATTCAAAAAAATTTCCTTTTAAAAACACAACACCGCTATTATATAATAGCTTCACATTCTCATTATTCAGAATATCTTCATGTTTCAATAAAGTGCTTTCTTTATAAAAACTTAACTCATCACTAGTAATTATACAAAGGTTATTCTCATTATCAAAATAAAGTTGGACTTTAATATGTTCAGAATTGAATTTATCTATACAAAGAGTAAACTTAGCCGAAGGAAGAATATTAGTAGAGTAACTAAGTACAGGACTCAAGTCGCAAATATCTAAAAGAGAAAATCCTTGATCATATACTCTATAAATATAATCACTATCAAGGTGATAAGTGATATTTCCGTAATTAAACGATAAATTTTCAATATCTGTGAAGTCTAATATACACGCAGAAGGCTCTTCCTTTGGGACAGAGTCGGTGTGTTTGGCAAATGAGCCGACGAAATTACTTTGTAATGTATAACTACTTTGAAACCTATCATAAATATTAGCTAGCCATTCAGTAAATTCTTGATAACTAAATCTACGCTTCTTTTGATCAGAAACTCTGCCAGACTCTACCCCTAAATAATATGAATCGTCAATTTTCTTACTTAAATTATTGATACTATTAAACTTACCTGTCGTAATAGCATAGACGGAATTAGTTGCAGGATGGTTTATAGCTTCTAAGTCACCTATATAAGAAATACCTTCAGGCCTATGGTTGCTTGTTAGTAAAGCTCGAGTATTAGCTTGCTTAGTTAGAGTTGTTTTATCAGGATGTGAAATCACTTTAAACAGCGTATCCATATTTACTGCTTTCCCGATTCCTAAATCATTATCATAACTAAATGTTCGACCTTGACTGTCGAAAATCGCTATATAATCATTGCCAAGTTCCTTCACTATCATAATCTCTAATGATGGTTCAAAAAATAAACTATCTTTTAGAAAGCGTGAGTTATTAAATACTATTGAAGTTACTATGCCAAGCTCAGAATAATATTTTGATAGAGCGCCTTGACGGTTAAACTCCCAATATAATTTATCCAAACAATCGGTTAAATCAAAATCTGAGTTTTTCTCGTAAAAACAAACTGATGCCAATGGGATTTCAAGAGACTCAATAGGATCAAACCCTTCAAAATCAAATTTTTTCTTAAAGCCGGAGTTGTAATAACTATATTCAGGGAACTCATCGATATAGCTTTCAATTAAAACAGCCGTATCTAGTGTTTTGATAAATTTCTCAGCAGTTTTATTGTTAGATAGGTATTCGTCAAACTCTCTAAAATTGCTCCATAAGTCCAAATTTTTATTATTACTCAGTCCTATGACATAAGGTTGATAATCTCCGTATATCCTTACAACTCTACCTACTGTTTGAACTAATTCTCTGCCGCTACTGATAGGGTAAGTTAAAATGAGTATTTTAGCTTGAGGTATATCAACTCCTTCATCTAATTTTTTTTGATGGATAATCACCTCATAATCTTTATCACTAATGTTCGCTGGTACATTTTGCAATGTATTTTCATTACTTGATTTTGCATACTGTTCATGAATAGCAGCAGTGTTAAACTCTGTTTTCATCAAGTCAAAATATTCTTGAACATCTGAAAATTCTTTACATTTTATTATGCAAACCGAGTCAGGTTGTGAGGCTTTTATCTCTCTAATCCTCTCAAACAATCTGTCTTTAGCAACCACTTCAAAAATTGGTTCTAAAATATCCTGATTCTCAACTGCTGTTTTAAATGTATATATGTGATGATGTTTTACATCAATATCAAAGCTAAATAAGTCGTTTCTATAGGGTGTAGCTGTAATAATTATCTTTTTGCACTCGAATTTTTTGACAGCTTTACTCCATTTTGAGGCTGGCTCAGCATGACCTTCATCAAATATTACTAAATCAATCTTATCTTTTATCGATTCTAATTCAGATTCAGAAAGCATTGTAATTGTTTGGATTGTAGTACAATAAACACCTTTTTTTTCGAAGTTGTTAATACCTTTGAATACCGTTTTAAGGTTTGATATATCAGCTGCGTTACCTAGGATTTTTTTATGAAAGTCACCTTTCAGTTGTTTTGCCAGTTGGTCACAGACAGCCCTTCTATGGGTAAGGATTAACACTCGTTTAGATTTAGAGTTATGACTAGCTATACAGATAACGCCACTTTTACCAGCGCCAGTTGGCAAGCTTATTAGACATGATCTTTCACTCTTTGATCGAAGATATTTAGATATTGTGTCTAAACTTGTCTTCTGACAATCTCTTAATCTTTCAATAACTTCTTCACTTATTTTCATAGTGGCTCTTCTAGATTCATGAAATAGCTTACATTATTTGATAATTTAATTGACATTAAGTTTACTACAAAAAAAGAGTGACTCTATAAAAAGAGTGCCTCTTTTTTTTTGAACTTAAGACTTCTTAATATCCAAAAAAAACGGCACTTAAATCAGTGCCGTTTTACGAATCATAATAATTTGAAAGCTAACCACGATTCTTCAAATACTGAATCATCAAAATCAATCCCAGCTTAAAATCACCTTACCGCATTGCCCACTTTCCATAATATCAAAGCCTTCTTGAAAGTCATCGATGTGCATGCGATGGGTAATGATGGGCGACAAATCAATACCGCTAATCAGCATTTGCTCCATCTGATACCACGTCTCCCACATCTCACGGCCATAAATACCTTTTAGAGTTAATGCCTTAAAAATAATCTTGCTCCAATCCACCGTAGTGGTATTAGGTAAAATGCCTAAAAGAGAGATTTTAGAGCCGTTATACATGTTATTAATCATCGAATTAAAAGCCTGAGGCGAGCCTGACATCTCAAGCCCAACATCAAAGCCGTGCATGTTTAACTCATCGATGGCGCCTTCGATGGTCTCACCTTTGGCTGGGTTTACGGTCATCGTAGCGCCCATTTTTTTGGCAAGCTCCAAGCGATAATCACTGATATCACTCGCCACGATATTGCGCGCTCCTGCAAAGCGGCAAATTGCCGCTGCCATTGAACCAATCAGCCCTGCACCCGTAATCAGCACATCCTCCCCAAGTACAGGAAATGATAAAGCGGTATGCGTGGCGTTGCCAAAGGGGTCCATAATGGCTGCCATATCGTCGCTGATACGCTCATCAAGTTTGATGGCGTTATCGGCAGGTATTACCAAATATTCGGCAAATGCGCCATCGCGGTCAACGCCCACGCCGATAGTGTTTTCGCACACGTGTAGTTTACCACGGCGACAGTTACGGCAATGCCCGCAAGCGATATGCCCCTCTCCAGTGACTCGGTCACCCACTTCAAAATGCTTCACACCATCACCCACTTCACTAATGATACCGACATATTCATGTCCGATAATCATTGGCGTCTTGATGGTTTTTTGTGACCACTCATCCCATTTATAAATGTGCAAATCTGTACCACAAATGGCGGTTTTTTTAACTTTTATTTTAACGTCATTGATGCCAACCTTTGGTTCTGGCACATCTTGCATCCAGATGCCTTTTTTATCATGGGCTTTAACCAGTGCTTTCATACTTCTCTCTTATTTAATTGCATTACATTTCATTGTTGAATTCAGTAGGCAAATACCGAACTACTTGTAGGGCGTGTTGAATACGCTCTAATCAATCACTTTCATTTGCTTAGCGACTTTGATAAAGGCGGCGATACACTGGTCGAGCTGTTCCTTAGTATGGGCAGCAGAGAGCTGGACACGAATGCGCGCCTCGTCTTTGGGGACGACAGGGTAGAAGAAGCCAATCACATAAATACCTTCTTCAAGTAGCGCATTTGCCATTTGTTGCGAGACATTGGCGTCATAAAGCATCACTGCACAAATGGCTGATTCGGTAGGTTTGATATCGAATCCTGCATCTTGCATTTGCTTCACAAAATAGGCGGTATTTTCATGCAATTTATCTTGTAGGGTATTGTCTTGAGACAGCATATCAAATGCTTTTACCCCAGCGGCAGCCACCATAGGAGGAATAGAGTTTGAAAACAGATACGGGCGTGAGCGTTGACGTAACATCTCAATCATTTCTTTTTTACCAGTCGTAAAGCCGCCGATAGCACCGCCAAACGCCTTACCTAAAGTACCGGTGATAAGCTCAATATCGCCGCGTAGATCAAACAATTCAGTCACGCCGCCGCCAGTGCGACCGACCACGCCTGCTGAATGCGACTCGTCAATCATTACCATGGCATCATATTTTTGTGCCAACGTATAAATCTCATCCATCGGCGCCACGTTACCATCCATCGAAAACACACCGTCGGTGACAATCAAACGAAAACGCTGTGCTTGCGCGGCTTGTAATTGCGTTTCCAAGTCTTGCATATCGGCATTGGCATAGCGATAGCGCGCCGCTTTACATAGGCGCACCCCATCAATGATGGAGGCATGATTTAACGAATCAGAAATAATGGCATCTTCGCTGGTCAATAGTGGTTCAAATGCACCACCATTGGCATCAAAACAGGCTGCATAAAGAATCGTATCTTCGGTATTAAAAAACTTAGAAATCGACGCCTCTAACTGCTTATGTAAATCTTGTGTACCACAAATAAAACGCACCGATGACATACCGTAGCCTGAATCTTCGATGGCTTTGATCGCCGCCTTTTTAATCTCAGGGTGGTCGGACAATCCAAGGTAGTTATTGGCACAGAAGTTGAGCACCTCACGACCATCGGCGATCTTGATTAGCGCATCTTGTGGGGAGGTGATGACGCGCTCAGTTTTATATAGTCCTGCTGTACGTATATCGCTGATTTCTTGCTGTAGATGCTTTTGAAAGGCCTGATACATAAAGATTCCTTTTTTGATATTATGGGAGCCTGCTTGATAATGTAGATATGAAAACTGCTAATAAAACCAAATTATTAAAGTCGCACATCATCCTAAGCTTCAATCAAACCAACGATGTGGGAAGCCAACAATATGGTACGAGCAGCGATACTATCTATAACTCCGTAAGCGGTGATTTTATCATTAGCCCATGGCAATAACTAGCTCAAATAGCTGGTGGATAGGGCTATTTCTTCAAAACTATGCAGCGCGTGCCGAATCACGCCTATACAAACGGTTCGCTCAGCGGCTTATGTAGCACCGACGGTCGCGTCACCATCGTAATGCTGTACTCTAAGCGCAACCTACGCGCGTACAACCACAGCTGGAAACCAGAAGCGTAGATTGATAACGGCGCATAGATGCGGATGTTCCGTAATGCATGGGATTGGTTGTGATAAGCTTAGATTTAAATTATTTTAGACATAAAAAGGTGGGCTTTGGCTCACTTTTTTTGTGTTTGAGACTTGAGGTTTATAAAAATTGGGGAGCATTTCCTGAGAAGCGTTAAAAAATTGCACTGCAATTTTAGCTTCGCAAGTGAAAATTTCTTAAAGGGAATTTTCTATTCCGCTCGTATCCGCTACGAAATTTGCGAAAATGCAAATTCCCTTGCGCTCGGACGAAGCAGTGCTTCGTTATTTCTTCGCTCAGGGCTAGCGGTGACATTGTGTTCTTATAAGTATTCGTCGTGATTTGAGTTTACAAATTAAAAGATCGGTGAGGTGGGGTAGGGCTTTCAACATGAAACGACTCTTCTAGAAATATTGATAGCACTATACGTCAATGACGTATATAATAAGGAATACATAAAAAGGATTTTGGATGCTACATTTTATAGAAACTCCATTGTTTACCAAGCAAGTGTTTAAATTATTAGATGACGATAGCTATAAAGAGCTACAAGCAGATTTAATCAACAATCCAGACCAAGGGGATCTGATCCAAGGGACGGGTGGCGTTAGAAAAACCAGATGGGCACTGAATCAAGGTAAAAGTGGTGGCGTGCGTATCATCTACTATTTTGTTGATAGCCATGGCGTATTCTTTATGTTGCTTGTCTATCCAAAAAATAAAAAGGTTAGCTTATCCAGCCAAGAGAAATCTAGTTTGTATAAGCTAACTCAACAAATCAAAGAGGTATATAACCATGAGCAATGAATTTTACGACGATTTATCTACATCATTGAATCAAGCACTAGCGATTGCCAAAGGTGAAGCTGAGCCTAGCCGAAAGTTCAGCCATGAGATGCCTGATATTAAATTGATCCGTAATAAGACAGGACTATCGCAGCAGCAATTCGCCGATAAACTAAATATTAGCCCGCGTACCTTACAAAACTGGGAACAAGGTACTAGAAACCCAACAGGGGCAGCGGTTACCTTGATGCGATTATTAGATAAGCAACCTGATTTGATTGCTGAGGCTTGATGAGTAATTTTAAGAAACAAAATTATCACTATTATTTGAAGTTTTTACAGGATAATTAATGGAAAGAAAAGTAACTTTAAAACCTTATTTTTGGCAGTAATGGTTGTATCGATAACAGCTTGTAATGATAGTGATATAGAGCAAGGAAGCATTCCTGTAAAAGGAAACGTTACGCAAGTTAAAGCTCGTGAATACAATATCTTAGAAGATACTGTTAAAAGTAATATTAAGCGTACCGTAGAAGTTGAATTACCTGAACGTTTAGACGAAGTAGAGCTAAAAAGACTAGCAGAACATATTAAAGGTCTTTCAAATAAAGACTTAGAACGAACCTTTATAGGTT
Source organism: uncultured Psychrobacter sp. (assembly GCF_947488565.1). Classification (GTDB taxonomy): domain Bacteria; phylum Pseudomonadota; class Gammaproteobacteria; order Pseudomonadales; family Moraxellaceae; genus Psychrobacter; species Psychrobacter saeujeotis. The sequence continues at coordinate 293,596 of NZ_CANKZC010000002.1, read as the reverse complement.
ATAGAATTGCTGGCAATGATCCAAAACAAGCTTATTGGGCAACAACGCACTATAACCCAAATCTTGAAGTTAATATCATGGGTGAGAGCGCCACTAGTTATGAGAGTATGAAAGGGAAAGACTTACCAGAAGGTGATGTTATAGGTAGTTGGATGGTCGAACATGATCTTGAATACAGAGTGACAGCATATAACAAAGATGAACAAACCTATCTACAGAACGCATATGGTGACGGCACTTCATCAGATGATTTGTATGTCCTTTCGGAGACAGATAGAGGTACTAAACTTGAAGAAGAGGATAGTGGGTTTGGAGAATATTTTATTATTAATTCAGAAGGAGAATTAGAGTTTTGGAGTGATAATGGTAATTACTATACAGCCAAAAAATCTAATTTAAGGTGATGTTTCTAAACTATTTAAAAATATCCTCTCTTACTACTTAACACAGTAGGAAAAGGGTATTGTTTAATGTCAGTCTGTAGTTGCAGACGTTTGGGAACGACTGTAATAATCAAATATCTTTAGAACGTAGATTGGGTGGAGCTGGCGACACCCAACGATTTTGGGCTAACAATTTGAACGAATAATGTATTGAGTCTAGTCCCTCGACACCGACCTAAAATTTATTATCATCGATATTTGGAATCAGCATCAGTAGGTCTGTCTCCCCTATATCAATATTCATCTGAGAGAGTAACGTAGTTACTTGCCCGCGATGATGAGTTTGGTGATTAAAAAGATGTTGTAGCAACATAGAAAAAGATTTATGGAGATTGTCGTTATTAGTGTTTCGATAACTCAAATTCTTTGAATAATCGCTTTCATCTGACTCCTCAATGAATCGAATGATTATTTGATCTAGGGCATACCTATTTCTACTAAAGCCCTGTTTATCATCATACAAAATCTGAGTAAGTTTGGTAGGCAAGGGAAAGTGTTTTAAAGGTTTTAACGAGTTAAAGCCGCTAGGATAGCTAGGATGTTGATCAAAGCGATTGAGCCAAATTAAATCGCCTACCATCAGATGATTTAGCGTGCCTAATATAGAACCAAAAAATGCCTTTTTGTTTTCCCATAAAATATTGTCAGAAGTGATTGAAATACTGTCACATATTTTCTTATTCATTAGCGCGTTGTATGATGCCATGATTTCAAAGTTAGGTTTTATCATAGTATTTGCACCATAGATTGCTTTCAGGTTTGAGGTTTTTCTTATTGTAATAGTATTCCGAACTCTATGTAGCTAAGGTTCAAATCATTTTTTAACTTCTTTCTTCGCCTCAGCAATCAACTCATGAATCTTTGCACTCTCTTTTAGCACACAAGCCTCATAAGCAGAAAGCTGCTCAGCTTCTTGTTCTTTCTGCTTTTCCTGCTCTTGTTTGGCTTTTTCTTCTAAATATTTTTGAAGCTCGTCTTGTTCGTCATGTTGTGAGTGACTCATGGTTTATTCTCCTTATTATTCAGTTTGTAGCTATCCGATTTAGCATCGCAGATAGCATTGCGTTATTCGCTTCGATATATTTATCACCCAGCGCGATTATCTCAGCAGGTGATTGCACGGTTTTCGGATATTCTGTCAGCCCACTTTGAACGGCGTTATTGCCATTAACTATCATTTTAGCAAGGCTCTTTTTGGTCACTTCAAAATGACATTGCCACGCGAGTATCCAAGTGTCTGATTCTACGTGCAATGGTGTTTGATAAACAAAACCTTGATTCGCCCAAGCGTCCGTTTCCGCAATGATGCTCGCGCCTTTTGGACAGTCAAAGCCCTCACCGTGCCAGTGAAACACGGTAAAATCCTGTTTGGGTAAATCTTGTAATAGAAGATGCGCCTGACCTGCGGGCGTCAATCGCATCGGTAACCAACCGATCTCTTTTACCCCAGATGACTGGACGTTAGCGCCCAAACAATGGGCGATCAGCTGCGCCCCTAAGCAAATACCGATGACCGTTTTGCCTGCCTCAATCGTTTGTTTTATCAGGCGTTTCTCTTTGATGAGCCAAGGGTGTTTTTCCTCATCATGGACGCTCATCGGCCCACCCATGACAATCAGCCAATCAAAGCTATCGGGCGTGGGCAGAGCGTCATCATCGTAAGAACGATTGACATTGATAATATGACCGTGATTGTTTGCCCACTTCTTGATGAAGCTTAAGTCTTCATAATCAGTATGAAATAGCGCGTGAATACGTAGCGTCATAAGATACCTCATTAGCAAGCATAGATTAGTAAATATCAATTAAAGCATATCGTTTTAGCAAGGTTTAAAAATCAGGGTTTGTTCTATAACTCAATCTTAATAAAAGTCATCACGACCAGCATATTTCTTATTGAGTGCGCGTAGTATCGCATAAGTCTCCAAATCCATCTCACCCGTAGGCTGCTGCGGTCTGAAATGCAATTGAAACGCATAAACGACATCGCGGCTGGCTTTATCCCATTCATCGCTATCGTTGATTTGATAGCCGTAATCGCGAAAGGCTTGCTTAATCTCAGGTATCGTCGCTGCTGCAAACGCGTCTGGATGCATAAAAAACTGCTTATCAAATTCATCATACCAAGCGCCAATGCTGTACTCTTTATACAGTCGCTCCCAAGGGAACTTGGCACCGGGGTCGATTTTGCGTGACGGCGCTATATCAGAGTGACCAACGATGTTTTTTGGTGAGATGTCATAGCGCATGGCAATGTTTTGCACCAGCGTAGCGACCTTTTTAATCTGTAATTCATCAAATGCGACGTAATGCTCGTAAGGTCGATATTCTAGCTCGCTATTTCTAAGCGCGTCTCGATATTCGGGCTTGATGCCGCTATTGACGATTTCGATACCGATAGAAGTGTCATTCAGGATGGTGCGTCCAGCGAAGCCACTATCACCGGCATGCCATGCGCGCTCAGACTCTGGCACTAAGTTATAAATCTTATCATCGCCCTGATTTAAAATCAGATAGTGCGCGCTCACATTTCCAGTGGTTAAGGTTTTTATTGAGCGCTCATTATTTGAGACCGTATAGTGCAGAACGATGGTTTTGATACGCTCGCTCTTGCCAGTAGCTTGATAGGTTTCGCTATCGATAATATAGCGTGGTTCTGAGGTGGCGACGCAGCCAATGAGTGGCAATGTCATGAACAATGTTAATACTGATGCGAGTGTTAAAGAGGTGATGTTTTTTGCCATGAAATGCTCTGTATAAAAGGAGAGTCATAAGAGGGGTGGTACTAAGCCTACTATTGTTTCTGATTTTAGATAGGATATCAATGATATCAACGAGTCGTTACCGCAAATTCGAGACAACGAGTCAATATTAGCGCATCACAAGTATTATCGTAATGCACAGGTTGAATTGATTAGCCTACTTTGTTAGTGGAAAAATTGAGACAATTAAGACTTTTTGAATACAAAACAGCAGAGATGAGCGCTGGCAGCGGCATGTTTAACTAAATCGACGTGTTTCTGCACCCCACGCAAATACCAAAGCGTAAAGAACGTGACCGACGAGCGCGATCCAAGTCACTTCTGTAAAACCAAGGAACGGTGGCAACCCAGTAATGAGGTATGCGACGACATAGAGTGCAAATATCCAGAGCACGAAGCCATAAGCCACAGCTGTGAGCGTCCAATGAAGCGATGGCATGATAGCCTTCCACAGAGGACGTACGACGATAAACCAGCCTAACGGATAAATGATTAAGCCTGTGATGTAATGAATCAGCTCAGGCGTGCCCGTTGGCGCTGAGCCGAACAAAACCTCGATCATCGTGGTAGGTAGCTTAATGGTCGAAAGCTCAGCAAAACCGAGAATGGGGGACAGCGATGGACCCCAGAAATCAAAGATAACAGTGGCGAGTGCGCCCGCAAATAGTGCCGTTAAAATAAGAGAAGACTTGTTTGCTGATGAGTGTCTGGTTGAAGCGTTGTGATTGGTCATAGTATTTCATTCTTAAAGGCAAACCGATAATAGGTATAAAGGGATAAATGGTTTGCCGCCCTCAGCCTTTAATAAAGCAGCTGAGGGCAAGTAGAGGCGTAATTTTTCGCACTCAAATGGACGACAACACGAATACAACCTTTATTCCTAATGGAGTGCGGATGCGGTGGACAAACATCTATATATGCAAAATCTGCATAGACAGTGCTGAGGCAGGTTATAAGCCTGTTTGAGATAGGCATATAGTATTGAATTATACCTAGTGCTTACCGTTACTTTTTGGTTACGTTTTATACAGATTGATGCTGCAAACTTCTCTCTGATATATGGTTTCTAAAGTAAATCAATTACAACGGCTACTATTTATAACTCACACTAGCACTGGACATTGGAATGATCCTTTTATAGCCAATCGCACCTAAAATGATAAACACTGCCAATAATATATAAGCGTTCAATGATAATGCAGCAGGCGAGAAGGGCAGTAGCAGCAGCGATATAAAGATGAGGCTGACCAAGACTGCAAGATAATTTAATAAGCCTGCCTGATTTTTTCTGCGCTCGTTGATGAGATCTGCGGACGTCACATAAGCGAAGCCGACGGTAATCCCTAGAGACGCCATACTGACGATATCAAGTAGATAGTTTCTGCCAAGCCAAGGAGAGAACAGGCAAACCAAACATATTAATATGACGGTTTTTTTCTTACTAAAGTGATGGTTTTTATCGGTAAATATACTAGGCAGTAAAGACGAGTCGCCCATAGACTCTAACAGTTTGACTGACGATAATATAAAGCCATTGATGCCGCTCAATATCGAGCCAATCATGGCGATGGACAATAGCCAAATTCCTATACTGCCAATACGGTTGTCTATTCCCTCACCAGTCGCCCAATTGCTATCTTTAATCGCTTGGTAATCAAAGTTCATATTTAAAGCGGTAAAATAGTTGATCAAAGAATAAAATAAAATACCGGCGATAAGCGAGATTAAGATAATACTTCTGGTCTTGTTTTTCGAATCACTAATGGATTTGGAGATTTGCGGTGTGGTCTCAAAACCAACATACGCCCAAGGCATGACGGCAAGGATAGGTAACCACGCTAAGCTTGTAATGGAGCTGCTTTGCATATCTGTGGGCAAAAAAGGTTGCGCGGTGGGCGTCGTCCATAGTGAACCAAAAAATAGGGCAGTGACTGATACAATCATAAACAGCGCGATATATAGTTGAATCTTGGCGCCGACTTGTACGCCGCGCAAATTGATATAGCTAAATAAAATGATGGCAGCACTACATAAGAAGACTTCACTGGCGTAAACTTCCCAACCAGCAATCGTGTACAGATAGCCTAGCTGTAAGCTACTGGGCAGCAGATACCTTAATAATAAGGCAACGGCTGATATGTTGAGCGCCACGATAGAGATATAGCCTATCGCCACGCCCCAGCCATAGACATAGGCGTGTTTTCTATTGATGTATTTTTCGATCCAATAGATACCACCTGACTCGTGTTCTGGCGTTTGAGTCAATAAATTGATATAGGCTTGGGCGACCATATAGATGGCCAACGTACCAATGATAATGGCGACCGATGAGCCTAATAGCTGTGATTGCGGCAAAAATAAGTCGCCTGGCATCACATAAGCACCCCATCCTATAATTGCACCGACGCTAATCGCTATCGCTTGCAGGTAACTGATGCTCTCAGTTTTTTCGCTCATATAATCCTCTTTGAGAGCCAGATGCTGACTGCAACAGCTTACGTGTCGTAGAGACAAGGTTGCAGATAAAACACCTTTAACTTTTGTGGTAAATGGTTTTGAATAATGGTTGTCAGTATAAAAATCTGAATCATATGAAAAACTTAACCAAACATTGTCTTTGATTATTTTGATTAAGATCAAGGATGATAGTAAAGGTTTTTTTTTATTAAATCTTTTTAGTCCTTCCGAATCTTCTTAGCCAAAACGGTTTTCCAACTCTCCTCCAAGCATTCGATGGCTAACCAAGGTTCTATGATGTCTATTGCAAATTTTTCTTTTGAGTTCGACAGCTGCCACAACCTTGAGAGCGTCGCAAATGGATAAGGACGTTCGATTAAATAGACAGGTAAGTTAGCAGCAATCATACCGTCACGCACGACCTCAAAGTACCAACCAGCGATACCTTGTTTGCTCACCCAAGCGGCGATATTAGGCACTTTGGTAAATTGTCCGATTTGGTCATTAATCTTGTAGCACGGGCGGCGCGGCTGAACGATGCGTAGCTGTACGCTATCGTTAGTATCGATATCCCCGTACTGAAAAACGTCACCAATACAGACGGTAGCTTCATTCATCTCAGGCAAATCATCTAGCGCTTCGGTGGTTAGGTTTTCGCCCAGTGTGCCGATGCGTACCTTTAAGCCAAATTCTGCATTAATTTTGTCATAAGTCGCGGTTGGCAGTTGATGTACTGCTTTTAGCGGGCCGCCATGATGCCGACGATCGGCTTGCTCATCAGTAGTGAGACCCATAAAGTTGACAGCGACGGGAGCTTTGACCGGTGCTTTATCGATGGCGCTCATCTGCTCGCGTGCGAATGGCATGGCTTTGCCCGCTCGTACTTCAACCAAGGTTGCAATGCGTAAAGGTAGGGTTTGATTAAAGTCAGTTTTGTTGTGTTGGGTAGAAGATGCTATCGATTGTATGCTCATGAATTTTCCTAATCTATAAGGAGTTATTAGGCGAGTAGTATGTCATTATCGGTATCAGTGATGACGGTTATCTGAGTCTAGTCATGAGTCTGATTATACGGCTTAAGTACTATAAAGCTTGTTAATGCTTAAAAATTTAAACAAAAAAAGACCAGAATAGATGTCTGGTCTTTGTCTGAGCAGTAAACGGTAGTGAGCTGTCTAAATAGCAAGACTAATTGCGGCGACCTGCTTTCTTTTCACGCGGGGTTGCAACTAGCTCAGCTAGGCTCTCTGGTGAAGACCATAGACCTTCTAGGTCATAGAATTCGCGTGCAGCTGGCGTCATCATATGCACGACGACTGCACCCAAATCGATCAACGTCCAATCAGAGTCTGTACCGCCTTCACGGCCAAGAGGCATAAAGTCAGCTTGCTTCGCTTCAGCACCGACGCTATCTGCCATCGCACGTACATGGCGCTTAGAGGTGCCTTCAGCAATGACGATACGCTCCATGACATCCGTCAAATCTTCGACATTGATCACGGTAATGTTCTTGGCTTTCATATCTTCTAACGTGTTTTCAACGACAGTTAAGCACTCTTTTAAGCGTTTGTCGTTCATAGTATTAATCATAAATTTTAATCTCTTGAAACGTAAATATTAAAAATAAAATGGTAAGTCGTCAGTTTGCAGCTGCCAACTGGTCATATGTAGTCAGTTGTAAATAGAGGCAAGGTATGCAAAATGACAAAGATAAGATGATTTTAACGGAATTGCGCCGCAGAATATAGCCGATGGGCGATAATATATTGATAAACAGTAGGATTTATTAGCTGAGTCAAAGTATTTGGTGCAGTATCTGCCTTAGCCGCGCTTACTTTTAACTGCTTGCGAATCTCAGTACTCGATATAGCCCTGACTTGGTGCTGATCAATATAAATGCGTCCTTGGTCAGTGTTTTTCAAGGATGCGCGGTTGTGTACCGAGTCATTGAACGGCTGCACTAAGTCTTGCACGGTTTTGGTGGTTTGGGCTTGTAGCTGCTTAGGAAGTTCGCTATACAGAGCATCGATATTTTGCGAAGATAACGAGCATGGGTCATTGTCTATATGAGCGACTACTCTTGGTGTTGATAAATCGGAGCTATCTGTACGGTTAAAAATCCAAAGATTTACATAATCGGTGAGCCGAAGCCCGTCTTTCCATTTATCCAAACTACGCGCGCTGTCCATACCCATAATAAATATTAGACTGTCGTATGGGTGGCGCTCACGTAGCGCTCGTACGCTATCGATCGTATATACAGGCGGCGTCTGCCACAGCTCAAGCTCGCAAATTTGTAGCGGTGTGTTGGTTGTCACAAGCTTTAACATCGCCAGACGATGCTTAGGATTGGTGCTCTCGTCTTTAAAGGGCGAGCGCGCATTGGGTAGCAATGACACATGCAGTTGGCGCTGTTGTCGCTCAGCGATGGGTAATAAAACCTGATGGACATGCATGGCCATTTGCAAATGACCTTTATGCACAGGGTCAAACGAGCCACCAAGATAAGCGCGGATAGCGGGAGGCGGTGTTAAGTTATCGTCTTTATGAAGGTTGGAATCTGACATACGTAGATAAGATATAATAAAAACAGGTTGGCCTCATTGTAGAGGACGAGGGCGCTACTGTCATTAATAACCACAAAAGAGCCGACTATCATATAGATAGTCGGCTCTAGGTTTCTCGCAGATAATAGGTGCTTAAATCAAATCACTATAAGCCTGAATAGCAGTCAAAGCGATGGTATAAACGATATCATCAACCAGTGCGCCGCGCGATAGATCGTTTACAGGTTTATTCAAGCCTTGTAGCATCGGGCCGACACTGATGACATTGGCGCTACGCTGCACCGCTTTATAAGTGGTGTTACCCGTGTTTAGATCAGGGAAAATAAACACATTGGCTTGGCCAGCAACCTTAGAGTCCGGCGCTTTTTGTTTGCCCACACTCATGACCGAGGCGGCGTCATATTGTAATGGACCGTCAACTGCCAGCTCTGGTGCGCGCTCGCGAACGATCTCTGTGGCGCGTGTGACTTTTTCAACGTCAGCACCAGTACCTGAAGCACCTGTTGAATAGCTGATCATAGCCACTTTTGGCTCAATGCCAAACGCAGCAGCAGATTGCGCTGATTGAATAGCAATTTCAGCCAACTCTTCAGCCGTTGGGTCTGGGTTAATAGCGCAGTCACCATATACGACCACTTGCTCAGGCAGTAGCATAAAAAAGACTGACGATACTAACGAGTACTGCGGTGCGGTCTTAATCAGCTGAAATGCAGGACGTACAGTATTGGCTGTGGTATGAATCGCCCCTGACACCAAACCATCGACCTCATCCATTTGTAGCATGATGGTGCCTAGATAAACCGTATCTTGCAGATATTCAGCGGCCATCTCTTCTGTTGTTTTACCTTTACGGCGCTCAACGACTGCCGCGATATATTTATTCATATCGAGCGTATCAGGGTCGATGATCTCAAGCCCTTCTGGCAAGATTAAATCGCGGTTTTTGGCGACTTGCTCGACATCTTCGCGCTTAGCGAGCAGCACACAGTCAGCGATACCGCGGCTTTGACAGATACAAGCAGCTTCTACCGTGCGTGGTTCAGAGCCTTCTGGCAATACCACACGCTTTTTGGCGTTTTGTGCTTTTACGACGACTTGATGACGAAAAGCTGCTGGCGATAAACGCGGTTTGTGATCGCCACTGAACTGCTCTTTAATCCAGCTTAAGTCTAAATGCGCGGCCACATAACGAGTAACGTCTAGCGCGCGCTCGGTATCATCACTTGGAATCTCAGCACTCATGTGCATAAGGTTTTGTACGGTTTCATAGCTATCAGTCTCGACACTCATGACTGGAATGCCCGTTTTGATAGCAGATTGCCATAGCTCAGCGACAGTCTCATTTGGCATCACGCCGCCTGTTAATACTAGGCCTGCCAATGGAACGCCATTAATACAAGCTAAGGCTGCGGCCAATAATAAATCATCACGGTCGCCTGGTACGACAATCAAAGTACCACGATTAAAGACCTCATCGATACGTGCAATCGAGCGAGCCGTTAAACTGATATGATTGATTCGGCGCGTTTTAGCTTCGCCGACGTTTAACCAAGTGGCATCAAGCTCGGCAGCGATATCCCAAGTACGTGGGACGGATAACGAATCACTAAAAGGTACGACACCGATTAAGCGAAATTGCTCAGTATCAAAGTGCGGTGACAAACGCTGCACTTCTTGAATGAAGCTTTTATCAAGCTCAAAGACAGCTTCACCAGGCGCAACTGGCTGATTCTCAAAGGTATTGGGTACATCGACGCGCATCAAGATGCAGCCTAAGGTACGCTCGCTTGCGATACCGCCAAACTCACGCGCATGCATATCGAGCTTATCAGCAAGATGAGCGGGGTTCTGGGTATCAGCCGTACTGACAAAAATAATTTTGGCATCAAGTGCATGAGCGATAGCGCGGTTGATTTGCGCAGCATAAGAAGCTTCAGTCGTCGAAACCAAGCCCTCGCAGATGATCACATCTTGATCACCTTCAATGGTGTGATAATTGATGACCACTTCTTCCATCAAGTCATCAAGGTTGCCATCCCCAATCATGCGCTCGACGCGCTGACGATTGATGGACTTGGGCGGCGTGAGACCAAACGCGTGCATGGTCAATGCGCTTGAGCTGTCCAAGCTGTTTTGTTTGTCGAGCGTATCATCTTGCAAAAACGGCTTCATAAAGCCTGCTTTGATACCGTTATAATCTAATGCGCGAATCAGGCCTAATGCCGCTGACGTCACACCGATACCGCGACTGATAGGAACAAGTAATATGGTTTGCATAGCATATCCTACTGTTTATTTATTATATCCTTGAGGAATTTTATATCGAGGAAGTCATAAAAAGGTCTTACTTCTCATTAAAGCAAACGTCTTTTTAAGCGATTCCTAGCGCTTGGCGGGTCTCTTGCGCAATACGGCACTCTTCATCGGTTGGCACAACCCATAGCTCAATACTGCTATCGTCGCTGTGGAAGCTGCCTTCGCTACCGCCGACTAGGCTGGCATTTTTGTCCGCATCAAACTTAATACCGAAATGACGCATGACATCTAAGATGCGCGCACGAGTCGTCTTTGAATTCTCTCCAATACCACCAGTGAAGACGATACCGGTAAAGTCAGGGAGCGCACAGCTTAGGCTGGCAAGATATTTGCCAACGCGATAACAGAACATCTCGATGGCGAGCTGTGCATCTTTATGACCTTCATTGGCCGCTTCTTCGATGGTACGCAGATCATTAGATAAACCTGAGATACCGAGCAGACCGCTTTCGTTGTTGAGCATCTTGTCGATCTCTTCTAAGCTCAATCCAAGCTGACGTTTTAGATGCATATGTAAGCTTGGATCGACATCCCCGCTACGCGTACCCATCATCAGACCCTCAAGCGGTGTGAGTCCCATACTGGTATCTAAGCTCTTGCCATCATAGACGGCGGTCGCCGAGCAACCATTGCCTAAGTGCGCGGTTAACCAACCATGAGGGCCTTTGGCATCTGTGATTTGGCTTGCTCGTTCTGAGACGTAGGCGTGCGAAGTACCGTGAAAGCCATAACGGCGAATCTTATGATCTGCATACAGTGATTTTGGCAGCGGATAAAGAAAAGCAACTGGCGGCATGGTCTGATGAAAAGCAGTATCAAAGACGACGACTTGTGGAATTTCAGGATAGATAGCTTGCACAGCTTCGATGCCAAGCGCATTGGCAGGATTATGTAGCGGCGCTAATACTTTTAGGCGTTTTACTTCTGATAGCACATGCTCGTTTACGCGAACGGCCTCTGAGTACTCGCGGCCGCCATGAACCACGCGATGACCGACTGCGACAAAATGGTACTGCTCGAGTAGCTCGAGGATTTTTTGCAAGGCCAGCTCATGTCGTCCACCTGCAATAGCAATTTCTAGTTTTCTACCATCTAAAGTATTGTGTTTAATGCGGGCAGTATCGAGACCTAGATTTTCAGCGAGACCAGTAATACGGGTTGACTCATCTTCGCTGATTAAAGCGTATTTGATAGAGGATGAACCACAATTAAGTACCAAAGTTGGATTGGTCAGGGTTGCTGTCGTCTCTTGATCACTGAGAGTGGGATTAACGGCGCTGTCGCTCATGCTCTATCCTTAGAATGTGTTTTATAAGAGGAGGTTGCTATACCTCGTCAACTATAAGGTTAAAGTTTGGCGCTCGTCAAGGCATCATAACAACTGTTCACCGAACATGGCTCTCCATCCGCAGTGGCTATAGCAAGCGTTATAAAGGCAAGTTTGCTTATTATCAAAATTGTAAGGAAGTTTGTCCGTCCGATTCTAAACATCTTTTTTGATAATTTCACAAACCTTTAAGACAAGGTATACCTACATGACATAAGTTAAAAGTAGGCAAATAGAGAGAATCGCTATAAGACTGATTTTTAGAGTAATGTGGTCAAAAAACCAGTAAAATTATCCGTTAATAAAACTCAAGGCAAGCATAGCTTTAGTGAATAATGCTATGATTGGCTCGTACTAAATTTCAACGCCCTTTTATAATACTTCTTATAGCGTCTCCACTGTTGCAAGGTTATCTGTCATATGTTTACTATACGCCGCTCTTTAGATACTAGAGGCACCCAAAATTTATCTGCCAACTCTGGTCGTTATGCTATCTGGACATTGACGATTGGCAGTGCCGTTATGCTCGGACTGTCGGGTTGCGGACAAAAAGGGGCACTTTACTTAGCAGAGCCTAGCAGTCAGACGGTTGCTGCCTCAGATCAACTAGATAGTACCAGTCATCCCCAAGATGCTGCTTTTGCTACTATTGATGATGACAACTATGACAAGAGCCGCTATTTAGAGCAACAGCAGACACTGCCTAGCGCCAGTGACGATCCTAACGACTATTAACTTTAATAATTGATAACCTGATTAGATTTGAGAACCCGATATGAGTGAGACTAAATTGCAAGCTGACGGTGTAACCATCCATACTGAGCAAGGAATGTATGTCGATCCGGCCGCCTTAACCAACCATTTACCCGAACTGCACTATAACCAAGGTGAGCTATGGATGGAGCAGGTAAGTATTCATGAGTTGGCAGAGTGCTACGATACACCATGCTATGTATATTCGCAGCAGGCAATACTCGATGTGTATCAGGCTTATAGCGACAGCTTTGCGGCGATTGACCATCAGATTTGCTATGCAGTAAAAGCAAACTCAAACCTTGCGGTGTTGGGTGTGCTTGCGACAGCAGGTGCAGGGTTCGATATTGTCTCGCGCGGTGAGCTTATGCGCGTATTGGCAGCAGGCGGGCAAGCCGATAAAGTCGTGTTTTCAGGTGTGGGCAAAACCAAAAGCGATATCGAATACGCGCTAACTCAAGGTATTGGCTGCTTTAACGTCGAGTCTATTAGTGAATTGACATTAATTAATGAGGTAGCAACGCAGCTTGATAAACGGGCACCGATATCGCTACGGGTCAATCCCGATGTCGATGCCAAGACCCATCCATATATTTCAACCGGTCTAAAAGACAATAAGTTTGGTATTGCCCATGAAGAGGCCGTCGCTGTCTATGAAAAGGCAGCTGCTTTATCGCATATCGATATTGTTGGGATTGACTGTCATATTGGCTCACAATTAACGGAAGTCGAACCCTTTATTGCTGCGTTGGATAAAGTCATTGAGTTGGTTCATAGCTTGCGTGAAAAAGGTATTGAGCTGCGTCATATTGATTTAGGCGGCGGGCTCGGCGTGCGTTATATTGATGAGTCGCCCGTTTCTATTCATGACTTTGCGCAAGCACTCTTACCGAAACTGACTGAGCTTGGCTTACCAGTGTTTTTTGAGCCAGGTCGCAGCATGGTCGCCAATGCCGGTATTTTGCTGACCCGTGTCGATGTACTAAAACCAACAGCGCACAAAAACTTTGCCATTGTTGATGCTGCGATGAATGACTTGATACGTCCAGCGCTTTATCAAGCAGAAATGGCAGTGATTCCTATGACATTACCCAGTGAAGGTATCGATACAGATGACACTCAGCCGTGGGACATCGTCGGGGCGATTTGTGAGACTGGGGATTTCTTAGCAAAAGATCGTCTATTATCACTTGCAACAGGCGACGTTTTAGCCATTACTGGTGCAGGGGCGTATGGCTTTACCATGAGCAGCAACTATAATTCACGCCCGCGCGCAAGTGAAGTCATGGTTGCAGGAAGTCATCATCAGCTAATTCGCAAACGTGAAACTACTGAAGCTCTATATGCAGATGAGATACTTTGGCAAAATGCAAAGTAGAGTGCATTACAGATAGAGTAACTGCCACTCTTAGTAGCTGCCAATCTTACCGCTGTAATAATGACCCATTGTTATCATGACAATGGGTTTTTTATGGCGCTGATTATGGTCGCTATGGGTTTCATTGTGATAATTGCAGTTATTTATTGTTTTAATGGATTCCTGCAGTCTCCAACGCGCTGATAGTTATCATTGTGACAGACAGCATGCTAATATAACAGACACATAAAAATAGAATAGGACAAAGGGATATGCTAATAGAATTTACCAAAATGCATGGTCTGGGCAATGATTTTATGGTCATTGATTTGGTAACTCAGCGCTTGGATTTGACCAAAGAATTGGTGCAATTATTAGGAGATCGGCATTTGGGTATTGGCTTTGATCAATTGCTCGTCGTCGAGCCACCGATGCGCCCGGATGTTGATTTTAGTTATCGTATTTTTAATACCGATGGCACAGAGGTTGAGCAGTGCGGTAATGGTGCCCGCTGTTTTGCCCGTTTTGTGCAAGCGCGTAAATTGTCATTTAAACAGCGCTTACGTGTTGAGACCGCAGGCGGTATTATTGCTTTGACCACTGATCGCTATGGCTGGGTTGAGGTGGACATGGGCAAGCCTAAGTTTGAGCCAGATGAAATTCCGTTTACGCCCCGAGCGACAACCAAGATTCAAAACGCCTATCATTTAGACGTCAATGGTACGCCTGTGCAGCTCTATGTTGCCAATATGGGCAACCCGCATGCTGTCATCAAAGTCGACGATGTGCTTGATGCTGAAGTCGAAACGTTGGGCAAAGCCATTGAGTCACATCCAGCATTCCCAGAGCATGTGAATGTAGGTTTTATGCAGATCATGAATCAGCGTCATATCCGTCTGCGTGTCTATGAGCGCGGCGTCGGTGAGACCCAAGCGTGCGGCACAGGTGCTTGTGCGGCAGTAGCCATTGGTGTACGTGAAGGCTGGCTTGATGAAGGCGAAGAAATACGGGCGCAGCTATATGGCGGTAGTATGATTATCCAGTGGCAACCAGGCTATTCAGTGATGATGACAGGCCCAACTGCCTTTGTTTATGAAGGTGTGTTTAGCCCAGATGGTTTAATGGCGCAAGCAGGAATCAAACCCAACCCAGTCAACTCATCAAACTGAGTCAACTACTTGGTATTTGAGGCATCAAGGACAACGTATGTCTATTAAAGATGACTATATCTATATGCCTGCTGAATCTGTAGAAATAGATAAGACGCTACGTGAGCTATTGTCACCAGTGCATCGTTGGCTAAACACTTTGGCTGTGCGCAATCACTCCGTGCATACTTTAAAGTCTTATTTTGCTGGACTAAATCAGCTCGCGTTGTTTTTACGTGGTAAGCAGCTGAGCTGGACGCGCTGTGATAAACGCACACTTGCGCAGCATATCAGTCAACGCTTGGATGAAGATAAACTGGCGCTGGCAAGTGTCCAACAAGAGCTGTCAGCTATTCGGCATTTTTATGGCTGGATGATTGAGGAGGGGTTGGCACGTATCAATCCCACCACTGGCTATCAGCTAAAACGCAGCGCTAGACCATTGCCTTCTATTGCTGATGTGGATTTACTGACCCAATTGCTCGATCAAGAGATACCTGATACACCCGAGCAAGCCCGCTTATGGCTACGTGACAAAGCAATGTTTGAGCTACTATATAGTAGTGGTTTGCGGGTAGGTGAGCTGGTAGCACTTGATATCAGTGATGTAGATTTGTCTGATTTGCGGGTGCGGGTCACAGGTAAGGGTAATAAGACCCGTCTATTACCGTTAGGCGAGAAGGCTGCCGCTGCCATCAATCGCTATTTACCGCATCGTAACTTATGGGTAGAGCAGCAAGACAATGCTTTGTTTATCAGTGAAAAGCTCGGCACCCGATTATCCACGCGGGCCGTGCAGCAGCGTCTAAAAGTAGCAGCAACGCGAGCTGGTATTGCACAAAACCTATATCCCCATCTACTGCGCCATTGCTTTGCCTCCCACATGCTCTCAGGTAGTGGCGACCTGCGTGCTGTCCAAGAGATGCTAGGCCATAGTGATATCAGTACCACGCAGATCTATACTCATGTTGATTTTGCCAAGCTGACCCAAGTCTATGACCGTGCCCATCCGCGCGCTACGCATACGCAAAACGAGAAAGACTAGAGCCACATAAAGCCAAACCATACAATGAGATGACACGCGCTGTGCTTAGAGATGTCTTGGATTATGCTAAGCGATGACACTGAAAAATAGGCATTTTTTGTCGTCCCTGTTCTTGAGCAGGTTTGTCTAAGTCTGCGAATACCAATGCATAGTTTTTGTCTTGGGTTTGATTATCTAGATGGCTGTTATCATAACAGTCTTTGACAGTACCATTAAAATCAGTAATAGCGGTATGTCCCCATGTTTGACGAATGTTACCATTTTTGTACGCGTGATCACCGCCTTGCGCCGCCCCAATCACCATACATTGACTGTCTAAAGCACGAGCCTGCAAGAGCAGCGACCAGTGCGCTTGTCCTGTCAAATAAGTAAAAGCAGAGGGCGCGCTCAACAAATCGGCTCCAGCTTGACGTAGACGCTGAGCTAGGGCTGGGAAGCGCAAATCAAAACATACCATCATTCCAAGTTGATAGACTGAGTCGTTTGCTTCAACTGGCGCCACTACTGTCTGCATGCCAGGCTCAAACGTGGCCGCTTCGTTGTAGCTGCCTTGTTTGTCAGCCACAGTTGCAGTAAATAGATGAATCTTGTCATAGCGTGCGACCTGCGTCCCATCAGGACCAAACAGCTGGCTGACTTGGCGTAGACGTCCATCAGGTACGACGACACCATCCGGGCGATAAGAACACGGTAGCGATCCTACCAATAAATAAACGCGGTTGGTACGTGCATAGTCCGCTAGCGTAGCTGAGAGAGACTCAAAACGCTCAGCAGTCGCAAACTGCCGTCCCATACTACAGCAGTTCTCAGGCAGCACTATGAGCTGCGCTCCTTGAGCACAAGCTTCCTCAATAGCAGATTTGATAGTCGCTAGGTTTGCATCAACGTCTTGTTGGCTATTCATTTGTACCGCAGCGACCGTAAGCTTATGATTAGGCAAATTGTTATCCATGTATTTATTCTCAGTTATCGTTTTAAGATATAAATTATCATAGCAAAATTAGGACAAATAATGCTATCGTCATTGTTCAGTGCAGTTGTACTGCTTATCGCTATCAGCTTGTAAAATGATCTAATATGCCTAATCTTATTTAAGCCACGATACTAAATACTGGTAATTGTTTTACCTGCTATTTTTATTTTTGCAAATGGTATAAGCTAATAAAGATACGTACACTTAAAACGTAAGCCGTTGTCCATAAGCTGCAAATACATATGATCAAAGTAATAATATTGGAGTGTAATACATAATCTATGAGTATGTCGTTTGGATTGGCGACCACGCTATCTACCTCCCAAAAGCTAACCCCACAAATGCAGCAAGCCATCAAATTGTTGCAGCTCTCTAGCCTTGAGCTTGCACAAGAGGTTCAAGCGAAGCTAGATAGCAATCCATTACTTGAGCGCATTGAAGAAGATGAGTACGAGTATGAAGACAGTGGCGATACGGCAGCAGATGCATTAGATGACTCTTTGACGCTTGAGATGTGGAATGATAATAGCGAAATAAGTCTATCGTCTGACGCATCGGATGGTAATGATGATACTTTTGATTATGGCACTACTGATTATGCTACTGATTACGATGACACTTTTAGCGACAGCTTAGACAAACTGCAACAAGCAAACATTGATGGCAGTGCTATGGACAACACTGATGCAGACAATACGTACTCAAGCAGCGAGTATCAGAGCACGGATAGCGATGAAAGTTACGGTAACTATGATATTGGAAGCTTTAGTGGGAGTAGCGCCGCAGCGAGCACAGATTACGACGAGCTTGATGATTATCAAGGCAGTACCAGCGCCAGTATCCAAGACTATGTACGCTGGCAGCTGAATTTTAAACATCTTTCAGACGCAGATACTCTAATAGCAGAGTATCTAGTAGATTCGATGGATGACATGGGCTTTGTACAATTGGATATTGACGAGCTGTTCAAAAGTTTCGATACAATGGCAAGCTTTTATCAATGGGATGAGCAGATTGAGCGTGACGAGATAGAAGTGGTACTGCGTATTATTCAATCTTGTGACCCGCTCGGCGTAGGCGCGCGCAATTTAAGTGAGTGCCTTGCGATTCAATTAAACAAGCTTGATCCTAATACGGAACATTTAGCGCATGCTCAGGCGCTGCTATCTGCTAGTGATTATTTGGTCAGTAACAATATTAAAGCGCTGACTGAGACCACAGGCTTATTACCTGCGCATATTACCCCTGCTATTAACTTATTGCGTACCTTGAACCCTGCACCAGGACTGTCCTTTCAAAACACGCAGCCTGACTACGCTCAGCCTCCTGCCAGCTACGATATCCCTGATGTGTTGGTGACTCCGATACGTCAACCGTCCAATAGCGAAGCAAAAGAGGGCGGCTGGCATGTACGTCTAAATCCAGCGACATTACCGAAACTGAGGGTCAATCAAGAGTACGCAAGTTTGGTGAAACGCGGTGATGACAGTCCTGACAATCAATATTTACGTGAAAACCTCACAGACGCTCGGCTATTCATTCGTAGTATCGAGGAGCGTAATCAAAACTTGTTAAAGGTCGCCACTAGTATCGTACGCCGTCAAGATGAGTTTTTGCAACATGGAGCTACAGCGATGCAGCCGCTGATTCTAAAAGATGTGGCAGAAGAAGTAGAGCTGCATGAATCCACTGTCTCGCGCTTGACCACTAGCAAAACAATTTTAACCCCTCAAGGGCTATTTTCTCTCAAGCACTTTTTTTCATCCCATGTTAGTAGTAATGATGGAGACATCTCATCTACTGCTATCAGTGCCATGATCAAGCAGCTTATTAAAGATGAAAATCCCAAAAAGCCCTTATCCGATAGCCGTATTCAAACTCAGCTACTTACTGATGGTATAGATATCGCACGACGTACAGTAGCCAAGTATCGAGAAGCGATGAATATCAGCTCTTCTACGCAGCGCAAACAAAAGTATTAAGAACTGCTCATCTCGTAAAGTGTTTTAATTATAAAGATTGGGTGATACTAGATAGAAGGTTTAGCGCTTTATTGGCGGCTGATATCTACTAGAAAGATTGTTTTATATAACAGTCTCAATAAAAAAGAAAAATTCCTGATTATATATAATTGTGAAAAGAACAAAAGACTTGATTACATTTAATTACAATATAGCGTATTGCTACTAACCAGCTTTCATGACAAATTAGAAGCATATCAATAATAAATTTACAGCAGTTACTCTATATTATAAATAAGTGGTTGTTAGAGGATTTACCACAGAATGAATATATGATGACTCTACTACTGTTATTGATAAGGCAAGGTGGTACAGGCCGGTGTGCCAAACCATCTGTTGACTATGAGTAATAAATATAAGGATCAGCATATGAACGTTTCTATCAGTGGTCACCATATCAGCGTAACCGATGCAATGAACACAGCTGTACGTGAGAAACTTGAAAAAGTAGAGCGTCACTTTGACCAGATTCAAAGTATTCAAGTGATACTATCGCTAGATAATAGCGGTGCAAACGACGGCGGCAAAAAGAGCCATAAAGCCGAAGCGATCATGCGAGTCTCAGGTCAAGAAATGTTCGTCCAAGCGTGTGAAGATGATATGTATAAAGCCATTAATGAGATGGCAGACAAGCTTGATAGACAAGTACGCAAGTATAAAACTCGTCAAGAACGCAAAAAAGTCCGCGGTGCAGGACGTGATGGTCGCTATGAAGAGGTATCAGGAGTTGAAGTTGCTCCAGCGACTTAATGTATCATGAGATAGTTAATAAGAAAATCAAGAAATAAAGTCACAATAAATACAATAAAAAACCAAGACAAAAGGAACAGATAAAACATATAAAAAGACCTTAACATATGATGTGTTAAGGTCTTTTTATATGTTTTTTTATGGTACGAAAAGCAGAGACACTATCCTATCTATCCACCACCGACTGCTTGTACGACTTCTATATTCATACCTTCAACAATACGTAGCTGTGCAAGCTCGCTTTTGGGGACAAGCTCACCATCGACTTCGACCGCATAGCGACCGCTACTCAGTCCCAGCTCATTGACAACCAATTGCACAGTTTGATGCGTGGTCTGTAAGGTTCTTCCATTAACATGAATAGTACTCATAATATTTGCTCCCTCAAAACAATGATTTAATTCAATAGCTATTCGATGGGTTATATTAGGATCATAACGGTTTATCGTTATTTACTCACTTTAAATACAGTAATGGCGAGCCATAGCCATCCTGCTATCAATAAGATACCACCCACAGGCGTAATAGCGCCAAACCAACGCGGGGCACCTAGAGTCATCGCAAATAAGCTACCAGCGAATATGATAATACCAATCTGTAGCAGCCAAGCGCTGACATAAGTCGCATAGCCTAGACGAATCAAGAGTCCGATAACCAATAATCCAAGTGCATGAATAAACAGATACAGCGTTGCCGTATGCCACCAATCAAGCTGCTGAGCATTCACCATGCTTTTGATAGCATGTGCTCCAAACGCGCCTAGACTAACAGCGATAGCGAGATTTATCGCTGCAACACTTATCCAATTCACCATGCGACCACACTTATTATAAGTAATACGTTTAGACTATTAAAATTATATCTGACTATTGATTGAATATTATTTTATGAGCTCAATCTTTATATCAGACAATATGGTTATTGAATGTCATCAGGCAAAATAACGCTTTCAATAGTCATCGCATCACGAATTTTATCCATGGCATTTTTTTCAATCTGACGTACCCGTTCCGCTGAGATAGAGTAGACGGCAGCCAGCTCATGCAGGGTAGACTTTTGCTCTGTCAGCCAACGCTGCTCGACGATATCGCGCGAGCGGTCATCTAAGGTATCCATCGCTGCAATCAATGCTGATGAGTTACTCTCTTCCCAATCAGACTCCTCTATCATCTCAGCAGGATCAATACCATCTTCTAAAAACAACTGCGGCGCATAGCGTCCATCATCATCGTCACTTGATTGGGTCTCAAACGAGGCGTCGTAAGACGTTAGACGTGACTCCATCTCTAGCACTTGCTTGCGTGTGACATTCAAGTCTTTTGCGATAGCATCCGCTTCTTCTAGCGTCAGCTGATTATTGGTCTTTTTTAGACTACGTAAATTAAAGAATAATTTACGATGGGCCTTTGTGGTGGCAACTTTAACGATACGCCAGTTACGAATTACAAATTCATGGATTTCAGCTTTGATCCAATGCACTGCAAAGGATACCAAACGTACGCCTTTATTAGGATCAAAACGTTTGACCGCTTTCATCAATCCCAAATTGCCTTCTTGAATCAAATCGGCCTGCGGTAGACCGTACCCTGAGTAACTGCGTGCAATATGAATAACAAAACGCAAATGTGACATGACCAATAAGCGTGCAGCTTCGACATCGCCTTCATCATAGTAGCGATGAGCAAGCTCTTGTTCTTGTGTCGGTGTCAAGATAGGGATCTGATGGACAGTATTGATATACGCACCCAAGTTCACCCCTGGTGCAGACAAATGGGTTGGCATGGCAGGTACTAAGTCACGCGTACTGGTGTCTTCTAGTGCACTAGCATCGTAAGGCGGGCGCTGCGCTGCCGCATTCAGCGCCGCTTCACGTGCAGCATTTTTTTCAGTACCAGCACTGTCTTGCGTCTTTTTTGTTGTGGACGATTCAGTAGATGGAGTAGTCATATTCTTGACCTTGGTTAATATAGGTAAGCAAATATTAAATAAGCAAATATTCAGATAAAATTCTGTGTTATCTCAATTGTAAAGGATAGCAACGCTTAGTTGCTATCGGTTTTGGTAATGATGAAGTGAAATATTGTATCGGAAGTCTTCATTGAAGTGTTATCCATCTCTTGCCCAGTAGTCATTTGATTGACAGTCAAAAGCAGCTGGTCAGTATCATTGGGCTTATGCGACTGCTGACAGAATGCTGCAATGTCTGCTTGAGAGTTGGGGTCAGTTGCTACGACATATAACGACTCACCACTCGCTACACTGCGCAGTGCGACTTTGGTTTTTAGTAGTGGCATTGGACAAGCAAGTCCGCGTCCATCCACCATGTTTTTTACTTTAATGACAGGTTGGGTATGGTCTACGGCCGCAGCTGACTGAATATAGTTGATGCAGTAGGTTGGTAATAAACGTAGTAAAGACGCAATCTTATCTTGCTCGGTAGCCGATAATGATTGCTGCAAGCAGACCTGATGAGGTGTGTATATCGTAGTATTTAAATTGCCTTTTGCAGACATAGATAAAATCCTTAGCATCTGAGCCATGATTAATTAAACTTTAACACCCAACGTTTAAAATCGTTGCAAATTACTGCAAAGTAAAATCAGCGTCAATATGAAACATAACTATTTTGAAATAACGGTTATATTATAACAAACTGTAGTAGAGCAAAAGCAGTTGAATATAGTCAACGCTATGATTGAGCTATTAAAATCATCATAAAAATTGACCTTGTATAGCCAACCTCGTATAGTCAAAAAACGCTATGACCATTAGTAGCTAATAGAACAGGACATACCTTTGAATTATTTAAATAGCCTTTTAAGCAACGAGCTTATAGCAGATCAGCGTACAGCCGACAAACCGCAGACTCGATTGTGGCGGTTATCTTGGCTATGCAAAAAGTCTATATTACGATACGCAGGCCTGCTTGTGCTCCCGCTACTTGTTGGTCATCAGAGCTATGCTGCTTCTACTATAGCTCAGCAGTCAATAACACCATCAGCACTGATGACTGGCTCAACGTATGGCACTTGGCAAACCGAAAAATCTGATGAATTACAGCTACCGAGTTTACAAGGTCAAGGCCTAAGCTTCGCTGACCAGTATCAAAACAAGCTGCTGGGTGAGTGGTCACTACAAAATATCAATGGCCGTGCCAAGATGGAGCATGATCCTTGGATTCAAGAGACCATAAAAGACATGACATGGCGTCTCAATGCTCAAGTACGGCAGCAAGCACCACTGGCGGTAGTCATTATTGACAACCCAAGTATCAACGCTTTTGCTGCGCCAGGAGGGGTTATCGGTATCAATACAGGAACGATACTAGCGGCAAATAGTATGGATGAGCTGGCAAGCGTTGTGGCACATGAGGTTGCCCACATTAGCCAGCGTCATTACGAAAATGGTGCAGATGAGCGCAAAAAAGCCATGTTGATGCAAATAGGCGGCATGCTAGCAGCGATTGCTGCCTCAGCAGCTGACGGGGATGCTGGCGCTGCTGTCATGATGGGCAGCCAAACCGCAGCTATGAACAGTAGCATGGCTTTTAGCCGTAATAACGAGCGCGAAGCTGACCGTGTGGGCATGCAAATTATGACACAGGCAGGCTACGACCCACGAGCAATGCCAAGATTCTTTGCCACAATGAATCAGCAACACCAGCTAAATCAAGTTGTCAATCGATTTTTGCCAAGCTTTGTACGCTCGCATCCACTTAGTAATGAACGCCTAAGCGACTCACAAAGTCGAGCTCAGCGTTATCCACCCTTATCATTGACCCAGCAGCAGCGTCATCAAGCATTATTTGATCTGCTTTACTGGCGAGTACAGACCATGGGCCAGCATGTCTCAGAAACCGCTCTAACGACTGCTGCCAAAAATAGCGTCGGGGCAAAGCTGGCGTTAGTACACTGGTATGGAGAGCAGCAGCGCTTTGATGAAGCGAACAAAACAATGCAGCAGTTACAAGGCTTGCCGGCAGCTGAGCGACAAATACTAGAGCCGCTATTATCTATCACTCATAGTCAAGTGTTAAGTGAACAAAACAACTGGACCAAGGCCGCAGACGTATTAGCAGAACAGCAACGTCTCTATCCTGAGCGCCGCGATTTGCGACTGTATCTGGCAGAAGCATTGACCAATGGTAATCAGCCGACCCAAGCACAAGCGCTACTCAAGCCTTTGACCAAGCAGCAGCCAAGCGATCGCTATGCGTGGCAAAGCCTGCAGCTGGCCAATGAAAAACTGGCCAAAACTGCTCCATCGCCGCAAGTAGCCCGTATTGCTACGATTAACGCGCTGCGTTATCGTAGTTATGATCAGCTATGGAATGGTCGTTACGAGTCGGCACTTATCTCACTTACGCAGGCCAAACGACTGGTCGATCAATTGGACGCTGGCGCACAGAGCAGCAGTGCTCGTCCATTATTGGCCAATATCGAACAAGAAATTAAAAACGTAAAAACCGCCAAAGATTTTAAACCTTAAGCGGTTGTTTAGATAGCAGCGGCTGTTTTTAAACAGTAAGGATTAACCTTGTAGCGCGTCTTTTACCAGTTTTGAGATGAGTGCAGGATCAGCGCGACCAGCAGTTTTATTTTTCAGTACGCCCATGACACTACCCATATCACGCATTGAGGTTGCGCCTTGTTCTTTGATTTCTGCATTGACTAAGGCGGCCAGCTCAGCGTCATTCATCTGCTGCGGCATAAACTCGTTAATGATATCAATCTCAAACTGCTCTTTGGTTGCCAAGTCATCACGGCTATTTTCAGTAAAGATAGCTAACGACTCTTGGCGTTGTTTTAGCTGCTTTTGTAGCACTTCTAAGACGCCTGCATCATCAAGCTCTTTTTGACGGTCAATCTCGATTTGTTTGACGACCGCTTGCACGTTGCGTAGTACTTTGACGCGCTCAAGCTCACGCGCTTTCATAGAGGCTGTGATATTGTCCGATAAGTTCTGTTTAAGTTGGCTCACTATTATTATCCTTACTCGTTAAGTTTTATTCGTTAGGCTTTTAAGAAGGTGCTTTATGATTGACCTGTTAATAAAAGTCTGTGTAAACAACAGCAATAACAAAAATTGTAGCATAAAAAACGCCACTGTTATTTATTGATAACAGTGGCGTTAGTGTAGCGCTTGTACTTAAATAATCGTATTAGTGATTAGTACATACGAGTGGTACGAATAGTTTCGCGTTGCAGTTTTTTCTTATAACGCTTTACGGCAGCAGCTTTTTTACGTTTGCGTACTTGCGTTGGCTTTTCATAAAACTCACGCTTACGTACGTCTGATAATACACCAGCTTTTTCACAAGCACGTTTGAAACGACGGATAGCGATATCAACTGGTTCGTTTTCTTTAACCTTAACTGCAGGCATGAAGACTCCTTGATTAGGATGAGATATAAAGGCATTAGTTTGGCTGTGTATTAGTATTTAGCCGTAATATCTCAAGATTATCGGCATCAGCTCAAACTAGGATAATTTGTGCTATAGCACAAGGGCAGGTATTTTAATAAAAAATAGCAACAAAGTCAATGCTTTTAGTGCGTTTAACTATGGGTGTTGTCGTGTAAAATGGACGATAAACAGGCATTATTGTTCATTTTACAAGCCTTTATAGACACGCTCAAAGCTAAGGTAGGTAGATAAGAGAAGAGTGAATAAAAAACCTTACTGCGTATAACGGTTTGGTTTGAGTTTATGCTATGATAATTCCCATATAGTAGTAGGCATATTCAAGATGCTGTCTCCATTTTATTAAAGGTGTTGGAATGAAAAAAACAGTACTAAATACAGCGTTAAGCGCAGCGGTGGTTGTTACTCTTGGGTTGGGTGTTACCGCTTGTAGTGGTGACAAAGACGGCGAGTCACATGAGGTCTTAGCAGTAGACAAAGTGGAAGAAGCCGCTGAATTGGCTCGTCAAAATGCCCCTGAAGCTGAAGACATGGAATTTCCAGAGACAGCGCCAATGCCTGTAGAGGGAGCTGATGACACTGCTGTAGATGGTACAGAGGCAGACGCTACTATGACTACACAAGAAGGCATGACTGAGCCTGCTACAGCAGAAGCCACTACTGACGATACCGACGCAACTACGACTGATAGTGCAACTACACCAGCTACTGATAATGCAGCAACAGAAACTGATGCTGAACCAGCGACGAATGAGTAGCTGCTAACATAAACTAAGAGGGGAGTTATGATGATAAACAAACTAACTTTATCTGCTTTTAGTATTAGCACATTGCTGTTATTGAGTGCTTGTAGTGGTGATAATAACACTGCTGACGAGTCTGCCACGATGGATGAACCTACTGAGACAAGCACAGTGGTAGAAGAAGCGTCTGTAGCAGATCCTGAAACCATGACGCCTGAACCTGTGGTCGAAGCTGAACCTATGGTTGAAGTGGAAGCTGAGCCAGTTAAAGTAGCGATGACTGAAGAAACAGAGCAAGAAACGGCTGCTGAGCCTGAGGTGTTGGCAGCTGATGCAGGAGCAAAGCTGTATGAGTCCAATTGTAAAGTCTGTCACGAAGCAGGTCTGCTCGATGCGCCCAAATACGGTGATAAGGCTGCATGGGCACCGCGTCTTGCTAAAGGTATAGAGACGCTACATATGCATTCAGCTAAAGGCTTCAACAAGATGCCAGCGCAGGCGACTGATAAGATAAGTGAAGCAGAAGTTTATGCTGCGGTTGATTATATGGTCGAGGCAGTTCAGTAATACTCTATATATAGAGTATATTGGCTATTGAAATTTGCTAAACTGACCGTCATTGTGACTGACAATGACGGTTTTTTTGTGCAAGTGTGTCAACTAACAAAAGATAAAGACGCGCAAAAAACATGCAGACCAAGGTATGATAAAGGCAAAACTATGAAGGTATTGGGTTTAGAGACGTCTTGTGATGAAACGGGGCTGGCGATCTTTGACAGTGAGCAAATGGGTAGCGACAATCAAGGTTTGGTCGGGCAGGTGCTGTATTCACAAATAGAGCTGCATGCACTCTATGGCGGCGTGGTGCCCGAGCTTGCCAGCCGTGATCATATACGTAAGCTGGTACCTTTGCTCAATGAGCTGCTTGAGCAGTGTGATGTCAAAAAAAGCGAGATCGATGCCATTGCTTATACCAAAGGCCCAGGCTTGATCGGTGCGTTGATGACAGGTGCCTTGTTTGGTCGCAGCTTGGCATACGGTTTAGGTATTCCTGCGATTGGGGTCCATCATATGGAAGGGCATTTGCTCGCACCGCTGATGGGCGCCAAACCACCAGCCTTTCCATTTGTTTCACTACTGGTATCTGGCGGGCACACGCAGCTGATCGCCGCACACGGTATTGGACAATATGAAATCCTAGGTGAGTCGATCGACGATGCAGCAGGTGAGTGCTTTGATAAAGCGGCCAAAATGCTCGGCCTGCCGTATCCTGGTGGTCCTAATATTGCCAAACTGGCCGAAAATAGCGATCAAAATACCTATGACCTTCCTCGTCCAATGTTGCATCGCGGATTAGACTTCTCTTTTAGCGGTATGAAAACAGCGGTGCATAATCTCATTAAAGATACAGATGGCTCTGACAGCGACCCGCAAGTTCGTGCCGATATTGCCGCCAGCTTTCAACATGCTATGGTTGATACACTAGTCAAAAAATGCGTGAAAGCGCTTAAGCAAGTCAGCATGAGCCGCTTAGTGATTGCGGGCGGCGTCAGTGCCAATACGCATCTGCGCGAGACCTTAGAAGCTGAACTGGCCAAAATTAATGCCACTGTGCATTATGCGCCGCCAGCGTTATGTACTGATAATGGGGCGATGATTGCTTATGCTGGTTTTGAGCGTCTACAAGCGGGTCAGGCTGATGATCTAGCCGTCAGCTGTATTCCGCGTTGGCCGATGACTGAGCTACCTGCGGTATGAAGTTTAAAACCCATACAAACTAAGGATAATCTATGCAGTGGCTTGCCATTGGTTTAGGAGCAGCATTGGGTGCTTGCCTGCGGGCGTGGCTATCGCGTTTTAATGCTTTGCACGGTTGGGTGCCACTCGGTACTCTGAGCGCCAATATCTTAGGTGGACTGCTGATAGGGTTGGCGCTAGTGTGGTTTGAGCGTATGGGGAGCCATTTGCCTGATCATGTACGGGTATTTGTGATAACAGGGTTTTTGGGCGGGCTGACCACCTTTAGTACCTTTAGCGCTGAAGTGTTTGGCTTTATCCATGATGGACGGCTGCTGGCAGGGTTAGGCTTAGTGGGTTTGCACGTCGGATTGACATTGCTGGCGACTGCTATTGGGTTTTACTTTTTTAAGTTGGTTTTGTAAGCTTTGGTATATATCACTCGTTTAGTCGTTTGATTTAAGTGGTTTATTAATTGCTTATAAGGTCTGTTTGGGTGGTTCTTTTAGGGTATACTCAAAATAACAGATGTTAGAGTATTTTTACCATTCTAATATCTGTTATTTTGGTGTGCTCATATAGTTCTTCATCACATTGCCCGTCAGAATTAAAACTAAATTTCTCATAGAAACTAATCGTAGATAGATTGGTTTTTAACACCCACAAAGATATACTGGAACAGCTATTACATTGAGAAGCATCAATTAGGGCTGCGTCCATTAACTTAGTACCTATCCCTAAATTTTGGTATTGCGGTAAGAGATACAAAGTGGTTATTTCACACTTTTGATCTTTCTTAAAGTAAGAAATAAATCCTACAGAAGTATCCTCAGCATCATATGCTATCCATGTATTTACACCAGAGCTAGGTAATACCTTCTCCCACATGTTCATTTTTTGAGATAAGTTATTTTCTTTGTCTCTATACGTTTTGGGTAAAAGGTTCGAGTACGTAGCATTCCAACTTTCAAAGTGTATATGAGCAACATCTGATACATCGTTCTGGTTTGCCTTCCGTATAAGAAACATGTGGCACTCCATAGTTAAATATTAGGGTAATACCACAGCGTAGCAAAATTCATCATCTGAGGTTTCATCTGATTGGTACGTAGATAAGGAAATATCTTGGCTGTCAGGGTAATGTTTTAAAATTAATTCGATTTTATCAATAATACAATCTTCCGAATCTGTCATCTCTCCGTTGTACACAGCTTGTTTAAAGCTCTCACTTTCATGTAGCTTAATTTTATATTTACTTTCTATTTCTCGTAGTTTTGAAAAAATACTCATATTTGATCCATTTTTTAATATTATTTAGATATTCATTGTATAGGCTTTTTCATGCTCCAATAAGCCTACATTTCGATGCCTGTATAGCGCACCGATCGCGAATAGAATATGTATGGTAAGTACACCACAAGGTACGCTAAAACTATCTGGAAAACTTAAATCTTTGCTGCCATTAGCCCACAGTCGTAGATTCAAGTCCTCACTAGGGACCATGCTTATCCCCATAAATGTACATTATGGTAAATAAAACCTACAACGGCTTCACAATCCCTTCTAACAAACTCGCAAACCCTTGCATATACGCCATATCTTGGCTCGCCGTGCGCGTTGCAGCATATAGCTGACAATGCACACCACTGCCCAATGGACGGGATACCACCCAGCCTTTTTTCTCATACTCCGCGACCACCCAATCAGGTAATGCCGCTACGCCGCGCTCACTGGCGACCAATTGAATTAGCATTGCTGTCAATTCAGTCGTACGAATACTCGCAAAAATTACCTCTGCAGGCGTCATAAAGTTGGCAATAATATCGAGACGCTTAGCTTCCACCGGATAAGCAATCAAAGTCTCGTCAGTCAAATCACTGGGCTCAATAAACTCTTGCGCGGCCAAATCATGCGTTGGTGAAAGTACCAAGCGACTCTCATATTCGAATAGGGGCTGATAGCTGATACCCTCTATCGGTAAATCACTGGTAGTAATCAATAAATCAATATCACCTTCCATCAATAAGTGATGTGGTTCAGGCTCAAAGCCCGTTGCAAAGTCCAGTTCCACATCCGACCATTCACGGCGGTAATGATTGAGTATTGGCATCAGCCAATCGAAGCAGCTATGGCACTCAGAGGCTAGGCGCAACCTGCCAGCCTGACCATGAGCCAAACGCTTAAGATTGGATTTGGTGCGAGTAACTTGCGGCATGATGCTGTCTGCCAATGCCAGTACCGTCTTGCCTGCAGGCGTAAAAGTGAGCGGACGTGTGCGGCGATTGACCAAGCTAATATCGTAGTAATTTTCCAGCTCTTTTAGCTGATGGGAGACGGCAGAGGCCGTGACGTGCAGCTCATCAGCAGCTGCGGCCAAAGAGCCATGCGCACGCAGTGCCGTTAAAGTATTAAGATGGCGAAGCTCTAACATAAGACAACCTGATCGCTGAGGTGAGAAAAATTCATTATAACTAATGTAGCAGTGAATTCCACTCAAATACTATTATTAAATTTTTCTTACCTAGAGATAGTTAATAACTAACGCCGACGTAACAACAGCTGCGAGATAATGACTAAGATAAGCGAGGCGGCCAATAGCAATGTACCAATAGCATTGACTTCTGGCTTGAGGCCGACGCGTACCATCGAGTAAATGCGTAGCGGTAAAATCTCATAGCTAGGCCCTGTGACAAAGGTCGACACCACCACATCATCAAGTGATAAGGTAAAGGCGAGTAACCAACCTGCCATCACCGCAGGCAGGATGACAGGAATCAAAACTGTACGTACCATGGTAGACTCACTGGCGCCCAAGTCGCGCGCCGCTTCCATCAAGCGCTCATCTAAGCTGCTTAAGCGTGCAAATACTGTGATAACCACAAACGGCAGACAAAAGGTAATGTGCGCGAGTAACAGCGAGACAAAGCCTAACTGCAGACCAATTAACAAGAATAATGCGAGCAACGAGATAGCCAAGACAATCTCAGGTGACATCATCAGTACAAATAACAGCCCATTTAGTAAGCCTTTACCGCGAAAGTTGTAACGATGTAGGGCAAGGGCGGTGAGCGTGCCGATTAAGGTTGAGACGGTGGCAGCGACCAAACCCAAGACGATAGAATGCCAAAACGCATCGAGCATCGCTTGGTTATTAAATAGCGACTCGTACCATTTGAGGCTAAAGCCGCCCCAGTTGTAGCCGATTTTTGACTTATTAAATGACATTACCACCAAGACGATGATGGGCAGATATAGCAAGGCATAAATCAGGCCAAGATAGCCCTTAGCGGCTATGTTGCCAATCCTCATAGAACTTTTACTCTTAACGGATGAGCGACTTGATGAGTTGCTTAATGAATTATCAGACATTAGGCCACCTCATTAAAGTCAGTCTTGCCGATACGGCGACTACTGGCACGATAGGCGAGTAATAGTACGGCCATCGCCAGGGTCAATAATACGCTGGCTGCGGCACCGAATGGCCAATCGCGCGCGTCTAAAAATTGGTTTTTGATGATATTACCAACCAATAAATTGCGCGAACCACCTAAAATATCTGCCACGTAGAACATCCCCATCGCTGGCAATAACACTAACAGCACCCCTGAGATAATCCCAGGCGTGGTCAATGGTAGTACCACGTGCCAGAAGGTTTGTGTTCTAGATGCGCCCAAATCCTGCGAGGCCAGTAGCATGTCATTGCGCAAATCGGTAAATACTGCATAGAGTGGCAATACCATAAACGGGAATAATAAATACGTCAGTCCAGCTATTACCGCGCCTTGCGTATACAAAATATCGATAGGCGTGTCGATGATACCTACCGCAAGTAGCGTTTTATTAATCAGACCGTTATTAGCAAACAGCAGTTTGAGCGCATAAGTACGTACCAAAGAGTTGGTCCAAAACGGCAGTATTAGTAGCATCATGAGCAATGGCTGCCAACGAGTTTGAGCTTTGGAGACCAACCATGCAAAAGGATAGCCCAGCAACAAGCAAATAACTGTAGTGATACCTGCCATCCATAGTGAATGAACAAACACCTCAAAATACAATGGGTCCACTATGCGTAGATAGCTGTCGATATTGACGGGCAAGCTGATAAACGCGCTGCTATCACGGGTCAAAAAACTGACCGCAATGACCAAAATGTTTGGTAACAACGCAAATATCAGTAGCCAGCCCCAAATCAGCCATAAGGTTGCGGTACGAAAAGGACTTTTATTGCCCAAGTTAAAACGGCTAGTACGCGCCATTAGCTGACATCCTTTTGCATGGCTGCTTTTTGTATAGACGCGCTTTGCTCAGGTGTTTTTTGTTCTGTCAGAGTGTCTTCGGGCAATACCCACTCCCAACCATCTACCCATGAGACTTTCACAGCTTCATTTAATTTGTAATCAAAGCTTGGATCATCTTCATCAAAAAACTCTGAGGCTTTGATGATATGACCGTTTGCCAGCTCAATAATCGAGTCTAAGGTACTGCCTTTATAGTTACTCTCAATGACGCGACCGAGTAAGCCGCCATGTTCTTTATCATTGGGATCATAAATGCGTAAATCTTCAGGACGAAGCAGTAGGTTGACGATATCGCCCACCTGTACATCATTGGCAAAATCAGGGCGGCGCAAATTACGTAATGTCGCTTGACCTTCTTGCGCCTGTGCTTCACAAACCTCGACTTCGATACGACCATTGGTCACGCGACCATCTCGATCTGGTTGATTGGGATAGACGCCTTTGACCTCTGCTTTAAACAGATTGGTCTCACCAATGAATTTGGCAGTAAACAAGTTGGCAGGGGTTTCATAAATCTCAATAGGGGTGCCAACTTGTTGAAACCTACCATCTTTCATCACCGCGATACGATCCGACATAGATAGCGCTTCTTCTTGGTCGTGAGTGACGAAAACGAAAGTAATACCTAATTCTCGTTGCAACCTTTTTAGCTCAGATTGCATCTGCAGACGCAGCTTGTGATCAAGTGCGGATAGTGGCTCATCAAGTAATAATAGTTTAGGACGATTAATCACCGCACGCGCAATGGCGACGCGCTGCTGCTGACCACCAGACAAATCTTGCGGCTTGCGATTGGCTAGGTGCTCAAGCTGAACCATTGCCAACATCTCACGTACCCGCGTTTGAATCTCAGCTTTGGGCACTTTTTTGAGTTTAAGACCATAAGCGACATTTTGTGCGACACTCATATGCGGAAACAACGCATACTGCTGAAACACAGTATTAACTGGACGTTTATCGGCGGGCAAACCTGCCATCTGTACGCTATCTAAATAAATCGCCCCTGCCGTTGGCTGCTCAAACCCAGCAATTAGGCGCAGCAGCGTAGTTTTACCGCAGCCTGATGGCCCAAGTAAGGTTAAAAACTCACCATGCTGGATATCGAGGTTGATGTCTTTTAATACTTCTGTTTGATCGTAAGTTTTTTTTAGACCAGTCAGTTGTAACAGTACAGTGTCAGATGATGCAAGGTTGTGGGGCGTATTCGTAAATGAGTCGGTCATAATATTCGTTCCTAAGTGTCCAGCATGTCAGTACATCTTTTAAGATAAGACACTGTAAACAACGTGGTTTGGCAAAGCGTAAGCGTGGTCTGGTTACTATACATTATAGCAAACCCTTAATATAAATTAAGCCAAGTTCGTTATTTGTTGCGTAGGCTGTGACGGCAAAAGTCTCCCTACTTTTTAAAGCATCTTCCTAGTATTTCTATGTATAATTTGAGAGGTTCACCATTTGTGTAAAGCCGAAACGTACGCGAAAATCTAATACGCTCTAGAGACTACTTCTGGTTTTTAATTGAAAAAATGACTTTAACACAATTTTTTTATCATTTTTTAGCCTCTATTCCTATACAATTACTTCATGGCTGACTAATATAATGAGCCAAAAGGCTTAAGAATTACTAATAGACCACGAGCTAAGTAATCGCTAAAAAATAAATCTAAAGCCATCTAATGCTCTAATAATTATCAATAATTAAGGACGCTTTATGCCGAACGATACACGCCCAAAAACAGGTCAAGAAGCACTCGAGCTTTTAAAAGAAGGCAATACACGTTACGTCGATAGCCTGACTAATACCGACCCCTGTATGCAAAAACGCCCAGAGCTTGTCAATGATCAAGATCCGCTAGCGATAATTTTGGGCTGCTCAGATGCACGCGTGCCCGTTGAGATTGTCTTTGATCAAGGCTTGGGTGATTTATTTGTCATTCGAGTAGCAGGTAATGTGGTAGCACCATCACAAATCGGTTCAATCGAGTTTGCAGCCGAAAAGTTCGGTACCAAGCTGGTAGTGGTGCTCGGACATTCACATTGCGGTGCGGTGACGGCTTGTGTTGAAGCGCTTATCAACCCTGAGCAGAACTATACGCCCAACTTACAATCTATCGTCGATCGTATTCGCCCAAGCGTTTATAACTTGCATGAGCTTGCAACAGCTAATGGTCAAGACGTAGATGCGGACGAATTACTTGAGCGTTCTATCAGTGCTAACGTGCGTATGTCAGTCAGTCAACTAAAACATGGTTCGCGTGCGCTAGAAGATTTAACCAATAGTGGTCAGCTGCTTATCGTTGGTGCAGAGTATGACTTAGAGACAGGGAAAGTACGGTTTTTGGAGAGCTAGTCAGTGTCATAAGCTCAGCATATTAAGGGCACGCTTTTACAAAACTTTATCAATAGTTTTATGAATTTTTATTACGATGAAGTGGCTTAGCAAATCGCTATTATAGTTACAGTGGTTTGCTAGCTTTCCAATCATTTTCTGTCAAATACTAGGATAATTATGTCTAATTTAGCTTCTAACTCGACAACCGACGACAACAAAGCAACGATAACTCAACCTACGAGTAGCGTAAATGCAAATGGTGTCCAATCCATCGCCGCTCAAACCACAGGTTTTACATTTAACCACACCATGCTACGGGTAAAAGACCCTGCCAAGTCACTTGAGTTTTATACTGGCGTGCTTGGCATGACGTTGTTAGCAGTCAAAAAATTCCCTGATATGGAATTTGATTTATACTTTTTAGCCAAGCTGACAGAAAGCGAGCGCGAAAACTTGCCAGCAGGTAGTGACTTGGAAATCTTTGCGTTCCGTCAACGCGGTATTTTAGAGCTAACCCACAACTATGGAACTGAAAACAAGACCGACTTTAGCTACCATGATGGCAATAGCGAGCCGCAAGGCTTTGGTCATATTTGCTTTAGCGTACCCAATTTAGATGAAGCGATAGCTTGGTTTGATACAAACGATGTGGAATTTAAAAAACGTCCTGAAGATGGCAGTATGAAAAACATCGCCTTTATCAAAGATGTCGATGGTTACTGGATTGAGATTGTACAAGCTGACTTGATGCGTTAAATTGCAGCGTCCAAAAGACAATGATTGAAAGACAATGCCTGAATAAAAAAGGTAAATAACTTAAGGAGCTTCCCCTATATGCCTAGCCCTGAGGCAGACACCATTGCTGTTGATCCAGCTACCACGCCCGATGAGCTGACGTATCATAGCATCATAGATTCAGCAAATGAGATATTGGTTGGTTTTGTCGAGCGTATTCCATATTTTGTTGCATCAATTATCGTTATCCTAATTTTTTGGTTTTTATCAATAGTATTTAAAAAAATCGTTCACAAACTGTTAGGTAGTCGGAGTCGACATCAAAATCTGGTCAAAGTGTTTCAGCGGGTAGGCGGGGCACTGATTATTTTTATTGGCTTTATGATAGCCATGGTCATTGCGGTGCCAGGTTTTACACCAGCCAAGTTGATTGGCGCACTTGGTATCGGTTCGGTCGCCATTGGTTTTGCGTTTAAAGATATTTTTCAAAACCTGCTCTCTGGTATTTTGCTGCTGCTCTCGGAACCCTTTCGTATCGGCGATCAGATTGTCTCAGGCGATTATGAAGGGACTGTTGAAGATATTAAGATTCGTGCGACGACTATCAGGACTTATGATGGTCGGCAAGTGGTCATTCCAAACTCAGATCTGTATACGTCAGCATTGACCGTCAATACAGCGTATAAGCAGCGCCGGCTGCAAGTGGCGGTCGGTATCGGCTATGAAGACGATATCGAGACGGCAAAGGCAGAGATTTTACGTGCGTTAGATAAGGCCGATAGCGTATCGACGAAAGCTAAACCAAGTGTTATCGCAACTGGCTTTGGCGGCTCGTCTATCGATCTGATGGTACGCTGGTTTATCGAAGATGGTACGCAAGCAAACAAAGTCGCCTCGATTCATCAAGTCATCGTCGAGATTAAGACAGCGCTGGATGCAGCAGATATCAATATTCCTTTCCCAATAAGGACGATAGATCTAAGCGATCCTTCAGTAAAAGCCATCGTCAACAGATTAAATGAACATCAAGCTGTTGATACCGATAAAGCCGAAAAATAGCTTGATTACAACAAGGCCTCTGCTTTGACCACAATATTTGTCTACGTTGAGTAGTCTTTGCCTATGACTAAAAGAACCATCGCTCTTGGAGTCATGAAACTTAGCATGGCTCAAAAAGAAGACCACAGTGCTTTAGATGCCTTAACTGAAGCAGCTATGGTTGAGTTTAATCAAGTTGTCCAAAAGACGTTAGATATTGAGGTGTCGTCGTTTTCCTTTACAGGGCATAGCCTTACTCCTAGCAAGCAAGGCTACCAAGCCCTCGACTTTGTACAGATCGGTATTAATGAAAAGACTGAACGCAAACTGGCATTTTTGCTTATCGTTACAGATGTGGAGATTGCCGCCGCGTCGATGTCCTACCTTCTTGCGCTGCCATCGCAGCTGACAAACGTGGCTGTAATCTCCACGCGCCGCTTGGTCGATCATGGAGAGGACAAGCTTTTACAAAAAGGGCTTCGTACCGAGCGACTTACCACGATAATGCTGCACTGCTTTGGGCGACTGCTCAACCTAAGCTATACAAAGGAGCCAACCAACTATTTGGCGCGCGTGGAGATGTCAGACGATCTTGACGCCATGCGACATTTCACAGTGATTCAGCAGCAGCAGATGGTCAAAAATTTGCCACAAGAAGCCAATGATCGTTACTCTAGGGGCAGTAAGCTCATCTTTATCATACGTCACATCTTAGGCAACCTTCCTCGAATATTTCGCGGTGCTATCAGAGCCAATCCATTACGTATTACCACCAAGCTACCAACCATGATCGCAACAGCGCTTTCAGTGATTATTGTCCTTATATTTGGCGGGGAGACATGGGATTTTGCTGCTTCAGTTTCCTACGGACAGCTGACAGTCTTTGTGATTACAAGTTTTTTGGCAGCCAGCTTTGTGTTATATCGAGCTTTTTCTTTTCGGCTGATTGCAACACGGCGAGGGCAGACGTCGGAGAGTTCAGTGGTCACAGCGGCAGCCACCTATTTGGCACTGATGCTGACCTTGATTTGTCTGTTTTTTATGTTTGGCGTATTGATGTACGGCGTGGTGGTGTTTGTGTTTCCGGATATACTGATGAGCACGTGGACTTCTGATAAAGATGGCGCTACCTTTGCCGCCCATATGCGACTGGCTGCCTTTTTGGCAGCGGTGGGAGTGCTGTCAGGCTCGCTTGGTGGGTCAGCAGATTCTCGCTCTGTGGTACGCAACGTATTATTTGCCGCTGACGAAACCTAGAAGCTGGTCGCATTGCTGACCCTTTATACTTGATGGATTATGGTCACCAATAACGCATGATTAACCATAATCTTTGAT
Organism: uncultured Psychrobacter sp.; assembly: GCF_947488565.1. Lineage (GTDB taxonomy): Bacteria > Pseudomonadota > Gammaproteobacteria > Pseudomonadales > Moraxellaceae > Psychrobacter > Psychrobacter saeujeotis. The sequence continues at coordinate 256,036 of NZ_CANKZC010000002.1, read as the reverse complement.
TTGGACTGTTTTAGTTATCTGTTTCTACTTGATAATCATCGTGGCATGACTTACAGCTTTTACCAACCGCGCCAAAAGCAGCTTCGATATCGCTGGCGCTGGTTGCCGTTGATGCCGCCATATTAAGCTCAGCACTGGCTTGTTGGAAATCTTCTGAACGAGCAATAAAATCATCGTTGTTGCTCCAAACTTCTTCTTTTGCATTACCAACAGCTTCAGCATCTACAAAATGATTCCAAGGAGTCTTAGACTCTTCTGCCAAAAACGCGGCTTGCTCTTGAAATACTTCAGCGTCAAAGGTATCTGGTTCTTTGACCATGCCGCCCATGACCTTCATTGAATCGCCATAATTTTTCATAATATCTTGACGCGCTTTAACATCAGGATGAGTAGGGCTGCTACAAGCGGTGATGCCAAGTGCCGCTGCCATAAGCGTAACGCCGAAGATTGATTTTATCGATTTGTTAGCGTGAACTTGTGTCATGTATATAACTCCTTTATACGTGGCTAATAGGAAGCATCTAACCAATGCCAATCCTTAAATGAGATGGTTATGTAAAATATAAAATAGACGCCTATAAACAATGGTTACTCATAAGTGTCTATTCTATATACATTGTCTTTAATGTAACGGTGGATGCTACGATAGATGTAGGTCTCTTGCGTACACTTTTGTAAGCGCATGTAACTTTATAATTAATAGCACTATAAAAATAAAGGTCAGCTATAAAAGCTGACCTTCATTCGTAATTGGATACGATGCTGTCCATAAAGAATAGACAGTTTATAAAATATCGTTAGGTATAAGCGCAATACAATGACCACTATACGGTATAAATTATACTAAAAATACTGATTGACCATTGTAAGCTCCATTATGCCAATAAGGATTATAAAGTCAACCAATCGCGCGGTTTTAGATAAAAATCAGTCAACTCAAACTCAGGTGAGCCAGGCTCTGGATCAAAGCGATAATGCCAACTGGCAAGGGGCGGCATGCTGACCAAGATAGACTCGATACGTCCATTACTTTGTAGCCCAAAGAGGGTGCCGCGATCATAGACAAGGTTGTACTCGACATAGCGACCGCGACGATACAGCTGAAATTCGCGCTGCTCATCAGTATAAGGGGTGTCTTTACGCTGCTCAAAAATAGGCACGATACCTTCAAGGTAACCATTACCTACCGCTTTCATAAAGTCAAAGCAGGTTTCAAAATCCCAGCCACGACTCTCAGTATTGACATCATCATAGAATAGACCACCAATACCGCGCTGCTCATCTCGATGACGCAAATGAAAGTACTCATCACACCACTGTTTAAAGTCAGGATAGACGCTGTCACCAAAGGGCGCGCACAGATCATGACAGACTTGATGCCAATGAACACAGTCAGCCAATACAGGGTAGAACGGCGTCAAATCAAAACCGCCACCAAACCACCAAATAGGGTCTTCGCCTGCAGCTTCTGCGACAAATAAACGCACGTTAGCGTGGCTGGTAGGGACGTTTGGATTCTTGGGATGTACGACTAGAGATACACCCATTGCTTGTGCCTTGCGACCGGCAATGTTAGGGTGACGAGCAGTTGCTGAAGCGGGCAAGTTATGAACATGGATATGGCTAAACATGACACCTGCTTTTTCGATGACCTTGCCATCTGCTAAAACACACGAGCGTCCGCCCCCACCTTCTGGACGCTCCCAGTCGTCAGGAACAAAGGTTGCATCGCCGCTGCCATCACGCTCTTGCGCTTCTAGTGTTTGGCAAATACGCGCTTGTAGGTCAACCAAAAACTCACGTACACGTGTGATGTCATCAGGTGTCGGCGTGGTTTGGTTGCCGTTAGCATCAGTATTGTGGTTGGTTGTACTATTTAGATTGGGAATGCTCATAAAAATTTCTATCACTATAGCCGTTGGTAAAGATTTTTGATGATAAGTTTATTTATTAAGATGAGCTTTGGTATAAAACTCTTTATCAAGCAGATGACCCATACGGTCACGTTTGGTGGCCAAATAATCGGCGTTGCTGTCATTGACCCCGACCACCAATGGTACCCGCTCAACGACATTAATACCATTGTCCGTTAAATAAGACACTTTATCCGGGTTGTTGGTAATAAGACGAACTTCATCAACGCCTACATGAGCAAGCATAGGGCCACACATATCGTAGATGCGCGCGTCAGCAGGCAGCCCTAACATAAGATTGGCATCTAGGGTATCATGGCCTTGATCTTGCAAAGCATAGGCACGAATCTTGTTGGTCAAGCCAATGCCACGACCTTCTTGACGCAGATATAAAATAGCACCGTAACCAGTCGCTTGTATTGCCTCCATAGCCGTATTAAGCTGTGGTCCGCAATCGCATTTTAACGAGCCAAAAGCATCGCCTGTCAAGCATTCAGAATGGATGCGCACTAAAGGTACAGAGCTTTCTATTGACTTGGTATGAGGTTTTATAGGGCGTGTTTGCATAGCGTTTTTTTCTGGCAGAGGGTCTACCACTGGTAGGCCAACACTAAGCATCACGTGTTCTTGACCGTCTTCATTTTCAAATACATGAAGATCAAACTCGCCGTGACGAGTGGGTAGTTTTGCACTGGTAATAAATTGATATGACATTGATGTCCTGCATAGGCCGATCATCGTGGCAGTAGAAATTATAAAGGCCATAGTCGTATCGTAACGGCTATGTGTCGAAGAGCGGGATAAGCAAGCTATATGTTTGCAAAACCCCTGTTCATAATAACTGTCACTAGCTGGTTATCATTGTATAATGTTCATAATGATAACTTTTCAACGTGATTGTGAGAAAAACACACAAAGTTCACAGACGATGCACGATGAGTAAAGCGACAGTTTAAAAAAAATGCTATTATGCCATACTATTTTAACGGATACAGTGACAAGTCTTTGCCCTTATATTACTGTATCGTCATTTGTGCATAGTATGCAATATATGGTTATTGATTTACTATTGTCATGGTTATTTTTATTTTATGTCTATGATAATGGTACATTTAAACAAAGCATGTAAATAGTTTCATGTAAATACTAATAACATGTAAATACTAATAAACAGTGACGATGCGCTAAGCATATCGCAATCTATAAGTAATAGCAGTATATACTACCTAGCTATTGTAGATGGTTTCATAACACCGTATCAATATGATAACGGTGTATGACGATATAGTAAGATGGCGCTTTGTCAGCAGCTTGGTAGGTATCGTACGATTTATGCAGCAGTCACCTTATTTTTTACAGTCTCAGTCAGCATCTGCGTCACCTCATACGTCGCTATCTAGGCCATTGGCTACCGATTCTGCTGCACACCTATCAGGCTTGCAACAGACTTTTAGGCAGATACCGCGCACGCGTCCTTATACGCCGCTACTTGATACAATTGATGCGCCTGTAGACATCAAAGCACTCAACCCTGAGCAATTAATCGTGTTGGTCGATGAGCTGCGCTTGTTTTTATTGTATTCAGCAGGTCAAAGTGGCGGGCATTTTGGGGCGAATCTGGGTGTGGTTGAGCTGACTATCGCTCTGCATTATTTGCTTGATACACCACAAGATCAGATTGTTTGGGATGTGGGTCATCAAGCGTATGCGCATAAGGTCCTCACTGGTCGTCGCGATAAGCTCAGTAGTATACGTGCCAAAAATGGTTTGACAGCATTCCCCGAGCGCGTGGAATCCGTTTACGATACTTTTGGCGTAGGACACTCATCAACGTCTATCTCTGCAGGCTTGGGTATGAGCTTGGCGCTACGCTATCAAGGGCGCCCGCAGACGGTTGCCTGTGTCATTGGTGATGGTGCAATGACTGGTGGTATGGCTTTTGAGGCCATGAATGACGCTGTACAACAAGATGCGGATCTATTGGTCATTTTAAATGACAATGACATGTCGATATCGTGTTCTATTGGTGGGTTTTCGCGACACTTAGCGATGCTTTGGGAGTCAGGTTATCAAGTTGATATCTCAGATACAGGGGCAGCGGTACTGCGCCATCGCCCAAACATGCAGGCATTTGATCGACGCAAACGTCATAGTGAACATCGTGATGTACCGCAGTTAGAAGACAATTTGTTTAAAGCCATTGGTTTTACGTATTTTGGGCCCTTTGATGGTCACAATATCCCTGAGCTGCTACGGGTATTGTCACTTGCCAAACAGGTAAAAGGACCAGTACTAGTACATATTTATACGACTAAAGGCAAAGGTTTTGCGCCTGCGGAAGCCGATCCCGTCGGTTATCATGCCATTAGCAAATTACCCGCTGAAGACATTGTCGCCTGTGACTTTGCCAAAGATAAAGCGGCTATTGAGAGTGGAGCTACTAAAGATAAACCTTCTAAACTAAAGTATTCGCAAGTGTTTGGGCAGTTTTTATGCGATAAAGCGGCACAAGATAATAAGCTATTAGCGATCACTCCAGCGATGGAAGAGGGCTCTGGGATGATTGACTTTGCCCGTCAGTTCCCAGAGCGATTTTTTGATGTGGCCATTGCTGAGCAGCATGCGGTGACACTTGCGGGCGGTATGGCAACGCAAGGCGTCAAGCCTATTGTCGCGATATACTCAACCTTTTTGCAGCGTGGTTATGATCAGCTTATTCACGATATTGCATTGCAAAATCTTGATGTGACATTCGCGATTGATCGAGCCGGTCTTGTTGGAGAAGATGGCGCAACCCATGCTGGCGTATTTGATCTGGCTTTTCTGCGCTGCGTACCCAATATGCTTATTGCAGCGCCAAAAGATGAAAACGAGTGCTATCACCTGCTTAATACTTGCTATGAGTATGAAGGAAGCACAGCGGTTCGTTACCCACGAGGCGTCGGCACTGGCGCGATGATAAGTCGTCCAGCACAGAACTATAAGATAGGACAAGCCGTGGTAGAGACCGTATTGGGAAATGCCCATGCTACTAACAAGCTTGCGCTATTGGCCTTTGGTACGATGGTAGCGACTGCCAAGCAAGCGGCTAAGGTATTGACATCTGATGGTGCAACCAGTGATTGTCAGGTGCAAGTCGTCAACATGCGCTGGGTAAAGCCATTAGATACCAATTTGCTTGAAACGTTGATTGAGCAAGGTGTGACGCATATTGCAACCTTAGAAGAGCATATGATCATGGGCGGTGCAGGTAGCGCTGTCAACGAGTATTTGCTCAATGCGTCTGCTGCATTTGCTGTTAGCCGTCCAGCTATTGCTAATATCGGTATTTCTGATCGTTTTATTGCCCATGGTTCACAAGCAGAACAATTGGCGGATTGTGGTTTAGACACTCATGGCGTGGTCATACAGTTACAGCGTTTATTGACTTCGCTTAAAGCATGATAGTTTGGCGTAACACCTGCTTGCCGTAGGTGCTAATTTTTTTACAGCTTGCATGATTTTTGATGGTGGCCATTAGCCATGGTAAGCCTGTTATTTATCGTTTTTTGTTTTTAGTATGTTGCGATCAGGCTGTTTAAGATCGTATAAGAAAGGCATAGACTGGCAGACAATTGGTGTGCCAGCTATGTAAGCAATAGTAATATCTGTAGTCTTCATTCATTTTATTTATTCAACAAGTAGATAGGTTATTTATGGAACCCATGGTCGTCATCGCAGCGCGTACTGCCGAAAAAGTTGGTGCAGAGATTCTACACGCGCATCAAAATCGCCACAAAATTGAGTTTGATACTGAGTCAAAAGGTATCGACGGTTTAGTGACACGCATTGATCGCTTTAGTGAAGAGCTCACTATCGAGACCCTCAAAAGCAATTATCCAAACCATTCGTTTTTGGGTGAAGAGTTTGGTATGCAAGAAGGCCGCGGTGAGGATGCAGATTGGTGCTGGATTATTGATCCACTTGATGGCACTAAAAACTTCGTCCACGGAGTACCGCAGTTTTGTGTATCGATCGCTGTGCAGCACAAAGGCGTTACTCAGCACGGTGTGGTATATGACCCTGTCCGTGATGAGATGTTCTCTGCCAGCCGAGGCAAGGGCGCACGTCTAAACCAGCGCCGTATCAACGTAAGCGAGCGTAAGACCATCGATGGTGGGTTGTTTACGACTGGTCATCCACTTGAGCGTCATCGTAATGGTGAAGTCATCTCTTTTGCCAAAGAGCATTTTGAAAGCTTACAAAAAGTGTCTGAGGCAGGTGGTCAAATGCGTCGTTTGGGCTCGGCGGCACTTGATTTATGCTATGTGGCAGCAGGGCGTTTTGATGGTTATTTTGAGATGTCTATTAAGCCATGGGATATCGCAGCAGGTGAGCTGATTGTATCAGAGGCACGCGGCGTTGTGGTTGATCATACAGGCGCACATAACTCCATGAAATCAGGCTCTATTTTTGCTTGTAACGTCAAGCTATTAAAACCATTGATGCAAATAGTGGTGCCAACATGGCGTGACGCTGTATAAGGGCGTTGCACCAATAAGACTGTACTTAAAAAGTTGTGTTTAAAAAGCTGACTCTATAATAGGGTCAGCTTTTTTTATGGTAATTTTATAAGATGAGACCTTTAACGTTATTCACAGCCTTCAACGTTATTCACGTAGTCCCAATTCTTTTTCTTTACTCACGTTTTCTAATACAGCAAGCTCTTCTTCAATCAAGCCCAGCATGTCTTGTACATGCGGCAACAGCTTGCTACAAGCGGTAATACAAAACTCTACTTTATCTAAATAGCTGGCAAGCGTGATGTTCATTGCTTGACCATCCAATATAATAGAAGCTGGATACAGTGCTTTGAGCGGTGCGCCGTTCCAGTACAGTGGCTTTTTAGCCCCAGGTACATTAGAGATAATAAGGTTAAAAGCTTGTTTTTTGGGGAATATCCCCGTTAATAGGTTAATGCCTTCCCACGCATAAGCGATGGCACTATAGTTGATTACCTGTGCTTGATTCATACGACGAAACCGACGTTTTCCACTATTCATACTGCCATTGATCAGCTGTAGTCGACGAAGAGGGTCATCTAAATGCGTGCCTAAGTTTGCCAAAACAAATGAGATTTGATTGCCAGTGGTACTATTGTCGCTGCGTAATGACATCGGTACAAAAGCAATCAAGGGTTTGTTCGGTAACGCGTCAAGTTTGAGCAAGTAACGCCGTATGGCTCCAGAGCAAACAGCAAGTATCACATCATTCATACTGACATCGAGTTTGTCTGCGATGTCGTCAAAGCGTTGCATGTTATAAGATTGTGCTGCGATGCGCCGTGAGGCAGAGATGCGCTGGTTTAATATACTCATGGGAGCATCAAAGGTGCCAACATAATCGTCTTTGCCATGATGTTTAAAGTTATCCAGTAGTTCGGTAAATACCGGCTTAATGGTAGATAACTGCTCTTTTATAATACGAGTCACAGAGCGTCCAGTAGGTATCAGAGCATCTACTTGATTACGATGGCGTGCCATGAGTGACCACACTGGCAACGTCATGGGCTCATACGGTGACTGTGAAAGCGACTTTTGGATGAGGCGCATGGCAGCGATACCATCGACCAATGAGTGATGAATCTTAAAATATAGGGCAAAGCGTTCAGGACCATCGTCAGTTTCTGGCTGGATGCCCTCGATGACATGACACTCCCATAATGGCATCGCCCGATCAAGTAAGCGCCCATGCTCTTTTGAGACGTACATCAGTAGCTCACGGACGCGAGCAGGTCTTGGCAAGGCAACATGGCGAAAATGATGCTCAACATCAAAATCTTCATCTTGCTTCCAAAACAACAACCGTTCGAGTACCTGATTGAACGGAAAGCTTGGTGGTACGTCAGAGGTTTGCATTTGTCTTACCAGCTGATAAACAAAATCACCCTCTGCATTTTGCGCATCGACTGGCAGTTCAAACAAAAACAAGCCGCCCACATGCATAGGCTGTTTACGCGATTCAAGAAGTAAAAATAACTGATCAACTGCCGTCAGTAAGCGCATGGGGTGTCCTCTAGGGTCAATGAGTAAGGTCAGTGAGCCGCGTATTATAAGTAGCCTGTCGGCACATCGATATGAACAGCGGTTAAATTAAGTATATAAACGACTGGGTATTAAAACTATTTTATTGAAAAAAGTAACCAGTTTGCGGCGAGCTGGCTTGTGCCATCTTACGCATGGGCATCCGTCCTGCCAAAAACGCTTCGCGACCTGCCCAAATAGCGTGTTTCATCGCATGGGCCATCATCACTGGTCGTTGAGCATTGGCAATCGCTGAGTTCATGAGTACACCATCACAACCAAGCTCCATGGCAATAGCGGCATCAGAGGCAGTACCAACGCCAGCATCAACCAATACTGGCACCTTAGCGTTTTCGATGATAAGGCTGAGCGTATGGCGGTTGAGGAGTCCAAGACCAGAACCAATAAGGCTACCCAAAGGCATAATCGCCACACAGCCCATACTTTCTAGCTCTTGCGCGACAATGGGGTCGTCTGATGTGTATACCATCACCTCAAAGCCATCATCAATCAGTACTTTTGCCGCCTTTAGAGTTTCCATAATATTGGGGTACAAACTGTTTTCGTCACCCAATACTTCAAGCTTAACTAAGTTATGACCTCCCAGCAGTTCACGCGCAAGCTTACAAGTTCGAATCGCTGTCTCAGCATCAAAGCAACCAGCAGTATTGGGTAAAATAGTATATTTGTCAGGCGAGATAACATCTAACAAGTTCGGCTCATCACTGTTTTGACCAATATTGGTACGACGAATAGCGACAGTGACGATCTCGGCCGCTGAGGCTGCAATAGCGGTTCCGGTCTCAGCCATATCTTTATATTTACCAGTGCCGACCAATAGACGTGATGAAAAGGTGCGACTACCAACAGTAAAAGTATCTTGAACAATAGGGGAGTTCTCAGTGGTAGTTTGAATGGTGGCTTGAGACATATCTGAAATCCTAATAACGGGCGGACTATAAAAGATGAAAGGCATAAGCAGCACTAATACGAGCAGTCAAAGCCAGTACTAGAAATCAAAAATAGTACTAGGAGTCAATACTGATATACGCTTATCGAATCGTAAAACGTCGTAAAAGCCTTGCTAATGATCTAAAACAAAATGTTATTATAACAAACTCATAAGCGCTTACCGATAACTTTACTGAGTTTAATCATGTAAGTATAAGGCACTTATATTAGATACTGCCTACTTATTAAAAACCTAACGCCTTTACTAAAGAGGCTAAGCACTTATGAATTTGTTTATCACCCACTTTATTTTTATCAGGTCGTTTTTATGATGCAACTGCCGTACAGTTTTGCAAAACGCCACCAGCTCTTAGTGATTTTAGCGATGGATGCTGAGCTGCCACCGACGTTGGTATTGACCAAAGCCACACCGCTTTCTGCCATCAATGAAGCTGTGCGATTTTTGCAGCAGCAAGGCGTACGCGGTGTGCCTGTTTATGACAGCATCGGCACGGACGAATTTGAAAAACGCCTGAATGCAGCTTATGCAGGCAATACGGGTGAGTCTCAGCATATCGCCGCTGGTCTTGAAGACCATCCAGATTTGGACAGCTTAGCAGATAGTGTGCCTGAGACCGAAGATTTGATGGATCAGCAAGACGATGCGCCTATTATACGTCTTATCAATGCGCTATTATCAGAAGCGATACGTCTTAATGCTTCAGATATCCATATCGAGACTTTTGAGAAGCGTCTGGTTGTCCGTTTTCGAGTGGATGGTGAGCTCAAAGAAATCATTACGCCCAAACGTCAGTTGGCACCGCTTTTGGTCTCACGGATCAAGGTCATGGCCAAACTTGACATCGCAGAAAAACGTGTGCCACAAGATGGGCGTATCAGTCTGCGGCTAGCAGGGCGTGAGGTCGATGTGCGGGTATCAACGTTGCCCTCAAGCTTTGGGGAACGCGTGGTTATGCGCTTGTTAGATAAGCAAGCAGGCCGCCTCAATATGACTTATCTTGGGCTTGCAGACAATGACTATACTGAGCTTAAACGCTTAATCCATCGTCCGCATGGCATTATTTTGGTGACAGGTCCTACGGGTTCAGGTAAAACGACGACCCTATATGCTGCATTGACCGACTTAAACGATCAGACCCGCAATATCTTAACGGCTGAAGATCCTATCGAATTTCAGCTTGATGGTATTGGTCAAACCCAAGTGAATAATAAAGTAGATATGACTTTTGCCACCAGTCTGCGGGCGATGTTACGTCAAGATCCAGATGTGGTCATGGTTGGTGAAATACGCGATATCGAAACTGCTGAGATTGCAGTACAAGCGTCATTGACAGGGCATTTGGTGTTATCAACATTGCATACCAATACCGCTATCGGTGCGGTAACTCGCCTGCAAGATATGGGGGTAGAGCCGTTCTTATTATCGTCTTCGCTTATTGGCGTGGTCGCGCAGCGCTTAGTACGTACCCTTTGTGCCCATTGTCATACGTGGCAAACGGCAGATAGTGAGCAAGCAAAGCTGTTCTCTGAGATTGGTATTGAAACTGATTCTAAAGATTCAGTGACGACAGCGCTCAAGCTACCAAAGCCTGTTGGCTGTGATAAGTGCAATCAGTCTGGGTTTAAAGGGCGTACAGCAATATATGAAGTCGTACCAATTGATGATACGTTAAGACGTATGATTCATAGTAATACTGCGGAGTATGAGCTTGAATCTTATGCTCGTCAAAAGACCCCATCGATTCGTGCTGATGGTTTGCATAAAGTGATAGCAGGACAGACGACATTAGAAGAAGTACTACGCGTCACCAAAGAAAGCGCCCTGACTGAGGACGCTATCATTGTATAATTGAAGCTATTATTTTGCTGCCATACATTCAACTTCAACGCTAGCACCTGCGGCCAAGTCTTTGACACCAAATGCTGAGCGCACAGGGTAGGGTTTGGCAAGTTTGGCTTTATAGACTTCATTAAACGCATTAAAGTCGTTCATATCAGTCAGCATCGCCATACATTTGATGATGTCAGACTTTTGGTAGCCATATTGTAGCAATACGTCGTTGATATTGTCTAACGTTTGCGCGGCTTCGGCTTTAATACCGCCTTCTACCAGTTTGCCGTCTTTAAAACCAATTTGTCCTGACATATATAAGGTGTCACCAACGCGTACGGCGCTAGAAAACGGATAGTCACCGCCGTCACCCAAAAAGACAGGCTTAGATTTGGTCATAGTGGCTGTATTGGTAGTCGTCGCTGGAGCGGCATTTGCACTAATGGCCAGTCCCAGTGAGCAAGCACCCACAAAAAATGCCTTAGATAGGCGACTGATAAATTGATTGGTAAGTTTAGACATTATTGACTCCTTGTTATTGATTATTTACGTTATCGTCTACTGGTTATTTATTATCGGTGGAAGATAGGTTTTCAGTTTCAGTTTCAGTTTCAGTTTCAGTTTCAGTTTCAGTTTCAGTCTTGTTGTCGTTGTCAGCGTCAGTTGCTTTATCAAAAGGTTTGCCTTGACGACGGGCTTCTAATTCAGCCTTAGGTATCCATGCCCATGTCATCTCAACCGTAATGGGATCACGCACGCTGTCAGACTCACGATCGTTGATGATGCATGGAATAACCATCTCGCCTTTGGGGGTATCTAAAATATCTGAGCGCTGTTCATCACTTAAGGTAGCGACCGCTGCTACTTGCCCTTTTTTAAGCGGACGATAAAAATTGACAGAATAAGATTTTATCAACAGCACACGATCAGAAGGTAGGTTTAATCCTAAGATAAAGCCTGTGGCGGTCTCAGCAAGTAGTGTAACAGCGACCGCATGAATAGAGCCAATATGGTTTTGTACAGGTTTATTGTTGTTTAAGCTGACCACCACTTGATTGGGTTCTACGGTTTCGTAATAGACCCCCGTGGTCCCCACATAAGGCACGACTTTACCAAAGGCTTTGGATAAAATAGTCGAGCGTGCAGCAGTAGGTAGATATTTGGTAATGGATAACAGCTTGGTAAATTGATTGTTTACAGGCTTAAGCGAGCTAGGGTTCGATGGTGTATTTGCTTGAGGGGTGAGCGCATCAGATATTTTTTCAGGTAACTTAGCCGGTATCTTCGTCGATAATTTACTGGGTAGCTTATTTAATAATCCTGACATACAACGTTCCTCAAATTAATCTGGTTGGGCATTTTTAGATAACGAATAAAGCAATACATCTGATTACTACTTGCATCTGATTAATATTAGTACCATAAATGACCCTGCACACAAAATAGTAGTAACGTAACTATCGAAGAGTTGCAAACCCTATGTCTATTGTTTTTATCAATCGTTTTAATATTGAGTGAAGTTATGAATGACAGACCCATTAGCGAGCCTACCAATATTATTTATACGGGTGTCGCAGGTACAGGTAAGACTTATCGATTGTTACAAACTGCCAAACAGTATACCCATTATTTGCCCATCACGGATGGCAATGAGCTGTTGTCACAGTTGCTTTTTGAGCTTAGCTGGCGCGATGTGGTGTGCCTGATATTTTTGGACTTTAAGATCCAAAAAAAAGAGCTGGTAAAAGTGCCTGAAATCGTCAATCACGAGTTTTTTATCGCCAAGGCGGCGCAAAATGCACGTGAGAAAAATCTGAGTAATACAGCATGGTCAGTGCTGCAAATGCACAGCTCGGCCAGCTCAAAAACAGTGACCTATAAAAACCGCGCAAGCCAAGCTTACTTTGATAAAGACGAAAGCGGAGCATGGCATCTACTGCCAGAGAGTATGATGTTATTGACTCAGTTGTCGCAGCAGCTTGACGAGTTCCGGCAGGCGCAACAAGACAATCAGCCTGTACAAAAGCAGTACTATAGTATGGTCAGCTTTCATCAAGCCTATGGCTATGAAGAGTTTGTCGAAGGCATTCGCCCGGTGATGGGCGGTGATGAATCAAGGGGGCAGGGTACTCAAATCAACCGCCAAGCAGGCGAGCAAGGGATTAGCAATCAGATGCGCTACGACATCCAAGATGGGGCTTTTTTAAAGCTTTGTAAGCGCGCAGCTAATGATCCAGAACATCGTTATGCCATGCTCATTGATGAGATTAACCGTGCCAATGTCTCCCGAGTATTTGGTGAGCTACTTAGTCTGATTGAGCCTGATAAACGTAGCGGGCAACCAAATGCCATGCAAGTAAATTTGGCTTATTCTGGGCGAGCCTTTAGCGTGCCTACCAATGTCGATATCTATGCAACAATGAATACGCAAGATCACTCATTAGCGCCGCTTGATATGGCACTGCGTCGACGCTTTCGCTTTATCGACTGTCCTCCGCAGCCCAAATTGCTGCCAATTATTCGCGTTTTAGATCATACAGACGCGCATCAAAGCTCAAATAAGCATAAGTCATCACAAGAGGTAGACTTGGCCAAACTGTTAACAGGGCTGAATCAGCGTATCATGCAAACCTTGGGGCAAGAGGCGCAGCTTGGTCATGCCTTTTTATACTCGGTAAAAAATTTGGCACAGCTACAAACAGTATTGGTAGAGCAAATTATTCCACAATTGGCGCAAGCTGTTGGCGGGCAAGTGGCTTTATTACAATATCTATTTAATGATGAGCAGCAGGCAGTGATCTCGCAGTTTATTCATGACAGTCAACGCAGTCTGTCGCAATCGTTAAGTAAAGACCATCAACACCCTATGTTCGCTGATCAAAGTGCGTTTGGAGGTTCGATGATGGCATCTACTAGCTATACTATCAATCCAGAGCTTGTGAGGCAGACTGGCGAGTTTGCTAAACCTTATGTTTATCAACGTTTGTATTAATTTTAATGAAACATATACTAATAAACAGTCATTATTATAGCGCTGGATGCTCAGCGTCAAAGACGTGTCATGACTCAGATAGTTTGAGTCATGCGACTATGAGCGTGTTTGAACATCAGCGCTTAGTCGCAGAGGACTTTATTGACGTCGATGATTTTGCTTGGCTGCTTGCACAAGAATTTGCGGTATTTAGCATTAAGCGCCAACGTGGACAGTGGCAGCTCAAGGTGGGTCACTATATCGGTATTGTTTTGCTGCCAAGTGGCATTACGCTTGAGATACTGCCTAAAGCAGCGGCAATCATGCAAAAAAACAGCCTTAACCAAAGCGATGAAATCATACGGACGCGTCAATGGGTACAGATGATGCTGGCCGATTTGATGGTATTATCTAGTAGACATCATAGGCTGCCGCACACCAAAACCTTAGGCCAGCTTAGTCAATATCTTACGCCATTACCGACACAAACGCCGCCGCTATCACAATGGCTTATCAGCCAGTTTTTGCAGCTATTGTCCAGCTATCAGCCAACCAAGCAGTATCAAACCCAAAGCCACAACCAGTCGATGCTACAAGGTAAGCTACTGATTAAAGAGCAGCTAAAGCATAATAGTCATCAGCCTCATAAGTTTGTCTGTGAAGTAGACCAGTTAAGCGTCGATATGCTGGCCAACCGTCTGATAAAAAGTGCGTTGGTTTTTCTTGAGCAGCTAGCAGGCACGTCTCAAGTCGATCACCCACAGTCTATCTCATTGTCCGCAGCCTTACTGTCTAAGCTGGTGTACTGGCGACAGATTACTGAGCTTAGCCACTACGAGCAACAAAGACTAAGCCCTCTTTATCAAAGGGCAAAGCAGCAGCTAACTACACAGCCACTGTCTCGGTTGCAGCGGCAGTCTGTACATAAGCTATTAGATTTGGCGTATTGGCTACTTCAAATGCAGTACTCAACTATGCCTACAGGGAATGGTGTTGGCCATAAAGGTGGGCAGATGCGCCTATGTTTGCTGATTAATATGAATCAAGCTTTTGAGCAGTGGGCAAGCTTGCGTCTTACGCAGCTGTTTGAGCAGTCAACCAGTATTAACCAGCCTAGCTATCAAACCTTCACTCAGCAAAAAGATATATGGCTTCGAGATACTACAGGGCAGACATGCCTCTCTATACAGCCAGATTTATTGGTTTATGACACAGCTTGCGAAATAAATAGCCAACGACAGCGAACCGATCAGGCGAATGCTGTCAGTCATTGCAGTCATGTTATTGACATTAAATGGAAGCCATTAACCCATGCACGTGATATTAGCGCCACTGATGCGTACCAGCTGACCAGCTATGCTCAAGCTTACCAAGCCAAGCAGGTTTGGCTGGTTTATCCGGTCATGGATGACACCACTCAACCAGTCGCACTTCAGCAGTCTATTGACTCTGTAGAGTCGAACCACGCGTTACTATGGCTCATGCCTTTTAATGTCACAACTGGAATGCTGAATAAAACTGCTTTAAGCGAATAATTTAGAGTGATTGAAAACCCTAGATGATCGAAAGCGGATAGTATGTAAATTACGGTGCAAACAGTATGATAATAAGAGCATTTAGTAAAATTGATAAAAATAATTAAAAATAGGTGTTGACACTATGGTCTATAAGTCTTAATATATGCACCTCGATAGCGAGGAACACTAACAAGTTAGCGATACTGTCAACAACTGGTTAGGTAACAAAACTAGCGAGATAATAGAGAATATCGGAGTGTGGCGCAGTTTGGTAGCGCATCTGGTTTGGGACCAGAGGGTCGTAGGTTCGAATCCTATCACTCCGACCATCTATTTTAAGAGCCTTACAGGCTTTTTTTTATGTATAATAGTTTTGTTCGTAGCATTACGAATTATACTGAATACGTAAAAGCCCTTAAGAGCGCCTGTAGCTCAGTTGGATAGAGCACCTGCCTTCTAAGTAGGTGGTCGCAGGTTCGAGCCCTGCCAGGCGCACCATTTAGCCTGCAAATCTTGCCTTTCTTGGCAATAGTTATGGCGGTTGTAGCTCAGTTGGTAGAGCCCCGGGTTGTGATCTCGGTTGTCGTGGGTTCGAGTCCCATCAGTCGCCCCAATTTTTATTATATATATCTGCTTTTACCCATAAAATTGCCCTCGTTGGCATTTTTTTTCGTCTGCATTTTCTTACCTATTCATGCTTTTGTTTTATAGCTATCTTTTAAGCTTGACGCTATCACTTTGCGCATTATTTAGTCTCTGTTTGTCCTATTGTCGGTGTTGAATAAAAACAATATACGTTGTCAGTTATATTGTCTTCCTTTTATGCTATTTAACGATACTTGGCTATTTTTATGTCAATAATTAGTTGTTCATAAATCAGCTAGTGTGTAACTATTAATGATTTCTATCCAATAGATATAAGTAATGCAGCTGTAACATAAAACTATACTTCTGCAATAGTATTTTTTGATCGATATTATATGTATGGATGATTCATATAAAAAACGTTGTTTTACTTGTGCAAGTATAAGATGTGTTTAGCGTACGTATAACTTTAATAACAGTCCACAATAAGCAATTTTTCTTGTGTATTGTCTCTTGAGTAGTTTATTTTGCAGGGTTCGGCTTAGCTGCCGTAAGTTGCCATACATTATTGAGGAAATTGTTAATGGACGCACTTAGTATGTTGTTACAGAACGTGCACTTGTTTGAGACAAATTACTATCGTTTAAACGGTAGAGGTAATTGGTCATATTCAATTGACAGAAAAGATACGATTTTATTTTATCTAGTGTTATCTGGTAGTTTTTGCATTGACGTAGGCAATGAGATACGAGAGGCAAAGACTGGCGATACCATTATGATATCAAACGCCTATAAGCATATTAGTTATGCACTTAGCCATCATGGTGATGACGCCAGACCTTTAGATGAGATGCTCAACGACTCTGAAAACCATGTGATAGAACTCAATGGAGAAGGTGAGATCAATGCATGTTTGATCTTAATCGAATGTAAGTACGAAAAAGAGATGACGCAACCGTTGTTGTCAGTGCTACCAACGATATTGCCTGAGCTTACTGAGATATCTGATGGTCGATTTGGCGTTATTGATGTGGAGGTCAAGCTGTTGACCTTGGAGTCTGAGCATGAACGTATGGGTAAGACGGCAGTCATCAACCATTGGGCCAGTATCATGATGATTGAATGCCTGCGCACCTATATTGAGAGCTTGCCTGAGGCCACAGACAATTGGCTTAAAGCGCTAAAAGATCCATTTTTATCCAAAGCATTGGTAGCGATGCATTATGCACCAGATCGAAACTGGACGATTCATAAGCTTGCTGAGGTTGCAGGAATGTCGCGCTCAAGCTTCGCTCAGCGGTTTAAAGATGTGGTTGGAATGCCGCCTCTGACATATTTAATTGACTATCGTTTACGCTTGGCAGCACGCTATCTGCGTTTGCAGCAAAACAGCATCAGCCGGATTAGTGAGCTAGTAGGATATGCGTCAGACTCAACCTTTAGTCAGGCTTTTAAGCGCGTTTATGGGGTATCACCAAAAGCGTATCGTCAGCAGTATCAACGTAAACTGACAGCATGAGTATTTTATGAGCGTCCATTTTAAAAAGTCAGACAAAGAGCGAGCGTAACACTGACAACTAAAGTGCGTTCAGGTACTATATAATAGTCAGTAGTCCAAACGCAGTCACTACGATATCTGGCTATTTGTTATCTTTAGTTATGGCATTTAAATAGATAGCTTAGATATACGCTTATGATACTGAAGGCCACATTTATTTTTTGCTGGTGATGGTACATTATGACCCAACCGACTTTTAACAATACCCTACAATCTACTACGATAAATAGCGATAGTAGTGCCTCCATCTTTGATGATAAAAGTAGCCATGAGACATTATCATCGCTACAAGAATCGACAGTGAGAGATAAAGCGGCGCTGCTTGCTCTTTTTACCATGTCATCTTCTTTGTCATCTGCCGTTCACGCAACTGACCCCTCAGAGTCTAGTGTGGCTGAGCTGCGTTTAACACTTTATCGCCTGCAGCATGAGCGTACTCGCTTGCTATATTTGGCTTCTGCAAATGTACGTCCAACCTATCTGGTACAGACGTTAAAGAGTCAGTTTGTAGAGTATCAGCAGTATAAGCTTGCGCAGCAGCTTGATAAGCGTGGCCTGCTCGATGTCAATCCACTTGAGCGCTTGTGGCAGCAGTTGCATGTGGTCGATGATATTATCGCTGACATCGTACGCCATATGCCAGCTCAGCAACCAGCAGGGTGGCAGCTGACGGCGCAAGATGGTCATAATCCGCTAAGGCTTGCAACTGTGGGTCAGCTAAAACACCCCAAACCTATTGAAGATCAAGCCAGTCTAAATAGCTATGTGCTTGGTCACTTTGGGGTGAGTAGTTTTACGTATGATCGTGGATATTACATTGGTCATGTGGTTGGTTATTTATTCAGCTGTTATTTTTGCGCGCACCTGTCTATTAGCTACGGCGTCACAGCACTTGGTGAGCAAGTGGTTGAAGGGTATGACTATGCTAGCCTTGAGACGCCTTATATGGTGCGTTTGTTGCAAGGCTTAGACAGCTATTGTAAAAAGCGTATTTACCAGTTGGCAGTCATTTGCGCGCGTCTTAGCGTCTATGCGTCTGATAAACGTATCGAAAAAATGCTTATCGCCGAAGTTAATGATTTTGATAAAAAGCTACAGCAGCAGCATTTAGATGTATTGTTATTACAAGGAATGATGCCCGAGAGTAATGATTCTACGCCACTTTTTTAAAGACATGACTCACCATTTCTTTTCTCATCTATTGCCTTAGGATACTCGCTGTTATGCCTGCTTATCATTATAAAGCGCTTGATGACCAAGGCGATATCCAAAAAGGGTTACTAGAAGGTGACTCGGCGCGGCAAGTACGCCAGCAGATCCGTGACAAACAGTGGACGCCAGTAGAGGTCAATGCTGTCAATGACAAGCAAGGTCGACAGCGCAGTCGTTATAAAAAACCATCTGCATATGAGCTGGCGCTATTGACCCGCCAGCTCTCTGTCCTGCTAGCAGCTGGTATTCCTCTCGAAGAAACCCTAGCCGCTGTCGCCAAGCAATCTCCCAAAACTCATATCAAGTCTCTGATGCTGGCAGTACGCTCACACGTCCTAGAAGGCTTAAGTTTTGCCCGTGCGTTACAGCAAGCGGCGAGTTTTCCGCCTTTATATATTGCCACTATAGCGGCTGGTGAAAAGTCAGGTCATCTTGATCTGATTCTTAATCAATTGGCCGACTATACTGAAAACCGCTTTGCCTTACAAAAGAAAATCCAAGGTGCAATGGTATATCCTATCGTACTGATGGTCATGGCAGTCGGTGTCATTATGGGGTTGATGAGCTTTGTGGTACCTAAGATTGTCAAAGTGTTTGAGCAGTCTGAGCAGGCACTGCCATTAATTACGCAGGTGGTGCTAGCGATGTCCAACGCCATCACCCAGTGGTGGTGGCTGATGCTATTAATATTAATAAGTAGCGCTTTTTTGTTTTACCGGTTTGCGCAAACGCAAGCAGGCAAGCTTGCTATTGATAGCATCTTCCTTCGGTTACCAATATTGGCACGGCTCTCTAAAAGTCTCAATGCTGCCCGCTTTGCCAGTACACTTGCGATATTGGTACGCTCAGGTGTGCCATTAATTGAAGCTTTACATATTGGCGCCGCCGTCACCACCAATCTACATATTAAACAAACCATCGTTACTGCTGCAGATCGAGTAACAGAAGGTGCCAGCTTATCAAGCCAACTCGAAAAAACGTCCTATTTCCCACCGATGATGGTACAGATGATAAAAAGTGGGGAAAACTCAGGTGAGCTTGACAATATGCTCAGCCGAGCAGCCAGTATGCAAGAGGCAGAAGCGACCAACTTTATTAGCACTTTGCTGTCGTTATTAGAGCCGTTGATGCTAGTACTGATGGGCGTCGTCGTTATGATTATTGTGATGGCAGTCATGCTGCCGATTGTAAACATGAACGATTTAGCAGGTTAGATTAAATGGTTTGCTGTTGAATCGCATCACCTTAATCTTACAGCAGGTTTCTCAAATTTTGCTTACTGTTGTATATTAATCAAAAAAAGACAAATGCACTGTTGTACCTCGATTTAGTGGGCTATAGTGTCATTGATAAAAGCGACATCGATAAAAGTAACATCAATAAAAATGACGTTTATATAAATATTTATAACTATAAGTAGCGATAGTGATTATCTAAAAGCTAATTGCGATAGTAGATAAATATACAATCATAGTCTATAGTGACAATCGTCTTGATATTTGTGTATAACGGTAATGATAAAAGCGATGATTATGAGTGATAAAACCCCAACCAAAGCAGCAAAGCAGCATCTTATGAAAAGCAGACCATCTCATTTAGATATAAAAGACGCAAACGTCGTCAATAGTCGGACAGCAGTGAACGTTGGCCAGTCAGGCTTTACGCTCATTGAAATCATGGTTGTGATTGTTATTTTGGCTATTTTGGCAGGATTGGTCGTGCCAAAAGTCGTGGGCCAAAGCGACAAAGCGCGGGTTAAAACGACAGAAACGGCCTTATCGACCGTATCTAATACGCTTGATATGTATAAGGTAGATAACTCACGCTATCCAACGACAGCGCAGGGTTTAGAGGCGTTGAGCACGCCACCTGCGGACGCGAAGAATTATCCTGAAGGGGGTTATATCAAAGGTGGCTATCCAACTGATGGTTGGGAAAATGAGCTGCAGTATGTCTCTCCAGGTAGCGAAGGTCGCCCTTATGATTTGTTTTCGTTGGGTGCAGATGGGCAACAAGGCGGCGAAGGTCAAGATGCTGACATCTATGCAAAACTATAATTAGAGACATTAGCGTACTCAGTAATAACGGCCAGAAACGGATCACTGGATCGTAACTATTATCAACCAATAAGACCTTATTGGTTGATATTTTTTATTAATACGAAAGTTAGCGCCGTGCTTATATAAGTTGGCATACTAAAGTTTTTAGCATGACAGTCTTTTCGTTTGATACCAATACCATCGCCAGAATAGTTAGGTTTTAGCCCTCGTTTATTGAAAGCAGCAATTAAAGGTAATTATTCATGTCAATCAAAACACCAATAATAAAATCAATCGCAGTATCCAAACGTACTTCTAAAAAGTCTAATGTGCTTGCACTTGCTATCATGAGCACCTCAGTGATGATGGGTTCTTCAATGATTGCTATGACTGCTCAGGCGGCAAGTTTAGGTGAGTTGTTTGGTAATAACAGTGCTACAAAGTCGAAGTTTTTACCAGTGGATAGAGCTTTCCAAGTTGATAGCATTACCAATACAACATCCAAGGGTACGCGTTTATCCATCACCTTTGATATCACGCCAGGTCATTACGTTTACAAAAACCAGCTTACTTTAAACTTCCCAAAAGGCGTGAGCGCAACGCCGTTTGCGTTTAACCAATCACCAGTCTCAATCGATGATCCAACTTTTGGTAAAGTACCCGTATTTACCCAAAAGCGTATGATAGCAACCACGATGCTGACGACAAATAATGGAAAAGGGGCAAAAAACGCACCGCTCGTGATCGGTTGGCAAGGCTGCGCTAAAGCTGGACTTTGCTATCCGCCAGAGAAAATCAAAACCACAGTTGATATCGCAGCAAAACCTAAGTAAATATCGATTGATTCGATGTCAGTATTAGTAATCAATAGGCAGTCCTTTATGTCCATTAAGACACCAAAAAAACCTCCATCCTTCTATACAAAACGTTCTGTCAAAAAGTCTTATCTATTGGCATTCACTTTGGCCAGTAGCACTATACTGACAGGAGTGGGCGCTGCCACAACGACCGTGCAAGCGGCCAGTTTGGGTGACTTATTTACCAGTAATAAAAGCTCAGCGCAACCAAAGTTCTTGCCAGTCGATCAAGCGTTTCAGGTGGGTAGTGTCAGTAAGCCTGTCGCGACAGGGACGCAGTTATCGATCAACTTTGACATCACACCTGAGCACTATGTCTATAAAGATAAAATAAAGCTTACCTTGCCTGCTGGTATAACTGCGACGCCATTTACTTTTAATCAGACGGCTGTTTCTATTGATGATCCAACCTTTGGTCGTGTGCCCGTATTTGATCAAGCCAATATGGTTGCGACCACGACGTTAAAGAGTACAAGTGGCAAAAGCCTGGACGATGCTGCAGTGGTTATTGGCTGGCAAGGGTGCGCCAAAGCGGGACTGTGTTACCCACCTGAAAAGATCAATACGACTGTCAATATCGCTGCGACTACCCCGCAGACTGCAGCGAGTGGCAATAGTACGTCTTCTCAAGATCAGGCGACAGACTCTACCGTCAAAGTTGCTACGAGTACTGCCACGACAGCAGACACAGCGACTGCAACTGATACGGATAATGCTACGCCTACAGCACAGCAAGTAGAAACAGATGATGAGGTGATTGACTATGCCTTGTTAGATGAGGGCGCTTTAGATGACGAGCTTACAACCAATACGATTTCTGGAGCAGATACCAATGTCATCGGTGGTGGTACGGTCGATAGCAATACGACCAATAACAACACGGCCAGCAGCTCTACTGTCAACGAGGATAGTTTAGTCGATACTGATCCGTTTGGTCTTGCCTCGCATCCTTGGTTGGCCTTAGGGTTGTTGTTTTTGGCAGGTTTAGGCTTAGCACTGACACCCTGTGTGCTGCCGATGCTGCCTATCGTTGCCAATATCGTTGCACGTGAGAAAAACCCAACAGTAAAAAAAGGCGTGATATTGACCACCAGTTATGCTATTGGAGTTGCTACTGCCTATGGTATCTTGGGCGCAGTCATCGCGGTGTTTGGTGAGTCATTAGGCATTATTGGCTGGCTACAAAACCCAATTATCTTGATTAGCTTTGCTATTATTTTTGTACTATTAGCGCTATATATGCTGGGTGTGTTTACCATTCGTTTGCCACGAGCCATTAGTAGTAAGATGCAAGGTTTGAGTCAAGCGGGTGATAGTAAGCTTGGTAGTACGGGAGGTAGCCTCATTGCTGGGTTTTTATCCGCATTGGTCGTATCGCCTTGTGTGTCCGCGCCACTATTTGGAGCTTTGCTTGCAGTGTCGACTATTGGTAGTCCGCTGCTTGGTTTTGCCGCCTTATTTATGCTTGGTTTTGGTTTATCAGCGCCGCTTATTTTAATTGGTGCCACTCAAGGCAAGATCATACCGAAGGCTGGCGAGTGGATGAACTGGGTCAAGCAAGGTTTTGCTTTATTACTATTTGCAGTGGCGTTGCTATTGATTGAGCGCGTATTTGTATCGCCTATAATGCTGTTAGTATGGGCGTTGTGGTTTATGGTGGTAGCGACATGGGCATGGAGCTGGCTGGGCCGTGGCCGAATGTTTACCCAAGCACTTGGTCTAGTGACTGGTATTTGGGCCGCTTGCTTGATAATTGGGGCAGCACTTGGCAACGATGATAGTCTCCATCCGTTAGCATCATTAAGCGCTGCGCCAACGATGGTACAGTCAGCGACTGGTCAAGCGGCTGGTAATAGTAATACGAACGACGAGCACATCACGACACTTGCGCAATTAGATACAATCATTGCCGAAAATCCCAAAATCATCGTGGATGTGACGGCTGATTGGTGTGTCGAATGTCGTATTATGGATAAAAACTTGTTTCACAATCGCCCAGCGCAGATGCAAGACTGGCAGCTGGTCAGACTTGATATCACTGAAACTACTCCAGACTCAAAGGCAATTTTGGCGCGCTACCAACTATTTGGTCCGCCAGCATTGTTGTATTACAAAGATGGACAATTGATAAATCAGCAAGTTGGTGAAATTGGACGCTCAGAGTTTGAAGAGACTTTAACGGCACTCAACAAATAACGCAGCATTAATAAAAGTCAACATGATAAAAGAGCCAGTATACTGTTATGACACAGTGACTGGCTCTTTTTATTTACTAAGCGTACGCTTAAAGATTTGTTAGAGACAAATTCTTGTTATTTAACATTGTACTAAAGACAAATAACTCTAGTATAATGCAGTTATATTTATTACACTAAAGCAACAATAGTTAAGTTGTACTAATAAAATACCGTAGTTGCTTTTTACCGATCAAGTTTGATTTTAGTCATTGCAGATAATTTATTGACCATCGTGTCAATTAACACAAGGGACACTTATGTTTGTTCATACAGCTTTGCAGCGTCAGATGATGGGCCTTGCTTTTGTTTCTCAAGCTACTAAGCACACAGTAACCAAAACCCATTTGAGCATAGCAGTTGGCGTGGCACTGAGTTGTTTTACCATGCAAGTGCATGCGGTAGATAACAATCAGATAAATGATGAATTAGCTATAAACGTGCAGGAAGCTACTGTTGAGCAGTTAGAGACACCAAACGTTGATAATCAAAAACTGTCTAACGACGCTTTTGTCGCACAGCAAGCACAATTGTTTTTTGAATGTACGCAAGTACGTACGGCTGCTGCACGACTGGCCTGTTTTGACAAAGTTGCAGAGCAAGGCGAGACGCCAAGCTATACCACGACTAAGCAACCATTAGATTTGGCAAGTACCATTAAAAGTACCATTTCGGGTGAGCCGCAGGTGGTACTTGCAGAAGATATGACTAAGATGCAGGGTGATACTGTAGCAGCTGCGGATACGGTACTCATCGCCAATCAGTTGTCCTCTAATAATGAAACAAATAAAGCCGCGATAGACAAGACACAAGCCGAGATATTAGATGATGTCGGCGTGACTCAAAGCGATATCGAAAAATATACGCCGTTGAGTTTGGCCTATGACTTGGATCAAAACAGTGAACGCGGCACTTGGTCAGCGCGACCACACCGTCCTATGTATTTATTGCCATTATTTTTAAATGCCAAACCCAACCGTAATCCAAGCACGCCGACTCGAGATGAGGAAGTTTTTAGTCCCAATGAGCTAAGAGTACCTGAGTTAAAATTGCAAGTATCCATTAAGACGAAGGTTGCAGAGGATTTATTCGATACCAACGCTGATATGTGGTTTGGCTATACGCAGCAGTCGCATTGGCAGGTCTACAATGAAGACAACTCTCGTCCGTTTCGAGCAACTGACTATGAGCCAGAGGTATTTGTAACTCAGCCTGTCACAGCAAACTTACCCTTTGGTGGACGCTTGCGTATGTTAGGGGCGGGAGCTTCGCATCACTCAAACGGTCAGTCTGACAATTTGTCTCGTTCATGGAACCGTGCCTATCTTATGGCTGGTGCTGAATGGGGTAAGTTTGCGATTGTACCAAGACTGTGGACGCGAGTCAGTACCGAGAGTGGCGATACGGATGATAACCCAGATATCGAAGATTTCTTGGGCTATGGTGATATGAAGTTCTTATATGACTTGCCAAACAAACATAGTGTCAGCGGTACTTTGCGTTATAATCCAAAGACAGAAAAAGGCGCAGCGCAAGTCGATTATATCTATCCATTGTCTAATAACGTCAATGGGTATGTTCAGCTATTCCATGGTTACGGTGAATCCATCATCGACTATAACCATAAAAATACTGCTGTCGGGGTTGGGATCGTACTCAATGACTGGAAAGGACTATAATTCGCTAAGTCTTATCAATAAGTGTCATAACGGCTTATGCAGCGCTTAGCACCATATCAAAGCGGCCTATGGCTGGCAGAGTATATAAATTTACGCTGTCAGCTATGTCATGTCTATCGTAGTACAGCTTCCATACCCAGCAGCGCAGCCCCATCGCCTCATAATTGTATACAGCGTTATTTATATAAAGGCCTTTTATGTGCACGCTGTCATGATTATATCGTGTGGCTCCCCAAGGTATTTACTGTAGATATTGCCGCAGGTGCTTCTCTTACGATCCAAGCTGCTACTTATTACGACTATCCAATTCGCCAAGCCATTCGAGCTTTTAAACATTCAGAGGACATGACCAAACTGCCTTTATTGGTACATGTATTGCGTCAGCTCCCAAGACCTGTTGGCTGCCATAGCCAAAACAGCGTCATCCTACCTATGCCTACCACCGCCAGTCGCCTAGTTGAACGCGGTTTTGATCCGGTAACTATTTTATCTACCTATTTATCCAAGCATTGGAATATACCTATCTGGCAAGGTGTCCAGCGCATTGATCATACTGTTAGTCAACAAGGCCTAACGCGTGCAGAGCGCTTAACGAACCTAAACGATGCTTTTACGTTGACGACATTACCTCCTGTCAAACGTATATTGATATTCGATGATGTGGCAACCACAGGAGCAAGTCTACAAGCGCTGGCTCGGACACTGTATATCCAAACCTTCTCTCACAATCAGACCTATCCTATAAATCCAAGTACATCCCACGATAAAAACACACCTATCTCTAATATTTACCATATATCAGCCTATGCACTTGCGCACGGCAGTCACGACACCTAGACAAACAATGTTAATAAATAATATTTAAAGATATTTTTATGTATTATTAATGATACAGAAATGTATCTGTGCTACATTGTCCATTCTTATGTCGACTCTTATAACTACTTCATTGACAACGCCATTTATCACGTGGGTTGTCTGCTCTAAAGCATTACCTGCTGATACCATCACACTGGAATGAATATTGCAGTAATTGCAATAGTGTTTAAGAATAAACAAAAAACTGGCTAAGTAGTGTCTATTTTTTATATAAATAAATTGGTCGTTGTCATTATGTGTGATTGTTATTAATAGGATATTGATGTGAACACATCTTTGTACGGCTCATCTTACCAACGACCAGCAACCAGCGCAGGGTTTACCCTGATTGAGCTGATGATAACGATAGCTGTACTGGCGATCATTGTAAGCATTGCCGCGCCCAATATCAGCAACCAGTTAGCCAATCAGCGAGTAAAGTCAACTGTCTCAACCATAGAGAGTGCGCTCAAAGAAGCGAAAGCTGAAAGTATCATACGCCGGCAAAACATCACAGTGGTATACAACAGTAGCACGCCTAAAACCATCACCTTACAAGACGACACTAGTACCGTTTTGTCTACCTATAATATCGCCTCTCAAAGCACTATCAATCAAGTAATTACTCCTACTACGGTCACTGAAGTTACCTTTCAGTTTAATAAAGTTATGTCTGGTGGTGCCAGCGTTAGCTATACCGTTTGCGATGATGCTTCTACTAGTGAAACTCCTAGACAAGTCGATCTGAATAGTATCGCTAATATCAATATTACCACCGTTGGGAGCTGCTAATGAAGACACAAACGACTCAGGCAGGTGTGGGATTGATCGAGGTTATGGTGGCGCTGCTGCTGCTAACTGTGGCGGTATTGGGTTTTAGTGCTATGCAAATGAGCGCTATAAAAGCGACTGATGAGAGCCTGATGCGTACTCGCTCTATATCTACTATGAAATCCTTGTCAGAGAGTATGCGTATACTACCAAATACTGGCCCAATTTATAGAGAGCAGGTAAATAGCGTTTATAAAAGCAGTAAAAAAGTGAATAGCGATTACGATATAAGCGCCTACTGTAAAGATGTGAAAACTTATAGTACTGCAGCTCCTGATTGTAATACGGACGACTGTAGTATCGATGAGATGGTCAACCATAATGTTGGCATCATTCTCGTCGCTGCTTGTGAAAAAGAAGTTGCGCTCAATATGGAAGTTTGTACAGATACCAATGATATGAATGAGCGCCAATGTATCATTGCAGCGTGGAGTCAGACTAAACCGACTATGAATGACGAAAAGTATTCTTGTACGGATGCCAACGGCACTTATAAGCCTAACGCCTCATGTTTTATTATGGAGGCTTATTGATGTCTACTATACACCGTCATTTATCCAAACAGCCTACCAATCCGCTACCGCCAACTCAGCAAGGTTTTACCTTGGTGGAGCTGATGATCTCTTTAGTATTGGGTTTATTGATATCAGCAGCAGTCATGCAGGTCTATATTGCTAATGTTAGAGCGGTCACTCTACAAGAAGCAGGCTCAAGCATTATTGATTCAAGCGTCTTTGGCATCCCTGTGCTAGAAGAGCATATACGACTGGCTAACTTGGGGCTTGCAGACACTATCAATGATACCAATGCTGGGGCAGGGGTGGTGTTGACTCAAGTTGGCAACCTAAAAAACATAAAGTTGGATGGTGATAAAGAGATACCTCTGACATTACTAACCAATACTGGTGATGTAACAACGAAAGGCTCAGGCAATCAATGGTCAGCGATGACCGCGACAGACACACCAAGCGGACAGCTAACGATACAGTTCAGAGCACCGCAAGATATGTTTGACTGTGAAGGTAGGGCAGCCTTAGGCCCAAGAGAAGTCAACATTAATAAAGTCAAAAAAGTCATTGACGGACAAATCATTATAGAGCGTTATTATTTAAATGCTCAAGATGCCTCCAAACCCAATCAACTCTCTTTATATTGTGACGCTGGCAAATACATTACCGAAGATATGGACGACTACACAGAGCAAGGTAGAGCAGACAAGCCTGCTACTGTATTGACCGCCAAAAACCGGATAAAAGACCTCGGTGACAAAGGCGTTGTTGTCATTCAAAACATGGATTACTTTGATATCTTGCTCGGAACCAAAGAGGCTGATGACATACGCTATTACACGGTCAAACAATACACCGATCTGACAGACAAACCAGATATTATATCAGTAAAAGTGGGCGGCATCATACGCTCTAACAACGTCGTCCAAACCTCAGAGCTGTCTAATAATTTTACCGTTTTGGGTAATGATGTCGCTCTAAAAACAGATGCAACCGATGTAGAAAAAAAATACTTACGCTTTATTTTTCAAAATGAAATTGCGCTGCGAAACGCAAGACAGAAACCCTCACTATAAGGCGAAATACTATGAAAAAGCATTTGTCTATGCCTACTCATCAGCAAGGTGTCGCCTTGATCGTGGTTTTATTATTTTTAGTTCTTATTACGCTAGCAGGCGTTATAGCAGTAAGAAGTAGTACGACAGACTTAAAGCTTGCAACGAGTGATCAAGCAGATGCACTGCTACTGAACACAGCAGACAACAATAATAAAAGTATCGAGCAGCTTATCAATGTGGATACATCTAATGCAGAAGCAGTTACTCAAAAAAACCTAGCGCTTAGCTCAGCCGGTATGTTTGGTTATTTTATGAACATTGGAGCAGAAGAGAATCGCGGGGATCAAATTGTATTTTGTTATCGTCCGCGCGCCGACTACTTTTTTAGAATGAATGAAGCAACTGTCATTGATCCTAGCGGCGGTAGTAAGCTGACGACAGGCTCTTCAAGCACAGGCGGTTTTTGTCGTGTTAGTAAGGCCGAAGACTTTAGTAGCGCACGCAATAACGTGATGACGCAAGTAGCGGTCACTCGCCCTAGTAGTGATATGGTCGCCGCGGGGCCTTTTGAATTTGTACCGTTAGAGCAGACCATCACTACCACCGATGTGACTAGTAGCTCACCGAATTTTCGCCTGTTTAGTAGCTCGTTCCTACCTGGACTAACGCAAGCAAAAGAAAATGACATCCTAGAATGTCTAAAAAAGCCCAATCAAAACGCGGCTGACTTTGGCTATAGCGCCAAGGACAAAGACGATAATGATATCACTAAGTACTATGACGAGACACTGACCCAGTGCTTAGCACGTCTTGGGGTCCCAGCGACGACCTTAGTAGAAGACGTCAAGCTTGAAAATATATTGACTTCTAAAAAGTGCTTGGACTACGGCAAAGGTACTGCAAACAACGCGTTTAGCGACGCTTGTCAAAAGCTATTAAATGTTACTGCCTCTGGTACACCCAAGGCCGCTGGCGCAACAGGTTCAAAAAACTAAGTCAAATAAGACCTATGCTGTCTTGTAATAATACTTACACTCTAAGGAGTACAACATGAAAAAGCTCAATTCATTATCAGTACAACCCTGTACTCCTCAGACGTTGTTTAAAGTCACAGCGCTTACGTTGGCACTGTCTACTATTGGTATGGCTACCAAGTCTCAAGCGGCAGTTAGTTATGATGCTAGAGGGGTGGCAAGCTACAACTCTTTAGGAGATCTTTCGATCTACCAACCTCCTGTGGGTGAGATTCAGCCCACGGTTATGTTGATGCTTGATAAGTCAGGCAGTATGGGGAACTTTACGCAGGGTCGCCAACGGATCGATAGCTTATGGGAGGATTACGGTAGTGCAGACTATCAGAAAAAACCTTATGTTGTATCAGAGAGAAAAGAGGTCGTTAAAACTAGAAAAAGATGTACTGGTTTCTATATAGGTAGTTACTGTATTGGTAGAGAGTATCTTGAAGAATACATAGAAATAGAAACGGTAGAAGAAAAATACGATTATCATACTCCTAACCTAATCGGTAACGATAGTAGACCTTGTTACTATAGTAATGATAGTAAAACAACGGTACAAAATGATTTAGATTATAGAGATTATCCTGATGGCTTTAAGGAGAATTTCGTCAGTAAAGAGCGTGATGACGATGGCGAAAGCTATGATATTACCTACTGTATAGATACTAGCGTTCAAGATACCCGCACGGCCGCTGAAATTACAGCAGGCGATATTCCAACCAATTGGCGTTTAGATCGGATGAGCGCGCTAAAAGCTGCTGTATTTAAGCTGCTCCGTAATCCAAGAATGGACGATAATATAAGCGCGGGTGCTGGGTCTTATGGTCACGGTGGCAGATATGGCAAAATCGGGGTCGCAGCTAAGCCTTTAGATGATGATCAAAAAGAGGATATAAGAGAGTACGTTGCTGAATTGGATCCTTATGGAGGTACACCTACTGCCAAAGCTTATGCAGAAGCAGGCGCTTATGTTTTAGGTAGCTCTACATCAAACGGTGGCTCTAGCTATAGTGGTTTTCTAAATATCGATAACGATGGTGTGATACGTAATAGTAACAACTATATCAAGCCAGAAAGCTCTCAATGCGCTGGTACAGGTATATATCTGTTGACAGATGGTGAACCTAATAGTGGTGGCTCCTATACTGAGTACGTGATGGGTCAAACGTTAAATGATCGTAGCTTTAGTTGTGATGGTTCGTTGAGTAACACAGGTGCTGCTGGAGGCAACGACGCAAGATGGGACTGTACTGGTGACTATGCTAAAGCTTTAAACAATAAAGGCATCAAGACCGCTATGGTAGGTTTTGGTAATAGCTTTAATGCTTTCAATAATCCTAGTAACTATCAGTCAATACAGACAGCCCTATCCGATGGCACACCTTATGAGAAAAAGTACTACCGCTGTGATTTATTAACCAATAAAGATGCGCAGAACTCATGTAACCTAGGTATGGAGTCTGAGGATATTAAGACAGGCTTTGCTGGTTATGCTGGGGTAGGTGGCTTCGGTGAAGGCGGTTTTTATTATGCTAAGGACTCAAAAGACATCGTCAACAGTGTGTTGTCTTTTGTCACCAAGCTCGATAACGAATTGGCCAGTATTCCCTCTGGCACGATTACTATTCCTCAAGATCCATTAAGTGCCCAAAACATCCAACCTTATGCTTATCTGCCGATGCTTGAGCCCAAAGTAGGCAGCAACCTTATGGTATGGCCAGGCAACCTAAAGAAGTATGAAGTCAATCAAGGTACACTATACGGTAAGTCAGCACGGGGTACTACTGCTGATACGCGCCTATACGTCAACATCGATAAAGACGGTAATATTGACACGACAGGTAAAAAGTTTCCGGCAGATCTAAATCCAAATGCTCGTGATCTATGGAGCACCAAAAACTACCAAAGCATTGATACCAATGGTAATACAATCAATGTCAACGATCGCATCACTGCAGGCGGGTTTTATGCGCGTCTCAAATCACCAACCGCCGCCAATAATACCACTCGCGCCGTCTATGTCGAGAGTGGCACTGGACTTAAAAAAGTAGCAGTGACCGCTGGTAAGTTAGTAGGGTTCGACGCATTAGATAGCAGCTATGGCGCAGCAGAGAAGCTGTACTTACTGAGCTTTTTAGGCTATGACATCAATATTGATACTGCTTTAATCAATAAAATAAACGCAGCTGGTAATCAACAGACTGAGCTTGCAAAGCTGATCACCTCTCCTAGTGGTGATGTCAAGGTACTTGGCGGCGTACTACATTCTCAGCCAAGCGTCGTCAGCTATGGCGGCAATATTAACTCACCTGATAAAGACACCGATGGCAATGGCGTCATTGATGCTGATGCAGGTCAAATCTCCACCGACCCTAGTGACCGTACCGACTATGTGATGTTTGGCTCTATGGAAGGCGCCCTGCATTTAGCAAAGTCTGAAACTGGAGAAGAAGGACTTGCTTTTGTACCAAAGGTGCTCATAAAAAGCCAACTAAAAGCCTTAAAAGATGCGGCTGTAAATATCGATGCAAAAATAAAAACACCAGTATTTGGGGTGGATGCGCCATGGACATCAACGGGCGAGTACAAATACAGCTTCGCTGCTGATGGTAGTGGTTCTGTTTCTGCCAGTAGCATAAAAGTATATGGCGGCTTGAGCAAAGGTGGGGTAGGCCTATACGGGCTCGATATAAGTACGATTACCAAACCAAGCAAGATCTTTACTATTGATAATACCACGTCAGGCTATAGCCGTATGGGTATGATTATGTCAAAGCCTGTCGTCGGTAAAGTCAAGATCGGCGCTGGTAGCAACGCAATCAAAGACGTTATCATCTTCGCTGGTGGCTATGATAACTGTTATGAAGACCCTACTTTTAAGCTAAACTCTATTACCAGTAATATTGAAGGCTGTAGCAGTATTGCGCAAGCAAAAGGCAATGCGATATATATTGCCGATGCAGATACAGGCGCACTGATTGCATCTATATCAGGTGCGACTGCAGGTGGCAAAAACGTCAGCGTATCTTCTATGAAGCATAGTATCGTCAGTGAAATTACGACGCTAGATCGTGACAATGATGGACTCATTGATCATTTATACTTTGGAGATTTGGGCGGTCAGTTATACCGCGTCGATCTGCAGAACGGTCAAAGCTTAGGCTCAAGTACAGGTCTCAATACTTTTGTACGCCGCGTGACTAGAGTGTTGAACGCTAGCGGTGATAGTACCAGTGATTTGACCTCAAAATTATTGGTCAATAAAGGTCTACAATACCGATTTTACGCCCAGCCATCAGTCAGCTTCTTTCAGCCTGATGGTGCCAATACACAGCTCATCGCCGTAGTCAATATTGCATCGGGCGATCGTAGCAATCCACTATCACGTCATCGTAATAGCCTATTAGAGTCCAATCGAGTATTTGGCATCATAGATAGAGATATCGTCGATCAAAACTTATATGGTAATAATATCGCTCTAGACGCAGATGATCTGACATTAAATGACTTGGCATCACTACCTTTCGATAAGATAACGACACCTTTAGACATTATTTCCCCAATACCAAAAACCAAGTCTGGTGTGATAACTGCTTTACAAGGTGGTGTCTTGCAAGGCTGGAGCTATCCGTTGACCTATTTTGATGGTTATTCAAACATCAAACACGTCAAAAGCATGGGAGATGGTTTAGCGATGGGCGGTATTTACTATATGACTGCCTATAGCCCCGAGATGCAGTATGACACGACGGTCAATACTTGCTCAGCTCAAGTAGTTGGTGGCTCCGAGCGTCAATTATATTGCTTGCCTTGGGGAGTCTGTGAAGATGACACTTCCAAAAATGGTACAGGCGGGTTTGTGCGTGCAGGTAAAGGCATACAAGAGCTATCACTAGGGGCTTTTAGTAAAGACTTTACCAATGTGCAAGTACTGATAGGCAACCAAACATTCTCCGAGCAGACTGTCGATAAAAATCGTAGTGGCTACGGTGATAGAAGCTTTTTAGATACCACACCCAACGTCTTACCGCATAATGTCAATGGCAGCAGCAGACCCTCTGATAAAGATGGTATGGGATCAGCAGGTATCTTCGGTAATACGAGCGGCTATGTGCTTGACACTCAGCGCTGGTATCGAAAGTCCTCTGACTAGGATAAAACGATGATGCATCCTAAGTATATCCTACCCAATAGTAGCGCATATCGAGGCGCGCACAATCAAGGCTTTACTCTGATTGAGCTTATGATCGTGGTCATGATTATCGGAGTATTAGCGGCGATTGCTGTGCCTTCTTATCGTCAATACGTCATACGTAATGCCGAGCTTGAAACACAGTCTCAAATGAAGCGCTTAGAAATAGAGCTGAACCGCTGGCGAGCCTCAGCATTAACTTATAAAGGTTTTGTCCCCAAAAAGAGCGTCAACTCAGACGGAGAGATGACTTATGGGTTTGATGAATCTGACAACACAACCATTTATCTGCCAAAGGACAGCAATGCGACCAACTATCGCTACAAGATCAGTCTGGTCGATGGGACTGATACGACCAAAAGCCTAGTCGCTACGCAGACGGGTGGCAACGTAAGTAACGCTATTGGACGCTCTTGGAAAATGATGGCGGTGCCTAATAGCGACTATGCGTCTGCCAAAAAAATCCTCTTAAGTAGCAACGGCATACAATGCAAAACTAAAAATAATGACAGTAGTGTCACTCTCGCCTCTAGTGATTGTGGTAGCTATTCGGAGAGCTGGTAATGCAAACACAAGATAGTAATAAGGGCTTTACCCTGATTGAGCTGATGATCGTCGTCGCTATCATCGGCATACTTGCAGCCATCGCTTTTCCTAGTTATCAGGGGTATACCACTAAGACCAAACGCGGAGACATGATGACCGAGATGCAAAACATCGCCTCCGAGATTCAAAGTCGCAAGTTGGCACAAGGCAGCTATAATGCCATCAGTAGTGGTGTCAATACAGATTTGGCTGGCGACTATCCTAAGCAAGGCAATGCCCTTTATACCATCGCTATCACGCCCAATCCGCTTACCGCCAAATGGCGTATTACCGCCACGCCAAAAGCTGGTACTCAAATGGCTAATGATGGCGCATTAAGCCTCGATTATCAAAATACCAAATGTCGAGCGACGAGCTGCGGCACGGGTGATGAGTGGAATTAAGTCTTGTCGCTGGCCTTGTACATTAGCTCACTTGCCTTCGACCCCTCCTGACACAAAACGTCATCTCTCCAATTTAGACTATCTTACCTTTTTTGGAGAGTGACAATTTACTGCAACAATTTAGTAACATTATTATAGTGTTAAAAATGGTGACAAATATTGTTACCGTTACTTCATCATTATTTAGCTATCAATCCTATTTCAATTTAGCTTACCATTCACTTTTTAACGGTTAGATTTTTTGAAAATTTTTTATTATTTAATAATAATCATTTATATTTTTACCGTTAATCGTTAAACAAAACCGCTTGTCTTAAGCTCAGATAATGACACACCGAGTGTGAGAAAAATAATTAAATCTCGACCCCTCTTCTTTAAAAAGTTGGCACAGTACCTGCAACACTCCTGTTAAGAGTCATATTAAGACAGCATGCGCTATATGGTAGCGTGCATTTTATATCACTGACGGCAGGTATCTACGCCCAACCAATATATGGCGACGCTGTCAACCTATTATCTAAAGGAGTTCTTATGAACGCTACTACACAAAAAGGTTTTACCCTAATCGAGCTAATGATCGTTGTTGCGATCATCGGTATTCTAGCAGCGGTCGCTATTCCTGCCTATCAGGATTATATTGCACGAGCTAAAATTGCTGAGATTGCAACTCTTGCTGCGGGAGATAAAACTCGTCTTGTAGAGCAGTTTAATTTAGAAGGTGCATGGCCTGCCGCAGACGCTACTATTGATGGCATAACCGCTGCAGCTAATAGTGACTACATCAGTGCAGTGGCTTTGAAAGCTAGTGGTGTGATTGAGTATACAATAGCAGGAGTAAAAGCTAGTGATCCTGATGGTAAGGTTATGACTTACACTCCTACCGATAATGGCGGCAATGTCAGCTGGGAATGTACTTCGACTGCAAGCGAGAAGTTTTTACCGAAAGGCTGTAGTCCTACTAGTTAATATCAGACATGTGCTGCGCTCTAACTCAGATTATAACCCGAATATAATACTTAAAAAGCCAAACATCGTGTTTGGCTTTTTTATACCTAAAAATTATATTAACACTAGCTAAACAACGATATTGGCATAGTATATGCTTCATACTTTACTCACTAAATACAACTTTAGTCGAATATAATGTCTCAACAATTACAAAAAGGTTTTACAGTCGTAGAGATGATGATTGTAGTGGTTATCATTGGTTTATTGGCTGCGATTGCGACTCCGCTTTATACGCAATATACTTCTAAAGCCCAACAAAATGCTTGCTTGTCGGAAGTCAAAGGGTATAGCAATAAGGTGTTTTATACGCTTAATGACGAGAAACATACTAGTGTGTCACTAGTTGCTCCTGTTATAAGTGCTTGTCAATCCATTACCGACGCTACTGGCTGGACGCTAGAAACCCAACAGAAAATTATAGCGACTGCTAAGCATCCTTCAAACGCTCGCATTGAGTGTGATATTCCTAACGGTTCACCATGTCGTATACTGCCTTAGTTGGCGTAGGCTGGGTTATTAACCCAGCTTTTTTATTCTGTAAGTTCACGATGTTGGGTTAAAAACCCAGCCTACAAAAAATCCTACTCAATATCTCAAAAAGCCAAACGTTATGTTCGGCTTTTTTCATTCATCCCGCCCCATCAAGAATAGTGTAAAATCCTCGCATATACGCTCACCACCTTAATGAGTCAGATTTATGCAAAAAAAAGTCCTAATGATATGCTTGGTCATTGCACTACTTGAAGGCTTTGCTGGTCTTGGTATCGAGATTTATGCCATTCGCATATCAGCGACTTATATCGGCTCGTCCATCTCTATCACTGGGGTAATCTTGGCGATGGTACTGATCGCCATCGCGGTCGGCTATTGGTATGGTGGGCGCTTATCACAAGCGGCGCGAACCCCAAGGCAAGCACTATTGCAGGCCGGTTACGTATTGTCATTGTCCGCCATCTCCCATGCAATCGCCTGTATTATTCAGTTGCCCCTACTGGCAGCCATGACATCCAGTACCGACAGCCCTATCATCGCTGCCATCGGTGTCGGGTTGCTGTTCGGGGTAGGGCTAGCGTTTGGCTCAACTGCCATTCCTCTTATTACCCAGTTTTTGTCATTGAAATATAAAAATGACGACGGTGTTGATGCTGGCAAAAATGCTGGCACGATGGTAGCGATTACCACGGTAGGTAGCGTGCTTGGTTCAACCGTGACGCCGATTTTTTTGTTGCCTTATATAGGGCTTATGAGTAGCTTGGCGCTATTTATAGCGTCATTGGCATTTAGTGCCTGGCTCTGTACCAAGCTTGCCATCCAAATAGAGAGCGACGAGCCTATCAAGCCATCTGATCATGTCACCAACTATTTGCTCTTTACCTCGGCATTAGTCATGACAGCGGCGTTTATTATGATGAACAGAGTGGATACTGGCTATCAAACCGCGACAGGGGCTTGGTTTATCAAAGATACGCTGGCGGGTCGAGACTTGGCGGTCACTATCACGGACAAGCCAGGACAGTCAACGAGTAGCTGCTGGGTATACGCCACCCAAAAAAACTGCCACTGGTATGGTGAGATTGCTGTAGAAGCCATTGGACAAACCAAGCCTGAAACCCTGGTGTTTTTGGGGGGTGCAGGTATGGGCACACCAAGTGAGGTGGCGCATTACAATCCTAAAATGAAGCTTACCGTTATCGACATTGACAAAGACTTGCCAAAGATTATCGAAAAACACTTTTTAAAAGCACCCATTGCGGCCAATATTGAGTTTATAGGCGATGATGCTCGAGGCTATTTGACCCGAAATAAACAAGCCCGTTATGATTTTATGCTCATTGATGCCTTTCAAGGTCAACATGTTGCGAGTAATCTGTACACGCTTGAAGCGTTGACACAGTTCAAAGCCAACAGTAACGATATCATGGCAAACA
Source organism: uncultured Psychrobacter sp. (assembly GCF_947488565.1). Taxonomy (GTDB): domain Bacteria; phylum Pseudomonadota; class Gammaproteobacteria; order Pseudomonadales; family Moraxellaceae; genus Psychrobacter; species Psychrobacter saeujeotis. The sequence goes on along the minus strand of NZ_CANKZC010000002.1, from coordinate 218,214 downwards.
TCATCGGCATACCGCGAAAGGAGCATGGCTATACCCAAACCATTCTCAAAAATTGGCAAGAAGTATTTGGAGATACCGCCTACGTGCTGACCAAATACGGCAGTGTCAATCTACAAAATATCATGCTATGTAACTTTGCCTGTCCTGGTAGTCAAAAGCTGGCTCAAGCTGAATTTTTTAATGCGCAGCAACCCGTGCATACCGATGATTTGCCTAGATTGGATAAATACTATTATCGCTCTATAAAGAGTCTATAAAAAAAACCATTTAACGTTATCACAGCGTTAAATGGTTCTTAAATTTAAAAAGCAGTATTAAAAATCTACTTCTCTAAATACTGTATCTTACCTTCGACGCCGTCCCACTTTTCAGCGTCTGGCATAGGTGGCTTCATCTCCGTGATGTTTGGCCACTTTTGCGCCAGCTCCTCGTTCAGCTGGATGAATATCTCTTGCCCTTTAGGCACTTCATCTTCTGAGAAGATCGCATTGGCTGGACATTCAGGCTCGCATAGTGCGCAGTCGATGCACTCATCAGGATCGATGACGAGGAAGTTTGGCCCTTCATAAAAGCAGTCCACAGGGCAGACTTCCACACAGTCAGTATGTTTACAAAGAATACAATTATCTGCAACGACGAAGGTCATATTGAGGTCTACCTATTATTGGTTCGGCTAATGCCTGAATAGAATAATGAAAATAATGCATATTTTAGCGCTTTTAGACGATTTTAACAAACCCCTTTAGCGACCAATGCGTTGTCTAAGATCGTACAATAAGTCATGGGCTTGCTTGGGCGTTAGACTATCAGGATCTATATCTATCAGCTCATTATACAAGCTAAGTAGTTGTTTTTGTTGTTTATTATTTGCTGAATAACTTGTCTGCGCCTTGGTTTCTACAGTCGCCTCAGTTATATCATTTTGATCGAATGGCTGACCTTTATCATTTGCCGACTTAGCTAATTCATTTTTGTCATCAGTGCTTCTTGTCTGCTCAGACCTTAAGTTGTCGATAAAATAACGCTTGGCGTCACTTAGCACTTGTGTTGGTATGCCTGCCATCTTGGCGACATGCAACCCAAAGCTGGAGCTTGCCGCGCCCTCACGAATTTGGTGTAACAGTAATAGCTGCCCATCGACGTCGCTTGCCGCGACATGCACGTTGCGAATCTTGTCGTTTTTATTTGTCAGCTCATTGTTTGATAGTTCGTTGTCTGCCTGCTTATTATTTGCCAGCTCGTTATTTGCCAGCGCAGTCAGCTCAAAATAATGAGTGGCAAACAAGGTCAAGCAACCAATCTCTAGCAGGCGATTGACACAAGCGTGCGCGATAGCGAGTCCGTCAGTGGTTGCCGTACCGCGGCCGACTTCATCCATGAGCACCAGTGATTTATCCGTCGCTAAGTTTAAAATATTGGCCGTTTCAATCATCTCAACCATAAAGGTTGACTTGCCACCAGCCAGATCGTCAGCTGAGCCAATACGAGTAAAAATTCGGTCGATATCACCGATAAGGGCATGTTCAGCCGGTACGAAGCTGCCGCAATGAGCGAGTAGCACGATAAGGGCGGTCTGGCGCATATAGGTCGATTTGCCGCCCATATTAGGGCCAGTAATGATTAATAAGCGTTCGGGATGCTCATCGCTGCCAAGCGCGCAGTCGTTGGCAACGAAATGGCTAGGGTGGTCATTTTGCGCGTTTTGTTGGTGCGTATTGGCAGGATTCAACGCCGCTTCGACGACGACATGACGACCTTGACGGATATCGATGCTGGTTTGGCTTTGTGTCTGATTGAGTGAGTGATTAGACAGTGAGTTTTGAGTAACGCTGTCAAAGTTAAGCTGGTTTTGATGCGAGCCAGCGTCTTTTTTTGTATTTGTATTATTTATATCGCTATTTGATGTGCCATTTTGCATGACCGGACGTTGCCATTTATGAGTCACTGCCAGCTGCGCCCAGTTACTCAGCACGTCTATCTGAGCGATAGCGGCGCTTAACTGTTGTAGCTCGGTCAGATGCTCGCCAAGCATGGTCAGCAGTTGCTGATACAGCTGTTTTTCCCGCGCCAGTGCCAAGGTTTGTGCGCTCAGGTACTCGGTTTCGACGGTTTTTAATTCATCAGTGATAAAGCGCTCAGCGTTTTTAAGGGTTTGGCGACGGATAAAGTGACTGGGCGCATTTTGAGCTTGCATTTTGGGCAGCTCAAAATAAAAGCCACTGACTTTATTAAAGCCGACTTTTAGACTTGGCAGCTGACACTCTTGCCGCGTGCGTTCTGCCATCTCATCAAGGGTCACTTGGATATTGTCATGCAGATGGGTTAAGCGATCAAAGTCTTCATCATAACCCGCTGCAAGCATACCGCCATCACGGATATGAGCAGGTGGCTCTATGACAATAGCGCGCTCGATAAGATCGGCGACCGCTTGTACGGCTGGCAGCTGAACGGGCAGTTGCTGCATCAGCACCGGTAGTAATCCTGTATCTTCAGGATGAATGCCCGCTTCGGTCAGTAGCGTCGTTAGCTGATTGCTACTGGCAATCCCATCGGCAAGCTTACGTAGGTCGCGCGGTTTTGCACTCATCAGACCGATACGACTGCTAATACGCTCGATATCACCAATGGCATTGAGGGTGTCGCGTAAGTGTGTGACTAAGTGTGTGGGTAAGGTCGCATTTTCATTGGATAAATGGTTTTTTGCATTGTCTGCTTCTATTAGGCTGGCTATCGCATTCAAACGCTGGTTGATACGGGTATGTAAGCGTAGTGGACGCTTCATTTGCTGTACCAATAACCGTCGTCCCATGGGCGTTTTGCAGTGATTGACTACCGATATCAGAGACGTTCCATTCGCACTAACAGGCGTAAACAATTCAAGATTTTGCTGGCTGTTGGCATCGATAATCAGATAGTCATCACTGTGTTCAACGATAAGCTGGTTAACCTGCGGTACATGACGTTGCTGCGTTTGGCGAGCATAATGTATCAGCGCCGCACAGCTAGATTGACTGAGGGGCGCATCACTAATACCCAAACCCTCTAAGCGCTGTACGTCAAACTGCTGACAAAGGGTAGCAGTCGCATGCTCACGGTGGAAGTCATTGGCCGCCACTTCGATGATAGGGCAGTCAAGATGACTACGTAACCACAGTAGCCAGTCCTCACTGGTGGCTTCACTGATGATACACTCACTAGGCGCAAAGCGTGCCAAGACAGTGAGCATTTGCGCTTGTAGCGTTGCCACGTCGCTATCGGTATTCTCTCCAGTTGCAGCGCTTGTACTACTATCTCCATTTAACGTCTGAGTGGTAAGCGTCCCTGCCGTTAAGTCCAGCTGACTGATCGCAGCTTGGATAGGCAGTTTACGATCTTTTGTCTTTGGATTTGGCGCGGCGATATCGATAGCGACGACCGTCGGCGTCTGATTGGGCGCGATAAGTGCATCATCGGTTATCGTTCCAGCAGTCAGCGTCTTGACCACTTCGCGGCGCATGATAGTGGGCGGCTTAGCCTTAGCGGCTTTAGTGCTACCTTTGGTGTGTAGCGTAGAGTCTTTTTTACTTTTTTCGCCGATGCTTGGATAAGAGTTGCTATCGGCTGCCTCATCGATTTGCTCACAGACCACCACTGTTTGCCCAGCGGCGATGAGCCGTGCCATGTAGCTATCGGCAGCATGAAACGGCACGCCTGCCATCGCGATAGTATTGCCGGCTTTGTCAGTGCCGCGGCGGGTTAAGGTAATATCCAATATCTGCGCGGCACGCTTGGCATCATCAAAAAACAGCTCATAAAAGTCGCCCATTCGATAGAGCAACAAGGCGTTTGGGTAGCGCGCTTTCATGGTCAGATACTGCACCATCATTGGCGTATGGTGGGCCAAATCGTAGATAGCATCGCCTATGGTTAAGGTTTCGGTATTGGTATGGTTTGCATCAAGTGGTTTAGCAGACATTCATGTTCTCTTATATTGCTTGGCTTAAATATTGCTGATAAAAGGTATAGAGTTGGGTACAGGGTGTTTAGCTATAGGGCGCTTGTCGGTAGCCAAATATTTACCATTTTAACATGACCTGCCGCGTTTCAGCGCTGGCAAATATCCGCCGGTTGCCCTTGTATTCATCCGCGCCATAACCATATATAATGACGGCACATTTTATTGGCGATGCTTCATCAGATAGTACTGGGTCGGATGATGATAGGACGGCGATTAAAGCTTTGGCTACTATAGTCGATGTATTTTATAAGCGCATAGTGCTATTAAAACATGGGTTTTTGGTACGAAGACACGCTTGCAAGCAATGCACAACGACAACTTATATCTATCATAAGTGACCATGAATTTGGCGTCACTTATCGATTTTGTGTTGTGCTGACTATATTTACGCTAATTATCGAATATTTCCATAGGTTAAAAAATTATGTTATCAAAGATTGTAGGCAGTGTGGTTGGCACCAAAAATGACCGCGAACTAAAACGTATGCGTAAGGTGGTCACCAAGATTAATGCCCAAGAGGCTGGCGTGCAAGCTCTGTCTGATGAACAATTACAACAAAAAACAGAAGCGTTCAAAGCGCGCTTTCAAAAAGGTGAGAGCCTAGATGCGCTATTGCCTGAAGCGTTTGCCGTCTGCCGTGAAGCGTCACTGCGGGTCAATGGTATGCGTCACTATGATGTGCAGCTGATCGGTGGTATCACCTTGCACGAAGGCAAAATCGCTGAGATGAAGACCGGTGAGGGTAAAACCTTGATGGCGACCTTGGCGATTTATCTAAACGCTATTAGTAGTAAAGGTGTCCACGTGGTCACGGTCAACGATTACTTGGCCGCTCGTGATGCGGACTTGAACCGTCCATTATTTAACTTTTTGGGTTTGACGGTTGGGGTGATTTACTCACAGCAGCCAGCACAAGAAAAAGTCGATGCTTATCAAGCGGACATCACTTATGGTACCAATAACGAGTACGGTTTTGATTATCTGCGTGACAATATGGTCTTTAGTCTCAGCGAGAAAAAGCAGCGCCCGCTGAACTTTTGTATCATTGATGAGATCGACTCTATTTTAATCGATGAGGCGCGTACGCCTTTGATCATCTCAGGTCAAGCCGAAGATTCATCACGGATGTATGCACTGATTAATACTATTATTCCGGTGCTTGTGCGCTCAAAAGATGAAGAAGCCAATAAGAATAATGAAGATGAAGACTTTTGGATTGATGAAAAAAACCGTCAAATCGAAATCAGCGAAAAAGGCTACGAAAAGATTGAGAGTTTCTTAATCGAAGTAGGCGAGCTTGGTGAAAACGAAAGTCTGTATAGTCCAAGCCGTCTGCCACTGTTAGCTCACGTACAAGCGGCTATTCGTGCCCATCATATATTTGTCAAAAACGTGCACTATATCGTCGATGAAGGCGAAGTGGTCATCGTTGATGAAAATACGGGTCGTACGATGCCAGGTCGTCGCTGGTCAGAAGGGCTGCATCAAGCGGTTGAAGCCAAAGAAAACGTCGAGATTCAAGCCGAAAACCAGACGCTTGCAACCACAACTTTCCAGAATTTTTTCCGTTTATACGACAAGCTATCAGGTATGACTGGTACTGCCGATACCGAAGCGGCAGAGTTTAAGTCGACGTACGATTTGGAAGTGATCGTCATCCCAACCCATAAGCCCATTGCGCGGGTTGATATGGATGATCAGATATTTTTGACCAAACTCGGCAAATACAAAGGCATTATTCGCGAGATTAAAGAGATACAAGATAAGGGCGCGCCCGTCCTAGTCGGTACAGCGACGATTGAAGCCAGCGAAGAGCTGTCTTACTTGCTAGATCAAGAAGGCGTGAAACATAACGTCCTAAATGCCAAGCAGCATGAGCGTGAAGCTGACATCATCGCGCAGGCAGGTAGCCCAAAATCCGTGACTATTGCAACCAACATGGCAGGCCGTGGTACCGATATCATCTTGGGTGGTAACTGGCAGTCATTTATTGAAGACATAGACTCAGTCAGTGCTGATGAGATGCAACGCCTAAAAGCCCAATGGCAAGTCAAGCACGATCAAGTGGTCGCCGCGGGTGGTTTGCATATCATCGGCTCTGAGCGCCACGAGTCTCGTCGTATTGATAACCAGTTACGTGGCCGTGCCGGTCGTCAGGGTGACCCTGGTATGTCGCGCTTTTTCTTATCGCTTGAAGACGATCTCATGCGTATCTTTGCTGGTGATCGCGTGGTCAATATGATGCGTGCTATGGGTCTCAAAGAAGACGAAGCTATCGAACATAAGATGGTATCGAAGTCGATTGAAAACGCTCAGGGCAAGGTTGAGAGCCGAGATTTTGATGCGCGTAAAAACTTGCTAAAATATGATGATGTGGCCAATGAGCAGCGTAAAGTTATTTATGCTCAGCGTGATGATTTGCTCGATGATATGGATTTACTGGATGCCATCGAAGTGATGCATCATGAAGTCTATAACGCCATGATTAATCAGTTTATCCCGCCAGGTTCTGTCGATGATCAGTGGAATGTTGATGGATTAGAAGATGAGCTTGAAGAAGAGTTCAAAGTCTACATGCCACTCAATGATTGGCTCGATGAAGACCGTCGTCTTGATGAAGAGGGCCTGCGAGCAAAAATTATCGAAACAGCACTAGCGCATTATCATGGTCGCCGTGAACAAATGGGTGAGCAAAGCGCCGCCCAGCTAGAGCGTCACTTTATGCTCCAAAGCCTTGATAAGCATTGGAAAGAGCATTTAACACAGATGGATCAGCTACGTAAAGGCATTCACTTGCGTGGCTATGCACAAAAGAACCCTGAACAAGAATATAAGCGTGAGTCGTTTGAGTTGTTTCAGATGATGTTGGGCGCTATCAAATCAGAGACAGTGCAAGATTTGTCGCGTGTCCATATTCCAACTAAAGAAGAGTTAGAAGCACTAGAAGCGCAGCAACGTGCAGATGCTGAGCGCATGAAAATGCAGTTCGAGCATAACGATGTCGATAACTTATCAGGTGAACCGCAGCCAACGCCGCGCCCTCAAAACCAAGGTGAACGGGCAAACGGTCAGATGCGTGTCAACCTTGCTGGAGGCGTAGCAGCAGGCGCAAGTGCAAGTGCAGGAGTCAGTATTCCTGATGATGCAAGTGATGCTGAACCAAACCCGTATGCCGGTATGAATATCAGCCGTAACGCGCCTTGTCCTTGTGGTTCTAGTCTAAAATATAAACAATGCCATGGGAAAATCTAACGCCAAAAACTATACTTAATTGCGTATTTTAATTACCTATCCCTGTTAGCAGCGATAGGTATTTTTATGCAAAAACATTGGCTACCTAACGTAGGCTATGGATAGGCCCGTATGATTATCAAATAAGAATTTTGATAATTTGTCATGACTGTTTACAAATTCAACATAGGCGAAGATAGGCGGACACGCTATAGTATTTACCATAACAATTTGGGAGACAATGATGAATCTAGGACAATTAAAACAATTACGTATGACGGCCTTGATGACAGGTTTACTCGCTAGTGCGATTAGTATCAGTGCTTGTCAGCAGCAGCAAGAACCAGAGCCGAGCCTAGAGGATAGCATCAACGCTGAAGAGTCAGTACCAATGTCGGCTGATCCAGCAGACCCTAGTGATACCGTCGTCGCGACCGAGGATGCTTCGTTAAATGAAGTACAGGATGATACTATTGCCAATGTTAATACTGATCTGACTCAAATAACTTATTTGTGTACACCTGCTTTAAAAGTTGAAGCGACTTATAAAGATGAAACCAATCAAGTGGTTATCGGTACTGATATGGGTACAGTTACATTGATGCAAACCAACGAAGGCACCAACCCTGAAGTATTTGAAGTTGATACAGCTATGGATGGTGGTCGAGGTTTTACTCAGTGGCGCGTAGCACACGAAGAGCGTGCAACAGGTATCATACGTACGGCAGGTGAAGACGAGACGGATATCAGCACTTACGAGTGTAATAAGACCTAAGTATTAATAGCCGTATACTTTAGTTCTGTCATAAAAAAAGCAACGTTCACGTTGCTTTTTTTATATTCTAACTTTCCACTTTAACACGCTTATTTTTAATAAATAAGTTTGCTTCGGGTAGGACTAGTCTTTACGAACCCGAGAAGTTTCGTGCTCTAAAAACCCTTCCTCGGTTACATCTAGTTCTTCGTGTTGTAGCTCAACTTGGATACTGTCTGTATGCGTGTGCGTGGTCTTATTGACTTCGATTTCTTGAATAGCATAAGTATCTTTTGTAATGGTTGCCACTTGACGTGATAAAACGATCTCGATAGGAGCATCGCCAACCTCTATTTGTTTACCATTGATAGTGACTACCGCCTTACTATCTAATGATGGCTCAACATGGCGCAAAATGTCTTTTTCATCATAGTTACCTGATAGCAGATCTTGGCTTTCAGCATCGTTGTACTCAGTGCGAATTGTGACATACTCTTCTACCAGCTCAATGGGCACTTCAATAGACTTGGTACGGGTATGCTTAGTCACTGTCACTTTACCGACGTCTAAGCGTTCCTTGTTGATCACTGGACGCTCTTCTAGTAGTTCTAAACGGTTACTAATAGCACTGCTATCCGTAGTATGCGGCGCTGCCAGTTTATTCTCTCCTGCATGATCCTCTAGCTTTGCCGTAGACGCTGATAGCGATGTCGTACCCGCTCGTTGGTTTTCGCTTTCGTTTGCACTATATTTATTATTGGTCTCTTTTTTGTGGTTAGTATTCATCATTACGTTCCTTATTGTTGGCAAGTATTTTACTAATATAATTAGATAACAATATATAAGCCTATGATTCATAGGAAAGACATAAAAAAAGGCCAGAGACAAACTCTGACCTTAATTCGCTAAGGATGATCACTTAGCTATATATTCACGCTACCTAATCGCAATTATCATATTAGGATAAACGATAGATCAGAATATTACATACCACGTGCGCTACGTACATCTTCAGCAGTAATACCATCACGGTCTACGATGTTACCTTCACGGTCAACAACATTACCATCACGGTCAATATCTAGCTCTTCACGCTGAATAGTTTCTACGATAGTTTCAGTGTGACGTTCAGTAGTTTTACCGACATTAACTTCTTCTGAAACATAAGTCTCTTTGTTAACACGAGCACGTTCAGCTTCTAGTTCAACTTCGATAGTCTCATTACCAGTCACATCACCAATGCGACGCTCTGATGGACGATCTACAGTAGTACGTTGAATGTTGGCATGCTCTTCTTCAAGATCAACTTCCACATTACGCTCTTCAGTCACCACATGTTTACCGACTTTTACTAAACCTGCAACAATGCGATCTTTATTAACTGTCAAACGCTCTTCTAGTAGCTCTAGTGTGGTTGGTGCATCATAAGCATGATCGGCAACTTCCATACGCTCTTCTGCTGGTACAGTGTCAGCTACAAATGCTTGACGATCTTTTTCGTACTGCTCTTTATAGCTATACTGATAATCATGATCATACTCTTCCATGGCATCAGCTTGTGCTTTGGTTAAGCTATCAAAGAACACATCATCACCAACAATACGTGCTAAACCCGCTGGTACTAAAACTTCTTTTGAGCTAAACCAGCCGCCTGCATCAACGATTAGATAGCGAATACGGCCAGTAGTATCTTCTACTAGTGCGCCATCGATCTTACCGATTTTTTCTTCATTGACACCGTAAGCAGTTTTGCCTGTTGGGTCATAATAGTCATCACCGATAAGGTCACGATGAGTTGCTTGGATGTCTTGTAAGCGAATTAGTTGGCTCATTATTGTCTTCCTTTTATATGAGTAAATGATTTTTAATAAAAAATAGTAGCGTTAAAATATAACGCTAATGATAAATGTATCGTCGAATAAGCCAGCGTATACTGACCCTTCCTCTACTTCATTATTTGCAGCTATAAGTATCGACTACGATAAACATTAGTAGAAAAATAAAATCTACTAGTAACAACTGATACTCAAACAGTAGCTGCTTTAACTTGTAACTATCGTAGCATCACGATTTTGCTTGAGATATATAAGCAAGGTAGCAAAATGTGCAACTGACGTAATGGCGTGTAATAGGCTGTAAGCAACATAACATCGATGGGGTATAAGTTAACGCATTTTTACACTGATAAATATTTGCTATATTTTTACCTACTTTAGACACAAAAAAACCGCACTATTAGTCCATAGTGCGGTTATAAGTACGTTAGCGCTAAATAGTTATATGACTAGACGCAATTAAATAGTATGTTTAGCAATGATACATATATCCCGTAACGTCATCATGAAAAATTTTAGCGAGGTCTTTAAGTTAAGCCAGTTCAATAGCTACTGCGACCGCTTCACCGCCACCGATACATAAGGTTGCAATGCCTTTTTTGCCACCAGTGCGCTGCAATGAATTGATAAGCGTGACCAAAATACGCGCGCCTGAGCAACCTACAGGATGACCTAAAGCGCAAGCACCACCTTCGATATTGACTTTGGCATGGTCAATGTTCACTGCATCCATAGTTGCCATGGTGACCATCGCAAAGGCTTCGTTGATTTCCCAAAGATCGACATCTTCAACTGACCAATCTGCATTGGCCAATACTTTTTCGATCGCACCAATCGGAGCAATGGTAAATTCACTTGGATGACGTGAGTTAGAGGCAGTCGCAATAATACGAGCTTGGTAGTCTAGACCTTCAGACTGCGCTTGTGACTCTTTCATCATCACGACAGCAGCAGCACCGTCTGAGATTGAGCTGGCATTAGCGGCAGTAATAGTGCCTTCTTTAGCGAACGCAGGACGTAGATTAGGGATACGATCTGCATTAGAAAGACCTGGCTCTTCGTCATCCTCAACCGTTTGTTCGCCTTTACGAGTCTCAAAAGTGACAGGCTCAATCTCGTTTTTGAAATGACCATCTTTAATCGCAGTCAACGCACGATTTAGTGATTCGATTGCAAACTCATCCATTTGTTCACGCGTATAGCCTTTTTCATCGGCCATCTCTTGCGCAAACTGACCCATCAAGCGACCAGTCTCTGCATCTTCTAAACCATCTAAGAACATATGGTCTTTGACTTCTTTATGCCCCATACGATAGCCACCACGTGCCCCTGGCATAATATATGGCGCATTAGTCATCGACTCCATACCACCAGCGACAGCCACATTAAAGCTACCTGCTTTGATACCATCATGCGCCTGCATAACCGCTTTTAGACCCGAACCACAAAGTTTGTTGATCGTCACGGCGCCAGTCTTATCAGGTAGACCTGCCTGACGCATGGCTTGACGAGCAGGGCCTTGACCCAATCCAGCGGTCAAGATACATCCCATAATGACTTCATCAATATTGTCACTGCTCACACCTGAACGTTCAACGGCTGCTTTGATAGCTGTCGCACCTAACTCTGTAGCACTGACATCTTTTAAAGCGCCTTGAAAACTGCCCATTGGCGTACGCGCACCATTAATAATTACAATTGCATCGTTCGACATCGTTATTCTGCCTTATTTACCTGTTTCAAATTAAAACTCAGCGCTTTAGATGAACACTGTGCCTTACTAATCGTTAATCAAGAATCATTATTATAATGTGCATTGTTAAGATAAAAATCAAGGTTTACTAAGATAACTCACTGGTCACTACCGTTTTATATCATCAGGCCAATTCGTCTAGGCGGATACGGACGACTTTGTCAGCAACAGCAGTCAACTTTTCGATCTTTTCAATCGCCAGATTCATCTGACTTTCAATGACTGGTAACGTCAAAATAATGACAGGTACTTGTCCAAGTTTGTGAGCAGGTTTTTGTAAAATAGCGTCGATATTGATACCAGCATCACTCAAGATGCGAGTGATATCCGCCAATACGCCTGGGTTGTCATAAGCGTGTACACGCAAATAATAGCCTGTTATCATCTGCTCGGCGCGTAAGACAAGCGTATCACTGAGCTCTTCCGGCATAAACGCCAAATGAGGCACATGATTACTGTGCTCGCTATGACTGCTACGATCGTTGGGGCCTAGTACACGTACAAGATCCATGACATCTGCCATTACTGCAGAGGCGGTAGCGCCTGCACCTGCGCCATCACCACAATACAGCGTTTGTCCTAGAGGATGCGAGTTCACCAGTACCGCGTTTTTTACCCCATTCACATTGGCAAGTAAAGCGTCTTGCGGGATCAATGTTGGATGTACACGTAGTTCAATGCCAGCACTGCCTTGTAGACCATCTTCACTGCTCCGGCGAACAGCAAAGCCCAAATGCTTGATACGATAGCCCAGCTCTTCAGCATAGTTGACGTCTTGTAGCGTAATACCAGTGATACCTTCGCAATATACTTTGTCAAACTGTAATGGAATGCCAAAGGCAATGGAGGCGAGTAGAGCAAGCTTGTGAGCAGCATCAATACCTTCAACATCAAATGTTGGGTCTGCCTCAGCATAGCCAAGCTCCTGAGCTTCTGCTAAAACGTCTTTAAATGGACGACCTTTATCACGCATCTCAGTCATAATGAAGTTACCAGTACCGTTGATGATACCAGCTAACCAATCTATTTTATTGGCGGCAAGTGCTTCGCGCATGACCTTGATAATAGGAATACCACCTGCCACTGCTGCCTCATAAGCCACGTGCATATGATTGGCTTCCGCCAACGCAAATATCTCATTGCCATGCTCAGCAAGTAACGCCTTGTTGGCTGTAACGACGTGTTTGCCATTCTTAATGGCGTGCATAATAATGTCTTTGGCAAGAGTTGTACCACCAATGACTTCGATGACAATATCGACGTTGTCACTGGCAGCAATTGCCATCAAATCATCGTTTTGGACGATACTAGGGTCGATATCATCACGCTGACGACGTGTACCAACTTCGGTAATAATAATGTCGCGTCCACTACGACGTTTAAGCTCAGCTAAGTTATCATTGATCAGATTGACCACGCCAGTACCGACGGTACCTAGGCCAAGTATCGCTAGTTTGATGGATTTACTCACAGTATCCTCAGAAAATTAAATGATAGTAAATTATATAAGATGAAAACATGGCTCTTGTAACGTTAACTATTACCAATAAAGCCATGTTTATATAGCATCTCACCGTATCATACCGACAAGCAATTGTGACGTCTACCTAAGCTGACTGTCGCTAAAGCCGATGATATTATAGTAGGCGATTAGCTGGCATCGATCGCTGTTTGTGCCAATTGTTTAGCTGGCAGATAACCACCGATCTGCTGACCAGATTCAGTAAAGATGGCAGGCGTTCCGCGTACACCAAGGCGAGCGCCCAATTCTATTTGCTCTTTTACTGGACTCTCACAGCTAGGAGCCATGACATTGGCGCCTGATTTTGCCTGATTCATAGCCGCAACGCGATCTTCACTACACCAAATGGCTTCCATTTTGGGAATGCTTCCTTCGCTACGAGGCCAAGCTAGGTAACGAACCTCAATCCCTAGCGCATTAAGCTCATCCATTTCTGAATGCAATTTAGTGCAGTAAGGACAATCAGCATCGGTAAAAGAGTACACTACTGACTTAGTCTCGCCTTTAGCTGGATAAATGATCATGTCTTTTTTGTCTACAGCTTTGAGCGCCTCTTGCGCAGTGCGAGCAACTAACGCACCACTAATATCGACAGGTTCGCCTTGTCCGACAGAGATGATCTGACCTTGAATGATATGTTTGCCTGACTTATCAGTAAAAAATGCTGGCAACCCTTCAGCGGTTACCCAATAAATACCATCCATCTCTGTCGGTACTGCGGAGACAATTTTTTCGTCGATACCAGACGCTCCTAGGTTCGATTGCAACGCTGTAACGACCGATTGATCACTATCGACAGCAGGTTTGGAGGTGCTGGTTGTACTACTTGCCTTTGTGCTACTTACCACATTGGTCTTGCTGGTAGTATCGGCAGTATTGTTCGAGCAGCCTGTCGCCACAGTAACTAGTAGCGCACCAATAATGGCATGAGAGAGTTGACGACGATTAAACATGCTAGCAGACTTTAGGCTAGTAGATACAGAGGGTAAGGACATACGGCATTTCCTATAAACGGACGCGCTTGATCATGATTGTAATAAAAACTCAATATAAAAACAGACGATATAAGTCTCTTTATTCATGAGCAGTCAAACGAATAAACTTTAAGCTACAATACTCTGGCTATGATGACGAATCATCTCAATTATAAAGTAAGCAGTGAGTCATAACATAAATAGTGATAAAGTGCCATATACTAACATATTTTTATAAATCACAGGCAAAACCAAAACTTACTTAACTAATAATTTGGTGATGAGTGAACAAAAAAGTAAAATAAGCTACATTCCTACTATTTTATATATTGCAGTAGCTCAGTAGGCTACAGTGAATAAGACATATCAATATGATCAACTTTAATATCTATTAACCATTTGAGCGATTTTACGCTAAGGAGAGAGCATGGCAGGTGCCAGTTTATTAACCCTACTTGATGATATCAGTGTGATATTAGATGATGTTTCAGTAATGACTAAGGTTGCGGCCAAAAAGACCGCTGGTGTATTGGGTGACGATCTTGCGCTAAACGCTGAGCAAGTTACCGGTGTCAAAGCCAATCGCGAGTTGCCAGTTGTTTGGGCGGTAGCAAAAGGTTCCTTTGTTAATAAACTTATTTTAGTGCCAGCTGCGCTGCTTATCAGTGCCGTTTATCCACCATTGGTAACCTTTTTATTAATGTGCGGTGGCTTATTTTTGGTTTATGAAGGCGCTGAAAAAGTTATTCATAGATTTTGGCCGCATGCTTTACCGCATGATGAAGAACAGAATGCGCGCCGTCTCGCCAATGCCGATGAAACCGTGGATTTGGTGGCGTTCGAAAAAGAAAAAATAAAAGGTGCTATCCGTACAGATTTTATCTTATCAGCAGAGATTATCGTTATTGCTTTAGGGTCGACGGCGAGTGCCACATTGTTAGAGCGTAGTCTGGTACTGTCTATTTTAGCGATTGCTATCACGGTTGGTATCTATGGTTTGGTTGCCGGTATTGTCAAAATAGACGATGCAGGTTTGCATTTAATGGAACAAGAAAGTAGCTTTAAACAAAAACTTGGTAAAGTGATGTTTGCAGCTGCACCAAAACTGATGAAGTTTCTATCTATCGCTGGCACGTTGGCGATGTTCTTAGTGGGCGGCGGTATTTTAGTGCATGGTATCAGTTTTTTACATCATGGAGTAGAGGATCTGGCGGACTTAACCGGCATTTTTGAAAGTGTGACGACAGCGCTGTTAAATGGTTTGATAGGCTTTATTATTGGTGCGGTGGTGGTCGCTATCTTTACGATGGTTAATAAGTTACGCGGTAATGGGGCTTCTGCTCATTGAAGCTTCCTAGCACTAACGCTATTTGGTGACTATATAAACATTAAAAAGCCCCAAAGTTACTGGTAACTTTGGGGCTTTTTAGATTATTGAATATAAGATGACTATAACAGTTGCGTTATAACAATTATATCAGGGCTAATAATCAACTATCGCTACTTGAGTGGTCATTTTCAGACTTTTCAGCTTGCGTAGGCTTTATATGTTCAGACTTTGGTTTACGACTACGCGCTTTTGGCACCTTTGGCGTGGTCAAATTAAACATACCGGTCTGTGGTAGCAGCTGCTCAGCGACACTCTCAATCATGTTTTTATAACTGGCAATAGTCGTCTTTGATTTAGCTGCTTGGCTGTCCTCTTTTGTAGCATCGGTATGCTCAGCAGCTTTGCTATCATCAAGTAACGCCTGATCTGCTTTTAACAGCTGTTCACTCTCAACAGTGATGTCGTCAGCTTGTACTTCACTGGCCAATGCAGCGGCTGCGGTTTCATGAGCATCAACTTGATGGTCATCAGAAATGCTCAATGTGGCCTGCTGTTCTTGAGCACGATAGTCAGGATGCTGCCCACGCGGATCGTTACTAGCACGTTGACCAATAGCCTGCGGTGCGACCGCCGTCTTGCCTTGCGCAGTAGCAAATTGGCTCACTGCTTGAGTCATGGCATCAAACCGAGTTAAGTAATCAGCATCTAAAGGCTGATAACCATAATTACTAAAGTCAAAAGCCTCGTCTTGGCTATCGTCTGTATGACTAGTGTCAATGTTAGTCATGTTAGTCATGTCAGTATGCTGCGTATGTGCTTCGATCGCTTGAATAAAGCAGCTGATAACCCCTTTATCTGCCAAGCGGCTTTGTGCATCTGCTAACGTTGCGTGAATAAACTCACCAACTGTACCGCGAATGGTAGCAGGTGCAGGACTGGCCTGTGTATTAGTCTCAGCGACTGGTGTTGGCCGCTGACGTCGGACGACACGTGGGTCATTGCTTGCTTGACCAAACTTATCAGCAGTCACATAACGAGCGGCAAATAAGGCCTCGTGAGTAAACGCAAGGGCGTTACTACCTTTTGCATCCTCATTTGTACTGCTTCTCACATCAGCTTTATTACCATTTTTAGCCTTATCGTTTTCAGCTGGCTGAGTATCAGCAGCAGATTGTACGCTGCTAGCTTTAGCTGCTTTTGGCTCTAAAGCTACTTTTTGAGCCGATGGCTGAGAGGTTGCCTTAGCATTAGCGACTTCTTTACTTTCTTCAAATGATGATGTGCTATCAGATGAATTATCTTTTGACTCGGCGCTTTGAGCCTTGCTCTCAACTAAGCTTTCAGTAGGTTTAGCGCTACTCGCGGCGGATGATGAGCGATCTTCTGACTTAGATGTTGTCGCAGACTGGTCTTTATGACGCTGTTTGGCAGCCCTGTCTTTGTCATTGACAGTCTGCTGACCAGCTTCTTGCGTATCCATAGCTTTAGACGACGCTTGGCTCGATTTACTGTCGTCCAAAGAAAGATGTACTACTTCTGAAGCCTTGCTCTTAGTCGGCGCTTCGTTGACCTGTAATACTACTTCATTGGGGTCTTGGTCGCGCTGAGCATGCGCCTGTGATTTACCTTTTGCTGTACTAGCAGCAGATTGCTGATTATGCTGCTTGGTATTATCGTCAGCTGTTAAGGTTTGCCCGCGTTCAAGCTTACCGCGTGAGTTGCGCTGGCTATGAGGCTTGCGTTTCGTACGTGACTGCTCGCTCGAAGTACTATCTTCTGTACGCCCATTATCATTTTGATTGTTCTGGCGATTATCTTGACGACTGTCTTGACGATTGCCGTTACGATCATTGGCGCGCTTGTTATCGCGTTCACCTGCATCTTGCGTATCAGACTGTTTATTGTTGCTGGTACTATCTGTACCATTATTTACGCTATCGTTGTCATCGCGCTGATCTTTTCTTTGACGCGATTTAGAAGATTTTGATTTGCGTGACTTGCGCTTTCTTCTATCGTCGCTGTGACTCTCTTTTTTGTCGTTATCAAGCGCACTTTGCTTTGACGATTGAGTGCCACTTTGAGTATTGTTATCGTCTTGCTGACGTGCATTTTGCGGATCATCACTTTGATTTGATGAGCGCTGGCTGTTATCTAACGCTGTACGATCCACTTGCCCAAACGAACCTAAGCTTTGCGCTCCAGTATTGACTAATGCCTCAATAGCTTCAGCGGCATCACGACTACTAACGCTGTTTGCAGTCTGTGCTTGCGGCGCCTGCGCAAACAGATTAGACAGCCAAGCAACGGCTTTTGGCTGCGCAGTAGAGACCTGTTGCTTGCTCTGTGCAATATTGTCTGTGGTAGCACGCGCTGAGGAGACTTGCGTACTTACTTGCGTATTGTCAGTATGCTGATGGTTGTCGGTATTTTTTGGTTCGTTATTTGAGCCATTGTTTCGATGGCTATTTTGGCCTACATTCGATGATGACGCGCGTCCGTTACTTTGATTGCTTGCACGATTGTCTGGGCTACTTTTGTTATCAGCTGATTTACGCGGCTGACGGGTAGGCTGCTGCTCAGGACGTTCTTTTTCTGATGTTTGCCAGTCAACGTCATAACCAAGGTCGCTATGTTCTTGTTGCTGCGTATCGGTGATACGCTCATAGCTCGTCGGTGCAAAACCATCACGATTAAAGTGCAATTTAAAATTGGGTGACTCTAGGTGAGCGTGTGGCAAAATAGTAATACGTGTCCCGCTATCTTGTTCAAGATAAACCAAGCTGTCACGTTTTTCATTTAAGATAAATGCGGCAATATCAGTTGGTACTTCTGCTTGTACTTCACCTTGACGTTCTTTTAGAGCGATTTGCTCGATTTGGCGCATGATAGACAATGATAAAGAGCGCAGATCACGAATCATACCGTTGCCATGACAGCGCGGGCAAATATAGCCGGTAGACTCTTCTAACGATGGGCGTAGACGTTGACGACTCATCTCCATCAAACCAAACTTAGATATCTCTCCGAACTGGACACGAGCGCGGTCATATTTGGTCGCATCAACCAGACGTTTTTCGACTTCTTTTTGGTGCTTATTGTCATTCATGTCAATGAAATCAATGACAATCAAGCCGCCCATATCACGCAGACGCAATTGGCGAGCGATTTCATCAGCTGCTTCTAAGTTGGTATGGTAGGCAGTTTCAGCGACGTCTGAACCTTTAGTAGATTTAGCCGAGTTGATATCGATTGATACCAACGCTTCAGTTTGGTCAATGACGATCGAGCCACCAGATGGCAGGCGTACTTCGCGCTGATAAGCGGTCTCGATCTGTTTTTCGATATTAAAGCGTGCGAACATCGGCTCGTAGTCGGTATATTTACGTAGTTTGTCCGCTTGTGTTGGCATCACTGCATCGATAAATCCTGCCGCTTCAATGTAAGCGTTTTCGTTATCAATCCAAATCTCAGCAATATCATCACGCAGATAATCACGTACTGCACGCGTCACTACACCTGCTTCTTGATGAACCAGACGCGGTGATGGGTATTTTTTATTTTGTTCTTGAATGGCTTGCCAAATATTGAGCAGATGATTTAGGTCATGTTGCAGATCTTCTTGAGTCTTACCAATACCTGCAGTACGAATGATGACACTCATACCTTTAGGTAAATCAAGGTTGGCAAGCATACGCTTCATATCTTCGCGTAATTTGCCCGAGATTTGACGCGAAATACCACCACCACGAGGGTTATTGGGCATCAGTACCAAATAACGACCAGCGAGCGAGACATACGTGGAGAGAGCCGCGCCTTTATTGCCCCGCTCTTCTTTTTCAACTTGGACGATCAGCTCATCGCCTTCTTTGATAAGCTTTTTGATGTTTTCATCACGTGGGTTGCCACTTAAGTATTCGGTAGAGATTTCACGAATAGGCAAAAACCCTTGACGCTGTGAACCGTATTCAACGAATACAGCCTCAAGTGATGGTTCGACACGGGTGACATGACCTTTATAAATGTTGGATTTTTTTTGCTCGCGGGTACGGTTTTCTAAATCAAAATCGTAGAGATGATTGCCTTTACACAAAGCGACACGAATTTCTTCGTTTTGAGTGGCGTTAATCAAAATGCGTTTCATACTATTATCCTATGAGTGCACAGGACAATGACAAGAAGGGCTATTATATTGAGTGGTTCTGAGTAAAAAGTCTAATATCAAGCAGCTTTAATGATAAAAAGCACCAACAGATTATTCAGGCTGCCAAATGGACAGCAAACAACATAAATATAATCAAAGTAAAGTGGCGATGATAAGTCATGCTAATACTAAAAGTTAGTAGATGTAGGGCGAGCGTACTGCTCAGATAAATACAGGTATCGAATTAAAAGGTCATCGTCGCTGATCGTTGGTTCGAATTTTAACGACTGTGTTTAAAGTGACTAAAATAATCGTTCTAAGTAATTTTGATACAGAGTGTAGGGCTGTAACATGATCTAATGCCAATCATCCCATACTGGTTTCAAGGCTAGTACCTAACACATTGCTATGGTAGGTTTTACAAAGATTATTGACATATAAAGCGTACTTGGTTTACTTTGTAAGGGTATCCAAGCACTCACCACAAAGTCACAATTCATTCGCCATTTTGTCTAAACTGTTAACACTAGCGAACGTCTTAATATCAGCTCAAATTAATTCAATGATTTTATCTATCTATTATTTTATAACATCTAACTGTCTTAGAATCTTAAGTTAAAAGTGCCACTGCACCGTTATTCAGCGGGGCGTACTTGGCAAACAGAATAGGTAACCGGCTTACAAGCTCGGTGGGGTATACATTGTTTGTATGACAATCATTTTATCTGTTTGACCGCCAATATTCAGGCAGCTGTAAACTCTCAACATCGGATTAACATTACTTACCCAGCTACACCAACCCAATGATTAAAAAATCAAGTCATGGCCGTGTGTTAATGAGTAGTTGTGTTCTATTACCGCTTGATAATTTAGCATGTTTGCCATTATCACCGAAGCGATTAATTTGGTATAAATACCTTTTATTGGACACCACGCCAGACGTTACTGAGCAGGATGTCCTGAAAGTAGATGATGCGTGCAAAAATCGCCAGATCAACTCATTACTAGCCAGTAATAATGATAACAATAAGTTGTTTAAGACAATAACGATTATTGTCTTAGTCTCTGCTTAATTGGCGCTCAACATGGTAAACTATAACAAATCTTTGTGTAAATACCTAACTAAAAATGACAAATTCCAAAATGACTGACGATGCACCTACTCATGAAGCTCCAGCAATATTCAATAGCAGGACGCGCCCACAAAGCGCTGATGATGAAATTAGCAACTTTGGAAAGGTTAACTACCTTGAAGTTACTCGCCATCAGCATGACCAGCGTTTAGATAACTTTTTACTAAACCGCTTAAAAGGGCTGCCAAAGTCTCATATTTATAAAATGATACGGTCAGATGAAGTTCGTGTGAACAATAAGCGCTGCAAAGCACATGATAGAGTAGAGCGCGACGATGTCGTACGTATCGCACCTATTCAGTTGGCAACCCGCGAAAAACCCATCATTAGTACTGAGTTTGCTAAGAGCCTATTAGCGCGCATAGTGTATGAAGATGATGGGCTGCTGGTGCTCAATAAGCCGTCTGGTATCGCAGTACATGGCGGTAGTGGTCTTGACTTTGGTGTTATCGAGGCCATGCGTGAGGTGACTGGTAAAAAGTACCTAGAGCTGATTCATCGCATTGATAAAGACACCTCAGGCCTGCTTATGATTTCTAAGAAGCGCTCAACACTTAAAGTGCTGCAGCAGCATCTGGTCGACAAAACCATTCAAAAGCACTATCTATGTCTGGCAAAAGGGCAGCCTGCTCTTAATGAGCAACGTATTGATGCCCCACTGTTACGTTACACGCTCGCGAATGGTGAGCGCCGTGTCAAAGTGGATGGCAGTACCTCACAAAATCAGGACTCGCAATCTAAAGATAGCCAAACGGATATCATCGTACATAGCCGTTTTATACTGGCAGGTCAGCCAGTCAGCTTGATTGAAGCCAAGCCATTAACAGGGCGCACGCACCAAATCCGTGTACATTTGGCCCATATCGGTCATGCGATCTTAGGGGATGACAAGTATAATGTGCATGATAAATCAGGCGTTCATCGCTTGTGCTTGCACGCATGGCGACTAGATATTCCAGGCTATAAAATCATTACCGCCCCGTTACCAGATGATATGGCAGACTGGATGCCGGAGCAAACCACAATGCCAGAATAAACTTAACCCCTGTATATTAATGTATTGACTACTAATGTATTGACATCGAATTTTTGGTTTATTGCCGTGCGCTAAGGTAAATTTATGAGTAAACAGTCTAATCATCGCTTAGCAGATAAGACGTTGGTTATCTTTGATTGGGATGGTACTTTGATGGATTCGATCGGTTTGATCGTTGAGTCCATGCATGTCGCCGGAGAGGCGCATGGTTTTTGCACCACTGATCAAGCAGTCAAAGACATTATCGGACTGAGTTTAATGAATGGTATTGAGATTTTATATCCGCAAGCGAGTGAGTCACAAAAGCTTGCCATTCAACAAAGCTATGCTGACTATTATATTCCTAACAGTCACCGTACACCGTTTTTTACTCCCATAGAAAGTATGCTACAAGCGTTGCAGCAGCAAGGCCGCAAATTGGCTGTAGCGACGGGTAAAAAAAGACGAGGTCTTGATAGGGTGCTTACCGCCTCTGCTAGCCAGCATTACTTTGAAATAACTCGCTGTGCGGACGAGTCAGGCTCCAAACCCAACCCGCAAATGCTGACCGATATCTTAGAGCATACGCAGCAAAGTATATCTAAAGCTGTATTTATCGGTGATAGTATTTATGATATTCAAATGGCGAACAAGCTTGGTATGACCAGTATTGCTGTAGATTATGGTACGGCAACCAATAAAGAGCTCGCCGCTCAGCAGCCGACTTATCAAGTTGATACGCCCCAAGCTTTAACAGAGCTACTATGTGGTTAAAATAAAAGACATGATGAACAAAAAAGGGTTTATCAATAATTGTGATAAACCCTTTTTTAACTTATGCAGATGATGGTTATTCAGCATCTTACTGACTATCTTGTGACTTAACATCCTGTGGTTCAGCGTCTAGCTGAGTAGCAGGGAGCGACTGAAGATCTGACTCAACCAGCTTGTCATCATCAAGTTTGTAATCGTACCATTTGCCCATCACGCCTGCCAGCTCATCAAGGCCTTCTTTTCTTAGTGCAGAAAACAGCTGAATAGTACAGTTTAACCCCAGTTTTTTGAGAGCTTGACGAGTATTAAGTAAGGCATTTTTTGATGCCCCATATTTGAGTTTGTCTGCCTTAGTCAATAAGATATGGACAGGCAACTCGCCATCTTTAGCCCAATGTAGCATCTGCTCATCAAAGAACTTAAGAGGATGGCGAATATCTGTCATCAGCACTAAACCTGCAAGACTTGAGCGTGATACCAGATACTCTTCTAACTCTACCTGCCATTCTTTTTTCATCTCAAGCGGGACAGCTGCATAACCATAGCCTGGTAAGTCAACCAAGCGTCTGTTGGTATCACCAATGCTAAAAAAGTTTATCATTTGTGTACGCCCTGGCGTTTTAGACGAGCGGGCAAGCTGACGCTGGTTGGTTAACGCATTGATAGCCGAGGACTTACCCGCATTTGAGCGTCCTGCAAACGCGACTTCTAGTCCGATATCTGGCGGACAAAGACGAAAAGTAGGCGCCGACGTCATAAATTCAGTCTGTTGAATACGCTGGCGGGCTTTGGTATTAAACACCGCATGTTCAGCGGCAACATCTTTAAACGGGGTACTCATAAATGACTCATTAACAATCAAAAAATTAAAACGAAGTTTGAAATAACACCACAGAACAAGTCAAAAAAAGATAAGCGGCTAGCTGTCACATCGATAATATGAAACTTAAAATGACTTTTAATACCAATAAGCAGTCAGATAAAGGATGAGTGTTACGATGATCTATTTGGTATATTGCTTATCTCTGCCGTTCTATGTATGACAGCATAACACTAAAGTGAATAGCAGCTTAGCAAAATTATCATACAACGCTTAAGCGTTACTAACATTAAACGAGATAATACTACTTTGACTCGACATATATCGTTACAATATAAGATATTATCAGTTAACAAGTTTATGTATCGAATAATTGTAGACATGATTATTCTGTTAAAGAGGATATCATATGCGTTTATTAAATATTAGTAGCATTAAAATAGGCCAAGCCTTGAGTAGTAGTATGGTGGCACTTGTCATCAGCATTGCTATGACGAGTAGTCATGCAGCAACTGATATCTCCAAAATTTATAATGACTCATGCGCGGCTTGTCATGATAGTGGGGCATTAAATGCCATCAAGAAAGGTGATAGCGCTCAGTGGCAACGCCTTATAGAACGAAAAGGTATGCCTGCACTGATTGATTCCGTAAAGGGCGGCATGATTCAAATGCCAGCGGGTGGACTATGTGACAGCTGTAGTGATGATGATTATCGCAAATTGATTGAGTATATGAGTAAGTAGCGAGAAACTTAGCTGTCAATTCTACTTTATAGACCCTTGAGTATCCTAATGATACCTATAAGATTTTATAAAACGGGCAGATGATTTACAAAATATGTTGTATGCTTAGTTTTAGATAAAAAAACGTTAGTTACCATGATTAAGTAGGCAAATTCTTTAAAGTCTTGCTATAATAATTGCAAATAAACCCTGATGTTAGTAAGTGCTTTCGGGCTGCTTGTTATGAACACCGCAAATTTCATGATTAATTTAGTCAAGCTGTAGACGTGCTTGTGTGATTTGGTGAGTGCTCTGTTAATACAATCAATCGAGATAATGCTTACGGCGAGTTAGTAGGATCTGTATCAATGAAAAAGTTAATCGCTGCCGCCAGCTTATGTGTTGCAAGTTTCAGCGTACAAGCTGCTATTATTGTTCCTGAATATGACGCTAATGCAGGTAAACAAATCGCAGAAACGGTCTGTGCCGCTTGTCATGGTGTTGATGGAGTGAGTGTCGTGCCAGCTCAGCCAAATCTTGGCGGTCAAAATGTAAAGTACTTATATAAGCAATTGGTCAATTTTAAATCTGGATACCGCAAAAACGGCATTATGCAGTCGCAAGTTGCTAATTTGTCGCAGCAAGATATGGCTAACGTATCAGGTTACTATGCTGAGCAGTCACCTTGGGGCGTGGGCTTTGGTAATCCTGCAACCAATCAAGAAGCAACCAAGCTTTATTTAGGTGGCGATAAGTCACGCGGTGTGATTGGTTGTGCAGGCTGTCATGGACCAGATGCTGCTGGTAACGAGTTTGCAGCTTTTCCACGTTTGGGGGGACAGCATGCTGAATACATCGCTACTCAGCTAAAACTGTTCCGTGCAGCGGGCCGCGTGGACGATATTGCAAGCGACGATCAAAAACGTGTCAACGATGCAGCCAAAGAAGGCGAGATGGGTATGATGCAGACGGTAGCATCGAGACTGTCAGATCGCGATATTCGTATCTTGTCGGATTATGTAAGTGCTATCCATTAATTGATGCCTATTTGATTATTAAACCCCGTTTTCGGGGTTTTTTTATAGGTGCCTGTCCCTATATTGTATAAAGAAATACAGCTTCCTTAATGGGTCTGTATAATTGCCTATTGTTATTCACTTTAGATCGTTTGGATTGAGATTATGATGGTCCGCTATGCTTCTTATTTTATGGCAGCACTGTTGCCACTACTGCTTTTTCGCTGGTTTGCACCTACTTCAATTGGTGAAATAGACTTTTGGTTGTTGTGGCTATTTGCGATGGTATTGGTTTCATTGCCAGTGATTTATGCAGAGATTGCTTTGGCGTATCGTAGTATTGAAGCACCCTTAGCAGGTATGCAAAAACTCACCCGCGAAGCTGATGCTAGTCCGTTATGGCGTAGTTTTGGTTGGTTGACAGCGGTAGTCGCGATTGCGATTGCTGCACTTATAATATCTGGAGCAAGTAGCGGTCTTTTGTCTGCGCTGACAGAGCTAAATAGTGCTCCTAACTTGCCAGTTTTTGCGGTTGCTAGTGGTTTAATGGTGATTGCAGTATTGTTAAGTTTGCTTGGGGTCGCGCCTCTACCTATAGGTCTAGGTCTGATGGTTGTAGGCTTAGTGATGGGCCTGACCAATGGGCTCCCGCAAGTTGAATTTGCCATGACCAACATTAACTTAACCGAATGGGCACGAGCGGTTGCACTTGCGTTGGTCAGTGTAGGAGCAGGTACTGGACTATACTGGTTTGGTCAGCATCTAGTGACGAAGCAGACAGTAACTGCAGTAGAGCCAGACGGTCTCAATGTAACCAAGTCACATTCGACTAAGCTACATTCGACTAAGACTCCTCATACCTATCGTGCTGCCAAACTGGTGCTACCCATCTGGATACTGCAGCTAGTCATTGGTATCGTTGCATTGTTCAGTAGTGGCTTAGCACTACCGCCCATTGGGCAACTGCTATACCATGCAGGCGTATTATTTGTAGCAAGCTATTTGTTATATTATAGCGCCCAGCAGCTAGCGCATAAATTTGGCCTAGTGGTCGGCTTGGTTATAACATTGATTGTAGGTGTATTACTAGTCACAATAGTACCGACAGCTTGGCTAGTGGGTCTATTGGTTATAGTGAGTAGTATTGCAGTGCTAGTGCTGTCTATATTTGCCGGCTGGCATATGAAAATCAGTCACTTGCGTAAGTCTTTAAACTTTGGCAGTGAAGCATCGTATAACCTATGGCGCGTGGCCATTCGTCTCATTGTACCGTTAGCACTGATTTTAGCATTAGTAGGTTGGATACTGCTATGGCTGAGTTGATAGAGAAGACGTCTAAACGCTCTCATAAGCCCGCCATGATGACAGTGCAACTGGCCTATGCTGAGGATGTAAAGCGCCAACATTATCTGACATTACAAGTCGTTGAAGGTACGACTCTATATGAAGCACTAGAACAAGCTGGCTGGTTAAATAAGTTTCCCAACTTGGCTGTATGGTGCGAACAAGTAGCAAGTATGACAACGCCTACTGCCAAGCGCTGGCATGTAGGCATCTATGCACAAAAACAGCCTATAAGCTACATATTACAACCGCTAGATCGCATCGAGGTATACCGTAGTTTAAGCGCTGATCCCATGTCTCAGCGCAAAAACCGTGATAAGAAAAAGCAAATATAAATGGTTAGGATTGAGGCAGTTAAGACTTAAGACTGAGGTAGGGTCTCTATACCTTCGATACGAGTGACAATACCATTGCCATCAAAATAGACAATCAAATGCTGGCTGGCATTTTTGACATCTGTGATACCTTTGCGCTCACCTTCTGTGCCTGCCTGGTAGTCGTAGATATAATCCCAACGATTGGGTGCTAATGTGTCTTTGATAGCAGGGCTCCCTAGTATGTACAATACTTGGTTTTGATTCATGCCTACTTGTAATTTTTGAGCTTGAGTTTGAGTGATTGGTGTACCTTGTGGTAAATCAATTCTATAAACATTAAATAATGAGCAACCAGATAGGGCAACAGTAATGCCAAGGGTTGCAGTAATCATAATTTTGCGCAGATTGGCTGAGTAATGAGATGACTGACGGCCAAGGGGAGAACGATTTAATAGCTTTATCATGGTAAGATGGCTCATAAAAATGGGTTAGGCGCGGCTAAATGCATATTGAGCAAGTCTTGCCGGCAATCTTGAACAAATGATACGTCATTTACTTGCAATTGCCTACCACTTACGACATTATTTACCAAATGCTACCTGATATACTCAGTAATTTATAGTGTCAATTCATAAGCTTATAACTACAATATATTTTATTTTTAGCATTATTTTTAAAGTGAGGGCATAGCCTAGCTATTAATTCACTATGGCTATTTTTCAATTTTTATTTGTTAAGACTTTAACAGTCAGAAGGGATATTATGGCTTCTTTTACCAATCAGGACTTACGTAAAGCAGGATTAAAAGTAACTTTACCGCGTATCAAAATTTTAGAGCTACTTGAGAGAGCAGAGCTGCATCATATGAGTGCAGAAGAGGTATACAAGGCGCTTATCGAGCAAGGCGAAGATGTGGGATTGGCGACAGTTTACCGAGTATTGACGCAGTTCGAGCAAGCAGGTATTGTCGAACGGCATAACTTTGAAAACAATTTGTCAGTGTTCGAAATCACTCAAGAAGAGCATCACGATCATCTGGTTTGTGATGTTTGTGGCAAGATTATTGAGTTTCACAATGAAGTCATTGAAGAAGAGCAGCTAAAGGTAGCAGCGGAGCATGGCTTTAAACTGTCTGGGCACTCACTGGTGTTATATGGTATTTGCAACAATCAAGAATGTAAAGACAGTGCAAAATAATCAACAGACTTAACCAAAACAAAAAACCGCCCTCAATTTGAGAGCGGTTTTTTATTTGTGTGCTGGGTTTTCTTGATTTTAATAAATTGCAATTAGCCAATATTTAAAGACAGGCTGCTGGCATTTTCTTCAATGTCTTTACTGCCATTTTTACTGTTTAGTTTGATTTTTAAGCGCAAATCATTTGGAGAGTCCGCATGTTTAATCGCATCTTGGTAAGTAATGTCACCATTTTCGTATAAGTCGAACAATGCTTGATCAAAGGTTTGCATGCCACTATCACGTGAGCGCGTCATTACTTCTTTGATTTCGTGTAGTTCACCCTTACGGATATAGTCACTAATCAGCTGTGAGTTGAGTAGCACCTCAATTGCTGCACGGTAGCCTTTGCCATCTGGCGTTTGGATAAGCTGCTGCGCAACAATAGCTTGTAAGTTGAGCGAGAGATCCATGAACAACTGATTGTGACGATCAGCTTCAAAGAAATGGATAATACGATCGATCGCTTGGTTGGCATTATTTGCGTGCAATGTTGCAAAAACCAAATGTCCTGTTTCAGCATATTGGATCGCATAGTCCATCACTTCACGGTTACGAATTTCACCAATAAGGATAACATCAGGCGCTTGGCGCAAGGTGTTTTTTAGCCCAGCTTCAAATGATAAAGTATCGACACCAACTTCACGCTGCGTAACGATACAGCCTTTATGCTGATGTACAAACTCAATGGGATCTTCGATAGTAATAATATGACCATGAGAGTTTTGGTTACGATGACCGATCATAGAAGCAAGCGTGGTTGATTTGCCTGTCCCTGTAGCACCGACTAATAAGATGATACCACGCTTTTTCATTGCCAACTCTTTTAGCGAGGGAGGCAGGCGCAGCTCTTCAACCGTTGGAATTTTGTTTTCGATTTTTCGTAAAACCATGCCTGCCATATCACGCTGCATAAAAGCACTGACCCGAAAGCGCGCCAGCTGCGATTTATCTGAGATGGCAAACTGACATTCATTGGTGTCTTCAAACTCTTTTTGCTGATTGTAGGTCATAAGACTTTTGACCAAAAGCAAAGTTTGCTCACCAGTTAATGGCGCTTGTCCTACAGGACAAATAGTACCGTTTATTTTCATAGAAGGAGCGACGCCAGCTGTAATAAACAAGTCAGAGCCGTTCTTTTTAACCATGAGTTGCAGTAATTTATCGAAGTCCATATCATATCCAAATTAAAAGTGAGTTATTAAAAAATAAGTTAAAGGTACTAAATATAATGTAAGAATAAGAGGGTCAAATCAGTATTATATAAATGCTTCAGGCTGTTTTGCATAAGGACGAGCGACGTCTTTGCTAATAGTGCCTTTGCTGACTAAGTTCTTAAGAGTTTGGTCGAGCGTAATCATGCCGTCACCAGCACCAGTCTGAATAGCAGAATACATCTGGGCAATTTTGTTTTCGCGTATGAGATTGCGAATGGCCGGTGTACCGAGCATAATTTCGTGAGCAGCTACACGTCCGCCTGTTTGCTTTGGTAGTAGTGTCTGGGAAATAACGGCTTGCAGTGATTCAGACAACATCGCACGAATCATATCTTTTTCGGCAGCTGGAAAAACATCGATCACACGGTCAATTGTCTTCGCAGCAGAGCTGGTATGCAAAGTGCCAAATACCAAGTGACCAGTTTCAGCAGCGGTCAAAGCCAAACGAATCGTTTCAAGGTCACGTAGCTCACCGACCAAAATAACGTCTGGATCCTCCCGTAATGCGGAGCGTAGTGCAGGCTCAAAACCTAACGTATCACGGTGGACTTCACGCTGGTTGATAAGACTCTTTTTAGATGCATGAACAAATTCGATAGGGTCTTCGATAGTCAAAATATGCTCTTTGCGTGTATCATTGATATAGTCGATCATTGCCGCTAAGGTAGTAGATTTACCAGAACCAGTCGGCCCTGTTACCAGTACCACACCACGTTTAAAGTTCGAAACTTGTTTAAATACATCACCCATTCCTAAGTCCTCTAAAGTGAGAACTTCTGAAGGAATGGTACGAAAGACAGCACCAGCACCGCGGTTTTGATTAAAAGCATTTACCCGAAAGCGCGCTAGGTTTGGAATCTCAAACGAGAAGTCAGTCTCAAAAAACTCCTCAAAGTCAGCACGCTGTTTATCATTCATGATGTCATAAATCAGCTGATGCACAGTTTGATGACTCATAACCGGCATATTAATACGGGTGATTTCGCCATCGGCTCGAATAACGGCGGGCATGCCAGCTGATAGATGCAAGTCTGATGCTTTATGTTTAACAGTGAATCGCAGCAGATCTTCGATGCTTAAGTTGCTTTTTTCAGCCATGGTCGAGCGTTCCTATCTAGCAGTACAGTAAAAATGAGCAATAAAGAGTTTCTGGGTTAAAATTACTTCAAAGCTTTATAGAGCTATTAGGAGACTAATAACACTATCTTTACTTTATTTACAGCTCATATCTACTTTAGTAGTGCAAGTGAGCTAAAGTAACAAATTAATAACAATAATAGTCAATTTCTATCATAAAAGAAACAGATTAAATGTAAATAATGACGATTAACGGTATAATTTTCTTAGAAAATTTTTGCCAAGTACTATATGTTCAAGGTTTTATAAACCAATTTTTGGATGACAGAAAAGATAATAAGAAGGATACAATATGAATGAGCATCGTTTAATCGCCAACTGGCAACAGGTTAACGAACAAGTAACTCAAGCCTATGTGCAGGCCAATGATTTAATAACGGATCAGAAAAGAGTTACTAGATCAGCATCAGACGTCATATTGCTTGCAGTTTCAAAAACCAAGCCTGCTGATATGATCGCTATATTGGCTCGGCAAGGACAACGGGATTTTGGTGAGAACTATCTGCAAGAAGCCATTGAAAAAATCAAGACACTACAAGGTCAGCCTGAAGCTGCCTCTATCGTATGGCATTATATTGGACATGTTCAGCGTAACAAGACTCGTGACATTGCCGAAAACTTTGATTGGGTACAAACGCTTGAGCGTGACATCATTGCAAAACGTCTAAACGATCAGCGTCCAACAGATATGCCGCCACTGAATGTGCTTATACAACTTAATATAGATGATGAGGAAAGTAAGTCGGGTTGTCGCCCTGAGGATTTGCCCGATTTAATAGCAACTATTAAGGACTATGAGCGCCTGCAATTACGCGGTTTAATGATTATTCCTGCCAAGTCTAATACAGATGCGTTTAAACGCACGAAGATGTTATTTGAAAAGACAAAGCAAGAACATCCGGATTTAGAAGCTTGGGATACGCTTAGTATGGGTATGAGTAATGATATGGCAGCCGCTATTGCTAACGGCTCTACGATGGTAAGGGTTGGCACAGCGATATTTGGTGCACGAGATTGAGTAGGTTACTTACTGCTCTCACTATTTGTTTTTGAGATCATCGACAGACCTCTCCAAGAAAAAGCTGTTTTTGCAGAATGTCTAGGCAGTTTCTTCAAGTTTGGTCACTAGCATCTGATTGATTTTTAATTTTTCAGTATCTAGTATTTCAAACCGATAGTTGGCATATTCGATGGTATCCGTTTTTTTGGGTATTTTTCGCAGCATATACATCATAAAACCACTGATGGTTTCATAGTTTTGATTGCGCGGTAAGTTTACGATATCTAAAGCACGAACCACATCTTCGATAGGCGTCATACCGTCGATCAGCCAAGAATTATCAGTACGCTGGACAATAGGCTGATCTTCTAACGTAACAAGCTCACCCATGACGATACTCATCACGTCTTTAAGCGTAATGACGCCCACGACCATTGCATACTCATTGACGATGACGGCAAAGTCTGCACCAGTGGATTTGAACATCTCTAGCACTTCAAACAAAGATAAGGTGTCGGGCACGAAGAGGGCGGGCTTTAGTAGCGCTTTATCGGTTAAACTAACCTTTTGCTGATTAAGGACTAACGCTAAAAAGCTACGAGACTCTACATAACCAATGATATGCTCTAAGTCATCATCATTGCACACCAAAAACTTATTGTGGGGTTGCTCGATCATGGTCTCGACCACTTTGTCGGTACTTGTTTTGGTATCAAAGTAAACGATATGTTCGCGTGGATTCATCACTGAGGTGACGGTCCGCTCTTGCATCTCGAAGATATTTTCTATCAAATGATGTTCTTGCTTTTTTAATACCCCAGCTTCAGCCCCAGCATCCATAACGGCATAAATATCTTCTGACGTCATATCATCTTGACGCGCAGTTGATATACCCAACACCTCAAAAATAACATTTGCTGCACCATCAAATACCCAGATGATGGGTTTGAACACAAAAATTAAAAGCATCATTGGTCGTACGAGTCGCACGGCTATAATCTCAGTACTGGACATTGCCAAACGTCTAGGCATTAGGTCAGCCAGCAAAGAAAACAAGCTGGTAATCAAGACAAAAGAGACAATTGACGCGATGGCTTCATTGTTAAATAAAAGCTGTAAGTAAGGACTGATAGCCGATTCGCCCACTGCACCAGCTGAAATAGCGACGGCGTTTAGAACCACTTGTACCACAGTGATAAAACTACCAGGATTGTCCTGCATGTGTAGGACATCAAGTGCTCGGACTTCTCCTTCTTTTGCCATAATTTGTAGTTTAATTTTGCGACCAGCGGCGATGGCAATCTCGGCAGCAGACACAAAAGCGCTTAGGGCAAGCAACAAAAGGAGGCAGATACTAGCGGTTAGCAAACTCATGAAGTACTCAAAGAAAGGTAGAAAAATAGAAAGGTTTGAAAGTAAATAAAAAGGCAGCACCGCAAGTCGTAATAACTGTGATTTATACATTGAATAAAATAGATACCAAATACGTATTTGTACTTGTATAAAGTATTTAATAACCACGCTAAAACTATCATACCAAGGAATTAAGGTACTGCTAATAAAAAAAGCTGGACAAGAAGTGCCCAGCTAATAATAAATATAATAATATAAAGGTATGATCAAAACCAAATAGTAAAACCAATAGGCTTTTAGCTATTAATTGACCATTTGTTGACTAACGGATAGCGACGCTCGCGCCCAAAGGCTCTTTGACTAATCTTCGTACCAATCGGTGACTGACGACGTTTATATTCGCTATTGTCCACCATTTTGATGGTTTTGGCCACCATATCGGCATCAAAACCTTTATCGACGATCGCTTGATAACCCATATCTTCATCGATATACAAGGTTAAGATGCCATCTAACACCTCATAATCAGGTAGGCTGTCTTGATCTTTTTGATCAGGACGTAGC
Source organism: uncultured Psychrobacter sp. (assembly GCF_947488565.1). GTDB lineage: Bacteria > Pseudomonadota > Gammaproteobacteria > Pseudomonadales > Moraxellaceae > Psychrobacter > Psychrobacter saeujeotis. Next base: position 185,026 of record NZ_CANKZC010000002.1, on the reverse strand, counting down.
TCAGCTGATGGCGGACGAGTAATGACCCGTTCAGGAATCACAGGCGTATCCTCTAAGCGATTACGATAGCTTGCCAAGTTATAAACCTGTGATTTATAAACGTCTTTTAACACATCAAAGCCGCCAGCCATATCACCATACAAAGTAGAGTAGCCGACTGCTAGCTCAGACTTGTTGCCAGTCGTAATGACCAAATGTCCAAATTTATTAGACAATGCCATCAAGATAACGCCGCGCGCACGTGCTTGGATATTTTCCTCAGTGGTGTCAGCAGGTGACTTGTTAAATAATGGCGCTAACGTATGGCGAATACCTTCGACGGCATCAAAGATAGGGCAAACAGTATAAGAGACATTTAAACGACGCGCTTGTGCTTGAGCGTCTTCTAAGCTTATCTTTGAAGTGAACTCATAAGGCATCATGACAGCATAGACTTTATCTGCTCCCAAAGCATCTACAGCGATACACAAGGTCAAGGCCGAATCGATACCACCTGATAAACCAACCAATACGCCACCAAATCCTGAATGATTGACATAATCACGTAGCCCAACGACTAACGCTTGGTACATCTCTGACTCACGGCTCAGCGTTAGTGGCGCTTTTTCTTGAGTGTTGAATGTATTGCTATCGACATTTAAAGTCGCTAGCATTAATTGATCTAAAAAGCGTGGAGCTTCATGAGCGATAGAGCCATCGGCTTGCGCGACAATAGAACCACCGTCGAATACTAAGTCGTCTTGACCACCTACTGCATTCACATAGACAATGGGTACTTTGTGCTCACGGCTACGCTGAGTCAGCATGGTCTTACGCATATCTTGCTTACCCGTCTCAAACGGAGAAGCATTAAGACTGACAATGATGTCGACGCCTTGCTGTTTAAGATCTGCAATGGGTGATTTTTCCCATAAATCTTCGCAGATAAGTAGTCCGATGGTGATGCCTTTATAATCAAATAACACTTGATTGCGGCCTTTATCAAAGTAACGGCGTTCATCAAATACCCCATAATTGGGCAAAAACTGTTTATGATAAAAACCTTTTTGATGGCCATTATGCAAGATAGCGGCTGAGTTAAAGGTGCCATGATGGTCAACATGTGGATAGCCGACGATCATCACGATATCTTGAATATCACTTAAAGCCGATAGTGCGCTTTTGATGCGTCCAGATAAGCTTGGACGAAGCAGTAAATCCTGCGGTGGGTAGCCTAGCAAAGCCAATTCTGGGAAAACAATGACATCAGCGCCCTGATCGCGCGCTTGGATGGCAAGTTGACGCATTTTGTCAGCATTGGCAGAGATATCCCCTACCAAAAAATGTGATTGGGCTAAAGCGAAGGTAACCTCATTTGGCGCTACATTGTTTGCAGACCTATCGTTTGAAGGTGAACTCGTTGTATTAGCAGAGTTGTCTGCCGTAAGATTAGAGTTATCAGTGTCTTTTGACATTGTTGTTATTCCTATAAGTATATCAACGAAAATTGGTGGGCTATTGTGAACCCAAAATAAAAGTATCTATAGAACGGTGCTAGCAGTTATAGCCTGCTTAGGCATCACGTTTTAATTATTAGACTGTATGCTAATATTTTTAGGTAAACAGTATTAATCAATACTAATAATCGCCTGCATACGATCGGCGATATTGACATTTGCACAGAATATTGTCCGAAAAATCTACATAGTATTGTTAAAATCAAATTAATAGCTTTAGTATAACATCAATTGTATAACCTACGAGAACGCAGCAGTGATTTACCCCTATAGATGACTACTCAGTTATCTAAGTATTATTGTAATAAGTATTAATTTTTCTGTATCACATAAACGTCAATTTTTTGCTAAATAAAAGTGAAATTGTAAGTAAAAATTACAACACGTCATTGTTTATTTATAGAACGTTATTGCATAATGATTGCCGATATTTAAGTTTTTTTACCAAGTTGACAATACTGAGTCAGTTAGGTCAATCAATAAATTATTTGTTGTTGTATATAAGTTATTGAGCTGTGAATAGGATATAGTTGACAGCATAAAGAACAAAAATAAAAGTTCAAAGACTCTCAAATTTATCAAACAGATTTATTATATAGCTCTGTTATACATGGATATAGTTTGTAGACATCATCTATAAGCGGATGTCTATTCATTTACAAATTTTGCAGTAAAAAGCTCGCTAATTTCTTACTGTCAATGCTTGGTTCAAAAGTTATGATTGAAAACTGGACAAAAGAAGTCGTCATTCAACGCCTGCTCGCTATTACCTTACTGATAATGTTATTTATTCTGTGCTTTCAGGTAGTGCAGTTTTTTATTGTACCAGCTTTATGGGCAGCGATATTAGCCTACGTGACTTTTCCAATCTATACCTTTTTTCATGAAAAAGTCAGACTCAGTCCGGATTTTAGTGCTGGTATTATGACGGTCAGTATCTCGTTGATTATCGGAGTACCACTGGTGATAGGGGTGTTTATTTTGCAACAAGAGGCGCTTAGTCTCTATAGCAACTTAATCTACCGTGTGAAGGTAGGCTACCTTGATGTACCTGATTATTTTAAAGAATTGCCCGTTATCGGTCAGCAGATAAAAGATATTTTGTGGCAAATTAACAAAAACCCTGAAGGGACACTTGAGGCGTTTCGCGCTTGGATTCAATCGCATTTATACTATGGCAAAGTAGCCCTAGATGTGGTGCTCAGTACTTTAGCCAAGCTTGGTATGGCACTCATGACATTATTTTTCTTTTATCGAGATGGGACCAGTTTGATACGTCAGATTCGCCAAGCACTACGCAACGTCATTGGCAATCGAATCGACGGTTATATTGATTCGGTTGGTACAACCACACGTGCGGTGGTATACGGTATCGGTCTGACTGCATTGGCACAAGCGCTGCTTGCCGGTATTGGCTATTATTTCTCAGGATCACCCAGCCCTATTTTACTGACCATCGTAACCTTTATGGTTGCGTTAATACCGTTTGGTACGCCGTTTGCGTGGGGCGCGGTGGCGTTTTGGCTATTGAGTCAAGGACATACAACAGAAGGCATTGGTCTGGCATTGTGGGGTATTTTAGTCATTAGTTGGGTAGACAATTTGATACGTCCGATTGTAATTAGTGGTGCGACCAAAATTCCTTTTATTATTATTTTTATCGGTGTGTTAGGTGGTCTTACCGCGTTTGGTTTTGTCGGTCTATTTATCGGACCAGTAGTGCTGGCCATTGGACTTGCTGTATGGCGTGAATGGATCTCTCAGCATAGAGATGAGATTTTTGCGCCAAAAGAGGTGACGTTAGTAGACAATCAGATGTTATTAGATTTTGATGATCTGATAAAAAAGAAAACAAAAAGCTGAGTTATTCGTTAGGCAGTATTACTGTCTAAGTATTGTTGTCTAATAGCGTATGTCAATATTATCTATCTACCATTAATCGAGGCGCTCATTTATGTCCAATGTTATAAGCTCTGATTCTATGACATCTAAAATCAATCATAAGCTTACCATCATCGCTGATAGCAATATCGCTGGTCTTGAAGATTTTTTTAATGAAAATACGTTGGGCCAAAATACTTATCAAACGGTCAATATTATCAAAGTCGCTGGACGAGATATCAACGCGCAATTGGTGGCTAAGCTGCAACCAGATGTATTGTTAATCCGTTCTGTGACCAAGGTTGATGCAACTTTATTAGCAGACAACCACAGTGTTAAGTTTATCGGCTCAGCGACGATTGGTACTGATCATGTAGACCAAGGCTATTTAGTAGAGCGCAATATTACTTTTGCCAATGCGGCTGGTTGTAGCAAGCATTCGGTGGCGCAATATGTGTTGACGGCTATTTTAACCTTGCGCCCAGAGTACTGGCAGCAGCTATCGACGTCACCGACATTGGGTATTATTGGGCTTGGTAATATTGGTAGCATACTTGCGCAATACGCTACTGATCTTGGCTGGCAAGTATTGGGTTATGATCCGCTATTACCTGCATCGAATATCAATAATGCCAGCTTTGATGAGGTCATTAGCCAAAGTGATGTTATTAGCTTACATGTGCCGCTGACGGACAAAAAAGATAGTAATAATCCCAGTGGTAGTGATTATCCTACGCGGCACTTAATTAATAAAACTGCGTTAGATGCTATGCCGTCAGAAACTTTGCTCATTAATAGTGCACGTGGACCAGTTATTGATGCAGCAGCATTACAAGCCGACATCGAGAGTAATGAGCGTCAAGTAGTGCTCGACGTTTTTGAGCACGAGCCGTACATATCTGAACAGTTACTATCAAAGCTGGCTATCGCCACCCCGCATATCGCCGGTTATACCTTAGAAGGTAAGCTGCGCGGTACGCAAATGGTCTATGATGCATTATGTGAAGAATTTGCGGTCACGCCTACACAAGCTATGCAGCAGCTATTACCAGTCAATATGTATCTATGGTCTGAGCTTAAAGCCTATCCAGATAGACTGATAAAGTTTTATGATATCATGCAAGATGATAGAGAGCTGCGCGAAAAAGTAACTAATGGACAGGTGAGTGGCGTGGACTTTGACCAGCTGCGTCGTGATTATCATTTGCGCCGTGAGTGGCAGCTTTAAAGACGGTAGATATCAATCTCAAGAAGATATTATTAATAATCATATTGGATAATAATGAACCCATCAAACCGTACTTCTACCCATACTTCTAAGCCTACCTATGCCCCAACTATGACACTTGCCATGGCGCAAAAGCGCGCAAAACTGCTTAGTGATATTCGTCAGTTTTTTGCAACGCGTCAAGTGCTTGAAGTACAGACACCACTGCTATCGCAAGCAGGTAATACGGATACTTTTTTGCAATCAGTGGCGGCGCAAGTCACTTATCAAGATAAGCCGTATACTTATTATCTACATACCTCTCCTGAGTTTGCGATGAAGCGTCTTCTTGCCAGCTGGCAGGTGTCTATGTATCAGATTTGCTCTGTATTTCGCGATAATGAGATAGGGACGCGGCATAATATTGAATTTACCATGCTTGAATGGTATCAGCCGTATTACAACCTAACAGATTTGGCTGACGAGCTCGGTCAATTGTTAGAAGCATTATATGGCTATCCGGTAGTCATGAATCACTATCGTTATGTTGACGCATTTATGGACTTTGTGGGAATCCATCCGCTGACAGCCAGTATAGAAGCATTGGAAGCGGTCGCAGAAGATAAAGGGTTGACAGGTTTTGATTTTGATACTGATATAGATAATAAAGAAGATAGTCGGCAAGGGTGGTTAGATTTATTATTCAGCCATGCGGTCGAGCCAAATCTGGGACACGAATTACCGACGATAATTATCGACTATCCACCTGCCACGGCGGCACTCGCAAAAACCGAGTTAGACAAAGACGGCAATCTAGTTGCGAAACGCTTTGAGCTATATATCAATGGGATTGAGATTGCCAATGCTTATGATGAACTGGCAGACGGTGCAGCATTAAAGCAGCGTTTTGAACAAGACAATCTATTGCGCAAGCGTCATGGCTTACCGAACATGCCTATCGATGAGCATCTGCTTGCCGCTTGTGATGATTTGCCAGCTTGTAGCGGTATTGCATTGGGTTTAGATAGGCTACTCATGGTGCTAACAGGAGCAACCAGCTTAGAAGAAGTCATTACTTTTCCAAGCGACTTGGCCTAGCATTAATTAGCTTAGCACTAATTAGCCTAGATACTAATTTGGTTTGCTACTAAGTTGATATGTCACAATCCTCTTCGCTACTCTAGCTATTTGATAACATAATTACTTTACAAGGCGTTAGGCGTTCCAAAATTAAAGCGAGCAAACCTTTAGGCTTACTCGCTTTTTTATCGCTTTAACTCTTGTAGCACTACGCTCTATTATAATTTTGCGATAGCGTCACTGATAGCGGTGTCACCATTTTGCATATTAAAGACTTGCTTGTTTGTATTATCGGCATTTAATACTGCAACTAACGTAGCGGCAACGTCCTCAATGGCATTTTCACCAGCCTCAGTACTGTTTATAGCGATTTTACCAGTGCCGGCACGCTCTTTTAAAGCACCAGCTTGCACGATAGTATAGTCGAGTGTACTGTTATTCACTAACCACTGATCCGCATAATGCTTGGCAATGTAATAGTCTTTTAAGTCAGCGATAGCAGGGTTGTCCCATTTGCTGGTATCCAGTGAAAATACCGTACTTAACATGATATAACGTTTGATACCTTTGTCTTCTACAGCTTGCATGGTCTTGACCGCACCATGTAAATCAACCTCTAACACACCCTTACCGCCAGAACCTGCGACAAAATATACTGCTTCGATATCATCAGCGATTTGGCTCTGGATAGCATTTTTCTCGGCGGTAATATCCAAATCTAACTGCGTGTAATTATCATCATTAAATAATATTTCATCTTGACGGGTAGTACCGACCACTTGATGGTTATCAGCTAATAATTGCTCAACCAGATCACTACCAACGCGACCACTGGCACCTATGACTAAAATTTTCATAATCTTTCCTATTTTGTTCGTATTGTCGTTATGCTATAAATCTTTGTAATAAAAGTACTTTGTATTCAAAAATTACTTGTTAAAAGTAAGTATTAAAAACTGTATATACGGTAACAAGAATAGGTAGCACACTTCGTTATGAAGCGTGCCGATTGCATAGTGTTTGGTTATAGAGTGTATACGGTTTGCAAGGAAGGTGAGATGAATGAGAAAAAAAGTTAACGTACCAGTTTGTTTAGGCCATCGGCAAAGGCTTTTTTGTCGCGATCGCCATAAGGTTTTTGCCCACTCATCTCTTGTAGCTCTAACACGCCAGTGCCACGCATGGTATCCATAAAGTCGCGCATATTGAGCTTTTGTTTGATGTTGTTTTTATCATAGACCATACCGCGGGTTGTCAAAACCATGCCACCTTTGTCCAAGATATCATTAGCTAAAGGGATGTCGCTAGTAATAGCCAAATCGCCTGATTGTATTTGTTCTACGATATAATCATCGGCTTTATCAAACCCCGACGGCACCACGGTCATGACGAGCAGCGGTGACTTACGCAGTTTAATAGGCTGATTGGCGACGAATATTGCTACCGTTTGCGTACGCTCAGCAGTTTTGATAATCAAGTCTTTAGCAATCAACGGTACCGAATCAGCATCCACCCAAATTTGCATTATTTCTTAGCCTTTTCTGTCTTTGCCTTAACGTCAGACGCACTAGCCATTTGACTGTCTTTATTTGCTAAATCAGTATTTTCGATGTCAAGGTTGTTAATATCAGTGTTTTTGATGGACGTTTCGTTTTTGTCATCAAGCTCTATAAAATCTTGATGATCTGGCTCATCTTGCTGTTTTTGACTTTCTTGGATAGGCATATATTCTTTATCTAAGCCAACTTTGTTAGGTAACACGGCTACCAATTTAGCCATTGAAGGCTCTAAGTCAGTTACATCGTTAGGCATCAAGGTTATGTGGGCGATTTTCCGATCTTCACGCTCTGCCTTGTGATAACTATGATAATGCGCGCCATCGATAGCCAGCACCGCACTGATATCAGGATACTGTCCTAATACGTTGACCATAATCGCAGGATGGACATTGTCTGTATCGCCTAGTGGTAAGTTAACGACCGCGCGGATATGGTTCTCAAATTGACTGGTGATAGCGCCTTCAATGCTCCAGTGTCCCGAGTTATGTACGCGTGGTGCAATCTCATTGGCAAGCAAATAATCATGACCGCGCGCATCTTTGGCAACGAACAATTCTAGTGCCATAACACCGACATAACCCAAATGGTTCATGACCGTAGTAATAGCTTCTTTGGCTTGATCAAATATGTGACTGGTACCAACGGCAGGTGCTTGGGTCTTGGCTAAAATGCCATGATGATGATGGTTTTCGACCAAGTCATAACAGCGCACACTGCCGTCTTGGGCGCGGGCTGCGATGATAGAGACCTCACGGCTAAAGTTAACAAAGCCTTCTGCAATGAGTGGCGCTGGGGTTGGCGTTAAACTGCCTTTACCGCTGACTGCCTCTTTAAGATCTTGCCATGCGGCTTTGATATCACTGTCTTGCTCGATGACGTATTGACCTTTACCGTCATAACCACCGCGACTGGTTTTGAGGACAATAGGCAAGCCTAATTGCTCACAAGCCTGTTTTAATTCAGCTTGCGTACTCACCGCCATAAAAGGTACCGTCGCGATATCAAGATCATTAAACATCTGCTTTTCTTTCAAGCGATCTTGAGCGATATCGAGGGCGATGGGCGGTGGAAACATACCTTGTTTTTTGCCCGCCGCTGCAAGGTTTGCTAACTTCTCGACAGTCGCTGTTGGGGTGTTTTCAAACTCCAATGTAAATACATCGGCTACAGCGATAAACTCGTCTAATTGCTCACTGCTATATACCTGCCCATAGAGACTGGCAGGGCAGTCAGGGTTATCTTCTAGGAACACACATTGATAGCCAAGTGGCAGAGCAGCTTGTGCGAGCATCATACCAAGCTGACCACCGCCTAAAATACCGATGGTATGGATAGTTTGCGTAACAGGATAAGCGTTTGCTGTGGTCATGAGAAACTCTTTGGATTAAAAATGAATTAAAACGTGCGGTTTAAAATAGGAAAAGGTGCAATGTATGCACCTTATAGTCAGTAAAACCTATCTGAAATTAAATATCAAGTGGAGAACCATTAAATTTAACTCATCTCAATGAAGAAAATGAGGAATCATGGTTATACAAATATTGTTTAACGGTTAATAATACCAGGCGTAGGACTGGCTAAGATGGTCTCAGTTTGAGTGTGACGCAAATCATCAAGTTTGGCAGCGATGGTACTATCATGCAAGGCCAGTACTTGAATCGCAAGTAAGGCTGCATTATAAGCGCCAGCAGTACCGATGGCTAAGGTTCCAACCGCCACGCCTTTGGGCATCTGTACGATAGAGAGTAAGCTATCCCAACCGCTTAGCATCGATGACTTGACTGGTACACCGAATACAGGGAGCGGCGTCTGACTGGCGCACATACCTGGTAGATGCGCAGCCCCGCCTGCACCAGCAATGATAACTTGTAAGCCTTTGTCTTTGGCGCCTTTTGCATAATCAAATAGTCTATCAGGCGTACGATGGGCAGAGACAACTTCGCAATCAAAAGCAATATCGAAGTCAGCCAGTAGCTGTGCAGCACAATTCATGGTTGCCCAATCAGACTGTGATCCCATGATAATACCAACTTTTGGCTGGCCTGCAGGAGAGGAGATAGAATTAGGGTTTTCGGTAGCCGATCCAGTACTCATGATGAGATATCCTCAAAACGACCATCATACAAAAATTATAGCGTAGCCGTAAAGCCAAGTTTTAGCATTAGTTTAAAAGCTAGCTTAATCTTTGTATTAATACAGGATTAATTTGGTCTTAATATCCAATTGATACGCAGCAATTAATCGTTGAGATATTGTACAAAGTTGGCAGACTGTAGAGGTAGTGGCTGTGTGATATCGAGCTGATAACAAGTCAGATAACCACTATCAATCGCTGCTGAATAGTCCGTACAGACAACTTGTGAGCTCAGGGGCTCAGGCTCGCCTGCTAGCCAATAATGCCCGACAAACACAGGCTTATGAGTTTTTAGTGCAAAGTCAATATTCTCAGCTAAAGCGTCAACTGGAATCTGCGCTAGTGCTGATGCAGGCGCGCGAGCAATCTCATGAAGCGTACGTGATTGTAAGTTGTCGAGCCACCACCGTACCCGCACACGCGAGCGTTTAGTGCCTTCTTTATCGATCATAACGATGCCATCTGGTAATGGGGTCTCCACACCTTTTAACACACGCTCTAACGCATCGAATGGCGGGGTGTGTTCTTTTGAAGTCACTGCAAGCGCATGAGGGGTTAAGCAGTTGTCGGCTGTAAGTAAGGGTTTGAGCATATTCATACTGTCCACATCCCAGCAAGCATGCACAAAGCAGGCATCATCAGTCTCAATCCATAAAGGAATCTCATAAAAGCGCTGTAGCCAATAATGATGTAGATCTGATCCAAACGGTACTTCAGCTAAAAACGCTTCGTGCTGACGCGTATGAACATCATTATGTGAGCGCAAATAGCGTTCAGGGTTGTTGGGATCACGCGTTGCAAACGCGATTGCATTATATTCGTGATTGCCCATGACGATATCAGCGACGCCAGCATCTAGCATGGCAAAAGCAATCTCAAGGGTCGCTACTTGCTGAGGACCGCGATCAATTAAATCACCAATAAAGAGTGCATGATGACCATCTGGCGGCACAAAATATTGCCCATTATGGACATAACCTAATTGCTCAAGCAGCCCGATTAGTTTGTCAGCATAACCGTGAATATCACCAATAACATCTATAAGCATAAGTCGTTATTAAAACCTAAAAGTAAATGAAATTAAACCATATACTATAGTCAATTCGCTATAAAAACGATACAGCGAGACTGGTGTAAGTTTTTCGCATCCTCTATCAGCGTAGACACAGCAAGCGAGAAAAATTTATACCAGTTACGCTTTACGTTACAACGTATCGATTTTATTTGGTATCGATTATAGATAAGCTAAAAGCTAGGAGAAAGTAAAGCGTTAATAAAGTGTGGCAGTACCTGTGGTTCAAGAATGATGGTCGCAATCACACCGAACGCACCGCCCCACATATGAGCCATATGATTGATATTAGAGCCGCCACGTTTGTCAGCATAGATACTATAAGCAACATAAGCAACAGCGAACAGTATTGCAGGTATAGGCACGATAGCGAATAGATAAATGGTTTCCCAAGGCGCTAGTAGAATAAAAGCAAACAATACCGCTGATACACCGCCTGATGCACCTAAACTTAAATAACTGGCATTTTTCTTATTTTGAAGATAGCTTGGAATCATTGCAACGATAATAGCCAACAAATAAAAAGCTATAAATCCGTAACCGCCCAAAAATGGCTGGTAAAGCCCTTCTATAGCGCGACCAAAAAAATACAGAGTAAACATGTTAAATAGCAAATGCATGCTATCGGCATGAATAAAGCCATGACTGACAAAGCGGTACCATTGGCCATCACTTACCGCTGGCGGGTAAAATATCAACCGATTAAACAGTGCCTTATTCTGCCATGCTAATAAGCTTACGATGACTGTGACTATGATGATAAGAGTAGTGTGGTTAAACAAAGAGTAATCCTTAGGCCAAGCCTGATAAACAAAGACGTTGCAAGCTTAGTTGCTACAGCTCAAGGTGTTCTTAGAGATTAGCATACGTCAAAAATTACGTTTCGGTATAATAAATTAGATGCTTACTATATGAGCATCTATCATAGATACAGTGACCAATGAGACAGATTATAGAGTTAAAACACGGCCATAGGTTGATTGGATTTACATACGTATACAAATTATACTGAATAGGTAATTAAATTAACGTACATAAGTCACATCTTTTAAATTTTCCACAGGAGCGGTATTAAGATTTATTGATAGGTTTTTACGACCAACCTTTAAAATTAGTTTTGATTAAAAATATAATATTGGCATCACAATGCAATGAAACAAGCTATTTTAATTTTTGCAAAAATACATAACTAAAATGATGAGTACTTAGACCATGAATAGTACAGTTTATAGCTGTGTTTATGAAAACTGCTTCTATAGCCTTTACTATACTCAGCTTAGAATAAAGTCATGACCTTACTCATGGACACCTGCAACCAAGATAAATATTTTTTGTGCGCCATCGTTACAAAGAGCACGACATGTTCAAGCCAATCGTGCTATATCGGTTTAATGTGGTTCATCTATATATAATTTCGTTCCAAAGGCAGTACTTATGACTATCATTGATCAGCTTGAACAAACGGTAACGACAGCGGTTTTAGGCAATAATAGTAGCGTGGCGCATGTCAGTTTACTTGAGCAGTTTTATGCCATTTTTATTACGCGCTTGGCACAGCCAGATGTATATAAGCAGTTGTCACGCACCGATCAAGATTTACCATTACAAGCAGTTTCAGGCGTCACTGTGTTTGAGCAGCTTTGGCAAAAGGCAAGCCTGCGTCAATGGTTCATTAATGAATTGGCGATGAGCCATCATGTTGATACACAGACCACCGAAAAGCTACTCATCAATGCTGCATCGCTGACCTATCAGGAGCTGAATGTGTTAGCCAATGGTCAGTTTTTACCTGTTTTTTTACAGACGCAGCAACTGTCAGTAAGGCCTTATTTGCCAGTATGGGCAGAGAGGGTCATATCACCAAAGGATGCGGTTAACGAAAACATAAAGTTGGACGAAGACGCACTTAACGATATTGAAAATACAGCTGATGACATCGTTGAATCTGATGCTACTGACGTGCCAAGTATAGTAGTCAAACCAATGGCAGGCGTGAGTAGTTTGACCGGGAGCTTGTCAAAAAATGATAGCACGCTCAATAATATAACCACGTTAGACAAAGAGCTTTTTTTAACCGATACGAGCAATGTTATCCATACCAACCCATCTGACTATCGTGACTCAGACACTTCTGAGAGTCGTTTAAAGGGTCGCACGCGTAACCCGAGGAATAATCTGATAGTAAAGGTCTTGCTATTAATTGGCGCACTGCTCGCCATTGGGCTAGCATGGGTATTCGTCATCAAGCCTAATTATCTAACCGCTGCACCTGTAGAGCCAGTTGCTGATATACCTGTCGAAGCTGAACCGACAACTGAGCCTGCCGTAGAAGATTTATCACCAGTGGAGCTACTGATTGTGTTAGATGACAGTGGGAATATATATACTTGTACCGCGACTGTAGGGGATACAGTGTTACAAAATGCGCTGAATCAAGCCTTACACGTCAGCTTTGGAGCGCAGACAAATTCTTGTATGCTAGAAGTAAAGCAAGGCGTTGCTAAGCGTTTATCCAACATCGATGTAGAAGCGTTACCCCGTGTATTCACGCTACTGCGCGCAGTTCCTTTTGCACGATTACAACTACAGAACGCCGCGCTTAACCTAGAGGCACCGGATGACGTATTGCTCCAACGCTTAGTGACTGATATACGGACTATAATACCGACAGCAATGATAACCCATGCTGCACCCTTACCATTAACAAATAGCGACGAGATAACCGACGATAATAACGATGATATAAGTATGATGAACAGTCGCGATAATCAGTCTAACGATATAAAAAAACCACTAAACAATACTTATGACGAAACCTATCCTCAAAACAATAATCCTAGAAACAATGACCTTCAAAATAACGATATGAGTTCCAGCCAGAGTGCATGGCAATCAAATAACGATACAAGTAGTACAACAGAAACAATACCCTACAATACCAATCCTGATAAAGATATGAATAACCAGACTAACAACGAGCGCTCGTTTACCACTTCAATTGGTTCTATGTCAGCAGCAGAGGTTGATGATTTGGCCAATACTACGATCGTCGCTGAGAAGCTACGTAATGAGAGGCCAGTTGACAAGAATATCGTTCAGGAAAGATAAGCCCGCGCTGAAATATTTAAATAGTTTTTAACGATTTAATTAAAGTCTACGTAGCGATTAATAATTGATCTTCATACGATTTTTATTTTTATGTTAATAAATTGTAGGGGTTTAGCGATACAGTTACGTGCCACATCTCAAAAATTACCTAATGTATCATTTGCACAACAGCGTGTTTGTAGAGTTGACTTATGCATTGCTTTTATAATGTTTGATAGTTAAGTTTTATAGATGAGTAGTTAATCGTAAATCTTATATGAGTAAAATTAGCCAGAATATAAGGTGCTCAGCACTTTTTTATTTGGACTATTTATTTATATACAGATTTATAATAGATTTTTTATATCTTTTGAATGAGTTAGGCATAAAACAAGATTGATTGGAGGAAGTACATTATGGATATCATTGGTCATTTAACACGTACCGTTAGCCCTGCCGTATTAGGAGATGATCAGTCTCCCGCTAAAAAAAGTTTACTAGAACAATTTTATGCAATTTTTGCTGCACGTTTAGCAGACAAAGACACCTATGGACGTTTTGCTAATGAAAATATCGCTCGTGATGATCAGGGTTTTTATGATCGCGTGTGGACTGACGGCTCGCACCGTGACAGTATTTCACGTGAGCTTGCTGGTGCTCATAATGTGGACGCAACGGCGGCTCGTGGCTTAGTCGCTATGGCAGCGCCACTTGCTTATCATGAAATCAAAAGCCTAGCAGGTACGACGCCTGTACCACAGTTTTTGAGCGATAACTCTGCTGATTATCAGCATCATATTCCTGCTTGGGCCAGTGCAGTAGTTCCTGCTGGTATGCTTGGTGCTGGTGCTGCCGCTGGTACGCGCATTTCTGATACTACCAGTATGGAGCCACTTCAGCACAAAGAAGAAGAATCTGGTAGCTTTATGAAAGCTTTGCTACCTATTATCGGTTTGATTATCTTAGGTGCATTGGCTTGGGCGTTATTAAGAGGGTGTCAAGACAATCCAGAACCTGTAGCCACTCCAGTCGTTACTGAACAGTCAGTTGAAGATGATGGTCAAGCGGTAGCTGCGGTCGCCGCTAGTGTGGAGCCAGCCTCTATTCGTATTGCTACTGGCGAAGCAAATACCTTATATGCATGCCGTATGAATGTGGGTGATGAGACATTACAAACAACCATTATGAATGCTATGAGTAGCACCTTCGGCAATGAGGCTGATAAGTGCCGTGCAGATGTAGATGATAATTTTGCAACGGATATGCCAGCTGCAGCACAATTGGCTTCTATTTTACCAATTATCAAAAGTGTGCCAAACGCTAGTATGATCATCAAAGGCGATGAAATCGTGGTTAATTCGGCTGATGCAGAGGTACTTGATAAGCTCGTCTCTGACTTACAAGCGGCTGCACCAGCACTGTCTATAAAAGCAGAGGGCCCATTAAATCTACAAAGTGAGATTGATGATAGTTTGGTTGCAGCAGATGCTGCTGTTGATAATCTTGGTGAAAATCCAGACCCTCGTGATGTTGCTCGTGCTTTAAGTATTCAGGTAATCAACTTTGAGCTTGATAAAGCGATCATTCCAGAGGTGAACAAACCTTTCCTTGATCGTGCTGCTAATGTCGTTCAAGAAGTCCCCAACGTTGAATTAGTGATTATCGGACATACAGACAATCAAGCTTCTGATGCATACAATATGGAATTGTCTCGTGACCGCGCTGAAGCCGTAAAAGAGTATCTGGTCTCTAAAGGTGTTGATGCAAGTAAGCTTACAACCAAAGGTATGGGGGAAAGCGAGCCTATCGCTGATAACTCGACCGAACAAGGACGCTTCCGCAATCGTCGTATCGAATTTGTTGTTAACGACGAAGCTACACTGAATGGTACAGGTGTCAGTGGTACGATTACTAATAATGCTATTGACCCAGACCTAAACCCGTTGGATAGCAATAATGATGATATGACGGTGGACGGTGATGACAATGGCGTAGATGCTACTGTGCCAGATCCAGATCTAAATCCACTAGACAACAACAATGATGATGTATTGCCAGATGGTGATGATCCTACTCAAGGTACGGCATTAGACCCACAATAAAAGTTAGACTTAATTATCAATGTCAAAAACCGCGTCTAATAGAGATGCGGTTTTTTTGTTATATGAAATGTCCTCAAAGACGATAAAAACTACTTAACTACCAAAACTATTTATCTGTAGTCAGTTGGGTCTAGTTTCTTATGTTCACCTTGGGGTAGCGAAAAATCAGATTGAGCATTAAAAAACGTCTTTAGAACATTCTCCTTAGCTTGCTGCCAATATTCAAACTGCTGGCAGGTCGATTTTAAATCTCCTTGCCATGACGGCACCTGTCCACACATAGCCTTGACGCGGCTCTGGTTAGGGTAGGGCAGTTCTTGAGCAACCTTGGCCGCTTCATGGGCGGCAATACGATCATTGCATACTAGAGCAATATCGCAACCTGCTTTGATGGCTGCACGTACACGGTCGCTAATGTCACCAGCCGCTTGCGCGCCTGCCATACATAAATCATCAGAAAATAAAACACCGTCGAATTTGAGCTGATCACGAATGATGTCTTGCAACCAAACCTTGGAAAAACCTGCAGGCTTATCATCTACTTGCGAAAATATCACATGCGCTGGCATCAGTGCATCGAGCCATGGTAATGTCTGGGCAAAAGGCTGCATATCAGTGGCTAGTATTTCATCAAGGCTGCGATCATCAATGGCTTCTGCCACATGAGAGTCAGGAGCGATAGCGCCGTGACCAGGGAAGTGCTTGCCTGTGGTTGCCATACCAGCCGCTCTCATACCACGCATAAACTGTGTGGCCAAAGCGACGATCACTTGCGGATCTTTATGAAAGCTACGGTCACCGATGACTTGACTAATGCCATCTCTATCAAGTACTGGTGCAAAACTGAGGTCAACCCCCACTGCTAATACTTCAGCAGCCATCAAATAACCACAATCATAAGCGCAGCTTAGCGCCTCAGTTGAATGATGGTCAAACAACTCACCAAGCTTACCCATAGCGGGTATTGGTGTAAACCCATTACGTAACCGAGCAACGCGCCCCCCTTCTTGATCGACACCGATGAGAATATCAGGGTTATGATAGCGAATATCGTCACATAGCGCGCGTACTTGTGCGGCATCGACAATATTACGTGCAAACAAAATTACGCCACCGACTTGAGCTTGTTCGAGTAAACTGATGTCTTCATTTGTCAGTGCGGTGCTACCGATATCGATCATTAACACACCATACATGGCAAGATCCTTAGAGTGCTGTGCACTTATATTATGAGTTTTGATAATGACTGGTTATTTATATTGTTGGTTTGATGATGACATCATTAAAGCAGCATGGGTGAAAACTGCCTTTTTCTATCAATCTATTATGCCAGTTGTCGCTTATCAGACCTATGTTAATTTGGCAGATACAGCTGTTAGTATATTTATCATTGCTACCATTTAAGTATAGAATTATTACCACAACTTAAGTTGTATAACTGGTGTTGGTCAAACCATTACTATAAATATGATAACACGTACAATAAAGACGATAGAAAGTTTGGTATGTACAGACGTAGCGTGTAAGATTGTTTATACAGTTTGAGACAGTTGTAAGCCAATGACCATGCTAATATTGAACGCAAAGTATTCTATAGTAACAAACCAGTTTAAGACATATTGATAAGACAATTTAAGACACATTTTAGGCATTTTATCACTTAAAACAACCAGGTACACATAATGAAAAAACAACCAGCACAGTGGTTACTCAGCGCAGCGTCAGTCGGCGTAGCTGGGCTTATTCTGACACAAAGCTATGGTACAGCAGTAGCAGATACTGGTACTGAAGGGTTTGTCCAAACTCCTGAACAAAAAATTACAACCAGACAAGTCGCGGCACTATTAGACCGCAGTCATTATTTGAACCAACCACTTGATAGTGAAATGGGCAGTGAAATTTTGTCTATGTACATTGATAATCTAGACCCAAATCATACGTTGTTTTTGCAATCTGATGTTGATGAATTCGAAAAGAAATATGCAAGCGAATTTGGCAATCGACTCAAGCGCGGTGATCTATCTGCTGGTATCGACATTTTTGAGCGTTATCGCAAACGCTCAAATGAGTACTTCGATATGGCCACAAGAATGCTCAAAACGGATCTTGATTTGACAAGTGATGAGACCATCATTCTTGACCGAGAGAAGCTTGAACACTTTAAAACCAAAAAAGCACAGCGTGATTATTGGGCACGTCAGTTAAAATTTCAGTTAATAAGTATCTCTTTAGGTAAGGAAAGTGAAAAAGGCAAAGAACAGATATTTTTAGATAACCCTGACATCACTCGTGGTCAAGATTTAGTACGTGATGATCAGCGTACGCCAAGTGAGATTTTATTAAATCGTTTGTCGCGCCAACAAGGGCAGATGTCACGTTTAAAAGACGATGAGATTATGGAGACAGTACTCAATACTGCCATGCTCACTTACGATCCACACAGTAACTATTATGCGCCTATTCAGGCGACTGAGCTACAGATTCAGTCAAGCTTACAGCTAGAAGGAATCGGGGTCTCTATTCGTCCAGATCGTAAAAACCCAGATTATACACGTATCGTCACTTTAGTCGATGGTGGGCCTGCGGCCAAAACGGGTCAAATCAAACCCAACGATCTCATCATCGGTATCGCTGAAGATGGCAAAACCATGACCGATGTGGTCGGTTGGTCAACGCGTGAAATTGTCGGTTTGATTCGCGGTAAACGTGGGACTTCAGTGACTTTAAAAGTGCGTCAGCCCAATACACCAGAGGCGAGTGCTCGTACTATTACCGTCGTACGTGACATTATCGAGCAAGAAGAATCAGGAGTCACGCACCGTATCGTAGAGGTACAACGTCCTAACATTGATGACACGCCACAGCGCATTGGTGTGCTCGAGATACCAAGCTTTTATTTGAACTATCGTGCGCGGCGCAATGGTGAAGATTATCGTAGTGTCAGTGTTGATACTGAAAAGGCAATCAAAGCCCTAAATAAAGAAAATATCGACGGTCTGGTGGTGGATCTGCGTAACAATCCAGGTGGCTCTTTGGATGAAGTAGCAAAGATGCTAGGGTTATTTATCAAAGGTGGGCCATTAGTACAAATACGCGATAACCGCGGCAATGTCCAAGTATATCGCGATGATGATGGTGGTAAACAGCTATATGATGGCAAGGTAGTGGTGCTCACAAACTTAGCCTCAGCGTCTGCTAGTGAGATTTTCGCAGCAGCGATACAGGACTATGGCCGAGGTTTGGTGGTTGGTAGTACCACAACTGGTAAAGGCTCTGCACAAATACAGCTGGACAATCTAGCGCTGGGTTCTGCAACATTAACTCAGCGTAAGTTTTATCGTATCACAGGGGGCAGTACACAGAATAAAGGTGTTGTACCTGATGTAGAGCTAGTCAATATTTATGATGACGCTACCTTTGGTGAGCGCGCACAGAAAAAAGCGCTACCATGGGATACTATTAAGACGGCTGCATATAAGCCTGAAGGTAAGTTTTCTTCAGACACGCTTGCCACCTTGAACCAGCAATCGAAAATACGTCAACAGCAAAATCCGCAGTTTGTTTATCTATCTACTCTAAATGACATACGCGATATGGATGATGAAAAAAAGCCCATTGATTTGGATATAAATAGTCGCCGAGCGAAGATGGAGTTGATTGAGCAGCGCTCATTGCAAGCTGAGAATAAACGTTTAATAGCGACAGGTAAGGGTCCATATGCCAATTGGGATACTTATCAAGCAGCCATGGATGCAAAATTTGAAGAGCGCAGCAAAATGAAAGTTGATGAACGTCCGCAGCTACCAGAGGACGAGGCCTTTATCAGCGAGGCGGCTTATTTAATGCTAAGCGCTGATCCAAAAGCGACGCCCAGTCCTAAAGAAAAACTGCAAGCAACAATAGAGCCTTAAATACCTTGAACATTGTCTGTAAGCATATGCTTACAGACAATGTCGTTTCAACCTCTTACTAAGCGAGGGGCAATCTGCGATTATAGACCCACTGCACAGTTTGACGATACTATGTTTAATACTAGGGATTGGTATTTGTAGGTTGTTTATAAATTGTTTCAGGGATGGATTGCTCATTACGGATGATAAGGCTGGATGCCTAACAGTTATACTATGTCTTGGGATTGGGTATAGCATAACGTAAACAAGGATGGTTGGTGATAGAAACCGCATAGCGCTTGTCGTTGTGCGGTTTTATTACGTTTGGATGGGAGTGGTTTTATTACCAAGACATCCACAATATTTTTTTTACGATAATGTTCAAAAACAACTGCTCTTATCGTTTAAACCAAAAAAACCAGTAGACATCGCTACTGGTTTTTTTGGTTTAAACAATAAGTAATGTTTATCACTCATTGTTCAACGTTCTATCTCATTTATGATAGATTAGTGCTCAACGCCACCTGCGCCATGTACATGGCCGTGGTTGAGTTCGTCTTCAGTTGCTGCACGTACTTCTTGAATTTCTACATCAAACGTTAAACGCTTGCCAGCTAGTGGATGGTTGGCATCAACAGTCACTTGATCATCAGATACTTCAGTAACCGTCACTAACATAACTTGGCCACCAGCTTCTGACTGAAACTGCATACCAGGCTGGATATCGTCAACACCTTGAAAGTTATCACGTGGCACATGCTGCACTGCTTGCTCTTGGTATTCGCCGTAGCCATCAGCAGGTTCAACGACTGCATTAACTTTTTCGCCAGCAGATTTACCTTCTAGCTGCTGCTCAAGGCCTGGAATAATGTTGCTATGGCCATGCAAATAAGCAAGCGGTTGACCTTCTGGTGACTGGTCAAGAATGTTGCCTTCGTCGTCTTTTAGCGTGTAATTAAATTTGACGGCAGTGTCTTTTGCGATAGTAGTCATAAATTATCCTAAATATATCTATGTAAAAAATTAGATGCGGTTGCAATAAACCTAAAAAAGCCAATCAGTAAGCCAAAAGCCATATCATTAGTTAATTATCGTCAGTTTATTTAAACTTATAAAAGTAACTTTAACAGTTAGCATCTTTAATTGAGATGGTAATAATAACTTTCAAGGCAAAAAACATAAAAAATGCCAATATTCATGAAATTTATTCAATTTTTATTATATTAGTCAGCTTAAAATAAACACAGGGCAAGCGTATTGATGCGCTACTGATACCACTTTGTCCCGTTAACTTTACGCTTTGCCAGACAAGAGTTAAAAAATTCAACTCAGTCATTGTTTTATTCATCGCCTCAGTCACTCTACATCCATTTTAAGATGCATTGCTTATATTATTCATTATTCATTATTAATTACTCATTGCTTATTGGTTGCGTTTTGCATTTAAGGCTTCTACTATAACGTTAAACACCATAATAAGTATCCAATATGACAACACTATCCTTATCACAAGACCACTCATCAAATCATCAGTCTGCACCAAAACGTACCACTGATATCAGCTATCAGCTCGATTTTGACCGATTTTTTGAGCATTTAGTCGATGTTACGCTAAGCTTTACAGCAGATACAGCATCACCGCGCTTATGGTTGCCAGCATGGATACCAGGCAGCTATTTGATGCGTGAGTTTGCTCGTAATATTACGGCAGTTTATTACCGAATAGAGAATCAAGAAAGTAAAGAACAAAGTAAAGAACATAGTGATGCCAGCTCTTTTAAACAACGTGCTCATAAGATTGATAAAAATACATGGCAACTACCACAGGTTGAAGCTGGGCAGCTGCTAAGCGTCCATTATGAAGTTTATTGTTATGACTTATCAGTGCGTACTGCCTATGTCGACCAGCAGCGTTTGTATGGAAATTTTACGTCGCTTGCCTTGGCTGTAGAAGGACAAGAGAAAAAACCAGTACAGGTAAGCCTTATCGTACCAGCCACATTTTTAGCAGAGCAGAATCTGACGACTAACGATGATAGTGATATCACACTGGCATGCGGTCTTGAGGCCACGCATCTACACGTTGATGCGCAAGATGGTCATGGTAAGCATAGCTATAGTTTACTAGCAGACAGTTACTATGAGCTGATAGATCATCCTTTTGAGATTGCCGCTCAAACATCATTTAACTTTATCGTTCAAGACCATATGCATCAGACATTGAGTCATCGATTTTTTATCTCTGGCAAACACAACGCCAACATGGGGCGCTTGCAGCAAGATGTGACGCAGATTTGTCAGACGTATGTCAATTGGCTGGGTGATGCGCCGTTTGATGACTATACCTTTATGACTTACGCCAGTGGTCAAGATTATGGTGGCCTTGAGCATATCAACTCTACCAGCCTGATCACCCCGCGCCGCGACTTACCAAGTTTCGATGAGCCTAAAATACCAAGTAGCGACTATCAGCGCTTTTTGGGTTTATGCAGCCATGAGTACTTTCATTCGTGGTGGGTCAAGACTGTACGCCCAGATGTGATGCTAGAGGTTGATTTGCGCAAAGAAGTATTCACACCGCTACTTTGGGTGTTTGAAGGTTTTACCTCTTATATTGATGATTTTATGCTGCAAGCCTCAGGCGTGATTGATAAAGCCAGCTATCTAAAACTGTTGGCTGAACAAATGAATAGATACTACCAAACGGATGGCCGTGCGCATCAAAGTGTCGCAGAGTCCAGTTTTGATGCATGGATTAAGCTTTATCGTAGCGATGAAAATACTGGTAATGCAGGGATCAGTTATTACAATAAAGGCGCATTGGTCGCTCTTTGCTTAGACTTGACGCTACAGCAAAAAAGCGCTGGTCGCTACCACCTATTCGATGTGGTGAAAGCGTTTTACGAGCAGGCAAAGCAAAAGGACAATAAGCGCATTGGTATCAGTAGTGCTGATATGGGTACGGTGATCGGTCAGTTTATGCCAATAGCAGACTGGGAAGACTTTGAGCGCCGTTATGTCAATGGCGTGGAGGAGTTGCCTCTTGAGCGCTTGCTTACTGACAATGGAATTACCATTCATGATGATGTCAAAGAAACAGCCGATAAAAAGATACCTTGGGGTCTACGCTGCACTGAAACGCCAGCAGGTCTAAAAGTCAATCGAGTACAACGTAGTAGCGCTGCAGCAAAGGCTGGAATATCAGCTCATGATGTCATTATCGCTATCGATGGTATCAAGGCTGATAGTAAACAACTAACAGCTTTCAGTCACGCTCAGCATAAAGTTACTTGTCATTTATTCCGCCGTGATGAGCTGATGTGTGTCACCGTATTGCCTAACGTGGTCATGCAAGGTCAAGATAGAGTAGAACAAGCTTTTCCACATAAGATAAATTTACGGTTGGTTAAAACAGACAGCTCACAAGAGCAAGACGGAGCACGTCAGCAGATTGTTCCGGCTTGGCAAATGTGGCTTAATGGCATAGAGCGTTATCAAAAGTAAGGCTATTGATTGAGCTCGTTATTATCGATCTCTTGCAGAGCAATCCAATCTTGCATCAGCTCAATTTCACGCTGCTGCGTATCAATGATCTGCTGTGCAAGCTGACGCATTTCTGTATCTTTACCATACTTCATCTGCACCATTGCCATATCTACTGCACCTATATGATGTGGCAGCATCCCGCGCGCGAATGCCATATCAGGCATCGGGTCTGCGATGCCAAGTGTCATCTCCCCATGCATAGTTTCCATACCCTTAGCATAGGCTTGCTGCATTGCTTGAGTATCAGGTTTGGGTTTAGCGGCATCAGGATGACTGGCAAGCCACTTGTTTATAGTATCAATCTCAACTTGCTGTGAGTCTATAATGTCTTGCGCAAGCTTACGCATAGTCTCATCAGTACCGTATTTGAGCTCAGTTTTTGCCATATCTAAGGCACCGCGATGGTGTCCAAGCATGCCTTTGGCGAATGCAGTATCTGGATCATTATAATTCATCCCGATCATCATCTCATCATGCATTCTTGCCATCGACTTACTGTAATCTTTGAGCATATCGCTCATTTGTACATCATCAGCGCTCATAGCTGCATCTGGCATATGATGACCTGCATGCCCATCAATCGTTTCATCTACCTTGGTTACTTGTTCAGTTGCTTGGGTTGAAGGTGCTACAACCTCTTCTATGGTCGTTGCCTCATCGTTTTGAAGGACTGTACTTTCTGAGTTTTCAGTGATTGGCTGGCAAGCACTAAGCACAAGTAGCGTTGTAACACTAATAGCTATAGCAGGAAGAGGATAACGATAAGAAGTCATGATATGTCCTTAACATAAATAAGCCGCTAGTCAGTCAAATGAATAAATAAATTGACAAACCATTTGGCTAAAACACAACAAATAATGGATATTAGCAGATTAGTCTTGCTAATTCGAGTCGCTAACGTTTTAAATGTCAGCAGCAAATTTGCTACAACCTGTGTTCTATTACTTTATGATACCCAACTTCTGACAGCGCTCTTTACTTAAGTGAATACGTACAAACTCACCAACACCTAAATTGCCCAATTCAAACCCAGCCACTGACCATCTGATTAAGCGTAAGCAAGGCAGGCCAACATGCGCTGTCATACGACGTACTTGACGGTTTTTCCCTTCGTAAATGGTCAGCATTAGCCAGGAGTCAGGGACGCTTTTACGCTCGCGAATAGACGGGTTACGTGCCCAAAGAGGCATCGGTAATTCGTCTTCGTTTAGACGTTCGACTTTAGCAGGCAGCGTCTTACCGTCTTTTAAAACAACACCTGTTACAAGCTGACGTAGTTGCTCAGGAGTTGGAATACCCTCAACTTGTACCAAGTAAGTTTTGCCTTGTTTGTGCCCATCATTGGCCTTTGGTGGATGCGTGATGGCTTTGTTTATCCGTCCATCACTTGTCAAAATAAGTAAGCCTTCTGAAGTCGCGTCCAATCGACCAGCCACTCTCAAAGACTTGTCAGTGAAGTATTCAGATAACGTAGTATGGTCATTGTTACTATCGTCACGAAACTGACTTTGTACTCCGTAAGGTTTGTTAAATAAAACAAGGCTTGAGGCTGACATAAGGCAAATATATCCAAACAAAAAAGAAAAGATTTTATGTGATAAAAAGGAAGATTGCGCTACCTATTATCGTCTGACATTTTGAAACCAAACCGTTTGAGAATAGATGTTAAAATAGGCACTATTCTTTACTCATACTAATTATGTACTAAGCATGAACAGCCATCATATTATAAATATATCAGTTGATAAGCGTCTAACATAGTCAGACAAAACGAAAGCAATATTGAGCCAGTAGCATACTAAATAAACATCACGTTAGCTAATCTCAATTATAAAACCATGATGGAGTAAAGGTTTTTGTAGTGCTAGTAATTGAAATATTTATAGCAAATATTTGTCACATAACAAAGTGATCAATGGGCCTGAGAACCCTAACATATAATCAAGGAATTTTATTTATGTCTTATAACAAAGTTATCGTACCAAGAGATGGTGAAAAAGTGACTGTCAACGCTGATTTGTCGTTAAACGTTCCTAACAATCCAATTATTCCGTACGTTGAAGGTGATGGTATCGGTATAGATATCACGCCTGTCATGATAAAGGTGGTCAATGCTGCTGTAGACAAAGCCTACCATGGCAAAAAATCAATCATTTGGATGGAGGCCTACCTTGGTGAAAAAGCTGCCAAAATCTACGAAGGTGATTACTTGCCAAGCGAGACATTAGATGTTTTAAAAGACTATGTCATCAGTATCAAAGGTCCATTGACCACACCAGTTGGCGGCGGTTTTCGTTCATTAAATGTTGCAGTACGTCAAGAGCTTGACTTATACGTCTGTCAGCGTCCAGTACGTTGGTTTGAGGGCGTCCCAAGTCCAGTCCAACATCCTGAATTGACCAATATGGTCATCTTCCGTGAAAACTCAGAAGATATCTACGCTGGTATTGAATGGAAAGCGGGTAGTAATGATGCCAAAAAGGTCATCGACTTTTTACAAAATGAGATGGGTGTCGATAAGATACGCTTCCCTGAAGACTGCGGTATCGGTATCAAACCTGTATCAAAAGAAGGCACACAGCGCCTAGTGCGCAAAGCCATTCAACATGCTATCGATAATGACTTGCCAAATGTAACCTTAGTGCATAAAGGCAATATTATGAAGTTTACCGAAGGTGCATTTAAAGAGTGGGGCTATGAGTTAGCTGCGGAGCGTTTTGGCGCCGAGTTGTTAGATGGCGGTCCTTGGATGACGATGAAGAACCCTAAAACAGGTAACGAGATTGTCATTAAGGACGTCATCGCTGATGCGTTTTTGCAGCAAATACTAATGCGTCCTGCAGATTACTCAGTGGTGGCAACACTAAACTTAAACGGGGATTATATCTCTGATGCACTGGCAGCAGAAGTGGGCGGTATTGGTATTGCACCAGGCGCGAACAAAGGCGGCGCTGTTTCTGTTTATGAGGCCACTCATGGTACTGCGCCAAAGTATGCAGGTCAAAACAAAGTAAATCCAGGGTCGTTAATACTGTCAGCTGAGATGATGTTACGTGATATGGGCTGGGTTGAAGCAGCAGACCTGATTATTGAAGGAATAAAAGGCGCGATTGCGAGTAAGACAGTGACTTATGATTTTGAGCGCTTGATGCCAAAGGCTACCTTACTGAGTACCTCGGAGTTCGGTACAGCAGTCATCAAGCATATGAACGCTTAAAATTTCATGGAACGTCAGCTTTAAACCTGCGTTGCTTATAACGCTACATAGTGTTTCTTTGTTTTACTAATTTCTTAAACCGAAAAAACACCCCAACGATCTTAGACCGTTGGGGTGTTGTTACTTTAACCAATCACGTACTTATAACGAATCGATAGCTTCGTTGAACGTTGTGCTAGGGCGCATTGCCTGCTCAGCCAACTTTTCATCGGCAAAATAGTAGCCATCGATATCTACAGATTTACCTTGAGCGTCATTGAACTCTTTAACGATAGCGTCTTCTTGACTCTCAAGACTTTGCGCAAATTTAGAGAATTTCTCTTTTAGCTCGCTGTCTTGTTCTTGTGCGGCAAGCTCTTCTGCCCAGTACATAGCCAGATAGAAGTGACTACCGCGGTTATCCAATTCACCTGTTTTACGCGATGGAGATTTATCATTCAATAACAGCTTTTCTGTCGCTTTATCAAGCGTATCTGCCAATACCTGTGCTTTGGCATTGTTATCGTTTTTGGCCAAATGCTCCAAAGACTCAGTTAAGGCTAAAAACTCACCCAACGAATCCCAGCGTAAATGGTTTTCTTCTACCAGCTGCTCGACGTGCTTTGGAGCTGAACCACCGGCACCCGTTTCAAACAGACCGCCACCCTTCATTAAAGGTACAACTGAGAGCATTTTTGCGCTCGTGCCCAACTCTAAGATAGGGAATAAATCTGTCAGATAGTCACGTAAGATATTACCAGTCGCAGAAATGGTATCAAGACCGCGAGCTACACGCTCTAAGGTATAACGCATCGCACGAACTTGTGACATGATTTCAATATGTAGGCCATCAGTATCATGGTCTTTTAAGTACATATTAACCTTTTTGATGAGCTCGTTTTCATGCGGACGATATGGATCTAGCCAAAAGATAACAGGCGTATTTGATTCACGTGCGCGGCGTACAGCAAGTTTCACCCAGTCTTGAATCGGTAAGTCTTTGGTTTGACACATGCGCCAGATATCACCCTTTTTGACGTCTTTTTCGAGCAAGACTTCGTCGGTGTCAATATCGACAATACGTGCCATACCGGTATCGCTAGATTCAAAGGTCTTATCGTGCGAGCCATATTCTTCAGCTTTTTGAGCCATAAGGCCGACGTTAGGGACAGTACCCATCGTCGTTGGATCAAAATTACCATGCCATTTGCAAAAATTAATCATTTCTTGATAGATACGAGCAAAAGTAGACTCAGGCATAACGGCTTTGCAATCGTATAATTTGCCATCGGCGCCCCACATTTTACCGCCATTACGAATCATAGCAGGCATAGAAGCATCTACGATAATGTCGCTTGGAGAATGGAAGTTGGTAATACCTTTTGCAGAGTCGACCATGGCCAGACGCGGGCGATGCTCTTGACAGGCATGTAAGTCCTGCTCAATCTCTTCACGCTTTGATGCTGGTAATACTGAGATTTTGTCGTATAGATCAGCCATGCCGTTGTTAACGTTAATACCTAACTCATCAAAACACGCGCCATGTTTTTCAAAGGCTTCCTTATAGTAGATTCTTACTGCATGACCAAAGACGATAGGGTGAGAAACCTTCATCATGGTCGCTTTTACGTGCAATGAGAACAAAATACCAGCTTCGCGGCAGTCTTCCATTTCACGCTCATAAAACTCTAGCAGGGCATCTTTACTCATGACCATCAAATCGATGACTTCTTTGTCTTGCAACGCAATTTCAGGCTTTAAGACTTTTTTAGTGCCGTCATCGAGCAACAATTCCATGCGGACAGTGCGAGCTTTATCTAATGTTATAGACTGCTCACCGTCATAAAAGTCACCGCCATGCATGTGCGATACGTGCGTGCTTGACCATTGCTTCCATTCACCCATAGAGTGCGGATGTTTGCGAGCATAGTTTTTGACAGCCTTTGGTGCCCGGCGATCTGAGTTACCTTCACGCAGTACAGGGTTTACTGCACTACCGAGCGCTTTACCAAAACGCTTACGCAGCTCTTTTTCTTCATCCGTTTGAGGATCTTCTGGAAAATCAGGTATCGCGTAACCTTTGCCTTGTAGCTCTTTAATCACAGCTTTAAGCTGTTGTACAGAAGCACTGATGTTAGGTAGTTTGATAATATTGGTGTCAGGTTCTTGTGTTAGACGACCAAGCTCAGCCA
Source organism: uncultured Psychrobacter sp. (assembly GCF_947488565.1). Taxonomy (GTDB): domain Bacteria; phylum Pseudomonadota; class Gammaproteobacteria; order Pseudomonadales; family Moraxellaceae; genus Psychrobacter; species Psychrobacter saeujeotis. The sequence continues at coordinate 156,584 of NZ_CANKZC010000002.1, read as the reverse complement.
AATTGTCAGGAACACGTTGATCTTCATTTAAGTATTCAGGAAATTCAGCCAATACTCGGGCGGCAACAGAGATATCGCTGGTCTCAACAGCAATCCCTGCCGTCTGCGTAAAAGCCTTAACAATAGGTAAGAACGACAGAGTCGCCAGCGCTGGGGCTTCATCAGTTTTTGTATAAATAATTTTTGACATTTTAGTAGGGTAATCCTTTAGTCGGTAGTTAATAATAAGGCTTAGTATTATTTTGAATGCTAAATGCTAAATGCTAAATGCTAAATGCTAAATGCTAAATGCTACTAAGCGATAACGAACTATATGGCTATAACCAGTACATTATATGCAGTTCCAAAAGTTGAAACGGCTTAAAGTTTTCTATTACTCATATTCATTTACAGGCGTTAATATAAGATTTCAAAAGGTTGCCCTAAAGAAACCATTTTTAAAAGTAACTGATTGACAGCACATTATAACTAATCCGCTATAAATTCGCTTAATGTCAATCTTGTTTAATGAACTAAGTGTACTGTTTTTGCTCATATCCTATGTATCTAAATTATATTAATCTAATAACAGCTTTATTCTACCAGTCATCGACACTGATATCATCTTTTCCATGCAATTAACGTTTTTTGCAACTATTATCTAGGGGCAAATTTTTTGGTATATTTATAAAACCAATCGATAAAGCAAATATCTGTGGTTTATGTAGCAAACGCCTTGCTTAGCTGTAATTATACAACATAATAAGTAAAGTCATCTGCAGCGTTGTAGATGACTTTTTGTATTGGTTGAGCATAAAGCTCAATTTTTTGAACATTATTGTTTGCTTTAATTGGATATTTTGCAAATTGTGACAGCAAAATAGTTGACGTTTGATACGCTAAACCATAAAGAAAACGCAATGTGAGAATTATGAATTTACAGTATGCACTACTCAAAGACACAAGTTGGCAGAGTCAAGTCGATTGGCAATTGCCTGATACGCCTTTTATGTCGTTTGCCTTTTGGCAGGCATTGATAGATACACATGCCATTGGCGAGCAGGCAGGATGGTTGCCTATTTTCGTTTTGGTTTATCGTACAGATGATGTGGGCCACAAAGCTACGATCGATCCTATCATAGAACCAGTAGACATAGAGCCAGTAGATATCGCTCAAGCTGTCGCCGTCATGCCAGTATTTGTAAAAAATCATCATCGCGGTGAGTTTGTGTTTGATCATGCATGGGCGCAAGCCTACGCGCAATATGGTCTTGACTATTATCCGCGCCTAGTGACAAGCTCTCCTTATACCCCAATTACTGGGCAGCGCTTATGGTTGGCGGCTGGCGAGACGCTTGATGCCAATATCGTAAAAACGGCTATGGCAGGAGTAGACGACATTGCCCAGCAAGTAGGAGCGTCAAGCTGGCATGGACTGTTTGTAACGCCAGAATTGGCCAAGCTGACGACGGCCGCAATGCCTGCTCATAATGTGAGTGATCCGGCACAAATAACCCATACTGAAGTAGAGGCGCTTACTGCAAACAATCCTATCCTTGAGCGCCAAGGCTGCCAGTTCTTATGGCAAAATAAGGATTTACTGCAAGATGGCAAGGCGTTTACAGACTTTGATGCGTTCTTAACGACATTGACGGCTAGAAAACGTAAAAATATTCGTGCTGAGCGTAGAAAAGTAATTGCCCAGGGGATTCGTTGCGTTCGTAAATGCGGAGATGAGATTACTGAGGCGGATTGGAAGGCGTTTTATCATTGTTATGTAATGACCTATGCCGTCCGCGGACAGCAGCCATACTTAAAAGAAGCATTTTTTATGGCATTAGCAAAACAGATGCCTGAGTGTCTGTTGTTAGTACAAGCTTACGATACCAATGATGAGATTATTGCCAGTAGCTTGTTTTTATACGACAAACCCCATAGCGACAATGCAACTTTATATGGGCGCTATTGGGGTGCGCTTGGCGAGTATGACAGTTTGCATTTTGAGCTGTGCTATTATCAAGGCATTGAGTTTGCCATTGAGCAAGGTTTGACGCATTTTGATCCCGGTACTCAAGGTGAGCACAAACTTATCAGAGGATTTATTCCAACTAAAACACACTCATTACACCGTATATATGATCCACGTTTTGTACCAGCGATTGCTGACTTTTGCGCAAAAGATCGACTACAAATGGCGCGATATCGTCAGCAAGCACACGATGCATTACCATTTAATGTTGATAACATGCCAGAGTTTACTGATTATGATTGATAAGGTTTGAGCGTTATGAGTAAGATTGGTTTTTCTTTTTTTACCCTTCATATTTAGTCAGTGATTATGTCAAGTTATCCCTATGATTGTCTAAATAATTGGCCACCGCCAATAGAGCTATTACCATGGCTTAATGCCAAAGGCTCATTAACTGCAATGTTAGAAGAAAAAGCCGGGCAGCCATTACGCGTAGAGCGTAGCTTTGAAGGTTATCGGCTGCTTACGTTACACCAAAAGCGGCAACTAGGTCTGCATAACTCAGCACTTAATCGTTCGATGCTAGCATGGGTACGCGAAGTTCGGTTGTATGGTAATGATGATAAGCCTTGGGTACAGGCGCAGAGTGTCTTTCCTTTAGCAAGTCTAAAGGGGGGTGCACGTCGTCTGCAGCAACTAAAAGGTATTCCTATCGGCTATGTCTTATTTAAACGCAGTCGTACTTTACCTAACAAGCGCTCTGTCTGCTTAACTGACGATGGATGGCAACGTCAAACGTGTTATGACTGGTATAGACGTAAATTACTGATTAGTGAAACCTTTTTATCAGCATTTTTGTCTAGTGATGCTTGAGGGTTTTTAATAATCGTAGGTTTGCTAGATCAACATTGCTAGATATGACGTATTTAACATGTGCTGGCATGTATTAAAATAAGAAAAAAGCTTATTTTATTGGCCATTTATTGACGCTATAAAACCATCTAATTCGCTTGGCTTAAGGTAAGGGTTTTTTGCGTTCATAACATAAAATTTCATGTTACACTTGCCCATAGCGATACGCTAAGTGCAGAAGTACATCAAAACTTGTTGCTGATATCGAGGCGCCGACTCTAGGCTTCTTTTTTCTAACAACGCCTTTTTAATAATAGTCAATACGTAGGACATACATATGTTTAAAGATATATCTATCAAGGATTTTGATCCAGAACTTTCAAAAGCCATGGAAGCTGAAAGTGTACGTCAAGAAAACCATATTGAGCTTATTGCGTCAGAAAACTATTGCTCGCAAGCTGTGATGGAAGCGCAAGGTACAGATCTCACCAATAAATACGCCGAAGGCTATCCAGGCAAGCGTTATTACGGTGGCTGTGAGCACGTCGATGTCGTTGAGCAATTGGCTATTGATCGCGCAAAAGAGTTGTTCGGTGCTGAATATGTCAACGTACAGCCGCATTCAGGTAGCCAAGCAAACTCAGCCGTCTTTTTAGCATTGCTTGAGCCTAACGACACGGTACTAGGCATGAGCCTAGACGCGGGTGGTCACTTAACCCATGGCGCGCATATTAACTTTTCAGGCCTTAATTACAACGCCGTACAGTACGGTTTGGTTGAGGGCACTGGACTTATCGATTATGATGAAGTTGAGCGTTTGGCAAAAGAGCACAAGCCTAAGATGATTATTGCTGGCTTTTCAGCATACTCACAGATTGTAGATTGGGCACGTTTCCGTGAAATCGCCGACGAAGTAGGCGCATATCTATTAGTAGATATGGCACACGTGGCTGGTCTTATCGCTGGCGGCGTTTACCCAAGCCCAGTACCATTTGCTGATGTAGTGACGACGACGACGCACAAAACCTTACGTGGCCCGCGCTCAGGTATGATTTTGGCTCGTGATGAGAAGCTTGCGAAAAAGCTTAATTCTGCGGTATTCCCAGGCAACCAAGGAGGCCCGCTCATGCATGTCATCGCGGGCAAAGCGATTTGCTTTAAAGAGGCGCTAGAAGACAACTTCAAAACCTATCAGCAGCAAGTCGTCAAAAACGCCCAAGCAATGGCTAAAGTTATCCAAGAGCGTGGTTATGAAATTATCTCTGGTGGTACTGAAAACCATCTAATGCTGATTAGCTTGGTTAAGCAAGAAATGACGGGTAAAGAAGCGGATAAATGGCTTGGCGATGCGCATATCACTGTGAACAAAAACGCTGTACCAAATGATCCAAAATCTCCGTTCGTCACATCTGGTATCCGTATCGGTACGCCAGCGATTACTACGCGCGGCTTTAATGAAGCACAAGCTAGTGATTTGGCTGGTTGGATCTGCGATGTGCTAGACAGCCGCGGTGATGAAAAAGTCTTGGCTGACATACGTGGCAAAGTAGAAGCTATCTGTAAAGAGCTACCAGTTTACGAAAAAAACCAGTAAGCCAGTTCTTTTAATTTTAGCTAGCGCTTATTTAGCGTTGAGTAAAATAAAAACCGCTCAGCTTAGGCTGGGCGGTTTTTTCTTGTTATAAAAAAGTCGGTATTTTTATGGTGAACTTCTCAGTCGAGTCTTTGGGTCATCGATGATTTGGTCATAGTGTTCAGAACTATAGTACACGGAGATTAGGCAGCCAACGTATCAGCCATACCAAACAGATTAACCACCAAGCTGGTTTAAGGCCAACGCCAGTATCAGGCCAACACTCGCACTGATACCTGCCCAGTGGTTGCCGCGTTTAAAGGCAGTGGGGAACACCTCAGTCGCTAAAGAGGCAATAACAGCGCCAGCAGCGAAACAATCGATAGCACTAATAATCTCTTCATCAACGCCTTTGAGCAGCACCTTACCTAAGATAGCCGCAAGCGATAATAAAACAGCGGCACCGATCCAAAGCATAAGTACTTTCTTGTTACTTTTGCCATTTTTACGCATCTCTTTGGCACCGCCCGCCGCTTCTGGAAGATTGGACAACAAGATAGAGCCTGCCAATGCAGCGACTTGCATTACGTTACCGCTTAAGAGTGATACGCCTAGCGCCAGATTTTCAGGCACCCCGTCAAGTGTGATGGCAGCCAATAGACCACCACCGCCCTCCGAGTTGAGTTTTTCATCAATCAAGTAGTCAATACCTGTAAATACGATAGCGCCTAGTAAAGTGAAAGCCGCTGTGATCCAAACTCCGCTATCAGTCACGGCTGGTTGTAATAGCTCGATGACCACTGATATCGTCAGTGCCCCACCTGCGACCGCCAGCAAGTTGCCTTCAAGCCAGCTAGGTAGTCGTCCATACAACCCCCAAAGCGCCCCGACGATAAGGGCGCCTGAGACAACAATGATTACTGCAAACACTAACATAATTTACCTCAATATTTTTATACACCATTGATAACGGCTTATGGTTTTGGTGTCATTAGAAGTTGCGTAACAAAACGCAAGGTTTGTTCTTTAATCTATGAGATCAGTAAACACGCCAACCAAAAACCCCAACTAACCGAAGTGTAGTTGGGGCTTTAATTATTACTAAAACTGGTCTAAAAAGTCTTGTTTCTACATAAACGGTAAATTAACGAATATCTGCAATACCGTGGCGTTGACAATATCGACAAAGAAGGCACCAACCATCGGCACAATCAAAAACGCCTTATACGAAGGTAGGTAGCGATCGGTGACCGCCTGCATATTGGCAATCGCAGTCGGCGTTGCCCCCATACCAAAACCACAATGTCCTGCTGATAAGACAGCGGCATCGTAGTTTTTGCCCATTATCTTAAAGGTGACTAGGTACACATAGATAATCATAATCACCGTTTGTACGATTAAGATAACCAGTACAGGACCTGCTAAGTCAGTCAGCTGCCATAGTTTTAGTGACAACAATGCCATGGCCAAAAACAGGCTCAAAGAGGCGTTACCTAATACATCAATGGCACGGTCAAACATCTCAAAGTTAAAAAATATCGTTAGTACGTTGCGAATAATCACACCGCCTGCCAGCGCCCAAACGAAGGTAGGCAACTCAAACCACGTATCAGCTGCAACCAATGTCATGGTCTCTGCAAACGCCAACGCACCGGCGAACAGTGCCAAAGTTTCGATAGTAGAGGACGCAGTAATAAGACGAATGTGGTCAGGTCTTTCAAAGATTTCTTTGTCATTTAAGATGTCGTCTTCGTCGTGCTTGGTACTATATAGTGACTGCGCGCCTGTTACCTTTTCGATATCACTTGGACTTTGATTGTAGGGAGTTGGCTCTATACCAAGCCTTTGAATCAACCGACGAGCCACAGGCCCACCGACTACGCCGCCTGCGACCAAGCCGTAAGTTGCAACAGCGATACCTAGAGTCGTTGCACCGACCACGCCATATTGCTCCTCTAAAGTAATGCCCCAAGCACCGGCCGTTCCATGTCCACCAGTCAGCGCGATAGAACCGGTGACCAGCCCAAGTAGAGGGTCAAGTCCAAGAGCGCTTGCCATCGCAACGCCGACGATGTCTTGCAAGATAATAAAAACGGACACCACAATGGTGAAAATCAATAACGGCGTACCACCTGCTTTAAGCTTACTAAAGTCAGCGCTCAGACCGATAGAGGCAAAGAACATCAGCATGGTCGCCGTTTGCAATCCTTGGTGAAAGTTAAAGCTAAATCCCCAAAATATATTTAATATATAAACAACGACTGCAGCGACCAAACCACCTGCAACTGGTTCTGGAATATTAAAGTTTTCTAAAAACTTGATATTTTTAACCAAAAACCGCCCTAGCAGTAGTACTAAAGTGGCTAGTATCAAGGTGTAATAGCCATTTAAAGTAATTTCCATACTTCAATCCTTTCTCTAAATATAAATTAACCCAAATTTGAAACAAAATTATATTTATCTCAAATTTAGGTCTCGTGATAATTAGCGACTAATCCTTGTCTCTTGTCGGCATAGTCACCCAAAGTTGCGGCTTGCCGAAGTCCTTATAGGCATCTTCAATAATGCCTTTAAAAACGTTAAAGTCCTCAGTGTTTATGTTCTCTACCGCAGCCAAATTAAGCGCTAGATATGCAACTTTACTGTCTGTCAAACAATCCCACGCACTGTCCCAGTTATGAGCAAAGTAGCTAGGAAAATTGCATGCCTTGGCTAAGCTGGTCAAAAGGGTGTTTTTATCAAGCGTTTTACCGATTGAGATACTAACAGCCTGTTTAGGAATGCTGTCACTTAGTGCTGCATTGCTTTGATCAACAAAATAAATGGCTTGGCTCATATCAGTTTACCTTAAGCTTTCGAAAGCTATCGTAATGATCTATGGTCAAATAATAGACGGTAGGAGGATTGCCACCAGTGACAATACGCCGCGCTCCTCGATGAGACACCCCAGGCGTAGGTACGGTGTACTCGCGGTAGTAGCCTTGGGACTGGGCAGGCAGTCTGCCTTCACGGTTATAAAAGGTAGTACCGTCTTTATTCGGATATGGAAAAGGCCCACCTTGTTGAATCAGCGCGACTGTTTGGTCTATCTGAGGGTCGCCAGTGACAGCGTTTGTCTCTATCTCAACATAAGAAGAGGTTGACGTAGTATTAGATGGAGCATCACCGAGTAACGCCGGCTTTAATTCTGTATAGCCAAAGAATATGATGGCAATAAGAACAAGTACGCTAAGAGCAGTCGATTTCCAGCTTTTTTTGTTCTGCCTATTAGAGTTACTATTATTGTTACGGCTATTCACGTCACGGCTATTCACGTCACATAGTCTCTGACTGCCGTTCTGATAACTTTAGTTTGAACGTATTGAGGCGTGATTTACTTTGGCGGAACTCTCTTCGATACTCAACGAAGCATCCGTAACCTCAGTTGCTCGCAATTGATCTTTATGGTTACGTTCGCTATTAAAATAGACTCGTTGACCTACAGTGATTGGCTGCGACAACCTGACGTTACTGACATGGAAGAAGACCTCTTCATTTTGCTCATCAACATCGATAAAGCCATAGCCTTTATCTGAGCTATAGTGCTTGATTTTGCCACTTTGCATGAGATCATGTTCCTATATAATGTTTTCGTTATGTTGCAACCTGATCTTTATCATGGTTTTCATTGAGAAAGCGAATTTTTATGACCCATTTACCCTCAATAAAAAAACGCCAGCAATGGGGCTGACGTTTTTTGTGGATTATACTTGAGGTTAGGTCATAAGTGGTAGGTTAAGGAGTAAAAATTAACAAGAGACAACAAGTTAAGCACGTGTCTCACCATGTCCATAGACGATCCACTTCTGTGAGGTTAGGCCTTCGAGTCCTACCGGGCCACGCGCGTGAATCTTATCGGTTGAAATGCCAATCTCTGCGCCCAAGCCATACTCAAAACCATCTGCGAAACGACTAGAAGCATTAATCATGACACTTGCTGAATCCACTTCACGAATAAAGCGCTGCGACTTAGTATAGTTATCAGTAATGATGACATCGGTATGATGGCTGCCATGGGTGTTGATATGTTCAATGGCTTCATCGATGCCTGCCACGATTTTAATCGCTAAGATAGGCGCTAGATATTCGGTATCCCAGTCCTCATCGGTTGCAGACGATAGATGACCCTCAAGCTTGGCATTGTCCTTTAAGAGAGCTTGCGCCTTGTCATCGAGACGTAGTTGCATGGCGTCATCAGCTTGCACGATAGCTTCAGCAATCTTTGGTAATAGCTCATCTGCAATCGTGTCATCGAGCAATAACGTCTCCATCGTGTTGCATGTGCCATAGCGATGGGTTTTTGCATTGACGCTGACATCGATGGCGATTTTTGAATCAGCGTCGCTATCGATAAAGGTATGGCAATTACCATCTAAGTGTTTGATGACAGGTACTTTGGCATCATTACTAATACGAGCAATCAAGCCTTTGCCGCCACGCGGTACAATGACATCGACGTATTCTGTCATAGTAATAAGCTCGCCAACGGCAGCGCGATCTGTGGTTTGCAGTACTTGTACGCTATGCTCAGAGAGGCCCGCTTTTTTTAGGCCTTGGTGGATACATTTAGCGATTGCTTGATTGGATTCAAAGGCTTCAGAGCCGCCGCGTAGAATAATGGCGTTACCTGATTTTAGGGCCAATGAAGCAGCTTCTAAAGTAACGTTTGGGCGTGACTCATAAATCATGCCAACAACGCCAAGTGGCACGCGCATTTTACCTAAGTGAATACCAGATGGGCGATAGGTCATATCGGTGACCTCGCCGATAGGATCAGGTAGGGCTGCGACATCTTTTAGACCTTGAAGCATGCCCTCAAAGCGATCTTCGTTGAGCTCTAAGCGATCTAAAAGTGCTGCTTCAAGGTCGTTTTTTTGACCATTATCCATATCGATTTTGTTAGCAGATAAAATATCTTGTTTGTTATCAACTAATACATCATGAATCGCTATCAATGCTGAATTTTTATCGCCAGTATTGGCAGCGGCAAGCGTACGCGACGCTGTACGAGCTTGTTTGCCGACTTGTTGCATGTAAGTAGCGACATCTGCGGTATTTGATTGACTCATAGAAAGGTTCCTTGTGTGTGTAGATGAGAGTTTTTCACTAATAAGAGGTTGTCATTGGCGAGAATTTACGTTTTTTCGCCTTCACAACTTGATGCTATTTAACATAGAGGAGTTACCATCGATAGTAAAGATGAATTTGTGAACAGTATCTGCTTTTACTCAGCAATTTTTGTCACTTACAATGCCTTTGCCAGCCTTTATAAATATAAGATTTAAATCAAAATATTGTCTATTCGTAAGTCTGTTAACTCAAAATAATCATATAAAAAACTTAATACGTACGCGGTTACGCACTTTTAACATAACTGTGCTGTAAATACTAAGGTAGTGACAAACAGTTATCAGTATAGTTGAGTACTAAATAACCAGACATTCCCTAAACTCAATATCCATTAAGTGGGTTTAGAAAATTTTTTTATCCCATTATGCCTATTAAGCGACGGAGAGTTCAGATGAATACTATTAAAGATATGACTACCTCAGATACGACCACTCACAAACCTATGCATAAAAAGTGGCTTTACGCTTCTTTAGCAGCAGCGGCTTTAACATTGGGTGCTTGTGCAGATAAAGAAGCACCTATGAGTGAAGACGAAACAGCTATGGATGCGCAAGTAGAAGTAGAGCAAGATGCTACTAGTGTTGATGATGTCGAGCAAGTCACAGAAGGAGTCAACAGTGCAGATATCTCTGATGATCCTATGGTGAATGATGATGTCGCCGTTGCTACGGTTGATGAGTCTGAAGTGACGGACGACGCTGAGATATTAGACGGTAGCGAATCAGAAGAGCATGTATCAACCTACTAATTTTAATCTCTTAAATTACTATTAATAAGCTTACAGACTGGCTGTTGATAAGCCTATAAACTGACTATCATTTAAGCTGACTATTACCAGTTTTATATAAAAACAGTAACATTATAGGTAAGCTCAGATGTGCTAACGCTGTCTGAGCTGTTTTTGTGGAAAAAAGGGTAAAGAAGCAAGAGGTATCAAGCACAAAAAATAGATAGAAAGTTTGCCTTTTGGTCTTGTTTTAGGCGACAATGTGGCGCAAACGCCCTATAAAACTTATTAGCATCATTTTAAGTCATTATTACGCTTCTCCCTTTATTTATTTTTATTGGAAATCTACCGACCCATGCTTGAGACTGCCGCAAACTCGACTCGCCCTATTGCCTTAGAGTTACAAGATCTTCATAAAAGCTTCGGCTCATTGGCTGTGCTCAAAGGTGTATCGTTGACTGCCTATGATGGTGATGTGATCTCTATCTTAGGATCTTCTGGCTCTGGTAAATCGACTTTACTACGATGTATTAATCTACTTGAAAAACCAACACAAGGGCATATAAGCATTGGTAATGAAGCGCTTATGCTAAAGCCAACCAAGTCAGGCGAGATGCAGGCGGTAGATAATAAACAGCTTGATAGCTTACGGGCTCGTGTGGGTTTTGTTTTTCAAAACTTTAATTTATGGCCGCATAAGACCATCCTTCAAAACATCATCGAAGGGCCAACACAGGTATTAAAAATCAAAAAAGAGCAGGCCATTATCGATGCAGAAAAACTGCTAGATAAAGTTGGTTTGCTTGACAAAAAAGACGCTTATCCTGCCAACTTATCCGGCGGTCAGCGTCAACGGGTTGCGATCGCTCGTGCACTTGCGATGCAGCCGCGTGTATTATTATTTGATGAGCCGACTTCTGCACTTGATCCTGAGCTGGTCAATGAAGTGCTGACTGTTATGCGCGACTTAGCAGAGGAGGGGCGTACAATGTTAATTGTCACCCATGAGATGCGCTTTGCTCGTGAAGTTTCAAACAAAGTGGTGTTTTTGCATCAAGGTGTGATTGAAGAGATAGGCACACCTGAGCAAGTATTTGACAACCCTACCTCAGAGCGAGTCAAAGAGTTTATGGCATCGCACAATCAAAATTAATTATTAAAAATACCCATCATCTATTATCCATCACGCTATTTTTTAACCTTATGTCTTAACTTTTCAGACAATCAATCACCTGACCACTATTTGATGTTGTCATTCTGACAGTGTTAGATAGTGGCGATGTCAAACGAACATCAGGCATGTATTTTATCCTCATTTGATGCTTTATTGCTCGATAATAACAGTCAATATGCAAAACGTTTGTTTTTGATATTTGAGTGAGGTATTATCGAGTTGTCCATAAAATGTCAATACTTGTTATTGTATTTACATCTGGCAAGGATGTCAGACGTTAAAACTGCACAAATCTTTATCAAAATTTTATTAAAAAATGAGGAACGTATGATGTCGAACTCTCGCCTATTGTGGTCATCAATGACCATCACCGCGGCCATTGCACTTAGTGCCTGTAGTCAACCTGCCAACGAGGCCGCTGATACTAACGCTGATGCACCGGCAGCGGACGCGGCTGGTAAGACGATTCGTATCGCAACTGAGGGCGCTTACCCTCCTTTTAACTATACTAATGCTGACGGTAGCTTGGCAGGATTTGATGTCGATGTTGCCAATGCTTTGTGTGAGCAGATGCAAGCCAACTGTGAAATCGTCGCGCAAGATTGGGACGGTATCATTCCAGGTCTATTGGCTCAAAAGTATGATGCTGTGGTCGCAGGTATGTCGATTACTCCCGAGCGTCAAGAAAAGGTCGATTTCACTGAGCCTTACTTTGCTAATACCATGGTATGGCTGACCGATACGACTGGCAGTTTTGATCCAATGGCAATGCAAAACCTGACGTTGGGCGGTCAACGTTCAACGACTCCAGGTGCTTATTTGCAGGACAATTATGAAGGTAAAGACGGTAATACGGTTCAATTATATGATAACTATGATAATGCCTACCTAGACCTAAAATCTGGTCGTAGTGATGCAGTATTGGCCGAAAAAGTATCTGCCAAATCGTGGTTAGCAGATAACCCTGAAGGCTTTGGTATTGTTGGCGATGAGATAGATAATGACGACAATATTGCTATCGCTGTACGTAAAAACGACTCTCTTAAAGATGACTTCAATAAGGCGTTGAGTGAGATCCGCAGCAACGGTGAGCTTGCTCGTCTTGAACAAGAAAACTTTGGTCAATAAAAATCTATTTTAGAAATAAGAGAGTAGCAATTATGACAATATCTATGACATCATCAATCGTAAATAAAGCCAAATGGTTGGCACCGCTTAGCGCTGCTATGTTGATGCTGGCTGGCTGCAACAATAGTACTGCACCAGAAGAGAGCGCTGCCTCTGATACAGCAGTTTCTGACGCGCCTATTAATGTAAAAATCGCTACCGAATCAAGTTATAAGCCGTTTAGCTACACAGATGCTGATGGCAAGCTTATCGGTTATGAGATTGAACTGGTCGATGCGTTATGTGCGCAAATGCAAGCTGAGTGTGAGGTAATCTCTCAGGATTGGGACGGCCTTATTCCTGGGCTCAATGCACAAAAATTCGATGCGATTATCGCTGGTATGTCGATCACACCTGAGCGTAAAGAAGTGGTAGATTTTACGGATCCGTACTTTCACACTGGTATTATCTTAATCGGTAAAAAAGGCGATGACATCAGTGTTGCTGACCTAAAAGGGCAGCCTGTAGCTTCGCAGCGCTCAACGGTCTCGTCACAGTACCTGCAAGACGAATACCCTGATGCTGACATCAAGCTTTATGACACTCAAGACAATGCCTATCTAGACCTAACTTCAGGTCGTGTACGTGCGATGATGTCAGATAAAGTGACTGGCATTGATTGGTTAAAGACTGAAGCTGGTCAAGACTATGAAGTCAAAGGTCAAGAGATTAGTACTGAAGAAGATGCAATGGGTATTGCCTTTCGTAAAGGTGATCCTCTAGTTGCCAGGTTCAATGAAGCGTTGGCTGAGCTAAAGTTTAATGGTGTCTATGATCAGATCACTGGTAGCTACTTTGGTACCAGCACAACCGCTGCAGCCCAACAAGCGACAACCACCGGCGGTGTTGAAAAAGTCGTTGTCGTGGACGAAGAGGGCGTCGATGCCAATGCTATGATTGCTGAAGAAGAGCAAACAGAAGCGGCGACTAATTAATAGCGCTTTAATGAGTAAAACCTAGGCTGTTGGTCTTTAGTAAATATCAAGGATGATTATGAGCAACCATTTTGTCTCCGCGATCGTAATGGCGAATATGTCTGTTGTGAGATCGACTAGAGTGAATCGTTTACTAGCTCCTTCATTGGCTATGGTGGCAGCGTTTACGTTAGCTGGTTGTAGTAATAGCCAAGACAGTGCTGAGAACGTTAATGCAACAGCTGATGAGACTACGGCAGCGGCTGAGTCAGGTGAGGTGCTACGTATTGGTACCGAAGGTGCTTATGCGCCTTTTAACTATACCAATGCAGATGGGACACTCGGCGGTTTCGATGTCGATATGGCCAATGCCATTTGTGCGGATATGCAAGTCACCTGTGAGATTACGGCGCAAGATTGGGACGGTATCATTCCTGGCCTGAAGGCTGGCAAGTATGATGCGATTGTAGCTGCGATGTCTATAACGCCAGAGCGCGCGCAGCAAGTCAGCTTTACTGATCCTTATTTTAGCAATACTTTGGTGTTTTTGGCCAAACAAGACAGTGGCTTTGATCCAAGTCTGAGTAGTGATATCGATGCCCATTCTATTGCCGCCCAGCGCTCGACCATCTCTTCACAGTGGTTAGAGGAGACTTATCCAAAAGCAAATATGAAGTTATATGATACTTTGAGCAATGCGTTTTTGGACTTAGGGTCAGGCCGCGTTGATGCGATGATATCTGATAAGCTACCAGCGCTAGAATGGTTAAGCTCACCATCAGGTAGCGGCTATGTAGTCAAAGGGGAAGAGATCGATATCGATGACAACTTTGCAATCGCCGTGCGTCCTGGCGATGATCTGCAAGCAAAAATTAATCAATCATTAAAGAATCTAAAAGCTGATGGTACTTATGATAAGCTCAATCAAAAGTACTTTGCTATACCAATTGTGGTAACCGATGAACCTATCGCAGATACTACTGCTCAATAGAGGTGTTCTAGTGTAATGATCTATAAACCAACCTCAAAATACTTACCTTATTAGTCAAAAGGATATTGCCAGACCGGTGATATCCTTTTTATTTTGTCAATGTTTTCTATCGTAATGTCGGCTTTCGTATCTGCTAGATAAGAAAGACAACTGTAAATTGACTATACAGTCTTGCCAAATTTATCCTAATAGTAGGGGTTTTGACAATAGCAATGTTCATTTATAGACAGGTTTTGCTTATGAGCAGTAACATAGAGCTTGCCGATTATGATAAAATCACGGCGCATTTCTACCGAGTCAATCAATCGTCGTCTCTGTACAAGGCGACATTTGTCATTGTTCTAGAAGATATAAGACGATTGATACGGATTCTTTAACTAACATTCTGCTAACTGGCTAATATAAAGAGACTGAGTGGACAACTGTGTTTGACTTACAAGGATTTGGCGCGCTCTTACTGAGCGGCGCAACCGTCACTATCAAGCTTGCTTTGACCAGCTTAATTATAGGCATGGTCCTCGGGCTTTTGGGTGCGACTGCTAAGCTGTCCAAGGTTTGGATACTACGTAAAATTGCGACTGTTTATACAGCCACGATGCGCGGTATCCCCGAGCTACTATTGGTACTGTTCATATATTATGGCGGCTCCATATTGCTCATGAGTGTACTCAAAAATTTTGGTTATAATGACTATATTGAGATCAGTGCATTTTGGGGCGGGGTCATGGCCTTGTCTATTGCCTTTGGTGCATATGCGACCGAGATTTTACGGATGTCCATTCAGGAGATTCCAGTAGGTCAAAGTGAGGCGGCTCAAGCGGTTGGCATGCGTCCTCTTCAGACGTTTTATCGGATTACTTTACCGCAAGTGTGGCAGATTGCCCTACCAGGTTTGGGTAATTTATTTTTGGTACTGCTCAAAGATACCGCTTTGGTATCAGTCATTGGTCTTAAAGATATTATGTATCAGTCATCGCGCGCCGCTCAGTCAACCCAGCAGCCTTTTACGTTTTATATGGCAGCAGCGATTATTTATTTGGGGCTGACGATGCTCATAACTGGCTTTATGATGTGGCTTGAATGGCGTGCAAACCCAGCAGCACGCTATGCAAAGAAGCTTAGCCGTCAATCGACCACAGGGTAGAGGAGAGATACTCATGGATTGGAATTGGCAGGTTATTTTTGATCATATCCCAGATTTATTGGGCGGTGCAGTGTTGACCGTGCAACTGGTGGTAGTCTCAGGCATCATTGGGCTATTTTTAGGCTTGGTTTTAGCGTTATTAAGATTGTCCAAAAGCTGGTTGGTACAGATTATACCTTTTTTGTATATCTTCTTCTTTCGTGGTACGCCGCTACTGGTACAGATATTCTTGATTTACTATGGTCTTGGCCAGTTTGAAGCCGTACGTGATTCGTTCTTGTGGGAGCCAGTACTTAGCCAAGCTTATTGGTGCGCCATTATCGCGTTTACGATGAATACGAGTGCGTATCTTGCCGAAATTATTCGCGGAGCCATTCAGACCATCCCAGTCGGTGAGCTTGAAGCGGCCGATGCGATCGGCATGTCAAAATGGCAAAAGCTCACCCGTATTACTTTGCCGCGAGCATTTGGTATTGTGATTCCAGCGTATAGTAACGAAGTGATTTTTATGCTTAAGGGTAGTGCCTTAGCCTCAACGATTGCGCTGATGGATATCACTGGGGTAGCCCGTACTATTAGTGCTCGTACTTATACTTTGATGGAGTTATTCTTCGCTGCAGGTATTGTTTACTTACTATTATCATGGGTAATTTTATTCGTTTTTGGCAGGTTTGAAAAACGTATGAATCGTCATACCAGCTACGTACCACCAGATGTCGTGACACGTACTATCCCATGATATAGGACCATGTTTTTATTACATAGATGATCAGACATTACGATAGAGCGGTTGATTGACCGCTACTAAAAGATAATAATGAAAAATAGTGATGAAAGTTACTTGGTAAATGCTCGTATGACTTCCTTTTATAGTGAGAACGCATTATGACTGAATCTCCCCATGTTTCTTTGATTAATGACATCGTTAGAGAGGCTAATGAGTTTAGCATAGACGATGATAACAGCAACCAAAACAAGCGTCATTTGATAGGCAAAGTCGTCTGCGTCGGTCGCAATTATGCCGCTCACGCCGCTGAGCTTGGCAATGCTGTTCCAACGCGTCCATTACTATTTATCAAGCCTGCTTCAAGTATTATCTCTTTATCAGACGTTATTCCTAGTAGTGTCCGTGATACACCCCGCAAAAAAGTATATCCAGTACATTACGAAGCAGAATTCTGTATTCGTTTGGGCAAGGATTTAAAGTCAGCTTCGTTAGAAGAGGTTGTCAGTACGACTGGTTTAATTGAAGCAGTCACGCTAGGACTAGATTTGACTTTGCGAGACTTACAAAGTGAGCTCAAAGAACAAGGCCATCCATGGGAGCGGGCAAAGTGCTTTGATGGCGCATGTGTGTTTGCTGACTGGATTGATCCGCTGGCATTTGGTGACTGTAGCGATGTGCATTACCAGCTTTATATTAATGACGAGCTTAAGCAAGACGGTAATAGCGCGCTGATGCTATTCCCTGTTTATGAGTTACTTGCCGAGATTAGCCATGCTTTTAGTTTGCAAGCAGGTGATGTGATTATGACCGGCACCCCAAGTGGCGTTGGTATCTTGCATGCAGGCGATGAGTTAAAATTGGTATTGGGCGCGCATGAGTGGCAGGCGCGAGTGCAATAGTGTTACTCTAAATATAAGCTTAAATAAAAATTTGATGTCTGAAAATAAAAAATCCCAAGCCAATGCTTGGGATTTTATATTGAAAATGAGCACAGTAATCTTATGTGACAGGATAGAGGTTTTGTTTATCTGACATAGCAGATACTATGAATAGGTACTCTTGTCACCAGATATATCAAAACTATGAACAATCTAGATTCTATCGATTCGATTCACAATTTATTTGCCAAAAATAAGCTTGAGCCTAATATAAGCTCTGGCTCTGATACTAGCTCAAGGTTCCAAGGTGACCTATATGAAGAGCTGGCTAAGCTTGAATATATCTATATCGATGACGCAATAGAATTACAGGCAAACGATAATAGAACCACCATTGCATATAATCCTATATCTTTAAGCGACTTTTTTGAGGGGTTAGCACAGCTTGCTACAATGGGAGTGGTGGAGGTAACTGATATTGTTGAAGCTATTCACCGTGAGATTGTTTTACGTCCTTTGGGGCGTTTTAATGAAAGCAATGTCAGTAAATGGCAACGTGGTCTCACCGGTCGAATCTATAGGGCGGTACGCCGGGTAGCATCCTTGGTTGGCAATAATCTAGCATTGGCACTGCGATTGTATAAAAACGTAATTAGTCAAAAAGACGCCCGTCCGCTACCAGAATCTTTTAAACAGCTTATCAACGTCCTAAATGGCGTGATGGGCGATCATCTGGTCAATCATGACAATCCCCTCGCGATTCCCATGATTTTATACGATAGCGCCTCACGTCCAAGAAGTGAACAGCTGCAAAACAAAGAAATATCAGGACGCGTTATTATCTTGTGCCATGGTCTTTGCATGAGTCATTTAAGCTGGCAACCATCTGAACCAAACAGCCTTGGTGCACATATTAAGCGCAGTCTGCCTAAATCCACCGTTTTATATCTTGATTACAATACCGGACGACGTATCTCGCTCAATGGTCGTAACTTCTCCAAAGTACTACAAGAGCTGGTAGCACATAATCCAAACATCAGTCAGATAGACTTAGTTGGACATAGCATGGGCGGATTGGTCGCTCGTAGTGCCTTGTTTTACGGTAAACAGCAAGGCTTTGATTGGGTAAAGCGAGTGGGTAATTTGATTACTCTTGGTTCACCGCATCATGGGGCAAGCCTAGAGCGTATCGGCTATTTTGTACAAGATATGATCGCCAAACTACCTTTTGCAGGATCACTTGCGAAGTTGGGTGATTTACGTAGTACAGGCATCATCGATTTGCGTCATGGTAGTATTCGTGACGATGACTGGATGTCTTTAGAAGGTCGCAGTGTACTGCCGCAAGAGTTCCATCATCCTGCGCGGTTGCCGCTACATGTCAATACGTATTTTATCGCCGCCACACTGGTTGAAGCTCATTATGACTCTAGAGCGACAAGCCTATTGGGCGATGGTCTGGTGACGATAGAATCTGCGCTAGGGGAGTATGATGGCGAGCATGCTTTGTCAGTACCTGAAGGACACAAGGCTATTTTCTATGGTGTGAGTCATTACAATTTACTTTATAACGATAGAGTGCACAAACAAGTGGTCGCATGGCTGCTGGATAACGGTCAGAGTAGCGCTAATCAGGACGGAGATGTACTTGGCACTTGCATCCATTCTTATCCTGAAAATATCGAGGTGAGGGTGTAGTTTTATTTTTTTATCTACATTCATCCAGTAAAATAAAACCCCCAAGCATTACACTTGAGGGTTTCAATTATGAGTTCAAATGAAACAAAGCAAGTTAATAATAACTACTCAGCAAATATCGCTGTAATATCGTCTTTGTTAAATTTATAAATTTCACCGCAGAATCCACAATCCATCTCGAATGTTCCGCCTTGCTCTTCAATAATATCCAAAGCTTCTGCTTCACCGATTTGCTCAATCGCCATCTCTGACTTTTTACGTGAACAAGTACAGCCAAAGGCCAGCTCGACAGGGTCAGGGGCGACGACGTTTTCTTCATTGTACAAACGATACAAGATTTCGTTGGTATCGAGTGTGGTCAACTCTTCGGCTTTGACCGTACGAGTCAACACACTTAAACGCGTCCACAAATCATCATCGATACCCGCGTCTTCGTTTTGCTCTACTTCATAGGTTTCCTCAGCAGTACGAGGCAGCATTTGTACCAATATACCACCCGCTTGCAAGCCATCAGATGCCAAATTAATCAGCGTTGGAATTTGTGCAGACTGCTTTTGATAATGGGCCAAGCAGTCAGCCAAATTGTCATGGCTACGCTCAACGATACCTTGATACGCCTCACCGCCATCGGGCTGAATATTAATAAATAACACACCTTGACCCATAGCCCCAAGCTCAGCGAAGGCTTCATTAGCACAGGTCATGTTTTCCCATGCTTGTACTTGCTCATCTGTATCAGCTTTCCAGCTGGCAAGTGCACGAATAATACCGTTTTGATCACATTCAGCCATTGCCCAATTTAGCAAACTACCACTGTCTGATGATTGTAATTGAATAGATAAGCGGCCGTCTATTTTGACAGTACCAATAAGCAAACTGGCCGCCGTTAGCATCTCACCTAGCAAGCGCTTAATCGCTTCAGGGTAGGGCTTTTGAGCGATAGTACTGGCATAACTACGTGATAGACGAACGACATCACCACGTACAGGTGAGTCTTGAATAAAAAAGCGCTGGCGTACGTCGTTATTGGTACAAGCCGTATTAGCCGTCGTTACTTGAGTATTGTGATTGGTTTGAGTCATAAGTCGTTAGTAAGATTAAGAAGTTGCTAACTTTATGGGGATTATTGGTAAATTATCAACAACGCCACAAGCATGATAATCAAGTTTAAGTCATAGTGTTCCAATAGAGACTTTATGTGCTGATACGAGTTTTGTTGCAATACATGAGATATTATGAATATACGCAAAAAAGTCTATTAAGAGTGTTAAAAGTATTGTACAGTAACATTAAGTTGCTCTATGATAACTGAAAGTAACAGCAAGGATGCTGGACAGTAGGATAAACAATGTTCAGAGTTTTCACTATTTGTACTAATTTGATAAAAGGATGTATCTTATGGCTTACTCGCTCTCAAAACCTCTAACACTAGTTGCTGCTATGGCGTTTGGCTTAGCTGGCTGTAATAACAGTAATCAAACGACCAGCGAAGCTCCAGCAGATGATGCTGCTACGACGGAAACTGCCGCGAGTGCTAGTGGTACCCTACAAAAAATAAAAGATTCTGGCACTATCGTCGTCGGTTATCGTGACTCCTCAATTCCATTTTCTTATATCGCTGATGATCCCAACCAGCCAATGGGCTATGCACACGATTTAGAGATGAAAGTTGTCGAAGCGGTCAAGCAAAAGCTAAACATGCCAGATTTAAACGTCCGTTATAATCTTATCACTTCACAAACTCGTATCCCACTAGTACAAAACGGTACGGTAGACTTTGAGTGTGGCTCAACGACCAACAATGAGGAGCGCCAAAAACAAGTTGCGTTCTCTAATGGCTTTTTTGAGATTGGGACGCGCTTGTTAACCAAAACTGACTCTGGCATTCAAGATTTTGAAGACTTAAAAGGTAAAACCTTAGTTACTACGGCCGGTACGACCTCAGAGCGCTACATTCGCAAATACAATGATGAAAACAATATGGACACCAACGTCATCTCCGCAAAAGATCATGGTGAAGGTTTCTTGATGTTAGAGAACGGCCGTGCCGATGCCTTTATGATGGATGATGTACTGCTCGCTGGCGAAAAAGCCAAAGCCAAAAATCCTGATGAATGGGTCATCGTAGGTGAACCACAGTCGTTTGAAATCTACGGCTGTATGATGCGTAAAGACGACCCTGAGTTTAAAGCGGTGGTCGATGAGGCGCTTGCTAATACCTTTAGCTCAGGTGAGATTAACAGCATCTATGATAAGTGGTTCTTAAACCCTATTCCACCGAAAAACGTCAATCTCAACTTTGAGATGTCAGACAACTTAAAGGCTTTAATTGCTAACCCGCACGATAGTGCTCAGCCACAAGACGCTGCACAATAAGACATTTGTCCCTCACTATAGCCGACTCATGCGCTTAGGAAAATCATCTAGATTGACCTAACGCTTGAGTCTATCTTCCGCTGCTCGGAGAGACAAAAATGAATTATAGCTGGAACTGGGGTGTGCTCTTTGAGCAAACCGGTATCGGTAATGAGCTGTACTTACATTGGATGATCACCGGTCTTGGCTGGTTGTTATTGATTGGTAGTATTGCATGGGCGATAGCCATGATCATTGGTACCATCTTTGGTATCATGCGTACTTTGCCAAGTAAGACTGCGCGCAGTATTGGCACCGCCTACATCACTTTTTTTCGTAATATTCCTTTATTGGTTCAATTATTCTTTTGGTTTTATGTCGCCCCTGGTTGGCTGACACCAGCCTTACAAGAATGGTGGTATAAAGACTTGTCTCCGAATACCTCAGCCATGCTCTCAGCAAGTATCGGCCTTGGCTTATTTACCGCTGCACGTATCGTTGAGCAAGTGCGTACGGGTATTGAGTCGCTACCACAAGGTCAAATCAATGCCGCTTACGCTCTTGGGTTTAGTGTTCTACAAGCTTATAAACAAGTCTTATTACCCCAAGCCTTTCGTATCATCTTGCCGCCACTTAGCTCTGAGCTGACCAACTGCTTTAAAAACGCATCAGTGGCCTCTTTGGTCGGCGTAATGGAGCTCATTAGTCAGACCAAAACCATTAGCGAATATACTCAAAATAACCTTGAGATTTATACTTACGCGACTGTTATCTATTTGGTATTTAATCTATCTTTAATCGCCATCATGGGTTTGATTGAGCGCAAACTGCGTGTACCAGGGCTTATTGCAGGGAGTCAGAAATGAGTATGATGACCGAACTTGCAACGGCCTATCCAGGTCTAATGGGTGGCATGCTAACCACCTTAAAAGTATTGTTTTTAGCCATTCTCGGTGGTATCAGTTTAGGAACCGTACTCGCTTTGATGCGCTTATCTGGTATTAAGGCGCTAGAAGTACCCGCCAAACTCTACGTCAATTACTTTCGTTCTGTACCGCTGCTACTAGTATTGCTATGGTTTTATTTTGCCGTACCGATGATCTATTTTTGGGTAGCTGGTAAATACTTGCAACTTGATGCCGCCTTTGCTTCATGCGTCGTTGCTTTTATGATGTTTGAAGCCGCCTACTTTTCAGAAGTGGTACGGGCAGGTATTCAGTCTATTGGTAGCGGCCAAGTCAATGCTGCAAAAGCCTTGGGTATGACTTATGGGCAGACCATGCGTTTGATCGTATTACCGCAAGCCTTTCGCAAAATGCTGCCACTTATCTTGCAACAATGTATTATTTTATTCCAAGATACGACGTTGGTATTTGCTATTGGTTTGACAGACTTTTTCCGTGCAGCCTATGTCCGTGGTGAGCTGATGGGTTTATTGACACCTTATATATTAGGCGCAGGGGCGGTGTATTTTGTCATCAGCTTAAGCGCTTCTATCGGTGTGCAACATGTACAAAAACGTCTGAGGTTTTGAGTGTTTTTTAATAACTTTAAAATAATGTGGTTAGGAGCCAGTGATGAGTAATGCTGATACGTATACAAATGACTTTGGCGGACTGGTGACAAACAATGGTCATGCCAGTGATGAGATAGTCATTCAGATGACTGACGTCAGCAAATGGTATGGCGACTTCCAAGTTTTGAGCGACTGTACTGCCCACGTACACAGGGGTGATGTGGTGGTGGTTTGCGGCCCATCGGGCAGTGGTAAATCGACCTTGATTAAGACTGTCAATGGTCTTGAGCCTTTTCAAAAAGGTGAGATTATGGTTAATGGTATCTCAGTCGGTGCGCCAAAGACTGACCTACCTAAGCTGCGTAGTAGCGTTGGCATGGTGTTTCAGCATTTTGAACTGTTTCCACATTTAACCATTATCGACAATCTGACCGTCGCACAAGTCAAAGTATTAGGCCGTAAAGAGTCTGAGGCAAAAAAGAAAGCGATGGCGTATTTGGATCGGGTGGGACTGACAGCGCAAGCGGCAAAATATCCAGCCGAGTTGTCTGGTGGTCAACAGCAGCGGGTCGCCATTGCCCGTGCGCTTGCAATGGATCCCGTAGCGATGCTGTTCGATGAACCAACCTCAGCGCTTGACCCTGAGATGATTCAAGAAGTACTTGATGTGATGGTCGAGCTAACACGCGACGGTATGACAATGATGTGTGTGACTCATGAGATGGGCTTTGCCAGTCAGGTCGCTAACCGTATTATTTTTATGGATGAGGGCTATATCGTTGAGAATTGTAGTAAGGATGAATTCTTTGAAGGTGCGAAAAGTGAACGCGCGCAGATGTTTCTGTCAAAGATTTTGAACCATTAAAAGTTTATTTCATTCTATGATGATATCAAGCGCCTATAAATAGGCGCTTTTTTGTGTGAGTAAGTTTATATCCTCAATATTGAGATGAGTAACTACATCGTAAGCGATGAGGGAGAATAGATGAGTGCATGGCTGTTTACTGATACAATAAGAGCAATCATATCCAGCAAATTTTGTAAAACTTAACAAACATAATAATCAACTTAATGGGAGCTTGTATGAGCGCAGAACATTCATCTACATCAAAAGGTGTCGTCATTGTTGGGGCAGGACTAGCGGGTTGGCATGTCATTGACGCCATTCGTGCGAAAGATAAAGACATTGCAATTACGTTGGTCACGACAGATAGTGCAGATCGTTACCACAAGCCCATGCTAACCATGGCGATCAGTCAAAACAAACGCGCCTCAGATTTGGTACGGGCTACAGGTAGTGATGCAGCTAAGGATGCAAACGTCAATTTACTCGCCAATACCCAAGTCAGTGACATCGATGCAGCCAGTCAACAATTACATCTTATCTCTGCTACGCGCTCAGATCCGGCCAATGTAGATTATGCCACTATTGGCTATGATAAATTAGTGCTAGCAATGGGCGCTCATCCTATCTTTCCGCAAAGCTTGCCAGAAGACTTGGTTTGGCACGTTAATCATATTGAACGCTTTGGTCAACTGCAAGAAAAGCTGGCAACGGGTAGTCAGCATGTCGC
Source organism: uncultured Psychrobacter sp. (assembly GCF_947488565.1). GTDB lineage: Bacteria > Pseudomonadota > Gammaproteobacteria > Pseudomonadales > Moraxellaceae > Psychrobacter > Psychrobacter saeujeotis. Next base: position 132,177 of record NZ_CANKZC010000002.1, on the reverse strand, counting down.
TATCGTCGGCGCGGGTATGGTTGGGACCGAGATTGCAGAAGATTTGTTAAAAGCTGGGCATGAGGTGACGCTGATTGATTTAAATGATGCACCGCTTTCACAAATGTTACCGCCAAAAGCAACAGCTCGTATCGCTCAAGCAGTCAAATCACAAGGGATTAACTTTTTGGGTGGTTATCAAGTGTCTGACGTGACGCGTGTCAGCGACAGCGTCAATGATAACGACAGTACAAGTGGTCATGATAAATTACAAGTAAACTATAAGCCGGTAGCAGGTGCCGATAGTACGGTTGATCAGCAGCCTGAACCTTTGATCGTCGACCATGTGATAGCTAGTACAGGTCTCACTGTCGACGATAAATTGCCTGCTGCTGCTGGGGTTGAGTTCAATCGCCGTACTGGTATCGTGGTCGATGCGACAACACTGCGTACTAATGCTTCTAATATTTATGCCATTGGTGACTGTATGTCTATCAATGGGGTAGCGTGTCGTTATGTCGCGCCACTACGTGCACAAGCTGCCACCATTGCCGACGATATTTTAGGTCATGAGCACGAAGGCTATGAGCATAAGCCGCCGATGATTCGTCTAAAAAATAAAGCCATCTCTGTCATGGCGACTGGTGTACCACAAGCGTCGGGTAATTGGCAGGTAAAGGCTGAAACGGATGACGAGCTAATCATGGAATTGCTAGATGATAAGGATAAAGTCAGTGCAACAGTGACTATTAAAGCGCCTGTCATGCCTAAAGCTTAATTATTAAAAATCTTTACATCATAGCCAGTGCTGCTATCTAAATGCAGCACTGGCTTTTTTTATGGCTATCGCATTTTTTGCATTAGTTATCGACTTAATAGTACGTCGCATCAATTATAATCGATACGTGCTGTATCAATATTATTGACAGTCTTTTATTTAAGGGGCTATATTGGTTAGGGCATGATTTAACTATACTGTCTAGTTATAACAAATATCCAAGGAGGAATATTGTATTTACCTTAGCAGCGCATTAAATGCTCATAAAGCAGTAATAAAATTAACAGCAAAACGAAAGGACTCGTTATGACTCAGCTTGCCGATTTCGACAATATTCTCAATAACAAGATTCTTAATGACAGTATTCTCAATAATGTTCCCAAAGTTAATATAGGTGCGCGCTCAGCGAATGCGCCACTCACCCAAAGCCATGACAAAGGGCTTGAGGTGCCGCTGATTGAAGCGACCATTGGCGACTTTTTTGATGCCATTGTCAATAAATATCCTGAGCGTGAAGCCTTGGTTTCTCGTCATCAAAATATTCGCTGGACGTATCGTGAGTTGCAAATAAAAGCCAATCAGCTGGCAAGTGCCATGATTGAGATGGGACTTGAGATAGGTGATCGTATCGCTATTTGGTCGCACAACAATAGCGAGTGGCTGCTGATGCAATTAGCGACCGCAAAAATTGGCGTCATTCTCGTTAATATTAATCCTGCCTATCGTACCTTTGAGCTGCAATATGCGCTGAATAAATTGGGCTGCTCGGCCTTGGTATTGATGCGTCATTTCAAAGATAGTGACTATACGCAAATGATTCGCGAGCTATGTCCTGAGATTTATCATAAAAGCTATAACCAGCTCGATTTGGTCGAGATTCCGACGATTGAGCGCATTATTTGGATTGATAAACCAGAGAGCGATGAAGACTTTAATTTTATGCAAAAGTTCTCTAGTTGGATGGCAGAGGGAGATGCCAATGACCCTCGCGTTGCAGAACGTCAAGCTCAACTCAAAAACACTGACGCTATTAGCGTGCAGTTTACCAGTGGCACAACTGGCACGCCCAAAGGCGCTACCTTAACGCATCGTAATATCTTGAATAATGGTTATTTTATGGGCGAGGGGATGAGGCTGACGAAAGAGGACAGGCTGTGTATTCCATTGCCACTCTATCACTGCTTTGGCATGGTAGGCGGCAACTTAGCCATTTTAACCCATGGTGGCTGCGCGGTGTATCCCAATGATGGTTTTGATCCGCTAACAGTATTGCAAACGGTGGAAGCAGAAAAATGTACCGCCTTACTTGGCGTGCCAACGATGTTTATCGCAGAGCTTGATCATCCAGACTTCGATAGCTTTGATTTGTCCAGTTTGCGCACCGGTATCATGGGCGGCTCGAGCTGTCCGATTGAGGTCATGCGCCGCGTCATGGATAAGATGCACATGAGCGAGGTGACCATTGCTTATGGTATGACCGAGACCAGCCCAGCTTCTTGTCAGACCAGCTCGCAAACACCCCTTGAAAAAAGAGTCTCGACAGTAGGGATGGTACTGCCAGCACTTGAAGTCAAAATCGTCGATACCGAGACGGGTGAGGTCGTCCCGATTGGAGAGACAGGCGAGCTACTCACCTACGGCTATGCGGTCATGAAAGGCTATTGGGGTAGCCGCTTTAAAACACGCGCGGCAATCACTGATGGCTGGATGCACACGGGTGATTTGGCAACGATGGACGAAGACGGCTACATTACGGTGGTTGGGCGTAGTAAAGATATGATCATTCGTGGCGGCGAAAATATCTATCCTGTAGAAGTCGAAAATTACCTTTATCGTCATCCTAAAATACGTGATGTACAAATCGTTGGCGTGCCTGACAAAAAATATGGGGAAGTGTTGGCGGCGTGGATCATTACCAAAGAGCCGGGAAATTTGACCGAAGAAGAGATAAGGCAATTTTGTCGTGACCATATCGCTCATTATAAAGTGCCGACCTATTTTCGCTTCGTGGATGTATATCCGATGACCGTGACGGGCAAAATTCAGAAGTATAAAATCGTTGAACAAATGATAGAGGAGCTAGGTTTAGAGTAGACTATGGTAGATAAATAGCTGTTAACCAACATAAGTCATTAATTTATAAGCATTAATTTATAAGTGCTATTATCATAAAGACTTACAACTGAATGCTAAAGATATAAAGACAGAAGTGTTAAACACTGATAAAGTCAGTTTTATACTACTATGGTATAAAGCTGACTTTTATAATTTAAGTCACATAAAAAATTCATTGCTAACTTATCGTTTAATAAGCAATTATTCATTTATTTTATATTTTCTTTTTAAATGATACATATTGTATCGCTATCATTGACAGTCTTTCATTTGAAGCGGTATAGTAGATAATAATATATGATATAGGTTCAAGGATGAAAAATCGGCTTACGGGCTGTTTTTATATAGAATAAAAAGATAAAACGAAAGGACTCGTTATGACTCAAAATATTGATTTCCATGCTATCTTAGCTAACATTCCCAGCGTCAACATGGGTGCGCGCTCAGCCAATGCGCCACTTTCTCAAAGCTACGACAAAGGTCCTGATGTACCACTGATTGAAGCGACCATCGGTGATTTCTTTGACGCTATTGTCCATAAATATCCGGACCGCATGGCGCTAGTTTCCCGTCATCAAAACATTCGCTGGACTTATAAACAGCTACAACAAAAGGTCAATCAGCTGGCAAGCGCCATTATAGAGATGGGGCTTGAGATTGGTGATCGCATCGGTATTTGGTCGCACAACAATAGCGAGTGGCTTTTAATGCAATTAGCGACCGCTAAAGTTGGCGTTATCCTCGTCAATATTAATCCTGCCTATCGCACCTTTGAGTTGCAGTATGCCTTAAATAAATTGGGCTGCTCGGCATTGGTGCTCATGCGCCACTTCAAGACCAGTGATTATACGCAAATGGTGCGAGAGCTGTGTCCGGAGATTTATCATAAAACTTATAATCAGCTAGATTTGGTCGAGATACCGACGATTGAGCGTATCATTTGGATCGATGAGCCAGGGAATGATGAAACTTTTAGTTATATGCAAAAGTTCTCTGACTGGATAAGCGAGGGTGACCCGAACGATCCACGCGTTGCCGAACGCCAAGCACAGCTCAAAAACACTGACGCTATCAATGTCCAATTTACCAGTGGTACGACTGGCACACCAAAAGGTGCGACCTTAACCCACCGTAATATCTTAAACAACGGCTACTTTATTGGTGAGGCGATGAATCTCACTGAAGAAGATATCTTGTGTATTCCTGTGCCGCTTTATCACTGTTTTGGTATGGTACTCGGCAATCTAGCCATTTTGACCCATGGTGGTTGTATCGTGTATCCCAATGATGGTTTTGAGCCATTAAGTGTCCTGCAAGCGGTCGAAGAAGAAAAGTGTACTGGTTTGCATGGAGTGCCAACGATGTTTATCGCAATGCTTGATCATCCAGATTTTAACCAATACGATTTATCCACTTTACGTACCGGTATTATGGCAGGCTCGAGCTGTCCGATTGAAGTCATGCGCCGCGTTATTGATGAGATGCACATGAGCGAGGTCACGATTGCTTATGGTATGACCGAGACCAGTCCAGTATCTTGTCAAACAAACAAGCACACACCGCTTGAGAAGCAGGTTTCCACTGTCGGACTGGTGCAGCCAGCGCTTGAAGTCAAAATCATCGATACCGAAACGGGTGAGACTGTTCCGCTAGGAGAAAAAGGCGAGCTACTCACGCGCGGCTATTCGGTGATGAAAGGCTATTGGGGTGACCGCTTCAAAACTCGCGCGTCCATTCAAGATAATTGGATGCACACAGGGGATTTGGCTACTATGGATGAAGATGGTTATGTCAAAGTGGTGGGTCGTAGCAAAGACATGGTCATTCGTGGTGGTGAGAATATCTATCCAGTAGAGATTGAAAACTATCTATATCGTCACCCTAAGATTCGCGATGTGCAAATCGTTGGCATACCTGATGCTAAGTACGGTGAAGTATTGGCAGCATGGATTATTCCCAAAGAGCCTGATTGCTTAACCGAAGAAGAGGTAAAAGAGTTTTGCCGTAATAACATTGCCCATTATAAAATACCGACCTATTATCGTTTCGTCGAAGAATACCCGATGACCATTACAGGCAAGATTCAAAAATATAAAATCGTTGAGATGATGAAAGATGAGCTGAGCTTGTAATAAGCTTGTTTAGTTTATAAGGTCTAAAATATTTGAACTTAAAACATCTGGGCCTAAAACATTAAAGATTAATTATGTGAGTAACGCTTAGAGTAATCAGCAATTAGAATAATCTGCCTAAAAAAGCTACTTACCTCTACGCATTAAAGAAAAGGGATATCATGAGCACTATCATAACCAGTAAGTTAAGCCCAAATGCGAGCGACTTTCAGCAAAACAGTGCTGCTATGCAAGAAGTGGTCGACGACTTATATGTACACCTGCGTAAGGTCGCTCAAGGCGGTTCAGAGCGTGCCCGTGCCAAGCATTTGGCGCGTGGTAAGCTACTCCCGCGCGAGCGTGTCGAGCGCTTGCTTGATGTGGGTACGTCATTTTTAGAAGTGGCTCCAATGGCTGCGCATGATATGTATGGCGAGGATATTCCCGCAGCTGGCGTGATTGCCGGTATCGGCCGTATTAATGGCACTGAGTGTATGATTGTCTGTAATGATGCCACGGTAAAAGGCGGCACGTACTATCCGATGACGGTCAAAAAGCACTTGCGCGCGCAAGAAATCGCTCAAGAAAACAACTTACCTTGTGTCTATTTGGTGGACTCAGGCGGCGCGAACTTGCCAAACCAAGATGACGTATTTCCAGACAAAGAGCACTTTGGTCGTATTTTCTTTAATCAGGCCAATATGAGTGCTGCAGGCATTCCACAGATTGCCGTAGTCATGGGCAGCTGTACGGCAGGCGGTGCTTATGTGCCAGCGATGAGTGACGAATCTATTATCGTCAAAGATCAAGGCACCATCTTTTTGGGTGGGCCACCACTTGTGAAAGCAGCAACGGGGGAGGAGGTCACCGCTGAAGATTTGGGCGGTGGCGACGTGCATACTCGCCTGTCGGGGGTCGTCGATCATTTAGCACAAAGCGATACCCATGCGTTGTCGATTGCCCGTAATATCGTCAGTCATCTCAATCGTTCTGCTAAGCAAATTCCGAATCAAATCACACCACGTCCACCACGTTATGACGCCAAAGAGCTATATGGCGTCATTCCAACAGACAAGCGTAAACCTTTTGATATTAAAGAAATCATCGCTCGTATCGTCGATGACAGTGCCTTTGATGAGTTTAAAGCGCGCTTCGGTACTACGCTGGTTTGTGGTTTTGCGCATATCGAAGGCATGCCAGTCGGTATTATTGCCAATAACGGTATCTTGTTTAGTGAGTCAGCGCAAAAAGGCACACACTTCATTGAACTATGTTGTAAGCGTAAAATCCCATTGGTATTTTTGCAGAATATTACTGGCTTTATGGTTGGCCGTAAGTATGAAAACGAAGGTATCGCTCGTCACGGTGCTAAGATGGTGATGGCAGTTGCCAACGCCAAAGTGCCGAAGTTTACCGTTATTGTCGGTGGCTCATTTGGTGCCGGTAACTACGGCATGTGTGGCCGTGCTTATAGTCCTCGTTTCTTATGGATGTGGCCAAACGCGCGTATCTCTGTCATGGGCGGTGAGCAAGCAGCCTCAGTACTGGCAACCGTCAAGCGTGATAATTTCGACCGTAAGGGCGAAGAATGGAGTAGCGAGGATGAGGCTGCATTTAAAGAGCCGATTCTCGATATGTATGAGAAGCAGGGCCATCCCTATTATGCGACGGCGCGCCTGTGGGATGATGGGGTGATTGATCCTGCTGATACTCGTAACGTACTGGCTTTAGGTCTTAGCGCTGCCTATAATGCACCGATTGAAGAGACGACTTATGGGGTCTTTAGAATGTAGATTGGTAGCGACTTGAAAAGATAGTAGGGTGGGTTAGCGTAAGCGTAACCCACCAATATTAAATAGTCACAACATTAAATAGCCATCATGCAAAATGGCGGGTTACGTTTTATCCGCACTCTCTGAGAGAGTTTGAAAAACTAACCCACCCTACAGTTTTTCTAAAATATAATGACGGCGTTAAAAGAAAAGTCATACAAAAGTTACCATGAAAAATAGAGACAATCATATATGAATAACTATAAAAGCCTATTGGTCGATATTGAGCAGCACGTAGCGACGGTGACATTAAACCGTCCTGAAATACGTAATGCCTTTAATGATGAAATGATTGCTGAGCTGACCGAAGTTTTCACCACGCTTGGCACTGATGATAATGTGCGAGTCATCGTGTTAGCGGCTGCCGGCAAAGCATTCTGTGCAGGTGCCGATCTTAACTGGATGCGTGCCATGGCAGATTATAGCTATGAAGAAAATCTAGCGGACGCTGATAAACTCGCGCAAATGCTTAAAACTATCTATGAATGTCCTAAGCCGACAGTTGCTGCTATTCAAGGCGACGTTTATGCAGGTGGTATGGGTTTAGTGGCCGTTTGTGATGTGGCTATCGCCGTTAAGATTGCGAACTTTTGCTTGAGTGAAGTGCGTTTGGGGCTAGCCCCTGCAACAATTAGCCCTTATGTTATCAGAGCGCTAGGTGCTAGAGCGTCACAGCGTTATTTCTTAAGTGCGGAAGTGTTTGACGCCAAAAAAGCGCGTCAGCTTGGTTTTATCCACGAGCGAGTCAGCGAAGAAGCATTAGATGAGGCAGTGGCAACATTCTGTGCCAAGATGGTCAAAAACAGCCCTGATGCGGTTAAAACTTGCAAGCAGCTGTTGCATGATATTGCAGGCGCGCCTATTAGTGATGACTTAATTGCCGATACGGTAAAAGGCATTGCTGATATCCGTTCATCTACACAAGGTAAGGAAGGCGTGCAAGCGTTTTTGCAAAAGCGTAAGCCTGATTGGTTGACGGTAGACTAGACGCAAACAACGATAGCCAAGACGACAAATAAAAATGACAAGACACAGGGATAGTTATGTTTTCTAAAATTCTAATCGCCAACCGTGGTGAAATTGCCTGCCGGGTGGCCGCGACTGCCAGGCGTCTGGGTGTGAATACCGTCGCTGTTTATTCTGATGCTGACCGCGAAGCCAAGCATGTCGCTGTCTGTGACGAAGCGGTTTATTTGGGTGGATCGTCTCCGAAAGATAGCTATCTTAAAGGCGATGCGATCATTGCGATTGCTCTCGATGTTGGCGCACAAGCGATCCATCCGGGTTATGGGTTTTTAAGTGAGAATGCGGATTTTGCGCAAGCCTGTCAAGATGCAGGGTTAGTCTTTATTGGTCCATCTGCCGATGCGATTTGCGCCATGGGCGGCAAGTCTGAGTCCAAGCGTTTAATGGAAGCGGCAGGCGTGCCACTGATACCGGGTTATCATGGTGACAATCAAGATGCCCAGTTTTTAAAACAGCAAGCAGATGATATTGGCTATCCGGTATTGATTAAAGCCAGCGCCGGCGGTGGCGGTAAAGGCATGCGTATCGTAGAGCAGGGTAGCGACTTTATTGACTTGTTAGATTCATGTCGCCGTGAAGCGATTACCAGCTTTGGTAATGATCAAGTATTGATTGAAAAATACGCCCTCAAACCACGCCATATCGAGATCCAAGTATTCGGTGATACGCATGGCAACTATGTGCATCTTTTTGAGCGTGATTGCTCGGTACAGCGTCGCCATCAAAAGGTGCTAGAAGAAGCCCCGGCGCCAGGCGTTGATGAGGCTATGCGTAAAGCGATGGGGACAGCAGCGATAGAAGCCGCGCGTGCCGTTAGCTATGTTGGTGCAGGTACGGTTGAATTCATCGTTGAACAGCGCGAAGGCGCTATGAGCTTTTATTTCATGGAGATGAACACCCGTCTGCAAGTTGAGCATCCAGTCAGTGAGGCCATTACTGGTGTAGACTTGGTCGAATGGCAACTTTTGGTTGCGGCAGGTCAGCCATTACCAAAGACGCAAGATGAGCTTGCGATCAATGGTCATGCGATTGAAGCGCGTATCTGTGCTGAAAATCCTGACAATGACTTCTTACCAGCGACAGGTACTTTATTTACCTATCAAAAGCCTGAACATAGTACCTTTATAATTAACAATGACAGCGCAGGCGTGCGCATCGATGATGGTGTACGCGAAGGCGATGTAATCAGCCCGTTTTACGACTCTATGATTGCCAAGCTTATCGTTCATGCGCCAACGCGCGAGCAAGCATTGGCCAAGCTTGATCGCGCATTGGCACAAACGCGCATCGTTGGCTTACCGACGAATGTGGCGTTTTTGCGTTATATTCTTAATACTGAGTCATTTAGTAAAGCCAATCTCGATACGGCACTGATAGAGCGTGAAGCGGACGAGCTATTTGATCAGCATCCGCTTGAGTTATCGACGTTGGTTGTGACTGCTATTACGCAGCAGCTTGCCAGTGAAGGCGCTGCTCAAGGTACAGATGTAGACCCATTTAGTAAGCCTACTGGTTTTCGTGCGTATAACGATTATACAAGATCGTTTAGCTTGGTTTATGATGAGCAAGCTTATAGTGCTCGTATTAGTAATTGGCACAACGCACATTATTCTGACAGCAAAAAGGGTGCTAAAAATACCAGCAGCTTTACATTGATTATTGAAAAAGAGATCGCAAGTAACGACACTCAAAATAATGTTAATGTAGCCGCTCAGACAGAAATTGTTTATGAGAGTAATGTGAGTTACGCCAGCAGCGACGCACACAATCATACTTTATGGGTTGATGGCGCACGTATTAGCGCTCAAAGTTGGGTACACAATGAGATCGTTTATGTGTTCACCGACAGCGGTCGTGACGAGATTACGCTGATCGATATCATGGCGCACGTGGGCGAAGAGTCTGCAGCGGTCGGCAGCTTGAAGTCACCAATGCCAGGTCAGGTAGTGGCATTTAAAGTAAAAGTTGGCGACACAGTCAAAAAAGGTGAGCCACTCGCTGTTATTGAAGCAATGAAAATCGAACATACCATTACCGCACCGACTGATGGGGTAGTGGCAGAGTTATTGTTTGCAGCAGGTGACTCGGTGGCTGATGGTGATGAGCTGCTCCGTATCGATACCGAAGCTAGTGAAGCTTAAGAACCGAAGTATAAGGGCAATAAAAGGATAATAACCATGAGCCATTCTTATCCAGACCATGTCAGAATCGTTGACGTTAGTCCACGTGATGGCTTGCAAAATGAATCAATGACAGTACCGACTGTAGTGAAGCAGACGCTTATCAACGATTTAATCGCAGCAGGGGTAAAAAAGCTGGAGGCAACCAGCTTTGTCTCGCCAAAGTGGGTGCCGCAAATGGGCGACAATAGTGAGCTAATGACCGCACTGTCAGAGTCGCGGCATGATGACGTTATGTATTCGGTACTCGTGCCAAATATGCGCGGCTTTGAGAATGCCATCGTGCACCGTCCTGATGAAATCGTAATTTTTGGTTCAGCCAGTGAAACCTTTAGCCAGAAAAACATCAATTGTAGTATTGATGAAAGTATTGAACGTTTCGCCCCCGTTGCCGCTGCGGCAAAAGAACAGGGCATCAAAGTACGCGGCGTTATCTCTTGTACGGTCGGTTGCCCTTATGAGGGCGAGATTGACCCAAGCCAAGTGGCGTACGTGACCAAGCGTTTGGTTGAGATTGGTTCAGAGCAGATTGGTATTGCCGATACCATCGGTGTTGGTACTCCGTTGAAAGTACAGCGCGCGCTACAAGCCGCTTTAGAATATGCTGATATAGCTATGCTATCAGGCCATTTTCATGATACTTATGGTCAAGCCGTTAGTAATACCTTGGCCGCCTTACAGATGGGCGTCAGCGAATTTGATACCTCAGTGGCGGGGCTTGGCGGCTGTCCGTATGCCAAAGGCGCAACAGGCAATGTCGCAACCGAGGATGTCGTCTACATGCTGCATGGTATGGGCATTAGCACTGGCATTGATTTAGATAAATTGGTCGTAGCAGGTGAGCGTATTAGTGAGTTTCTCGGTCGCCGCAATGGTTCAAGCGTGGCACGTGCGCTGATTAATAAGCGTCAGTCCTAATTAGGGTATGTTGAACTTTCGATCATGGCACTGACAGAGATTATTTTTTAGGCGATTCAAAGATAAAAATAGTAAGTTTAGTCATTCTAAGCGTCTCTTTTTATAAAAGGAGTGGCAAAAAGTAGTCCTGTCCTTTTAGGCTGATGCTAAAATTGCCCCATACTGTGTTGCAAGTCTAGCTAAGGTATCAACATAATCTTCGACTTGCGCCGTGTCTGGAACAATTTTAGCGATCAGCAGTGTTCATTTATGAATGTTCAACACGCCCTAAATGCACTGAAAATGTAATGGCTCTAAAAACAGATTAGAATTTAATTATTAAAATATTTATATACAAGGAATGGTTATGAGTTTACCTGGATTAAATTTTCAGCTTGGCGAAGATATCGATGCACTGCGTGATGTGGTACAGCAGTTTGCGGCCAATGAAATTGCCCCGCGCGCGGCTGAAATTGACAGTAGCGATGAGTTTCCAATGGATTTGTGGCAAAAGATGGGCGACCTAGGTTTGCATGGTATTACCGTTCCTGAAGAGTACGGCGGTGCTGATATGGGCTACGTCGCGCATATGGTCGCGATGGAAGAGATTAGCCGCGCTTCTGCGTCCGTGGCTCTAAGCTATGGCGCGCACTCAAACCTATGTATCAACCAGATTAAACGCAATGGTAATGAGGCACAAAAACAAAAGTATTTACCAAAATTAATCAGTGGTGAATTCGTTGGTGCACTTGCAATGAGTGAGACGGGCGCTGGCTCTGATGTGGTCAGTATGAAACTAAAAGCAGAAGAAAAAGACGGCAGCTACATATTAAACGGTAGCAAAATGTGGATTACCAATGGTCCTGATGCTGATGTGATGGTGGTTTATGCTAAGACCAACCCTGAGATGGGCGCCAAAGGTATGACAGCATTTATCGTTGAAAAAGGAATGGAAGGCTTTGGTACCGCACAAAAGCTCGACAAACTAGGCATGCGCGGTAGTCATACGGGTGAGATGACCTTTAACAATGTTGAAGTCCCCAAAGAAAATATCTTAGGTGGCGTTGGTGAAGGCGTTAAAGTACTGATGAGCGGTCTTGACTACGAGCGCGCAGTATTGGCCGCAGGTCCTATCGGTATTATGCAAGCGGTGATGGATAATGTCGTTCCGTACATCCATGATCGTAAGCAGTTCGGTCAAGCGATTGGTGAGTTTCAGCTAATTCAAGGTAAAGTTGCCGACATGTATACCATCCTGCAAGCGGGGCGTAGCTTCTTATACACGGTCGGTAAAAATTTAGATATGCTCGATCAGCGCGGTGCTGGCCATAGCCGAGAAGTGCGTAAAGACTGCGCCAGCGTGATCTTGTGGTGTGCTGAAAAAGCCACGTGGATGGCAGGCGAGGGCATTCAAATCTTCGGTGGTAATGGCTATACCAATGAGTATCCGCTAGGTCGCTTTTGGCGTGATGCTAAGCTGTATGAAATCGGCGCAGGTACCAGTGAGATTCGCCGTATGCTGGTCGGTCGTGAACTGTTTAACGAGACTAAATAAAAACTATTGAATGTCCGTTAGATAAACTATTGAATGTTCGTTGGATATTAATTTCAGAATAAAATCGATACATTAATATCCTCATGCTAATGGCCTAAACTTTTCTTGCTTGCTGTTCGCAGACGTGACAGAGTCTGCGAAAAACTTATACTATTAGCACTCTGTATGGTTTTGAAGTCGAACAAGCTATAAAAAAAGCAGTACGCTTAAAACGTCCTGCTTTTTTATTTCTATTTTCTATCTTATAAAATCTTTCAAATTACTATGTCTGTTTACTATGGTCAAAATAGCGTGCCAGACCATTTAATAATAAATCATCACGCAAGCGCACTGAACGGTTGACGTGCTGAGCGATAATGGACGCATCGCCGCCAGTCATGATCACTTCAAAGTTGGGATGGCGACGGCTAATCTCATTGATCGCCCCAACGATAGATAGTAAGATTCCGCGATGTACCGCATCTTGCGTGGTAACCCCTTGACCGACGCTGTCAAAAGTACCGTTAGAGATGGTGATTTGCTTGGTACCAGAAAACAATGACTCGCGCTGCAGATAGATGCTCGGGAAAATATAACCACCCAAATGTGTCGCATGGTCAATCAAATCAATCGTTACCGCTGTACCGCAACCAATCACACATTGACGTTTTTTCTTATCGACTGCGCCCAGCATCTGTAACCAACGATCGCAGCCAAGTTGCTCATCATTATAGTCGCTACGCATCAATGGGTGCGCCGCATCGACATGGACAAACTCAAATGGGATGTTTAGACGACTCAGCGTTTCTGTTACTTTGGCGTTCAGCTCGTCACCCAGTACAGATGAGATACCGATAAAGTCAGGGGCGTAACGCTCAAAGCGATCGGTTAGACCCATGAGTAATTCGGCAGGCGCTTGCAAATGCTGCTTGGCATCGTGTGCGACTATCTGCCCGATATCATCAGTGAGCCAGTATTTAAGACGGGTGTTTCCAAGATCTAACCAGAGCATAAAAATCCCTTTATATAGTGCTCGTTAAGTATGTGCTCTAAGCCTCACGAGTTACGTCAATACGGCCCGTAAAAAGCGCAGAAATCTTACCGTTATCTTCACGCAATTGCAAACACCCGTTTGTATCGATACTGCAGGCATGACCAGTCACCACATGCGCTTTATCGTCATGGTCTTGAGTCACACGTAATCGCAGACCTGCCAGTGCATCCATCGTCGCAAATTCTTGCAAAAAGCTGTGCAGATAATAAGTGTGTCCAGTTGGCTTTTCTATCCCAAAGTGCTCAAAGCGCGTCATCGCTGCTATCAATGCTTTGCTCATTTGTTGATAAAGCGTTTGTAAGGTTGGTAGACTGATATCGTTGCTCTTATTATTGGTATCTGCTTTTAGCATCGCGTAAATGTCTTGTAAGCTGATCGCTTGATAGCTCATGCCTTCGCAAGTTTGCGCGGTTAGCTTTGGTGCAGCTTGTACGTTGAGTCCAACACCTATGACCACACCAACCAATTTACCTGCTTTCCATACGGGTTCAATCAAAATACCGGCAAGTTTATTAAATTGAATAATTTGCGTGTCTAGTGTGGCTTTGTTTGATTGAGATTCATCTGGTTTAGGCAGGTTTTGATAAAAGCCCAAGTCATTGGCCCATTTGACGCCAATAGGAGTCAAACCTTGTGCGCGCAGCTGCTCATTTAACGTTTGGATAATAGGCATTTTTGCCAGCTCGACACCGACGAGCAACGATAACAAGCCGCTAATGGATGTATGCACTGGATGGTATAACGACAGATAGACATTGCCGCGCGGTGATTGCCATGAACGCCCCCGTTGCCCACGTCCTGCGCTTTGGGTCTCAGCCGTCAATAGATGTAATTCAGTGGCGCTTAGTGTGCCATCTTGGACATGTTCTATCAGCTCAGTATTGGTAGAGGCGCTGCTGGTCACATGACGATGCGTAAGCTCAGATAAATAGACAGAGGTGCTGGCTGATGACGGCATAAATTTAGTCACTGTAGTTAAGGTCGTATGGGTAATCTTTGGTATACTGGCGCTTGTCTTAAGTAGACAATATAAGACAAACAGCATAAAGATCGGCTGAGAGTTTGGCAAATGTAATATGGTCGATTGTACCTATTTAATACCTCTGATTTGGCGTGAGAGTATGCGCCAAGTAGACAGACAAAAAAATAAGAAGACAAAAAAGTAGTCAGGCACGACAAAAACATTCAAAAAACAAGCAAAAGGCCAATTCGATGATGTTGTATGTATGGTTTGTGATTGCAGGAGCGTTTGCAGGGGTCAGTGCAGGCTTGTTTGGTGTCGGTGGCGGCATGATTATCGTGCCAGCATTGGTATGGATTTTTACTGCTTATAACTTCCCTCCTGAGGTAGTTACTCATTTGGCGGTTGGTACCTCGCTTGCAACCATTGTGGTGACTTCTATTAGCTCATTGACTGCGCATAATAAGCGCGGCGGTGTGCGCTGGGAGGTCTGGCGCAAGATGGCGCTAGGTTTGGTCATCGGTAGCCTTGTTGGCGCAGGTGTCGCTGATTTGATTGATGGCAAGGTATTGCAAGCCATCATTGGTGTTGGCGCATTATTGGTGGCATTAAAGATGCTATTCTTTTCTAACAAAGAACAGCTCGGTAAGCCACTGCCGCCTGCGGGTATACAGTTTGGCGCGGGTACAGGGATTGGTATGGCATCGTCTATCTTCGGAATTGGTGGTGGTAGTTTGACCGTACCGTTTTTAAATTGGGCAGGACTACCTATGAAGCAGGCGGTCGGTACTTCAGCGGCTTGCGGTCTACCGATTGCGTTGGCTGGCGCGGCAGGATTTGCATGGTTTGGTCAAGATGTGGTCAATCTACCTGAGGGTACGATAGGCTTTGTCCATGTCACAGGCTTTATATGTATTTCAGTCGTCAGTTTCGCGATGGCAAAAGTCGGTGCCAAGCTTGCTCACGTATTGCCAGCACTGATGCTTAAGCGTGCTTTTGGGGTATTGTTATTATTTGCTGGGGGGCAGCTGCTGTTAAGTGGAATTGGGGTGATTTAGGTTAAGATTTACTTTTTATCAAGCGCATCTAGCCCCAAACGCATCCACTTTCTCGCTAATTCATCATGATCGCTGAGCATACTCCACAGCGCATCTTCACTAAATATTGAGTGCGCTTGACCCGAGTACTCAATTGGCATATCCGCTTCACGATCTGCCATCCATTGCGAATTTAGATAGTAGTCTTTTAATTCGTTTTGCAATGCTTCAGCTTTTAAGAACTGCTGTTGCGCCTCAAGCTGTTGACGATGTAGCTCACACCATTCTTCATATTTTTGTTGTAGCTCCTGCGGGTTATATTCTGCCATTTTAATTCTCTTTTTTTAGTGATTAATAATTTAGCTTTTGAGCAGTATCATATAATGAATTGAAATAAAACTGCTATATAGATTTGGATGTGCTACTGGTATAAATTTTCCTTGCTTGCTGTGCGACTTCGTCGCTGTTCGATGCTACACATAATTCATCCTAGTAGCACTATATATTTTTTAAAGTGAACATATTATCGCATTCCTCATAAACCCTAAAAACTCGTCACAATTTCAGGTAGAATAGCCGCCTGTTTTCGCTAAGTTCACTGACCATTCATGCGTTTAAAATCTCTTAAGCTGGCAGGCTTTAAGTCCTTTGCCAATCCAACGACTTTTACCTTCCGTCATGGTATCACCGCCATCGTCGGGCCGAACGGCTGTGGCAAATCCAACGTCATCGATGCCATTCGCTGGGTGCTGGGTGAGACCTCTGCCAAGCAGTTACGCGGCGGGGCAATGAGTGATGTCATCTTTGCTGGTACGCAGGATAAATCTGCCAAAAGTGTTGCCAGTGTTGAGCTGACTTTTGAGCATACCCAAGATGAGCAGACGGGCATTCTCCATGAGTTTAACCTCTATCAAGAGCTGTCTGTACGCCGGCAAGTAAATAAAGAGGGACGTTCAGACTATTTCATCAATGGCACGCGCTGTCGCCGCCGAGATGTGGTCGATGTGTTCTTGGGCACGGGGCTTGGCGCGCGCAGTTATGCAGTCATTGAGCAAGGTATGATTGGGCGAATTGTAGATTCCAATCCGATGCAGCTGCGTGAGTTTATCGAAGAGGCGGCAGGGGTATCGCGCTATCAAGCGCGCCGAATAGAGACGCAAAAAAAGCTCGAGAAAACCAAAGACAATCTTGCACGCCTGCATGATATGCAAAGCGAGCTAATTAGCCAACAAAGGCGCTTATCTAAGCAAGCTGCTAGCGCTGAGCGTTATGAAGAGTTGGCCTTAACGCTTGCTGACATTAAGCAGCAACTTGCGATTCAGCAACTGTATCAAGCTAAGCATACTCAGCAGCAGCAAAAAATCGCCCATGAGCGTAGCGCTAATGAGGTCACCACACTACAAGCAAGTTATGACGCGCTAAAAGTCAAGCAAGATAAGCTTGCTGCGCATATCAATCAAGAACAGTGGCTAAAAGACGATGCGCAAAGCAGCCATTATCAGCAGCAGCTAAGCTACCAGCAAGCCGAGCACCAGCTAAGTGATGCCAAGTCACAGCTAACCGTTATTGAACAGCAACGAGTCGGCTCAGAGCAGCAGCGTGGGCAAGCAGTCGATGAGATTGAGCGTTTAAAAGCTGAGCAAGCCACGCAGCAGAATGTGCTAGAAGAACTGCGTCCGCAGCTCGATAAGCTGAGTAGTAAGCGTGAAGCACATAAACGCAATGAGCAACCATTGCAGCGCGCCTACCATGATGCGCAAAATCAGCTATCACAACTGCAAGATCGTCATCGTGCGCTCGAGCAGCAGCAAGCCATTAATGCTCAAGCGCAAAAACGGCATCAGCAAAACCATGATAAGTGGCAGCGCCGCCAGCAAAACTGGCAGAATCTATGGCAGCAGCTACAGCAGTCATTATCACCAGTTGCCAATACTGACAGAGCTGATGGTAATGGGCAAGCGCAGACTGATGCGAATAATTTGCAGCGCACGTTAGACACGCAAGTTGCTAAGCTAAACAAACAGTTGCAGCAAATTGAGCGCCAATACGATAGCGTCGATGAGCGGCTGTCTGAGCTACAGCCACAAGCGCATGATTTACAGCAACTTTTAAACAAACAGCAACGCGAGTTGAGTGAGAATGAAAAACGTCACGCTGTTTTAGCAGGTGAGTACGATACCTTACATCAGATATTACACCCTAAACCCACGCCAAAATCGCAACAGCCTGTTAAAGTAAAAACTACCGATGTAGTAAAAACTGACTCAGAGAATCAAGTATTAAATAACTATAATGACTTAGCCATCACCACCTTACGTGAGCAGATTGAGCTCAGCGCGAAAGGTCAGCAGCACGCAGAGTTACTCGATAGTGTATTGGCATTATGGCTGGGTAGTCATGTACTGGTCTCTAAACAATCAAGTACTAAAAAAGTTAATGGCGACGTTGAAAAAGCGAATAGCTTATGGCAAGCGCTTGAGCATGACTTAGCAGATGTGTTTACTTATCAGGCTGCGCAAAAAGAACAAATTAATAAACAGGACAATTCTTCTATAGAAAATGGCCATAGCCTGTGGCTATCTGTTAAGCAAAGTGAGATTAGAGGTAATTTATTCGTTAGCGAATTGCCTGATAGTTTGACTGATACAGTACTGCCTTTATCACAGCTGATTACTGCCCCTGACTTAGTGCTTTGGCAGCAATGTTATTTATATATTGCGGAGCCTGAAGATACTAACAAGCAGACACTTGCAGTGCTCGCCGACATTTTAAAAGCATTACCATCATCAGCTATTCTGCTAACGTCTGATGGTTGGCTTATCAGTCGCCAGGGTACAATGAATCTTAGTAAATTTATTGGTGCGCAAGATGGTCAAAATGATAGCAATAGTCAATTCTTAAGCCAGCGTTTACAGCAGCGCAGCCGTCTACAAGCGTTAGAAGATTTGCTTGATGAGTTTGAGAGCAAAATACAAGATCAGCAAAAAACCATCGCTAATAACCAGCGCAACTACGATGCGTTAACGGTCAGTTTAGAAGAAACCCGCGCGCAAGCGGAGCAATTAACGCGTGATAAATACAACTATCAGCAGCAACTCACCACGCAGCGTGCTACTGCTGAGCGCTTGCAAGCGGATAGCCTGAGGCTAAATGCGGATAAAGTTGCCCTTGGGCAGGAACAACAAGAGCTGGCACAAGAGCAGCAAACCCTCAATCATGAACAGCAGCATATCCAAAGTGAGATAGCGGCGCTGACACCAAAAATAGCGGATGCTCGGGCATTGAGTCAGCAATTGCAGTCTGAACGCAGTGAGCTCAATCGGACGCGTCAAGCAGATGATGACGCTTGGCAAGCCTTGCAGCTGCGTATTCAACAAAACGAGATGCGCTTAGAGCATAGCGTTAGTAGCCTTAACCGTGCAAGTGTGCAACACAACAAGTCGCTACAAAGTGAACAACGTCTAAAGGTAAGTTACGAGCAGCAGCAAAAAAAACTGCCAGCACTACAATCGGCATTACAAACTGCGCAGACAGCACGCGATGAGCAGCAGGCAATATTAGCAGAGCGTGAGTTGGCATTAACGGCGCTTAAAAAGGCGTATAGTCAGCAGCAGGCAGAGCTAGAGACGCTACAGCAGACACTGCAGACTCAGCAAAGCGAGCTTGCACATCATGCCACTGAGCTGGCATTAAGTGCAGCGCGGTTAGACGATGCCAGTACTCATACGCAAGAGGCTTTAGAAGCTTATTATAGCGTGAGTCACACATATAAGGCCGATGAGAACTTATCACAGCAGCCCCAGTTAATGACGAGTGTTTCAAATTTATTGGCAGATTTTATCGCGCATGATCGCCGCGTGCGCCCTGACAAAATCGCTGAGCTTGAGCGTGAAAAGACGAAACTTGAGCAGCAACTGAGTAAGATTGGTGCGGTCAATCTCGCGGCAGTGGCAGAGTTGGCGGAAGTTAATGAGCGCTTAGAGCCACTCGCGCAGCAGACAGTAGATATCACCGCCAGTATGGAGACATTGAGCAAGGCGATTGCCTCTATCGATGAGACCACTAAGACCTTGTTTATACAGACGCTTGACGCGGTCAATAACGAGCTTGCCAATTTATTCGCCAAAGTCTTTGGCGGTGGACAAGCCAGCCTAACGTTAAATACTGATGATATGCCTGCCAATGCACCAAAATCAGAGCAGTGGCGGGCTGGATTAACCTTAATGGCGCAGCCAAAGGGCAAGCGTAATAGTCGCCTCGCCGTACTTTCGGGCGGTGAAAAAACCCTAACTGCGCTGAGTTTGATCTTTGCGATATTTAAGCAGCATCCAGCACCGTTTTGTGTGCTTGATGAGGTCGATGCGCCACTTGATGATGCAAACGTTGCTCGTTTTACTAGCCTCATTCATGAGCTGGCAGACGATTTGCAGTTTATCTTTATCAGCCATAATAAGCTTGCGATGCAAATTGCCGATGAGCTGAAGGGTATTACCATGCCAAATGCTGGTATCTCTACTTTAGTGAGTGTTTCACTCAACGAAGCGGCCAGCTATATCGACAATTAGTATGAATGATCGATATTAATCATTGATAACTGGTATCGGATTTTATACAGACTTTAGTATTATAGTGAGTGCTGAGAGTGTAACGTAACGCAACTATGTCGCGCTGACCATAAACGATTACTATATGGTGACGAGGTTAGTCAGCCATGCTAGACTATTGCCATTTATTCCATTTTGTGTATTCCCTTTTATCATAGTTATTAGGATGTATTTCTCATGACCGCTATTCAGTTTGTTTTGATTGCCGTTGCTGCATTTGTTGTGCTTGCAGGCCTGTTTATGGTCATTCGTAGTTTTAAGCGTCGGAATGGTACGGAGGTTGCGGTAGTCAACTATGATAAAAATGGTATACCCATCATACCGCGTCACGAGCGTAATATTGTCGATCAACCAGATTTTGATGATACAGTTCCAGGTGAGACCACCATTGCGCCCAATCGTGACTATCTCGATGCGGTTATCGAAGATGAGCCGTTGACCGAGACCCATACCACTGTCGATGCACAATTGACTCAAGGTCGCGGTGAGATTGGCGTGGATACTGATGACAACAATGATGAAGACTATACGCGCTGGCAAGCTGAGCAGCAACGCGCAGATAATGCTGAGTTTGCAGAAGCAGCTCGCCATATGCAAGCTGGTAATGAGCAAGAGCTTGATGCGTTTTCTAGCCTTATGTCAGCGACGGATAGTTTGATGCCAGTGATTGATACGGCTGAAGAGCCAAGTTTTGATGACAACAGCCCGATACTAGATCAACATCTATTAGAGCCTGTCGATGAAGCGCAAAATGGCCCACTTATCAATGCCAAAGACAATATCAACATTACTATCTTGCCGCGTCAGTACCGTGATCGCCCTGTAGAAATCATTCGTGGCCGCGATTTATTGGCTTTGATTGATAAATATGGCCTACGCTTTGGGGCCATGAATATGTTCCACCGCTATGAGCAAAAAGACGGCACCGGCATGCTGTGGTTTAGTATGATGGGTATCACCGACAGTGGTATCGCGCCGTTTGATCCGCATAGTGTGGCGACTAACACTTATAATGGGGTGGTAGTATTTTTATCACTGCCGCATCCACAAGCGCTGCGCAGCTTTGATAGTATGATGAGTATTGCTTATATGATGGCGGATGATTTAAATGCGCTGATACTTGATGAAAACAATGAATCGATCACCCCTGAATATAAACAACAATTGCGTAATCAAGTTCGCGACTATGAAATTTAATAAATATTGAAAATCAAACTGTACCAGTAGTATCTCAACACGCAAATAAGGTAACGCAGATGGTATATTGATGTTACGTTATTTGCCTTTTTTAGTCGTCCTCATTTTCTGTAAAACTCTATCCGAATAACCTGCAAAATTGTTATCATATCGGCATCTTGAATTGTAAAGACGCCGACTATGACTGACCCTATCGCACCGACCACTTCTCAAACCCAAACCAATCAAACAGTAGCTTCACAACCTTCGATTAATCCTGATGCTCATCACGATATCATCACTCAAATGCGCACGCTTATTGATGCCATCAAAACGCACAATTATGCCTATTACGTGCTTGATAACCCCGTTTTAGACGATAGCGAATACGATCAGCTGCGTCGCTCTTTGCTTGAGCTTGAAGAAGAATATCCAGATTTGGTGCAGCCGGACAGTCCTATCAATCAAGTCGGTGATACGCCGCTGTCGGCATTTACTCAAGTGACCCATGACATTCCCATGCTGTCGCTTGGCAACGTCTTTGATTATGACGAGTTGCATGCTTTTATGCGCAGGATTAACGATCGTCTGAGCGATGCACAGCAAAACCCCGAATACGAGATGGAGCTTAAGCTTGATGGGCTTGCAGTCTCACTAAAATATGCGCACGGTAAGTTTGTGCAAGCAGTCACACGCGGTGATGGGCAAACGGGTGAAGACATCACTCAAAACACCAAAACGATTCGTAACTTGCCACTTTGGCTCGCTGATGCCGCTGATATCCCACTATTAGAAGTACGGGGTGAGGTGCTGATGCCTAAGGCAGGTTTTGAGCGTCTTAATCGCCTTGCCGAAGAGAAGGGCGACAAAACTTTTGCCAATCCACGCAATGCCGCGGCTGGTAGCTTGAGACAACTTGATCCAAGCATAGCCGCCAGTCGTCCGCTAGCTTTTTATTGCTACTCGGTAAATCAAGGTCTACCTGAGACTATTGAGACGCAATCAGCCGCGTTGGCTTGGCTTGGTGACATTGGCTTTAGTGTCAGTGCTGTACGAGTGGTAAAAAACCCACGCGAAACTCAAGAGTACTATGAGTCTGTGATTGAAAAGCGTGCCAAGCTACCGTTTGAAATCGATGGTGTGGTAATTAAAGTCAATAGCTTAGCCTTACAACAGCAGCTTGGGTTTTTGTCACGTGAGCCGCGCTGGGCAACGGCGTATAAATTCCCCGCCGAAACCGTCATGACCCGTCTGCATACTATCGAATGGCAGGTCGGGCGTACGGGACAGATTACCCCAGTTGGTAAATTAGAACCCATTAAGGTTGGCGGCGTCACCGTCAGCAATGTCACCTTGCATAATTTTGGTGAGATTCAGCGCTTAGATGTGCGTGCAGGCGATATGGTCAGCGTACACCGGGCAGGCGACGTCATTCCAAAAGTCACGCGCGTCTGGCATGATCAGCGTCCAGAAGACTCCGCGCCAGTTAAGCTACCCTCTACTTGTCCTGTCTGCGACTCTCCTGTCGTCTTGCCAGAAGATGAAGCATTGGCGCGCTGTACTGGCGGACTGTTTTGTCCCGCGCAGCAGACCGAGGCATTGATTCATTTTGTCTCGCGTCGGGCGATGGATATTGATGGTTTGGGCGAGCGTTGGCTTATTAGCTTTTTTGAGCATGGACTTATCAAAACCGTCGCTGATATCTATCAATTGCATAACCATACCGATGAGCTGATTACCCTTGAAAAGTTGGGTGAAAAATCCGTACAAAACATCATCAGTGCTATCGAGGCCAGTAAAAAGACTACCTTAGCCAGATTTATTTATGCGCTGGGTATTCGCGGTGTCGGTGAAGGTACAGCACAAAACCTCGCCCAACAATTTGGTGATCTTGATAGCCTGATGTCAGCCGATATGGACGCGCTTATTGAAACTCCTGACGTTGGCGCGATTACCGCTGAGCTTGCCCATGAGTTCTTCCGTGCCCCGCACAATATCGAAGTCATCACTGCACTACGTGAGGCTGGCGTCCATTGGGATAAGGTCGAGCAGGTCGCATCAGAAGGGCTACCACTCGATGGGCAAACGTGGGTCATCACCGGCGCGCTCGATAGCATGGCGCGCGATGAAGCCAAGGCTAAACTACAAGCGCTTGGTGCAAAAGTCTCGGGGAGCATCTCGGCAAAAACCACCGCGCTATTGGCAGGGGATAAGGCTGGCTCAAAACTGACCAAAGCAGAAAAATTAGGCGTGAAGATAGTGAGTGAGCAAGAGTTTTTGGGGTTGGTTGTGGAAGAGAACCGTTAAAAAATTGCACTGCTAACTGCGAGCATGGCTCTTGTCTTGCGTCGGGCAAAACAGTGTTTTGCTTATTCCTCCTCAGGTTCGCAAGTGCAAATCCCTTGGAGGGGATTTTCTGGATAGGTTATTCTTTAATGGCATGCTCGTCCCTCGCACACCATTTATAAATTAGAAACGTAGGGTGGTTTAGGTTTTAGCTAACCCACCCTACAAAACTCTAAAAGCCAACCAATCTCCCACCACTAACCCCAATGTTATTACCAATTAAAAATCAATAACATACCCTTACCCGCAAGCCTTGCGCTCTTTTTTATAATGAATTTTACAATTTTAAAAAGGAGCAAATTATGCCCGCAGACAACGATAATAATAACGACGCTGAAAAAACCAACACCAACTCTATCAGCCAAGACAAGCTTGATTTTCTCATCAATAAACTGCCCGGTGAGCATGTCGATGGCGATGGCAAACGCGCCATCATCTTTCGGATGGTGATGGAAGACCATTTATGTCCGTTTGGACTCAAATCAATCGATGCGCTCAAGCATGCAGGCTATGATATTACTGATCGCCACATCACCAACCAAGACGAGAATACACTGGTAAAAGAGACCTTGGGCGTTAAGACCACACCGCAAACCTTTATCGATGGCAAGCGTATTGGCGGGAATGATGAGCTGCAAGTATTCTTGGGCAACGCTGAGCCAACGGATGAGGACGATACCACTTACGCACCCATTATCGCCATATTTTCTGTTACCGCTTTAATGAGCTTGGCTTTATGTTGGGCACTATCAGTTAGTATATTGTCCATGCAAGCTTTGATGTGGTTTGTTGCCCTATCTATGGGTGTGCTGGCCATCAAAAAACTTGAAGATTTAGAAAGCTTTACGACTGGGTTTTTGGGTTACGATTTATTGGCTAGAAGAGTCGTGCGGTACGGTTATGTCTACCCGTTTTTAGAAGCTTTTGCAGGGATTGCTATGCTCGCTGATCAGCCTTGGCTCAATCCTATCGCCGGTATTGTAGCGTTAACGATTGGTTTGATCGGTGGCGTCTCAGTGATTAAAGCGGTTTATATTGATAAGCGTGAGCTAAAGTGCGCCTGCGTCGGTGGTGATAGTAATGTGCCATTAGGCGCTATTTCATTAACTGAAAACGTGATGATGGTAGGTATGGGTAGCTATATGCTTATTCGTGCTTTGCTTTAGTAAGTAGTTTTTAGGAGGGTGCGCTTTACGTACCCTCCAATATTAGAAAATCCTTAAACTTTTATATCAGCCTGCCAGATAAATAAGTACTTTGCTCGATATAAAAACAAAAAACTTGCTTCAGTAAAACTTATGGCAGATAGAGCTTACTAGTAACCATTCTAAACCTCTTATTGTGGCATCTTTCCATGCACCTCAACCTTACCTTTTTTACCATCTGGCAAAATCTCAATCGGCAACACCAGCCCCTTAGCAAAGTCATCAGACAGAACATAATCATAGCTACTGGCAGCGATGTCGGGCGTAGTATGAATGATAAGTTTTATATCCTCGCCGTCAGTCAGTTCATGTGACACATAACTACTGCCCGACTGATCGAGCACCTTAGACAGTGCTTCGTTACTTGCCATGCTCACGGTTAGGTTATGCTGAGCGGTCGCAGCGTCCACTTTAAAGTAGTCCGCATAATCAAGGACGTTTTGACTATCGATTGCAAACGGATACTTATAATTGGCGCGATCAGCAGGCTTTTCACCACTATCTATTAATGACCAGTCTATCGTATCGACTTCTGATGCTGATGAGTTTGCCGTGGCTGTTTGCGTGGTTTGGTCGGTGGCATCAACAGAGTCGGTGGCGTTATCGCAGCCTGTCAGCGCCCATATACTTGTAGTAGCGATTAACATCATACTTATTAGGCGCTTCGTCATCGACGTATCCTCTTTATTAATCATAAATTTTTATATAAGCGCTATTTTGACAGCTTTCGTTATACTTCTCTAGCAAAATGCAGCAAACGAGCGACTGTGATAAAAATATCGGCAAGACAGGTATAGTTGGTTCACTTTAAAACTGATACAGTGCTGCTAAGGTAAATTTTTTGCAGCCTCTGTCACGCTTGCGAACAGCACGCAAGAAAAATTTACTCCAGCAGCACGTCGCTATTAACGTATCAATTTTATTTCGAACTGACCATATGTTTTATGGACTAGACGCATAAAAAAACAGCCATCTTTCGATGACTGCTTTCGGTTCGCTGTTTCTTATTTTGTTTTTATATCGTTTAAATGCGCAAGGTTAACGATTCAACCTCAACCATTATCTACCGATCTGGCAGTTTACTTGGTATTCTTTTCCATCAGCCCATTTCATCGCTAGGATACCTTTATCGCCTTTCATATGCCATGCATAGACAACTTCTGGGTTTGACTCATTGACATAACTTGCCGTATCGCCCTCTACGCCACCATTTAAAATAATTGGTTGCTCCGACCAGTTCACTTTAGGTAGGGTGGCAGTCAACATCACTTGTTTTTTATTGATAGATTGTTTTGCAAGGATTTGACTATCATCAGTACAAATATAAGGTGCCGGCGCCATACGATCATAGGCTGCATCAGTCACGCTTTCTGAAGCAGGCGTTGTCGTACTTGGCGTGGTAGGAGTGTTTGGTGCAGTAGGCGTAGGCGCGGTAGTAGCACAAGCGCTAAGTAAAGCAAGGGCAGGTAGAGCAGTCGCAACCTTAGTTAAGGTGTTCATAATTTTCTCCAAAAAATCAAATCATATCATTTATTTGTATTTAACAATGCATTAAGCATATAGCGCATATATTAGCGAAAGTAGAGCTTGTAGATTGTTAGAAATTGTTTGCTAGCTGTTATTCACGTTACGTAATCGCTGGTTAATGTAATTTTACTCTCAGAGTATTTTAATTGGTCAATTCTGTACAACAGACGTATGTACTGCATAAACTGCTTTGATCAAAAAAGCACTTATCGACTGGGGAGCCAATAAGTGCTGTTAATGGTATTAATCCGATGAGCCAATAATATTCTGCTCATCGTTTTATACATTCAATACTATTTGGTTTTACGCGGTGGCAATCCGGTATGCTGGGTTTGGAAGTTACCACGGCTGACTTTTTTGCGCGCGTTATTGGGCTGGTTTTTGCGGTTTTGGCTCGCTGATTTGCCACTGCGTTTGACGGAGTCATTACCCATACGGCTGTTCTTTTTGCGCGCCGATTGATAGCTGTCCTGACTGGCATCACGGCCCTCTAAATGCGCATTGAATGGCGGTATCAGACAACCACGGTTTTTGCCAATTAGGTCGCTACGTCCCATGTCCTGCAAGGCGCGGCGCAATAAGGCCCAGTTTTTTGGGTCATGATAGCGAAGGAACGCCTTGTGCAATTTGCGCTGCTTGCCGGATTTGACGATATCCATATCACCGCCTTCGCGGTTGACCTTATGTAGCGGGTCTTTGTGGGTGTGATACATGGTGGTTGCCGTCGCCATGGGGCTGGGGTAAAAGGCTTGCACTTGATCGGCGCGGTAGTCGTGAGATTTTAGCCACAGCGCCAGATTCATCATGTCCTCATCTTTGGTGCCAGGATGCGCGGCGATAAAGTAGGGGATAAGATACTGCTCTTTACCGGCCTCTTGGCTGTACTGCTCAAACATGGCTTTGAATTTGTCATAGCTGCCCATGCCAGGCTTCATCATTTTAGATAAGACGTTTTCTTCTGAATGCTCTGGGGCAATCTTAAGGTAGCCACCGACATGATGGCTGACCAATTCTTTGACGTATTCAGGGTCTTTTACCGCCAAATCATAACGCAAGCCAGAAGCGATAAGGATTTTTTTCACGCCTTTGATATCACGCGCTTTGCGGTAGAGCTGGGTTAAATTGCTGTGATCGGTCAGTAGATTTTCGCAAACATCAGGATAGACGCAGGACGGCTTACGGCAGTTTTTCTCAATGGTCTCGTCCTTACAGTTGAGGCGATACATGTTGGCCGTCGGCCCGCCCAAGTCGGAGATGACGCCAGTAAAGGCAGGCGCGGTATCACGAATGGCCTCGACTTCACGCAGGATAGAGTCCTCAGAGCGGTTTTGGATGATGCGCCCTTCGTGTTCAGTAATAGAACAAAAAGTACAGCCGCCAAAGCAGCCACGCATGATATTGACGGAGAATTTAATCATATCAAAGGCAGGGATGCGCGCATCGCCATAGCTTGGATGCGGCAGGCGCGCATAGGGCAAATCAAAGACGTAATCCATCTCTTCGGTCGAGAGCGGAATCGGCGGCGGATTGAGCCAGACATCGATGGAGGTAAACGAGTTGCCCGCGCCGCTACTGTGGCGCTGCACCAAGGCGCGCGCGTTGCCGGGGTTGGTCTCTAAATGCAAAATTCGACTGGCATGCGCATAAAGTACAGGGTCTGATTTGACATGGTCATAATCAGGCAGGCGAATGACGGTTTTATCACGCGGCGGCATTTTAAATTTGTGCTTACGCGCGGTGGGTCTTTTAGTATCAAAGCCGCGCATCTGTACCACTTGCGTGTCGTCATCGACTTGATCGGCGTTCAGTACTTTATTGGTGACGGGTTCTGCGACAAAGCCCTGATATTGTGCCGACATGCCTGTCATGGCTTGCCCAACTGGCGAGTCGCTAGGCTTTTCTTGCTCAATCTTGCAGCTGTCCACATCCTCGGTCATCACATACGGGTTAATAATCGGATCAACGCGGCCGACCGTATCGACGTCATTGCTCGCGACTTCCGTCATGTCTGCTTGCCAATGGCGGCGGCTTGGGGTCAATAAATACGCGGTACCGCGTAAGCTGCTCATTTGCTCAAACGTATAGCCTTTGGATAGTCCATGTACCACATCGACGATGGCACGTTCCGCGTTACCATATAATAAGACATCGGCACGGCTGTCCAGTAAAATACTGCGGCGCACTTTATCTGACCAGTAGTCATAGTGGGCGATACGGCGCAGGCTGCCTTCAATACCGCCTAAGATAATTGGCACATCAGGATAGGCTTCACGGCAGCGCTGGCTATAGACGATGGCGGCGCGATCAGGGCGCTTGTCCGCGACATTGCCAGGCGAGTAGGCGTCATCGCTACGAATCTTGCGATCGGCGGTATAGCGATTGATCATGCTGTCCATGTTGCCGGCGGTCACGCCATAGGCGTAGACCGGTTTGCCAAGCTCCATAAAGGCATCTTTGCTCTTCCAATCCGGCTGCGCGATGATGCCGACGCGAAAGCCTTGCGATTCTAACAATCGCCCGATAATTGCCATACCAAAGCTTGGATGATCGACATAGGCATCACCTGAGATGATAATCACATCGCACGCATCCCAACCGAGCGCGTCCATCTCAGCACGCGTCATCGGCAAATAAGGCGCAGGCTCATAGCAGCTTGCCCAATGCTTATCGTAGTCATATAGTGGCTTGACGCCTTGTTTGAAGGCGGTGCGGGCGATGGTATCGGCAGACATGAGGTGACCCTATTAATGGCGTGTTGGCAATTGCGACAGCTGGACAAGGTATTGCCGCAGTCGCTGATGCATAAAAAGGCGCTCATCTTACCATGAATTGCACTCAGGGTGTGAATGCTGATTTATAGTAAATCTTCGATAAGTGATTGATAGCATAAGGTAAAATGATGGATTAAATGGGGTATAGTGAACCATAAAGGCCTATTTTATTGGTAGTGCGCTCTACTTAATGGAAATCAAAAATGCTCTCGATGCTTTTACTTGTGTACTTTATGCCCGTTGTCGTGCTTATTTATCTGATAACGACGGTTTATTGTTATCAAAAAGACCGTTTTTGCCGCAAATCCTTTACTTATAAATATTTAATGATAGCGATGCTGGTGCCCATAGCGGGCATGGCGCTGATCACTTTTGAGTATGGGATAAATATGGCGCATGGCGGCATTCATATCGGTACATGGTTGTCTGTCTTATTTGTTTACGCCTTTATAGCGATTATTTTTGCCATCCCTTTTTTGCTTTATCTGATAGCGCCAAACAAGCAGCCTTAGCATATGGCTCAATCTAAATAAATCTTGGTACCACTTTTGGTAAAGTTCATCACAAACTGACTCTTAAAGTTGCGCACGTTGTTCTCATACGTCAGTAGATTGCGCGTAAATTGATGATAATCGCTCATGTTTTTGGCGCTCACCATCAGCATAAAATCAGCATCGCCCGACACCTCATAGCAGCTCATCACTTGCGCCTGCGCGTTCATTAAGCGCTCAAACCGGTGCTGCATCGAATTGTTTGAGCGCGCCATCTCAACCATCACGATAGCCGTCAAACTATAGCCGACCTTATTGGGATCCACGATGGCGACTTGTTTGGTGATCACGCCTGTGTCTGTCAGCGTTTGGATGCGGCGCTGGGCGGTGGCGATCGACACATGGACGTGTTCGGCGACCGTCTTTAGCGGCAGCGTGGCATCGTCTTGAAGGAGGTTTAAAATGGCTTTGTCGGTGGCGTCTAAAGGCTGGTTCATAGGATCATACTCTATTAAATCGTAATGGTTATTAGCGCATGCTTAAACCATAAACATAAAAATGTGCTTATTATCACTATTATAGGGAATATGATAATAAATATAGAAAATATAGGAAACTATGATAAATAAAATTGTAAATAAGGTTTTATAGAGATTTTTTATTGAAGGACATCTGTATGATAGTCGTTAACCATTTCAGAGCGGTTAGCTGATAAACCATATAACCGATCTTCTTCTACCCACTCGCTAAATCAAGGTGCCTTTATGTCAACGTCTACTTTATCTGGTGCGCTTCACGCGACCTTGTCACGGCTGCCGATGCCTGCGGTATGGGCGTCGGGTAGCGCGCAGGAGCGAACGCTGATGATGGGCGTGGCATTAGCTATTTTATCCAATGTTTTATTTGGGGTGCTATATGCTTACAGTAGCTTTTTGGCGCCGTTGTCAGGTACGCAGGTATTTATCTGGCGCATGCTGGCGATGTGGGCGGCACTGGTTGGGTTTTTAACTTTTAGCGGTCAGCTGGGAGGGCACATTGATAAATTAAAATCGCTTGGCAGCCTCAAGCAATGGGCGTGGCTATTATTGCCAACGCCAATATTTTTAAGTCAGTTTTGGCTGTTTATGTGGGCGCCAGTCAATGAGCAGGGCGTGCAAACTGCGATGGGATATTTCTTATTTCCGCTGATGATGGTGGTGTTTGGCTGTGTTTTATTTGGCGAAAAGCTCAGCCGCTTGCAGTGGCTTGCCGTCGGGTTTGCTGCGCTTGGCGTGGGCAGTGAGATTGTGCGCACCCAAAGCGTATCTTGGGCAACCCTTTGGGTCTGCGGCACTTATCCGCTGTACTACA
This sequence comes from uncultured Psychrobacter sp., assembly GCF_947488565.1. Lineage (GTDB taxonomy): Bacteria > Pseudomonadota > Gammaproteobacteria > Pseudomonadales > Moraxellaceae > Psychrobacter > Psychrobacter saeujeotis. The sequence goes on along the minus strand of NZ_CANKZC010000002.1, from coordinate 101,203 downwards.
TTTTGCGCCGCTTGCAGGGGGTTGGTGCGGTGACCGGACTGCTGGTAGATTTAACCATTTTTGCACCATTTGCTTTGGGGTATTTATTTTTTATGGCGCCTGACAGTTTAAGTCTGGTTGGCGGCTCGGGCTTTTTTATCATGATGCTGATTGGCTTGGGTATTCTTAGTGTGCTGGCGATGAAAACCAATGTCGATGCCAGTCAAATGCTGCCCGTCAACGTGTACGGCATGATGAGTTATTTGGAGCCGGCATTGCTCTTTATCCTTGCCATCACCATTTTGGGCAATCCATTTGAGTCAGGCATGCTCTTTAGCTATGGTTTGATTTGGCTTGGGATTGCATTTTTAATTGCGCATGGGGTCAAGCAGTTGCGATCGACCAAACGCAAGCAAATCGCGGCCTCAGTGTAGCTGGTTTAACTAAAGCAACAATGAACGGAAAAACGGCTATCATAACGATAGCCGTTTTTTATTGCGTGGTGACAAATTTTTTAATCTAAATGCTGCTTAAAGCCGCGCTGCTTGTCGCGCTCCCAGTCACGATCTTTAAGCGTCTTGCGTTTGTCATGTTGTTTTTTACCCACCGCCAGTGCAATTTGACACTTGACCATAGAGCGCTTCCAGTAGCACGATAATGGCACGCAAGCATAACCTTTTTGGTTAACCGCGCCCATCAACTTTTCGATTTCGCGACGATTAAGCAGCAGTTTGCGGGTACGAATGCTATCAGGGCTCACGTGCGTTGAGCTACTGAGTAATGGCTGAATATGCGCGCCAAAAAGAAAAGCCTCATTATTACGAAAGATAATGTAAGCTTCGGTAATGGTCATTTTTCCGGCACGAATGGCCTTAACTTCCCAACCTTGTAGTGACAATCCTGCCTCAAAGGTTTCTTCAATGAAATATTCATGCCGCGCTTTTTTATTTGAGCAAATTTGATTGTCCGGTTTTCTTGATTTTTTTGACATAATCTCTCCATAAGGACTACAACATACCGTGTCCTTGTCTAACTGTTCCTCATCCTAACCCTAATACGGATTATGTTTTTGTCATGCTAAGATGGATGAGTCGAACCAACTATTGTAGCAAAGCTACTACTAAAAATGTTAGAGCAAATGTAGTCGTGCGTTATCGATAGTCAGTAGATTTGGATTAAAAGTTATACTGAGTACTGACCACAGATAAGTATTATGTTTAACCAAAATTTGTTAGCATAAGCGCTATTATTAACCAATAAATTAGCCTTGCCATGAATCCAGCAACTTCTTCTAACGATTTAGATTCTAACCTTCCAAATTCTAATGCGTCAGAGCTTTCAAACGCTACCAAATCTCTAGAATCTTCAAAATCTTCAAAGCTACATACCAAAATTTTATATCCAGGCACTTTTGATCCCATTACAAATGGACATGTCGATTTGGTCACCCGTGCGACCAAATTGTTTGATGAAGTGGTGATCGCTGTTGCCTCAGGTCATCATAAAAAGCCGTTGTTTAGTTTTGAGGAGCGCGTTGCTCTGGTAGAGACGGTATTTGCTGATTTACCGCAAGTATCAGTCGTGGGCTTTGAAGGGTTGCTGGTCGATTTTATGCGTGAAAAAAATGCCACCGCGGTATTACGTGGTCTGCGCGCCATGTCAGATTTTGAGTATGAGTTTCAGCTCGCCAATATGAACCGTGAGCTTGATGAGCGCTTTGAAGCGGTATTTTTGACCCCATCTCAGCATTATTCATTTATCTCATCGACGATGATTCGTGAGATTGCCAAGCTTGATGGTGATGTGAGTAAGTTTGTGCCCAAGTGCGTCTCACAAGCTTTTATTAACAAACTTGGCTCATAACCCTACTTATGTAATAGGAGCAGTTTATGGCGTTATTAATCACTGACGAATGTATCAACTGTGACGTATGCGAGCCGGCTTGTCCAAACGAAGCGATCTCAGAAGGGGACGATATTTATGTTATCGACCCCGATCTATGTACGGAATGTGTCGGTCATTTTGATGAGCCGCAATGTGTGGTCATCTGTCCTGTGGACTGTATACCCAAGGATCCAAATCACGTTGAGACCGAAAATGATCTGTTGGCTAAATATAAACGTATCACCGGTCAGTGATGCGTTATAGATTATGCTATTGATAAATGCTCAGCTCAAAATAAAATCGATACGTTAATAGTTGTACGCGACTGGTATAAATTTTACTTACTTGCTGCTATCACAGCGGCTACGAAAAAATCATCCCAGTCGCACTTTATCTATTTTAAATTGAGTTCACTATTTATACGAAAGTACTAAAAGTACCAATTGTATGGAAATGCTAACTGTATGAAAGTGCTAAAAACTAGGAATAATATGACGAATATGGACACTCAATTTGCCACACGTTTGATGTTTAAGAGTGTGCTATGACAAATACTTCTACCAGCGATTTTGACCACCATCATCTTTGGCATCCTTATGCCAGTCTACCGCCCACTTATTCTAATATCGTTATTGATCATGCGGAGGGTATCTACATCGTCACTGAAGATGGTACGCGCCTTATCGATGGCATGTCGTCGTGGTGGGCGAGCGTACATGGATATAATCATCCCAAACTAAATACTGCTATCACAAAGCAGCTGGGTAAAATGGCGCATGTCATGTTTGGCGGGTTGACGCATAAGCCGGCGATAGAGCTGGGCGAAAAATTGCTAAAGATAGTGCCAAAAGGACTTGATGCGATATTCTATGCTGATAGTGGCAGCATCGCTGTGGAAGTGGCGCTAAAAATGGCGCTGCAATACCAAATCGCGGTCGGACGTACTGATAAAAACCAATTTGCCTCGACCCATTCAGGCTACTATGGCGATACTTGGCATGCCATGAGTATCTGCGATCCGGTCAATGGCATGCACAGCTTATATGGCACGCAATTACCGACGCAGCATTTTGTTTCTGCGCCGCCTATGGGGTTTGAGCATAAGTTAACGCAAGACGTGCGCGATGAATTAACCCAGTTTTTTGCCAACAACAGCGATAAGCTTGCCGGATTTATTATTGAACCAATTATTCAAGGCGCAGGCGGTATGCGCTTTTATAGTCCTGAATACCTGCAACTGTTACGTAAGCTATGTGATGAGTATGACGTGTTGTTAATCGCTGATGAGATTGCTACAGGCTTTGGACGCAGCGGTAAGCTGTTTGCGTGTGAACATGCAAATATCTGTCCTGACATTATGACCATTGGTAAGGCGCTAACAGGTGGTTATATGACATTTGCTGCCACCTTATGTACAAGACAAATCGCGGATACTATTCATCACAGTGATTATCCAGCGCTGATGCATGGGCCGACCTTTATGGGTAACCCGCTGGCATGCGCGGTTGCCTGTGCGTCGATTGATTTAATCATGTCTTACGATATCGAGGCGCGTACGGCAAATATGCAAGCTGTGATGCAGCAGCAGCTCGCGCCTGCTACGGCGTTAGATGGTGTGAAAGAAGTCAGGTGTTTGGGGGCAGTTGCTGTAATCGAGCTAGAGATGGCCGTTGATATGCCTACTTTCCAAGCGTTATTGATTGATAATGGTATTTGGGTCAGACCTTTTGGAAAATTGATTTATATTATGCCGCCTTATGTGATTACAGATAGTGAACTTAACACATTGTGCCAGGCGTTGTTAAAGGTAGTGACAAGCTATCTGCAAACCTTACAACTGGCGCAATAAAAATTGAAAATACGCAAAAACAAGTTTCTTATTAAGGTAGATAATGAGCGTCCTATTTGTATCTGGTATTGATACCGACATCGGTAAAACTTACGCGACTGGAATGATTGCTAAAGCGTTAATGACACAAGGCATCAGTGTCATTACCCAAAAGCTGGTACAGACCGGCGTGACGCTCGATAATGATGGCAAAATGAGTATCGCTGATGACATCATCACTCATCGTAGGTTAATGGGTATTCCTCTACAGTCTTATGATTTGGATTTTACAACTTGTCCTTATCGTTATCAAAAGCCTGCTTCACCGCATTTGGCGGTAAAACTTGCCAAAGCAGTCTTAGACCCCAAAGTCATTGACAATGCTACGCGCTGTTTGCAGGCCGATTATGATGTGGTGCTATTAGAAGGCGCAGGTGGTTTGCTCGTACCTATTATAGAGCAACTATTAACCTTAGATTATATTGCCACTCAAGGCTATCCTATAGTATTAGTCACTTCTGGTCGCCTCGGCAGTATCAATCATACGCTGCTTAGTCTAGAGGCGATAAAAGCGCGTGGATTGTCTGTGCATAGTATTGTTTATAATCCCATACATGATACGAGCCTTAATACCGATAATGAGATAGCTACTAGTACAATTGAGTTTTTAAAAAACCACATACAACAGCATTATCCAACCACACATTGGTTACAGTTGCCTTATCTAAACGATACAACACTGCCTGACAACCAAACAGCGTCAGTAGATAAAGCGTGGGTTTTACCATCGAATTTTATTTAAAAAGTCTTAATCTGGTCTTAAAAGTGCAAATAAGCGTAAAACTTATTCCTAGTCTGCGATTAGATTTGCTATACTAGCGCCCTTGGTAGACTAGGCGATCGCCGCTGCATACTGTTTAACAGACTTGCAGGGGAGGAAAGTCCGGGCTACATAGGGCAGCGTGCCAGCTAACGGCTGGGCGGGGTAACCCGACGACCAGTGCAGCAGAGAGTAGACCGCCTCGCGTCAGCACGTGAGGTAAGGGTGAAAGGGTGCGGTAAGAGCGCACCGCGTGGATGGTAACATCTCACGGCATGGTAAACTCCACGCGTAGCAAGACCAAATAGGCATCGGCATGGCGCGGCCCGCGTTCGATGCGGGTAGGTTGCTTGAGCGTATCAGCGATGATACGCCTAGAGGAATGATCGTCCACGACAGAACCCGGCTTATCGGTTTACCAAACCTCTTTTATTGTTCGTGCTTTATCAATAATAGTGATAACAATTGCAGCTAATTTGAACGAAATTCATATTTTTTGCAAAAAATGCTGTTTAGGGGTTGACGTCGGTCACCTGTATCGGCATAATACCGAGCCTTAAATGGCGATGTAGCTCAGCTGGTTAGAGCGCACGACTCATAATCGTGAGGTCGAGAGTTCAAGTCTCTCCATCGCCACCATCTATATAGTAGTAACGTGTAGTACGAATAAATCCAATCCTTTGTGGTTGGTTTTTTTTTGTCTGAAATAAGTCGATAGACAGTGGCTGTCTGAATGATACCAGCTTACTGAACGATTATTGCTACCGTTATTTACTTGCCAATTTCTTGCCAAAACATAGCTTTATCTACCTACTCACAGATTATTTCTTGTAACTTATGTCCCTCTTACTTATCATAGGGGCTGTTTTTGGTGAAGTCCTGTAACGCTATGTCTGTACAATTGCCTCCTTATCGTCCTATTAAGCATCGCAGTGGCCTTAAAGTCATGGGCGCCGCCTTTCATGCATTACTAATGCGTGAGCTACAAACGCGTTTTGGTGGTTATCGTTTGGGTTACCTGTGGGCGCCGTTAGAAGTGCTTTTTCAGGTATTGATATTTTTAGTAATCTTTGGTGCGATTCGTGAGCGTTTGGTTCCTGGAATGGATTTCTCTCTGTTTTTGGTAGCCGGAATGGTTCCCTTTCGCATGTTTCAGAAGATAGCTACAAGAGCGTTAGGGGCTGTTGAAGCCAATAAAGGCCTGTTGATGTATCGTTCAATCAAACACATCGATGTCATCATTGCTCGCTCATTTTTAGAGCTCGTTATTTATTTTTTTACCTCGATACTATTATTGCTGGGCTTAGCTTTTTTTGATATCTATGCCAGTTTAGAAAACTTACATATCGTACTATTTTGTTGGGCGACACTTTTTATATTTAGTTTTGGTATTGCTTTAATTATGATGGTTGTTGGATATTATGGTGGTGAAATTAGTAAGGTAATTACTATATTGTTTACCATTTTATATTTCACGTCTGGAATTATTTATCCTATTCATATTATTCCAGAACCCTATTTTAGTTATTTACTATATAACCCTTTTATTCATAACATTGAACTTATCAGGCATGCATTTGCCCCCAACTACCCAGCCTACCACATTGATATAGGTTACTTTCTAAAATGGATGTTTAGTGTCAACTTTTTAGGCTTGCTGCTTTATAAATTTGCTGAACGTGACATGATTCGTTCTCGTTGAATTGATAGATACCAATTTATATAAGTTGTACTAAAAGAGAAGTAAATGATTGAAATAAAAAACGTTTCCAAGTCGTTTATGACCAAGCAAGGTCGGCATTATCTATTTAAAGACTTAAACCTGACCATTGGTGATAAACAAAGTGTGGGTTTGCTAGGCCGTAACGGTGCTGGTAAGTCTACCTTGCTACGCATTATATGCGGACTTGATGAGCCGGACCACGGTGAGATTATTACTGACTCAACGATTTCATGGCCAGTAGGCGTTGCAGGTGGCTTTCAAGGTAGCTTGACTGGACGTCAAAACGTACGTTTTGTTTGTCGATTATATTCAAGCGGTCCTTATATTGATGAAAAAATTCGTTTTGTTGAAGAGTTTGCTGATATCGGTAATTATTTTGATATGCCGGTCAAAAGCTACTCATCGGGAATGAAGTCACGTCTGACTTTTGGTTTAAGTCTAGCGTTTGATTTTGATTATTATATGCTCGATGAAGCAGGTGCCGTTGGTGACGCCGCTTTTCGTAAGCGTAGTGAGGATATTTTGGCGGCTCGCCGTGCGCAAGCAGGATTTTTAATAGTGTCGCATAATATTGGTGACATTAAGCGCAACTGCGATATTGGTATTGTGTTAATGGATCAAACAGCACTCGTGTTTAACGATACAAAAGAAGCGATTGAGGTATATGAAGAGCATGTCCACAAAGCGAAAAAATAAGATTATTGACTTCTCGCTGTTTATCGGCTTGGTAATCCTGCCTTGGGTCTTGGTGATTTTTTATGTCATGACGCTTGCACATCCGCGCTTTATTTCGACTTCTGACGTAGTGGTCAAACAAGTGAGTGATGCAAGCGTACCCTCTGGCGGCGGTTTATCGGCGCTACTGGGCGTTAATAGCACCAGTAAGGAAGATGCCACTTATCTGACCGAATATATCCTGTCCAATGACATGATCAAACGTCTTGATAATAAGTTTCAGTTTCGAGAAGCTTATTATGTCGATGGTTCAGACCCTATCTATGAGATAAACCCTGAAGCGTCACAAGAGGAGCTACTTGAGTACTTCAAAAAGCGCGTTCATATCGACTTAGATGAGCAAAGTTACATCCTTAGTGTCTCAACAGAAGCCTTTGATTCAGATTACGCTCATGAGCTCAATAAAGCTATCTTGGGTGAGTCTGAGCAGTTCGTCAACCGTATCTCGCAAGAAGTCGCTCGTGACCAGCTCGTATTTGCCGAAACTCAGCTAGATGAGTCGCAAGATCGTCTAAATGAAGCTAAAGAGCAGCTACTTACCTATCAAAATACTAATGAGATCTATGATCCGCAAGCCAATGCGCAGATAGTAAATCAACTGATTGGTAGTTTACAAGCGCAGTTAAGCTCACTACGCACTGAAGAGCGGCAGCTGCTTAGTTACTTGAACCCTGATGCGCCGCAAGTGGTGTCGATAAGAAGTCAGATTAGAGCGGTAGAAGAACAAATCACTCAAGAACAAACCAAGCTGACCTCCCCAAGTACGACTAAATTGAATCGTCAAGCAGTACAGTTTGAAACGATTAAAGCGGATGTCGATTTTGCGACTGAGCTTTATAAATTGTCGCTATCTTCACTTGAAAAAGCACGTCTAGAAGCCTTCAAGAAAATGAAGAACCTGATCGTCATCTCAACCCCTTATGAGGCTGAAGATGCGTTGTATCCGCGCCGTGCCTACATCATCTGGACATCGCTGGCGTTATTAATAATGCTTTATGGCTTTGTGCGATTAGTCATGGCAGTCATACGTGATCATCGTAGCTAGTTTGGCATTGGTGGTTGGAAAAAACACTGGTTGTGATAAGTAAACAGCCAGTTATTAATACTGCAAGTCGTTAGCAATTTAATATATCTAACAACTGTAAACGATTTGATCAATTTGACTTATATAATCAGATATCAGCAATGATCGACAGATCAGCAAAGGAATACCGCTCATGAACATGAAACCACGCCCAATCGTGATGATGATTAAAGTGATCAGTTTGACGATGGCTGCTACTAGTCTTCCAGCAATGGCTGCCACCAGCTATGCAGAACAGATGGCAGGGTCTAGCTTTGGAACCAGTGCCAACAATACCAGTCAGGATCAAAACCGTAATAATATCAATGTCTCGACTCAAGCATTCGCAGGCGGTGTTCCTGGTCAGGCTACGACGCAAGAGGCAGTCAATGCTGCCAGTTTACCAAGTCAATCCGTCATTAATACCACGCGTCCTTATCAAGACATCAGTACGCAAGACCTGATGTTCGGTGAGCAATTGTTTCGCGGTGCGTTTTCTACCACATCAGGCTCTACCTTTAATGACAGCTACGTCATCAATCCTGGTGATAATGTACAAGTACGTATGTGGGGTGCTTATCAGTTTGCATCGACTATGACTGTTGATCCGCAAGGCAATATATTCCTACCCAACGTGGGTCCAGTACGGATATCTGGTGTACAAAATGGCAACCTACAGAACGTCGTCAAAAGTGCTGTCAACCGTATTTATCGCTCAAACGTCGGTGTTTATGCTTCATTAGAGCAAGCCCAGCCTGTGAAAGTGTTTGTCACAGGTTTCGTCAAGCAACCTGGTTATTATGGCGGGCTCGCAGCAGACTCAGTGCTCTCATATTTAGATCGGGCAGGCGGCGTTGACCCAACACGTGGCAGTTATATTGATATTCAAATCAAGCGTAATGGTCAGCTATTACAGCAAGTCAATTTATATGATTTTTTATTAGCAGGTAAGCTGCAGCCATTTTCTTTTCGCGATGGCGATGTGATCACGGCTGCACCGCAGAAAAAAACTTTCGCTGTGAGCGGACAGGTTCAGAATGAATACACCTTTGAGTTTGATGTCAATGACTTGACCATTGGTGATGTATTACAAGTTGCTAACCCGGCTGCCAATGCAACCAACGTCAGCATTACTCGCAGTGCAGGACGCGCACAAACAGCAGAATATTACTCGCTTGCCGATGCACAAGATGTGTCCGTTTATAATGGCGATCAACTGGTCGTTACCTCAGATCGTTATGCTGGCACTATCGCGGTACAAGTCAAAGGTGCTCATACGGGTAATGGTGCTATGGTTGTGCCTTATGGTGCTCGTCTAAAAGACATCGTACCGCAATTACAACCGAGTCCATTAGCGAAGCTGACGCATTTGACGATTTATCGTCAGTCGGTGGCCGAGCAACAAAAACGCATGATTAATGAGTCGCTTGATCGCTTAGAAGAATTGACGCTAGCTACTCAATCAACGACGCGTGAGGAGGCAGCATTACGTCAAGACGATGCCAATTTGGTCAAACAATTTGTAGCCAAGGCACGTACTGTTAGACCTGACGGGCAGATAGTAGTCGTACCAAATTCTTGGCAGGATATTATCCTTCAGCAAGGTGATGTCATTGAAATACCTGCGCAAACATCAGTGATAACCGTTAATGGTCAAGTACGGTCGCAAGGCGCGCTCACCTTTAATCCAGACTTTACGGTTGGCGATTACGTTGCCAATTCAGGCGGCTTTGGTGACAACGCTGATACTAAAGAGATCTTAGTTATTCATCAAAATGGGGCGAATGAAGTGGTCAATACCGCTTATCGTATCCAGCAGGGTGATGAGATTATGGTCTTACCAAAGGTCAAAACCAAGCGCGTTGAGATTACCCGCGGAATATCACAAATCGTTTATCAATTGGCAGTCGCAGCCAAAGTTATTTTAGATTTATAACGGTTGATGTCAAAGGTATATTAACGCCAATACAGCATTAAAAAGGATGATCAAAATGACAAGAAGTGCAGCAAACGAAGATAAGGTGCCAACGACGTCTACTTCTAAGGCTGTACCATCTTTGTCATCAGCTCAACACTTGATACCCAATCGTTTGGCAGTCATTGGTAAAGGAATGCACCGTAATAATTTGCTGCTGCCTAATGTCTTGGACGCTAATATTCAGCGCTGGTACCCATGGTCAAGCGTGCAGCAGCGTTTTAATCCAAATCTACAAACGCCTAACGCTTTTATCGGTTGGGGACACAAAAAAAGCTATCAACGAGCGAAAAGAGCGGCTGACCGTCAACAACTAACAACTTTAAGTATCGAAGATGGTTTTTTGCGTTCTCTAGATTCTGGTATCGGCAGTCGTCATGGGCTGAGCGTGGTTGTTGATGATATTGGTATCTACTTTGATTTAACACAAAGCTCACGCCTTGAGCAGTTAATCGTTACGCGCGCTAAAGAATATGCTAACTCTGATAGTGATATTTTAAATAAAGTCCATGCTCGCCAGTTAATGACATATATTTGCGATAAACAGTTGAGTAAATATAATGCTGTGATTACTTGTCCCTCATTAGACAAACTGGTTACTGAAGAAAATACCAGTCTAAGAGAAGACTCGGTAAAGTCGCATGTACTCTTAATTGATCAGGTCGCTGGTGATGCTTCTATCAAAGGCGCTGGTGCAAGTAAGCGTCAGTTTAAGCGTATGCTAAAGACTGCCTGTCGCAATCATCCTGATGCCTATATATGGATTAAAGCGCATCCTGCCGCCAAGTCAGGTTACCTTACCCATCTTAAGCTACCTAAAAACGTTCGACTATTAACGCAAGCACTCAATCCAATCGCGCTACTGGCACAGGTAGATCATGTCTATACAGTCAGCTCGCATATGGGGTTTGAGGGGTTGATGCTAGGCAAGGCTGTACATTGCTTTGGGGTAAATTGGTATAGCGGCTGGGGGCTTACTGATGACAGCGGCGCACCAAAACGGTTGCTAAAAGCAGTTAAAAAGCGCCGTCAAAACTCAACAGCAACGTTAGAGACGTTATTTTATAGTGCTTATATTGATTATAGTCGCTATGTCGAGCCAGTAACGCGGCAGGCATGTGATATTGATACGGCGATTACTTGGTTGGTAACCAATCGCCATTGGCAATCGCGTCTTGAAGGTAATTTGACGGTATATGAGTTTAGCCGTTGGAAACTGCCTTTCGTTAGAGCCTTTGTTAATCTGCCGCGTACGACATTGTTTGTCAAACCAAAACCGCGTCTAAAAAACTTACTACATCCAGATCATTTTAAAGTTGATTATCACCAGCCTTTATTGGTATGGGGCTTAGCTAAACGTCAACAAGTCTATAAACGACTACAGAGTAAACTTGCAAAGCCGCCAATGTCGGATATGCCAGCTATTTATTGTATGGAAGATGGTTTTATTCGCTCAAATGGTCTGGGTGCAACATTACTCGCACCGTTATCGGTAGTAATAGATAAACAAGGTATTTATTATGATGCCACTCAGCCCTCAGATTTAGAAACTTTATTACGCAACTGTGATACCTTGACACCACAGCAACATGCACGAGTACAAAGGCTGCAAACCAAACTACTGACTCAGCGAGTAAGCAAATATAACGTTGGTACGGAAGTTAGTGCTGAAGTTAATGCTACTGATAAAACCAGCATTATTGATCAAAAAATGCAATGGATGCAGGATGCAAAAGTATCTGGCAAACCACGTCTCCTTATCATTGGGCAAGTAGAAGATGATCTGTCAGTGCAGTATTGCGGCTCGACTATTAAGACCAATCGAGGCCTGATTGAGCGTGTCAGACAAGACAATCCTGATGCCTATCTAATTTATAAACCGCATCCAGATGTAGAAGCTGGTCTACGAGCAGGCAAAGTTGACAAGGAATGCTTAGCAAAAGTACAAGCAGTTGCCTATGATACAGCGATGCCTGATTGTTTAGAGTGCGTCGATGAGGTACATACGATTAGCTCATTGACTGGCTTTGAAGCATTGTTGCGCGGGCTAAAAGTGACTTGTTACGGTTTGCCGTTTTATGCAGGGTGGGGCTTGACGACCGATATAGATGCACAGTTATCACCAAAAGCAGATTATCTACAGAGGCGAAAGCGGGACACAGTATTATCGCTTGAGCAACTACTGTACTGTGCACTCATACACTATCCACTATATCGCTTACCCGATGGTTATGGACTTGCACAAGTAGAGCAAGTGGTTGATTACTTATATCCTGCTAAGCACCAAAATCAACAAATGTCTCAAAATAAATCATATGACAGTGCGGCTCAAACAAACATTATTTTACCAATAAAGTTGTCTACGCTATCAAAGCTTACTAATCAGTTAAAACGTCATACTACTACGCGCTTTATGCAGCAGCGTCATAAATGGCAACGGCATCTACATCAAAAAAATCAGTAGGTTTAAAGCAAATCCATTACGACAATTATGTTTTTTTTGGTATAATTTGTGTACAATTTAGCAGTTGTTACAACATTGCTTTATTCGTTTAACGTTAATTTTTAACTTTCTAACCGATGGTACCTAATCTTATGGCAGCTTCGATGCATCAATTGCTTACTCATCGACACGTCTTGCTGCTACAAGGAAAGATGGGTGGTTTTTTCAATCGTTTTACAACATTTTTGCAAACTCAAGATATTCAAGTAAGTAAAATTAACTTCAATGCTGGTGATGCGTTTTTTTATCGTCATCCTAATGCTCATGATTATGTAGGGACCTTAGGGCAGTTTTCCTCTTGGTTACAATCCTTTATTGAAGAGCACAGCATTGATGCGATTGTCTGTTTTGGTGATTGTCGCCCGCATCATACGCAAGCTGCCTGCTTGAGTGAAAAGTTAGGCATATCCTTTTTTGTATTTGAAGAAGGCTATTTACGACCCGATTATATTACCCTACAAGAGCATGGTATCAATGGCTACTCACGCTTAAACATTGCCGATATTAAAGCACTCAAAAAAGCCAATGATAAACCGTTATACACGCACAATCGCTTTTATCGATTAAGTGTTGCTGCTATCGTTTATTATATCGTTACCCGCCTATACAAGTCGCGTTATCCGCACTATTCACATTATCGTGGAATGACCGCATGGCAAGAAGCAATCGCTTGGTTAAAAGCGCCTTGGCGTAAATTGCGTGGGTATTTACCAGATAAGAAGCTACAAAAACATCTCGTCACTCACGCAGATAACAATTACTTTTTGGTCAGCTTGCAAGTACATAATGACTCACAGATCACCCATCATAGTGGTTATCGTGATGTCGTGCAGTTCATAGACGAAGTTATTGCAAGCTTTGCAGACCATGCTGATACAAAGCAGATGCTCGTATTCAAGCATCACCCTTTAGATCGTGGTCATCGTGATTATCGCGAATTGGTAGCAAGCCTAGCAGCCCTTTACCAGATCAAATCAAGAGTATTTTATGGTTGTGACATGCATCTGCCAACGCTCATGAAGCACAGCATTGGCATGGTCACCATCAACAGTACAACGGGTCTACAGTCGGTATATCACAAAAAACCCACTAAGGTTATGGGACGCGCTATCTATGACACGCCTAAGCTAACAGATCCTAAGGCGCTTGCACAATTTTGGCAGCAGCCTAAACATCCAGACAATGAGTTCTATTTGAGGTTCCGTGAGTATTTGATCGAACAAACACAGATCAATGGGGCATTCTATGGTAAGTCGCCATGGATGTATAAATACTTGCAACGACCAGTTAGCACAGACGCAGTATCTGATACAGTCAAATAATGTCTTATACATATCGGGTAACTCATTTAATGCAACAACTTACTAGTCACTGATTTGCTACCGTAACTCTAAACTATTATGCCTTATATAATTAAGGCTTATGTAACTGGCAACGTTGATCAGTTGTAGTGTTAAATTTCAACCAGATTGCTCCTAATAAAATCTTCTTACTTTATAGTGGAAAACTGCTAGAATACGCTCATATGTCTGTGTAGGTTAGCAAGTGCCGTCCGTCGTGATTTTAATAGTTGATATTATTAACTTAGTTCAATCAGACGCGCTTTGGCGACCACCATTGACAACACTTATCTTTATTGTTAATTCTGTTTTACAACATTTTTATCATAATTAATATCTAATAACCGTTCGCTTTTTACTATTGTTCAGGCATCGTTGTTCAATAGCGGTTATCCAATCACCTTTTATTTAGTAGGCGCTTTGTGACTGCATTAGCCAATATTCGTAACTTTTCTATTATCGCCCATATTGATCATGGCAAATCAACGCTTGCCGATCGATTTATTCAAATGTGTGGTGCCTTGCAAGATCGTGAAATGCAAGCACAAGTACTTGATTCCATGGATATCGAGCGCGAGCGCGGTATTACCATCAAAGCACAATCAGTAACCTTGTTCTATGATCATCCAAATGGCGAGCGCTATCAGCTCAACTTTATTGATACGCCGGGACACGTCGATTTCTCATACGAAGTTTCTCGGTCATTAGCCGCTTGTGAAGGTGCACTGCTGGTGGTAGATGCCGCGCAGGGCGTAGAAGCACAGTCTGTTGCCAATTGTTATACCGCAGTTGATCAAGGCTTGGAGGTAATGGCGGTTTTAAATAAAATCGATCTGCCTCAAGTTGAGCCTGAGCGCGTGATTCAAGAGATTGAAGATATCATTGGTATTGAAGCCATTGATGCACCGCGTGTGTCTGCAAAATCAGGGCTTGGTGTCGACAAACTATTAGAAACCTTAGTTGAAGTTATTCCTGCACCGACGGGTGACCGCAAAGCACCGCTACAAGCTTTGATTATAGACTCATGGTTTGACAGTTATTTAGGCGTGGTTTCATTGGTGCGAGTTCGAGAAGGGACCGTAAAAAAAGGCGATAAGATTTATATTAAATCGACCAAAGAGGCGCATCCGGTTAGCTCTATTGGTGTATTTACGCCCAAGCCAGTCGATACAGGTATTTTAGAAGCTGGGGAAGTGGGTTTTGTTATTGCTGGTATCAAAGACATTGCAGGGGCTCCCGTCGGTGATACGATCACCCATGCCAAAACACCAGACGTTGATCGCATTCCAGGCTTTAAGCAAGTAACTCCGCAAGTTTATGCAGGTATGTTCCCTGTTGATGCCAACGATTTTGAAAAATTTCGTGAAGCACTACAAAAGCTGCAAATTAATGATGCCTCACTATTTTTTGAACCTGATACCTCTGATGCATTAGGCTTTGGCTTTCGCTGCGGCTTCTTGGGTATGCTGCACATGGAGATTATCCAAGAGCGTTTAGAGCGTGAGTATGACTTGGACTTAATTACCACGGCGCCCTCTGTTATCTATGAGATCGAAAAGAAAGATGGTGAAATAATCTATGTCGACAACCCTTCAAAATTGCCAGAACCGAACAATATAGAAGAGTTTCGCGAACCGATTGCCCGTTGTCAGATTTTAGTGCCGCAAGATTATTTAGGCAACGTTATGACGCTGTGCATCGAGCGACGCGGGGTGCAGGTTGATATGCGCTTTATGGGCAAGCAAGTGCAGATAATCTTTGATATTCCAATGGGTGAGGTGGTCATGGATTTCTTTGACCGTCTAAAATCTGTCTCTCGTGGGTTTGCATCGCTTGATTATAACTTTGAGCGTTATCAAGTAGATAAGCTGGTAAAAGTTGATGTGTTGATCAATGGTGATAAAGTTGATGCCCTAGCGATGATCGTACATCAGGATCAAGCGCGTTTCCGTGGTAATCAGTTAGTGACCAAGATGAAAGAGCTTATCCCGCGGCAGATGTTCGATGTGGCCATTCAAGCGGCAATTGGTAGTCAAATCATTGGTCGTAGTACGGTCAAAGCCATGCGTAAAGACGTCCTTGCTAAGTGTTATGGCGGGGATGTATCGCGTAAGAAAAAGCTGTTATCTAAGCAAAAAGCAGGCAAGAAGCGTATGAAGCAAGTCGGTAACGTCGAGATTCCTCAAGAGGCTTTCTTAGCGGTACTGCAAGTAGATAGTTAATGGTTTAAACTGTCTTACCTTGTTTTTGCAAATAATACGTCGCATGTCGTTATTCTTAGCGTTAAAGTCGTGAGATAAGCAGCTCTTTAATAGGCAAATGAGTATGGATTTTGATTTTAATTTGATTTTGGTGCCATTAACGTTAGGTCTAGGGCTAATATGGCTACTAGATAAGTTGGCATTAAAACAGCGTAAAACCCGTGGCCATGGTAAAGAGAGCTTGTTGGTACGCTGGGCTTACGACTTTTTTCCTGTCTTAGCAGTGGTGTTGGTTGTACGCTCGTTCTTAATTGAACCTTTCAACATTCCATCATCTTCTATGGTGCCAACTTTATATACTGGTGATTTTATCGCGGTTAATAAGTATGCGTATGGTGTACGCTTGCCTTTGACGTATAATAAAGTGTTGGACACGGGGAGTCCTGAACACGGCGATGTGATAGTATTTCGCTACCCTGAAAACCCCAGCATCTATTATATCAAGCGTGTCATCGGTTTGCCTGGTGACACTGTCAGCTACAGTCAAGGACAGCTTGCGATCAATGATGTACCAGTCGATACTAAGCCAGTAGATTTTGATGCTAATAAAGATCTAACTGCGCAGCTTTACCCTGCTGGTCAAGTAACGACTGGTCAAGTATTGACTGAGTCTGAGGCTATGCAAATGGGCCAACAAGAAGAAGAACAGGCTCAGTATTTTCAAGAAACACAAGGTGAGAATAAGCATTTAGTGCGCTATTTATCAGGTATGAATAGCTCGCAATATGCGCCGTTTTTGCAACAGCAAGCACCAGAAGTGGTAAGCTCAGCAGGTACAGAGTGGCGCGTCACCGTGCCTGCTGGCGAGTACTTTGTGATGGGTGATAACCGTGACCGTAGTGCTGATGGCAGGTTTTGGGGATTTGTACCTGATGAGAATTTAGCTGGTAAAGCTGTGTATATTTGGATGCATAAACCACCTGGGCTTAATCTGCCGACTTTCGCACGTAACGGTTCAATTGATTAGTCGCTATTCTATTGATTGATTATTGTGCTAATATCAATATTAACCCTAATTAAATTAATATATATACTGTATGTACTTCATCAACCATGTTGCGCAAGAGATGCACAAAATGGTTATAGAACATTAAGACATAAACACCAATAGAGCATGAAATACAACTATATTATATTGAGTCATTAGGAGAATTTATGCCGCAGCAGTTAACAGGGTTGTCGTCGCAACGTGGGTCTGGTGTGACTAGCATAGTTTTATTACTTATTATTATCGTTATTGCTGGCAAGTTGGTGATTGCCATTATGCCTGCTCAAGTTGGAGACTATCAGCTGAGCAAAACATTAGGTACTCAGCTAAAAGAAGCCAATAATAATGGCGAGACTGCAAAACAGTTCGTTGAACGCGTCAATCGTCAACTGTCTATCAATGCTGATTATGACACGACTGCTGAAGAGGTATTTACTTTTACCAATAAACAACCAGGTCAGCTTGCTATCTATAAGGATTATGATAAAACCAGTAATTTCTTTGGTAATGTTGATATCGTTAATCGTTTTGAAGGTGAGATAAATGCCGCTTCAGTAGAGTAGATGTCTACATAAGTAGCTGTTTTATCATTTATAGTAGATGGAAGTTAACCAATTAAAAAGCATTCACCATTTGTAATAACTGATCTGCAACGATTAGCAAAATATAGACTGTTTATAAGCGTTTAATAGGTTTTATACAGCTACTCTACCAACTATTTAACCGTATGAATTACCAACATTAAAGGATAACCAAAAGCCACGCATGAAATCAACTTCACAATCATACAAAGCGCTGCCTACCGCCAAAAAAAATAGCGCAACTATGGAGACTTTACCTAAAGGCTCAGATTTTGTTCAGCGTCTGGCAGTATTGACCCGAAAATTAGGCTACGAGTTTAATGATTTGAGTCTACCAAATTTGGCCTTGACGCATCGTTCGTTTGATAGCAAGAAGAACTACGAACGTTTGGAGTTTTTGGGAGATGCGCTTCTTGGTATGATCATCGGTGAAGCTTTATATCATCGTTATCCAAATCAAAACGAAGGGCGTCTGACGCGTATGCGTGCTACGTTAGTACGTCAAGAATCATTGGTGACTATTGCGCAAAATTTAGAATTGTCTAACCATTTGATTCTAGGTGTTGGTGAGCGTAAAGGTGGCGGTCGTAACCGCGCCTCGATATTGGCTGATGCCGTAGAGTCATTGATTGGGGCTATTTATTTAGACAGTCAAGATATGGAGGTTACTCGTCATTGCGTATTAGCATGGTATGGTGACCTTATTGATAACGTCAATGACCAAAAAGCTTTGAAAGATGCCAAAAGCCGTTTGCAAGAATGGCTACAATCCAAACAGTTTGATTTGCCTCATTACGAGTTGGTCGAAACACGGGGCAATGCTCCTTATCAAATATTTGTAGTACGCTGTCAGGTCAATATTAATAATTGTCCTGATATTACTGAGTCTGGTGAAAGTCGCCGTATAGCTGAGCAAAAAGCAGCTGAATTAATGATTAATCAATTGCATAAGCTGCCAGGTGCTTTTAAAAAACGTTGATGGCTTTTTCTTTATATGATGTTCGGTTTTATAATTTCTGAATCATTGATTACATTACCAATTTCTAATGTTTTAGCAGATGGCATCAGACTTCAAATATCTTTACATTAACATTAGCTTTGTAGATGCTCTTAAAATATAGAACGTGCTACTAAGATTATTATCAAAACCCCACAGGATTACCCTATGAGCAATCATAATGACTTGCCATTCACTCCCAAAAATAATGCCCATAATATGACAGAAAATGCTGACACCAATCAAAATGATGCTGTAGAAAACGTTGAAAATATGCAAGAAGCCAGACAAATAGGCGATTCATTAACTGCCGTTCAGCCGCATGACACTAGTGATGCTGATGAACATGATAAGAGTATTACTCTTGAAAATAATGCTGCGATTGATGGGTTCTTTGCGCCAAGTAACAAGGCTGGGGTTGCTAAGGACTTTAAAGCAGGTTATGTGGCGATCATTGGTCGTCCAAACGTTGGTAAATCGACTCTGATGAATCATCTATTGGGTCAAAAGCTATCAATTACTTCCCGCAAGCCGCAAACGACGCGCCATCGCATTCATGGTATTTTGAGTACCAATGAGATGCAGGCGGTGTTCGTAGATACGCCAGGTATTCATCACAATGAAGTACGTGCTATCAATGAGCGTATGAATAAAGCTGCCGTATCAGCTTTGGTAGACGTGGACTTAGTACTATTTGTAGTCGACTCAGACCAGTGGCGTGAAGATGATTTACTGACGTTACAAAAGCTTGGTGAAACTGATTTGACGGTCGTATTGGTCATTAATAAAGCAGATACGTTAAAAGATAAAGGTACGCTGCTTCCATTGATTGAAACATTTGATGAGAGTTTCGACTTTGCTGACATCGTACCCGTTTCGGCTTTAAAAAACCAAAACTTAGACCGTCTTGAAGAAGTAATTGCGTCACATCTACCGAATGCCACGCCTATCTACGATACTGAGCAAATTACTGACCGCTCAGAGCGTTTTTTAGCCAGTGAAATTATTCGTGAAAAAATCATGCGTAGTGCAGGCGATGAAGTACCCTATGATCTCACCGTCCAAATCGATGAGTTTAAAGATGAAGCAGCTCATACAGACCCAAAAACTGGTCGTCCACGTAAAGCCTGTACTTTTATTGATGCCACGATATATGTAGAGCGCAATGGACAAAAAGCCATTGTGATTGGTGAAAAAGGTCAACGTATCAAGCAAGTTGGGATGGATGCACGCAAAGATATGGAACAGTTATTTGGCAAAAAGGTCATGCTAACTTTGTGGGTAAAAGTTAAGCGTGGCTGGTCTGATGACGAACGCGCGCTCACCAGCTTGGGTTATTGATTTAAAATAAATATTTGATCTACACATGATGCTGAGGTAATAGCCAATGCGTAATGAAGCATTAACAGGATATTTATTACATCAGCGTCCTTATCAGGAAAAACGGGCGCTTTACTATTTATTTTCTTGGCAACATGGCGTAGTACACGGTATTGGTAAAAAAGGGGCGCCTTTGTTTGAGCCGCTACAACTGTTTGCAACAGGTAAGCGCGATCTAAAAACCTTTAGTCAGATTGGTTTATTACCCGTAGAAGATAGTTTTACAAAAGATGCTACAACGCCTAAGCCGACACGTTATCAGCAAATAAGCGGCCAGCAGCAGTATGCAGCGTTGTATTTGAATGAGATACTGTGGAAGCTATTGCCTAGCGAAGACCCAATGCCAGTATTGTGGCAGTATTATCAAGACAGCTTGACGCAATTAAAGCAGCCATTAACAGCGACTGCTCTTAGATTATGCTTACGTCAGTTTGAGGCTTATCTATTTCAAGAGTTAGGCTTTTCCTTGACGCTAGCCCATGACAATTTATTAACGCCTATCGAACCTGATACGGATTATCGGTTTTTATCTGATGTAGGTTTTGTGGCTACTAACCAACCTGATAAAACGACGATCAATACGCTACAAACACTTTTTACTGGCGCAGATATTATTGATATGGCACGTCTAGGAATAGTTGAGGCCACACTAAATAATTGGTCACGTCTTCATAAACACCTAATTGATCACTTGCTTGATTATCAGCCGTTGCAAAGTCGATTACTGTGGCAGCAGCAACAACGTTACCAATGAGGGCGTCAATCTTTAGACAAAATATGGTCGTTCAAAAAGTATTTGAGGTAGTACTACTGTAGCCCTATCATCTGTATGTTACTTGGAACTCGTTATCAAAAGGATTTCTTATGACCACATCTTTACAGCACTCATCGAAGAACACAATAAAGACCCCTTTATTGGGTGTCAATGTTGATCACGTAGCAACCTTGCGTCAAGCACGCGGGGTTGGCTATCCCAGTCCTTTAGAAGCAGTGCTATTATGTGAAAAAGCGGGAGCAGATGGTATCACCATACATTTGCGTGAAGATCGTCGTCATATTCAAGATTCAGACGTCTATGAGATAGCAGAACAGTTAACAACCAGATTAAATTTGGAGATGGCAGCAACGTCTGAGATGTTATCTATCGCTCATGAAGTTAAGCCATATTGGGTTTGCTTAGTGCCTGAAAAGCGTGCGGAGCTAACGACCGAAGGTGGTTTGGATGTAGCAGGGCAGATCAGTCATCTAAAACCCTATATCCAAGACTTACAGGCAGAAGGGATTAAGGTTTCTTTATTTATAGATCCGGACGAGGACCAAATTACAGCAGCAGTTAACTGTCATGCTGATGCTATCGAGCTACATACTGGTACTTATGCTGAGTTAGGTCTGGCTGGAAATACGAATGCTCAAAAGGACGAATTAGAGCGTATCAAACAGGCAGTGAGCATTGCAAAAAATCTAAACAGCGAGTTACTTGTTAACGCAGGTCATGGTTTGACTCGTGACAATGTAAATGCTATTGCTCAGATAGATGATATTTACGAGCTTAATATTGGACATGCCTTGATCGCTGATGCTGTATTCGTGGGCTTGGAGCAAGCAGTGGTTATGATGAAAGCTGCGATGCATAAGTAACTTTGTAGATCAGGTCTAAGCTAATAGCGCCTCTAATAATATTGCTACAACAAATAATGCATTTATGTACAACCAGTAGGGTGTCTATCATTAGGTTTGTATTTGATATTACCATTTTGATTAAAAGAAATTTGATACATAGCCTGACTATAGGTTGGGCTTGGACAGTATTTTATGTGGCCAAAGTGTCCTCGAGGTTTGCCTGTATCACCATAAAATTTAATATAATGCCGTTTTCCAGCCCGTAAATGTAGGGTGCCATATTTAGGATTTAAGCCTTGTTTACTAAGTAAATAATCCGTACTAATATCAAAAACTTTATTGTTATTTTTATCAACAAACAACAAAAGGTTTTTATCACTATTCTTATTACATCGTCCACCTGCATCAGATAAACATACTAATAGATTCTGCCGTCGAATAAAACTTTCAGCTTTCGCTATTTTGAGAGTGCTTTCTAGTTGATTTTTGATACGTTTGGCTTCCATACTTGCCAATTGATCTACGATCGCTGGCGCTGCAATCGTTGCGATAATAGCTAGAATTGCCACTGTTACCATAAGCTCTACAAGAGTAAACCCTTTTTGCTGATAAGATTTCGACAAATATGGGACTCTTAAGCATACAGCTAGATTCAGATAAGATAGAGTAAGGTTCGATATGGTGTGACATATTCTAATCATATATAGTCATCGCTTACGCTATAAATTTAATTATATAGGCCAAATTCATCAGCTTTATACATTTGGATGAAGTCTTACATTGATATCTCTTCTGGTACAAGACTTTAACTTTTGAAAATATCTTAGACTTTTAGATTCACAAACCTTTAACAACAACACTTTTAACGCAACAATTACATATCGGCTTATTACTTTAAAATTATGTACTAGAACAATGTTTACTATTTAATATATATGAATTATAGTGCAACTGTCAAAATTTGTTTCAATTAGTGAAGAGTAATCTTTATTAATAGAGAAAAAAATTCGATTGTATTAAACTAGTTGCAGACAATAGGTAAAATCTAATTTACTTCTATTGCGAATTAACATTCAAAAGACTAAAATTGCAACGTATGTTAGTTCTTAGTAAAACAAGCAGGCTATTGTGTTTGTGTTGCAACACTATCGTGTAATAATGTGTAGCTGCCTAACGAAAAAAGTTGTAAAATTAATAGATAGTCGATAAGCTACTTCCTAATTAGTTTTGTTGTATAATTATGCATTCGTAAAAGATGTCTACTTTTATTACATCTTAGGAAGCGGTTTTGCTTAATGCATCACTCAAATCATCCTTTGGAGGAAGTCCATGAAATTGAATAAAATTGCTCTAGCTCTGGTTGCCGTAGCAGCTGCACCTTTAGCAGCTAACGCTGGCGTTACGATTAGCCCGCTATTACTAGGTTACCATTATACTGACGAAGCTCACGATGAGCAGCGTGATATTCTAAAAACTGGTAAAGATCTATATATCGATGCCAACGGTAACTCTATCGATGGTCGTGGTGGGAACGTACCTAATGGTGGTGTAGCTAAAGAAAGTAGCCTATATACTGGTGCTGCCCTAGGTATTGAATTGACTCCTTCTACTCAGTTCCAAGTCGAGTACGGTGTATCAAGTGCTAACGGTGAAGCGTCTGAAGATTCTGCAGATGCTGGTGTTAACCGTTTTGATGTTGAACAAACGATGATTTCTGGTAACTTCTTGATCGGTACTGAAGAATTTACTGGTTATACTGACAATGCGTTCAAACCATATGTACTAGTTGGTGCTGGTCAGTCTAAGATCGAAGTAGAAAACCAAGAAACTTATGATACTGCTGAAGGTTCTTCTGTAGGTCGTGTTGAAGCCGGTACTGAAGTATCATCATCAAAAGATACCATCGGTAACCTAGGTTTAGGTGCTATGTATCGCATCAACGACGCGCTAAGCCTACGTGGTGAAGCTCGTGCGATTCATAACTTTGATAACAACTGGTGGGAAGGCATGGCATTGGCCGGTCTAGAAGTTGTACTTGGTGGTCATTTATCACCAACAGTAGCAGTACCGCCACAAGTTGAGCCAGAAGTATCTGTTCCACCAGTAGTATTGGTTGAGCAAGACGTTGATTCAGACGGCGACGGTGTACCTGATAGCATCGACGAATGCCCAGGCACTCCTATGAACGTCGTAGTTGATGAGCGTGGTTGCCCAGTAGCAGTAGATATTACTGATGAGCTAAAAATGGAGCTACGTGTATTCTTTGATAACGACAAATCAGCTATCAAAGACCAGTACAAAACTGAAATCGCTAAAGTAGCAGAGAAGATGCGTGAGTATCCTAACTCTAGCGCTCGCGTAGAAGGTCATGCTTCTAAAACTGGCCCTTCAGCACGTTACAACCAACGTCTATCTGAAGCTCGTGCTGTTGCTGTGAAATCTATGTTGACTAACGAATTTGGTATCGCTCCAAACCGTCTATCAACAGTTGGTTACGGTTATGACCGTCCAATCGCACCAAATGATACTGAAGAAGGTCGTGCAATGAACCGTCGTGTTTATGCCATCATCACTGGTGACAAAACCATGACTGTTGAACAAACTAAAGACATGGTTATTCAATAATATTTAACCAGTTAGTTATGTTCTAGATTGTATAGTTACAAAAAAAGCTGCCTATTAGGTGGCTTTTTTTGTTTGTGTAGTCAGATAAATAATTTATTGCATAAATTTATAATCTAATAATGTTATACTAGCCGCCCAAACACTTTGTAAATTGACAAAGTGTACATTAGCATAGCTATCTGTATGATGGATTTATCAGTAGAAAACCTTACTTTGCCAGTATTTTTTATTTCACTACCCCTCTTGCGTAGTCATTCTATAGTAAAGTAAAAACAACTATCTGCTTTATGATAAAAGATTCTCCAGCGGCGCTTACTGCTACTGCATTTTATTAAGACGAAACGAGCATTTTATATGGCGAACGATATCAAACACCTGCGTAATATTGCAATTATTGCCCACGTTGATCATGGTAAGACAACTCTAGTTGATAAACTATTACATCAATCTGGTACTTTTGGCGATCGTGCGAACATTGCTGAACGTGCAATGGATTCAGGTGATATTGAGCAAGAACGTGGTATTACTATTTTGGCCAAAAACACGGCCATTCGTTGGACAGACAGCTCTGACGATACAGAATACCGTATTAATATTGTGGATACTCCAGGCCACGCCGATTTTGGTGGTGAAGTTGAGCGTGTGATGTCAATGGTTGACTGTGTCCTTTTGGTCGTTGACGCTGTTGATGGACCGATGCCCCAAACCCGTTTTGTGACCCAAAAGGCGTTTGAGCAAGGTCTAAAACCGATTGTTGTTATCAATAAAATTGACCGTCCAGGTGCACGTCCTGATTGGGTTATGGATCAGATCTTTGATCTATTTGATAACTTAGGTGCCACTGACGAGCAGTTAGATTTTCCAGTGGTTTATGCATCAGCATTGAATGGTATTGCCGGTTTAGACGCTGATGATTTGGCTGATGACATGACGCCATTATTTAAGACCATTGTTGATGTGGTACAGCCTCCGCAAGTAGATGCAGATGCCCCGTTCCGTATGCAAATTTCAAGTCTTGACTATAATAGCTTCGTTGGTGTTATCGGTATCGGTCGTATCCAACGCGGTAAGGTTAAAACTAATACCCAGGTTACAGTCATTGATAAAAACGGTAATACTCGTAATGGTCGTATTTTGAAAATTATGGGTTATCACGGTCTTGATCGTATTGAAGTAGAAGACGCACAGGCTGGTGATATTGTTTGTATTACTGGTATTGATGCACTTAATATCTCTGATACTATTTGTGACCCTAACCACGTCGAAGCATTGCCAGCTCTGACGGTTGATGAGCCAACTGTATCAATGAACTTTCAAGTAAATAATTCACCGTTTGCTGGTCGCGACGGTAAGTTTGTGACTTCACGTAACATTCGTGAGCGTCTTGAACGTGAACTGATTCATAACGTAGCATTACGTGTAGAAGATACCGAGTCTCCTGACAAATTCAAAGTATCGGGTCGCGGTGAGCTACACTTATCTGTACTAATTGAAAACATGCGTCGCGAAGGTTTCGAGATGGGTGTTTCAGGCCCAGAAGTTATCGTTAAAGAAGTTGACGGTAAGCTGCAAGAGCCTTATGAAAACGTTGTATTCGATATTGAAGAAGAGCATCAAGGTTCTATCATGGAACAGGTCGGTTTGCGTAAAGGCGAGATGACCAATATGGAACTTGATGGTAAAGGTCGTATGCGTATTGAGGCGACCATACCTGCTCGCGGTTTGATTGGTTTCCGTTCTGAGTTTTTAACACTGACTTCAGGTACTGGTATCATGACGTCAAGCTTCTCACATTATGGACCACAGAAACTTGGTGATGTTGGTGGGCGTTCTAATGGCGTACTAGTGTCTATGGCAAACGGTACTTGCTTAGGTTTTGCACTCTTTAATCTACAAAAGCGTGGCAAACTATTCGCTGAGCCACAGCTTGAAGTATATGAAGGTATGATCGTTGGTTTGAACTCACGTAACGACGATATGGCTGTTAATCCAACAACCGCCAAACAGCTTACTAACGTACGTGCCAGTGGTACTGATGAAGCGTTAACATTGACGCCAGCGGTTAAGTTTACCCTTGAGCAAGCGCTTGAATTTATTCAAGATGATGAGCTGGTAGAGGTGACGCCAAAAGCTGTCCGTATTCGTAAGCGCTACTTGACTGAAAGTGAGCGTAAACGTCATGGTCGTAGTAAGAAAGGTGCTTGATACTTTAGTATAGAATAATTAAAAAAAGGCTAACGCAACGTTAGCCTTTTTTTATGTTTGACCACGAGTTTTTATTGTTGGTTATTTTGTTACTACGACATAATCGTTAGTATCAATAAGGATTTCTGAAGGTTGGTCAACGACGATACGTACGATATTGTCGTTAGCGTCTTGTGACTTATAAAAATTGTCTTCAGCAACTGTACAACCTAAGCAGCGCCCCATCGCATTCCAAGGCTCAACGAACAGTTTTTGTTGTGCTTGATCAGCGTTACCACCGATAAGAGAAAAAGGCAGACTGACGAGATAAGCGGCGGTACCAGTGACAGCGGTGACTAATTGTAAGGGCTTTCCAACGACTGTATCAACGATCATCGTGTCATATGAGGGACCAAAATCACGCTCATCTATCTCTATTGCAGCCGAGGCTGGCTGCGTAAAAGCTATCATAAAGCCTATGCTTAAGGCTATGGTCAAAAGCTTACTTTTATTGGAGCATCGGTTATCGGCATTAACAGTCATCATTATTTCCTAAAACATGTAAGCGGTATAAGTAATAAACACTGCTATTGAAGGTATTTGCAAAGCAGCGTTGACTCTTTATTAAAGCAAGATGCGTGCCGATAAGCAATATAAAAACATATTATACCGATCTTATCTCATATATATTAGTAAATATTTGTTTATAAAATTGGCTGACAGAGTGGGCAAAACACGCTAGCACGACCATTGAGTTTGATATTGTCGAGTACAGTATCGCAATGCGGACAAGACTCACCTTGTCTACCGTAGACATTTAAGGTTTGTTGAAAGTATCCCGTTTGTCCGCTGGCGACTGTAAAATCACGTAGTGTCGAACCCCCAAGCTCGATTGCTCGTTGCAGTATGACTTTAATATGTTTGACCAATATACTTATTTGTTCGTAAGACAATTGGTGTGCTGGGGTAGCAGGATGAATAGCAGACAAGTATAGACTCTCTGTTGCATATATATTGCCTACACCAACCACGACCTGCTGCTCCATAATGACTGATTTGATAGCACGAGTGATAGGGCGTCGTTTGGTTGTCTTATCCGACATATTATCGACATCGCTACGCTGAATCAGGCGATACAGATAGTCAGTATCGAAATCTTCTGATAGTGGTTCAGGTCCTAGATGATCTAAAAGCTTGGTACCATAATCCTTATACCATAAGACTGCGCCAAAACGTCTGGGATCATGATAATGCAGTTGCGACTGAATACCATCATTGTCAAAAGTCATTATTAAATGGTCATGCTTACGTTTATCAGTACCCAAAGGATGCTGTTGTAGACTACCTGACATGCCTAAATGTATGATCAGTCGACGTCGATGTTCAATGGCGTTTTGGTCATTTTCTATCAATTTTACTCTAGCTATAAAAGTCAGTATTAAATACTTTGCTCGGCGCTCTACGTCTTGCAACGTATAGTCAATCAGCATATTTAAGTCATCTGGCATCGGCCAACGTAGTTTTGGCTGAAACACTTGTATGGCGGTAACGCTTTGTTTTAATAAAGGGGCAAGACTGGTTTTTGTGGTTTCAACTTCGGGTAATTCAGGCATAAGGGCTTTCTACAAAATTTATAAAATATAAAGTTAAGTTATCGATTAACGGTTAGACAATGGTACGACGTGCATGCAAAACCCCTGGCTGCAGCTCAAGCTTGGCAAGCAGTTTGGATAGATGAGCCAATCCCGAGACTTCGATATGAAATTTTAGCGAGGCTATATTGTCATCAGTGCTCAAGGTTTCAACCTTACGTATATTGACACTTTCTTTGTCAATGACTTGGGTTAAATCACGCAATAATCCACGCCTATCATAAGCTTCAATATGGATATCAACAGGCTGATAACGACCGGATTTAGACTTCCAAGCTGCACTGATCTTTCTCTCAGGGTCACGTTCAATCAGACGCATGTATTCAGGACAGCCACGGTTATGAACACTAACGCCGCGAGATAAAGTAATGTATCCAGAAATTGGCTCACCATGCACAGGATGACAACAACCTGCCAAATTTATCTCAATATTATCCAAGCCATCAATACAGATTTTGTAGGCATCAAGTTTGCCTGTTGTTTTTGGATCAACACTAGGGGTGTAATCTTCCTTTTCTTTTTCAGGCTCTAAATGCAGCTGACGAGAGATATGACCAGTTAATTGATGGAGTCCAATGTCGCCTGTGACAAGCCCAACGATAATATCGTCCGTATTATTAACATGAAAATGCTGCGTATAGTCATTCAAGTCGATGCTATTGGGATGTACTGAAAGTCGCTCAAGCTCTTTACTTAGCATCTGCTTACCGATTTCGATATTTTTATCGCGGTCTTGTTTGTTAAACCATTGACGCAGTTTAGAGCGCGCACGATTGGTATGAATATAACCCAGTGACGCAACCAACCAATCACGATTAGGCTCACGTGATGCTTTAGTAATAATCTCAACCTGTTCGCCTGTTTTTAGCTGGTAAGTCAATGGCACGTAACGCTGATTGACTCGCGCTGCTTGAGCGCGGTTGCCTACTTGCGTGTGTACATAATAAGCAAAGTCAAGTACGGTAGCCCCTTTTGGTAGTTCAGTGATGTCACCATCTCGGCTAAAAATATAAATCCTCTCAAGCTCATCAAAATCAACGATTGGCTCATCATCTTCTAGTTCACCTAACTCACGGTCAGTAAACTCACCCTCTGCTGTAAGCCCTAAACGATTTTGACTCCGAGTTTCGTTATTAATAGAAAGCAGATAACGTAATGAGCTGATCTTTTGAGTGAGGTAGCTGTCTTTTTTCTTTTTGAGGCCTTCCTTATAATTTACGTGGGCGCACATACCAAGCTCGGCCTCAAAATGCATGCCTTGGGTGCGTATCTGTACTTCAAGTGATTTGTTTTCAGCGATAACCGCAGTATGCAACGAGCGATAGCCATTAGGCTTTGGGTTGGTAATGTAATCATCAAACTGTTCAGGAATGTACCGCCATAAGCCATGTACCAAACCTAACACATGATAACAATCCGCTGGGTTTTCGACCAATACTCGTAGTGCTCGAATGTCATAGAGTTGATCAAACGATAAGCGTTTTAGCTTCATCTTGCGATAGATAGAATAGATATGCTTGACTCGTCCTGAGACATCGGCAGTAATGTCAGCTTCTGCTAACGCATCATTTAGCTTGTTTTGTACTCGCTGAATATAGTCTTCACGCTCGCTGCGTTTTTCGGATAATAACTTGGCAATCTCTTTGTAACGTTCAGGGGCAAGATAGCGAAAAGCTAAGTCTTCAAGCTCCCACTTTAACTGAGCAATACCCAATCGATGGGCAAGCGGTGCATAAATGGTCATCACTTCGCGGGCCACGCGCTGTTGACGTTCAGGTTTGGAAAATGACAATTCACGCATGGCAAAGGTACGTTCGGCAAGCTTAATAAGTACCACGCGCACATCGTTAGTGACAGAGATGAGCATGCTGTAGATGTTAGACAGCTGATCTCTTTGATTGTTGACGAAATGATCTTCTAGGCGCTTGTTGCTTTCTATAATGGCAGACAGCTTTCCCATAGCTAAGGCGTCTTTAACCAAACTTGCAATCTCTGCCCCAAAGCTTTGCTCAATATCAGTCAAACTCACCAATGATTTGCGTGCGCTACGGTATAGCATAGCAGCCACTAAAGCGTCTTCATCTTGATATAAATAGGTTAGTATATCTGCCATACCAATACCGGTCACATAAGCACCAGAACGTTCAGACTCGCTAGTATTCATACGACTACGAATAAACTCGCAAGCAGCGGCTAGATTAGGGACAGATTCTTGGTCGATACGTTTTGCGACATTATCTAGCCATACGGGTACATCAATATTGGCTTGATCTGAATCATCAGCGATTGATGCTTCTGCAAGCATCTGCATATCGTCTAGAAGAATATGATCCGAATATTCGTTTTTTAATTTGGGATCATGACTATGATAAGAGTAGGGGGCAGAGCGATCAAAAGTGGTATGTAGCTTATGCGTTGCTAGTTGTTGTTTAATATCAGATGGTACTTGGGCGTAGCTATTAGCAGATTGATGAGAGCGCTGGCTTGCCACCAACTGCGCTGCTAAAGCCGCACTATCAGCTTGTGTTGTTTGCCCATCAATAAGCGGTAAACCTTCTCGAATTTTTACCATAGCCGACTCCTCTTAGCTATTTTCAAAATTTCTTATCCTCTTACCTGCTATGCAAAAACGCTTGATCTACCCCATAATTCATGATTATCAGATATGATCAACACAGCTACAAAAATCCATTTTTTAGCAGCTGTTATAAAGAGTTTATGCCCAGTATTTTAAGACGATAAGCGCAAATATGCACAATGTGTAGATAAACACATACAGCTTGTATGGGTATTATTATGTCACTTTAGAAAGCTAATTCAAGCAAGGCTCTGTAGTGATAATGCATACAAGCGTAACGGTATTCTGACGAAATTTCATTTGTGCAAAACAGTTCAAGTTAAATCAGTAAAAAGCCCAATAACACAATCAATAAAAATTAAGTCGTTATTTTCTCAAAGCGCGCAATGGATTCGACATGACCCGTATGACAGAACATGTCCATTACTCCAGCATGGGTGAGACGGTAGCCTTGCTCTAACAAAGCTTTTGTATCACGTGCAAGGGTAGCAGGATTACAAGAGACGTAGACAATCCGCTTGGCATTAAATTTAGGCAAGTATTGCATGATTTCCCAAGCGCCAGAACGTGGCGGATCAATGAGGAGCGCATCAAAACCTTCGTTAGCCCAAGGTTTATCAGTACAGTCGTGAGTCAAATCTTGATTATAAAACTTGGTATTGTGAATACCGTTACGACGTGCATTGTCTGCTGAGCGTGCTGTCATTGCGTCGCTACCTTCTACGCCTACCACTGCGCCAGTTTCACCAACGAGGCGGGCTAATGGCAAACTAAAATTACCTAAACCACTAAACAAGTCGAGTACCCGCTCGCCTGCTTTTAGATCTAACAAATCGCAAGCAAGCTTGGTCATCTGACGATTGACAGAAAGGTTTACTTGCGTAAAGTCAGTTGGAATAAACTCAAAAGTAAGGTCATATTCTGGCAGTTGGTAATATAAACGTCCAAATTGTTGGCTCAGATCATCTTTGTCAGTCAAGGCAACGCGTTGGATACTATCAGCGCCTTTAGATTGTAAATATAGCTGCCAATGACGCGCTGCAAAAAACGCTTTAAGCTTTTCGATATCAGAGTCTGATAATGGAGCCAGATGACGTACGATAAGGGCAACAGGCTGATCGCCATCAGGTAGCTCTGGTAGGTATTCACCCATTGCTAGCTCTAGCTGAGCAATCTTGTCGCGGCTCTCAAGTGTACTCATAAGTGCTTTTAGGTTTTCAATCTCAAAGCCAATACGTGGATCTAAAATATGACACTCGTTTAATTCGGCCAAAAAGTTACTTGAGCGTTCACGAAAGCCGACCAATGCAGTTTCTTTTTTGGCAACATAGCGTACGCCAAGTCGTGCTTTGGTACGATAGCCGAGACGATCACCAACTATCGGTGCAAGCCAGTTTTCTGGCTCAGCATTGGCTTGATGTATAAGCATCTCAGCAAGTACTGATTGCTTAAAGTTGATTTGGCCATCTGGCTGCCAGTGCTGTAAGCTGCACCCACCGCAAACGCCAAAATGCGGGCAGGGCGGTACAGCACGTTCAGGATTTGGGTTGGCTGTGATATCAATCGCGTCTCCCTCTTCAAAGCTGGCACGACTATTGGTTAGTTTGACCAAAGCACTTTCACCCGGTAAAGCAAAGCTGACGAAAACTTTTTTGCCATGCTTGTCTGCTACATGTCCCTTCTTTTCATCAAAGCCATTACCATATACGGCAACCCCGCGCCCATCGTGTGACAATCCATCAATATTGAAGGGAAGTGGCTCTGCCTCTTTTAGACGTCGACGCGTCTTGGATGATGGTTTAGATTTTTTCTTATTGGGCGGGATAGTGATCGTTTGGGTATCGTTGGCTTGTGACATAGTATCAGGTGCTGTAGACGTTTTTGAATCGGTGGGTTGCATAAACCTGCCTTAATAATAAATAACTAAAAATGAGAGTAGGTGCTATTGTCGATAATACTGCGTCTGGTCTTTTATGGTTCAGGTACGGATATCCAATCGGCAAGAAACTCATGATGGCGCGCTTGACCATCTGCTTGAGTAAAGTTTGCTAAATAGTCACGGCTTTGTTGTTGCCAATGATTATAAGACGGAGACGACAGCTTACCGGTTAGACGCAGCCAGCGTAGATATATCAGCCATGTATTCATGACATCAGATTCGCAATAGATCGATAGTGTTTGCCAATCATTATCGTTAACTAGGGCGCCTACCATACTGCCATCTACATCGGTCTTACCAGGTAGGCCATACAGGCTTGCAACCACATCCATCGCTTCACGTCGACTCGCACCATATTGGCTAAATCTGTCCATCAAATCTAGATGCTTGGTTTGAAAGCGATTAACGTAGTTATCAAAACGCATGTTTTTGATACGCTCGCCTTCTTCAAACAGCCATGGCGCAGACAGATCATACTGCATAGCGCGGTAAATAAGTACGGGTATATCAAAGCCTGAACCATTCCAGCTAATCAGTTGTGGCAAGGTTTCAATATCGTTAAAAGCGCGAAAAAACTTGGCAAGGATATCTTTTTCGCTAAACTTATCTGCTGTCAAAGAAAATAAAGAAAACTGCCCATCTTTGACGTATAGCGCTGAGATGCACACGATACGCTGTAATGGTAAGCGCATAAAGTCATGGCCAGCTTCTTGGATCCGAATGGCAGTCAAGGCACTGAGCGCATCAGCGTCGTTTAGGTCGGCCAGTTTTGGATAAATACGACGTGCAGCATCCGTATCCGCCACAGTCTCAATATCAAAGACCAGTACAGGATTAACAGGTAGGGCATGTGACATAAATAGTCCTAGTTACTTATTGTGCAAGCATTGGTCAGATATTACGACTGAGTATTATCATCGATAGGAGTGTCATCGACATTGTATAGACCAGTTGATAGATAGCGATCACCGCGATCACAGACAATAAAGGCAATAACAGCATCAGGGTTCTCTTTAGCAACTTGTATAGCCGCCCACGCTGCTGCGCCTGATGAGACACCAGCAAAGATACCTTCAGTCTTCGCCAGTTTGCGCATATAGATTTCAGCGATATGTTGGTCAATATCCATGATTTCATCGACTAAATCTGCCTCAAAGATACCTGGCATATAAGCTGCAGGCCAGCGGCGAATACCGGCGATAGACGCCTTTTCATCAGGTTGCAGGCCGATAACTTTGATCGCTGGGTTTTGTTCTTTAAGGTATTGCGATACGCCTGTAATGGTGCCTGTGGTGCCCATTGAGCTTATAAAGTGGGTAATTTTGCCTTCAGTCTGCGCCCACAGTTCAGGGCCTGTCGTCAAATAATGTGCTTGCTTATTATCAATATTATTAAATTGATCAAGCACAACCCCCTGACCATCAGCCTGCATCTGTAACGCCATATCACGTGCAGCCTCCATCCCTTCATCGACTTCGATTAAGGTTGCGCCATAAGCTTTCATAGCGTCTTTACGCTCTTGAGTTGAGTTTGTTGGCATTAACAAAGTCATCGGATAGCCGCGCATTGCGGCAACCATGGCTAAGGCAATGCCAGTATTGCCGCTGGTTGCTTCAATCAAAGTGTCACCAGGCTGAATATCTCCGCGCTGTTCTGCTTGATAAATCATATTAAAAGCAGGGCGATCTTTTACAGAGCCTGCAGGATTATTACCTTCGAGCTTTGCCAGCAACGTCGCTCCATTGGTAATACTTTCTTCTACAGGCAAACGATGTAATTTTACGAGTGGCGTTTGGCCAACACAATCAGCAAGTTCGGTAACTTGATTGATAAAATTGGCGTTTGGCGTAGTGGTGGAGGACATAGGGCACCTTTGTCTATTTTGGAATAATAGTATCGTAAATACGGTTCTAATCTTTGTTCTAGTCAATTTTGTACTGGTCACATCTCATAATGTCGTGTAATCATTTTATTTGGTATCGACTATAACCGAAAGTTATGACAAATTGAAAATGGCATCATTATATCATTTTGTTTTTAGCTACGCTGATAGCATCAAGATATTTTGGTAAATGAATAAGATTAAAAAGTCAGTCAACTAGAGTCTGTTGGGTATCTAAGTATGAGGACAGCGGATAGTCATAACAGTATAAAATAATTGTTGATATTTCTGATAAGTTGATATGAATGGCCAAGATGATACCGACACTTCTAAATGCTGCTAAAATAACGAAAATATTTAATATGTTGATGGCTGAATAAAATCATTTATAGTGGTTATTGATAGAGAGCACAGAAACCTGTAGGGATAAGTTTTAACATGGCATACAAAAAACGCTTTGATACCAGTAGCGCCTATGGTCAGTTGATCATCTTGGTGTTTTTACCGATTTGTGTGTTAGCAGCAGTCGGCGGTATTCTTGTTTTTCATGAGACGATGCGTGCCAGTGAGTCAGAACAAGAAGCGTTAGCTGAGGCGGTGTTGATTCGTTACAAACCTATGGTTACTGAGCTGATTCCTGCATTGTTAGTGCAAGAACGTCAGCAGTCAAAAGCCAATGAAAAAAATTCGCAGGATATGATTGATGAGATGGCGGCAGCCAGCCAAGCAGCACTTGAAAACAATATCCGACCTGAGTATCTGCCGTTGTCGCAAGTACATTCGGACCATTATATTAGTGCCCGTGGTGGACGATTGAGTAGTACGGTACTGTCAGAAGAAGCGCTGGGAGGTATGTCCACCTCTCGTCTATCGTCTGCTACAGTTATTGATGAAAGTCTCAACGAGACAGCCGATGCTCCTCAAGGGGCGATGGCCACATTGGTATCGATTCGCGATAGACTCAGCCGTATGCAGTCGGAGCAGCATGTACAACGCATTGCCATTATCAATGAAAATAATCAAGTACTTGCAACAGTCGGTTATGGTGTGAGCGAAAGTTGGCCTCTAATCGATGCATCACAAAGTTTTTTGTCCCAGCAATCGACGCCTATCGGTACAGCTTATGGCACTGTATTGGGTAATTTTGAAGGGCACAGATTGTGGTTGCTTGTCGATATGGACAACGAGCCACTTTACATTGCGCGTTACCGTATCGCGATGGCGCTCGTTATTACCGGTCTTTTTACGATTTTAATTTTGCTATTAAGTCTCAATATTTATGCCAAACGCTGGATTGCGCCTATTTATGAGCTGCGTTTGCAACTACAGCGTACTCATGTGGACAATCTATACAAGCCTATTCCGGTTGAGTCTGATGGAGAGTTAAACTTATTACAACAAGACTTGGTTAAGACGTTACGGCGCTTGCACAGTAGCTTTCAGGATTTAAAAGACCATGCAGAACAAACCGAGGACGATCTACGCCTGGCTTTTGATGAGATGGAGATGCAAAACATTTCTATCAGAAATGCTCGTGATGATGCCATCTCAACCAGTCAGGCTAAGTCTGCATTCTTAGCCAATATCAGTCACGAGCTGCGCACGCCGCTAAACAGTATTGATGGATTTATTAATTTGCTGGCGCGTCACGGTGAGCTCAATCCTGAACAAGACTTATACGTGCATACGATTCGTAAATCGTCTGCACATCTGCTGGCATTGGTCAATGATGTGTTGGACTTCTCTAAAATTGAAGCAGGCAAGTTGGTGCTTGATCGTCACGAGTTTGATCTTTATGACACCATTTATGACGTGGTCGATATGCTCTCTCCTGTATCGGCAGAGAAAGGTCTGCGAATGGCCGTACTATTTTATAACGATGTGCCGATGCGAATCGTGGGTGATGCCCTACGTCTCAAACAAGTTTTAACCAATCTTGTCGGTAATGCCATTAAGTTCACCGATAGCGGTGATGTCGTGGTGCGCGTAAGCTTAGATGATCATCGCGATAATCATCTGATGATTAGCGTTCAAGATAGTGGCAAAGGGATATCTCTTGCAGACCAAAAGATGCTGTTTCAAAGCTTTAGCCAAGGTGATCCTTCTATCACGCGTCAGTATGGTGGAACAGGATTGGGCCTTGTCATATCCAAACAACTGACACGCCTTATGGGCGGTGATATTGGGTTTTATGACAATGCACAAGAAAATATAGCCAATCAAGGCGCGACGTTTTGGTTTCGTATGCCAACTCATATCGATGTATTGGAAGCTGCCACTGGTCAAACCATAGCCTTACCAGTACTTGCGCCACTGGCTAGTGCGAATGATGAGTTCAATGTATTGGTCTGGATCAATCACATTGCGTCAAGACAAGTCCTAAAAGCTAGCCTGCAAGTCCTGCCTATCAAACTTACTCAAGCCAACTCGTTACCTGGTGTGCTTGAGTCATTAAAAGAGCATGGCAATTATTGGGACTGGGTAATCGTCGACAACGACACACAAGACGACATGACAGCATTGCTCAAGCAAATTCGTTTGCACTATCAAGGCAAGCTTGCTGTGTTCGGCTATCAAGTTGCTGCTGACCAAGCATTATTGAACCGCTATCATGCCAATGTCTTATATGAGCCGTTGGATAAGAGGCAGTTATATGCCATGCTCGACACTCAAAAGAAAAGCGAACCGGTCGCAGCGCAAGCACCGCGCTGGCATGGCATAACTGTGCTGGCAGTAGACGATCATCTGCCCAACCTTTTAGTATTAGATGCGCTTCTTAGTGAGCTTGGTATCCATGTCATCACTGCCAATAGTGGCTTTGATGCCATCGAATTGATCAGTAAACAGCAGGCTAAAAATATAAAAAATGCTAAATCGTCGCAACAAAGCTTATCCAACAAAACACAGATATCAAAAGCTCAAGCTCGCGCGCAAACCCATAAGGTGTCGGCCAATACTGCCTCAACCATAGATATAGATACCGAAGAAAATTCGTTGGCCCATTTAAAAAACAACCCAGAAGATAAAGACAGCATCGATCTTATTTTTATGGATATTCAAATGCCGCGTATGTCGGGTCGTGAAGCGGCGCAGCAAATCCGTAAAATAGAGGTTGGCGATAGCCACATTCCTATTATTGCACTAACGGCTCACGGATTGTCTGATGAGCGCGATAAGCTACTTGCAAGTGGTATTGATGACTACGTTGGCAAACCAATTAGCCAACCGCAATTGTTACAAGTGCTACAAAAATGGTTAGGGCGTACATCAACGTCGCAGCATTTATTACCAGTTGCGTCTACTGACGCTACCCATAGCATGGCGTCCAATGACGTAGACAATACTAAAATCAAAAGCCCATCTGTAGATAAAACTGTGCGACGTCCACTATCTCTAAAAAAAATCCGTGATGATTATATGCGAGATATTCACCCTCGCGATGAGTATAGGCGAGAGCCCCAACGGGCGACTCAGCCTCGTTATCAAAGCTTACAATATCAAGATCGGCCACATCAAGATACTCTCATTGAACAAGACGAGCAAGCACAACAGGATCATGGCTCAAAAAGTAACAGCATCGTTGGGATGGAGATATTGGACTGGCAAGATGCGCTGACACGTTCGGCAAACAAGCCGGATTTGGCTGCTAAGCTCATTATTATGATGATCGATACTATAGCGGATGAAAAAGAAGCCTTGGCTCAAGCGTGGCAAGCGCGTGATCGAAATATGCTGGCGCAAGTTGCACACCGCATTTTGGGTGCCAGTCGCTATACTGGTGTCCCGCAACTGCGTAAAGCCAGCCAAGACTTGGAAGATAAGTGTCTATTAAATGTTCAACATACTACGCCGGTGCAGTTTGCCATGCTCAAGCCGTACTATGAGGACTTATTGCTTGCGCTCAACAATCTGCAGGCGCTCGATCTATCACCATATCCGCAACTGAACTATCATCGCTTAAGCGAAAATGATATGACTTGGAAGATGATCTAGTGTGGCTGTCGTCAAAACAACTATCTGGTCAACTGTCGCTAAAGTAATGCGTCAGATATTATAAAACGATATGGCCAATAAAGTATTGATACCTCTGCAGTCAGTTATTCGCGTGCTGTAGCAGATATAAGCCTGTTAAGATTAATAAAATATAACTGCTAAAACGAACATCAACTTATCATCCAAACTGCTTATTAAGGATTGTTATGCATGCTATCGCCGCTTATCAATATAAAACCCTACAAGTTAGCGTAACCGAAAATATTGCCACTGTTACTATAAATCGTCCTCAAAAAAAGAACGCCATGAGTTTTCAAGTGGTTAATGAGCTTATCGCTGTTGCTAGACATATTAGTAAGGATAAGACGTTACGTGCTGTCATTCTTAATGGTGCTGAAGGGACGTTTTGTGCTGGTATAGATTTGGGTGATTTGAATCACCCCAAAAATCAAGCGTACGCTTTTTGGGAATTAATTAAACCTAACCAAAGCCTATTTCAGCAGGTCTGCTTGGTCTGGCGCGAAGTACCAGTTCCTGTGATTGCTGTATTAGAAGGGTATTGCATTGGTGCGGGATTACAGCTGGCTCTGGCGTGCGATGTGCGCATTAGTCATCCTGATTGCAAACTGTCCATTATGGAAGCCAAGTGGGGATTAGTACCAGACATGGGGTTGACGCAATCGGCACTAGGGGTCGTGCGTGCAGACGTGCTAAAAGAGCTGGCAATGAGTGCGCGTACCATTGATGCAGAGGAGGGGCGAACACTAGGGTTGGTTAGTCATTGTAGTGAATCACCATTGCAACAAGCACAGTTGCTGGCCGCTGAGTTTGCCGAGCGTTCTCCTGATGCGGTGCTTGCAAGTAAGCGTGTCATCAATGCCATGTATCAGCAGTCGCATACCACGCTATATAAAGAAAAAATGTGGCAGTTAAAACTTATGTTAGGACGAAATCGTAAGCTTGCGCTCAAAAAAGCCAAAGAGGTCAGTACAGGGTTTAGCAAACGCCAGTTTCGTTAATTTAACCCTCATCTTATAGCAGTCTAGTAGGTTCTGTTTAATTATTGAGGTTTGTTCTATTAAGGTTATATCTCTATTGAAATACAAGTAGATAGTACGATATAGGACTGTCCGCTTGCATATTTGTAACGATAATAAATTAGATATGCACCATTGTTTTTATCAGTAATGCTCGTTAATAAACAAGAATATTTTATTGATAACGTTTATATTGAATAAAAGCAATCTAAGTATCAACAGCAATCTTCGTATAAAATGGTCACGCTATGTCTGCTCCAAAATCCTCTTTGCCCAATAAACCTATGACTGCTGAACGTGTGCGCGCTGCTGATCTGCCTGTTGCATGGATTATGATGCTTGGACTGATTGTGGCGATAGGACCTTTATCTATCGATATGTATCTGCCTGCATTACCATCGATGGCAGATGATTTTGAGGTATCTACAGCATTTATGGCCAACTCCGTACCAGCTTACTTCTTTGGTTTGGTATTTGGGCAGCTGTTTTATGGCCCTTTTAGTGACCGTGTTGGTCGGGTCAAACCTTTATATATAGGTATGAGCTTGTATGTCATTGCGTCGATTGTTTGTGCCATGACCAGTAACGAGTATATTTTGTTCGCTGGGCGGACATTACAGGCACTTGGCGCCTGCGTAGGCGCGGTCGTCACCCGCGCTGCAATACGTGATCGACTCACCGCCAAACAAACGGCTAAAGCTTTTTCTATTATGATTTTGGTAATGGGGTTGGCGCCTATTTTAGCGCCATCGCTTGGTGCACTATTCCTACAGTTCTTTGATTGGCATTCGATTTTTTGGTTTTTAGCAGCTTTTGGGGTGCTTAATTTACTATTAACTAAGTTTTTCTTTTTTGAAACCCTTACAGAAGAAAACCGTAATGTGCGCCCTGCTAAAGAAGTGCTCAGCCAATATTGGAGCTTATTAAAAGATCCAAGTTTTAATTATCCGGCGATTGGTGGCGGGCTGCTGATGGGGGC
Organism: uncultured Psychrobacter sp.; assembly: GCF_947488565.1. Lineage (GTDB taxonomy): Bacteria > Pseudomonadota > Gammaproteobacteria > Pseudomonadales > Moraxellaceae > Psychrobacter > Psychrobacter saeujeotis. The sequence goes on along the minus strand of NZ_CANKZC010000002.1, from coordinate 60,657 downwards.
GATGTTTGTCTATATTAGCTCGGCTTCTGAGCTAATTATGGACACGTATGGTGTGTCAGCGACGCATTTTGGTTGGCTCTTTGGTATGAACGCTGCAGGGTTTGTGGCGTTAACTCAGCTTAATCAATGGCTTACCAATCGCTTTCGTATTTTGAGTATCTTACGTTTTGGTGCGATGATGCAGGTGATTTCGGCAGGCGTACTGTTTGTGGTTGGAATACTACTTGGTACAGATGCTTGGCTGCCGCTGGTTTTAAGCTGTATTTTCTTTTGTATTGCAGGTCTTGGTTTGACCCAGCCGAACGCTTCTGCCATTGCGTTGGCGTTCCAAAAACACCGTGCTGGGATGGCAAGTGCCTTACAAGGCTCTTTGATGTTTTCAGTCGGTATTTTTGGTGGGCTATTGTTGAACCTATTTCCAGTTAATCCTGTACTTAAGATTGGTATTGCAATGTTTGCCTTAATGAGTCTGGGCTGTTTTTTAATTTGGAAAATAGATCGTAACTTAAATCTTGAAGATACGGATTAAAAATTTTGTTGTTAGCTTCTATTTAAAAAGCATTTAGTTATCTAATAGATAATGAATGCTTTTTTTATACCTTTAATAAAAGATATATTACAATAATTTATATATAACCCAAAAATTTATTTCATTCAAATAGATGGGTAAAATTTTCAAATAACTTCTATTATCTACCTTTTATCATACTATTCATCCATTTATCTAGTTTTTTCTATGTTTCTAGCTATCCTAAATTTACTGAATTAATATCGAATGTAACGGTTTGTATTTTTTATTACAAAAAAGTTATATACAAATTTGTTGGTTTGTTAAAGGAAAAGTTACTAATATTTTTTAATTTCAAGGATGAGTGATGAAGACATTATATAAAGTACTTCCAATGATGCTAGGAGTAGGATTGTTTGGTTGTAGCAATGCCAACAATGCGACTACTCAGGACAATGTAAATACCAATAGTACTGCAGCTATCAAAGATAACAATGCGTTTGTAAGTAAATTGCCTGATACCGCGCCGACAGTCAAGTTATCTACTGACGCGCAGTTTGCTCCTTATGGTTTTAATGATGAGTATGGAAGTGTTACTGGATTCGATATTGATCTTATGCGTGAGATTGGTGAGGACCAAGGTTTTAAAGTTGAAATCTATAGTGATCCGTGGGAAGAGGTGTTTGACAACTTAGACAATAAAACACGAGATATGCTTGCAGCGGCCGTACCATATAGTACGGAGCGTGACAAAAAATATCTACTGTCAGACCCATATGCGCCGCTACCATCAAGCTTAGTATATTTAGATGAGTCCCTAAATCTCACCTCTGTAGAAGAATTAGACGATGTAAAGATTGGGGTGCTTAGCGATACCGTACAGTATGACTACTTTAGTAGTGGTGAAATCAGTGTTGAATCTGTTAGCCCATATCCGTCAACTTTTTTAGCAGTAAAGGCTATGGCGCGAGGTGAAGTTGATGCAGTTGCCGAAGATGCGGGTGCCCTTCGTTATCTTATGAATGACTTACCTGACTTGGAGCCAAAATATTTTGATTATGAAGATATCCATGCAGAGAGTGCATACAAAGTATTGCTTGTTGAAAAAGGACAGCCTGAGTTACTCGAAAAGGTAAACGCCGGTTTAAAGAGTCTAAAACAAAATGGTACTTATGCTACTTTAACCACAAAATGGTTTGGTGAAGATCTGACGCAAGCTGTATCGGAACAACGTAAACCAAATACTTAATGTCGTTGAAGTTAGAAACATTTGTTTCGCTAAATATTTCTCTTCTTAGAAACTGGAGATAGAAAATGAAGACATTGTATAAAGTACTCCCGATAGTACTAGGCGTAGGATTGTTTGGTTGTAGTAATTCTGGTACCTCTAATAATGCCGTTACTCAAGATAGCGCTAGTACCTCCACTACCAAAGGTAAAGACGACTTCGTTAGTCAGTTGCCTGATACTGCCCCTGTGATTAAAGTGGGTACCGAAGCAAACTATGCACCATATGAGTTTAAAGACGAATACGGTAATGTTACTGGATTCGATATAGAACTGATGAATCATATTGGTGAATCACAAGGCTTTAAGGTTGAGGTCTATAACGACCCTTGGAAAAAGCTGTTTGATAATTTAGATAGTAAGAATAGAGATATGGTGGCCGCTGGTCTTACTTACAGTGACGAGAGAAATAGCAAATATTTATTGTCGGATGCTTATGCACCTTTGCCTACTAGCCTAGTGTACTTAGATAGTGAATTGAATATTAAGTCATTAGATAATTTGGACGATGTAAGTATTGGTGTATTAAGCGACTCTGAACCTTATCAATTTTTTGCAAAAGGCAATTATGCAGTAGGTGCTCTAGAACAGTATCCAACTACATTTGCGGCAGTGCAAGCTATGGCACAAGGCGAAGTTGATGCGGTTGCAGATGATTCTGGTGTTATACGTTATTTATTAAACGATTTATCAAGTTTAGACCCAATATATTTTGACTATGAAGGTATTGACGCCGATGGTGCTCGAAAAGTTTTCCTTATCGATAAAAACCAACCTGAACTACTTGAAAAGGTAAATGTAGGGTTAGAAGGATTAAAAAAGGATGGTACTTATGCTGTGCTAACGACAAAATGGTTTGGTGAAGACTTGACTGAAACTGCTTTAAAACAGCAAAAAATATTAGGAACAAGCTAGATTTCGATAAGAGCAAAGTCACCTGACCTTTTATCTTATTTTTTACAAAAAAGCATTCATACGCATGACACGTATGAATGCTTTTTTTGTCAATACGTAATGTTATTCTACGACCCTTTCGAGGGTAGAGCGGCTGTACTGTACGAATCTATCCTATTAAACGATAATGATTATCATTTACTACTCGTTTACCTTGATTGCTTTTATAAAGTTACTTAAGTATTATTCATTGTAAATTTGTGTAATAAATGTACTAGTCGTGCAGCATGTTATTTATCTAGATATTATATGTCGTTCTATGTAAATATCATGAGCTTAATATTAGTTTTTTAAATATTTATAGTCAAAATGTAGTTAAGTTAATGCCAGTTCATTAATTTAAAAACACCGAATATATTTATGTATAGGTATGTTGTATTGAGTCAATAAGCAACTATTGAAAGCAAAAAACGATAAGTACAATTTATTAAACTGTAAAAACCTCCCAATTTTTCAAGGATAGATTATGAAACAGTTATATCGTGTACTTCCTATTGTACTAAGTGTGGGCTTATTTGGTTGTGGCAACTCTAATAATGCAGGCAATACAACTACGCAAGAAAACGCAACAACGACCAGTCCAACAGTGGCAGAAAACAAAGATACTTTTGTCAGCAAATTACCAGATGATGCTCCAGTAGTTAAAGTAGCAACGACAGGGACCATGCCTCCGTTTTCCTTTCAGGATGACTATGGAAATATGCAAGGTATTGATATTGATGCTATCCGTGCTATTGGAGAAGAGCAAGGTTTTAAAGTCGAGTTTTATAAAGAAACTTGGCAAGACATGTTTGATAGCGTAGAGACTGGCGGTCGTGACTTGGCGGTATCAGGTATCTCTTATAAAGACGATCGTAACGTAAAGTATGGCTTGTCCACACCTTACTTTTTTAACCCATCAGCCATGATGTACTCAAATAAAGACTTAGACTTGAAGCGTTTAGAGGACTTAGGAGGATTACATGTTGCTGGTATGGAAGGTGCAAAACCTGCAGAGCAACTAAAAGAAATTGGCAAATATGGTGAGCTTTCTACAAGAACCACAGCCTTTTTACTATTTGAAGACCTACTGCAAAACAAGGTCGACGTTATCCTACATGATTTGCCTATTTTGCAATACACCGCTAAAACCCATCCAGAGTATGACGTTACTATCGTACCGTATGAAGGTGAAGATACACCTTCAGCACAGCAGGTTGTACTAATGGCAAAGGATAACACTCAGCTTATCGACACTGTTAACGAAGGTATCACCAAACTTAAAGCAGAAGGGACCTTTAAGACAATCGAAGAGAAATGGTTAGGTGAAGCTCAATCTGACGCCCAAACTACTGAGCAAGCAAACTAAAGGACTTTCAACATGGCAACCACACATAATGTCGATAATAAGCGTTATCAAGGTCTGATTATATCAATTGCATTGTTCTTGTCGTTGATCGGTGCTTTGCTTGCGTTTACATTTTATACCTCAAGCTTATTAGAAAGAAACACAGTATTAATTGATCAAACCAACCAAGTTGCCAACAGTGCGCAGGCGGTGATCAAAGACTTGTTTGACTTGGATAATAGCTACGGTGAGGATACCAACTCTCCTCATATGCAGCGAGTTTTTGAGCGTTTAGAGCAGAATACTGGATTGATTACTAACTCTATTACGGCTATCGGACAAGGTGGTACGATTACTGATATCGATGGTGATACTTATGATTTACCGCAAGTTGATAGTAAGGCACAAGCCAACATCGTAGCAGCTAGTGAGCAATGGCAGCTTTTAGAACCTAAAATTCAAGCGTATCTAAAAGATGCTGATAATATTATGGTTGACTCTGCTGATGAGTTAACGCAAGCAGTCGAACAGGCAAAGACATCAAGTTTGCTTATTAACGACTCTTTAGACCAATTGACTGATGATGTATTTACGAGTGCTGAAAACCAAGCCAATACTATTCGTCTGGTTCAGATACTTGGTGTTGCAGCAATCTTTGCCTACTTTTTGATCTTTGTATTCTTCTTTGTACGTCGCCTACGTGAAACAGATGCTGAAGCATTAGCAGCACGTCGTGAAACCCAAGAGATTATGCAAACGGTTAATACCGGCCTGTTCTTGCTTGATAAAGACTTAAATATTGGTCAGCAGCATTCAAAGGCACTCAATAAGATTATTGGCTCTGATAGCTTAGCAGGAGAAAACTTTGCCAGCGTACTACGCGGCCGTATTTCTGATAAAGATCTAACGACCACACGCCAGTTCGTTGAGCAGCTATACAATCCACGTGTTAAAGAAAAACTGGTTAACGATCTAAACCCCCTACACAAAGTATTGCTACATAACACCACTAGTGAACAGGGTTTGGACAGCCGCTTCTTAGATTTTAGATTTTCACGAGTTTATGAAAATAAAGACATTGCTCGTATTTTGGTCAACGTTAACGATGTATCAGACGCTGTTCATCTAGAACAACGTTTAGAGAAAGAACGTTCACAAAATGACATGCAGATTGAGATGTTAACAACCATCTTAAATGTAAATCCAAAAATCATTAATGAGTTCATCACTAACACCAAAACGCATATTGAAAAAATCAACAATATCTTAAAAAATCCTGGCAGTACGCAATATGAGCTTGAGGTTAAATTAAACGCTATCTATCGTGAAATGCATAGCTTAAAAGGTGAGGCCTCAGCATTAAAGCTACACAGCTTTACTAAGATTGCATCAGAAGCAGAAGATCAGCTCAACGTGCTACAAAATCAGGGCAAGCTATCTGGTAATGACTTCCTGCCTTTAGCAGTACATTTGGATGATTTGCTCAGCTTGTCTAACACTATCGAGACATTGGGTGAGCGTATCAATCGTACAGCGCCAGCTAGCGCAGCATCAGATGTACATGAAGCAGTAGTCCAAAATCAAGCAACAGATCTGTCAATAGATGGTTCAGAAATTGCAGGCAATGAGATTGACTTGGATGAAGAAGCTGACGGTCATTTGCTCGATTATTATCATGATTTTGCACAAGATATCGCAGCAAGACAAGGCAAACAAGTACAACTTGATAGTGCTACTTTGGGACAAATCAAGATACCAGAGCACCTTAAAAAGACGGTAAAAGAAATCAGTATCCAGCTGCTACGTAATGCTGTGGTACACGGTATTGAAACGCCTGATGTGCGTCAATCAGCTGGCAAGTCTGCTGTCGGTACAATTGGTCTTGAGATGCAAAGTAGTGGTCAAGATTTTATTGTGACCTTACAAGATGATGGTCAAGGTATCGACTATGATGGTATTCGTGAAAAGTTAGTCAAGCAAGGTCGTTTCGATGTCGAAGAGGCAAAACAACTTGATCGTAATGGCCTGTTAAAACAGCTGTTTTCTTCTGGATTTTCTACGAAAGAAGATGCTGACGAAGATGGTGGTCGCGGTGTTGGTTTAGACATCATCAAAGCTCAAGTAAAAGAATATGATGGTAAGCTCAATGTAAATAGTGAGCACGGTAAGATGACACGTTTTGTCATTACGCTGCCTAACGCTTAATTAAGGATAATAAATACGTTATGTATAAACTAATGATTGTTGATGATTCCAATATCATTCGAAACCGCATCCAGCGGGCTTATGACTCAGGGAACTTTATGTTGGTTGCGTCGGCAACCAGCGGTGTTCAAGCTATTGAGAAGTTCAATACGCATCGTCCTGATGTCATTACTATGGATTTAACCATGCCACAGATGGATGGTCTTGAATGCATTGAAAAGATCATCGCTATTGATCCTGATGTACGAATTTTGGTGGTATCGGCATTGTCAGATAAATCTACGGGCATCGAAGCATTATCGCTTGGTGCTAGTGGGTTTTTATGTAAACCTTTTTCAGAAGAAGATCTCGTAGAGTCTTTATATGAGCTGGTGCAAGACTAATATCACCTAACGACCTAAGCAGATGTCATTATGAAAGAACAAAAGCTACAGATTTTTTTGAACATTATTAGTAACTATTTTAATCAGTTCGGTGGTTCAGAACTCATCGCTGATACGCCTTATTTGTTAGAAAACAAACAGCCAAAAGTTCACGACTATACAGGTGTGATTGGAATATCAGGCGTCCAAAAAGGTGTGGTGTATTTTTCAGCAACACGCGAGTTACTGACTTCTTTATTAAACAGTATGGGCGAAACTGAAAATAGTGAAGAGATTTACATGGATCTAGCTGGCGAAGTGGCTAATACTATCGCCGGTAATGCACGCAATGAGTTTGGAGCCGAGTTTCATATCTCTGTCCCATTCGTATTTAAAGGCGCACCGCAAAGTATTGTATTACCTAGCGATGAACGTTCCTTTATTATTCCTATTACTTGGCTATCGCAAGTTGGCGAAATTGTAGTTTGTCTGCAGGATTAATTATGTTGCTGACATGTGTTGGATATGGACAATAATATATTATGGTTAAAGTAGAAAAGTTAGGTGTGTTCCTAAGTTCGATTAATGCATTTTTTGCACAAATTGATGACGCACAAGTGGCTATTAACACCCCTTATTTGAATAACAACAAAAGCACTATCGGTTATGATTATAGCGGTGTTATCGAAATATCAGGTCCTCTTGAAGGCTGCGTTTATGTGAGCGCTCCCAGCAATATGCTGCGCCAAGTGATCAAAATAATGGGTGAGCCTGACTCATCGATTACAATGATGAAGGACTTACTTGGTGAAATGGCCAATACGATATCTGGTAATGCTCGTACCGAATTTGGTCCAGAGTTTATTATCTCACCGCCTCATATTGTTCAAGGTGCACCAAGTGTGTCTTATTTGCCAAAAGAGCGTCATAGTTATATTACCAATTTTACATGGCGTGGTTATGAAGCAGTCATAGGTATTTGTATCGCTTAAGCTAATCAATAAATTGGCCATCATCAAAAAACGACGTATACGCGTCGTTTTTTTATGCTTGTTTGATTTTTTGTGTTCTCTTAATAAGTCATTGGTTTTATTGTCTGTTATTTAAGTATGTAACACATATCGTCAAAGTAATTGTTTATAATTGATAGGCAGTTATGATAAAATACAGCGCAGCTATTTTTAGAATATACTTTTTTTAAGTAATAGCTTAATTTTTAAATCAACCAATGACACACACATCATGGTAAAAAATTACTGGGTGTTTGGTGACTTGATTAATTTGCATACAGTGGAGTATTACGACGTTGCATTGATATAGTGTGTAACGTAAGCAAATGCGTGTCGCTAAATAGGTAGTTTTTGTGATGTGGAGGCATAACCCAACCAATAGGATATTTAACATGGCTACAAACAATCCAACCAAAATTGAGATGCGCGACTTATTACAAGCTGGCGCTCACTTCGGTCACCAGACACGTTTTTGGAATCCAAAAATGGGTCCTTACATCTTTGGTGCACGCAACAAAATTCACATCATCAACCTAGAGCATACTGTCAAAGCATTTAATGAAGCATTGACTTATGTAAACGGCTTAGCTGCTAAGAAAAACAAAGTATTGTTTGTTGGTACTAAACGCGCTGCTAGCGGTATCATTCGTGAGCAAGCTAGACGCGCTGGTATGCCATATGTTGATCACCGCTGGTTAGGTGGTATGTTGACTAACTGGAAAACACTACGTCAGTCAATCACTCGTCTAAAAGAGCTTGAGAAGCAAAGCGAAGACGGTACGTTTGCTAAGCTTACTAAGCGTGAAGCGTTAGAGCGTACTCGTGATATGGAAAAACTTGAGCGTTCATTAGGTGGTATCAAAGATATGGGCGGCCTACCTGATGCAATCTTCGTCGTTGACGTCGATCATGAAGCGATCGCGATCAAAGAAGCTAAGAACCTAGGTATTCCAGTTATCGGTATTGTTGATACAAACTCTAATCCAGACAACGTTGATTATATTATTCCAGCAAACGACGATGCTATTCGCGCTGTGACTTTGTATGTATCTTCTATTGCTGATGCGATTATCGCTGGTAAAGAGTATGCACAGACTCAAGCTGGTGGCAAAGCTGACCAAGAGCAAACTGCACAGCAAGCTTCTACAACTGAAGAAGCACCAGCTGAAGATAACGCAGACGCTACAACGCCAGCAGAATAAATGACTGCTCGTTAAGGTCTAACGTTGAAAGGATATTTTGATAGTGTATCTGTCTATATCCCTATATTCATATCAGGTTATTAACAACATATAAGCTTACAATAGGCATGATGCAGTTTGACTCGTCATGCTTTGTTGTTGATGGATAGCTCTTTCACAACTAAGTATAACTGTCTATGTTTCCCTTGTTATACATAGCTCGTAAATAGTAAAACATCAGCGACGTTAAGCTCCTCATACATAACAATACTAAGGTAACTCTTATGTCAGAAGTAAAAGTATCTGCCAAAATGGTAAAAGAATTGCGTGACCGTACTGGTCTTGGCATGATGGAATGTAAAAAAGCCCTGCAAGAAGCAAATGGTGATGTCGAAGTTGCTATCGATAACTTGCGTAAGTCTGGTCAAGCGAAAGCGGCTAAGAAAGCAGGTAACATCGCAGCTGACGGTGCTATTATCATTGCTCAAGGTGACAAAAAAGCATTTTTGTTGGAAGTGAACTGCCAAACTGACTTTGTAGCAAAAGATGATAGCTTCACAGCGTTTGCAGAAAAAGTTGCAAACCTTGCTCTAGAAAACAACGTGACTGACGTAGCTAAAATCTCTGAATTGCCTTATGGTGACGGTCAAACAGTTGAAGAAGCACGTGTGTCTTTAGTACAGAAAATCGGTGAAAACATTCAGGTTCGCCGTGTTGAAACTATTGAAGGCGACAATATCGCATCATACCGTCACGGTCTACGTATCGGTGTTGTGGTATCGTATGAAGGCGGCAATGAAGAAACTGGCAAAAACCTTGCCATGCACATCGCAGCGTTCAACCCTGTTGCTGTCAATGATGAAGACGTCTCAGCTGACGTACTAGCACGCGAGAAAGACATTATCGAAGCAAAAGCTAAAGAATCTGGCAAGCCTGATAACATCGTTGAAAAAATGATCGAAGGTGGTCTACGTAAGTACCTAGACGAAGTAACCTTACTACGTCAACCATACGTCATGGACAATGACAAAAAAGTAGGCGATGTACTAAAAGCTGAGGGTGTAAAAGTACTTGGCTTTAAACGTCTAGAAGTTGGCGAAGGCATCGAGAAAAAGCAAGAAGACTTTGCTGCTGAAGTTGCTGCGACCCAAGCTGCTAACAAGTAAGCTTTAAAATATATTACAGGTCGAGGTGGATGCTAAATAAGCAATAAGTTTGTATTTAGCATCCACCAACTGACTGTATTTAGATCCTAAAATAAAAAAGCCCGCTAATAGATGAGCGGGCTTTTTTGTGTACAGGTTTTAATATTTAAATATATGTCTTATTTTTAACATCAGCGCAAAGCGGCGTAGGCGGAATTGGCATAACTGGCACTGCCACTGTTGTTGCTAGTGCCGTAACTGACAGTTTGTATCCCACCACTATTGTTGTTGCTATTAACAGTAGCATTATTAGCGCTCATAGTATTATCAGACAGACCTGAGTCGTTTTTATATAAGCTATGGTAACGACTCATCACTTTTTTGACGTAGTTGCGAGTTTCTTTAAAAGGTGGTATACCATTGTATTTATCGACGTTACCTTCTCCAGCATTGTAACCTGCTATCGCAAACTCTATATTGTTGTTAAAACGGCGCATAAGCCAAGCAATGTATTTAGCTGAGCCTTCAATATTGTCAGCAGGATTCCAAGGATTGCTGACTTTGAAGCGACTGGCAGTAGCAGGCATCAATTGCATAAGACCTTGCGCTCCCACAGGAGAACGAGCATTGGGATTAAAAGCTGACTCAGTGTGCATCATCGCTTTCATTAGGCCTGGATCAACGCCATGCCGAGTAGCAGAGGCACGAATATAGCTATCATAAGCATCGCGACTACCACTTTTGCTAGCAGAGCTACTGCCATAGCTATTACTACTACTATCACCGTCATACATCTTTGAATCTTTATAATAAGTCACTTTTACTTTTTTAGTAAACTTATCAAAATTACCAGTCGGATTGACGTTCGTAAGTAGAACTTGGCCACCCTTATCTTTATATATGTACATGTTACCAGCTTGAGCGGTAACCGAAAGGGTAGATAGAGTGATAGCAGTCAACATAAAAGGAGACAGAAAACGGTTAAATAGAGGGGCAATTTTTATCATAGAAAATATCACTTTTTATCGAATAACAGCAAATTACTCTGCTTATAGGCGTAGTGTTTTATTTAATAAGGCCATTATTAGTATCTAAAGATTGTCACACCAATGACTGCCATAAATAGCCAACAAAATTACGTCTAACCAAAATCACTTGCAATAGATACAAAAGATAATAGTTGCTTACTATATCATAAAATAACTTTTAACCCTATAACCTTGATCTAGAATAAACACTAAATATTTTTAATAAATATTTAGAAAAATCAAACATTAACGTTATCTTTATTTTGAATGAAACTGATAAATACGTTTACTTATAATCTGATTACAAGGCTATAAGGACAAGCGAAAGACAAACAGTTATATAGGTTTAGTCATTTCTGATAGACATAAGTTTTTAAGAATAAGACACATATCGGGTTTGCGAGTGACTGGTTTTAAAAGTGACTGAGTTTAAGGTTGATTAACCTTATATGCTTTATAAGCACCAAAATTTAGATGCCTAAGGCACTGATAAAGATAGGCACCCAAACTGCTGTTAGTAAACCGTTGACTGCCAGTCCAAAAGCAGCATAACGTCCAGCGGTATGACTGATTTGCCAAGCTTCTACTGTACCAAACGCATGAGCGGCCAATCCTAATGCTAAGCCTTTAGCACGGTCATCGTCTATACCACGAAACAAAAACCGAGCCAGCATGCCGCCTATTAAACCTGACACAATGATAATTAAGTTGGCCATTGCTAAAGGCGCTTTTATCAAATCTGCCACACTAAGGCCAATAGGGGTCGTTACAGAACGGGTGGCGAAGGCTAATAAGGTGTCATGGCTTAACGAAAATAGATAAGCCAATGACATGGGTAGGAGGGCGCCGACCACACTAGCGATGATTACAATGATGGTCAAGCTTTTAACAGGTAACCCTTTAAAGCTCATAGCGGCTAGTGGCACAGCCAACAATACGGTGACGTAACCTAATAAATGGTCAAAGACAGGTTTGGCAACACTATAATAATCATTGTAATTCCACCGTGAAATAAATAAAAATACAATGACTAAGACGAGTGCAGTAATGACCATTGGTAACCAAGATATCTTCCTTGCTAATACGCGAGCAATAACGTGTGCGGCTAAGGTGAGTAATATCGCTGCCAAGGTAGCCATCAATACACTATCAAAGCTCATGCTGTCTCTCCTAAGCCTATTATGGCTTTTTATGCTCAGTAATAGTGTCGTCATTGATACTTACATCACGACTTAACCAACGATTGGCAAGTAGGCCAAGCCCCCAAAGAGGTATCAGCGTACTAATCAACATGGTTAGCATGACCCCCCATAGCTCATCACCTAACGCAAAAAGCAGTAAACCTGCGCCAGCTGATATTGGCAAAAATGCAAAGCCACTATCAACCAGTAGCGTGTTACTGGCTCTGGTCAGCCAGTTAGGTAAACCTTTGAGTATCCGCCATGCTACAAGAATAAAAAACATCGCTACCAAGCCGACTATATTGGCTGCTTTTTCAATACCCGCCCACTGACAAACAACAACGGCTGTTTCACGGACAATAATGACCATAGATAGTGTAATTATTAATGCAATCCATGGCGGCATAGACGAGGAGTGGGTAGCTTTCATAAACAATCCTTGCCAAAATAGCAATCAGTCAGTGTTGGCAATAAGGTAGAAGTTGCATTGTTGGCACAGAAAAAAGCGTTATAGCATAGAGCAGTAAGTACTATACAAAGATAACCAGACGCTTTATTGACTTTGCGATTGATTATATACATATTGAATAAACTAATAAACCTCGCTGAATGCACAGATTTAACTGGTAAGGTTTGAGCACATTAATAAGGCAAAAATACTTGTTCGCCAAACAATAAAAATGACTTAAAAAGGCCTGTACACGCAAACATCGCAGATACAGGCCGTTTTTAGTCCAAGTCTACATACCTTGTTTAACTGGCTAAGATGATGAATCAGTCGTTGAGGAGTCATCAATATCAACAGGCTCATTGATATCTTGACCATCCGTATTTCCAAAACCATCATCACTATTAATAGTCGTTGCTTGCTCAGCGTTAATAGCTTCTTCAAATGGCTCAAGCGTAGGCATCAGCAGGGTTGCTTGTGCTAACGGTAAGACATCGATCGGTGACAAGTTTGCTTGCCCTAATATTTGCTTGAGCCTATCACTTGGCAGACGAATGGTTAAGCATTCATGTCCTGTATCATCGTAGCTTTCTGCTTGAATAACTCCCAACTCATAGAGTGTGTTTTTGAGCTGACCGGCATGATAAGGAAGCGTCAAGTCAAACGTTGTCAATGTGCCCGTCAATAGCTGTTGCACAGCAAGTGACAGCTCTTCCATACCTAAGTTATCTTTTGAAGACACATAAACGCGGTTGGGTTTACCTTCAGTTGCATAACCTATATGGGCAGGCTCATCGGTTAAATCGATCTTGTTATAAACATTGAGTACAGGAACATCGTTATCAATCTCAGCCAAGACATCTTTGACAGCTTGAATTTGCTCATGCATATCTTCGCTAGAGGAATCAATAACATGTAATAACAAATCGGCCTCTAGCGTCTCCTCTAAGGTTGCATGAAACGACTCTACTAACTCATGCGGCAGATGACGAACAAAACCTACCGTATCAACAAGCACGACCCGACCAACACCTTGCCAGTCTAAGCGGCGCAGCGTAGGGTCTAGGGTTGCAAAAAGCTGATCTGCGGCATAGATGTTTTCATCAACCAAACGGTTAAACAAGGTCGACTTACCGGCGTTGGTATAGCCAACCAAAGAGATGGTAGGTACATCCGACTTTTGACGTTTAGCGCGACCTTGAGCACGAGTTTGCTTTACTTTATCGAGCTTATTTTTCAGCTGATTGACGCGCGTCTGTAACAAACGGCGATCGGTCTCAAGCTGAGTCTCACCTGGCCCGCGCAGACCAATACCGCCCTTTTGGCGCTCCAAATGCGTCCAACCGCGTACCAAGCGAGTAGACAAGTGGTTTAACTGCGCAAGCTCCACTTGCAGCTTACCTTCATAAGTACGCGCACGCTGAGCAAAAATGTCTAAAATTAAACCCGTACGATCAAGGACGCGGCATTTTACTAGGGTCTCAATATTACGCTCTTGCGAGGGCGATAAATTGTGATTAAACAGGACAATATCAGCATCGTGTTCACGAACCAGCTCAGCGATTTCTTCAGCTTTACCGCTGCCAACGAAGTATTTGGCATCGGGTCTTGAACGTGACCCAGTGACTAGGGCCAGTCGATCAGCCCCTGCCGAATCTGCCAACAACTCAAATTCGCCTAGATCATCAGGATCTTGGATTTGACGAATGTCTAAATGTACGATAATGGCACGCTCGCCACCTGAGTGTCTTTCAAAATATTCCAAAAATTCTCACCTCTGAATAGAGTAAATAAACCGCTACTATTGTATAAAAATATAGCATGTCAGCAGCGTTCAGTTAAGGTCTATATGTGGTCTGATGTCTTGATATTAAAGCGTATAAAAATAATTAGCGATGATTTTATGTTACAGCGCTTTTAGGATGACTTGCTATCGATGATATTGTTATCTCAACTTTTTTAGCAATAAATATAAAAACGGCTGATAAAATGGTATTAAATCTTGAGAAAACGAAGAACGTACTGGTTCCAAAGTAGCATAAGAAGACTGAGTGAACAAATCGTCACTGACTCACAAAACTTTGTTATACTTACCTCGTTTTTTGGCTTAAGTTTGTCCTTCATATAAGGGTATTAATCTTTAGGCTGAATCAACATTTTCATTTATCTAAGTATTAATTTGTTCAGGTAATTGTTTAAACCGTTATCTAATCATGAGGGGCACAGATGAGCCAATCTAAATCAAAGTTTTCGCTCAGAAAGCAAGTGGGCCGCGGCAAAAAAATAGCTGGCATGACGACGACTATCGCAGGCGGTATGCGTACAGCACAGCGTATTGGTGCTTTTCGTGAACCACCACGTGAGACGCTACCACGCTATATTCAGACTTTTTGTCGCAAGATGGCAGGCTCTTTCGGTGTCAAGATTGTCCAGGTTGAGCCTGTGCCGCAGTATCACGGCCTATGGGTATCTAACCATGTTTCGTGGATGGATATCCCTGTAGTTGGTACAGTGAGTCCCGCTTTCTTTTTGTCAAAGGCAGAGATTGGCGATTGGCCTATCTTTGGTAAGCTTGTCCATGCAGCAGGCACAGTGTTCATTAAGCGTGGCTCTGGCGATGTAGGCTCAGTAACAACGCAAATTGCCAGTTTTTTAAATGAAGGTTTTTCAGTTATATTCTTTCCTGAAGCGACCACCACTGATGGCAAAAAAGTGAAGCGTATTCACGGTACTTTATTACAAGCAGCAATCGACGCGGATGTACCGATTCAACCGCTTGTACTATGCTATGTTAATCAAGATGGTACCTTAAGTGAAGCACTGCCTTATTATGGCAAGCTTACGATGAAAGACAGTATTAAACGGGTCCTTGATAGTAAAAACGTGACCGCTTATGTACTACCACTTGAACCATTAGATCCAAACGGCTGCAGTAAGAGTGAGCTGACCAACGAGCTACAAAAGCGTATGCAAGAGGGTTTGACTGAATTACACTCAAGAGTACTTAGCACGTCACCTAACGCTTAAGACTTTATGTCTAATCTTGATAGGGATAGCATAAGAAAAGGCGCAAATCGCCATCATTATAGCGATTTGCGCCTTTTGATGTCAGCGATAGATAACATCATATTAGTAGTGTAAATACTAGTATAAGCGGTTTATGGAGACGGATTAGGCTGACGCGTCTGTACCGCTTCTATGGCATCTAGTACATCAGTGGTTAAGGTCAAATGAATACTGTCAATATTTGACTTTAGCTGCTCAAGGTTGGTGGCCCCAATGATATTACTAGTGACAAATGAGCGTGAGTTAACAAAGGCCAGTGCCATCTGTGCCATATCTAAGCCTGCATCTGCGGCTATCTTAGCGTACTGGGCGGTTGCTTCTTGTGCTTGCTCATTAACATAGCGCTCAAAACGATCATATTTCGTCAGACGAGCGCCTTCTGGACGTTTACCATCCAAATACTTACCTGATAGGACGCCAAAGCCAAGCGGAGAGTAGGCGAGCAGACCAACGTTTGAGCGGTGTGCAATCTCCGCCATGCCTACTTCATATAAGCGGTTAAGTAGGCTGTACGGGTTTTGTACCGTAATCGGCGCTTTTAGTCCATTTTTATCCGCTTCCCATAAATAGCGCATTAGACCCCAAGCAGTATCATTCGATAGCCCATAAGCACGAATACGACCTTTTTTAATTTCATCATTTAAAGCACTGATGGTTTCCAAAAACGGCGTGAGGTCTTCTAGTGGCTGCGCTGCCATATCTTCAGTATAACCACGCTGTCCAAAGTAGTTGGATTGGCGTTCAGGCCAATGCAACTGGTAGATGTCGATATAATCTGTTTGTAGACGCTCAAGATTACTATCAATCGCGCTACTGATTTGCTCAGCATTAAAACGCGTTTGACCGTCACGCAAAAAGCTCATCGGTGACATTTTGCTGGCAAGTATGACCTTGTCACGCTGTTTGGTTTGGTTAAACCACGTACCGACGTAACGCTCTGTGTCACCTTGCTTATCTTTGTCTGGTGGTGATGGGTACATCTCAGCTGTATCCCAAAAGTTTACCCCTTCGCTGAGCGCCATGTCCATTTGCGCGTGTGCTTCAGTTTCAGTGTTCTGTTGGCCCCAAGTCATCGTACCTAGACAGATTTTAGAGACTTGTTCATCGATTTGTGGAAGCGTCTGATATTGCATATAAATGTCCTTTTGAAGATTGTTTTTGTTCTCTAGAGTACGTTTCATTATTACATTAGTTGGACGCCAGTCACCCCAGGTGGGGTAACTTTAAAAACTTTGACCTTAAACAGCACGGATTGACCAGCAAGAGGATGATTGAAGTCCACCTCTATCTCATCGTCATTGATGGTACTGATCGTACCTGGCAAGGTGTTTTTGCCTTTGTCTTCAAATTCGACCAACATGCCAACTTCTGGATTATCAGTGACTAAAGCGAACTGAGTGCGTCTAAAGAGCTGGATGTTTTCAGGATTCCATTCACCAAAAGCCTGCTCAGGCTCAAGATGGGCTGAGCGAGTGTCACCTGCACGTAGATTCATCAGTACCTGCTCAAAACCTGGCATTAAACTCTCATCGCCGATGGTAAGCTTGACAGGTGAATCACGATGAAAGGTTGAGTCAACGATGGTACCGTTCTCTAGAGACACTTCAAAATGAAGCTTAACAAGGCTGCCGTGAGTAATACGTGTGTCTTCATTTGGATTGATAAATTGGGAGTCAGTCATAATCAGGCGCCATTAGTCATAAAAGTAATGAGGAATTATTTGATGTGTATAGTGTAAGAAATGATAAGACAATTAACCATTAATGTAAGCGTTAATAATGTAACCTAAATAGTGTACAATATTTGACTGTTTAATACAGAGGCAAAAACAGATGGCAGATAGGCAACAGGGCACGATTAAAAAATGGCAAGACGATAAAGGTTTTGGCTTTATTAATACTGATAATGATGAGTCCGTATTTTTTCATATCAGTGAATTTAAAGCACAGCGTCGCCCTAAGATTGGTGAGTCTGTCATCTTTACGGTCGGGCAAGACGACCAAGGTCGTATGCAGGCAAGACAAGTACAAGAGCTTGAATATTTACAACAACAGATGGCGAAGAAAAACAGTCAAATCCGTAAACGTAATCAACAACGCACGGCACAAGCTGAGTTTGAGGATGGGCAAAAAAAACGTTTGCTCTTGGGTATCGGTTTTTATGGCGTGCTTATACTACTTGCATTGACCAGTGAGATAAGTTGGCTGGTGGTTGCATGGTATATAGCACTAGGATTTATTACTTATATAATGTATGCCAAAGATAAAGCCGCAGCCCAAAGTGGCGATTGGCGTACGCCTGAATCAACGCTGCACCTGCTTAGCATGCTTGGTGGCTGGGTCGGAGCGATGGTCGCACAGACGTATTTGCGACACAAATCACAAAAGCCTGAGTTTCGTATGACCTATTATCTGACGGTCATTATCAATTTAGCAGGGCTGCTCTTTGTCATCATGGGCGACAGCTTAGAGTTTTTAACCGAGTTATTGTAGAGCGTTGGTTTAAATTTGCGCCAGTATTCGCTCATAAACGGCTGCATCTGAGGCTGAAAAACAGCAAAAAATCACTTCACGTATTGAAAAATCATCCAGTGGTTCTAAACCGTTTTGCGCGTACTCTTTGACCGTATCAATTGCGACTTTGGCCGCTTTATCAATGGGGTAACCGTAGACGCCTGTACTAATAGATGGAAAGGCAATACTGGTGAGACCTTTTTGAGTTGCCAATTCTAAAGATTTTCGATAACAGCTGGCAAGTAGTGCTTGTTCGTTACTACGACCGCCATGCCAAACAGGGCCTACAGTATGAATCACATACTGGGAGGGCAAGTCAAATGCTGGACTGATTTTAGCATCGCCAGTCTGGCAGCCATTTAATGTACGGCAATACTCAAGTAGCTTAGGTCCCGCTGCCCGATGAATTGCACCATCGACACCGCCGCCACCAAGCAAACTTGAGTTGGCAGCATTAACAATGGCATCGACGTTTAAGGAGGTGATGTCCGCCTGTAATACTGACAAAGTCACAGCATTAGAGGGCTCAATATTAGGATTTTTAGAAGCAGAAATTTTCTTTTGATAAATAGGTCTTGATTGAGTGTTTGACATAGAAAAAACCTTTTTATTAGTTCAATAATATTATTTTATAACTTATTCTAAATTATTTTCCATCGTTTGCTTGTATGTTATATGGTTATAATAAGTTGTATTTTATCAGCTCAATTCTATAGATCTATAAACAACGAAACAGATAAATGGACTTTAATCATAACAAGGTAGATTATAATGATTACTCTGTACAAATATACTCAGCCAAGTCGAGCAGAGACTGTGATTTGGGCACTAAGCGAGCTTGACCTAGATTATGAAGTTAAAGAGATAGATGCCAAAAAGAGTGAACAAAGAAGTCCTGAGTTCCTAGCAATCAATCCTTTTGGAAAAATCCCAGCATTAATTCATAATGACAAAGTATTTACAGAATCTTTGGCTATCATTGAATACCTTAATGACTTGCATCCTGATAAACCACTCACACCTAACAAAGACGATGAGAGTTACGCAGAGAAAAACTATAAACTGCGTCAAGTCATCTCCTTTGGCATGATTGAGCTGGAAAGTTATCTATGGATATTGACCAAAATTAAAGTTTTACAAAACTTTGAGAGCTGGCCTGAGGGTACGGCTGATAACTGCATGAAGTGTATCCAAAATGCGCTACCCATTGCTTACGCTTGGTTAGACGGGCAGGACTATATAGCAGGGGACAGCTTTACGCTGGCAGACATTTATTATCATCAGCTGTTTTCATGGGTAAAAATGTTGGGAGGTGAATTACCCGAGCATATCAAGGCTTATCTTAAGAAGTTATCAAAGCGGGAAAAGTTTCATGGTAGGTAAAATAATAACGTATAGCAAGAGCAGCTCCAACACCTTAACTTATCGAAAATAACAGGTAAAAGAAAAGGTGGGTTACGTACTCGTAAACCCACCTGCCAAATCTAAAAACTATCTACGATTATAATTGCTAAACTTCACGCTTCTTTTCTAAAAACAGCATATCAATGACAATCAATGCCACGCCAATGCTAATACCCATATCAGCAATGTTAAATATCGGATAATGCCAGACATCCGCATTATGCACATGGATAAAATCAATCACATGACCATGTAGCAAGCGATCGATTAGATTACCAACCGCACCGCCAAGTACCAGTGCTAGACCTGTAGATAGCAGCTTGGCTTGGCGTGGGGCTTTTATCAGGTAGCCGATTAAAAACAGCGACATGATCAATGCAAGGCCCGCAAAAAACCACTTTTGCCAACCGCCAGCATCGGCCAAAAAGCTAAAAGCAGCGCCATAATTGTATGCTAAGGTCCAATTAAGAAACGGCTCGATAACGGGTACGGGCTCATGGAAAGTCAGCTTAGTTTCAGCTAGCCATTTTGTCCATTGATCAACGACAAGCACAGCAAGCGACAGCAAATACCACATAAAGGCACGACTGCCATTTGCGATAACTTTTGGTGTTTTAGTCAAGCGTCCTTTGGGCGTTGATGAACTACCCGTAGTTGCATGTGCAGGTTTGGGTGATCCGTCGGCCTCAACCTGTGGCGACTGGTTTTCAGTTGAGTCCGTTGGATTAGGCATAGTGACGCACCTCGCCATCGCCTGCGACGTTGGTTACGCAGCGCGCACATAATTCAGGGTGTGCTGGATCTGTACCGATGTCATCACGGATATGCCAGCAGCGCACACATTTTGTGCCAGTAGCCGCGCTCACATTGACAGTCAAGTCGGCTGATGAGCTGTCTTCTGTTTGCTTAGCATCGTTAGGCGCTTTAGCTATCGGAGCCAAAGTCGCTTTACTGGTAATCAATACAAACCGCAATTCTTCACCAAGTTTTGCTAGGCTCTCATGCATCGCGCCATCGGCATACAGGGTGACGTCAGCGGACAAATTAGCATTAATGATCTTATCGCCGCGTGCAGTCTCGATGTTTTTATTGACCATGTCTTTGGCTTGCATGATACGTTGCCAGTCCTCACTACTGATGGCACTGAGCTCGAATGCTGGGAACTCGTACCATTCTTGGGTAAACACATAGCCGGCGTCTTGCCCGTTTTTACCTTGCAATACTTCCCAAGCTTCTTGAGCAGTAAACGACAAAATCGGCGTAATCCAGCGAATGAGTGCATGAGCAATATGATAAATAGCGGTTTGCGCAGAGCGGCGCGGCTGTCCGTCAGTTTGAGTGGTGTACTGACGGTCTTTAATAATATCTAAATAGAAGCTGCCCAAGTCTTGCGAACAAAACGCGGCAATATGCTGGGTGACTTGGTGAAAGTCCATGGCATCATAAGCACTGACAATTTGTGCTTGTACCGCTTGCGTACGTTTAATAATAAATTTATCAAGGCTGACCAGCTCGTCCATAGCAATGCTATTAGTCTGAGGATTAAAGTCGTCGGTATTGGCAAGCAAAAAACGCAAGGTATTACGGATACGGCGATACATGTCGATTGCGCCTTTAAACACCGTCTTACCTGCGCTCATCTCATAGCGATAGTCGCTAGAGGCGATCCACAAACGCAGCATATCTGCGCCTGTTTTATTAATCTCGTCTTGTGGCGTAATGATATTGCCAAGTGACTTACTCATCTTGCGGCCGTTTTCATCAACGACAAAGCCGTGGGTCAATACTTGCTTAAACGGTGGGCGCTCGTACATTGCTTCAGACGTTAATAGTGAAGTCTGGAACCAACCGCGATGCTGATCAGAGCCTTCTAGATACATATCAGCGGGGTTGGTCAATTCATCACGCTGTTCAAGTACCGCAAAATGCGTCGTCCCTGAGTCAAACCAAACGTCTAAGGTGTCAGTAGACTTGTCGTAATCAGCAGCTTCATCGCCTAGATAGTCTTTACAGCTGGCATCAAACCAAGCTTCAACGCCACCTTTGGCGATGTTTTGTGCGGCCATCTCCATCAGCTCAAGCGTCTTTGGATGCAGCTCGCCTGTTTCTTTATGAGTAAAAAAGGCAATCGGTACGCCCCAGGTGCGCTGACGTGAGATGCACCAGTCAGGGCGACCTGTCATCATAGATTCAATGCGGTTTTGCCCCCAAGCTGGCGTCCAATTGACTGATGGGATATCGGCAAGCGCTCGCTCGCGTAAACCTTTGGTCTCCATGTTGATAAACCACTGCGGCGTTGCGCGAAAGATAATGGGCGACTTATGGCGCCAGCAATGCGGATAGCTGTGTTCAATCTTGGTATGACTAACGAGATGACCGTTGTCATGCAAAGTGGCGATGATCTTTGGATTGGCTTTATAAATGTGCTCACCGGCGAATACCGCCGCGCTGTCCAAATACACGCCCGTACCGCCCACTGGGTTTTCAACTGGTAAGTTATACTTAAGGCCCACGATATAATCGTCAAGACCGTGACCAGGAGCAGTATGTACCAGACCTGTACCACTATCGGTAGTCACGTGATCGCCTAAGATAAACGGTACTTGACGATCTACAATCAAGGGATGCTGAGCACGCAAGCCTTCAAGCTCGCGTCCTGATACGGTAGCCAATACGCCTTCATCACTGAGTTTAAGCTCGGTTAATGCGGTTTCAACCAGATCAGTCGCGAAGAGAAAATTACCTTTTTCAGTTGCGACTATACTATAGTCATGCTCAGGATGTACTGAAATCGCTTGGTTAGCAGGTAGCGTCCACGGCGTGGTTGTCCAAATGACAGCGGCAATGTTGCCATCAATTTCACTTAGCGCCGTAACCTTTTCGGTATCCAAAACATCAAAGCTGACATAGATAGCGTCAGAGACTTTATCTTGATATTCAACTTCTGCTTCAGCTAAGGCAGAGCTACAATCCAAGCACCAGTTCACAGGCTTCATGCCGCGGGTCACATGACCATTGTCGTATATTTTAGCCAGTGCGCGTACGATATTAGCTTCTTGCGCAAAGTTCATGGTTAGATAAGGGTTATCCCAATCACCAAATACCCCTAGACGCTTAAAGTCCGCTTTTTGCAATTCAATCTGCGTGCTTGCGTATTCACGACACAGACCACGGAATTCAGTGGCAGAGACTTTTTGTCCGACTTTACCGATTTTGGCTTCCACCTTTTGCTCGATAGGCAAACCATGACAGTCCCAACCGGGCACATAAGGCGCATCAAAGCCTGATAGCGTTTTTGATTTAACGATAATGTCTTTAAGCACTTTGTTGACTGCATGACCTAAATGAATCTGACCGTTTGCGTAGGGAGGGCCATCATGCAAAATATACTTGGTTGCGCCTATACGTGCTTGACGAATTTTACCGTACACATCGTCAGCTTCCCATGCTGCAAGCCAATCAGGTTCACGTTTGGCAAGATTTGCACGCATGGCAAAAGGTGTGTCAGCAAGATTTAGTGTGTCTTTATAGTCGATAGATTCGGTCATAGTCTTCGTCTTTGTCTCTATTTATACAGTGGAAAGATAAGGGTTGGGATGGAATATATTATGTGGTGACTTATAAACCAGCAGACAGGTTTAGCAAAATCAAAGCTACTCATTATAGGGTAAAAGAGGGACTAAAAATAGGGGCTATCATGCATGGGGCTAACCGACAACATCAAGCGATTATTAGGACAAAAATGGTGTGAAGGCTTGAGTTATAGTTAAGTATCTTGCCATGACAATAGGCTAAAAGGTTAGATTTCGGTGTAGCTTACAACAGAATGCCAGTATAGACCGCGCAGTCAGCAAACTGTTGTATGAATAGAAGAAAAGGTTTGGCATAAGAGACGGAGAATACCTGCAATATTATCATTTGGCTGTATCACAGGCTTTTTTATTCCTTCAAACAGGTATGATGGTTAAATGCTCTGCCAAATTGAAAAAAGGTTTTGTAGAAGTTTTAAAATCAAGTCCAGCCTCTAAATGATTTAAGTGCTGGTCAATCAATAGCAACAGACGTTCTTCATCTTTATCTTCAATAGCTTGAACTATCTCAAGATGCTCATCTTCAGCACAGTGGGATGAGCCAGCCATGTTGTACAAGCCGATAATTAGGGTGGTACGTAACGTCAGCTCACTCAAAAACCGCTCTAAAACTTGATTATCAGCGATCATCGCCAAACGCATGTGAAACGTACGTGATAAGCGCAGCTCAGCAGGCTTGTCTCCATTTGCACGTGCTTTGGCTTCAGTAGCTATGATAGCACGCATATCAACAATATCATCTGGCGTAATATTTTCGATCACTTTACGTGCCAGCATACGTTCAATCATTCGACGCGCTTCAAAGACATCACCAGCTTCTTTGGGCGAGGGCGTTGAGATAAATGCTCCTCGATTGGGCTGCAATTGCACCACATGCATCGTAGCAAGCGTAGAAAGTGCTCGCCTGACATTGGCTCTATTACAGTCAAACAAATCGCTTAGTACCTGTTCACCCAGCTTTGTTCCAGCAGGCAGCCGCTGCTCTGATACTGCCGCAGTGATTGAGTTAATAATCGTTTGCTCTGGCATCTCATCGATCCTAGAAGCTGTTTTTTCGGTTTTTATAACATTCATAGGCGCAATTATAGTGTGCTGCTGTTAGCTCTACAACAAATATTATAATTTTTTGATTGTTTTGTTAACAAAAATAGTTAACAATGTTTGTTAACAACTATTATTGTATACAAGCGGACAATAAAACACGAAAGCCAATAATGAAAAATGAAACCAATAGCAAAACTTACAGATAGGGAGTCGCTATGAAAATCTTAGTTATGAACCCAAACTCTACAACGTCTATGACAGACAAGATTGTAGAAAGCGCGCGTCAAAAAGTCAGCGTCGGCACGACCATTATTGGTGCTTCTGGTACAGATGCACCGGCTTCTATTCAAGGGCATCACGACGAAGCGATGTCTGTCCCTGGTTTAATCAGACGTTTGCAACAAGCAGAAGCAGAAGGCATCGATGGCGTAGTGGTTGCCTGTTTTGATGATCCAGGCATCGGCGCTTGCCGCGAAGTCTTTTCAGGACCAGTACTGGGAATCTGTGAAGCAGCAGTTAAGGCGGCAAGTATGATTTCGACATCGTTCAGTGTCGTAACCACTTTGCCGCGTTCAGTACCTGTTATTGAAGATCTTATCCATGGTTATGGCTTATCACATCGCTGCCGCCGTGTACGCTCGGCTGCCA
Source organism: uncultured Psychrobacter sp. (assembly GCF_947488565.1). GTDB lineage: Bacteria > Pseudomonadota > Gammaproteobacteria > Pseudomonadales > Moraxellaceae > Psychrobacter > Psychrobacter saeujeotis. The sequence continues at coordinate 35,756 of NZ_CANKZC010000002.1, read as the reverse complement.
TACCAGTACTTGCGCTTGAAGAGCCAGGCTCTGGCGCGCGGGAAAAGGTCCGTGATGAGATTTTACGTGCGGTACATGAAGACAATTGTGAAGCTGTTGTTTTAGGCTGTGCAGGCATGGCAGATCTGACAGAATGGCTAACAAAAGAGACTGGCGTCCCTGTCATTGATGGTGTCACCGTGGCTACGCGCATGGTTGAGGCTTTGGTTGGCTGCGGTCTAAAAACAAGCAAAGTTGGCGCCTATGCGGCACCGATTCAGAATTAAAGAACTCACAATGAGTTAACCTACGATTAACCAATGAGCTTTCTCAAGGAAGGAGAACGTAATGGAAAATGCAAAAGCTACCGTCGCTGCGGCAGGAGTAAAAACCCTCGATACTAAAGCAGTTGGAGAGGAAAGTCTTGCACCGCAGACCACACGTATTATGGGGTCTTGGTCTTATTTATTTGCATGGTTGGGGGGATGTGTCTCCATTGGGACATTCACCGTTGGTTCAGGCCTGGTTGGCACGTTGAACCTGCTACAGGTGGTGTTGGCCATTGCCATTGGTTGTACTGTTATTGGGGCTGCGCTGATGATTAATGGCCGAGCGGGCCACAAATACGGCATACCGTTCATGGTTCAAACTCGCTCTGCCTTTGGGTTTTCTGGTAGCCGTATTCCGGCATTGGTACGGTCGGTACCAGCAGTTGTCTGGTTTGGTTTTCAAAGCTGGATCGGCGCTGGCGCTCTAAACTTAGTATCCGACACTTTGTTTGGCTATAACAACATTGTCGTATTCTTCGTAGGCTTTCAATTTTTACAAATTGGTTTATCTGTTCTTGGGTTCCATGGTATTAAATGGCTTGAAAACATCGGTTCGATTTTTATTATCGGTTCACTCGCTTATATGTTTTTTAGTGTTATTAACAAGTACGGTGATACGATTTCGACTAACCTTGTCAATGTCGAGGGCACATGGGGTACGCCATTTTGGGGTGCCACGATGTTGTTTTTAGGGGTCTATAGTACAATGATGCTCAACGTATCTGATTACTCGCGCGAGCTACGCGAAAATGTTGGGCTATTTCGTCAAGTTGTCATCTATGCCAACTCAATTTTGCCTGCAACGTTATTTATGGGGTTAATTGGTGTCATGGTTACCAGTGCGACGGGTGAAGTTGATCCTATTCAGGTATTTTCTAGCGCTGTCGATAATAAGCCTTTATTGATTATCACCATGCTTTTCATCGCTTTTGCGCAAGTCACGACCAATATTTTAAACAACGTCATTCCACCTGCTTATGCGTTAATGGACATATTCAACATTAAGTATAAAACCGCGGCTGTTATTGTAGGTTTACTAGCGTTCTGTACTTTCCCTTGGGAGCTGGTAAAAGACGAATCTGCTGCAGGTTTGAATCTATTTATCCAAACCTATTCAGCATTTTTAGGTCCAATATTTGCAATCTTGGTAGTAGATTTCTATTTCTTGCGTAAACAAAAACTCAACCTTGACAAGCTATATGATAAAGATGGGCCTTATAAAGGTGTGAATATGGCCGCAGTCATCGCTATGGTCATCGGTATCGTAGTCGCTTTGATGTTTTCGAGTATCTCTTGGTATGCAAGCTTGATTCCAGCAGGAGCTATCTATTGGATATTGATGCTTAAGATGCCTGCCGCACAGCGCTTTATGTCATAGTCAATGCGATTGATGTACTCAGTCTTTTTATATAAATCGTTAAACAGCCCCTATAGTAGAGAGCTCTATTATAGGGGCTGTTGCGTTGGGCAGTGAGTTCCTGCATGATAACCTTTATGGTTCATTGTTAGGCTGTATTTATAACACTGACCCTGTACCACTTATTTTCTATAGTTAAATACACCACTCTACTGTCATCAAGGAAGATGAAATTATGAAAATAGGAATTCCAAAAGAGATAAAAAACAACGAAAATCGGGTCGGCTTAACGCCAAATGGAGTCAGTGTCCTAGTCGATGATGGTCACGATGTGCTCGTTGAAAAGGAGGCTGGCATAGGCTCACAGTTTACTGACGATGATTATAAAGAAGCGGGCGCGACCATCGTTGATGATGCGGCAACAGCATGGGACGTAGAACTGGTTATCAAAGTAAAAGAGCCGCAAACAGATGAGCATCGATATCTCACCCAAGACTTAATCCTATTTACCTACCTGCATTTAGCAAATGAGCCTGAGCTTGCCAAAGTATTAATCGACAACAAAGTGACCGCGATTGCTTATGAGACAGTCCAGCTAATGGATAATTCATTGCCACTACTCACACCGATGAGTGAGATTGCTGGACGCATGAGTACACAAATTGGTGCGCAGTTTTTGCAAACTTTTTATGGTGGTAAAGGGGTGTTACTTGGCGGAGTCCCTGGCATTCAAAAGGGCAGGGTAACTATTATTGGTGGCGGAGTATCTGGTACGGAAGCTGCCAAAATTGCCGTTGGGCTACGTGCTGATGTTACTATTTTAGACTTAGATCCTCAGCGGTTAAAAGAGCTATCCGAGATGTTCGGTAATAACGTACAAACTTTAGTATCTAATAAGGTCAATATCGCAAAGAGTGTCAAGGTGAGTGATTTGGTCATTGGTGCCGTATTGATTCCAGGCGCAGCGACCCCCAAACTGGTGACTGAGGAGATGATCGAATCTATGGACGATGGCGGTGTCATCATCGATATTGCAGTCGATCAAGGCGGGGTCTTTGAAACCACAGATCGTATCACCACTCATGACAGTCCCACATACATAAAGCACGGTATCGTCCACTATGCGGTGGCAAACATTCCTGGCGCTGTTCCACGTACTTCTACCATGGCATTGTCTAACGTCACCTTAACATACATACAAGCACTTGCTAACAAAGGCTATCAAAAAGCCTGTCTTGATGATGCAGCTTTGGCAAAAGGCGTCAATACCATGCAAGGCTATATGACCTATGAAGCGGTTGCTAAGGCGCTAGACTATGAGTACAAAGCGCTGGATGAGCTGATTGGTTAATTTTTTAAGAACATGGTGACTGTTATACTCATTATGTGCCGCACTGCAATATAAAAAATCAGTAATTTTAATAATGTTTTCAGTGATTTAAATTGACGTCAAATATTCGTTATTATATGGTGGATGATAGAGACTAATCAATGACACCAACCAGTAAAAGGATAATAGGCATGGAGCTTTACGATTTAGAGGTATCAGGGAATTGCTACAAGATTCGGCTGTTCTTAGCATTGATAAAACAACCTTATACGCTGCATTCAGTAGATTTTTTGGGAGGTGAGCACAAGAACGAGACGTCTATTGAACGAAATGCGTTTGGTGAAGTGCCAGTGTTGATCGATGGTGATTTGACTCTCAGAGATTCGCAAGCCATTTTGGTTTATCTTGCTAGAAAGTTCGATAGAACAGACTGGTATCCAACAACGCCTGCTGAGGAGGCCAAAGTTGTTCAATGGTTAATGGTCGCTGAGAGTGAGATTGCAAGAGGCCCCAATGATGCACGGCTGCATGATAAGTTTGGTTACGAGCTTGATATTGATATGGCTCGGAATAAGTCAGCTCGTGTTCTAGATATTTTAAACAAACATCTATCAGACCGTGATTGGTTAGAGCTTGACCGGCCAACATTAGCAGATTTAGCGTGCTTTCCTTATGTGGCACTTAGCGAGGAAGGCGGCGTATCATTGAAGCCTTATCCGGCAATAACAGACTGGATAGAGCGTATAAAAGCGCTACCAGATTTTGTCAGTATGCCTGGAATATAAGGCGACACTTTTTATAAGAACAAACTATTTACGTAGGGCTACGGGTATAAATAAGTTAAATCCTCATAAATAAATACAGGCAGCTTTGGTCAAAAGTTGGTGCTAAGCCACAACCTTAATTTAAGAGACCAAAGCGGCTGAATGCCTGTCAACCCTTGCGTCATCTCGCCATCTTTTAAGACCACATAAGAGGGCGTTACTTGTCCTTGCCACTCGGCAAAAATATTGCCGTCTTGGTCATTAACCGTTGTAAAACTATAATCATGCTCGTTAAGGTAGCTGTCAAGTTCTTGATTAGAACCTGACTTAATTGCGACAGTGACTACTGGATAGTCATTAGACGCTGCAAGTTTGTCTATCGTTGGCGAAGTCACACTACAAACCGGACACCATGTACCCCAGAAATATACCAGTGCTGGCTTATCTGCACTCATAGCAGCCAAATTAACGGGTTGGCCTTGATAGTCCGTCAATTGTAGCTGTGGGTTGGCTGGCATGACGGGCTGTCGCCACCAGTTAATCGCAGTATAGATGACCAAAAAGACAAAACCATATAATAATACGGTTTTGAGTACGGATAATAACCTCTGTTTTGGAGTCTTTTTAGGTTTTATTTTGGTCTTTTTAACATCTGTAATCATAGTGTCTGCTTATTACATATTTACTTAAATAGAGGGCTTAAACAACAGGCTTTTAAAAAAATATTTAGACAAAAATAAACGGCTGTATAGTCAGCCGTATTATTCAAATAATAATGATTAAATTAAAGTAGCAATTTATCAATATATACAGTGGTTTGTTGACGCTACTGAATGGCGTTAGTGAGATTTTTTCGCACGTCCTTGCAGTGCATCGCCCAATAATACGCTACCAGAATTTTCATGACGTTCGTCGTCGCTCAGTTTACTGGCAGAAACTTTCGATTTTCTCTTCCATTTTAAGCTAAATAAATCATCACGGCGATCGATTAAGTTGTGTACTGAACCTTCATTACGCACGTAAGTAAGCTTATCCAAGTTCAAATCAGAGAAGAACACCATCTCTGTGTTTGGGGTGGTCTCTGCCATAATCGCATCGTGAGGGAACGCAAAATCTGAAGGCGAAAAGATAGACGACTGAGCATACTGAATATCTAGACTTTCAACCTGTGGCAAGTTACCAACTGAGCCGCAAATCATAACGTAACATTCGTTTTCGATTGCACGCGCTTGAGCGCAATGACGTACCCTTAGGTATCCGTTTTGGGTATCTGTCCAAAACGGTACGAACAAGATATCCATATCATCAAGCGCCATCAAGCGAGCAAGTTCAGGAAATTCAATATCGTAACAGACTAGGATACCGATACGGCCAGCGTCGGTGTCAAATACTTTGACCTCATCGCCACCTTCAATAACCCAAGCACTACGCTCATGTGGCGTAATATGGATTTTGCGCTGCTCTTCAACGGTGCCATCACGGCGACATAAATAGCTGACATTATATAAAGTGTCATTTTCATCGAGCAATGGCATCGACCCACTAATGACATTGACGTTATAACTGACAGCTAAATGCGAGATCTCGTTTCTAAACCATTCGGTGTAACCGGCCAAAAACCGGATAGCGACGTTTTGATCTGTTGATTCGCATAATCCCATCAATGGCGCATTAAAAAACTCTGGCAAGCAAGCAAAATCAGAGTTGTAATCTGCCATTATATCGACGAAGAACTCAACTTGTTGTAATAGCTCTTCTGGTGACTCAACTTCACGCATCTGCCACTGAATACCGCCAATACGTACCTCAGATTTGCGCGTATTAGGCTTGTAGTCTTTGGGCTCATAATAAATATTGGCCCACTCAAGTAAGGTTGCAAAACCTTTAGATTGCTTATCATCTGGTAGATAAGCAGTCAAAATACGCTTGACGATAAAGCCGTTAGACAACTGAAACGATAACGCTGGATCATGAATCTCACGTGATTCAACAGCATCAATATATTCACCAGGGGTGAGGTCTTGATGGTCATGGTATTTTGGAATACGACCACCCGCCAAAATGGCACGAAAGTTGAGCTGACGACACAGCTCTTTACGAGCGTCATATAACCGACGACCCAAACGATAACCGCGATACTCAGGATCGATTAATGCATCTAAACCATAGATAGCATCGCCTTCAGGGTTGTCTTTGATGATTTCTTTTTGTCCGATCAAATCATCATAAGTATGCGGGTTAGAAAACTTAGCATAATCAACACGCATAGATAGTACGATACCGATCAACTGATCATGATCAAATAACGCAATCTGCCCTTCTGGAAAAGCATCAATCAAGGTGTGTATCGTGGTTTTTGACCATGCGCCGCCTAAATTTGCATAGACGCGATCCATTAACGCTTTTAATTGGGAGTAATCTTTTTTCTTAATTTCGGCAATCGTTAAATGAAAGTCGTCTAGTTTTTCAATTTTGCTCATAATATTCCTGTTTTGGATATTTGGGATGTCAGATAATAAGTTTTACAGATGAATAAGGCTTTAGAATATTGATAATACTGAATTTTTGTGTAACAAAACTCATAAAAACATACCTATTGCTTCGTTTAATCGTTACAATATTTAATTGTCGTACTTACAACGAGTTATTATAGCCACAGTGATTATTTGGTATGCTTTTTTGCGGTAGCATGTTCCTTAAGGGATGTCATTTTATCAACTAGGATAACTAATGACAGTCTGGCATGGTAAATATTTACTACGTTTTTGTGAATTGTATGATTCGGCTCATTTAAATGTGAGTTTTGAATATTTTACTATCGATACAAAAGCGCTATTTTTAGGATTTTGCATGTCTTTGCAACAGGGTGATACAACTGATTTATTAGAGAATATAGAAGAGTCAGCACTTATTCAGCTGGTGTATGTGAGTAGCATCACTTTTAAAAGTCGCATAAATACTCTCATATTTGATGAAGTAGAAAAGCACGCGCGCGATCACAACGAAGACCATGGCATCACTGGTATCTTATGTTATGGCAATGGTCAGTTTTTACAATGTATTGAAGGTAGCAAAAAAGAAGTACTCAGTTTACAAACCCGTATTTTTGCAGACTTGCGACATAAAAACGTTAAAGTCCTCTTAGTTCAAGCTATTGATAAGCGTAGCTTTATGGATTGGCGTATGCGCTTATTGTTTTTAGAGCGCTGGTTATGGTCGCCTGCAACCAAACAACAAGCTGCGCTGTTAGCACCATATCTGCCTTTTAGTCCGCATGGTTGGTCTCCCAAGCGCACAGAGCAATTCTTACAAATTATCAGAAATTTTGATACCCCGCCTCATATCAAAGCGGCAGGCATTACTTATAATGCGCTGGGTAATATGGTTCAACACATTGCAGCGCCTCATCAAGCATTTTTGATTGTCCAAAGCTTCTTGTGCGTACTGGTCGCTGCAGCGCTGATACTTTTGTATTTGTAAGCTACTGTATTCGTAAAAGGCTGTAATTATAAAAAGCGAGCAGTTACATATCGAAAATCTTACCCCGATTCATAATATTGTTTGGATCGAACACTTTTTTGATTTCTCGCAAGTAGTCAATCTCAGTCTCGCTGCGACTATAGTGAAGATAAGGTTTTTTGGTCATGCCGACCCCATGTTCAGCAGATACCGAACCGCCATATTTTTGTACGGTCTCAAACACATATTTATTAACAATCTGACATTCATTAAAGAAGTCATCTTTGGTCATATTCTCAGGTTTGAGGATATTGAGATGCAAATTGCCATCGCCAATATGACCGAACCAACACACTTCAAAGTCAGGATAATTGCTGCTGACAATATGATCAATCTCAGCGATAAAATCAGGTACATGACTGATTAATACCGATACATCATTTTTATATGGTGTGAATACGGAGATGGTCTCAGAGATATATTCACGCAGTTTCCATAACTCTGCCGCCTGTGCCATGCTTTGGCTCATGACCCCATCAACGACCCAGCCTTGCTCCATGCAATGCTCAAATATCGCCATCGCTTTATCCATAATCGGTTCATAAGGCGCTTCAAACTCAAGCAGCGTATAAAACTTGGTACGCGACTCAAACGGCTCTTGGACCTGACCATGTGCCATCAATTTGTCCACTGCCACATCATCAAAGAACTCAAAGGCAGTTAGATCAATCTTCGCTTGAAAAGCAGACAATACATTCATCACATCGTTAAAGCTGTCCATGCCAAGTACCATGACGTTCAACTCTTGCGGCAGACGCTCAAGTTTGATCTGTGCATGAGTGACTAAGCCTAGCGTACCTTCACTACCGATAAACAGCTGGCGCAAATCATAGCCAGTGGCGTTTTTGATCATACCGCGGTTCAACTGCAAGATATCACCTTTGCCTGTGACAACAGTCAAGCCCATAATCCATTGACGAGTCATACCATAACGAATAACCTTGATACCGCCAGCATTGGTGCCGATATTACCGCCCATTTGACTAGAGCCTGCTGAAGCAAAGTCAACGGGGTAGTATAGATCTTTTGATTCGGCAAATTGTTGTAGCTGCTGAGTGACTACGCCCGCTTCAATTTCGACCAGACGATCAGCAGGATAGAATTGTCCAATTTGGTTCATCTTATCCATACTAACGACAATCTCACCGTTGGCCGCGACCGCGCCAGCAGACAATCCAGTCCGTCCACCACTTGGCGTTAGCACGACGTTGTGCTCATTGGCAAGTAGTACGACGGCTTGTACTTGCTCAGTTGTTTTTGGAAAGACAATAGCGGTTGGGGCAGGCGCAAAATGCTTGGTCCAGTCTTTGCCCCAATGCTCCAAGCTTTCGCTATCGGTTTTAATTTGAGTGTCTTCGAAATTGTGCTCATTTACCAAGCTATTCAGAATGGTCTCGAGCTTATCAGTATCGGTAACAGTTGTAGTCTGAGATGCAAATGGCGTCATAGTGAAGTCTCTGTATAAACGTTAGCGCTACACCTTTTTTCTTAACCATAAGCCTTTTAGATAGATCGGTTAAGTATAGACAGGCAATATTATGGGCGCTTAAAGGCGGTAAGTAGTAAGTAGAGCAGTGTAAATAAGGTTCAAAGAGTAACGCTCACTATAGCATAAAAAGTTTTCAGGCTTGATAAGTAATAATTCATCTAATCAGCTAACATCACCGTTAAATTTTGTGTAAGATAACCGGACTGTTTACGTTTCTTCTAGCATAGATTATTTTTAATAAGACAATCATAGGACAGTCCTCATATGGCATTATCATTACAAAAAGACAAAATCCGGTTTTTATTACTTGAAGGTGTACACGAGAACGCCTTAAAGGTTTTAGACAATGCCGGTTATAAAAATATCGACTATCTTAGTCATGCGCTCGATAAAAATGAGCTGATTGAAAAAATCAAAGACGCCCATTTTATTGGAATTCGTTCACGTACGCAGCTGACTCGTGAAGTCCTTGAGCATGCCGAAAAGCTGATCGGTATTGGCTGCTTTTGTATCGGTACCAATCAAGTCGATCTTGAAGCAGCTCGTGAATTTGGTATTCCAGTCTTTAATGCGCCATACTCAAACACACGCTCGGTGGCTGAGCTAGTATTGGCAGAAGCCATCATGCTGTATCGCGGCATCCCTGAAAAAAACGCTACCGTCCATCGCGGCGGCTGGGGCAAGTCTGCCACCAACTCACATGAAGTGCGTGGTAAGACAATCGGTATCGTCGGCTATGGCTCTATCGGCTCGCAGCTGTCTGTGTTGGCTGAAAGTTTCGGTATGAAAGTTATCTATCATGACGTAGTGACCAAACTGCCGCTGGGTAACGCGCATCAAGTAAGCAGCTTAAACGAGCTCCTGTCTACTGCTGATATCGTGACTTTGCATGTGCCGGATGAGCCAAGCACACGCTATATGATGAAAGCTGAGCAGTTCGCGCAGATGAAAGAAGGTAGCTACTTTATCAATGCGGCACGCGGCACCTGCGTTGAGATTGATGATCTGGCTGCAGTACTTGAATCAGGTAAAGTCTTGGGTGCTGCTATTGACGTATTCCCAAAAGAGCCAAAGTCTGCTGATGAAGAGTTTGAGTCGCCATTACGTAAATTTGACAATGTCATTTTAACCCCGCATATCGGTGGTTCGACGCAAGAAGCTCAAGCCAATATCGGCTTAGAAGTGGCAGACAAGTTTGTGCGATACTCTGACCAAGGGGACACCATCACGGCTGTGAACTTCCCAGAAGTTTCTATTCCCTTCAAAGAAGGCACACATCGTTTGCTACACATTCATAAAAACGTGCCAGGTGTCCTATCGCAAATTAACCGTCTATTTGCAGAAGCTCACATCAACATCTTAGCGCAGAGTCTGATGACTGAAGGTGATGTAGGCTACTTGGTAATGGATGTTGATTACAATGATTCTGATGCTGCTCTTGATCAATTAAAAGATGTAGAAGAGACCATTCGTATCCGTATCCTATTTTAGTATTGGTGCTTTTTAGATATAAGGTTATACCGCTTAGATAGACTAAACTTGTATCTAACCTTGTTGGTTAACGCTGTAGCAAATAGCAAATGACTCTTTTGAAGTTGTTTGCTATTTTTTTTATTTGTTTGGTAATGTTAATGTTGGTGAGGTTACATCCAACATACATGTTCACTTGAAAATTAACTTTTTCTTTACAATAGTTTTAATCTGACAATTTATACTATACAGCTGAAATCGTAATTGAACTTATCATTTTAAGATCAATGAAGTTTTTTATAAAATCGATTCATTACACATCGTGGTCAAAGCATTAAAAGAAATAGAAGTTTTATTCAATTAATATCGTAATTACTTTATAAATGAAGGAGAGGGTATGAAAATCAACATGGTAAAAGCAGCAGCATTAGGTGGCGTATTAGCCATGTCAGCGACGGCAAGTTACGCTGCAGCTGACCAAGAGAGTTATCAGTTATCAAGTCACATTTTAGATATCAGCACTGGTAAGCCTGCACCAAACGTCAATGTGAAATTGATGATGCAAGATGGTGGTAAGTGGAAAGTGCTCAATGAACAAAAAACGGATAATAATGGTCGTATTGGTAATTTCTTACCTAACGCAGATAATGCCGATCATAAAGGAACGTATAAACTGCTTTTTGAAACTAAGCCTTACTTTATGAACCAAGGTTTAGAGACTTTCTATCCTTATGTTGAAGTCAATTTTAATATTGAAGACAATAACCATTATCATGTGCCAATCACGCTATCGGCCTATGGTTACAGCACTTATCGTGGTAGCTAATAAAAATGCTAACAACAAAAAAGAGGCCAATTGAGCCTCTTTTTTTGTTATGAGCTTTACTGACAGAGCATTTAACCTAACTTGTCTGAATCAGCAGAGTCTGACGAATGACGCGCTTCAGTCTTAGCCACTTTACGTTTTTCAATCACCTCAATGACATCACTACCAATATGGGCTTCACCGCGTTGTTTCGCTAACTGCATCTGATGCTCACGCTCACGAAAACGCGCTCTTTGCTCATCGGTCGCTTTATCAATACAGTGCGGACATGACTCACCTTTGATATAGGCGATGCTTTGCATATCATCTTGAGTAATAGGCATACGGCAAGCAAAGCATTGCTCATATTCGCCTTTTTCTAGGTTGTGATTGACTGAGACGCGGTTGTCAAAGACAAAGCAGTCACCCTTCCACATAGAATCGCTGGCGGGTACTTCTTCAAGATATTTCAAAATACCACCTTCTAGATGATAGACCTCTTCAAACCCTTGCTCACGCATATAGGCGGTGGATTTTTCGCAGCGAATACCGCCAGTACAAAACATCGCCACTTTTTTGTGTTTGGCTGGGTCGAGCTCTTTCGCTACGTATTCCGGAAACTCTCGAAAAGTCTCGGTGTTTGGATTGATTGCATTTTGAAAAGTACCGATTTGTACTTCATAGTCGTTACGGGTATCGATTAGGATGACATCAGGGTCTGAGATCAGCTCATTCCATTCACTTGGCTTCACGTAGCGTCCAACTGACTGTAATGGATCGATATTTTCTACGCCCATCGTAACGATCTCTTTTTTTAGCTTGACCTTGGTGCGGTAAAAAGGCTGCGTATTGGTATAAGACTCTTTAAAAGTAAAAGTGCCGATTGCTTCGATACTACGCAGATAGTCTAGGACAGTATCGATACCTTGGCGGCTGCCAGAAATCGTACCGTTAATGCCTTCACTTGCGAGCAATAGTGTGCCTTTGACGTCGTTGTTAAGCATGGTATTTAGAATTGGCTCACGGTGTTGCTCAAAGTCATCAAAGCGTGTGAACTTATAAAGAGCAGCTACGACGATATTGTTAGTCACGCTATCGTAGGCGGGCGCTGACTTACTATTGTCTGTAGTGGTGTCTTGGATAGTACTGTGTTTGGTATTGCTATCTTGAGTGGTACTCATGTGTTTCTCCTGCTGGCTAGGTCGCAAACCTAGTGCAATAAGGTAGATTTAAATTGTGATGGTATAACACTAGCAAGATTGTGGAATTGGCTAGTGCGAGCGTAGTGTAGCAAATTTGACGCATATTTTGAACGTTTTATAAAGCTAAGTGATATAAATTAAGAGAGCTTTTACCTACTTATTACCCAGCTATAGAGGTAGACTACTTAGATACAGCTATCACATAATGTCAATGGAGATGACACATGAATAATCTTTCTACCAATTCTACTACTAGTTCTTCCGTAAACTTGCCTATTAGTCGCTATCCAGTACCATCATTAGAGAGCCTGCCTACTGATATTTTAGAACGCATTCTTGCGGTGCAAGAAAAAGCCAAATTTATTCCCAATGTGTTTTTAGCGTTGGCGTATCGCCCAGCAGAGTTCAGAGCGTTTTTTGCCTATTATGATGCTGTCATGGAGCGAGAAGGCAGCACGCTAAGTCCAGCTGAAAAGGAGATGATCATCGTCGCAACCAGCGCCGCCAATGGTTGTCAGTATTGTGTCATTGCCCACGGTGCGCTACTGCGTGTGTTCTCTAAAGAACCACTACTGGCAGATCAAATAGCAGTCAATTACCTGCACGCGCCCATCAGTCTGCGGCAAAAAGAGATGCTAGCGTTTTCGATTAAGCTCTGTCGTACACCAGAGCTTATTCAAGACTCAGATTATGCAGCACTCAAAAAGCATGGTTATGATGACGAGGACATTTTAGATATCACGGGTATTACCGCGTTTTTTGGTTTATCTAATAGAATGGCAATTGTAATGAACATGCAGTCCAATGAAGAGTTTTATACGATGGCTCGCATGCCGAGGGAGTAGAAGCTATCTAATTTACTTAATTATTTATTGTTAGGTAGACACAAAAAATCCAGCTTAAAGGCTGGATTTTTTATTATCAACTTTTTATCTGTTGAAGTTAATTATCTTATAGCTTATTTGCTTTGGAACCAACGATCGGCTTGACTGCGAGCACTAGCAATGTCTGAGCTTGATAGGTTTAATGCTAATTGACCAATTTTACCACGAGCTTTATTACGTACTTTTTCGTCTAGCATGCCATCACGAGCAGCCAAATCATACCATTTATAGGCATCGACCAGATTTTTTTGCTTCTCATCTAGCAGTGCAAGCGTATAGCTGGCACGATTGTCGCCACGCATCGCGGCTTTCTCTAACCATACACGAGCCTGTTGTAAGTTTGGCTTCACGCCTTCACCGCGCAAATACATGATAGCTAAGTTTAACTGAGCAGGAGCAACCCCTTGCTGAGCCGCTTTGGTGTACCACTGAATTGCCTGCTGGGTATTTTGAGCAATACCTTCACCTTTTTGCAAGCGCTTGGCCAGATAAAACTGGGCATGATCGCTACCTTGAGCGGCACGGTTAGACAGCTCGCTAACAGGCATTAGCTCAAAACGTGACGTATCAAGTGGTACGTTTGAGATTAGCTCAGCGTTAGCCAATCCGGCACAAGAGAACAAAGCAGTAAACAAGGCGGCTTTTAATAATTTCATAGCAGCTCCAAAATTGGGCAGTTGATAAGCAGTGGATAAAGTTTATCGCCAACACTTATGTTATAAGGCGACACTATCGCAGATTATATTTTGCAGTATGAACTTACCTAGTTGTTAGCAAAGTTATATCAACCATGGATATAAGCTTTATCGTTTACGCTAAATCAACAGATAAGCAGTTGTAATAGGGGTGTCATCGACACTATTTTGCTAGCTTACCACCCAAAGTTACGAAACTCAAATACTAATTACTCATTTTAACGTCGTTTTGCGCATTATAGAATGTAACAAAATCATACGGTTATTAAGCTGTAAGAATGAATATACAGAATAAAATACTTATTTAGCTACTAATAAACTGAATTACAGTCCTTTAATATAATAAATTTAAATAGATTTTTGTTTGGTTACTCGGTAGATGGCGACATCTGCTAACAAGTTAGGCGCCTGTCTTATTAGAGTTGACATTAAAGGGGAGGGGCCTTTATCTGAGTCACTAACAGCAAAACGGCTAAGAATATGAATATCATGTTTGGCACACAATTGCTCAAAATCTTTGAACGTGCATAGATGAATGTTTGGTGTATCGTACCATTCATAAGGTAGGGCTTCTGAAACTGGCATTAAACCTTTGAACCCCAAATGAATACGGTTTTGCCAATGGGCAAAGTTGGGGAAGGTAATCACAGCTTCACGTGCGACCCGTAGCATGTCAAGTAATAGTACATCAGGGGCTTTGACCGCCTGTAACGCTCGTGCCATAACAACAGTGTCAAAACTGTTATCAGCGAAACGAGCCAGCCCGTCATTTAGGTCTTGTTCGATAATGGACAGACCTTTACTGATAGCATCGTTAATCTTATCTTCGTCAATCTCAAGTCCGTAGCCAGTAACGCTACGTTTTTTTTGTAAATGAGCAAGTAGATCGCCATTACCACAGCCCAAATCTAATACATGTGAGTGGGGCGAAATCCAGCGCTCAGCCAACTGATGATCCATTCTCATAAGCGCTCTCCTTTGGTTATCGAGTTGCTCGTTATAAACGGTGCCGTTAAAAAGCCTTTGACTGCGCCCATGTAACGTGGGATATCAAATAAAAACGAATCATGACCGTGCGGCGCATCAACGTCAATATAACTGACTGGTTTGCCCGTGGCCATTAATGCATTTACAATCTCTTGTGAGCGTTCAGGGGCAAAACGCCAATCGGTAGTAAATGATACGACCAAGTATTGACATTTGGTATGAGAAAATGCTGCTTTAAGAGCGGTAAGTTCTTGATGATTGCCACTCTCACTGCCATCTTGAGAGATAAGATCGTCTTCAACCACGCTTTTAGTAGTATCGATAGATGCCGCAATTGAATCTTCAAGCTGTACTGTCGACGCCAAATCTTGCGGTTGTGTTGATGGATAGTCGCGCGTTGGATCAAAATAATCTAACGCTTTGGTCATAAGTAAGTAGGTGTTGGCATCGAAGTTTTTACTAAAGCGCTCGCCTTGATAGCGCAAGTAGCTCTCGACCTGAAACTCGACATCATAGCCATACATAAATTTGCCTGATTTTAGGTCTCGGCCAAATTTGGCTTTCATGGCATCTTCAGTCAGATAAGTAATATGACCCACCATTCGTGCAAGGATAAGCCCGCGACGAGGATAGGTGCCTGCTTGTATATAACGGCCGTCGTTAAAATCAGGGTCAGAGAGGATGGACTGACGAGCGACTTCATTAAAAGCAATATTTTGCGCAGATAGCTTTGGTGTACTAGCAATAACGACGCAGCGTTTTAGTCTGTCTGGATAATCAACTGACCATTGTAGCGCCTGCATCCCGCCCATAGAACCACCGACGATAGCGTGCCAAACATTGATGCCTAAACGGTCTGAGAGCATTGCTTGAGTTTTTACCCAGTCTTTGATAGTGATTAGTGGAAAGTCAGGGCCATAGACTTGTGGCTCACTGCCATCGGCTTGATCAAGAGTATCAGGGTTGATGGTCGTTGGGCCCGTGGAGCCAAAACAGCTACCGATGTTATTGACACACACCACAAAAAACTGGTTGGTATCAATGGCTTTATTAGGGCCAATCATATTGTCCCACCAGCCCGATTTTTTGTCGTCAACGCTATAATAGCCCGCTGCATGGTGACTGCCTGATAGGGCATGACAAATCAAAATGGCATTTGATTTATCCTTATTAAGTGTGCCATAGGTCTCGACCATTAAGTCAAAAGACGGCAGGGTACGATTGCATTCTAAGGTAAGCGGTTCGGCAAAATGGAATTTTTCGGGTGTGACGATTCCTACTGAGCCAACCATGTCGACTGAGCGATTCGAATCGAATTTATCCTTGGGAAGTTGGTCACTGGTACTATCAGGGCGTGCGTTCAAAGCTACCTCGCAAGACAACGATCATCAATAAAAAAAAGACAAGATGAAGACTATTTTTCTATACTGTTTTTAAAATGAGCTTGCCTATTGTATGGCGATGCGCGTAGGAGTACAACCTCCATGCGCCGTCTTTATTTGACGCGCGTAGCAAATTGTATAAAGGCCGCCTTTGCTATGCGTTTTTTTACGATAAAATGCTACACTAATCAGATATTAAATAAATATCGTCTTAACAATCCTCCTTTATTACTTATGAATAACATACAGCCTTTATGAAACCTAAACTGCCGCCACGTATCGCCGTCTTATTAGTCAACCTTGGGACACCTGATGAGCCGACAGCGCCTGCTGTCCGTCGTTACCTTAAACAGTTTTTATCTGACCCTCGCGTCATTGAGATTCCTAAGTTTTTGTGGGCCATCATTCTCAACTTGTTTGTCTTGCCCAGTCGTCCTAAGCGCGTGGCAGAAGCTTATGCCAGTATTTGGGATGGCGACTCGCCTATGCGCAACATCTTAAATGAACAAGTCGCTAAGCTTGAGCCGCGCTTGGCAAAAGACGCGGCGCCGTATCGCGTATCTGTGCATTCAGCGATGAGCTACGGCAATCCAGGACTGCCTGATGTCATGGATAAATTGCGTGCTGATGGTGTCGACCATTTTGTGATGTTGCCGCTATTTCCACAGTATTCAGCAACTTCAACAGGTGCAGTCTATGATGCCATCACAAAATGGACGCAAAAACAGCGCAATTTGCCCAATATCACGATTGTCAAAGACTACTTTGCTCATCCTTTATATATTAAAGCCTTAGCCGATAGCATTCGTCATTTTCAGGCGACACATGGCAAACCTGAAAAGCTGATGTTTAGCTTTCATGGTATTCCGCAGCCCTATGCTGATAAAGGCGATCCCTATCCAAGCCGATGCAAATGCACCGCCGCGCAGGTGGCGCAGGCGTTGGGTCTTGCCGATGATGAATGGATCATAAGCTTTCAATCACGTTTTGGTAAGCAGGAATGGGTGAAGCCGTATACCGATGTGGTACTTGATGAGTGGGCGAAGTCAGGAGTCAAATCGGTACAGATTTTAAGTCCCGCATTTTCAGCTGATTGCCTTGAAACCCTAGAGGAGCTGGCGATTGAAAACCGTGATAACTTTCTTAATGCAGGCGGACAAGAGTACCATTATATTCCAGCGCTAAACATAGATGAGGCGCACATCGACTTATTAGAAGCCATGAGCGCACCTCTAGTTAAAGGCTGGGCGGGTACGCTTGATGGTTGGGTATAACCTAAATATCCCAATACAAAGACAAAAAAATACCGGACATTGATACTGTTCGGTATTTTTGACTGAGGTTTGCTCGTTATAGATCATCACTATTGCTGTGCTCAGCAGCATCTTTATCAGCGATATCGACGATATCAGGATAGTCACCATCATCTAGATTGTCTTGTACAAGGACATTATCAATAGTGGCTTCATCAACGTTTTGACGATGTATCGGAGTAAGCCCTTCAGTTGCCGCGCTGCCTACTTCAGTATTACTAAAGCCTGCTTCGTTATCAATCACATCGTCGTCGTCAAAGGTATGCAGCATGGGATTGTCCATATCCACTTGCTGATTATTGTCACCATCAATGCGATCTTGTGCGTCTGGAAGTGGGGTTTTTGAATTATCCATAAGTCATTCCTTAATTTTTTATGATAGGTTGAATGTTGTCAATATTGTGCAGCTTTAAGAGGTTTACTGCCAGTAGTAAGGTGTCACAGCATGTTCAAAAAATGTAAGGTAAGCCGACTGATGAGATCGTCATGATGAAAAACAATAAGCGACCAATAATAGTAGCGTTGATAAGTGCCAGCGTCAGTTTGGGCGCTTGTGATCGCCTGCCTACTAGCAATATAACAGCTGTAGACGATACTGACGAGTTTGCAAAGCAGTCAATCGTGATTGATACCAAGCTACCTGCCGCGACCACTATTATAGATTGCGCGCAATTGACACCCAAGCAAACCGTCCATGTAAAAGATCATAGTGCTTTAAACCAAAGCTGTGATCTAACAGAAAAATCAGTACGTTTCGTCCTTAGTCAATCAGACAGCTCACTTGACTGTCAGGGAGCTGCGCTTAGTACAATGGCTGATGATCAATCAACAGCCAGTGCAATTACGATTAAACCTAAGACGGATAATGCTATCGAAGATATTGCCGTTGCCAATTGTCATGTAGATGGCTATGGTCATGCGCTACATATTCGCCAATATAGCCAACCAAATCAGCGCTACGTTCGCGGCTTTATCGATCCTGCTGCCAATCGGAGGCTTGCTCCAAGAAATATTCGTGTAATCAACGTTACTAGTCGCAACAGTATTAACAGTGGTATGTTCGTCGGCGATCACGTACATGATGTCACTTTTAATAAAGTACATATTCAAAATGCAGGCACCGTGGGGTTATATTTAGAATTTGGTAGCCGCGATAATGTGATTAAAAATTCTGTGTTTATCGGTAATGGTTTTCGCACGTTTAAGCCCAATCGTGAAGCCATCGCGGTGGATTCTTCAAGCAATAATCGCATTGAGAATAATCGATTTATCCATAATGGCGCAGGCAGTATATTGCTGTATCGCAATTGCTTTGAGCATGCTGATGATCCAACGCGGGGTAATCATTTTAAACGTACAGAATCGAGCCGTGACAATATTATTCGCGGTAATGTTTTTCAAGATGAACCAGTGGGCATATGGGTGGCATCAAGGCAGTCGCGTAATCTTAAAGGTTTTGCGTGCGGTGCATATTTGATTAAAGAGACGCCTTTTGCCAGCTATCACTTAGACAGTGCTAAAAACAATCAGATTATCAATAATCGTTTTGAACAAGTCGAGAAGGGCGTTGTTGTGGAGGATGATGGCACGCTTATTAGTAGTAATCAATTCGCCGCTGACGTTACTTTGCCTATTAATATTGGCTCAAAAGTTCGCGAAGACAGCGCAGCAGGGCCAACCAAAAACACGCTTATTAAAAACAATACCTTCACCGATAAAACCATCGAGCAAGCAGTTGATATTCGAGCGGCAAGCAAAACGGCCACTCAGATTGAGTAGCCGTCAGGATAATACGATAAGCTGTTGGTAAATGAACTATGCTCTATTTGGCACCCACTTTGGTATTTACCCAGCGTATGATTGGGTCGGGCGTGACTTGTGAGAGTGCCTGAAAGACTTTAGCTGGCAAGCCAACAGCATAGTGCGTACCTTTTATTTTACGATTAGGGCTGGTGGTTAACTTGCACAACGTTTTTGCCACGTCATTGACGTTTAGATTGATACCTAAGCGATCAATGCTTGTCACCTCAATATCTTTTGTCATATCAGACTTAACCCAAAGCGGCATGACGTCTATGACTTTGATACCGAGCTTTTGATATTCAATATTAAGGCCTTCGGTGAGACCACGGACAAAAAATTTACTGGCTGCATAATTGGCAACTTCAGGCTGACCATAAATAGCAGACGCTGAAGACACATTGACAATTTTACCATTGTTGCTATCAGCCAAATAAGGCGCAAGCTTATGACAGCCAATGAGTACGCCTTTGCAATTGACATCGATTAAAGACAGCTGCTGCTGCAAATCAGTCGCGGGCAAAGCACCACTGACCAGCACACCTGCGTTGTTGATTAACGCGTCAATACTGCCAAAATTATCAATCATTTGACTGATGACGTCTTCCCATGAGTCAGGCTGGGTCACGTCAAGCTGACCAGTTATGATACGTTTTTGTTTCATTGCTTTTTTAAAAGCTTTATCTTTGGTTGCGTCTTCAAGCGTATTAGTATTGGTTGCAAATAGACCAACGCTATGACCTTTTGCTGCCAGCTTTTTGGCAGTGGCCAAACCAATACCACGCGATGCACCAGTGATTAATATATTCATAATGAGTGACTTAATAATGAGCAATAATGAGTAAAGCGAGGTACAACGCTAAGTCACGATATTTAGCAACACCCTTAGTATAGGTATCAATAAAGTCGGCACCGTTATAAACACTGCTATTGTCCCTCGAGCTTATATTGAGTATAGCAAATTAATAACCAAAGTTAATCGCTAAGGTAGATACCACGGTCAACTCTACTTGCTATTGTCTTGCGGTTTTTAAATCTAGGTTTTCTGCTGTCTGAGTTTCAAAATCGGCTAACTTAAATTTCCACACATAAAACAAAGCAATACCATAAATAGCAGTTTCTGCTAACTCTTCAATGATACCGCCAACGGCATAAGGGAAAACAATCGCATTCTCGCCCATATACTGTATTATCGCCAGTATGACTACGAAGACATATAATGCTACATCGACATCTTTTAAGACGGCTTTGAGATAACGCCATGAATAAACGAGCAACCCAACGATGACAAGATAGACAACGGTCAGCACACCATCTTCCCACCAGTCATAAGAATGACCAAGCAGCGAAAAGTCGCTTGAAATAAGCAGTTCTGGTAAGTAGTTTAGCTCTCGGCGAAGCACAGCAAAAAATACGAGCACTGATGCGAGCCAAAAATAACGACTTTGCTTGCTCTGACTTTGTACTACATACTGGGCAGAGCGTAGCAAGCAGACAATAATAAGTATAAGACCGGGTATTTCGATGATGCCATCTGTAGCCAAAATAAAGGGCTCCTGGTTTTGCAAAAAATAAAAAAGTGAACCCAAGGGCTCACTTTAGACCATCAGTTATAAAAACGTAGGTGAAGTATATTATACGTTCAGCTAATAAAAAACAGCATTTCAAAATATAACTAACTGGTCACCAGTCATTTTAGGACTCATCTTATTAAAGATCGACTTTCACTAGAGCAAAAGCTTGATGCTTAAAAGAGTAGAAAAATAATGGCCTTTATCTACAGGTAGTGATGTTAGTTTTGATGTAAGCTGGTACGCTCGCGCAAAGTGTTATTCTTCTACCAGTTCCCGCTGTCTAATAATCACCCGTTGCATCAACGTATTAAACTGTTTTTGTTCTTCCTCAGTCAAGACTGACAGCGACTGTTGGTTGACCTGTCTGGCACAATTAATGGCTTTGGTTTCAAGCGACCTAGCTTTTTTCGTCAGCAAGATGTGTTTAACCCGTGCATCTTTTTTATCCGCTACACGCGTGATCAATCCATCGCGTTCCATTCTATTGAGAGTATTGGCAATTGTCGCCTGCGCTAAATTACCTAGCTGTACCAAATCATTTTGCGTTATACCATCTTGTTGCCACAGCTCAAGCAGAATGGGGAAGTGAGCTGTACTAATACCTAACGGTTTTATCTGTTCATTGAGCAAAATGGCGTACAACCTAGCAAGATGATTAGCAAGATACCCTGTAGATTCAGTTTTGAAGGTCATGATCTATTCTCTATATAAGTATATTCTGAACAAGATATTTTCTAATATGATATAAACATAGCTTGCTATGTATTTATATAGCATGCTATGTTTATATTCAATTATGAAGCGATTAGATTGAGTTTGCGTCTAAAAGTTTAGAGCTTTTAAAGTGTTGTTAACGCTATTTGGTAAATAGTTTGTCGCTAACGCCATGCTACTAAAAACACTGCTGGAGAATAACAATGGATCGTCGATATTTAGTCAAAATTCATGCTACCACTGGTTTTTTAGGGTTTTTCTTTATTCTAAGCTTTTGGTTAAGTACGCTTATCAGTGAGCTATTTATGTCTTATGAAACCATTGCTATGGTGAAGCAAAGCATTCTCTACGCTTTCATCTTTTTTATTCCAACCATGATAATTGCAGGCGTGTCGGGTAGCAAGCTTAGCGTCAAAGTGAAACATCCCAATGTATTGGCTAAGAAAAAACGCATGCCATTTATTGTTATAAATGGACTGATTATACTATTACCGTCGGCATTTTATTTAAGCTATTTGGCAAGCTTGGGCCGCTTTGGTAGCACGTTTTATATCGTACAGGGCATCGAGCTGATAGTAGGAGCCGCAAACTTGACGCTTATGGGGCTTAATATCCGTGACGGGCTTGGTATTCGTAGAAGAAAAAGAGCGGTGTAAGTCTGTCTATGTTAGTGAAGTGGCCTTTAGAATATACGTTCTAAATTTAAATGTATCAACGAGTAGAGTAAATGGAGTGGTTTGTTCAGCTTTTTCTACGAGCACTGAACAAACCAACTGATCCTCTACCAACATTAAACTCTAATGCGCCTCATCCCAATTCTGACCACTATCAGTCTCAACTAATAACGGCACAGCAAAGTCTACATGCCAACCCTTTTCAACCGCAGTGGTCGTCAAGACATCTTGCATGGCATCAGTAATGAGTTGGCTAATCTCTTCTACCTTATCGCTATCTACTTCAAACACCAGTTCATCGTGGACTTGTAGTAACATTTTTGCCTGCTCTTTAGGCAGTACTTTATCGACAGCAATCATAGCGAGTTTAATCAAATCAGCAGCTGAGCCTTGGAGTGGCGCGTTAATCGCAGCACGTTCGGCGCCTTGTTTGACCATGCGGTTGCTATGATTGATATCAGGCGTATAAAGTTTACGACCCAGTATAGTCTCGACATAACCACGATTGACAGCACTGGCACGTGTATCAACCATATATTGCTTAACCCCCGGATAGCGATCAAAGTACATATCGATATAATCTTGTGCCTCACCGCGGCTCATTTGGAGTTGTTTTGCCAGCCCAAAGGCGCTCATACCATAGAGTAGACCAAAGTTAATGGCTTTGGCATTGCGGCGCTCAGTGGCAGTGACATCAGCGACATCTTTGCCAAGCACCTCCGCAGCAGTCGCAGCGTGAATATCCAGCCCTTCTTTAAAAGCGTGGGTTAAGTTGGCGTCTTCTGAGAAGTGTGCCATGAGGCGCAGCTCAACCTGTGAGTAATCCGCTGCCAAAATAACGCGTCCTTTTGGGGCAATAAAAGCTTGGCGAATCAAGCGACCTGTCACCGTACGAATTGGTATGTTTTGTAAATTAGGATCAGTTGATGATAGACGTCCGGTACTGGTCAATGCCTGATGGTAGCTAGTATGCACACGATCAGTCTCGTTATCGGCTACGGCATCAAGTGCATCGGTATAGGTGCTTTTAAGCTTAGATAAGCCGCGATATTCTAGTACGATTTCTACTAATGGGTGATCAATCTTCGATAATATAGCTTCACCAGTAGAGTACTGTCCTGACTTGGTTTTTTTACCACCAGGGACGCCAAGCTTATCAAATAGCATCTCACCGAGCTGCTTTGGTGAGCCTAAGTTAAATTCTTCGCCAGCAATTTCATAAGCGCGTTTTTCTAGAGCGATAATTTCTTCATCAAAACGTTTTGATAGCTCATTCAAGAATGAACGCTTAATCAAAATACCGTTTGCTTCCATTTGACAGAGTATTTGGGCTGTTGGAATCTCTAGCTCGTACAGTAGTTTGGCGTTGTTGTCATCCTCAGCAAGTTGCTTATGAAATAGATCAAAGAGCTGATAAGTAATGTCGGCATCTTCACAAGCATAATCGCTGGCAATATCAATGGCCACTTGATCAAAGCTAACTTGCTTAGCGCCTTTGCCAGCGACATCTTCATAACTGATGGTTTGTGTTTGCAAATAGTGACGTGCAAGATCATCCATACCATGACGAGTAACCGCAGCATTGATAACGTAGCTTGCGAGCATAGTATCCATCGCCCAATTATTGGGTGACTCATGTAACGCACCGACCAGATCAATATCATAATGACTCAGGATATGCGCGTCGTATTTTAGATGTTGACCAATCTTGCCAATGTTTGGATTTTCTAAAATGGGTTTAAGTCGCGACAGCACCGTATCGCGATCAAGTTGCTTTTCGATCAGCTCATCACCTTCTAAGCGATGCGTGAGCGGGACATAATAAGCCTCATGGGCCTGCATGGCAAAAGATAAGCCGACAATTTCGGCTTGTCGCCAATAAATACTAGTCGTCTCGGTATCGATAACGAAATGCGCTGCGTTTGTAAGCTGCTCAAGTAGGCTCTCAAAAGCGGGCATGTCGAGAATGGTATGCCAGGCTTTGTCATGGCTTTTACTGTCTTTAATGTTTTCAATTGTGCTTGATTGCAGTGATTTTGCGACTTGCGCTTGCGACTCAGCATCGGCCTGACTGTCAGCGATGCTTGCGCTACCATTGGCAGGATGGTTTGGGTGATCAAGAGAGGCCAACTCATTTTTAAATTCAAGCTCACTATACAGCTTGCGCAGCTCATCGATATGGGCGCAGGGGTCAGTATTTATTATAAGGTCTGTCCAATCTTGTCCGATGGCCAAGTCGGTCACAATGGTCGCAAGCTTTGCATTGAACGGAATATCATCGGCATATTCGACCAAATTTTTACCAGCGCGGCCTTTAATTTCAGCAACGTTTTTGAGCATTGTATCGATATTGCCGTATTTATTAAGCAAGTCTTTGGCGGTTTTTTTACCGATACCTGGCACGCCTTTGATGCCGTCTGATGAGTCGCCCATCAAGGTCAAAAAGTCAATCATCTGATGAGGCTCAATCCCGAACTTCTCTATCACGCCTGCACTATCAGTGATTTTGCCTGTAAAGCTATCTTCCAATATCACACAATCATTGATCAGCTGCATCATATCCTTGTCACCAGTCGAGATGACCACGTGATGGCCTTGCTCAACCGCGCGATAGGCAAGGGTGCCGATAATATCATCGGCTTCTGCGCCTTCTATACGCAATAAAGGAATCCCAAGCGCCGCTACCAGATGATGAATATAAGGAATTTGCTCAACCAACTCAATATCAATGGGCGGGCGCGCCGCCTTGTATTCAGCAGACATAGCATGGCGAAAGGTCGGAGATTTGGTATCAAAACAAACGGCCATATGCGTTGGATGATAGCGTCGCATAAGTTTCAGCAAAGCGTTTAGTGTGCCGCGTATGGCATTGGTTATCAGGCCTTGCGAGTTTTGCATGGTCTTTGGCAGTGCATGGTAGGTACGAAACAGATAGTACGAGCCATCTACTAAGATAAATGGCGGCTGGTCTTTATCTACATGACTGGTATCCATGGTCGCCACATTGGGCATATTGTCAAAATTTGGTAGCGTATTAGGATTAATAGGTGAGTGCGAATTGTGGTCATTATCGGTCATAGAGGTCACTTATCAGCTATTGGATAAAATCAAAAAATATGAACCATTATAACGATAAAATCAGCGCGTGCCGAATGGCTTAAAAGTTAAAATGTATATGACCATAAGCATTATTTAAATCTAAATTGTAGAGACAACAAAGCCCAGACTTGCTGGGCTTTGCTATAATAGATATGTTTATCAATTCATCATATGTATTAGCTTTTTACTTCAGACGTCACTTCGATGTCGATATTACCTTTGGTAGCCTTTGAATAAGGACAAACTTCGTTGGCTTTTTGTACTAGCTTTTGAACCTCATCAGCTGATAAGTCAGTACTATCAGCGATAACATGAATTTTAACTGCTAGTTTATAGTCATGGTTGTCGCCTTGTAGTAAGTCTACTGAGGTTTCAGTCGTTGAAGCGAAACTGGCTTCTTCCATTTTCTTAACCACTCCTAAAGCGCTATCGAAACAGGCAGCATAGCCCATCGCTAATAGTTGTTCAGGATTATTACCTTCCTTGTTACCGCCAGGAGGTGCCATGTTTATCTCAAGATCACTATCGCTGAGTTTGGCTGTACCCATACGGCCGCCAGTAACAGTTGCTTTGGTAGAATATAGAGTTTTCATAATTGTCCTTTTTCCTTGGTTTTTATAGTAAATGCATCGTATTAGCCATACAACTCATTTAGCATAGCAAATCTTTGGTGCGGCTCTATATAGCAGTGGTAACCCTATACTATGAATTTGTAAGCAAGTCTTTTGGTTTAGTAAATGAAATACTGACCACATGTGGAGGTAGCTTAACGATTAGTGTAAGCTAATAGTAGCCGTCAAATGAGAAGAAATTAGGCGATAGCCACTCACTATACATTTGGTGAAATAGTATTTAATAACGCTCCATTACCGACAAATAAGGATATCTGGCGATGAAAAAAGCGCATAAACAACTTCTTGCACCGCTTGCTATTTCTTTATTAGCGATTGGGCTTGTTGGGTGTGACGAGGAAGACAATGGCATTTTTGGCTCAGGCAATAACAATGAGTTGACGCTGGCAAGTTTTGATAAAGGTATTGATCGCCAGACTGGAAGGGAAGCTGTGGCTCGTATTGATACCGAATATAGCGATGGTGAGCGTGATATTGATGTAACCAACATTATAGGAAGCTTTAATGCGCAAAACATCAATGATTTAGAACGATCAATTGTGCTATCAGACAATTTTGAGGGCACACTTGAAGATCGCTATATCGAAGTCAATGGGCGAAACGTCAGACAGCCAGTTTATGAGACAAATAGTAGTAATAAATTTAATTACGAAACGAGCTATAGAACACTAGATTTGTCTGGAGTCAGCGCTGGTAGTTATAGTCTTGGCAGTAGTCTGACTAGTAGCCGAGGGATTCTCACTGATTTGAATAATTATCCAAACATTCCGCCAAATATAGAGTTTCCAACAGGTTCTGTCTGTTATATCCCTGTGACGACCAGTGACCGCTCGTTTTTTGTTTTCAATGATAAGGACAGAACCCGTTACGACGATCTTGATGATTGGGTCGATATGACTGAAAATCGTTTTAGCGATAATCGAAATTTCAGTACCACTCGCTCAAATACCGGTATCAATAGTCAATTAAAAACTGCGCAGATCAGGTATTTTGCCTTTGACAATGAACCAGAATATATATTCAGAGCTGTTGATTATGACGACCGTATCTATGAAGCCGATTACATTGACAGTAATGCACCGCGCCCCAACGAAAACAGCAGACGCGGGGTGGTTGATTGCACTTTAGTGAATGAGATAGCAGCTGACTTCTTAGAAGACCAAATCAGACGCTACTATTAATAGCTGTTTTGGCATTTGCACAAACGTTGATTATGTACTATCGACGATGACATCAGTTATGTGCAGCCTGCCATGCACTCATTGAACCAAGATAGATATCGAGATTATCAAAGCCTTGGCTTGCAAGCCATCCTGCTGCGACTGTCGCCCGTGCGCCACTACCGCACATCAACGTATAGTGCTGGTTTTTATCAAGTTTACGCCATTCCTCATTGAGATGACCGACATAGATATGTTCAGATCCTTCAATGGCAGCAGAAGCTCTTTCATCAGCATCGCGGACGTCAAGCAGGGTCCAGTCGTCTTTATTAGCGTTGAGCCTTTCTTTAACCTCAACGGTATCGATCATAGGTGTTGATTGTATCTTTTGACCTTGTGCGGCAGCAGGCACCACACCGACATAGCCACCGACGATATTATCAAGAGCGATGCGTACCAAATGCTCCATGGCGGTAGCAAGCTGCTCTTCATTGGCGGCAATCAGTGCTATGCTTTCGCCATCAGAGATAAACCAACCAGCAAAAGCGGAGATCATCCCCACCGGCAGGCTCATAGCACCAGGCAGATGACCGGCAGCATAAGCCATCGGCTCTCGAATATCGATGAGATGATCCGCGTCACAGGTTTTAAGCTCATCAAGCGACAGATGACGCGGACGCATTACACGCGGCGCGGCGTCACCACCCTCCATATTAAGCCGTTCCATCAAGCGAAAATAAGGGGGTTGATAGTGATTTTCGTTGATTTTGACATCGATAAATTCGTCACGACTTTCAATCTGCAAGCGCGGATTATTCAGTCTTTCATGGCCGACACTTGAAAACTCACGCGCAGCCATACCTGAGCCGCACACTGACCCAGCCCCATGAGCAGGATAAATAAGGGCTTGATCACCAAGCGCTAAGATTTTTTGTAATGAGTCATAGAGCAGACCTGCCACTTCCTTACGGCGATTGGGATAAAAGTCCGTACGCCCAACATCGCCCACGAATAGCGCATCACCAGTAAAAACCCCGACAGCCTTTTTTGGATAGGCGCTATCAAATAATACAAAGCTAATATGATCATCAGTGTGACCAGGTGTCTCTAAGACGCGAATCTCAAGCTGACCGATGGCAAAGCAGTCATTCTCATGAGTTGTTTGCGCATAAGCGATAGGTTTTTCAGGGTTTGGCCCATGCAATACTTTCGCACCAGTCAATTCTGCTAAAATTGGTGCACCAGAAACCAAGTCTTCATTACGGTGTGTCTCAAAGATATGGGTAATTTTCAGCCCAGCAGCACGTGCTTTTTCGACATAAATGTCACAGTCGCGGCGTGGGTCAATGACTGCTGCTTCTCCATTTGAGCCCACCAGATAAGACAAATGAGCGAGTCCAGGCGTCTTTATTTTCTCAAGTAGCATAATGATTCCCTTATAAATATTGGTGGCTACATATCATTAAAGTAACTGTATTCAATAGCTGTGTTTAATAATTGTATTCAATATCTGGATATAACATCTATATTAAATTCTGTCTTTTTAAAAGAGTAGCAAATAAATATTATCGACACAGTATCAAGTTATATATTATAAGTAGGTGTATTGTTTCAGCGTATCAGTACCTTAAGCAAAAATAGCATCCAAACCATAAATCGGCTACAATAAGCGCATTAAATTTTCACCTCCATCTGTATTACCTTCTGTTTTTCCTTTCCAAAATTTAACGATAAGTTATTCATTATGAGCGCAGATTCTAAACCTTCAGCCACTAAGTTACCTCCTGCCAAGCTTGCTCGCGAAGTCGCCAAACGCCGCACCTTTGCCATTATTTCGCATCCTGATGCGGGTAAGACTACTATGACCGAAAAGCTACTGTTATGGGGTCAAGCGATCCAAGTGGTCGGTGAAGTCAAAGGCCGCAAAACCGATCGTCATGCAACCTCTGATTGGATGAGTATGGAGCAAGAGCGCGGCATCTCTATTACGACCTCAGTCATGCAGTTCCCTTATAAAGATCACATGGTCAATCTACTAGATACCCCCGGTCACGCTGATTTTAGTGAAGATACTTATCGTACTTTGACCGCCGTTGATAGTGCGCTGATGATGGTCGATGGTGCAAAAGGGGTGGAGGAGCGTACTATCAAACTGATGGAAGTTTGCCGGATGCGTGATACGCCAATCATCTCGTTCGTCAATAAGCTGGATCGTCAGATTCGCGAACCGCTTGAGCTGCTTAGTGAAATTGAGAGTGTACTAAAAATCAAATGCGTGCCTGTGACGTGGCCTATTGGTATGGGTCAAGATTTCGTTGGGGTATATCACTTAACCGAAAACAAAACCTATCTTTATGAAAAAGGTCATGGAGGTGATATGAGCGTCGCTGAAACGCGGGACGGTTATGACTATCCCGATATACGCGAGCGCTTGGGTGAGCTGATGTTTAATGCTTTTGAAGAGTCACTTGAGCTGGTACAAATGGCGCTAGAGGACTTCAGTGTTGAGGAGTTTTTGACAGGCGAGATGACACCAGTCCTGTTCGGTACAGCGCTAGGCAACTTTGGGGTCAATATGGTACTGGATACTTTAGTCAAATATGCCCCATCGCCCAAAGCGCATCCGACTCATGAGCGCGAAGTGGCAGCGACTGAAACTGAATTCAGCGGCTTTGTCTTTAAAATTCAGGCCAATATGGATCCGCGTCACCGTGACCGCATTGCGTTCTTACGGGTTTGCTCAGGCAAGTACGAGAAAGGTATGAAAATGAAGCATGTGCGTCTGGGCAAAGACGTGCGGATTGCTGATGCCCTGACTTTTCTTGCAGGTGACCGTGAAGCATTAGAAGAAGCCTATCCAGGTGATATTATTGGCTTACACAATCACGGTACGATCTCTATCGGCGACAGCTTTACCGAAGGCGAGGAGTTAAACTTTACCGGTATTCCACATTTTGCGCCCGAACTGTTTCGCCGTGTGGTACTAAAAGACCCATTAAAATCTAAAGCACTGCAAAAGGGTTTACAGCAGCTTAGTGAGGAAGGAGCTACTCAGGTCTTTATGCCGCAGATTAATAACGATTTAATCTTAGGCGCAGTGGGTGTGCTCCAGTTTGAAGTGGTCGCGCATCGACTAAAAGAAGAATATAAAGTGCAGTGTACTTTTGAACCCGTCTCCATCGCCACAGTACGCTGGATTCACTGTGACGATGAAGTGGCGCTGGCAAAATTTAAGAAAAAAGCGCATGATCAGTTGTCGATAGATGGCGGTGGCTACTTAACATATTTGGCACCATCGCGTGTTAACTTGCAACTGATGCAAGATCGCTATCCAGAAGTGACTTTTAGCAATACTCGCGAGCACTAAAATCAATGATGCTAGAAGGTATTATTTAGTTCCATAATTCATTTTAAAAGACACGCTGGCCGTGTCTTTTTTGTTTGTATGATTTATTGAAAGTATTAGGCCATGTTATTAAAAACTGATCGCTAAAACAGTGTTCCTACAATAATAGATGTTGATTACGGTAGAATACCTATAAATGTCGTCTATTAATTAAAGAGGATATATGTCAATAGCTACTTATTATCATGTGATAAAGCATTCACAATTTAATAAAAATATAAATAAAATCAAAGGTATAAAGCCGATCGCTACTTTTGGCGTTGCCATCTTATTGAGTGCTTTTAGTTTATCTACCAATGCGACTACTTTGATCAGTGCAACAGACTATCTTGATTGTAATCTACCAAAACACTTACAAGAACGCTGTATTAAACGTGGAAACTGTCCAAAAATTGACATCAAATATCTTAAAACCAATCACGACTGGCTAAACGGGGTTGTTAATGGACGTATTAACGATCTAATTGTGAACAGTAAAATGTCTGAGTCGGCATCTATCAACAATAAAAGTAGTCAAGCCGATGTTAGAGCAGCTATTGATGACTTTGCAGCCTCACAATTTGCTGATTTGCCTGCAGATAGCGTTTTTACTTATCGTTTAATGATAGAGCCTAAATATATAGGACATGTAGATAACTTCGAGTTATTTGAGATACATTCCTATGTATTTACAGGCGGTGCCCATGGAATGCCGTACAGCGAATATCTCGTATTTGATTCCACAACGAAGCAACAGGTGCAGCTGGTAGACATGTTGCAAAAGGGCAAAAAGTCAGATTTTGAGGCATTGGCGTACGATGCTTATAAGCAGTGGGTCGGTACAGTTGCCAGCGATACTCATGATTATGAGCAAAGCTGGCCTTTCGTGTTCAGTGACAACATAACTTTAACGGATAAAGGCATCGATATTCGTTACCAGCATTACTCTATCGGTCCTTATGCCTACGGTATGCCAGTGCTAAGTATCCCGTATGATAAGCTAAACACCAGTATTAAGCCCTATTTCATGCCACAGTAAAATAAAGACAAACAACAACTTCTGGTATGACCAAAGATGGTATTTGGTCATATTTTCAAAAATTTATAATAAGGAGTCGCAAGATGACGAACAACTTAGATGACAACAACCTGCTAAAGACTAAAGAAGAGACAACGACTTGGCAGCTTAACGCAATGACTGAAGCATTGGGTGATTTAACACTGACGGTTGATGACAGTTTGTCCATCGGACGCGGTAACGACAATGATGTCGTACTTGGTAGTAAGGCAGTATCACGCAATCATGCGTTGCTTAGTGTCTTAAATGGAGATTTGTATATTAAAGATTTGGACTCATCAAACGGGACATTTATCAACGATGAGCGCATTGAGGGCAATAAGTCTACTCATCTTAATACAAACGATACGGTTGGTTTTGCAAGTTTTGTTTTTAAGGTTGCTGCCCCGCAGGTAGATACTGATCCGGTCACTCCAGTAGCAGCCGCGCCAGCTGAGCCTGTGACCAAGCAAAGCACGGCGACAGACAAAGATGACGTATTGACTGAAAGCGCAGTAGATGAGACAGCTGTCAATGAGGAGCCAGTGGTCAAAGATACTATAGTCACAGAAGTACTCTCATCTACCACTAGTGAATCCGCAGAAACACCAACTAATACAGCAACAGAAACTACTTCTCAATCTATTTCAGCACCGAGTGCGGCCGCAGCTAAGGAGCCAATGATGTCTAATGATAAGTCTAAAGAGACGCTAAACCATGAGCCAACAGTTAATGAGCCAATAACAAAACAGCCAACTGCGCATCAAGAGCCAGATGATGCTCCAGAGCATGATAAGACGACTAAAACTACTTTACAAGAAGAGTCAGATCCAGATGTACTACGCGCCAAACAAGCCGCCTCAGCGCAGTTTTCTGGTACTGCCAATCTAGGTCAGGGTCGCGATCTGGGAACTGAAGGCAATAATGCAATGGATCAAGCTGTCAACAATCCTGCTAATACAGGGCATCCAGAGAAAAAACCAAGCGGTAGTTGGTTTATATGGGTATTTATCGTCATTATTATCATCGGAATTGCTCTATGGTTATTTAACATGGGCGGCGTTTAATCGCTTATATAGTTTGCTAGTTGGCACCAATCAGTTATGGAAGGCGCCTTATAACTAAAGAGACGAGTCGAACAGTACAGTAGTGCTAAATAATACTAACGCTGGCCAGTTTTGTTATACTGGCTGGCTATACTGCAGCTAAATTTGGTCCATCCTCATTTCTTGACAGGTTTATGCTCTATTTATTTCAACGACGAGCATGTACTGTCTTTTTGCTACCGCTATTTTTATCTTTTGCCTATTTGGTGTTAAGAGACTTTTTACTATGATGACTTTTGAAGAATATAACGCATTTAAAACACAAGGTTATAGTCATGCCCCCCTTGTCAAAAAGCGCTTAATGGATGCTCAAACACCAGTTTCGGTGTTTTCTAGAGTACGTGATTTAAGCGGTTCAGCTTATTTGTTTGAGTCAGTTGTAGGCGGTGAGCGTTGGGCGCGTTATTCTATGATTGGTTTGGGTAGCGATTTAATCTTACAGTACACAGACGGTTATATGACCATCAAAAGAGACGATCAGATTGTTAGTGACGCAGTCGATGATCCATTTGACTATATTAGAAAGCTTATGGCGCAGTATAAAATGCCCACACCAAATGAGATCGAAGCACTACCAAGCTTTAGTGGCGGGCTGGTGGGCTACTTCGGCTATGACATGATACGCGTTATTGAACCAAGCGTTGGGTTGTCTGATGCGCCAAACCCTATGTCGCTACCTGATATGTGGTTAATGCTCTCGATGAGTGTCATCGTCTTTGATAATTTAGAAAACACTTTGTCCATCATTGTTTATGCAGATTGTAATGATAAGGATGGCTATGGTGCAGCGATTCGAGAGCTTGAGAAAATCGAAGATAAGCTGGCTGAGATGCCAGACTTGAGTACGCCCATCATGCCCACACCAAAATTTGAATCGCAAACTGGACAAGAGAAGTATTGCAATGATGTCAATAAGATAAAAAACTATATATTAGAAGGGGACGTTATGCAGGTCGTTCCCGCTCAGCGTTTAACTGCGGACTATAAAGGAGACTCGCTGGCGGTGTATCGAGCGCTAAGATTTTTAAATCCGTCACCTTATTTGTTTTTAGTACATGGCTATACGCTTGATGACCACAAGCGTTTTGACATTATTGGCGCCTCTCCTGAGATTCTATCACGTATCGAAGATGGGACAGTGACAGTGCGTCCACTGGCAGGCACACGTAAACGCGGTCAAGATGAAGCAGAAGATCTAGCACTTGAAATAGAGCTACTGGCTGATAAAAAAGAAATCGCTGAGCACTTGATGCTAATTGATCTTGGTCGTAATGATATCGGCCGTGTCTGCGAGTATGGCAGTGTCAAAGTTACCGAAAAGATGTTTGTAGAGCGCTATTCGCAAGTGATGCACATTGCCTCTAACGTCGAAGGTAGAATACTAGCTGACAAAGACGCGCTGGATGTATTCTGTGCGACTTTTCCAGCAGGTACACTATCAGGCGCACCTAAAATTCGTGCCATGCAAGTGATTGACGAGGTCGAACCAGTACGTCGAACTGTGTTTGGCGGCTCAGTGGGTTATCTGGGTTGGCATGGCAACATGGATACTGCGATTGCTATACGTACGGCGGTGATGCGCCGCGGTAAGATACATATTCAAGCAGGGGCAGGGGTAGTTGCTGATTCAGTGCCAGAAGCAGAGTGGGACGAAACTAATAAAAAAGCACTGGCATTGGTCAAGGCGGTAAAGATGGCTTGTGATGGGTTACGTATTCATTAGTACGACTTGGTTAAAGACCAGCTGTCTGGTATTATTAAACCCATGCTATTTGATTGATACTTAGCTTAATGAAAAAAGACGAGATGTGTTGTGGCTACAATGAAAGTGCGGCATAAATCGTAACCAGTATTTTTATAAAAAAATCCAATGCAATCAAGTGCTTGAAAATTTTTATTAAAATAAGTGTAAAAAAAATAAAAAAGGGCTTGCGTCTGTCAAAATATTTGATAGAATAGCCACCACTTTGAGAGAACAAGCCGACTTAGCTCAGTTGGTAGAGCAACTGACTTGTAATCAGTAGGTCGCCAGTTCGATCCCGGCAGTCGGCACCATCTCTTTCAAAGTAGCTTTTTATAAATCTGCTTTACATCAAAGTCTGTTTATTCAAAGCAACCTAAGGTGGGATTGGGGAGCGGTCAAACCCAACAGACTGTAAATCTGTCGCGAAAGCTTCGAAGGTTCGAATCCTTCTCCCACCACCATATTTCTGTAGTTTGTCATAACGCCAAGCATACTCGTTATACATAATTACTCTTTATATTTATAATACTGTTTTGTATTCATACTATAAGAGTCACTTTGCATAAGAGTCATTGCGGGTGTGGTATAATGGTAACACCTTAGCCTTCCAAGCTAATGACGCGGGTTCGATTCCCGCCACCCGCTCCATATATACACCAACGCAAAAATTACCAATAAATCATCACGACAATCAGTATATTATTACTGTATCGTGATATTTTTTTTAGTACAGCTTATAGGCTGGCTAAGATATGCTCATATAGCTCAGCGGTAGAGCACTCCCTTGGTAAGGGAGAGGTCTCGAGTTCAATTCTCGATATGAGCTCCATTTATTGATTATGCTTTTTGTGTTTGCTTCGCTACTTTTAAATAATGTTACGTCGATATCAACCATACAGAATGTTGAAAATTAATAGACTGTCGAAAATTCTAAAGTTAGTGTGGCGGATTAAGATTTAAAGGTGACACTGAGGTGTTGCCTTTTAGTGCTGTCAGTACATTGATAATAACATTGTGAGTACATCAGTTATTCAACATAAACTGATCACATGTACTGAATAGACTGAAAATGTTAGTATAGTGTTCGAATCGTATCTCTATACTGATAGTAAAAGTTTGTTAGATTTATCCTAGCGTCAACGGTTTGATGGTTTTAACTCTGTCATAAACCGTCAAATAGCTATTTACCGATCTTGCTGTTTATTATTTTTTAAGCATAAAGATTCATCAATAAAGAGGAACTACCCATGGCAAAGGCCAAGTTTGAACGCAACAAGCCCCACGTCAACGTCGGCACCATCGGACA
>NZ_CANKZC010000001.1 GCF_947488565.1 uncultured Psychrobacter sp. | reverse complement strand
ACCACTGACGTCACTGGCGCAATCCAGTTACAAGACGGTACTGAAATGGTTATGCCTGGTGACAACGTTGAGATGAGCGTAGAGCTTATCCACCCAATTGCTATGGACAAAGGTCTTCGCTTTGCAATTCGTGAAGGTGGCCGTACTGTAGGTGCTGGTGTGGTAGCTAACGTTAAAAACTAAGCGCTACTGATCTCAGCGCAAGCTGACACCGAGTATCGATTAGTGAAAAGCCATCCTTTATAGGGTGGCTTTTTTATGACTAATTTATATGTTTTTATGACTTGTCTATTTTGATAGTAAAAACTCACTATCACAGCAAATCAAACGATCATTAAATGATAAAAAATGTTTAAATAAATAAATATTGGCTTTCAATTGAGTTATCAATTTAGAAGTAATCATACGTTATAATGTCATATATTTATTCTATTAAGCCTTGAATGCACTTAGTTTGCCAAAAATCGCCTATTTATTGAATTAAAGTTATAAAATATGGACTTAAAACTTGCATTCTAATTAAAGATAGGTATAATTATCAGCCTTAACACCCATAGGCGATTGGCTCAATTGGTAGAGCATCGGTCTCCAAAACCGAGGGTTGTAGGTTCGAGTCCTACATCGCCTGCCATCTTCTTATCATATCTTTGTTATACCTCACCATCTCCGAAGCGAGTTCTTTATGAGCAACAATCAAGATAACCTCGAGACCACGTTATCTGATGCCAAGGCGACGGCTAGCGGAATGCTGACTAAAGGTAAGCATGTCTCAGCAAGTAATAAAACAACAGCTGTTGAAGTTGCTAAGACAGGCTCTATCAAAGATTTGATTTTGTGGCTTCTTGCCGCAGTAGCATTAATTGGTGCGACTTTAGTCAACCAATACTTACCCGGTTATTGGCAGCCTGCTAATGACGTTTGGGTCCGTATCGGGATTATTGCCGTGCTTGTCGTATTTGCGTTAGTATGTTTGATATTAACTCATCAGGGACGTGCATTTAAAATATTATTAAAGGATGCGGCAGTTGAGTTACGTCGTGTCACCTGGCCTGGTAAAGATGAAACCTTTCAATACACATGGCAAGTGATTGTTGTGATTGCGATTGTAGGTTTTTTTATTTGGTTGTTGGATAACTTTTTTAATTGGTTTGTTGGTATATTTATTGGTTAATAAGAGCGTATTAGTCTCTTTTGACCCAAACTTTTACTTATAGCGATTAGGAGCGTGATATGCGTTGGTATATTGTCCAAGCGTTTTCAGGATATGAAAAACAAGTACAACGCTCATTAATCGAGCGTATTAATCGTAGCGACTTCGCAGAAAATTTCGGTGATGTATTGGTTCCTACCGAAGAAGTAGTGGAGATGAAAGACGGTAAAAAACGCAAAAGCGAGCGTAAATTTTTTCCAGGATATGTATTGATTCAAATGGAAATGAACGACAACACTTGGCACATTGTCAAAGACTGCCCACGTATTATGGGCTTTGTCGGTGGTACTCCCGAAACACCTGCGCCAATTACGCAAGTAGAAGCAGATCGTATTCTAAACCGTTTGAACCAAAATGAAACCAATCCGCGTCCAAAAACATTATTTGAGCCAGGCGAAGAATTATTGGTCATTGATGGCCCATTTACTGACTTTAAAGGGTTGGTAGAAAAAGTAGATTACGAAAAATCTAAATTGCAATTAACGGTAAATGTATTTAATCGACCGACTCAGGTTGAGCTTGAGTTTAGTAAAGTTGAAAAGCTAGACTAAACCCGCAAAAAATTCATCAACAGGGGAGCTGTTAATCAATAACGTTATCGTATGATATTGATTTGGCGCTATTACCCATATAGGAGAGTAACATGGCTAAGAAGATTGATGGTTACATCAAACTGCAAGTGCCTGCAGGTAAAGCAAATCCTTCACCACCGATCGGTCCAGCATTGGGTCAAAAAGGTGTGAATATCATGGCGTTCTGTAAAGAGTTCAACGCTGCGACTTCTAACCAAGAGCCGGGTCTACCGATTCCAACTGAGATTACAGTCTACAACGACAAGTCTTTTACCTTCATTATGAAGTCACCACCAGCTGCGTTCTTATTGCGTAAAGCTGCTGGGATCGCTAAAGGCTCAGGCACGCCTAATACTGCTAAAGTCGGTAAAGTTGACCGTGCGCAACTAGAAGAAATCGTTAAGACTAAAAATGCAGATTTGACTGCTGCTGATCTTGATGCTGCTATTCGTACCGTTGCTGGTACCGCTCGTTCAATGGGTATTACCGTGGAGGGTGTATAATGTCTAAGTTAACCAAACGCCAAAAAGAAATTAACAGCCGTATCGATAACGAAAAGCAGTACACTATTGAAGAAGCGGTTCAAATCCTAAACGATTTACCAGCGTTAAAATTCAAAGAGTCTATCGACATCGCTGTAAACTTGGGTGTTGATCCACGTAAATCTGATCAAGTAGTTCGTGGTGCGACTAACTTACCTGCTGGTACGGGTAAAACCAAACGCGTTGCAGTATTCGCTCAAGGTGCTGCTGCTGACGCTGCTAAAGAAGCCGGTGCTGATATCGTTGGTTTTGAAGATTTAGCAGAACAGATCAAAGCTGGTAACATGGACTTTGACGTTGTTATTGCTGCTCCTGATGCAATGCGTGTTGTTGGTCAATTAGGTACTATTTTAGGTCCTCGTGGTCTAATGCCTAACCCAAAAGTCGGTACAGTAACGCCAAACGTTGCTGAAGCAGTGACGAATGCAAAAGCAGGTCAAGCACAGTATCGTGTTGATAAAGCAGGTATTATTCATACCACTATCGGTCAAGTTGGTTTTACTGCTGAGCAAGTTATTCAAAATGCTCAAGCTTTGCTATCTGATCTAAAACGTGCAAAACCTGCTACATCTAAAGGTACTTTTATTAAGAAAATTACCTTATCTAGCACTATGGGTCCAGGTCTTACAATCGATCCTGTTCCTTACCGTGTTGCTAAATAGATACTATTTATTTGATAAGTTTGAATAACTAGTACCAATCATTTTAAAGAATTAGGTCAGCGTAGCAACTGCTACGCTGTCTAAGACCGTAGGTAGAGAGCAGTTTAAAAGTATTTAATACTGATGTGTAACTGATTATTAATACTAATGAGCTGCTTTTGTTAATCGACGACAGATGAAAATCTTAGTTGTCCTACGCAGACGGTGACCCACCCAGTTGTTGATAAGAGCCGATAGATCAGTATTTATACTAGGCTATCACTCGATGTCAGTCTGATAACGGTGCCGTAATCAGTCGTTATGAGTAAACTCTATTTTTAGAATTTATGAATAACGTGTCGTATCAAGTCAATCTAAGTAAGTTGTTTAGATGTTTAAAAGCACAGATTTTTAAATGTTTAACTCACTAGCTGGTTGATAAGATTAAAGGAGTCAACTTATGGCATTAACGCTAGAACAAAAACAACAAGTTGTGGCTGAAGTGTCTGAAGTTGCTGCTAATGCTTACTCAGCAGTAGCTGCCGAATATCACGGTATTGGTGTTGCAAAGCTTACACAGCTGCGCGAACAAGCTCGTGAAAAAGGCGTTGTTTTGAAAGTGGTAAAGAATACACTAGCAAAACGCGCTTTTGAAGGCACTAAGTTTGAGAGCATGTCAGACCGTATGACTGGTCCACTACTTTTGGCTTTCTCTATGGAAGACTTGGGATCTGCAGCTAGAGTCGTTTTCGACTTTAGTAAAGAGAACAAAGCTCTAGAGACCAAATTAGTATCAGTCGGTGGTGTGGTTTATGGTCCAGAAGAGCTAGAGCGCGTATCGAAGCTACCAACTCGCGACGAAGCAATCTCTATCTTGATGGCTACTATGAATGCACCAGTGACCAAGCTTGTCCAGACTATGAACGCTGTTCCTGGCAAGTTCGTTCGCACTGTAGCGGCAATCAAAGACGCAAAAGAAGCTGCTTAATTGCTTGTTTTAACGTAACTTTGACATCGCTAATTGTAATTTATTGCCAATTCTATTTCAGATTTTGGCAAGCAATTAAAGCGATATTAAAATCAATTAATTTTTATCAGATAACGGAGAGTTCACATGGCACTATCTAAAGAAGATGTGTTAAACGCAATCGCTGAAATGTCAGTAATGGATATCGTTGAATTAATCAGCGACATGGAAGAAAAGTTCGGCGTAACAGCTGCTGTAGCTGCTGCTGCACCTGCTGCTGCTGCTGAAGGTGGCGCTGCTGCTGAAGAAAAAGACGAATTTGACGTTGTTCTTGCTAGCTTTGGCGAGAAGAAAGTTGGCGTAATTAAAGCCGTTCGCGAAGCGACTGGTCTTGGCCTAAAAGAAGCGAAAGATTTGGTTGAGAGCGCTCCAGCTCCTATCAAAGAAGGCGCATCTAAAGCTGAAGCTGAAGAGTTGAAAAAGAAACTTGAAGAAGCTGGCGCTACTGTTGAACTAAAATAAGTTTAACGCGTTACGAAAAAAAGCTGATGATGCCTTGCATCATCGGCTTTTTTTTATTATAATTCGTAGCTTGACCTTTTGTGTCTGCCAATATACGTACGCATTAATGCGGTGGATACCTATCAAAAGGACACACGATATACATGTACGCAAACACGCCAGTTTTTGAAGTTAGTTAACGTAAGCTAAATGTCGTTAGACGTTTGGCATTTTTTTGTGCTTGCATACTTTCCTTTTATTACTAGTATTTATATTAATCCTAATTTTAATTCTAAATAGTCTAGCATGGTTTACTACCGGCAAGTGGTTTGTAGACGGCAAGTATTAACGACGATACATTTCATATTGTATATGTTTAATATAATTCAAAGATAAATGCTGGAGTATCTGCAAGGTTTGCTATTGAAATCTTAAGTAAAAGCGCTCATATATTCGTGTTAATGTGTTGAATTTACTACATTATTTTGCGTCATGATAATTGTATTTTAGCTCAGTTAAATGACTATTCTGTTAGAAGCGTCAATCTATATAGAACAGTTTTAGTAAGAATTTTTATTTTATTATCGTTTACGTCGCTAAATCTGCATAATATTTATGCAAGTTGGCCACGCTTTTCATTTGTTTTCACGTCTACTGTAAGGACTCTCGATGGCATATTCTTATACTGAAAAAAAGCGTATTCGCAAAAGTTTTGCTGAATTGCCCACTGTGATGGACATTCCATACTTATTGTCTATCCAAGTAGATTCTTACGAGCAATTTTTGCAAGAGCATAAAAAGCCAAAAGCTCGTGAGAATACTGGTTTGCAAGCTGCGTATTCCTCTATTTTCCCAATTGAGAGTCACTCTGGCAACGCAGAGCTACAATTTGTTGAGTACTATTTAGGCACGCCTGAATTTGATGAACGTGAGTGTATCTTACGTGGTTCAACGTTTGCTGCTCCGATGCGTGTCAAAATCCGTTTGATCATCAAAGACAAAGACAGCAAAGATAAAGACAGCAAAGCGGCTATCAAAGATATTCGTGAGCAAAGTGTCTATATGGGTGAAATGCCTTTAATGACAGACAATGGTACTTTCATCATCAACGGTACTGAACGAGTTATCGTCTCTCAATTACATCGTTCACCTGGTGTGTTCTTTGACCATGATAAAGGTAAGTCGCATTCAAGTGGTAAAGTGCTTTATAACGCGCGTATCATTCCTTACCGTGGTTCATGGCTTGACTTTGAATTTGATGCCAAAGACTTAGTCTTTGCTCGTATTGATCGCCGTCGTAAACTACTTGCTTCTATTATCCTGCGTGCTTTGGGTTTGAGTACTTCTGAGATTTTAGATTTATTCTTTGATAAAGTCGCGGTTTATAAAGGCGATGAGCAATTTGAGATTGATTTGGTTGCTGATCGTTTACGCGGTGAAATGGCACAGTTTGATATTGTCTCGCCTGATGGTGACGTCATTGTTGAGCAGGGCAAACGTATTAATGCCCGCCGTATCCGTCAGCTTGAAGAAGCCGGTATGACCAAGATTGCGGTGCCTGATGAATACCTATATGAGCGTATTCTAGCAGAAGACATCATCGTTAACGATGAAGTTATCGCTCGCGCTAATACACTTATTGATCATGAATTGCTGGTTAAACTTAGCTCATATGAAGCGAGTGATTCTATTAAAGAGTTCAGTATCCTATTTACCAATGATATTGATCAAGGCAGTTACATCGCTGATACGCTACGTGCCGATAGCACCTCGACTCGTGAAGAAGCACTAATCGAGATCTATAAAGTCATGCGTCCAGGTGAGCCGCCAACAGTTGAGACTGCTGAAAAGCTGTTTGAGAGCATGTTCTTCAATGCTGATCGTTATGATTTGTCAAACGTCGGTCGTATGAAATTCAACCGTCGCCTAGGTTTAGAGTTTGAAGATACTGATGATGCTGACACTCAACGTGCTCGTAGCGTTTTGACCAATGATGATATTGTTAATGTATTAAAAGAGCTGATTGAAATTCGTAACGGTCGCGGTGAAGTTGATGATATTGACCATCTAGGTAACCGCCGTATTCGTTCAGTAGGCGAGATGGCAGAAAATCAATTCCGTGTTGGCCTAGTACGTGTTGAGCGTGCAGTTAAAGAGCGTCTATCATCAGCAGAATCTGACAATTTATCACCGCAAGATTTGATCAACTCTAAGCCAGTAGCGGCTGCGGTAAAAGAGTTCTTTGGTTCAAGCCAGTTATCACAGTTCATGGATCAAAACAATCCATTGTCTGAAGTGACCCATAAACGCCGTGTATCAGCGTTAGGACCAGGTGGTCTAACCCGTGAGCGTGCAGGTTTTGAAGTACGTGACGTACATGATACGCATTATGGTCGTGTTTGTCCGATTGAGACACCTGAAGGTCCAAACATT
This sequence comes from uncultured Psychrobacter sp., assembly GCF_947488565.1. Classification (GTDB taxonomy): domain Bacteria; phylum Pseudomonadota; class Gammaproteobacteria; order Pseudomonadales; family Moraxellaceae; genus Psychrobacter; species Psychrobacter saeujeotis. The sequence goes on along the minus strand of NZ_CANKZC010000001.1, from coordinate 1,040,788 downwards.
GGCCTTATCAACTCATTAGCGACGTTTGCTAAAACCAATAGCTTTGGTTTCTTAGAGACCCCTTATCGCCGTGTGGTTGATGGTAAAGTGACTGATATGATCGAGTATCTATCAGCCATCGAAGAGGTCGGTACTGTGATTGCACAAGCTGACTCACCAATGACTGAAGATGGTGCGTTGTCTGATGAGATGGTTAGTGTGCGTAGCTATGGCGAGTTTGTACGTATGCCGCCAGAGAAAGTGACGCATATGGATGTGTCACCCAGTCAGGTTGTATCAGTAGCAGCAGGCCTAATTCCATTCCTAGAACATGATGATGCAAACCGTGCCTTAATGGGTTCTAACATGCAGCGTCAGGCAGTTCCTACATTACGTGCTGATAAGCCGTTGGTAGGTACTGGTATGGAGCGTCACGTTGCGCGTGACTCAGGTGTTTGTGTGATCGCTAAACGTGGCGGTGTGATTGAAGATGTTGATGCCTCACGTATCGTTGTTCGTGTAAATGAAGACGAGATGACTGCTGGTGAAGCGGGTATCGATATCTATAACTTGATCAAATACACGCGCTCTAACCAAAACACTTGTATTAACCAACGTATCATTGTAAACCAAGGTGATGAAATTGCTTTGGGTGATATCTTGGCTGATGGTCCATCAACGGATCTTGGTGAGCTAGCGCTAGGTCAGAACATCCGCATCGCATTTATGCCGTGGAATGGTTACAACTTTGAAGATTCAATCTTGCTATCTGAAAAAGTCGTTAAAGAAGATCGTTTCACTACGATTCACATTCAAGAATTGACTTGTGTGGCGCGTGATACCAAGCTTGGCACCGAAGAGATTACTGCTGATATACCAAACGTTGGTGAAGCCGCTTTATCAAGTCTTGATGAGGCAGGTATCGTCTATATCGGTGCTGAAGTTGATGCTGGTGATATCCTAGTTGGTAAAGTCACGCCAAAAGGTGAAACTCAATTGACGCCAGAAGAGAAACTACTACGGGCTATCTTTGGTGAGAAAGCAGCTGACGTGAAAGACACCTCACTGCGCGTACCGACTTCAAGTAAAGGTACGGTTATTGATGTACAGGTCTTTACTCGTGACGGCGTCGAAAAAGACGCACGTGCAAGAGCGATTGAAAAATCGCAGCTCGACAGCTATCGTAAAGATTTAAAAGAAGAGCTACGTATCTTTGAAGAAGCCGCTCGTGGACGTATTGGTAATTTGTTAGATGGCCAAAAAGTCAGCGGCGGTGCTGGTTTAAAAGCGGGTACGGTTATGGCATTAGCTGATATGAAAGATATGAGCCTTGAGACCTTGCTTGATATTCAACCAGTTGAAGAGGAAATCTCTGAGCGCCTAACGCAAATCGCTGATTACTTGATTGACAAGCAAAAAGATATCGATGTGAAGTTTGCTGAGAAAAAACGCAAATTAACTGCAGGTGACGATCTACAACATGGCGTACAAAAAATTGTTAAAGTCTATTTAGCGGTTAAACGTCGTATTCAGCCTGGTGATAAGATGGCTGGCCGTCATGGTAATAAAGGTGTGGTATCACGTATTATGCCAGTCGAAGATATGCCTTATGACGAGCATGGTAATACTGTTGACATCGTATTGAACCCGCTAGGTGTACCATCGCGTATGAACATCGGTCAGGTATTAGAGACACACTTAGGTATGGCAGCAAAGGGCTTGGGCGATAAGATCGACGGTATGCTTAAAGCACAAGCAGCGATGGCTGATCTACGTGATTTCTTAGACCAAATCTATAACAAAGTTGGCGGCGAAGGCGTTGATCTTGATAGCTTATCTGATGAAGATATCATGACGCTAGCAGGTAATTTACGTGAAGGTGTACCGATGGGTACAGCAGTATTTGACGGCGCTCACGAGCATCAAGTCAAAGACTTACTTGAGCTTGCTGGTTTATCAAGAGATGGTCAGCAAACATTATATGATGGTCGTACAGGTCAGAAGTTTGATCGTAAAGTGACAGTCGGTTATATGTATATGCTTAAACTTAACCACTTGGTTGATGACAAGATGCATGCGCGTTCAACGGGTTCTTACTCATTAGTCACGCAGCAGCCGCTAGGTGGTAAAGCTCAGTTTGGTGGTCAGCGCTTCGGTGAGATGGAAGTATGGGCATTAGAAGCTTATGGTGCGACCTATACGTTGCAAGAGATGCTAACAGTGAAATCGGATGATGTTGAAGGCCGTACGCGTATGTATAAAAACATCGTTGATGGAGAGCAGTATATGGATCCAGGTATGCCTGAATCGTTTAACGTACTGACCAAAGAAATCAAATCACTAGGTCTTAATATTGAGTTAAAAGAGACCCACTAAGTTTACAAGATTCATTGATTCTAAACTTAGGTGTCACACTAAAGGCAGCACACCACATTGCTGCTGCTTTTAGTTATTTATCTCAACCCTATTCATTGCCTTCATTCATCTTATCCGCTTTACGTTGTATAACGCGGCCAGATGATTATAAAGATAACGGAGAAGCAACTTGAAAGATTTACTCGATATTATGCAAAGCCCTACCGCTAGCGGTAATCGTGAGTTTGATAGTATTCAAATTACCTTAGCGTCACCTGATGTTATTAAATCATGGTCGCATGGTGAAGTTAAAAAGCCTGAAACGATTAACTATCGTACTTTCAAGCCTGAGCGTGACGGTCTGTTCTGTGCCAAAATCTTTGGCCCAGTTAAAGATTTTGAATGCTTATGTGGTAAATACAAACGTCGTAAGTTCCAAGGCGTAATCTGTGAGAAGTGCGGCGTTGAAGTCACTACCGCTAAAGTTCGTCGTGATCGCATGGGTCATATTGACCTTGCTAGCCCAGTTGCGCATATTTGGTTTTTAAAATCATTACCAAGCCGTATTGGTCTATTATTAGACATGACTTTGCGCGATATTGAACGTGTATTGTATTTTGAAAGCTATATCGTTACCGAGCCAGGATTGACCAGTCTTGAAAAGTACCAACTGCTTGATGATGAAGACTACTATAAAGCGCTTGAAGAGTTTGGTGATGAGTTTGTCGCCAAGATGGGTGCTGAAGCCGTACAAGATCTATTAAAAGACATCGATCTAGATTTAGAGATTGATGAGCTGCGTGAAGCTATTCCGCAGACAGGTTCTGAGACTAAGCTTAAAAAGATGTCTAAGCGTCTCAAATTATTAGAGGCATTCCGTGATTCTAATAACAAGCCTGAGTGGATGGTAATGACTATCTTGCCAGTACTACCACCGGATCTACGTCCGTTAGTACCACTAGAAGGTGGGCGTTTTGCGACCTCAGATTTAAACGATTTGTATCGCCGCGTTATCAACCGTAACAACCGTCTAAAGCGTCTATTAGAGCTAAGTGCGCCTGATATTATCGTACGTAACGAAAAACGTATGCTACAAGAATCAGTTGATGCGCTACTTGATAACGGTCGTCGCGGTCGTGCGATTACTGGAAGTAATAAGCGTCCATTGAAATCTTTGGCTGATATGATCAAAGGTAAGCAGGGCCGTTTCCGTCAAAACTTGCTTGGTAAACGTGTCGATTACTCAGGTCGTTCGGTCATCGTGGTAGGTCCAACGCTACGTCTACATCAGTGTGGTCTACCAAAGAAAATGGCACTTGAGCTATTCAAACCGTTTACTTATTCCAAACTATTGTCACATGGTATGGCAACCACGATTAAAGCGGCCAAAAAGATGGTTGAGCGTGAAGAGCCGCAAGTGTGGGATATGCTGGCCATGGTCATCCGTGAGCATCCAGTATTACTAAACCGTGCGCCAACGCTTCACCGTTTGGGTCTACAAGCGTTCGAGCCAGTACTTATTGAAGGTAAAGCGATTCAGTTACATCCGCTCGTTTGTACTGCATTTAACGCTGACTTTGATGGTGACCAAATGGCAGTACACGTGCCATTGACGCTAGAAGCACAGCTTGAATCACGTGCCTTGATGATGTCGACTAACAATATCTTGTCACCTGCAAATGGTGATCCAATTATTGTACCGTCGCAAGATGTGGTACTTGGTTTGTATTATATTAGCCGTTCATCAGTGAATGCTAAAGGCGAAGGCATGGTCTTTGCTACTGTCAATGAAGCCTTACGTGCGATCGGTTCTAATGACTTGCATGTGAATGCTAAGATAAAAGTACGTGTCGCTGAAACACGTATTGATGAAGAAGGCAATCATACGAAAGAGACCAGTTTAAAAGAAACGGTTGCTGGTCGTTTGCTGATTTGGAATATCATGCCAAAAGGTATGTCATTTGATGAATGCAACCAAGAGATGACGAAGAAAAATATCTCACGTCTGATTAACTCTTGCTATCGTAATATGGGTGTAAAAGACAGTGTCATGTTCGCTGACCAATTGATGTACTTAGGTTTTGCTCAAGCAACCTTATCTGGTGTATCAATCGGTTTGGATGACATGGTTATTCCACCCAGCAAAAAGCAGATTATTGAGACGGCAGAGGCAGAAGTACGCGAGATTGAAGATCAGTTTGAGCAAGGTTTTGTCACTGCTGGTGAGCGTTATAATAAAGTGGTCGATATCTGGTCACGTACCAATGACAAAGTTGCAAAAGCAATGATGGACAACTTGGCTACTGACAAAGTCATCAATGCTCAAGGTGAAGAAGAAGAGCAAAAATCCTTTAACTCAATCTACATCATGTCGGACTCAGGCGCTCGTGGTAGTGCCGCTCAGATTCGTCAGCTTGCTGGTATGCGTGGCTTGATGGCTAAACCGGATGGCTCAATTATTGAGACACCAATTAAAGCCAACTTCCGTGAAGGCTTAACGGTACTACAGTACTTTATCTCTACTCACGGTGCGCGTAAAGGTCTAGCAGATACCGCATTGAAAACGGCTAACTCAGGTTATCTGACTCGTCGTTTGGTCGATGTTGCACAAGACTTGGTTATTACCACTGATGACTGTGGTACTGAGCAAGGCTTGCTTATGACGCCGCATATTCAAGGTGGTGAGATCATCGAAAAACTTGGTGAGCTCGTCTTGGGCCGTGTGACAGCACGTGATGTGACGTACAACAATGATGAAACAAAAGTATTGGTTCCAGCAGGTACGTTGATCGATGAGCAGTGGGTAAATATTCTCGATGAAAATGCAATCGATGATATTTGGGTACGCTCAGTGATTACTTGTAATGTCGCTCATGGTGTTTGCTCGCAATGTTATGGTCGTGATTTGGCTCGTGGTCATAAAGTTAATATCGGTGAGTCAGTGGGTGTTATGGCAGCGCAGTCTATCGGCGAGCCTGGTACTCAGCTAACTATGCGTACTTTCCACGTCGGCGGGGCAGCAAGCTCAGCATCTGTCGATAACAGCATCTCTGTGCGTAACGCAGGTCAAGCGCATTTTGAAAACATGAAAACGGTTGAACATACGGACGGTCACTTAGTCATCGTATCGCGTTCAGCTGAGATCGCCATTACTGATGATTTAGGTCGTGAGCGTGAGCGTTATAAAGTACCTTACGGTTCAAGTGTGTTGGTTAAGAACGAAGAGCAGGTTGATGGTGGTCAGACGATCGCTAAATGGGATCCGCATACGCATCCAATCATTACAGAATTTGCGGGTACAGCACGCTTCAGCGATATTACTGATGGTATGACTGCCACAGTAAAAGTTGATGACGCAACTGGTATGAGCTCGTTTGAAATTCTAGCCACTCGTGATCGTTCAAGTACGGCAAAAGATTTACGTCCTGCCATCATTTTGAATACTGATGAAGGCAAAGAAGTGATTTATTTCTTACCTGCTGAAACGATTATTCGTGTTAGCGATGGTGAGAAAGTAGCCGCAGGTTCTATTTTAGGCCGTGTACCACAAGCAACTTCAGGTACAAAAGACATCACTGGTGGTCTACCACGTGTGGCTGACTTATTTGAAGCACGTCGTCCAAAAGATCACGCCATCATGGCAGAGATGACAGGTGTGGTTAGCTTTGGTAAAGAGACCAAAGGCAAAAATCGCTTTATTATTACCAATGAAGATGGCGAGGTTCATGAAGAACTAATCCCGAAATGGCGTCAGATCAACGTCTTTGAAAATGAGACAGTGGCACGTGGTGAGATTATTGCTGATGGTCCACAAAACCCGCACGATATCTTACGTTTAAAAGGTCAAACGGCCCTTGCTAACTATATCGTTAACGAAGTACAAGATGTTTACCGCTTACAAGGTGTGAAGATCAACGATAAGCACATCGAGGTTATTATTCGTCAAATGCTACGTAAAGTTGAGATCACTGATGGTGGGGATTCAAGCCACTTTAAAGGTGACCAAGCTGAATATGCAGATCTTATCGCATTGAATGCAAAGCTTACGGAAGAAGATAAATTCCCAGTACAGTATGAGCGTCAACTGCTTGGTATCACTAAAGCGAGTCTTGCAACCGAAAGCTTCATCTCAGCGGCATCGTTCCAAGAGACCACTCGTGTACTAACTGCTGCCGCTGTTACTGGTAAGGTAGATGAGTTACGTGGTCTAAAAGAAAACGTGGTTGTTGGTCGTCTGATCCCTGCAGGTACGGGTCTTGCGTATCATAAAACTCGCAAAGAAAAAGCGGAGCAAACGCTACAAGACAACGATATCAATGCCGCTTTTGATATGTCTGCTAGTACTGATAGTAAAGACTTTGCCAGTTTTGATGAAGCCTTTGCGCAAGAACTTAATCAAGATAGCCAATCTTAATCGTAGATGCTTAACATATCATTGTAATCAGAGTAAAAAAGCCAGCCATGTTGCTGGCTTTTTTATGGGCGTAAAAACTAAAAAACTAATAGTTTTATCAACCGATAAGATAGTACACTGCTAAAAGCAACTTTATAAGTCGCTCCTATTTTATTATTTATAAGGATAAACATATGGCAGGTAAAGGGCGTGTTGCCAAATACCAAGCTGATCGAACCAATCAAAAGCTGTATTTTTGTCGTCTGGCCTGTCAGGCAGCGGGCGATAGTAGTGATAAACAGTTGTATCAAGCTCATTGTGAAACCGCTATTTTTCATTTGTACGGTACTTTTTTAGCGTTTATGCAAGAGCTTGCACAATTTTATAGTCTGGATATGTCAGCGCCAACTTTAGAAAGTATTGAGCTAGCACTTAAAGAACGTACTCAAGTATCACCAGAGGTACAGCGCTTACAGCAACTGCAGCAGCAAGGGTTTTTGGCAAATGTAGAACGCGCTTATCAACGTTGTTTATATGCAGTATTACCAGATCAGATCGTCGACAAAGACATGAATATAAATGACTTGGAGCAAGAACCGCGTGACCTTATTGTGAATGTAGTCACACTATCGAATCAGTGGCTACCTGATGAAGCGACTATACGTGAGTGGCGACAACAGTTTTTAGAACTGATTGAACAATTGCGTGCAGGCATGGTAGAGTTTTAAATAGATTATCAGAGTAAAGTGATGAGCTTTTGCAAAGCGGGCTATTGGTAAGCTTTGTAGAAGGGTTTAATATTTAGATATCCAACGTTAAAAAGCTTGCTCAATATTCATTGAACAAGCTTTTTAGTATTTCCATGATCAGCAAAACGACAACCAACTTATTCTGGCATAGGGGGCATACGTTTTGCTGGCGTTACTGATAATGGATTTTGAGGAACACTGTCGTTATTTCCATTTTCTTCTATTTCAATCGGTTCAGGAGCCTTACGCTGCTGCGGTTTAGGTGCCACTGGTTTTGCAACATTGTCAATCTTTTGGTTTTCATCATCAGGATCGACAATCCCATCATCAGTCATCTCTAGAATACGCTGTTGCTGCTTTTTGGACTTGGCACGATTATTAACCGAAACCCATTGGTAAGGTTGATCTTTTAATTGTACCTTCATAAAGTCCATCCATACTGGTAGCGCTGCGACGCCTCCATATTCACGTCGCCCTAATGTCGATGGTTGATCAAAGCCCATCCAGACCACAGTGGCACTGGTTGGATGAAATCCTGCAAACCAAGCATCTTTGGCGTCATTAGTAGTACCCGTTTTACCACCAATATCGCTACGACCCAAAGCTTTTGCACGTACCGCTGTACCGCGCTGCACAACATCGCGCAAAATATCAGCCATCTCAAAAGCAACTCTTGGCTTTAAGATACGCGGTGCTTGGCTTGCATGTAGGTATTGTACTGCAGGTGCTTTTAGACGATCTGCTTGTGGACTGGCATCATAGACACTCAAATTACTCGTATCGACTGCTTGCTCAGTTTCTTCTTCTAAATTATCAGTATTTACTAACTCATCATTAGAACTGTCATCTTTGTCTTTAAGCGACTGATTATACTCTTCAACCAGTTTGGCGTTAAGGCTGTCGACTTGTTCATTAAAACACAATGCGCACGCTTGCTGCGGATTTGCTTGAAACAACAATTTATTGTCATAATTGTAGATTTGTTCAATAAAATAAGGTTGAACACGGTGACCGCCATTGGCGAAACTTGCATAAGCAGTGGCCATTTGTAACGGCGTTGCCTGTCCAGTACCAAGCGCTAACGATAAGGTCGTTGGTAGCTTTTCTTTATCCAGCCCAAACTGATCTAGTAAATTGCGTGTATCTGAGATGCCAATGGCTTGTAGCAAACGTATAGAAACTAAGTTGCGTGACAGGTATAGACCACGGCGCAAGGTAATGTCACCTAAAAAACGTTGATCGGAGTTTTTGGGTTTCCATTCACCTACTTGGATAGGACGATCTGAAACAATACTATCTGAGCGATAGCCTTTTTCTAGGGCAGCTGTATAAACCAATGGCTTAATCGTTGAACCTGGTTGACGCCAACCCTGCAGTGCACGATTGAACTTACTGTGATTAAAGTCAAAGCCGCCAACTAGGGCGTTGACTGCCCCTGTATCAGGATTTAGCGAAACCAGACTGCCTTGTACATCTGGTATCTGTGCCAGTTTCCAACCACCATTATTGGTCGGTACCAAGCGAATAATATCATTCTCATTCACAATTTGTTTGGCGTTACTTGGGTAGTAGCCAATACGATTCGCTGAAAAATACTTACGTGCCCAGCTCATACCTGACCAGTTAACCGTAACGTTTTCACCAGATGGCATTGTGGCTTCAAAGCTACGTGAGTTAACTTTAGTGACTTTAGCTGGATACATACCGCCATAACGTCGAAAGTCTTCTAAAGGCTCATCATTTGCTTCTGCACCTCGCCAGCCGTGGCGATGATCATAGGCTATTAGCCCTTTCGATATAGCTGCTTCAGCCGCTTGTTGTACCTCACTATCGACAGTAAGGCGAACGCGCCAGCCTCCGTTAACCACCTGTTCACCATAGCGATTGACCAAGGCATAACGTGTCATTTCTGCCAGATAAGGCATGTTGACATCAAGCTTTTCTTGATAAAGTTTTAGACCGATAGGGGCACTTATAGCTTCGCTATGCTCAGCATCACTGATATAACCAAGCTCATGCATGCGACCAATAATCCAGTTACGGCGGGTAAGTGCACGATCAGGGTTGGCGACAGGATTATACTTTGATGGCGCTTTAGGTAAGCCTGCCAGCATAGCCATTTCAGCAACGGTCAGACTCTCTAAAGACTTACTATAATATTTTTTGGCTGCTGCACGTATACCGTATGCCCCTTCTCCAAGATAAATTTTGTTGACATATAACGTCAGGATATCATTTTTACTCAGCTCATCTTCCATTTTACGCGCTAAAAACAGTTCGGTTAACTTTCTGTTTAAAGTACGCTCAGGGCTTAAAAAGTAATTTTTGGCGACCTGCATAGTAATAGTAGAGCCACCTGTCTGACCTTCATCGTCAGTGACCGCTTCGGTAACAGCGCGACCAAGTCCTTTAATACTAATACCACTATGTTGAAAGAACGATGAGTCTTCAGCAGCCAAAAAGGCATTGGTCAAATTTTCAGGAATTTCTTCAAAGGTAACTGGGAGCGATAAGCGATTACCATATTGGCCAATAAGCTTGTCATCACTACTATATATTTGCAGTGGCATCTCAAGGCTGGCTGTTTTTATTTCTTGAGTACTGGGTAAGGTTGGCGACAAATACATAGCCATACCGTAGAAGCCAATTGGCACAGTTAATGCAAGGATAATTGCAAGTGCCAGACAGGCAATAACAATCCCCACCAAAAAGTGAACGAGGCGAGCAGTAGCGTTTCTTTTGGTCATAATCAGGCTTATCAAATAAAATTTGCAACAAATATCTCATTATACAGTGAAGAAAACAGACAGGTCATCCTAAAAGTGTAATTTATCCAAACTGAACCTTTAAATGCTTGAATATGTCTGTTAAGTAAAGTATTGTAGTAAATTATTACTGATAACTATCAGAATGTAACTATATATAAGGTAAAACGTCTGTGAGGCTACTTTCTTCTAAGAATCGGCATTTAGTCGGGATAGATATCTGTGCTACCTCCGTAAAGCTAGTTGATATACGACGTCAGCAAGGAATATTTCACCTTAAGTCATATGGAGTTGAGGGGCTGCTACCCGGTACAGTCGTCGATAAACTTATTGTAGATACTGAAGCGGTTGGTGACGCTATCGCTCGTTTGACAAAACGTTGTCAAACGACAAGTGGCAGTGGTGCTACGGCTGTCACAGGTTCAGCAGTCATTACCAAGATTATTGACATGGATAGAGGGCTGAGCGATATCGAACGTGAAGCTCAAATACGTTTGGACGCTGATCAGTATATTCCTTACCCACTAGAAGAAGTCAATCTAGACTTTGAAGTACTAGGCCCCTCATTAGTTGATGACAATTTGGTTCAAGTACTACTCGCTGCCTCTAGATCAGAAAATGTTGATCAGCGTGTTGATGCGCTAACTTTCGGTGGTCTAAAAACCAAAATTATGGATATTGAGTCGCACGCGATAGAACGGGCTTTTGGATTGATGGCAGATAACTTGCCTAATATGCCAGAGCTGGTTGCACTGGTCGATATCGGACACAATCAGACCACCTTATACGTCGCAAAAAATGGTGAGTTTGTTTATAGCCGTGAGCAATTATTTGGCGGGTCACAACTAACAGAGGCGATTCAAGATCGCTACGGTTTGTCATTTGAAGAAGCGACGGTCAATAAACGTGAGCGCGCCCTACCTGATGATTATTATCCAGAAATTCTAACGCCCTTTATCGAAAGTACTATCCAGCAAATCACACGCTCTTTGCAGTTTTATTTTTCGTCTAGCCAATACAATAGTATTGATCATGTACTGCTCGCTGGCGGTAGTAGCTCTATTCCAGGTCTGTCAAGTATGGTAGAGCAAAAGCTTGATGTGCCGGTGACGGTAGCTAACCCTTTTATCAACATGACTATAGACCCCTATATAGACAATGAGCAATTAGAAGCTGATGCCCCAAGCTTGCTAGCTGCCTGTGGCCTTGCGTTAAGGAGCTTTGACTAATGGCTCGTATCAACCTATTGCCATGGCGGCAAGAAGAACGCGAACGTAGTAACAAAGAGTTTATTACCTTAGTAGTCGCAGTGACTTTGCTGGCGTTATTGTCTGCATTTGCAGCATGGAGTTATTTTAATAACGAGCTTGAAGAACAGCGTGATGCCAATACTCTCATCGAGCAAGAGAATGTACGCTTGGACAAGGTGCTAACCGAAATCGATAGCTTAGAGCAGCGCCGAGAAGAAATTATCTCACGGATGCAAGTGATTCAGGACTTGCAAGGTCGACGTCCAGTACCAGTTCGTTTATGGGACGATATTGCTAAAGCCATACCTTCTGCGCTTTACCTCAATAATCTAAAACGAGAAGGGGAGCTTCTGACCTTAACGGGTCTTGCAGACAATCCAAATGTGGTCTCAAGCTTGATTCGTAATTTAGATAGTAGTGAATGGATGGGTAACTCTGCCGTACGCAATATTCAGCAAAATATTACTGCTTATCAGCCAACCATTGCATCAAATGAAACTATCAACTCTGGCGAGAAGTCCCGTCCTATCTATCCTGAAGACAGTTATGTACAGTTTGTTGTCACAACGCAAGTTCAGTCAGAAAGCACCAATAATGATGAGGGCGCAGAGTCTGGAGGTGGGTTGTGAAGCTTATCCGTAAAAAAACGTTAATCAAGACTAAAAAGACTGCAGTAAGAAGCAAGAAGCAGTTTAATTTCAACGAGTTTCGCCGCAGCTTTGAGTCTTTAGATACAGAAAACTATGGCAGTTGGCCGACACCCGTTAAAGTGACGGTACTTGCATTTATCGTTGCATTTATTGCAGCGCTGGCTTGGGCACTGCCTATCAGTAGCAAGATTGATGAGATCACTGCTGCCGAAAGCGAGCAACAAACGTTACTTGATAGTTATCGTCAAAAAGAGTCACGAGCACGCCATCTAGAAGCTTACAAAGCTCAAGTAATCCAGATGGAAACTGAATTCAATACCTTACTTGATCAGTTACCTAAAGATACTCGTGTATCGGAGCTGGTAGAGGGTATCAATATGACGGGTGTCGGTAGCAACATTCGCTTTCAAGATATCTCAGTAGAGCCTGAAATAGAAAACGAGTTTTTCATTGAGCAGCCGATTCGCATCGCAGCTTTAGGTGAATATCATCAGTTTGGTAGCTTTATTAGTGGTCTTGCAGCGTTACCACGCATCATTACCATGCATGATTTCGAAGTTAGCAATCCGCAACCGACATTAGAGGCTATACCGGAGTTAAATCTGGTGCTACAAACCAAAACTTATCGATCAAAAGAAGTGGTGGATGAAGTAACCACGTCAGCTACTGACGATACTGCAGAGGCCAACTAGTATGGATATTAGAAAATCCCCAGCCCTGTTTATGTTAAGTATTGCAGCCATATCGTTGACTGGCTGTACCGATCGGATTGGTATGGCAGGTCAGGCAATGAGTGAGATTCGCAACTCGCCTTCGCAGCCAATTGAGCCGCCGCCAGAAGCCAAATTGGTAGAAGATTTTGTATATAGTGCAAGTTTAGTGCGTAGCCCGTTCCTGCCGCCAAGTCTCATCAACGTGCAGGGGCCAAATATACCATCGGATGGTGTGCGTCCTGATATTACACGAATCAAACAGCCACTTGAGCAGTACGATATTGCACAGCTTACTTTTCGTGGCATATTGATCTCTCCTGAAGGTCAACAGTATGCATTGGTTCAACGTCCAGATGGTTCGGTCGCTAACGTTAAAGTAGGTGATTATCTTGGACCAAACGACGGCCGTATTGTTGAAATCACGCCGACCCAGATTAATTTGATTGAAATTGTGCCAGATAGCCGCGCTGGGTTCATTGAAAGACCTCAGTCGTTGGTCTCACCTATAAATTAAGTTGGCAGATTTTTTGAGGAATAAGTAATGACAGTACGCAATAATAGGGTAATGGCAATGAGTAACCGTATGTCTTCTGCCTTTGCAATACCTGCGTTGGCAATTAGTATGATTGCTATTAGTAGTACAGCTTATGCAGTGGAACGCATCGATAATGTCTCTGTGGTACAGACCGCACCTGCGGTAACCCAGCTGCGTTTAGGATTTAATGGCGCGCCAGTACTGCCTGCCGCTTATCAGCTTGATGATCCTAGTCGCTTAGTTCTAGATTTTGAACAAGTGCAAAATGGTTTGGTCAGCCGATTTAGCAATTATAATATTGGTATGGTCAATGATGTCACAACATTGAGTAACGATAGTACCACACGTTTGATTGTGGGATTAAAGCAGAGCGGCGACTATACGACTGCTGTTGATGGCAATGATTTACTCCTGACTATTACTGATCCAAATCGTATAGTTCCTAATAGTCAAACCGTAACGACTGTACCTGTTACTACAGCCTCTAGAGCTTTATCAAAACCAAATACTACTATTGTTAATGATGATGCGCTGACCACGACAGCGATTGTGACGCCTATCGTCGAGACCAGTAGTGCTGGGGTAACTCCTGTCGTTACCGGCTCAAAAGCCATTAAGGTACAAGCGCCTACTGACACGATGGTTGTTCGCGTTAACCCATTATTAGATCCTAGGTTGGCGTCCTCGCAAGTAAGCCAGCAATATAGTTACGACGGTCTGAGTGCCTTGAATTTTACGGCGGAGAATAATGGTGGCGGTAATGTCAGTATTGTGCTCGCCAATGAGGCCATTCCAGTTGATGTACAGCGCCAAGGCAACAAGCTATTAGTACGTATGACTGGTAGCACCGTGCCTCGAAATTTATTGCGTCGTTTAAATATTAACAGTGGTCTTGTAGATAGTGTTGATACCAAAAATCAAGGTCAAAGCGGTGTTATTACGATTAATATGACTGGTGACTATGAGTATCAAGCGTATCAGTCAGGCAATCAGCTAAATATCAGTATTAGCAAACCTGAGTTATTGCGTGAACCGACGCTTGAAGAAAAGGTCTATAGTGGTGAAGCACTATCTATGGAATTTCAAGACGTTGAGATTCGTAGCGTACTGGATATCTTAGCGCAGTTTACTGATATGAACATTGTTGCTAGTGACTCCGTTAGTGGCAATATTACACTCCGTCTTATCAATGTGCCTTGGGATCAAGCCCTTGATATTATTTTAAAAAGCAAAAACTTAGATAAGCGTGAAAATGGTAACGTTATACTGATTGCACCTTCAATTGAGCTTGCAGCACAAGAAGCGCAAGAGCTTGAAGCTCAGCAAGCTGTCGAATCCTATGCGCCATTACGCACTGAATATATACGTTTGAGCTATGCTAAAGCACAAGATGTGTTCAACCTTATCTCTCAGGGCAGTGGTCCGTCTGGCGGTAGCTCAAACAGCAGTCGCGTAGAAGATAGCAATAGCCTATTGTCCAATCGCGGTACGGTAACGATTGATGAACGTACCAATACGTTAATCGTCAAAGATGTGGCTGATAGTATTGAAAATATTCATAGGCTTATTAGCAAAATCGATATTCCAGTACGTCAAGTGATGATCGAAGCGCGTATTGTGAGTGCCTCTGATAGTTTTAGTAAAGAGATCGGTGTACGCTGGGGTATCTTATCCAATGGCGCAGCCAATAACCGCAACCTACTGGTCGGTGGTAGTAATCAAACCTTGTGGGATCTAAAAGATTTTGATGTTGAGACAACAACAGTCAATGGTCAGACCGTATCCTATCCTTCCTACGATATCAGTCGCCCTGACAATCTAAACGTTGATTTGGGAGTGGCGAATCCTGCAGGAAGTATTGCTTTTGGTCTACTGGCTATGTCAGATATCATGCTAGATCTAGAGCTGTCAGCATTACAAGCAGACAACCGCGGTGAAGTTATTTCTACTCCTAAGATCTTAACCGCTGATAAACAAACCGCCAAGGTTTCATCTGGTACACAAATTCCTTATCAAGAAGCATCAGCTAGTGGAGCCACCTCTACCAGCTTTAAAGAAGCAGCGTTGAGCTTAGAGGCAACCCCAAATATTACGCCTGATGGTAAGATTGGCCTACAATTAATGATTACCAATGGCACGCCAACTATCATCAATAATCAAGTTGCTATTGCAGAAGACTCTATCTCAACCAATGTGATTGTAGAAGATGGACAAACCATCGTACTTGGTGGTGTTTTCAAAAACCGTGTCTCTAATGGGGTGGATAAAGTGCCATTCTTGGGCGATCTGCCTTATATTGGTCGCGCATTCCGTAAAGATGTCCGTAGCAACGCAAAAGAAGAGCTGCTTATTTTTGTCACACCAAAGCTCATTAACGACGGTATTAGCCGTTTGGATTAAATCTGTTTTGTTCATAGGTCACAAGCCATAAAAAAGCGAGCCTAAGTGCTTGCTTTTTTATGGCCTATCATTTAATAAAATCTAATTTTACTGATAATAAACCCAGCTCATTACTAGCCAGAATAACGATGACGTTGTATGATAGTTAATTTATCTGAGTGAGTGCTATGTTGGAGGAATTGCCATCGGTATTCTTAGTTGGGCCGATGGGAGCGGGTAAGACCACTATTGGCCGGTTGCTTGCTAAGCAGCTAGGACGAGAATTTATGGACAGTGACTGGTATATCGAGTTACAAACAGGTGCTGATATTGCTTGGATATTTGCAAAAGAAGGCGAGGTGGGGTTTCGAGCACGTGAGACACGAGCAATTGATGAGTTGACTCAGCGTCAGCATATCGTCCTTGCAACAGGTGGCGGCGCTGTCATGAGCGCTGACAATCGAAAGTTTCTGCATCAGCGCGGTATCGTGGTTTATTTGAACGCACCCGTAGAGGTACAAATGGCTCGCACTGCTAAAGACAAGTCGCGCCCATTATTGCAACAACCCAATCCCAGAAAAATACTACAAGATTTGTATAGCACTCGCGATCCATTGTATCGACAAGTGGCACACATTGTATTGCCGACTGGTCATACCTATCCTCGTCATATGGTCAATCAGTTATTACAGCAGTTGAAGACTTTTTTGGTGGCTGTAAGCACAGATTTAGAGTCAACAACACTAAAAGAGCAGGTAACAACCGATATCCAAACACCAGACACAGACGACAACATACAAACGTCTTCAACGCCAAAGCCGCTTATAGATTAAAAATGCTTTATGCCATCTGGTAATGAGCCGCAAATGGACATATCAAATATAGGAAATTTTATGGCAGCGCCACTATTTAACGCAAAGTTGACCGTTCATACTCAAAGCCATGATTATCCGATAGCTATTGTCGAGCAGTGCGATATGGCCACAAGCATTGCGCCTTATATTAATGGTCAGCAAGTATTGATTGTGACTAATGATACCGTTGCGCCTTTATATTTGCAGCAGTTACAAGAGCAGTTAGCAGATTCATTTACTGTCGCTGTTTGCATACTTCCTGATGGTGAGCAATATAAAAACCAAGATAGCATCAATCAAATTTATGATGCCTTGATGGCTCAGCATTTTAATCGTGATGTAACCTTAGTGGCTCTTGGGGGCGGTGTTATTGGTGATATGACTGGGTTTGCAGCGGCAAGTTTTATGCGCGGCGTGGATTTTATTCAAATCCCGACCACCTTATTGTCGCAAGTAGATTCAAGCGTAGGCGGCAAAACTGGTATCAATCATGCGCAAGGTAAAAACATGATAGGCGCTTTTTGGCAGCCGAAAATGGTACTGGCTGATATGAGCACCCTCAAAACTTTACCTGCGCGTGAACTATCGGCAGGATTGGCTGAAGTCATCAAATATGCGTTGATCATGGATATCGAGTTTTTAGAGTGGCTTGAAACAAATCTACCTGCCATGATGCAGCTGGATCTGGCAGTACTTGGAGCGGCTGTAAAGCGTTGTTGTGAGTATAAAGCGGCCGTAGTGGCGCAAGATGAAAGAGAAGCTGGTATGCGAGCGTTGCTCAATTTTGGTCATACTTTTGGCCATGTGATTGAGACTCACGAAGGTTACGGTAGTTGGCTCCATGGCGAAGCTGTTGCCGCTGGTATGGTGCAAGCGGCTCAGCTATCACAAATGATGGGCTGGCTAGGTGAAGCTGATGTGGCGCGGATCAAACGTGTATTGATACTTGCTAACTTACCAATTGACCCACCACCTATCAATGTCGATACAGCTTTAGAACTTATGGGGCATGATAAAAAGGTGAAAGGCGGACAAATTCGTCTAATTTTGTTAAAATCAATAGGACAAGCGGTGTTAACAGATGATTTTGATACGCAGCTACTTAACGATGTTTTGTCATAGACTATACTTAATCACTATAACATGAGTCGTTAGATAGCTGATTCGCTATAGTTTACTAACATGCTTCACCCTATTTTCCCCAAGGAAACACTCATGGTCTCATCGAGCTCAACGACTCGTTCAAAACATACGTCATATCGCAGGCAGGCTTTAATGTGGCTGATGATGACTTTGCTTTTAGGGGTTTTGACCGCCCTGCTTTGGATGTTTAGTCAGACTCCCGCTATCGGTGCCAAAATTGAAAACGCGCCAATAGCAGCGCCAGAAGCCCTCAGCACTGAGCTGACACAACCCTTATCTGTTGAAGCGTTGCATGAGCTTGATAATGACGTTCAACCGATTAACTTTGAAGATACCATCCGTGATTTGCGCAACTACCCTGATGAGTTTAAAGACAAGCGTTATTTGCTAGCCAATAAAGGTAAATGGACTGTACAAGTCATGAACGTAGCAGAGAACGAAGTCATTACCAGTTATCTAGAAGGCCGTGATGATCGTAAGAAGTTTTCATACTTTCGTTACCGTGATGATAATAATCAACTGCGTTATATGCTGACTTATGGACTAATGAGTAGTCCGCAAGAAGCAGTAGGCGCAGCTAAATTGGTTGATTTTGGATTACCAGCTGACGTACGTGTGCTGCCAGAAGAGATCAGCCGTTATGTCGGTATTGTCGATAACTATGAGCGTCCTGGACCCATCAAAGACTTAAGTACGAGACGTTCGAGATCTGTCAGATTGCAGCCGACTGAACGTGAGGTACCAGCTCGCAAGGCAGATGAAGGCTTGGCAAGCAATGAAGCTGGGAACGGTAATCAAATGGCAAACAATGGCACTGTTGAGAGCATTCGTCAATCAGAGGATACCTCTGCAACGTTGGCAGTAAATGAAGAGCGTACTGTGATTACCGAAGATGAAGGGCGTGTCTCATCAACCACCGCTAAAAAAGAAGATAATGCCCGTAGTTCTGGGTCGGAAGACAAAAGCTTACCAGTGGTTCCTACGCCAAAACCGCCAACTGCGCCAGACAGCAGTGAGAAAAACAGCCCAAGTTCAGCCCCAGCTAATAAAAGCGCCAGTAACGAAACCGTGAAAAACCCCAATGCTGGGTCGGCTAGAAACGATAGCGCTGGAGCAGCTAAAAACAAAGACGATAGCATCAAAGAGCTCATCGAAGAAAAAACTGACTAGCACTTTACCAGCTGATTAGCGCTGCCTTTATCGCTAGTTGCTGTGCCTGCAAAACGTAAGTTTTGCAGGCTTTTTTGTGCCGATTTATTAAATGATTTACTAAGTAGCATCGGAGAGCCGCCATATTTTTGAAAACTGGTTACCAGTAATCGTTCAATTATGATTATGAGCCCTTTTAAGACCATAAGAGTTTAAAGAAAATAAAAATAACTCAGCAGTATTTTATGAAGATTTTAATATAGCTAATTACGTGTTCTAATACTAAAAGTTTGAAACAACTCTTAATACCATAATTAAATGAATTAATAAAAAAGACTAGATTTTTCTATAATCATTAACTAATATGAATATGGGTGACACTTTGTAGAGTTACTGTAAAGCAGCTATTTCGGTTGGCCTTTGTTTTATGCTGTTGTTGCAAGCTTTTATGGTAGCGTCGTCGCTTCAAGCGTATTGACTGACCATTTGCATTAAGTTTATTAAGAATGGTAGTACAAATCCTCTTATCCTCTTCCTTCCTAGGGTTGTTAAGACGCTTGAATGTAAAGTGTCTGATATTCAAACTCAATTGAAAACCGTGTTGTCAGGCTTTCAGTCAGTTGTTGATCGATATATGTGTCATATTGATGCTTATAACTAAAAGCTATAAATAGCTGCCAAGCAAAGAACAACGTGCTAATACTTTAACGATTAGCTTTTTATCGACGCTCTTATCTTGCTTCTATTAATGCTTAGCAGCCGTCTATTTAGTGGTCTGTCTTAAATAAATGCGACAGTGATGAGTATTTTGTCACTTTCAACGCGCTAAAACCTATTGTTAATCGCATCATTTATTTATCCGGAAATATGAGTATTTATCATTAACCCGTTCTGCCTACGGCATTTAGCCTATGTTCTGCATTGGATACATAGGCTGCCCGTTCACTTAAAAGGACTAGCCATGTCAATGATTTCCTCCCATACGCATTTGGCCACGCCAGATGACTTCTCTGATAACTGTGGCTTTGGTTTGATTGCTCATATTGAGGGTCAAGCCAGCCACAATCTGGTAAAGACTGCTATTCATAGCTTAAGTTGTATGACCCATCGCGGCGGTGTTGCTGCCGATGGTAGAACTGGTGATGGTTGTGGTCTATTGTTAGCAACGCCTACGGAGTTCTTTCAGCAGATTGCCACTGAGCAGCAGCTTGTGCTCAATGACAATTTTGCTGTCGGTATGGTCTTTGTTAACGTAGATAATAATAAAGCTCAGCATAGCCAGCAGATACTCTCCGAAGAAATCACTGCGCAAGGCCTAGATGTAGTAGGCTGGCGTGATGTACCACTCGACTTAAGTATCGTCGGTGAGATTGGCCGTGAGACGCTGCCTGATTTTAAGCAAGTGTTTGTCAATGCACCTGATGATCTAGCCGCAGATGATTTTAACCGTAAGTTGTTTGTCGCTCGTAAAAAAGCAGAGCAGCGCTTGGCAGATGACGAACTGTTTTATGTGTGCTCATTAAGTTGCCAGACGATTATTTATAAAGGGCTTGTGATGCCCTCAGATCTGCCAGCTTTCTTTTTAGACTTACAAGATGAGCGTTTGGCGTCCCATATTGTGGTATTTCATCAGCGTTTTTCAACCAACACGCTACCGCGTTGGCCACTCGCGCAGCCATTTCGCTATCTTGCCCACAACGGTGAACTTAACACCATCACAGGTAACCGTAATTGGTCAGAAGCACGTACGCCAAAGCTAAAATCAGATAAATTGCCGAACCTGAATGAGTTGTCGCCACTGGTCAACCGTACAGGTTCAGACTCATCGAGCTTAGACAATATGCTTGAGGTGCTGATGTCAGGCGGTATGAATCTGTTTCATGCCATGTCGATACTTGTGCCACCAGCTTGGCAAAATGTCGATAGCATGGATATGGACTTGCGTGCATTTTATGAGTTTTATTCGCAGCATATGGAAGCGTGGGATGGGCCAGCAGGTCTGGTGATTCAAGATGGGCGCTATGCGGTCTGTATGCTCGATCGTAATGGTCTGCGACCCTCACGTTGGGTGACGACTAAGAATGGCTATATCACGGTGGCCTCTGAAGTGGGCGTTTGGGATTATGATCCCAAAGATGTATTAGCAAAAGGACGCGTAGGCCCAGGTCAGATGCTGGTTATCGATACATTGACTGGTCAAATCTTAGATACTAAAGCCATTGCCACCTTACTTAAAAAGGCTCATCCTTATCGCAAGTGGCTGCGTGAAGAAGCGAAACGTATCCGCGATGATGAGCGTTTGGAAGAAGAGCTAGCAGCGCAAGCATGCCGCGGTGATAAGTTAAAAGCATTGCAAAAAATGTATCACATTACCAATGAAGAGCGTACTGAAATCATTCGTCCCAATGCCGAAAATGGTCAAGAGCCAGTCGGTTCGATGGGTGATGATACGCCAATGGCGGTGTTATCGCAGCAAATTCGCCATGTTGGAGATTTCTTTCGTCAGCAGTTTGCACAAGTAACCAACCCGCCGATTGATCCCCTGCGTGAGTCAATCGTCATGTCGCTGCAAACGTGTCTTGGTGCTCAAACCAACGTATTTGCGCCATCAGAAAAAGATGCGCATCGCATTATTTTATCGTCGCCAGTATTATCAGCCAGCAAAATGCGGCAGCTTGAAACCTTGGATGATCCAGCGTTTCAGATGGCACGTATTGATCTAAACTATGATCGTACGCTAGAGCTGTCTGAGGCTATCAACGCTATTTGCGAAGAAGTGGCACGCGCTATCCGTGCTGGTCATACCTTGATTGTATTGTCCGATAAGAATATCGCTGCAGATAAAGTACCAGCGAACGCCATTATGGTAACTGGTGCGGTGCATCATTACTTGATTGCTCAAGGTATCCGTACTGATGCCAACTTAATCATTGAGACTGGTCTGGCACGTGACTCACATCAAGTAGCAGTATTGATAGGCTTTGGGGCAACCTGCGTTTATCCATACCTAGCCTATGATGTCATTGATGATTTGGTTGCAACAGGGGAGTTGCTTGGCGATCCGATTCAAGCACGGGTTAACTTTCGAAAAGGCTTGGATAAAGGTTTACTAAAAATATTATCAAAAATGGGCATCTCTACCATTGTCTCTTATCGCGGCGCACAATTATTTGAAGCGGTTGGGCTCTCTGAAGAAGTCGTGAGCTTATGCTTTAAAGGCGTACAAAGCCGTATCAAAGGCGCTACCTTTGCCGATCTGGCAGCAGACCAGGCGCAATTGGCGGCCAATGCTTTTAAACGTCGCGCGCCACTGGATCAAGGGGGCTTACTAAAATTCGTCTTCAATAAAGAATATCACGCCTTTAATCCTGATGTGATTAATAGCTTACATACGGCCGTACGTACGGGCGATTATGACAATTATCGTCAGTATGCCGACTTGGTCAATAGCCGTCCGGTTGCAACCTTACGTGATTTGTTGCAACTCAAAACGGATAACAGTATCGATGTCAATGAAGTTGAAGATACAGCAAAGATTTTGGCGCGTTTTGACTCGGCTGGTATGTCGCTTGGCGCGCTATCACCCGAGGCGCATGAATCAATCGCTATGGCGATGAATACCATTGGCGGACGCTCAAATTCAGGGGAGGGCGGTGAAGATCCCACTCGTTATGGTACCCTACGCAACTCAAAAATCAAACAAGTCGCCTCTGGTCGTTTTGGGGTCACGCCTGCGTACTTGCGCTCAGCAGAAGTCATGCAGATTAAAGTTGCGCAAGGTGCAAAACCTGGCGAGGGTGGTCAGCTGCCAGGCGGAAAGGTCAATGCTTTGATTGCCCGCTTGCGTTACTCTGTGCCTGGAGTGACACTCATCTCACCGCCGCCGCATCATGATATTTATTCTATCGAAGATCTTGCCCAGCTTATTTTTGATTTAAAACAAGTCAATCCAGATGCCTTGGTCTCAGTTAAATTAGTTTCGCGTCCAGGCGTTGGTACCATTGCAACAGGTGTAGCAAAAGCTTATGCCGATTTGATTACCATCTCAGGGTATGATGGCGGTACCGCAGCCTCGCCACTGTCCTCTATTCACCATGCAGGCTCGCCATGGGAGCTAGGGTTAGCTGAGACGCATCAGTCGCTACGCGTCAATGGTCTGCGCGATAAAGTACGCGTGCAAACTGATGGCGGTCTCAAAACAGGCCTTGATGTGGTCAAAGCCGCTATTCTTGGAGCAGAAAGCTTTGGTTTTGGTACCACACCGATGATTGCAGTTGGCTGTAAGTACTTGCGAATTTGTCATCTTAATAACTGTCCGACAGGGGTTGCCACGCAAAAAGCTAAGCTGCGTGACGAGCACTTTATTGGTGAAGCTGAGATGCTTATCAATTTCTTTAAATTTGTGGCCACTGAAACGCGCGAATGGCTCGCCGCTCTTGGCGTACGTAGTATGGAAGAGCTGGTCGGGCGTACAGATCTGCTTGACGTCTTAGAGGGCAATACTGACAAACAGCGTCATCTTGACTTGACGCCGTTACTATTTAGTCATCCTGCCAGTAGTGGCAAAGCGCAAACTTGTCAGGTTGAGCGTAATGAGCCGTTCGATAAAGGCTTGCTTGCTGAGCAGATGATTAGTGATATGCTGATTAATATCCGTAAAGGTAGTGGTGGTGATTATAGCTATTATGTCGGCAACTGTGATCGCTCTATTGGCGCCCGTATCTCCGGTGAGATTGCACAAGTCTGGGGCAATCTTGGCATGAGTGACATGCCTATTAAGCTGCATTTAACAGGTACTGCAGGGCAAAGCTTAGGCGTTTGGAATGCAGGCGGCTTGCATATTGAGCTTGAAGGTGATGCCAATGATTATGTCGGTAAAGGCATGGCAGGTGGCGAGATAGTCATTTATCCGCCAAAAGACTCAAACTTTAGCGCACAAGAAACCGCTATTATCGGCAATACGTGTCTGTATGGTGCGACAGGTGGCAAGCTCTATGCAGCAGGTACAGCAGGTGAGCGTTTTGGGGTACGTAACTCTGGCGCTCATGCCGTCATCGAAGGCACTGGCGATCATTGCTGCGAATATATGACAGGCGGTATCGTCACGATTCTTGGTCGTACAGGACTTAATTTCGGAGCGGGTATGACAGGCGGGTTTGCTTATGTACTTGATATGGATGGAGACTTTTTTGATCGCTGCAATCATGAGCTGATTGACCTAAACCGTATCTCAAGTGAACAGACTGAAGAACATCGTATCCATTTGCAGCAGGTTATTGAAGTACACGTGGAGAAGACAGGTAGTGCGTGGGGTCAGACAATATTGGCTGACTTTGAACATTATGTTCGTAAGGTGTATTTGGTTAAACCCAAAGCGGCGAATATTGCAACACTGCTTAAAACCACCACAGCCGATCCACAGTAATTTGCTGTTTATTGATCTGCTAAGGTTTAAGTAAACATTTAAGAGATTACCTCTCACTGCGCTAATATTGTAGGTAGGTAAGTGACAGTATCGCTAGGTCTCTTGACCTAATATAAATGGTATATGCCAACTGTCACTACCCACTATAGAAGAGCCCCATATAGAAGAGTAAGTCATTATGGCAAAACGCTTAGATAATAGTTTTCAGTTTTTAGAAGTACCACGGGTTGAGCCGAATAAAAAAGACATTGCGACGCGCTCAACAGAGTTTGTCGAAATTTACAAACCATTTGAGAGTGAGTCGGTGGCCGAGCAGTCCCATCGTTGTCTTGAATGCGGCAACCCCTACTGTGAGTGGAAATGTCCAGTACACAATTACATCCCTAATTGGCTTAAACTTGCCACCGAAGGACAGATATTCCAAGCGGCAGAATTGTGTCATCGTACTAATACTTTGCCAGAGGTCTGCGGGCGCGTCTGTCCACAAGACCGCTTGTGCGAAGGTGCCTGTACATTGAATGATGGTTTTGGCGCTGTGACCATCGGTAATGTCGAAAAGTACATTAACGATACCGCCTTTGCGCTTGGCTGGCGTCCAGATATGTCAGATGTCGTCTGGACGGATAAAAAGGTTGCCATTATTGGTGCAGGCCCTGCTGGTCTTGGCTGTGCCGACATTTTGGTAAGAAATGGTGTCAAACCAGTCGTCTTTGACAAACGCCCTGAGATTGGCGGCTTACTGACCTTTGGTATTCCAGAGTTTAAGATGGAAAAAGACGTCATGCGCAACCGCCGTGTTATTTTTGAAGGTATGGGTATTGAATTTCGCCTTGAGACAGAAATCGGAACTGATGTCAGCATTGATGAGCTGTTAAGTGATTATGATGCGGTATTTATGGGTATGGGTACATACACTTATATGCGTGGCGGCTTCGCTGGTGAGGAGCTGGACGGTGTCTATGATGCACTAGATTATCTCATTGCCAACGTCAACCGTTGTAACGACTGGGAAAAAGATGCCGACGAATATATCGACCTAAAAGGCAAAAAAGTCGTCATATTAGGCGGCGGTGATACGGCTATGGACTGTAATCGCACCAGTATCCGTCAGGGTGCAGAGCAGGTCGTCTGTGCCTATCGCCGCGATGAAGAAAACATGCCCGGCTCACGTCGTGAGGTCGTTAATGCGCGTGAAGAAGGGGTTGAGTTTTTGTTTAACCGCCAACCAACCGAAATCATCGGTTTAAATGGTAAAGTGAATGCGGTAAAAGTTGTCACGACCCATCTGGGTGCACCAGACAATCGTGGTCGCCGTCGCCCAGAGCCGATTCCTAACTCTGAAGAGATTATTCCTTGCGATGCGGTCATCATGGCCTTTGGCTTCCGTCCTAGTCCTATGGAGTGGTTTGAGACGCAGCAAGTGGCGCTAGACCCTACAGGACGCGTCGTCGCTTTAGAAGAGCAAACCTATAAGTACCAAACGCAAAATCCTAAGATTTTTGCTGGAGGTGATATGGTACGCGGTTCTGATTTGGTCGTGACCGCCATCTGGGATGGTCGCCAAGCGGCTGAAGGTATTTTGGACTACTTAGAAGTATAGTGTTTAAAGCAAGTCCTCTCTTTAAAAATGCGATAAGTATTGAAGAGTGAGTATGTCAGTTTTGTCTATTTTGTACTCGCGCGCTTTGACCTTTAACGTCTTTTGTCTTTTAATAGATGAAAGGCGTTATTTTTTGCTGGTGAGTGAATAGTTATAGTTAATTCACTCCAAAAATGTTATGGCAAAGCTGATATAAATTTTTGTAGCCTCTGTCTGCGCAGGTACAGCAAGCAAGAAAACTTCTATCGGCTTTGCCTACAGATAAAATACATGACACTTTTAGTTAGTATTGGCTATATGAAATAGTAGCTGTCCGATTAATGGCTACGTGGTCAATTATCATTTAATAAATGCTGTCTATTGAAATTCTCTATTATCTTTATTTTTAGATTTTTTATTACATAAAAAGAGTGATTCCAAGTGAAACCGACCTTTTGGCAACGATTTACCGCCCCACTTGTTGAGCCTTATGCGCGTTATCAACATGCTGACGTATTACATGCGATACGTTTGGGCACAGCCGTGCTGACTGCGCTATTATTGAATGAGGTCACCAATTTACCACATGGAGAGTGGACCACCATTACGGTGTTTGTCATTTTGGGTTTATTACAATACCAAGGTGCAATTTATACCAAAGCCAAAGAGCGCATATTGGGTACCTTGCTTGGTGTGGGCGTCGGGCTTGGGTTTTTGTGGTTAAGTCAAGACATCGGTACGTGGATGTGGATATACTATCTACTTATCGGCATCATCAGCGGTATCATTGGGTATGTTGCGGTTAAACAGTTGGGTTATATTGGTCTATTAACGGGTATTACCATGCTGATGATTGTTTCAAGTCCTGACCAAAGCAGTATCGGTCAAGATGGTCTGTACCGTGCCTTTAATATTTTGCTGGGCGCTGGCGTGGCGGTGGCAGCGACCTTAGTTTTACCCCTCAAGTCTACTTTGATGTGGCGTTTTTTGCTGGCAAGCAATCTTGAGACCTGCGGTAATCTATATGCCGGAGTCGGCAACCATATTGATGCTGACATTCTCGTACCCAAACCATTCAAATATACTAAGAGCACCAGCTCAGCAAGTTTGATTTATCCTACCAGTAGCTCTGTCCCTGATATCCCAGTCAACAAAGCATTGGTTAAGGCGCTACAAAAAATCAATAAGCGACTATTAGCAGTACGCCCGCACATTGCTGCGACAGAAAGAGAGTCGGGCATTGATAAAGAGACTCTAGAGACGATTCAGCGTACGCATCGAAATATCATCGGGACGATTGATTTATTATTAAGCGCCGCACCGCGCTTGGCTAATATTGAGATAGATGATGAGAATCATACCCTATTGATTCATTATCAGCATGAGCTGACCCAAGCCATGCTACACATGGCAGCAGTGCTGCGTAGCCCAAGTGATGAGGTGTTTCGGCCGATCACGCGTATTACCGTATCAGATTATCTAAGCGTGCAAAACTTAGGGTTTGAATGGCAAGGTTATTTTTGGTTGACCCAAACTTTGCAAGTGCAATTACAGCGGCTTAGCGATTTATTACAGACCACCAAACCGCAATGGTTTGCAGCCTCAGGTCTTCGTTACCAGCGCCGCGAACAACGTCGAATTGAGAATAAAGGCGGCGAGACCGATCTACATCTATAAAAAAACGCCGACCCTTTAGAGTCAGCGTTTTTATGCGTATGTAACCGATTAGAGGCTTGGGTTAATCGTTAAATAGAACGAAATTGTATTAACGACCAGTTTTGAGCTTATCCCAATATTGCTGATAGACTTGCAGCGCTTCATCGCCCACATCTTCTTGGAACTCAGCTTGCGCCAGTACTTCCTTACTTGGATAAATGGCTGGATTGTTTTGGACGCTTTTGTCCATCAGTTCACGCGCAGCCATGTTTGGTGAAGCATAACCGATCTCTTCACTAACAATCTTGGCATTTTCAGGACGCAATAAGTAATCAATAAATTTGTGTGCCGCATCAACCTGCTTGGCGTTTTTTGGAATAACAAAGTTGTCCATCCAAAGTATTGCACCCTCAGATGGGTATTTATAAACCAAGCTGGTCAGACCTTCATCATTGGCCATGACCGCTTCACCATTCCATGTCATACCAAGGGCAGTTTCACCTTCGATATAGGGCATGCGCGTTGCATCTGAATTAAAGGTTTTGACATTAGGCATCAAAGTGGTGAGCTTATCATAAGCCGCTTTAATTTCATCAGGATCGCTACTATTGCCTGAGTAACCAAGCGTGAGTAGTGCCATGCCAAACACTTCACGCACATCATTAGTCAACATGACTTGACCTTTATACTCAGGATTCCACAGATCATTCCAGCTATTAACGGTCGCAGGATCAACGCTATCGCCATTGATGGCAAGCCCAGTGCTACCCCACATATAAGGAATAGAGTACTTGTTTTCAGGATCGACCTTAGTGTTGGTAAATGAGGTATCTAGGTTACTAAAGTTACTAAGTTTTGACTGGTCAATCTCTTGTAAAAGACCTTCATTGGCCATTTTTTCAACGTAATAAGTAGAAGGTACTGCTAGATCGTACTGACTAGAGTCGTCAAGCAGTTTGAGCTTGGCATACATCGCCTCATTGGAGTCAAAGGTGGTGTAATTGACTGCGATGCCCGTTTCTTCTTCAAAACCGTCCAAAATCTCTTGCGGCATATACTCTGACCAGTTATACAGGTTCAGCGTCTCGTTACTCGCCGCAGCGCTACCATCTACTGCATTGTCAGAGTTGCTACAGCTGGCAAGAGCGAAACCGATCGCAGCCGTTAATAACACTTTTGGCATCACTTTTGTGGCAGGTCGTATCACATTTTTCGCTGCTGATTCAGATGATAATCGGGTCAAAACATTTCTCCTAAAAGGTGATATAAATCAGTATAAACAAGCATATTTATATCTTTATGGTCATGATTTGGGGATATTTAAAGAGGGACTATAAAATTAGTGACTTTTGTTAATGACTCATCGCAGCATAGCGAGTTGAGTGAAAGTAGCGCTATAAAAATGGCTTGTGAATTATGCTATGATTGCTAGCTTTTATTCAACCATAAATGACAGCTCGATGATTGATAGCTATCAAGGACTATAAAACAATAAAGGATAATATAATGAATCAAACTCAAACCGCTATTCCTCATCTGCTCACTGATAAAGTCGCTATTGTCACGGGGGCAAGCCGTGGCCTTGGCGCCCAGATTGCGCAACAAATGGCAACAGCTGGCGCAATGGTTTGCGTAAACTATCTCGATAGTAAAGACGCTGCTGAACAGGTAGTAGCCGATATCGAGCAGGCAGGTGGACAAGCATTTGCGTATCAAGGCGATGTCACGGATTTGGCTCAAATGCAGGCCATGGCAGCCGAAGTCATTAAGCGTTATGGACGTATTGATGTGTTGGTTAATAACGCCTTGCCAAGCTACCAGTTTGATCCAAGTGCTGACTATACCAGTATTGAAACGGTTAAATGGACACATTTTTCGCAGCAAATAGATGGTATCGTACAAGGCGCGGTTAATACGACGCAAGCGGTATTACCACAGATGAAAGCGCAGCAAGTAGGCAAGATTATCAATATCTCAACCAACCTTGTCTACAATCCAGTGGTTACTTACTATGATTACACCACGGCCAAATCGGCGCTGATAGGCTTAACGCGCAACCTTGCAAGTGAGCTTGGACAGTATGGTATTCGGGTCAACTTGCTGGCAGGCGGACTACTCAAAACCACTGATGCCAGTAGTTTAACGACCGAAGAGGTGTTTGACTATATCGCCACCACGACGCCATTACGTCAAGCGACTTCAGTGGCTGATTTTGCCAATTCAGTGTTGCTTATGTCATCTGATTTGAGCTCAGCTATTACCGGACAGTCCATTGCTGTCGATGGTGGTCTGACAATGCCTTAACAATGCTCCAAAACTTTCAGGCTATGATTTGCGGCTTTATACCAGTTGCGCATCACGTTACAACGTATCAATTTTATTTGGTATCGACTATATATAAAGCTTTAAAAATGAGCAGATGAACCACTTAATAAGTAACTTGATTGAATTTGAAAGAGAAATGATATGAATAACCGTAAGCGTGCTGGAATTATTGCTGCATTGATTGGTCTAGTAGGCTTTATGGCGATGTTTAATGCAGGCTCGCCGACCTCTGTTGTGGACTGGCCAGTTGAAACTTATATGGGCTTGGCCTTTACCATTGGTTGGTTAAGTAGCGTACCTAATTGGTTGGCCTATGTATTGGCAGCGCTGGTGCTTATATTAATAGTGGCAGGGTTTTATAAAATTGGTGGTTGGATATATAGTTTGATAACCCGTAAACGTTAGGTGCTGGCGTAGTACTGTTTTCAATGTATCTCTATTATTGTGAAATGACAGTACTTAATTAACCCTTACATATTATTGATTGGCGATAGGTTAGAGATATTCTAATCTGTCGCTTTTTTTATTTTTAATAACAAGTTTTGATTAGCTGTAATTTTGGTATTACCAAATATTGCAAAAAATTTGTTTTATAGGCCAAAACTGTTTGTTTCTGTTTCTCAATTATGTTTCAATCGCAACCTTTTATCGATGTTTTCATACACTTTAAACTATCTCAACAGTATCTAACTTTTGAATGGAGCAATGCGCTATGCAAGGAAGTAATTCGCCAAATGGCAGTCCGCCACCCAATGATTTTGATGCAGCAGAACAAAACTCTCGTATGCAGCGGTTTTTAAAAGGGGTTGAGTGGCTAGGTAATTTATTACCGCACCCTGTTATTTTATTCGTTTGGATGTCGGTGCTGTTGTTGGTGCTCTCAGCGGTCATGTCATACTTTGGCGTGTCAGTCCTTGATCCAAGACCAAAAGGTACAAGCGGACGTAGCGCTGATGGGATGATCGAAGTCGTCAACTTATTAAACGGTGAGGGCTTGGCTCGTATCGTCGAAAACCTTGTGACCAACTTTACTGGTTTTGTGCCGCTAGGTACGGTGCTAGTAGCGTTGCTGGGTGTTGGTATTGCTGAGCATTCTGGCATGATATCAGCGGCGCTACGCGGTCTAGTCATGAATGCACCCAAAAAGATGGTCACCTTTACCATCGTCTTCGCCGGCATCATGTCAAACACCGCAGCTGAGCTGGGTTATGTGGTATTGATACCACTGGCGGCGGTGATTTTCCACTCGCTAGGTAGACACCCATTGGCAGGTTTAGCAGCAGCATTTGCTGGGGTATCAGGCGGTTATAGTGCTAACTTATTGCTTGGTACGGTAGATCCTTTACTATCAGGGATTACCCAAGAGGCGGCGCGTATTATCGATCCCGCTTATATCGTAGGCGCAGAGGCCAACTGGTACTTTATGATCGCCAGTACCTTTTTGATCAGTGGCCTTGGTTACTTTGTCACCGAAAAAATCGTTGAGCCAAGCTTGGGAGAGTATAACCCTAAAGACGCTGACGATGCTTCGGTACTTGAGACGCAAATCGAAAAAGTATCGGCACTTGAGAAAAAGGGGCTACTATGGGCCGGTATCAGCATGTTGGTGTTTTGCTTGTTGCTGGCGTGGACAGTAGTGCCTGCCGATGGCATCTTACGTAATGCGGAAACTGGTCTGGTGTCAGGATCGCCATTCTTAAAAGGTATTGTGGTCTTTATTTTTGTGTTCTTTGCGATACCAGGTTATATTTACGGGAAGATCACTGGCAGCATCAAAAGCAATCAAGACGTCGTCGATGCCATGAGTAACGCCATGAGCTCATTGAGTATTTATATCGTTTTGGTATTTTTTGCGGCACAGTTTACCGCGTTCTTTAAATGGTCAAACTTGGGCTCAGTAATGGCCGTATCTGGCGCGACTTTTTTGAGCGATATTGGCCTAACTGGGCCTTTGCTGCTGGTTGGTTTTATCCTAATCTGTGGTTTGGTCAACCTCATGCTCGGCTCGGCATCAGCACAGTGGGCAGTGACCGCACCTATCTTTGTGCCCATGTTGATGCTCACCGGTTATGCGCCAGAGATGATTCAGGCAGCCTATCGTATCGGTGATTCAACCACCAACATTATCACGCCTATGATGAGCTATTTCGGTCTTATTTTGGCCGTGGCGATGCGCTATAAAAGAGACACTGGGGTCGGGACTTTGATGGCAATGATGTTGCCATACTCGATGGCGTTTTTGATTGGTTGGACAATCTTGTTCTCTGTTTGGGTATTTGTACTGGGTCTGCCTGTAGGGCCGGGTGCAGAGACATTTTATCCTGCTCGATGAATGGAGTTAGAGGCTATATAGCCGCTAAATAACCATTAACGCTTAATGTTGTTTTAAAATTAAAAAGCCCTTATCAGTGTCTGATAAGGGCTTTTCTTTAGCCATTAAAAAAGCTATCGCAACGGTTTGATCTGTTTCCGTTCTATTTACGATGCTATTTTAAGCTGTTTAATCACCGCTTGTATTCCATGCTCTTCAATCGTACCGGTGACGAAATCTGCACGCTCAATCAGAGCAGGCTGCGCATCACCCATCGCTACCGCATAGCCGACCAAGTCAAACATCTCTAAGTCATTAAATCCATCACCGAACGCCATACAATCGCGCGCGTCAATAGCAAAATGCTGGCACAGATCTGTGATGCCCCTTGCCTTGGATGCATTGACTGGTAATATGTCTGCGCCAATATGATGCCAAGGTACCAATTTTAATTCATCCTGAGCAAAGTCAATCTCTTGCATTTGGTCTTGTTGATTGTTAAAAAACACCGAACATTGATAGACCGTGTTTGACTTATAATACTCAGGATCAAGGATAGAGTTGGGCGTTATAGCATTGTATTCACGCAAACGCTCATTCTCATGTGACCAGGCAATATGAGTCGCTGAGTCAAATTTATGAATAAGTTCACTTTTTTGGCACAGTAATACAATCTTATCAGTCTGCGCATCTGATAACGGATAATGACTGATGATACCGTCTTTGTTAAAGCTGTATTGTCCATTCATACAGATAATGGCGTCCAACACGTCGGCCTCAAGTAAGGCTAAGATATCAGGAGGTAAGATCGCTTTAGAACGTCCTGTCGAGATGACCAATTTGATATCAGTCTTTGCAAGTGCTTCAAGGGTTGCTTTGTTGTGTTCGGCAATAATGCCTTTGCGACTGAGCGTATCATCGATATCAAAAAATATAATTTTGGGGGTGGGTACCTTAGTATCGGGCCGTGCGCCGCTCGCTTTGTATTCAGTAAACATGGTTATCCTTGGTTTTTGTATTTTTTCTCTATCGTCTAGCTTATGTCATTTGGCTTTTTTTACAGAATATCATCTTAAACCCTATTATACCGCTTTACCTGTCTGAGCCTGTAGAATAGGGTTCAATACCGTCTGAATACCTTGCTCTTCGATGGTGCCGGTGATGAAATCAGCGCGCGCCTTTAACTCGTCTTTACCATCACCCATTGCTACCGCAAAGCCAACCAAATCAAACATTTCTAAATCATTTAACCCATCACCAAATGCTATACAGTCGGCCGCATCAATACCAAAATACTGGCAGACATCTAAAATTCCACGTGCTTTTGAGGCGTCAATAGGTAAGATATCACCGACAATCTCATGCCAGTGTACTAGCTTTAAATTCTGCTCAGCAAAGTTGACGTTTTGCATTTTGTCGTCTTGATTGTCAAAAAATACCGAGCACTGATAGACAGTGTTATATTTGCAATACTCAGGGTCAATGATGCTACAGCTTTTGATTTTATCGTGATATCTGTCTTGCCACTCATGCTCATCCGACCAAACAATCTGCGATTCGGCATCAAATTTATAAACCAAATTGCTTTGTTGGCATAGCTCTGCGATGGTTGTAGCTTGTTCGCTTGATAACGGATAATCGCTGATTATGTATTGATTATTAAAGCTATATTGTCCATTCATACAGATAACCGCATCCAAAACATCTGCCTCAAGTAAGGCTAAGATATCAAGGGGCAATATCGCTTTTGAGCGTCCCGTTGAGATGACCAGTTTAATATCTAAGTTTGATTTGGCGAGTGCTTCAAGCGTGGCTTTGTTATGCGGGGCAATCTCACCGTTACGGCTTAGCGTATCATCGATATCAAAAAAGATCATTTTTGGGGTGGAAATGGAAATAGTGTTATGCATATCAGCATTCACAGCTTTATCTACAATAAACATGATTATCCTTTATATTTTAAACACTACTATGAATGGTAAGCAGATATCGCTTGGTACTGCTTGTATAAGGGGGTTTTTCATTATGCGTTTCATTCTACATGGTAAGTAGTACGGCAGTACATAGGTTCTGGCCAAGTTATGTAACATGTTGATTAGTTTATTATTTATAGGGGCTGTATATGCATATTCAAGGTTTGCTATTCGCGTAGGCCGTGCTTTTAGACCAGCATCTTGCACCGACTATATGTCAGAAAGAAAATGAGATGGTATATACGACAGGTACAACTCTAAGAAATCATGATAGATAAAAAATCGGTCGAAATCCAAAAGCTTTATCGATTATATTTTATAATAAAGGTGTATCTTTAGTTTATATAAGCATTTTATAAATAAGGTTTCTTATGCATACAACGAAAAGCCCTACTCCAGATAGCAAAAAAAGAAATGGTGAGCATATTCTGATCAACATGACATATATTGCCAAAAATATCGACCTAGATTCGGGAGTCGAGCTGACTCGTGCACTTGAGTATTGGCGAAGATATTTTGAAGATAACAATATAGTTTCAGCTTTAGTCATTAGTGAAGGTTATTTCGTTCAAAGTTTTCAAGGAACAAGGCCTGCTATCAATACGGCCTTAGGAAAAATACTTGACGAGCATTCAACCATTTTTCCTAATATTGTTAATATAGATGAAATAGAAGCGCGTCAATGGAGTGGGTTTTTAATCAAACATCTAACACCAAGCGCTGAAGATGAAGAGTATGCCTTAAAAAGCTTCTCAGCAGGTTCTGATTATAATCCCTATCTAATGACAAGTACTCAGATTGAAAGCTTTTTGACAGCAGTTTTTGAAGATAGCAAATCCAGCAAGTTTTAGACCAGTAGTGTCTTTTCACTATACCGATCATCTGTTTTAGCTTGCATAAAAAAGCCGTCTATACCTTATGTGTAGACGACTTTTTGTCAAAAGTATTGTGAGCTGCAAATGTTAGAGATTAAAGCATGAAGTATAGCTATTATCACCCAACCGCAACACTCGTCACATTCTGAAAGCCTCTTGGCAACTGTCCACCACGATTACCACGATTGCCCGTATAGTTGGCAAGATCCATCGGCTTGAGCGTCACATGACGCTTACCTGCTGTAATAACTAAGCTGTCCTGCAAACTAAGTGGCGTGATAGCAAGTACTTCTTCATCACCTTTTAGCGTAATCATCTTATTACCCTTTCCACGTGCCTGCTCAGGCAAATCATCAAGAGCAAATACCAATAGATATCCTGCATTGGTCACAACGGCAATGTGATCAGGAGTAGTGGTTGGCGCTGCGCTATCATTGGCTTGTACATTAGTATCAATCCGTACAACAGGTAACAGCTTACTATTCGCTGACAGAGTAATAATTTTCTTACCAGCTTTCTGATTGCTATCAAGATTGCCAAGCGTATTGACAAACCCATAACCTTGCGAACTGGCAAGGACGATGCGCTGGTCATTAGCGCCCGTTAATAGCTGCTCAAAGCTGGCACCTGCTGGGGGTTTTAGCACACTGGTCAGCGGATCTCCTTGACCACGAGCAGAGGCAAGGTTGTGCGCATCAATACTATAGCTGCGACCAGTGCTATCAAGCACGTAGATCTTTTCGTTAGATTTGCCGCGTGCATACGCTTGATAGCTGTCACCTGAGCGATAACTCATACCAGTCGCATCGACGTCATGACCTTTGGCAGCGCGAATCCAGCCAGCTTTTGATAGTATGGCAGTAATAGGCTCACTTGGCACCAGATCTGACTCTTTTAACGCCTGTGCCTCTTCGCGTTCTGCCAATGGCGACATACGATCGTTGCCGTGTTCTTTCATGTCGGCGGTAAGCTCTTCAATCATCAGGTTGGTCAAGCTGTCTGGGTTATCCAAGTACTCTTGAATAGTGGCGCGCTCAGCTGCTAGCTCGTCTTGCTCGCGGCGTAGCTCAATCTCTTCTAGCCTTGCCAACTGACGCAGACGTATATCCAAGATAGCATTGGCTTGTATGTCAGTCAGATCATAGCCTTGCATTAATGCTGACTTTGGATCGTCTTCTTCACGAATAATACGAATCACTTCATCGATATTGAGATAAGCAATCAATAATCCCGCGAGGATATGCAAGCGCTTATCGATTTTATCGAGACGATATTGCAAGCGGCGAGTGACCACTGAGCGGCGACAGACTAGCCATTCGTCTAAAATCTCTTTGAGGTTTTTCACCTGCGGTTTACCATTTAGGCCGATCATGTTCATATTGACGCGGTAATTGCTTTCTAGATCAGTACTGGCAAACAAATGACTCATGACGCGCTCGACATCGACGCGGGTAGATTTTAGCTCTAGGACGATACGGCAAGCGTTTTCATGGTCTGATTCATCACGAATATCGGTAATCCACGGCAGTTTTTTGTCCATCATGAGCTTAGCGATTTGCTCTTGGATTTTGTTACCTGAGACTTGGTAGGGCAGCGCATCGATAATGACAAGATTTTTCTCTTTGCTATCGATATGATAGGTTGCGCGCATTTTATAGCTGCCACGACCGCTTTCATACATGGCCTGTAAGTCTTTTTTACTGGTGATGATTTCAGCAGGCGTTGGCAAGTCAGGCGCTGGTATCGACTGCGTGAGCTGCTTCACGGACAGATCTGGATTTTTGAGCAAACGAATGGCTGCACGTACCACTTCATTAAGGTTGTGCGGCGGGATGTCTGTTGCCATACCGACAGCGATACCAGTCGTACCGTTTAATAAAATATTAGGCAGGCGAGCGGGCAGAGTAACGGGTTCTTGCATGGTGCCATCGAAATTGTCTTGCCAATCGACCGTCCCTTGACCGAGCTCTGTCAGCAGGGTATTGGCATAAGCAGACATTTTGGCTTCGGTATAACGCATGGCCGCAAAGGATTTGGGATCATCAGGGCTACCCCAGTTGCCTTGACCCGTGATGAGCGGATAGCGATAACTAAATGGCTGTGCCATCAGTACCATGGCTTCATAACAGGCGCTATCACCATGTGGATGATATTTACCCAATACATCACCGACAGTACGCGCGGATTTTTTGGCTTTGGCGGAGGACTTTAGGCCAAGCTCACTCATGGCATAGACGATGCGGCGCTGGACAGGTTTGAGGCCATCAGCAATATTTGGCAGCGCACGATCCATGATGACGTACATGGCATAGTTTAAGTAAGCTTGTTCAGTGAATTCCGCGACCGATCGGGTATCCATTGGCTCACTTGGAATAATGGGAGCAATCGTATTATCAATAACATCGGACATAAAGTAGGTTTCGCTTCTGTGTTTTTAATTAGTATGGTTTGTATAGCACATATTATGTGCCGCACTGTATTGGCGCAAAATTAATATAAGAATAAGGTAGCGTTATCCTAAAGGATATTACGACAATTAAAAAGGGATAATCTAGAATAGACGACAGGTCATGACGTGCTGATATAGTAGTGCCCACTATATAAGAGCTTGCGATGCATACGTCGTCATGTAGTAATATTCGAGTAACATTATAGGAGGGTAACTCGCTGTTTTTTGCTAAAAATCGATGTAAAAAATGCTCAAATTTGTCATGAATACCATTGATTTAATAGAGAATAATAAACGTCAAGTAACTTTGCGAACTCTGGTGCCAATCTTTTGTATTGAGTAGTGTGTATAAAGTGTGTATGTTAAAGAACAAAGGGGTATTTACCACTGAATGCGTCAATTCATTAGGAGAAACAAGATTATGGATGATCAAGTCAATTTAACCCGTCGTAACGACAAAGTCTGGCTCAAAACGTATGAAGCGCTTGGGCTAACGTACGATATTGACATGCCAAGCGATGACACCTCACTGATTGATATCTTTGAGCAAAGCTTTCTTAAGCACGGTGATAAGACAGCGTTCGTTTGCATGGGTTCTTCGATCAGTTTTAAAGAAGTAGACTTATATAGCCGTCAAGTTGCCGCTTATTTACAATCGCTTGGGCTGGTCAAAGGCGATAAAGTTGCAGTCATGATGCCCAATATTTTGCAGTTGCCTGTTACTGTCATTGGCGTACTGCGAGCAGGTCTGACCTTAGTCAATGTCAATCCACTATATACCACAAAAGAGCTTGAGCATCAGCTGACTGACTCTGAGTCTAAAGCCCTTATCTTGGTCGAAAATTTTGCCAAAACCTATCAAGATATTGGTCGCAAAGTAGTGGATCATGTCGTCATCACTGGCATGGGTGATCTGATGGGCACGTTAAAAGGCCTGATGGTCAACACAGTCGTGCGTCATGTCAAAAAAATGGTACCGCCATACCAAATCGCCAACAGTGTTGATTTTAAAAACATGCTTAAGCAAAGCTCGGCAGGTAAGTATCAGCGTCCTAATAATATCAGTCTTAGCGACGTGGCTGTATTACAGTATACCGGCGGTACAACTGGCGTGGCTAAAGGTGCCATGCTCACGCACAAAAACTTAGTGGCCAACCTTATTCAGTCCGATACCTTTTTGGGTAGTGCTTTTGATGAGTTTGAGAGTAGTAACGAGCAGCCTGTCATCATGACTGCTTTACCGCTATATCATATTTTCTCTTTTACTGTCTGCGGTATGTTTGGGATTTATCGCGGTTGTATTGGCTTACTGGTACCCAATCCACGTGACCTTGATAGTTTATTAAAAGCTTATAAAAACAACCCGCCGGCATTTTTTCCAGCAGTAAATACTTTGTTTAACGCACTGGCTAACAACGATGAATTTAAGTCGATGGATCATAGTAAGCTGCGCACGTCGATGGGCGGCGGTATGGCAGTCCTTAGCTCAACGGCAGAAAAATGGCGTCAGGTAACGGGCAATATTATCGTTCAAGGTTATGGACTATCAGAGACGTCACCAGTTGCAACAGCTAATCCACATAATAGTGCTACGTTCACAGGCAACATTGGCGTACCGATGCCAGGTACTGACGTTGCTATTTTAGATGAAGCGGGTAATGAGCTTGAGCTGGGTGAGCGCGGCGAGATTAGCGTTCGTGGCCCGCAAGTTATGAAAGGTTACTGGAATCGCGATGATGCGACTCGTGAAGTGATGACCGATGATGGCTTTTTCCGTACTGGCGATATTGGGATTATGGATGAAGAAGGCTATGTCACCATCGTTGATCGTAAAAAGAACATGATTTTGGTTTCAGGCTTTAATGTGTATCCGAATGAAGTCGAAGAAGTGATGGCAGGTCATCCAAAGATTTTAGAGTGCGGGGTCATTGGTGTTGAGGATGAGAAGAGTGGCGAGGTTCCAAAAATATTCGTCGTACGCCAAGATGATAGCCTTACTAAAGAAGATGTTCTTGCCTACGCTAAAGAGCATTTGACTGGCTATAAACGCCCACGTCATGTTGAATTTATTGATGAGCTACCAAAATCGAACGTTGGTAAAATTTTGCATAAAGACTTGCGTAAGCTTGAAGAAAAAAATTAAGCATCTTAATATACGACATTTGAATGCGGTTGGAGGATTTGGCTGTCATAGATAGCGGATGTTTAAACAATACTATTTGTATGGATAATGGTGAGACTGTATAGAGGCGGTCTCACCATTTTTATTGAGATTTATTGGCAGTATGAACCATAATAAGCGCAGTATGAGGCACTATTGTTTATAAGCCACTATAATGATAAATATTCTAATGAGGGGATATAGGCTGCCTCTACATACAATTATAGAGAGTTTTTTGCAAAACTGTTATAGTACGGACGCATACAATCAGGCGGACATTGGTTATTATTGTCTGGTTTTTAGTGACTTTGTGTTCACAAATAATGATTTATAAACCCAATACTTTTATCATTATTATATTATTCTACGTTTTTAATTGTAGTACTTAGGAAAAGTTATGACTGACCATACCAACAACAGCGGTACTAATAAAAACGCGCCAGACCAAGCGTCTGTCACTGATGGTAATGACCATGCGCATAAAAACGAACAAATGATGTCGGATATGACAGCGTTTCCTACGATGCCAACCATTCCAAGTGATAGACCATGGCTTGACGCTTATGAGCGTTATGGTATCGATGCAA
Source organism: uncultured Psychrobacter sp. (assembly GCF_947488565.1). Classification (GTDB taxonomy): domain Bacteria; phylum Pseudomonadota; class Gammaproteobacteria; order Pseudomonadales; family Moraxellaceae; genus Psychrobacter; species Psychrobacter saeujeotis. The sequence continues at coordinate 1,000,533 of NZ_CANKZC010000001.1, read as the reverse complement.
CTATCGATATGCCTGATGATGAGACCTCTTTGCTTGAAGTATTTGAACGTAACTTTCGTCGTTATGGACAAAAAACTGCTTACCTCTGTATGGGCGCATCCATTACCTTCAAACAGTTGGACCTGTATAGCCGCCAAATCGCAAGCTACTTACAATCATTGGGATTGGATAAAGGCGATAAAGTTGGCGTCATGATGCCAAACATTTTGCAGTATCCGATTGTTATGCTCGGTATCATTCGTGCCGGTATGGTATTGGTCAATGTCAATCCACTATATACCAGTCGAGAGCTATCACATCAGCTACATGATAGCGGGGCCAAAGCATTATTCATCGTTGAGAATTTTGCCAAAACTTATCAAGACGCTGAAGACAAAGGCCAAGTAGAGCATGTGATTGTCTGTAAGATTGGGGACATGCTGGGCTCAGTCAAAGGGAGGGTGGTCAATTTAGTCGCACGCCATATCAAAAAGATGATTCCAGCGTATAATTTGCCTAATAGCACAAGCTTTAAACAAGCGCTAGGAGCGGTATCTGCCAGCAAATATAAGCGTCCCGACTTATCATTGGATGATGTGGCGTTGTTACAATATACTGGCGGTACGACAGGTGTGGCGAAGGGTGCTATGCTGTCACATGGCAACTTAGTTGCCAACATGCTACAGATTAGCGTCCTTATCAATAGTGCTTTTGAAGATGACATCAATAGCGACGATGTGATCTTGACCGCTTTACCGTTGTATCATGTGTTCTCATTTATGGTCTGCGGCATGTATGGCATGTATCAAGGTTTTACAGGTCTATTAATACCGAATCCGCGCGATTTAGATGGTCTGATCAAAGAGATGGATAAATATAAACCATCATTTATTCCTGCTGTAAATACCTTGTTTAATGGCTTGGTGCATAAAGACAGCTTTGCCAAATTGGATTTTTCCAATCTTAAAGCAGCTATTGGCGGCGGTATGTCAGTATTGCCAAGCGTGGCAAAAGAGTGGCATAAAATCACAGGCCTGCCTATTGTAGAAGGTTACGGTTTATCGGAAACCTCACCCGTGGTCGCTTTTAACCCGATGACCATTGCAGAGTTTACAGGTAAGATTGGTATCCCAGCATCTAGTACTGATATTGTATTAATTGATGAAGAAGAAAACGAAGTCGCTATTGGTGAGCGCGGTGAGATTTGTGTCAAGGGGCCACAGGTGATGATCGGCTACCAAAATCGTCCTGATGAAACAGCTAACACCTTCACAAAAACCGGTTACCTAAAAACAGGTGATATCGGTATCATGGACGAAAAAGGCTTTATCAAGATTGTCGATCGCAAAAAAGACATGATCATCGTCTCAGGCTTCAATGTCTATCCAAATGAGATTGAAGAGGCCATGAGTGAGCATTCAGGCATCGTAGAGTGCGGCGCCATTGGCATACCGAGTGATGAGCGCGGTGAAGACCCCAAATTGTTTGTGGTCAAAAAAGGCGATGTCACTGAAGAAGAGCTGCTCGATTTTGGTAAAAAGCAGTTAACTGGCTACAAGCGTCCGCGTCATATCCAGTTCGTCGATGAGCTGCCAAAATCAAACGTTGGTAAAATTTTGCGTAAAGAGTTACGTAAAATGGAAGGACTAGAATAGAGCGCCAGTGAGCGTTGTAGAAAATGCTTGCTTTACTCTCATTGTGTTTTTTGTCAAAATCACCACGTAATAACAAGTACTTATATTGCTATTGCGTGGCTGCCACGTTAGGATATCTCAGGTTTTGGGTCTGCTAGTGTTTATCATGTCTGATACTTAAACACTTTTTAATGACTTTTTTAGTATAATTAACGGTTCAAAAAGCCATTGGCAGACCGTTATACTTATTTTATACCACTGCTTTTATAACATCGTCTTAGGGAATTTTATGCGTATTGATAACCGTGAGCTTGACCAACTTCGCTCGATCAGCTTTGAGCGCCACTATACCAAACATGCTGAAGGGTCAGTGTTGGTTAGTTTTGGCGATACCAAAGTGTTGTGTACGGCAAGCGTCGAATCAGGGGTTCCACGCTGGTTAAAAGGCAAAGGCAAAGGTTGGATTACCGCTGAATACGGCATGTTACCGCGCGCAACCAACACTCGCAATCAGCGTGAAGCCGCCCGCGGTAAGCAGTCTGGTCGTACTCAAGAGATTCAGCGTCTCATCGGTCGTAGCCTACGTGCCATGATTGATCTTAGTAAGCTTGGCGAAAACACCATTTATCTTGATTGTGATGTATTGCAGGCAGATGGGGGTACACGTACCGCTAGTGTGACTGGTGCTGCTATTGCTTTGATTGATGCGCTTGAGAGCATTCAAAAAACCAAAAAACTAAAAGCTGATCCCCTGATTGGTCTGGTCGCTGCGATCTCTGTCGGTATGAAAGATGGTAAAGCTTATCTAGACTTAAATTATGAAGAAGATGCCAGCTGTGATACGGATCTAAACGTCGTTATGACGCAAAAGGGTGAGTTTATTGAGCTGCAAGGTACTGCTGAAGAAAAGCCGTTTACCCGTGCCCAAGCTGATGATATGTTAATCCTTGCTGAAAAAGGAATCGCTGAGCTTATCAAAATGCAACAAACCGCCCTTGGCTGGTAGATTTTTTATAAGAACTATCTAATATAAATTATAAGCAGCTGTTCAACTCAATATATAAATAACTGATGTGTTTATTCGTCAATGGGTAGCAATCGATAGGTAATAATGCATGTTAAAGCTAACCGATGATGGTGCCAAAATTACCTTACAGAATCAGCCTCCATCAAAGGACAACGGGCTGTTTTGGTTCGGCTCAGCATTGCTGGTTGGTGCTGTGGCAGTGGCCTTAGCGATGAGTCTACTGCCAGAGCGCCTAGCAATTGGCGCACTGGCTTTTTTGATTATAGGCAGTTTTATCTTTAATCGACAGCGCCAACAGCGTAAAAAATCTATGAGCGGCGATATCAGTAGCGGTGTCTTATGGGTACGTGTAGGCGAGCTAGTACACGACAGTAATGGTCGACGTGATCATATTACGCTCAGCGACGGTGATAAAGTTACCTTGTTTGGCGAGCAGCTCCAAATTGTCGATACAGATAACGTACGTAAATACCATATCAGTGGCTTTGATACTGTCCAAGAGGCGCAAGCAACCAAAGCGATATTAGAAGGACAAGCCCTCAATAAGCGTCATGTTAATATTAAAATGAACGAGGATTGAGTCTTTTATCAATCGATTTTTAGTCAGCGATTTTTAAACAAAAAAGCCATCTGTAAATAGGTGGCTTTTTCTTTATTGTTTTTTTACAGACCATTGTTAACCTACCTTTTATCTTGCTTTTTGTACCTTTTATCATTTAAAAGTGTTGAATAAAGCTTGCAGCCTCTTACCTAAATGGTTTATAACTAAAAACTAAGGCGTGTCGAATATTCATCAACACTATTGCTGTCTTAAAAGGAGCTGGTCATGCTGCTATCGTCGGTTATTACCTCAGATAAAACAAATTCATATAAAGATAAAATGTCATTGTATAAAGCATCGTGGTATCAAGTGTCGTCTACTCAAGCCAGCACGGTTAAAAAGTTTCCTGTAGGGCCTTTTTTCATAAAAAGAACCTCTATTAGCGCATTGTTGTTACTGTTGAGTAGTACAAGTTACGTGTATGCCGATAGTATGAGCGATCTTATCGCACAAAAGACAGCTCAACCTAATCTGGCAGTACCGCGTGCTAAAATAAATACACGCTCGACCATCCAGCGTACCCGTACCAACTATTCAACCGTTAACAACACGAGTCGCTTTAATGCTCAGCTGACACCCAATACGCATGCCTACAATCAGCTGCCGCAAAATACATCCGAATCAAAGTCATTTTATCGCTATCCGAAAATTCAGCGGCAAGCGCCGGCTGTCTTGCCTGCATTTTTATCAGGCAATTACGATAATATTGACAGTGAATATTTGCCCCTATTGAGCAGTGCTGAAAATCAGAGCAGTACGGCTGCACGAGAGGTGATTAGTACGGCACGCAAGATGGCACTGAACGAGCGTGCTATTATTCAAGGCGGCTGCTGGGATTATCTAAATGAGGTATTTAAGCGAGCAGGGGTCACCCGTGACACGGTACATAAAGGCGCTTATGGACAAGGCCCTTATGCCAATAGTAATGAGATTGAGATTGGTGATTGGCTTTATTATATCAATCATGGCTACAACGGGGTCGAACATAGCGGGCTGTTTGTCGGCTGGGTCGATGAAGCGGCCAAGCAAGCGCTGATACTCAGTTATGCTGGGGAAAATCGCCGCGAGCCTGCGCGCTACCGTGTTTATGATTTGAGCAATGTATATCAAATCATGCGCCCAATTATCTAAGTAGCCCAACTATCTAAGTAGTACATGCAATAACTTTCAAACACTATATCTTTCAAATATTAAAAAACGCCCGTGACTGATAGAGGTTACGGACGTTTTTTAGTATTTAATAAAAAGTGCTGTTCATTTGACTAAAATTTATAAATAAGCCTAGAACGGTTTGACGACCACTAAGATGACGATGATGACCAAGGCAAAGACTGGTATCTCGTTAAACCAGCGCCAAAATTTATGGGTTTTGTAGTGGGGGTTACCAATCAGTTTTTTTCGATAAAAACCACATGCGCCGTGGTAGGCTGACAATAAAATCACCAAAAAAATCTTCACATGTAGCCAGCCTTGGGTTTTATATACTTCCCAGCCAAGCGCTACCATCCATAGACCCAAAATCCACGTCGCTATCATTGATGGGGTCATGATACCGCGATATAGCTTACGCTCCATCACAATAAAACGCTCTTGACTGATTAAATCATCACTCATGGCATGATAGACAAAAAGCCTTGGCAGATAAAAAATCGCTGCAAACCAGCAGACCATTGCAATAATATGTGCCGCTTTAATCCAATTAAAATAATCTGGCATAGTTTTTCTCTTGTTCTCTCGTCAATACTTTTATACGTCATATATAAACGCGGGCAAGCTTAACGCAGATTAATGGGTAATGGTAGCAGCACATCGTAAAGACAATTGCTATTCTGCCAGTACCACTTGCGATTGATGCCCACTCATCGCATCCATAACAGGCACTTGCTTGGGCGCTCTTGGTGCTGCAATTTGTGCAGTCAAGCCAAGCTCTCGCATAAGCCTATTATCATTAGACTGGCTAGCATTGCCTGTCGTTAATAGCTTATCACCATAAAAGAATGAGTTGGCACCTGCCATAAAGGCCAAAGCCTGCTCAGCATCGGATAGGCTTTCGCGTCCAGCAGATAGACGTACATAGCTGCTCGGACAGCAGATACGTGTTACCGCAATCGTGCGAATCCATTCCAGCACCGATAGCTCACCCTCTGCCAATACTTTATCACCGATTGGAGTGCCTGCGATCGGGACGAGCAAGTTAACAGGAATAGATTCGGGTGCTTTGGGCATTTTAAGTAACTCATGTACCCAGTCTATGCGGTCATCACGGCTCTCACCCATACCCACAATATTGCCGCTACAGACATTGATACCCGAGTCGCGTACGTGCGTTAGTGTATCGAGCCGCTCATCATAGCTACGCGTACTGACCACTTCTTCGTAGTAACGGCGCGAGGTGTCTAAATTGTGATTATAATAATCCAATCCTGCCTCAGCCAATCGTGTCGCCTGATCAGGGTTTAGCATACCAAGCGTCATACAAGTCTCAAGGCCCAAGCTTTTGACTTCTTTGACCAACTCGACCACATAAGGCATGTCTTTGACACTCGGATGCTTCCATGCAGCGCCCATACAGAACCGCGATGAGCCACTGGCTTTAGCGCGTTTGGCCGCTGCAATCACCTTATCAACTTCTAAGCGTTTTTCTGCTTGAAGTTTGGTTTTATCACGATGGTGACCTGACTGCGAACAATAGCCACAATCTTCAGGACAGTTGCCTGTTTTGATTGATAATAAGGTGCTAATTTGTACTTCATTGGCCTCGAAGTTTTGACGGTGGATGGTTTGTGCTTGTAATAATAGATCCATCAGGGGTAGATCAAACAGCTGCGCAATGTGTTCACGACTGTATTTGACTGCCGAGGTATTTGTTGCTGTGGTTGCGCTGTCCGCCGACAGTAAGCTGGATGTGGAATGCGAGTCAATGTTAGTATTATTATTGGTTTGATGGTTAGGTTCTTGGATAGAAAGCAGTCCTGCCATGGGTTAAGTCCTTTCAAGATAAGATGAGACAAAATCAGATAAGCTAGAATAGTCATCTGATAATAAGACAATAAAAAAGGTTGCGATAACCGTAGTATACCGCAACCTTTTCATAAAATCAGAACGCTATTAACAACATTAACAGATAGCGCTTAAAGACAGGCTAATGGCCGTAACCTTGTAAATACAGACTGTCTTTTTAACGGTACCATGTATTATTTACCGACTTTGTGCTTAGCGACACCAATCCAATGATTGGCAAATTGCTGCGCTTTATAAGCATAAGGTTTTGCTTTTTGAATGTAAGGTTTATAGTCTTCTGGAATAGTAGGTACGATATGTTTGGCAAGCTTATTGAACCACATCATTAAGCTGTAATCACCTTCTATACTTAAATTACCTTCTTGAACTGCTGTCATAAAGGCGGGCAGATTGCCTTTAGATAACAGCTTAACCCCGGTCATTGAGTCTTTAAAGTTAATCGTCAAATCTGGCGCGTCAGCATGACCACTACGCTGACTAAACGTCCCATTATCAAAGTCAAAATGACGCGCAACGTTTGCTTCCACACTAGCGATTTCGATGGTAACTTTACGGTCAGCCAAAAGCTTTTTGATATCTTCATCATCACTGTCAGCAAGCATAGACAAGCGATAGCCAACCACAGCCAACATCACGTCTAAAGGGTCAGATTTGATATCTAATACAGGAATAGTAAACATAGTCAGTCTCCTAAAATAAGTATAACAATAAGTGTAAAAAATGTAGGATTACAATAAAAGTAACTTTATAAAGTAGCTTTATATTGGTTTGTACTACAATTTGTAGGTAGAGTATAAACTATCTTCTACCCTTAATACTTTAGTAGTTGCGTAGAAGGCATTAGATATCGTGTAACAATACCTTGAATCAAAAGTAACTTTATTAATGAACAAGTTGGTACATACCATATTGACAGACAAAGTTGCTTATATTAAAAACAGTCGCGCTAAAAAATGCGCCTATATTGGGCGCAATGATTAAAATAAGTCATATATCTCAAAAGGCACTACTAAAAACGCGGCTGATAGTGATCATCATAGATCGGCGTATGTTCAACGTAGCGTGCAGCAGCTCGTTCACGCTCTTGCTGCACGGTACGGCTCACATCATCATAACGTAGCGCGCGATATAACACCCAACCAGCTAGTGGCAGCCAACTGATACCAAATGCTGCAACATAACTATGCCAATCAGATAAGCCAAAACCACTCATCAACGCGCTATGTAACATCTCAACACTTAGCCAATATATCATACCACCGAGCACATACCATAATAGCCAACGCTGCGAAGTTAAAGCAATCGCTATAATAAAGCTTGCCAATAGACCATAGCCAAGTAGCGCACTACCGTCTAACGTATCTATACCAGCAACCGAAAATATAGTCAAAAACATCATTCATCTCGCTATTCATAAGGTGAATTTCAATAAGACTATTATGCTGGTTTACCGTAAAAAGCTGAATGGGGTAGAGGCGACTTTACGACAACGGTTGTCGTCTGATTTATGGTGGCTGTTTTATAGACTAAGAAGGTTTAATATAAAAAGTAAGCGCCTTATGATTAGGCGCTTACAGTAAAGTATTATAAAAAATCAAGCCATATTAAATGGTTGGGATTATTGCTTAATCGGTTGTACGCGCTTGGTACGATTGCCCCACCACGACAGTGCTGATACCAATATTGCCCCAAGTAACATCAGTCCTAATGTCGTCAGCCAGTGTGCGCCCGCAGGATATTGCCACGGGGCAACGTTATTGATCGCCTCATTATTTAAAGTACCTAAAGCATCTACTTTCCATGGCCACACCTTGACCAGTGAACCAGCAATAAAGCCGGTAAGCAGGGCTAATGTTCCTTGATAATATCGCGACAATAACCATTTAAGCACACGCGTGAAGATGAGTAGCCCAGTGGCCATTCCTGCCATTAAGGTGATAATAACCGTCAGATTAAACGTATGGACGGCTTCCAATACCGTATCGTAAGCGCCCATCAGCAACAAGATAAATGACCCTGAAATACCAGGAAGTATCATCGCACAAATGGCAATTGCACCTGCAAGGAATAGATACGGTAAGCTTGGTGCCGTAGCGAGCAGGGGTAAGTTACTGATCACAACCGCTGTCACAATACCAATGACAAATAACCCCGCCCGTGCCGCATTCCACCGTTTTATTTCACTCAATAAAATAACGACGGTCGCAATTACTAAACCAAAGAAGAACGACCAGATAAGCAGAGGCTGATTGTCCAGTAAATGCTTGATTAGACCTGCTAAAGTGGCAAAGCTTGTGGCAATACCTAATAGCAAAAATAGCAAAAATGTCGCATCGACTTGTCGCCAGACGGCAAGTAAACCTTTGATACCGCCATGCTGACGAAATACTTGCCAAAGGCTTGGGCCAATACTACCCAGCGCATTAATTAGGCGCTCATAGATACCTGCAATCAGAGCGATAGTACCGCCCGATACACCAGGTACGATATCAGCTGCGCCCATTGCCATACCTTTAATGTAGACCGCCGCCAACTGCTTTGGATTGTCTGCACCGGATAGGTTGGCAGATGAGGTGACTGACAGATCTGATGATGGCGCTGCATCAGTCTTCGCGCTTGATGACGGCGTGTCTGGCCGCGGAGTTTGTGATGCCGTCATGGACATTCCTTTCTAAAAATAAAAATAAGTGTTGATCGGCTACTAGTTTGAGAGGAGTGCAGGATACCCAAGTGCATAGAGTACGCCTTCAAGACCTGTGACGTTTACCGCTGCATCAGCACGGGCTTGGACAATAGGTTTTGCATGATAAGCAACACCCAAATCGGCATTGGCCATCATGGGTAAGTCGTTTGCGCCATCACCAACGCAGACCACTTGTGACATCTCTATGCCCATACGCTCAGCAATATGCGCAACAATAGACGCTTTTTTGGCACCATTGATGATAGGCATCTGCACATGCCCCGTCACTTCGCCTTCTTCAATATCTAAGTTATTGGCATGGACTTCGTCAATCCCTAATTGTTCAGCGACATAACGGGCAAAATAAGTAAAACCACCAGAGAGCAGTACCGTGTGGTAGCCCAGTGCTTTAAAAGCACTGATAGTGGTACGAGCACCTGTCGATAAAGTCAGCCGCGCACAAATATCATCCAATACTGTAGTAGAGATGCCTTCTAGTAATGAGACGCGCTGCACAAAGGATTCATCAAAATCAATTTCACCACGCATAGCGGCTTCTGTGATGGTTTCTACTTGCTCACCAATACCAGCAGTCTTTGCCAGCTCAACAATGACTTCTTGTTCGATCAAGGTTGAGTCCATATCAAAGCAGATAAGCTTATGCGTACGTAGCATATGACCAATAGATAAGATGTGGCAGTCGACTACATTCATGCTGTCAATGCCCAGATTTTGGACACCACTATCCTCTTTTGCTAGATAGTTCTCTGCCAAGTCGTGACGCAAACGAGTCGTCAGCTGATCATCAATGATGTGAGCGGCGGCTGTTTTTTTGCCAGGATGCATGAGCGTATCAGTGACAGGAACCAATAAATAACGAAATACTTGAGCGGGAACAAACGGCTGTTTGGTATCATCGTCGATGCCAAAGACAGAATCAGTGTCAGCAGCAGCTTTAGAAATAGTAATATCTACAAAGCTTGCCTCCGTATCTTCTGCCACTGTTACCAAATGCCAGCTTGGCTGCTCATCGACCCAAGACTGTACATATTGATGAATATCAAGTGCGTGTATATGTGCAGGCAGTACGACAATAAGGGCAAATACAGGGAGAGATTGGAGCGTATCGAAGTCTAGCAGATTGGTATCGTCAGGCAATAGTGACGCGACAGAATCTACAGCTTGTTGCCATGCTTTGCTGTCTTTTGGTAACGAGTAAGGCGTATTTTTTGGCATGTCTCAATTGTCCCTTGTGTGCGCAGTTAAGATTAGGAATAATAACAGTTTTACCGTGTATCGCCTATACATGACGCACAAAGTATAACAGTTGAATAATAATGCCATTATCTTGAGTATATTGACCGAATGTCATAAATGATTAAATGTATACTGATAGATAAACCTATGATGACCATTATGGTGATATTATAGACAATACCAGTTGGTCGACTGCTTGTATGATAGTCGGTAGTGCGATTAAATAAGACTCGTTTGAGTTAAAATGATTAGTAGCATACTTTTCCAAAAAATGAGCAACAGTCTCGTTTTTTTAACTTCTTCCATTCAAAAAAGTTTAACATATCATGACGTATTTAGCGCCGCGGCAAGGGTTGTTTGCCATTATCATTCTAGTCAGTTTTTGTTTGCAGACTTTACTGCTGGTCATCAGCACCGATCAGCAGCTGACGACCAGTCGTGAGCAAAAGGGTGAGCAAATGGTCGCCCAGCTGATCGATGAGGCGCGTTTGTCTTTAGAAAACGAAGACCGCGTAAGCTTAAGTGTCATCGCCAATCGCTATACTAGCGAGCAGGACGTGGCGCGCATCGTTATTAAAGACAGCAATGATGAGATTTTAGTGCCAGTCGGCAATGCTCCGATGCAGCAAGGCGATACCATCAGCCAGATGGCAACCAAAGGTGATGCCGTTATTGGTAGTGTCGCGTTGACCCTAAAAGACATCAGTAAGGGTGAGATTATCGCGATGCAATGGCCATTTGTCATCGGCTCGCTGGTATTGCATCTTTTCTTGTGGCTGCTGTATGGTTATGTGGCTCGTCCAACCAAAGAGCAAATCAATGCATTGAGCCGAGATATTCAAGATTTGCACCGCGAACAATATATTCAATCTGGTCAATTGAGCTATGGGCGTGCGCCTAATGAAAATTATGCTGAAAAAAGAGATGCCATGGGCGATGAGATTCATCATACTGCTGATACAAGTAATCATGAGATGGGTAAAACTGGCAAAGTGAACACCGCTGGCATCCATAATGAGCTCAACGCGTATCTAAAGTCGCAGCAAGCCAATACCGCTGATCAGCAAACAAGCTCGAATACATCAACTGACGCCGCGCAAGGCGGACAGTCAAACAACGCTGACAGCACAGTTCAGCATACAGATGATATGCAGACTAGCGCAGGCGTCGACAGTAGTCACACTCATAAATTTACCAGCAGCTCATCAAAGCTGTCTGCGACACGCACTTTTGATACAGTCAGTGTGCAGATTATGTTTCACGATGAATACAATATGCTAGAGCGCCTTGCTCCTGAGATGAGAATGCCTTATTTGGCATTATGCACGCAGTTATTAAATCAAGCAATGACAGAGCTACTCAAGCAGCCACTACTGCTTGGCGTCAGTGCGGTGAATGAGCCACATTTTGATGAAAGTGGAGCATGTGCAATACTTAAAGCTGATAACAGTCATGCAAAAGCTGCTCTAGCTGGCGTTATGCTAGGGAAGCTGTATTTAATGCTCAATAAAATCATTCATGAAAAGCATATTGAGCTGTCAAGATTTGCGTTGCCAGCTAAAGTGGGTGTCAGTGACGAAGACCAAGCACAAGCAATGAGACAGCTACTCAATAGCGTTGGTAGAAAGGAACAAATGCTGATTCTATTACCCAATGCTGGACTCAAACAAATCGGTAGTCATGTTCAGGTACAAAGCTTAAAGCGTCCAACAACGGTATATGAGCGTGAATGTGCGGTCTTTGATGGTGGTAATGATGCCATGATACAACGGTTGGCGACTGTCCGTAATGCAGTGTTAATGTCAGGTGTCGAAGAAGAAGAGCAAAGCGTTACCAATTAGCTTTTAATAGACTACTGTTTATCAATAAAAGATAAATTAAACCAACTCGTAATCAAAGATGTTCCTTTATAATCAGCAATAGGCGTAAAAAGGATTGACAAGAGGCGAGCGAAACTTTATAAGGCATAAGTATATCGATGTGTTTTGAATTTATTGCCCAAATAATAGGAGTTTGTCATGAGTGATACTGATATCGATGATGATTTTGATGGCGAATTTGCCGATGACGATGATGCAAAGATGGTCGAAGAAGCAGAGACCAGTGTTCGCACTCGTCTAAGTAGCCTTGAAAAACGTCGTTTGATTGATAATTTATTAGAAGAAAAGCGTCTGGCCAAAGCACTAAAAGACGAGCTAGATGATCTAGGTGATGATGACGACGATGACTTTGATGATGATTGGGATGATGATGACCTTTAAGCATTTTTAGACCTTGGACTATAGATCAATCAATAAGCAGAAAGCAAAAATCATTAACGAGGCTACATAGTAAGCGTAACAATTTATCGACAGCTAACCGTGTTAAGCTGAACCTATTTTACTGACTGTTATGACTGTTATTCATAAAAGCCAATAGGGTCTTTAGTAGCACAGTCTTTTGCAAGTAGTGTGCTGATCAATCGTCAGGTCGATTATCCCTCATTAGAGATAATTCAATTTTTTATGTGCGTTGTCACTTCAATGACCGATTCAAGGATAAGTATTCCATGAGTAATCAATTAAGCTTTGATGAGCTGTTAGACTTTTTAGACAACCAAGAAAGCCAGTTTGTGCTCGACAGTGTCGCCACTCATGGTTTCTTGACTGCTACCGTAATAGGACGTCCACTACCAAACTGGATAGATGCGTTGTTTGAAGGACACGTCAGTGAAGTGCCAGATAACGTCGTCGATGGTATACGTCGCTGGCGCGACTCTATCATGGCTGAGCTAAAAAACGAGACACCTATCGAGCTGCCTTTTGGTGAAGATGCGGGCAATGAGGAAGTCGCCGTCGACTTTTCAGATGAGTCAGATATCGTGGCATGGTCGATTGGGTTTGTAGATGCCATGTATGGTGATGAAGCCAGTAATTGGTTTGAAGATGAAGATACAGCTGAGGATGTTGCCGTATTAACCCTACCTATGATCGTGCTAAGCGGTATCGATGATGAAGATCCCGAGCTTGCCGACATGCGCGCTGACCAAGACAAAATAATACAGATGGTAAACAGTATTGAAGGTAACTTAACCGAGTTGTTTTTATTGTTCCATACTAATGATTAATTTTATAAGTCACTGCTAAGGTAATACCATGGCTATGCAACTCTCCAATCTTGAGCACTTACCCAATTATCAAATCACTGAACGCTTAGATGTCGTTTATGGTAGTACGGTACGCTCAAAACATGTCGGCAAAGACTTGTTTGCTGGATTTAAAAATATCGTTGGCGGCGAGCTGACAGCTTATACTGAGCTGCTAGAAGAGTCACGTCAAGAAGCGATTGATCGTATGGTAGTCAAGGCAGAAGCCTTAGGCGCGGATGCGATCGTCGGTTTACGTTTTTCGACATCGAGTATTGCACAAGGAGCCTCAGAGTTGTTTGTCTATGGTACAGCTGTCAAAGCGATACGTATGCAACCGAATATGTCGTCTCAACCACCGCATTATCCTTCTAACGATTATCAGTCCAACGAATCATCAAGCACCGCGCAAACCCCAACTGATGAGTTACCACGTTTTAATCCTTTTGGTTAATGATAGTGAACCAACTGCAAAACTCTTGCAACTTCGCCTTTGCTTTTAAGATAAGAGACGTGCCATGAATGATTCTATGACTCAAATACTCATTAACTATGGGCCATTTGTTTTGTTATTTGTGGTCGGGTGGTTTTTTGGCATGCGTCATGAACGTCAGCATTTAGCGCAGTTGACAATAGCAGAAAAACAGCTGGCTCATATCATTGTCTCTAGTGAGCGTTTTTATCGCCCCAATCTGACAGCCAATAGTGAAGGGGAGCTGGTGCTCGGTAGTGTCGTTATTGCACAAGATTATTTTAAAATGGTCATCGCGCGGGTTTTAAGTTTGTTTGGTAAAAATCTCACCACTTATGAGACATTATTAGACCGCTCTCGCCGTGAGGCTTTAGTACGTATGCGTACGCAAGCACAAGCCAAAGGCTACAATCACATCTATGGCCTGCGCTTGGAGGTCAGTAATATTAACCAGCTGGGTAGTATGGTTGAAGCGATCGCCTATGGCACCGCGGTCATTAGCACTGACGATGCCAAAACACGTTAACGACGGCGTATCCCCATTCGAGCTAACCTGTTTTTTCTATCATTCCTTGCCTCTTGTTTTACTCTTTCAACTTCAAATAAGAACGTACGATTTTTTAGTACTGCCACAAACACCACGCCTCCAACGGTATTCCCTGCCAGTACCATAGCCAAAAACAACAAGTAACCTAAGATACTCACAGTTGTGCCGTACATAAGAGCGGCAAACACTTCAATATTACCAACGATACTATGATGCAGGCCCAAAAAGCCAATACTACCAGTGATGAGAGTGACCAGTACAATGCGACTGATCGTATCGCGCGCTGAGGTGACAAGCCATGCTGCAACGCCCATCATCCAGCCTGCCAATACAGCGCTACCAAAGATAACCCACCATTTAAACCCTAGTACATGCGCTGCATAAGCATCGATATCACTGACACTAAACAGATGCATATTCAAGCCGAGTCCTATCATCAAGGCGGCAAATATACAGCCGCCAACGATATTGCCAGTGATAACAATACCCCACAGACGCAGCAACTTGTGTAATGGCTCTATCTTATTTAACACAGGTAAGCTAAGCAGTGAGGTTTGCTCAGTGAACAACAACGACTGACCAATCACAACGATGATAAAACCTATCGGATATAGCAATGAAGATAGCACCATTGCATATTGATTGGGCATCACCCCGCTAAGCAGTGAAAAAGCTGCTAAAATTATAAAAAAGCTAATGCCGATCTCAAGCCCAGCAGTAAAAGCACTGGTAAATAAAGAACCTAAAGAGCGATCAAACGTTTCTTTGGCATGGATGACCTGCTCAACCAAAATACTGGCGTAGCTCTTTGCTTGGCTTAAATTGTCATCGCTGGCGACTTTTTTGATGGTTTCTTTGTCTTCATCACTGATTTGTTCAGGGAAGTCTTCATCCTTAAGGTTTTCAGTGGCTTTTGTTTCGCTGTCTTGTTGCTCATTTTTTTGATGCTGACTGTCCTCAATATCACTGTTATTTTGCTCATCTGTATCATTGGTATCATCGGCATTGTTATCGGCTAAATGCGTATCGTTTGATGGGTCAGTCTGAGAATCGTCTTTACGCTCGGTATCTTGGGGCACAGTAAACTCGCTGATTATGGGATAATGATTTCGCTGCATGGACTAGTAGAAGGCAACGTCTGATATATAAGATGCGTTATATTCTATGGTATGACTATAGCCTATCATATTTAGCATTGCGCTGATTGCTGTTGTTAATGGTTTAATACGCTCACTCAAACCTGATAAATTTGCTCATCATCTAACAAAATCTTGCCATCTGCGTTAAAATCACTCTATTACTTATTTCGCCTATTTTTCGACATATTTTTTGGCCACATTCATTTTTAATAAAAGACAATCCTATTATGAGCAATCCTGAGAATCACACCAATACTAATACCAACCTGACCCAATCTATTCAAGCCGCCTTAAGCCAACTAGAAAACGCCTACAATCCCAAGGATGTCGAAGCGGGTATGTATCAAAGCTGGGAGAACAGCGGCTATTTTCAGCCGACTTTTGATAAAGACGAGTCGTTCTCTATCGCGCTGCCACCGCCAAACGTCACAGGCTCGCTGCATATGGGTCATGGGTTTAATAACGCGATTATGGATGCGCTCACACGTTTCCACCGCATGGATGGTGACAATACGCTGTGGCAACCAGGTACGGATCATGCCGGTATCGCCACCCAAATGGTCGTTGAACGTCGTTTGGAGGCGCAAGGACTCAAACGCCGTGATATGACGCGTGCAGACTTCGTCGATAAAGTGTGGGAATGGAAAGAAGAGTCTGGCGACAATATCACCAACCAAATCCGCCGTTTGGGCAGCTCAGTTGATTGGTCACGCGAGCGCTTTACTATGGATGACGGTCTGTCCAATGCGGTAAAAGAAGTGTTTGTACGTCTGTTCGATGATGGTCTTATTTATCGTGGTAAGCGTTTGGTGAACTGGGATCCGAAATTCCAAACCGCGCTATCTGATCTAGAAGTCGAAAACCATGATGAAAAAGGCAGCTTGTGGCATTTCCGCTATCATTTCACGGATACAGAGCTGACCACGCAAGATGGCAAAAACTATCTGGTGGTCGCGACCACGCGTCCTGAGACTTTGCTTGGTGATACCGCTGTCGCGGTCAATCCTAGTGATGAGCGTTATGCGCACTTAGTTGGCAAAACCATTACTTTGCCAATTACTGGTCGTGTCGTGCCTATCGTCGCCGATGATTATGTCGAGAGCGACTTTGGTACAGGCTGTGTCAAAATTACCCCAGCACATGACTTTAACGATTATGAGCTAGGCCGCCGTCATAGCTTGCCGCTGATTAATATCCTTGATGAGCGTGCCAATATTTTGCCAGCAATGGAAGTCTATCCTGATTTGCAGACGCGTGAGCCAACATTAGAGACCACGCCAAAGGATTATGCAGGACTTGAGCGTTTTGCCGCGCGTAAATTCCTTGTGGCGCAAGCAGGCGAGCAAGGCTGGCTAGAAGAGGTAGAAGACTATGCACTAAAAGCACCGCGCGCTGAGCGCGGCGGTACCATCGTTGAGCCGTGGTTGACCGATCAGTGGTATGTCGCGGTTAAAAAGCTGGCTGGCCCTGCGATTGACGCAGTAGAAGATGGCAGCATTGAGTTCGTCCCTGCACAGTATAAAAACATGTATATGGCGTGGATGACGGATCTACAAGACTGGTGCATCAGCCGTCAGCTCTGGTGGGGTCATCGTATCCCAGCATGGTATGACGATGCGACAGGTGAGATTTATGTGGCGCGCGATGAAAGCGAGGTGCGCACTAAGTACAACTTGAGCGATGATGTGAAACTGCGCCAAGACGATGATGTGCTTGATACGTGGTTTAGCTCAGGGTTATGGACCTTTAGTACGCTGGACTGGGCAGACCCGAATGCCGATCCGCGTGTGTTGGAGACTTTCCATCCAACTAGCGTACTCGTGACAGGTTTTGACATTATTTTCTTCTGGGTCGCACGCATGATCATGATGACCTTGCACTTTGTCAAAAACGAAGACGGCACGCCGCAAGTACCGTTTAAGACTGTCTATGTCCATGGTCTGGTGCGCGATGGTAATGGTCAAAAAATGTCCAAATCAAAAGGTAATGTCTTAGATCCGATTGACCTTATCGACGGTATTGATCTAGAAGCGCTGGTCGAAAAACGCACCAGCAATATGATGAACCCAAAAGACGCGGCCAAGATTGAGAAGCAAACGCGTAAAGAGTTCCCAGAAGGCATCCCAGCCTATGGTACCGATGCGCTGCGCTTTACCTTCACATCCTTGGCCAGTACTGGTCGCGATATCAACTTTGATCTAAAGCGTGTCGAGGGCTATCGTAACTTCTGTAATAAGATCTGGAACGCCAGCCGTTTTGTACTGATGAACTGTGTTGATAGCGAGGGCAGTGCCAAGCCTATCGACCAAACGGCAAACCCTGATGTTTGGGAATTACCAGAAAAATGGATCATGAGCCGCCTGAACTCTAGCATCAAAGATATCCATCAGCATTTTGCTCAGTATCGTCTCGATATGGTCAGCCAAGATATCTATGAGTTTATCTGGAACGAGTACTGTGATTGGTACGTGGAGCTTGCCAAAGCTAGCCTAAATGATGACTCGGTATCGGATGAACGCAAAGCGCAAATCCGCTACGTACTCTTGCATGTGCTCGAGACAGCGCTGCGCTTCACCCATCCAATCATGCCGTATCTGACCGAAGAGATTTGGCAGACCGTCGCGCCACTATTAAATCGTAAAAACACCGACAGTATCGTCATCGCTGACTACCCACAAACCGATAATGCACAAATCAGTAAGCAAGTTGAGTCTGATATGGCATGGCTACAAGAGCTCATCGCGAGCGTCCGTAACATCCGTGGTGAGATGAAACTGGGTAACGCGGTACGTCTGCCAGTGCTACTACAAAATATCTCTCATGATGAAGAAGCGCGTCTAGCCCGTATCAAAAACCAGTTTAAAGCGCTTGCCAAAGTCGAGAGCCTAGAGATCGTCAAAGAAGGCGATGAGGTGCCATTGTCGTCATCAAGTATGGTCGGGCAACTGCGCGTGCTTGTGCCGATGAAAGGACTGATTGATCCAACCGCTGAGCTAAAACGCCTTGATAAATCTTACGAGAAGCTGCAAAAGCAAGCGGACGGTATCTCGCGTAAGCTGGGTAATGAAGGCTTTGTGAGTAAAGCGCCTGTGGAAGTGGTCGAGGCTGAGAAGGTTAAGCTTGAAGAGTTAGAGGGGCAGCTTAAGACTATGGCGGGGCAGATGGAAGAGCTTAAGGCTTTGTAAATCAATGCGGTAACAAGTCTGATAGTGAAAAAAATGCCTCCATGATGGGGGCGTTTTTTTTAGTATAAATTAACTTTTGCTAATTTAGTTGACATCTGTATAGTATTATAAAAAATTTAAAAAATAGGGATGAGAAAATGGATGATAGAAAAATGAAATATTCTTCAGAGTTTGCGATAAGTTTCTCATCTGGAGCATGGACAATGATACCAGTTAAAAATATCGCATCTGAAAAAGATGTAGCTAATAATGGTTTCAAAGAAGTGATTGATGAATATTATATATATTTAATAACAAAACTACCAAAAATTTGGTTTGATGAGCTAGATTGCTCAGAAGATTTAAAAAAATCGGATATAAAAATTTCTTACAGAAAAAAAGGTATTGTACATAGTAATAGTATTAAAATCCCATTTACTCCTACTGAAGATACAAAGTATATAGAAATCTCTGAATATCCTCATGTAAATATTTATATGCTTAATAGCAATAGGGATAAGATAAGATATATTCCTATTAATGTACTTCCAATAGCTATCGGTAATGAAAACAATAATGATGATTTAAGGAATTTAGAAGTTTTATATATAGGAAAATCTTATTCTGAAACTAATAATAGAAATATTATTAGTCGCCTAAAAAGTCATTCTACGCTACAAAAAATACTGGCTGATATTTCTTGTGACGATCCAGATTATGAAGTATATGTGCTTACTATGAATTTTGATGATTATAATTTTATTTCTCAAGTTAATGGTATGAATGAAAACATCGAGATAGACAATAGGGATTTAAATATTGATAGGTTCAATAGTATATATGAAAGTGATATTTCCAAAGAGACTCAGGTTAGTATAGTAGAGGCTGCAATGATTAAATACTTTCAACCTAAGTATAATAAGATATATAAAGATAACTTTCCTAATAAGAGCTATAAAATTTTAGAAGATGTTTTTGCTCTTGATTTTACGGGAGTTATAGTGAATATTAACTCTGATAACTTGTATTGTCGTTTATTTTCCGAAGTCGTTGAACCTTCAGAGAATCATTCTTGCGTATTTAATTTGTCTAACGAAGATAAAAGACAAGGTTTTTTTGAAGCGTTTTATAATACGAAATAGATTACTTTGATTTGAATAGTCTACTGTCCGCTTAAGAGTTTATAAATTTAAACACTTTGACCTATGCTTGTAAATTAGTAAAAATTCTTTTTTATACGCTATTATTACTATAATTATCTGTATGAACGTAAGGAACACCATGAACCACCTCACCGTCGGACAACGCGTGCCTTTAAGCAATCTTGCTATTGACGATACCGCACCGATCACGCTCAAGTTCACTCGCCAAAGTCCAATCGAGATGGACATCAGCTATTTTGCACTAGCTTAAATAGTACAGGCGAACTGATTAATGATAAAATGTAGTTATATTATAATATAAAAAATATGTATCTATTTCTAGTGTTCTAAAAATACAGGGTTTTACTATGATGTACTTTATTATTCCTGATAGCCTATTTATTAATGTGTATTATATTGGACATTTTATATATTTAATTTCTTTCATGATAATTTCTTATTTATTTATCAAGTCTAGTAAGTTTTTAGAATTTACGGAAGTGGCAAGCAAGCAGTTCTATGAAAAAAACGATTCTTTAATGGGGATATTTTTTAAACATTTTTCTGGAGTGTTTCTTGTATGTGCATTTTTTACTCTTGTATTGAAGTCTTTTAACTACCATCCTAAATTTAATTCTATTATATTGGAAAGAACTTTCTATTCCATTATCCCTATTTTCCAATATCTATTAGCTGTAATGTTATTATTTTCAATAGTTGTCATATATGGTAGGTTAGCAGTGGTTATGGGAGAGAAGAAATGTGAATCATTAAAAGTATTTTCTGTGTTTTTTATATCATTCACGACTTTATTTTTTTCAGTGATTATGTAGTACTTTATAGTTTAAATTTTACTATTTTTTATTTCATATAATAAAAAACCGTTACCGCGTCATGCTGTAGTGGTTTTTTAATATCAGTAATTAGTCTATTATCTTTAAAAGAACAACACGCTAACGTAAGGAACACCATGAACCACCTCACCGTCGGACAACGCGCGCCTCTAAGCAACTTTGCTATTGACGATACCGCACCCATCACGCTCAAATTCACTCGCCAAAGCCCGATAGAGATGGACATCAGCTGCTTTGCCTTAGATGCAGCGGGCAAACTGATCAATGATGATTACATGGTGTTTTATAATCAGCCAACCTCTCCGTGCGGGCAAATCAAACTCACTCATTATGAGTCGCAGCCAACAGCGAGTAAAGGAATACAAGCCGAGTTTGAGGTTAATTTATCTAAACTGGCGGATAATATAGATAGTCTGTTTTTTGTATTATCAGCCGATACGCCGCTCAATCAAATTCAATCGTTAGAGATTGGCATTTGGCAACAAGTGCAAAAGGCGCAGGCAGAGTATCAAGCAGCAGACTTTGCTCAGCAGCAAGCCAGTATGTTGATGCAGCTTTATCGAAAAGGCGGTGTGTGGCGAGTATCTAACGTCGCGCAAGGCTTTAATGGTGGACTTGCCGCCATCGTCCAGCATTTCGGTGGCGATGTAGAAGAGGACACTACGCAAGCAGCAGACGTAACCACCACACCAGTGCAAACAAAACCGTCGCTCGAGAAAGTCATGCTAGATAAAGCGCCAAAACTGGTCAATCTGGCCAAAAAAGCCACCATATCGCTTGAAAAACGCCAATTGCAGCAATTAACCGCAAAGGTAGCGTTGGTGTTGGACGCCTCAGGCTCAATGAACAGGCAGTACAAAAAAGGCCGTGTGCAAGAGGTGGTCAACCGCATATTGCCATTAGCAGTGAACTTCGATGACGACCAAGCGCTAGACTGCTGGGCGTTTGCTCGAGATCCGCAGTACTTGGGCGAGATTGGGCTGAATAACTACGACGGTTTTATTAAAAACGCTCATGGCGGCTGGCGCAAATGGGTACTTGGCCCGCGTATCAATAATGAAGCAGAAGTCATGAAAGCGGTGACGGAGTTTTATCAAAAGGACGGCTTGGATGTGCCTATCTACGTGCTATTTATCAGTGATGGCGGGGTGAATGACAATCGCGGTATCACTAGAGTCATGACGGATGCCGCTAAACTACCGATATTTTGGCAGTTTGTGGGCTTGGGTGGTCGTGGTTATGGCATCCTCAAAAAACTAGATGATATGGAAGGGCGCGTGATTGATAATTGCGACTTTTTTGAACTCGATGACTTGGATGATATCAGCGAAGAAACTTTGTATGAAAACATGCTAGAAGAGTTTCCAAGCTGGCTCAAAGAAGCACGAGAAATAGGATTGATATCGAAATAAGTAAGCCAAAATAATATCATTAAAAATAAAACCGCCCACAAAATTGTGAGCGGTTTTTTTACGCCAAAACAAAACCGAATTAGACACTACGTCCACACGATTTACCAAACACGATAACCTGTCTGCTATAAGCTATACTCGATCCACCATAAAAAAAATACAGTGCTATAGGAATAAATTTTTTGTAGCCTCTGTCTGCGTAGGCACAACAAGCAAAGAAAAATTTGTTCCAGTAGCGCATTATGATATTTATTTATACTTATTTTATTTAGGACGGAATATAGCATCAGTACAGCAAAATCAGGTCTTAGACATTTTATTACAAATCAAAGCGATAAGGCTGATAGTATAAATATAAGCGCACTGACTTCTCTAAGAATTGGATTTACACAAGTAAAAAGTAAGTGACGGGGTCGGTGTATAAGATATTTTTAAATCATGTTTTAGTGGATTTAGGAATAATAATGATGATAAATATACATGTAGTCTTTTGGGTCGCCCTGACATTTTTTACCTTTCTTGTGACCATGAGTCATATAAAAGGTCATAAATCAATCGTTGATAGAGACTCGATGCCAAGGGCACTGAGTAGCGATAAGCTAAACATCGAAACCAGCTTTTATAAAGCTGATGCCACCTTACACGATATTATATTTTTCCATGCCTCTGCATCAGGTGCCGCGATTGTTTTATTGGTCCTAATTATCAAAGGTGAGATTTTATTCCCAGGAACGGTTGTCCTCTTTGGCGCGCTATCTTCCATCGCGATATTTACTATTAGCATTGTACTTCTCTTATTTGCCTTTTATTTTTATAGTATCTCGATTTTGAAGCTTGGCGATACGCTGGCGAGAATGCAGTTTAATGGTAAAGGTATCGAAACCAAGTACGCAATTTTGGCCGTTTTTGGGTATTTTTTGATATTCCCAATTATTGCGTTAATACTGGTTTAAGGTTTTTTCAACGCATGTTTAATCAAAACCGCTCATGATTTAAGTTATGAGCGGTTTTTGTTGGTCAAATTTATCCAGATATACTCAATAATAGTAAAATGTCGCAAAAATAGACTTGTGTCGTTCTAAACGTTATAGCATGCTTACACAATTATATAGATAGCTGAGCTTTACTTTTTAATCTGCGTTCTCGCTTCATAAGTTCATAGTGCTATCTGTCTTTTATCGTGTATCGAAACCATATTTATGACTGACAATAAAAAATCCTTTTACTATCGACCAAAGACCAATCAATCCAGTAGTCCAACGATACGCTGGACGTTTGTGACGCTTGGCTGGTTGTTTTTTGTGTTGGGTATTATCGGTATCTTATTGCCAGTGATGCCGACCGCGCCTTTTGTACTATTGGCAGCTGCCTGCTGGGCAAGAAGCTCGCGCCGCTTTCACTTTTGGCTGATCAATCACAAGTATTTTGGTAAATATGTTCGCGATTGGGAAGAAAACCATGCTGTTCCTCGGTATGCTAAATGGCTTGCAACACTGATGATGGGATTTTCAACGGCAATGTTATTTTATCGTCTGCCAGCAGATATGCTATGGGTTGCATGGGCGATAGCCCTTGTATGTAGTGGAGTGGCGATATATTTGTTTCGCTTACCCAATGCCAAGTAAGCGCAAAGCGATGACTAAAAAATAGGATTGTATATCCGGTTACATGAAATATAAGATAAAGCTTGCCATATAGGCTTGCACGTCTTATAATACGTCCAAGCTTAAAAGCAGTTCTGCACCAAATCATTACCTCGTAGTATTAGTTATAATCCTTCGTTTTAATATTTATCGTTCAGTAGCTATTTGCAAGCGTTACCGGTCACTAGACCATTAATAAATTTAAAAGTAGGATTATCGACATGTCAGATACTCAAAAAGGTACAGTTAAGTGGTTCAACGAAGCTAAAGGCTTTGGTTTCATCGCTCCAGAAAACGGCGCAGACGTTTTTGCTCATTACAGCGAAATCAGTGGTTCTGGCTTCAAAACTTTGGCTGAAGGCCAAGAAGTTGAGTTCACTGTAACTCAAGGCCAAAAAGGCCCACAAGCACATAACATCGTTGCTATCTAATTTGTCTTTATAGACAGCTAGATGAATAGATGTAAAAAAGCGGACCTTCGGGTTCGTTTTTTTTCGTCTATGATTTGGTATTTAAAGTATTGAGAATAGATTTAGTAATCGTTTTTCTTAAAAAGTTTTAGTCAATCATACTAGATTAGATGATAAACATAAAAAGGCCTCCGACTATAAGTAGTTGGAGGCCTTTTACGTTAGGTAATGAGATGAGCATTCAAGAATGGACAGGCAAACTACTAGATAAAGCTAATGCCAATATTAATAAGGCCACCGCCTAGTATTAACCAGCCAAACATAATTGCACCTAAAATAAGCGGTCTAATGCCAGCTTGCTTGATCGCGCTCAGATGAGTGGTTAGGCCCAGTGCAAACATAGCCATCGTCAGTAACACATCGTCTAGTAAAATCATGTTTTGCTCAAAGCTTTTAGACATTGGCACCCATGTATGTAGTATGACAATAGCAATAAAGATAAAAGCAAACCAAGGTACGCTGACTTGTCTAATACGCGCTATAAACGATAATTTTTTATCGCTGTTTTGACCATCGCCCTTGGTCAAGGCAAATGATAAAACCAGTAAAAATGGCGCGAGCATCATGACGCGTATCATCTTGGTGACAACTGCAGTATTACCAACCTCAGTGTTCACTGCATTACCAGCGACAACAACCTGTGCCACTTCATGGACGGTTGAGCCAGTATAGACGCCGTATTGCTCGGCACTAAGCCAAGGCTGTAACCAACCAAGGTGATACAAAAATGGATAAAGTAGCATGGCTATAGTGCCGAACACGACCACTGTCGCTACTGCAATCGTAACCTTGTGCGCCTCAGCTTTGACCACTGGCTCTGCCGCTATGACCGCCGCTGCACCGCAAATACTAGCGCCGGAACCAATCAATAAAGTGGTTTTTTTATCGACCTTTAACCACCTTGTGCCTAGCCAATACGTCAGTAAAAATGTCGATGTCAGTACTAGTGCATCTGTCATAACCGCTGGCATGCCAACGCTTGCAACCTGTGTTATTGTCAGTTTAAAACCATAAAACATAATGGCAAGACGTAAAATCTGACCCTTAGCAAAGACCACGCCAGCATTTAAGCGCTCAGCGAAATTAGGATAAATCGTATTACCAAGGATCATTCCAAATAAGATAGCCAATGTCAAAGATGACAGACCCACGATCTGTCCATTCGACCAAGTATTCAAACTGTTATTAAGCCATAGGCAAAATAAGCTACCGATCAGCACGACAACCAATCCTGCTAAGTGACGGTTGTTTGGAAAATAATGATTCACTGATTGGGCAAAAGCGTGCATAAGGGACGCATCCTATTGTCGATAATCAAAATAAGCATAAGCTTATGAATAGACAGTATAAGACAACTTGTTTTATAATAAAAACAGATTAATAAGGTATAACCTATCGAAATTTTAGGTTAATAGAGTATCTTGATAAAAGGCAATCGCGATTGATGAAGAAGACCGTTCAGACTGTACCAAAGATCACTTTGCGGCAACTGGCAGTATTTGTTAGTGTCTATCAGACAGGTAGTACCAGCCTTGCCAGCGAAGCGCTGCATCTATCACAGTCAGCAGTCAGTAGCGCACTGACCGAGCTAGAAGCGCGCTTACAAATGCCTCTATTTGAACGAGTAGGGCGCAGGCTTAATCAACATCCAAATGCGCATCCGGTTTATGTACAGGCGCAGGCACTACTAAGCCAGTCTTTGACACTTGAGCAGTATCATCAGTATCAAGCAGGACAGATTCATATTGGTGCGAGTACGACTATCGGCAATTATGTGTTACCACCACTATTAGCCCAGCTGTATAAAGCGCTACCAGACGCTAACGTCGATATGTATATTGCCAACACCCAAGAAGTCATTCATGAAGTTGAACAGTTAAATATTGATATCGCTTTAGTCGAAGGCATGCCGCGTCCGACAGACGTAAAAGCCATCGAGCAGCAAGAATGGCGTACAGATACCTTAGTAATATTTGCTAAATACGATAGTAAATGGCTAACCGATTGGGCGGAGTATAGTGCAGATGAGCAGTGTTATAAATTGACTGTAACACAGCTGGCAACATTACCGTTGTTGGTACGTGAAGCAGGCTCGGGCACGCGACAAATTATCGACGAGCAATTACTCAAGCATTTACCAGATGTCGAAGTCGTTATGGCGATTCAGCAGTCAGAGGCGATTAAAAATATGGTCAGTGCCGATATTGGGCTTGGCTGTTTGTCGCAGCATGTGATTGAAGCAGAGTTGACGGCGCAAAAATTGGTACAAGTGAAGGTAACGGGTATTGATCTGTCGCGGACTTGGTGGTTGGTCTGGCACAAAGCCCGCCATAAAAGTCCAATCTGGCAAGCATTTATAGATATTATTCAAGAGTAATACACTTAGGTATCAATGCATTAGGTAGGTAAGATTGTCATGCAGAAATATGCAAAAAGCGCACCGTAGACAAGTAGCTACAGTGCGCTTTTTTTATTTATTAATGAGCTAATAAGCAATACCTATATCAACTCTATTAGCTACGTTTTGATACTGGTTTATCAAGCCTGACGACTAAACTGTCGCAGGGTACATTTGGCAGAATGTTATCTGCGGTCGCACCGCTAATCCATGCAGCAATACCATGGCGTTCATGACGACCAATGACCAATAGATCAACCTCATTTTTATGGCAATAATTAACAATGCCTTCACTGTTAGAGATGGCAGTCGTCACTTCAGAGTTTACCGCATTTAGATCATTACGCTCCAAAAACTGGGCCAGTTTTGCCCGTGCTTCTTGGCAGCGCTCATCATCAATCTCATCATATAGGCTTGAGGCAGGTACCAATTCATAACCAAAGCCAACCATAGTATCTTTGACGATATGTAATACTGATAGCTTGGAGCCAGGACGGTTATCAACGATGCGTTTGGCTTTTTGAGCAACTATGTCGGCATCAGCCAATAAGTCAGTGACTAATAAAATATGTTGGTAACTCATGAGGGTCTCCTCGTAGCAAGTAGTTTTAACTATAGCACTACTGATGACTGCTGTTAAGTAGTGAGTTGCACTCTTTATTGTATTCTTTAAAGACACCGCTCAAATTACTTATTAGCCTATTTAACAGCGTTTAATTGGCTGCAATGTTTCAAGCAACCGGTCATATGGTTACGATAACCTTACTCAAGTACTGGCTGATTAAGCTTGACTACTAAGCTATCACAAGGCGTGTTAGGCAAGATATTGTCCGCTGTTGCCCCAACCAGCCACGCAGCGATACCATGTCGTTCATGACGTCCGATAATCAATAAATCGACGTTTTTTTCATGACAATAATTGATGATGCCTTTGTCATTAGAGATAGCAGCAGTCACTTCAGAATTGACCGCCTGTAAATTATTGCGCTTAAGAAAGAGCGCAAGCTTGGCTCGGGCCTTTTGCCAGTGCTCACCATCATTATCTCCTGATAAGCTAGACGCTGGTACCAGCTCATAGCCAAAACGCACCATATCATCTTCAACGATATGTAAGACCGATAATTTGGCTTTAGGAGAGCCTGCTAGGATACGTTTGGCTCTTTGGGCGACTATATCAGCATCAGATAACAAGTCAGTAACCAATAAAACATGTTGATAGCTCATAATGTGCTCCTATTGATGGATAATTTAATACTAGCAGTACTGGGCATCTTTGTTAAGGGATAAAGCCATATTTTAATTGTGGTTATTGTTACGTTATTGGTGGTTTGGCGTTGGCGACCTTGACTTATCAATATATTAGCCCCATCTATAAGCGCTAAGTTAGTTTTTAAATAATTTACTGACCAATCAACGTTTAATAACTAAATATTAAAAATATTTGGCACAATTTTGAGGCTAGACTCTCATATTTACCCAGCTCATTGGGCGCTCTCTACATTATATTATAAGCTATAAGGATAACTATGACTGACACACCGTTTACCGCTGACTTAACGTTGCATCCAGCGTTTGAGCTGATTGAGCATCGCCATATTGAAGCACTGTCGATGGATGTGCTGATCAGTCAGCACATCAAAACTGGCGCGATGCATTATCATTTAGCGCATCCAAGTGATGAAAATGCGTTTTTGGTGGGTTTTCGCACCCAGCCTATGGATTCAAAAGGTGAGGCGCATATCTTAGAGCATGTGGCTTTATGTGGCTCTGAGAAGTTTCCAGTACGTGATCCGTTCTTTTCGATGATTAAGCGCTCATTAAATACGTTTATGAATGCAATGACGGCGGCTGACTGGACAGCGTACCCGTACGCCACCCAAAATAAAAACGATTATTTTAACTTGCTTGCCGTTTATCTTGATGCGTCGTTTTTCCCCAATATTCATCCGCTTGATTTTGCTCAAGAAGGCATCCGCATAGAGCTTGACGAAAATGATAAGCCGCAGTTTAAGGGCATCGTCTTTAATGAGATGAAAGGCGCAATGAGTGGTGAGATTGATCAGTTATATCATACAGTCGCGCATCATTTGTTCCCAACGACGACGTATCATTACAATTCAGGCGGCGATCCTGCTGATATTCCAGACTTGACCCATCCTGAACTGGTTGAGTTTCACCGCAGTCATTATCATCCATCAAACAGCGTCATTATGAGCTTTGGTAATATTCCGGTAGCTGAGACCCAAGCGAAAATCCATGACGATGCTTTGAGCCAATTTGAAGCAGGTAAAAAGCATGTGTCACGCCCTGAGCAGCGTTTGTCTGCACCGATTAGCGCTGTCGATACTTATACTGCTGACGAGACAGGCCCTGATCAGACCCATCACGTGGTGGCGTGGTTACTGCCATCGATTACCGATCCCAAGCAGCGTTTGGCTCTGCGCTTATTAGAAGGTGTGCTGGTCGAACACTCAGGTTCGCCATTACGTGCGTATCTTGACAGTCATCCATTAGGTAAGGCACCAAGTCCATTATTGGGGCTTGATGACAGTCATTACGAGATGGTGTTTTATACCGGTCTGCGTGGTTCAAACCCCGAGCATGCCGAAGCGGTAGAGCAGGGTATTATTGATTTGCTGACTGAAGTTGCAAGCAATCCAATCGATGATGACACCATTGAAACCATCTTGCACCAAATTGAGATCGATCAGCGCCATATCGGCGGTGATAGCATTCCTTATGGTCTAAATCTGATGTTAGAAGGCTTTAGCACGGCGATTCATGATGGCAATCCTATTGATGTCTGGGAGGTCGATGAGCATCTACAGTGGCTACGTGAACAAGTAAAAGATAAGCAATGGCTGCCTAATTTAATTAAACAGCATTTACTCGATAATCAGCATCGTGTCCGTGTCACACTAACGCCAGATAGTGAAAAGTCAGCCCGTCTGGCAGCCGCTGAGCAGACCCGTCTTGATACCATCGCTATGGATTTGACCGTTGATGACAAAGATATCTTGCACAAGCAAGCGCTGGATTTAGCAGCGCGTCAAACTGCACCCGATGATGTCAGCCTCTTGCCAAAAGTTGGTCTAGAAGACGTACCAGCAGATATTAGCTTTAAACAAGGCACGCAACAGCCTGTGCGTTTGAATGGGCAAGACAGCACCTTGTTTGAGTATGAAGCAGGTACCAATGGCCTCTATTATTATCAAGTCATTGTACCGTTGACGGATGCAATCGGTGAGCGTAACTGTGATGAATTACCGGTTAATGAAGTGATTAATCACCCACTGCTGCCTATTTATCTAAGTCTATTATCTGAGCTGGGTACGGACTCCTTGAGTGCTCATGAGCTGCAGGCTAAGCAAGCTGCGCATTCTTCTGGAGTGACAGCGCGTATTAGTCAGCGCACCAATATCGATGATAGCCAATCTATCAGTAGTTATTTTGTCGTTGCAACGCGTGCGCTAAACCGTAAACCTGAAGCGATTGACTTGCTCAAAGAAGTGATGGAGCACAGCGTCTTTACCGAGCATGACCGTATCAAAGAGATCTTGCAGCAGCGTCAAGCCAGCTGGCAATCGAACCTTGCAGGATCGGGCCACGCTTATGCCATGCAAACGGCCAGTCGCGGTATGAGTCGCCAAGCGCAGCTAGAATATGTGCGCAGTGGCTTACCAGCACTCAATGCACTGAAAGCGTTTTTGACGCAGGCAAGTACGGATGAGGCGCAGTGGGATAAGTTGGCAAGCAGCTTGATGGACTTGCATCAGCGTTTGATTAGTTTGCCTAAGCACGCGGTTATCATCTGTGAAGCGGAGCAAACCGAACGCTTAAGCAACTTGATTGTCGATAGCTGGCAAGACAGCCGTGCCCCTGAGCTGGCTGAAAAGCTGAAAAGTTCTGATGCTGGTATTGAAGATAATATCCCAAGCGAGTTTGCAGACTTGCAACTTGATCCAGCATTAAATGGCGAACAAGACGCGGTGAGAGCGATAGAAAGCGGTACTACTGCTGATGTTGAAGATATAGCTTGGCTAGTGCCGACCAACGTCTATCATAATGCTAGCGCTTATACCGCTCCGGCCGCTGACCATCCAGATACGGCAGCGCTTATGGTATTAGCACCTTACTTGCGTAATGGGTACTTGCATAGTGCTATTCGCGAGCGCGGCGGTGCTTATGGTGGCGGAGCTGGTTACGATGCCAATGCTTGTGCATTTAAGTTCTTTAGCTACCGTGATCCGCATTGTGCCGAAACTTTTGCGCACTTTGATGCCAGTATTGAGTGGTTGTTAAACGAGCCGCAAACGGCTGAACAGCTAGAAGAAGCCATCTTAGGAATTATCTCAGGGATGGACAAGCCAGGCTCGCCAGCAGGTGAAGCGATTAAAGCTTGTTTTGCTGATCTCCACCAGCGCAGTGCAGACTGGCAACGTAAGATGCGAGCCGCCATCTTGGCCGTGACGGTCGAGGACTTACAGCGTGTGGCCAAGCAGTACTTGCAGGGCCAAAAGCATGTACGTGCGGTACTCGCGCCCTATGATAAAGAAGACAGTGTCAAAGATTTGGGCTTTAAAGTTTGCAAAATTAAAAGCTAGAGCAGTAGCGGTTATGAGATAGTAAGTCGCATACAAAAAGCCAAGTATAATGCTTGGCTTTTGTTATTTTGCCTCTGATTCAATAGCGCTTGATACTTTGATCTTTACCAATAAGGTCTTGATGAATAGGAAAGTCAGACAAATCATCGAACTGCTTACGATCTGCAAAATAGCTGGTCAATGTACGGCGTACTGCCTCAAAAGCAATCTTGTCCCATGG
This sequence comes from uncultured Psychrobacter sp., assembly GCF_947488565.1. GTDB lineage: Bacteria > Pseudomonadota > Gammaproteobacteria > Pseudomonadales > Moraxellaceae > Psychrobacter > Psychrobacter saeujeotis. The sequence goes on along the minus strand of NZ_CANKZC010000001.1, from coordinate 969,142 downwards.
AATGTCTTCTTCACTAAACAAAGCACAGTCCAAGCTCTCAGAACCAATGCCGTAAGCGCCATCCTTTAAATCAGTCAAATAAATACTGTAGATTTGGCCAATATCTGGAATGTCATAAATACAGTACAAATGAGGATTGAGAACAACAGCGTCGGCTTCTTCAAAGCTTTCTCGTGCGGCACCTTCAGCCATGGTTTCACCATTTTCCATAAAGCCTGCTGGTATGGTCCATAAGCCATATTGAGGCTCGATAGCACGGCGACATAGCAGCACTCTGTCTTTGTGTACTACCAAAGAGCCACAAATTACCTTTGGGTTTTCGTAGTGAATGTAACCACAGTTTGGGCATACCAGACGCGGTACATTATCAGTCGCTGGTATCTTGCGTTCCGCTTCATGACCACATGCTAGACAATAGCGCATATCAACTGCCTTATTTTGGTGAGATAAAAAGAGTGGTAAAAGATGTTTAATTTTTAGAATGTTTTTACTAACGTCATGTTTTTAGCTTTTATAAGTATAGCCAACAGGTATAACTCTAGGTCTAAACATTATTTTGAGTTTAAACGTTATCTTAAGAACGTTGTTTTAAGATAGCACAAAACAAGGCAATGCTGAATAATGGTAACATGAACACGTCATTTATCTGCAATAGAGCAAATATGACTCCGATGTTACGCCAGTTATTTACCCTTATAAAGTATGACTGGCTTGATGAAGAATAGCCAGTCACGTAAAAGTGGGGTAGTGATGACCAGATTGGGCTAATCTAAACTACAAAGCAGGATATAGCTTAGTATGTCTGAGCGACATTACCAATATCTTGGATAGTGTCTGCCTCTACCGATGTTGTTATAAATCAGGGCAACGACAACCAAGGCGAGCGCGCCTACCAGTGTTGGGGTGACCAAAAAATGCCATTTGACACCGCCAAGCATGACAATTAGTGGGTTCGAGCCTGCAGGCGGGTGCGGTACCCGAAACAATAGCATAAGCGCAATGGCAGTACCGACAGCGAGTGCCAAGCTCCACCACTCAATACCAAATATCGTCATAAATGCTAGACCAGTAAAAGTGGTAATAAAATGGCCGCCAACAATGTCTCTTGGCTGAGCGAATGGGCTTTCTGGATAAGCAAAAATAAGCAAACAGCTGGCACCAAATGAGCCCAAAATCATAGCAACATTTTGCCAATTGCCAATCAATGCCAAGGCGGCGGTTGCTAATGTACCGCCAAGCCAAGCCAGTCCAATAATAACTAAGGGCAGTCTTTGCGGGCAATCATCAATTCTGCCTTGCATTTTATTCAACGAAAAAATCTTATTCACTAGCGTTTCTTAAATAATATACTGATAAATTTAGCGACTTGATTGATGATAAGTCTTATTATTTTTGAGAATTTTTATAGATAACCTAGCTTAATGACACTGAACACTGATAAAAATATAGGCCAATAATAATGTTAATACCTTCGCAGTCTGCACAATTTGATAAACTGTCAGTCGCTGTCCCCACGTTTATTCGTCACCCTACGCTCAGAACATTGGCTGAGCGAGTACAGCATGAGACTTTAAATGCTGTCACCAGTCCTGCGGTATATCATTCTTACAGTACTTCCCGTAGTGCCCGTATTTTGGACAGTCTATACCAAACGCCAATCGCTGATGCGTCGATATTGGTGGCCATTACCCATGAGCGCCATCCTAAGTTACTGCTGACACGTCGCGCCGCCCATATGAACAGTCATGCAGGGGAGGTCTCCTGTGCTGGTGGTAAGTATGAAGTAGGTGATGGCAACAACGTTGTCACAGCCTTACGTGAAGCTTGCGAAGAGACGGCGCTACCACCAAATAAAGTGCAGCTATTGGGTCAATTACCTATTCAAACCTCTAAAAGCGGCATGAGTGTGCGTCCAATCGTGGCGCTCATTGCTCCAGGTTTGGTATTGGTGCCTGAGATGGGAGAGATATCACGCATCTTTTGGGCAGATTTTGAAACCTTGCTTACTCAGCCAACTGTAGAATATGCAGTAGAGTACGCGATGCAAGATCAAGTGGCGACGATGCTGACACCCAGCTGGCAAGTCGATGGTGAGACAGTATGGGGGCTAACCGGACGCGTCATTGCAAGTCTACTAGAAACTGGGTTTGATCGACAGCTTGAATGGTACTACCGCATACAAGATAGTAGATTGTAAGAGTTGTCAGCTTATAGACACTTATGCATCTTTATCTAATAAAAAAGCATTATCTGAGTATTTTGTGGATTTATTATAGTTATTGTTGACGCTATTGATAATGGTTCAGGATATTCTATTTACTACTAATAATATTCTTAAGCTATGTTTTTTATTTATAGTAGTCATCGTTTTTCTTGAGCCACCAGTTCATATTGTCTTGGCGTTTAGCGCGAAACTGCTCAAGCTTATCAGCGATGCCACTGTTATGCTGGCGCGCTGTATCAAGCGCAAACAAAATAGGCACTGAGGACAATACCCCAAAACGTACCTTTGATCTGGGTAGATCTAGTCCATCGCCGATATCATCGCCGACTAAGGTGCGGGTCACACTGGCATTCACCATCTCAACGAAGCGTCCACGTCGATTGTCCTCGCCCATTAGCTGACGTGGCAAGTCGTGCAAAGCTTTGGCAAGTGGCCGACCCATCTTAAAGTCTAGCTGTTGAATAGATAAGTAGGTGTATAGCCACTCCCAGCACGCAGACTCATCTTTTGGTAGGCGCTGTAAGTCAACCCCCATCCAATAACTGGCAAGATTCCACAGATGCAAGATACCTTCAGCTTCTTCTTTACTGATACGCGCTCCCAATAACTGCAGTCCGCGCATAATCAATAACGAAAATTGTAAATGGGTAGCGATCATGTCCGTCTGATTGATGGGAACGCCCCAATAGGCCGTATTCCAAGTTCCATCAGGATTATGATGCTGATCAGCATTTGGTATAACACCTTTGGCCGCGTTGCCTTTGCCTTTGAGTAAGTTTTGCCGTACCAAGGTATGAATTTGGCGTACTTGAATGGACTGTCGCCAGCCCTCAGAGCCGATCGCCAACACCTGATCAATAGGCTTGCAATTATTGCGCGCGCTGAGATCTAGTTGCGGGTGTTCAGATACAGCCAATATATAAGCATAGGTGCGCATTAAGCGTGGTAATGCATCGTGCATCAAAGCGCCAGTCTGAATGAGCGGTAAGGAGAGAGCAGGAATGCTATAGCCTGCCATAAGTGCAACATTACGCAGTAGCCAGATGAGCATCAGCGGATAACGGCGATAGGCGACTGCCCCAATCTGCGCAAGCTTGGGATCAAACCAATCAGGATGGCTACTAAATTGCTCGGTTAATGAGTTAAATGAGGGGTTGGTTGCAAGATTGACGTTTGGCTGGTCATCGATGATGAGTTTTTGTAAGGGTTTTGCAAAACGCACACCGTCAGTTGCCAAGGCATCTGCCAGCGGGTCCCCAATGTCGTAGCCTGCCACCATCTCATCTAATAATGATTGTGAGACAGTAAAGTCTCTAGGTAGCAGGTAACGTCTGATACGGCGCAGAACTTGTAAATCGCTATGATCTGTAATCGCTGTAGTACGCCCGTGACGTTGGTAGCTTGGTACAGATACTTTATCTTGTACTAGCGGATCACTAGGCGTAGAAGAGTCATTTATAAAAGCGTCTTTGGGTTTCATAGTAATAATGTACCATCACGACGGCTGCTAATAGTAATCAGTTGTCACAACCACTGTCATAAGCCATCTGCTTAAACATCAATGGCGTGTTAAGTCGACTGACGTACCACTAACGCTGTCTTTTAAACTCAGTTTAAGCATAATATAACCGGCAATACCAGATACGATAGAGCCCATAATAATACCTAAACGCTCATCGAATAACGAGGTGTCGCCAGCAAATGCTAAGCCACCAATAAATAAGCTCATCGTAAAGCCCACACCGCACAATAAAGCTGCCCCGTAAATCTGCTTATAATCCATACCTCTTGGCATGGTCGAGATACCGAGCTTAAAGATGAGCCAACACATGACCATAACACCCACTTGCTTGCCGATAAATAGTCCTGCAGCGATACCGAGGGGCACTGAATGGAATAGCTCATCGAACCCTGCGCCTTTAAGCGAGATGCCCGAGTTGGCAAACGCAAATAATGGCAAAATACCATAGGATACGGTGTTTTGCAGATCGTGCTCAAGCTCTTCAAGCGGTGAATGCTCAGGATCGGTACGGTCAAATAATGGAATGAATAGCGCTAATACAACACCTGCTAGCGTTGCATGAATGCCAGATTTGAGCACCGCGATCCACATAATAACGCCGATGAGCAAATAGGGTGTGATGCTCGTAATGTTTCGGCGATTCAGTAAATATAAAAAAGGCAGACACAAGCCTGCGACGGCTAGTGAGCTCAACGATAACTCGCTGGTATAAAACAAGGCAATGATTAAAATAGCACCAATATCATCAAAGATAGCAATAGATACCAAAAATACTTTTAGAGAGTTGGGCACGCGGTTGCCAAGCAGGCTTAAAATACCAAGAGCAAACGCAATATCGGTTGCCGCTGGAATAGCCCAGCCTTTCCAAAACTCCGGTTCATTGTAATTGAAGAGTAGGTAAACGATAGCTGGCACGATCATACCGCCCAATGCAGCACCTGCTGGCAGGATGATCTGCTTGACGTTGGATAACTCACCAATCAGCACTTCGCGTTTGAGCTCAAGCCCGACTAAGAAAAAGAAAATTGCCATCAAACCATCGTTTATCCAATGATGAGCATCTTTGGCAATGCCAAAATCACCGATTTGAATAGAAACGGGTGCGTGGATAAAAGATTCGTACCAAACATTGAGAGGACTATTGGCGACGATCATGGCTGCGATAGCCGCCAAAGCTAATACAATACCACCTGAAGCATCGAGGTTAAAAAATGCCCTAACTTTTTGTATTGCCATATTATCCTCATTTGTTAAATATATACTGTAAACTTAAACGCCTATCTAACAGCTTTATGACAACGCTGATAGCTCGCTTTAGTTTCTCATAAATTCATCAATATAAACAATAAAATGCGTTAAACAATATATATCAGCGCACATCATCACCTTATGATAGGCGTTATAAACATGCTGGTATGATCAATAACGCTCTTACGATCCGTTGAATGTTTTAGGGTTATCACATTTTTCTGATGTTTTTTATTGCCAAAAAGTATTTTATGTTTTGTGACAGATAGTAGCCACTACTATTGATAAAAGGCGATTGTCATAGACAGATTTGCGAGCGTTATCATAAATTATAATGTTATGACATGATAGTGTTTACCGTTAAGTACGCCTATAATCGTGACAAAAAAACCAACGGACTTTACTGCATTTTTGGTTTTTGACAGTTTTGACTTTATAATAAGTCGCTTTTCAACCAATACCTCAACCCATCCACTATTCTATTTTAATATTTATGTTGATATTAATATTAAAGGCCGCTTGGCGAGCGGTCTAGTGTTTTTGGCTGTTTTTATGAGAATTTTATAACAAGGCCATCTCTATGGACGTATCTTTAACCCTAGAAATCATTTTAATGCTCACTGCAGTGGCGGCGCTCGCCGGTTTTATCGATGCTATCGCAGGTGGCGGTGGACTACTTACTATACCAGCAATGCTACTGGCCAATATACCACCAGTGCTCACTTTAGGCACCAATAAATTGCAGGCGGCTTCAGGCGCCTTAGCGGCCTCCATTACCATGGTTAAAAAAGGGGTGGTCAAACCTCAGCGTATAAAGATCGCCATTATTGCCGCTTTTATCGGTTCAGTTATTGGTACTATCGCTGTACAACTATCACCACCTGATCTGTTAGAAAGGCTGATTCCGTTTTTGATCGCCGCTATTGGAATCTATACCTTATTTGCGCCTAGACTCGGTGAAGTGGAGGCTGCACCGCGTATTTCAGAAAGTAAGTGGCAAAAAGTCGTGGCACCATTGATTGGGTTTTATGATGGTTATATAGGACCAGGTACGGGTATGTTCTTTGCGCTGGGTAATGTCGCTTTGCGAGGTCGGCAGATTATTGAAGCGACTGGAGCTGCCAAAGTATTGAACCTATCTACCAATATTGGCTCACTGATATTTTTTATTCTAGGTGGTAATGTGCTTTGGAAAGTGGGGCTGGCTATGATGGTTGGTCAAACAATAGGTGCCTATTTTGGCTCACATATGGTGGTCAAAGGCGGTAGTAAGCTGATTCGACCAGTGATTGTATTGGTATGCTTGGCGATGTTGACTAAATACGTATTCGGTTAGGCTGATGGCCAATAACCGCCAATGCTCTACAAATACTATAAAACAGCTACAAAAACCAAGATATAAAAAACCCCAAACTAATTAGTCTGGGGTTTTTTATATTTTAAAATATCAAGTTGTCCTACTATTGCCTGTCATTATTTACGAGTAATTTATGAGTAGTTATTTGCGACGATCGACATCATCGTACTCACTACCCATCAATCCATCGCTAAAGACCTGCGAAAATTCACGCTCATTGTCTTCATCAATATGACCATCAAATACATCTTTTGCACCAGCATGAGGGTCATTATAGATGGCAAGATCCATTTTGTTTTCTGACTTTGCCACAATTGTTGTCACCGCTGCATCACCGCCAACGTTCACTGCAGTACGCAACATGTCTAAGATACGATCCACACCTAAGATCAGACCAATACCTTCGATAGGTAAGCCTACTTGAGCAAATACCATTGATAGCATGATTAGACCTACCCCTGGTACACCTGCTGTGCCAACAGAGGCCAATACTGACATCAAAATAACAGTCAGATATTCGGTAATGCCCAAATCAACCCCATAAATATTGGCAATAAAAATAGTCGCAGTACCTTGCATGATCGCTGTACCATCCATATTGATGGTCGCCCCAAAAGGCACAGTAAACGATGCAACTGAGTTATTGACCCCCATACGCTTGGTCACGGTGCGTAAGGTAATAGGAATGGTGGCGTTTGAGCTTGAGGTACTAAATGCAAAAATCTGTACTTCGCGCATTTTTGCTAAGAAAGTCTTGATCGATAAACCTGAGAATAGCTTGAGTACAATCATCATCGTAATGAAAAAATGGAAAGCAAGAGAGCCGACCAGTACAGCGACATAACCAAGCAATGACCAAATAAGATCCAAACCAAGCTCAGCCATGGCTTTCGTTAAAAGTGCAAACACACCATAAGGGGCAAGGTTCATAATGATGGTGACCATCTTTAAGATGACCTCATTGATAAGCTCTAAACTTTGCACTAAGCCTTTGGCAGGCTTACCAACCATCAAAATACTAATACCAATCAAAATAGCAAAGAAGATAATAGATAACATATCCCCGTTTGCCATCGCGCTGATGGGATTTGATGGGATGATGTTGGAGAATACATCAAGTAGTGGCGGCGCAGATTTGGCTTCAAAAGCGGCTTCGGTTTCGATATCCATCCCTTTACCGATGCCAAACAAAATACCAAGCCCAATTGCAGTTGCAATCGCTAAGGCTGTCGTCATCATATAAATAAGAAAGGTCTTGGTACCAATACGGCCAAGTAAGCGAATATCACCAATACCGCAAACACCGCAAATAAGTGAGATTAATACTAAAGGTACCACCAGCATCTTTAGCGAGTTGACGAACAGCTTACCAATAATGGCAAAAAAGCCATTGGTTACATAGGTATTAACAAAGCTGCCTTCAGCGTTGAGTCCGGAATAGTTCAAAAATAAACCCAGTATAATACCGAGTACCATGGCAACAATAATCTTGCCTGTCAGTCCCATATTTTTCCACATAACTTATATCCTTGGTATACGTAACTTTTGGCAATAAAACTGATGATTAAATCAGTATGACTAATATCATAGTCATCATTATCAATCTCCTTAAAAGCCCTGTTACGCCTAAATTCTTTTTAGTCTCGCGTTTCGGTGGACAATATAAAAGAATTGTTAGGGGCACTGCAAGATTTTTTTTCTCATCTAAGTCATATTTAATTATTGATATGACCGCCTACAAAAGCTATGTGCCCAAAGAATAGCTGTCATTTATTCTAAACATTTTGTTTTCGTTATGGAAACAAATTTTTTTATTTACTCTTACTTAGCTAATCACTGATCAGTTTGATATATTCATTATGGGTTGAACCTCTCTTAAGTACATAAATCTCGCCAATACATTTTCGGACAAGGTTAGGTCTTGTACCATATATACTTATGTTATTAATGGTTTAATATAACTGTCCTAACATACAAAAATTTGATAGTGGCACAGTCAAAAAAAGCAAGACTGCCATAGTTTGACAGTCTTGCTTTTGAAGTTTTTATTTTTGTAGCTTGCCCAGTTACTTAAAGAATATTAACTACGCTTTCATCACACCTTATCATCTTCTTCACGGCGTAGACCGTCTTGCCATTTAGCGCCTTGCGTAGAAACGTTTTCTCCCTCGCTACTTTCATGACCATTGTGAGCATTTAGATGCCTATTATCTGTGTCTAGTTGAGTATCAATACCTCTACTATGATTGTAACTCATACGTTCGCTAAGCGTCGACTCAGCGTCTCGACTACGATGATCAAGTGCTTCAGCTTCAGGATGGGCCTCATCGAAGTCAGTTTGTGCAGTGACTTCCTCGGCCATACTTTGTTCGTCAGCCATTTTGACATCGCCATCTGACTCATAACCATGAGCTGGATTGTCATCGCCAGTAGACTCAGTGTCTTTGATTGTAGTATCACTGGCTGATATACCATTTTTAGCCTGAGCTGCGCTTTTGAGTTCAGCATAATCCGTCAGCTGATGTACCGCATTCTCTAAACTATGCGGATTAAAGCGCTCTTGTACATGTAATAGATGCTCATCAAGTACATCGGTAAGTAGCGAATCAAAGCGTAGTGCGTTGTATTTAATTAATTGCTCAGCCTCACTTTCAGTAATAACACCACTTTGGCTGGCATGGACTACGTGATCTTCAAAGGTTAAGCCCTCGAAGCTATCATCATGTTCTGCTTTTTTGAACTTTTGCCATAGTGGTTCAACTTCGAGCAAGGTTTGATAAGCGTGTTCCATACGTCCAGTAACATCATCAGGATCAGTATTGTAGTACACCATGGTCTTGAGATAATCACGAAATGGATTGGCTTCATGATCATCCATAAAGGTATCACCCAATTTGGCTTTGAGCTCATCACTAGCTGGCGTAAAGATACGTCCACTTGGGAATGTCACAAAGCTAACCACATTGGCCGCCATCCGATTAGGGAAGTTGGCAAAAAACGCAACAAAGGCTTCTTGAATAGTATATAGGCTATTTTGTAAGGCGACCTCTGCGTGTAAACGTTCTGCTTCTGACTTAGTACCATGCTCGTAAAACTGCAAAATAGCGGTGGCAATAAATAGATGACCATGAATATCAGCCAAGCGTCCCGACAGCATCTCTTTACGCTTTAAGTCACCAGCAAGTAGGCCTAAGGCCATATCGGCAGTAAGAGCGAAACCAGCGCTCAAACGGTTGATATGCTTGTAGTAGGGGCGAGTGAAACCGTCTGCAAAGCTTGGCGCGTTGTTGCTACCCCCAACGTATCCTGCGACGAAGGCTTTTGCTCCGCGATTAAAAGTGTAACCTAAATGCTTAAAGAATAAATTATCAAACTGCTTTAGCGCATCTTTTTTATCTTCACTTTGTAATAATTGCAACTCATCGAACAGATATGGGTGACAACGCATAGCGCCTTGACCAAAGATCATAAGCGAGCGTGTCAAAATGTTTGCACCCTCAACCGTGATAGAGACTGGAATAGCTTGATAAAGGGAGGCTAAAAAGTTACGTGGTCCCATTTGAATAGCACGGCCACCAACGACATCCATACCATCATTGACGACTTCACGCATAGTCTCGGTTGCATAGTATTTCGCCATGGCCGTCATCACCGATGGCGTACCACCTTGGTTAAGACCGCAAGTAACCAGATGTCGAAACGCCTCTAACATATAGGTATTACTGGCTATACGACTGGTGGCATCTTGGACACCTTCAAACTTACCAACCGATATTTTGAACTGTTCGCGAACTTTTGAGAAGGCACTGACTGATAAGTAACTCATCTCGCTCGCTGACGTCGAAAGCGCTGGCAAGGAGATGCCGCGCCCAACCCCAAGACATTCCATCAGCATACGCCAGCCACGACCAGCATTTTCGACGCCGCCGATAATATAATCTAGTGGAATAAAGACATCTGTACCGTCAACCGTACCATTCATAAACGGCGAGCCACTTGGATAATGACGTGGCCCCACGATGACGCCTTCGTGGTCAGCAGGTATTAAAGCGCAAGTGATACCATAATCAGTCTTATTAGGATCGCCAAGCAAGCCTTCTGGATCGTGCATTTTAAATGCCAGTCCCACGACAGTTGCGATAGGAGCAAGCGTAATCCAGCGCTTAGAAAAGTTCATGCGCAGACCAAGCATATGCTCGCCTTCATGGGTACCGTAGCAAACCACCCCTGTATCAGGGATAGCGCCAGCATCAGAACCAGCTTCAGGCCCCGTCAAGCCAAAGCAAGGCACTTCTTCGCCTATGGCCAGTCCAGGCAACCAGCGTTGTTTTTGCTCATCTGTACCATAGTGCATGAGCAGCTCACCAGGACCAAGTGAGTTTGGCACCATACAGCTGACCGCAGCCGTTGAAGAGCGTGAAGCGATTTTACTCATTACGCGACTTTGAGCATAGGAGCTAAATTCTAAACCGCCATACTCCTCAGGAATAATCAAACCCAAAAAGCCATTGGCTTTAATAAACTGCCAAGTCTGCGGGGTTAGGTCTTTATAATCTTGAGTAATCTCCCATTCATCAAGCATGGCACATAGCGTCTCAACCTCATTGTCGATGAAGCTTTGTTCGCGTTCTGACAGCTCAGGGTAAGGGTAGTTGGCAAAGGTGTCCCAGTTTGGCGCACCCATAAATAGCTCTTTTTCCCACCAGCTAGTACCCGCATCAAGCGCTTCGCGTTCAGTATCACTCATACTTGGCATGGCACCGCTTAAAGCTTTATAAACAGGCTTGGTAATAAGCGCTTGGCGTATGGGAGCAATCAACAACATCAAACACAAAAGCGCTATCGGAACCCCCAATATGAGCGACCATGGGCTTATAAACGCAGTAACTATGACAGTTATAATGGCAACGATACTACCAGTGACACGAGATAAAGACAGTAAAAATATGGCCAGGACAACGGCTAACTGAATGATTACTGCTAAAATAAATAAGCCAATCGCCATGACTGTCTCCTTGGCAAAACGTGGGTGAGAATCGGGAAATAAAAAATATAGGTAGTATTAGTAATCAGAGTCGATAATGAGCCAATCGTCATACATCTTATTTATATTATTTCTGAGCTTGTTCTTTTATCCTTGCTTGAGAGCCTGATTAAATCTAATCGTTTATTAAAACAGGCTATAAAGACAATTTTATCTACCAATATGAAATAGTTCTCGTAAACTATCAATAGACAAAATGCTACGCTATGTCGACAATATGTATCAGTCTATCTTCTTTTTTTTTAGTTTTTTTAAATAAAACAAAAAAATTTTGTGATATTTGAATTAAAAGGGAGACAAACAGTTTTCAGCGTAAGATAAGGTGTCGTTACGACCAACGATAATATGGTCTATAAAAGTGATATCAAGTAAATCACAGGCTTTTTTTAGCTCATAAGTTAACAGGTTATCTGCTGTCGATGGCTGTGCATCAGCATGAGGATGGTTATGAGCCACGATTAACTGACTGGTTGCATGGCTTAAGGCATGACGCAATACGTGCTTGATGCATACTGAACAAGAAGAGATACCACCAGTGAAGAGTATCTCAAAGTTCAATAGGTTCAGAGCGTTATCGAGACAAAGCACGGCAAAGACCTCACGATGCTCGCCGCGTAATTGCGTACTGATATAGTCCTTGACTGCTTGTGAGCGCCCAAGCGCTTGACCAGTCTTGAGCTGACTGTCCAGATAGCGTGTACCCATCTCAAGCGAGGCTAATATTTGTGTATATTTGGCAGGTCCGATACCATGGCAGGCAAGTACTGTTTCTTGCGGTGCCGCTAGAAGCTCAGCAAGGCTACCGAACTGATCAATCAGATGACGAGCAAGTTCAATAGCAGACTGTGATTGAGTGCCAGTGCGTAAAAATATTGCCAAAATTTCTGCATCAGTTAAATGCGCTGCACCAAATTTCAGCAGCTTTTCGCGCGGTCTGTCGTCTTCGTGCCAATCTTTTATAGCCACTATTTTTCCTTAAATATGGGTTGATTTTAATTAATCGAAAAAGCAAACAAAATTGGAAGAGAAAACTTTCCCCAATTTATCGCATAATTGTTACTATAAACGCAATTTTATCTTCTAACCTTTTATTGATGTTATGCCTATGTCTAATGTTGTGCTTGCTATTACTGGTGGTATTGCTGCTTATAAATCTGCTGTTTTTGCCCGTTTATTGATTAAAGCGGGGTTTGATGTGCGTGTCATTATGACGACAGGCGCGCAGGCCTTTATCACGCCGCTCACTCTACAAGCCTTGACTGGTAACGAGGTACATATCTCATTGCTTGATGAGCGTGCTGAGGCTGGCATGGGGCATATTGAGCTTGCCAAGTGGGCCGACTTGATAGTGATTGCCCCAGCATCAGCCAATACTTTGGCTCGGTTGGCAATGGGAATGGCTGATGACCTATTGACTACAGTATGCCTTGCAACTACCGCACCAGTATTGGTTGCCCCAGCGATGAATCAGCAAATGTGGGCGCATCCAGCAGTAAGCTTAAATGTGCAGACGCTAGCTGATATGAATTATCATATTATTGAGCCTGCCAGCGGTGAGCAGGCGTGCGGTGATGTAGGGGCAGGGCGCTTGCCTGAGCCTGAGCAATTGTTAGCAGAGGTGCGCTTATTTAGTGCGCAGCAAACCATCCCACAGCATCTATTTGGTAAAACGGTCGTTATTACCGCAGGACCCACTGTTGAAGCAATCGATCCGGTGCGCTATTTATCCAATCACTCTTCAGGAAAAATGGGTTTTGCATTGGCACAGGCTTGCGTAGAAGCAGGCGCGCAAGTGACACTCATCGCTGGCGGTAAAGTCGCGCTACCAACGCCGCTTGGGGTCACCCGTATCGATGTGTTGTCTGCCGCACAGATGCTAACGACTGCCCAACAATGTGTGGCTGGTACGCATCCTGCGCTATTGTCACTGACTGAAAATGAACAGATCGATGATCATAAACACCATCATGTGCATAACCATCACGAGCATGAACGAGCAGAATGTGACTGCCATGAGCCGGACGATCAAATAGAGCAGCAAAGTGTCGCGTCAGGAGATATAACGTCAAACGGTAATTTGGATACATTGCCCTTAGATAACTTGCGCCATGCTGATATCTTTATTGCCACGGCAGCCGTCGCCGATTATCGTACGCAAGAAGCTGCCCCGCAAAAAATCAAAAAAACCCAAGATGCCATGACGCTAAATCTGGTCAAAAACCCTGACATCTTAGCGACTATTTCACATGCCTACCCTGATATGTTTGTCGTCGGTTTTGCAGCAGAGACCCAAGATGTAGAGCACTATGCCCGCGGTAAGCTAGCTGCTAAAGATCTAGATTTGATTGCTTGTAACGATGTGTCACGCTCAGACATTGGTTTTGCCAGCGATGACAATGCGATGCAGGTGTTTTTCTCAGAGCGCTATGCCCATGATACGGTGACATTAGAAAAAGCAAGTAAGGATAAGATTGCTGAGCAGCTCGCTACTATTATCGGCAAGACCTTGACGCAACGTCTAAATGGCTAGTTATTCAGTCACAAATATCAAGTCGCAAATATTATGTCGGTTAGAGCTACTATGACGGATATAGCTGATAGCGATAGCACCCAGACGTTATTGCTGATTGTGATTTTTGCACTAGCATCATTGCTACATGGTATTAGTGGGCTGGGTGTAACGTTAGTGACTACTACTGCACTTGCCAGCATGTACCCGCTGCCACATGCCATTGTCTTGGTGATATTTCCGTCATTATTGCTAAATGCAATGACTTGGCTAGCTGGTGGCGGACGTAGTATCTGGCAAAACTTTATTTATTACGGCAGACGCTATTGGCTGCTCGCGCTAACCAGCCTGCTCGGTAGTATTTTGGGCGCAAAGCTACTGCTGTGGGTAGATAGTGCTTATATCTTATTAGTCTTGGCGGCTGTCATCGGCTTTTATGTGATAAGTGCACTACTTGGTAAGCAAATACGTCTGCCTGATACTAAGCCTGTGCTGATTATCGTTGGCTTTAGTGCAGGCGTCATTGGTGGCGCGACCAACGCGATGTCGACCATACTAATGATGTATTTATTGTCCGCAAGTAACGATAAAAACACCATCGCTAAAGTCGGCAACATGTGCTATTTACTGGGTAAAATTGCCCAAATTATCGTATTGCGTGAGCCTATCATGGCGCTGAGCGGTAGTGAATGGCAGCTGATTACTCTGCTGAGTGTCCTATCTATTGCTGCGCTTTTAGTCGGTATCCGCCTGCGTCGTTACTTACCGCAAGCACGCTTTCGTCAGCTTATTTTATTGATTCTTACCGTACTTGGTATACGCGTAGGCTGGCAAGGGATTACGGCGTTTTTGTAGTGTAGTTAGTACCAAATAGAATCGAGCCATCAATAATTACGGGCTGCTGGGTTTTAAAATGAGTTGACTATAGGCAGTGCTTTTCAAGTTAACGTAAAATATGACTAGCGATTGAATAAATTTAGCACGATAGTCGCGATGACACTGATGACTATCATCGTGACCACTGGAAAATAAACCCGTGTATTGCCTGAGGTATGTTTGATATCGCCTGGCAGATTGCCTATCCACGAAAACGCGCTTGGAAACAGTAGCCAAATAACGCCAATAGTAACCAGCACAATGCCTATAATTATCAATATTTTTGCCATATAAATCTCGCTAGTCGCTTTACGTTGTTTTGTGTCGACTTTCTATATGCTATTTAACCGGCCATCGCGCCAAAATACAGCTGCTGGGCCACCCGAAAGGTATTACAGTGCGCTTCGACCACATCTTCAACATCTTCTGAATAGCCACCGCCCATGACGATAGCGACTGGAATGTTAGCGGCTTTTGCTTGCTTCAAGACGTACTCATCGCGTGCCCTACAACCATCTTGCGTTAAGCCAAGTTTACCTAGCTTATCGGTCGCGAGCACATCGACTGCAGACTGATAAAAAATCATGTCTGGTGCGACGTCGCTAATTAGGCGTGGCAGCGTATCCATCAAAATCTGTAAATATTCTGCATCACCCGTATCGTTGTCCAGCTCAATATCTAAGTCAGATATTTCTTTACGAAACGGATAGTTCTTAGCGCCGTGCATACTAAACACAAAAACGCGCGGCTCATCCGCCATAATGCTGGCGTTACCATTGCCTTGATGGACATCCAAATCAACGATTAAAATCTTTTGCGCCTGTCCACGGTCTAATAATAAATTACTGGCGATACAAACATCATTAAAGACGCAAAATCCCTCGCCATGATCGGCAAACGCATGATGGGTGCCGCCTGCGACATTCATCGCGACACCGTATTGCTGGGCATATAACGCACATTCATAAGTGGCATGGGCAATATGGCGACCACGATCTACTAACGCTTCGGTCATCTCAAAACCGATAGGGCGCGCTTCTTTGCGTGGCAGCGTTTGGGTTTTAAGCTTATGCCAATAGTCCTCAGTATGGGTGGTTAATATCTCATTTTCTGTTAGACGAGCAGGCGCAAAAAAATTCTCGGTCGTGATAGTCCCTTCGTTAAGCAGTCGCTCAGGAATCATCGTATATTTTTGCATGGGAAAACGATGCTTGTCGGGTACGGAATAACGGAAGACTTCAGAGTAAGCAATTTTTAGCATAATGTTTAATTGTGTCGGTGTTTAAGAGGGTGATAAGGAGTTTGTGAAAGCATTTTTTATTGTCTTTAATAGTTTAGAGGCCATAAAAGATAGGATTATAGTCTCTACTAAATAAAAGTGTTATACATCTCATCTGCATACGAGGCTGATAAAAATCTTCTTGCTTGCTGTGCCTACGCAGACAGAGGCTACGAAAATTTCTATCAGCCTCGCCTTAAGGTTTTCAAAGTAAGTTTGTTGTGTTACTTTTTTAAATTGAGCATCTTTATTGAACAAACTGAGTCGGAAGAAAGAAGGTTCTAGAGTCTGCTTGCTGACGTAGCTCTATAAGTAACGTTTGCATATCTTCAGCAGGGTCTTGAGTATTGATTAAATCATCAAATATCTCGTAAGCAACTGTCGTCATGGCAATCACGCTTTGTAGCAGATGCTCAATGATATGATCATTAATACCAACTGCTTCGACATCGATAGCATGTTTGTAGCGTATTTCGCCATCATTCACATCCATCTCTAAATTGCCAATCAGCATGTCATAATTAATTTGGGTGATAAGTAACATGGCTGCGTTTTGATGACTCTCTGGCACCAAAAACGGCAAAATACCATAGACCGCTAGCAGGTTGTTTTTCTCTTGTACGCGGAACAGATAACCACATTCTAGTTGTTTATTACGCATCCTCAAGGATAAATGGTGCGATTGCTGGCTGTCGTTGGTTTTTGGTCGATAATGGATATAGTGCCACTGTTTATCATTAAAATACTGCTTAAGATAATCGACAATAGCTATGTCGGTATTACGGCCTAGTTCGGCAGTCTGATTCGGTGTATCTGCTTTAGAGTTCTCGCGGTTATTTTTGTCACCAGTAGCACTATCAATACCATTAGAATCGCGAATATCTGTTTTAGCAGAGCCTATACTACTTATGCTACTAGCATTTTTATCATTGACATTGTTATCACTAGGCTTTTTATTAGCCTTGGCGCTATAAGCTCCAGCTTGTAGGGTATTAGTAGCAGTATCTTTATTAACATTAGTTTCGTTATTATCATTAGTTTCGCTATCAACATCAGTATCGTTATCAACGCTAATTTCAGCTTCGAGTAATAAGGAATGCTGCGACAATTTCACGTCATCAACAACAGCCTGCGGTGCTGAAGCAGTCAGGAACCGTTTGAGTTTTTGCCATAAGCTGAGTTTATTATGTTGACTCATAAATGTTGTACTAACTTAATAAATGAATAATATTAAAAACTGATAAATAAGCTAAAACCTCGAATTAATCTTTACTGAATACAAAACCATCTTTGATGTTAGGTTGCGCATAAAATGCTTGTAACATGTTATAGATATGAGTGGTCAGCCAGGTACTTTCAAGAGCGTCATGCACGACAGGAAGTAGGGCGCTACTTAATTGCGCCATGGCCTCTTCATCGATATACAAGCTCGCTGCTACGCTTGCAATCGTATCCGACTGATGATTGTCATACCAAGTGTCGACGCTAGCTGAGACAAGGCTGCGCAGATAAGGCGACAAGCGCAGACGGTTATAGCTTTGTTGGATGCTGGCTTCGATATGATCAATACTGCTATGGTCAGGCTCATCGTTTAAGTAGGTTTGCAATTGGCTAATCGGTTGGTCTTTGATGCGCTCCCAACCTGTTATCAACAGCCGAGCGACTTCTTCGTTTGACAGATGTGCTTGCGCATTTGCCTCCGCTCGGCGAGTTAAGTCTTTAATATTGCGATGCAAGTAGGTTTGCAACTTCTCATCTAGGTTTCTGTTGGTTGCCTTCTCAAATGAGTTACGCCCAAGCTTCATGAGCTTGCCGACACCACCTGCTTTATCTAGCGTGGTTTCCATAAAGTCGTTGATAGCGTGATATAACGTTTGCGTTAGTAAGTCTGCAAAGGTTTCATTGCCGACGAGCGTATGAATCAAGGCATTACGTTGCTCGTCATGGCTACCGATGTAATTGGCAAGGGTCTCAACCTGAGTATCATCTACCAGCTCAGATAAAGGTACGTTGTCGTTGACCGGATGATAAATGATGGTATGCAATATATCGCGAATATCGGTGCGCATGACATCGCTCATCGGTTGGCTCAGTAGCCAGTCATTAATTAGATGCTGTAAATCATCGGCGCTGACGTATCTATGTAATGGCTGTGCGCCTAACCACTGCCAAGCCTCTACAGCCATCGGCTCTGCTTGCTGCTGTAACCACTGCTGCATAAAGGCAACTTGAGCATTGATTAAGCTATCCATAGTTAGACTGGTAGCTGATAAGCTTGCGCTAGAATGAGCCGTTACGGCACCTGTATGAGGCATTGGCGTTTGCATGTCTGATACTTGCGTGTTTAAAGTTTGGTTATCTTTTGAAGTCTGCATAGGTTTTGAGGTCATAGTAATCGACAATTTGTTATACTGTGTGGATAGAGTGAGCATAAAGTATTATGCCATGAACCATGTATTCGTTTGTGATGAATATTGCTTAGCGCTTGATAAATAATGAGAGATTTGATGACGGCTGTGGATGCACCCTTACTTGCGCTCGATGAGCTGACGGTTCAGCGCGGTGAAATACCTTTATGTGAAGGGGTCACGCTTAACTTACCTGCGGGCAGCATCTGTCATTTAGTTGGTGCAAACGGTACCGGTAAAACGACGCTACTGATGCAACTGGCGGGATTGTTGCCAGTGCTGACGGGCGAGGTTCACTATCAAGGGGTAGCAAGTTTACCCATTCAGCCTTTGTATGTCTCGCATCAGTTAGGCATTCATCCCAATCTGACGGTCGCGCAAAATCTGACCTTTCTGCTGAATCTATACGGCATTAGCCCAAGTATCGCTGATATTGATGACGCCCTCGCTTGGGTGGGATTGCAGGGCTTTGAGACGATTAGCTCAAGCCATTTATCTGCTGGGCAAACGCGTCGCATCACCCTTGCAAGATTATATTTGTTGACGCCGGACGTGACACCATTATGGTTACTGGATGAGCCTTTTACCGCACTTGATGTTGATATGGTGGCACGAATGGAAGATAGATTGCGCGAATTTTCCCATACTGGTGGTGCCATATTGATGACCAGCCATCAAACTGTCGGCGTCGCCAATCAGGTGCTCGATTTGTCAGATTACATGGTATAAGCGCGACAAATATAAGTGAAAGGACGAATAATGACAGACAGTCCATTACGAGATAGTCCATTACGAGACAGTCCAGTGCAAGAGAGCACCATGCAAGAAAACCTAATGCAAGACAGTCCAGTACAAGTAGCGAATAAAAGCTCAAATGTTAGTGCATTAGCTGCGCGCGGTATCAGCTTTATGCAGTTATGGCGGCGCGAATGGCACGTGAAGCAGCAAGGGGCAGTACAGTGGTTGTACCCTTTAGTCCTGTTTTTAGTAATTATTACCTTGTTTCCGTTAGCCGTAGGTAGCGAGCCAGCATTGTTGCAGCGTCTTGGGGTTTCGGCCGTGTGGATTGCTGCCTTGTTGTCACTGGTGATGGGCGTTGATGGTTTATTTAAACCTGCTCTCGATAATGGCACGCTCGCGCAGTTGGTCGTCGCCAAAGCGTCGCTACCGTTATGGGTACTTATCCGCTTAGTCATCCATTGGATTTTTAGTAGTGGGATTGTGGCCGTGCTCAGTTTACTTGCCGTGCCATTATTTCAGCTTAGCTGGTTTGAAGCGTGGATATTGATGGCTTCTATTGTGACAGGTAGTCCGATGCTGTTGATGTTGTCAGCGGTCGCCAGTAGCTTGACGCTATCATTAAAGAATGGCGCGGTGCTGGTGCCTTTGATTGCTTTGCCGATGCAGTTGCCAGTACTGATTTTTGCGACAGGAGCAGTTGACTTATTTGCTACTGGTCTTAATGGTTTGCCGATTCTGGCTTTATTATTGGCAGGCAGCATCATCTCGGTACTTGTGATGCCATGGGTGATTGCCATGACCCTAAAAATGGCGTGGCTAAACTGAAAAAACCTTTATATTAACAGCATGTTGAAAACGGGCAACTTTGCTATAATAGCCAATTAAATCCATAACAAGTCACTTGTAGATTCTATCCAGTGTTTAACGCCAGTAGGTTAGCAGATAGTAGCGTTTATGATGTAGCAAGTTCATGATGCAGTATCTGTATAACCAATAAGCTGTGCAAATAGGTTTATTCCCATGCCCAACCTGAATAATGTCTCATCTCCTAGCCTATGGCAGCGTATCTGGCAAGGCTTCTTGACCACTGTGGGTACCAAGCAGTTTTTTCGCATCTTTGCGCCTTGGGTTAAGTGGTTAGCTATACTAGCCAGTATTTTTCTACTGATCGGTAGTGTTTGGGGTCTCGCTTTTGCGCCGCCCGATTACCTACAAGGTAATAGCTACCGCATTATCTTTATCCACGTGCCAGCGGCCAGTATCGCTATTTCTATCTATTTTGTCCTCGCTGTATTAGGGGTCATCTTTCTCGTTTGGAAAATTAAGACGGCTAGTCTGGTGGCGCAGGCGCTTGCCCCATTAGGCTTTTTGCTCTGCGTGATTAGCTTAATCACCGGCTCTATTTGGGCAAAACCTACTTGGGGTACTTACTGGGTTTGGGATGCGCGTTTAACGTCTATGCTGATTTTGGCGTTTTTATATGCAGGCGTGATGGCGTTGTTTGCAGCGTTTGAGCATACCGCTAATCGAGGTAAAGCGGCGGCCATTTTGTCTATTGTCGGTGCGGTGAATCTGCCGATTATCAAATACTCGGTACAGTGGTGGAATACTTTGCATCAAGGCTCAACTTTTACCTTAACCGCCGCACCAAAAATGTCAGCCGATATGTGGATGCCGCTGCTGCTCATGATTATTGGTAGTTACTTACTAGTCGCGACATTAACGATTTATCGTACTAACACCCTCATTTTGTACCGAGATCAAGGTAAAGCGTGGGTCAAAGAATATATTCGTGGGCAAAACAAATAATGGCTAGGAGCTGATTATGCAGCCTTACTTTTATAGCGTATCTGAATTTATCGCCATGGGTAAGCATGGCGTGTTTGTCTGGTCGTGTTGGGCAATTACGGTCGGCGTGATGCTGGCTTTTATTATTTATAGTCGTAAGCAGCGACAAACACTTATCAAACAGCTGACCATTCAGCAAGCGCGTCAAGCTCAGCGTACTGCTAAAAACCCCAATTCTATACCCAAGCAAACGTTGTAAAAAATATTTTAATATCATTGCCTTAGCATGTACTATTACATTTTTTTAAATAATGAAAACATAAGTTTATTAGTGTTTAAAGGCTTATTGATTTGTTTGAAAAATGCTACCATATAACCATTAGAAGAGTACGATTAGAAAAATATGTTAAAAATTTTTTTTAATCGTAGTTTTTTTAATATTCTAATATTTTTTGTTTTATAGATTTAGATGGTATTGCCTATATTTTTTAGGGCAAAGACTCATTAATGAGGTAATAGTATGAATGCAGTTCGTCGCAAAAAACTGATGTGGGTAATGTTTACGTTAGCAGGAGCAGCAATTGCCGTGGTACTGGTCATTTATGCTATTGGCCAGCAGACTGACTATTATTTTGATGCGACCGCTATTGCCGAGGGCGAAGCACCTCAAGATAAGCGTATTCGTGCAGGTGGTATGGTCGTCGCTGGTAGCGTACAGCGTGCACCAGATAATCCGTTGAACGTTGAGTTCGCGATTACGGATTTTGAATCAACGGTTCCGGTCACTTATCAAGGTATCTTGCCGGATTTGTTTGCTGAAAATTCAGGCGTGGTCGCCACTGGTAAAATGCAGGGCGAGACTTTTGTGGCCGGTGAAGTGCTAGCCAAGCATGACGAAAACTATATGCCGCCTGAGGTCGCCAAGTCTATGAAAGCTAATAACCGCAATGGATTGACGCCGACTTCAGAGCAGTACAATCCAGCAGAGCCAATCCATGAGTCCAAAACGTTGCAACAGTAGTCTTAAACATCTACTGACAGCAAAAGCGCCGCTAATAAAATATTAGCGGCGCTTTTTTTATACGGGTGTTGATATAAAAGTTAGTCATCCCATACAGGAGTATAATCAGGATGTTCGATTTTACGGCCATCACTACGAGCCAAGTTGCCAATTTTTTCTAATTCATCGGCGCTCAGCTGGACTTCGATAGCATCCAAGTTACCTTGTAAATGATCAGGATTAGAAGTCTTTGGAATAGCCACACGGTCTTTGTCCGATAATATCCAAGCCAATGATATTTGGGCTGGAGTCACGTTGTGCTTATCTGCAATCTCTTTGATAACGTCATTATTAAACACATCACCGCGTGCGAGAGGTGAATAAGCTTCCAGCAAAATATGATGATTATTCAAAAATGTCTGCAAGGTGTTTTGTTTGATAAACGGATGAAACTCGACTTGGTTGACGACAATAGGGACATCAGCATGTTTTTTTGCTTCAATAATATTGGCGATATTAAAGTTAGAGACACCGATATTGCGTGTTAAGCCTTGTTTTTGCAACTCGCACAATGCAGGAATGGTCTCAGATAACGGTACACGGGAATCTGGCCAGTGTAGTAATAGCAGGTCGACATAATCGGTATCGAGGTTTTCTAGCGAACGTTTGGCCGCTGCGATTAGCTTTTCTGGCTCAAACTTCATATCATCAGGGAAAATCTTTGTGGTCAAAAAGAACTTATCACGAGCCACGCCTGATTGTTTGATGCCTTTTCCGACTTCGACTTCATTATCATAAGCTTGCGCAGTATCAATATGCTCATAACCCATCTTTAGTGCTTGACTGACGACATCGATACAGTCCTGTCCCGTTGATTGCCAGGTACCAAGTCCTAATACAGGGATATTGGCTTTGCCTGCGGTACGAATTTTATAAGTTTTGGTACTCATATTATTATCCTTATTATGTGTGATTTGTGGTTTTATAGCTTTTTAAATAATTCATGATACGATTTGGGTTAGAAGTTTCTAAACCTGAGTTAACAATAGTTATATCATAGTGTTAACTGTAAAACCTAGCCTAATACAATGACTAAGCGACCTAACTACTATAGAAAAAAATAGAAAAAAGTGAAAGAGTGAGTGACGGTTTCCTACAAAGTACAAACAGGCTGTAACGTCATTTTTAGTAAGTAGGTAACGTAAATTGTGTATAAAATAAGGTATAAAAAACGCTCAATACTGGGCGGTATTGAGCGTTTTCAAAAAAGACAAAGCTACATTTTAAATTACTGTGCTGCTTCTGCTTCTACAGGAGTAGTGGTTGCAGCTGTCTCGTCTGCTGTTGCCATGCTAGCATCCCAGATTTTTGGATATTTATAGCCTGGGAAAGTATCATGAGCATACTTTTTGAAAGCTTCTGAGTTATAAGCGTCGGTCACATCCGCCACCCATTTTTCACCAGCATCAGCAGATTTGACCGCTGACCAGTTAACATAAGCAAAGCTTGGCTCTTGGAACAACGCTTCGGTCAGCTCAATACCAGCATCTGTTGCATAGTTGCCATTGATGACAGCAAAGTCGACTTCGTCACGAGCGCGTGGTAATTGAGCCGCTTCTAGTTCAATGATGTCGATGTCATACTTACTGTTATCAGCGATATCAGCTTTTGAAGCAGTCAATGGATCAATATTGTCTTTTAGTGTGATCCAGCCCAGATCGTCCATCATTACCAAGGCACGGGCAAAGTTACTTGGATCATTCGGTGCAGAGACGCTCATACCTTTATAAGCATCATTTAGAGTGCTTTTTTTGCCTGAATAGATACCAAGCGGCGCGGTTGGTACTTGGAAAACTTCGACCAAATCAAGGTTATTTTCTTTTTTAAAGGTATCAAGATAAGGCTTATGCTGGAAAATATTGATGTCCAAATCACCTTCAGCCAGTGCAAGGTTAGGGCGTACATAGTCAGTAAAAGGCACTAACTCAACTTCATAACCTTGCTCTTCTAGTGAGGCTTTAACTTGATTACGTACCATATCAGCAAAGTCGCCTTCGGTCGTACCGATGACAATTTTTGTGTGTTCAGGATCGATATCGCTAGCAGCAGTTTGGGCTGTTGAACCCTCAGTAACCGCTTCTTTATTTGCTTCTGGTGCAGATGAGTTATTACAACCGACCAACACTAGGCTCGATACACCAACAGCGGCAAATGCAGTCGCCAACTGACGGCTAATATCTGTTAATTTCATAATATTTCCTCAAATAAATAATAAAGTAACCATTAAAAAAGCAACATTATGGATAGTAATGCTGCCTCTACAAAAAATCGGATGACGGTCAAATTAAACCTAGTCGGCTACAATGTCAAGTATTCTACAAAGTGGCTTAGCGTTTATCCAAGCGAGTCGCCAGCCAATTACCAAAAGCTTGAATTGAGATGACCATGATTGATAGCATAATGACAATAAAAATCATGACTTCTGTTTGATAACGGTAATAACCATAACGAATCGCCAGATCACCAAGGCCGCCCCCACCGATCATACCAGCCGCCGCTGAATAAGACAGTAGGCTGATACATAAAATAGTGACGGATAACACCAGTCCTGATCGCGCCTCATTAAGCAATACTTTAATGATCGTAAAAGGACGTGCGCCCATTGATTCGGTTGCCTCGATAATACCACGTGGTACTTCACGCAGATTTTGTTCGACCAAACGTGCAAAGTAGAACGAGCCGGCAATTGCTAGAACCAAAGAGGCAGCAATAGGACCAATACCTGTGCCGACAATCGCCTTGGTAAATGGACTCATGGCAATCATCAAAATGACAAAAGGGAAGGCACGCATAAAGTTGGTGATACCGCCTAAGATTGCATACAATCCTTTATTCTGTAAAAACTGCCGATCGCTGGACAAAAATAAGAATATCCCAAATAGCCCACCAATCGTAACAGCAGCCGCGGTCGAGATACCAAGCATGACAAAGGTATCAAACGATGCTTGCCAAATCTCTTTACGCAGCGCATACAGCTTATCTACTGAGGCGGATAGTTCAGTACCAGTTAACATATCTGTTTATTTTACCTCATTAATCTTCAACGACTAAGCCTTTGCCAATCGGAGTGGTTGCTTGAATCAGACCTTCTTTTACTGCTGCAACTTCAAGCAATTTTCCTTGATGAAGTAGTGCAGCCCGATCACAGAGTCTACGAATCACGCTCATCTCATGAGTGACAATCACGATGGTTACGCCAAGCTGGTCATTGATATCACGCAAACAGGTCAGCAAACTGCGAGTCGTTGCAGGGTCAAGCGCACTGGTCGGCTCATCTGCTAACAAAACCTTTGGACTTGGGGCAATCGCGCGTGCGATACCGACACGCTGCTTTTGTCCACCTGAAAGCTGGGCAGGATAATGACCTGCACGATCAGTTAGGTCCACAATCTCAAGACAGTCCATGACACGTTTACGTAAATCGCGACTAGGATAACCTGACACTGTTAAGTTAAACGCCACATTATCAAAGACGGTGCGATTGGCCATCAAATTGAACTGCTGGAAAATCATGCCAATATTGTGACGCGCAATACGTAGGTCACTGGCGGACAACGTCGTCAAGTCAGTACCATCAACGATGACTTGACCGCCATCAGGACGCTCAAGCATATTGATTAATCGTAGTAAGGTAGATTTACCAGCACCTGAATAGCCCATCAAACCAAAGATTTCACCTTGTCGAACAGACAGAGACGTCGGTTCAACCGCAGTAAACCAATGCGGCTTACCATCTTTGTCTTTTATGGATCGGTCGCTTAAAAAGCTTTTGGTCACGTCATTTAGGACGATCATATCGCTCATGGAATGCTCGAAGTTTAGTAAATAAGGTAGCGGTGATAATGTCGATATACTATTGCAAGATGCCAACGTCAAATCTATATCAATGGCTATATGATAAGGGGCAGTAATATAGCATATTTCTAGACGTTTTGGATATGAACATTCGAGAACCGCTTATAACGATATGGATATTAGCCTTATACAGTACTCGACGTATAGAGGGTATTCATAGAGGCTTGAGATACAGTAGTGGATAGATACAAACAAGTATTAGGTTAAAAAACAGAATTGTTTAGCTTATATCAATAACTAGATTGGCCATACCTAAACACGGTTATCATGATTTTTATGTGGATTATGCTTGACTGGAATAACCACCAAAAATCTGGTATGTCCATTAATAGTATCAGTAATTATTTGGCCTTGATGAGCCGTGACGATTTGTGATACCAGTGATAAACCTAGACCAGAACCTTTGTTTTTTTGCTGTAAGCGCACAAACGGGCTAAAGATTTCTTCGCGCTTGTCTTTTGGGATACCAGTACCTTCATCAATGACTGCAAGTACTGCATATTTTGGTAAAGGGCGTGCATCTTCAGATTTGACTTTTTTAAGATGTTTCTTAAATAGGCTTTCTTTACGTGGTGTGTTATTGCCATCACTATTAACGTTGCTGTTGCTAGCATTATTGTCTTTGGCTGAATTGCCTTTATGGTCAGCAGTATTTGCCTTTTCAATTACTCGCTTGTGAGTGACAGGTTTGACTAGAGCATCACTTAGCGCGCCGGTCTTTAGATGTTGTTCTTGCGATTCTGGGACGATATTCCAAACGACTTTTTTGATTCTATTAGTTAAATCAGAAGCAAGTTTATAGTGGTCATGACGAAGTGTCTTACTATTGTCATTGGAAGTTAGGATATCCGCTGTCTGTTTTTGACCCTGATTATTATAATTATTATCAGATATGTCGCTTAACTGATCGGTCTCATTATGATCGTAACTGTTTTTATCGTTTTCTTCATCATGACTAACAAGCGTTTCGCCATTTTTGAAAATAACCGGTGCTGGTATGATATCAGGCTGTTCTGATGCATCGGATGAGGTCTGTTCAACAGACTGGATAGAGGTAGGGCTGTCTTCTTGTTCGTCTTTAGACTGTTCTATTATATCGATAGGTTTGTCATAAGTTGGGTGGCCATAGTTTGAATGACCGTAGTCAGCAAAGCTACTACATACAAGCGAATCTAACAAATATTCAGGTAGGGTATCTGCTTCTGCAAGGGTTTGTGCGCCATATAACAAAACAGTTACTGGAGGAACACCATGCAACATAGCGTTATTTAGTAGGTTGCGAATAAGATGAGTCAACATCGGCGGTTGGCCATCGATTACAATATGTTCGCCGATCAATGTTGCTTCTGGATAATGCTGACGCTCTTGATTCACTAAGTCATATAAGTCCACACGTTCAACCTGCTGCATCACATGACCTGCATCAAGTCGACTCACTAACAAGATGCTTTCGACCAAATCGTTAAGCCCTGATAAATCACGGTTGATCGCCTGGGCACGTTTGTCAAACTTTGCCTTTGTATCGCTTGGCATCGAACCTGCCAACATGTCCATCATCTCTATCTGCAGACGGATACGGGTAATGGGTGTGCGTAGCTCATGTGATGCATGGGCCAACAACAAATTATTGGCATCAATTAGGTGTTCGATTTTTTGCGCTGCTTGGTTAAACCCACGAGCAAGAAAAGCAATTTCATCATTACCACGACTATTGACACGTACAGTAAAGTCACCGTCACCAAGTTGACTCATCTGCTGACTCATGTGATTGATACGCCATGTCATTGAACGTGCAATCCACCATAGTACGCCTGCCATAATCATAAGTAAGAGTAGGGTGCCGGTGAACAAGTTTAGCGCCGCAGATAAAGCTGGTTTTTTGGGCGATAGTCGTGACTCATACAGCAATGTATAGCCTGTACTACTATAGACCTGAGCTTGTTGAGTGGGAGGCGTTTCTGAAAAAGAGGGGAATATAATGGTTAATAACGAAGGCGTTGCAGGTAGCTCTAAGGGCAGATCACTGTTGTCGGTTTGCATGAGCAGGCGACCTTTACTGTCATACAGTCCCATTTTAGCTTGCAATGATTCATCAAAGATATCAAAGCTTTTTTTGACCACGGCTAACATAAAACGCGATTGCAAACGGTTGTTCTTACTAACGGCCGTATTTAGTTCATGCAAAAAAGGATCGATTTGTCCAAGTATTTGAGTTGCCACCACTTCAGAGCGAATACCAGCATTTTTATCATGAACGAGCTGTGTCAATAACACCATAGCGACTGCGAACAAAACAAGTGCCAGCATCACACTAGCAAATAGTTTGGCAAACACGGAGCGAAAACCCAACTGCTGCATTACATGCTCTCTATTAACGAACGCTGATATCAATGACTAACAATAGCCATCGCGGTTGACGTGATGGCTATTTTTATTTGGTCATTACTTTAATGGTTTACTCAAACCGATTTTACGCATCAGATAAGTCGTTAAACCTGATCAGTTGCAAATTGATAACCAACGCCGCGCACAGTAATAATGCGTTTTGGCTGGCGCGGATTGTCCTCAATTAAGGCACGTAAGCGTGAAATATGTACATCAATTGCGCGGTCAATATTATCAGAGCTATCGTCGTTTGGCATTGCCTGCCATAACTGCTCACGATTGAGCACTTTACCAGAATGAGTCGCAAAGTAATGTAATAGTTGGAACTGATGAGTGGTTAGACGTACTGGCTGCTCATCAATGGTCACTTCATGACTATCAGGAAACACGCTCAAACGCCCAAAAGTTAAACTATCAGACTGACTGTCTGCTTGATTGGGCTGTTCATGACGACGAACCACAGCACGTATGCGGGCTAGTAATTCTCGCGGTTCAAAGGGTTTGGCGATATAGTCATCAGCACCCATCTCGAGACCCAGCACCCGATCAGTTGTATCCCCTTTTGCGGTCAACATAATAATAGGCACTTTATTAGTCATGTTGTTTTTATTGCCACGTATCTTTTGACAAACCTGCATACCATCCATATCAGGTAGCATCAAATCTAGTACGACCAGATCAATGTCACGCTCTTTAGTGTCCAATATATCCAAACCTTCTTGACCTAGCCCTGCATGATGAACATCGTAATAGTTCATTGTCAGGTAATCGCTGATCAATTCAGCCAAATCTGGATCGTCTTCAATTAATAGGATCTGTTTACTCATGAGCTGTCCTTTAGTAATGGTTATTATTCAATAATTGTTGTTTTAGTCATTATGGTTATTTTTCTGATTTTTCTAAGATACATAGTACTATATCGTATCCATAGCAACAGAAAAATGAGCAATACAAATGTTACTGGGTCTATTTTGCCTAACTTAGGCCTTACCACACAAGATGCGCTTTGTTAATATTTCTACACAATGTAACTCGCGATATCGCTAATATATTTTATGAGGTCGCTATTTTAGTCAGCCTAAATAAGAGTACAACGTAAAAAGCAGATAAAATGAATGATATTTTGTTCTGAAAATTCTAAAGTGAAGTTTGAGTATTGGATAGAACAACGTTATGAAACAATTACCTTTTTGCCTACTGACTCTATGGGCAAATCTGCTAAGCAAATAAGGCTATCATTACTAATACCAGCAACCAGATATTGTTCAGTGCTGGGATCATACTTGATTACTTCTACTGACAAGCGAGTTAAGCGTTGATCTTGTTTGATTATCCAAACGTTAGCAGTGATTGGCATAAGCGACTGATAAGGGGGCTCTTTTAGTACCGACAGATCAGCATCATGGATACCATATTCAGGCACAATGGTACCGACTTCTATCTGTCCATAATCAACCCGTCCAGAAACGAGCATATCAGGTCGGAGTTTATCACGACTGGCTTCATTTTTGACGACATGAACATAGACCTGTAGCTTGCCAGGCTGATTACTTGTGGCTAACTTTCCAATCTGTCCAACAAACTTCTCTGACGAATTCTCGGCTGTAAAATTCACAGTCTGTCCAACTGACAGTTGCGGTTTCATTTTTAGAGGAAGCGTGGCAATAAACTGCAAGTTTTTATCATCGCTTAAACGTAATAAAGGTGTGCGAGCAGTAACTGGTTGAGTATTTTTTACGTGTAATTTATCAATACGTCCAGAAAAGCTTGCTCGTACTACAATAGACTGTGCTGATAAATTGGTCGGTATGGTTTGCTCTACAGTGGCTGTATCTTGGTCATTGTTAGATTTTTTATTATCTATACTGCTATCTACCTTGTCATCTGTTACATCACGATTGGTCAAGACTTTCTCTATCGACGCTACATTATTATTCGATTCTTCATCATTACTATCTGTAGCTCCTTCTTTTGGCATGTTAGTAGCGGGTTTCACTTTGCTAGCAACACTCTTTTCTTTTTGTTCAACGTCTTCAGTAACTGCAGAAGTTGCACTGACTTTATCAACAGACACTTGACGCTTTACTATTAGTAGTGGGGTACCTTCCTCTATCCATTGCCCCTCTGAAACCAATACTTTTTGCACAATGATGTCATGCGCTGCGACAAAACGTGACTGCTTAGTAGGTTCGATTACTCCTTGCAAGCCAAGACTTGGCTGATAGCGAGAGGGTTTGATATTCAAAATATAATCAGACGCCATAGTGACACTATCGGCACTAGCGATAATAGGAGAGTCTGCCTGTACATCTTTTTCGTTAAGCGGTTGATTGTCTACAGGTGCTGGAGGCTGGCAAGCAATTATAAGTAAGCTACTTAACAAGAAGGCACAGTTCTTGCAGTTGTTAGAAAGTCTTATACGCATCGTCATTAATCATTATGGTGAACGTCATTTTATTATATAGATAAAGAATGAAAGGTGCGATAACTAGTATCTATCTAGATAACAGTTATTAATAACATCTATGAGACAGAATCATAGAGTGATGCGGGCAATGTAAGGCAAAACAGAGCGATCATATCAATTATCCCAATTGTTGTATGCGTGGTCTGAGCCATTAAAAGTTTGAGTGAACTATGACAAAACGGGCCTAAGGTATTTTGTTTATACAATATAGTTACAAAACAGACTTAAATATTGGTCGAAAAATTACTGAGACTGCTTAATGAAACTCTTGTTTTGTAAGGGTTTGTCAAACAGTAAGTAGCAACCATGTCAAGAATAAATATCTATTCATAGGAAAGTAATAATGGAAAATAATTTTGAAGGGTTAAAGGTCATGGTCATTGATGACTCAAAAACCATTCGTCGTACCGCTGAGACTTTACTACAAAAAGCTGGCTGTGAAGTCGTCACTGCAATTGATGGTTTCGATGCACTTGCAAAGATTGTTGACAATAATCCTGACATCATTTTTGTCGATATTATGATGCCACGTCTTGACGGTTATCAGACCTGCGCCCTGATAAAAAACAACTCTGACTATGCAAGTACTCCCGTCATTATGCTGTCCTCTAAAGATGGACTGTTTGATAAGGCTCGAGGACGCATTGTGGGTTCTGATGAGTATCTCACCAAGCCATTTAGTAAAGATGAGCTGTTTGAGACTATTAACCAGTACCGTACCTAGCTTATATATCGACACATTTTAAAAGATATCGAACCTAAATATGTAACGACCA
The DNA here is from genome assembly GCF_947488565.1 of uncultured Psychrobacter sp. Lineage (GTDB taxonomy): Bacteria > Pseudomonadota > Gammaproteobacteria > Pseudomonadales > Moraxellaceae > Psychrobacter > Psychrobacter saeujeotis. Next base: position 937,603 of record NZ_CANKZC010000001.1, on the reverse strand, counting down.
ATGATAGCCAACAACGAGTGATCGTTTATTCAGATGTTTTGAAAAAGAGGCAATACCTCACTGAACGCATTACTTAATGGCTTTGATAATTTATCCGAATGGATAAAAACGACAATAAAAGGAATAACCATGACAACTGTGTTGGTCATAGACGATTCGCCATCTGAAATGGCAAAATTTCGCGACATTCTAACGAAGAACAACTTTCAAATACTAGAAGCCAGTAATGGTGAAAAAGGCTGCTCAATGGCTGCTGAATATTTGCCAGATGTGGTGTTAATGGATGTGGTGATGCCTGAAATGAATGGTTTTCAAGCAACTCGCAAAATCACCCGTGGTAAGACAACGGCCCATATCCCTGTCGTCATCGTAAGCACTAAAAATCAGGAGACTGATCGGGTATGGGGCAAACGTCAGGGGGCTAGAGAGTACCTAGTCAAGCCAGTCGACGAAAATGAGCTTGTACGTATTATCCGTACAGTAACGGAGTAAATTGTGGCTTCCAAAGGATTTATCGAGCTTCTACGCTTAGCTGATCTTGCCCGTGCTCGTAGTAGTGGACGTCAAGGCGGGCAGGTGTATGATTGGCGTGGCATAGTCTTTGAAATCGGTGGTCAGCGTCTGGTTGCGCCCATGGGAGAGGTATCTGAGGTGTTGGCCATGCCTGAATATACCAGTATGCCATTAGTAAAACCTTGGATGCTTGGCATTGCCAACGTCCGAGGACGCCTGCTACCAATCACTGACTTGGCGCAATTCTTGCAAATCCCTAGTCAGCAGCAAAAAAGTCATCGTAAGGTAATAGTTGTCGATCATAGCTCAGTGTTTTCAGGTTTATTGGTTGATAGAGTCATTGGTATCGAGCAGTTTACTCGTGATCAATATCGCGCTGAAGCCATTGATAGTGACTCGCCATTTGCAGCTTACAACCATGGCAAGTTCTCCAAAGATGGTCAAGACTGGTATATTTTTATGCCGAGTATGCTAGCACGAGATATAGACTATATTGATGCTGCGATATAAATCAGTATTTGTAGGTGATCGTAACCACTCAATATCTGCCACTAAGTTTGTAGAACTTAGGCAAGAGCATAAAAGTTATAAAGACTGACATTAAAGATGATATGTCAGCATTAAAGAAGATTTTATTAATAGAAATTTTGCCAATGATCGCTAGAAACCATCATTGGATGATGATCATTAACAACGTCAGTCACGATATGACTTAAACGACTGTTTGAAAGGAACGCGCGCAATGAGTGATGTTATAGAAAACCTTACGACTGGTAGCAATCAACAAACATCAGGCCCTAACAATAATATATGGAAGATTCTATTAGGAATTTTCACCTTAGCAAGTGTGGCTTGTTTGATTCTGCTTATTAATACGCTATCGACAGTAAGTAACTACTTAAGTAACGTCAATCAGTTAGAAGTCAGTGCAGCTAACATTGTAAAAAACGTTAATGATGCCACTTTTTCGCGTGACGCTGATGTAAGCGCTAATGCTTATGATGCCTTACAAAATAATGTGCAACGTTATCAAGTAGCATTAATCTCAGCTCAACAAAACGCCACTGATCATAGAGCGGTCTTTGGTGAGCTTAAGACCGAATGGCAAGCCAATAAAGAGAAGATTGATTACGTCCTCAATCATCGCAACGATGTCAATGCACTACAAGACATAAAAGATAATGTCGCTACGGCTACTAAACAGATGCAAAGCGACTATAGTCAGGTTATAGAACAGGCGGTTGCAGCCAACATACCTGTTGCAGCCATCAGCGATATGCAGACTCAGAGCTTACGCGCTGAGCGTTTGCATACTGAGATGGATAAGCTGACTCGTAGTATTGATGGTACGCCAGCAGAATTTGCAGAGCAAGCAGCACTATTTGCTCAAACGTTAGACGTACAGCAGCAAAACTATGGTGAGTCGTTACCCGCCTTACAAAGTATATCTGAAACCTTTAATACTGCTGTTGCCCCTGTGGTACAAGAGCTTGCTTCATTAAATAGTCCTGCTATCGAGTCTCGCGAGAACGCGCGTGCTCTAGGCGAGCTTGCTACTAATACTCAAGCACAGTTGGCTAGTATAGATCGTGATATCTTGACACGTACTGGTGTGATGTGGCCTGCGCTTATATTCTTACTAGGTTTGCTTGGTGTTATATACGCGCTCTCCCAACTATTAAAACAACAAGGTGGTACTGAGCGAGTATTGATTGAAAAAGAAACCCTACGTCGTCGCCAAGAAGCAGAAACTGAATCTGAGCGTGCACGACAAATTCAAGAAGAAAACGAACGTAACCAGATGGCTATTTTACGTTTGCTTGATGAGCTAGGTGACTTAGCGGAAGGTGATTTAACTGTTAATGCAACGGTGTCAGAAGATTTTACTGGTGCGATTGCTGACTCAGTAAACTTCGCCATTGACCAATTGCGTCAGCTGGTATTGGTTATTAACAGCACTGCTGAAAAAGTCTCTCAATCTTCTGAACAGACCCAGATGAATGCCGTTGAACTTGCCGAAGCTTCTGAGCATCAGGCGCAAGAGATTGCTAGTGTCTCTGCTGCGATTAATGAGATGGCAATATCGATTGATCAAGTATCAACCAATGCGACCGAGTCTGCATCAGTTGCACAGCGCTCAGTTGCCATTGCCCATAATGGGGGCGACGTGGTACAGCGCTCTATCGAAGGTATGAACGTAATTCGTGATCAGATTCAAGAAACCTCAAAACGTATCAAACGTCTGGGTGAATCATCACAAGAGATTGGTGATATTGTAAGCCTTATCAACGACATTGCAGATCAGACCAACGTTTTGGCATTGAACGCTGCTATTCAGGCATCCATGGCGGGCGACGCTGGTCGTGGTTTTGCGGTAGTTGCTGATGAAGTTCAGCGTCTAGCAGAGCGTTCAGCAAATGCCACCAAGCAGATTGAAACCTTGGTTAAGACCATTCAGGCAGATACTAGTGAAGCAGTTATGTCAATGGAAACAACGACTTCAGAAGTTGTACGCGGGGCACGTTTAGCAAAAGATGCTGGAGAGGCGCTAGAAGAAGTGCAAAGCGTTTCTAATACGTTGGCTGATTTGATTCAAAACATCTCAAATGCGGCGCAGCAACAGGCAGAGTCTGCTGGTCATATTTCTAATGCAATGAATATTATTCAAGATATTACGTCGCAAACCTCATCAGGAACAATGGCGACTGCGCGTTCAGTTGGTGAGTTGAGCGAAATGGCAGCAGCGCTTCAAGAGTCAGTAACAGGCTTTAAATTATCTGATGATGATGAGCAGTTGCATGATTACGAAGAAGACTTTCAAGATCATACTTCCGCTATGGCGTAGATAAAAAATGTCATTTAATACATCTAACGTGGGTACGGATATACACAAGGTAAATGGCTTAAGAGCCAGTAAGTTTAAGCTCAATCATTTGAGACGCAACCATCTAAAAATAAATGAGCCGACCCTTTTTCGCTTAAAAGACAGGCCAATTGCAGTTGTTCAGTGGCAACGCTATATAGAACAAGAAATTGGTTTTGTCTTGCCAAAAGAGCAGTCTCAATGGTTATTGAATGCTATTGAAACCACAGCCACAGAAAACAATTTGTCTGTAGCAGAGCTTTGGGAAGCTATAAAAAAAGATAACAAACTGAACCAGCAGTTACTTGATACCGTGCTTATTCCTGAAAGTCGTTTTTTTCGGCATGAACCTTCAATAGCGTTTATAACATCGCTGGCAAGTCAGTACAGTGCTCGGCTATCGCAAAATATTATTGAAGACTATGCTAACGATAGCATTAGTAGTAGTAACGGTAGTAGTACAAGGCTTTTTCGTATATGGAGCGTCGGCTGTGCTACAGGCCAAGAAGTGTGGTCGTTGGCAATGAGTCTAGCTGCAAAAAACACCTCAAATTATGTGTTATTGGGCTCAGATGTTAGTCAAAGAGCGCTCACTAAGGCACGTAAAGGACAATATGATCAGCGACAACGACGACTTATTCCGTCAGAGTATCAGCATTTTACGCAACCATTAGCCGCTACCGACCAAAACGAAAATCCAACATATTGGCGAGTAGTGCCAGAGTTGCATGAACAAGTCAGTTTTATCTGGCACAACATTTTTACTCAGGGTCTAGCGACCTTGCATCTGCAGCAAGTGATTGTATGTCAGAACGTGTTGATATATTTTCGACAGTTTGATCAGCGCGATATTTTGACAAGACTGTCTGCACAGTGTGCGATAGGCGGTTATATCATATTGGCTCCAGGAGAGGCGCTGTTTTGGCGACCTTCAAATATGCGCCGCATTGCCCATCCACAGGTTAATGCATGGCAAAAAATTAGTGCCTAAACGAGTTAGGATAATCCTATGAAAAACCAGCCAAATGAAATGGTGACGCTAGAATGGCTTCTCCCACTTTTTGATCAGCAGTTATCACTAGTGTCTGAGGACTGGCAGTTAGATACTTATCCTGATTTTAAGCGTATAGGAAGAGATTACCACGAGATCAGTGGTGCATTAATAATGGCTAACTTGCCCCAACTGGCTACTTTGGCTACAAAGCTTAGCTTATTAGCCTATAGTAAGAGTGATGGTACACTATTAACTGCTCAGTATTTCCGAGTAGGGCGATTTGCTCATCAATTGTTGCAATATGAGCTGACTCAATATGTCCATACGGGAAGTTACCGAAGTGCGCTTATTGATAGAACGGTTGATAAACTTATACATCTGTTACCGCAGCAAGATGTAGCAACAGATAATAATTTATCGCTAAAAGATACCTTAGCTGATGACGATCATAACTTTTCCACCCAAACAATTGATGTGGTAATACCCAACGCTACAAAGACGAGTGGCTCTTTTTTATCACCCCTATTACCTGAGCAATATAAACAGTTGTTACTGGTATGGCGTCAACAAGTCCAGCAGTTGTTGGCCATCAATAACAATGATGCAACTGTCCTACTGAGCTTAAAAAAGGTTAGTCACTATTTATGGCAAGCTGTCAGCTTACAGCATACAAATAATGCCGACGCTCAACAGCGTTTATGGTTTCTAACAGAGCTTTGGTTGAGTAACCTAGCAGACAACTCATTACCACTACCAGCTATCTATGCGCAGCTACTATCACAGTTAGACGAGGTCTTAGATAGCCGGTATCAGCAGACTATCGATGTAAGTAAGCAGCCAAATAACTCATCAAGCAGTAGTATAGATTCTAATCTAATAGCTGCTAAAAAAAATGAGAATAAACAAATAGCTCATGAAGATATCGAAGGTTTAATAGCTGATATCTATATACAAATAAGTGGTCTTGAGAATATTGATCAACAGACACATGGTTTGTTAAGTCATTTATCAAAATCGACCGAATCTACATTACGTTTTTTACCACGTATATTGGTTGAGCTTGAGTCTATAATTTTAGGTCTCAATAACCCACAAGCAGTTATAGCTCCTTTGCAGCAACTCCAAAGACAGCTTGAATGTCGTGGTTGGTCTCGCTACGAAGCACAAGTAACACAAATCTTGCTCGACATTGACAATAACATGATATCAGAGTCGTCATTTGCAGAAGTAAGTGAGCAGATTGAACGTCAGCTTGAAGAGTTATATAGTGCCATTTACAACACTGAACAGTCTATTCATATCAAAATTGGCGATAAAGCGTCTTTTGTAACATTAGCTGCTTCCGATGATACCGCTATTGATGAGAATGCCCTAGATCCTACCACCTTTACCAATGATAATTTACGCCAGCTACGTATTGCAGTCGAAGACCTAAAGCATAATTTTAACGATTATGTGTATCAGCAACAAACCTACCTCTTACCAACAGCCACCGCATTTGATGAGATCGGTAATGCTTTTGAAGAGATGGGTTTGACGTCAGTACAGACAGTTAGTGACAAGCTTGCAAAAGTGTTTGCTAAATTAGAAACCCACAAAGTAAAAAATATCAGCTGGAATCTAACGCAGTCTTTAGCGGAGAGTGTGACAGCGCTTGAGCTATTGCTAGATTATTTAGCCCAGCAAGTATTTGATCGTTCTTTATTGCAGCAAGCCAATGAGCATATAGAGCAGGCGCAAAGATTGGTAGATGCATTGATAGCAGCGCCTGATGAAGTAGTGCCTGCTTTTATAGCAAATGAGCCAATGTTATCCGATGTTGTTCGCTATGATGACAGTGGTGAGATCGTGCCTACTGACGAGGCGTTAAATAAAAACGTATTAGATGATGATGCTGGTGTCCAAGTAAGCGCTGCAAAAAAAGTGGATGCTATCAGTCGAGACAGCAAAGAGCTACAAGCTGCACGTACGCAAGTAAAACCTGATAATTTTGATATAGATGAAGAGATTCGCGATATTTTTATCGAAGAAGCAGACGATGTACTTACTGATTTAAAAGACTTTTTACCTATCTGGCAGCAAGATATTCAAGATTTGTCGCCATTGACCGAAGTGCGCCGCGGTTTTCATACGTTGAAAGGGTCGGGACGGATGGTAGGGGCCTTTACTGTTGGTGAGATGGCATGGGCCATTGAAAATCTATTAAACCGAGTTTTAGATAAGACGTTAGCCGTCACAGAAGACGTGGTCACGTTAGTGACTCAAACAACCGCGCATCTATCAGCGCTGGTCGCAGATTTTGCAGCATTACAAGAGCCTAGTATCGATCCTGCTATTACTATTTTGCAAAGTAACAACCTATTAGCAGGAAAGTCATTATTGGCTGGTTTGGATACATCAGAAATTCAGGTCGCGCCAACTGACGCGCAAAATATGGTAGGCCAATATAACGCTGCAGTAACTAACTCTACTTCCAAGTCCCAAGACGCTATATTGGACAGCGCTGCCCAAACGAACAATGCTCAAACAAACAAACCAAGCATTCCTGTCGCACTTGAACCTTTTATACAACAAGCTCAACAATTACCTGTTGATGCTCAAGATAGTGATCCAGAAATTAAAGAGATCTTTATCGAAGAAGCAGAAGAGGTATTGGATGAAATTACACCAAAATATGAACAATGGCGTCTAGTACCTTCTGACTTAACGGGACTAAAAGAAATACGTCGAGGTTTTCATACTTTGAAAGGTTCAGGACGTATGGTTGGCGCTTACTATACAGGTGAGCTTGCTTGGTCTATCGAAGACATGCTTAATCGTATCTTAGACCATACTATTATAGTGTCTGCAGATATCGTACAACTGGTAGCTGATGTCCTAGCCACTTACCCAGATTTAGTGAAAATATTTGCTAGTAATAGCGAGGGTCACGATGCGGACTACCCAGCGGTAGTACCTTTATGGGTCGCCTGTGCTAATGCGTATAGTAAAAAGCAGGGTGATAAATTTAGCTATGTTAGTTTACGTAAAGTATGGTCCTCAGGTAACGAAAACAGTTTAGACAACCAAAATAATATTGGTATGTATGATAGTAAATTCACTGATGATAATGATAAAAAGCATGGAGACGACAGTAGCGACAACATGCTAGAGACCATTCATTCTATCAATGAGATGATGGCAGACGCACCAGTGGTAATAACACCGCAAAGTGCTGAAGAACAAACTTTTTACAAAATCTTCGTTGAAGAGGCGCATTCACTATTACAGGACATCAATAAGTTTGTCAAAGCTCATGATGGCGCTGAACACATTGAAGTCACTGATGAGATTGTACGCGCCTTCCATACTTTGCGAGCAGCTTCTGGCTCTAGTGCACTCATCTCAATTAGTGAAATTAGTGCAACTATAGAGCATAGCCTAGAGCAACTACAAAATAACGATACACCAATGAGTGATCATCACTTACAAGCGTTAGCGCAATCAGTGAGATTAATTGAAGGGTATCTGGACGCCTATCAGCAAAGTTTGGAGCAAGATTTAACTGATGAGGGTCTACATAATGAAGAAGACCTTATGTCTTTGCAAAAAATACTGAATGAATCCAATGCAGCGCATACATTAGCAGACAATAAACTAAGCGTGGCGAAGCTACTAGAAACAGACGTTGATACCCTATTAAATGCTGAATGGGAGCTGGGTGAAGCATTAAATGATGGCCGTATTGAACATGTCCAAAACTATGTTCAAAAACAAGTTGAACAAATCAATCAGTTGGCAGGCCAGACTAAAGAGTCGTCAAAATTTACCTCGTTATTAGCAGCTTTAAACTCAGCGTATAGCTATCTTAATAGCAATATTGAGGCAGCTTACGACGCAAAAATACAGACAGTATTGTTTGCAGGTCACCGCCAATTAGTGGGCTTGTTCGATGCTTTGGCAGGTAGCATGTCTTTAAAAGTGGATCAGCAAGTACTAGACGACTTATCTGCAATTGGTACAGCAGATATTGGAAGCAGCTCAAATGTTTCAGATGATAATCTAATAGTGTATCAGGAAACAGAAGAGGCCGAGGGTGATGAATCAACGACGGTAAAAAGCATACAGGCCAAGATCTTACAACTTGAAGCAATCGATACCGATATTGAGTTGTTGGAGATATTTTTAGAAGAAGCACAAGAGCTTGATAGTGCTATCGCTCAGTCCTTTAGCAAGTGGCGTGCTGATAGTGGCAATATGGCAGCGTTAAAAGTACTACAGCGTCATCTGCACACCATCAAAGGTGGAGCGCGCATGGCAGGTATCCGTAGTATCGGCGACCTGACGCACGAGGCTGAAAGTATTTATGAAGCGTTTGTTGAACAACGATTGTACCCAACAGCGCAATGGCTGACCATTATGCAAATGGTACAAGATACTCTGTCTTTACAGATTGATTATGTTGTGCGCTATCAAGAAGCATTTTTTGCTGATGATCTCATTGGACAGTTGCAAGAATTTGAACGCAGCGCTCAGCTACCAAGAGTGATTACTTTGGTTTTACCAGCGCTCCAAAACCATAATAATGATTCAAATGAGACGCAAGACAGTCATCAAGAGAGCGAGCAAGCTTCTGATACCGCCAGTTTGGATAGCATCATTGCTGAGTCTTGGACAGATGGTCTACCGGATCCTGATATTTTAGAAGTCTTTTTAGAAGAAGCAGATGAGATAGTTGTCAGTAGCAATAAGTATTTGCAGCTGTTTTTAGGCAACGTCAGTGACGTGGCAGCATTGCAAGCACTGCAGCGAGATCTGCATACTATTAAAGGCGGCGCACGTATGGTGGCGGCGAATGGTATTGCTGATCTTGCGCATGAGATGGAGACAGTATACGAAGAGTTGGCTATTCTGCGAAAGCCTGCGACCAAAATGATCTCACAGCTGCTAACAGACTGTCATGATTGGTTGGCTGATGCGGTGTTTATCCTAAAACAGCAGGTCAATCCATCAACACCCAACGCATTAATCTTGGCGCTAAAGCAGTTTAGTAAAAACCCTGATGACTTAAAACATATTCCTAATGAAACGTTGCAAGCTCAGCGTAGTACGATTTTAGCAGCCAAAATGCTACAACAGTCAGGTCGGGTAGTCGAAAATTTAAAAGAGATGCCATCTATGGCAGGTAGCTTTGCAGAGCAAGAGCAAAGCACCAGTAGTAACGAGATGATTCGTATCTCTGGTGGTTTGGTTGAACATATGATTAACCTATCGGGTGAGTCTGCAATCAACCGTGCACGTATTGATATGGGTATAAGTAGCTTAACCAATAGTATTGAAGAAATGGGCACTACCGTTCAACGCTTAGCGGATCAGCTACGTCGAATGGAGATTGAGCTTGAAGCGCAAATTTTATCGCAAATTGATGATGATGAATTGGTGAATAACGAGGACTTTGACCCATTAGAGATGGATCAGTACTCTTCATTAAATCAGCTATCTAAATCACTCACAGAGTCCGCTTCTGATTTGATCGAAATCAACAGCACTATGTTAGAAAAGACACGTGATAGTGAGGGTTTGCTGCTGCAACTATCGCGTACCCAAACTGAACTGCAAGATGGGTTAATGAATTCGCGTATGGTGCCATTCACACGTGTGACACCGCGTCTTGAGCGTATCGTACGTCAAACTGCTAATGAGCTTAATAAGTCGGTAGAATTGACAATTATCAATGCTGATGACGAAATGGATAGAACCATTCTAGAGCGCATTACCTCGCCACTAGAGCACATGTTGCGTAACGCAGTCGATCACGGTATTGAAAATGTTCAAACTCGTCTAACAGCTGGTAAAAACCGTAGCGGTCATATCACTTTAGAAGTCCTACGTGAAGGCAGTGAAGTTGTCATCAACCTTAGTGATGACGGTCGCGGTATCAATGTTGAGGCAGTCAGAAATAAAGCAATTGCTCAAGGGCTTATCGATGCAAGCGATAACAGTCTGACTGATTTAGACATTATTCAGTATATTTTTAATGCCGGTCTTACGACTACCCAGCAAGTCACCCAAATCTCAGGACGTGGGGTAGGAATGGATGTGGTTATCAGTGAAATCCGTCAGTTAGGCGGTATGGTAACCGTCACATCTGAGGAAGGTAAAGGATCGCGCTTTACCATACGTTTGCCATTAACAGTGGCGGTATCTGATGCTTTGGTAGTACGTGCAGCGGATCGTTACTACGCCATACCTTTGGTACAGATTGAGCGAGTAATACGAGTCAATCCAGAAAGGCTATATGATTATTATGCATCTGGTGCTACTACTTTACATGTCGAAGATGAGGATTACCGAGTCCGTTATCTAAATGAAATCTTATCTGGTAGTAAGCTGAATGAGCTGATGGTCAGTACCAATACTAGCTTACCGCTTATCGTCATTAAAAACCGTGCTGGTCAAAAAATGGCCCTGCAAGTGGACCAAATTGCAGGCTCTCGTATTGAAGTGGTGTTAAAGCCACTTGGTCGTCAGTTATCGCATTTGGCAGGTATTTCGGCTGCGACTATTATGGGTGATGGATCGGTTATGTTGATCTTAGACCTTATCGCGCTAATGCGTAATGCATCGACGCAAACCATGGTTCAAATACCAAAGCCTGAACGTAGTGGAGTGGAAACACAAGTGACTGTGCTTGTGGTTGATGACTCTGTGACGGTTCGAAAAGTCACGTCACGTTTACTTGAGCGTCAAGGTATCAATGTCGCTCTTGCAAAAGATGGTGTTGATGCTATTGAGATTTTACAAGAGACCATACCTGACTTGATCTTATTGGATATAGAAATGCCACGTATGGATGGTTTTGAAGTGGCAACACAAGTAAGGTTCGATAAACGCTTACGCGATATTCCAATCATTATGATAACGTCACGTACTGGTGAAAAACATCGCGAACGCGCATTAGATATTGGGGTAAACGATTATATGGGTAAACCCTTCCAAGAGACTGAATTACTAAATAGAATGCAGATGTTACTTGGTCAAAAGATAAGTTTGAGTCATGATGGATAAAACCTATATGTCCAATGTTATTGATAAAGATAACAAAGACATCAGAGTACTAGTGATTGCAGAACATCAACATCAACGTTTGGCTTTCACTGATACCGTACGCAGTTTAGGATTCATGCTGATCGATTGCTTATCGCGGCAACAGTTGCAAGATAAGAGTAAGTTATATGGCGTTCAAGTCGATATTTGGTTGATTGATGGTGATTATGACGACAGCATAGCCAGTTTTATTATGGCATCTCAATCTAGTGCAGTGCTGGTAGGGTTTAGCCCAGCACCGTACCTAAATGAGATGCAACATTATGCAAAATGGCAGCGCAAATTAAAGCGTAAACTGGCTAAGCTGCTAAACAAGCCAGCATTGTTAGACAATCCACCGATCGACAACAATCCTGCGCCTTGGCGTTATGTCGTGTTTTTAGGAGCATCTATGGGTGGTCCGCATGCAGTCAAAACGTTCTTAGACAACTTATCGCCTACGCTACCTATCTGTATCTTACTCGCGCATCATTTTAACCAAAATATGATAGAGACCTTACCTCGAATATTAAACCGCCATAACGATTGGCGTTGTCAAGTGATTACGACAACTCAGCGCTTGCGAACCGGACATTGTCTAATTGCACCCATTGATCGACAGATTATATGTGACTCAGATGGTCGAGTCATATTAACAGAACAAACATGGTCAGGAGAGTACAAGCCTGGTATTGGACAGCTGCTGCAAAACACCAGTGATGTTTATGGTAGTGATCTTGTGAGCATTATATTTTCTGGTATGGGCAAGGATGGTGCTCAATACATAGATTTAATTCAAGATAATAACAGTCAGCTATGGGCGCAGAATCCAAGTACAAGTGTTTGTCCTAGTCAGCCACAAGCCATTATTGATTCTGGTCACTGTCAATTTATTGGTAGTCCTGAATTACTTGCCCAAAAACTTACCAATTATATTAGTGAGATGACAGCGGGTATCATTTCACCTTCATTTACTGTGAGCGATGTATGAGCCAAATTATAAAACATTCATTTGAAGCTGTCAGTCTATTGACGACTGATAATGGCATGCTAGAGGTTACTATTATCCCTGCTGCAAACCAGCCAGATTGGATTATTCCAAGCAGTTTGATTCTAAGTGTTGATGACCATAATGAGCGTGTATGGGTATATGAGTGGGAACAAACAAAAGTGGCAGTATTTCATTTATTACCCCATGATCAGCCTATTGATAAAACCATTGTGTTAGAAGGCAATACCAATGCGCATCGATTTGCTTTACAAACAGCAGGGGATTTGCATCACATGAAAGTTAGTATTTCAGAAGTTAAGGATGCTGAGTTGCCCGAACATCATATACAAGTCTCTGTAGACGATGATAATAATACCCCTACCAGTAGTGAGAAAGAGGAGGGGGCAGTAAGCGCTCAATTCAAAGAAAATGTCATTACCTCTTATATGTTTCAAGTGGTCACTATCAATGACACCCCTTACTTAATACCAGATTTGGATAAGATCGCTCATCAACTGATCGATTTAAGTGATGAAGCTCTACTCGATACGCCACGCTCAGCTACCTCAGATTGAAAGACGACTCATAGCTTTTTTTGAAAACGTTGAACTGATTTGCATAAATGGTTGTGCAAAATATATTTTAGAGGTATGGTTTGAACTATTTACTAAAGTGATCTTAATAGGTCAGTAGTGTCAGAATCAAACGGCATGGAATGTTTTATGAATAGTAATAATTCAAACGTAAAAAAATGGTCAGTTAGTAGTCGCATATTTCATTGGATTAGCGCCATTTTACTGCTAGTAACTTGGACAATGATGTTTTTATATAACAATTCTGATAGTAATCTATATATTGGACTACATAAAGCCTTTGGCGTTAGCTTATTGTTTTGGATGATTGCACGAGTGATCAACCGACTGCTTACCAAAGCGCCACCGCCAGTACCAATGCCAAAATGGCAGTTACTGATGTCGCAATTGTCACACTTTGCACTTTACGCTCTGTTGATTGCGATGCCGATTGCAGGGCTACTTATGTCTGTCTATGGTGGTCGACCTGTCGATATTTTCGGACTGTTTCAGATTCCAGTGTTTGTTAATCCAGATCGAAGCCTAGCACGTTTTTATAACGATCTACATACCGACATTATATGGCCAATGATTATTGCCTTTACATTAGTTCATATTGGAGCGGCTTTGCATCATCAATTTATCAAAAAAGATGGACTGATAGCGCGCATGAAATAACGACAGATTAAGTTATATACAGATAGTTAAATAAAAAGCCCCCAGTAATTTACTGGAGGCTTTTTTAGTGATAGATGGTTTTGAGATTTAATGCAAATCAAGCATTTATCCGATTTACTTTTTATGTTCAGGCAAACTGATATTCATTTCAAGAACATCGAGCGTATCCTCAGAGCGATGATTGATATTGACGTCGTCAATTTGTACGCCATTAACGTACTTATTGACTACCTCTAATATTTCACGTTTCATCTTCTCGATACGATCAGTGGTCAATCGATTGTTTAACCGATTTTCACTTGCAACAATGACCTTCAAGCGCTCGGTGGCCATATTGGCACTACCTGCATGACTGTTATCATCGGTACCAAACAGACTACTCCAAAATCCTTTCTTTTTACTCATTATTAACCCCCAAACCAGCGCTGTAATAGACTCTTTTTCTTCACGTCGAGATGACGTAATGGACGTTCTTCCCCTAAGAAACGGGCAACGATATCGTCATAGCACTGACCAGCGACCGAATCGGTATAGTGAATCACCGGCTCACCGTGGTTAGACGCTTCAAGCACTGAATGACTTTCAGGAATAACACCAAGTAGTGGTACTTTTAAAATATCATTAGAGATGGTATCAATGTCCATCATCTCATTGGCTGCCGCACGCTCAGCATTGTAGCGCGTGATAATCAAATGCTCACGTATAGAACCTTGGTTTTCTTCTACCTTTTTAGTACGGCTTTGTAAGATACCAATAATACGATCAGAGTCACGTACTGAAGAGATTTCAGGGTTAGTAACAATAATGGCTTCATCAGCATGATACATCGCTAGCTGCGCACCGCGCTCGATACCAGCTGGAGAGTCACAAATAATGTAGTCAAACTGCTTAGACAACTCAGATATAACTTCCGTTACACCTTCGTCTGTCAAAGCATCTTTGTCACGTGTCTGACTGGCAGGCAAAATATATAGATTCTCTAATTGCTTGTCTTTGACTAATGCTTGCGATAGACGAGCATTACCGTTGATGACGTCAACGAAGTCATATACGATGCGATTTTCACAGCCCATAATCAAATCTAGATTACGTAAACCCACATCAAAATCAATAACAACCGTCTTATAGCCACGCAATGCTAAACCTGCGGCAAAAGAGGCACTGGTCGTGGTTTTGCCCACGCCGCCTTTACCTGAAGTGATTACAACAATCTTCGCCACAATGGCACACTCCTATAATTCAATGGGATATTCGATAGTTAAAAATCGTTTAATAAACGTGAATATAATGTTGATGCTTACAGCACTGGATATCTATGATTCAGTATTTAATAATAATTATGTGTCGTTAAACATAACAAGCATAATACGACTACTATCTGCGAGCGTAAGCCTAGCATAAATCAACAAAAATTTATAGCTTGTCTATAACAAACACTAAAAACCTGTTGAGATAAACCCTATTTTATATAATTGTTTACTAATCTTGTAGATAGTGGCTGACTTACAGATTTATAGTAGGACAGTTTTGTTAAATTACCTTACGTGAATATTAACGAAGTCTTATGTAAGTACTTTTTAACTTTCGCCAAAATAAAAAACAGCCTTAACTATCAAATAGTTTGGCTGTTTTTACATAATATAATTGCATATTAAGTGCTTTCCATGACAGTAAACACCAAGCCTTCCCCTTCTACAAAACGCACTTGTACTGGTTTGTCGATAGTATTTTCAGGCAGGTTGTCACGCAAGCAATAAGTGCCAGCGACAGAGACTAGGGATGGATTAAATACCTGACAAAATATGCGCGCATCTTTGTCGCCCGTAGCTCCCGCAACTAGACGGCCTTGGGCGCGTCCGTAAACATGTAAGCTATTATCTGTAATGGCTTCAGCACCGCTATTGACACTATTGGTTAGGATTAAATCACCACCAACGTGGTTGATACTTTGGCCTGAACGTAGCAGTTGATCGTAAATCATACTGGTGATGTGCTCACTACTGAGCAAGGTTTCTGCAGAGACATCTATAGTATTTGGGTCTTTATTTACAGTATTTGGATCTTCACTGTTGGCAGTATCAGCAGCACTACTTTCTTTAGTCTGTGCCTTGGCTGCTTTTTCAGCGCTGGTTTGGCTCAACTGAGTGATTGATTTTTTACTAGATACAATACGCTCTATGCGTTTGCCATCTGCTGGGAATATCGCCAGTCTTTGAGCCTGCGCTTGTCTATCAAGCAATCCTGTTACGACACCAATAGGCTGCAAACCCCACGTCCACAAAAGCTCAATCAAAGCGGACAAATCTTGTTCAACGCTACTGTCGATGATGACAGGAATCTGACTGCTCTTATTGCTTAGCATGTCTGATAAATGTGCTTCAATAGCGGTTAAATCATTGGTTCTCAGTTGCAGGCGTGAAAACGTCAGCATCTTTCCATAAAAGGTTATCGCAGGTTGAGATGTCATATCATCATGCTGGCCTGTATCCGAAATCGTCATAATGCAAATCCTTAAAAGATACTAATAACGCTGCGATCACGGCGCAGTTGTTACTATAAATAGATCGTTAGTTTGTTCGCTATCAACGAGCAGTGTACTAAGGGTTGCTGGTATTTAACAAGCCCCTAGTCATACAAAAATTGACATAAATAGTTACATAAAAATTGAAATCTGATAATCATAAAGACCTGTTTTTTAGCAGTACCTAGGCCATAGAAGTTATAAATTGAGCATATCTTGATGTTTCCACTGCTGAATTTTGATTTGTGCTTCAAATTCGCTCAAGCTATCATTGATGATACTTGCAAGCAACGCCTCCAGTGCTGCATTATTGATATCAATATTTACAATACTATGGGCAATGTTTACCATCAATGCGTCAATATGCTCAGCTTTCAGCAGACGCTCATTGAGAGAGTAGACGACATTTTCTCCAATGTTATGTCCAATATGTTGAAGTTGCGACTCAATGAGGCTACCTGCAATCGGAATCAGACGCAGGTAACGCCGCAGCTCAGGGGTGTTAGCGAGTCCGTCTTGAATGGCATTACCAACCTCGTTTGCTATAAGCTGACCACCTTCTGATTTATCAGTAAGCTTTTGAAGTATGGGCGTAAGCTCTTGACGTAACAACGATAACAACATCGCTTCGATCTGCTCGCGATTGCGCTCAATAGTCGATTTAATCAGCGATTTATGAGCGTCAGAGTCAGTAAGCTGTTGCCGAAAGTTATAGATAGTCGTCAAAATAACACGATCAGACAATTCTTCTAATAACACATCGATATAAAACTTGATACGATTGATCCAAGGTTGCGGCAGTACCTGATAACCAAGCTGATGCAAGCGTCGACCGATTATCACAGCTCGAAACAGACGTAGTGCACGCAGCTGCGGAAAGCAGCCAAGCACTTCATACCAGTGGACAAATGGAAAGAAAAACCAGCGATAATAAACCTCATCTTTAATGGCAATTACCCAACGTGCCAGCAGCTCAACAATTAAAAATATGGTAAAGAATCCACCTATGGTACGTAGTGGATCGTGCAAGCTGTTCTGATACCAGCTAAGCCCATCACTAATTGCCAACCATCCTGCCACATGGCTACTGAAGTTACTCATCAAAATTGCATCGATACTAATAAATAGTAGATCAATACTAATAGCAATAAGCATCACAATATCGTAGGCCAGTTTTAGCCGGTTCGGCTGTGGACGTCTAGGAGGCTCTGGTTTTGACAACGAGGTTTCTAGCTGATTGGGCAGCGGCTTGGTATCTGTAACAAAAGGAGGAGTAGAGGCGGACACAATCATACCTTATATCGTCGGTGGTTATATTAGAGCAATTTAGTCTTAAGCATTGTTAGGTTCAGAGTTGGAGTCAAACTCAGCGAGCATAGTATCGATACGTTCATTTTTTTGTTGCCATACGTCCCCAACCCAATCAAACATCTCAGCTTTAATCGATTCATCTTTTTCGTAACCACCTTTTTGGATAGCAGTGAACAGCGTGTCAGGCATCTTGATATAGCGGACATCGACTCCCAAGCGTTTGATGTTGCCTTTCCACAAATCGCTATAGTTTGGTATGCCATCAGGATAAACGATGGTCATGTCTAAAATACCATCGATATCCTCACCCAAAGCATTAATAGCGAGTGCAAGACCGCCTGCACGAGGCTTGAGTAAATGACTATAAGGCGATTGCTGCTTAGCGTGTTTGGCTTTAGTAAAACGCGTACCCTCTAAGTAATTCAATAGGGTAAAAGGTTTGCCTTTTAACAAAGCACAAGCACGTTTGGCCTCCTCGATATCCTTACCTTGTAGAGCTGGGTTTTTCGCTACCGCTTCTTTTGAATGCCGGCGCATCATAGGAAAGTCTAAAAAATAAAAGGCTTGTCCAATGACAGGAATATAAATCAGCTCAAACTTGGTAAAAAAACGCGTTAATGGTAAGCGCTTTTCGCTAACATACTGTACGATACTGGTATCAACCCATGATTGGTGATTGCTAATCAGCAAGTATTTACCCTTTGGATGCACATCATCAGGTAGGTTAATACGCCAATCTTTATTGGGTAAAATATTATCAATCAAAGCATTATTGCTATTTATCCAATAATTGGTCACTTTAATGACAGTATCATCAGCAATTTTCGCGCCAGTAATGGTTTTGGCTGCACCCATAAACCATATCGGTATGCTTGCGCCAATACTATTACCAGTAATAACACCCGTAGCCGTTGCAAGAGAGAGGGCTTTGCCGAGTCTGGGAGCGCGCTCATGCAGTTTTTGAATAGTAGAAATCAATTGCACGATAAGTCCTTTTTTATTTGTTGTAGTAATCGTTGCGAATGTTATAAGGGCTGCTAGTGCTATAGAGAAAATACGAGTGGTTTATATAGATATAGCAACGTGAGCCATATAAATTTAAATAAAACGATCAATTTATAGTACTAAGCAGGCACGAGTTTAGCAGAAAGCAAGAACAGTGTACGAGTGTTAACATCACTTTTGGTAGCAAACACTACAAATATTTTATTATATTTATAGTTATAACTATTGGCTAAAATCGGGAATTTTTTGAATAATAATATTTCTTATATTCAGAAAAAAGTATATATTGAGGTCGTTTTATAGTATTTATTGCATTTATATAATCGTATCGATAACAGTGTGTGTAAGGTCTCATGCACTTCTTATACATAGATGTGACAAAATATTACACATAGACAGAACTTGCTTGCGATAATAATGACGAGTGTGAATAACACCTAACAAGCTGTTTAATGTTTGGTATCTTGTGAACTTGTACGACTGTCAGATATAACTGCTTTTGATTCTTTACAAAAACGTTATAATCGTTAACTGTACTAAACCCTAATATGTCGCATATCAATCATATTAATAGCGTGTTTTTAGAGGAAAAATTCTAGAATACAACAGAGTACAATGAATAAATTTAACTTAAGAGGGAATACTATGCGTAATAAATTAATGATTGCAGCAGTAGCATCAGGTCTAGCATTAAGCGGTTGTACTACTGATCCAAACACTGGACAACAGCGTTTGAATAAAACGGCTTTGGGCACTTTAGTTGGTGCAGCAGGTGGTGCGACTATCTCAAAGGCTACTGGTGGCGATAAGACTGGTCGTGATGCTGCTATTGGTGCAGCGCTAGGTGCTGGCGTTGGTTACTATATGGAACGTCAAGCAAAGCAGCTTGAGCAACAAATGGCTGGCACGGGCGTCACGGTCGAGCAAAATCCAAATACGGGTAACATTGACTTGGTTATGCCAGGTAATATTACTTTCTCATTTGATGATGCAACATTGAGCTCTTCTTTCAAGCCAACATTAGACAAGCTTGCATCAACAATGAACCAATATAATAAAACGACAGTAAACATTGCAGGCCATACGGATAGCAAAGGTTCGGATGCTTATAACATGCGTCTATCGCGTGACCGCGCTTACTCAGTCGCTAACTATTTGACTGCACGTGGCGTATCTTCCAACCGTATCAATGTGGTTGCATATGGTGAGTCTCGTCCAGTTGCTGATAATGGTACAGACTATGGTCGTCAGCAAAACCGCCGCGTAGAGTTGACTATCAACTCACCACAAAGCATAAACTAAGCACCAAATACGTATTTGTACCGAATAACATTGTATTAAATAACGAAAAAAAGAGAGCTGGCACTTTGCTGGCTCTTTTTTTTGCTATAAATTTATGAAAGGTAGAGAGTAGTTAAGGTAGAAAGTAGTTATTGAAAAAATATTAATGTTAAATTAAATATTGATAATGATTATCGATAACTTTATACTTCATTAATATTTATTATGGCTGTAACGCTAACACTTTTATTATGCATAATTAGATGTATGACGAAAAAGAGTCGTCATATAAAGATAAGTGCGCTTACGACTCTAGGGACAAAACGCCTAATAATATTTGGTCAAACTTTAGTATTTGGTCAAAATTGATAAATTCTTTTGCAAAACTTTTTGAGGATATGTATGACATTTACCACAGTAACGAGCCGCAAGTTTTTACCAACTACTTTAGCTACTGCACTTACCGCGATACTAATGGTGTCGGGTTGTACCAAACAGACAGAAGAGGACACTACTGTTACACAGACAGAAGTGCAAAGCGCAGAAACATCTGATGATGGACAACGCTCAGCTGCCGAGCAAGCTCATATTGATCGACTGGTAAGTAGCTATGCCAATATGGCACATGCTGCTTATAAAGACTCACTAGACACAGCAAAAGCCCTGCAAACTGCGGTCGAAACCTACGTAGCAACACCAACTAAAGCCAACCTAGATGCTGCAAAAGCCGCCTATAAAGCGGCGCGTCAGCCTTATTCACAGACCGAAGTGTTCCGTTTTGATGAAGGTTTTGTCACGGCTAATGACAAGCGTGCCATCGGTAGCGTCGATGGGTGGGAAGGTCAAATAAATGCATGGCCACTTGATGAAGCGTTGATTGATTATGTCAGTGATAGCTATGAAGGTGAGTACAATAGCCAGGACAATATTATCAATAGCGATAGTATTACGGTCGGCAGTATTAAACAAGATACCAGCGAAATCACCCCTGAGCTACTAGCAGAAATGAATGAGATCGGTGGTAGTGAAGCCAATGTCACAACGGGCTATCATGCAATTGAATTTATGCTATGGGGTCAAGACACCAATGGCGTCAGCGCGGGTGCAGGAGAGCGCCCTGTGACTGACTATGCCACTGAAGCTGGGCAATGTACCAGTGGTGATATCGTCAATGATGACGCCAGTATATGTGAACGTCGCGGTAATTTTTTAAAGGCGGCGACTCAGCTATTGGTTGATGACTTAACAGCGATGGAAGCTGAGTGGCAACCTGATAGCGAAAATACTTTACGTAGTGATCTTATAGCGCGTAAAAACGACAATGCTTTACGTCAAATCATGTATCAAATGGGCAGCTTAGCACTGGGTGAGCTGGCTTCTGAGCGCATACAGGTAGCGTTTGTGACTGGATCAACAGAAGACGAGCACGAATGCTTTAGTGATTTGACTCACTTAAGTTATGCCAATAACGCACGTGGTATCCAAAATGTATTCAATGGTAGCTATCAAACAGTCACTGGCGAAACCGTTGGGGGTTACGGTATTCATCAGTATCTTATTGATAACGGACACTCAGACGCCGCTGATAGATTGGCCATCGACTTTATCAAAGTAGAAGATGCTTTTAATGTCATCGTTAAAAAAGGCGAAGAAGAAGGCATTAAAGTTGATCAAATGATTGCTACAGCAGGTCAAGTGAGTAAACAAGGTATCTCGGCTGAAGAGCAAAACACGCGTCGTGGCTGGATTGAGAGTAGCATTACTAGCTTACAAGAACTGACTGCTGGTATCGAAAATGCAGCAAAAGCGGTCGGTATCGACAACTTAGATGCCGATGCAGGCTCTCAGTTTTAAGTTGACGCTTATCTGTTTAAATAGATTGGTTTATACTGCTTGTCATGTCTGTTGAGTCATTATAAGTTTGTAAGACAGGTCCTGATAAAAGCGTCAATCAGATATAATATATACGTTGCTGGCAATGGTTGGCAGCGTATTTTTGAGCATTAAAATAAGCCGATAGGCCAGTGTGTACCAGTACATCAGTCAACAGACTGATCAAAACCGTATAGCAGCTGATTTTAATGGTTCTACTTGTGAACTAAGGCAACTTCTATGAGCGTCACTTCTGCCAAACCCTCTACTTTCCCTGCTTTAATTCTCCAACGTACTATCTATAAACTGACGATAACAATCATAGGCGCAGTGGCGATCAGCGCTTGTCAACCGACTGATAGTGTATCTAAAAATAAAAACGAGGTAGCGGATAGCGCAGAGGCACAAGCGGTCACACCTAAGCGTGCTCAAGATATTGAAGCGCTGGCGGGCGTGCCAATGACGCAGCTTGCGATATTTGACCCGCAAGAGATCAAGCAAGGTGGTGATACTGGTATTAGCATTACGAGTAGTGAAAGTTACTCTAAACCGTCCTCCAATCTATCGGCCTCACGTAAGGGTAGTTTTTTTATTGGTAATGCGTTTTTTCGCCAGCCGTGGGTCGTCGCCCCTGCCAGTACCGATAGCCGTGATGGTTTGGGCGCGTTATTTAACGTCGCTGCCTGCCAGTCTTGTCACATTAAAGACGGCCGTGGTCATGCGCCGATGAGTAATGAGGACGATGCCGACAGCTTGCTGATTCGTCTGGCGATGCCTGCGACTACAGCTGAGGAGCGTCAGCAGCTGCAAAACTCGCTGATCGAAAAAGTCGTCGATCCAATGTATGGTGGCCAACTGCAAGATCGCGGTATTCAGGGTGTGCCCGCTGAAGCACGTATTAGTGTGCAGTGGACCGACAAGCCCGTTACTTTTGCTGATGGTCACGTTGAGACCCTGCGCGCGCCAACCTTTGATCTGACACGCCCAGGTTATGGCGCGTTTGATGATGAACTAATGGTGTCGCCGCGCGTTGCTCTACCGATGATAGGGCTTGGGCTGCTGGAGCAAATACCTGACGACGACATTAAAAAACAAGCAGTGGAAAATAACAGTGACGATATCAGCGGTAAATTTAACTGGGTTATGGATCCACAAACAGGTAAAACTGCATTGGGACGTTTTGGTTGGAAGGCCGGCCAGACTAAGCTTTTAACACAAAACCAAAGCGCCTTTAATGAAGATATGGGGTTGACCTCTAACATCCGTCCTCATGAATCCTGTATGCCAACGCAGACCGCGTGTGTCAACGCGACCACGGGCGCTGATGAGCAAGGCAATGGTAAGCCACCTGTGGAGGTCAATGATGAGGTGGCTAAGTTTGTCGAATTTTATACGCGCAATCTGGCCGTGCCGCATCGCCGCAATGCCGACGATAAACTAGTACTTGCGGGCAAAAAACGCTTTTATGATATGGGTTGCCAAAGCTGTCATACGCCAAGATATCAGTTGCCAAAAACCGACGATGACCACCTTGAGCAGCATGGACAAGTGATTTATCCTTATACTGACTTGCTACTGCATGACATGGGCGACGAGCTTGCCGATCGGACGGCCGCTGGTAAGCTGCCGCCAAAAGACGCGCAAGTAGAGTTTTTAGCCAACTCCTATGAATGGCGAACGCCAGCTTTATGGGGGGTTGGCCTTGCGCAAACGGTCGATCCACAAGCGACGTTTCTACACGATGGCCGCGCTCGTACATTGATGGAAGCTGTACTTTGGCATGGCGGTGAGGCAGAAAAACAAAAGCAAAAAGTACTACAGCTAGATAAGCAAGGACGCGCTGAATTGACCGCGTTCTTACAATCGTTATAAAAAGAGCCGTCATAAAAAGAGCCGTCATAAAAAGAGCCGTTATAAAAAGCGTCATTATAAAAGCGCAGATCAGCGTTGATCGTTAACGGCTACAATTTTAATGACTGAATACATTGATATTATTATGATTACTTTTATCAGTTTTTCAGCCATCTTATTCATACAAATACCGAGAAACTTATGAAAATAAACCATGCTTTAGCGATGACGCTCTCTGCTTTGAGTGCTGGGCTACTGATCAGCTGTGTCAAACCTGCAGATGAAAACAAAACGCCAGAGACTGATAGCCAAAAAGTCGTACAAGATAGCGCTACTACGTCTTCTGTAAACGATAAAAATAATAGTATAGAGAAAATCGCCGCTGTCGATATTAGTGCTGAGACAGAAAAAACCTATCTGACTCACGTGGCAAATGATATCGTTATTCCGGCCTATGCCGATGCTGTAGAGCAAAGCGAGCTGATGCATAAACTGGCGCAAAAGCATTGTCAGTCAGGAGCAGTCAGCGGTGATGAGCTACAAGCGCTACGTGATCAATGGCTGGTGTTGGCCCAAGCATGGGCGCGCGCTGAGATGATCAATTTTGGCCCTGCGACCGCCAGTATGAGCAACTTATATATCAATTATTATCCTGATGAGCGTGGACTGGTACATAGTGGTGTGGCAGATCTTATCGCTGCCAATCCAAACCTAAGCGCTGAGCAGCTCGCTAACGAAAGTGCCATTGTACAAGGAGTGCCAGGATTGGAAGAGGCACTTTATGCTAACGAGAGCTTGGATGCTGGCCAGTGTGCTTACGTGATAAGCGCAAGTCATGCCCTGAGTACGCGCTTGCAAGATATCGAAAACCATTGGCAAGAGAATGCCACCGAGCTGTTGGCAATTGATAAGACGGCAGATAGCGATCAGGGCTTAAACCAATGGTTTAATTCTTTGTTGTCTTTGGTTGAGACCATGAAATCTAACGCCATTGATCAGCCTTTGGGACTGACGGGTAAAGCCAAAGGTCATCTGCCAGCTGCGACAGCAGGTCAAAGCCGCGCCATTATCAATGCCAAATTAGCCACGTTAAATGAAGCGCTAACTGATCCTGTCTTAACCGCTATCCTCGGCAGTAATAACGAAAACGAAGTCGCTGATAATTTATCAACAGCACTTGCAGACGCCACCACGCTGTTGGCACAAATGCCAGAGGATCTTGCTACAGCTGATAAGGCCGTGCAGCAAGAACTGTATGATCATCTGACCACCATTACTCGTATTATGAAGCGCCAGATGATTCCGACACTCGGTATTCGTGTGGGCTTTAATAGTACTGATGGTGATTAAGCAATGTATAAACGTATTAATGAAACGCAGACTGGCATGTTGGCGCTTGATATCAGCGATCAGCCCAGTCAGGGGTTATTGACGTCATCTGTGCTGACAGCGCTCGCTAGTATCACAGGCACGGCAGCACTGGTCGGCATCCATCATTATTATCGAAAGCGGCACCAGCCCGATGCAAGCTTGCAAGATTACGTGATCGGTGTCCGCGCACAGTGGCAGGTATGGCAGCAAGCGTATCAGCAGTATTATCAAGAGACAACAAATGCTCCTGATTTTGCTGCTTTGCATACCACCACCATGGTGGCACGTCCCGTAAGCTGGGTAAGCGGTGTGGCATCTATGCCAAAAAATATCACTGGTGCTGATAGTTCTAACAGGCAGCTTGACAGCGACTTTGGTGTCGTCGGTATCGATGCTGATAGACAGATCGTTTGGCAGACCACCATGCCTGAGCGTGTGCACGATATCGTTGTTCAGCCATCTGTTGATGATTTATGTGGTATGCAGCATGTTACTCAAGATAGCGTGAAAAATCAGCCTCTTCACCGTGATGTCGTGGTGATGGGTCGTCGCCCTAGTGAGAGGTTTTGGGTGCTAGACACCGCTAGTGGACAAGTCACAAACGCTATCCAAGCGGTAAGCCAGCGGCATTTTTATGGTCATGCTTGCTACAGCTTAGATGGAAAGCTTTTATATGTGACTGAAAATGATACAGTAAGCCTAGATGGTAAAATCGGTATCTATGACGCTGCTGATGGCTATAAGAAAATCGCGGAATATGACGCTTATGGTATCGGCCCTCATGAGCTGATTATGCATCCTGACGGCAACACACTAGTGATCGCCAATGGCGGTATCAAAACCGAGCGCGCGTCTCGAGAAGAGCTAAACCTCGATAGCATGCGCCCTTCGCTTGTGTATCTCAATCGTCATACTGGCGCATTACTGGAGCAAGTTATCCCAGCGCACAATCAGATGAGCGTGCGCCATCTCGCTATGCATGACGATGGTACAGTGATGATTGGCATTCAGTTTCAAGGGGATAAACATATCAATGTACCACTGGTACTGACGCATAAGCGCGGTGATGCTAATTTTGAACCGCTCATTATGCCTCATGATCAGTGGCAGCGCTTTCACCAGTATATCGCCAGTGTCGCTGTCGATAGCGAGCATAATTTATTGTGTGTTACCACGCCCATTGGCGGCTGTGCGGCGATTTACGATTTAAATACGCGGCAGCTAATTGATACTGTCAGTTTGCCAGATTGTGCTGGAGCTTCTATGTTAGCCAGTCAAGCCTTTAAAGAGCAAACCTTTAAAAAGAGTGGCAGCGAAAAATCAGGCTTTATTGTCAGTGATGGACAAGGGCAGTTAACGACGTTAGAAATACAAGATACGTTAGCGTCAGGCGCAATCGACACGCGTAATACTGAAAGAGTTCCGCATATTATTAAAGACAGTCAAGTGCATCAGATGTCTTTTGACAATCATTTGCAAGCACTGTAGTTGAGGTAAGTGCTAAATAAAAAATCATAATAATAGGCGACGGGCATAATCGTCATGAGCTGCGAAAAGCTTATCTTCATAGCCTTTATTTAGCAGCCCTTATTTTTCAATGACGCAACTCTAACGATGACTAAGCAAGGGGAGGTGGCATCAGTTTACATACGATTAGACAACATCTTGCACAGGCCGGTATTGAGCTATACGTGACCAAAAAACGCGTCAAAAATATCAATTTTCGCCTGAAGCCTTATGCTTTGATGGTGTCTGTTCCAGTATTTATCAGTACAGCGCAAATCGAGCAAGCTGTTGCCAAGCGCATACCTTGGGCGCTTGCCAATCACGCCCAAGTTTTAGAGCAGCACCAGCGTAAACAAATCCATTCAGCACAATCTTCAACCGCTGACAGCCCTGTTTTACTTTGGGGTACCGAGCAATCTATCACCCTCAGCCATGATGAAAAACTCGCCTATTATCGGCAACATCTTGCTTCTATCATGCCATCGTTGTTTGAAAAGTGGCAACCAGTGGTCGGTGCTTATGCCAATGAGATACGCCTAAAAAAAATGCATACGCGCTGGGGCAGCTGCAATACGCGAGCGCGGCGAATTTGGCTGTCTATATATTTGCCAGCCTATCCGATTGAGTGTACTGAATACGTCATCGTCCATGAGCTGTGTCACTTACATCACGCCAATCATAGCCATGCTTTTTGGCAAACGGTGGCGACAGCGATGCCAGATTATCGGCACTGGCATGATATGCTGGCAGGTAGGACAGGGCAGTTGGATTAGGGACGGTATATTAATAATAAAGTCAATTAGCCTGCATAATACTGATATGATAGCCCATAATGGTACAAAGCGTATTACTTAAAACAAGTAAGCAAGGATAAATATCATATGGAAAACGTCAGTCAAGCCGAGTTTTGGCAGCAACGTTATAAGACGGGCAGCATACAATGGGATATGGGGCAGGTATCACCGCCGCTCAAAGCTTATATAGATCAATTGCCTGAATCTGTTAAGCAGCAGGCCATTCTAGTGCCAGGGGCAGGTAATGCTTACGAGGTTGGCTATTTGCACGAGCAAGGCTTTACCAATGTCACGTTGGTGGACTTTGCCCCAGCGCCCATTACTGATTTTGCCAAGCGTTATCCTGACTTTCCCTCTAAGCATTTAGTCTGTGCTGACTTTTTTAAATTGTCTGCTGAGCAGTATCAGTTTGATTGGATACTTGAGCAGACGTTTTTTTGTGCGATAAATCCGTCACGCCGTGATGAGTATGTACAGCAGATGGCAGCGCTACTAAAACCGCGAGGCAAGCTGGTTGGCTTATTGTTTAAGGTCGATTTTGGCCGTCAAGAACCCCCTTTTGGCGGTACAAAAGAAGAGTATCAACAACGTTTCGAGAAGCATTTCGATATTGAAACAATGGAAACGAGCTATAATTCACATCCTGCACGTCAGGGCAGTGAATTATTTATTAAGCTGCAAGTAAAGTAAGTTCGCGTTTGATATTATCCCGTGCCTGCATCTCAAGTCGCTCATAGTAATAGTTGGTCAGATAAAGTTTAGGATGTGCCAAGAGTCCGTTTAATACAGCCATTCGTCCCGTACAATAATCTGTCAGCGAAACGTGACTATACTCTTGGCGTACGGCTTTTGCATATTGTTCATACTCAGGCCAAGACGCACCCAAAATACTCAAATCCATATCTAGTAAATAAGCGGCATCACTGCTTTTGTTAGGGTTTGCCAACTCATCAAGCTGATGGTTGGCGGTCATCATGATAAGCGTTGAGATATACTGGCATTGTTCAACGCTTAGGTAGTGACTTAACGCTTCTACAGCATATTCTGCACTTTTTCGTTCGTTATTCGTGCTTGTTGGATTGTATATCACATCATGATAATAAAGCGCTAATGCAATGATATGTGGCTCATAAAGCTTATGCTTAACCTGTTCAAACTGTGCAAACAATTGCTGAAGGTGGCTTAGAGTATGATAAGCACGTGTTGCTTCATTATAGCGAGTAGCAATATCTTGCCAAAGCGCATTAACCTTCGCCGACTTGATATCACTATCAATCGCAGATAAGTGCCTTACAAAACCAAGACCAAGCGCAGCTTCTGTTTGCGACAAATCGTCCATATTTTACCTTTATGACGGTTAATGAGCTAATACACTATACCGCCCTATTACTCTTTGTCAGCGGCTTCTTCAAACGCTTGTTTAAACACTTTACCAAGCAAGTTAACATCATCGACGCGCGCATAGTTTAGTCGAGTTACAAAAGCGATATGACGGTGGGGCCCTTCCTCTGCTAGCGGTACAGCGACTGCATTTTGGTTTTCTAGATGCAGCTGATCTAACGCCATCTCTGGTACTAGTGTCGTCCCCATATTGGCAAGTGCCATTTGTATCAAGGTATTTAGACTGGCATCGGAAAAGCTCGATTTCATTTGCTCACGATCAAAGTGACAGACCGATAATGTTTGATCAGTCAAGCAATGTCCTTCACCAAGTAGCATCAAATTGGCTGTTGCGAGCTCATCAGCATTGATGGTTTCAAGTTTGGCATGGTTATCGTCTTTGGGAAATACTGCAAAAAAGTCCTCACTCCAAAACTCAAAACTGTGCAGCCCATCGACGGCATAAGGTAGGGCAATAATAGCAGTATCGATATGTCCGTAGCGGACCTGTTCGAGTAGGCGCTCGGTTTGTTGCTCAACGATGGTCATACGAAACTCAGGATAATGCTGTCGCAGTGCGGGCAATACTTTGGGAAGTAAGTATGGCGCAATCGTTGGAATAATCCCGACCGTCATCGGATAAGCAAGTGGCGTCTGATGGCTATGCGCGCGTGTGGTCAGATCACTGACTTCAGAGAACACCCGCTGCGCTCGCGTCAAAATATCTTGTCCAATTGGAGTGATAAGCACTTGCTTGTTATTACGCTCAAAAATCTGCGTATCAAGCTGCTTTTCTAACTCAGCGATACCAAGGCTGAGCGCAGACTGTGAAATGTTACACTCTTCGGCGGCACGCTTAAAATGGCGATGTTTTGCCACCGCTAAAGCAAATTCAAGTTGACGTAAAGTAATCATAAAACCTCTTTATTCATGGGCCTTTCAACATCAGGTATTGTAGTAATTTGTCCGTGGTAGTCACTTGACATAAGGTAGTGACTTACGCATGAGATACTGATGATAAAAACTAGAGATAATAGTTTAACAAGTTTAATAAAACAAAACATCACATTAAAAACTTTTAACTGGATTAACCATAAAATTCGCGTATAGTTTGTCAGGTAGCCAAGAGAGTTAAGGGCTTAGTAAAAATAGTCAAACACATAACCAAAACTTATTTTAAAAGTATTTAATCTAAAAAGGAGCCAAACATGGCAGCTATTATCAACCAAGAAATCCCAGAATTTTCAACTGAAGCTTTTGTAAATGGTGAGTTTAAAACCATTACTTCAGAAGATGTTAAAGGCAACTGGGCAATCTTTATGTTCTATCCACATGACTTCACTTTTGTATGCCCAACTGAATTAGAAGACATGGCCAACCATTATGAAGAGCTAAAGGGCCTCGGCGTTGAAGTATACGCAGTATCAACCGACACTCATTTTGTCCATAAAGCATGGCACGATTCTTCAGAAGCAATTGGTAAAGTACAATATCCAATGCTAGGCGATGGTACTGGTAAAATCACTCGCGGCTTTAACATCATGATCGAAGAAGACAACGCTGCTTTACGTGGTACTTTCTTAGTCGACCCAGAAGGTCTGATCAAGGTTGCTGAGATTCATGACCTAGGTATCGGTCGTAGCGCAAAAGACATGGTTCGCAAAGTAAAAGCAGCCCAGTACGTGCGCGATAACGATGGCGAAGTTTGCCCAGCTGCTTGGGAACAAGGTCAAGCAACACTAAAACCAAGCCTTGATTTGGTAGGTAAAATCTAAGTAGTCGATTCATTATTTAGATACTTCTATAGGACTGGCTACTAAGTATGTTTAGAGCCAGTAACATAGACAAAGACTCTATCAGCAGATGTTGATAGGGTCTTTTTTTACATCTCGTCTACAGGCTGACACCAGATTTTACCTAATCCTTATTTTATATTCTTTAAGCTGATAACACGCTTCAAACGATAAGAAGCGGTGGGTTATTCAAAAGCTCGTTTAATCACGACTACTATAAGAATGAATATGATAATAAAGGAGTAAAATCATGAGTAATCAATCAGAAAATAAAGGTTTTCCTCAGCAAGAGCAGTCTTTGCCAGGCTCGCAAAAACAACAACACCCAAATCCTGAAGTATTGCCGCGCGACTATCCGAACGGCAAGCTGGCTGGAAAAGTGGCGATTGTGACAGGATCCGATAGCGGTATTGGCCAAGCGGTAGCTATCTTGTTTGCCAAAGAAGGCGCAGACGTGGTGGTAAGCTACCTTTGTGAAGATGAAGACGCCGAAGTGACTAAAAAGCATATTGAGTCTTATGAGCGCCGCTGCCTATTGGTTGCCTCTGACTTGTCAAAGGAAGCTAACTGTAAAGAGCTGATAGACAAAACGCTTACTAAGTTCGGCCGTATCGATATTTTGGTCAATAATGCGGGCCGACAAGTCGAGCAGCAAACGCTAACGGACATCAGTACCGAGCAGCTCAACGAGACAATTCATACCAATTTTTATCCGCATTTTTGGCTGAGTAAATATGCCCTGCCACATATGCAGGCGGGCAGTAGTATCATCAATACTACCTCTATCACCGCCTACCGAGGTAGCGATCATCTCATTGATTATGCAGCGACCAAGGGCGCTATCTTGTCCTTTACCCGTGCACTCTCCAACAATTTGATGGGTAATGACAAAGGTATTCGAGTTAATGGTGTCGCACCAGGACCGATCTGGACACCGCTTATCGTGGCATCATTCACGCCCGATGAGGTCGAAAAATTTGGTCAAAGCTCGCCGATGGGACGAGCGGGTCAGCCAAATGAGGTCGCGCCTGCTTACTTGTATTTAGCAAGTGATGATGCAAGCTATGTGACAGGACAGGTAATACATGTCAATGGCGGTGAAATTATAGGCGGTTAATAATTATTGACTGATATTCAAAACTATTCATTAGTTGTGCTATGAAATAACAACCCCATCAACAATAGCTGATGGGGTTTTTATATGGCTAAAAAAGTGGCTTAATTTTTAATCCTAGTAAGAGAAGCACTAAGCTTGAGATTGTAGTTTATTCTTATCAATTATTTTATAAATCTCATCTTTTAAATGTAGCTTTCGTCGTTTCATTCTTTCGATTTCTTCATCTCTACTGGCATGTGTAACCAGATCCTTATCAAGTTGATTGATTTGTTGATCCAGCGCTGTATGCTCGTCAAAAATACTGGCAAAATGACTATCTTTCTGCTTAAGCTCGGCAATAACATCTCTATTGTCTTGTAACGTATCAGTCTTTCTCATATTGTCATCCTTGGTATAAAACACAAGTTCGTAATAAGCCTCAGCGCTTTATCATTAAAGCTAGCATGATGCGTTGCTACGATTGTGTATCTTAGGTTTTATTGAACCTAGTTGAGGTTTGATTCAATAGTGATAAAGCTAAATATCAGCAGAAATTGCTTTTAACAAACCAGCTTAAAAGCGAATCTGCAATAAGACAAATAAGAACTTTTCCTATTTGCTTCATTTGATTGTAGCGAAAAAATCACCGCTATACCATGGTTATTATTCGTCCATAAGTTTATATTTAATTAATTAAACGTATTTATGATTGGTTTTATAAAACATAAAGTTTGAGTTTATCAGCTTGCTCAAAATCATGAAACCTATGATAATAGGGACATTAAAGGGTATCAGCCTATTGTATATAAGATATGAAACAAAATTGTTAGTACTAAAAAATTTGTATTCAAACGTACAATAGGCGTATTGCCGTTACATAACCAATAATGATAAGGAACAAATATGATAGATCAAAGCTTATTAGATGCTGTCAAAAGCTATAGTGAAAACATGACTCGTCCGATTACCTTTGTATTGGGTAGTGGTGAGCATGAAAAACGTGATGAGTTGGTTGATTTTTTGACCAAAATTGCTGGTACCACTGATAAGATTAACTTCGATGTACAAATAAACGACGACAGCTTACCAAGCCCAATCAGCTTTTCGGTTCGTAGTCATATTGATGAGACACCTACCGATACAGGCATTGTATTTAGCGGTATCCCAGGCGGACACGAGTTTACATCGCTTATCTTAGCCATCCTCCAAGCTGGTGGACATACATTAAAGCTGGATGAAGGCATTCAAAAGCTCATTAAGCGCTTTAACAAGCCCTTACAGTTTCAAACTTATGTCTCGCTTTCTTGTCACAGCTGTCCAGAAGTGGTGCAGGCGCTAAACCAATTTGCGCTTTTAAATGATGATATCAGTAACGAGATGATCGATGGCGCGCTGTTTCAAGAGCAGGTTGAGGCGAACAATATTCAAGGCGTACCAGCTGTATTCTTAAATGGTAAGCCATTTGCGAATGGTCTGATTGATACCGCTAAGCTGATTGAAAAATTACAAGAGCAGTTCCCTGATTTGTTATCAGAAGCTGATGATGACGCTGAGCAGTTAGAGCAACAAGACGTTACTATCATTGGTGCGGGGCCTGCTGGAGTAGCAGCAGCGATTTATAGCGCACGTAAAGGTCTTAAGGTGACGATGGTCGCTGACCGTATTGGTGGGCAGGTAAAAGACACGCAGGATATTGAAAACCTGATTTCTGTGCCTTTAACTAATGGTACTGATTTATCGACCAACTTCATAAAACACTTAGATGAATATAATATCACGTCAAAAGAGCATGTCAGTGTTAAAGAGATTGGTGAAACCAAAGAAGAAAACTATAGCATCCATCTTAATACAGGTGAGACTTTTGAGACTCGCAGTATTATCTTAGCAACTGGTGCGCAGTGGCGTAAACTTGGTGTACCAGGCGAAGAAGAAAACGTCGGTAAAGGGGTTGCTTACTGTGCGCATTGTGATGGTCCTTTTTTCAAAGGTAAAGATATCTCAGTGATTGGCGGCGGCAACTCAGGTGTGGAAGCGGCTTTAGATCTAGCAGGTATTGTCAAGCACGTAACGGTATTTGAATTCGCTGATGAATTGAAAGCAGATCAAGTATTGATTAACAAGGCCAAAGAAAAAGACAATATCGAGTTTATCACTGGTGCAGCCACGCAAGAGATTAAAGCGACCGATGGCAAAGTGTCCTCTATTGTATACCAAGATCGCATCTCAGGTGAGACCCACGAGCGTGACTTATCAGGGGTGTTTGTCCAGATTGGCTTAGTACCAAATACTGGGTTTATCAAAGGCTTTGTTGATTTGAACCGTTTTGGTGAGATTGAAATCGATGAGCGCTGCCGCACGGATCGCAAAGGCATCTTTGCTTGTGGAGACGTGACGACTGTACCCTTTAAGCAGATTAATATTGCAATGGGTGAGGGGAGTAAAGCAGCACTGTCAGCGTTTGAGTATTTAGTCATGCAGTAAGCTGTTCAGCTACAAAGTTAGTTTAAGAAACCACCTCTTGTGAGGTGGTTTTTTTATGTCAGCGATAATCAACTCTTATTTCGAATCAAAGCAATAATTGGTAGCGCAATCACATACATAAGCACCCCATATACCGCAGCGGGTAGGGCGATCGCGGGTAAACCTATTGCGGTGCCCATAATAATAGGCGCTAAAGTAATGGCGGTCGTACTGTTTTGAATACTGGTCTCTATCGAAATTGTTTTGGTGTCAAACCAGCTAAGTTTTGATACCTTAGACGTTAAAATGCTTAATACAAACAACGCCATAATAATAAGAACCAGCTCAAGCCCCATCGATGTTAACTGAGATTTTAGTAGATCCCAGTTGGAAGCGATGGCTGCAAAAACAATCAACACAAAAAAGATGCTGGCAATGCTGTTTAGAATACTGCTCCTACGCACCATAAAGCGAGTGAATTTACGGCGAGCGAGCATACCGAGGGTCACGGGTAGGGTGGTCAATAAAAACATGACAAGGCCGATTTTGATAGCACTAATAGAGCCTGCTTGCCCCTTCATAAAGTGGTTAAAAGCCAGAGTGATCAAGATAGGCAAGGTGACGACTGATAACAAACTGACCACACCAGTGAGCGCAACAGAAAGTGCAACATTGCCTTTGGCATAATAAGTCAGCATATTACTGGTCACGCCGCCTGGACAAAAACTAATCAGCATAATACCAAAGGCAATTTTTGGTGGCGGCCCCATTACTAAGACGACTGCTAAAGCGATCAAAGGGACCAAAACGACTTGATTCATTAAGCCTACAAAAAAGGCTTTGGGATAGGTAATAATAATTTTAAAGTCGCTAGGTTTTAGCCCTGTTCCTAAGGTAAACATGATATAGGCGAGTGCCAGAGGAAGTAGCACCAATGCAGTATTACTCATGAAACGTTCCTTGTAAAATTAACAGTCATATCAGAATGACTCTTTAAATAGCCCACAATCCTTGTGGCAATAACCTTATAAATATACCCTAAAACATACTTACAGATACGATAAAAGCCCATATATTTATATGAGCTTTTATTTATTTCGCTGAGACTTGGTTGTCAAGGTTTATCCTGACAGTACTATATCGATTTTGAACTGCATTGCCTAAACTAAATTGTACAGATCAGTCGTCTAACAAATCCATACGCTTAGCTGCTTCATAGATTCCTGTTGAGCGATTACCAGTACGACAAAATATCAGCATTGGCTGCTCGGCTTGATTAAAGAAGTCGGCAAATTCTTCGACATGATTTTGATTGAGCTCGCTACCAGCAAAGGAGACTTCTTTATAGGCAATGCCTGCATCGGTAGCGGCCGCTTCAATATCAGCACTGGTTGGTTGGCCCGGCTCCTCACCATCAGGACGATTGTTAATAATGGTTTTAAAGCCATTTTCGGCAATCATAGGGATTTGATCAGGCGTGATTTGTCCAGTAATGCTCACTTGATGGCTCATAGGAGCTCCTTTTTTATAATGGTTAACTTGTAGTTGGTTTTGCTAAAAATAACATTTTTTGAGAGACATTATTTTCTAAGATACGCTGTTTTTAGGTCAAATATATAAACGTCATAACAGGCCTTGCATCAAGGCACTTTGATACAGCAGTTTCGCGCGTGCACCGGTACCACAAAACATCAATATAGGTTTAGGTGCGGTACGATAAAAATCAGCAAATTGCTGCACAGTCATCATACTCAAACGCTCATCATCAAAAGGTAGGTGATGATAAGTTAGGTTTGCTTGCTCGGTAGCTGTAGCCAAATCACAGCTATTAGGCTGCGTATCAACCTCAGCATCAGGACGTATATTGAGCACTGAGCGATAGCCAAGTTCGGCAATTTTGATACATTGGCTTGGATAAATTTGTCTATAAATGGTTATATCATTGGTCATAACTGTATTCAATTGAGTTTGTTAAAGTAGGGTTATAAAAGAAGATTGTAGCGTATTAAACCAGTAAAGATATGGAAGCTAATAGAGTCTATTTCAAACAATTTGTCTATACAACAAGATAGCATAATACGTACTCTATCATAACGATATTTTGTGACAGACGACACCAGCAATTGATGCTATGTCGTAAAAACTCAGTCATCGCT
Source organism: uncultured Psychrobacter sp. (assembly GCF_947488565.1). GTDB lineage: Bacteria > Pseudomonadota > Gammaproteobacteria > Pseudomonadales > Moraxellaceae > Psychrobacter > Psychrobacter saeujeotis. Next base: position 901,530 of record NZ_CANKZC010000001.1, on the reverse strand, counting down.
CGCTATCTTTTAGTGCATTCTTTTAATGCGTTAACAGCATCTAAAGTGCTTAGATACACCTGCCCTGATAGCTTGGTAATCAGTGAAGTATGACCAATTATATCCATGACTGGCCCTTTTACAAAGCTAAAATGCAGGCGTTTATTTTGCAGCGCTAGCTCATCATTAAGTGTGCTGAGCATTTCTTGCGCAGTCAGGTCGATATGATTGACTGCGGACATGATTAAGATAAGTTCATTCGCGTCTGGGTAGCGCTGCAAAGCGTTTAAAATACGCAGGTGTACTGACTCGCTATTACCAAAGAATAGACTCTCATCGATACGCAATAGTAATAAATTATTAAAAGTCACTACATTATGACGGTTGATATTGCGAAAGTGTCCTGTACCGTTTAACTGTCCAACGATGGCAACATGCGGCTTACTCGATTGCCAGATAAGGCTGGCGAACGATACCATCAAACCGATAACCAGTCCAATATTCAATCCGAATATTAGCACGCCTGCAAACGCGGCGACAAAGTTTGCTGCATCTAATCGATCTCGCTGCCACGCAGACTTTAACGTGTCAATGTCAATCAGTCCAATAATGGAGGCCATGATAGTTGCACCAAGCAAAGCATAAGGTAGTGGAGCAAGTACATGACCAAAAGCGATCAGTGCGGCAATCATCACTAACACCGTAACCAGACTGGCCACCGGAGTTTTAGCGCCTGAATCAACGTTGATGGCGGTACGTGAAAAGCCACCAGCGACCGCAAAACTTTGAAACAGTCCGCCAGATAGATTGGCAAGTCCAAGTCCAGTCAGCTCACGGTTGGCATCGAAGTTTTCACCGCGTAGCCGGGCATAAGTGCTAGCAACTGAGCTGCTGGACACAAAGATAATAAGCGCCATCAGTCCTGCTGTTGGTAGCAGTCTAAGCGCTTCTTGAACATCTGGCACATGAGGTACCGTAAAGCTTGGCAACCCTTGCGGAATACTACCGATGGTCGCCACTCCAAGCGCATTCCAGTTCAATGCCATACTCAGCAAAATTGCGATACCAAGTAAGATAAGTGGGAACAAGCGCTCCGCCCATTTGGTATAAGACGATGATAGCCATGTGCGCCATACCCATCTGCTTGCATAGCGATTTGTTACCAAAAGCGCGAAGGCGACAGTACCAATAAATAGCGTCAACGGATGTAACTGACGGGCATACAACTGCATACTCGATAAATAGCTGATTAAGCTGCTACCAGAGATGGGAATATCGGTTAAATATTTAAGCTGGCTGATAAAAATTAGGACAGCGGCTCCGCTTACAAATCCTGCTGAGACCCCGCGACTGATAAACTGCATGATCCAGCCAAGTTTAAGACGCCCAGCTAGCCATAGCAGCGCTCCTATCATAAATGCAAGAAGGCTTGCCATCAGCGCATACTGCTCAGCACCCCTATCGGCATAAGGTAGTAGGCTACTGGCCGTCATGATCGCAGTGATGGCGACGGGACCGACTGCTTGTACATTACTAGAACCAAGCCAGGCATAGACGATGACGGGTACAATGGCTGCATATAGACCATAAACGGGCGGTAACCCTGCCAGTACAGCATAGCCAAGGCTCTGCGGAATGACGAGTACCCCTACGACCAATCCAGCGATGACATCAGTTGGTAAGGTTGTAAGCTGGTATTGACGCAGCCATGTAGGAATCAAGCGAGCAGCGATAGTGGGCATGTTAGTACGTCATCACATCAAAAATCGTTATCACAATGGATAGCATTTTTATACTACGTTCAAGTGTTTGAATGCAGCACTACATTATTGCTCTGCCTTGGCACAAAAACGTTGATACAGTAACTCTAGTACCGCTAAAGCATCATCGCTTGCAATACTGTAGTAGATTTGCTTGCCTTCACGGCGAGTAGCGACCAGATCATCTTTACGCAATATACCTAGCTGTTGTGACAGACTTGGCTGCCCGACACCGACCAAGCTTTCAAGCTCGCCGACGCAGTATTCACCTTGAGTTAGCTGACACAATAATAGCAGGCGATCAGGATGTGAGAGCGATTTTAGTAGTTGGCTGGCTTGCATGGATGCTTGCTGCATTTGTTCGGCAAGATCGATAGGGGCAAAGTCTGCTGAATTAGACAATGCATCGTCATCTATACTGTGAGTAGATGTACTCAGTGCTGAAATAGAAGTAGTCAGAATGAGCTCCTTAAATAAGATAGCAATATGTTTTGTATTATTATCTAACAATATATGGTTCATTATCAATGATATCACCAATTATATCAAGTTATCACTATTTACATTATATAAATTGATAAATTGTATAATTATTGCTATATTGTTAGACATAGATAAGTAGTCGGTATGTCAAATATTATATACGATTCGATATCATACTTAAGTGTTATTTAAAGTTTCAAACATTCTTATAGCGAGGTTGGCATGCAAGTTCATTCTTTCTTACATAACGATACTGAAACGTACACACACGTACTCGCTGATGTTGAGCAAAAGTTATGTGCCATCATTGACCCAGTATTGGATTTTGATGCCAAATCTGGCCACACTGCCACCAGCAGCATCGATGAAGTCATTGCGTTTGTCCGCGAGCAAGGCTGGGAGCTGGTCTATATCATTGAGACCCATGCACATGCAGATCATATATCAGCGGCCATTCATGTCAAAGAAATGCTTGGCGGTCAGTTAGTGATAGGTCAGCATATCACCGAAGTACAAAAAACCTTTAAACAAATCTTTAACTTTGATACCCGTTTTCGTACCGATGCCAGTCAGTTTGATATCTTGATAGATGATGGTGAGATATTAGAGCTTGGGAGCATTACTATTACGGCGATGTATGTGCCAGGTCATACGCGTGCTGACATGGCCTATATCGCTGCTGATAAAGAAAAAACAGTGGTGTTTGTCGGTGATACTTTGTTTGCCCCTGATGTAGGTACAGCGCGCTGTGACTTCCCAGGTGGTGATGCTAAAACACTGTATCAGTCTATCCAAAAACTGTTGGCACTTCCTGAGGATACCATCATGTATCTATGTCATGACTATCCAAGTAAGGGTCGCAAGCATTGCCCGACGACTACAGTTGCAGCGCAAAAAATGGGTAATATCCATGTAAAAGAGGGTATTAACGAGGCGGAATTTGTGCAAATGCGCGAGCGCCGTGATGCCACTCTTGAGATGCCGCGTCTGATCATTCCAGCGGTGCAAGTCAATATTGATGCTGGTCATTTACCGTCGCCAGAAGACAATGGTATTCGCTATCTAAAGGTACCGATTAACGCATTGAAATAAAGCTACTGGCTAACTTGTTTTTAAAATACTAAGCGATAAAGCTTAAGGAGTCAGAAATGAAGGCAAATGTCGGAAGTACTGAGAGAACGTTACGTATTATAGCTGGGTTGATCATTATTGGGCTGGGAGTATATTATCAAAGCTTATGGGGTGTGCTTGGGTTAATACCTTTGCTAACAGGATTATTCCGTTTTTGCCCTTTGTACAGAATGCTTGGCATGAACACTTGCAAGCGTTAAGCTACTACTACAAGTCTCAGCATAAATGAAGACATAAGAAATAAAGATCTACACTGCTATCAATAATTGTCTTTGCTATTTGTATAGGAGTTCTATAATGAATGAGCAAAATTGCCATCTCGTCTGCCCACATTGTCAAGTGACCAATCGCGTGCCAGCTGCACGGCTTAGCGCTGCACCAAACTGTGGTAAATGCAGTCAACCATTATTAACTGGCAGCCCTCATGAGCTAAACGCACAAACGGCCAGTAAAGTCATTCAAAAAAATGACGTGCTGACTATCGTTGATTTTTGGGCGAGCTGGTGTCAGCCTTGTATTATGATGGCACCGCAGTTTAAAGCGGCTGCCAATCAGTTGCCACAAGTAGTCTTTGCTAAAGTCCAAACGGACAAATACGAGCAAGCTGCCGCGCCCTATAATATTCGTAGCTTACCGACGATGGTGGCTTTTAGAGGCGGCAAAGAGATCGCGCGACAGTCGGGTGCGCTGCCAAGCCAGCAGATTGCCCAATGGGTACATAGTTTACAAACATAACAACTGGTTTGAGTTTGTTTTTGCAAACCAAAAAAGCCAATACGTCGATGGCGTATTGGCTTTTTTTAGTGACTTAAAGACAGTATTTTATCAGTACTGTATGCAAATTATTTTAACTTATTCGCCATAAATTTTGATGCCATTGACGAAGCCACAGCGCTGGATACGAGCAGATTGGACTATCGCATCACGTTCGCCGTAGAGCCGTGAAAGTTTAGCATCACGTGCTTTGGTATTGTTGCTTTTACCCACACCAAAGCTGATATTAGGCGAGATACCCCAGCGCCCAGCAGAGACGCCGACACCTACCCCTGAAGCAGACAACGTTGACTGCTGATTACGAGCCGATTCAACGTAACGGTTTATACGGTTATATTCTTGACTAAGTGCTTGGCAGTCATAATTTTGATAGGTACTTGGTGGCACATATTGCGGGGTAATATTACCAGTTGAGGCGCAGCCAACAAGACCAAAAGCGCCAACTGTTGCCACTAGGGTTGCGGCGGTAAGAATATTCATAATGGCTCCATAAGGCTAAGTTGTTGTAATTGCTGTTATTGTACTCTTAATGAACATACTTTCAATCACTAACATTTAAAGTACGCTGATTATTAAATGATCTTTTATAGACTCATTCATACGTAAACATTGTGTATTAAATTAATATTACTTCAATATTAAAACAAGTTTGCAGGTTTTGTGAATGCAAGTATTACAATACCGATATATGCAATCGCTGAAATTAAAATCCCTGTCTTTCTTTGAATAGGTGTTGCATGATTGTGAAAGGCTTTTATGCTTGCACTGATGGCAGCGACAAGTAAAATAATTTTGGCAAATACCCATTGTATAGGGGCGTTTGCACTCATTAATTGCATCAACATCAAAGCCCCTGATAAGATAACTAAAGCATAAACAATATGATTGGCTATTTTTACCATCTTTGGCGCGCGTCTATTGGCACTTAATACTAGATAGCTTTGATATAAGAACAATACAATTACCAATACTGCCATTAGCATATGCAAGTGTTTCATTGAGTATCGTCTCCTCTAAGGTTACGGCAATTAGACTTATTATTTGTGCCTGATGATTATTCAAGTAGGGTTTATTATTTGTTTTGTCCAGCACACAATGGGCTTTCTGGACTTTGACCTTGCCATTCTGTTGGCGTATAGGCATGAATAGCCAGTGCATGCACCGAGCCGCCTTGAGAAGTGAGTAGGGGCGCGACTAGACCATAAACCAGCTGATGACGAGCAACCAAACGCTTACTCTCAAAAGCATCGCTTACGATGGTAAGTTTAAAATGACTTTCTTTTCCTTCAAAATAACCAGCGTGGTTCATTGATTCATTAATTAGCTCAATATACTGCGGTTGTAATGATTTTAGCTCAGCATGTAGTGCATCAGCGGTAGGGGTAGTACTCATAGCAGTCCTTTTTTATATCGTGTCAGCGTCTATTACGTATTAGCACTTTTCGGTGATTTATGATCGCTATTATAGCAGACACTACTAGTGATACTTTATCATTCAATAGACGTTAAGCTTTTGACGACAGCAGTAAAAAAGCAGAGTGCAAACCATGGTTTGTACTCTGCTTTATAACCAATCTGAACTGGCGTGATTGAATTAACGACGTGATTGTTGATAGAGCGGCATGACTTTGGGCATCAATGATTGCAATTGCGCAATACGATTGCTACTGGTTGGGTGAGTGCTCAAAAATTGTGGTGGCTCGCCTTGGCTGGCACGTTGCATTTTTTGCCATAAGGTAATCGCAGCTTGTGGATTGTAGCCTGCGCGTGCCATTAGCTCTAAACCGATTTGATCAGCTTCTGCTTCTTGAGTGCGGCTATGCGGACGACTCAGACCTAGATCACCAGCGACGTTTGCAAGCTCGGCCTGTCCTTGCGATAGACCAAAGATGCTCGCTGCGACACCGATGCCTGTTTGAGTTGCATACTCACGTGAGAGGCGCTCGCGAGAATGCTCACGAAGTGCATGAGACATCTCATGACCCATAATTGCAGCGATCTCATCATCAGACAAATTCAGGCGATCGATAATACCTGAATAGAACATGATTTTACCGCCTGGCATAACAAAGGCGTTGAGCTGATCAGACTTTATCGTATGTACTTCCCATTGCCATTTAGCAGCGTCTGGACGATATGTACCAACTTGACCAATTAGACGATTAGAGATGTTTTTTAGGCGATTAAGTTGGGCCTTGTTGGTGTCGAGCAGACCGCGCTTGCGAGCTTCTTGTAGGTTTTTATTATAACTCTGAGCTGATAGCTGTTGTACCTGTTCACTAGAAACCAATAAGAACTGTTGACGATCAACACCAACAGCACCGCTATTGGTTGTGCTTGTACAACCTGTTAAAGTGAGTGCCGACAAAGAAGCTGCCATCACTGTGGTGGTAAGCATTTTTCTCATGATAAATATCCTCATTATAAATAGTAAAAAGTTGATCAAAGCTAATCTAGTAAATAAACAGACTATTATTTAAATTTTCATATTGTTTGTCAGCTTACCTACGCTACCAATAAATTTTACCCGAACTTTTGTTAAACATAAGTATAATAATGTTAATAATGAAAAACAAAGGTGGAAAAAGTAACAAAACAACGTATTCCTGTAATTAAGGCGATGATGGATGGTCTTATTATTCTTTATTGTGAGTTAATGATAATTTTTGCTATATCAATAGGTTATATAGATGCTTAACGTGATCTAATGCTGGATATTGATAATATTAATCACAAACTTTAAAAAAGATATTGACACGCTCAGGATTTTTGCTAAAATAGCCAGCCTATCGAGACGTAGTCGTTATCAATAACACTGCAATTTGATATTTAGCGGGATTAGCTCAGTGGTAGAGCATAACCTTGCCAAGGTTGGGGTCGAGAGTTCGAATCTCTTATCCCGCTCCAAATATGGCTCTTTAAGAGTACTAAAGCCTCACTTTATAGTGAGGCTTTTTTTATGTGTAAAATTTACATTATTTCGTTTTTTGGTTTTTTTATTTTATACGTCCAAATTTATATCATTTATTTAAACAAAATCAACTTATAAATAACCGTTACAAAAAATGGTCAATCTGTCACATTAAGTTAAATTAATAAGCGCATACTTATTACTGGCACTTGAACAAGAGTGACAATCAAATCATAGATAACTATCTAACAATTATATAAATAATAATTATAAGGAATAAGTATGCAGAAGTTTCAACATAAAGCATTCAATGAGCTATTTGATTTGTCAGGTAAAGTGGCTATCGTCACAGGCGGCGCAAACGGTATTGGTAAAGCAACTGCAATGCGTTTAGCAGAGGCGGGCGCTAGTATCGCTATTGCTGATCTAAAGTTAGAAGACGCTAAAGCTGCTATTAAAGATATCGAAGCACTAGGGGTCAAAGGTTTAGCGGTCGAGTGCAATATCCTAAAAGATGATGATTTAGTCGCTATGGTCGATCAAGTAGTGACAGAGTTTGGAGCGATTAACATCTTAATCAATAACGCTGGCGGTGGTGGCGGTGGTAAAGAAGATCCTACTAAAATCTCAGTAGATGATATTCGCCGCGACTTTGAGCTAAACGTTTTTAGTGGCTGGCGCTTGTGTCAGCTCTGTGTGCCGTACATGAAAAAATCAGGCTACGGGTCTATCGTGTTTACCACTTCAATGTCGAGTGTCAATAAAGATCCAAATATGAGTGGTTATGCAGGCTCAAAAGCCGCTGTCAATCACATGGTCGCCAATTTAGCCCATGACTTTGGCCCTGAGGTGCGTATCAACGCTGTTGGCCCTGGTGCCACGCGTACGCATGCTTTAGAAACGGTACTAACGCCGGAAATTGAGAAAAAAATGCTTTCACATACACCTATTAAGCGCTTAGGTGAAGCGGACGATATCGCAGGAGCCATGCTATACTTTGCTGCGCCAATCTCAACTTGGGTAAGTGGTCAGACCATTTTCGTTAATGGCGGTGGTGTACAAACCTTGAGTTAAGAGTAACGCTATAAAAGCATCAAAAAAAGCGCCATCTAACTTTCAATTAGATGGCGTTTTTGTTGTCTTAACCTTAATGTCTTAAATACATTACGATAAAATTTTTCTGCTTCTTTTGGCTAGTAAAGATTCAAGTGTGTTCATTCAAAGTAAATCTCAGCCGCTTGGTTATTGAAAGTCTGTTTGCCATTTTTGAAACCCGCGAGCGCTTGCGCATTGGTGCGGATCGCTTCTACGGCACTTTTGGCTTCTAATACGACGAGCGTTGCTGGCGCACCAACGATGATGTCGCTCTTAACCGCTAGTAATTTGGCAGCATTTTTGGTGATCATATCAAAGGTGTCGGTAAGCTCATCGTCCGTGGATAACTGTGCAATATTGGCATACATATTGGCCATTCTTACCAAGGACGCATCACCATAAGGTGTAAAGGCGTTCAAAATATTGTTGCTAGAGATCGCCGTATTGATACCAAGCTCAGCGAATTGATTAGCATTGACCGTGCCTCTAGGTATCAAAGACTCATAATTACTACCATTGATATAAATATCGGTAGCTGGCAGTACAATCAAGGTAATGCCCGCTTGTTTGAGCAATCCTGCCATCTCACCGCGCTTCATTTTATCCATAGCTGACAGTTTGGTAACGTGACCGATAGAGACGCGGCCTTGATAGCCACGCTTAATAGTCTCTTCTACTACTTTTGGAATGCTTGAACCTTGTGGATCTAAATCAAAATCCAAATGAAAGTCGACATCGACATCAAACTGCTCAGCAATGTCAAATATCATCTCGATGTGTTGGTCTGGATTCTCATCTTTATACGGGCAACCCCCTATTAGATCAGCGCCTTGCTCAAGCGCCTGTTGCAACAGCTCATGAGTTTTGGGTTTGGTGGTGAGGCCTGACTGAGCAAAGGCGCATATCTCTATATCGATGGCAAAAGCATATTTATCCTGTGCTTTTTTGATTGCTTCAAAGCTACGTAATTCTGTCTTTTCGTCAGTCTCTACGAAAGTGCGCAGACCCACTGTGCCTTTTTTAATTGCCATCTCAATGACTTTTGCGGCGCGCTCAAACACATCGGTTTCAGTAAAGTTTTCTTTGGCTTTACCTGTCTCTTCAACCGCCTCCTGAAGTGTGCCTTCTTGTACGCTACAACGATCTAAAATGCAGGCTTTATCAAGATGAATATGACTCTCAAAAAACCCTGAGCACACAAAGTTGCCTTTAGCATCGTAAACGTTTTTGGAAGTTTTAGACTTTTTGTCCGATTCGTTATCAGTGATATCGTCTTCTACAACGTCTATATTAGCAATATGTCCATCTTTTATGTGAATATCGACAGGGTACTGATAACCCATTAATTGAGCATTTTTTATTGTTAAATCGGTCATTATTATTATCCTATTTTAGGTAGTATGCGTTTATTGTACTTTGCAAGACTGCTCTGGTGATTTAACAGAGTAGAGTATCGAAAAAACATCTACCATCCGTTACTGTCTTAGTTCGGTGGGAATTATGTAGATGCGATAGTGAAAGGTGTTATTAGCCATAAAAAAGCCAAGCAATATGCTTGGCTTATATCTACAAGTTGATGAGCAAATTACTTCTTCATAGCAAATTACTTTTTTATAGGCAATGCCACGCTCTTATTACTTATCCAATTTACCCATTTCACTGGGAAAAAACGTAGCTGTAATCTTATTAAGTTCGCCATTACGCCTGGTACGACTAAAAACTCGCGGTTTTCCACCCCTTTTAACATTGATTTAACCGCTCTCTCAATCTTTAGCTCACCTAAAGCAGACATGGAAGCGGTAACCATGACTTGATCGCTACAAGATATGTTCATCAGAATTCATCCCAATAAGGGTCGTCACCAAAACGCTCTGCAATAAAATCGATCAAATGGCGACAGCGCTGTGATAAAAAGCGGTTTTTTGGGTAAACCGCATAGGCGTTGAGTGTGGGCAATTGATATTGCTCAAGAATAGGGACTAGCTCACCTTTGGCCAATCTTTGGTAAGCAATAAAAGTTGGTATAAAAATAATACCATGATTTTTCACTGCCAAATCTACTAAGAACTCACCATTAGTCGCTTTGATTTTTGCGTTTATTGTATAATTATGCTTTTTCCCTTGCGCGTCAGTGAGCTCTAGATTGCTTGTTTTACTAAGGCCATACTGCAAAAACTCATGTTCTTTTAAGTCTTCGAGCGTTTCAGGCGTTCCCATCTTTTCTAAATACTCAGGGCTGGCACAGAGCGCATAACGAATCAGCGCTAAACGCTTTGCCTGATAGCTTGAGTCTTGTAGCTCTCTAATACGAATGGCTAACTCATATCCTTCCTCAATTAAGTCCACATGCCGATCTGAAAAATCCAAGTCAAAGCTTAGGTTGGGATGTTGATTGGCGTACTCGTCGATCACATCATTTAAATGCATAAGCCCAAATGACAGGGGCGCTGTCATTTTGAGCGTGCCTTCAATGCGTGTGGGTGCACCACTGGTCTGCTCATTAAGTGCGTCCACTTCACTGAGGATATTGTTTGCTTGTCGATAGTAATGTTCGCCAGCCTCGGTCAAGTTAGACTGCCGCGTGGTCCGACTTATCAACTGGTTGCCCAAGCGAGACTCTAAATCTTTTAGTCGCCTACTCACAGCCGACTTGGCAACATCCAATTGCTCAGCAGCCTTAGTAATACTACCGGCTTCGACAATGCGTACAAACATTGCCATATCTTCTAGCTGTCCCATTTTAGCTGCCCTATTGTTATCTTAACTTATTGCTTTATAAGGGAGATTGTCTGCATAACACTCCCACAAACACTTTCACAAAATCAAAAAAGCTGAGTTAAAAAACCCAGCTTCATTGTAGTACAGATTGTCTTAAGTGGACGAACCATTATTATTTAAGGTTTGCTTACTTTAAATCTGCTTGTTTACTGCCTTCTACCTGAATGACCAATTTGACATCTTTCATCATACCGCCGTCTGTATAGGTATCGATACCCCATTTGGTTCTGTCGATAGTGGTTTCAAAATCACCGCCACAAGCTTCAGCATTTAATAGAGGGCTGTCGTAGCAGTTAAATTTAGTGGCTGTTAAAGTCACAGGATGAGTCTCATCAAGTAAGGTTAAGTCACCTTTCACTGATTTGACTTCATTGCCATCAAATACCCAATCAGTAGATTTAAAATAAGCGGTTGGGTATTTTTCTACATTGAAAAAATCATCGGATTTTAGATGGCCATCAAAAGCTTTGAGCCCTGTGCTTAAGCTACCCATAGGTATGGTAATGCCGATAAAACCTTTTTGCTCTTCAGGTGCGTACTCAAGAGTACCCGATAGATTATGAAAGCCGCCGCTGTTGGTCGTAGTGCCAAAGTGATCGACATAAAAGCGTACTGCAGTATGTTTGGGATCTAGCTCATAAGTCGCTGCATGACCTAATGTGCTAAGCATACCAAGCGCACTGATGGCTGCAAAAGTCATGGCACGATTCGCTTGTTTGATAGATTTCAAAGTCATTATAAATAATCCTTTTTAGATAAGTAAATTAAGTACGTTTAAGTGTGTACGTATAGGTAAGTAAGGGGTTTAGTAAATATGGTATTTCCTTTGGCCGTCAGCATAAAACTGATTGAATCTGAAACTATATTATTAATTACTGCTTATACATAGAAGTAATAAGTTTAGCAAAGAACTGCTTTATTTAAAGCCGAACACTATCAAGAGATGTGTAATTCCGTTATTTTTTTGTACTTTTTATAGAGTCTTTAATACTTTCCTAACTAAACTCTGCTATACAAGTGAATAGGTTTTAACCATATTACATAGGACGTTTTTCGTAAATGATTCGCTTATAAAAGTTCTTACGTGAGCAACAAGTTGATAAATACCTTAATATTGTTCTGATAAAAAGAACATATATTTGAGATTATTGCTGTTTATCTAAGCATAGTCAACACCTACAATACGCTCATTGAATAACCAAACGAAAAGAACTTAAACATATATTTTCATTAATGGAGAATGGCAATGGATAAATTACAAGACATAAGCGCTCCTATTGGTCGTCTGTTTTTATCGATGATTTTTATTTTTTCAGGGTTCAATAAGATTACAGGTTACGCGGCGACAGCAGGTTATATGGAATCGGTGGGCGTACCAAGTATCTTGCTACCGCTAGTGATTGCACTTGAGTTATTAGGCGGTATTGCTATCTTAATTGGCTTTAAAGCACGTCTAATATCATTGTTATTTGTTGGATTCAACATCGTTTCTGCACTTATCTTCCATCAATTTTGGAATGATGAATCACAGATGAACCCATTTATGAAAAACATCGCTATGGCGGGTGGTTTTTTAATGATATTTGCTCATGGTCCAGGCGCTTACTCAGTCGATAAAGACCCTGCACCAAGAAGAACAACGTTACACTAATAAAAATTATAAGTAACGGTATATCAAATATTACTAAAATAATTAATGCACAGTACGAAGGAGGTCATCATGAGTACATCGACAAATGTAGCCCTTATTATTGGCAGCTTGCGAAAGGCATCAATCAATCGTAAGTTTGCAGAGTTTATAGTGTCGCAGTTACCTGATAACGTCACAGCGACAGAAGTGCATATCGCAGATTTGCCTCTTTATAACCAAGATTATGATGACCAGACGATTGACAGCTATGATCGTGTCCGTAAGCAGATTAAAGATGCTGATGCAGTATTAATCGTCACACCAGAGCATAACCGCACCATGCCCGCTGCCTTAAAAAATGTCATCGACATCGCTTCTCGCCCTTATAAACAGAGTGTGTGGGAAGGCAAAAAAGTCGCAGTAGTGACGGCATCTCCTGGCACTTATGGTGGCAGAGCTAGCGGCCTTGATGTCCGTAAAAGCATGCAGATGCTATCGGCACAGATGATGATCCGCCCTGAAGTGTACTTGGGTCATGCAACTGACAGCTTGGACGATGAAGGCAATGTCAGCGACCGTACGCAAAAATTCTTGCAAAAGTTCGTTAATGAGTTTGTCATATTTGCCGGAAATACCAGTGCATAATACTTCATCTAAGCATGATAAGAGTGACGCTCAAAATAACTATTCGCCAAGTTTTTGGCAACGTTATCAAGCGCCAGTGTTACTCACAGTCGTTGGTGGTGCCATCGATACTATTGGCTTTATCACCTTGTTTGGGTTTTTTACCGCTCATGTGACTGGTAACTTGGTGCTGGCAGGTAGCGGTCTGGTGAAAGGCGAAGATGGTCTATGGATTAAGCTTGCGTCTGTACCATTGTTTATTTTGACGGTAGTAGTGACGAAGATATACATAGATAAAAGCAAAAAACAGCAGCTGTTACTGAGTCACTTATTATTAGCTGAAGCAGTGTTTTTGACCGCATTTATGATTGCAGGCTTGTCTTTTCAACCTTTTATCGATGCAGGCGGTATTACCGTTGCAATAACTGGCGGTTTGGGTTTGACTGCGTTGGCGATTCGTAATACTGCTAGCAAAACAGTCATCAAGCACATGAGTCCAACGGTACTGATGACTGGCAATACGACGCAACTAGGGATAGGTCTATCAGACTACTTATCAAATAGAACGTCTAAGAATGCTAAAAAGTTGGGACATAGCTCAGCACTAGTCATAAGCTTTGTAATAGGCGCGTTGTTAGGCGCTGTTCTGTATGTCAAGTTGAGCTATTGGGCCGTTGGTTTGTTTGTACTGCCCGTACTCTATTTATCATTTTTGGCCAGAGACAAAGAATTTTTACAAAATATTGGTTAAAAGCTTCCTGTGTTGTTAAGTCGCTCTATTAATTTATTATTTGCTAAAGTAGGGCTATTCAATCACGACAGTCTAATCTTCAATGAGTAAACCATTAAAGGTAAAAGTTTTTGAAAAAGATTAAATAGTTTATCGTTAAATTAAAAACGCCATGCTTTTTAGCATGGCGTTTTTTTGTCTTTGAAATGTGATGTTCAAAATGTGAGTTAAGGCGTAGCGTTGTGAAATACAGAGTTATCTTGATATTCAGAATGCTTATCGATATAGGACTTAACATAAGGACAAGTTGGCTTGACACGTAGACCTTTAGCCGCTGCATCGTCTAAGATGTATTTCACTAAGTAACCAGCGATACCGCGACCACCGAGCTCCTTTGGCACTTCGGTATGTTTATACTCAATGCCTTTTTCACCTTGACTGGTGGTAAAAAATTCATAATCTTCGAGGGCAATTTGATCATCGATATGAATCTCAAAACGCTTCTTATCTGTGTTATTGATAACGTCATAGTCTAGTGTTGGTTTGTCAGACATATTGGAATTCCTTTTATTATAAATGATAAAACATTAACGGTCAGTTGTGCTCTAAGCCTTGACTTAATATGCTAACAGTTTATAGCTGACATTCTGTTAGCTTTATATTACTTGGTTATTGTTCTAAAAATGAGAATAGTCATTTGCTATTTACCACGTTTATCTCTTCTTTGACAACAATTATAATAACTCCATTGTTTAGACAAGTTCGTTAATCATAGATTTTCAAACGTGTCTAACGCATCAATTAATAAGGATAAATTATGAAAACTATCTATCATGCAGCAGATTCTCGTGGCGATGCAAACCATGGCTGGCTCAAAAGCCGTCATACTTTTAGCTTTGCAAACTACCACAATCCAGAGCGTATGGGTTTTGGTGCACTACGCGTCATCAATGACGACTTTGTGATCGGTGGTCAGGGGTTTGGTAAGCACTCACATCGCGATATGGAAATCATCAGTATTCCGTTAGCAGGTAAGCTTGGGCATGGCGATAATATTGGAAACAATGGCATCATTGAGACAGGTGAAATTCAAGTCATGTCTGCTGGTACTGGTATCACGCATAGTGAGATGAATGGTGATGACAAAGAGGATGTAAAATTTTTACAGATTTGGGTCATTCCAAATAAAATGAGCGTTGCGCCTCGTTATCAGCAAATACGCATGGATGAGATCATGCAGCCAAATGCGTTCAATCAAGTCTTGTCACCGAATGCGGACGATGCTGGTGTATGGATTCATCAAAATGCTTGGTTTAGCATGGGTGATTTTGATAAAGGCGTGACCCAGACTTATCAGCTAAATGACCCTAGTAACGGTGTCTATATATTCGTTATCAGCGGTAAAGTAACTGTAAACGGTAACACTTTAGATACTCGTGATGGCCTTGGTGTTTGGGATACTAAGAACTTCACGATGGATGTAGAAGAGAATGCTAAAGTACTACTAATGGAAGTGCCGATGAGTTTATAAGCCACTTCGAGCTTATAAGATACGTCTTTTGAAATGTTAATATTTAAAAGATGTTGAACCATAAAGTACGATTTAAAAGTAGCGTGTCAGATGCTTATAACAGTTATATTTTAGCGCTACTTTTATTTCTACATACCGTATATCAGGCTGTATCAGTTTCATTACATTGACTATCACATAATAGATCATAAAAGGTGAACCATGAGTATCGAAACCCTAGAACCGCGTTTGGCAGATGTTGGCGGTATTCCAATAGCCCGTCTTTTACCTAATACAGGCAAAAAACCGATTGGTGCTTGGTGCTTTTTGGATCACGCAGGCCCTGCTGAATTTGATGAAGATGACTCAGGCATGCAAGTTGGCCGTCATCCGCACACCAATTTACAAACCTTTAGCTGGATGTTAAATGGCGAAGTATTGCATAAAGACAGCTTGGGTAACGAGCAAGTTATTACCAAAAACCAAGTCAACGTCATGACTGCAGGGACAGGCTTTAATCGCGGTATCAGTCATACTGAGCAAAGTGTCTTTCCAGATACGGGCGGCTCACCAGATGCAGCGCGTGCGATAAGCATGGTACAACTATGGATTGCATTGCCTACCGATCAAGAGATTGAGCCAAGTTTCCATCATTATCCAGAGCTACCAACGTGGACGGAAGATAGCGCCCAGATGATTCTGACGACCGGTAGCTATAACAGTGTCACAGGGGAGCGATATGAAGCGCCAACCATACAGTACTCAAAAATGGTCGGTATCGACGTGTACTGGGTCGAAGACGGTGAAGTCACGCTGAACCTAGAGCCAGGCTTTGAGTATGGGATTTTGGTTACAGAAGGCGAGATTGAGTCTGAGGGCAAAGTCTGCCCGCAAGATCAGCTATTACGCTTTCACGATAATGATGTTGCTAATAATGAAAGCATCAAGCTTGTCGCCAAAAAAGGTACACGGGTGATGTTTATTGGCGGTGAGCCATTAAACAATCAAGTACTGCTGTGGTGGAACTTTGTCGCTGATAATAAAGAAGAGATTGAGCAATCCATCATTGACTGGAACAACGGTCATGAGCGCTTTGGTGAGGTTGATTCTGACATGAAGCGTTTGCCAGCTCCAGAGCTGCCGGATGGCTTTAAAGGGTAGTTTAACAGTAAATCAATAAGTTAAATTATCTTCTGAATAAGCAATAATAGTTAAGTTTTATTACAAAAAGAAAATACGGCTATACTACAGTTTTCTTTATAATAAATTGGATAAATTTAGAGTATGGTTATCAAATATGACTTTTTAATCATACTCATCTAGCGTTTATTTTAATCAATACACATTAATAATTTGGAGAAAATCTATGTCAGACCTAAAAGATCTACAACAATTGGCTGAAAAACGTCGTTCTATCTATGCACTAAGCAATAAGCTGCCAGTGTCTAATGATGAGGTCGTTAAACTGGTTGAGCATGCTATTTTGCATACGCCATCAGCGTTTAACTCTCAGTCGGCGCGTATTGTTGTATTATTCGGTGATGACCATCAAAAGCTATGGGATATTACTGAAGAGACCTTGAAGGTTATAGTTGGTGATGATGAGAAGTTTCAAGGGACAAAAGATAAAATCGCAGGCTTTAAAGCGGGCGCCGGTACGATATTATTCTTTGAAGACAAAGGCGTGGTCAGAAACATGCAAGAAGCGGCACCTTTATATGCGGACAAATTCCCAATCTGGGCACACCAAACCAGCGCCATGCATCAGTATGTGATTTGGACAGCATTGGCAAGCATCGATGTTGGTGCAAACTTGCAACATTATAATCCGGTTATCGATCAGCAAGTTGCTGATACTTGGAATATCGCTGATGACTGGGAGTTGAATGCACAAATGGTATTCGGTGCTATCGAGCAGCCAGCTGGCGATAAAGAGTTTAAACCAGTAGAAGAACGTATGAAAGTATTTGGTAAATAATACCAAAGCTCAGTAATGTGAAAGATGAAGAGCTAAAAAAAGCGCCATCCAGTTAATAGGTGGCGCTTTTTTAGGTATAAAAACTATCAATACGTAAGTTGTGGCTACATAGCGCGCTAAACATAAAGCGTTGCGCTGTTAAACGGTGGTTGTTAGCTGTTTTTGCCACCCATAAGGCTGTTGGCTACCCAAGCTGGGCCAATCAATAGAAACTGCAAATCTTCAAAAAACGATGGTTTTTTGCCTTCAATCTTATGACCGATAAACTGTCCAATCCAAGCGACAATAAAAACACCGGCCCAAACCTTAAAACCCCATGGCAGCAAACTCATCACTGACAGACAAATAAGAATGAAAACTCCCATTGCCATAAATAATGGCGTAGAAAGTTGCATATAAAATAGTAATACCAAAGCACTAAGTACCAGAGTGAACCAAACCGATAGCGACATTCCCATCCCTAACAGACTGACAAAGATAGTCGGGACGCAAAGCCAATGGATTTTCTTATTGACTAAGTTTTGGTGGCTGACAGAGTACTCAGTGAGCCATTGTTCGAGTGTACGTTTGGACATACCTGTACGATTGATACGCGACATACTAACCTCCTTGTTAGTGTTTGAGTGCTTACGGGTAGTTAAGTCATTACTGAACCATCAGTTTTAACACTATCTAAGACAATCTACCATACTATTAGCTAGACCATGCAGTCATAAGGCCTTGTTTTGGTAGCGTTATTCGCCATTTAACTATCTAATATTCTTATTAACTTTAAATTTCTACTGCATTTTGCTCGCTACGATGCCATTCGTATAAGCCGATAAAGGCATTGACTTGATAAACCATGGTTTGAATAGCAAAAATATAGTTGCCAGACATTAAGTTTACGATTAACCAAACGAAGTTGACGACAATCCACAGCCACCAGTTAAACGAATAGCGCAGAACCATAGCAGCCTGTGCGGTAATAGACAGTACAAAGGCTAAGACGTTGATCCAAAAAAAAGAAATGACGCCCAAAAACTTACTATTATCGTCTTCTACAACAGCATAACCATAGCTTGCTAGTATGTCGTTGACTGTCGGAAATAGTGCTAAACCAATGACAATAAAGGTGGCGGTGATAAGCCAAACCCATTTACTGGCTGATTTAGGTACCATGTCCCCATCGAGGTCGGTGTGCTTGGACCAATAAAACAACCCATAGACATGGGTAAAAAAGTTAAATAACGGCGCAAGCATCAAGCCCACTGCACCAGACGTTGCTTGTACGACCACCTCACCAGCGGTCGCCGCCATACCAAGACCGTTACCCATGACGTTTTTGCGAAATGACAGCGACACCACACAGATCAAGCCGACAAAAGAGACTCCCAAATAAAACATATCAAGGGTTGTATGTTCTGTAGTGAGCCAAAAGCCTGTAGATAGTGCAACCACACCGCAAATGAACCAGATAACAATCCATTGCATGGACCATTTTCCAGTAATGTTATCTAATAGCTGAATGCGCATAACTTGTTTTCCTAAAAATATATCAGGGAGATACTGACAAAAACGATATTATTATAAATGTGGTATTCGTGAATCTCCGAAACTTCGGATTATAGTGAAACTTTAAACTATGATTTTGGTATGTTTTTACCATAAATATACTGATCGATAAATCGTAACGCTTGCTGATAGCGAGCGTCGTAGTCAGGTTCATCGATCAAATATGGTGCTATATCATGCCGTGCAAATATATCGATAAGACGCTGCTCAAAACGTCCACGTGCATCAGGGTCTCCCAATGAGCGCATGCCATCGTCAACCCATGGTGTGTTGTTATCTAGCATGATCGTATGGTCTAAGCGAAACTCGTCAATACTGGCAGTGACAAATGGGTGAGTACGACCTTCATACTCTTCACAAAATGCTTGTGTGGTCACAAAATCTGTATCAACAATAGTAATAGGGGCGGTTGCTACAGCAGTAGCATCTCGAATGGCCTGTGCATGATCAAGCGCAATAGGCCCATAATCACTGTATTGTAGACCAATTTCACTACCGCCTAAGTCCGTCCCTACGTACAAGCGTCCCATCTCTAACGCAAAACTCGCCCCATAATAGTTAGCAAGCTTATGGACTAAAGTGGTCTTCCCTGAGCTTTCACCGCCAACGATAGCGACCGTCTTGGTGTAATCACCGCGTGCTTGTGGATGAATCGCTGACCAATGGGCGATGGGATCACAAGCGATAGCATAAGAGTCAAATTCAGGCTGAAGTGGGGTAGTGACGACTGTCATCAGTAATTGCTCATGAATGTCGCTCTGCGCCAATGGATGATTATCCGCGACGAATAAAACGGCCTCTACTGGTAAGTCTAGCGCCTCAATTACACGTTGTAGTTTGGCATTGCTAGCAGGTATATCGATTGTTACATCATCGAAGCTGTCATGTAGTGGCAGCTCAATCTCATGAGTTGTGTGAATGTGGATAAACGGCAGATCTGCACAAGCCATCTGGAGCCAGCGGGCTTTATCTTGTAGCGTAATCGTGAAGTCTGGATGCGGTGACGGATGAGCGGTAATGATGATGTGTAACGATTTTGCTTGTCCTGCAGCGTCTAGAATGCTACGCATCTGTCCTAAGTGTAGCGGTTCAAAGTGTCCAATCATCAAGCCGTTATCGTACATATTGTTCCCTAAGTTGTTCTCTAAAAGTGACTTATCAAATATCTTATTGCTCAAATTTTTATCTGTTATTTATCATGGATTATATGACACAGAGCCTTACTTAGCACAGACTATATAAAGCTTTTCGCTCTGATACAGGTACCTTATTGTAAACTACTGCTTGGTTTTTGTGAGTCTATTTTAATACGTTACTATATCAAACGATAAAATTATCCATTATTGACTAACCATACTTTTATATCGAAAGTAACAGAGCAAACTGCCAGTAGAATAAGAGAAAGATAAGCGTAACAAAGTGTCCGCTGAAACATTTTGAAATACCTATTTAAAATCAGGTAGTTAGAGGTAGTCATCGATAGATTAGGGTAAGTTTAAGTAGCATAAATTCACAAAGCATACCTACATGAATAACAGATGTTAAGTAAATCATTGCTATAATTATCTCAAGTCAAAAAAACAACAAATGCGCAAACAAACATTATTAGGATCTTTACTAAAAGTTGAGCTAATAGCAGTTTGGTTTTGTAATAATTGTTCAAAACATGATTTTCACGCATTTTATAATAACAACGCTAATTGAAAGTAAAAAAAGAAGAGGTATGAATTTTGGGTAAATTAGCAAAATTACATCGTTCACAAAACAGCCGTATGATCGCTGGTGTGATGGGAGGTATTGCAGAGTATGTAGGTTGGTCACCAACTTGGGTACGCCTCTTGTTTGTAATAATCTCTACGTTGAGTGCAGCAGTACCTGGCATATTAATTTACGTTATCTTATGGATCGTTATGCCTAAAGCCTCAAATCAGTCTTATCAGTAACATAATTTATAGTCAGTTATACAGCATTATCAAACTTAATAAACGAATAATAATAACAGTAACATGCTATAAAGGTTGCTTATAAAGTGCACAAGCTTCAAGCATAAATCAATAGCAGCCATACAGCTTTCCTCCTGCCCAGATGTTAATTCATCTGGGTATTTTTTTATTGTCTGGTTTTACGCTACATGACGTTTATGAATGTCTAGATACTATTTTATTATTCGATATGACTTACTAGCAAGATAAATTTAGTTGCGGTAAATATGGATAAAATATCCGTTTTTTAGTAAGGTGAGCAGGCAAATAGATATGTAGCCAAATGCGCTACACGAACAGTTAGCATAGATGTTTGTTACGTTCGGTCTAACCTTCTTAATTCCATAGTGATTTTCTTATGAATTCTCAACCGATGACTTTTCAAGATTTAATCTTAACCTTACAGAACTATTGGGCTGACAAAGGCTGTGTGGTCTTGCAGCCTTACGATATGGAAGTTGGCGCGGGCACCTTTCATACGGCGACTTTTTTGCGCTCACTTGGTCCTGAGCGCTGGAACGCCGCTTATGTGCAGCCGTCACGTCGTCCAACCGATGGCCGTTACGGCGATAACCCCAACCGTCTACAGCATTACTATCAGTTTCAAGTAGTGCTAAAACCCAACCCGCCCAATATCCAAGAGTTATATTTAGACTCACTAAGAGCCATTGGTATTGATCCTTTGGTGCATGACGTGCGTTTCGTTGAGGATAATTGGGAATCACCTACGCTTGGCGCGTGGGGTCTTGGTTGGGAGATTTGGCTCAACGGTATGGAGGTGACGCAGTTCACTTATTTTCAGCAAGTCGGCGGTATTGAATGCTTCCCAGTCACAGGCGAGATTACTTACGGTCTTGAACGCTTGGCGATGTATGTACAAGGCGTCGATAGTGTTTATGACTTGGTTTGGACAGATGGTGAGTTTGGTCGTGTCACCTATGGCGATGTCTTTCATCAAAACGAAGTTGAACAATCAACCTATAACTTTGAGCACGCTGATGTGTCAAAAATGGGTGAGTTTTTTGATTTTTATGAAGCGCAAGCGGATAAATTGGTTGCCGAAGGCTTGCCATTACCAGCGTACGAGATGGTGCTAAAAGCCTCACATGCCTTTAACTTGCTTGATGCACGTGGTGCTATTTCGGTTACTGAACGTCAGCGCTTCATTTTACGTGTGCGAACGCTAGCGCGTAAAGTGGCTCTTAGTTATGTCGAAGCGCGTGCCAAGCTTGGTTTTCCATTGGCAGATGACGATCACCGTCAAGCGGCGCTTGATAAGTATTTGCCAAAAGAAGAGCCTGAGACGGCAGCTGAAATAGGGGACAAAAACCAGTCTAACGACAATCATCAAACGACTAATAATAAATAGGAGCATCCCATGAGTACGATATTATTTGAATTGGGGTGTGAAGAGCTGCCTCCAAAAAGCCTAAAACCACTACGTGATGCCATGCAAGCCAGTGTCATTGAACAATTAAACGAATTTAATATTAGCTTTGATAGTATTAAAGCTTTTGCCGCACCGCGTCGTTTGGCACTTCAGATTCAAGGGATCAGCGATAAGCAGCCAGACCGCATGGAACAAAAGCGTGGCCCTGCGATTAAAGCGGCATTTGACGCTGATGGTAACCCGACGCGCGCAGCAATGGGCTTTGCCAAAGGTTTGGGCATCGATGCCAGCGAGCTTGTCACTATCAACACCGACAAAGGCGATTATGTTGGCTACGAGCAGACCATTCATGGTCAGGCAACGACTGAGTTACTGCCAGCTATTTTTCAGGCAGCGCTAGATAATTTGCCAATTGCCAAACGCATGCGTACAGGTGCGAGTCGTGATGAGTTCGTGCGTCCAGTACAGTGGACAGTATTGATGCAAGATGATGCTGTCATTGATGCGACGATTCAGGGACATGAGACCAGCAATCTAACCCGCGGTCACCGCTTCCACAGTCCAGACTATCATAATATTGCTCACGCCAATGATTATGAGGAGCTCCTTACTGACCTAAAAGTTGTGGCCGATTTTGATAAGCGTCAAACACTGATCAAAAACCAAGTCAAAGCATTGGCGGATGAAGTCAATGCTGATGCGATCGTGCCGCAAGACTTGCTTGATGAAGTGACGGCGTTGGTCGATTACCCTATTGCATTACGTGCAAGCTTTGAGCCGCGCTTTTTACAAGTGCCACAAGAAGCGCTGATCTCCACCATGCAAGCAGATCAAAAGTACTTTTGCTTGACTGATAAAGAAGGTAAGCTACAGCCTTATTTTATCTTTATTACCAACATCGAATCAAAAGACCCCAATCAAATCATCGAGGGTAATGAGAAAGTGGTGCGTCCGCGTCTGGCTGATGCCGAGTTTTTCTTCTTGCAAGATCAAAAGCAGCCATTGTTTGCGCTAACTGAAAGCTTAAAGACTCGCGTGTTTCAAGACAAACTGGGTACGATTTGGGAGAAGTCTGAGCGCATTGCTAAGCTTGCCGCCTTTATTGCTACCTTGATGCAGCAGCAAGAGCATGATATTAGTGTTGATGAAACAGTACGTGCGGCTATGTTGTCTAAGGCGGACCTAGCAAGCTCGCTGGTTGGTGAGTATCCTGAATTGCAAGGTATCGCTGGTACTTATTATGCGCGTCTAAATGATGAGCCAGAAGCCGTCGCTGCAAGCCTGCAAGAGCAGTATTTGCCTAAATTTAGCGGCGATATATTACCGCAGACGCCGATTGGTATCTGTTTAGCGCTGGCTGATCGCTTAGATACGCTCGTCGGTATCTTTGCAATCGATCAAGCGCCAACTGGTTCAAAAGATCCGTTTAGCCTGCGCCGCTCTGCTATTGGTATCTTGCGGATTTTAATTGAAAAACAGCTACCGATTAATTTGGTAGCATTGGTTGAGCAAGCGATCAAAGGCTACAGCACAAGCGGTGGTAGCAAAATCGCTAAGATGGGCGACACCTTCACCCAAGTGATGGCGTTCTTAAATTCGCGTTATCGAGCGATGTATACAGAGCAAGGAGTGAGCGTCGATACCATCCAAGCAGTACAAGCGATTAATCCACATATGCCACTAGATTTTGATCAGCGTATTCGCGCAGTACAAGCGTTTAGCAAGTTGCCTCAAGCGTCGATGTTAGCCGACTCCAACAAACGGGTGGCTAATATTTTAGCCAAGTCAGAAATAACCGTCGCTGACAATGTCGATGAAACATTACTGAGTGAAACAGCCGAACAAAATCTGTATCAAGCTGTTCAGCAAGCACAAAAGGCTGTAGAACCGCTACTTGAACAAGCTGACTATACGCAAATATTGCAAACGCTCGCCAGCTTAGATGCGCCATTGACGCAGTTCTTTGATAACGTGATGGTTAATAGTGACGATGCAGCGCTTAAAAACAACCGCTTAGCCTTGCTCAAACAAGTACGAGCCTTGTTCTTAACCGTGGCTGACATCAGCGAGCTGCAGCTATAACCTTATGGTTTAAGCTCGCTTAAATTGTTTTTGCAAAGTAGTGCACTAAGAATAAAAAACTGACCCTAATGAGTCAGTTTTTTATTCTCTTTAAAAGGTGTTTTTAAACAGTGCTAAGCGCTTGGTAACAATGAATATGACAGTAAACAAACAGAGCAAAGATTGTGCTTATAGTTTAACTTACAGTACACTTCATACCGTACCTATAGTATATAAATTATCCATCTAAGGAGCATGACCGTGGCGGCTGCTATTATTATCATCATTCTTATTTGGGTCTCGATGTGGGGTTTTTATAAGTTCATGTACCCACGAGCGCCCAAAAGCATGATGCCAAAAGAAGGGGATGTGACCACACCGCGCAATTGCGATTTTTGTGGGCACAGCTTGGCTGAATATCGCGGCGTTCTCGAAAGCCAGCCTAATTTGGCCACAGATAGCGATGGGCATACTGTAACCAATAAAGAACTATTTTTTTGTAACTATGAGCATCAAGCAGACTTTCATGCTGGTAAGCGTTATCAGCCAGGAGGGTAGTCTGTCATTTATGAGCTTACAAAATAGACTGTGCATCTTTTATAATTTTGCTAAGCAATGCTTCAGCTTGTTTGGATGCTTGAGCAGTTTCGTCATCTGATTTTTTATGGGCATGAATTTTTTCATAAAGGTTCAAGCAGCATAGTACGAGTAAGTTTTCTTGACTCAAGTTCGGCGCGTCTTTTTTGATGTTGAGCAAAAAGTCGTTGATATAATATACCGCTGAGCGTAGCTCCGCCTCTTCATTTGCAGGGCAATAAATTTGATAGGTCACACCAGCGATGACAATGTCTACTTTTTTCATTTCTGGTTCAGATGTCGCAGGTTTTGCGCTTGTATTAGAGGCAGAGCTACTAGAAGCTGAGTGGTTAGAAGTCAAGTTTGCATTGTCAGCACGCTGTTTCGATGCTTCATTTTGGTTTTGCTGAGATTGCAGTTTGTCTTTTTGAGTGGCGTTGCTATTGTTATCAGTCATAGAGAATCCTACAAGTTAACGTCGTTAAAATAGTATCATTAGCGCAGACATCATTAATACATGATGAACCGCAGCATTATTAAATTAAAGTATATAAAAAACTATGCTTAGCCTTCCATTTGATCAATACGCGTCAATCGTTTTAGTACGACTTGCGTACGCTCAGCGGCGAGCTGATTTTTTTCTTGTAAGTCATGATTTTGCTTTTTGATATCGCTATTTTGTTGTTTGAGTTCATTGTTGTGCTGTTGTAGCTCATTATTCTTATGCTGCAAATCATTTATCTGTTTATGCAGTTGGTCTTGTTCTTCGCCAATCATATGATGTGCTTCAGCGAGGCTTTGATAGCGTTTATCCAGATCGGCCAACTGTTTTTTGGCATTATCGTTTTCAGATTTAAAGCTGTTTAGCTGGGTTTTGAGCGCTGCTAGTTCTTTGGGGTCGCTATTTGGCTTTTGTTTGAGGCTGCTAAGTTCGCTACTGACGAGCTGATACTGCTTTTTTATATCGAGTATCATTTTTTCTAAGTTTTTTAGTTGATCATACATAGTCAGTTTTTATCCTTAACAAGTAATGTGTGGAGGAATTTTCTTCGTTACGTTTAATAATGCCATAGGTGACCGCATAATATCTATATCAACAAAGTAATTGCACGTATTGTGCTCCATTTTTTGCTTTTATTGGCTGTAATCTTATAAATAGTATGAAATTACAGCTATTTTACATGAATAAGTACCGACTAATTGATAGGACGATTGTTATGAATGACAATATCTCAGGCTGGAACACTTGGTCAAATACCATTGAAGATTGGACTGATGTTAGCATTAGTGAGCTACATGGTTTGATGACAGGCTTGATGACAGCATGCAATGCTCCTAGTGAGCAAGAATGGGCGACTGTCCTTGCAGAGCTAAGTTTTGCACCATTGCCAGACGCGGCGCTAACCTTATTGGCAGAGGAGGGCGAAGATACAGTATTTCAGTTAAAAGACAAAGACGATGCCTATGCATATATGCCACTTGTTCCTGATGACGAACATAGCTTATACGAACGTGTCATTGCTTTGAAACAGTGGGCGAACGGTTTTATGACAGGGTTTGGGATTACTGATTGTGGTCTGACGGCTGAAGAAAATGAGATGCTTTCAGATTTGGCCAAAATTGGGGCTATCCGCCTTGAAGAAGATGAAGAATATGAGGGCGGTGAAGAGTCCTACCTTTATATTTATGAGTTTGCGCGTATGATACCTGTGAGCTTTGCTACTCGTAAGCGTAAACCTGTTAAAGAGTTGACACTGATTTCAGGCTTGGCTATAAATGCTAAAACGACAAAAGAGTTGCAGGCAGAAGGTAAATTGCCAAAGCCTATCCCGCCTGTGCTCAATGTCATGAACCAACATAATCCGTCGTAAGTGTTTCGCTATAACGTTAAGTAGTATAGGGTTTGCGATTTGCCGTCAAATAATAAAAGGGAGACTGAAATGATAACGGACAATGATATACAGTACTTGCATCGCTGCGTTGAGCTTGCTGCTGAAGCGGTAGAGGCGGGCGATGAACCATTTGGTAGTGTATTGGTCGATGACGAGGGACGTGTGTTGCATGAAGATCGTAACCGTGCCAATACAGTCGACGCCACTTATCACCCTGAGATTGCTGTCGCCAAATGGGCGGCTCAAAACATGGATCCTGATGCACGTGCAAAAGCAGTGGTCTATACCTCAGGCGAGCACTGTGCTATGTGTTCTGCTGCGCATGCTTGGGCAGGATTGGGCCGTATTGTTTACGTTAGCTCATCGAAACAGTTAGGCGCATGGATGGAGGAGATGGGCGTCAAATCCTCTTCTCCCATCAATACCTTATCGATTCAAGAAGTGGCTCCGAACATACCAGTAGAGGGTCCAGTTGTTGATTTAGACAACAAGGTAAAAGAGTTACACCGGCGCTCAATCCAGAAAGGCTAATGTTTGTTTTATATCGTAATGAGGATGTTCTATGGCTATCAGTAGTAGTAACGATGATGATAAGCAAACCTTGTCTCATGTGACGTATCCTGCGCAAAGCATCGATTGGCTAACGCGTCTGATTGGCTTTGATACGGTCAGTCGCCATTCCAATTTAGCGTTGATCGAAGATGTGCAAGCCTATTGTGAGCAATTGGGCTTATCGGTGGATTTGACCTTTAATGAGGCCAAAAATAAAGCCAATTTATTTGTCACCGTGCCAGCAGGAGCCAACGCTAATGAAGTGAACCGTGGCCTTGTATTATCTGGTCATACTGATGTCGTACCAGTTGATGGACAAGAGTGGGCATCGGAGCCATTCACCGCGACCATTCGTGGCGACAAGCTATATGGGCGCGGTGCTTGTGATATGAAGGGCTTTATTGCTTGCGCGTTGACCTTATTGCCACAGGCAGCAAAACTGTCTAAAAGTGGCCAGTTGCATCGTCCGCTACATTTAGCTTTATCATTTGATGAAGAGGTTGGCTGCTTGGGCGCTCCGTTAATGCTGGCAGATTTACAGGAACGTGGTATCGCACCGGATTATTGTATCGTTGGTGAGCCGACCAATATGACGATGGTTGTGGCCCATAAGGGCATCGCTGTTTATCGCTGCCGCGTCCATGGCAAGTCTGCGCATTCATCATTGACCAAACAGGGCGTTAATGCCATCAGCTATGCCAGTCGACTCGTCGGTTATGTTGATACTTTGGCTGAAGAAATCAGTCATCGCAATGATAATGACGCACTGTTTGATGTGCCTTATTCGACGCTCTCTGTTGGCACAATACAAGGCGGTACAGCGACCAATATAGTCCCAAATTTATGTGAATTCACCTTTGATTATCGTAATCTGCCGCATATGACACAAGACGATATTCTCGCGCCGATTCAAGCGAAAATTGCGGAGCTTAATGCACAGATGCAAGCACGCGCTGCCGATACTGGTATTGAGCTGCTGCAAATGGAGGCCGTACCAGCCATGACCGACAATGATAGCGCTGAGCTACAAGCGTTGATCGCTGCCCTAACGAAGGACGACAAACGTCATAAAGTTGCTTATGCAACTGAAGGCGGGCAATTTACCAATGCTGGCATACCAACGATTATTTGTGGTCCTGGCAGTATTGAGCAAGCGCACAAAGCTGATGAGTATGTTGAGCTTAGCGAGATGGTACGCTGTGATGAGTTTTTACAAAAATTGCTTAAGAGCTGTGCGGTTAGTTAAGGCAGTAAGCAGTTCTTTTTTGTTATGAAGTAGCATAAAATATACCGTCTTTATGGCGGTATTTATTTTTTGCGTCTTTTGCGTTTATGCCATTTATTTTAAATAAAAGAGTAGGGGTTGGTTGATGTCTTGGCATCTGTTTGCGGTATTTTTTGCAAGTACGTTTTTTATTTCAGCGACCCCTGGTCCCAATATGTTATTAGCGTTCCAGTATGGGATGAACTATGGGGTCAAGCGGACAATCTGGACGCTGGCGGGGTTAAGCCTTGGTTTGTTTATACTGCTATTATCGACATTGCTTGGATTGGATGTCATCAGTCGCCAGTCACCTTGGTTGCTTACGGTTATTAAAGCAGTCGGCGCAGCATATCTTATCTATTTGGGTATCAGCTCGTGGCGCGATGCTGGTGAAGGTAGCTTGATGAGCGATGCTCGTGAGATAGGTGAGGAGGTGGCAGCTGACTACCCCACTACTATGCAACCTACGCCTGATATGCCTAGACCACGCTCGCTATCTAGTGCAGCAGTTAAGATGTCTCCGAGCAACACAACCTTATTTCGTACTGGTATTTGGGTGTCACTGTCTAACCCAAAAGCCATCTTGTTCTTTGCTGCGCTCTTTCCTAAGTTCATTAATTTTAGTGCGCCACTGTGGCCACAATATGTGGTATTGACTATAGGATTGTTTTTGAGTGAGACAATCTGGCAGATCGTTTATACCCTAGGTGGTACAAAGCTTGCAAGCTGGCTCGATGTTGGAAATCGCTTGGTATGGCTCAATCGTGGTTGCGGGATTATATTTATGCTAATTGCAGCAGCGTTATTGGCCGAAGTGTTGAACAGCTTTATGGTTTAAAGTAAGTCGTTTGTCATTTAAAAACTTATCATTGCGTCATAAAAAAGTCGCTTACTAGCGAATAGTAAGCGACTTTTTTTTGTATTTAGATATTTAGACTAAATAGATTTAAGCTAAAACAGCTTCAAGCTCACCTTTGACCATATGCGGACTCACAAAATCAGTAATGTGAACGCTAACAATCTTACCAAGTAGCTGATCTATTTGTTCCATATCGTAAGGGAACATAACAGTACGTGTATTGTCTGCCGTGCCGATTAGGCAATCTGGATGACGATCTGCCACTTGTTCAACCAACACGCGAGTCGTCGTGCCGACCATTTCATGAGTTTTGGCAAGCGTTGAGTCTATGATGACTTGCTGAAATTCAGCCAAGCGCTCTTTTTTGGTCGTAAAGCTCACATCATCAGGCAACTCTGCGGCTGGCGTACCTGGGCGTTTAGAATAGATAAAGCTATAAGAGTGATCGAAATTTAACTCTTTTGCCAAGTTTAATGTATCTTGGAAGTCTTGATCGGTCTCACCCGGGAAGCCAATGATAAAGTCACTCGACAAATAAATATCAGGACGAATGGCCTTGAGTTTATTGATCTGATTGATATAAACATCAATCGTATGGTTACGCTTCATCGCCGCGAGGATATTGTTTGAGCCACTTTGTACAGGCAAGTGCAGGTGTGATACCAGCTCTGGTAATTGCGCATAAGCATCAATGATATCATCAGTGAACTCTAGCGGGTGGCTGGTGGTATAGCGAATACGTTCAACGCCATCGATATGTGATACATAATGCAACAGCTCTGCGAAACGGCAAATACTGCCATCATCTTTTTCACCGCGATAACCATTGACGTTTTGACCGAGTAGGTTGATTTCACGAATACCTTGCGCCGCCAAACTGTCAATCTCAGCCAATACATCGTCTAATGGACGTGACAACTCTTCGCCGCGAGTATATGGCACCACACAAAATGAGCAGTACTTTGAGCAGCCTTCCATGATGGAAACAAAGGCCTTATAACCCTCTACCTTGGGCTCAGGCAAAAAGTCGAACTTTTCAATGCTAGGAAAAGAGATGTCAATGGTGCCAATACGATTTTTGGGAGCGATATTGCGTTGCTCGCTTGATTGATCATATAGCTCTGGCAGACGGTGCAAGGTCTGCGGCCCAAATATCATATCAACGTAAGGGGCGCGTTTTTGGATATTGTCCCCTTCTTGCGAGGCCACACAGCCACCGACGCCGATGACCAAGTCTGGACGTTTCTCTTTCAACTTGCGCCAGCGGCCCAATTCTGAAAACACTTTTTCTTGGGCTTTTTCGCGGATAGAGCAGGTATTCATTAAAAGCACATCCGCCTCATCAATATCCTGTGTCACCACCATGCCGTGCGAATCGCCCAGCACATCAAGCATTTTATCAGAGTCATAAACGTTCATCTGACAGCCTTGAGTCGTGATAAATACTTTCTTAGTAGCGGCTGAAGCAGTTTCTGGATTTGTCTCTACGAGTGCATTGATAGCAGGCGCAGTGACATCAGTTTTAGCACTAGCGTCAGTGATGCGGGGGTCGAATACAGAAACACTCATAAGTTAAAATCCATAATTATCAAAAATTATCAAAACATGGCAACGATAAGCCATTAATGCGTGGCGTATTTTATCATAACCATCTACTAATGTGAAAAGTAACCGTATAGTATTGGCCATTATTGTTATAAATTATTTATAATACTATCAATTGCTTATCATAATTTTTATAGGTATTTGACGAATATAGCAGAGTCGGCGCCATATCATCTCTGTGTTACGCGCCACTCTCTTATTTATTAACGAATAGTAAGGGCGCTGGTTGAAAGTCAGATGAATGTAGTATGATAAGTGTGATACTACTAATACAGTACATTGTTCTAGTCTTTACTTATATTGACCGATATCTACTCATTTTAATAAGTAGTGAGCTGAGCCTATCATGGTATGAATGAACAGATAGTCGATGTTAACAAAGAGTATTTGTTAAATATTAGAATGACGTTTATAAAGTTAGTACAGAAAATGAGCACAGATAAGAGAGCTAAAACAGCATAAAGGGTTTTGGCAGTAAATGATGATTAAAATACAAAGAGAGCAAGTATGAGAAAGCAGTCAGCTGCCAATCACATTCAAAATAACAGCCAAGCTAGTGATTTTGTCATGTCTAAACCGAAACGCCATATAACTGTTATGGGCGTGCAAGCCCGATCACTACGTATTGGGGCGCTAAGTCTAGTTACCGCAATGAGTGCAGCTGGGTTGTCACAGGTTGCTTGTGCACAGCCTACAACCTCTTATGGTAATAGTTACCAGCAAGACAACAGTGTGGATTACTTTACATTGGCTGCACAAGCGGCAGACCGCAGGGACGTTAATGCCTTGTTTAATTATGAGCAATTGATGAGTGGCGGATTGTTTGCCATGTATCCAACCTACTGGCGTATGAATCTAGATTTAGAGGCGCAAAGCTCTGCTGCCGTATCGCAGTTCGTTCGTCAGTATCCTAATACAGTAATGGCTGAAAAATTGGTTGCTGATTTTGCCGAAACAAAAGCTGCTTCAGGCGACCACGCTTCGGTACGTCAAGTTGCTAATTTAGTGACAAATGGTGATCGTAGTGAGCGCTGTGCTGTTGCTCTTGGATTTAATAGTGGCGGTGATACGATGCGTGCGCTGGCAGAAAAGTCAGATGTTTGGTTGAACACGCTTAAGCAGCCTGCACTATGTGATCAGCTTGCCACTGAGCTTAATAATAATAGGCTTATCAGTAATCAAGACCGCGCCGCTCGTCTCAAACGTATGTTACGTAAAGGCAAGACAGGCGATATTATGGCATTATCATCACGTCTTGGTACGCCGATTCCTTATTCTATGTTAAGCGAGATTCAGCTTAATCCAAGTGCTTATTTTGGTCGCTTTGGCATGCAGCCTAATAACCAAACCAACCAGTATTTATATCTATATGCTATAGGACGACTCGCTGAAAAGTCATACCGTGAAGCTGCTCTGCAGTTAGATTTTGATATCAAACAAGACAATCAGCGTTCAGCCAAATTATTGAATGATGATACACGTCGCTACGCTTACCGTATTCTAGGGGTAGAGCGTATGAACCATACCACTGATGATGGTTTTAGCGCTGAGGCTATCGACTGGTTTCGCAACAGCTTAGACGATGATTTTAACTTTGAAGAAGCTGAAGATTATGCCAAGGCGGCTATCCGTTTTAGCCGTTGGGATGATGTGATCGAATCTATCTCACAGATGGATGCTGAAACCCAAAAACTAAATCAGTGGCAATATTGGCTAGCACGTGCATACGAACAGTCAAATAACAGCAGCAAGCGCAATACGGCTAAGAAAATGTATCAATATTTGGCCAAAAGTAATGATTATTATGGTTTGATGGCTAAAGATAAAGTCGGACAGCGTTTTGATGCTAGGAGCTTAGGTGGTAGCAACCTGCCAAACGTGAGTACTGCTGATAAAGCTCGTGTTCTACAAGACCAACACTTTGCACGTGCTTTTGCTTTATATAATGCTGATGCTAGCCGTGCCTATGCCAACCGTGAATGGAACTGGGCGGTAAAGCAGGCACGCGATAATCGTGATGATGGCCTAATTATTGCAGCGGCTCGTCAAGCGCATGACATGGGCTGGCTTGATCGCGCTATCTATGCTGCCGACAATACTGATAGGATAAACAGCCTAGCATTATCGCATCCAATGCCGCATCAAGATGCGGTGGTACGCTATAGTCAGTCGGCCGGTATTGATCCAGCATGGGCTTATGGCATTATGCGTCAAGAAAGCCGCTTTGTGACGTCAGCACGTTCTAACGTTGGCGCTAGTGGACTTATGCAAATCATGCCAGGTACAGCAAAATATATTGCACGTAACCTAGGTGAGTCGTATAGTGCCAGCCGTGCCAATAGTGGAGACACTAATATTCGCTATGGCACATGGTATATGAGTGATATCTTGGGTAAGCTGAACTATCAGCCTGTACTGGCAACGGCAGGTTATAATGCTGGTCCTAACAATGCCAAACGCTGGCAACCTACTTATGGTCCGCTTGCTGCAGATCAGTATGTTGAATCGATAGCCTATCCTGAGACTCGTAATTACGTGAAGCATGTAATGGAGAACGCGACTGTTTATAGTAGTTTGTTGGGTCGTACTAAGTCGATTAGTGAACGTATGGGCACAGTGCCAGCGGCGCTTTAGATTTAACAGCGATCTGATTTTTCCTATGTCGGTATTATTAAATTAAAGTTTTTGTAAGTGGTAGTAAAGGCGATGTAAAGGTGCTTTGCTACCTCTGTTATAATTGTCACTCTTTACAAAGTTTTACTAAACGGTTCATTTAAAACTGTTGCTTAAATTATTAGCATTTTACGTTCAGAACTTAGCTGCATTTTACTGTATGATGTTGCCTAAATGCTGCTGTCCATGTTTAATAACTATTGAGTGTTTTTTTATTTATGATAAATAATGACCCCATCCGGCCTGCGCACACGTTCACCAGATTTCAGTTATCTGCCCGAAAGTGTGCGCGTCAGTTTGTGCGGGTATTTGGTTCAATAGCTAAATTACAGCAAAATAATATAAAAAAAGATGGGTCACAAAAGTATTGGTCGAACAAACATGAAAATAATGTCCCTAATAAAAGTCATTATCTAACCTTGAATATTGTAGGTCTAATCCTACTACAAGGCATATTTTTACTACCAGCACAGGCAGCAAATGCTATTCAATCTAATCAAAGGGTACTGATGATTGAAATGACACCAGCGCTGTGTAATTTGCAACCTTCACGCGCACGCATGCGTCAATGTTTAGAAGGTTATTCCTTGACGGTATCTGGGCTAGATATGGGATATGGAGAGCGCTGTGGTCGCGGTAGTGATCCACGATTAACACCGTTACAGCTAAAAGTTGTTAATCGTATCATGCCTGATACGACCGTACGTAGCCAAGCATGGCAGCATCATGGTGCTTGTAGTCCGCTGAGCGCCAGCAGCTATTTTCGCCAAATTACCAATTATGCCGGCGCTTTAAAACTACCTAGCGAGTTGAATACAGGCAATAGTTATACGGTTTCAAAGTCTCGTTTCATTAGTCAAATGACTCGTCTTAATAATGGAATGTCTTCTGCTAGTGTTGATTTGATCTGTCAAGCTGGTAATCGTCGTCAGTCTGTACTGACTGACATACATGTTTGCTACGATGGTGGCCAGTTTGGTAAATGCAACGAAGTAACAAATAGTTGCGGCAGTAACTTTATTATTTCGGGTGGTAAGTAGCCATAACTATTGATGAGACAAATCAATTAAAGCAGTTCTCTTACTGTACAGCCCCTTCTTATGTGCATGTTGGTTTTTGCTGACAAACTTTTGTACGTATAAAATGTAACAATATAGACATCAGTAAGCGCATCGTTGTCCCTAGACGGTTTACTAAATGAAGTGCTACACTAGCTTTCGGTTTGTGACCGCTACCATTGAGCAAGTCTATATCTCATTGCGCAAGTCCATATCTATTATGCCTGTCTGTATAATGATGACGACATTATCTAATAATTAATTAGGGAGTATTCTATGAAACAGCCTTTACGTATTGCCGTGACTGGTGCCGCTGGTAATATCAGCTACGCGATGCTATTTCGTATTGCATCTGGTGAGATGCTTGGTAAAGATCAACCAGTTATTTTACAATTGCTTGAAATCACACCAGCGCTTGATGCTTTAAAGGGCGTGGTCATGGAATTAGAAGACTGTGCATTCCCATTGTTGGCAGGTATTGTCCAGACTGATGATGCCAATGTTGCATTCAAAGATATCGATTATGCGTTACTAGTAGGTGCACGTCCGCGTGGCCCAGGTATGGAGCGTAAAGACTTGCTAGAAGCCAACGCTGCGATCTTCTCGGCACAAGGTAAAGCATTAAATGAAGTGGCCAGCCGTGATGTAAAAGTATTGGTCGTCGGCAACCCTGCCAACACCAACGCGCTAATCGCCCAGCGTAATGCGCCAGATCTTGACCCACGTAACTTTACTGCCATGACTCGTCTAGATCACAACCGTGCGATGGCACAGTTGGCTCAAAAGACTGACAGCACTGTTAATGACATTAAAAACATGACCATCTGGGGCAATCACTCATCAACTCAGTATCCAGATCTAACCGCTTGTACGGTAAATGGTAAGCCAGCATTAGATTTGGTAGATCGCGACTGGTACGAAAATACTTATATTCCAGAAGTACAACAGCGCGGTGCAGCAATCATCAAAGCGCGCGGTGCATCATCTGCGGCCTCTGCTGCCAATGCTGCCATCGCTCATATGCGTACATGGGCACTCGGTACTGATGAAAACGATTGGGTATCAATGGGTGTTTATTCAAACGGCGAATACGGTATCGCTGAGGGTTTGATTTACTCATTCCCATGTACATGCAGCAACGGCGATTGGTCTATCGTAGACGGCGTTGACGTATCATCAGATTTCTCAAAAGAGAAGATGGCAGCTACAGAACAAGAACTTAGCGAAGAGCGTGATGCGGTTGCACACCTGCTTCCATAGGTCGTAAATTTGCTAAACCCATTGTACAAAGTAATCTAGAAGAAGCCCTCTTATATAGAGGGCTTTTTGGGTTTTAAGCATACATTAATACAATTGATAACGTTAGATAAACGTTGATTAACAGCGAATAAAAAAAAGCTTGCTACAATAAATGCGTTCGTTGAAATAATAAGTATAATCAAACTTGCATTATCTAAGGAGAGGCAATATGTTGGGTGAACCTGAATATAATATGAATGAGCTATTTGCTCAGTTGGGGCTGGATAGCTCGGATGAGGCGATTGATGAGTTCATCGAAAAGAACCAATTAGCCAAAGAAGAAGAGCTGATCGATGCTCATATTTGGAATGATAATCAGCGTATGTTTTTGCAAGAAGAATGGCAAAAAGATGCAGTGTGGGTTGAGACGATTGATGAATTAAACGTACGCTTGCATCCAGACGCTTAGAGTAAAACAACAGATGAATTAAAAAAGCCCACAAATTTACAGCTTGTGGGCTTTTTTCTGCAAACAAGTTGCGCTCTTTAACTTATTTGTTGATGCTCTCGCCATTCAAGTAATTCTTTAACATCTTGATGAATACCTGCTTTAAGATCTTCTAAACTCTCGTAGCGCCGTTCACCATGCAAAAAATGCAAAAAGCGTACTTGTAGAGTTAGGTCGTACAAATTGCCTTCAAACTCTGGAAAATGCACTTCCAAGCGCCAGTTATGCGCTTTATTAATAGAAGGTCTGATGCCGATATTTGCAGTACCAAACAAGCTATGCGGACGTAGGCCTACCATACCTGTTTTCTTACCCGTAGCCAGTTTTGCCAAACCATGAGGTATTATTCCGCCTTTACCATCAAGACTGACCACATCAACAGCAAAAATACCATGAAGTGCAGGCTTTAAACGATCCAGATTTATATTAGCAGTAGGAAAGTCCATCGTTCGACCAATTTTATCTCCGCTGACAACCGATCCTGTCATAGTATAGTCGCGACCAAGTAAAACATTGGCCGAGTCGATATCCCCTGCCAACAATAAGTCACGAACACGCGTGGAGCTGATGCGAGCCGCTTTACTGCTATCATCGGTGACCGTATGTAGATTGGTCACATTTAATCCATAATCTCGTAAAAACTGACTGTCACCAGTACGATCATGACCAAATTTAAAGTCATCACCTAATACCAAAGCTTTGACATTTAGGCGCAGCGCTAACAGATCAGCGAACGCCTGCGCTGATAGCGAACGAAACTCATCATCAAAGCTTGCAACGATTAAAGTGTCGACTCCATGCTCGGCTAATAAGGCTTGCTTTTCTACTAGATTGGTCAAGCGCGCTGGAGCCTTGGCTGGTGCAAAAAACTCACGAGGTTGGGGTTCAAATATCATGACGGCAGAATGAAGGTTTTGCGTGTTGGCGATGTCACGCACTTGCGCTAACATCGCTTGATGACCTAAATGTACACCATCGAAGTTGCCAATAGTAAGCACGCAAGGTGCCAAATCTACAGGACTGGTATCTGCAGGCAAAGTGCTTGGTGATGCAATCAGTTGCTCAAGAAAATAGGTGTTCATAAATTTCAGCTATGATAGATAAGACCAAATAAAAAAACAAAAAACACATCTGTACTAAAAATCGATGTGTCTAAAACCAGCTATTATAAAGTAAAATAGTCACACTAACATCTATAGTCTGCTGATAATACAAGTATAGTCAATCTACTATAAAAACCTTACATCGCCTCATTATTTACTACGCCATTAGCTATGGAAACTCTATGACTAACATTACTTTGAATGCTATACCGCCTAATTCATCAATATACAATCTTGACGAGCAGTTTATGGTGCATCTTGCCAATAAACAGGATTTACCAGAGATTTTGGCAATTTATAATCAAAGTATTGCCGGCAAGCAAGCGACAGCGAACTTGACGCCAGTGACTTGTGAAGAGCGTGCAGAGTGGTTTGATGAACATCTCAATAGTCCAACGCGTCCCATTTATGTAGTTAGAGCAGCGGTTATATCAGCAGATGATGATAATATTGTCACACAAACAAAATCACCAATCGTTGCGTGGGGCAGCTTTAGTGATTTGTATGCTCGTACGGCTTACCATATTAGCACTGAGATTAGCATCTACCTGCATCAAGGCTACCAAAGAAAAGGTTTGGGCAGTTTGCTCGCGCGCTGGATGCTGACGCAAGCACCAAATCTTGGCATTCAAAACGTCGTCGCGCTTGTCTTTGCCCACAATAAACCAAGCTTAGGACTGTTTCATAAGCTTGGTTTTGAGCAGTGGGGCTACATGCCAAAAGTATGTGATATGCAGGGGTTTATTGCGGATGTCGTAATGCTTGGTAAAACCATGGTAGTTGAACAAACGAAGGCCGATAACGCATAATTAATAACAGACCCTAAATGTTCTAGCCTAAAATTTTCCATTGGCCATCTATCTTTTGCAGCTCATAGGTCAATGGCGCAGGCTCACTTTGGTCTTTTAGCATGAGCTCACCGGTGATAGTGGCGCGCGTTTTATCATCATTATATTTAGTATCAGTAATAGTGACGCCTTCGACCGTTTGCTGAAAAGCCAACTGCGTATTGGCCAGCTCCTCTTCAAAGTTTGCCATATCTACTTCATAATAAGAGGCAGATTTTTTTGCATCATCATAGTACAAGCTGTTTAGCGCTTTCTTAACAGTAACTTCTGGTGTGCCAGCTTCAGTAGGATTGGTGACTAGACTTTTCTGCTGGGCAGAGGAGGTAACTGGATTGATATTATCACTATCAATAGCAGTTTCCTCTTCAACACTATCTGCTATCTGTTCACTTTCAACAGCATTGTCAGCATTAGTTAATTCGGCTTCAGCTGCTTCATTTTCAGCTGCCTCATCTTCAGAGGTCTCAACGACAGCTGCGGTGTTTTGAGTATCATTGGCAGCTGTCTCTGTTTCTACATTATCATTATTGCTACAACCAGTTAAAAGTAGTCCAGTGCTTAGTACGCCGACAGTTAGTATGGTTGGCAAGCGTGACAGTCTAGGTCGTAAAAATTGTAACGTTGAATTTTTAGTTGTCATAATAGTCCTCAATAGTCATTTATTCATTAAAGAGCAATTATGGCAACTATCAGCGTCATTCACTGTCAATTCTCATACTAAGCTTGTTTTGGTTTCGTAAGTTTGTACGCCGCTTAATTTTCAACACTAAGTTTTAACCATGTTTTAGCTGACGAGGACGAAAGCCTGTTGCTAATAATACTGCGCCATAAACTACCGCACCAACCGCGCACATGATAAGTAGCGCTGCAATACGTCGCCACTGAGCGTCATCAGTTGGAAAGTAGGGCAGCATGACATAAAGCACGGCAACCATGGCACTCGCAGCAATCGCAAACTGCGAAAATAGCTTTTTCCAGTGACTACCAAAGCGAAATATCTCACGTTTATGCAAGAAATAATACAACAAGCCTGCGTTCACAAAGGCGGCGCCCGTTGTTGCTAATGCCAAACCGCCGTGCAGCGGCATATCAAAGAAGTAGAATATGCCAATAAAAATGACACTAAAAATCATATTGGCAAAGACGGAAACGATACCGATTTTTACTGGTGTTCTGGTATCTTGACGCGCAAAAAATGCTGGCGCGAATATTTTAATTAGCATAAAGCCTAAAATACCGCCCGCCATACTACGTAGTGCCAGCGCGCTCATCTGTGAATCACGTAAGGTAAACTCACCGCGTAAAAACAGCGCCTGCATGAGCGCATCTGCGAGTATAAACAGAGCTGCCGATGCTGGTACACCAACCAAGATAATAAGTCTTGCTGCCCAGTCAATGGTCTTTTTAAAGCTAACATCATCCTTTTGCGCTTCACTTTTTGACAAGCTTGGCAGAATAACCGTACCGATAGCCACCCCAATTAGTCCTAGTGGTAGCTCGCTCATACGTTCCGCAGCATACAACCAAGAAACCGAACCGCCTATCATAAGAGAAGCAAATACGGTATTGAGCAGCAGGTTAATCTGAGTGACAGAGACGCCAAAGATAGCCGGTAGCATGAGTTTTAAAATACGCTTAACACCTTCGTGCTTGAAATCAACTTTAGGTGCGACCAGCAGTTTTTGTTGCCATAGCTGCGGTAATTGAATCAAAAACTGCAACAAACCAGCGATAGCAACTGCATAACCGAGCGCCATAATTGGCGTATCAAACATTGGCGCAAATATTAGCGCAGCGCCAATCATACACAAGTTTAATAATACTGGTGCAAAGGCTGGCGCAGCAAAGCGCCCGTAACTTTGCAAGATACCACTGGCAAAAGCGGTCATAGAAATAAACAATAAGTAAGGGAAGGTCAGGCGGAGCAGCTCAGCGGTAATGGCAAATTTGTCGGGCTGATCGGCAAAGCCAGGCGCAAATAATGTCACCACCCAAGGCGCGATTAAAATGACAACCACTGTCAGCATGGATAGAACCAGCAACAGTGCCCCTGAGGTACGACTGACCAAAATCTGTACCTGTTGCAGGCTGTATTTTTCTTTATATTCAGACAGTACAGGCACGAAAGCTTGGCTAAATGCGCCTTCTGCAAACAGACGCCGCAAAAAGTTTGGTATCTTGAAAGCGACTAAAAAGGCATCCATCAGGCCACCTGCGCCAAAGACACCTAACAGTACGATATCGCGTACTAGACCTAAAATACGCGACAGCATAGTCATGCTACTGACCACCATGGTTGAACGAAATAACCGACTTTTTGCCATGAGAACCTATTTTACCAAATTGTTTACTGATGGTTGTTTGCTGATTTACTATTGTCAAAAAACTGACGGATTATAGCACTTTCATGGCATATCTATAGCATAGATAAATGAATTGAATGCAGCTGTTATCATGAGTAATCGATATCTTGCTAATTGTCATAAGTTAGTCGTTCAGCTTTCGCGCTACCAGCTCGCGAAACTTTGCCCATTCAAAATAATCACCAGGATCTGTCTTACGTCCCGGTGCAATATCACTGTGTCCGGTTAGGTGTCGGCGGGTTTTTGGATAGGCGGCGTATATAGTGGCGACTACTGCTGCAAGCGTGTGGTATTGAGCGGTGGTGAAGGACACAAAATCTGACCCTTCAAGCTCGATGCCAATGCTATAATCGTTACATTCAGGTCGGCCAAGATAGCTTGACCTGCCCGCATGCCACGCGCGTTCATTGAAATTTACAAATTGAGTAATAGTGCCATCACGTTCGATAAATAGGTGCGCCGATACTTCTGCGCCTTTAATCGTCTGAAAATAAGGATGGGCATCCCAGTCTAATTGATTGGTAAATAGCGCTCTTACATAATGCACGCCGTCAGTACCGCAGGTGCCAAACTCATTGGGTGGTAGGCTAATATTATGAATGACGATAGTATCAATGGTCGTATCGTCGGGTCGTTTATTATAATTGGGTGATGCAAGCCAAGTGGCTGCGGATAGTAGGCCGTCGTTGATAGTCATTGACGATGGGGTAGCTGAACTGAGCATAATGTTCTCTTTATATAATGGTATTAACAAGTATGCAGCTAAAGCATGTATCTAATAAGTTTTCGTAAAATAATAACAAACATAACTTATATGCTTAAGAGCTAAATAATTTAGTTCCAAGATAACTTTTGAAATATTTAAGTCAACAGCCCAGCAGATATTGTTGACTAGACCCTAATAGCGCTACCAGCGTATCAATAATAACGTGCGAGATTTTACCTTATGTCTATAAAGCCGTCTTCTATATCTGTAGATTGTACCTTAAGCGCAATTAGCCTGCGAGCTTGCAGTCATCGAGCACGTTTGCCGATTGCCATTGCTGGGCTACTACTCTCTGCAAATGCGCAGGCTTTTTTGCCAACGCCAGCATCACTAGTGACGACAGGAGAGTTAGCGCCTGATATAAATTCTGTGCCTCAAGTAAAAGCGGTGAACTTAGATAGTGATAAGAGTGTGCAAAACAATCAAGCTCATTCACTAGAGGCCAAACAGCTACTAGCCACATGGCGCAAGCAAGTACAGGCAGACAACCTTGCCGAACATACAACGTGGCGACGGTTATTATATTTTTTGGATGATAAAAAGTCGCTCTTTAATAAAGGTGCGCCCAAAAGCTTAATCGATAGTCCAGAGTTCTTTCTCAGTGCGAATGGTCAACAGGATGCCAGTGCTGAGCTTGATGCGATGCTTGTGGCGTTTGCCAATCAAATCGCAGCCTCTCAAACCACACAGTCTACCAATAATTCAAACTCAGCCATTTGTCGTTTTCCAGCGCGCACGCACTGGCTTACTGAGACTCTGGGCATTGATAGTTCGAGCTTGCAAGCTGACTGCCCTGAGCTTAAAGAGTGGATGGCCATGCTGAACCCCGAGCAGCTGTCGATTATGTTTGCTGAGGAGTATTTGGACAATCCAATCTCCGCTTTTGCTCATACCTTGCTGCGTATTGACTCACCAGCCAGCGCAGCAGATCCTAGCCAAATTCATCATGCTTACGCGCTCAATGACACCGTCGATGGTAATCCTGATGACGCTTTTGCCGTTTATGCTATTAAATCAACTAGCGGCGGCTATAATAATAGGATTGAGATTGATCCTTATCCAGAAAAGCTGGCCAAGTATCTCAAAGACGATGAGCGTGATACGTGGACGTATCAGTTGGATTTAACACCCGCAGAAGTGCAGCAGATTATATTGCATGTATGGGAAACTAAGGATTTAGATATTCCTTATTATTTCACAACGGATAACTGTGCTTCTGAGATTTTACGTCTGATTGATGTCGTGCGCCCTGAGCAAGATTTGCTCAGTCAATTGCCCTATGTTGTCATTCCTTCCGACGTGATTCAACTGCTTAATGACGAAGCCATATTAGCAGATGCTCGTTACACGCCATCTGACGGTACGGTGCGCCAGGCCGAGTTAAATAAAGCGAAGGCAGCAGCACTTGGTTATCAGCAATTATCTAAAGATGACGTTCATGATATTCAATCAGCAGAGCACAATTTGGCATCAAGTATATCTGCTGGTGAGGCTGACCAAAAAACGATTATAGATCACGGTATTGTCGCCTCGGATAATAACCCTATCGACAGGCACCCTTTGCAAGTGGCTCAAATTGGTATTGGTCAGCGCGGTGACAACAGCTATGTCGATGTTGGGTTACGTCTAGGCTTTCATGACACCCTTGATCGGGCGTCAGGATTTTCACAGTTTTTCAATCTAGAAGCGCTCGCCACTACGCTACGCTTTTATGATGCTGATAGCAGTAAGGACAATGAACCTGACAGCGTGGTATTAGAAAACTTTACTGTGCTGCGCGGACGCTCTTTTAACCCGGTCAATACTGCCAAGCAAGGCAAGACTTGGGGCGCAAGTATTGAGGCGACGCGCGTGAATGATGGATCGCAAGCCGAGGGTCGGGATCATCTAGTTGGGAGCGTTGGCTATGAAACTGGCTGGTCGTGGGCGTTCGGTACACCTAGTGCTGGTACTGGTGAGATGCCGCCACAGCTATGCTATGCCCTGTTATCAGGGAAAGGGCAAGCCGGGCGCGGGATTAACAAGGGCTTTCGCGTAGGCGCAGGCGTGAATGCTGGCTGCCGTTATCAGATTAACAATCAGTTACGCGCGCAGGCCCAATTGCAATTGCCATATTGGTATCATGGCAGCAGTGACGACTCTAACGTTCGCGGTCATTATTGGCAGCCGATCTCAAGCTTAGGTCTGCAATACGATATCGATAAAACACAAGCATTACGCATTAATGCCAACTACGATTGGCAAGATCGCGTCGATGCCAATGACGATGTGCAATTGTCATACAGACGCTATTTTTAAGGATATAAAATGAGTAAGCGAAATTTACTGATTATTGGACAAGGTGATATCGGATTGCCAGTCACCAATAAACTTACTGAGGACGGTTTATCGGTCACCGGTCTTGCCCGTAGTAAACGCGAACATTATGATTTGAATAGTAATGCAAAGTTTATGCAAGCTGATGCGTTGACACTTAGCGCTGAGCAGCTGCAAGACTTTACTCATATTGCAATTATCGTCACTCCTGATGAGTATTCGACCAGTGGCTATCACGACAGTTATTTGGCGATTAATCAACATTTAGTAACCCTTGCGGATAAGCTAACCAACCTTGCGCGCGTTGTTTTTATTTCCTCAACGGGTATTTACGGTCAAGATAGTGGCGAATGGATTGAT
Source organism: uncultured Psychrobacter sp. (assembly GCF_947488565.1). Classification (GTDB taxonomy): domain Bacteria; phylum Pseudomonadota; class Gammaproteobacteria; order Pseudomonadales; family Moraxellaceae; genus Psychrobacter; species Psychrobacter saeujeotis. Next base: position 857,178 of record NZ_CANKZC010000001.1, on the reverse strand, counting down.
GAAGATACTGCGCCTGTTACGCCTGAGCGCGAAGCTTCCAATGTGATACTCCAAGCAGAACAAGCGCTGCAACATGGTTTTGGTAATAAAGCCATTATCATTCGTCCGAGCGGGATTTACGGACGTGAGCGTCTCATGCGCCTGCGTAAAGCCCGCGAGCCACAAAAAGAGCCAGTGGCAGCAGCGCACTGGAGTAATCGTATTATGGATCGCGACTTGGTCAATATTATCACCAACGTCCTGACCATCGACGCACCAAAGCCCCTTTATATTGCCACTGACTATGCGCCAGTCACGACTTTTGAGCTGGGCGTTTGGTTAAGTGAGCAGATAGGAGAGATGCCTCCTGCTATTGATAATAAAAAAACAGCGGTTACGGGGAAACGCTTACATAGCAACATTCCGTTAGCTTGGCTCGATTATCCTGATTGGCAAGCAGGTTATCGTGATATTTTGAGTCATCAAGAGTAAGATGACAGCTTGATTTGATTAGAATTGATTTTATGTTTTATAGTTTATGGAGATTTCATGACCCAGCCTTCTACTTCTGATAATCGCTTACCCAATGCTGAACTTGCAGCAATAGGCGATAAGCTGGCAGGAAACCATATACAAAAAAAGGCTGACCAATTGTCTATACTAGCTGATTCACAGCAGCCTGCGATCGTGCACCCAAACTTTGATCCGAGTCAATCGCCACTTGACCCTGCGCGGCCTTTGAGTGACATTCCGGAGCCTGCTCGACGCCTAAATGGCCAATTGCGACGGCTCTATGGAAATTCTGCGCGGTTTTATCAGCCTAATGAAGACAGTTTGTCGAAATGGGAGTTGGTGGCGTCAGAGGCATTGGCTGAGCATTTGTCATTATTAAATGCGGCAAAGCTTGTCGAGTTTCCTGATAATTTTTATCAGAACCATAGCGAACAGCCGTTATTATCGCCGCTAAGCGACATGACCTTATTAGATATGTCGGATATTCAGCAGGCGATTCGCGCTCATCCAAAACTGAATCGTTATGGTTTTGCGCTTGCTGATAGTCCAGTAAAAACCAATAAAAATGACGGTGGCTCTAATAACAGGCCTAACAGCTCTAATAGCGACTCTGATAATAATAGCAAAGCGTCTTCTGCCTCGTTACGTGCGTTGACCAAACGTTATAATCCTGATGAGTTACTCAACAGTCTTTATGCTGATGACTGGCAAGTGATTTTACAGCCGCAGCAGTTTGAGACAGGCGAGGGCAGTTTGGCGACAGATATTATGGCTTGTAGTGTCGCTCTTCATGCTTTAAAGCAATGTAGTACGCGCAAAACTATTAATCACCGTTATAGCGCGGCACAAATCTGTCAGCATGTTCGTAGCTACCTGCTCAGCCAGCTTGATCTTGAGCCAGCACAGCGTTATCAGTATCGCCAGATTCGACTATTTGCAGGACATATTATTGCTGCGGCTTACCATTTAGGCTGGGACATACAAGTGAGCCATGATGGTCAATGCTATTTTAATCTCTCATCGCGTAGTGGCCTACTGACTCGTTATCCGAATATGCAGGATTACGACATCAATGGTTGGTCAAGCTGATCAATAATGCGTACAATAATGCAAATTTTTAGCCCTTTATTTTGCTAACCTTTATTTTGCTAATAGGAATGCCATAATGCTCAATGCCCCAGTGACTAATGCTCAACCTGCTCAAAACGTGTCTTTTTCATCTCATCAATTCATCCAACTCGCTTTAGACAATCAAGTTTTAAAGTTTGGTGAGTTTGTGCTTAAATCTGGCCGTATCAGCCCGTATTTTTTTAATGCAGGCTTGCTTGCGACTGGTGAGATGTTATCGTTACTAGCGCGCGGTTATGCAGATGCCTTGGCTGAGAAAATGGCCGAACAGATGGCAGCTAGCAATAACGGTGCAGAGCAGCAAGAGCTGGTCATTTTTGGCGCGGCTTATAAAGGTATTCCATTTGTGGCGGCAACCGCGCAAGCGTTATGGCTGCATCATGGTATCAATGCTAAATGGGGTTATAACCGTAAAGAAGCCAAAACTCATGGCGAGGGTGGTAACTTAGTCGGTGCTGATGTCAGTGGCAAAGCTGTCTGGGTACTTGACGACGTGATTACCGCTGGCACTGCGATGCGCGAAGTGGTGGAAATATTAGAGCAAGCGGGTGCAAGTGTGGCTGGTATTATTGTTGCTCTTGATCGTAAGGAAAAAGGCCAAAATGATCATTCTGCTATACAAGAGCTTGCCGCGACGCTAGAAGTGCCTGTACATGCTCTCGTTAATATTGATGATTTAATCAGTTATTTAGCAGACGACCATGGTGTACAAAGCGGCCAGTATAAAGACGCGACCCAACTGGCAAAGATGCAGCATTACCGCGAGCAGTACGGGGTATAGTTTGTGGTTAGGATGCTGTTCTTGAGCTGTATTCAAGCGTTAGTATATTGTAGGTACTTATAAATAAGGGTTTATAAATACCTGCCTATAGATTAAGTGTCTGTCAATTTTAATAACTGCCTATTTATAATATAACGTAAGTGAGCCTTATCATGAGCCAAGAAAATCAAAAAAAATCTCTAAAAATACTCGTTATTATGGATCCTATCGAGCAGGTCAACTATAAAAAAGATACCAGTTTGGCAATGATGTGGGCCGCTCAAGACCGCGGTCATACGCTTGGTTATTGTCAGATTCATGATCTATGGTTGGATCGTGGGCAGTTGATGGTCGATACACAGCCAGTAACGGTAAAGCGTGACCCCGAAAACTTCTATACGTTAGGCGATAAAGCGACAGGTCCGGTCAGTGACTATAACGTGATTTTGATGCGTAAGGATCCACCGTTCGACATGCGTTTTGTTTATGCAACCTACCTGCTCGATCATGCCAAAGCGGCAGGCGTGCTAGTGGTCAATGACCCACAAGCGATTCGCGACTGTAATGAGAAGTTATTTGCCACTTGGTTTAGCGAGTATATGAGCCCAACGATTGTGACCAGTAATCAGGCCCACATTCGTAAGTTTATCGCTGAGCAACAAGACGTCATCGTTAAGCCATTAGACGGTATGGGCGGAACTGGTATCTTTCGTCTGACCGCCGACAGTGCCAATATCGGTGTAACGTTGGAGATCTTGACTGAACTTGAGACCCTGCCAATTATGGCACAGCGTTATCTACCTGAGATTGTTGAGGGTGATAAGCGTGTGTTGATCGTCGATGGGGTAGTGGTTGATTACAGCTTGGCACGTATTCCAGTCAAGGGCGAAACCCGTGGTAATTTAGCTGCAGGTGGTAGCGGTGTGGCCATGCCGCTTACCGATATTGAACGTCAAGTGGCAGAAGTTGTCGCCCCAGTTGTCAAAGAAAAAGGTCTCATGTTCGTTGGTTTAGATCTAATTGGTGGCCGTATTACCGAGATTAACGTCACCAGTCCAACTTGTGTACGTGAGATTGATGATCAGTGTGGTACGGATATTGCGACAGACTTTATGATAGCGATAGAAGCTCGTTGTTAAGGTTTGTATTTTGAAGATGAGCGGTTATTAATTTTTTGATATCTCTCATTTTTATTGTTTGGCATTAAAGTGTTTCAACCCATTATTTAAGCGATAAAGTGCTATATAAATGAGCATAAATTCCTCTATACTATGCGAGCTTTAGTGTATGAGCTTTTATAGTGAATTATTACTATTAATATATGAGTGGCTACTACTTAATATTTATTTCAGTAAAGATAAGAAAGGCAGGCGTTAATGAAGACACCGCACATAATGATGATGGCCGCTGGTACTGGTGGCCATGTATTCCCAGCGCTGGCAGTTGCTGAGGAATTGACCCAACGCGGTGCCGTCATTCACTGGCTAGGTACGCCAAACGGTATGGAAAATGATTTGGTCAAACCAGCTGGCTATGATTTTCATCCTATTGCGATGCAGGGATTACGCGGTAAAGGTATCACGCGCTTAGCCAAGTTACCTTTTACCTTGCTATCAGCGACGATGGCTACAGTCAAAATTATTCGTAGCAATCGGATTGATATGGTGGTGGGTTTTGGCGGTTATGTCACAGCACCCGGCGGTATTGCAGCACGTATGACCAATACGCCTCTAATTATTCATGAGCAAAATGCCATTGCTGGTATGAGCAATCGTTATTTGGCGAAGATTGCAACTAAGGTACTACAAGCGTTTGAGCATACCTTTGCTGATAGTACACAAAATGCAAAGCTTGAAAGCGTTGGTAATCCAGTACGCAATGCGATTTCGGGTGTCGCTGAACCGATTAAGCGCTACGATATCAGTGATCGTTCACCTTTAAAGCTATTAGTCGTTGGTGGCTCATTGGGCGCGCAAGTATTAAACGATACCGTACCTAAGGCACTCTCATTAATAGACCGTCCTTTTGAGGTACAGCATCAGTGCGGTCGTAACAACGAGCAAGCGACAAAAACAGCTTACGATAGCGAGGATTTAAGCGCTCATAAGTTCACTGTACAGCCATTTATTGACGATATGGCAGCGGCGTACAATTGGGCAGATATTATCGTTTGTCGAGCAGGCGCGTTGACAGTTACTGAAATTCAAAATGTCGGTATTGCCGCGATTTTTGTGCCGCTACCGCATGCAGTTGATGACCATCAGACTGCCAATGCGCGCACCTTGACGTCACACGATGCTGCGATTTTATTACCGCAGTCTGAGCTAACAGCGCAGCGTCTGAGTGATGAGCTTGCAGCGCTTGATCGCCACACTTGCTTAGAGATGGCAAAAAAAGGCCATGCCCTTGCCAATCGTAGCGCCACTAGCCAAGTTGCTGATATTATTTGGCAAGCCTTGTAGCCTATATCTTCAGAAGCTACTGTTTCCATAACTGATTGTTTATACAACTAATTCAATAAATTTATTGGCCTTTAATAAAGAGAACCTTTTATGTCTACCTCCGCGAAAGCTCTACCCAAGCGTTTGATTGAAATACCAGAAATGCGCCGTATTCAGCATTTGCATTTTATTGGTATTGGTGGCTCGGGAATGTGCGGAATCGCTGAGGTTATGAATAATCAAGGCTATCAAGTTAGTGGCTCTGATATCGCTGATAGCGTGGTAACGCGGCGTCTACAGCAGATTGGTATCGAGATATCAATTGGTCATGATTCTAAAAATATCGCGAATGCAGATGTCATCGTTGTATCCTCAGCGATTGATCGTAGCAATCCTGAAGTAAAAGCGGCGTTAGAGGCGCGTCTACCAGTGGTACGCCGCGCTGATATGCTTGGCGAATTAATGCGTTACCGTCATGGTATTGCGGTTGCTGGCGCGCATGGCAAGACCACGACGACTAGCTTATTAACCACTATGATGGCAGAAGGGCAGCTCGATCCGACCTACGTAATTGGCGGTAAGCTGAATGCCTCAGGAAAAAATGCTGCGCTTGGTAGCAGTCGCTATCTAGTTGCCGAAGCGGATGAGTCTGATGCATCGTTCTTGTCATTGCATCCAATGGCGGCGATTGTCACCAATATCGATCAAGATCATATGGAAACTTATGAAAACAGCTTTGATAAATTAAAAGCCGCTTACATTCAGTTTTTACAAAACATGCCGTTTTATGGTTTAGCTGTGGTATGTGGCGACGATCCAGAGCTGTATGCAATGATTGATGATATTGGCCGTCCAGTACTAACTTTCGGACTTGAGCCGTTCAATGATGTGCAAGCGATTGACGTGGTTAGTGAAGGCACTAAGACTCACTTTACGGTACTGCGCCGTGACCGTGAGCCACTACGTTTAACGTTAAATATCCCAGGTATTCATAATGTCTATAATGCCCTTGCTGCTATCACCATGGCAACTGATGAAGGGGTAAATGATGACGCTATTGAGCGTGCTCTACAAAAATTTGAAGGTGTCGGTCGCCGCTTTGAGCAACATGCTTCTGTCAGTGTTGATGAGGGTGATGTCTTATTGATTGATGATTATGGGCATCATCCAAAAGAAGTCGATGCCACGATTAAAGCGGCGCGCCAAAGCTTCCCAGATCGTCGTTTAGTGATGCTGTTTCAGCCGCATCGTTATAGCCGTACGCGTGATTGCTTTGATGATTTCGTTGAAGTGCTCTCAAGCGTGGATGAATTGCTACTATTAGATGTATATTCAGCGGGTGAAAGTCCGATCGCAGGCGCTGATACCAAAGCACTAGCACGTAGTATTCGTCTTCGCGGCGCCGTTGAGCCTACGATTATTGATAAAGACAATCTTGCGCCCGTTATGCAGCGCCTTTTAAAAGCCAACGACATGCTTCTTACCCAAGGTGCTGGTAATATTGGCCAAATTGCAATCGATTTGGCTGCAAATGATTTATATCTTAAATAAGTTTTAAAAGATTTTTGGAAATCGTACTCATGACTATTAATGACAATCAACACACAAATCCTTTCAATAGTGTCAACGATGGTGCTGATAATGAAACACTTATCACCAATCCAGAGTCAGCTTTAGCAGCAGCTGCTCAAGTAGAGAAAGATGGTATAGAAAATAACCAGCCAAGCCAAGCCTTATCATTAAGTGTTGCGACGAGCAAAGTCAAAGATGCCAGTGAGTTTGGTAAAGTCGCTGTCATTTATGGCGGTAGTAGCAATGAGCGCAGCGTATCATTAGACAGTGGCGCAGCAGTATTGCAAGCTTTACAAAACCAAGGCGTTGATGCCACGCATTTTGATCCTAAGCACCAAGACATTACCGAGCTTCGTGAGTATGATCGAGTGTTTAATGTTTTACATGGTCGCGGCGGCGAAGATGGATTGTTACAAGGCGTGTTGCAATGGTTTGATATCCCGCAGACAGGTTCAGGAATTTTAGCATCAGCACTTGGCATGGATAAAGTACGTACCAAGCAATTGTGGCAGGGCTGCGGCTTATCAACAGCGCCATTCTCATTACTAACGGCTGATACTGACTGGCAGCAAGTCGTCAACATGCTAGGGCTACCTTTAATTATTAAGCCCGTTCATGAAGGTTCAAGTATTGGCATGACGAAAGTCAACAACCTTGACGAGTTGCCTGCAGCATACGCAACGGCAGTACAGTGCGGTGATGCAGTAATGGCTGAACGCTGGATTACTGGACGCGAGTTTACGATTGTTGTTATCGATGACGAAGCTTATCCAGTAATACGTCTTGAGCCTGCCGACATTACCAATTTTTATGACTTTGAAGCAAAATATAACCGTAACGATACCAGTTATTATATTCCGTGTGGTTTGAGCGATGCTGACGAAAAGCATTTGCAAGCGTTGAGCCTTGCAGCATTCCGCGCGGTTGATGCAAAAGGCTGGGGACGTATTGATGCGATGCAAGATGAGGCGGGCAGCTTTTGGCTACTTGAGATCAATACTGTCCCGGGTATGACCAGCCATAGTTTAGTGCCCATGGCTGCTAAGGCTTACGGCATGGATTTTGATACGTTGTGCTGGCACATATTGGCACAAACACTTTAATGTATAAAAGGATAAGTAGAGACTGATGGTCATCGCTTACTTTATACAAAATGAATTTTATTACGGTTTATCAAACTAAATAGGTAATTTTCCTAGTACTATATTGAACAAAACGGATATAATGCCATGTCATATTGTATCACTAGCCCTGCTATATCTCAGCTTCATGTAAACTTGTGTAAAATCACTGGCTACAGCATGGGTTAGGCTATTGTTTACCATCAAAATACGTTAATATTGTGGTGATTGGGTTATGTAAATGATATACCTCTTGTTTTGAGTGTTTGTTATGATAAAAATAATACAATTATGATAAAAATCATTTAGTGGCAGAACAGCTATCTGTTTAAAGTGTCTAATAAATTAACCATATATAACAAGCATAGGGGCAAGTGTGACTATGGCTCAAACTGTCAATGGAACAACTGACTTGATGAGTAATGACGTCCGTCGCCCAGGATCTAGCTTACAAATACCTGTATGGGTAAAGTATATTTTTACGACTCTGGTAATAGGGTTATTGTTGTTAATACTATTAATGGGTGGTAAAGCTTTACGTGATGCACCGCCAGCGGCTATTCATGTTGATACACAAGACTTATCTACTGCTCAGCATCAAGCACTGCAGCAGACCATGAACCAGCAGAAAGTAAGCAGTTTTTTTACGACTGATTTACAGGCATTACGAGATATTGCCATGAGTCTTGCTTGGGTTGATGAAATTAGTGTGACTCGAGATTGGCAACAAGGTATTGTCATTACTGCATTACCTAAACAAGCAATAGCCAATTTTGGTACGGAACGACTGGTTGATGCAAAAGGTGCAGTATTCGTGCCAGCTGATAATGAAGCATTGATTCAGCCGCAGTTTGCTACATTGCAAGGTGAAGTAGACCAAGCACCTGTGATTATGCAGCAAATGCAACAAATCAACGATTGGTATGTTCCGCTTGATATGCGAGTAGAGGATATTATTCTAACACCTCGCATGACGTGGCTGGTACGTTTTGATAACGGTCTACGGGTCATTGTTGATAACGAAAATACTGCCCAAAAGCTGCTCAATCTGAGTCAACTTTTGAACAATCAATTGGCTGATCGTCGCGACAACATGCAATCGATAGATTTACGTTATAAAAATGGTTTTACAATAGCGTGGAAAGTAAAAGAGTCGTCGGTAGAGCCTCCGACGAGCCAGTTGTGATATAGAGTTTATGCTTTGTGGTCTGGTTATATGAGTAGGATAGTTGCACAATTTTTGTACTATGAATGATAGAGCGAATCAAATAGTACTGTTCTAGTGATTCAATAGAGACAGCAGATAGTCTTCTATTTAGTGATAATTTGTTTGGTAACATGAAAAATACTGAAAATCTGGTTGTTGTCCATCTAAGTGCCACTGCAGTTTATGTGGTGATTGGTAGCGTTGTCTCTGCAAAAGACATACGTATCATGGGTGTTGGACAAGTCAAAAATAGTGATTTTTATCAAGGCCAAATCAAGCATCGCGAACGTTTACAGGGTGCAATCAAACAAGCCATTCAAGATGCTGAAGATATGGCAAATTGCCGTGTGCATAGTGTATGGCTGACACTTGCGACGCCTGAGTTATCTAGTAAAAACAGTATCGGTAATGTTGCAGTTGAAGAAGAGGTAGTACGTGCTAGGGATATGGTACAAGCATTATCTAATGCCAAATCTCAAGACTTACCCTCTGATTATTATTTAATGCATTGTTGTCAGCAAGGTATTTATATTGATGAGCAGGATACTATGGTTGATGATGCGATTGAGATGATCGCAAAAAACATCACGGTTATGTATCACATGATGATGATGCCAGTCTCTAGCCGTCAAAATATTCAAAAGCTATTGCAAGGTTGTGATGTTGGTATCGATCATATTGTTTTTGATGCAGTAACAAGTGCCGAATATAGCCTAATGAGTGAAGAGCGCCAGCAAGGTGTCTGTCTAGTAGATATAGGCGCGAGTACCACTAGTATTTGTGTATATAAAGAAAACAAACTTATTTTTACTCACTGTATAGCCAGTGGTAGTCATGAAGTAACCATGGATATCTCAGCCGATATCGGTATTTCTATGATAGAAGCTGAAAAGCTCAAAAAATCACATGGCACAGTAGATATAAATAGTATGGATCCAAGCTCGTTCTTTATCTTTAAACCGCAAGGTTCAGGTGATGAAGTTAACGTCAGTCTTTATAATTTAGCGCGCATTATTGAGGCACGTTATGTACAGATATTTACTGAAGTCGTACGACAACTTCATGAAGCCGAGCTTTTAGGTTATATTGATCGAGGTATTGTGCTTAACGGTGGTGGTAGTACTATTAAAGGTATGATACCTTTTGCTAAAAGGCTATTAAAAATGCCTGTGGTGTTATCCAACACTCATCCTGCTATCAGTGCTTATAACCATTTCGATAATGAGGAATCGTTTAAGCAGTTAAGTATGCAGGTAAATAATCGTGCTTATCAAACGGCATTTGGTACTCTGCTCTATAGTCAAAGTGAGCAATTTCGTCATAGTGAGCAAAGTGAACCCGATGCCATTAAAAGAGGTCGTATAAAAGGGACCTTCCAAAATGTCGGTCAACGTTTTACTAGTGTCCTGAAAAAAATACTTTAAGATTTTGAGGTGATACACAAAAACCTTAAGTATTTTTAACCCATATCTGTCATGGACGATTGAAAGTAGGCGTTTGATATACGTGTTTTGAGACTATCGTAGTACTGTATGATTATATTATCAGCGTAACATGTTTTAATAGAGGTTTAACACACATTGATTGAACCTCATCTTTATTATTTTATTTGTATGTATTTATATATAGTAAGTCGATAGTACTTTATACGAGTGCGTTGTCACGTATCGACCATCACGCTATCTGCAACTGGAGAACCTTTTTTATGTCAAAATACACCATGCCAGATGATAACCAGTCTCAAAGCAACGGCCAAGCTCGTTTTACCGTATTCGGTGTAGGCGGCGGTGGCGGTAATGCTGTAGAACATATGGTACAGCAAGGTATCAAAGGCGTGACGTTTATCTGTGCCAATACTGATAGACAAGCCCTTGATCGTCTAACCGTACCGCATAAACTGCAACTTGGTGCCAAAAGTAATCGTGGTCTAGGGGCGGGTGCCAATCCAGAAGTCGGACGCGAAGCAGCAGAAAGCGAAGAAGAAGCGATTCGAACGCTACTTGAAAACTCAGACATGGTATTTATCACAGCTGGTATGGGCGGTGGTACAGGTACGGGTGCAGCGCCTGTTATCGCGCGTATTGCTAAAGAGATGGAAGTGTTGACAGTGGCAGTCGTTACGACACCATTTAAGTTTGAAGGTGGTAAGCGTAATAAATCTGCTAAAGCAGGAATTGAGCAATTAACAAACTTCGTTGACTCTATTATTACTATTCCTAATGATAAGCTTATGAGTGTGTACGGCAATATTTCAATGAAGGATGCATTCAAAAAAGCAGATGACGTCTTATTGCATGCAGTACAAGGTATCGCTGAAACTATTGCTCGTTCAGGTCTTGTCAACATTGACTTTAATGATATACGTACGGCAATGACAGCTAAAGGTCATGCGATGATGGGTGTTGGACGTGCGAGCGGCGATGATCGTGCGCGTCAAGCAACTGAAAAAGCAATCAAGTCACCTTTATTGGATGATCTGTGCTTGGAAAACGCGAAAGGTCTATTGGTCAACGTTATTTCTTCTGAAACTTTATCGCTAGATGAGTTTAGTCAAATCAGTGAGATTGTTGAAGGTATAACAGATACTGATGAAGCAAACATTTTCTATGGTTCAGTTGTTGATGAAGAGATGGGTGATGACTTGCATGTTACTGTGATAGCCACAGGTCTAACATTGGATGAAAAGATGGAGAAAGCGCCTCAAGTCCAACAGCCAGTACCTTCTGTCACTAGTACCCAATCAGTAGATCCAAACTTACATACCAGTGCATTAAACAGTCAAAAGCATTCGCAAAATCAGACGTATCAAGATAATGGCGTACGTTCTACATCTACTCAAGAACAACCGCAAACTAAAACCAATAGCATTCAAGATTATCTAAAACGTCAACAGAACAAATAGTATGTTTTAGATAACTATACTATTTGTAAAGTATATATTTTTACATTTGTTTTTTATATATTTCTTAAATATATCATCAACAATGTATTAAACATAAAAAACCAGCACAATAGTGCTGGTTTTTTTGTATTTATACAAAAAAAGGTACACATGCCCCTTTTTTTGTAAGAGTCTAGGCTGACATCAGTACTTTTAGGAACCTTTATAAGTATTATAGATTGATACTTATATGATTATTTAATATATAAATCATGGGTATAAGAAGATTACGGTGCCATAACTGTAGCGAATTAAGGCCTGCTAATGGTACACTATGACAATTGTAACAAATTATGTGAGAAAACAGCCATGAATCAACGAACCATAGAAAAAGCGATAGCTATCACAGGCATTGGTTTGCATAGTGGTCAGCCTGTCGATTTGGAGTTTCATCCGCAACCAGTTAATACTGGAATAGTTTTCGAGCGTTCTGACATTGTTGGTAGTGCGCCAATACCAGCCAGTGCTTTTTTGGTACAAGATACTATGATGTCATCAAATCTTGTTTTCGGTGGGACGCGTGTTGGTACAGTAGAGCATTTACTGAGTGCAATCGCTGGGCTTGGAGTAGATAACCTATTAATAAAGGTATCGGCAAGCGAGATACCAATTATGGATGGCAGTGCATCGCCTTTTGTCGGTCTATTATTGCAAGCAGGTTTTGTTGAGCAAGAAGCGCTAAAAAAGTTTTTGAAAATCGTCAAACCTGTGCGTGTCGAAGTTGATGACAAATGGGCAGAGCTGCATCCATATGAAGGATATGAGTTGAATTTTGAAATTGATTTTGATCATCCAGCATTTGATAAAGACTTTCAACATGCTCAATTAGATTTTTCAACACAGAATTTTATTGAACAACTAAGTGAAGCCCGTACCTTTGGTTTTTTACAAGATATTGAGACTCTAAGACAAAATAACTTAGCATTAGGCGGTAGTATGGATAATGCCATCGTTATCGATGATGCTCGTATTTTGAATGTTGAAGGGCTACGTTTTGCTGATGAGTTTGTTCGTCACAAAATATTGGATGCTTTAGGCGATTTATATCTGATTGGCTATCCCATTATAGGTCGTTTTAATGCCTATAAGTCGGGACATGCATTGAACAATATGCTAGTCCGAGAAATTTTATCAGATGAGAGTAACTTTGAAATTGTAACATTTGATGACAACGTAACTTGTCCAATCGAATATTTGCCTTTAACAGGCTTAATAGTTGAAGGATAAATACAGGAATATACAGGAAGTATCGCAACACTTACGTAAGATTACATAGTTTAAGCAAAATAATGCTCAAATTATAACCACATTAGCGAATATATGATTTTATATTGTTTGATTGGGTAGCTGAAGCCTAGAGTATTCAAAAGCTCAAGGTTTTCTAAAAATCATCTGTTGGTCAAAACTCTCAATTGGGTTCTGACTAACAGATGATTTTTTTTGTTTGTAGAATTACAAAAACGCAGCGTTAACAGCTTATTTTCTCCTGTTTATTTACATAAGTTTACATTGTAAAAGAGGGTTTTTTACTCATTTACCAGCCTTAAAAGGGCTTTTTTGAGGTTTTTATCTGTCGTGACATGCTCTGCAGCCTGTGCTATAGTCCGCTTTGTGTTTTGGCTAAGAGCCTGATTTTTACCAATTTTATGAGAGTTTAGGTCACTTGTTATTGACGATAAATTCTTTTCATTTAACAATTTATTTGAACTCGTTTTTGAAACGATGACCTTTATTTTCTTAAGTTGTTTAAATGTAATCGATTGTTCTGTTAATACTCGTAGATAGGCACTTTGTAGATAACGAATATGATTGGCTGCAGTAGCAGAGCCTACACTTAATGTTAGTTGCTCAGAGCTCAAACCAACGACCCAGCAATTGGCAAGTATTTCTTCAGGTAGACAATCAATTAGAAGTGTTTTTAGTTCATGAGTCATCTGTGCATAAAACTGCATATTTTCAGTTAAAGCTTGAGGTAGGGCGCTACCAGCAAATGCCTGATGATCAATAAGTTTAGCTAGCTGATTAGGCTGTTTCTTCGACATTATATTTACTCATCCATTGGGTGATAAAGGTCGATAAATAAATTGAGTATGTTGAATTTTATCACGGTTACTTAGTGATACGTCTTCTAAATTAATTAATGTCTTGTCATGGATGACAAGCAATCTTGTATTAACAATAGGTAGTAAATTTATGAAACAAGCTTTATTAATTTTGTCAGTATTGGGAATGGGTTTAGCACAAACGAGTGGTGCTGCCGAAACCACCTTTCAGCCAAATAATACCTTGAGTCATACCATCACAAATATTTCAGTGTCTCAGAACTACGGTTCTAGTCGTAATATATATAGCACTAATAGTGGCGCGCATGTTTTTAGCAATGATGAAATTAGCCAAGCTATTGACAACTTAAGCGCTCATGCCAAACAAAAAGAGTATAAATTAGCCTCATTAACCAGCCGCTTATCTTATGAGCGTCAGCAGCAAGCAAGCAGCAGAATACCAGATAGTAACTCTGCCCCTGCTATTGCAGCTGCTCGTGCGTCAAGAGTTGCTCTTTCTAGAAGCTCTGGTTATTGTGCCCGCTACGTGCGTAAGGCTTTGCAATCAGCTGGTTATGAGTTCACTCCAAATCCTTCAGCTTATCAGTACGCCTCTCGTGGTACACTTGCCAATGCTGGTTTTACTAAAATCAGCAATGACATGACGCCTCAAGTTGGAGATGTCATAGTCTATGACCGTAGCTCAAAACGCCCACATGGTCATATACAGATTTTTGATGGTTCAGGTTGGGTGTCTGACTTCCGCCAGAACAGTATTAGCCCATATAGCGGTGTACATAGTTATACCACATGGCGTGATTCGCAATATGTCGACGATGCCTCAGATCGTGGTATCTACCTAGCCATGGCTGATAAATAAAATATAAGTAAATTGCTTAAACTTATTATTTTAACGTTTTCTCCTAACTCAGTAATGCTCTTTATGACATTACTGAGTTTTTTTTGTTTTTATCATCGTTCAACTATCAAAGCTATCTGCTATCTGCTATCTGCTATGGGCTATTCAAAAGACCAACCAGTCATTAAACGTTGCTTGACGTTATAAAAGCTATTTCGTTGGTGCAGCTTGCAAATCCAGTGCTGTCCAATAGTAGTGTTGATGAAAGTCAGACGGAGTAGCATGAGCTGGGGCAAAGTACAGATTTGTTTTACCAAACTGTAGAATGACGCATGGATGTAATAGCTTTATGCCGATATCACCGGATGAGTTATGGTTATGAGCATTGAGTGAGAGCTGTTCTAAAGACAATCCAAAGCAGCGTCGATATTGATAGTACGGAGTAAATTTGGTGATGGTTGAATCCACAAAGTGGTTTGCCAGTGTGGGGTGTGGTTTTAGACGGTTTATTGGTTCTGCTTGCTGGTTTGAGGCGCTCTTAGCCCAAGTGATGTTCGCTTTTGTAGTACAGTTTGCTTGCATCAATGGTACTGGAGGCAGTGTCGATGGTGTACGATATTCATCAAATTTGTAAAGAGCATATTGCCCGTTTGGATTAACATTGATTTCTATATAGCTAGCTGTTGCATCAAAAACTTCACTACTGACAAAACATTCAAGACAAGTACGCTCCCATAAATAGTCGGTAAAACGGACTTTTGATTGTTGCCATGCTGTCCAATCTAGCTGCGCAGCTAGCCTAACGGATGGTAGCTGTATTTGGTAGCTCAACCAAAGTTGGCGTGTTGACAGCACAATCGAGGCTTCTACGTTAATGCGTATTTTTTGTAGCTCTTCAATCGCTACACCGATTTGCTCTGCATCAGCCGATAAGGTGTCGGTTGCCAATCGTAAGGTAAATAGCTGGCTCATAGTACTTGATTCATCATAGAAAAGATCGTCAATGTAGATTTGATAAAATGAGGAATAAAATAAAAGCCACGAGCGATGATGCAACGCAGCTTCTATAGTTTTGGCTGTTCTTTCAATCTATTTTATACGCTTCATAGATACTGATTATTGAGCATGACGTGCTAAGTTTGATAACTTAGGATTAGCATTTGGATTCTGACGTAGCAATAACGCCATACGTCCAATAGTATGAATCACATTGGCTTTGGCTGCGGTTGCAAGCTCAGTGGCGACTACGTCACGGTCATGCTTACTGCCAGCTGGTAATTTTACTTTAATAAGTTCATGATCAGTCAAAGCGCGCTCAATCTCTTCGGTGATAGCAGGAGTAATGCCATTATTACCGATCATGACAATGGGTTTGAGCTCATGACCAATACCTTTTAAGCGTTTAATCGTAGCGTTATCAAGTTGCATAGTATTCCTAAATTTTAGTAAAAATAAAAAACAGTTCTAAAATGGTTGAATTGCCATAATAAGTCATAATAAATAAGAAGCAATGTTATCTAAACGACATGACTAAAACCATGTTATTAAAAAAGTTAATATTCATTATAAATAATCTATGACTATCTTGCATGATATCAGTACCATTTTGCACGATTTTACGTGATGAAAATGTTAAACTGAATAACTCGTTGCATTATAAACGCTGCTGGATCATAAAGCTGCTAAATCGTTAATAATGCCTTTAAATTTATTTATAAAAATAAGATTATTTCTAATGGGTATTATCGAATGGGTTTATCAGCATAATATAGCCGATACTGAATAAAAAATGCGACCATCTTTAATTAATAAAAGTTTAGTCAGTCGTCTGTTAAAAATTATGACATCGTAAATTACATGACACCATAAAGTAATAGGAGCAGGTATTTTGGCCACGCGCATTGAAAATAAAGGTTTATCAAAAAGTAGCCGTGCTTGGATGAAAGAACATATTGATGATCATTATGTAAAAAGAGCGCAAAAAGATGGCTATCGTGCGCGTGCTGCATACAAGCTACTTGAGATCAACGAAAAGGCTAAATTAATATCGTCTGGAATGACAGTAGTAGATTTGGGTAGTGCACCTGGTAGTTGGTCACAAGTCGCCAGTCAACTGGTCGGTGAAAGCGGTACATTGATCGCCTCTGATATTTTGCCTATGGACGCTCTAGCAGATGTAACCTTTATTCAAGGGGACTTTAGAGAAGCAGATGTTTTCGACAAAATTATGACTGAGGTCGGTGACAGACAAGTAAATGTGGTATTGTCTGATATGGCGCCTAATACAGCCGGAAACAGTGCGGTCGATCAACCGCGAATGATATATTTATGCGAGCTTGCAGTGGACTTTGCTTTGGAGACCTTACCTAAAGGTGGCGCGCTTATTATGAAAGTGTTTCAGGGCGAAGGGTCACAGGAATTACGCAAGCAGATGCAGTCCAAATTTAGTAAGATTCGTAGTATCAAACCTGCAGCATCAAGACCACGGTCTAAAGAGATGTTTTGGATAGCAATAAAATAACTTGTTATTTCAATAGGTTGTATATAATAAATAGTTTATGATTGATTTTATAAAGTACGTCATATTACGTGTAAAACCGCTACAATTGCTAACTGAATAAACGCAGCTTTTGCTTGAATTATGCAGGTTAAAACCACATATCATGATATATTAACTTTGTTTTGTTTCAAGCAAAGTCGTCTGATAATGTATGATGAATTTATATTACATTTTTATATAGGCGTTACGTGTCTAGTAAACACACCAATAAGTAAGGGATGGGAATAACTAGTGAGCGACATGGTAAAAAATACCTTATTGTGGCTGGTGGTAATCGGCGTTTTGGTACTGGTGTTTAGCGGCTTTGATCAATCATCTGAGCCGGATAACCTTAACTACTCTGAGTTTGTGACCGCAGTGTCCGAAAACCAAGTAGCCAGTGTTGAGATCGACGGCGAGCAAATCATCGGCGAAAAGAAAAATGGTTCATCTTTTGAGACCATTAGGCCAGCTGTGACTGATGAGCAGTTGATGCCTCTATTACGTGAAAACCAAGTCGAAGTCCAAGGGACTGCGCCTAAACGTCAAAGCGTGCTGATGCAATTGCTAATAGCCAGTTTCCCAATCTTATTGATTATTGGTTTATTTCTGTTCTTTATGCGCAACATGCAGGGCGGCGCTGGTGGTAAAGGTGGCGGCCCGATGAGCTTTGGTAAGTCTAAAGCTAAGATGCTGACTGAAGACCAAATTAACGTCAATTTTGAAGACGTTGCTGGTTGTGAAGAGGCTAAAGAAGAAGTCGTTGAAGTCGTCGATTTCTTACGTGATCCTGATAAGTTCACTAAGCTTGGCGCAACCATTCCACGTGGTATCTTGATGGTAGGGCCACCTGGTACAGGTAAGACACTATTGGCAAGAGCCATTGCTGGTGAAGCTAAAGTGCCTTTCTTCTCAATCTCAGGTTCTGATTTTGTAGAAATGTTCGTCGGTGTTGGTGCGTCTCGTGTTCGTGATATGTTTGAGCAAGCGAAGAAGAGTGCGCCATGTATTATCTTTATTGATGAGATTGATGCTGTTGGTCGTCATCGTGGCTCTGGTATGGGTGGCGGTAATGATGAGCGTGAGCAAACGCTTAACCAGTTGTTGGTTGAGATGGATGGTTTTGAAGGTAACGAAGGCGTTATCGTCATTGCAGCGACTAACCGTGCAGATGTACTCGACAAAGCGCTATTGCGTCCGGGTCGTTTTGACCGTCAAGTACAAGTAGGGTTGCCAGATATCAAAGGTCGCGAGCAGATATTGAAAGTGCATTTAAAGAAACTGCCCAATACAGTCGCTGTCGATGCAAATGCTCTTGCTCGTGGTACACCTGGATTTAGCGGTGCACAACTGGCTAACCTTGTGAATGAAGCCGCATTGTTTGCAGCTCGTCGTAATAAAACCAGCGTCGACATGAACGACTTTGAAGATGCTAAAGATAAGCTATACATGGGTCCTGAACGAAAATCTATGGTGATACGTGAAGAAGAGCGCCGTGCAACTGCTTATCACGAATCAGGCCATGCTTTGGTTGCTGAACTATTACCGGGTACTGATCCTGTCCATAAGGTAACAATTATGCCGCGTGGATTTGCACTTGGCGTAACATGGCAACTGCCTGAGCATGATCAGACCAGTATGTATAAGTCAAAAATGCTCAGCGACATTGCTATTTTGTTTGGTGGGCGTATTGCAGAAGAAGTGTTTATTAACCAGATGTCAACAGGTGCTTCTAACGACTTTGAACGTGCCACAAAAATGGCTCGTGCTATGGTCACTAAGTATGGCATGTCCGATGCACTTGGTATTATGGTGTATGAGGATGACGATAGTTCACAAGGCTATTTTGGTTCTAGCAATCGTACTATCTCAGAAGCCACACAGCAAAAAGTAGATGAAGAAGTGCGCCGTATGTTAGAGGAGCAGTATGACATTGCTCGTGAGCTGATTGAAGGCAACCAAGATAAAATGCATGCAATGGTCGATGCATTAATGAAATGGGAAACGATTGACCGTGACCAGTTGCAAGATATTCTAGCAGGTGAAGAACCACGTCCACCTAAGGTTTATCAGCATGGGGTCAATTTGGGTAAAGGTAACGTTAAACCAACCGGTTTAACACCGCCCCCATTACCAGCAATGTAAGTCAAAATCGAACCTAGAGTTATTATAAAAAAGCCCTTTTCATAAAGGGCTTTTTTAATGGTTTAAGATTTTTGGTAGCGACTAGCAATACTAATCATTAGTGTTATAAGTGACAGACATCCGGTTAGACTGTGTGTTAGTTCTACTATTAGATATAATTATGATCTTTTATATGACAGAATATATTATTTATAAAATATAATCATTGATGGATGAGTTATGTCATTATTCGACCCTTTACCAGCTTATACGCTATATGGTCCTACGAAAAAGCTAGATTTATCTCAGCCCCATATCATGGGTATTTTAAATGTGACGCCGGATTCGTTTTCGGACGGTGGCCAGTTTAATGCTATTGATAAAGCAGTTGAACATTGTCAGTATATGCTTGAATCAGGAGCAACCATCATTGACATAGGAGGCGAATCTACTCGTCCAAATGCCGACTCTGTGGCGACTACTGAAGAAGTAGAGCGTGTGGTTCCAGTCGTTGAGGCAATAAGGCAACAACTTGGCGAGGAAGCCTGGCTATCTATTGATACCAGTAATCCTATAGTTATACAAGCCGCTGTTGAAGCAGGCGCAGATATTTGGAACGACGTACGTGCTTTAAAACGCGAAGGTGCAATTGCAATGGCAGCCAAACTTGATGTTCCTGTAATGCTTATGCACATGCGTGGTGAGCCAACAACGATGAGTAGTTTGGCGCATTATGATGATATAGTCAGTGAAGTGAGTGCTGAGTTAACGACTCGTATCGATGAGGTAATAGCTCTCGGCGTTGAGCGTGATAAGATAATCATAGATCCTGGCTTTGGATTTGCTAAAAACTATGAACATCATCGTGCACTATTGACCCAACTTGATAGATTAAAAGCGCTTGGATTACCGCTGATGTTTGGCGTGTCGCGTAAGCGCTTTTTAGCTGAAGTATTGGCTAACAGTGGCCTTGATCAGCTTGCGACAATTAAAGCCCCTGATCGCGATACAATAGGAGTTGCAGCTGGTTTGTTTGCGCTGCAACAAGGTGCTTGTATTATTCGTACGCATAATGTCCCTATGATGCAGCAAGCGGTGGCATTATGGAATCAGTTATCTGCTTACGAGCAAAATAGAGTCCAATAACGACAATGACTATTCTATAATGCCGTAACGTATTTTTATTTAGACTTATCTTCAATGAGATCAAAATTATGACAGTCAAAAGCCAGCCAGAGCCTACCAACGAACAGCGCCGGATTATTTATCAAGCACGCCGCGGCTTAAAAGAGTTGGATTTTTATATCGATCCGTATGTTAAAGAGCTTTACTTGACAGCAGATCCTGCTGAACAAGCAGCTTTTGCAAATATGCTTACTTATGAAGATCCTGATCTATTAGATTATTTTACCAATCAGGCGCGCCCAGATGATGAGGCAATATGGACGCTGGTCAAAAAAATTAAAACGTGGCGTCATGGGAAAGATTTGTCATAACGGACTGGTTTTAACCGATGTATGATTCTACTGCGGTTCAGTTGCCTACTCTACGTATCGATACTGCTATTAAATATGGCAGTCGACTTCGCACGTTAATGTATACAGGATTGTCAATCTCGATCGTTTTATTATCTTGGCTTGCCAAGCTGTCATGGTGGCAGTACGCTTTAATTTTGATAGTGAGTGCAGCAGTGATAAGTTATTTGGCTTTATCAAGGCCAATACTACTACATTTAAGTCAGCCTCCCTTACACAATCATCTAAATAAAGAGTGGCAGTTGCTTATGCGTACTGGTCGCGGCGATGAATTATGGCGAGCTGATCTCAACAATGTTCATCGTTATCAATGGCTATTAAATTTCCAATTTGTTACTACTGAACCTTTTATGCGCTCTTTGACCATTACTATCTATCGTGATCAAGTCAGCCTTGATCATTGGCAACAATTAAATATCTTAGCCACTATAGTAAATAAGAAGCACGATTAAGGTTAAGGTTCAAAAAACCTATATTGCTATATAATTTTATAAAGACTCTTCTTATTGGTCGTTGGGTGGCAACCTTACGAAGCACTACGTGTGATAACAAAATACCTATGCCGATGGTTAACACGGTTTGTTATATTGTCTAACAAGACTATCCATACTATAAATAGCTATGATGTCATGCATAACAATATGATTAAAATAAGGAGAGGGAAACATTATGAGTTTATTAGGAAATTTAATTACACAAGTTGCTCGCAGTGCAATGGATCCAGAAGATTCTAAACGTAATCCGGTCAATCAAAACATTAATCCGCGTCGTACAGGCGGTCTTGGCGATATTTTGGGTGGCGTATTAACAGGTAGTCGTAACCAAACACGTGAGTATAATCCGCAACAATATGACCGTCAGTCAGATAATGGTTTGGGTTTGGATGATATCTTAGGCGGCTTGACTGGTGGTGGTCAGCGCGGCGGTATCACTTCTGGTGCAGGTGGGCTGGGCGATATCCTAGGTGGTGTATTGGGCGGCCAGCGTACGAGAGGTGGCTTTGGTGGTAAAGGCATGTTAGTCGCCGCTCTTATGCCTATGGTGCTTAGTTGGATACAACGTAACGGTGGCCTTAGTGGTGCATTGTCTAAAGTTACTGGTATGGGCTATGACAAGCAAGCGCGCTCTTGGATGAGCAATCATGAGCTCAATGACAATTTAGACCCCAATGATGTTAGTCGCTTGTTTGACGAGAGCGAAATCCAGCAGGTTGCTGCGCATACTGGTGCTAATGATGTAGAAGTACGTCAAGGGTTGGCTGAATTATTACCAGAAGTGTTTAATCAGCTAACTCCGCACGGTAACCTAGACAATGAGTCAGAGGCCAATCAAGAAATCGATCAGATCGTCAGTCAGTTATCTAGTCGTCTTGGTATGTTGAAATAGGAAAGAAACCTCTCAGTTTCAGTCCCACATGTTTTAGTCTAAAAAAGAGTACATTTAATAATGTGCTCTTTTTTTTGACCGTTTTTGTTTCAAACAATAAGTAATAAGTTGACTACAAAAGCCAGTTAAAAGCGTTCATCTAGTGTTTCTGATGTATAGTTGAGCGCAGCAAAGCATACATCAGTTTTAAACCCTCGATACTGCAAAAACCGCAGCTGGCGCGCCTTGTCTTTTTGTTCAGTAGGGATATCGTTTCCATATTTTTTAGTACGTACCTCTACCGCAAGCTTTAGCCAGTCGACGCCTTCAACCAAGCTCTCTGCACTATCATCAACAAAGTCTCTAAATTCATCGGACTCTGTATTTGCCATATCAATAAGCTCATCTATATTGCTTGGCATCTCAACTTTTTTGCGATAAAACTCTTGCTTGATACGTCCGCGTCCACGACCTTTACGAATGCCTTCTCGAATCAGCATTAAGGTCGTACGATAATCACTTTGATAGCCTTTTTCCTCAAACTCATCAAGCAGCGCATCGATTTTGTCAGGATCCTGCTCTTTATCGAGCAGCTTTTGTCTTAATTCAGCTTTGCCATGCTCACGGCGCGACAAATAGTAAAATGCTAACCAACGTAAGCGGCTCTCAGCTTTGATGGCATCGATATCTGCTTGTCGCTGCTCAGGCGTGCGTAAGTAGGCTTTTAACGCAGATGGTAAGTTATCCGTTTGACTATCTACTTCGCTGTCTTCGTCATTATGATTAATTGTATCGTCACTACTGTAATTTACAGCTGACTTGGCTTCTATGTCAGACTTATCGTCTATATTGGTTTCATGAACATCACTTTTAACCTCTGCCAGTATCTCTTTAATACTTTGCGCTTTAGGCGGCTGATAGGTAGGTACTGTATTAGGTTCAAAATTAGCCGCTGGATGAAAACGCTTCTTACGCTTTTTGGATTTGGTTTTAGCAGTATGGCCATGAGAGGAGGGTAAGGGTTTGTTGTCAGATTCATTAAAACCATCAAACGTCTCATTGACTGATAAAGAAGGCTCAGGACCGAATTTTGCAAATTTGGACTTGACGATAGCGCTTTTATTTTTGGCAGGATTTTTAGACAGATATTTTTGAGTGGCTGTTTTTGACTTTGAGGCAGGTGTACTAACTGAATCGGCCTGCGATTCAGCTAGAATTTCAGCTAATGTTTTAATTTTCATAACTATTAATCAGCTAATCAATAAAGTATATATGCAATAACTATTGAACTGGCGCTGCGTCTGAGTTTTCGTCCACATCGTCTGCGTCTGATGCGTCGTTGTTGTCAACAGCACCAAGTTTTTCAGCACGTATCTTCGCTTCAATAGCTTGAGCAATTTCAGGGTTTTCTTTCAAAAAGACCACTGAATTGGCCTTACCTTGACCAATTTTTTCATCGCCATAGCTATACCATGCTCCAGCTTTGCCAACGGCACCGACTTCAACACCTAGGTCAATGACTTCAGCTAAATGATTGGTACCTTCACCATAGGTAATTTCAAACTCAGCCTGACGGAATGGAGGTGCCATTTTGTTCTTAATGACTTTGACACGCGTCTGGTTACCGATGATTTCATCTCCGTTCTTAACTGCACCAATACGGCGAATATCCATACGTACTGACGCATAAAACTTAAGAGCGTTACCGCCAGTGGTAGTCTCAGGGCTACCAAACATAACACCAATTTTCATACGAATTTGGTTAATAAATACCACCATACAGTTAGAACGCTTGGCATTACCGGTAATCTTACGTAAGGCCTGACTCATCAAACGTGCTTGCAAACCCATATGAGAATCGCCCATCTCGCCCTCAATCTCTGCACGCGGGGTCAAAGCAGCAACAGAGTCAACGACGATCATATCGACCGCTCCTGAGCGTACCAACATATCCGTAATCTCTAGCGCTTGCTCACCATTGTCAGGTTGAGAAACCAATAGATCATCTGTATTTACGCCAAGTCTGCGCGCATAGACAGGATCAAGAGCATGCTCTGCATCAATAAAAGCACAAGTACCACCTTGCTTTTGACACTCTGCAATTGCTTGCAGCGTCATAGTCGTTTTACCTGAGCTCTCTGGACCATAAATCTCAACAATACGTCCTTTAGGCAGGCCACCAATTCCAAGAGCGATATCCAAACCTAATGAGCCAGTTGATACAACATCTACATCAAGCGCTGCCGACTCATCGCCTAGATGCATGATAGTGTTTTTGCCAAATTGCTTTTCAATTTGACCTAGTGCCGCCTTGAGTGCTTTGGCTTTGTTGTCGTCCATAATGGAGTCCTTGTCATAAATTGTCATAAAAGAGTAATTAAAAATTCGAAGGTATAATGGTAAGTGCAGAAAATATCCTATTAGATCATCTGTCTTAACATATCTTTAAGATCGTAGTTGTCTAAATAAATGCAATATAAACATCTCGTTCCACTATACAGTAAATAATACGAGCAATAGAAGTAGAATAAAGTTTAGAGTAAAAGATTGATAGGTGTGTGAGTTGATGCAGTAATTATAACAAAATCTAGATGTAACATCATGATATGAAAGGTATCAAACGACAACAGCTGTCGTGTGAGATAGAGTGTAATTTAATTGTCTAAATGGGTAGAAAAACTTGTCATTATTATGATAAATTAGAATCATTAACAATGAATGATGTCAACAAAAATATTGAGTTGTCCACAGGAAACAATAGGCTTTAGAGTCGATTTTGTGAAACATCGATTGGTATTTAAAATTTTTTAAATTAATTTATAAAAAGTCAATTTTACTTTTATTGAGATGTAAGTCGTTGATTTATATATCTATTTAAATTGTATAAAAATTAACCAATTTTACCTAAGCCATTAGTTTATCAAGTCAAATACGTGTCAAGTAGTGACTTATCCACATACTTATCCACAGGGAATGGGGAAAACTCAGCAAACCCTTATGCTATCAATGTTTGCGCTAATACTAAAAATCGTCTAACCCTCCTAGTCCTTCTTTTCAAGAACAATATGGTTGAAAATTGCTTTAATTTTTCTGTTTTTGTGTCTATGTTTCACGTCGTTAAAGAACATAACATTTCTGACAAATACAGTCTTAATTTGTCAAAATACTAAAATAGTAAAAAATACTTTTATTAAAAATAATCGCTAGAAATAGCAAGGGTTTTTATCGTTATTTTTAGCATGAGAATGTGCTTAAGAGTCACGTAGAGAATAATGCGATGTTATCGCGAATAACTATACAATAAAGCTTAGCATTAGAATCAATCGAATCATCACAAAAAAGCGGCTAAGTTAATTAGCCGCTGTATATAAACCATCAAAGAAAGTATAAGAATCTAGTCCTTAATATATATTAAGTCCCATACACCGTGACCGCGCTCTAAGCCACGACGTTCAAACTTGGTCATTGGACGAAAGCTAGGACGCGTCGTAAAGTTACCCTTGCCAGCTTGATTGCTAAGCCCAGCGAAATTGTCTAGGACATCAACCATCCAAAACGCATAATGCTCCCAGTCAGTTGCGGTATGAAACCAGCCACCTTGCGTTAAACTACGAGTGACAATGGCCATGCGTTCAGGACTCACAAAACGGCGCTTATAATGGCGCTTTTTTTGCCATGGATCAGGGAAGTAAAGCTGGATACGATCAATGTGGTTTTCTGGAAGCTGCTTTAGTAGCTGAATGGCATCACCATTAATGATTTTAACATTGGTTAAATTCTGCGTACCGGCCATATAAGCGCACTTACCAATACCAGGCTCATGTACCTCAACGCCAACAAAGTTACGTGTAGGATCGGCCGCTGCCATCTCAATGAACGAATCACCCAGCCCAAAACCAATTTCTAGGGTAAGGGGCGCATCACTGCCATTGGGCTTGTCGCTAAATGATGAACGCAGATCGTTTATGCCTTCAAGGTTGCCATCACCGAAACTATTATTGACTAAATACTGAGTAAATTCTGGATCAGTTAGGGCCAGTTCAGCATTTTTATTCATATGAGTGCGGCGTTTCATAAAGGTATTGACGATACGTTTATGTTTGTTATCAGGCGCTTCAGTATCAGATGTCATAGACTCGTTGGTCTGTGTGTCGGTATTAGTTGATACATCGGTATCATGCTTGATGAGACTGTCATTGTGAGGATGTTCATTCATAGGAGCAGTAAAATTCGATTGGGTAGCGAGTATGAGCGTATTATAAGTTAAATACTCTTGTGTGTGAACGTGCAATATTTGAATGCTTAACTAACTTATTTATAGTTAAACCGTTATACATGTCTTTTTCAATTGTCTATCATCTGGTTTGAAGCATGTTATACAGGTTGTAATAGACGCTACATTATTTTGTTGACCTATACTAAAGTACATCGTATCTGCTTTTTTATTGTCATATAATAAAGAGCATTTATCGTCACATTGCTATTTAGCGATCTAAACACCAAGTAATCGTAAACTCTTAACAGTCAATAGAGCCTACTGCTATGTTATTTATTGAGACGGATTCGCCACCACCGTTTTATCAAGAACAGCTGAGCCCTCTCAAACGTAAACAGCTTGACCAATGGTTTATTGGTCATCGTACGCAAGGTTATTACCTTAAGCGTTTTGCACAGTTTGATCAGCAAGGATACCTATCACCTAAGTGGCATTGGGCGGCATTTTTTATCACTCTACCTTGGCTCTTGTATCGCAAACGTTACATGGATGCGCTTGTCTATAGTGTGGCTGGTTGGTCATTTATCCAACTTAATATCGTCATTGCGCTAGTCACGTTTGAGTTTGTAGCGATGCCTTATATTCCAGATGCCTATCAGATGGCAACACGTATTGGCATTGCTGGGATAATTTGGCTGTTTTGGTCATTTATGGTGGCGCGCTGGACCGATGCTTATTATTACCGGATGGCGCGACGTGAGATTGCTGATGCTATCAATGACCATCCGCGCGATGAAGCCGCACAGCAAGCACATCTACGCCGTGAGGGCGGGGTAAGCTTATTTGGTTTAGGATTGGGCTTTGGGTTCTTTGCTTTTGCGCTCATGGTGATCAATGTGCAGTTTTTACCGATCATCGCCAAGCAAAAAGAAAACGAGGTGTTGTTTGATGCGTATGACATCACGAAAAATGCACAAAATCGAGTCGCGCTAATTTATCAGCAAACAGGAGTATGCCCGACTAATTTGCCGCTTAGTACCGATGCTCAGCAAGTACGTATGCAGGTTACTACGCAAGTGGACGGTCTACCTGCGACTGACTGCGCAGTCGTGGCGACCGTTCAAAACATCAAGTTTCCTATACGCTATCTAAATGATCAAACGCTAGTATTTCACCACAATCCAGATACTGATAGCTGGAGCTGTATAAGCTCACTTAACGAAAAACAGGCTCCTAAGCGCTGTATAACCAATTAAAAATGAACATGCACACATTAGGACTATTGATAGCTAAGATTGTATAAAGCTGAACGTAATATAACGATAATATGCCGACCCTAGATAAGTTTGCAACAACCGCTAGGCTTTGGGGTCAGTAGCAACATTGTTTGAGGCATCGTCAACTGGAGTTGCTTGGTTCTTAAGTACTTCATAAAAATCCCCTAAGTCCATCTTGCGCGCTTTACCAATATCTTCGTCAAACAAGCTTTCAAGCTCTGCCATTGCAGATTGTGCTGATTCAATCATCCTTGCTTCATCATCATAGATAGCTTGCTGACGTTCAATTAAATCATCGTCATAGTCGCGGAAAGTCTGAATCGTATCGCGGGCTTTTTCAGGTGATATACCAAGCAGCTGTAGGGACTCGCGTGACATATCTAACGAGGACAAATAGGTCTCACGCCAGATATGACGGACGCCAACCTCACGTAAACGATAATAATGCTGACGGTCACGGGCGCGCGCCAATACAACCAAATCAGGATAGTTTTTGCGCAGATATTCAGCGGTAGTAATAGAGCGCTCTAAATCATCAACAGCGATAATAAAAATACGGGCTTTACTGATACCAGCCGCCCGCAAAATCTCAGGGTTTTTTGGGTCGCCATAATAGACTTGGTTACCAAATTTACGTACAAAATCCACTCGGTTTGCCGAGCGTTCAATGGCCGTAAATTCGATATTATGCATACGCAGCACACGGCCGATAATCTGTCCGACGCGTCCAAAACCTGCAATAATGACAGGATGCTCATGATCGGGAATGGTGTCGTGCTCGCGACTAGGCTTACTTTTAGCAAATAAAGGCTCACCGATTTTGTCTAATAATAAGAAAGCAAGCGGGGTGAGTGCCATAGAAATGGTCACGATTAAATTTAGCGTGTTCTCCATTTCAGGCGCTAATACGTTTTGGGTTGCTGCGACGTTGAATAATACGAACGCAAATTCACCGCCTTGAGCTAAGGTCACGCCAAGTCGGATACTGGTCGGCCAGCGATTGCCTAGTACCTTTGCAATAGTGGTAATTACAGCGAATTTGATGAACATTAACGCCACGGCACAACTTATGATAAATACAGGATGTGCCATGATGAGCTTAATATCAGTCAGCATGCCTACTGACATAAAAAATAGACCAAGCAGTAAACCTTTAAAGGGCTCAATACTGGCTTCTAGCTCATGACGATATTCAGAATCTGCTAAGAGTACACCAGTCAAAAACGCTCCCAACGCCATCGATAGGCCAATTTGTCCCATCAAGATAGACACGCCCATAACGATAAACAAGGCAACAGCAGTCAGTAGCTCTGATGCACCGCTAGATGCGACAAATTTAAAAAATGGTCGGATAACATAACGACTGGCAAGGATGAGACCAGCAAAAACGGCAAAAACCTTGCCAAAGTAAATCAGATCGTAGCTTTGTTCGCGCACCCCTGATAAAAACGGAATCACTGCTAATAACGGAATCACGGCAATATCTTGGAATAACAAAATGGTAAATGCTTCGCGACCATGGGTACTTGAGAGCTGCTGTTTTTCAGTGAGTATCTGTAGTACGAAGGCAGTGGAAGAAAGGGCTAAGCCGAAGCCGACAATAAATGCCGTATCCAATCGTAGAGAGAAAAAGTGATACAGGATTACCATCAGTAGCGTGCCAGTAAGCCCAACTTGCAAGCCGCCAAGGACAAATATAGAACGCCGCAGTGCCCACAGACGCGATGGTTGCAGCTCAAGACCGATGATAAACAGCAGCATGACCACGCCAAACTCAGAAAAGTGTAGCAAGCTTTCAGCATCACCTGCCACATCTAGCGCGCTTGGACCTAATATTAATCCCGTAATCAGATAACCAAGAACAGTGGCTATACCGAAGCGTTTACCGAGAGGGACAAAAAGCAGCGCTGCACCCAAAAATATGGTGGCTTGTAGCATCAGGTTTGGTGAGCCGGCAGCGGCAGCGAACATATAGCATCCTTAGCAATCAATTTAAAAACACAATCAATGACAGAGTAAATAAAACAATACAGTTATTTTTTGCGATAAATTTTCCAAACGCCATTGTCTGCTAATGGATTGTTATAAGCATCGTTACGACGCTTACGCGGCGTCTGTCTGCTATCAATCATTTTAAACTCAGGCAAAGCATGAACGATAAGCCCCGTACGATAGAAGCGTACACGCTCAGGCTCTAACATCTCACCTTTTCTGTCACGACAAAATACATACGCACGCAGATCAATAAACTCACGGTGAGCGACTAAACGCGCCTCGTCATCGTTATCAAATACTGCTGCCATACGCGCAATATCCTCAGCACTATAATCGCCGCATTTATCAGTCAGTGCGCCGACCGAACCAAAGCTTTTGGATTCCTTGGCATGGGTTTTGGTGAGATGTAGGCGTTGAACATGATAGATAAACTGGGGAATCTCAAGGCTGGCTGGCAGTGGTAGATAGTCGGGTGGTAGGTTGGCTGCAGGATAAAACGCCATCGCACGCTCAAGCAAAGTTTGCCAACGCTGCTGGTATGCTTGGACTTCTGCTAAGTTGCCTTCATAGATGGGCATGTCGCGGATTTGACGTAAAATGTCAGGTGGAAACTGCTCATCACGAAATTTAGCAATGTCTTCTTGCAGCGTTGATAGCAAAACCTTGGCGTGTTTTTTGCCATCTTTTGACGTAGGGTTGTCAATATAGTCTGGGGCGACAAAGGGCGCCGAGCGTCTAGACATAGGATTATATCGTCAATAAGTAGGTTAAAAAAATACTAATAAGTCTGCTTACCAAAGTCAATCGGTATGATAAATAGAGGATTTATATCGTTATTATAACCATATAACCCCCTTTAAAGCTTATTTTTTTAAATCGTACAACTAAGGTTTTGAGAAAGACTACCGAATTAATCTGAACATGAGTAATAAACGAAGAAGTTCTTTATTATTGAATGAAATAAATCACGGCAATGCTCAAGACTTATTGTTAATGACTATGCCCAATATGACTATTACTATCTATAGGACGTTCTGAGACATCACAAACCAGCGCATCACTATGGGTTTTGGTCTGCGGGTGCGATAAGCTTTCAACCTGAATGGTAGCATGATGTATACCAATCGCTAACAAACTTTGTTCAAGACTGGCAATCAATACGCTGGCATCCGAGATTTTCATATCTCCATCGACCATCACATGGCAAGATAGCGCATTTAGCCCGCTGGTAATGCTCCAGACATGTAGGTCATGGACTTGTTTTACTTGTGGATGGGCAAGCAGTTTGTCTTCAACATCGACCAGTGAGATGCCTTTTGGTGTGCCTTCCATCAAGATATGTACCGAATCACGTACGACGCGGTAGCCACTCACTAAGATAAGTATGGCGACAATGACAGACGCTGCTGCATCCGCCCAAACCCAACCAAATCCCATCATTAATAGCGCGGCAACAATAGCAGCAACGGATCCCATTAAATCACTTAGTACATGCAAGTAAGCACTTTGCATGTTGAGATTAACAGGCTCTTTTGTGTCAGAGCTTCCGACTTTTACCCTGTCTTTATTTGCTTTATCTTTATTTGATCCATGACTGTGCGCGTGCCCATCGCCACCGCTACTACCACGATGCATCAGCCAAGCAACTAAGATATTGACTAGCATACCGATGGTCGCGACGATCAGCATACCTTGGGTAGCAATCTCTGGCGGCGAGTTAAAGCGTTTGATCGCTTCATAAAAAATCATCAAGGCGATAATTACCAGCGTCGCACCATTAACTGTGGCTACGATAATCTCAAAGCGTTTATACCCAAAGGTCTTTTGATGCGTGGCTGTTTTTTCGCCGATTTTAAATGCCATCAAGGTCGCACCAAGGGCGATGGCATCGCTTAGCATGTGTCCTGCATCAGAGAGTAGCGCCAAACTTCCGGTCAGTAAACCACCAATTGCTTCGATAAACATGTAACCAGTAATAATGATAAAGCTAATAAGTAACGTGCGCTGATAGCCTTTGGTGTCTCGTGGTGCGGTGGTCTGCTCTAAATGTTCATCATGATCATGGGTATCTTGATTGTCAGGAGTATAGTTACTATCGTCCTTGTTATACACATCAATATGCTCACTTGAAGGCAAGTGCTTTTTTTGCTTATGATTGGGATTTTCTTGACTCATAACGATACTCAAACTTATTAAAATTTATAACAAATAACTCTGATGACTGATAATAAATCTAACATAGTCGGGTATTAGAAGCTGTAACGACGAGGTAAAAATGAAGCCAGTAAGTTATAGTCGATTCACTGTAAAAATAACATAGTGCTACTGGTATAAATTTTCCTTGCGTGCTGTTATCACAGAGGCTGAGCAAAATTCATTCCAGTAGCGCTCTTCAATTTATAACCATCTATAATCATGTTATTTTGAATTGACTATACGTTTAGTAGCCTAAGAATAATAAGAGTAAACTGTGATAAGTTTGAGGTGTCAGCCTACCAGCCAATAGGATCAATATCTAAAGTCAGCTTTAGGTATTTAGCGCTGGGTAGCGCCAGTACTGGTTGCCACCAGTGACTCAATACATGGTGGAGCTGCTGGCGCTCTTTGGCGAGCAGGAGTAGCTGCGCATGGTAGCGGCTGTTTTTTTTACTCATAGGTGCATCGATGGGACCTAGTACTGCCAAATTGTGGTTACTAGGCAAAATAGCGATGGCATCTTTAAGTGCTTGCCTGGTGCTGACGAGAGTTTTTCCTTCGCAGCGAATCAACGCAGCATGAGTATAAGGCGGCAATCCCATCATTTTGCGCTCTTGCAATAGCTCACGCGCAAATGATAAATAACCGTCTTTTACCAGTTTTAATAGCAAATCGTTGTCTGGTTGCAATGTTTGAATCAGCACGCGTCCTGCTTTATTGCCACGTCCTGACCGTCCTGCTACCTGAATCATTAGCTGCGCTGTATGCTCAGGCGAGCGAAAGTCTGCAGACAAAAAGCCGCGATCGGCATTGGGTAAGCATACAAGAGTGACGTTTGGAAAATGATGACCTTTGGCGACCATTTGCGTGCCAACCAATATGGCAGGATTGCCTTGATTAATACGCTGATAAATATTTTCCCAGCTGTCTTTGCGCCGTGTGGTATCACGATCGATTTGAATAATAGGATACAGCTCTTTGCTGGTTTGCGGATTGGCAAAAATCGCGTGCAAATTTTCGCTTAGCCTTGTCGTACCTATACCTTTGGCATCTAAGTTTTGACTGCCACAATCAGGGCAAACGGTTGGAATATAAGCTTGCCAGTCACAGTGGTGGCACTTTAGATATGAGCTATATTGTGACTGACTATTATAATGAACGGTCAGATGGGCATCGCAGCGCGGACAATCTGCTTGCCAGCCACAAGCTTCGCATAATAAGACAGGTGCATAGCCGCGCCGGTTTAGGAACACCAATACTTGATCGCCAGCCTCTAGTGTTTGCCGTATTGCCCCAATCATGGCGTCTGTCAGTCCTGTATCGTAGCGTGCGCCATCGTCCGTCGTCTGCTGATGGGTACTTTGCAAGCGCGCATCAATAAGCTGCATGGGCGCAGGTTTGGCATTACCTGGCCGTGTCCGTAACTGGTACTCTACCAGTTTGCCATCATCGACCAGTTTTAGATGTTCAAGAGAAGGAGTGGCGGTACCAAGGATGACTGGAATATTATATTGCACACCGCGGTAGAGCGCGACGTCAGCGGCATGATAGCGCAAGGTATCTTGTTGTTTATACGAGCCATCATGCGCCTCGTCAACGACGATCAGCCCCAAGTTAGCAAAGGGGTAGAGCACTGCTGAGCGCGTACCAATGATGATTTGGGCGTGTCCTGTGCGGCAGTCTTGCCAGCCTTGCAGACGGTGGGTATTGTTCATACCAGAATGCAACAACACAATATGAGCGGCAAAGCGACTGGCAAAACGAGCACGCGTCTGCGGTGTCAAGCCAATCTCTGGCACCAAAATCAAAACTTGCTTGCCAGCTTCAAGTACCGCTTGCATCGCTTGCAAGTAAACTTCAGTCTTACCACTGCCAGTAATGCCGTTTAACAAAAAACCTGTGTAGCGCTGAGCTTGATGAGTAGCGATGATAGCGCTAACCGCCTGCTGCTGTTCTTCATTTAGATCAAGGGGCATTTTCGCTAACGTGACAGGAGACGGTGCTTGTTTTGGCTCAATATAGCGCTCAATCAGACCTTTTTCTTCTAACGTCTTTAAAAAGGCGCGCTCCATACCTTCTAATAACAGTACATCTTCACTAGCACCGCGCGCACCATGTAGCTTGAGCATATCAAACTGCTGCTTTTGTTTTTTTGCATTGGCATGAAAGTCATCGTCGCTTACATGCGGCAAAATCCGCCAGTGCGTAATCAGTAAGTCCAGCGGCTTACCTTGGCGCACTAGACTTGGCAAGATAACGGCTAGAACATCACCGAGCGGATAGTGGTAATAACGCGCAAGCCAATAGGCAAGCTTTAACATACTGGCATTTAAAATAGGCTCAGCATCTAAGCATTTATTAATAGGTTTAAGCTTACCGCTAGGTACATTGCTATCGGCTCTAGCGATATGAGCAATTACAATACCGATTAGGGTTTGACGACCGAATGATACTTCGACACGGCTACCAATCTGAGGCAAAGAGACGTTTGATAAGATGTTGTTATCAGTTGATACGCTATAGTCAAATACCCGATAAAGAGGCACGGGTAGAGCAACTTGTACCAACATAACATGCACCCCTAGCTTTTTGATATGTAGCTTTTAGCTATTTAGATTATTGCATTAAAAAGAGAGATAACAATAAGCCCAAATAAACATATTTGGGCTTACTCTATAGTTATCTTTTAAAAAGTATATTTTTTGATTGAATCATTTGAGAGTCAAGTAAAACAATATAGCAGTTTATTCAATATATAAAATGGCTTCAATCTCAACGACGCCACCCTTTGGTAGCGCAGCAACCTGTACGGCAGCACGAGCTGGGTACGGCTCGCTTAAGTTTTCGACAAAGACCTCATTTAAAACAGCAAAGTCACTTAAGTCAGTCAAGGATACGTTAAACTTCACCACATCGCTTAAGCTACCACCAGCAGCTTCACAAACGGCCTTTAGGTTAGCAAATACTTGCTTGGCTTGCGCTTCAAATCCGTCACGTAATTCCATCGTTTCAGGGTCAAAACCAAGCTGGCCTGAGATATATACGGTATTACCGACCTTTACGGCTTGTGAATAGGTACCAACGGCTGCTGGTGCTTTATCAGTTTGGATGGTTTGACGGCTCATATTATATCCTTGGCTTATTTTTACAGGTTTAGTTTGCAAGACTTTTTGCTAAAAGTTAGCAGGAGAGTCTAGCACTATTTTGAATTTTTTTAAATTCATACAAAGAGTAATGTGCGCTTGTACGCTTATAGCTGATATAGGCGTACGATATTGGGGAAGCCTAATGAAGAGCGCAGTTCACGAATACCTTGCGCCAAATGATCACGGCTACGGACAATAACGTGAACAATGGTGTCGCTGCTACGTACATCGACTGTCTCGACGCCGATATTAAGCTGACGCAAGTGGTAGATAACTTCACTGATTTGTTCATCGCTAAGGGCAATCGACAGTTTTAGGTAAGCTGGGAAACGAATTTTTCCATTTTGCTCATCTTCTTCACTTTGTTTGATCGCTTTATCACTACGCCAGCGTAACTGTATGACCTGATAAGGATTGTCTTTACGGATATCATCAAGCGAGAAGCACTTATGACGATGAACAACCAAGCCATGACGTGAGAGATGACCAACGATAGGGTCGCCATAGATAGGATGACAACAATTGGCAAAATCAATCTCAACACCGGTGGCATTTGCAATCAGTTGCTGCGGTTGTACCATGCCATTGTGGGGTCGTTGAGCCTGTAAATTGCTGACTTCATCACTGAACAAACGTGACACTACAAGCTGTGGTAGCAAGGTGCCAGAGCTTATTTGTTCAAAAAGCGCGCTTTTCTCTGGTAAGCCGCGCCATTCGATAAGATTTTGCCAGTCATTATCCGTCAAGTCGTCGAGGTTCTTTTGGTAGGTCTTTAGTGCGCGATCCAAAGCTTGCTGACCATGATGCTGTTTATCAGCCGCTGATAAGTCTTTAAACCACCGTAAAATCTCTTCACGGGCTTTGTTGGTCACGACAAACCCAAGCCATTCAGCTTTTGGCTCTGAGTGACTATTGACTTCGATTTCGACCAACTGGCCGTTTTTGACGACCGTACCCAGCTTGGCTTTTTTACCCTCAATATTGGCCCCAACCGCTACGTTACCGACCATAGGCCCGACAGCGTAAGCAAAGTCTAGCGCTGTTGCCCCTTGCGGTAGCTCGTAAGCACGTCCCTGCGGACTATAACAGATGATTTTGCTAGAATGCAGATAGTCCATCAGCTCGTTAATGGTAGAAACGGCCGCGGTGAAGTCAGGGCTGTTCTCATCTAAAGTGTCCTCATCAACCAAGTCTTTCATGTTGCGTAATGAAGCTTGAATGACGGATTGACTCACGTCAGACGCATGTTCTGCACCGATAACCCCAAGCCTGGCTGCATTTTGCATCTGTTTGGTCAAGATAGTGACTTTCACAAAATCGTTATCACGTTCATAAATCAGGGTGAGCGACTGATTGCCACCGGGTAGAGGTCTGCGAATATTGTCTTCAATATGTGAGTCATCGATTTGATACTTTTTAATCAAATAATATGCCAGCTTGTCACAAGCTTCAATATTATCCAGCACAATCTCAAATGCATAATGGCGAAGTAGGGCATTGATTTCACCGCGATTACGGAAGAACTGTCGATATATAGCCACGCGATTATCTAACACCTTTACGTGACCACCAAGCCCTAAGTTATTAAGAACTATGGTCAGATAACGATGAATAGCTTCTCTTTGAAAATTACGTCCAAGACCATGCTGCAACAGTTTGTCAGATAACTTGTTATACATATCAGAGTTAAGATTGCGATAACACAAGACTTCAATGTAATCAGCAATGTCATTGAGACCCATCAAGCGTGCAAACGGCACATAAAAATCCAAGGTTTCTTGGGCAGTAGCGCGCTGCTTTTCAGGACGAACCGCATCAAGCGTTGACATATTGTGCAGACGATCGGCAAGCTTAATGATTAGCACACGTGGATCATTTAAAGTTGCAGTAAGGATTTTGTGAAAAGTAGCCGCTTTGTTTTGCTGCTTGTTGTGAGTAGAGGATTTGAGCTTGGTGACGCCATCAACCAGTCTTGCGACAACCTTGCCATAGCGCTGTTCAATCTGCTCATCACTAACCTCTGTATCTTCGACCGTATCATGCAAAATAGCTGCAATAATAGTATCTCGATCTAGCCGAAATCCAGCCAATATCTCAGCGACCGCTATAGGATGAGTGATATAAGGCTCACCTGATTTGCGCCGGTCTTTTATGTGCGCAACATCACCAAAAGCACAAGCATCTATAATGTCGCGACGCTCAGCTGCACATAAATACCCAACCGAACGCAGTAAGTTATACTGAGCTTCATCAACCAGATGGTGACTGAGTTTGGGTAAGGTTTGGCTCATAGAGTGGCGATCCTATTGTTCGTGACATGACTGGGAATTATTACTCAACCAGTTTTTATACATCTGATGGCTTAATGCTAATTATATATGGATGTGGGTTGTACGGTTGCCGCCATGAAAATTATGCTTGTAAAGAAGATAGCTCAGCTGCAAAGTCTTTCTATTTTCATTACTGCGACGCCATCCTCTAATTAATCGTAAATTGCGTTGAATGTCAACTACTAAGCGCATAGACACTTTAAATATCTTAAAACTACAATCATTAATATAAGCTGTCCGTGAACATAAATGATTAACAATCGTTTAGAAAAATACAGCAGATATAAACGGCAAAAACCACAGCATGACACTGTGGTTTTTATTACTGCAGTCTATGCTGTAGTGTTTTTGTCTGAGCTGTCATATAGAATATATGGCGACCGCTCAAACAAAAACAAGACTATATCAGGCTAGAAGCTATGATCGCCTGATAAGGCTAAATCTAGTGAGCTTGTGGCAAAGTTGTGCTCTGGCTGATTTAGGATATCGCGAGTAATCTTGCCAATGGCAATTTCACGCAATGCCAATACAGTCGGTTTGTCGTTATCGACTTCTACTAACGGCTCGGCAATACCTTTTGCAAGCTGACGAGCGCGTTTGCTGGCAACCAATACCAATTCAAAGCGATTATCAACATTCTCTAAGCAATCTTCAATCGTTACTCGTGCCATAAATAGCTACCTCGGTTGTTTTTATCAGTAACGAGTATAGCTCGCCACTTAATAAAAATAGTATCAAAAATATAAGGGTCAATAACTGACTATTATAGCATTTATTTACTCAAACGCGCAGTTGCTTTTTATACCTTATATTCTAAATACCACAGCATGAATCAATCGACTTATGATTGGTCAGCTGGGTCTGACAATAGGTTTGTAATGACGCGGCTATAGCGCTGCTGTTGACGTCTTAGCGTTTGTCTATCTGCTACGATGATGGATTTTAGCTCTGTTAACGCCACCTCAAAGTTGTCGTTAATCACCACATAGTCGGCATGTACGTATTGCGACATCTCGTTCACTGAGCCTGCTAAGCGCTGTTCAATGACGTCGGTGCTGTCTGTCGCACGTGTCGATAGACGCTGACGCAATGTCGCCACACTTGGCGGTAAGATAAATACCATGATTGCTTCAGCAAATATCTTTTTGACTTGCAGCGCCCCTTGCCAATCAATCTCTAAAATAACATCAACGCCTGCTTGTAGTTGCGTACGTACGCTTTGCTCTGAGGTACCATAATAGTTGCCAAAGACTTCTGCATGCTCTAAAAACTGACCTTCAGCGATGGCTTTAGTAAAAACATCGACACTAGTAAAGTGATAATGATGACCGTCAATCTCCCCAGGTCGCGGCTGACGGGTAGTATGAGAGACACTGACAGTCAGATCGTTGGTGGTAGCAAGTAACTGTTTGACCAGTGAGGTCTTGCCAGTACCAGAGGCTGCAGTAATAATAAACAATGAACCTGTCATACAGTGTGTCCTAGTAATAAATGAGTAATCAAATAAGTAAGCAGATAAAGACTGGTAAAAAAAGAAAATGCCATCATGTAAAACGATAGCAAGTACGACTAATAACAATTACGTCTACTTTAATAATTATAAACTGCTTTTGATATCGTCGTATTGATGAGTAATCCTGTCAACGTTATGACGATTGCGACTATGGTATTTTAGAAGGCAATAAAAGCAAATTATGCTAAAGTAGCGTATTGTTCCACTCTAATTTCTTGAATTCAAGTTTAGAATCTAAATTATCTAATGATAGGCCGTCTTATGCAAATTTATCTTGCCAATCCACGCGGGTTTTGTGCTGGTGTGGACCGCGCAATTGCGATTGTTAACGAAGCATTAACGCGTTTTGAGCCCCCTATTTATGTGCGTCACGAAGTTGTACATAACAAGTTTGTGGTTTCAGACCTAGCCAATCGCGGTGCTGTATTCGTTGAGGAACTCGATGAAGTGCCAGATGGCTCAATCGTTATTTTCTCAGCGCATGGCGTCTCAAAAGCCGTTGAAGATGAGGCAACACGCCGTGATTTGACCGTATTCGATGCCACTTGTCCATTGGTCACCAAGGTACATATTGAGGTTGCAAGGTTTGCGCAGGATGGTATGGATGCAGTGCTGATCGGTCATGCCGGTCATCCTGAAGTTGAAGGTACAATGGGACGCTTTAATCGTCGTCACGGCGGACAAATTCATCTGGTCGAAAACGAGGGCGATGTCAAAGAATTGACGGTACAAGATGCCGAACGTTTGGCATTTGTGACTCAGACCACGCTGTCAATGGATGATACCGCGCGTGTCATCGATGCACTACGGGACAAATTTCCTAGTATTCAAGGACCACGCAAAGACGATATTTGCTATGCCACCCAAAACCGTCAAGACGCGGTTAAAGATTTGGCTGGACGCTGCGAAGTCGTCTTGGTGGTAGGTTCACCAAACTCATCGAACTCTAATCGTCTGCGTGAATTGGCAGAACGTATGAGCTGCCGCGCTTATTTGATCGATAATGCCAGTGAGATGAATCGTCAATGGTTTGAGGGTATCGACAGTGTTGGGGTGACTGCTGGCGCGTCTGCACCTGAGGTGTTGATTCAAGAAGTGTTACAACAGCTGCAAGACTGGGGCGGTGATTTGCCCAGTGAGCTGTCAGGTATTGAAGAAAACGTGACGTTTAGCTTGCCAAAAGCATTACGTATTCCGGTTACCCAAGTAGGTAAATAGGCCAAGGGACATGAAAAAACAGAAAAAAAGATTTGTGTTAACAGAAGCGACTCTTGATGAGATTAACAAACAGCTAAAAGTGAATATGTTTGTCATTGGGCTGCTAGTCATGTTGCTTGGTCTAAACACAGTGCACTTTATAAAAGAGTACAATCTTTTTTACGGACTTCTAATCGCTATTGTAATTTTTTTATTGTTCTTGATGATAAAGAGTCGCAAGATTCTAAAGATAAAAGAGCAAGAGCTTACTCGGTAGGGCATAAAAATAAACCAATGTTCAAACATTCTATAGAGCTTACAAGCGTATTACCTCTCTCAATACTGTATTCAAAAAACTAAGGATGGTTATGTCAGCTTACTATAAATTTATAAAACGCGTACAGCAAACCGATGGTACTTGTATCGCGCACTATCAACCAACCAAGCATGCGCAAGGCGCTTGGAACGAGCATGAGCAGCATATGGCACCAGCGACTGGGTTATTGACTGTCGAATTGGAAAAATTTTTACCGCAGGCCAATATGCGTATTGCTCGTATCAGTCTTGACATCTTAGGACTGATTCCGCTTGATGACTTTACCGTTACTACCCGTTGTATACGTCCAGGTAGAACGATTGAGCTTATAGAGTCAGTGATGAGTAGTCGTGGCCGCGATTGTATTATTGCACGCGCTTGGCGTTTAATGACTCAAGATACCAGTGCCGTTGCAGGACTAGAAGATCAAAAGGTTTTGCATCAGCCGGATGAGTTGCCTGTTTGGGAGGATATGAAAGGTTGGCCGGGCGGTTTTATTGAAAGTGTGCGTTTGGTGGCGGCTCCAGATCGTCGACCAGGTAAAGGTATGGTTTGGATAACCAATGATATTGAAATGGTAGCAGATGAGCCTACTGATGACTTGGTTCATCTTTTAGGTATGGTAGATACGGCCAATGGCGTCGTGCCTCGACTTGGTATAGAGCTGTCAGCTGCTCAGTGGATGTTCCCCAATACTGATTTGCAAATTCATATGCATCGTGCCCCAAAAGGTCGCTGGCTTGGTATTGAAGCGATACAGCAGTACGGTGATGACGGGATAGGGCTTACCAGCGCGGTACTACATGATGTACATGGGCCGTTTGGTCGCAGTGAGCAAATCCTTACGATTCGCCCAATGCCGCACTAGGATAGGCTACACTGGGATAAATAGGGTTGATGGTCGTACAAACAGCATTCATTATAGTGCTTATTGTCACCACGCTGATTGTCATGAGGTACTTTATAGCAAAAAACAGTAATGTAGTTCTAAAAAACAAAATGAAAATATGTGATTAATTAATTATACAAAACAATACTAATCGGTTGTAATAGTAGTTAAGCAAACGACATGCAAGACAATACAACTGCATTGGTAGGTGACTATGAGATTTACTACACAAGTTACTATGAATAAAAATCACCGTTTTTCAAACAAAATGACAAGCATTCTAGATATACTGCTAGAGGCATATTCAGTATAGGTTTGGCACTTTCATTTGTTTTTTACAGGAGTACGATCATGAGCGATAAAAAATGTCCCTACGCACCGACCCCACTGACAATGAGCAATGGTGCCCCAGTTGTTGATAACGAAAACAGTAAAACGGCTGGTAAACGCGGCCCGCTTTTAGCAGAAGATTTATGGCTCAACGAAAAACTTGCTGATCTCAACCGCGAGATTATCCCTGAGCGCCGTATGCACGCCAAAGGCTCGGGCGCGTTTGGTACCTTTACTGTGACCAATGACATCACGAAATACACGCGCGCTGGTATCTTTGACGAAGTCGGCAAGCAGACGCCAATGTTTGCGCGCTTTAGTACGGTAGCCGGTGAGCGCGGCGCCGCTGATGCTGAGCGTGATATTCGCGGTTTTGCGCTCAAATTTTATACTGAGCAAGGTATCTGGGATATGGTCGGTAACAATACACCCGTATTCTTTGTGCGTGACCCACGTAAGTTCCCTGATTTGAACAAAGCGGTAAAACGTGATCCACGTACCAATATGCGCTCGGCGACCAATAACTGGGACTTTTGGACTTTACTACCAGAGTCCTTGCATCAAGTGACGATTACAATGAGTGAGCGCGGCTTGCCGGCTTCATATAGGCATATGCACGGCTTTGGCTCACACACTTATAGTTTTATTAACAGTGATAATGAGCGCTTTTGGGTGAAGTTTCACTTTGTCACTCAGCAAGGTATCAAGAACTTAACCGATGCTGAGGCCGCTGATATCATCGCAAGCAACCGCGAAAGCCATCAAGAAGATTTGCTCAATGCTATCGATAACGGCGACTTCCCAAAGTGGAAAATGTATGTGCAAATCATGCCAGAAGAGGAAGCGGATAATGTGCCTTACCATCCGTTTGATTTGACCAAAGTCTGGCCAAAAGGCGACTATCCACTCATCGAAGTGGGTGAGTTTGAGCTCAACAGAAACGCTGACAACTATCATCTCGATGTTGAGCAAGCGGCATTTGCTCCAAATAACCTCGTGCCTGGTATCAGTGCTTCTCCAGATCGTATGCTACAAGCGCGCTTATTTAGCTATGCCGATGCTCAGCGCTACCGCGTCGGAGTCAATCACAAGCAGATTCCAGTCAATAAAGCCACATGCCCTGTGCATAGTAACCACCGTGATGGTCTGATGCGCGTCGATGACAACTATGGTGGCCGTCCGCACTATACGCCAAACAGTTTTGAGCAGTGGCAAGAGCAGCCGCAGTATGCTGAGCCGCCACTAAAGATTGATGGCTATGCCGACCATTACGACTTCCGTGAAGATGATAATGACTACTTTAGTCAGCCGCGTGCGCTATTTAACCTCATGAATGAGGAGCAAAAGCAGGCATTATTTGCTAACACGGCAAGAGCAATGGGCGATGCGCTAGACTTTATTAAGTATCGTCATATCCGTAACTGCCATTGGTGTGAGCCAGCTTACGGCGAAGGCGTGGCCAAGGCGCTGGGCATGACCGTCGAAGATGCGATGGCAGCGCGGGATTCAGATCCTGCATGTCATCTGCCTAGTTGTCTATAGACTGCAAATTGTATGAATTTATCTAAAAGTACCGCCTTAGAAAACTAGGGCGGTTTTTTTACGACTAATAATTGTTTTTAGGTTATTTGAACTTGAAATTTTTGCCCATGCCCCTATTTGATTAATCAGCCTAGCAGTATTTACCGCGCAGTTTTGTGCATAACTTGCGCTCATCTGCTGGTACTTGATGTTCTTGTGACTAATCTATGCTGGCTACAGCATTTTTGGTATAAATAATAGGAGTTTTTATGAGTGAGCAGGCCCAAGCGGATAATAAAAATACGGATAATCTCAATGCTAATAGCAGTACCGCTACTGAAAGCACCCCTGAATTAAAAAAACATACTTTTGAAGCCGAAGTC
This sequence comes from uncultured Psychrobacter sp., assembly GCF_947488565.1. Lineage (GTDB taxonomy): Bacteria > Pseudomonadota > Gammaproteobacteria > Pseudomonadales > Moraxellaceae > Psychrobacter > Psychrobacter saeujeotis. Next base: position 813,743 of record NZ_CANKZC010000001.1, on the reverse strand, counting down.
GCGCAGTTACTACATTTGGTGACCCATTCGCTGTATTCTAATGCCGATATCTTTGTGCGTGAGCTGGTTTCAAACGCTTCTGATGCTTGTGATAAGTTGCGTTTCGAAGCAACCAATGATGATAGCCTTTATGAAGACGATGGCGAATTAAAAATACGTATCGCAGTCGATACCGATGCTAAGACCATTACCTTTACTGATAACGGTATTGGTATGAATGAAACCGATGCCATCGAAAACTTAGGAACGATTGCCAAATCAGGTACCAAAGCATTTTTAGATAAGCTATCTGAGTCGCAAAAGCAAGATGGTCAATTGATCGGACAGTTCGGTGTTGGTTTTTACTCAGGCTTTATCGTGGCAGATAAGATTAGCGTTGAATCACGTAAAGCAGGTGAGCCTGCGGATAAAGGTGTGCGCTGGGTATCAGACGGTACTGGTAGCTTCACCGTTGAGACAATCAACAAAGCACAGCGTGGCACGGCTATTACCTTGCATCTAAAAGAAGAATATAGTGCAGGCGAAGACAATTACCTTGATCGCAGCAAGATCAAGCGTTTGGTCAACAAATACTCAGATCATATCAGCTTGCCCATTCAGATGCGTAAAGAAGTTTGGCAAGAAGATGTCGCTGATGACAGTGACGATTCGGGAGAAAACAGCGCAGTTGCTGGCGGTGAAATGGTACTTACTGATGAGTGGGAAACCATCAACAAGGCTAGTGCACTATGGACGCGCTCAGCATCTGAAATTGAAGATGACGAGTACGTCGATTTCTATAAGAACATCACCTATGACATGGATGAGCCACTAACTTGGACGCATAACCGCGTTGAAGGCCGTGTACAGTACACGCAGCTGCTTTATATTCCCAAAAAAGCGCCGATGAATTTGTATACGCGTGAGCAGCAGCATGGTCTTAAGCTGTATGTCAAACGCGTCTTTATTATGGATGATGCTGAGCAGTTGCTACCGATGTACTTGCGTTTTGTCAAAGGGGTTATCGACTCAGCAGACCTACCATTGAACGTCAGCCGTGAGTTACTACAAGAGTCGCGTGATGTAAAATCTATCCGTGATGGTAACGCGCGCCGAATCCTCACCATGCTCGCAAGCCTTGCCAATAGCGAAGACAGTGACAAGCAAGAAAAGTTCGCCCAGTTCTATAGTGAGTTTGGCGATGTGATCAAAGAAGGTCTTGGCGAAGACATGGGCAACCAAGAGCGTATTGCTAAATTGCTACGTTATGCAACCAGCACTGACGATAAGGTTGCGACCAGCTTTGAGGACTACAAAGCACGTATGAAAGATGGACAAAAAGCCATCTACTACCTAACAGCCGACAATTTGTCTGCTGCAAAAAATAGCCCACAACTTGAGCTATTTAAGAAAAAAGGCATCGAAGTTATTTTGATGACCAGCCGCGTTGATGAATGGGCGATGAACTTCTTGACGCAGTTTGATGAAACCCCATTGCAGAACATTGCAAAAGGTGCGGTAGATTTAGGCGATTTGCAGGACGATGAAGAAAAAGCAGAGGCTGAAAAGGCACAAGAAACCATGAAGCCAGTTGTCGATAAGTTAAAAACGACGCTTGGTGACCGAGCTAAGGATGTCAAAGTATCGACGCGTCTGGTCGATAGTCCAGCTTGTTTGGTCGTAGGTGAGGGTGAGTTGTCGCCACAAATGATTCAAATGCTGCAGCAAATGGGGCAGGAAGTACCAGAGAGCAAGCCTACACTTGAGGTGAACCCTGAGCACCCGCTAATCAAAAAGCTTGAGAGCAGCGAGCAATTTGATGACCTTGCGCAAGTAATCTTTGATCAAGCGTTATTAGCAGATGGCGGTCAGCTTGAAGATCCAGCGGCCTATCTTAAACGCGTCAATGAGCTATTGATGAAATAATATCCATTAATTGAATTAAAAAAGGTCTTGGTTTCAAGGCCTTTTTTTTGATTGATTTTTAATTCAGTATTTTATAGGGTATTTTACAAATCATGCTTATCGTCTTAGCTGACAATCCGTTACAATCGCGATAGATTAGCAAGATAAACTATGAGGTTATGTTATCAATATGATGGTAACCATTTGTCTCGACTAGATAGAGGTCTAAGTCTTTGCCACTCTCGTCGCTAAAAACCGTTTCCCTTCAGCGCTTTTCACTCAACTTCGCTGCCAATATTATTGCTGCCCTTTGGATGCTGGTAGGGTCAACACGTGCGTTTTCTTGGGTAAAGCCAACATTTATACAATTTTTGCTATTTGCCTTATTAGCGTTAGGCAGCAACGTTTTATTTTCTTGGTTGGCTGCTGAAGCTGGTAGTGTCTTTAATGAGCAAGGATTGGTCAGTTATCTAATTTGGCCTGCTATTATCTCTTTGGTCGGTATCGTTCTGGCGCGGCGTTCTGGTAACCATACCTTGGTGTTTGTACCAGTGGTGCTATGGTTGGTAGCTGACACATTATCTGCGCTGCTGCAAAGCATCGTACAAGTTTTGGGTAGTCATGGGTGGTTACCGGATTGGAGCTATTCTTTTTTACCGATATTGTTTTTAGTTTTGTTCTTGTGGCAAACATTAGCATTGTTATGGATATTTGCCCGAAGACAGCGTACCCCTTGGTGGGAGCGCATTACTATTTTATTGGGAGCGGTAGCATTACTAACCATTTGGCAGCGCAATGTCGCAGATCAACCTATTTTTAAGCAGATACCCATACAGCCTGTGTTAGAGGAGGCAGCACTGTATGAGCAGCCACGTCTATTGCAACAAGCATTAACAAGTATTGATCCAAATGTAGCTGGCAAAAATGACTGGTACTTTATGGGAGTGGCAGGGTTCTCTGAGCAAAACGTTTTTCGTTCTGAAATAAATAAAGTACGAGAATTGTTTGATGTGCGTTTTGGCACTAGTGGTCAATCATTGGCGCTCATCAACAATACTTATAGCTGGCTGGACGAGCCAGTCGCGACTAAGACTAGTATTCTACAGGGATTAAAAACAATCGGTCAGCAAATGGATGCTGACGAAGATGTTCTATTTATGGCGTTATCTTCACATGGTGACCAAGACTTTATTCATTTATCTAACCCGCCACTTGAGATGGATAATTTAGATGCTACGTGGCTACGAGAGGCGCTTGACGCTTCGGGTATTCGCTGGCGTGTGATTGTAGTGTCCGCTTGCTACTCTGGTTCGTTTATTGATGAGTTGGCCTCGCCAACTACCGTGATAATCACTGCCTCAGCTGCTGATAAGATGTCGTTTGGCTGTACCAATACGGCTGAGATGACCTACTTTGGTCAAGCATTTTTTGCAGAAAGTTTACGTGAAAACACCAGTTTTGCCGCAGCCTTTAAGGATGCGCGTCTACGTGTTAGCGAGCGCGAAAACTTTATGGGCTTTGAGTCATCAAACCCGCAAATGGTCGTCGGTAGTTTGATGGAGACAGCATTGCCAGCGTTTGAAAAAGTATTGTTTGATAAAACGCGCTCCTCGGTTGAGCATCTTACTAATAATACGGAAGCCAGCGGCGCAATGCTTGAAGATACTATTAATAATAATGCCATCAATGATGATGCTATCAATAGTAATAAAAGCACTGCTATGTCCGGCGCAAAGTAATGAATAAGCGTCATTTTGTTTAAGTCATAGCAGCGATCTACTATGCCCGCCACTATTATCATCTTATGTGATCGCGCGTTTGATTTTGCTCACAATGACGTATTTTTCGTTTTACTTATCACTACGTCCGGCATTTCTGAAAATGTTATCATTGTCTTATTGGTTGACGCGATAAAGCATGATTTATTTTAAGTTTCATAAAAAAGGATAGTCATCATGAACAATTCTTATAACAACAGTTTATCTACTAATACTCAGCTCACACAAAAAAGCGTGAATCGCTGCTTTGATGGCGAACAGCATTATTACAGTCATCAATCGATAGCGACCAAAACGCCCATGACGTTTAGTATCTATTTGCCAGATGAGGCGCTAACAGGAAAGGTTTGTCCTGCCATCTTATATCTGTCAGGTTTGACTTGTAATGCTGACAACGTCACTCATAAAGCGCATTTTCAACAAAGATGTAGCGAGCTTGGCATGATATTTATCGCGCCAGACACTTCTCCTAGAAGTAGCGAAGATGATGACGTGCCAAACGATGAGCGTTATTTTGTTGGTCAAGGCGCAAGCTACTACGTCGATGCAACTTGTGCGCCATGGGCTAAAAACTTCAACATGCAAAGTTATATCGTTGATGAGTTATATGATCTGCTTCGTTCAGAGTTTCCTATTAGCAGTATCGGTGTCACAGGCCATTCTATGGGTGGTCATGGCGCATTATTACTCGGTTTTAAATTTCCAAGTAAGTTTGTCAGTGTGTCGGCATTGTCTCCAGTAAGCGCGGCCAGTGAGTCAGCATGGGGGGAGGCTGCTTATACAGAATACTTTGGAGATGACAAAGCGCAGTGGACGCAAGCAGACGCTGCTCAAACGATTAAAAGGGTCGGTCGTCAATATTCACGCATTTTAGTTGATCAAGGGGGCGCTGATAACTTCTTAGCGGAAGGGCAATTGCAAACGTCCAAACTCCAACAAGCTTGCGAAGAGGTGGCACAGCCCTTGACGCTGCGTTATCAAGCAGGACATGATCATAGCTACTACTTCATCCAAACGGTGATTAATGACCACATTGACCATCACTGGCGTATGGCACAACTATACTAAATTATATGCTCACCGCTTGTTTATAAGTTTATGATTAATAGTCATTTATAAAGTCATTTTTATGACTGTATTGTAGAGAGACTGGTTAGTCGATAGTTTAACCAAGCGCTGTTATTGTTATAAAATAGAGCTTGGTTAAATAAATGTACAGAGCATACAAGGTAAAAATACATGGTATATCATCAAGCATTATGCGTAGATGAACATTCAAATAAACAACCAAAAAATGAGCACTCATCGCTTGCGACTATGCAAGCTGATATCAATGAAGCATTACGATTAAAAAAACAGAGCAATGCTAAAACATCAACTGAAGACAAGAAAGATGTCATAAGCTCAGATCAGTTACAGTCGCAATCATCAAAGACAGCAAATGATAAAGTATTGACCACCGTGCAGATATCACGTGTGATAGAGATGGCGTGGGAAGATAGAACACCCTTTGGTGCGATAGAGCACAGTTATGGGCTGAGCGAAGATGAGGTTATCAAGCTGATGCGTCAACAGTTAAAGCCCTCCTCTTTTCGCATGTGGCGCAAGCGTGTGACGGGTCGCGCCACTAAACACCAGATAAAACGCTCTTTTGAAGTTGGCCGCGCTTATTGCAAAACTCAATATAAACCGCGATAGTCGTTTTGAGATGGCAAGTTTATAAACTTACTTGGCGTTAATAACGCTGAGGTAAGCCTGCTTATTTTATCAATTTATTAAAAAATCAATTAGGTAGCTTTATTATGATCAGTCCTTCTAACCAATATCTAATCGCTCCTTCTATCTTATCTGCTGACTTTGCACGCTTAGGTGAAGAGGTTGAGACAGTTTTAAAGGCGGGCGCTGACGTCATACATTTTGATGTAATGGACAACCATTACGTACCCAATTTAACCTTTGGTAGTATGATTTGTAAGGCACTGCGTGATTATGGCGTTGATGCGCCTATTGATGTTCATCTAATGGTCAGTCCAGTTGATGGTATGATTGAGCAGTTCTTAGAGGCGGGGGCGAGTGTCATTACTTTTCATCCAGAAGCGAGCGGTCATGTAGACCGCTCTTTGCAACTGATCAAAGATGGCGGCGCTGAGTGCGGCTTGGTACTAAACCCGGCTACGCCACTGCATTATTTAGATTACGTGATGGATAAAGTCGACCAAATTTTACTGATGAGCGTCAATCCTGGATTTGGGGGGCAGTCGTTTATTGAAAGCACGTTAGATAAGGTGCGCCAAGTCCGTCAGCGTATTGATGCGAGCGGTCGCGATATCCGGTTAGAAGTCGATGGCGGTATTAAGGCGAGCAATATTCGTGCTATCGCTGAAGCTGGTGCGGATATGTTTGTGGCGGGTTCTGCTATCTTCAATCAAGATGATTATCAAGCTGCTATCACGGCCATGCGTCAAGAGTTGTCTTTAGTAACTAGCGCAAATTAGCCGTCATAAAGATACTGGCAAGAATATTTTTACCTCACATAAGGGTATATTATGGATAAGCCAACTTCACCAGTAACAAGCGATAAGAGTTCGCCTGACAAGCAACAAAAACGCAGTTTAGTACCCAAAGGAATCACCATTGGCCTAGCAGTATTTTCGTTGATACTAAGCCTTGCTGGATATGGTTTTCGCTTAATGGTAGGGGATGATGTTGGAGACGTGTTACGCCATGCTGCGGTGATAGTCCCTGCTTTTGTAGTTGGTATTCCATTACTTTTTTGGCTTGGCGCGCGTGTATTTAACAAGGTTAATGGTACTGACATTGCAGGCTGGAATGCGATAAGTCTAGGTTATCTGACTTCCTGTATTGCAATGTTATGGTTGATGGGTACTTATAGTTAGATTTCACACCATTTATAGGTTTTTTATCATTGTTAAGTCATGATCTTAAGGCGGGTCCTCATTTTTAGCCTATCAGAGGTTTACTCATTCAGATTGAGGATATACCCTAGTCTTGACTGGAATTTTATATGCAAATTATGCCCACCCGTATTGCGAATATTATTTACCCAAAAGATCTGCCCAACGTTTTGTTTACCAGTCTTATCATTGCCTGTCTATTATTAGGATTGGCGTCGTTAAGTCATGGTACAGGGTTGCAAGGCTGGTTACATGTTTTTGAGAGCTGGCTATTGATGCTCATTATTATACCTACTGCTACTGCCACCATTGCTTTACCTTTCAAATACCGTGATCCAGCGTTAGAGCTTAAGCTAATGTATTACCTTGGTATGTTTGTCGCTTTGCTATTTACCTTAGCAAAGTTACGCTATTGGCGTTAATTACTAGGCTAGTATAATTTCTTTGAATGCTTGTTATTGCATAGGAGTTGCATTATTACCCTTGAATTATAGCGTCAAAGCGTCCATTGTATGAGTATGATACATTTACTCATATTGTCCTGAGACGAAAAACTCTATGCAACGATGAGACAGTATAATTGAGGACATATTAGATGCCATACGATATCGATAATGAGATAGAAGTAGACAACGACAACCAAGATAATTTTGCAGGATTTGGTAAAGAAACGACTCTTGAATTGGTAGAAAGTGATGACGGCAGATTGTTGTTACGTGATGCTGAGCAGGACGATACCCCATTGATGACGATTGATTTTTCGGACAAGCTCAAAGAGCTGCTCGGTAGTGATACTCAAGCGATCGGTCAGCATATGATTCATGCTGCAATTCAGGTCATCATGCAAAAACAGATGAGTCAATGGCATGCGCATGTCTATGATAAAGAACCCACGCATTATAGTTAATGTGCGATGAGTGAAACTATAGCAGTTCATTCATAAAAAGCTAAATTACAGACCATAAAAAAGGGTTTATCAATTGATAAACCCTTTTTTATGGTCAAATAATAAGGTAATCACTATTACTTGATTTTTGCTTCTTTAAAGATCACATGCTGACGTACTTTAGGATCAAACTTTTTGATCTCCATTTTGCCAGGCATTGTGCGCTTGTTTTTGGTGGTAGTGTAGTAATACCCAGTACCAGCAGTCGATACCAACTTGATTTTATCTCTCATGATAGCTTTCCTTTAGATGGTGGTGATAAGCGCGTGGCTTAAACTTTTTGACCTTGTGCGCGCAAATCTGCTAACACTTTATCAATACCAACTTTGTCGATGATGCGCATACCTTTGGTAGACACACGTAGACGAACAAAACGGTTTTCTGACTCTACCCAAAAACGATGGTTATGAAGGTTTGGTAGAAAGCGACGACGGGTTTTGTTGTTTGCGTGCGAAACATTATTACCCACCATAGGGCGCTTTCCAGTCACTTGGCAAACTCTAGACATGGCGAACTCCTAATCTATGCGGTATGAGGGATTCTCATACCAGTCTGGGCAAGTTGCGCGTATTTGCGGCATGGACACAGCAAGCAGCAGCTTTGCACCAAACAAAACTATATGAAGGTTGAGCTGGTTTTACTGTCATATAAAGGCAAATAACAGAGTGACCAATTCAGAAAATTTTAAAGCCGACATTTATACCATAAAATCAGTAAATACTCAAATTATTTTACGATAAACATCGTCTTATAGAAGCGTCATTATACCTTGAATTGACACTGCTATGTGATTGATTACTTAACTTATAGGTATAATTTTTAGTTGTAAGTTACAACAAAAGTCAGTAAGGTTACCGTTATAATTTTAATACATTATATATATAGAGTAAACAGAATGTAACTTTATCTATTTTTATTATGCATTTATAGATTGGGTACGATTCTTGCTTGTATTTTTGAACATATCATAGCTGATTCGGATTCGGAGTCCAAAACATGTCACATAGCTCGCTACCTTTTACTTCTAAGCTGTTTCAACTTACTTCTTTGACTTGTGCATTGGCACTGGCAGGTTGTGGTGGAGGTGGTGACGGTGACACAGTAGATTCTGTTGCACCTGCACCTGATTTAGGTATTGAGCAGCCAGGCTCAGGTGGTAGTAACGGGGGTAATGGAAATAATGGTGGGGGCGAACAAGTTCCAGATACTGAACCTGATTTCTTTTTGCAAAAGCTTACTACCTTACCATCCATTATTGAGCTATCGGATGAAGAAACTCTCTTTACTGTTACTGTTAAAGCCGTTGAGAAAAACTCTGGTGGAGCAATGGTTGGCAAAGCAGTTACTTTAAAAGTAAATGACTCTGAAACCAACGGCATTACTATCGAAGGTCAGAGTACTCAGGCTACCGATAATGACGGTAATGCTGTATATACGCTCAAGCTCAATCCGCAAGCAGTTGATGACAAAAACGAACTGATAAATAAAGGCTTTACTTTATTGGCTACTGCTAATAAAGCAGATGGTACAGCTGTTGCACCGCAAGAGTTGAAGGTTTCAGTAAGCAAAGAAGGCAGTGGCGATGGTACACAAGTCACTGAAAGTAAGCTTGAAATCACCTCTTCATTAAGCACAAGTTCAGTTTCTAATAATACTCTAAACCCTTACGGAGATAATGCCCAGCTGACTGTCATTGCTAAAAACAACAATGGTGCTCGTGTTCAAGATGTAAAAGTTGGACTCGGTATTGATAGTATTAAGGGTATATCTATCGTAGGGGGTAATGGTAAAGTTACTGATGCTAATGGCGTAGCAACCTTTAATATTAAAATAGAAGAAAATATTTGGACAGATGAAGATGCGGATAAGCTTGAGGCATTGCAAAAAGAGCTTGCTGCATTGCTCGAAGGTGAAGGAATTGCATATGCTATTAGTATACAAGAGCAAAATGGTGCTACCAAACAAGATACAGGCTATTTACCTATAGCGTTGCCTGTATCTGACTATGAGTTAAGCATGACCAAGAGCGCAGAGCCACTTAGTGCTTATGGTGATACAAGGCAACTGACTTTTACTGCTAAGCCAAAAAATAGTAGCGTATCAACCAATATTAACGGCGCTAAAGTCACTGTCAAACTTAATGATGCACCTAATGGTGTGAGTCTAGCAACCAATCAGCTGACTTTAAATGATAAAGGTCAAGTAACTGTTGCGTTGACGATAGCACCTAATCTTAAAGAGTCTATACGAAAAATGCTCGCTGAAGATGGCATCAGCTATACAGTGACATTGTCGGAACCCAATCGTTCAATCACTCCTAAAACATTTAAAAGTTCAGTTGAAATACCAGTTGCAAAGAACGTAGTGAGTTTTGAGGGAAGTGACAAAAAACAAATCTCAAGCTCTGGTGGTAGTGCAGTGATTAGTTTTAGAGTCAATAGTAAAAATGGAGGAGCAGTAGCCAATCAATTGGTTTCAGCGACTCTACCAACGGCTTTGACTAGTAAAAGCTTATTGACTATTGACGGTAGTTCTGAACAGACTACTAATGATAAGGGTATCGTAAGCTATATAGTGCGTGTACCTGCAGGACTGAGTGAAGCACAAAAATTATCATTAGAAAAAACGGCAAGCTTTGTCTTAAGTATCAACGCTGTGGAAGATTCTGGCGTTAGCAGTACGGCAAGTAGTGAAAGCATTACTATTGGCTCAGACATTGGACAAAGTGATATGACATTGACAGCCAAAAGCGTACCAGCAGCTGTTAGTATTCTAGACGAGCAATTTCAGCTACAGGTTACTGGTAGACGTAAAGACGGTAGTGCTGCTAATGGTCGCTCAGTAAAGCTAATTATTAATAAAGGCGCAGGCGTAACTATCGTTGGTAATCAGCAGGTTACTAACGATGCTGGCGTAGCAACATTCACGGTCAACATTGATCAAAGCTTAACAGCAGCTCAGCGTGAACAACTGATAAAGTCTGGCATCAGTTATACTGCTGTCTTAACTGATGGAGATGGTACTCAAGCTAAAATTACTCAGTCTATCAAGGTTGCACAACCAATCACTAGTATTGAGTTTGCCTCTATTACTACCCCAACGATTAGTGAGCTTGGTGGTAGCGGCAACATTAATGTTAGGCTGTCGGCTAAAGGTAAAGCGCAGGCCGTTACAAACCAAAAAGTTGCTATTCAACTAGGCGCTAAAGCACAAACTTATGGCGTTACTATTGCTCAAGAGACGGCGACTACAGATTTCAATGGTGATGCAACTTTCGTCGTTCAGATACCAGACAATCTAACTGCCGAGCAGCGCGCTGATCTCAAAAGCGTAGGAATCAATTATCAACTATCTTACGTTGAAAATAATATTACTTATAAGTCTGAAATACAAAAAGTTAATATTGTTACTCCTACCGTTTCTCTAAACATATTGAATGCAACGAATAATATCGATAACCAAGCAGGCTATATTCTTAATAATGCTGGTAGCGATACTAGAATACAGGCTCAGCTTAATAACCAGTCATCTGGCGATCAAGTAGCCAATCAACCGATCAGACTTACCTTTGATAATACATCACTGGCAAGTTTGTTAACCGTTAACGGCCAGATTGGTTCAGCAAATATCACCGCTACTACAGATGATAATGGTTTAGTAAGCTTTGACGTTGTAGTTCCAAACAATTTAACTGATGAGCAAAAAGAGTCTCTTAACAAACAGGTGCTTACTGCGACCTTGGTGGAGACACTAACAGGTAAGCAACAGCAGGTCAAAATTAAAGTACAATCTATGACCGCCGCTATCTCCTTACTAGGCAGTGCATTAAAATCACTTAACCTAAATGGCGGTGAGAGTCAGATTGAGGTTATTGCAAAGGACAGTAAAGGCAATATTGTAGAGGGACAAAAAGTATTCCTTGCTCTGCCAGCCTCTATCGCTCGCCAAGGAGTTGCTTTGGTCTCTGGTGGTAACCAGACCACTGACAACTCAGGTAAAGCGACATTTAGCATTGCTGTACCCAACAATCTAACAGATGAGCAAAAAGCGGCTATTAGTAATAGCTTTGTGGTGGCATTATCGGCCGCTGATGCTAGTGGTAATATCGCTACGCAAACCGTCACTGTCGATACGGTTACACCAACGGGCACTACAGAGAGCTTGAGCATTGGTGCGAACAAAGTCGTTAACACTCAAGGTGATACATTCAAAGTCTTTGTACGCGTGACTGATAAAAAAGGTAGTATCGCAGGGCGTGAAGTGCGCTTAAATGTCGATGATCCTATTAAGACAGGCGTGAGCATTGCTAATGGCAAAGCCATGACTAACAATGATGGCGTCGCTAGTTTCGATCTTACACTCACAGACGGTGCTAGCGTCAACCAAGCTATTTTAGAAGAAGCTGGTATTCGCTTAACTGCCAAGACAACAACTGTTGAAAAAGTTGAGTTGGAGCAAAACTACATTGTAGCTGTAGATTCTACTAGTATTGATAGCTATCAAATTCTAGCTTCTTCTGACAAACCTACTTTAAACACCGGTGGCGATCAAACTAGCGCCACTTTCCGCGTAACCGATAGCAGTGGTGGTATCTTAGTAGGGGTGCCAGTTCAATTAAGTATAGAAAACTTAGCAGCTAGCGGCGCTGCTCTATCTACGCCAAGCATGGTAACCACTGATGCTAGCGGTTTGATAAATGTTGGTGTGTTACTAACGGCTAATAATGTCAATGCACGCCTTAACCATAGTGTCGTGATTAACGCCAAAATCGTCACGCCGCAATATGACGAGGATGGTAATGTTAGTATGCAAGTGCGTGAGGAGAAGTCGTTAAGCTTATCAGCAGTTGGCACAGAGATTACGCTTGCTGCGACAGCAACTCAGCTTGCAGATGGTGGTAGTACAGTTATCACTACTACGTTAATAGACGGAGCAGGCTTGCCCATTGGCAATGCTAATATGGAGCTAGTAAATAGTGATGGAGAAGTTATTACTAATGCTACTATTACTAATGCTAACGGAGAAGCCAGCTTCAACGTTCGGGAAACTGCTTTAAGCTTTGATAATAATGGTAATCTGCGAGTATTTGCTAGGGCAGTAGGCGAGCGTCAATTAATTACGCAGCGTAGCGCCAACAGTATCGACCTCGTCAAAATCTCACGTGCAGGTATCAGTTTTGTCGATATCAAAGAGTTTTACGACGTAAATGAGCCTCAGACGGTCAGCATTCAAGTCCGTACTGATACTGCAGAACAAGCGGCAGCTCTTATCGGTGAAGCAGTAGAGGTGCAAACAACATTAGGCAAGTTTACTAATAATACCGTTATTACTACTAAAAACATTACAACTAGTAATATCAACGGCAATATCATTACAGTTCCTGTCACTTTAGAGTCGCAATTTGCAGGTACGGCTGTACTGCAAGCAAGAGTGCTAAATATATTTATTAATGGTACTAGCGGCGGGCTAAAGTACCAAACAACAGTAGATACTCGTTTTAGAGCGACAACGCCTGCAAAAATGCTGTTCCAAGCAGTAAAATCCGTTATTACCCCAGGCGGTAGCACTGAAGTTGTTGCTACGGTTAAGGATAGAAATGATGTTCCTGTAGAAGGTCAAACGGTCGTCTTTAGCCGGGCTGCTGACTTATCAGCTGGTCGTCTATCTGCAGCTACAGCAGTGACTGATAGCAAAGGTGAGGCGCGTGTGGTGTATCTAGCAAACGCCAGCTCACCTATTGGCGGCGTTATAGTCAATGCGCGCTTATTGAATGACAATGCAGGAATTGGTACCAAAGAGGCGAAGATTACGGTCTCAGAAGAGGCGGTCTATACTACCCTAGCGTTCAGTAATAAGTTATCTTCTGACAATATCTATTACACAGTACAGGGCTCAATCTCTGTTATGGATGGTTCGGGCCGTGCGGTCACTGATACCGAAGTATCGATTAAGTCTTATGCTATCGAATATGCACAAGGCAGAGTATGTCTATTAGATAGCAATATTTCTTATACAGACTTAGGTTTTATAAACAGTACCTTTACTGAACAAGTACCGATTATATTTGAATCTAGCTGGAAGCCTACAGAGGATCCTGACTATAACTATACCTTAGATAAAGATGATGATATCAACAATAATGAAAGTCTAGAGACCATTAATCCAGTCGCTATCATTGGTGGTCAAGTATCAGACGATGGTTATTCGTTTATCACTGATAAAGAAGGTCGTGCTGATTTTCAGATTCGCTATCCTATTCGCTACTCGAACTGGGTGAAAGTACGTTTTGATGCCTCTACATTCTTAAACGGTAGTGAAAACACACAAAGTATTAATTATGGTTTGCCATATCTAGCAGACGATCTGAGAGTTGAAGGATCGAACTTGTTTAACCCTTGGATAGGTGGTAGCAGTCCATTTGGCACTGGCGGAGCTACTTGTGTTAACAGTATGAGCGTAAGCGTTAACGATCAGACTAACAAAACCACCGTATCTTTATCCCCTTATCAACCAGGCTACGCCGTTTCCATTAACGGTGTGCCTAGTAATCCTCCAAGCACAAGTACTGAATCCTTCTTTGTAGATTTTGATCAAGCATTTGATATAGGCTCTACAATTGATGTTAGTAATAATGGTTTTAGTTTCTCAAGAGTGCTTAAAGTTGATTAGTAGTTAACAAATATTGTTCAAGTAATTAACATTTAATAAAACCCCCAACCCCGCGTTGGGGGTTTTTACATTCATAATCTCAATAACGAAATACATTCAGCAAAAAGCGGTAAAAACAATTAGAATAGTGAATTTGCTACGCTCTTAGTGGTTATTAAAATACAAAAAGCAATTATTCTATTTTAGGTTGGGTGCTCTATGTCAGATACTGAAACGACGACTTCATCAAATGCTTTATCGCACGCTGTGTCTAATGCTTCATTCCCTCTCGATGCTATTGATACCGCTACATTATTGATTAAGTGCCGCGATCAAGCAGGCATTGTACAGGCAGTATCAGAGTTCATTCATCGCTATGGCGGCAATATTATCTCACTTGACCAATACTCTACCGCTCATGAAGGTGGCCAATACTTTATGCGTTTGGAGTTTGCTTTGGTAGGATTAAGCGAGATCGTCGACAATTTTGAAGCCAGCTTCGCTCATACGGTTGCTAAGCGCCACAATATGAACTGGCGCTTACATGATAATGCAATCAAAACTAAAGTAGGTATATTGGTATCGAAGTTTGATCATGCACTGCTGGATTTGCTATGGCGTCATCAGCGCGGTTTGCTCGATTGTCAGATTACCTCGATAGTAAGTAACCATCCTGACTTGCGCCAAGCGGTCGAAAACTTCGGTATACCGTTTCATCATGTACCAGTGACTAAAGATAATAAGGTAGAGGCGGAAGAGCAGATTCATACATTGATGGCAGGTAATGATCTGTTAGTATTGGCGCGTTATATGCAGATATTATCATCTGACTTTATTGAACGCTGGCCGATGCAAGTTATCAATATTCATCATTCGTTTTTGCCCGCATTTGTGGGGGCTGACCCATATCGTCAGGCCTATGAAAAAGGTGTTAAGCTGATTGGAGCGACTGCGCATTATGTGACTGCGGAGCTTGATCAAGGACCCATAATTGAGCAAGATGTGCACCGTGTGACTCATCGCCAAAGTGTGATAGAGTTACGTGCTATTGGCCGTGATATTGAACGCAATGTATTGGCTCGCGCCGTAAATTGGCATGTACAAAACCGAGTTATAGTGACAGGCAATAAAACAGTGGTGTTTAATTAAAAAAAATTGTCGATAATTGGTGATTAAATAGTTTTGATAAAAAGAGTGTTTTATAACACCAGCTCTAAGACAAACTTGCTACCAACGAAGCCCACTGCTAATAAGATAAAAGCATAAAAGGTAATGTTAGCCGCTCGCTTGCCACGCCAGCCTGCGCGCCAATGACCTATCAATAGTACGCCAAACAATATCCATGACAGCAAGCTAAAGACTGTTTTATGTACAATGTGCTGTGCCATTAAATCTTGTACGTAAATAAAGCCAATGCCTAGCGCAATGCTTAGTATGATAAAGCCTACCAATATCATATCGAACAATAGGCTTTCCATGCTTTGTAGAGGCGGTAGTTTGTTCACCCAAAAGCGATGAATGGTATGGTGTTTCAGCTCACGGATCTGCAGACGTAAAAATAGCGCTTGTAGGGCAGCCATTAACAGGACACAATAGGCGGCCAGTGACAATAAAATATGGGCTTCAAGTCCGATGCTTACATCAGTTAATGGTTGATAGGGTGCGCGGCCAACATAGCCTATCGTCATGCCGATAAGTGCCGACGGCGCCGCTAAAATACCGAGACTAAGAATAGGGCGATACAGGCAAAAGAGTACGTAAAAGAATAAGAAAAATAGACTGATGAGACTGATTATATTAAATAGGTTAAAATTTAATCCATATAACGTAACGACATACGGGTACAATAGCGCGGCATGGGCAAGCATACCAACGGTTAATAAACCTAGGCTTAAACCCTTATGTATAAGGTGATTTTTTGTCAGTGCCCAACTGATATGGATACTGACCAATATATAAGCCATACTGGCAACGATAAACACAAGGTGCACTGGTAAAAAACCTCATCCCATAATGAGCGCAAAATCGCCGCTCAATTTATTGCTAAAGTGGTATTATTAGAATAATCGTTCAATTTATCATAAAATGAAGGCTAATTGAGAATCATCTTCATTATTCTTTATGACTATTAAGGCAGTTGTTACCAAACCTACAAATGCTAAAAGCGTAAATTACACGCTAGTATCAATAAGTGGTGGTTTTTGGATAAATTGTACACAAACTAAGTGAGTAGTATTCCAAACTATTTTATTTAGTCCCTCATTAATAAAGTGCTTTTTGACTGTATATATTTTGGTAAAAAGCCTTTTGATAAAAATATTTTAACTGTTTAACTGAGAGTTATTTATGTTTGATACCTTAACAGAACGTCTGTCGTCAAGCCTACGCAATATCGTTGGCACAGGACAACTGACTGAAGACAACATTAAAGACACCTTGCGCGAAGTGCGCATGGCACTGTTAGAGGCTGACGTCGCCTTGCCAGTAACCCGTGATTTTGTCAAACGCGTCAAAGAGCAAGCGCTTGGAGCGGAAGTACTCAAAGAGCTAGCACCAGGACAAGCGTTTGTCAAAATTGTTCATGACGAGCTGACCGAGATGATGGGCAGCGCTAATCAGCAGCTTGAGATGACGGGTAAACCGCCTGTAGTCTACTTGCTGGCAGGTTTGCAAGGTGCAGGTAAAACCACTACTGCGGGTAAATTAGCCAAATATCTACAAGAGCGCCAAAAGAAAAAAGTCATGTTGGTTTCAGCGGACGTATATCGTCCAGCAGCGATCAAACAGCTTGAGCAGGTTGCCGGTCAAGTAAATGCCAAGTTTGTCAATTCAAGCATTGATGAAAACCCTATTGATATTGCTACCCGCGCCATTGAAGAAGCCAAAATCCAGTATCAAGACATCTTAATCATCGATACAGCTGGTCGTTTGCACATTGACGACACTATGATGGATGAGATTAAGGCGCTGACAGCGGCAGTTAATCCATCTGAGACCTTATTTGTGGTCGATGCGATGACAGGTCAAGATGCGGCCAATACTGCCAAAGCCTTTAACGACGCATTGCCATTAACTGGTGTGGTCCTCACCAAGACCGACGGTGATGCACGCGGCGGTGCTGCGCTTTCTGTCCGCGCGATTACAGGTAAACCGATTAAGTTCTTAGGTCGCGGTGAAAAACTAGACGCTTTAGAGCTTTTTCATCCTGAGCGTATAGCCCAGCGTATCCTTGGTATGGGTGACGTACTAAGTTTGGTTGAAGAAGTCGAGCAAAAAATCGACCGCGACAAAGCCGAAAAAATGGCGAAAAAGATGCAAAAGGGCGGTGATTTTGACCTTGAGGATCTACTGACTCAGTTTCAACAAATGAAAAATATGGGCGGTATGTCGGGTTTCCTTGATAAGATACCTGGTATGGGTGGATCAGACATGCAAAAGGCAGTCGAAGACGCTAAGCCTGAGGAAAAGGTACGTGAAATGGAAGCGTTGATTAATTCTATGACGCCATTTGAACGTAAAAACCCAGATAAGATCAATCCAAGCCGTAAGCGCCGTATCGCCGCAGGCTCTGGCCGTGAGATTCAAGACGTCAACCGTTTGCTAAAGCAACATAAGCAAATGGCAAAAATGATGAAAATGATCTCAAAGCCTGAAGGCATCAGTAAGATGATGAAGTCGATGCAAGGATTAATGGGCGGTGGCGGCGGAGCTGGGGGCGGTGGTCCTCTATTTGGCGGTGGCGGTCAGCAGGGCGGTCCCAAAGATGTGAACCCGCAACAAATGGCGAAGCAAATGGGCCTTGATCCCAATAATATGCCTAGCACCGAAGAGATGCAAAAACAGATGCAAGAGCTGCAAAACCAGACGCCTAAGAATTTTAAAAAGCGTTTTTAATAGACCAGTGACAAGTTTCTGTTATTGTAAGTTTTCTTTTTGATGAAAACCCAAAGCTAAAGCAGTTTTGGGTTTTTTTATGAAAACTGTAGGCAAATTTTTTGATGAATAAAGTATGAAAAACGTAGAAAGTCATAAAATGGCCTATTCTAAATGCTATGATAGGCCCAATTTTATTTGGGTGTTTTTGATATAGTCGTCCAAAGTGAAATTGTTATAAGTTTAAGCTGTTATAAAGCAACCGAGTGTAGAGGTAATACTGCAAACGAGACGCTATAATCTCTTATAGCGGACTGACTATAGTGCCAAAAGTATAAGCCGAGGTTACGATGTTTTTAGCAATGGATACCGTGTTTGATCAATGTTCGATCGCCATCCTAGATGCGAGTGGGCAAGTGCTATCGAGTCATACAGAGACGGGTAAACGTCAGCAGACCCAGCAAATATTGCCGATGATTGATGCAGCGTTGTCTGAGACAAATCTTAATCTCGCTGACCTACAAGCATTAATCTTTAACCGTGGCCCTGGTGCATTTAGCGGTATTCGAATTAATACCGCAGTGGTACAAGCATTATCTGTGGCACATGATTTGCCTTGTGTAGGCGTGTCTAGCTTACAAGCCATAGCCCAGTGTGCGTATCAGCAGTACGGCGTGACGCACGTATATAGTGCCCTCGATGCACGTATGCAACAAGTCTATTTTGGCCAATATAAAATAGAAGAAACAGAGCAATACCCCGTTGCCATAATGCAGCCAGTTTCAGTCGATAATAGCGATAGTACTGAGCGGTTGCTGGATTATGACAGTCAGACAGCGCTTAATCTTGCTATCGTTGGTAATGGTGCACAGCTCTTAACACTGTATGATGGACAAATATGTCATGATGATGTCTGGCCTATTGCAGTGGTGATTGGTCAATTGGGTATTGCTCAATTTACGAGTACTGGCGGTACAGAGGCTGCGCAAGCGCTACCAGAGTATCTGCGCAATCAGGCATGGAAAACCTTAAAAGAGCAAGGTAAAGCATAGCTTTTAATATATTCATTTAAGAGAATGCATATAGATGGGCAATAGTAGCTATGTGTAACTTATTATAAAAGCAACGACAATATAGGACGGCCAATAGGTCTGTTTTTAGGAAAATAATTGTGGATATACTCTTGTTAATTCAAGCTGTCATTATGGGTATCGTTGAAGGCATTACTGAATTTTTACCCATCTCTAGCACGGGTTATTTAATTCTATCTGCCGATTTAATGAATTTTTGGACTAAAGATAAAGTCGATTTGTTTGTGGTGGTGGTACAGCTTGGTGCTATTTTGGCAGTCATTTATGACTATTGGGGTAGGCTGTGGCAAGCGTTGATGGGTCTGCTGACGGGCAAAGCTGACGGTATGAGTAACCCAAGACAGCTGGGGCTGAGCCTGATTGTCGCTACTGTTCCTGTGATGCTTGTAGGCTTTACTTTTGCTGATGAGATCAAAACCTACTTATTTAATCCTATTACTGTCGCTATCATGCTCATCATCGGTGGTCTGCTGATATTTTATGTTGAAAAACGCCCCAAAACGATCATTGCTCGTGAAGCCGAAGACGTCAGTTTAAAGACAGCGTTGATGATTGGTTTGTTTCAGTGTCTGGCGCTGATACCAGGTACATCACGTTCAGGTGCGACTATCATTGGTGCGCTCTGGCTTGGCGTCTCACGTAAAGCTTCAGCAGAATTTTCATTCTTTTTGGGAATTCCGGTCATCGTTGGTGCCGCATTACTAGATTTGCTTAAGCACGGCGATGTGTTGACCAGTAGCGAAGATTGGCTGGTATTAGGCGTAGGCACAGTAGTATCTTTTATTGTAGCGCTACTTTGTATTCGCTGGCTTGTCGCTTGGGTAAGCCGTCGTGACTTTACGATTTTTGCATGGTTACGTATTATTACTGGTGTAGTGGTATTATTGGCGTCTTGGTTGTTTGGTTATCAAATGGCAGGTTAAACATGCGCTATGATTTATGGTTTTATCAATCATTAAGAGAAGGGCAGTCATGAGTGCGTCGCTACCAGCAGCTAACAATCTTAGTGCGCAAAGTCATTGCCAACTGCTTTATGTCAGCGAGCATCAGCAAGCCCAAATTGAGCGCCTGCACGTCTTGATAGAACAGCATCAACTCCCCATCAGCCTAATACCTAAATTGTTTACCGAAAAGCTCAATCAAAAACGTCGCAAGCAGTTAAGTCAAATGTCCACTGTACCCATTTTATTATTGGATGAAAAAGACAAGCTGTCGTGGTTGAGTGATGGATTGAGCGTTACCCCAGAATGGGATAAATTGCAGCGCCGTGTGGTAAGCGCTGGACGTAAATCTGAGCTGTTGCTGCAAGCGGCTAAAGTTACATCGGACAGCCGCGTTATCGATGCGACAGCAGGCTTTGGTCATGACAGCTTGATATTAGCCAGCACCGGTGCTCAAGTCACTATGCTTGAACAGCAACCTTTAATGGCGTTGCTACTACTAGTAGAGCAGCAGCGTATGAATGCACTACCGAATTGGCAAAAGCTGATGAGCCGTCTACATATCATCAACACCGATGCGCTAAGTTATTTTACGCAGTCAAATACAGAGATGACAGCCGCCAGTCAACAGTCAATCGACGTTGTATATTTGGATCCGATGTTTCCAGAAGACAGCTATCAAGATAGTAAGACGGGCAAAGGCGCCAAAGTCGGTAAGCATATGCAGGCCTTGCACCAATTGGCAAGCCCGCCGACAATGGACGAAGAGTGCCAACTACTACAAAGTGCGCAAGCTATCGTCAGAAATAGCGACAAACAAGGCCGCGTGGTGGTAAAACGGCCACAGCTTGCCCCGCCACTTGCCAATCAACAACCTAGTGAGAGTTGGCATAATGAAGCGGTACGTTTTGATGGTTATTTTGTTTGATATATAGGCAATCCAGTTTTAGAACGTTACCGTGCTGCTGGAATATATCTAGGACTCATGGATTTAGGAGCAAGGAATGTCGACGTTAATCATATGGGTGATGGGGGCAGGGTTATTATTGATAAATATTATCCTGCGTACTCGGATTCTCCGGCTTGAAGCGTCTCTTAAAGAACTAAGAGGCTCACAAGAGTATTTGACTTATCTGCATAAGCAAGCTCAAGCAATGCAAAATAATAAAGTGGCAGCCATCAAGGCGCTGCGTAAAAAATACCCTGAGCTATCATTGATTGAAGCCAATAAATTATGGCAGCAAGTCCAGTAGTCTTAACCGAACATATAAGCCGCATACATAACTTTTTATTGATGATAATTAAAATACCATGACATTTTCAGACAAACTACACGCCTATTTGCAGCTGACACGCTTTGATAAGCCAGTCGGTATAGAGCTGCTACTTTGGCCCACACTTTGGGGCGTGATGCTGGCTGCTATGGGCCATGCGCAGCAGCAAGGAGCAACGGCAGGTCTGCCCAGCCTAAAGGTATTTGTATTATTTGCACTGGGCGCGATTTTTATGCGAGCGGCAGGCTGTGCGATTAATGATTTTGCCGATCGGAAGGTTGATGGTCATGTCAGTCGTACTAAAGGTCGCCCTTTAGCAGATGGACGTTTATCTGCTAAAGAGGCCATTGCTGCATTTTTAGTGTTGGTATTATTAAGTGCCAGTCTATTGTTTTTTTTGCCCATCGAAGTATTTTATTGGTCTTTAGGAGCAGTCATACTGGCCTTTATTTATCCGTTTATGAAACGCTTTACGCACTTACCGCAAGTGTTTTTGGCTGCAGCGTTTGGCTGGGCGATACCAATGGCGTATGTAGCGGTGCAAGGTGCGCCTGACATTTGGTGCTGGTTGTTGTTTATCGCTTATATGTGCTGGACGGTGGCTTATGACACCCAGTATGCCATGGCGGATCGTGAGGATGATTTAAAGATTGGAGTCAAATCTACGGCAATACTCTTTGGCCGCTTTGATGTCGTTATTATTTCATTACTGCAAATGTTGTTTTTGCTCGTCATGGGTGTGGTGATGTGGCATTATTTTGCACCGACGTCGCTGGGCATCACGCCAGTATTTGGGCTAGCGTTGGTCGCGATGATGTTTGCTAAGCAAAACAGTGCCTGTGCCACGCGTCATGCAATGTCTTGCTTTCAGGCATTTTTGGCCAATATATGGGTCGGGCGCTACGTCTTTGCGCTTATCGCAATTGCTTGTTTATGGACGACTTTTAATGGATAAATTCAAGAAGCTCTCAAAGTCAAAAGCGAGAAAGCGGGCCAATCCCAATGCTTCAAACGTTGATTATCATGCTAAGCTTGCTGAGCACGGATTGACGCGCGCGCAGGTCATTGCCACCGAACGTAAACTCGCTAAATTTGCCAATACCATGGATTCGCTCGTGCGTGTACCCTTTACCAAACAAGGCATGGGCGCTGATGCCGCGCTTTCGACCATTCCCTTGGCAGGGGATTTGGCAGGGCTGGCGTTGACCAGCTATGCCTTTATACTAGGTCGTCAGTTGGGTGTCCCAGCGCATAAGATGACGCCAGCCGTTAGACTGGCCCTCATTGATATGGTGGTTGGTATCGTACCTGGTATCGGCACACTGCTAGATATTTTTATACGTCCTAGTCGTAAAACCTTAGGCATCGTGCATGAGCATCTACACCATGAGTATGGCATCACTGAAACCATGCATATGGATCGGCCATTTTTACACCAATCATTAGAAGACAAGCAGCAGCAAAGCCGCTTTTGGCGTAATCCAATCATTGCTTGGCTTTATCTGCACATACCTGACATATTAGGGCTAGTCGTTTTAATATTTGTTGTTTGGGGATTGTGGACGGTGATGAGCTGGCTGGTCGCTATGTTTGGTAAAACAACGGGTTTTGGCTAAAAGAAAGCAATAAAAAGGCGGCACACGTTACTATCGTGTGCCGCCTTTTTTATTGCTTAAAATAGTGTTTTTAAGAAGCTTAAACTATATGTCTTTTCACAATTTACTCAGTGACGACTTCAGCATCAGCGCTGATAGCATCGAAGCTTGTGACATTATTGCCTTCAATCAAGTCGATGCTACCACCACCTGCGTGAGTGACCAGCTGCATATGACCATCTGTAGAACGATAAGTTGGGTTGTTACCTTGGCCTTCGGGTGCGCTGAGCGTCATAGTCGGTTTGTTAGGCAAAGTGACAAGGGCATTGAGCACGCCTGCTGCTGAGGTCTCAAAGACGACGGATAACGTTTCACCTGCCGCGTTTTTATAAATGACATCAGTGATTTGTGCGCCTTTAATCGCTTGTTCTGGATTAGGAGTCAGGTCTGCTGTATTTGGTTCTACTTCTACGGTTTCGATATTGTTTTCAAGCTCGTTTACGCTGACATCGTTCTTTGACTTTTTGGTGGGATCAATCGAGTTTTGAGAGCTGTCTATAGGTGCATTATTGTCATTACTATCACTGTCATCATTAACAGGCGTACTTTGAACGGTGGTCGTTTCAGCTTGTGGCTCATTAGCTGCCTCAGGTTCTGGTGTCTTTTGGCAAGCAGTCAGTATCAGCCCACTAAAAAGAAAGGCAGGAAAAACACGCAAGTAGGACTTGGATTTTAGTGACGCTATAGCAAGAGCTTTCATAGTAAGGTTATTATTCCATTAAAAGGGTTTATTTGGGCATAGTGAGCTGTCATCTGCTGTTGAAGGGCAATATATGACTAAGTGCTTACGGTAATAACGAGCTGTCGCTGTCCGCCATACTTATCAAGGTTGTCTCGATGCTCGCATAAATATATGCCTTGCCACGTGCCAAGTCCCAATACGCCATTGATAAGTGGAACGGTTAAACTGACCCCAAGCATTATACTTTTAAAATGGGCTGGCAAATCATCTGCACCCTCTAATGTATGACGGTACTCGGGCTGATTAGCAGGCGCAATTTTATTCAGCCAGTCTTCAGTATCTAATCTGACATCTGGATCAGCATTTTCGTTAATCGTGAGACTGGCTGAGGTATGCTGTAAAAATAGGTGCACTAGACCTGCTTTAGGTGAATTGGGCATTAGCTTACGAAGCGCATCTTCAATCATTGGCGTTATGATATGAATGCCGCGCGCATAGGCAGGTAGGGTCAGCGTGGTTTGGTGGTAGGGCATTACATACCTCCCGTTATTAGAAACAACTTTATAGCTTCATACTACAAAATAGCCGTAAGTGTGCAAAGCTCAGTCACAACAAAGCTGAAACCAGGTTTGAATGTTAACTAAGCGGCGTCTGTAAGCGCGTACGATTGGGCGACAGGCGCGCGCGCATCGCTGCTGACAATGGTGCAAACGATCCTAGCATCATATCTGCAAGCGTTTCAGCGCATATAGGCGCTAACGCATAGCCTTTAGCGCCCATCGCACTCATGACCCAAGTACGCCGGCTTTGTGCTAATCGTCCTACGATAGGATGATAATCAGGGGTTTGAGTTCGAACGCCGGCGCGCCCCTGCCATAGACTGCTATCGGCTGGAATAACTGATTCCATCTCAGGAATGGCAGAGACGAGCTTTTCACGACTAATATGGTGCTCTTCATTACGAATATCAGTGTCTGTATCATTGCGTATAAAGCTAGCGCCTAATAATAGATGCGCTGCACCTTCTACCACATCATTCAACTCTTTATCATCAGCTTGCGCGGTAAAGGCGGCACAGTAGCCGCTATATTTAAGCGGTATTTTAGGTAGGTTTGTGAGCTGTTTGGTGGTTGGTGTGAACCACGAAAGCTGACCACGAATTTTACGACAATCAAAAATACGCTGATCTATTTTGTGGCTCTCATAAGCGGCGCAAATCACCACATTATCGGCACTAATGGTCATCGCGCCTTTGTCCTGATTACTGCCTTCAACACGAACACAGCTTTCCATCTCGTTAATACTGCTAACGTCTAATTGCTGAAAGCGGATGAGTGGATGGGTCAGTATTGTATTTTTTAATGATTGAGGATTGACCAAACCAGATTGCGGTAAGTACAAATTCTCTGATAAATCTTGCGTTTTTAATCCAGTAGTCTCTTGTGCTTGCGCAAGCGATAGCGTGGTTGCCATCTCATCCGGATAGTCTGCAATTTGTTCTGTGCCGATATTGGCTTTTATCAGCAAATCTAGTGCGCCAGTTAACTCGAGTACCGGCGCTGTATTTTGCTTTGCAGCCTTTTTATTAAGCTGTCGATACAGACGGCTGCTATAGAGATAACCGATGCTATGCAAATGCTCATCGACATGATGGATCGGTGTCATCTTAGGCGCGAGTAAGGCGCGAGGATTGCCTGATGCACCTGCTAGCGGCGCTGATTTATCTAGCAAAGTGACACTAATACCGCGATTGGCAAGTGACCACGCTATCATTAAGCCTGAGACACCAGCGCCAATGACAATACTATGGGCGCTATTAGTAGCTTGATTATCAGGATAGTCATGAGGATCACTACAGTTATCTGATAAATCGGTAGACTCAGCCATGATGGTGGTAAGCATCTCACGTTTACGGCCAAAGCCTTTGACTTTTTTGATCTTAAAGCCGCAGTCTTTTAGTGCGCGTTTGACAATACCTGCGCAGCTATAAGTAGCTGCAGTCGTGCCAAGGTAGGAGAGACGCTGTATTTGTGCGAAGATGTTTTCAGCCCACAATGTACTATTACAAGAAGGGGCAAAGCCATCCAGATACCATGCGTCAATGTAGGGTGCTGGCTTGATAGAAGTATCTAAGGCCAATTTGGCTAGGCTATCAGCTGCGTCACCAAACCACATATCGACAGTCAAATTATCATCGAGGAAGTTTAGACGATGACATCCTGCGATAAGAGGCGGATAAGCCGCTAAAAACTGCGCAGTCAGCACAGACAGCTCAGGCGCACGCTGTGCCCATAAAGCTAAGATTTGGGTAAGATCTGTGAGCGGTATCGGATGTTTTTCTGTGGTAATAAAGTGTAGCTTCGCTGTTGCCAAGTGTGGATGGGCATGACGCAGCTCTCGCCATAGCTGCCACGTTGCCAACAAATTTAGTCCAGTACCCAAGCCCAATTCTGCGATGCTAAAGCATTGCCTTGGCGCAAGATTAGTCAGTCGCTCAGCCAACTGATTGTGTGCCAAAAACACATAACGCGACTCTGCAAGGCCATCGGCATGCGAAAAATACACATCATCAAACTCACCTGATACCGGCACTTTATTACCCGTATCGTCCATCTGCCAGTTGATCTTGGCAGGAGTGATAGCTGATGCGTGGATATTCGGTGTGGTAGGGTGCTGCATAGGCATCGCGGCAGCGCTACTATTTTTTGAGGAGGCGTTAGACATAGGCGATCACATTAGAGAAAGCAATAACAAAGAGCTACCAGCGCTCACGGCGGACAAATACCAGCCATGAGATAAAAATACCGACAAGCAAGCTCATCAAAACAGTAAATGCACCGTATAAAAACAATTGACCTTTACTCTCATAAACCAAAACGTTTACTTGTGTCTGCAAATCATTTACTTGTCTTTGCAGTTGCGCATTGCGACTAAGTAGCGCTTGATTGGCCTCAGATAGGGCTTTATCTGAAGGCTGAATTTGTGCGGCTAAAGTATTGCTAGCTGACAATGTTTGGTCTGATGTTGACTGGACAGAAGTGTTTTGATTGGTGGCAGAGGACGTTGCTACGGAATCAGTATTGCTCACTGATGGCGCCGCATGCGCTGACATGGCAATGAGCAAAAACGTACTAGCTAGGCCATGTTGATAGCAGCGAGTTTTTGATAAGGATATTCGCTGATTCACGACTTTACTACTGCATTCGAGGCGTTATCATCTGCTTTTGGTAAGGTATGGATAAAGGGTCTGATATCTACGTGACTGTACACACCATCCCGTAAATACGGCTCATCGTTTGCCCATGCTTGCGCTGCTTCTAAAGAGTCAAAGTCAGCGATAATTAGGCTACCTGACATCGCCTCTAAACCGTGCTCGATAGGCGTAGGGCCTGCGATAATAAGACGGTTTTCTTGAATTAACCGCTGTAAGCGCTCAACATGTTCAGCGCGGGTGATTTGACGCTGTGCTGTACTATTGGCGACGTCGTGACCGATGATGGCAAATAAGGACATGACCCTTCCTTTATGAATAGTAAAAATAAAAAATGATGATTTATAATGATAATGTCAATTTGACAATAAGGGTTGGTTATTATCGCAATACTTTTTTATTTTGCAGACTTATCAGTTAAAGCTGGATTTAAATGCTTTTTTAATACCGCAAATTGAGCGACAACAAACACCAGCATAATCGGAATCCAGCCATAGGTCTTAAAGTTAATCCATGCCTCATCAGACATCGTGAATGCCGTGATATAATGTAAAAAGCCCATAAAGGCGAAGAACAGTGCCCAAGCGATAGTAAGCTTTTTCCAGCCACTCATGGTAAGCGAAAAGACCTCTTTCATGGCAAGTTGCATCAAGGGTTTATTAATCGCAGCACTGATAATCAGCGTTAACGCAAAGATACCGTTGATAATCGGCGATTTCCAACGCAGATAAATATCATCACGCAAAAGTAGCGTACCCCCACAAAATAAAATGGTCAGTATTAATACAACCCATTGCTGTTTATCAAATTTGCCTTTTTGGCGCACAAAGTGAATAGCATAAACAACGATAGTTGCAATAAGCAAAGCGCCTGCTGCTGCCAAAATACCACTTTGACGAGCAGTAACAAAAAAAGCAATCAAAGGAATGAAGTCTAGTAATGCTTTCATAACAAGTGGAATGTCCAACAAAAACGTAGTGAGTAGTTTACACGTCTACTGAGGCAAAAAAAAGTAATCAACATCACAAACATATTGATAATAAGTATAAGTGCTAGACAATCTTGTTATTGTTTTCTATTAAGCCATTATTGGCCCTCTATAAACCCATATATTTGATCAACATCTAAGGTTAACGTTATGAAAATCGACTTACATTGTCACAGTACCTGTTCAGACGGTACTTACGCTCCAGCAGATGTCGTACAGCGTGCGCACGCAGCTGGTGTCGATGTACTGGCATTGACGGATCACGATACGCTACTAGGTATTGATGAAGCTAGAGCGACAGCCACAGCGTGCGGAATGACACTTATTAATGGTGTTGAAATCAGCTGCGAACATACGCTAACTGGCGGTTATGGTAAAAATAAATCGACCAACAAGATCATTCACATCGTCGGGCTTGATTTTACCGATTTAGATAAAATGCATGCAACGCTACAGCAGCTACAAGACAGCCGTGCCACTCGTGGTCAACGAATTACCGAAAAGCTGAGTGAGCTATTAGATACCGACTATGAGGAGCTATGGCAAGCGATACTCGATAAAGCAGGTGGTAACTCGCAAGCGGTTGGACGGGCGCATATTGGTCAGGTGTTGTTTGAGCGTGGTGATGTCAAGACCGTACAAAAAGCCTTTGATAAATATCTGGCCGACAATAAAGCCGCTTACGTCGCGATTGACGCACTTAGTATGGCGAGAGGTATTGAGCTGATTCATGCATGCGGCGGTAAAGCAGTTCTTGCACATCCAACGCGCTATCAGCTGTCAGCCACGCGCGTACGTAAGCTTATCGCTGAGTTCGCTGAGCTTGGCGGCGATGCTTGTGAGTTGCCAGCGACCAGTGAGCCGATCAGTACCCGAAGAATGGTTGATCGTAGTATCGCTGAACATGGACTTATGGCTTCAATTGGCAGCGACTTTCATGGTAGCAATATGCCATGGCGCCGTATTGGAGATGTGCCAACCTTGTCAACTGAACAGCGCGGCGTTTGGCAACTTTTTCAACATAGCAATCATTGATTATTGGACAGTTATTAACCATATGTCGTATATAGAGACCATTGACAACAATAATATTGCCAAATGATTTGAAAGTTGCCAAAATCAATAATAAACATACTAGAATTATATAGGTAAGAATTACGTTCACAAAAACGAGTATAGTGCTGCGTCAATCGACGGCTTATTTAAAATTGTAATGCATATCAAACGTTTAAGATTTAAACCAATAAGTATCGTCATCTGCCATATCCTAAGTTCAGTACTAATGTAGTAATCAAGGCACAAGACCTTTGTTACTTTAAACTCATCTATCAGTCTGT
Source organism: uncultured Psychrobacter sp. (assembly GCF_947488565.1). Taxonomy (GTDB): domain Bacteria; phylum Pseudomonadota; class Gammaproteobacteria; order Pseudomonadales; family Moraxellaceae; genus Psychrobacter; species Psychrobacter saeujeotis. The sequence continues at coordinate 784,520 of NZ_CANKZC010000001.1, read as the reverse complement.
TAGCACTTATTTACAAACCACAACGTTTGTATTGGTCTTGATGACAGAATGAACAAATATGCACGTGGTAACGCGTATATGGTTACACCGATATACCGGGCAGGCTACAAAAAACTCTCTCAGATGATTTTTGAGTGGCAAGCTGCGGATAGAGCATCATTGTTAGCCATATTCATCGTGATGGAAATCACCATGCATTGGTTATGGTGTCTGTTTGTTTGGTTACGACAAGAGGCACTAGAGGGCTATGTGGACATGGCTCTCTTGTATCCCATATGGGCCGTTATAACGCTCATAGGGATATTTTTTTGCTGGATGGTAGGTCACTTATCTCATATTAGAGACGACTCTAAGCGCCTACATAATTGGCAAATCGTACTCATTTGTGTATATGGGTTATATATTGCCGTTGTCGTTTTGGTAATGGGTCACAGCAGTTTAGTCTCAGGTGTATCGCTCGTTGGCGGTACGATGCTTGCGATGATGCTAGTACGCCGGCGTTACATTTGGTATGCGTTCTTGATTCAAGTTTATTTGATTGTCCTGATGGCGATTTTGCCTTATTTGGGTGTGACTTTACCTAGCATGCGCCAACTAAATATTCCCTCATTACCGCTGGGTACTTACAGTTATCAAACCTATAGCGAGATGACAAGTATTGAGAATGCGATAGAAGCCACTATTTTTCAAGATGGTACGCTTAGCTGGGATAGCATCAATGAGATTCGGCGCTCCTCAGTATTCTTTTGGCGTGTGACGCATATGTATTTGGCGTTGCCCAAAGCCATTTTTATGGTATATATTTTTAGTACGCTGCTACTAATTTTGGACAATAGCAAAAAACAAATCGTGCAGCATGCCAATCATGATGAGCTGACAGGTCTGAAAAACCGCCGCTGCGGTCTTACTAAAATGCGTCAAACGCTCGCTAAACTCACTAAAAGCCAAGACTATACTGTTATCTTACTCGATTTAGATTTGTTTAAAGACATCAATGACAATTACGGTCATGATGTCGGTGATCATGTATTAAAAGAAGTTGCAGATATATTGACAGACAAGCTCACTGAGACTGATATTGTCAGTCGTTATGGAGGTGAGGAGTTTTTAATTGTTCTACCTGATATAGCGCATGATCTAGCGATGGCTATTGCCGAACAGCTGCGTTGCGATATTGCTACCCATGTGTTTCAAATAGACCATAATCTAAGATTTAAGATAACGGCGAGTCTAGGGCTTTATACCTTAACTCATGTTGAGCGCGCCTGCATCAGACAAAGATATGCTGCCATAAAATCCAAAGAAACGGTGGCGACATCATCATTACCGAAGCTGCCGACGATTAAGTCTCGTAAGAGCAAACGCGCATCTATACCAGTGTCAGAGCTGCGTTATGCTCAGTTGCCTAGTGATATCTGTCAGCGTTTGATTAGAGTCGCAGACAAAGCATTGTACGAAGCCAAAGATCGTGGTCGCAATCAAGTGGTCAGTGCCAACGAGATGACAGTAACAAAAGACAGCATTGGGCAGTTATACAGCAGTCAAAAAACCAGCGGCCAAAAAACAGATGCGTAATCGGTTATGAACAGGATAACTTAGTACAAAGCTACAAAGCATTACACCTTCGATGATGAGCTGCTTAGCTGTTGTACCAAACTTGCCAGTACACTAGTAGCAAAGCTGCCAGTCGTTAAAGCAAAATGTAATACGAGCGTTTGCTTACCATCTGTTTGTCCCTCTTGCCACGTCCAACGCATCGCTTCAACGGGTAATCGTAGTGCTCGTCGCTGGGCTTTGACATCGCGTTTTTCTAGACCCACTGCTAGCTGTGCTAATAATGGATTGCGCTGTACTACATCGTCTTCGAGCTGGGCTGCTACGCCGCTGACTTTATTGTTACCTACGCCCCACAGCACACCAGTTGGATGAATATCCCCACTGGCAACACGCGCACGTAGCGACTCGTCTATCGCTTCACTGGCGAATATCGAGCCTGAGTCATCTAAATTAAATACTTCACCGGCAAGTCCTATATTCCAACTGCCGTCACGTACTCTGGCCGCCAATATCTCATTAAATAGTAAACTGCGCGCGGCAGACAGCTCCATCGCGTGTTGCTCACGCGGGGCACGTTTACGTTTACTCTTTTTTGTTTGCGGACGATCTTTTGGTGCTGGGCGTGCGAACAGCCTCAACGCCTCTGTTATATTGTTACCATGCCATCCAAAACGCTGCGGACCAAAGTAATTGGGTACGCCGCCTAAGCTGATAGTTTGCAGATGCTGCTCTACAGACGATTTATCGTCATCTTTTAATTCAATATCGCGTAAGGTAATAATAAAGTGATTGGCCCTATGCGCGCCGCGATTGAGCTTTTTATTGTGCCAGTGCTGCGTAAGGATGGTGACTGACTCGTTGTCACCGATATCTATTGGTGCAAATTGAGTCTCTGGCAATTGCTTTTTAGGTATCCGCAAGCTAAACCACTGCGTTGTCAGTGCATGGCGGTCTTTGAGTCCTGAATAACCAACATCACGTAATGGAATCTCTGCCCACTCGGACAGTAATTTGGCTAAATAAGCAGTATTCACGCCGGACTTTTCGATATGTAGCCATAGATGTTCGCCTTCGCCAGTGAAGTCAATCGGCAATATCTCGTTGACGATAAAGTCTGTGTTATATGTTTTGTAGGTTGCCTGCTTTAAAGGTGGCAGTATGGGCTGAGGGAGCTGTTCGGTATCTGTCGCCGCTTTGATATTAAAACTTGCGATATCGAAGCTTGCGATATCAAACTGCTCGTTATGAGTTGGCTGACTGTCTAAGTCAGATTGAGCACTAAGGTTATCTGTCGTTTTTTTATAGTTATCTTGAGAAGTCATAAAGTGGTCTTGTATTTTGAAGGTAAGTTTTGGGTTGAAAGGGTAAGGCCAATTCATTAGAGCTAGTAAATATTCACCAGTTACGTTTCGCAACGCAGCGAACGTACAAATAAACAGCGTACGTTAAGTGGGCTTGTTACTATCAATAGAGCTGTTTTTTAAATGTATAGTCGATACAAACTAAAATGGATACAGGACATTATAGTGCGTTACTGGTACAAATTTTCCTCACTTTCTGTGCCTACGCTGACAGAAACTTTGTAAAAATTGTCTCAGTCACGCTTGGTAGTTCGCAGTAACCTTGTCTTTTTTAAAGTATATCGACTATTACGGTACGTTTTATACAGAACATAATTATAACTGTTAAGGATGACCTATGAGCCAGATGAATAACAACCTAGCCGATAATAACATTCATACCGAGAATATCGTGACCATCAATAAATCTGATATTCCAAATGGTGGCATGAAATCATATAAACAAGATGATGATAGTATCATTTTAATCACGCGCGATGAGGATGAGTTTTTTGCCTTTGATGGCAAATGTCCGCATGCTGGCGCAGATTTGGGCACAGGGTTGCGCTGCGGTAGTCGAGTCGTCTGTCCTTGGCACCATGCAACTTTTGACAATCGTGATGGGACGCTATTAGAGCCAGTTGCCATGCGCGGATTGACTCAATATCAGCTGACAGATGAGGGCGAGAGCTTGAGCGTCGATACCTCAGCGAAAATGAATCAAAACTTGGACAATGACAAGCTGATCGATACCCATACTATTATCGTTGGTGGTGGCGGTGCAGGGTTTATGACGGCCAATCAGCTGCGTCATACGGGCTATGGCGGCAAGATTACCTTGATCAGTAAAGAGGATAAAGCCCCTTATAATCGCCCTTTATTATCAAAAGCCTTTTTAGCAGGGAATATGGATGAAGACAAGCTGTTGCTAGGCGGTGCAAAGTGGGCCAGTGACAACGATATCGATTTACGCCTCAATCAAACGGTTAGCGAAGTACTGCCCAATGAGTCTACCGTCGTTATCACCAATGATAACGGCAATAGTGAGCGACAGACCGCGGATTTTTTAGTGGTAGCGACAGGTGCTGAGCCAAACATACCGCCTATCACAGGAGCTGATTTGGATGGCGTTTATACCTTGCGTAGCATGGAGGATGCCAAGTTGATTAAAGCGGCCAGTCACGACCAGCGTGTGGTGATTGTGGGTACAGGCTTTATCGGTATGGAGGTCGCTTCTGCATTGGCACAAGCAGGTACGCCCGCTTCGATTACGGTGATTGGACAGGACAATCGGGTAATGGGCAATATCGTATCAGAAACTGTGAGCAATGCGTTGATTAAGCTGCATAAAGACAACGGCATAAACTTTGTGTTTAATGCCACTGTCAATAAAATCACTCAAGTTGGAAATAAGGCTGAGCATCCTAAACATGATAAAACCTTTTCACAAGTAGGCGGTGTGACGCTTGCCGATGGCGAGCATATCGATGCCGATATTGTGATTCTGGGTACGGGCGTGACACCGCGTACAGAAGTTTTAAATGAGGTGAATGATCCAGATGGCGTGCAAGTCGACAGTCATTTGCAGCTGCGCGATGGGGTTTATGCGCTTGGCGACATTGCAAAAGCATCCGGTCAGATGGGACGTATGCGTATCGAACATTGGCGCGTGGCTTTGCAGCATGGTATGGTCACAGCGGCAGCGATATTAAACGATGATAGTGTCAATTCGTTAGAGGCGCGCATTCCTTTCTTCTGGACGATGCAATATGGCAAGAGCCTACGCTACAGCGGACATGCAGCCTCACCAGATAATAATATCTTACTTGGCTCGCCTGACACGCTCGATTATATCGAGTACTACTTCGATGATGAGGGAGAAGATACTCGTGCAAGTGCTGCAAGTACTTTAGGGCGTGATAAAGAGTTGGTCGCTTTTAGTGAGCTGCTGCGTCGTGGTCACGCGCCGACGCGCGCGCAGATCAATACTGGATTCGATATTATCGAGCAGGCCCAAGCATTATCGCGCTAGCATTTACAGGCACATAAGGTTTACTATTAAAGCTGGCTTGGTTATCCAAGTCAGCTTTTTTATATAGCAATAATGAAAGGACACCTTATAAGATGAATAATAACCTTCTAAACAAAGACGCTGTGTTTTTACGGCAAGCAAAAGTGGATGATGTTGGCGCACTTGAGCAGTTATTAAATCGCTGTTATCGAGAAACAGCAGGCTGGACCAATGAAGCTGACTTGGTTGGTGGCATTCGTATTACTCAGTCTGAGCTGGCGAGCATCATCGATAATCCAAAACATTATCTGTTCGTTTATCCAAAAACGACGACTGGCTCTCAGGATGGCGATGAAACTGACGAGCTGTTGGGTTGTATTGCCGTTGATATAAAAGTCGATGCTGACGCAAATGAAAAAGCCTATATTGGTATGTTTGCGGTACATCCAGACTTGCAAGGGTGCGGTGTGGGTAATGTGATATTAGAAGCAGCTGAGACTTTTGCAGAGCGGCATCTACAAGGTAATGATCAACCAAGTCGTCTGACCATGTCTATTTTAAGCCATCGCCCCGAGCTATTGGCTTACTACCAGCGCCGCGGCTATCAGTTGAATGGTAACGAGATGCCGTTCCCAGATGACGGCAATAATGGCGAACCGAAGCGTCAAGACTTAGCATTATTAGAATTAGAGAAAATCGTTAGCTCATAAAGGTTGGCTTTAATTGTATCAGACTTGAGCTAACCCCAAAAATGCCCAAAGGTCATAAACAGCCCAACGCTTAGTAGAATAAATGCCACAATAATTAAACGCTTAAACCAGTTAAAAGCTGGCAGACGCGTGGCATTGTCATCCGACATGAGGTATGCAAACAAGCACAGTAAGCTTGCCGCTAACGTCATAATCCCAAGGCCAATTGGTAAAATATAGAGGTATACTTGCCACACAGTCATCTCACAAACGGCTTCTATTAAGCGCATCATAGCAGTATCATGATTGTGCTGTCTGTATCTGACGCTACGCTAAATCAAAAATAGGCAATAAAAAAGGCTATTCTATAGAGAACAGCCTTTTTGCTATTACTATCGTTAATCTTAAATAAAAAGAGTCCAAACATTATAACGTGTCACTGATATAAATTTTACTTGCTTGCTGTGTCTACGCTGACAGAGGCTGCGCAAAATTTATCCCAGTAACACTGTATTTATTTTATAGTGGATTGATTATATCTAACAAATTAACGCATCGTCACAAACTCTTCTGAACCAGTAGGATGAATAGCGACCGTATTGTCAAAGTCAGCCTTGGTCGCGCCCATCTTGATCGCCACCGCAAAGCCTTGAATCATCTCATCGACACCAAAGCCGATGCCGTGCAAGCCGATGACTTTTTCATCTTCGCCTAAGCACACCAGTTTCATCACGCACTTTTGACGATGCTGCGTCACTGCGCTATACATAGAAGTAAATGTTGAGGTATAGCATTTAATGTTGTCTTTACCAAAGTGATTGACCGCATCAATCTCAGACAAGCCAATCGTGCCAATAGGCGGATGGGTAAAGATAACCGTCGGTATCAAGTCATAAACCAAATGCTCATCGGTTTTGTCATTAAACAAGCGCTCAGATAGTCTACGACCCGCCGCGATAGCAACAGGGGTCAAATCAATGCTGTTTTCAATAATATCGCCGACCGCATAAATGCCCTCAACGTTGGTATTTTGGAACTTATCGACTTTGATTTTACCGTTATCAGTCGTCTCTACACCTGTCACTTCCAAGTTAATACCGTCAGTAGAAGGCGCGCGACCAATCGCCCAAATCAAACAATCTACGGTATCAAGAGCGCCGTCTTTGGTAAACAACTCTAAACAGCCATCTTCTTTTTTATGGACTTCCGTTAGTGTGGTATCGGTGTGCAATTGAATGCCATCCTGCTCCATCTCTATCAGCAATGTCTCCACGATGGTATGGTCAAATGAGCGTAGCGGCGAGTGTTGACGGACGTACAGATGCACCTCAGCACCCAGGCTGTTGAGCACGCCAGCGATTTCAACGGCGATATATCCTGCCCCGACGATGGCCACCCGTTTTGGCAAAGCATTTAAGGCAAAAAAACCGTCAGAATCAATACCGTATTCTGCGCCTTTAATATTTGGCTTAATAGGATGACCGCCCGTTGCGATCAAAATATGGTCAGCCGTGATATGCTCGCCATTGACTTCGACCGTATTGGTATCGACAAACTTGGCAAAGCCTTTTATGACTTCCACGCCATTTTTGGCTAAATTATTATCATAAGCGCGGTGAATGTTTTGGATATACTGTTGGCGACTATTGACTAGCTTTTGAAAATCAAAACCCTTTAACTCGACATCAAAGCCATAATCTGGCGCATACTTTTCGATGGCTTCGGCCACTTGCGCGCCGTACCACATGACCTTTTTGGGCACACAGCCCCAATTGACGCAAGTACCGCCTAACTGCTCCGCTTCAATAATAGCGCATTTTTTGCCATAGCTTGCCGCGCGGTTGATTGAGGCAATGCCGCCGCTACCGCCACCAATGGCGATATAGTCATAATGTTTTGTCATGGTTAAGTCTCTTTAGTCAATGCTTGTGATGAATAGTATGAACGCGATTGTTTTTTAGTTTTATTGTGAACTTTACTGTAATGGGTATGAGAATACATCTTACAAGTTTTTTCATGCTTAAGGCGTGCCAAGTAGCATTAATAATCCAATCTCAATTATTTATTTTTCTTATTTTTATTGGCGTAGGCTGGGTTTTAGTCCAACATTTTACCCAAGTTGAGAGCTAAGGCTCAATTTATAAAAGTCTTTAAGTAAAATAGACACCATTTAGATCTATTTAGACAATGGCGCGCCGTCTATAAAATAACAGTCCGGGAATAGACAAGCCCAGTACCAATCCTGAGGTCACAAACAGGGCCTCAAACAAATACACCATCATTTGGCTAAATAACTCGTCTGAGAAGCCAAAATAACCGATCTGTACCATACTGACCATCGCCTTATAAGCGGCAATACCTGGCATCATACAGATGACGCTTGGTGAGATTAACGCTTTGGGTGGTAGGGTGTATTTTTTAGAAAAATAAACACCCAAAAAGCTGGCAAGCATCGCCCCAAAAAAGCTGGCAACCACCAGATGTACGTGCTGATAGACAAGCGCTGTTTTTAGCCCAAAGCCAAACGCAGTCATCAGCAAACACGGCAAAATGTAGCGTTTGGGTACGCTAAACATCAGCGTCCAACCAAGGGTAATAATACATGACAGCACCACGGTTTCAATGAACCACATGTCAAAACCCCCAGTGCTGTATTTGCAGCAAAACCAGCGCCATAACAATGCCAACGCACGCGGACAAGGTCAGCATATAAGTAAACACGGCACGACCAATGCCGATATTGACATAGCCTTTTAGAATGTCTGAGAAAGAATTAATCAAAGGAAAGCTTGGCACCAATAACAGCACGCTAGAGGCAACCGCAATATCGGCATTATTACCAATATCAAAATAATAGGTTGTCGCGCCAATTAAAGAGGCGATAAAAGCCGTCACAATGACGGTAATAAAAGGATTAAAATGGTGCTTGGCTAAATAAATGCGCGTAAACATCGCTACCATGCCCGCGATAAAGGTCACGGCGGTAATCGATAAGCTACCGCCATTAAGATTGGCAAACGCGGCACAAGATGCACCAACAAATATGCCTACTAGCCATGTTGGATAAACCGTTTTATCTAACTCATCAAAGGCATGGGTGGTGCGGTCAGTCAGCTCAGACTTTAGCTTGTCAATATTTCTATCGGCTTCGGTTTTATTAACGATTTGCTGGATTTGCACCAGCAAATTGACATTAATGCTTTGATTGATGGTGTCTCTGGTAGTGGTGATACAGCGCTCATTACAGATGGTTGTCAGGGTAATGGCATTAAAGTTCAGCGAACATTCGACGCTGCTCATCCCCAAAGCAAATCCCAAACGTTTAGACAAGTCAACCACCACAGCAGACTCAGCGCCGTACTGCATAAGAAGTAATCCGCAGCGCACGCATAGTCGAGTGATGCGCTGCTGCTGTATGTAGCTGATAGAAGTCATTGGGCGAGATACGTATGTTGGTTGGTATTGGTACGCTATTATAAAGGGTCTAGATGCTGACGCGCAGGCATTATCGGACATTATATTTGATGCTACTATAAAGTATAAACTTTTTTGGTAAGGAGCATAAAATGCATATCGCTATCTTAACGCTGACTTTTGCGCTACCTGGCTGTAGCTCGTTAAAAGAAAAACGCCAACGAATGGGCGGCTTGCACGCGCGCTTCGGTAATACGCCAAGCGTTGCGGTATGCGAAAGCGATGAGCGTGATCGGCATGATGCTAGCGAATGGACGTTTGTAATCGTTGGACTGTCCAAACGTGAGATTGAGTCACAATGCAGTCAAATAGAGGAGAAAATAGAGCGTACGGTAGATGCACGGGTGATGAATGTTGAGAGGGAGTTTATTTAGTGTTGTAAATAGCTAACATTTGCTTGATAAATCAATGAGTATTGTAAGTTTCAGCTGCCATACGTGCTATAATTTTTATATCTATATTTAAGCAAATGAACATAATAGGATTAATCTTATGTTGTTAACTGGAGCGATGGCAGGTATAGCTGGAATGAAGTTAGCAGATGAGCTCAAAGAACCTACCAAAAAAGTATTTGGCTGGCTATTTGAGAAGGGCAAAAATAAATATGATGACCATAAACTTGATCAAGCTCTTAGTAATCTGTCTGATAGAATCGTTAGAGTTACCAAAGTAAAGACAATCTATAAAGGTGACGATAGTATAGACTTACAGGGGTTTTATGTGCCTACCAGAATTGAAGATATAAATACATCTATCGATTTTGTCACTGATATTAGTCGACAGTCAATTGTTCTTCAAGGGACAGTAGGACAAGGTAAATCTATTTTCATGCGTTATTTAACTTTTCAAGAAGCAAGACAAGGACAACGTATTCCGTTATTTTATGAGCTGCGCCGCTTAGATGATAACGATACATTAATCAATGCGCTAAGTAAGCAAATTAATAACTGGATAACTGAGTTTGAAGAGTCAGATTTTGATAGGGTCGCTAAGACAGGCGAGCTAGTACTGTTTTTAGATGGCTTTGACGAAGTACCTCATGACAAAGTAAAAAAGTTGCTTAATGAAATTGAAGAATGGTGTGAGCGTTATCCAAACATGCAAATTATTGTTAGCTCAAGACCGGATGCAGATATTCAGCGATCCAATTACTTGAAAGTATTTAAGCTATCAGAGTATCGTTTTTATGAGCAAAGTCTATTAATTGATAAATTGGTCGAAGAGAGTGAGAGTAATAAGCTACTCAAACAAGCTATTAAAGACAGCAATACAGAGATTCAAGACTTACTTAAGACTCCCTTGATGGTTACTCTTTTCGTAATGAATTATAGGGGTAGTCTGGAAATACCGACTAATCAACACGAATTTTATAAAAATTTATTCACAATTCTAATATCGCGTCATGATAAAACAAAGCCTGGTTTCAAACGTGAGTCTAATAGTGGTTTGAATGAAGTTCAGCTTCAAGAAGTATTCGAAGAGTTTTGCTTTATTACCTTTAGTATGGATATTCTGGTGTTTGATGATGGTAAAGCGATTGAAGTATTAAAAGAGTGTCTTGAAAATCAAAATATTCGTGATAACCCTAGAATGGTTTTATATGACTTATCTAAAAACGTTTGTTTAATTTTGAAAGATGGTTTCGATTACACCTTTATACATAAAAGTATTCAAGAGTTTTACTACGCTTCATTTATACACAATCAACCTGAAATGAAAATTGAATTCTATAAAGACTGCAGTTATGAGTTTGTAAATGGTAAGCACAATATATTAAAATTTCTTGAAAGTATGGATACTTACTACTTCTATAAGTATTTAGCATTACCAGTATTTGATGTATATATCAAATACTTTAATTTTGATGAAAGTCAAAATAAACTTATAAATTATTTTTTCTACAATTCGAATGAGGAATATGGTACTCATATTGAATTCTACTTTGAAATCTATTATGAATATCCTTTCAACTATTTCGATATCTTAATTGTGAAATTACTTCCTACAGTACTCAACGCATCATCTGAATTTGGTGCTGGTATGCTTAAAACCACTAAAGTTAGTTCAGAAGGCAGAAAATCAATTCAGTCACTTTTCACTTCAGAAAAGTATAATGAACTACAGATTACACTACACTTGTTTGAACAAGAAGTATTAGAACGTAGAGAAGAAATCCTAAGCTTTATTGATAAAAAAGATTCTAAAAAGTACAGAAAATATCTAAATAGATAAAATATGATAATTCTGAATTTAAACTCAGCCCAACAAAAAAGGCCACTCCCTAAAGAGCAGCCTTTTATCAATCATTCACTAACCTGTCTTAGCTTACATCTTTTAACCCTTGCTCAAGCATCGGCTTTAAGAACTCACCCGTATACGAGCCTTTCACTTCTGCCACTTCTTCAGGTGTGCCTTTCGCGATGATGAGTCCGCCACCTTTACCGCCTTCAGGGCCAAGATCAATGACCCAATCCGCCGTTTTGATGACATCCAAATTATGCTCGATGACCACGATGGTATTACCTTTATCACGTAAGGCATGTAGGATATTGAGCAGTTTATCAATATCATGGAAATGCAGACCCGTAGTCGGCTCGTCCAAGATATACAGCGTCTGTCCGGTATCGCGTTTGGCCAGCTCACGCGCCAGTTTGACCCGCTGTGCTTCACCGCCAGACAGCGTCGGCGCAGACTGACCCAAGCGAATATAGCCAAGACCAACATCCATGAGTGCTTGTAGACGGCGATAGATCGCTGGGATCGCTGAGAAGAACTCAGTGGCATCTTCAACGGTCATATCGAGCACTTCAGCGATACTTTTGCCTTTATAATGAATCTCTAAGGTTTCACGATTATAGCGTTTGCCTTCGCAGGTATCACACGGCACGTACATATCAGGCAAAAAGTGCATCTCAACTTTGATGAGTCCATCGCCTTGGCACATCTCACAGCGACCACCTTTAACATTGAAGCTAAAGCGACCTGGTTTATAACCACGTGCGCGGGCTTCTTGCGTTTGCGCAAACATCTCACGTACAGGGGTAAAGACGCCTGTATAGGTTGCAGGGTTTGAGCGCGGCGTACGGCCGATTGGACTTTGATCGATATCGACCATTTTGTCCAAATGCTCAAGGCCGCTGATACTTTCATGCTTATCTGCAATAAGGGTAGAAGCATTGTTTAACTGTGTGGCGGCGATCGGCATTAAAGTACGGTTGATCAAAGTTGATTTGCCTGAGCCTGAGACACCAGTAACACAAGTCATGATACCAACGGGTATGGTCAAATCTACATCATGTAGGTTGTTGCCGGATGCGCCTTTTAGCTCAATCGTCATCGGCACTTTTTTGGGTTTGGCTTTACCTTTAGCTTCAACTTCTACTGTTTTAGCCTTATGACGAATGGTAGGAATTTCAATTTTTTTCTCGCCTGACATATATTGTCCGGTCAGCGAGTCTTTGGTCGCCATGATTTCATCGACCGTGCCTTGCGCGATGATATGACCGCCGTGTACGCCTGCACCGACACCGATATCGATGACATGATCGGCTTGACGAATCGCATCTTCATCGTGCTCAACGACAAGGACAGTATTGCCCAAGTCGCGCAAACGAGTTAAGGTTTTGAGCAAGCGATCATTGTCACGCTGATGCAGACCAATAGACGGCTCATCGAGTACATACATCACGCCCATAAGCCCCGCACCGATTTGGCTGGCAAGACGGATACGCTGCGCTTCACCGCCAGATAGCGTCTCGGCAGAGCGGGCAAGGGTCAGATAGTCAAGTCCGACGCTAACAAGGAAGTTTAAGCGCTCATTAATCTCTTTAAAGATCTTTTCTGCGACTTCGCCTTTATGACCGCCAATCTTTAAGGTTTTATAATAATCAGCGGCATCGCCAATGGACAGCTTAACGATCTCAGCGATAGTTTGCTCATCGACGCGGACATTGCGTGAAATTTCATTCAAGCGCGCACCATCGCAGACGTTACAGGTAGTATCAGCCAGATACTTTGCCAGCTCATCACGCACAAGGTTACTTTGGGTCTTGGCATAACGGCGCTCTAGATAAGGCAGCACGCCTTCAAATGGAACAGTTTTGTTGGTCTTACGACCACGCTCATCGGTAAAGTTAAAGGAGAGCTTTTCTTTACCTGAGCCATGCATAATAAGGTCCTGTTGCGCTTTGCTCAGGTCTTGCCAAGGCGTATCCATATCAATGTCAAAATGCTTGCAGACAGTAGAGAGCAGACCAAAATAATACGCATGACGCTTGTCCCAACCGTTAATCGCACCTTGGTTGAGCGATTTTTCATGATGGGTAATCAGTTTTTCAGCGGCAAAATATTGACGTTTACCCAAACCATCACAGCTTGGGCAAGCACCGTATGGATTGTTAAAACTAAACATCCGCGGCTCAAGCTCAGGCACTGCTCGATCACAGACAGGGCATGAGTGCTTGGACGACATGACTTGGTTTTCATCGCCACCTTCTTTTGGATTGCCATCCATAAAGTGTAGCGTAACCAAACCTTGACCCAAGCGCAGAGCAGTCTCGAGACTTTCAGCGACGCGGTTACCTAAGTCATCACGGACTTTAAAGCGATCAACCACAACCTCAATAGTATGTTTTTTCTTTTTATCAAGCGTTGGTAGCTCGTCTGTATCATAGACATCACCATCGACGCGCACGCGCACAAAACCTTGTCCAATCAGCTGCTCAAGCAATACGGTATGCTCGCCTTTACGCTCACGAACCACTGGTGCCAAAATCATTAGCTTGGTATCAACAGGCAACGCCATCACCTGATCAACCATTTCTGTCACCGATTGTGCGACCATCGGCTCACCATGTTCAGGGCAGTATGGCGTACCGATACGCGCATAGAGCAGGCGTAGATAATCGTAGATCTCAGTAATCGTACCGACTGTTGAGCGTGGATTATGGTTGGTTGATTTTTGCTCAATGGCAATAGCAGGAGAGAGACCCTCAATGCTATCGACTTCTGGTTTTTCCATTTGTGAGAGGAACTGACGGGCGTAGGCGGACAGACTCTCGACATAGCGACGCTGTCCTTCAGCATATAGCGTATCAAAAGCCAAAGATGACTTTCCTGAGCCAGATAAGCCAGTAATTACCACGAATTTGTCACGTGGAATATCGAGATCAACGTTTTTTAGATTGTGAGTGCGTGCGCCGCGTATTGCAATGTGGTCATTTGCCATCGGTTACAGGTTTCCTATTTTCTAAAAGCGTTATTAAAAAAACTATGTGCGTATGGTTATAAAATCTAAAGTAAGTGATATATAGTAAGCTTTAAATGAAAACGGTATGTTAATAGCCATAGGCTACTTCATTTAAATACGATACGTTTAATGATAAGTTATAAAGTTTTATAGTGGTTGTTCGTAAAAACAGCTGTATCAACTGTGCATTCACATGTTATGTCATTCTATTTATAAAACCGTTAATGTTAAAAATTAACAAAAGTCTAGATTAGATAGAATTAGTGAAACAGTTACTTGTTGGCTAAGTTTTTGTTGTTTTCTGATATTTATGTCAGTTTTAAAATCAGTATCAGGTAACCAGTTAATATTTTAAAAAGATAGACTTGCGTCAAAGATATATGAGTAAATTCATCCATCAGTAGATCGCATCTATGTTTTTAAGCGCTGGGCAATACAGATTACGATAACATTGCTTACATATATGAGGTTTTTCTATTTAGATGATTTTTTATCATATTTTGTATGACGTTTTACTTTATTGTCATTCAGATGACATTATTCAAGGTATGACTGCGCATTAGATGCACTTAGTAACAAAACTGTCTAGTAAAATAAGCAAGTTGCAAATAGCAGCCTATGGTTGATTGTCTTTTGAAGAGGGTTAACTATAGGGCACGTTATTGAAAAGGTAAAAGTTTCGGCAACCAAGTAGCGAATGTTTTATACTGTGGGGCTTGATTGACAAGTGAAGCTGATCGCATGAGCCTGTATCGATGGCGCTACATAATCGACAGTCAGATAAAAAGGTCAGATCAGCGATGATAATATCAGTGAGGCAAGTATGAATAGCGTAGAAAAACGGGCAATTCTCGGGGTCGGTGGTATATTTGCCTTGCGGATGATTGGCTTGTTTATGATTGTGCCTGTTTTCTCTGTATATGGTGACAACTATGCCCATGCCACGCCGTTTTTGATTGGTTTGGCCGTTGGTATTTATGGGCTTGGGCAAGCGATTTTTCAGATACCGATGAGCCTTGCTGCCGATAAATTCCCGCGTAAGCCGATTATCTTTTTGGGTCTGATATTATTTGCTTTGGGCGGTATCATCGCGGCCAACGCGACAGATATTTATGAGGTTATTATCGGCCGAGCGCTGGCAGGGAGCGGTGCGGTCTCGGCGGTGCTGATGGCATTGTTAGCTGATGTGACACGAGAAGAGATGCGCACCAAAGCAATGGCAACGATGGGCTTGACCATCGCCACCTCCATTATGCTCGCTTTTGCCTTTGGCCCACTACTGGTGGGTTCGCTTGGTATTTCAGGCCTGTTTTGGCTGACATCGGGTTTTGCGGTTTTAGCAATGATGCTACTTTTTGTCGTACCCACACCGCTACGTGTGCTCAAGCACAATTTAGACAATAAATCGATTGGTCAGCAGTTGGTAAGCGTGTTAAAAATTGGCGATTTAAACCGTTTGCATATCGGTATCTTTGCCCTACATCTGACCATGACAGCGATCTTTGTGATTTTACCGCACCAGCTCTCTGACGTATTAGGTCTATCAGTACGTCAGCAGGGTTTGGTGTATTTGCCGCTATTATTTATCGGCTTTGCCGTGGCCATTCCCTTTATTATCATCGCTGAAAAGAAACGCAAAATGCGTCAAGTATTTTTGGGCGCGATTGTTTTGATGACGGCGGCGCTTGCATTATTGGCATTGGGCAGTCAACTGGGAGTCGGGATTATCCTAGGTTTGTTGTTCTACTTTATGGGTTTTAATTTACTTGAGGCGACCATTCCGTCTTGGATATCTAAGCGTGCGCCAGTGGCAAATAAAGCGACGGCAATGGGACTTAACTCGTCCAGTCAGTTTTTTGGAGCTTTTGTTGGCGGGGCCATGGGCGGCTTACTATTGACACAGCCAAATTTATTGGCGTGGGGCATACTAGCACTTATTATGGGCGCAGCTCTGCTGATCATTATTCCGATTGCACAGCCGCCTTACTTGTCGAGTACGACCGTCACTATCCCCAAAAATATCGACATACAAAATTGGTCGCGGCAGGTGTTGGCAGTAGATGGTGTCGATGAGCTGGTCGTGATGGCAAAGGAGCAAGTAGCGTATCTTAAGCTAGACAAGACCCAGCTGACAGATACTTCGCGACAAGAGCTGTCGCATTTGGCACAAAGCCCTCTAGATATTTAAACAAAAATTGGTTAAAGTAAAATCAAATTACTGATAGTATGAATTGGTTTCAATCAATAATAGCTTGTACGATTCATTAAATTATTCATAAGTAAAAGGACGGTATCATGCGCGGAGTTAATAAAGTTATCATTATCGGTAACCTTGGAGCAGACCCTGAGGCACGTCAATTTAACAATGGCGGTAGCGTGACCAATATTTCGGTTGCAACGTCAGAGCAATGGACAGACAAACAAAGCGGTGAAAAAAGAGAAGCGACAGAGTGGCACCGTATTGCTTTATTTAACCGTTTAGGAGAGATTGCCGCGCAATATCTTCGTAAAGGCAGTAAGGTCTATATTGAGGGCAGTTTGCGTACGCGTAAATATCAAGATCAAAATGGCCAAGATCGCTACATTACTGAAATTCGTGCTGAACAAATGCAAATGCTAGATGGCGCAAGTGGTGGTCAAGATAACAATAACTTTGGTGGTCAAAACCAAGGTGGCGGCTATGGTAATCAGGGCGGACAAAACAACCAAAACAACTTTGGTCAACAAGCCAATAATCAACAAGGTGGCTATAATCAGGCGGGCGGCGTAGCAGCTCAAGGTGGCCAACAAAACAGTTTTAACAACCAAAGCGCATCTGCTCAGCAAAACCAGTTTAATCAACCAAATCAAGCGCCAACACAAAAACCTACGGCAATGCCAGATGGTCCTGTCGATGATGACATTCCATTCTAGGATATACCTGAACTAATAGGGTAGAAAAACATTAAAAAGAGCCTATATCGATAGGCTCTTTTTAATGTGCAATGTTTTTTATAGGTGTTTCAATTTTAAAAGAAAATAGTGTCTCTTAAATGAAGTTTTTATATTATAAAGAAGTGTAAGGTATAGATTAGCTAAGAAAAAACAATGCAAATAAAACATAATAACTAAATGATTAAATGCCTAACGCATCGCCTTGTCTTGAAGCAATCGTTTAAACCTGATATCAAAATTCACTGTTTATATAAGAAATAGTAAGAATACAGAATTACTATCGTAAATAAACTTATGTCTATAAAAAATTATGTAAGATATAATCATTGTATAAAAATACGACTTTTAATGTCTTCATGATAATGTCATACCTAACTATTAAAAAACTTGAACAATATTATTGATATTTATTTATTCATTAAACAATAAAATTATGTTAATCTCGCACAGTTGCTATCGCTAGTTAATCAGACAGTGAAAATTATCATATAAATCAAATCGATCTATTTTGTTTTTGGTTTGATGGGTAATTTCAAAAGACAATAATAGTGTTAAAGCAGTATTGCTAAATACCTATCCTTCGCTTAATAGGTTGCAAAACCATATTGAGCTTATCTCTATTTTTAAGACTGAGGTTATTATGAATAAGAACAAGACAATTGATTTAGATAATCTAGATGTAGACGAGCTACGTGCTATCACTGAGAACGCCCAACAACTTATTACCCAAAAACAGCATCAGCGTTTATATGATGCGTATATGCAGTTTGAAAAAATCGCAGAAGATAGTAATAGTACAATTGAAGAGATTTTAAAAGCTGGTGAGAAGTTAGAAAAGAAACGCAGTATTAAATATCGCAATACTGACAATCATCAAGAAACTTGGACTGGCCGTGGTCGTAAGCCTACATGGTTGGTGGATGCATTGGCAGCGGGTCGCGATCTTGAAGATTTTGCTGTATAAATCTACTTTAATCTGACTGTGTGTTTATCTTGAATGTGATTATTACATTGCATTAATTGTACGAGCTATTTATAAACGAGTTATATAATAGAGCGATAATACCACTCAGCTGATTGGATTCTAAAAACCAGTATCTTTGTCTAAAGATACTGGTTTTTTTGCTGTCATCTATAGGTAATAGTTTGTTATCATAATATCATTTTTACCTCCAAGAAGAGTAATCTAACTGTGTCCAAAGCATCTGCTTCGTCTCATAAGCGTCCCCGTAAGCTGTGGTGGCTGGTTGGATTTGTTTTGTTTGCTCTATTTGCGTTGTTGCAAATGCCAGCATCTTGGATCGTTGAGAAGTACGCGCCTGATTCAACTTATGTACAACATGTTTCAGGTAATCTGTGGCAAGGTTCAGCCATTTGGCAACTACCAGTAGCGACTGTGCCACTGACGGGGTCTGCTAAATGGTCTTGGCAGCCGTGGCAACTGTTACTGGGTAAAATAGGCGCTGATGTCAATATTACTACGGGACAAACCCGTCTTGATGGCCAAGTCAACATAGGGCGTCACTCTTGGCAGGTTGATGATATGAGCGGCAAGATTGCTTCTGATACCCTATCTAGTGTGGTTGATTGGCAACTGCCGAATACGCCCATTCAAGTAAATGCCGTCTCATTGCACCGCCAATCAAGCTCAAAAGTGACTGGCTTTACAACAGCAGATGGTCAGCTTACTTGGGTGGGCGGCGAAGTTGGTTATCCAAGTGGTGGCAAGGTGTTTTACATTACGATGCCAGCGACACGTGCTGAGCTAAATACAGAACAAAAAAACGATAAAAATTTGCTGCATATTAACCTATTAGACAATCAGGATAAGCGCTTAGGGGATCTATATCTCGATGGTGATAACATGCTAGATGTGAGCCTGACGCAGCGATTGTTAGAAAATATGCCTGAATACCAAGGGCAAGCACCAAAAGATACAGCGGTAGTAAGTGTTCGCCAACCACTGCTGACAGGTTTGGGGGCGCGTTAAATGACAAGTATTCCAGCACGCCTAAAACCAGTGGTAGATAACTTAAACCGATTTTCGGTATGGCTACTATTATTGGCACTTGGTTGGCTAGCTTGGACTGCCGCGCGCCTATTATGGTTGATATTAGCGCCACCTACTGCGCCTGCATTGCAGGTACAGCCATTGCAGAATAATGCCGCATCCAATATCGATAACAGCAGTTTGTTTGCAATATTTGCCGATCCTGAGCCTGTTGTCGCTGCTACAAAGCCGCCACCTAATGTAAATTTAAAAGGGGTGCTATTGGCGATACCAGAGAGTATGTCATCTGCATTATTGGATGTAGAGGGCGAAGTTAAAAATTACCGTATTAACGAAAGTCTGCAAGACAGCGGATATATACTGGTTGCTGTCGATTGGAACGCTGTCGTTATCGCTGATGCTAGTGGTAGGGAGACAGTCATTAGCATGGCGGACTCTATGCCACTTGATCAAAGCGATATGATAGCAGGGAATGTAAGCAATCAGCGCTTGCCAAGTAATGAACCGGTCGATGATTTGCAGCCGATGCCATTACCTAACGCAATACCGAATGACAATGTTGTCAATGCGACTACTAGCTCCAATGATGGCTCTGACAATGACTCAACAGACAGTGATTCTACAAATGATAGCAATGGTGCAGCTAGCCCAAGCTCAGCTATTGATGAAGCTGTCACTGCATTACAAGACAGCCCAGCCAGTTATTTGAGTCGCATGGGGGTGATGGCAGCTGGTGAAGGCTATCAAGTCACCGCTGCAATGCCAGCTGGAATACGTAATCGATTGGGGCTAGAGCCGGGCGATCGAGTACTTAAGGTAAATGGCCAAAACATCGGTAGTGATCCTACACAAGACGCTGGTTTGTTAAAGCAAGTACAGCAATCAGGCGAAGCTCAGATTGAAGTAAAACGTGGAGAGCAAGTGATTACGATTCGTCAGCAGTTCTAATGGATTTGATGATATTTAAATAATACGGTTTGCTCTAACCACCATTATCTCGACCATATAACAATATTGTTAGCGCTATCTTAGCAACGTTTC
The DNA here is from genome assembly GCF_947488565.1 of uncultured Psychrobacter sp. Classification (GTDB taxonomy): domain Bacteria; phylum Pseudomonadota; class Gammaproteobacteria; order Pseudomonadales; family Moraxellaceae; genus Psychrobacter; species Psychrobacter saeujeotis. The sequence goes on along the minus strand of NZ_CANKZC010000001.1, from coordinate 764,215 downwards.
AGTTTACAGTGAGTGATATCACAATGGGTAATGATAACCATGATAAGTTTTTATAAATTTTCAGTAACACCTCTACGTCATTCACTGCAGCGTTTGCTGTATATATGTCGGCCATTGTGTCTAGCACTGCCGTTATGGGCGGCAACGTTTGGGTTTGCCAGTGCTGAAAGCTGGAAGGTAAATTTGCAAGACGCGGATATTAAAGCTTTTATTAACGAAGTGGCAACGATTACCGATCAAAACTTTGTCCTTGATCCGCGTATCAATGGCAACGTTACTGTGATTTCTAACAAGGCGTTGTCTCGTGATGAGATTTATCAGCTGTTTTTGAGTGTCATGCAGGTCAATGGTATTGCAGCGATCGATTCAGGAACGACGATCAAGCTCGTTCCTGATAATATTGCAAAGCAGTCTGGTGTCGAAGTCGATCTGCGCGGTGATAGCGTGGGTGAAGCCTTGGCAACTCGCGTTATTTATTTGACCAATACGCAGGCCGCTGAAGTACTAGGCGTTATTCGACCACTGATGCCACAGTCTGCTCATGCGGCTGCCGTGCCTGGTGTCAATGCACTGGTATTATCTGATCGCGCTGATAGTTTGAATCAGTTAACCACCCTAATTCGTGATTTGGACAACAATGTCAATGATAGCTTACAAGTCATACCACTGCGCCATGTAGACGCTGAGCGTATGATGGATCTCATCAGTGCTTTGGTGTTAAGTGCAGGTGAACAGGCACAAGGAGGCGGCAATCAGCTCAAAGTGATCGCTGATACTTCTAGTGACAGACTGCTGGTCAAAGGCAGTCCTGAGATGATTGCTAAAGTGCAAGAAATGGTCAATCAACTTGATACCACGCCGTCACGTCGCTTAAGTGGCTTACGAGTCTTTCGCTTAAAGTATGCAAGTGCTGGTCATATCGCAGAGATGTTACGCGGCTTACTTGCCAATCAGTCTATTAATAGTACTGGGGCGACATCGACTTTAGAGTCAGCCTCACTGGATAGTGCTGGCAGTACAGGTAGTACGCTGGGCAATAATAGCAATGATACATTAAATGGCAATAGTTCAACTGGAACTAATAACTTGGTGTCAGCTTCTGCATCCAGCTCAGGTGGGGCAGGCACAAGTACTGGCGGTCGACCCTTTAGCATTATCGCTGATGAGACGCAAAACTCCGTTATTGTCAATGCAGCCCCCGAGCTTATGTTCGAGATTGAAACGGCCGTCAGTCAGTTGGATAATCGCCGTGCGCAAGTGCTTATTCAAGCGGCTATCGTTGAGGTCTCAGGTGATGATGCCGCCCAACTCGGTGTACAATGGGCACTTGGCAATGCGAACAGCGGCTATGGAGTGGTGAACTTCAATAACGTTGGCGCAAGCGCGGCATCACTTGCAGGCGCGGTACTGTCTGGAGGCGCGTCAGGTATTAGCTCTGCGGCAGGCTCTATTGCTGGTGCGTTACTTGGTATTGGGGATAGTAGTACAGACAGTGATGGAAATACACAGTTTTATGGCGCTATCTTGCAAGCATTAGACTCATCTACCAGTGCTAACTTATTGTCCATGCCTTCTATTTTGACTTTGGATAATGAAAAGGCCAGCATTTTGGTTGGTCAAAACGTACCATTTGTAACAGGCTCTTATACCACCAGCGGCAACTCGTCTGAAAATCCATTTCAGACCATCGACCGTCAAGATATTGGTATCAATCTTAATGTCATTCCACATATTGGTGACAATGGCACGGTACGCTTGGAAGTCTCGCAAGAAGTATCTTCGGTCGTACCCGGTAGTGTCGGTAATGCCAGTGGGCTTATCACCAATAAAAGTTTAATCAACACCACTATTTTAGCGGATGATCAACAGACCATCGCGCTTGGGGGTTTGATGCGCGACAACACGACCAGCAACCAACAAAAAGTTCCAGGTTTAGGTAACGTGCCTATTATCGGGCGGCTATTCCGCTCTGATAGTGATAGCACCCAAAAGAGCAATTTGATTATATTTTTACAGCCAACTATCCTACGCGATGGTGGTGCAGTTGCAAGTGTCACTGAGCGCAAATACAACCAGATGCGTGTACTACAATTGGTCATCGATAAAAATGGGACGATCAAACAACTGCCACTTAGCGGCACTGAAGGCTGGGATGGTAAGGTTGATGCTAATTATGAATTGATGCCACTAAACCCACTCGTACCCAAGCGCGATCAAAAGTCAAAACCTACAGCGCAAGGGTTTACTAAGGTAGATGCTCCAAGCACAGGCATTAAGACATATCCGTTAAAGCGTTAGAATATAGCGGTTAAGTTTGTCGTTTGGCTATCTACAACTGTGATAGACAGACATAAAAGTGGCGGGAGTAAAAACGATGAATAAACAAAAATGGCTGACATTAGGCATGGTTGGGACGGCTTTATTGCTGCTACCAAGACGTAGCAGCTGGCAACAGACTCCTCATGCCAAAGAATTATCAAAAAAAGACCACTCAAAAACCATCAATCCTGAGCATACAGAACTGCAATATCAAAACTGTGACAAGGATTAATAAAGGGTTAAGAAACAACTTTTATACTTCCATGCTTTTGATACTTGCACGCTCTTTATACTTGCATATTATGCTCAATATAACGCACCTAATAGACAGTTTAGCGGCGCAATATACTTCATAAAGCGGTACATCACACGCTGTATTACAGTTTTGTGTCAGCATATAGATACAAAGCTGCTAAACATTCAAAATTAAAATACTCTATTATCATAACCACCTAACTGCTATGCAGCACATATTTACCAACCTTAAAGAATCAACTATAAAGACGGATTATGATTCATACAAATTCACATCTAGCGCTAGATCATACCCCACTGCCTGCTATATATCCTCTGATCGATACTCATACTCATTTTGATGCGCCAGTCTTTGATGGTGATAGACAGTCACAGACGCAGCAGGCTTATATGCAGGGTGTTCAGCACTTGGTATTGGTCGGTTATTTGCAGCGATATTTTTCTAGACTCTATGAGACCCAGCAGGCAATCGAGCAGATACATCTGTCTAAGGATAAGGATAAAACTGATCGTAGAGACGTGTATCCTGTAGCGCACATTGCACTTGGCTTACATCCTTTTTATATCGAACAACATACTGACACGCATCTATCTAGCATGGCGCAAATGATACAAGAGCAGCGCCCGTTAGCAATTGGTGAGATAGGGTTGGATACTTATACGGACGCTATGAAGCAACCTGAGGTTTTTGCTAAACAAGCGCGTTTTTTTACAGCGCAACTGGATATTGCTGTGCTGCACAAGCTTCCTGTCATGCTGCACATTCGTAAGGCTCATGCAGAGGCATTGGCGTTATTAAAGGCACATAGCTATGACGCGCATAAATTAGGCGGTATTGCTCATAGCTTTAGTGGCGGTGAGCAAGAGGCCAAAGCTTTTGTTAAATTGGGCTTTAAGCTTGGTATTACTGGCCAAATTACCAACCATAACGCCAAAAAGCTACGCCGTGCTATCAAAGCTGCCGTTGATAGTCATGGCATAGAGTGTTTAGTTCTAGAGACTGATTGTCCTGACATGATGCCGATAATGTGTCAAAAAGCAAAAGACACTCAACTAGACAGTCAATCAGCCAATCAATCAACAACGGGACAAAGTCCAGATAACGAATGGTATGGCGCTGATGGACACAATCGTAACGTACCTGCTAATTTGCCTTGGGTATTGAAAGGTCTAAGTGAGTTGCTTTCTGTAGAACCTGCAGTACTTGCACCTCAATTGTGGCAAAATAGTTGCAATGCCTTGCAAACTTCTTGGCCTTACCCTAAATAAGACATGAGCAATTAAAAACGTCAAAAAACGTCAAGAATATCAAAAGATTATTGACCATAGTGTCACCAACCATCAGAGCTTCTCATTCATTATGAATCAACAAACGCAACTCATAAGAACCGAGCAACAATCGGCCAATACTGAATCGACTTTAGAACATGGCACACTAAATGCAACGACTCATACAGTAAGTGAGGTTGTCAATACAGATTTACAATATGAGCGACGCTTTCAAGGGACGCAGACATTGTATGGTATGGCAGCATTTGATGTCTTTGCTGCAGCGCATGTTTATGTGATTGGCGTGGGCGGCGTAGGCTCTTGGGCTGCTGAAGCGTTAGCGCGTACCGCAGTAGGCAATATTACGTTAGTTGATTTAGATGTATTGGTGGCTTCCAACGTCAATCGGCAGCTACCTGCGCTTGATAGCACCTTTGGGCAAAGTAAGATAGCAGCACTGGGCGCACGTTTGCAAGAGATTAACCCAAAGCTCACTTTGCACTTGGTAGATGACTTTTTAACAGTTGAGAATGTCTCTACATTATTACCCAATCGGAGTGAGGCAAAAGCTGCCGCAGCTGAGCAAAGGCCGATTGTGATATTAGACTGCGTAGATGACATGAGTGCCAAACTGGCTATTGCACTACATTGCCGTTTTAATAAGCTAAAGCTCGTTTGTGCAGGTGGAGCAGGGGGCAAGATAGACCCTTCTCAGATTACAGTTAGCGATTTAAAGGACAGTTATCAAGATCCATTGTTAGCACGGTTACGTAACAAGTTGCGCCATGAAAAAGGTATCAATAGCGCTCTAAAAGATAAATTCGGTATTAGGTGCGTATACTCAACTGAGCCGCCGCGCGTAGACAAAAGCTGTCAGACAGGCGGATTACAATGTGGCGGCTATGGCTCTGCAGTCGCGGTAACTTCTGTAGTGGCAATGATTATGGTTAGTGAGGCATTACAAATGCTGAGCAAACAAGCTGGGGTCTGACCCATCACTTCTTATTAACTTGGAGACGGTTTTGTCGATTCATACTTATCCGCTGGCGTTAGATGAGCATTTACGTATCGCTAAGCTACATGAATACGACGTGCTTAATACTTGTAATGAACCTGCATTTTCGCGTTTGACTGAACTGGTTAAATTGTTCTTTGGTGTGCCCATGGTGGCTATTACTTTCATGGATGAACACATACAGTATCTAAAATCGCCGCATGGATTCGGTGATTTATGTACGACCAAGCGCGGCGTGGCGATTTGTAATTACACAGTATTATCTAATAGTGTTTTTACTATACCAGATCTATCACTTGATGAGCGTTTCGTCGACAATCCATTAGTGACAGAAGACCCTCATCTACGTTTCTATGCAGGCGCGCCAATTACTCTAACAGAGGAAAACAAGACGTATCATTTAGGGTCACTTTGTTTGTTCGATACCAAGCCCAACAATACATTTGATGACGATAAGGCCAGACTGCTTTTACAGTTCGCTGAAATGGCGGCAGATGCATTGCAGTTGCAAAAGAATCAACATCGCGCCAAACATGCCAATCAAATGAAGTCTGAATTTTTAGCAAACATGAGCCATGAGATACGTACTCCCATGAATGGTATTATTGGTATGGTTGAGATGCTTGACGATACTGATTTGAACGTTGAGCAAAAAGTCTATGTCGACAACATAAAACTGTCAACAGAGCACCTGCTTGCGATTATTAATGGCATTCTAGACTTATCTAAAGTTGAGTCAGGCAAGATGACTGTTGATGACATACCTATGGACTTGTCATTATTATGTGATGAAGTCGTCAGTTTATTTGCGGTCAAAGCTCGTCAGCGCGGCCTTATACTGGATTACAGTTATAGTGAAAAACTATCGCCTTATATGCAAGGTGATCCTGTAAGGCTAAAACAGATTTTGGCCAATCTAGTTAATAATGCGATTAAGTTCACTCGTGAAGGTGGGCATGTCAGTATTAACGTCACTCATGCACCGCATTGTAAAAAGAGTGGATGCAAGAGTTTGGGTGTAAAAACTGATGAGATAGTTTGTCATGATATGACGGTCTGTATTGATATCAAAGATACAGGCGTTGGTATTAAGCCTGAATCATTGGATGCTATTTTCGACGCTTATAACCAAGCAGACAAATCTACCCATCGCCTATACGGTGGTACAGGTCTGGGTCTGTCTGTTTGCAAGTCTTTGGTTAACTTGATGGGCGGACATGTTTGGGCAAACAGTGTCGTGGGAGAGGGAACGACGTTTAAGGTATTGTTACCTCTAAGGTCTATAAGCCAAGAAAAGTATGATGACTGGCAACGCTCAAACATCATAGAGATTAGTCCCAATTCTGAGTATTCTGGTCATATATTATTGGTTGAAGATGATAATGTTAACGCTATGATTGCCAAAAAAGCGTTATGTAATAATGGGCACAAGGTCACTCACGTGACTGATGGACAAAAAGCCATTGATCAGTTTTCAGCACACCCGCGGCGCTTTGATGTGATACTGATGGATCACCATATGCCGATCATGGATGGGATACAAGCAACGATCAAACTGCATGAGATTTATGACCCAGAAATACTACCACCAATCATTGCGCTAACGGCAAATGCTATGGATGGCGAGCGCGAAAAATATCTGAAAGTTGGCATGCAAGACTATTGCACCAAACCTTTTAAAAAAGAACAGCTCAACGCGTTGGTACAGTATTGGCTTATGCACCAACAAGCAACAAAAAAACAGGTCAATAGTAGAGACCTAAAAGAGTCATCATAGCAGATAGCTGCCGGTATCAAGTATCGAATAGCCAGTAAAAATCTGATAGTAATAATAAAAAAGCTCGACCATTGTTATGATGGTCGAGCTTTTTTTATAGGTCTGACGGTATCAGCTAACTCGAGTCTGATAGTCACCTGTGCGCGTATCAACGCGAACGATTTCACCTTGCTGGACGAATAATGGTACACGTACGACTGCACCTGTCTCTAAAGTTGCAGGCTTACCACCGCCGCCCGAAGTATCACCGCGTACACCAGGATCGGTTTCGGTAATCTGCAATTCAACGAAGTTTGGCGGTGTGACTGACAATGGTACCCCATTAAACAAGGTAATCACGCAGAGCTCGTTACTGTTGTCTTTTAACCATTTTGGCGCATCGCCAATGGCCGCTTTGTCCGCTTGTAGCTGCTCAAAGCTTTCAGGGTGCATAAAATGCCAAAACTCACCATCGTTATATAGATAGTTCATTTCAGTATCCAACACGTCGGCCGCTTCTAAGCTATCACCTGATTTAAAGGTTTGCTCGAGTACTTTACCACTACGAAGGTTGCGCAGTCTAACGCGGTTAAAAGCTTGGCCTTTACCAGGTTTGACAAACTCATTTTCAAGAATGGCACAAGGGTTGCCATCAAGCATGACTTTTAAACCGGCTTTAAACTCATTGGTAGAAAAACTTGCCACAAGAGACTCCTAAGGGTTGTAGTAATTATATTAATAGGTTACTGATTGATTATCGACGCGTTGCCAAACCTGACACGGTGTTACTTATACTGGAATACCTATCATATGGGCCAAAGTCTATGAATGGCAAGGGTAAATAGGTATCAACCATAATGTTTGCTTGGCATGCTTTGATAGTACGCTGATTTACAGCGTATAATGTCGGTTTTTAGGCACACGCATTAGGTTGTCATGATAAACCATTTAATCACACAAAAAAACTGGCAAACACAACTATCTGAAGCAATTACATCGATAGATGAGTTACTGGAGATACTTAACCTTGAGACGATGAAAGCGCAAGTTTATGCTCCAGCGCACTTTCCTTTACGTGTCCCGCGTGCCTTTGTCGCCAAAATGGCGATGGGTGATGCGCATGATCCTTTATTAAAGCAAGTGTTACCAGACAGACAAGAACAAATCGCTGTGACAGGTTATATCACTGACCCCTTGGCTGAAAACGACCAAAATCCAATTAAAGGTCTGCTACATAAGTATCAATCTAGGATACTATTAACCGTGACGGGTGCGTGCGCCATCCATTGTCGTTACTGCTTTCGTCAGCACTTTGATTATAACGCCAATATGCCAACTTCCACCGAACACTTAGCGATTGCCTCCTACATTAAAGAGCATCCTGAGGTCAATGAGGTTATCTTGAGTGGCGGCGACCCACTGAGTGTTTCTAATCGGCGACTATTTGCCTGGCTTGATACCTTGGAGGCGATACCGCAACTGACCACTATTCGCTTGCATACACGCTTGCCGTTAGTGATTCCTGAGCGCTTAGATGATGCTTTGCTAGATCGCTTTAGTCAAAGTCGCTGCAACATCGTGATGGTTGTTCATTGCAACCATGCCAATGAAATTGATACGAACACGGCTCAATATTTGCAGCGTGCACGGGTCGCTGGTATTGTGATGTTAAACCAAGCCGTATTATTAAAGGGTGTCAATGACAGTGTCGTGACTCAAACTGCCCTCAGTCAGCGTTTGTTTGCGGCAGGTGTTTTGCCTTATTACTTACACGTACTCGATAAGGTCTTAGGCGCCGCTCATTTTGATAACAATGAGCAGTCCGCTGTTGACTTATACTGGTCGTTGTTGGCTAAGCTTCCTGGGTATCTTGTGCCCAAATTGGTAAAAGAGTTGCCAAACAGACCATTTAAGGTGCCAATTAATATTTATAAAGACAGTCAAGGTATGCAGGATAGTAAGTTGTGGTAATATGTTTTGCTGAACATTAGTAGCGCTCTATAACGCACATACACACAAGTAATATCGCGACTGTTCACTTGAGAATAGAGGTTTTATTAAAGAGGGCTTATGATAACGTTGTCAGATTTTCAGGATCATCTATCACATAAAGCACCACTAAAACACTCTTCGCGTAAATATGTGGATGGACAAGAACAGCAGCTGCGTCAATGGGCAGCAAGTTTACCAACACAAACTGAAGTTCAGCAGGCCGTGCAGATAGAGCAGGTGTTGACTGAGCTTGCCGCAGCAGACTTAGATGACAAACTACGTCTTAAGCTTTTGACCATTGTTGCTTGTGCATCCGAGCGCTTGATCACCTCTTTGCACAAGCATTATCATTATGAGTTAGGAGCGCTTAGCAAGACGCAGCGAGTATATGTAGATCAAGTCAAATCACTATACTACTCGACCATACTGGCCTACGACAATATCATACAACGCAAGAGTCTGACTTTAACTAATCAGCGAGGTCCAACAACAGGCCGAGGTTGGACGCGTTTTTTGACGTTAGCTAAAACATCACCGCTTGTTTTGGCCGCTGCTATTTACCAGTCACTCACCATTTATCAAAAATTATTGAGTGAGCACAACATATCTTACCAACCATCACCACCACACTTATGGGCTGCGTTTAATGAGCTATATGACCTAGCTTGTCAGATAAATGTGGCACATACTGATTTGAGCACGCAAGTAATTGCCAAGCAGGCACACAGTATTCACGGCTTATATGTACAGGTTTGCTTGCAGAGTTTATTGAATGTCCGTGCCATGCGCCGCTCCAATATGCTATTAATCCAGCGTCTACTACCGTTATGGGCAACTCATGTCCATGCTGCTATCGAGCCGCAGACTGAGACGCGTATCTTTGTAGACTTACAAAGCGGCAGTCCGCCTGATTATCTCACTGCCAGCTCCGCTATTAATCCCTATGAAGCGCACCATCGTTGTCTATTTATCGAACTTGGACCATTGATAACATACTTACAGCAGCGCAAGCAGGCGTTGGTTGATAGTAATAACGCTGCGATTGAATATCAGCTGGTTAATAAAGTATTAATGGCCATGAAACATCGTTATGTCGAGCGAGCAATGACATTACCGACCAAGTATCATACAAGACAGCGTGCAACTGTCATTGGTGGTTTTAATAACATTCATTATAAAGTGGCTGGTGCAAAGAGCTTAGTAGACTTGATAGCTGCCAGAGAGTTGGCAGTTGAGCAGCTGCCACGCTATGATACACAGCCTAAGAAGGGCGATACACAAGGTGTCCTTGAAGTAGAGGTAATTGATAGCACAGATATAGCATCACAGATGAGAGTCTTACATTTATTGTCTCCAGAAGATTTAGTGGTGCCACTGTCAAAGACAGATGATGAGGCGACAGGACAACAATCAAGCTTGCTCAAAGCGGACATATTAGACGCCGAGACGGACAGTAGCGACACACTTAATACAGCACCGCCACCACTTAGTTTTATGAGTCTGTTATTGTTGCAATATTCACATAATGACAGCAAGTGTAAATGGTCAATGGGTATGGTACGCTGGCTCAATCTTGATAATAAACCTATTGAGGTTGAATGGCAGGTACTTGGGCATGTACTGACAGCTTGCGCTTTACGTTTGGATATTAGAGACCATCGTGGCCAAAGCTTTATGCCAGCTTTTATGGTGGCTGGCGATGAGAGCTTACAGACAGAGTTTAGCATTATAGTGCCTTCTCATCATTTCCAAACCAATGACAAAGTCATGCTGCGTATCAATGACAAACAAAAAACACTTTGTTTACAGCAATGTTTACTAAATAGTGAAGAGTTTAGTCAGTATAAAGTGATACAGATTTAGCTGGATAAGATTGCTACAATCAATACTTTTATACAAAATTAAGCATTGCTCAAGTCCAATCATAATCTAGTATACTGTCACGACGGTTATAAGAATAAAAAGGCCTATTATGCGTACCAAATCTGTCCTAAATCTCCTAGTTATAGACGAAGATCAGCTTTATGCCGAGCGTTTAGTCAGCTTATTATCTGCTTACTACGATGAAGTTAATCTTGGGTTTTTGGATGATAGAGAGGAGCTATTAAAGTCACTACGTCAACAGTGGGACGTCTTGGTATTTGGGCGCGCCTATGACTTAAGCTTCACCGATGTCGTTGGTATTGTGCAAGAGCAAAACCTTGATCTCCCTATCATTGGTCTGATGAGTGATGAGATGGCGAGTACTGGTCGTAATGATGATGGTTTGCCCTCAGTCATAGATGGAGTGATGGTAAAGGCTTTACTCGCAGATAAAGAGGTACAAGTGGTAATGGCAATCTGCCTACAACATGCCAATTTGCGCAGCCTACGACAGCTTAATAGCTTGCGTCATGTACTCTCCGAAGCCGAGCAGCGTGCCAATATATTAATCAAAAACTCTAAGAGTGCGGTTGCTTATATCGATCAAGGCATTCATATTTTTGCCAACGAGCCCTATTTAAAGTTGTTTAACTTTGAGTCGATGGACGATATTATTGGTCTGCCAGTTATTGACTTTATTGTCGGTAAAGATAATGTCAAAGGTTTTAAGGAGTTTTTACGTCAGTTCGATAAAGGCCACCGTGAGCAAGTTGAATTTAACTTTGACAGTAAGCGTATGGACGGTAGTACTTTTGAGGCAAAGCTACAACTCGCTGTCGCTACGCTAGATGGTGAACCAGTCACCCAGATTATCATTCAACAAAACAATAATAACAGCGCTGAGATTGCCAAGCGTTTGGCAGCAGCAGAGCGTCAGGACAGCTTGACAGGACTATACAACCGCCGCGGCTTTGAAGAGCGTTTTGAAGCCTTGCACCAATCGGTGGTAGCAGGCAAAGCGCACGCAGCCTTATTATATATACAGCTAGATAATATCGGTAAAATCAGTAGTAGCTTGGGCTTGCAAGGGGTGGATACGACCATTCAGCAAGTGGCTCGTATGCTTGAGCAAACGGTAGCAGAGGGGCACATTAGCCGCTTTAGTGACACAGCATTTACAGTGTTAATTGAAGATTTGTCATCTAAAGCGCTGGTCGATCTTGCTGAGAGTATCCGCCAGCATATCAGCGATATGCTCATCGAAGTCGATAAACGCACAACCAGTACGACTGTGAGTATTGGTATCGTCAAAATAGAATCCAATGCCGCTGAACCGCAAGTCTTGTTTGATCGTGCAGTTGATGCGATCAACCATATCAGAGTTGAAACGGCAAATCAGGGCAACGCTTATCACTTGTATGATCCAAGTGAGCATGCAAACAGTGATGATAGCGCTTTAGCTGAATATCTAGTCAGCGCGATCACCCACAATCGCTTTGAGCTATTTTTTCAGCCAATCTATGATATTAATCAAGATCGTAGTGACTTCTTTGAAGTTTACCTGCGTCTACCATTAGCCGATGCTGAAAATACGGTACTGACACCTGACAAGTTTATGACAGTCGCCAAGACGCACCACTTACGCGAAAAAATAGATCGCTGGATATTAATCAATGCCTGCAAACAATTAAATGAGGTGCGCAAGACTCATCCTGAAGCGCGCGTGTTGATACAATTGACCAGCGCGTCATTAGTTGATAAAAAGCTGCCAAGTGTGGCCGGCCAGTTGATAAAAGCGGTGGGGGGTGTATCTGGGGCATTGACACTACAGTTTAATGAGCAAGATGTGGCCAATCATCTGACGATTGCCAAATCCCAGTTTGCTGCTTTAAGCGATATAGGTTGCAAGATAGGTATTCATAACTTTGGTACTTCTGCAAAATCGATTGAGATTGCTGAATTTGTAGCGCCTGATATGACGCGCCTTGCACGCGATTATGTAAATGAGATTAATAAACCTGATAATTTAGAGGCGATTAAATCTTTAATCGTACGCACTAATGAGCTTAATATTGATGTATTGATGCCTTATATTGAGGAGGCTGCTACGATGTCGGTATCTTGGAGTGTCGGTGCGCGTTATTTGCAAGGGTATTATCTAGAAATGCCAAGTAAAGCAATGAATGTAGTCTAAGAGCTCTACTTTGCAAGGAATGTATCAATCTACGCTTGTAAGCATACCATCATTTCTAAAATACCATCGTACGTCTGCTATTATTTCGTTAGGCTGACCAAACCTTTTCAATCCATAGACATAAAGAATATATAAACATGCCGATCGACGCCAATATTTCATTCAGTGGTACATTAATTGCAGGGCTTGTATTGACGATCCTGACAGTGCTTACTGCTTGTGAGCGCACCCCGCCTGATTATCGTGATCCTGTTACCCTGCCAGTGTATAGCGAAGGAGACGCTGATAATGGTGCTATCATCTATGAAGAAGCTTGCGGCCAATGCCATCAGTTAAGTCCAGGAAGCAATAAAAAAGGCCCGCAATTGATGAATATATATGGGGCACCAGCAGCTGAACTAGAAGACTATGACTACGGTGCAGCGCTAACTAAATCAGGCTGGGTATGGGATGCAAAAACTTTAGACCCTTATATTGCTGATGCTCAAAAAGCAATGCCGGAGTCAAAAATGCTGTCAGACCCGATGCCAGATGCTAGTGAACGCGCTGATATTATCGCTTACCTATCTACTTTGCGTATGGCTGCTCCTGCTATCGATAGCGATGGAAAACCCATAGATACTGAGCATACACAAATGAGTGATGAGCCAGTTGAGATAGAAGACGGCTTAGAAAATCAACCTGCAGCCAGTTTCTAATCATAGCAATTGCTCAAGCTTGGTTTTTTTCAACTTTATTGCTTTTTATAGTTAGTATATTTATTAGAGCGTTTTTACTTGTCGTTTTTATCTTATTAAAATAGGTGTATTGGCTATTACTGAACACTCCAAACGAGTCAATGTGTCAATATTTCAGTACGCACTAATACAGTCGGTAGTTTACTATGCACCAAAGCCATGCTTACGATGTCGCATCTCACACAGATACTGTATCTCCATTAGAGTCAGACGCTGTCTTAAAGGATTCAAACGATGTTACTGGCGATTATTTAACCAATCAGCGTCAAGTGGCACAATTGCTTGTTCAATTAAATCGAATCGTGCTTGATAAGCCGCAAGTGGTCAAGCTGGCACTGAGCTGCGTGCTGGCAGGTGGACACCTGCTCTTACAAGATCTACCTGGTATGGGCAAAACCACCTTGGCTCAAGGGCTGGCACAGTTACTGGGCTTGTCATACAATCGTGTGCAGTTTACCAATGATATGCTGCCAGCCGATATTCTGGGTATGAGCATTTATAATCAAAACACTCAAAGCTTTGAGTTTCGTAAAGGGGCGATTTTCACTCAGCTATTACTTGCTGATGAAATCAACCGCTCTAGTCCAAAGACCCAAAGTGCGTTACTAGAAGCAATGGAGGAGCATCAAGTCACCCAAGATGGGCAGACTTACCGTTTACCTCAACCGTTCTTTGTCATAGCTACCCAAAATCCCATGCAACAAGCAGGTGTCTATCCTTTACCTGAGTCCCAGTTGGACCGATTTTTGATGTGTCTATCGCTTGGGTATCCTTCACCAGCTGCCGAGCGAGAGTTACTACGGGGCCAAGATCGTCGTAAGTTACTTGCAAGCTTACATGCGGTGCTTGAGACAGATGCTGTATTACTTGCACGCCAAAATGTTCAACAGGTATATGTAGCAGATGTCGTATTGGATTATCTACAGCGATTGGTTGCAAAGACTCGAGTTAGCCAAGAATACCATGGACTGTCACCTCGCGGTGTATTGTCGCTACAGCGTGCCGCTCAGGCTCATGCCTATGTCTCAGGTCACCAAGAGGTCACACCAGAGGACATTCAAGCTGTTTTTGCTGCGGTTACAGATCATAGGTTAGGCCAACGATTTGTGCCATCGCACATCGTTGGCGGGCAAGGCTCACAGACTATTGCTCAGCGAATTATGCATGAGGTACCAGTAATTGTTTAAACTAAGGTTTGAGCGCACGCTATAGTGTAACCATAATGATAAGACAGTTATGACTTTATTACCACGTACCTTATTACCACGTACTTTGACTCAGCCAATAACGCAAGCCTTGGCGCGCTGGTTTGCCAAACGTGCTCCTAAAAGTGACAGTGCTACTCTTAATTTGCGCAACGTCTATATTTTTTTCCGACGTGAAGGGCTACTTTTTGCCATATTATTGATAATTACCTTTATTGCTGGTATCAATTACGGTAATAACTTGGTTTTAGGGCTTTGTTTTTACCTTATTAGTATATGGCTGATTAGCTTTCATGTGACCTTTTTGCACATATCTGGCCTGCACGTTCAATTGTTAGAAGTCACTATGGCAGAAGTAGGGGCGCCAGTCTGGGTGACCCTGCAAGTACGTAGTGAGAGTCGCCAACCAAGACGACAATTGATGTTTAGGTTTGAGCAACATCAATTGGACCAGCAAGAAAATAGCGAGCATGAATATAAGCGCAACAGCAAGCGTAGCCGTAAATTGCTTAACAACGATCCCAAGCTGCAGGTACTGCTACCACGTGTACAAGATGAACACATTATTCGTTTACCTATTATGACCTATAAACGTGGTCAGCTTGAGCTTCCTAAATTAACAGTCAGTACGGTTTATCCACTTGGTATTATGCGTGCCTGGTCGTACATCTATTTTGCGCGCACTGCTTGGGTCTATCCAAAACCATTGGCTTTTGACTGGCAGACGCAATACATAACTGCAAGTTTAGATGACTTACCGACGAGTGGGCAATATAGTCAGCATATTCAAGGCCAAGACGATTTTGAACGTCTTGATAGTTATGTCGAAGGCGAATCACTAGCCAGAGTCTCATGGGCGCATGTGGCACGTGGGCAGGGGATGCTTACCAAGCATTTTGCCGATCCTATCGGTCATGAGCAGAGCCTCAATTATGCCGATATGCCAGCTGCCCATCATGAACAAAAGCTTGCGCAACTGGCTCATGGCGCGATCACGCTTGGCAGTCTTGGAGTGCCCTTTACCATGCAACTGCCTAACGAGAGCCGTACAGAGTCAGCGATTGGACACGATGAGGCTTTTGCGCAGGCGTGTTTGCTACGATTGGCACAGTCATCATGATTGACTCTAAGCACGCTCGCAACCCTTCTTCTAGCCTATCTTTGCCTAACTCATCTGCTTTTGCAGCGGTAACCTCGCCTGCAAGTTTTGAGAATCTAGCATTGGGAAATATTGCTAACAATAGCCATGACCCAAACAGAAAATGGTATAGCAAACTGTTAGCGCTACCGGCTTATTATTGGGTGTTGCTGACTCAAATTCTTGTTATATTTCCCCATGCTGTTCATCTGCCGTTATGGTTAATGCTCTTTGCTTTAATCACTGTCATTGCCCAATTGCCTCATATCAAATCCAAGTTTAGACAGAGGTTTGAGCAGCTTCGCCATCTCAAACGCATGTATCAAAGCATACAAATGCTTGGGTTTTTATTAGGATTGGTAGGCTTGTGGTTGACCTATAACACAAGCTTTGGTCTGGATATGGGTGTGGCCTTTTTAGTGCTGTGCTTGATTAGTAAGCTTTGGGAGTTGTATAAACGCCGTGATGCTTATGTAGTGTTGAATTTATCATTGTTTGTGCTTGCTGCACTATTTTTAATGGATCAAGGATTGGTCACTACTTTAGAGGTCATCATAGGTACGATTGGCATCTTGCTAGCATTTATTGCGCTCAATGATGACGGCAATATACGCGGTGATGGACGCCTGCGTACACTTGGTATATTAGGGGTAGGGGCATTACCGTTATTAGTGGTGCTTTTTTTGTTCTTTCCGCGTTTGCCGCCACTATGGTCAGTGCAATTATCAGGACAACAAGCAACGACTGGTGTCTCAGACAGCATGTCACCTGGCGATTTTGCCAGTCTGAGTCAATCCACTGCGCTGGCTTTTAGAGTTGAATTTGCAGATAAACGTCCACCGCAAAGCGATCTGTATTGGCGCGGCTTGGTATTTAGCGATTTCGACGGTGTGACATGGCAACCGAATCGTAGTAGCCAGCAGCAGTGGCAGCCAGCGCGACAAATTCCTATGTGGATTGAGCGTGCGATTGCTACTGTTCCTAATAGTGTGCAGCTTGCACCCGATAAGTATGAGATACTTTTAGAGCCAACCCAGCAAAACTGGCTATTTGGGCTTGATTATCCATTTACTCAGCGTACAGATGTCAGTATCACATCAGAATTTACTTTATTAAAAGACAGTCCGGTGACCCAGCAGCTACGCTACAACGTCCTGCGTTTTGTACCCATGCGTATCGATCCTGTACTTGATGAGGATTCACGTCGTATCAACGTGACACTACCTAAAGATGGCAATCCACAAGCGCGTGCACTTGCTCAGCAGCTGTTTGCGCAATCGGGTTCAGATCCTGTGCGCTATATGCAAGCACTTGAGCGCTGGATCAATCAAACAGAGTTTCGTTATACATTATCGCCGCCACGGCTAAATGATAACCGCATCGACGAGTTTTTGTTTGATACTAAAGCTGGGTTTTGTGAGCATTATTCTTCAAGCTTTGCTTTTATGATGCGGGCGGCTGGTATTCCTGCGCGCATTGTGGCTGGTTATCAAGGTGGCGAACCAAGTCGCAGCGGTGACGTGTGGGAAGTACGGCAGATGGATGCTCATGCGTGGACTGAAGTATGGCTTGAGGGTCAAGGGTGGGTACGTGTTGATCCGACTGCGTTTGTCGCGCCGCAGCGTGTCGAACAAGGAATGGACGCACTGTCTCAATCCCAAGGAGCAGCGTTGTTTGGCGATGGAGCAGGGGCGCAGATTAGCTATCAGCAGTATCAGATGCTACAAACGCTAAGGCGGTTTTCTGACCAAGCCAGTTATTACTGGCAAAAAGACATCGTCGGCTATGATCAAGACAAGCAAGCAGGATCTTTATTAAAATGGTTCAACATCAGCTCAGTTATGCAACAAATCGTTTGGTTAGCTGCTGGTGCCATCACAGTGATATCTATAGTGACATTTATACTATGGCAACGACGACGGAAGCGTTGGCATCCAGTAGACTTGCTTTTAATCAAGTTATCTAAACGGCTAGGTAAAAAAGACAAGGCACTTGCTCGCCATGATCATGAAGGACAACTAGTGTGGCTTGAGCGGCTAGTAGATAGCCTTACAGAGACTGATAGTCGGCTTGTCACCGACGATCTCAAACTAACTCAACAGTATGTCAACGATATTAAACAGGACTATCGGCAACTACGTTATGGGCGAATAAGTACGCTTGATGTAAGTCACGCTGAGTATCAGCAAGTACTTAAAAAGCTTAAAGAGAATACGCGCAGATTGTCATAAATATGAGTAGTGCGCTCCCTAATGGATTTTCCCATAATTGCTATGGTTTTAGATACAGAACTAAGAACCATAAAAAGACTTTGACGATAAAATAGTACTTATTTAAAAATAACTTCTGGTTTAGAGAGAAAACACTTGCAAAGTCTCAGAAACTTGCTAAAATGCTCAACCTAAATAGGCGTATAGCTCAGTTGGTTAGAGCGCTACCTTGACATGGTAGAGGTCGCTAGTTCGAATCTAGTTACGCCTACCAGATTCGAAAGCCCCAATCTTTATGATTGGGGCTTTTTTTTGCCTGTAAGATATGGGCTGTAGTGGGAGAGCTTCTACTTTCATAAAGAAGATAATGTATGGTGCTACGGCTAACGCAATCTTGATAAGAATAAAGTTACCAATATAGTGTCGTTTGCTATTCTATTGTACTTACATTGCTGGATTTGATAATTGGAAGGCGATTGTCCCTTCTTAAGGCCATACAGTGGTTATATTAGGGATATGTTATTTATAAGATATACAATAACTCAGCCTAGAAAAATGGTGGCCATACTAAAAGTACAACCACCACAGCAAAATATTTCAAGAACAGAATCGCTAAAACCTAAACAGCTGGTCTAAATTTTCTGCGATAGAGTTTACGTATTATTGGCATAAATACCATCAAGATAGCCAGTATCCATAACACTATTGTAATATTACTACTCCACAGAATACTCAGCTCGCCCTGCGAAATAGATAGAGCGCGTCTTAAGTTATCTTCCATCAACTCGCCTAATACATAACCCAAAATAAGCGCTGATAATGGGAAGTTTGTTTTGCGTAAAAAGTAACCGAACACACCAAGCGCTACCATGAATACCAAATCGAAAGTGGTACTGTTGATAGAATAAACGCCAATGAAACTAACCGCTGCGATAGACGGTATCAATATATAGTTTGGAACATCAAGTAGTTTGGCAAAAAAGCGTACTAAAGGGATGTTCATTACCAGCAAAATAACGTTACAGATAAATAAAGAGGCAATTAAGCCCCAAACGATATCAGGCTGCTCAGTAAATAGCTGTGGACCTGGCGTAATATTATATAAGGTTAGTGCACCCATCATAACGGCTGTCGTACCAGAACCTGGCACACCCAAAGTCAGCATCGGTACAAATGAACCACAGGCTGAAGCATTGTTCGCAGCCTCTGGAGATGCCAAACCTCGAAGATCACCTTCGCCAAATTTGCCAGTTTCGCCAGCAATTTTACGTTCACTGGTATAAGTCATGGCACTAGCGATAGTCGCGCCTGCACCTGGCAGAATACCAACAACAAAGCCCATAACACCACTACGCAACATCGCACCTAAGCTGAATAACAGCTCTTTTAAGTTAAATAAACTACGCTTACCTTGCTCGACAACTTTTTGCCCAGTAGAGGTTCTTTCAAGTAAAATTAGAATCTCACTGACACTGAAAAAGCCAATCACAATCGTGGTAAATTGAATACCATCAGACAGATTCACCGAGTCAAAAGTGAAGCGGTACACGCCAGTCACCGCGTCAACTCCAACCGTAGCAAGACCCAAACCGATGAGCGCTGAAACAGCTGTCTTAATAGGTTGATCACCAACTAAACCACTCAAACAAGTGATGGCAAACACCATAAGTACAAAATATTCAGCAGGGCCAAAAGATACTGCCCAATTAGCTAATAGTGGAGCAAACAGCACTACACCGATAGTAGCAATAGTAGCCCCAACGAATGAAGCCACGGCTGATATTGATAACGCAATACCTGCTTTGCCTTGTAAAGCGAGAGGATTACCATCCAATGAGGTCATGACAGCAGCAGCAGATCCTGGGACGTTTAGCAAAATCGCAGAAATACGCCCCCCATATTCACAACCCAAATAAACTGCAGATAGCAGAATTAGCGCACTCTCTGGAGGTAAGCCAAGCGCAAAGGCAAAGGGAAGTAATATCGCTACGCCATTGATAGGCCCAAGTCCAGGCAACATACCGACTACAGTACCTATAAAAGCACCGACCAGGGCTATCATCAAGTTTTCGGGTGTAGAGGCGACAGCGAAGCCATGCATTAAAAAATTAAAGGTTTCCATAATAGCTATCCCATTATCCCTGATAACAATCCAAGTGGTAACACGACATCTAATACCATGTCGAACAAAACGTACAAGGCGATACTGATCACAATTGAAAAAATCAGGCTCTTAATAGGATTACCAGCAAATAACAAACCAACCGCGAAACACATGAGTATGGTTGCAAGGATAAAACCTAGAACTTCAAATATCAGACTATAAACAGTCAATGCAATGATGCACAAAATTAAATTTCTAATAACGGTTTTGTCGTAACCTAAAATAATTTCTTTAGTAAAACGCGCGGGGCGAAAAGCAATCACTAAAGTCAGAAACGCCATAAGGGAGAAAATCAGAATAGGATAAGGGCGAGGTCCTATAGGATCATAAGCGATAGGGGCAACATAACTCATGGCTAAATAAATTAAAAATAAACTAAATAATGCCATTAGCCCAGAAAATAAACGTTCCATCGTCATAAGGAGTATTCCTTGAGTTTGGGGGCAAAAAGGCTAACAAGTAAATACATTGTTAGCCTTTAAAAGTACTATAAATATTTAGTACCTAATACGTGGTTATTGAGCTTCAACAAGACCGTACTCAGCGGACAAATCGCGCAGCTCACCAGTACGCTTATAGACATACTCTTGTAATTCCTCACCAGTCATAGAGAATGGTAGTAGCTCTTGCTGCTCGCGTATTTCAGCAAATTTTGGATCAGCAAGGACATTATCAAAAGTCTCTTTCCACCAGTTATAAGCGCTAGGGCTTACATCTGGACCCATATAGTAACCACGAACCACCGGCCAAGTGACATCGTAGCCTTGCTCTTTGGCAGTAGCAATATCGCTCATACTGCCATCTAGTCTCTCATCAGCAAACACGGCCAACACGCGTAGTTTACCAGCACTAGCTTGTGGCATCAGCTCTGCAATACCGGCACTAACCGCAGTGATATGATTACCCATGACCGCTGTAATTGCCTCACCGCCACCTTCCATTGCGACATAAGTCATATCGCTAGGATTGACCCCAACTGCTTTGGCTAACATAGCAGTTTGCATCCAGTCCTGACCACCAACACTACCGCCTGCACCGAAGCTGACTGACTTTGGATCTGTTTTTAGAACTTCAACCAAATCGTCTAAAGACTTGATGTCTGAGTCAGCATTTACAGCAACAGCGCCATAATCGGTACCAACACCTGCAAGCCATTTCACGTCTTTTTCCGTAAATTTACCAAATTTACCTTGCGATAAATTCAGAATAGAACCAGTAGAGAAGGCAATAATGGCATCTTCATTGTCGCGATCATTAGCCACAATCTTATTATACGCAACAGCGCCTACGCCGCCTGGCATATAGGTCACGCGCATAGGATCTTCTAGAATGCCAGTCTCTTTTAAGCCTGCTTGAGCAAGCTTACAAGTCAAATCAAAACCGCCACCTGGTTTTGCTGGGGCAATACACTCTGGACGTGAAGGCCCAGTAAACTCGCCCGAGCCATCTGTCGCAGCTGTATCTGTACTAGCCGTTTCGTTTGCATTGTTACAGGCAGTCAGAGATAGAATAGATAGGCCAAGAGCCAGATAGGAAAGCTTTTTCACACGACACTCCTTGTGTGTATTTGCACACTCAAAATTCAATAGAATTCTGATCAAAATAATCAATTATTAACGCTTGAAATTATGATCAGATTAGAAAAGTTACTAGACTTCATCAAAATATGTTTTTTTAACACTGCATAAAAGTAACAGAATACTTTAGAAATAACAAGAAACATATGTATGTCTGTATGAATTTTATTGTATTATAGAGAGGCGTAAAACTATTTACCATCGTTTTCATCAACACCTTGCAGTCAGATATAGAAAAATTTTGATAGGTGTCCTTGTTTATAAGCCTTTAGAATATAAGCTGGATTACTAAAATGGCTATTATTCCAACGCTAATATCTAGAGGTACAGCCTTAAATAGTAGGGCACTAAAAAGCTTATCTTTTTCTATAACGACTTGCGAGGCGCCTAACATTAGACTGCCTCCTGATGAGAAAGGGGAAAGTGATGAGCTTTGCGCCCCTACAACAATACAGGTAAACAGCAATAAGGGACTGAGTCCAGAGGCGACGGCTAAGGGAAGCACTATAGGAAATAGAGTAGGAGCAACGACGCCAAGTGTACTAGCAAATACCGACATAATAGCGCTGATAACGAAGACCAACATCGGTATTAACCAGATAGGAACGTTGGTACTGAGCCATTCTGTCAGCTCGTAAATGACACCGACTTCTACGCCGAGGCGAATCAACATACCGACGCCACAAATCATAATGAGCGTGTTCCAAGGTATGAGTGCAATCACTGCTTTTTCATCACCCAACTTTAAAAATAGGCTGATCAAAGCAAAAATAACAGCGATAAAACCAATATCAATCCGAGCATTCAAAAACTCAATCGCCGATACTTGCGGCATGAGTAGATTGAGAATGGGCACAATAAGCACAGTAGCTATCATGATAAAAATAAGCACAATAGATTTTTTTTGTTTACTATCAAAAGGCTCTGGCACCATCGTTTGAATCGCGATTTTGCTATTTTTGGCATTGAACAAGCTATAGCCGCCCAGTAGAATCACAGGTATTACAAAAGTCGCGGCAAACACTCCTAAAACATAAGTAAAGCTATTGTCATTGGCAACCCCTGCATCGCGCATCAGCTCCCTGAAGATAACCCCACTTTGTGAAGTGATAAAGTTAGCACCAGCGAGCGCGCCATAATTCACAGATAAGGTCGCAATGACAAGATTTAAGTTAGTGCGTTTAGACAATAGCAGAATCATAGGTGCCATCGTGGCCAAGACAGTGTAATAACCGGCGCCTAAGCCTGCCACGATCGTAGCAACAAAGAATATAACTAAAGGCAAGAATTCTGGAAAATAGCGACACCTATAAATTAGATGACTAGAAAGCTTTTCTAAAGCGCCATTAGCAAGAGGAAAGTTATAAAAGAGGGTCACAGCAAAGATCACAAAGAAAATTTTGAGTGGCCATAGCTCAATAATCTCATAAGCTTTCAGTCCCATACCAAAACAACCGATCAGGTAGGAAAATGCAATAGCAAACAGACCAATATTGATCTTAGTGGTATAGCCCAAAATAATACATATCACTATGGCTGCTAGAATATAAAGAGTCACGGCTTTTCCTTGGTCCTAACAGTAGATGTAGGGCTATATACAGTTTGTAGATTAAAAAATATGACCAAGTATGGGCAAATAGCTTTCTACACTAGAAAACCGTCCATCTTCAGAATCATATCTAATCGCATAGAATGATAACAAAAAAGGTAACGTGAATTAGATAAGATTGACTGAAAATTTAGCTTAGCGCTAACATCAAAGTGGTTAACATGAAAATGGTTTAGAGCTTAAAAGATAATTGGGCACATTCTTCTTTTTAAAGTAATAAAAATGTTTTGAAGAGTTGAGAAATTTAATAGAAATTCCATAATGGTGAATAAATGATAGATAATTTCAAGAATTTTAAAATGCCACGATATGAGCAGGTAAGATGGCACATACAAACGTTACTAACAGAGAGTAAATGGGACGAAAACACCCCTTTACCTAGTGAACAGGAATTCGCTGATAAGTACCAAGTATCGGTAGGAACCGTGCGTAAAGCGGTTGAAAAACTTGTCGACGAAGGGGTTTTGATCAAGCAGCAAGGTAGAGGGACTTTTTTAAAACGCCCAGATTTTGGAAGTTCATTATTAAGGTTTTTTAAGTTCCGTGACAAAGAATCTGGTTATGTAACGCCGACTGGTATCATCAAAAAAATCATGGTGATAGAGGCTGTCGATGATATTAATCAAAAATTAAATATAGGTAAAAATAAGGCGCTAATTTATATAGAGCGCGTTCGTGTTGTCGAAGATGACGTGTTACTGAGTGAAAAAATTTGGCTACCTAAAAGCCGTTATGAAGCTTTTGTAACCTTAGAGCCCGAAGATTTTGAGAACCTTCTTTATCCGTTTTACTATACAAAATGTGGTCAGTTTGTGTCGTCTGCCGTTGAGACATTGTTTTTTATAACCAATCACATCGACCCTTATTTAGAAAATACTAAGCAAGAAAACTTAGTGAAGGTATGCCGTATTGCTAAGAATTTAGAAGGTGCTCCTATTGAGTATAGAGAATCATATGGGTTAGCAGAGAAGTTCAGTTATGAAATTAATATCATTTGACAATCGCGGTGTGTGATCAGTCAAGCTAAGCAACATAGGATGCTCGATGGATAGTACTCAATAAGTGAAGAGCTAACTCATAGCTGATGAAGAGGCTTCCCCTAGGTTTAAATTATTCACTAAAACAGCACATTGACGTTTCTTATTATCATTATTAGACCGCTGATTACCATGAGCATGAGCAGCATTACTCTAAACTGACTAATACTCATTCCTGTCAAAAAGCGTTTACCAATGACATTACCAACGACCGCACCTAGTCCTAATACGAGACCATACACCCAAAGCTTGGCAGTAAATACGCCAAAAAAAGCGTAGCTACCGATTTGTACGATACCTACAAAAAAGGAATTAGCGGTTTTGGTAGCAATAAGGCTTTCTTTTTCTAGTCCAGCATTCATATAAAAAGGGTTCAAAATAGGACCAAGACCACCCACCAATGTGCTCATAAAAGCAATGATAAAACCTAACGGTATAAAGCCTGCTTTTGGCATCTCAAAGGTTTTATCTACTTTACCAAATTTGTATTGGAATATAGTAGATACTAAAAATACGCCAACCAATAATTGAATCCAGCCTGCATCTAATCGACTAAAGACCAATGCTGCCAGCCATGCTCCTAGTATGGCGCTTGGTACATAGTATTTGGTCAACGACCAGTCAATATCATTCCAGAATAAATAAAGCCGCGAGGCGTTACTAATAAGGGTAGCCAAATTAATGACAGGGGGCGCAACTGCTGTTCCTATCATTGAAGAGGTAACTGGTATCAGCAACATGGCACCGCCACCACCAGATACAGTAGAGATGATAAAAGCAATCATACCAGCGGCAAATAAGCCTACTAAGTGCCAGTTTGGTATAGTCTGTAATACATTCAAAACGATAGACACTATGAAATCCTATTTCAAGCATTACACCAATTGATGATTTTTAATATAATCAATGTACGGCATTATGTTGTTTAAGAGTAGTTGCTTGACCTACCAAATTCGAAAGCCCCAATCTTTATGATTGGGGCTTTTTTTATGCCTGTAAACATATACTGTAGCAAAAGTAGAAGCAAACATGGCCGCAATACAGATTGATATTTGTATAGAAATAATATAAGATTCATTTTAAATGAACTTTTAAGAAATAGGCGAATTATACTTTGAGTCATCGTTCTAACAAGATTTGATTAATACTCAAAACTTTAGGCACTGTTATCGGTATCAGTACCTCAACTTATCAATATAATGAAACATCAAGGAAAATATCATGGCGTCACCAAAAACGATAGAGATTGTAAAAGCAACCGTACCTGTGCTTGAAGAGCATGGCACTGCGATTACCACCGTGTTTTATCAAAATATGTTTGAAGAGCATCCTGAGCTGTTAGACATCTTTAACGAGACCAACCAAAAGCTAGGTCGCCAGCAGACTGCCCTTGCGACCACAGTTTTGGCCGCTGCCAAACATCTTGAAAATTTGGCAATCTTGCTGCCGCAAGTGACCCAAATTAGTCATAAGCATCGCGCTTTACAAATCCTACCAGAGCATTATCCGATCGTGGGCAAGCATCTACTTGGGGCGATAAAAGAAGTACTCGGAGAGGCGGCTAATGACGATATCATTGACGCTTGGACTGAAGCTTATGATGAGATTGCTGACGTCTTTATTCAGCTCGAAAAAAATATGTATGAACAAGAGATGTGGGAGGGTTTTGCGCCCTTTAAGGTCGTAGAAAAGACGGCTGCAGCCACCGATATCGCGGCCTTTACTGTCGTTCCAGTCAATAACAATGCAAAAAACAGCCAAGACATTGACCTAAGTAAGCTCAATCTAACTGCCGGTCAATATATCACGGTAAAAACGGATCCAAAAGACAGTGACCATCTCGCCCTACGTCATTACTCTTTATATTCTGCCGATACTGATAAGGGTATCCAGTTTGCTGTCAGACGCGATAATCGCAATGCGCATTATGGTTTGGTCTCCAACTATTTACATGATGAAGTAGAGGTTGGCGATACCATTTTATTATCTGCCCCTGCTGGTGACTTTGCGCTCAACCAAGATTTGGTGCAGCAAAACGATATTCCATTAGTTTTGATGAGTGCTGGCGTCGGCGTCACGCCCATTTTATCGATGTTAGAGGCGCAAGTAATAGCAAACCCAGAAAGACCTATCATCTGGGTATATGCGTGCCAAAATGAAGAGCATCATGCTTTTGACGCTAAGGTCGATAAAATTTTAGAGACAGCGGCAAATGTGAATAAAAATATTTTCTATTTTGACGCGGGGCAAATACTCGATGAACGTTATCTTGCGACGCTGCCAGAGCCTGCTGATATCTATGTATGCGGGTCAATGCCGTTTATGGAAAGTATGATTGATGGTCTGATGAAGCTTAATCATGGGGTAGATAATGTCCATTATGAGCCATTCGGTCCTAAGATGAGCTTAGAGCTGGCTTAGTTTTATAGATAAAATATAACTAATTACATTACTATATAAAATAATAGAGTGATATTTAAACGGTTTATTGGATGGTATTAAAGCCATCCACGTTTAAGTATGACTCTATTTTTTTGTTTAACTCGCGTGATATTTGAGAAGCGTATTTTTCTCTGCTCATTTTAAATGTACGTTGTTGCCTGCTGTATAAATGACAAATGATAAAAACTTACCCTTCACATTACTAGAGTATTTGTATAAAATACCGTCTGTATGGTTTCTTTGATGAAATTACGCAATTTATTGTTGGCCCTTTTACGCTCAATCGAGAGAGTATGCTTGATTTAAAACAGGTAATTTAATTATGAGTCCTACCACTATTGCTTACGTTTACCTAGCGATTGCTATCATTTGTGAAGTGGTTGGCACGACGTTTTTGGTTAAGTCAGAGCAGTTTACTCGTTTGGTGCCGACCCTGATTATGGGTGTGCTTTATGCCATCTCGTTTTATTTATTGACCCAGACCATCAAGGCCATTCCGCTTGGCATCGCCTATGCGCTGTGGGGCGGTCTAGGTATCGTACTGACCTCACTGGTCGGTGTGTTCTTTTTTAAACAAAGTCTCGATACCGCGGCCGTGGTCGGTATTGCGATGATCGTCGGCGGTGTGGTGGTGATGAACTTATTGTCAAACTCGGTGGTGCACTGACAGGTAGGTAAAAATGAACATGGACACAAAAATGGAAACAAAAAACGCGCATAAACGTAAAAAACAGCCAGAGCTGGTACGGCGGGCGCTGCTCGATGAGGCAGCACGTATCACGCTAGAGCAGGGCTTGTCTAAAGTCACTTTTCAAGCGGTGGCAGATGCCGTCGGCGTGACCAAAGGCGGAGTGATGCATCATTTTGCTACCAAAGACGCGCTTATCTTAGAGGTGTTTTATGATGCGATGGCCAAGTTTGAGGCAGAAGTCAATGCCGCCATGGCAAAGGATCCTGTCCGCTACGGCTCGTTTACCCGCGCTTATATCGATGCCACGATTAGCTTGGGCGAAAAAGGACAGGCCGAGTTCAATAGCCAAGCGACCTTGTATGTGTTGATGCTAGGAGACCGGATGCTACGCGAACGCTGGGCTGAGTGGTCAAATGCGCAGCTAAAAAAACATGCCGCTACCGATAATACTGAAACGCTATGTATGGTACGTCTGGTCGCCGATGGGATTTGGCTCTCTGATTTTTCGGGTATCGATATCTCGGACAAAGCCTCAATACGTGAGCGCTTGATAAATATGACGCAGCAAGACTTTGATAAACAGCTTTAATCCATAACACGCACGCAGAACATTTACCCTTTAACCCATGATGGCATGATTGACTGAACGATTTTTTATAAATTCTCAGTCGCCTTAAGGAAAACTTATGACAACTACTCAGATAAACGTAAATAATTTACAAGACATTATCGATTTAACACAAACGCAGACCGCTTATATTAACGGGCGTTATCTGCCGGTCGATGAGTCATTAGCGACTTTCGAAGATATTAATCCGGCGACAGGTGAGGTGCTGGCGACCATTCAGCAAACGACCGCTGAGCAAATCGATGAAGCGGTAAAAGCGGCGCAACAAGGGCAAAAAGTGTGGGCGGCAATGACCGCAGTTGAGCGCGGCCGTATTTTGTCAAAGGCGGTTGCGATATTGCGCGAGCGTAATGATGTACTGGCACTGCTTGAAACCAAAGACACCGGTAAAGCTTACTCTGAGACTAAGTACGTCGATATCGTCACAGGTGCCGATGTCGTTGAATACTATGCAGGGCTTGCGCCAATGATTGAGGGCCGCCAGATTCCATTGCGTGATAGTAGCTTTGTCTATACGCGCCGTGAGCCGCTTGGCGTCGTCGCTGGTATTGGCGCATGGAACTATCCGATTCAGATCGCGATGTGGAAAGCTGCGCCAGCGTTGGCTGCTGGTAACGCGATGATTTTTAAACCCTCAGAAGTCACGCCACTGACGGTACTTAAACTGGCGGAAATCTTTACTGAGGCGGGCATGCCAGATGGCGTCTTTAACGTCGTGCAAGGCGATTATAAAGTAGGCGAAGCATTAACCCAGCATCCTGATATTGCCAAAGTCTCGTTTACAGGCGGCGTGCCAACGGGCAAAAAAGTCATGGCAAGCGCGGCCTCATCGTCGCTGAAAGACGTAACCTTAGAGCTTGGTGGTAAGTCACCATTAATCATCTTTGACGATGCGGATATTGATATGGCTGCAGATATCGCCATGATGGCGAACTTCTACAGTACCGGTCAGGTCTGTACCAATGGCACGCGCGTTTTTATCCCAAAAGCGCTACAAGACAAGTTTGAAGAAGCCATTTTGACGCGCGTAAAACGTATCAAACTCGGCGATCCGATGGATGAAGATATCAATATGGGCCCGCTAGTGAGCTTCCCGCATATGGAGCGTGTGCTCGGCTATATTGAGCAAGGTAAAGCAGGCGGCGCGCGTCTATTAACTGGCGGTGAGCGAGTAACAACCAGCGAGCTTGCCAGCGGCGCGTATGTAGCACCAACAGTATTTACCGATTGCAGCGATGACATGACTATCGTACGTGAGGAAATCTTTGGCCCTGTGATGTCGATATTGACTTATGAGACTGAGGAAGAAGTCATTCGCCGTGCCAATGATACGGATTATGGCTTGGCGGCAGGGGTGGTAACCAAAGATCTAACCCGCGCGCATCGCGTCATCGGTCAAATAGAGGCGGGTATTTGCTGGCTAAATACCTGGGGCGAGTCGCCTGCGCAAATGCCAGTTGGCGGTTATAAGCACTCAGGTATCGGCCGCGAAAATGGCATCGAAGCCCTTGAGCATTATACGCAGACCAAGTCCATCCAAGTCGAGCTGGGTAAGTTTGAGTCAGTATTTTAATAGCTTGTTAACTGCTTGTTTTTTAACCACCTGTTTTAATGTACAAAGAAAGCTGTCGTCAGTAAGCGCGTCCTGTAGGCGAATTTGTCTTTTTATTTAAGCTTACTGCTATGACCTGACGTATTTTTACTATTATGGAGCGTTTTATGACATCAACTACACCTGAGTATGACTACATCATTGTCGGTGCAGGCTCAGCCGGAAACGTGCTAGCCACGCGCTTGACCGAAGATGCCAACATTAAGGTGTTGCTGTTAGAGGCGGGTCGACCTGATCATCGACTAGACTTTCGCACGCAGATGCCAGCGGCGCTCGCGATGCCGCTACAAGGCACCACGTATAACTGGGGCTACAAAACTGACCCTGAGCCATATATGAATAACCGCGTCATGGATTGTGGCCGCGGCAAAGGGCTGGGCGGCTCATCACTCATCAATGGCATGTGCTATATCCGTGGCAATGCGCTCGATTTTGATGACTGGGCGAAAATCAAAGGCTTAGAGGACTGGACGTATCTGGACTGCTTACCGTACTTTAAGAAGTCAGAGAACTGCGATGCAGGCGAAAACGACTATCATGGCGTCGGTGGTCCGGTTGAGATGACGACCTCAAAGCCTGGAGTCAATCCGCTATTTCAAGCGATGATTGAAGCAGGCGTGCAAGCTGGCTATCCGCGTACCGACGATCTAAACGGCTATCAGCAAGAAGGCTTTGGGCCAATGGATCGCTTCGTCACACCCAATGGTCGCCGCGCCTCAACGGCTCGCGGATATCTGGATCGTGCCAAACCGCGTAGCAATATCACCATTTTGACTGGCGCATTGACTGATGTGATTCTGTTTGATGGCAAGCGTGCTGTCGGTGTCAAAGTTGAACATCAAGGTCAGACTAAGAACTTCTACGCCGCTCGTGAAGTAGTTATCTCGTCAGGCGCTATTGCCTCACCGCAATTATTGCAGCGCTCTGGCATTGGTCCTGGTCAATGGCTCAAAGACTTGGGTATTAATGAGGTTTTAGAGTTGCCGGGTGTCGGTAATAATCTACAAGACCATTTAGAGCTGTATATGCAGTACGAATGTAAATTGCCGGTATCGATTGCCCCTGCCAATAAATGGTGGAATAAGCCTGCAATTGGTGCTGAATGGTTGTTTATGGGTACTGGTCTTGGTGCGTCTAATCAGTTCGAGGGTGGCGGCTTTATCCGTACCGATGAGAAGTTTACTCACCCCAATATCCAGTATCATTTCTTGCCGTTAGCGGTGCGTTACGATGGTCGCAGTGCGGTGAACTCCCATAGCTTTCAAGCACACGTAGGTTCATTGCGCTCGCCAAGTCGTGGTCGCGTTAAGCTGACCTCAAAAGACCCAAGCGCGCATCCAAGCATTTTATTTAACTATATGTCGCATGAGCAAGACTGGCAGGAGTTCCGCGCGGCGATGCGTATCACTCGTGAGATTATGCATCAGCCAGCGCTTGACCCGTATCGCGGCCGCGCTATCGCGCCGACCGATGATCTGGTGACCGATGCGCAGTTGGATGAGTATGTCCGTAACCATAGCGAGACCGCTTATCATCCGTCTTGTACTTGTCCGATGGGCGAAGGTAATGATTCGGTAGTCAATGGTGAAGGGCTAGTGCACGGTATCGATGGCTTGCGAGTTGTTGATGCGTCTATCATGCCAAATATCATCAGCGGTAACTTAAATGCCACCACTATTATGCTGGCCGAAAAAATCGTCGATAAGATGCGCGGCAAGCAGTTGCCACGCTCGACAGCGGACTATTATGTCGCCAATGGCGCACCGCTCAGAGCCGAGCCGATGCGCGCTTATGGCGCTGCTGTTTAACCGCCTGTATAAGCGATTTAACATTATTGGATAATTTCAACAAGAAGACCTTTCAAAGTAAAGGTCTTTTTTATCAGCGCTACTCTGTTCGCGCTATATCTTTTCTGTCTTTTCTATCTTTACCGGATTATAGCGTGACAGTTATTTCAGTTTGTATTGTTAGTTTTTGAGGTTTTGCTAAGGGGTCTGCGGATTGCTTAGCAGGTTTCATTGATTGGTACTGCTTTGTGCGTCATGCGCTCATGTATACATGACGTGGTGATTTTTCATCATGTTATGGCGGACAAAGCAATATCAGACCCTGTTTCATTTACCTATTGAGGTCTTTTATGTACAGTTCGCCATCAGAAGATGCGACGAAAACCCTGACTCTAAATAAGACGGTTTTTTTAGGCTCAGCTATTGTTTCTATTTTACTGATTATCTGGACGATCACGTTTCCAGATTATAGTGAGGCATTATTAGGCGCGAGTATGGCATGGGTATCAGAGAGCTTTGGCTGGTATTACATGCTGGTGGTTGCCGCTTATAGTATATTTGCCTTATTTGTAGGATTTTCAAAATACGGCGACATCAAGTTGGGTCAAGACCACGAAAAAGCCCAATTTCCCTTTTTAGCATGGGCGGCAATGCTGTTTTCTGCAGGTATCGGCATTGATTTGTTATTCTTTGGTGCGTCTGAGCCATTAATGCATTATTTGACGCCGCATACGGGGCTTGAGCCTGCCAGTGAGGCGGCCATGCGTGAAGCACTTGCGCAGACCTTTTTGCATTGGGGTCTACATGGTTGGGGCATTTATGCCTTGATCGGGATGGCATTGGCGTACTTTGCTTATCGTAAAAACATGCCATTAGCCCTACGTTCACCACTAACCCCTGTCTTTGGTGAGCGTTTAATTAAAGGCTGGCTCGGTGATGGTATTGATACCTTTGGCGTGGTCTGTACCTTGATGGGTATTGCGACCAGCTTAGGTATCGGCGTGTTGCAGGCCAATGCAGGCTTGACCCATGTCTTTGGTATCGAGTCGAGCAAAATGGTGCAGAGCTTGATCATCTTGGGCGTGGTCGCTGCGGCGGCTATCTCTGCCATGACCGGTGTAGAGCGAGGGGTACGCCGTTTATCTGAGTTCAATATGCTGTCATCGATATTGCTATTGATCGCGATACTGGTGATGGGTAACACCGTATATTTATTGAATACCTTTACCCAAAGTATCGGTCAGTACTTCCAGACCATCGTTTATAAGACCTTTGATGTTTATGCTTATGACGGCAGCGCTGGTGCTGACTGGAAATCTGGCTGGACGATATTTTTCTGGGCATGGTGGGTCGCTTGGGCACCGTTTGTTGGCTTGTTTATCGCGCGTATTAGCCGTGGCCGTACCTTGCGTGAGTTTGTGTTTGGGGTGATGTTTATCCCATTGGGCTTTATCTTTGCTTGGTTCTCTATCTTTGGTAATTCTGCGATAGATTTGGTCGTTAATGGTGCGACAGAGCTTGGTGAAATCGCTATCAATGATGCGGCGATGGGCATGTTTGCCTTGTTTGAGTACTTTCCTTACAGTGATATTTTGTCATTTGCAGGTGTGGTTATTGGCTTAGTGTTCTTTGTCACTTCAGCGGACTCTGGTGCTTTGGTACTGGCGAACTTAAGTTCAAAGGGCATGACCAATGATACTGACGCGCCAGTTTGGCTGCGCCTGTTTTGGGCGGCAGCAACGGGTTTGATTACTTTGGGCCTGCTGTTCGCAGGCGGGTTTGCATCATTACAGTCCGTTTCTGTGATCGCCGGTTTACCGTTCTCGCTCATCTTGGTGCTCTACATGATGTCGATGTGGAAGTCGCTCAAAGAAGAGGGCAATAAGCGCAAAGCCAGTACTGTTGGCACAGCAAACGTGCTCGATAGCGGTAAGAGCTGGAAAGCGCGTCTACAACGTATCGTTAGCTTCCCAGGACATGCCCAAGTTGAACGGTTTTTGCAAAATACTGTTATGCCAGCGATGAGCGAGGTTGAAAAAGAGCTGCAAGCAGGCGGTCTTAACACTTCTTTAGATATTCGTAATCTTGATAATATCAGTGAAAGTATAGATGCTGGTAAGAGTCAAGATGACGGTCAGATAGATGGTGTCAAACTGCGTGTCGGTCATGGCGATGAAGATGATTTTATTTATGAAGTTAATCTTATTAAAGCTGAGCGACCTAACTTTACGTTGAATACCTCAACCAAGCATGCCGAGTTTTACTACCGTGCTGAGGTATTCTTGAGTGATGGCTCACAAGAATATGACTTGGTTGGCTATACCAAAGAACAAGTACTGGTCGATATTCTGCATCAGTATGAGTGTCATCTACAGTATCTACACTTAGAGCGTTAATTGGCTAGATGTTAACTAACTATATATCGTGATAAGATTGTCTTTTATATGACCTCATAAGTTACATTTAGCTTATGGGGTTTATTTATGAACTGACGATAGGTAAATAGGAAGGATAAGGTAAAATATATAGAGACAAGTCTTAAAGTATAGTCAGTGAAAAGTGATATCTATACATCATATACTGCTGGTATAATTTTTTCGCTTGCTGTGCCTACGCAGACAGAGGCTACAAAAATTTATACCAGTAGTACCGTAGTGTTTTCAAAGAGTTTTGATTAGGGCATCCCCTCTATAAGCAAAGGATAGATTTGTGACCACACTCAAGTATATCGCTCATTACTCTGAGCAAATTCAAACCCAAGCGGCACTGCTCATTAGTGAAGGCAGGCTGGGAGAGTATCTAGAAAACAAGTATCCGAATCGGCACCAAGTACAAAGCGATAAGGCACTCTATCAATACATAAACGATATTAAAAACCAATCCATGCGCAAGATTGGTCCATTATCGAATGTCAGTTATAGTAGTAAGTTGAAAGTTCTTAAGCATGCGCTGGGCATTCATACTACGCAATCTCGCGTACAAGGCAGTAAGCTAAAATCCCATAACAGCATCACCGTGGCGAGCTTATTTAAAGAAGCGCCGCCTGAGTTTTTGCGCATGATCGTCGTGCACGAATTGGCGCATTTTAAAGAGCATGAGCACAACAAGGCCTTTTATCAATTATGCTGTCATATGGAGCCAGATTATCATCAGTTTGAGTTGGACACGCGCTTATGGTTGCATTGGCGTGAGTTATGATTTGGCTAGGTTGGTCTAAGTTAATAGGCTAGTGATAATAAGCTAACAGTTTGATAAAAAGCAGATTGAACCATAGTTTGCCCTTCGTTATATTCCCAGTATTATCTTGACAAGCTTCAGCTAATAACCTATAAGAGTTATAGAGTACAGGTGTTTTCTCATAAGTGTTCTTTTCAAGTCTTGAGTGACCAAAACCAACATTCATATCAAGGGATATAATCTACTATCCTGACATCTAATCGAATGACCTGTACTAATTAGTTTGACAGTTTCTAGGCAATGAATGCCCATATAATATTGACATTCATTGACGGCTAACATAGTCAATCCACTATAAAAGAGTGACAGCGTTAACCTCGCTTGAAGTATTACGTATACATCTGCACTCGGGTGCCTTGACTCTCTTTTAGATTGAATCAACTATAAGCCAATATTGTCAACCTGACCTCACCCGCGCACATGAATATTTTGATCATTTTGCTATCTGTAAGCTAATACCCTGCCTTTCAGGATGATTGGCTAACGATTCAGTGATATATGTCGCGCTGGGTTTATAAAAAGGTGTTCGACGGAATGACGACTTTATCTCATAAATCTACAGTACAACAGACTGCTACAGACTCAGGACACCACTTCGATGCCAACCGTCATTGGGCAGCATTTTTAACCTTGGGATTTGGCGCTCACGCCGAAGCTGAGACTAGCATTACCCGTATGAATATAGCCCGCCATTATGGTCCCTTGCGTGTGCAAAGACCGTTCTATCCTGAAGGTCGCGATGGTTGCTGTCACGTTTATCTGCTGCATCCGCCTGGTGGCATTGCTAGTGGCGATGCGCTTAATATAGATGTCACCGTGGCGGCAAACGCCCATACGCTATTGACGACACCTGCTGCCAATAAGCTTTATAAAGCCGACAGCAATGGTGTTGCTTGGAACCAACACACCCATTTAAAAATCGCTAATGACGCTACTTTAGAGTGGCTACCACAAGAAACGCTGGCTTTTAACGGCTCGCGTGGTGAGCAGACCATCATCATTGATTTAGAAGCCAACGCCAAATGCTTGGGGTGGGAGATTCTCGGTCTTGGTCGTCCTGCCAGCAAGCTGCCTTTCGTCAGTGGCCGTCTCGAACAGCGTTTTCAACTCACTCGTAATGGTCGCCCGTTATGGATAGAGCGCCAATGTATAGATCCCGATCATCCAAGATTTGCTGGCATGTGGGGGCAGGGCGGTGCCACCGTACATGCGACGTTATGGGCGGTTGGATTGGATGATCCACAAGAGGCCATCACTGCTCTACGTGAGCATATACCTGCTACCAATCACTGGGCAGTTACCTATCGGCGCGGTGTATTGCTGCTACGCTATTTAGGCATTGAGCGTAACGAAGCTTGGGAGTTATTTCAGCAAGCACGAGAAGTGCTACGTCCGCGATTGACCGGACACAAAGCCATCACACCACGAATTTGGTTGACTTAACGATTGACGCCCAAGTATTTGCTTGGGTGCTAACAAACGCTTTTCAAAAAACAATAACGATAACCATAATATAAGAAGGAGTCAGCGATGGAATTAACGCCAAGAGATAAAGATAAGTTGCTATTATTTACTGCAGGGCTACTTGCTGAGCGCCGTAAGGCTAAAGGCCTCAAACTGAATTATCCTGAAGCCATAGCGCTGATCAGTTGCGCCATTATGGAAGGTGCGCGTGAAGGGCGTACTGTGGCAGAAATGATGAGTGCCGGCCGCGAAATCCTTACTCGAGATGACGTTATGGATGGCATCGCTGAGATGATTGAAAGCCTGCAAGTTGAGGCAACTTTTCCTGACGGCACGAAGCTTGTGACCGTTCATAACCCTATTGTCTGAGGAGACTTGCTATGATTCCTGGTGAATATCAGCTAAAGAGCGATGACATTGAGTTATGTGTCGATCGTGAACCTATCATTATCAACGTCGCAAACACAGGTGACCGTCCTATCCAAGTCGGCTCTCACTACCACTTTGCCGAAACCAACGCAGCCTTAGACTTTGACCGAAAAAAAGCGTATGGACACCGCTTAGCGATTGCGGCAGGTATGGCGATACGTTTTGAGCCGGGTCAACACCGTGATGTACCCCTCATTCCTTTTTCAGGTTTACGCTATATTTATGGTTTTCATGGTGAAGTAATGGGTCCCTTAGATCAAGGTCAGGATCAGGGTCAGAACCAAAACTCAGACTCAGGAGCGAGCTCATGAAAATTACTCGCCAAGCTTATGCAGATATGTATGGTCCAACGACTGGCGATAGAATTCGTTTAGGCGATACTGAGCTGTGGATTGAGATCGAAAAAGACTACACGCATTATGGTGAAGAGGTCATGTTCGGTGGTGGCAAGGTGATTCGTGATGGTATGGGTCAAAGTCAGCGCTGCGATGATGCCGTAATGGATACTGTCATTACCAATGCTGTCATTATCGACTGGTGGGGTATCGTAAAAGCCGATGTGGGTCTAAAAAATGGTCGCATCGCTGCTATCGGAAAAGCCGGCAACCCTGATACCCAACCTGATGTCGATATTGTCATTGGCCCTGGTACCGAAATCATCGCGGGCGAAGGTCAGATTTTGACAGCAGGTGCTGTCGATACACACGTGCATTATATTTGTCCGCAGCAAGTGGACGAAGCACTAATGAGCGGCTTGACGACCATGATTGGCGGCGGTACGGGACCAGCGACTGGCTCAACGGCAACCACCCATACGCCCGGTCCTTGGCACATAGGTAAAATGATGCAAGCCGTAGATGACTTGCCTATTAATATTGGTTTTCTTGGCAAAGGTAGTGCCAGTAAGCCAGAAGCACTAGTACAACAAGTAAAAGCGGGCGCCATGAGTCTAAAAATCCACGAAGATTGGGGCGCAACGCCAGCCTCTATCAGCAACGCTTTGGATGTGGCCGATCGCTATGATATACAAGTTGCCATTCATGCTGATAGCTTAAATGAGTCTGGGTTTGTGGAAGATACCATAGCAGCGTTCAAAGACCGCTGTATTCATACTTACCATACCGAGGGTGCTGGTGGTGGTCATGCGCCCGATATTATCGTCGCTTGTAGCCTACCTAACGTCTTACCATCGTCTACCAATCCGACCCGTCCTTATACGATCAATACCGTTGATGAGCATCTCGACATGTTGATGGTGTGTCATCATCTAGACCCAAGTATTCCTGAAGACGTCGCCTTTGCCGATTCGCGCATCCGCCGTGAGACTATAGCTGCTGAAGACATCCTGCATGATATGGGGGTGATTTCGATGATTTCGTCGGATTCGCAAGCGATGGGTCGTATCGGTGAAGTGGTGTGCCGAACTTGGCAAACCGCGCACAAAATGCGCCTGCAACGTGGCCTGTTACCAGAAGATGAAGAACGCGGGACGGATAATTTCCGCGTAAAGCGCTACATCGCTAAGTACACTATCAATCCAGCCATCACTCACGGCGTAGGTCATGAAATTGGTTCTATCGAAATTGACAAGCTGGCAGATTTGGTATTGTGGAAGCCGGGCTTTTTTGGCGTTAAGCCATCAATTATCCTCAAAGGTGGCATGATAGCGGGCGCTGCGATGGGTGACCCTAATGCGGCTATTTCTACGCCGCAACCTGTGCATTATCGCCGTATGTTTGGTGCGCTTGGTCGTGCCGCTGCCGCAACACGAATTACTTTTGTCAGTCAAGCGGCTATGAATACGGGACTAGAAGAAAAGTTTGGTCTAAAGAGTAGACTGGTTGCATGTAAAAACGTTCGCCAAATGCGTAAGAGCGATATGAAGCTCAATGATGCCTGCCCAGAGCTGACAGTAGATCCACAAACTTATGAAGTTCGCGCAGATGGCGAGTTATTAACGTGTGAGCCCCTGTCAGAATTGCCATTAGCCCAACGCTACCATTTGTTTTAGAGCACTTGTAAGGATATCAATATGCTTGAATTAATAAAAAGAATCGACGGCAGCACTCAGGCCGATGTACACGACACCCTAACGCTACCTTATGAGCTGCGCATACGTGGCCGCTTAAAAGCGGTGACTGATAGCGGCCTCGATGTTGGTTTGTTCCTTGATCGTGGTCCGGTACTACGTCATGGTGATTTGCTACAAGCGAGTAGTGGCGAGATCGTCCAAGTGTTTGCTGCTGATGAGCCAGTCACTACCGCTTATGTTGAGGGCGGTTTGGCATTGGGACGACTCGGCTATCACTTAGGTAATCGTCATGTATCGCTCGCCCTTGGTCGCGATGAAGAAGGACGTTATTGGGTACGGTTTCCGCCAGATCATGTATTAGAAGAATTAGCTGTTCTGCTAGGAGCTACCTTGAGTCATCATCAAGCGCCATTCGATCCAGAGTCTGGTGCTTATGCGCAAGCTGGCCGTGAACACTCTCATTCCCATGAACACGCACATGACCACTCTCACGAACACCATCATGCCCATGGACATTCCCATCATGACGACCATAACCATGCACACTGACATCCAGCCAAACGCAACCAGCGATTTGGCACTGCTGGGACTGATGCAACTGATTAGCCCTGCATTGCCCATCGGTGCATTCGCTTGGTCACAAGGGCTAGAGAGTGCATTTGAGCTTGGCTGGGTATGTAATGAGGCTGAGCTTGGCGAGTGGTTAGAGGGCGTACTTGACGATGGCTTGTCTCGCTGCGAATTACCAGTGCTGGCACGCTTGCAAACTTGCTGGGAGAATGGCGATAGTGAAGGTCTTACCTTCTGGAATGACTGGATACATGCCAATCGTGAGACCGCTGAGCTGAGCGACGAAGACATACGTTTGGGTCAAGCACTGATGCGCTTGCTCAACAGTTTGGAGTTGCAGCCGCAGACAGTATTAGGTCATGCCAAGCTACCAGAAGATCCCGGTTACGTGACCGTTTTTGCTTGGACTGCCCATCAGCGACAAGTACCGATACGCCAGAGTTTACTCGGCTTTGCTTGGGGCTGGCTGGAAAACCAACTGGCGGTTGCCTGTAAAGCGATGCCATTAGGTCATACCGCCGCGCAACGTTTAAACGAGCAACTACGCCCGCAACTGGTCGCTGCTGTCGATACTGCGCTGGCCTTAACTGATGAGCAGTTGGGGCCGATTCTACCGGGCTTAGCGCTCGGTAGTGCCCAGCACGAAACCCAATATTCAAGACTATTTAGAAGCTAATCTTTTTTATTCTACGACTGCTTTAATGCTATAAGCGCTTCGATTTTATAACCGCTTTGACTCATACATTTTGATTAATATATAAGGAAAGATAGCCATGAAACATTGTTTAAGAGTAGGTGTCGGTGGACCAGTTGGTTCTGGTAAAACGGCCTTATTACGCCAGTTATGTAGCGCCTTAAAAGATCACTACGACATTGCCGTGGTCACCAACGATATCTACACGCGTGAAGATGCTGACTTTTTACTTAAGCACGACGCCTTGCCTGCTGATCGTATTCTTGGCGTGGAAACGGGCGGCTGTCCGCACACGGCCATTCGCGAAGATGCTTCTATGAATTTGGCTGCGATTGATGACTTGCAAACGCGTCATCCTAACTTAGAGCTGGTGTTAGTAGAGTCTGGCGGCGATAATTTAGCTGCGACCTTTAGCCCAGAGCTGTCTGATTTAACCTTATACGTCATCGATGTCGCTGCTGGTGACAAAATCCCTCGTAAAGGCGGCCCCGGTATTACCAAATCAGATTTATTAATTATCAATAAAATTGACATCGCTGAATATGTACACGCCTCCCTAGATGTGATGGAACGTGACTCGAAAAAGATGCGCGGCGAGCGTCCGTTTATATTCACTAACTTGTATGACGGTGTAGGCGTAGAAGAAATCATTAGCTTTATTTTAAAGCAGGGCATGTTACCTGAGCGTCGTCCTGGAAAGCTAAGCGCTGATGCTTAAGAATAAGTGCTTAATTATTAATACTTAACTGCCAGTGGTTTATTATCAGTGCTTAAACGCCTTTATGGTACAAGCAAGATATAAAAAGTAGTTATACCAGTTAACAATAAACAAAAAGAACAGAGGGAGAATACCATGAATAAAATGACTAAGTTGCCAGCGGCGAAACTATTAATGACCATCGGGCTGATGCTGACGGCCACTTTAGCCGTTGCCCATCCTGGCCATGGCGAGCACGTGAGCAATGGTTTTCTTAGCGGTTTACTACATCCATTAATGGGTCTTGACCACTTATTGGCCATGGGTGCGATTGGTTTTTGGAGTATTCGCCAAAACACCACGATGAAACGCGGTACGCCTTTATTTGTCGTTGGTGGCATGATAGCGGGTGCAGGCCTTGCTTGGGCTGGTGTTAGTTTAGCTGGCATAGAGACGGGCATCGCTATGTCAGTATTGCTAGTCGGTGTATTAATTGCGACGCTTGCAAAACTGCCGACGGCTGTTGGCGGCACTTTGGTTGCGCTGTTTATGGTCGCCCACGGTTATGCTCACGGCACTGAGATGACCCAAGGTTCAAGCTTACTGCTTTATATGGCAGGCTTCGTTGTTGCAACTTTAGCGATTACCTTTGTTGGTCGCGGTCTAGGCACCATGATGCTCAAAGCCGATAACCGTATTACTCGTGCATTAGGCGGTGTGGTTGCTGTCATTGGTGGAGTATTGGCTGCTGGCTAATCGCTACTAGCTGATCTTCACTAGCTAGTCTCTACTAGTGCTGCAACCCAGTTATCATGATAAATCTAAAAAGCCGCACAGATTTCTTGCGGCTTTTTGAGTTTAAGTATCTGATTTTACGCCACTGCTAGCTTTTAGTGGTACGCGTTACTGCTTTGTTAAACTGAGATTCATATAAAAACACATATCAAATAGGGAATACCGATATGAACGACACTACTAATGACACTATCATAAAAGTATCAAGAAACACGGACATTGCCCCGCAAAATTTACTCTCTACCCAAACCGTTGCTTTTTCGCATTACAACTATATCTCAGCGCAATTACCTGTCAATATTACCACCGGTGATTTGGTCGCAAATGATATAAAAGTACAGGCCGCGCAGTGTCTAAAAAATATCAAAACCATTGTAGCGAGCATCGATCATGACATGAATGATGTGATCAAAATTAATATATTTTTAAAAAACATCGAAGATATTAAAGACATCGATACGATTTACCCTGCGTTCTTCCAAGGCTATCTGCCGACACGGACGGTCATAGCAGTAGCAGCACTACCCATGGATGATGCTTTGGTACAAATGGACGCTGTTATCTCAAACGGTGAAGGTACGTATCCGCAAGCACCCGTTGAGCTGGTAAAAGTACCAAAAAACAATGAACAAGTACCAAAGGATTCAGTATCGCCGCATACGATCGCTTTTTCCCATTACAATAATATCTCAGCGCAACTGCCTGTCGATATTGAAACTGGTGAGCTAGTCGCTGGTGGTGTCAAAGAGCAGACGCAGCAGTGCTTACAAAACATCGAAGCGATTTTAGAAAGTATCGACGTTCCTCTTCAAGAAATTGTCAAAGTAAATATCTTTTTAAAGAATATTGCCGATGTGGACGTGGTAAATGACGTTTATAAAGAGTTCTTTCCAGAGTCAACCAGTGATGGAAGCGCGGCCTATTTACCAGCACTGACGATGGTGATAGCGTCAGATTTACAGCTAGATGCTTTGGTACAGATTGATGCTATCGTGTCTCATGGAAATGGCACACCGCCACAAGCGACCGAAGATAAGCATGGCATTACTATCAAGGCTAACAATACGGATAAAGCGCCGCAGAATCCACTATCGACACAAACGGTGGCGTTCTCTCATTACAACCATCTCTCAGGTCAATTACCTATCAATCCTGAAACAGGCAAGCTAATCCACGGTGACATCAAAGCGCAGACGAAGCAGTGTTTAGAAAATATCAAAGCCATTGTAGAAAGTATCGACCACGTTATGGATGATGTGGTAAAAATGACCATCCAACTTACAGACATTACAGATATCGATGCGGTAAATGATATTTATAAGACCTTTTTCAATAGCGACTTGCCAGCCAGAACAGTGATTGGTGTCGCCGCTATTCCTATGGATGCTTTGATACAGATTGACACTGTCATATCTAATGCCGAAGGTACGCCACCAGCTTGAGAATAGTAATTGTTGATAACAGGATTTTTTAAGAAAAAAGTGCCAGTCATTTCAACGACTGGCACTTTTTTTAGATCTTCCTAATGATACGAAGAGGGTTTACTTAAAAAAATATTGCTTAGGAAAAAATGTTATTCAAAAGGGAGGTTGCTGCTTTATAGTTGGCAAGTAATGCTGTATTTACGATCATTTACTGAGCGGATACTCAGAATGCCGCGATTGGCCTTGGTATGCCATTCATAGCTGGCTTTAGAGCTAGATTCTTTAATGTAGCGTGCACCAGAGCCCGATACTGCTTGTTTAAGACTTACTCTTTGGTTTTTTATACCTAGCTTGGGCAGCGTCAAGCTTAAATTAGCCACTTTACCATTCGCTGAATAAATAGCAGTCACTTTACTATTATCTTCACAGCTAAAAGCATAAGATTTTTGTATTTGAGGTTTATGTCCACTATGAGCGTTGTTTATTGGTGCATTAGTCGCACATGCTGCTAATAATAAAATAGTAGGGGTTACAACCAGTAATTTTTTCATGATATTCCTCGATAGTGCTAGTAGCTGATAAGGGTAGCAATGCGAGGCGTATCTTACAATATGTGGCGGCTATTTTATCAGTCGCTATTATTATTTAGCGCATCAATTATTGGGTGCATTAATATCTGCCGCTGCCACGTTATCAGTTTGACGCGCCGCCATTCGATCATTGGCTTCTTGCACCGCTTTTTCGACCAACGCATAGTCCGAATGGCGCACATCTTGTCCGCTAATATAGTTAATCACTAGCTCAGCGACGTTCTGCGCATGATCGCCAATCCGCTCAAGCGCACGCAACACCCACACGATATTGATGACCTTGGAGACGTGGCGTGCGTCCTCCATAATATACGTCATCAAGGCACGAATCGCTGACTGATACTCTTCATTGACCACATCATCATTGCGCATCACTTCAAACGCCTGCTCAGCATTGGACTGACTAAAGGCCTCTAGCGCATTATGCAGCATCAGACGCACTTGATTGCTCAGATGCTGCACTTCTGCATAGCCATACGCTGACTTACTTTGTGCGGCGAGCTTATTGGCCATTTTGGCGATTTTGACCGCTTCATCACCGATGCGCTCCAAATCTACCACGCCTTTACTGATGGACATGACTAAGCGTAAGTCACTGGCCGCTGGCTGACGTTTGGCGACCAATAATAAGATATGCTCATCGAGCTCAACTTCCATCCGATTGATATCAAAGTCCATCTCGATGACCTCTTGCGCCAGTGTTTCATTTTTATCGATAAGGGCATGAATGGCTTTGGCAACTTGGTTGGCGGCGCTGTCACCCATGACCAAAAACAGACGAATGGCTTCATCCAAATCTTGGTCGAAACTTTTGGAGATATGCTTGTCACTTTGCATAAGAGGTATTTCCTAAATATCTGTATTTTAGTGTAGTCAGTTCAACCTAAAAGAAGGGCACTGTTAATGGCGTGCTGCTAGGATAAATTTTCCTCGCTTGCTGTGCGCAGGCCAGACAGATGCTTCGCAAAATTCACCCCAGCAGTACATGTAACTTTTGAAATCAAACAGCTATAGCGTGATATGTTTTGAGTTTACATAAGTAGTTTTAGTCTGCTGTACTTTCAATTTGCACAGCGTTAACCATAACGACCCGTAATATAATCTTCCGTGGCTTTTTGCGAAGGTGTGGTAAAGACTTGATCCGTCTCACCCATCTCAATCATGTCGCCCAAATACATATACACCGTGTAGTCTGACACTCGCGCAGCCTGTTGCATGTTATGGGTGACGATGGCAATGGTGTAGTCGTTTTTTAAATCCTCTATCAAATCTTCAATGGCACCTGTCGAGAGTGGGTCAAGCGCCGAGGTTGGCTCATCAAGCAGTAGTACTTCAGG
This sequence comes from uncultured Psychrobacter sp., assembly GCF_947488565.1. Taxonomy (GTDB): domain Bacteria; phylum Pseudomonadota; class Gammaproteobacteria; order Pseudomonadales; family Moraxellaceae; genus Psychrobacter; species Psychrobacter saeujeotis. Next base: position 719,446 of record NZ_CANKZC010000001.1, on the reverse strand, counting down.
CTTGGTAGCGACACTGCGAGCGATACACAGGCGCTGCTGCTGCCCGCCTGATAACGACAAACCTGAGGCTTTGAGCTTGTCTTTTACCTCCGGCCATAGTGCCGATTTTTTAAGTGCCCATTCCACCCGATGGTCTAGCTCAGCTTTGCTTAGCCTTTCATAGAGACGCACACCAAAGGCGACATTGTCATAGATGGACATCGGGAACGGCGTCGGCTTTTGAAACACCATACCGACCTGCGCGCGTAGCAAATTGACATCGATGTCTTTGCCCAAGATGTTTTTGCCATCGAGGTTGATACTGCCTTCTGCACGCATGCCAGGATATAAATCATACATACGGTTAAAGGTACGGAGCAGGGTCGATTTGCCGCAGCCGGATGGCCCAATAAAGGCGGTGACTTTTTTATCAGGAATGTCGATATTGATGTTTTTAAGCGCCTGAAAATCCCCGTAATAAAAGCTTAAATCACGAATCTGCATCTTTGCCGCTGGCATGTCTTTGGGAATATCATGCTGCGTTTGCTTAGTTAAATTTGACGAATCTGGCTGCGACAGTTGCGTGGTCGTCGCCATCGATCTATGTAGTAAGCTGGCTGTGGTCGTATCAAAGTTACTGCTATCTGCTGTGCTACGCGTTTTGCTGATGACGTCATTCATAATATTATCCAACCTAGCTTGATGAATATAAATTTAGGTAAATGGGTATATAAAGTGATTTGGTGGTAGGCGTTATCGACTCTGGCTGCTATTTACTGGAGCTGCGACCACCGATAAACCTTGCCAATACATTTAGTACCAGCACCGAAGCGGTAATCAGCAGTGCTGCCGCCCAAGCGATTGCATGCCAATTGTCATAAGGGCTCATGGCAAACTGGTAAATGGTATTTGGCAAGTTGGCAATCGGCTGGCCCATATCGGTACTAAAGTATTGATTATTCAATGCCGTAAATAGTAACGGCGCGGTCTCACCGGTAATTCTGGCAAAGGCCAACAGCACACCAGTGGTTAGCCCCGCTCGAGCTGCTTTAATCGTCACTTGCGTGACCATTTTCCACTTCGGTGTACCCAGTGCATAAGCCGCCTCACGAATGCTATTGGGCACTAAATTAAGCATGTTTTCAGTCGTACGTACAACCACAGGAATGACAATCAATGCCAATGCCAGTGCGCCGGCCCACCCAGAAAAGCTTTGGCCTTTGACCATCAAGGCATAAATAAACAGACCAATGACAATCGATGGAGCAGAGAGCAAAATATCGTTTAAAAAGCGCGTCACTTTGCCAAGCATGCTGCCTTGCGCAAACTCAGACAAATAAATCCCCGTCATAAGGCCAATGGGCGCACCAATGAACAATCCCGAAAACGCCAACATGACTGAACCAACAATGGCGTTGCGTAAACCGCCTGCGCTCATCGGCGGCGGCGTGTCGGCAGTAAAGATAGGCATTTGCACCATGCCTTGGAAACCTTCAACGAAGAGCGTAAATAAAATCCAAAACAACCAAATTAGGCCAAATACCATCGCCGACATGGCAAAACCCAAACCCAGCTTATTGGCCCAGCGCCGTTTGTTATAAAGGCGCTTGTTATAACGATCTTCAAAGTTGCTCTTAGCAGGTAACGCTGAATTCATAGCATCAGTAGGCATAAAACTCACTTCCCATATTTTTATCAATACCAATAATCATCGAAGTTTACCGAGGAAATCGAGCTACTATCGATTACCTGCTTTTTGATCCATACGTATCAGCATCAGCTTAGCCAGCGACAGCACAATAAAGGTGATGACAAATAGAATTAAGCCTAAATGTAATAACGACGCCAGATGTAGCTCACTAGAGGCTTCTGCAAATTCATTGGCAAGGGCTGAGGTAATGGTGACCCCAGAAGTAAATAGACTTGGACTGATATTAAAGGCGTTACCAATTAGGAAGGTCACGGCCATGGTCTCACCAAGGGCACGACCCAGTCCCAAGATGACACCACCAACGACGCCCGCTTTGGTATACGGCAAGATAATCTTGAACATGACTTCCCATGTCGTTGCACCCATGCCGTAAGCCGATTCTTTTAATAAATCCGGCACCACGGAAAAGACATCACGCATGGTGGCGGCGATAAAAGGAATAATCATGATGGCAAGGACAAGAGAGGCGGTAAACATGCCCAGTCCCATTGGCGCACCGGTAAACAGCTTACCGATGATAGGCAGTGGGCCAACGTGTTCGATAAACCTCGGCTGAATATGATCGCCAAAAAACGGCGCAAAGACAAACAATCCCCACATACCGTAGATGATAGAGGGAATACCTGCCAGCAGCTCAATGGCGATACCGAGAGGCTTTTTTAAGAAATTTGGGCACATCTCGGTCAAAAATATGGCAATACCAAAGCTGACGGGCACGGCAATTAAGATAGCGATAAAGGACGTCACCAGCGTGCCATAGATAGGCGCCAGCGCCCCATACTCATTGGCAACCGTGTCCCAGTTATTACTGGTATAAAAGCCGAGACCAAATGCTTGAATGCTCGGCCAAGCGCCAATGATCAAAGAGAGCAAAATACCGCCCAAAGATAGCAGCACGAGAATGGCAAATGCCTTGGTGGCATTGACAAATAATGCATCGTAACGTTTTTGTTTTGCCAGTTGCGACCTTAAATCATTCATAAGTGTCTCAGCATTAAATAGGGTTTCAGTCAGCTCGAAATTAAAGAGATATAGTTAAAATAGCGTTCTGCTGGTATAAATTTTCCTCGCTTGCTGTGCGCTTCGCACTCCAGAGGCTTCGAAAAATTCATCCCAGCAACCCTTAAATCTTTTTTAAAATTAACCGGCTATAGAGCAAAATCCTTAAAGGGTTTAATCAGGTCTTATCACAGCAAACTAAATCTTAATAAAGGGCGCTATTAACGGTAATGGATGACGCTATTTTTAAATTTGTTGTGATAAAACCTTTGAGACCACCACCGGAAAATAGGTGTCTCAAAGGGGCTTACAAGTGCTGCTATATATATGTGTAAAAACTACTGAGCTGGGGTGTAGACAGGTTGACCATCATGGCCTTTGACTTCATTCCACTTGTCTTTAAACAGTGCCACTGCGGTATCAGAAAAAGGCACATAATCAAGCGCCATGGCACTATCATCACCTTGTGCATATGCCCAATCAAAGAAGTTCAACACGCCAGCCACTTGCTGCGGGTTTTCTGGCTGCTTGTGTACCAAGATAAAGGTGGCAGCAGCGATGGGCCACGCTTGCTCGGTCTCAGAGTTGGTGATGACTTTATAAAAGCCTGCTTGCTGTGACCAATCGATGTCACCTGCCGCGGCAAAGGTCTCAGCAGATGGCTGCACGAAGTTACCCGCCGCGTTTTTGAGGGCGGCGTGCGCCATGTTGTTTTGCTTGGCATAGGCATACTCGACGTAGCCGATAGCGTTTTTCATACGATTGACGTAACTTGATACGCCTTCGTTGCCTTTACCGCCTGCCCCTGTGGCAGAGGTAGGCCATTTGACGGTTTTATCAACACCCACGCTGTCTTTCCAGTCGTTTGAGACTTTGGCTAGATAATCGGTAAAGTTAAAGGTCGTGCCTGAGCCATCTGAGCGAAACACGGTGGTAATGGCAGCATCTGGCAGGTTCAAATCTGGGTTCAATGCGGTGATGGCAGGGTCATTCCATTTGCTAATCTTACCCAGATAGATATCAGCTAAAGCCGCACCGTCCAATTTCAGTTGACCTAGCCCCACGCCATCGATATTGACAATCGGTACCACGCCACCGATAACGGTCGGAAACTGAATGAGACCTGCCGCATCCAGCTCTTCAGGGGTCATAGGGGCGTCAGATGCGCCAAAGTCGACGGTTTTTGCTTGGATTTGTTTGATGCCGCCTGAGGAGCCGATAGATTGGTAGTTCACCTGACCACCAGTCGCGGCATTATAGTCATAAGACCATTTGGCATAGATAGGTTGCGGGAACGACGCGCCAGCACCAGTGATGTTCATAGCGATATTTTCAGCAGATTTAAAATCGCTTGCTGTAGTAGACGTTGTATTAGTGGTTGTTTCTGTACTGGTTACGGCGCTACTATTATCAGCAGCTGAACTTGAAGGGTCGGTTGATTTATTACAAGCGGTGAGTACTAAGGTGCAACTAACGGCGACTGCTAATAACGAATAACGCATGTAGAACTCCTAAAGTTTGACAACAACACAAATTTGAGAACAAAGCAAAAACGACTACCTGTGATATGCGTGGTAGTTTGCCAAGCTTTCATGACAGTTTGATGACAATAGGAAATTTATCTTGTTAGCAGTGATATTTTAATTTCGCAAGCACAGGTGAAGGAGAGCGGTATTTGTTTAGTGTTAACACTTTTTGCCTATCTACTACAAAAAAACAATATCGTAAGTTTCGCTGAGCATATTAATGTATAGATTGTTTTGATTGTATTTTTCTATATTAATGATGACATTAGCGCATATTAAAGGCATAAAACTAGTCTGTGGTAATGTCAAAGTTAAATGTTCAATACGTCTTAATATTAAATAATCAATACTAAATAACTAGATGGATGGATAAAAACTCATCCGCGAATTCTTATCATCTGCCAGCGAGAAGCCAGCATGTCTATGTCTACGATAACTTTGATGATCAACGGTGAACAGCACCGCTTTGAAAATCTCGACACCCGCACGACAATTCTAGATTTATGTCGTCAACATCTACAAATTACCGGACCCAAAAAAGGCTGTGATCACGGTCAATGCGGTGCCTGTACCATTCTTATCAATGGTGAGCGCATCAACTCGTGCTTGACCCTTGCGGTTATGCATGACGGCGATGAGATCACCACGATTGAGGGCATTGGAATGCCTGAGTCGTTATCAGCCTTGCAACAAGCCTTTAAAGATCACGATGCTTTTCAGTGTGGTTATTGCACGCCAGGGCAGATTTGTTCAGCGACTGCTTTAATAGAAGAGGTGAAACAAAACTGGCCAAGCTATGTTACAAGCGATCTAAAAAACCCTAATGGATTATTAGTGCAAGAAATTGCTGAGCGGATGAGTGGTAATATCTGCCGCTGTTCTGCTTATCCCAATATCGTGGATGCCATCTCACAAGTGCTTGAAAACGAAGTCTCAGGTAAGCGTACCGCTTCTAGTGAAGAGACGACTACAGGCTCGCTGCAAGACTCGGCAGTAACGGGTATTTGGTCGCCGCCACCAAGTGAGACGCAGTTAGGTAAGCAGTCATCACACAATCAAACTGCCAATAGCACACTAGGAGGCCGCTCATGAAACGCTTTGAATACATTCGTGCTAACGCGCCAGAGCAAGCCGCGACATCGGCTAGTCCCAAAGACGCCTTTTTTATCGGCGGTGGTACTAACTTACTCGATTTAATGAAATTTGAGATTGAAACACCAAGCACCTTGGTTGATGTCAATCGTCTTGATCTTGAGAAGGTAGAGGATACCGATGAAGGTGGTCTACGTATCGGTACGCTAGTCAGTAATAGCGACTTGGCGGCGCATCCTACCGTTATTGAAAACTATCCTGTCTTGTCTCGTGCCATATTAGCAGGGGCAACCGGACAGCTACGTAATAAAGCAACGACTGGCGGCAATTTTTTGCAGCGTACGCGTTGCTACTATTTTTATCATACCGATAGCCCTTGTAATAAGCGCGAACCGGGCACTGGCTGTCCTGCTATCAACGGTGAGAACCGCTCTTTAGCTATTTTGGGCACCAGCGAATCTTGTATAGCCCAGCATCCCTCCGACATGGCGGTTGCTATGCGCTTGCTTGATGCTACCATCGAGACAGTTAAAGCCGATGGCACCACTCGTCAGATTCCGGTTAAAGAATTTTATTGTCTGCCTAAAGACACCCCCCATATCGAAAATGTGTTGGAAAGTGGCGAGCTGATCACCCACGTGGTGTTGCCTGCGCCCCTCACAGGCATGCACACTTATGACAAGGTACGCGTCCGTGCCTCTTATGCCTTTGCACTTGTATCCTGCGCAGCTGTAATAGATACGGATGATAGCGGCAAACTCTCAACAGTACGTTTAGCGTTTGGCGGCATTGGTACCCAGCCATGGCGTAATGAGGAGGTTGAGGCGTTGTTAACCGATACGCAAGGTGACGACGATACGATCAAGCAAGCGGCCGATTTATTATTAAAAGATGCCAAGGGCAGTGGTCAAAACGACTTTAAGATACCCTTGACGCGCCGTTTACTCAAACAAGTTATACAGCGCGCACTAGCGGGCGAGGGAGCATAATTATGTCATTATTAGATTCAGTATTACCGGTAGAGCCCACCAACAAAGAGAAGATGGATCAGCCAGTTGAGACGTTGTTTGACAAAACGGCTAGTAATTTGGTGGGCAAACCCATTAATCGCGTCGAAGGCTCATTAAAGGTAAGTGGTCAAGCGCATTATTCAGCTGAGATCGACGTCGATAGTAAAGTTTATGGTGTCTTGGTTAGCTCGACCATCGCCAAAGGAAAAGTTGAAAAAATCGATAGCGACTCGATTGCCCATATACCAGGTATTATTAAAGTCGTTACTGACCTTAAGCACTTTTTGCGTAACTCCGCGCAAGGTGGTGACACTGAAGCACCGGCGCAAGGCGTAAGTGAAATCTTTTATCACGGTCAGCCTATCGCAGTCGTTGTCGCTGAAACTTTTGAAGCGGCGACCGAAGGCGCCAAGGCCCTTAAAGTCACTTATAAAGACGAAACCGATCAAGCGGCTTTGGATTTTACTAAAGAGCTGCCTAACGCCCACGAGGTAAATGAGAAAAAAGGCTCGGATAAGAATGCTAAGCACGGCGATCCAGAGCAAGGCCTTGCTGATTCGGCGGTAACCCTCGATAGTGTGTACCATACCCCAAGTCAGAGCAACTCACCGATGGAACCGCACGTTACTTTGGCACATTGGGAAGATGACAAGCTGGTCTTATATACTTCAAACCAGATGATCGCCTCTTGTAAGCAGCAAGTAATGGACGCATTAGATTTGAAGAAAGATCAAGTCGAGCTGATCTCTTACTATGTGGGCGGCGGTTTTGGCAGTAAGCTTGGTATTGCGCCAGAATCTATTGCTGCCGCTATTGCTTCTAAAGAAGTCGGTCGTCCGGTACTGATTACTATGACGCGCCCGCAAGTGATGGAGGCGACGGTAAGACGCTCAAACACCCGTCAGCGTATTGCTATTGGTTGTAATGAAGAGGGTATTATTAATACCTTTATTCACGATACCACGACCAGCAATTTGCCAGGCGAGGCGTTCTTTGAACCAACAGCATTATCCACTCACTTTTTGTACCGCGGAGAGAATCGCCGCGTCAGCTATCAGATGGTGGATATGAATCACGTATTATCAGGCTCTATGCGTGCTCCTGGTGAAGCGGTGGGTATGATTGCTGTTGAGTGTGCGATGGATGAGCTGGCGAACAAGCTTGAGATGGATCCTATTGAGCTGCGCCGCCGGAACGAACCTGAAGAAGACCCTAGCAAAGAGATTCCGTTCTCCACACGTCAGCTGGTCGCCTGTATGGAAAAAGGCGCTGAAGCATTTGGTTGGGATGAGCATAATCCCAAACCTGCCAGCCGACTAGAAGGCGACTGGTGGATAGGTACCGGTATGTCTGGCACTTCTCGTGGCAACACGTTACAACCTTCTGAAGCGCGGGCGATACTACAAGTCGATGACTCAAAAGAACTTGGCGTCAAAGCCATTATCGAAACGGATATGACAGATATCGGCACTGGCTCTTATACCGTATTTACTCAGGTCGCAGCTGATTTGTTAGGACTGCCTATCGATCATATCGAGATGAAACTTGGCGACAGTGATTTACCGCCAGCATCAGGTTCTGGCGGTAGTTTTGGCGCGGCCAGTGCTGGTAGTGGGATTTATTTGGCTTGTGAGCAGCTACGCGCCATGTTAGCCAAAAAAGTAGGTCTACATGCCGATACGATTCGTATAGATAACGGTCAAATCAAAAAATCAGGTGAGCACGAGCCTAGTAAAGTAGAAGTAGCCATTGATACGGGTAAAGAAAAAGTCACAGAGCTGGTTGATGAAAAATTGGCTAATAAAGTCTCAGGCTTAATGGATAAAGCCGTAGGTTTGATGGATATCGCGTCAGAGAAAACGGGTATACCGCTGCCAGAATCGGCATCAAATCTGAAAACAGCAACCGAGCAATATGACTTTAGCGATGCTCAGTCTTATGCGCTGGCTGATGTCATTGCAGAATATGATGAGCAAGAAATCAGCGCCAAAGGCCAGATAAAACCAGGTAAAAATGGCAAAAACCTTCGCCAAGCCTCATTTGGGGCCAACTTCGCTGAAGTCGCGGTACATAAGGTCACTGGTGAAATTCGCGTCAAACGTATGACTGGCGTGTATGCAGCGGGCCGTATTCTCAACCATAAACTGGCTACCTCACAGTGCTACGGCGGTATGATATTTGGTATAGGTTCTGCTTTGATGGAGGAGGTGATCCATGACAAGCGCGATGGTCGCTTATGTAATCATGACCTTGCCGAGTACCATGTGCCAGTCAACGCAGATGTGCCGCAGTTGGAGGTGATTTTGTTAGAAGAAGACGATCCCTATACCAATCCTATGCATATTAAGGGGATTGGGGAGACCTCTATTTCAGGATCAGCAGCAGCCATTGCCAATGCTATCTATAATGCGGTCGGTGTGCGCGTTTATGATTTTCCAATTACGCTTGATAAGCTGCTTGCTGAGATGCCAGAGTAATCTTAAATACGAGTACCGTTTTTAATAGAAATTACTTTATTAAAGAAACCCGCTTAAGTAGCGGGTTTTTATACCCTGATTATCTTGGATATGTGTATTTTTCAATTTAGTAAGTATTCTATATAAGTTATAAAAAAGAGGCGTTATGAATCAAATCGCTGATATTCTCAAACTAGCAAGCGACGCTCAAAAGCAGGCCATTGACGCGGTACTGGCAACGGTCGTCCGTACTGAAGGCTCAGCATATCGCCGGGCTGGCGCGATGATGCTCATCCTTGAAGATGGGCGTTCAGTGGGGATGATCAGTGGCGGCTGCCTTGAGCCGCATATTATCAAGCGCGCGTTTTGGCTCACTCGTCACGGCGCATGCGTGCAAGCTTACCAAACCGGCGACGATATTGGTTATACTGAGGATGGCAGGGCTAAACCTGACATTGAGCTGACGCAAAACGATGTGAGCGACGATCCACATGATGATTTATATCATGAAATGGATGAATTAAATTTTGGTCTAGGTTGTAATGGACGCGTACACATATTGTTTGAGCGACTAACGTCGGCTACGGCTTTATTAGATATCGTTCGGCAAGTGCGTGCAACTCAGCAGCCAAAAAAAATTGCAACCCTCATTCGTTTTGCTAATCATCAGGATTCAAGCTCTAAACTTAAAATCGGTATGCGTCTTGATTTGGATAATTATACCGAGTCGGGACAAATCACGACTATTGGCACTGATAACAGCGGTATCAATAACGAGTCAAATCAAGCTGGCGCTAACACCTCAAGTACGATTGTGGATACGGTTAAAAAATTAGCACAACATGCACTTATCGATAAAAATGCCAAGTATATCGTTGTAAAAGATGATGATAACGATAACGATCACGACAACGCTAACTTAGCAACCGAGTGGCTCGTACAAAACATACAGCCGCAGATACGTCTGCTGATTTGCGGGGCAGGTGACGATGTGTTAGCGCTGGTCACCATGGCAAAGCTGCAAGATTGGCACGTCACCGTTGTAGATAGTCGTCCAGGGTACGCGACTCGCTTGCGCTTTTTTCAAGCAGATAGAGTGATGCAGTTGCCACTTGATGCGACAGACAAGCTACTGGCGCTCAGCGAAAATGCGGCAGTGGCGCTTATGTCACATAGTTTGTCGCAAGACCGTATTCGCCTTGCAACCCTACTAGAGCATGCTCATCATTATAAGTACCTTGGCCAATTGGGGCCACGCTATCGTACCGAGCGTTTAATTAATGAGATTAGCGCGACCAAAGCTGATCCTAGCGTTTTAAATGCAGGGATTAATAAACTGCACTATCCAATCGGCTATAAGCTAGGCGGCGATGGACCCGAAGCCTTAGCACTTAGTATCATGGCACAGATCAATGCAGTCATGCATGGACAAACGCCATCAGCTCAGTGTGTAGATTTGGCCAATAGTGATATAACTATGATGAGCCACGCATGACGACGCAAAATCATACCATTATTGTTTTGGCAAGTGGTCTCAGTCAGCGCCTTGGTCAAGCAAAGCAGCTACTTCATAAAAATGGTGAGCCATTGATCGGCTACATGATTAAACTAGCACTAGCGACTCAGCCGCAAGCTATTGTCGTGGTTATTCCTAGTAATAACTCATCGATAGAGGATGTGGTTGCTAAGCTGGCAGCGCAGTATGCCGCCATTCATACGGTTATGAATACAGCTCCCAAAACTGGTATGGCGCACAGTTTGTATTTGGGTATCGAGGCATTACGCAATGATATTGACTGCGATGGTCTTTTAGTCAGTCGCGTATTAATCATGGGCATTGATCAAGTATTACTTGATAAGTCACATCTAATCGCGTTGCTGACAGGCGCACAAGATGTGGTTGCTAGTAGATATAGTGGTTTGGACAATTGGAGCGACGAGCAGGACTTGAGCGAGAAAACTGCGTTTCATGAGACAACCACCAATAAAATAACCACTTGTGATCCTCTTAGCAAGGATATCGTTGGCCTGCCTCTAAAAATTGATTATGAGCTACTGACACAATGGCAAGCCTTGCTGACAGGGGATAAGGGACTACGGCACTTAATCAGAGGGCTGGCGTCTCACCAAATAAGTAGCGTAAATAATCATCAGCTCAGTTATGATATTGACACGCCAAGCCAACTTGCTCATGCTAGAGCACAAAGATGGATTGATGGTTAAGTTAAGAGGGTTCTTACGTCGCAATCCTTTCATCTTACAAATAACGTGAATAAAAAGAGTAGACCTTTATGATTACTATGGAAGAATTGCAGTCAGCGATAAAGCTGCGCGTAGATAATTACAATAATACCGACTTTACGCGTCAACAAAGAGTCATTGATACTTGCAAGCTACTAGATAGCCAAAATCAAATATTGGCGCAAGATATAAGTTCACCTTTTGATATACCAAGACAAGACCTATCAGCGATGGACGGCTATGCAATTGCGCAAGGCAGTGCGCTATCAAAAGACAGTACTGTCAAGATAGTAGGCGAATCGCAGGCGGGCAGCGCTTATACAGGTCAGCTTGTAGCGGGACAGGGCGTACGCATTTTTACTGGGGCAGTCGTGCCAAGTGACTGTGATACGGTTATCATGCAAGAGAATACCAATTTTGCAGAAATAAAAGACACGCTTGATAAATCAAAGCCTTATGCTATTACGCTATCGCAAACTGCTGAGATCGATAGCAATATTCGCCGCCAAGGTGAAGAGATTGAGTCAGGTGAAGCGGTACTAAAAACAGGCAAACGCATTAATCCTGCTGATATTAGCTTGCTGGCAAACTTAGGGGTCGGTGAAGTAAGCGTCTTTGAGCCGCTTATCGTTGGGCTGCTGGCAACCGGCGACGAGCTTGTCGTTGTAGGTGATGAGCTGACAAGCCTTGCACAAATATATAATTCTAATACCCCAACCCTCAAAAGCTTGCTCGCAGACTTACCGATTACGATTCGCGACTACGGCATCATTGCTGATGATTTAGACAAGACGACTGCGGTTGTCAACGAAGCCATGCAAGACTGCGATGTGCTGATCTCAACCGCTGGCGTGTCGGTGGGAGATTATGATTTTCTAACCACCGTCATTGAGCAGTTAGGGCAAATTAACCATTATAAGGTGGCGATGAAGCCTGGCAAGCCCTTTGTGTTTGGCGAATTAAATAAAGACCTTGATAAACCTGTATTATATTTTGGCTTACCTGGCAATCCATTATCTACGGTCGTCGGAGCGCTGCAGTTTGTGATACCAGCACTATGGCAAATGTCAGGTGCGGGTTTGTCAGAGCAGCCTATGCAATTAAACGTCAAGGCGACACTGATGAACGACATTAGAAAATCGGTGGGTCGCAAAGACTTTCAGCGCGGAGTTTTATCGCAAAACGAGGTAGGTAATTATCAAGTTGAGTGCTTCGCAAGCCAGCAATCACATAGAGTCAAGCAGCTTAGCCATGCCAATTGCTTTATCGTACTAGATAAGGACAGCGATAATGTGGCAGCGCATAGCACAGTAACCGTGCAACCTTTCCCTTGGCTGCATCATTGATTAAGCGCTTGCCAATTTACTATAAGATGACTACAAGAAAACGCAAAATAAACGCTACAATAGGTTGATAACCTTGAATAAAAAAGTAATGCTGATAACTGGCAATACTGACGGCAGTAAATTATGAATGATGACAGCACTAAAATAGGCAATGCTCAGATAGACAGCGCCCAAATATATTCGCCCACCCCCGCACATACTATATTTGATAGTTATAGAGCGTCATCTGTAGCTGCGCCTGTTGCTAGTACCACTATTGACCATCAGCCTTTAACGGATGGGTTTTCTCGTCGCCTGACTTATCTGCGTCTGTCTATTACTGACTTTTGTAATTTTCGCTGTGAATACTGCCTACCGAACGGTTATCAAGGCAAGCGTCCTGATGACGAGCTGAGCGTCCCTGAGATTGCAACACTGATTCGAGGGTTTGCGCAAGTCGGCACCAAAAAGGTGAGAATCACAGGCGGTGAACCCTCCATTCGCCGTGATGTTGTTGAGATTATCCAAACCATCAAACAGACACCAGGTATCGAAACCGTCGCTATGACCAGTAATGGTTATAAGCTCGGTAAACATCTGGCCAAGTGGCAAGCAGCTGGCCTGAATCAGTTAAATATCAGCATGGACAGCTTTGATGCCGACACCTTTTATAAGATGACTGGCTTTAATACCTTACCGCAGCTGCTTACTGATATGGATACCTTGCTACAAACGACTGATATTAAGCTAAAGATAAACAGTGTTTTGATGGCAGAGACCGCGTTTGAAAACTTGATGGACGCCATCGACTATGTCAAAGACAGGCCCGTCACGTATCGCTTTATTGAATTTATGCAAACCAGTGATAATAGTGATCTGTTTTTTGCCCAGCATGCCCATTCCGATACCATCATCGATTATCTGACTGAGCATGGCTGGCAGCCACACGTACGCGGTAGTAGTGATGGTCCAGCGGTGGAATATAGTCATCCAGACTATGTTGGTCGCATCGGTATGATTGCCCCTTATGCCGCGCATTTTTGTGATACGTGTAACCGTCTCAGAGTCAGTAGCCAAGGTAAGGTACATTTGTGCTTATTTGATCAAGGCAACTACGATATTCGTCAGCATCTGCAAACAGGGGATGTGCAAGGTTTGGTCGAGACTCTACATAGCTTTATGCCGATCAAACCTGAACACCATCATTTGCATGAGTCTAATAGCGGCATTATGCACAACTTATCGATTATTGGTGGTTAGCATGACTGTACTCTAATCATAAAACCTATATTTAAATCATAAAAACTGTATTTTTGAGGAATCCCTATGAGCAAACCTGCTACCAAGTTTATCCCACTTAATATTGCCGTATTGACCGTTTCTGACAGTCGTACACTCGCAGAGGATACGTCAGGCCAGTATTTAGCAGATAGCTTAACCGACGCCGGTCATCATCTGGCAGATCGCAAGCTGATTACCGATGATATCTATCAGATACGAGCGGTGATTAGTGGCTGGATTGCTGATCCAAACGTCCACGCGGTCATTACCACTGGCGGCACAGGGTTTTTTATTAGAGACAGTATGCCAGAGGCAGTAAAGGTATTGTTCGATAAATCTATTGACGGCTTTGGTGAGATGTTTCGTCTGATCTCAAAAGACGAGATTGGTATGTCAACGGTACAGTCACGCGCGGTTGCAGGCATGGCAAACGGTACGGGTATATTTTGTTTGCCAGGCTCATCGGGCGCATGCCGTACGGGCTGGGAGAATATTCTCAAAGAGCAGTTTGATAGCCGTACGCGGCCGTGCAATTTTGTACCGCATTTTATGGCACAAAACCCAAGTCACGACTGAGGTGATAACAAGCAAAGTGTGGCTATGATAAATACTATATATGGTTCAAATGGTTTTAACTGCTTAGACAGTTTGGCTGGTATTGTTATTTTAGCAGGCGGTGCCTCTAAACGGATGGGCACGCCCAAAGCTGAACTCGTTCTGCCGACAGGTGAGCGTCTGCTTGATTACCATGTACGGCATGCGCTGGATTTAGCTCAAGCTCATACTGGCAATCATAAAAAGCTGCCTATTATGATTGCTGATAATGGGCGCGGCTTTAACCTTGATTCAGCTTTAAGTGACAATGAGCCACAATCTCCAATTATTCATATTGCTGATTATGGTGCTATCAATAGTAAAAAGCAGAAGAGTGACGGTCAGATTGTTACAGGCGGGGCATTGGTCGCTATCGAGTCGGCTCTGCAAACTGTGATAAAGACTCAGCCATCAGATGCTTTAACGGAAAACCAGTCATCATGGCTGTTGGTGATTAGCTGTGATAGTTTGATACCTGCTACAGAGTTATGGCAAAAGTTGCAGTCTGTAGCGACTCAAATAAACAAAAATCAAGAAGCTGATAAAAAGGTGATTTGCTTAACCGATAATAGCCATTTGTATCCATTATTAGGGCTTTATCAGTTGAGTATTGAGCCTGATTTAAGGGCTTATATTGATAATGGCGCGCGGCGAGTGATGGCTTTTATTCAGCCTATGACGCACGCTGTGCCGTTAACAAGTAACTGGCAGCATTTGACCAACTTTAATACGCCAGCAGATTTTGAGCGTGCCTGCACATCATTATGTGATTTATAAAAACGCAAGAGAATGGATAAATGAACAGCAACAGTCAAGCAAAAAACCAAGCTACTGCTACCCAATCCACTTTATCGCATTTAGACAGCGATGGTGATATTACTATGGTCGATGTCAGTGGTAAAACTGCCACAACACGAGAGGCCAATGCAGCGGGACAAGTGCGATTTCCGAGTGAGATTTATGAGCAGATCAAAGCCGCTGATGGTATGACCAAAAAAGGTAGCATCACCCAGACCGCGCATATTGCAGGCATCATGGCGGCCAAGCGCACCCACGATCTGATTCCGCTGTGTCATCCGCTGCCATTAGATAAGATTGGTTTAACCTTTGAGTACGATGATACCTGCAATAGCATAACCGTCAGCGGTACTGTTAAAGTCACGCATAAAACGGGTGTCGAGATGGAAGCCTTGACGGCGGTAAGTATTGCTTGCTTGACCATCTATGATATGACCAAAGCACTATCGCATGATATCGTTATCGATAACGTACATTTGCTAAAAAAGACGGGTGGCAAATCAGATTATAGTCATGCTTAGGGTTATAAGACTTCTTTTAAAACAGTTTTTTTAAGACAGTAAGGCATTGAACACAAAGCCAAGTAGCTTGTAAAGAATGGAGAGTGTGATGAACACTATCGAACCAAAAATCGTTGAGCCAGAAACTAAAACAGCAACCAACGTTGATACCGCTATGGATATCAATGTTTTATACTTTGCTAGCATTGCCGATGAAGCTGGACGCCAGCAAGAGACCGTCAGCGTGGCGCAGTCAACCTCATTGAGCGAGCTATACGATCAGCTGCGTCAAAAGCACGGATTTAGTCGTCCGCAAGCTGAGCTGCGGGTCGCTGTCAATGATTACTTCGCTAAATGGACAGAACAAATCCATGATGGCGATAGCGTGGTGTTTATCACCCCAGTTGCTGGTGGTTAAATAAGTATTTGTTAGCGGCTATATAGCTAAAAAAATTAAGTAGAGAGAAAAGATGACAGACAACGTCCATAGCCATTCAATGACCATCAAACGCAGCGTTGATGAAGTATACACAATTGCTGAACGCGATGGCTTTGCCTTATTAGATATCGCCATAGATGAAGACCGGCTTAAAAGCACCCTTGATGATGATAGCTGCGGTGCCTTTGTCTGTTTTGAAGGTCGCGTGCGCAATCATAACAATGCCACCAGTGTGGATCGTCTCACATATTATGGTTATGAAGATTTGGCAATCAATCAAGGCCGTGCCATTATCGAAGAGGCCAAACAGCGTTTTGAAATTACCCATGCTATTGCTATCCATCGTATTGGCGCATTAGAGATTGGTGATGTAGCAGTATGGGTTGGAGTGGTTTCTGCTCATCGTTATCCGGCGTTTGACGCTTGCCGCTGGATACTTGACACCATTAAGGCAGATATCCCTGTGTGGAAGCAAGAGTATTATGAAGATGACTCTTCTAAATGGTTAAGTAATAATGGTTAGGTAATAATGTTTAAGTAGCAATGTTTAAGTAGCAATGGTCAAGTAATGATAGCTAACTGATAATGGTCAAGTAATGATGGTTAAGATAGCGGCTTTAGTTGGGGCATTATTGATGCTTAATGCCTGTATGCAAGAGAGTGCGGTTAGTGAAGCATCTGCTGCTGACACTGAGCAAGCTCAAACGCTACGTATCGCTGCCGCTGCCAATTTGTCTGACGTACTGCCTAAGATTATAGCGGGCTATAAAAAAGACAATAATCTGCCTGCACAAACTATCCATGACATAGATGTCACTTATGCGTCCTCTGGCAAATTATACGCGCAGATTATAGCAGGCGCGCCTTATGATATATTTTTATCGGCCAATCAAGAATTTCCTGCCAAGCTTGCTGATACAAGCGCGCAAGGCGTAACGTTTCATGAGCCTTTTACTTATGCGCAAGGCCAACTGGCATTATATAGCGTGACCAAACCTTTGGCTGAGCGCAGCCCTACAGCGCTGATCGAGCGCCTGATGAGCGATACTACGGCCAAAATCACTATCGCTAATCCTAAGCTTGCCCCTTATGGCGCATCGGCAAAATCCTATCTGCAGGCGCAAAAGATATATAACACTTTAGAGCAGCAAAAACGCTTAATACAAGCAGAAAATATCGGTCAGGCCTTTCAATACGTGTATACGGGCAATGTCGATTATGGCTTTGTGGCGCAATCACAACTCACTGCTATCAACGCCAAACCTGAGCAATTTATTACTTTAGCACCAGCGTCTTACCCTGCTATTTTACAAGATGGTATCGTCATTGGTGACTCTGCTATGGCGACAGACTTTAGTGATTATCTGCTATCAACAGCAGGGCAACAGCACTTTTTACAAGCAGGATATTTAACCGCTCAATAACGATTGGTGGGATAGAATACACCTTTACTAATATGATGAGCAACGGCGTTATGATAGACCCATCCTTTATGTCCGACATGCTCAGTCCATTCTTAGTCAGCCTTAAGCTGGCTACTATTACCACTTTATGTTTATTACTCTTTGCCACGCCTGTGGCTTATTGGCTTGCCAAACCAAGCCGTGGACAATTGGTAGCACGTGTCAAAGTGGTACTGATGGGCGTCATTGCTATGCCACTGGTACTGCCACCTACTGTTATTGGGTTTTACTTATTATTATTGCTAAGCCCTAGCACGGGTATTGGCAAATGGCTTAGTGAACATAACATTAGCCCCTTAATCTTTACCTTTGAAGGTCTGGTCATCGGCTCTATTATTTACTCCCTACCGTTCTATATTCAGCCTGTCTATGCTCAGTTTTTACGTATTCCCAAAAGCGTGATGGATATGGCAGGGTTATTAGAGCCAAGCCGTCTTAAGCGCTTTATGAGAGTGGCGTTACCACAAGCAAAAGTTGGTATCATTTTGGGTAGTCTTATCAGTTTTGCTCATACCATTGGTGAGTTTGGCGTGGTACTGATGATAGGGGGTAGCATCGCAGGTGAGACCAAAGTGGTATCGATCGCCATATATGAACAAGTTGAGGCGCTCAATTATGAAGCGGCGCACATGATGTCAGGCGTTCTTATTATTATAGGAATGATAATGGTGGCGCTCATTGCAATCATAAATAAGCTGAACCAGCGTTAATCTGTATCAATCGTAAAAGTACATCTTGAAACGGTTATCCACTGTGAGAGGTGATATGCTAAATAGTATGATCATCGCCTAAGTTTTCGATTTCTAGGTTTTTAAGTTGCTGCATAGTCATAATCACAGGCGTAGATCGACCAGTCGAGCTGCACAAAAAAGTGGCAGCCATCGTTAAAATTAAGGATGAATCATGAAAACAGAACAGCACATTTTAGCCTGTATTGATGGCTCAGCGGTTACTAAGTCGGTTTGTGATTATGCAGCATGGTATGCCAGCAGGTTAGGGTTGCCGGTTGGGCTGCTCCATGTCAGCGATGTTCCAGCGTCGACCAGACGCGACTTATCAGGAGCGATAGGAATCAATAGTCGCGAGTTTTTGCTAGAAGAGTTAACAGAATTGGATGAAAAAAGAGCCAAGGTTGTCAATAGTTATACTAATGCATTGACACAAGATGCAAAGAGCTATTTGCAAAGCAGCTTTAAGGAAGTGGACGTCCATATTTATCAACGCCGCGGTAAGCTATTGCCGGCTATCGAACACTTTAAAGAAGAAAACCGTGCCATCGTTATGGGGCGTCGCGGTGAAGATCATAAGAACAGTCGCATCAATATCGGCAGCCAAATCGAAACCGTTGCACGAGCATCGAGTATACCTGTTTTAATTTGCTCAGAAGAATTTGAAGCGCCTAAGTCCTACATGGTCGCATTTGATGGTAGTAAAACGGCCATCAAAGCCACACATATGGTGGCAAAGAGTGAGCTATTGCGAGGATTAAAAGGTTATATCGTGATGGTAGGTAATGATAAAGAAGCCGCCAAAAAGAGCCTTGCTGATGCTGTGGAACATCTAACGTCAGCGGGCTTTGAGGTAGAGGCACATCATTTACCTGAGCTTGATGCGGTTGATGGATTATTATCGTTTCAGATAGATAATGATGTCGATATTATTGTAGTCGGTGCTTACGGTCATTCTAAATTGCAGCGCCTGTTTTTGGGTAGTACCACCACCGAGATTATCGCTAGCACAGTGTCGCCAGTAATTTTAGTGCGCTAAGACAGCGAGATAGCCTTTTATAAACGACATTTAATTTTGCTAGTGAACAAGGTGGATATAATGGATATTAAAGCAGCAGTCACTCACAACCAAGACACAGCTTTTGAATTAGAGACTGTACAGCTTGCCATGCCTGAAATTGATGAGATACGAGTAAAAGTCATTGCGACAGGCGTCTGTCATACCGATGTGGTCGCGCGCGATATGGGCATCGCGCCATTTCCTATCGTACTGGGTCATGAAGGGTCTGGGATAGTGGATGCTGTCGGTGCCGGGGTAACTGATTTGCAAGTCGGTGATCCTGTGGTGTTATCGTTTGCGCACTGCGGTAATTGCGGGCATTGCCTGACGGGTCATCCAACCGTTTGCGACACTTTTAATGAGCTGAACTTTGGCGGTGCCATGGACGATGGCACCCATAGGCTTGCGCAAGATGGTGAGACGCTGGCGACTTTTTTTGGACAATCTTCATTTGCCACTTATGCGATAGCCAAGTCTAGAAACGCTGTAAAAGTCGATTCAGAGGTCGATTTAGCGCTACTTGGACCATTAGGATGTGGTATTCAAACTGGTGCAGGAACAGTGTTAAATCGCCTAAAGCCAGAGTTTGGTTCTAGCATCGTGATTTATGGCGCTGGCGCCGTTGGTCTCAGTGCAGTAATGGCAGCCAAGATTGTTGGCTGTCAGCATATCATCGCTGTTGATATGCATGATAGTCGTCTTGAGCTGGCAAAAGAGCTTGGCGCGACCCATACTCTAAATGGTGAAAACGTCGATGTCGTCACAGAAGTCAAAAAGATAACGGATGGTGGCAGTCACTATGCGGTAGAGACCACAGGCGTCCCTACAGTAGTCAAGCAATCATTAAATGCCTTACGCTCTTTAGGTACAGTGGCAATTGTCGGTATTACACCAGAGATGAATATTGATGTCCATAATGATTTGATGGCTGAAGGCAAGAGCATGATTGGTGTCATCGAAGGTGATTCTATTCCGCGCGTATTTATCCCGCAGCTGATTGCTTACTTTAAAGCGGGTCAATTCCCATTTGATAAGCTGGTTAAATTTTACGATTTTGAGAACATTAACCAAGCGTTTGAAGATTCGGCAAATGGCATTACCATTAAGCCGATTTTAAGAGTAGGATCATAAGCAAAACGCAAAGTTAAATTGGTTTTTCATCATCCTAAAAGCAGCTTATTTTTTAAATTTCAAAGGTACATATTAATGGCAATATACGTGGATTTTATGCAAATAGAATTTAAAGGCTATAAATGGTGCCATATGTTGGCAGATACCCTGCAAGAGCTGCATGAGTTTGCCGAATTGATTGAGGTGGATGCGCGCCTATTTCATCGTAATGCCAGCTATCCACACTATGATGTAACAGTACAGATGCGAGAGACAGCGATTAAGTATGGTGCTATACCTGCTAATAGAAGAAAAATTATCGAGTGCGCTAAGAAATTAAAAGTGGAGCTGCATGAGCAAATAGCGCGATCTGAGAATTGCTAATAAGTGAATCTGGTAGAGAGACAAAAAAGGTGGACCATGCTTTTGCATTCCACCTTTTTTATTACTCTAAATATGACCGTTTTCAATGTTTATTATCAATGTTTATTAATAGTTACTTTGCAATAGCTGCTTTACTAACGCCCTCAAGGGCTTTTGCAATATTAGCAAGCTGGGTATCACAACCTTTGATATTATGACGCTCTTTTAGATACTCAGGATTATTGTACGACAGCCATACTTTTTTATCAGCGTCTTCACTGATGAGGATTTTTTGCGGTAGATCGATAGCGACGCTTTGCTCGCAATTCATCAATGGCGTACCCGCTTTTGGATTACCGAACATAATCACTTGCGTCGGTCTTAAGGTTAAATCAGCGCCTTGCGCATTTTTTTGATGATCAACGCGCGCAAATACTTTCATACCTTTACTCTCGATAATCGATGCTAGCTTATCAGCGGTATCTTGTACAGAGTGCGAACTTTGCATCGTCACCAAACCCTTCTCAGCATTGGTAGCAGCCATCGTTTCAGGCGTCGACTGTACCTCATCAGACGTATTTAAGAAATTGTCAACGTTGGCGCAAGAGGAGAGCGCTAACGCGACGGCAACAACAGAGATAATTTTAAGCATAAAAAGTCCTTTTTTTATTGTGGCTGTTTATTCAGTGAGTGATGGTTGGTAATATCGAATATTCATTGTGAACCATAACATTGTGCGTAATAAACTGCGCATAGTAAAGGGTCGCATTACAACATCTCTTAAAAAATTATAAAGACAAAACTAATTACAGAGCCAAACGCGCCACAAGGTAATCTACCAGTAGACGAATCTTTGGCGACAAATGACGGTTGTGCGGATAAACAGCCCAGATACTTTCCTCGGGCTCTCTATAGTTATCCAGTAAGCTGACCAGCTCGCCAGACGCTAAGTATTGTTGCACATAATAATCAGGTAGCTGCACAATACCTAAACCTTTTAACGCAGCATCGACTAGACTATGACCACTGTTATATTGCACAGTGCCAGACACTCGCATATTCTTTTCTTTATCCACTTCTTTATCAGCGTGTTTATCATTGTCGATAAAATGCCAATAATCACGAGTACCAAGTAAGCAGTTATGTTGGCTTAGATCGGACAGCGTATTCGGTATGCCGTATTTTTTGAGATAAGCGGGTGCGGCACAGACGAAATTGGTACGACGGCTAAGTTTTTTTGCCATCATGGTTGAATCGCTTAATTTGCCAATGCGAATTGCCAAATCATAGCCGCCATCTACTAAATCGATTTTTTGATTACTCAAAAATGCCGTTACTTCGATATCGCTATACTGCACCATGAAATCATTGACCAGGGGCAATAATTGCTGCTCGCCATAAGTGACAGGAGCGGTGAGCTTAATTCTACCTTGCGGTTTGGATTGCAGATTACTTACCGCTTGTTCCGCGGCATCCAAGCCATCGAGCACGCCGCGGCAGTGCTGATAAAACACGCGGCCTTCTTCAGTCAGTGTTACCTTACGCGTCGTACGATAGAGCAGTTTAATACTGAGACGTTTCTCTAAAGCGCTTATCTGCCGACTGACCTGCGCGGTTGATATGCCCAACTCTTTTGCGGCGCGGGTAAAGCTCTCGTACTCCGCCACATAGACGAACTCGCTAATACCATCCCAGCGCATGATTATTACCACTGTGTAAAAGATATTTGCAAATATAGCACATTGTTATCGTTCTAGAAAAGACTATAATGGTCAGTATAAATTAACGTTTGACAGACTAAAGCAATGCGCCAATACAATAACGGTAACTTGCCTCTACTAAGTCAGCACTATAAGATGAGTAGGTCTGTGTTCAATAATCGATAAAACCAATTAAAAGAGAGAATACTATGTCAGATAAATTTATTAAATCGAAAGCCGCTGTCGCTTGGGCAGCAAATGAGCCACTATCTATCGAAGAAGTAGATGTCATGCTGCCTAAAAAAGGCGAAGTATTGGTAAAAATCATCGCCAGTGGCGTCTGCCACACTGACGCCTTTACCTTATCTGGTGAAGATCCAGAAGGTGTATTCCCAGCTATCTTGGGTCACGAAGGTGGCGGTATCGTTGAGCAAGTCGGTGAAGGCGTGACCAGCGTGCAAGTTGGCGATCATGTTATTCCTTTATACACCGCAGAGTGCGGCGTCTGTAAAATGTGCCGCTCAGGTAAGACCAATCTGTGTTCAGCGGTACGTGAGACTCAAGGCAAAGGCTTGATGCCAGACGGTACCACGCGCTTTTATAAAGATGGTGAGCCAATTTACCATTACATGGGCTGCTCAACGTTCTCTGAGTATACCGTTTTGCCAGAAATTTCATTGGCCAAAGTTGACGCTGATGCACCGCTTGAAAAGGTGTGCTTGCTTGGCTGCGGCGTGACTACTGGCATGGGCGCGGTTATGAATACCGCTAAAGTCGAAGAAGGCTCTACCGTTGCTGTTTTCGGTCTTGGTGGTATTGGCCTTGCCGCTATTATTGGTGCAAAAATGGCCAAAGCCAGTCGTATTATCGGCGTTGATATTAACGAAGATAAATTTGAGCTTGCCAAAAAACTAGGCGCAACCGATTGCATCAATTCTAAAGACTACGATAAGCCTATTCAGGAAGTCATCGTTGAGATGACGGATGGCGGCGTAGACTATTCGTTTGAATGTATCGGTAATGTCGATGTCATGCGCTCAGCGCTTGAGTGCTGCCACAAAGGCTGGGGCGAGTCGGTCATCATCGGTGTCGCAGGTGCAGGACAGGAGATTTCAACCCGTCCATTCCAGCTGGTGACTGGTCGCGTTTGGAAAGGTTCCGCATTTGGCGGTGTCAAAGGTCGCACCGAATTGCCTGGCTACGTTGATCGTTATATGCAAGGTGACATCCCATTAAATGACTTTATCACTCACACTATGCCATTAGAGGACATCAACGAAGCATTTGACTTAATGCATAAAGGTGAGAGTATTCGTACCGTTATTCATTTTTAAGAGATACTTTTTAAAACACGCCCTAGTTTTATAAGTTAGAAAAACCAAAAATGCCGCCCTTATATAGGAGCGGCATTTTTTTAGCATTAAAAATAGCATGAAAAGTCATATCGACACATCACGCACTGCCGATATCGATTTTTCTTGCTTGCTGTGCCTGCGCAGACAAAGACTACAAAGAATCGATATCAGCAATACCGTAGCTTTTTTAGGATGTTTTGACTATAGAGTGTTAAATAACGGTTAGCCTTGAGTATCAAGAATAATCTGCTCAGCAAGCGCAACCAAATCTGAGGCCATAAAGTCCGGTGTTGGTACATTGGAGGCAGGCAACATGGCATTATAGGGCCGAGTGAGAAATGCCCCTTGGCAGCCAACAGCCTGCGCGCCGATCGTATCCCAAAGATGACAGGCGACAAGGCAAAGATCTGACATTTCAACAGCCAGCTCGTCAGCGACCATTTGATAAGTCTCAGGTGCAGGCTTGAACTTACCAACCTTCTCAACACTAAAAGATTGCTCAAAGAACTCACTCAATCCTGCTTTTTCAAGTGGCGTAGGAGAAGCGCTACTGGCTGAGTTGGTCAGCGTCATCAGTCGAAACCCTGCGTCACGTAGTTTGGTTAATGCCGGTATTGCATCAGGATGAGCAGGCATTTTGCTCATGCGCTCTTTTAACTCATTGATATCATCATCTGTCAGCGTAACGTGATGGATATCGGCGGTCATCTGAAGCGCACCGACGCCAAGCTCACCAAAAGGCGTATATAGTCCTGATAGGGTCATGGTCTGCGAATAAAGCACCAATTGGGCAAACCATTCTCTTAGCATGTGCTTGTCACCGAACAGGCGCGCAAATAATGGTTCAAGAGTAGTAATGTCGAGTAGTGTCTCATTGACATCGAAGACGATAATCGAGGGTGATAGATTGTTGGACATAAAAACTCCTTTTTAGTAGCTATGAGTACCGTCTAACTTTAACTAGACTTGAGAGGTTGTTCAAGATAAAATTGAGCAATCACTCAAATTAATATTGTTTTACAACTTTGCTGCGTCTGATTGCAGCTTGGCACAGACTGAATATTGGAATTAGATATGTCTCGTACGACGCTTTATAACCGACAAGACTCTTTAGAGCGAGCTTTACAGCTTTTTTGGCAAAAGGGATTTCATGCGACGTCTTTAAAAGATTTAGAAAAAGCACTCGACATGCGACCGGGGAGTATTTATGCCGCTTTTGGTAGCAAGGATGGATTGTTCCAAGAAGTATTAGAGCACTATGCTCGTCTGTCATTGGCTGAGCTTGATTATACTTTGAAGACCCATAGCTCGCCATTGATGGGGCTAGCTGCCTACTTGCGACAGCTTGGCGGCATTCTCGATAAGGGGCTGCCAAGTCGCGCTTGTATGTTGGTCAAAAGCCTATTGGAGCTTGGCGCTCGTGAGCAATCAGCCTTACAAAAGGTTGAGGCCATGCTGGCTGGTATGGAAGCGCGATTTATTGACTGCTTTACCGAAGCTCAGCGAATAGGGGAGCTTGATAGTGAGCTTGACCCTGTGAGGCCGGCTCGGCGCTTACAAGCGGAGATAATGGGGCTACGTGCCTTTGCACAGCGCGATGTAGATAGTGCTGCTGTACATGAGCTTGCCGAAGATATGGCGCAATCAATAGAAGCCTTGCGTGATGATAGCGCCACAGAATCGATATAATTTAATCAGCCATGTCAGCCAATTGCTTTAGAATTTGAGTATAGTTTTCAACCCCTTGAGCACCGCTAACCAGATGACGCTCATTAAAAATGATGGCTGGTACGCTCTGAATGCCTTGCTGTTGCCAATGCTTCTCAGTCTCTCGCACCTCTTGGGCAAAACGTTGATCTTCTAACACTGCTAGTGCCTCGCTACGGTCTAACCCAATCTCCGCTGCAATATCAGCAAGTACTTCTTTATCAGAGATGTTACGACCATGAGTAAAGTGCGCGGCAAACAAGGCTTGTTTTAAGTCGTGCATCCGGCCCTGTTGATCTGCCCAGTGCAGTAGCTGATGCAAATCAAATGTATTGTGCATACGTGTGTCGTCATCGAAATTAAAGGTAAAGCCCACCTCATTACCAGCTTCAGTCATTCGGACGCGGCTCGCATCTGACTCGGCTTTGCTTGAGCCATACTTCTCCATGATATGCTCGCGCAAGTTTTGACCAGCGCTTGGCATATTAGGGTTCAGCTCAAATGGATGCCAATGTATCTCATAGTCGGTATCGGTTTGCTCAAGCGCTTTTGCCAACTGTCGATAACCGACGACGCACCAAGGGCAAACCACGTCCGATACGATATCTATGCGCAACGGCTGATCCGATGATAACTGCTTTGAATGTTCCATATGACCTCTCGTTAGCTATTGTTTATAATGTTAACTTTCAAAACTGCTGCGTGTTAGCTTAGGTAGTTAGTCAGCCTTTTGCCATGCAAACTTTTGGAACGGCTTATCAATTGGCGTGTTAGCGAGATGATTGGTGTAGTTGCTCATCACTTTTTGCGCGGCAGCAAGGATGACTTCCAAAACTTGACGCTTAGTAAAACCTGCATTTAAGAATGCTTGTACAGCGTCGTCGTTAACGTTACCACGATCCCGGACGACAGAGAGTGTAAAGTTACGTAGTGCTTCCAACTTATCAGTCGGTAGTGGCGTTTCATTACGTAATGCTTCGGTGATAGCGTCATCTACCTTCATACTTTTGGCAATGCCAGTATGCGCTGGCACGCAGTAATGACAATCGTGCTCAACGTTGATGGTTTGCCATACAACGGTGGTCTCTTCATCATCGAAGCTGCTGTCTAAAAACAGCTGATGCAAACGTTGGTAGCCTTCTAACAGCCCTGGTGCTTCGGCCATGACAGCATGTAGATTTGGAATCATACCAAAGGCATCGATAGAGTTATTCAGCAACGCTTTGCTATCCTCTGGGGCGCTTTGTTTGTCATGTAGAGTAAAGTCAGTCATATAAGAATCCTTATTGTAGGTGCTAATGGTTATTTGTTGATGGTTTAGTGATGAATGCTTTTATATTAAATTGACTATATTTGAGTGATTGCTCAAATTAATAGGTAATGCGTTTTCAAGTCATTCAACTACAATCACTATAAATCATTTTGAGCGAACGTTCAAGTTTGATTGAGCAATTGTTTGAAGCACAACATTTTCATTACAATGTGCTGTTTTATGACAGATAAAATAGAACACATTTAAAACTTAAGTAATAGTGTAAATAACAACTCAAATAATAAGGACGGCTCATGACTAAGACTATTTTGATTACTGGCAGTACTGATGGCATTGGTAAATTGACTGCTTTAAAACTGGCAAAAGCGGGACATCAAGTGTATTTGCACGGTAGAAATGCGGACAAACTTAACAGTGTCATTGCAGAGGTCAAAGCAGTAGCGAAAGGTGCAGCAGTAGATGACATTGATGGATTTGTGGCTGATTTTTCAGATTTAAATGCGGTACGTAAAATGGCAGCAGAAGTCAGCGAAAAGCTACCAAAGCTCGATGTACTCATCAACAACGCAGGGATTTATACCACCGCATCGGCAACAACCAAAGATGGGTTGGACATACGTTTTGTGGTCAATTACTTGGCGCCTTACGAGTTAACCAACGCCTTATTACCGCTACTCAAGAAGTCAAGTGAAGCCCGCATCATTAATCTAAGCTCAGCGGCGCAAGCACCGATATCTTACAAAGCATTTGCAGGACAAGAGCGTCTCGCCGATAAAGACGCCTATGCCCAAAGCAAGCTGGCGCTCACGATGTGGAGTATGGATTTAGCTGCCACAGTCGCGGCATATGATATCAATGTTATCGCTGTCAATCCAGGCTCGCTACTAAATACCAAAATGGTCGATGAAGCTTATGGTCAATATTGGTCATCGGCGGATAAAGGGGCAAATATCCTAACCGAGCTTGCCATCTCAGATGAGTTCGCTAATGATACTGGCAAGTACTTTGATAATGATATTAAGGATGGCGCGCATGGTGATGCAAGAGGGGAGTTTGGTCAACCGCATGCAGATGCTTTAAATAAAGAAGCCATTGCAGAGCTTAAACACCAAACTCAGACAGTATTACAGAGACTTTTTCTATAAGTTATCGATTTTTGAATAATTTATTAGCTTTTTCTAATGATATAATCCGTCACTTTAGCTTCTATATCTTTATGACCTGTGTTTAAGTGACTTAAGTTTCACGACTTAAGCTTCATGATTTTTCATAAGCTAGGCACATTCATTAAGTGTTTAATGATAGCTAAAAATCGATAAGAGCGTAGCTAGTTTGAGTCCAACAGGAGATAACCCATTATGATCTGGCTAAAAATGCTTGTTGGCGCGTTGGTAGTATTATTGATTCAACTGTTCGCTCAAAGTCGGTTCTTTTATTTGGCTGCACTTGCGCCACTTTTTCCGACTTTTACTTTGATCAGTCATTTTTTAGTCAGTACTCAGCGTAGTGCTACAGATTTTAAGGTTGCACTGATATTTAGTATGCTAGGTGTGATACCGCATCTTATTTATACGCTGATTGTGTTTTTTAGTTTTAGCCATATGGGGCTTTATAAGGCGTTGCTACTAGGTATCGCAGGCTGGCTGATCGCTGCTGCTATTTTGGTATTTGCATGGCAACATCTGCAAATATAACGAAGAATGCATCAGTACGTTAAGCGCTTCTTTTTTTATTCATGCAATCAAACCAAGCGTCGTCATAGACAGCAGTAGCAGAATCAAAGTGCACATATATTTTTTCATTATTTAGTGTCGCATACCAATGCTCATCGTTATATCCTGTAAGCACTTGAAAATACTTTTCATTCACAAAATCGCCTACAACATAGGTATTGCCTGTTGCAAAAAAGGTATTGCCAGCTGTACAGAGTAGTGTGTCGCCCGTATTTATCATAGCTTCCTACTTGTATATTTGTTTATATTCGGTAATGCTAATATATGATTTTAGCCGAATATAAGGTGAAATACCATAAGGTAGGGTGCGATGAATACGTTTTGTAACGTAATTTTTTACGCTTCCATACAAAAAAGCAAGACAGTAGCTGCCTTGCTTTTTAGTCAATTTAGACCGTTTATTGAATCAACGAATTAACGCCCATACTTAGCACAAGAGGCAGGTTGCCAATAAAATTCAGTAGCGACAAATTCATCATCACGTAGACGACCTTCATAACTGTCGTCAAAGATAATCTTATATTGACAAGACTCCACTCTGTCATCAGCATCGTAGAATTTGAGAATATAATCCCACTCGCGAGCATTAAAGCCTTCACTAAAATGAGGGGTGCCAATTAACTGGTAAATTTCATCTTTAGTAGTACCCACCTTGATTTTGGCAACATCATCCTGACTGACGATACTACCGCCTTTTTGCCACGCTTTGTTTGGATCTGGGAACACCAAGTCATCGGTATCAACAGAGCCGTGCTGAGCACCAGGGGTCAAATGCCATGTCGGCGTTATGTTTTTTTGGGTACAGCCAGTCACAGCAAATAGTAGAGCAGTAGTGGCTAACAAGCCGTAACGGTATACAGATTTTTTCATGATCCATTCCTTAATATATGTTGTGTGTCATTTGACAACGTTTATCTATTTATAAAAGCTATTGGTAGACAAACGCTATCAGGAGGTAAGGTGCGTGTACTAGAAATGGAAGCCTGCACCAATGGCACCGCCAGCATTCCCTTGTGTATCCGCTGTACCATTCACTTTAATTACCCAGCGACCGTTATCAGACACTTTAGACACACCAACGGCCACTGCGCTTTCGCCATTGTACGAGGCGATACCGCCGCCGACCATCGACTTACCTGGGATATACGCTTGTGGCAATGAAGACATCGCCATCGCCGCTGAGATACCAGCATTGGCATCATCTTCGACTTCACCAATTCTGTAGCCTAGGGCGTTGACGCTATCGCCAAGCTTTTTATCAAGAGCATGTAGCTGACCACCGTTAACCGCATCAGTACTGTCCGCTGCAACTCTGCCAGCTTCAACTCCAGTGATGACAGTGTTGGCGGCATTAAAGCCTTCAGTTGTCATGCTAGGACCATCTTTGATCGTGACGCCATTGTCACTAACCACTGTGTTGCCAGTAGTGACGCTGTCGACTTCGATGTTGCCATCTAGGCCAATTTGAATACCACCATTAGCAGTACTGGTGGTAATGTTATTGCCGCCTTCAAATTGAATGCTGCCATTGTTACCGCCGACGCTCTGACTGATATTGTCACCATTATCCGCGCCAAAGCTGATACCTGCGTCAAGACGACCAGTATTGTCTGTGATCTGCTCGTTATTGGCTTGGATATCTTCGTTGGCCTGCGCGTTGCCTTGGTTAACAGCAGCGATGGCGTCACTAATGTTACCTTGACCAGTACCGCCGATGTTATTAGCAGTGAGGTTGCCATCAGCATCATAGCTAGCATCGCCGCCAATGATGCCAGCGACGCCGCTACCAAGATTATCTAACTGACCTTTATTAACAGCATCTGATGATTGAACACCATTGGCTACGTTAGTGATAGTAGTCCCTCCCGCACCGCCTAAGGTAATATTGCCCTTATTAACCGTGCCATCTTGGTTTTTATCGTACTGAACCGCAGCATCATTAATAGCAGTGTTATTATTGTCAATTTTGTCATTGACCGCTTTTAGCTGTGAGACGTTGACCGCGTCAGAGTCAGCCGTACCCGCAGCGACACCTGTAACTTGACGATATACGCCATTAGCCGCATCGCCTACAGCAACTGCGCCTGTCGTGCTGGTCGTCGCTGTGATAGCAGCATTACCTGCTGCGCCGAAGCCTACGATACCAGCACCTGTTGTAGCTGCAGAACCAAGACCTAATACTACTGAGCCATTTTGGTTTGCTGTAATGCCGTTACCGATTACGAAAGTATCATCACTGTTAATCGTATTGTTATTACCCACAGCGTAACTGCGATCACCATTAATGGTACTTGGGTCACCGAACGCACCGGAGTTATTGCCATCAACGATGTTGCCTGTACCAATACTGATGGACTGATTGCCATTAGCTTGAGCACCATCACCGATGGCAACAGAGGAGGCGCCTGATACTTTTGAGCCTTTACCAATGACAACTGAGTTTTTAGCCGTCTCTGTTGCTTCGGTATCATGGCCTAGAGCAACCGTGCTGTCAGCGCCTTCTTTAATAATGGCATTGACACCAATGGCTGTTGAATCAAAGCCGCCGGCACTTGAGTCGTTGGTCATACCAATGCCGCCTGCGCCATTATCTCTGGCATTGGTGTGAGCAAATTTTACGCCTTCGGTATTCATTTTTTGTACAGTTTGACCAATGGTTAGGCGATCTGTAACTTCTTGGCCTGTTTTATCGTAAGTTAAGAATAATGAATCTAAATTATTATTATCTACGGAAGTGTTAGCGACTTGCTCAGCGACATTAATAGTCACTTCACCCCCATTGCTATCAAAGACTTTAACTTTAGTAGCGCTGTCGAGCTGACCTTTATTGACTGCATCGGAAGCATTGACACCATTGGCAACGTTGGTAAGTGTCGTACCACCACTAACGACGATATTATTACCGCTATCATTTTGCTCGATTACCGCTGGTGTACCAGCAAAGCTAACTCTATCGTAGTTTACTGTATTGTCATTATTACGATCATACTGAACGCCACTTGCACTTATGTTGCCAGTAATAGCGTCTAACTGACGTTTATTCACAGCGTCTGTGGCATTGGTGCCATCAGCCACACCGGTCAGTTGACGGGCTTTGTCTGCTGAGTTTGTGAAGTTAACGCTTGTACCGCCCGTTTGAGCGCCAACGGTGATCGCGCCTGTGCCTGCGTCTTGACGAACAATACCGGTGCGACCAGCATTGATGTCGTCGATATCGCTGGTGTTGTTGGTAGTGCGACCATCTAGGTTCTCAAGTGCCGATCCGACGTTGTTAACCGTGGTATCGGTGCCAGTATTAGCGCCATTGTCTAAGGTGTAGGTTGGGGCGCTAACTACGCCTGTTGCAGCGTTGTAGCTTGCACCGCCGCCAAGGTTGCTTGCTGTACTGGCACCTAGAGCATCTGCCTTCGTGTTACCTGCACTTGCTATCGCGTCTAATTGGCCTTTGTTAATGGCTTGGTCAGCCGCGGTTGCGTCGGCCACACCGCTAATTTGTCCTGTGTTGCCATCTAATACTAAAGTGTTAGATACAGGGTTTGCAGGGTCAGTGTTGTCAGTACCGCTTATACTAATGCGGTCCGTACCAACAGTTGTGCTGTTGATCCCATCAGTCGCTGTGAAGCCATCAGCGCCATAGTTGCTAGTGTTCGTGCCGTCAGTGACCGTGGTGCCAGTACCGGTGGTGGTGGTGACGTTGTTGCCAGTGGTGATGGTATTGCCTGTCGCGGTGCTGACATTGGTGTTGCCTTGGTCATCACTTAAGCTTGAGCTGGCTGCTGTGTAGCCCGCATTGTTACCATCAGCATCAACCACGCTGATGCCTGCGGTGGTGATGGTGGTTGCATTGCCTGCGCCATCATTAACCGAAAGCCCTGTATTGTTCATTAGGGTGTTGCCGGTGGTCACGCTACCATCTGCTCCAAGATCAATATTCTCAGCAAGCTTGACCGTTAGGGTATCGTCAGTACTAGCAACCACACCAATGTTGTTATCAGTTAGGTCCGTTGCTCCGCCACGAACTTTTAATTCTTCACCCAGTTTACGAGTGAACGGTGTCGCAGTGTTGTTGTCGCCTGAGAACTGTAGACCAGCATTGGTCAAGCCTGTAACCGCTGCATTCACGTCACCAGCATTCACCGCAGTATTTGCATTGGCAGGTAAACTTATATCGCCTGCACTTGCCACGCCTGTTAGTTGACGAGCATCGCCACCTACATTGGTAAAGTCAACGCTTGTACCGCCAGTCTGAGCGCCAACGGTGATAGCGCTTGTACCTGTGTCTTGACGAACCAGGCCAGTTC
Organism: uncultured Psychrobacter sp.; assembly: GCF_947488565.1. GTDB lineage: Bacteria > Pseudomonadota > Gammaproteobacteria > Pseudomonadales > Moraxellaceae > Psychrobacter > Psychrobacter saeujeotis. The sequence goes on along the minus strand of NZ_CANKZC010000001.1, from coordinate 686,702 downwards.
TACCTGAAGCCAGATCTGCGAGACCAGACGTGTTCGCAGTGGTACGACCATCTAGGTTGCCTAGTGCACTACCGACGTTATCAAAGTCGCTGTTGGTACCAGTATTGCTACCATTATCTAGTGTATAAGTCGGGGCGGTATAAGTATCAGTTGCTGCATCATAAGCCGCATCGCCACCAAGGGCAGACAAGTTCCCTGTTGCAATATTATTGGTGTCTGTTAACTGACCGAAGGTTGCTGCGTCATTTGGCGCAATGCCGTCAGCTAGGTTGGCAATTCTATTATTACCGTTATTGAGTCCAGTTCCACTAAGGGTAACAGTATTGTTAGGACCATCAACAATGGTAACACCAGCATTATTTAATGTACTGTTACCAGCAGTGATTCTATTAACATCAATATTATCGTTCAGACTAACTTGTACACCGCCTGTGGTGGTGGTAGAAGTGATATTACTGTCACCAGTGACATTAATGGTATCGCCTAGCGCAAAGTTATTATCTGTCGTACCATTCCCAACGCTAATACCTTTATTAATGTCAGCAGTATTAGTGGTGGTACGAGTATCTAAGTTACCTAGAGCATCACCAACGTTGCTAAATGCAGGGGCGTTAGTGCCTGTGTTAGTCCCGTCATCTAAGAGATAGCTTGGCGCGGTATAGATGTCATTTGCCGCATCATAAGCAGCGCCACCACCTAAGGCTGCAAGGTTGCCAGTAGAGCGGTTGTTGTTATCGGTGACATTGCTATTGGTAGTATTTAATTGATCACCAGTCACCGCTTCAGTTGAACCTGTGGCAACGTTGCCATTAGCAAGACCACTTAGCGTACGTACGCCATCAGTACCAGTAAAGTTAACGCTTGTACCGCCAGTCTGAGCACCAACGGTGATAGCGCCTGTGCCTGCGTCTTGACGGACGATACCAGTGCGACCAGCGTTGATATCGTCGATATCGCTGGTGTTGGTAGTGGTACGACCATCAAGGTTGGTGAGGGCAGCGCCCACGTTGTTAAATGCTGGGGCGTTAGTGCCCGTGTTCGTCCCATCATCTAAGGTATAGCTTGGAGCGCTGACTGCGCCAGTGGCTGCGTTATAGTTCGCGCCGCCACCTAGGTTACTCGCTGTACTGTTGCCCAAGGCATTGGTCTTAGTATCAGCAGCATTGCTTGATGCTTCTAGCTGACCGAAATTCACCGCGTCGCCTGCGTCCGTACCGTCATCGACGTTGGTGATTTTGTTACCAGCGGTATTGATGCCAGCACTGGTGACACTCGGTCCACCCGTAATGGTCAGACCGGTGTTGTTCAAGACGCTATTGCCTGCGGTAAAGCTACCATTTGCACCAAGATCAACGCTCTCATTTAAACTAACTTGTACACCGCCTGTGGTGGTGGTAGAAGTGATATTACTGTCACCAGTGACGTTAATGGTATCGCCTAGCGCAAAGTTATTATCTGTCGTACCATTTCCAACGCTAATACCTTTATTGATGTCAGCTGTATTGGTGGTAGTACGAGTATCTAAGTTACCTAGCGCGCCACCAACGTTATTGACCGTGGTATTGGAGCCAGTATTAGTCCCGTCATCCAAGGTATAGATTGGGGCAGTATAGGTATCGGTTGCTGCATCATAAGCAGCATTGCCGCCCAATGCCGCTAAGTTGCCAGTAGAGCGATTGCTGTTGTCGGTGATGTTGCCTGCGTTGATATCGATGTCTGTTCTATTAGCAGTAACGTTAGTATTAGTAGTATTTAACTGATTACCAGTCACCGCTTCGGTTGAACCTGTGGCAACGTTACCATTTGCAAGGCCACTTAAGGTACGCACGCCATCAGTGCCAGCAAAGTTAACGCTGGTACCACCAGTAGCAGCACCAACAGTGATCGCACCTGTACCAACATCTAGACGGACGATACCGGTACGACCAGCGTTGATGTCGTCGATATCGCTGGTGTTGGTATCAATATCTGTTCTGTTGGCTGCAACGTTATCATTGGTAGTGTTTAATTGATCACCCGTCACTGCATCACTTGATCCAGCAGCAACACTGCCGTTAGATAAGTTAGTGATCTTATCACCGCCTACATCTAAACCATTAACTGTGCTGGTCAATACCGTATTATTAGTGGCATCACCAATAGTCGCTTGGGTGACACTAATGTTCTCTGCTAAGTCGTAGTTAATGCCATTATCGACAGTATTGGTCACAACTAGGTTGCCGTCGGTATTTGTGAAGTTGACGCTTTCACCAAGTTGAACGTTATCGTTAGTACCACCAGCTGCGCTGATGTTAAAGCCCTTTGCAATATCAGCGGTATTATCAGTGGTGCGACCATCTAGGTTACCTAGTGCGCTACCGACATCATTATAGCCTGTGGTGCCAGCGTCATTGTTACCGTTGTTTAGGGTATAAATGGGCGCGGTATAGATGTCATTTGCCGCATCATAAGCAGCGTCACCGCCCAAGGCAGCTAAGTTGCCAATAGAACGGTTATCGTTATCAGTGATGTTGCTGGCATTGGTGGCAACATTGCTATTGGTAGTATTTAATTGACCCACGTTTACCGCATCATTGTCGGCTGTTCCGGCAGCAATGCCTGTCAGTTTACGGTTCTCATTTGTTGAATTACTGAAGTCAACGCTGGTACCACCCGTTTGAGCACCAACGGTAATCGCGCCTGTGCCTGTGTCTTGACGGACGATACCGGTGCGACCAGAAGCTAGGTCAGCGATGTCATCGGTGTTGGTGGTCACTCTGTCATTGGTGGATCTGAGCTGCGCGACGTTTACCGCATCAGAATCATTGGTACCTGCTGCCAATCCAGTTAATTGACGGGTGACTCCATTATCACTATCTCCTAAAGCTACAGCTGCTCGAGTAGATTGCCACACATTTGATGTTTTGGTAGTTGCGCCACCCGTAGAAGGGTCAAAGCCTTTAATACCTGCTTCTATATTAGCTATAGAGCCTGCACCAATGGCAACACCACCTGCTTTATTTGCTTTAGCTCCTGCGCCAATAGCAGTACCATTTGCAGCTGCAATAGATTCTCGACCAATAGCCAATGCATCTTTACCTGAAGTGTTTGCCAGTCGACCTATGGCAATACTAGCTTCACCCTTGACCGTTGACCGTTGACCGATAGCAATTCCGTAAGAGCTTGCACCGTCAGCAAAATCACCACCAACAACACCCGCTACAGCGTTGTCACCAATTGCAATACTGCGGGTATTGTGTGCCTTAGCCTTATTACCAAGCGCCACCCCAACAGAGGCTGCAACAGCTTCGCTGCCTATCGCCGTTGCATCAGAGCCTAATGACTCAGCTTTATTACCAATGGCAAGCCCCCTATCAAAGACGGATGTTGTCGCATCAGTACCGAGGGCAACAGAGTTAGTCCCCCTAGCCCATGCTTTATTACCAATAGCAACTGCACCGAATGGTAGCGCAGCTCCTGTATCGGGTCCCCTGTCAACCTTCGCCCCAAGCCCCATAGCGATAGAGCTATTATGACCATCAGCAACTTTAGCATCTTTACCAATGGCTATTGCATTGGTGCCTTGTGCACCGTCATTGTTTACGTTACCACCACCTGTGGAATTCACGCTGAAGTACTTGACTTTATTGTCTGCAACCGTTCGGTTTAGCTGACCGAAGTTCACCGCGTCATTGTCATTAACGCCATCAGCGACACCTGTCAGTGTACGGGCATCGCCTGCTAAATTTGTGAAATCAACGCTCGTACCACCAGTAGCAGCGCCAACAGTGATTGGACCAGTGCCAGTGTCTTGACGGACAAGCCCCGTTTTACCTGTGGTAAGGTCGCTAATATTGCCTGTATTGGTATCAATGTCTGCTCTATTAGCGGCCACGTCTTGATTGGTGGCATTCAGTTGACTGCCATTGACCGCGTCCGTGCTGTTGTCACTCAAGTCGCCTGCTTTGACATTAGTGATTGTAGTACCATTCGCACCACCTAGGGTAACGTTGTCTTTTGTGTTGTCATCATATTGAACGGCGTTGTCTGCTTGCGTGGATGCAGCATCAGCCGTTGCTTGAGCGGCTCTGATATTATCAACCAACTCATTGGTCACTGAAAAAACCTGACTACCATTAATCGCATCGGTGGAGGTTGAGGATATCTCACCTGGTGCCACGTTTTTGATCTGGCGCTCATTACCTATAAGACCAACAGACACTTGACGTCCAGCATCGCTTGCATTACCAGCAAAACCTGACGCACCGTCAAACCCTGCGAAGGTAACACCGTTGACTGTCTGGCTTTCGACCTTTGTCGCGCTACCATCCGTTTTACTACCTGCGCCAATAGCCACTGAGCCTTCTTTGGACGCATCAGCAGAGACACCAAAAGCTGATGAGGCAACACCTGTAGCATTGGCCTGCGTACCAAACGCAGTTGATAGTGCGCCAGAGGAGACCGCTTGTACACCAATGGCGACGGAAGCGGCACCACTTGATGCTGTATTAGGGTATTGATTACCGCCTGCCGATGTATCGACTAAATCTCGGCCACCAGAATACTTTTTAAAAATTGTATTGACTTCACCGCTGTTGACTGCGCCAACAGTCTCTGTACCATCTTGGTTTACAGTAGTTCCAGAGGCTTTGTTTAGATCATCACCGCCGATGGCAATAGAGGAGCTGCCTGATGATACTGCGTTCGCACCGATAGCCGTGGATTGATCACCACTTGCTGTCGTATTCTGCCCACCGTTTACTCCACCAATGGCAATTGATTGACCGCCTGTCGCTTGGGCATTTTGACCGATAGCCACGCTTGTACCTCCCGCAGCGTTTGCCCCAGTACCGCACTGTACTCTGTCAACCACACTTGCACCTGCTGCATTATCCTCAGCACAAGCAGCGATAGCTGATGCTTGCATACTAAACCCAGCACTCGCAAGTCCAATACACAACGCACTTAACCGCAACAAGTGCGCACCTCCTGTTGTCGTGCCATTGGAGACATTTGCAGCGTTAGAGCTTACGACGGTACTTGATGATTTTCCTCGGCTCTTTGCATATTCTGCAACTGCCATAAAACAGTTTAATGACTGATTCCAAATAACTTTATAATTGCGATTCATAAGTTAACATCCTGTATTGGTCAAAACCCTGCCTAGTAACAGTAAAACCTGCTGACAATAAATTGACATCACGAAAAAACCAATTTATGGTTTATTAAATAAAATTTAATTAATGTTAATGCAAAAATAAATAAAAGTGAAGTTAATAAAAATAATAATTATAAAATAACAAGCAGGATATATATTAACTTAAAAGAATATATTCATTTATCTATATATTTATTTTTATGAATATAAAAATTCATTAAAACGAATATTGATGGTAGTTGTTATTTAATATAAAATTTATAGAACATATGACGAGAATTTTGTTTTTTAATACAGAGTAGTAGTCTGTAGAGAGAGGGATGCAGGTAGTCTTAAGTGCTGTTAGTCACTCAATCTTTAATTATAAAAATTAAAACAGATTATTTTAAATTTTATTCGATATAAACTTTTTAAAGAATATTAATCGTTTCATTAAAATAAAAAATAAAATTTTTTATATAATATTTTAATGAGAATAAAATTAAAAAATAAGTATTTAATAATATAAAAAATTAAGATATTTATTTTTTATTTTAATTGTAATAAATTAAATTATTACAATTTAATTTTCGTTTTAGGTGAGTTTTTAAATAGATATACGATATCGTAATGAGAGGCTGATAATCAGACGCATGATTTAGAGTATAATGGCAGAACATATCAATAGTGCAGAATGTACTAGACATCAGTAAAGTTATACATTGAATGAAGCAGACAAAATATCATGAGGCAAAGAGTGCTAACAACACAGCGGCTTGTTCTTAGGCAATGGCAACCAAGTGACTTGGCCGTGTTTGCTAAGATGAATGCAGATCCTGAGGTCATGAGATATTTCCCAAAGCTACTAACACCGACATTGAGCGATGCGATAGCCAATAAATGCCAGCGGCTTATTGAAGACAATGGCTGGGGGTTTTGGGCGGTCAGCTTAAAAAAAAGCAATATTTTTATAGGGATGGTCGGCTTAAATACAGCACATGCTGATATGCCTTTTGCGCCCAACGTGGAGATTGGTTGGCGACTGCATAAGGACTATTGGGGGCAGGGTTATGCTACAGAAGCGGCGCGGGCTTCATTGAGGCTTGCATTTGAGGAATTAGAGCTTGATGAGGTCGTTGCCTTTACTGCCGTTGTTAACACGCACTCACAGCTAATTATGCAGCGCATCGGTATGAGTAATACACAAGACAACTTTGATCATCCTATGCTTGATCCTAGCCATCCTCTAGCTGAGCATGTCTTATATAAGATTACGCAGCAGGAATGGCAAGATAACAATTTGTTATAAAAAGCCACTGTAACCAATGGTGAATAAACCATAGAGTTATACAGCATAAAAAACAACCTATTTATAAAGTAATTATTTGTATTGAATAAAACAACTAAATTACATTGTAATGTTAAATTCTCTTTTCAAGATTTTATCTTCTATAAAGCTGCATCAAAACAAACCGATAATTGATAACAGTACGGAAACATTATCTTTTACTATACTCTCTTAATCATTAAAATAACGGTTCATTATTTAGATCAGATTGTTTATTTGTTAGTCAATATAATCATTATATATTTTACCCGATTGGTTTTTGGTGCATGCGCTTCATACCTTGCTACGCCGCAGTTGCTATTCTCAAATTGAATTATCAAATCGTAGCCCAGAGGTTTTGATTCCCCAGATGAGCTCCACAAAGGCGCGATTGTTAGTCAGTGGTTCACCATCGATAATGAGAGCGTAGCCGCCACCATCAATCCACAAAAATACAAAGCTGGTCTCAGGTATCAATAAATCAACTTGCTGAAAGAACGATATCGCTTGGCTTTCAATCGCCCAGCCGCGCTGCTTTTGGCGTAGCATAAATCCAGAAAAATCCGCAGCTGCTACGCTCAGCATATCTGCTTCTTCTTGACTATAGCCAATGCGGGCTAAGCAAAACCCTTCATCTGAGGCAATAGCAGCACGGCGCTTACCAGACAAGCTTGCGACCACATACGGCAAAAACTGATCAAGCGGTAAGTTGGGCGCGGGCAAAAAGGTAGATAGCTTTTCGATAAACCCTTGCTCAACGAAGCTATTTAGCCAGCGCTCTGAGTACTCCTCTAACCATACTGCGACCAGCATCGTCTCGCGATAGGATAGGAGCGCCTGTAGTGCTAGCTGCTGGGCGGTCGGTTGCTGTTGGGAAAAAGCCTCAAATACGCCAGCAGGGGTCAAGGTAATATAGGTTTTGTCAGCATTATCAAAAATGGACATAAAAACGTTCTCGTTGACAGAATGAGTAAAAATGAATAAGTAGTAAGTGGCTACAGCAATGCTCAATGCGGCAAATAACTGTTGGGTAAGTAACCGCTACACGCTTAATTTATGGTCTAAATTCTGCGTATTTTTTAGGACGGTAGAGCCGGTTTGTTCTAGTTGCTGCTGACAGTCACACCAGCGCTCATCAAACTGCCAATCGCTCTTGCCCAAACCAAACCAAACGATGGAAAAAGCCAAGCGATCATTACAGGCCAAGCAGTGCGCAAAAAACTCACGTTCAACTTGTTCAATTGTATGCCAATCTTCAGCAGCACGCGCACTCATAAGCTCAGTGGTAATGTTTTTGGCGATTTCTTTTGCATCGTCGCTACTGATGCGTAGACGATGAGTCTGTACGTTTAACGATGGTGTCACCAGCACGCTCCAGCGCGTTGCAAACTCACTGCTGTACTTGATGTAATCGAGCTTGTTAATACAGTTATGAAAAGCGTGTTCTATCTGCGGATGCAGGCGACCTTGAATACGGGCAAAGATATCTTTGACATCGTAAGGAATGTCATACCAACAGCCAAAGAAAAAGTCGGCGACCGCGCCTTGTAGCGGTTCTTTTTCGTTAAGTAGCAACGCAGCATTAATACGCTGTTCGTGATAGTAGCGGTTGCTAGGATCGATAAAGATCTTTCGCGCATAATAACGATACGTATGACGGGCAATCATCTCACTATCTTTAGACAACGATAAATCATCAGTTGCAGATAAATCAGCCATGACGGTGTCCTAAATATAAAAAGGAATGTTAGGTTTTGACGCTTAATCGAGCAAGGTTTCCATCAGATCTAACATAAACTCACCATCTTCTTCACTCATTGCCTCAAACCCTTGCGGCATACCAAGCTCGGTCAGTGCTTCTTTACCGCTATCATCTTGATGAAAGGCCAGTAACGCCTGACTCAATGCCTGGGCATCAGCGAAGTCATCTTTAATCAGTAATATATGGCTAATATCTGCCAGATCACTTTCGATCAGCACTGACAGTTGTGCTTTAGTCAAACGTGAGAAGCTGTGAAAGATTTCTGCTAAGAAAAACGCCACTTGAGCGTCACCTTTGATGACCTGCCTTGCTGCCGCTTGATAGTTTTCGGTTACCTCCCAGATGAGATCGGACTCTTCTAAATCTACCGCTTCTAATAAGCGCAGACCGATAAGCTTTACATCACGGTTGTCTGCCATAGCGACAGACGCGCCTTTGGTCAAATCCTCTAAGCGCTTAATATCACTATTGGCAGACGCGGCAATTACCATTTCATCTGATTTGCCGATGGGACGCGCAATGGCGCGATAGCCTTTTTCCCGAATCAAAGCAGCAGCGTCAAAGGGGTTGGCATAGATAATATGTATGTTACCAGCATTGACCATCTCTTCTTGCTCAACATGAGAGGTGGGCGTATTGAGATGCAAGTGAATGTCAGCACGCTTTTGAATCAAGGTATTAAACATGTGCCAGCCTGCAAAACGATCAGGCGAAAAATCAGGAGCGATTAATAGGTTATAGGTTTTTTCGTTCATGGTTTAACCTTCCTCATTCTGTTTCATTTGAGCATATTGCGTGATCGCGGCTTCTATCTTGCGACGTGACGGCTGACGGCGTACAGAGGTATAACCGACGGTCTGTCCGCGGCGTATGTTAGGAACGACCGTTGCATACACCCAATAGTGGCTACCATCTTTGCACAGGTTTTTGACGTAGCCGTGCCATTTTTGTCCTGATTTTACCGTCTGCCATAAGTCTTGGTAGGCGGCACTTGGCATATCAGGGTGGCGCAAGATATAGTGCTGTTGACCGATCAGCTCATCTATCGTATAGCCACTGATTTCAACGAAAGCATCGTTTACATGGGTAAGATGACCATCCAAGTCAGTACGTGAGACGATAAGCTTACCATCAGGGTAGGGACGCTCGATCCCCGAATCATAAATCGTACGTGAGACACCGTCATGATAGGTTATGCTAACTTCTTTAGCTGGTATGTCAGGCTTTGCAGCATCTAAAAGTGGAGAGCCCATAAGTATTTCCTATATTTACTGTTCTAAATTCTCGGTTATCTAAGTCTGTTTAGATGAGCTTTGCTAGTGCCTCTGATGCACGCTTAATATCCAAAAAAATCAATCCCAGTTTGGCATTTGGCTTGGCCATGATCGTAAGGACTGCTTCATCACCCGATGAAGTGGTGATTACGTAGCCTTTTTCACCTTGAATCATGATTCGGTCAATACTGCCTCGAGCCAACTCGCGACCAGCACGATCACCTAGTGATAAAAGCGCAGCTGACATAGCGCCAACGCGGTCTTCATCGATGCCTGTCGGTAACGCTGACGCTATCATTAAGCCATCATTTGAGATTAGAGCAGACGCTTCGACATCTGCTGATGAGCTATTGAGGTCTTCTAGTATTTGTTGGAACGTATCTGTACGCATAGATATCTCACAATCCCTTATAGTTAAATGGTCATATGCCATTCGTTGGTAAAGTTAAAAAGGAGTCTTGTACTCAGGTAAACGATGTATTCAGGTAAACGATTATAATACCCTACTAGCAATGTGGATTATTATAAACCCATACTCTTTATATTGATATAGAATTATTAGAATTATTAGAATTAAGCCGGTTTTTTTACCTTTTGTTTTGTTTTTGATACCGCTGATACCGTTATCTGTTTTAATATGGTATAAAAATCAAAGGGTTGTATGGTGACAGGTGGGTTTAAAATTATAGTCATTCATAATTGGTAGCATTTATATTGCAATACGGGATTGACTTTTTTCAGTAGCAAGGTAAATTAAATAAGAGCTATCAAGCAACCAATCGTTCTGACCGCATATGCTGCGCACTATAATTACTGTCTTTGTCATATCTATCCCATCTATGCACAATCAGTATTTTCAAACCGTAGTCTCACAATAATATGTAGTAGATCTAATCTATCAATGTCACAACGCCTATCGGTTGCTCAACTTATGGGTTATTAAATCCGCTAGCCTTTTATTTACTGTAAAAAAGCCAATCCTGCATCAGTATCTACAATATGATCGTTTTGTAAAGACGACATGGTAGGGATGTAATTCAGCACGACCACACGTTCTATAGTTAAGGAAGATATATGAGTATTAGTCAGGTCATTGAAAAAATCGAATCACGCTACGCCCATCAACCTGAATTTATTCAAGCGGTTAAGGAAGTTGCTCTTACCATTACCCCTTTATATGATGCTCATCCTCAATACGAAAAATTCAAAATATTTGAGCGCCTAGTAGAGCCTGATCGTGTTATCGCTTTTCGTATCAATTGGGAGAACGACAAAGGTGAGGTTCAAGTCAATCGTGGCTGGCGGGTACAGTTTAGTAATGCCTTAGGCCCTTATAAAGGCGGCGTACGGTTCCATCCTACTGTCAACCAATCCGTGTTGAAGTTCTTAGGCTTTGAACAAATCTTCAAAAATGCTTTAACTGGTTTGCCTATGGGCGGCGGTAAAGGTGGTTCGGACTTTGATCCTAAAGGAAAATCAGATAGCGAGATTCGCCGGTTTTGTTATGCCTTTATGCGTGAGCTGCATCACTACGTAAATAAAGACGTCGATGTACCCGCTGGTGATATTGGTGTGGGAGGCCGCGAAGTAAGCTACATGTTTGCAATGTACAAAAACCTAACTCATGAGCATGGCGGCGTATTGACTGGCAAAGGTGTGGGTTTTGGTGGTAGCTTAATGCGTACAGAAGCCACAGGCTATGGTGCTGTCTACTTCTTAGAAAATATGCTCACAGCACAAAATGAAGGTATTAAAGGTAAAAAGGTATTAATATCAGGCGCGGGCAATGTCTCATTACATGCCGCTGAAAAAGTCTGTATGCTCGGAGGCATCGCAATCACGGTGTCTGACTCAAAGGGCACCTTGTATGATGAAAAAGGCTTTGATCAAGAAAAAATTGATTGGCTAAAAAACCAGAAAGAACAAAGTAAACCGCTAGCTGATTATGTCGATGTTCATGGCGGCGAATGGTTCGAGGGTCAAAAGCCGTGGGGTATCAAAGGAGATATTGCGATACCATCAGCGACTCAAAACGAGGTTGATGAAGATGATGCCAAACTTATGGTCGAAAATGGCGTCAAATATGTTGTTGAAGGCGCTAATATGCCATTGACCGCTAAGGCAGCAGACTACATTTGTCTACATCGCGTACATTATGCGCCAGGAAAAGCCGCCAATGCGGGAGGAGTCGCTGTGTCAGCGCTTGAGATGTCACAGAACTCGGTCCGTCAATATAAGAGTTTTGAGCAAATCGATGAGCGTCTAAAGCTTATTATGAAAGACATCCATGATTGTGCAGCTGACGCATCAGAGAAATATGGTCAGACTGATGATGGCTATATTGACTATATGGCAGGAGCCAATATCGTAGGCTTTAAACGCGTCGCTGATGCCCTCGTGGCGTATGGCATTTTAAACTAATTTATAAGATAAGCTAACTTGAGCTACAAACCAACTTTGTTTGGTTAAGCGACAGTAAATCTAGATACCGCTACTATGTCTGATAGTTGCGGTATTTTTTTGTACAAAATAAACCCATTAAACGGATTCTCTATAGTTTAAGTGTCGTTACGATACTTTGTAATAACATCAAACGTATGAGATTCAACACGACGTTTACTATCGTTTATAAAAGCTAACAACCAAACAAGACTATCCATACTACAAAGACGATAAATGAGTTTATATGGACGCTAAGTAGCTAATAAAGCGAGACTTTTACAATAATTACGTGACGTTACACTACTAGGTTGTTATGTACATTTCATACGTAAACTCTACTATTTATTTCAACTATTATAAAACTTCATACAAATAAATAGTAAGAATAACTACAAATATTGCTCAGAAAAATTTATATATCAGTAAAAGCTGAGTGTCAATTAAGTACATATCTATACAGGCGTTGACCCTCTAACTCGTAAATGCATTACCACAACAATAGAGACCGAAACGTTTCTATTTTTGTCTTAATCTTTTTTAAGTTGATGGGTGAACACAGGAACAAGACATGAGCATTAACAATACAAACTATGCTACAAGAACGCCGTTATCTGTAAGTGAGGAGGTCATCAGACAGAGTGCTATAAAGAGGAATGCTATAGCAAAAGATACAAGAAGGAGAGCTGGTATGAAAAAGATAGCTGCCAATCGCCATACTGGTATAAGGGACGTAGAAGAAAATGCGACTGGTTTAAATTTAACTAAGAATGATATATCAAAAATTGATCGTCCAACTGGTTATAACTTAGATAGTTTTGAAACAGATAGCTTTGAAACAGATAGCTTTGAGACAGATAGCTTTGAAACACCGATCAATAAACAGGAAAGAGAAGAGCATAGTAATGTTTTTAGAGATAATAATTATAAAGAGACCGTCTTAAATAAGAAAAATAATCGAATATATAAAGGAGCATTAAATAATAACAAACAGGGCAGTACGGATGCTCTAGTACGTTTGAGCTTTCAGCTAATGACTCGTGCTGAGCCGGCAAACATGGTTATTGATACTATTAAGTCGTTGTTGGCAATCAAAGCGGACGATGATGAGATTTTAATTGTCGATAACAACAATACCCAAACATCCTTGTATGAGCCTTTGGCACAGTTTTGTGCCAGTCTTGATGCAAGCTGCAACGTGCATTTTTATCATATCGATGCGGTGGCTGGCTTTAAAGCAGGTGCGCTTAACCTGGCACTAGGTCTTATGGACCCTGAATGTAGTCACGTGGTTGTAGTCGATAGTGACTATCAAGCATTGCCGCAAGCGCGTATGTCCATTGCAAAGGCCATTGAGCGTTATCCAGACCATGCGCTATTGCAGTTTCCACAGTTTTACCGTGATGCAGGAAAAGCTGATGTCCATAGTGAATTGAACCATTATTTCAATCATCATTTGTATCGCTCATTTAACCGTCAGCGTGCACTATCGACAGGGACTTATGCCGTTATTCGTCGTCGTGCGCTTCTAGCGATGGGCGGTTGGTCAGGTGCGTCGATTACCGAAGATGCACAGATGGGAGTGCTGATGCATGGTCGCGGTTTGCGTACTCGGTTTATACCTGAAGTCATTGCGACCGGTCTGTTACCGACTACCTTGCATGATCTAATGAGTCAACGCCGTCGTTGGATCTACGGTAATATGCAGGTGCTAAACACTTACTTTTCTACGGTATCAAATTCATCTGCGCCAAGCTCATCTAGAAGTAAGAGGCTTAACGAACGCCTAGCCTATATGGGTGCACATGTATCACAACTGAGCGCATGGGTGAACTTTACAGGGATATTTATTGTCTTGCAGTTGTTGACGCTACTTATCATTACAGGTGCGCTACTATTTAGCACCAGTCTCAACATTCATGCTTTGCTGGCTCCTTTATATGCGGTGTATGCAAGCTATGCAATATTTTTGGGTAGACGCTTATGGGCTTATATGCAAGACAAGGCTCCGCTTAATCAGCAAACTGACCATGGCGTGGCACCAAGCTTAGGCAGTCGACTTCGAGCTTGGGCGTTACATCTAAATTTTTGGGAACTTGGTGCTTTATCATGGTGGCCTGTGCTTTGGGGCCAAAAAAAGCCCTTTATCTGTACTCCAAAACAGGCACTTGTACGTACACGTAAGTCAGTTTATGTGGCTAACCTGATGGCAATGCCTAAAGTGCTACTAATGCTAAATATAACCACAGCTATCATTGTATCGCCATTTTCATTGCTGTACTCACCGCTATTATTTGGCTGTGCGATAGTGGTTTGTATTTTAAAGATATGGGCGGCCAAAGTCATGCTGGTCAATTATGGTTATGAGAAGCGCTCTGTAACTAATAAAGCTGTAACGGTTAAGAATACCTTCGCTAAAAACCTGTCTCATTCGCGCATAGTCCGTCTTAACGAAAAAAAATCGTTTGAAGATGATAATACTGTAAATTTTTAGCGCCGGCTTATTCACGTCTGGCCATTAGACATTGTCAATTTTGATGGCTATGGTTTTGTTTGCTGCCATAGCCGATTCATACCCCCTTAACTTATGTTGGACTCGTTATGCTATCTAGCCCTACTGTCGATATAACAAATATTACTGATGATAGTGACGCAAAACCAAAGTATGCTTCCGTACTACGTATTGCGGTTATCGCGCATTCTTTATATCCCATTGCACAGCCTTATGCAGGCGGTCTTGAGATGATTACTCAACTGATCTGTGATGAGTTGGTGGCTCAAGGTCATGAGGTATTGCTTTATGCCCATACTGATAGTCAAACGAGGGCGACGTTGGTGCCATTTATGACTCGTGATGAGTTTGATAACACGGTTTATCCCAACGAACATGATTCAGTAGGGATGAGCCGCGAAGAGCTATATCAGTATTTGGTTTATCAGCAAGCCATGCGCGACATTATTAGCCGTGATGAACAAGGTATGATTGATGTGGTACATAACCATAGCTTGCACCATATACCGATGACAATGGGTCAAACGTTTGGTGCACGCTTCTTTACCACCTTTCATACACCGATTTTTCCGCAGCTGCGTTTGGCATTATTGACGCTACGCTTAGGGACGCAAACCCAGTTTACTGCGATTAGTGGTCATCAGCAGCAGCTGTTTGATGAATTTGTACCGTCGCATGTAGTCTACAATGGTATTGATGTGCAGTCATTTAATGCCAATACAAACCCAATTGATGACGAAGTATATTTTTGGTACGGGCGCATTTGTATTGAAAAGGGCACGCATTTGGCGATGGAGTACTGTAAAGCGGCAGGTAAGCGTCTTATTATAGCAGGGCCTAAAAGCAATGAAGAATACTTTGATGAATATGTAGCGCCGCTACTAGAAGAAGATAAAAACGATGAGTCTTTATTTGATTACGTTGGTCATTTGAGTAAAGATCAAATCAATGAGCGCTTAAGTCAAGTCACAGCCATGCTATTTACCAGTACGTGGGATGAGCCTTATGGCTTAACATTGGCTGAGAGCTTAGCTTGTGGCACCCCAGTCATTGGTTTTGATGTTGGTGCAAGTGCTGAAATCGTTACGCCAAAGACAGGCATTATCGTACCCAAAATGGATAAAGATGCCTTTATTCAAGCCTTTGATGATATCAAACACATATCACGTAAGGCATGTCGCATTCGAGCTGAGCAGTTTTGTTCCGTCGCTGCAATGGTTGGTGGTTATCTGCGCTTATATGAGCAGGCTGTAGCGGTCGATGATAGCGACAGCATTCAAGAGGCGTTTGTCTAACGTTCTTCTTTTTTTATTCTCTCATTAATATCAATGACTGCCTTAACCTGTTAGGAACTTTTTATAATGCGTATCGGCTATTATGCTCATCACCATGGCTCGGGGCACTGCCGTCAAGCCGATAAATTGGCCGCTTTACTACCATCAGAGTTGCGTCAGCGAATGACAGTGTTTACAAGTTTGCCTAATGACGCTTATCACTTCAGTACGATAACCGATGAGCAAATCGTACGTTTGAGTGCTGAGGATGAGTTGCCAGATGATGTGCTGCCAGGGCGCGCTGGAAAATACTGGCAGCCAAACAGTTTGCACTATTCGCCAGTGGGTAATGAAGATATTCAAAAGCGCAGTTGGCAGCTGCTTGATGCTATTTATCAGCGCCAGATTGATTTGATGATTGTCGATGTCAGTGTCGAAGTCGCTATGCTGTGCCGTACCGCTAGCGTGCCTTATTTGTATGTGAGACTGGCAGGCGAGCGTGATGATATGCCGCACTTAAACGCCTTTGCTGGCGCGCTTGGATTGCTAGCTCCTTATCCTAAAGCGCTAGAAGCCGCTGCAACGCCAGACTGGGTACGCCAAAAAACACTATATCTGGATTTTTTGCCAAACAAAGCCCAAAGTCTGCCCAGCTTTAGCGAGTTTATAGATAAGCTCATGACGCTCAGCGAAAATGGCGCTACTAAACAACAGCTATGCTCGCACGCAAGTGCTGATAAAGCAATCTATGATCATGATAAAGCCAATCCACAAACCAGTGTTAAAACTCATATAGCCACTGTGATTAAAGGTTATGGTGGTCATGAAGCGATTGATGCCAAGCTGCCAGAGCTGCGCCAATTGCTACCAGACGCTATAATCGTCTCTCTTGGCCCTATTAATGAAGAAGTAAGACATTGTGTTGATATCGCCGCCCATGTGGATGATGTGACGCCGTTTATCGCCTATAGTAATTTGCTGTTGATGGCCTGTGGTCTCAATGGTATCGCGCAAGTCTATGATTATGCAACGCCGCTTGTGGTACTGCCTGATGTGCGTCCACATCGTGAGCAAGAAGTGATGGCAGAAGCCTTAATTGAGCGAGGGCGTGCGCTTAGCTGGGCGCAGTTTATGGCTCAAACTTCCCATATGGACAGTCAGAATGGAACGTCTTTTTTATCAATGAGTGATAAAACCATTAGCAATGAGCAGGCTGCTTTGACGGATCATCAGACCAATCAAGCCGCGCAAAATTTTATGGACAGCATCGCTGACTATATTTCTGTGAACGCTTGGTTTCAAGAATGGCTATTGCCGCAGTTGGGCCTAAAACCTGAGAAATAACAAAGAAACTTATAATAATAAAAGTAAAGAAGATATTTATGATTACCATACCCCAAGTAGCAAGCCCTGCACATAACACCATTCCTGTGAGTGTAATAACGACCTGTTACGGACGCAATCGGCATCTCTACAACCTACTTGGTAGCTTGGCGCAGGGTAGTGTCAGACCAAGCGAGGTGATTATCGTTAATGACGATGCTGAGCCTCAACGTCTGGCAGAGTACGATTTAAATATTATTAAGATAGCAACGACTACAGCGACTGAGAATGGACTAGCAAGTAATGTCTCGTTCGATATTGGTCGTAACCGTAATCTTGGCGCTACGCGTGCCACACATAAGGCCATGATTTTCTTGGATGTGGATTGTATCGTCGCGCCAACCTTTATTGAGCAATTACATAGTAAACTGCAAGCGCATCCTGATGCACTACTCATGGGTCAACCGCGTTATCTGACACGTCCTTTGACGGATGATGAGGGTAATCAGCTACAGCAAGGTAGATTGGCAGTCGACTTTTTAGATGAGCTGTCCGTCTTTAACCCTTATCGCGATAACTTTGATTTACAGCATCAGGGTCAATCTATTAAACAGACGCAAGATTATGGCGCATTTTGGAGTCTTTGTTTTGCTATTATGCGCAGTCAGTTTGAGCGGGTAGGCGGCTTCGATACGGATTATGTTGGCTATGGCGCTGAAGATACGGATTTTGCTTTTATGGCGCGTGCGTTAAATATCGATTTTTATTTAACTGACGATGTGATTTACCATCAACAGCATAGTGTCTATAGACCGCCGCTTAATCATTTAGATAGTATCGTTATCAATGCCAATCGCTTTTATGAAAAATGGCAACATTGGCCGATGGCAGGCTGGCTTGTAGAGTTTGCGCAGCGGCAATTGATTGATTGGCAGGAGGCGCAGACAGTGCCGATTGCTATTAATCGGCAACCCAGTAAAGCGGAGATTAATGCCGCGCATTGCCCAGATGCGCCTTATGTGTAGATATAGAGTCGATACTAAATAAAATAGATATACTGCATTGATACGCTAGACTGGTACAAATTGCTTTTGAGTACTGTGCCTGGGCAGACAGAGGCTGCAAGACATTTAACCCAGTTTCGCTATATCAGTTTTAAACTGAATCAACTATAAGGGTTTAATCTTATTGGTAATGTTCTATTAGTATTGACGAATAATTTCGACATCTCTAGGCGGCGTGGCAAGTTCTTGTCTTTCAAAGGCCCAGTTATGCCCTTCCCAAAAATGCGCGGTTTTGTCATCATTATTAAAACCCAACATGATGATAGATAGCGGAGTCTCAACATTCTGTTTTTGCTGAATGTGCAGGCGAGCAGATAAGAGTAACCGATATAACAAAAATCCTGAAGTTGGCGCAGATGAATGAATATCAGCAAAGATAGGATAGTCTGCTACTACTTCATGTTGTTCTGACAACACGCGGCAATACTCATCACTACGTAATAGTTTATCAGGCGCCTCTGAAATCTCTAACACTCGGTCAACCGTTATGGGGTCATCATGAGGACTTGGGTCATCAGATGGCAATGGGAACTTATAGTCAGTGTTGCCAAACAAAATACCAAGTGGCGCTTGCTTTGCCATATCTAGCATCGCTGTTAAGTTATTACTACGCGGCGGCAGGCCAAAATGTAGCTTACTGTCACCAATTTGTCTAAAGAACAGTAGCTTTGGTAAACCTTTAGCCAGTGGATGATGGGCAAAGAAGTCTGCGTGAATAAAGTCATTAAATAACACCAGCATATCAGTAGGCCGTAATAGTGCTTCTAAGCTTGCTGTATCTATCGACGGGTTGTTAGCTATCAATATGATCCGCTCACTTTGTAATAATGACTCTTGAATAACAAGCGGTAAGCTTGCAAAAGCCAAAGCCGATATCATGTTTTCATCGGTAGCAATATTGAAATCAAAATCACTTATAGAGTGATAAATGTTGTCGTACAATGAGTCTGTTGGCTGGGACGTATGTAGCATAGAAGCTTAAATGACCTAAATAGAAAGAAGAATTAACATTATAAAAAACGGAGAAACATTATACCGTATGTCTATTAAAATAACATCACCTAAGGTTATGATAAATATAGTAAAAAACCGACTATTAGACAATGTTTTGTAATACATAGATGCTACATTTTGCAACCTTTTTACCTTAGAGTCTTTTTTATATATCCGTACCATAAGAGCAGCTAAATCATAATTAGAAGGATGGATTTATGAAAAAGACACTTAAAAACTTTAAACTAACGACATTGGGTGCTTGTCTAACTGTGGCATTGACGACAGGGGCATTAAGTACCGCTGTGGTCGCGGCAAATAACTCTGATGAAGTAAGCGTGGTGCAAGCAGCTAAAGTCAGCTTAAAGCAAGCGGTTGCTACAGCAAGTAAAGAAGCTGCTGGTTCTTTGGTCAGCGCAGAGCTAGACGATAATGATAGTGATGCCCAAAATGGTAATAGTGTCTACGAATTAGAATTTAGTAATGACACCACCAGCTACGAGATAAAAGTCGATGCCATGACAGGCGAGATCGTAACGTCTGAGACCGAGCAACTTGATAAAGAAGATATCGACGATTATAAGGTTCAGCAACAAGCGAAGATAAGCATGACTGATGCCATTGATATTGCTGAAAAACAAACCAACGGTCATACTCTAGAGATTGAATTTGAGAGTGACGATGATAAGATGGATCATCCAACTTACTACGAGGTTAAGGTGTTAAAAGACAATCAAATATTTGAATTAAACATAGACGCAGAGACGGGTACAGTGTTTGAAAATTCAATTGATGATATAGACGCTACGCCAGATATGACGGCAGTCGAGTTATAACACTTTTAAAGTTTATCAAATGTATTAAATTTTGGTTAACTTCTATCGATAGACAATAAGAAAGCCCCTACCATTGAATGGTTGGGGCTTTCTTTAGTTATGCTAAATGTTTATATGAATTCGCTATACTGTTTCGCGCCATTTGCCTTGTACCATAATACCTGCGATAGGGTTTAATCCTATTTGATAAGCAAGGTCAGCGGGGCGGGCGATGTCCCATAATACCAAATCAGCATCACAGCCCACTTCTATTTTACCTTTGTTGGCGAGACCTAACGCTTGTGCCGCATGAACAGTTGCCCCTGCCAATACTTCTTCAGTAGTGAGATAAAATAATGTACAGCCCATGTTCATTGCCAATAACAGCGAGGTTAATGGGGAGGTACCAGGATTGCAATCGGTTGAAATGGCCATCGGCACCTGATGTTTACGCAATGCTTCAATCGGTGGCAACTTGGTATCACGCAAGGTATAAAAAGCACCTGGCAATAGCACCGCTACCGTGTTGCTTGCGGCCATTTTTTTAATATCGTCTTCTGCTAAGTGCTCGAGATGGTCGCTTGATAGTCCTTGGTATTCTGCTACCAAAGCACTAGCACCTATATTTGATAGCTGCTCGGAATGTAACTTCACTGGCAAGTCTAATGAACGGGCAACGTCAAAGACCCGCTTAATTTGCTCACTACTAAAGGCGATGTTTTCACAAAAACCATCGACCGCATCGACCAAACCCTCGCTATGCAAGATTGGTAACCATTGGCAAACTTGCTCTATATAGTCATCGGCATGGTCTTTATACTCAGGCGGTAGCGCATGGGCGGCCAAATACGTGGTGCTGACATGAATGTTGTGTTTGTCGCCGAGCGTACGAGCGACTTTTAGCATTTTTCGTTCAGTGTCTAAGTCCAGTCCATACCCAGATTTGATTTCGACACTGGTCACGCCTTCTTTAATGAGCGCGAGCAGACGTTTTTCACTTTGCGCAAATAACTCTTCTTCATTTGCCTTGCGAGTAGCGCTAACCGTCGAGACAATGCCGCCACCTTGTGCCGCGATATCTTGATAACTGGCACCTTGCAAGCGTGCTTCAAACTCGTTGCTGCGATTGCCGCCATACACGATATGGGTATGACAATCGATGAGTCCGGGCGTGACCCAGTTGCCGTCAACGTCTTTGATTTGCTCGCTTTGATAATGGTTCAGATGAGGCTTTATTTGCTCATACATACCAACCCATGCGATTTTACCGTCTTTGATACCGATAGCGGCGTTTTCCAATTGACCATAAGGAGTGCTTTTGTTTTGATTGGCGCTTTGGTTGTCACTTTGATTATCATTATAAATATCAAAGCCGTATTGTGCTGAAAAGGTGGCGAGATTGGCATTGATAATGAGGTGGTCGAACGAGGTCAGGGTAGAATCGTTTATAGGCATTCGGTCTGTAGAGTTTGTTGTGTTAGTCATGATGTGCTCCTACTTAATTAGTATAGATTTAGTGCAGCCATCCATAGTCCGTTCACTTTAAAATAGACATTGTGTCGTTGGTAAAAACGCTTCTTGCTGTGGTGCTGCTAACAGAGGATGTGCAAAATTTACTTCAGTAGCCTTGTATGGTTGGTTTATTTTAAAAATGTTATAGCGTGACTGGTACAAATTTTACTCGCTTGTTGTGCGCAAGCGAGACAAAGGTTTTGCAAAATTTATCCCAGTCACTTGTATAAATATTCATAACACTTTTATTCTGTATCGATTTACTTATACTAAAAGTAAATGCTGCTCAATAATAGTCGCTAAGAGGCGAGCGGCGACTTTACAGCTGCGCCCATCAACATCAAAGGTCGGGTTAATCTCGGCAATATCAGCCATCTTTACTTTGCCTGACGCCATGATACGTTTGACCGCGCGCTCAACGAAGGCCAAGTTAATACCATAAGCGGCGGGTGCGCTGACACCAGGTACGACGCTCGATGGTAAGCAATCCATATCAATGGTTAAGTAGATAACATCAACGTTATTGATAAATTCTTCTATTTGAGCTGCAATTTTCTTCCATTTCTTATTGGTGCAATCTTCATCACTGATAATATGTACGCCTAACTGCTCAGCACGGTCGAAAAGCGCGGCAGTATTGGAAAACCGACTGACGCCGATACAGCAATAGTGAAATGGCTGATCCTGCGCTTCAAGGTGCTCGGCAATCTGGCGAAAGGGCGTACCAGAGGTGGCCACATCAGACTGACGAATGTCCAGATGCGCATCAAAGTTAATCACCCCAATGCTAGGCAGTGTGCTCGTATTGCTTTTAACATCATTTTCAATATTACTTTTAACAGTGCTAACGTCATTAGTAGGTTTGTCGGTTTCTGATGACAGCGCTTGCCACAATCCCAAAAAGCTGCCATAAGCAATGGCATGACCACCGCCAAGTCCGATAGGTAGCCCGCCTTGCTGAATAATGTCACTTATCTTATCGGCATATTTTACTTGAGCTTGCTCAAGGGTACGCTCAGCAAAATTATCATTATCATGACAGTGGATATCGCCAGCATCACCCAGTAGCGTCGATAGTTGACCATCAAAGCGTTGTTGCAGCTCAGCGATGACGGGCAGTGCCGCAAATGCCTGACGAATCAAGGGCGGAGCCGCTCGTGCACCCACGCGTCCTTGATTGCGTCTGACGCCTTGGTCACAAGCGAAGCCGACCAGCCCAATGCGCTGGCCGTTTTTCTGGTTGTTTTGTTGACTGCTGCTATCAAAGGTATAAGGCTGCGCTATTTGATACCAATAGCGGGCGCGTGCAGTTTCAAACGGCTCGGCACGTCCAGTCCAGCGGCTCATATCAGCGGCGCTGTGGCTCACGGCTGTGTCAGGCATTGATAGGCTCATCACTGATTTCCTTTAATCCGTATTGCTTGTGTATATTTGATCCGCTATAAAATAAGTACAGTGCTACTGGTATAAACTTTCTTTGCTTGCTGTGTGACTTCGTCACTCCAGAGGCGGCATAAAATTCATCCCAGTAGCACGCCGTAAAAGCTGTACTCTTTTTATTTAGCACTTACTATAGAAGGAGGCTATTTATTTAGACTCATACCAATTGCTACGCAGTGCCTGCCAATGCTTTGTCAGCGCACCATCTAATACCAGCTGTTTTGCTGCTTCAATATCAGGGGCTAGGTATCGATCTTTGTCATAAAAAGTCACTTGCTCACGCAATTTTTGATGCGCGGCCTGTAATGCTTCGGAAGTAGCAAGATTACGATGGAAGTCGATACCTTGACCAGCAGCCAATAGCTCAATACCAACGATGGTAGCGGTATTTTGCGCCATCTCATATAGGCGGCGGGCGCTATAGGTGGCCATCGACACATGGTCTTCTTGGTTGGCAGAGGTTGGGATACTATCAACGCTGCCAGGATGGGCGATAGACTTGTTCTCTGAGGCTAGCGCCGCTGCAGTCACGTGTGCAATCATAAAGCCAGAGTTCACCCCTGCATTTTCCACCAAAAATGGCGGTAAGCCACCTGACAAGGTTGCATCAATTAATAAAGCCACACGGCGCTCAGACATAGAACCAATCTCAGCGATTGCTAAAGCGAGCATATCAGCGGCAAATGCCACTGGCTCAGCATGGAAGTTACCCCCTGAGATAGCAACTGGGCCGTCATCATTGTTAAAAATAAGCGGGTTATCGGTCACCGCATTAGATTCAATCAATAACGTCTTGCCTGCTTGGTTGATGATATCAAGGCAAGCGCCCATGACTTGCGGCTGACAACGTAAGCAATACGGGTCTTGTACTCTATCGTCTTGCTCGCCATCGTGGGAGGCGCGAATAGCACTGCCTTTAATCAGCTGACGATGGGCTTTAGCGATCTCTATCTGACCGTGATGGCCACGCACTTCATGAATACGGGCATCAAATGGCGCATCCGAGCCTTTGGCGGCATCGATAGACAGGGAGCCGACGATGGTGGCGGTCTCTAATAAATCACGCGCTAAGAAATAACCGCGCAATGCCAGTGCGGTGGATACTTGGGTGCCATTAATAAGAGCAAGACCTTCTTTGGCCGCAAGGGTAATGGGTTCAAGACCATGCTGCGCTAACGCCTCAGCGGCAGGGACTTTTTTGCCGCCAACATAGACGTCGCCTTCGCCCATCATGGCCAGCGTCATATGCGATAAAGGCGCAAGGTCGCCAGAAGCACCAACGGAGCCTTTGACCGGAATGTTTGGGGTAATTTGATTATTGATTAAGCCAAGTAAGCTATCGACCACAGCGCGGCGGACGCCAGAGACGCCTTGTGCGAGGCTGGCGACTTTCATCACCATAATCAGCCTGACTACGTTGTCTGGCAGTGCCTCACCTGTACCCACTGAGTGAGAAACGATAAGGTTACGCTGCAGTAGCTCAAGTTGATCATCACTAATACGGGTTTTTGCTAACAGGCCAAAACCGGTATTGATGCCATAAGCGCTCTTATCACGTGCAATGATGGTACGTACATCTTCGTGTGAGGCATCTATCGCCTCGTAAGCACTGTCGGGCAAGGTGAGATTGACAGGATGATTATAAATATCACGTAGCATCTCAAAGCTAAGCTGGCGTGGGTGTAGGGTTAGTTTTTTGATATCAGTCATGCGATTCATCCTAATTTTATGAGCTGTATTAATTGTATTTTTTGTTGTCTATACATTTTAGTTTATGTGTTGTTATTTATAAACCGTTAAAAGCTATGCTGTCTAAATTTTCTTAACCAATCCCGCCTGTTTCAGTCGGTCTAACCGAACCAGCCTAGATATATCGCTAAATGTCCAAAAGGCGCGGCGATGAGAATGCTAAGCACCACGCGCTCAAACCAAATGATGACCATCTTAGGTACTGACAGCGGAATCTCAGTTGCCAATACACAAGGAATCATCGCTGAAAAGAACAGCACACTACTAATCGAAACGACGCCTGCCACATAGCGGGTCAAAACCTCAGCTTCCGTTAGCAATAGGGCAGGCAAGAACATCTCAGCCAATCCCGCTGACATGCCTTTAGCAGCAACTAGTGGCTCGGGCATACCGGTTACCCAAGTGAATGGATACAAGAGCAAACCTAATGCATCAAAGACGGGCGTATATTTGGCTAGTAAAAGGCCTGTCAACCCTACCGCGATGATAGAAGGCACAATCGCTGCCGCCATCGTCACCCCATCGCGAAAGTTCGACCACATAATTTGTTTAAGGTCAGTCGCACGGCGTGAGGTAGCTAGTCCCAAATGATACGCTGCGGCTAAGCGATTGCCTTGTTGGTTGTCCAAATCTGGACGGCTGGCACTATCATCAAAACCCCGGATAGGCGGAATACGGGCAGTAATGGCAGTGACAATAAAGGTAATAATCAGGGTCGACCAAAAGAACAGATTCCAAAACGCCATCAAGTTTAAAGTCTTGGCAACGATGACCATAAAGGCTGCCGACACCGTAGAAAACCCAGTAGCAATAATGATGGCTTCACGAACCGAATATTGCTTTTGCAGAAAGACTCGATTGGTAATGAGCAGCCCAATAGAATAACTGCCAACAAAGGACGCAACGGCATCAATCGCTGATGAGCCGGGCGTTTTCCAAATCGGCTTCATAATAGGCTGCATGAGTACCCCAAACATCTCTAATAAGCCAAAACCGAGCAAAAAAGCGAGGATTAATGCGCCAATAGGAACAATCATGCCAACTGGTAACGCCAGTTTTTCAAACAAAAACGGCATCATGTCCTTTTCCATAATAATAGCAGGCGCCATATCAGTGATATACATCATTGCTAAAATAAGCCCGATTATCTTAAAAACAGTTAATATCATATTGGTGATATTTTTACGCCATGAACCATCATAAATGGGCTTGCCAACACCATAAATCATCAGTAGAAATAGCAAAAACACTGCAAGGGTGTGCTGCTGAGTGACCAGATAAGTTGCCCCATGATCAAATAAAATGGTGCTCTTTTCACCAATAGTAAAAGGCACAAAGAACATCACCAAGCCAATAGCACTAAATACGATTAGCTGTATTAGCGCGACAGGTTTGGACAGCAGCTCTTCAGGCGGCGGGCTAGCAGGCGCTGGACTGTCTAGAGGCGTTCTAGGCACGGAGCTATCTGGGGGCAAAATATCACGTTCAGACATATTATCGTCCTTGATAAAGTGTTGATAATGTCCTTATACCACTTGAGCATATAAGGACAAGCTATTTAATCATTGGTAGATTTAAGCCGTAGTCCTTCGCTGTTTTGATCGCCAGCTCATAGCCTGCATCCGCATGACGCATCACCCCTGAGCCGCAATCATTGACCAGTACGCGTGACAAGCGCTTGGCGGCGCTATCTGTGCCATCAGCGACGATGACCATGCCAGAATGCTGCGAGTAACCCATACCCACGCCGCCGCCATGATGCAATGACACCCAAGTGGCGCCGCCTGCGACATTGAGCATGCCATTTAATAATGCCCAGTCAGAGACCGCGTCCGAGCCATCTTTCATGCTTTCTGTTTCGCGGTTCGGGCTGGCAACAGAGCCAGTATCTAAATGGTCACGACCGATAACGATAGGGCCTTTGAGCTCACCGTTTTTGACCATCTCGTTAAAGGCAAGTCCTGCTTTATCACGTTCACCAAGCCCTAACCAGCAGATACGCGCTGGCAAGCCTTGAAATTGAATGCGTTCTTTCGCCATGTCTAGCCAGCGATGAATATGTTGGTTTTCAGGGAATAGCTCTTTAATCTTTTGATCGGTTTTGTAGATATCTTCTGGATCACCTGATAATGCGACCCAGCGGAATGGGCCTTTACCTTGGCAAAACAGCGGACGAATATAAGCAGGGACAAAACCCGGGAAGTTAAAGGCATTTTTTACCCCTTCATCAAAGGCAACTTGACGAATGTTATTACCGTAATCAGTCGTTGGGATACCCATTTCTTGTAGATCTAGCATGGCCTGCACGTGTACGGCACAAGACGCGGCGGCATCTTTGGTTAAGGCAGCATGTTGGTCCGGATTTTCTTGTGCTGCCCTCCATTCTTCAACTGTCCAGCCACTTGGCAGATAGCCATTGATTAAGTCATGAGCGGAGGTTTGGTCAGTGACCAAATCAGGTTTTATCTCGCCTACATTGGCACGCTTGACCATCTCAGGCAAGATATCTGCCGCATTACCAAGTAGCGCGATTGAGACGGCTTCACCCGCGTCGGTATGCTGTTTAATCAGCTTATAAGCATGGTCAAGATTATCAGCTTGCTTATCGACGTAACCCGTACGCAAACGGAAGTCAATACTAGACTGCTGGCATTCGATGTTTAGAGAAGTGGCGCCAGCAAAGGTGGCCGCTAGTGGTTGCGCGCCACCCATGCCGCCAAGACCTGCGGTCAAAATCCAGCGTCCGCTCCAGTCGCCATCATAATGCTGACGACCGGCTTCGACAAAGGTCTCATAAGTACCTTGGACGATGCCTTGAGTGCCGATATAAATCCAGCTACCCGCGGTCATCTGTCCATACATAAATAAGTCTTTACGATCCAGCTCATTGAAATGCTCCCACGTTGCCCAGCGCGGGACAAGGTTGGAGTTGGCAATCAATACGCGCGGTGCATTTTCATGCGTTTGAAAGACGCCGACCGGTTTGCCCGATTGCACGAGTAGGGTCTCATCGTCTTCTAATTCTTTTAAAGATTCTAAGATTTGATCATAGCTTTCCCAGTTACGGGCAGCGCGTCCGATACCGCCATACACAACCAAGCTTTTTGGGTTTTCGGCCACATCAGGATGTAGATTGTTTTGCAGCATGCGATACGGCGCTTCAGTGAGCCAGCTTTTGCAATTGAGCGTACTGCCAGTCGGCGCAGCGATATCACGACTCTCATCACGACGCGTAAAAACATTGCGGTTGCTGGTGCCGTTATTGTTCATTTCATTATCGGTAGTCATGATCATATCCTTGTGATTATTTATACAGTTTGCTGGTGACATTTTAGTAGTAGCATTATTGGGTATAATGAATAAGTTGTATATACAAATTATCAAAGATTATTTTTTCATGCAAGCACTTTTTTATAAATAGTTAAATTATTTATGAAGTTAATAGTTAGTTAGGTCGTTCTCGTGGTGATTGTCATAACTGTCGTGATATTATGTCAGCACTTTCATAGCTGCACAGTCCCATATAGTTGATACTAAATAAAATGGATACGTTATTTCATAACGCGAAACGGGTATAATTTTTTCTAGCTTGCTGTGCCTACGCCGACAGAGGCTGCAAAAAATTCATCCCAGTTCCGCTGTATCTTTTTCATATTGGACTGGCTATAGTTGGAATCAACGGTTAGAGACAAGCATGACAAAGGTGAAGCGTGACATGACAAAAACAGTTCCAGCATATCAGCGGATTAAAAACGCCATACTAGATAATATCCATTCTGGAAAGTGGCAGGCGGGCGAAGCTATCTCCACCGAAATGGCGTTGGCAGAAGAGTTTGAAGTATCGCGCATGACGGTCAACCGCGCGCTAAAAGAGCTAAGCGAGGAGCGAGTATTAGAGCGCAGGCAAGGGTCAGGGACGTTTGTTGCCCAGCAGCAGTTCAATCATACCTTTGTGGAAGTGCGTAATATCGCGCAAGACTTAAAATCGGCCAATCGTGACTATCAGGCACGAGTGGTGAGCAAACGCGCTATTACCGCGAGTATGTTAGATGATGAGATGCGCCGTAAATTTGGTATTGATGAAGCAGTCGTGCCCTCTAACTCCAAAGCTGCTAATGCAAAGAACGTTGACTCATATAGCATTGATAGCAATACTGATAGCACTGAGGCAGCTGTTTTATATGAAGTAAAAATCATTCACTTTGCGGATGGTCAGCCGATACAGTTCGAAGAGCGCTGGGTTGATGCGACAAAAGTACCAGAATTCATTGAGCAAGATTTTAGCGTGGTGAATACCAGCGACTATCTGATTGCCAAAAGCCCGCTTGAGCGCGGCAACTATACCATTCGAGCCTTAGCAGCACCTGATGAGATCGCTAATGCGCTACAAATTGCACCGCAGTCACCAACGTTAGTACTGCGCCGTCAGACTTATTCGGCAGGACGGGTGCTGACCTTTGTAAAGATGTGGCATGCAGGGGATCGTTATCAATTCTCCGGCAAACTTTAACCTTCTTACGTAAGGTCACTGTTTTCGTACGGTCATTCTTGCCAAGTTGTAATAAGATAAGTTATAAATAGCAGACGATTATCAACTATCAACGCTTGGTTCTATTGAATCACGTTTTAATACAAAAAGCTTATTCCAAAAAAATACTATAAAATGGTATTGAAAGACACAAATAATACCCTCAAATCGGGCAGCCAGAGTAAGATATTGCCAAGAGTAAGTTATATTTTGCGGCAACATCGATGGTTTGTTTAACTTGGTCCGCTCATTACATTATTTACTTACCTTATAAGGACGCCTTATGAAACGTCGTAATCTTTTAGCCCTTGCTGCCAGTACCGTACTGCTTGCCGCTTGTGGTCAGTCAACTACCAATGAAGCGGAAACCAGTGCAACCGATAATGCTGCAACCGAAGGCTCCGATTTGCTACAACGTATCAACAACGGCGGCACGATCAATGTCGGTACAGAAGGTACTTACCCACCGTTCACTTATCATGATGAAAGCGGACAGCTAACTGGTTATGATGTCGAAGTGACTCGTGCAGTCGCTGACAAGCTAGGCGTTGACGTTGAGTTTAAAGAAACCCAGTGGGATGCCATGTTGGCAGGCCTTGATTCTGAGCGTTTTGATATAGTCGCCAACCAAGTAAGCTTGACGACGCCTGAGCGCCAAGCGAAATACGACCTCGCTCAACCTTATAGCTGGTCAGGTGCTGTCGTCTTAGCAGCAACCGATGACAATCGTTATAGCTCATGGGAAGCATTAAAGGGTCTGCGTAGCGCGCAATCATTGAGCAGTAACTATGGTGAAATGGCAGAGCGCTATGAAGCAGAAATCGTTCCTGTTGATGGAATGGCGCAAGCAATCCAGCTGGTGAAGCAGGACCGTGCTGATTTCACAATGAATGACCAACTCGCTGTACTAGACTACCTAAAAAAATTCCCAGACAGCGGCTTAGAGATTAAATTGGAGGCTCCTGCTAGTGAGCAGCGTGGTTCAGGTTTAATACTGCTAAAAGGTGATGATGCTGTCGTAGAAAAGCTAAATGAAGCGATGGGTGAGTTGCAAGCAGATGGCACGTTGACTGAGCTTAGCGAAGAGTTCTTTGGTGCTGATATAAGTCAACAAAAATAATGCTAGCGTCTATAACGTCGATGTTGGCTGATTTATTGGCATTGTTGCCGTTTATGAGTCCTGATCGGGCGCAAATCGTTATTGATTCTTTTTGGCCGATGCTAAAAGGCGGTATTTATTATTCGATACCGCTGGCATTGATATCATTTGCTATTGGTATGATGATTGCGCTGACAGTGGCGCTCATTCGTATTGTGCCGCGGACAGGCTGGTTTCATAAGATTATCTATAGACTGGCTCGCATCTATGTGTCTGCTATTCGCGGTACACCGATGCTGGTACAACTATTTATTATCTTTTATGGCTTGCCAAGCGTTGGCCTCAAGCTTGATCCGTTTCCCTCAGCGATTATCGCCTTTTCATTGAATATCGGAGCCTATGCATCGGAGACCGTGCGTGCATCGATTTTGTCGATTCCAAAAGGTCAGTGGGAAGCAGGGTCAACCGTTGGCTTGACGTATTTGCAGACCTTTCGGCATGTGATTTTGCCGCAAGCGCTACGGGTATCGGTACCACCGTTATCCAATACTTTTATTAGTTTGGTCAAAGACACCTCTTTGGCCTCATTGGTACTGGTTACTGAGTTATTCAAAGAAGCCCAGATTATCACCGCACGTAACTACGAGTTTATGCTGGTCTATACCGAAGCGGCATTTATATATTGGGGTATTTGTCTGTTTTTGACCTTTATTCAAGGTAAGCTTGAAACTAGGCTTGATCGTTACGTGGCTAAGTAGTTCATTGACTCATTCACCAGCAGTTTTAGTATTATTAGCACAACAGGAACCTCTATGATTCAAGTCACTAATATTCACAAAGCCTTTGGTCATAATCAAGTGCTCAAAGGCATCGACTTGACCATCGAAAAAGGTAAGGTAGTAGTGATACTTGGGCCATCAGGGTCGGGTAAAACAACTTTTTTACGCTGCTTAAATGCGCTGGAGATTCCTGATCAAGGTGTCATTGCTTTTGATGATGACAGTTTGACGATTGATTTTGCTACTAATCCTAAGAAAAAAGCACTACTGGCGCTACAACGCAAATCTGGTATGGTTTTTCAGTCTTATAATTTGTTTCCGCATAAGACGGCGATTGAAAACTTAATGCTCGGACCGACCATCGTACAAGGTCAGAGTAAAGCGCAAGCTCGCGAGCAAGCTTTAGCATTGCTAAAGAAAGTTGGTTTATCCGAAAAAGCTGACCTGTATCCGTTTCAGCTGTCTGGTGGCCAGCAGCAGCGTATCGGTATCGCGCGGGCGCTGGCGATCGAGCCGTCATTATTGTTGTTCGATGAGCCGACGTCTGCACTTGATCCAGAGCTGGTGCAAGACGTGCTTGAGACTATGAAGCAGCTAGCGTCTGAAGGCTGGACGATGGTCGTGGTGACCCACGAGATTAACTTTGCTCGTGAAGTGGCAGATCATGTGGTTTTGATTGAAGACGGTTATGTGGTCGAAGAGGGCAGTGCCAAGCAGATGTTTGAGCTATCAACACACCCACGTACACAAGCGTTCTTACAGCGTATAGAGCAGTAATGTCGCTAAAACAGCCACAATTATCTATTAAATTTTGACGGATCAAAACCCTCTTTTTCTAGTAAATGATGAAGTAATAGAAGTAACACCCCCTCAACGATAATATCATGGCTAAGGGTTTCGCTCTTTATCGACTATTATGTAGAGTGCAAAGGGCGCCACTGTCCCAATTAAAGACAGTTCTAAAGCGTAGCCCTAGATACGTAGTGACAAGCTTAGTAATTGCTCGTAAGTTCTATAGGTAGAAAATATCCCCAAAGTACCCCAACAGACAGCGGCAGTAATGATTTGAATGGTGCCTATCCACGATTGCCGCGCTGACATTATGCTACCAGTATTTGCCATATCGCTCTCTATTATTATGTATTATCAAACTTGATAAGTCACCATTAAATAGATACCAGCGACGAGTGCGAAGTGGCAGCAAGTAAGGAGCATCTATACCAGTGGCGCGTAATGGTACTTACTTAAAACAAACTACACTTGCAATAAAAAATTGGTAAGTAGCCGTTTGGCGCCTTCGGTGGCAAAGGACTCAGGGTGAAACTGCACGCCCTGAATTGGATAGTCTTTATGCTGCAATCCCATAATCTCATCTCCTGCGAGCGCTGACTCAGCCAAGCTTAAATGATGATGTGCATCATTTGCAATGACAGCTGTGACGCTTAAACACTCAGGCAGAGTATCTGCTCGTACCATAAGTGAGTGGTAGCGCATGATTTCAAGTTCTTGCGGCAAGCCTTGATAGACACCTGCGTCATCATGGCGAATGGCTGAGACTTTGCCATGCATCGGTACGCTAGCTTGAATCACATCTCCGCCAAATACATGAGCGATACCTTGCATACCTAAGCAAACACCCAGTAGTGGCACCGTCTTACCCAGCGTTTCAATCACTTCTGCACAAATACCAAAGTAAGCAGGATCATCAGGGGAGCCAGGGCCGGGTGAGATAATGATTCTATCTAGATTCATTGCTTGTACGTCAGCCAAGGTAATTTCATTATTGCGTTTAACGATGACGTTTGCAGCGTTATTGCCGTCTTTATCATCCTCCATGGTTTGCAAAATCTCGCCGATATACTGATATAAATTAAAGGTAAAGGAATCGTAGTTGTCGATAATTAAAACGTTCATAAGTCATAAGCTCTTTACTGAGATATAGGAAAGTTAGGCGGTCATAAAGCTGTCTAAGACCACTTTCATGGCAGAGAGCTTACGCTGAATCTCAAGATATTCATCAGCAGGGTTGGAGTCGTAGACATTGCCGCCGCAGGTTTGCGCATAGGCGGACTCACCATTGATAAATAGACTACGAATAGGGATGGCAAAAATACAATCGCCATTAAAATTAAACGAGCCAAGCGCGCCGCCATAAGCACCGCGACCATCAGGCTCTAACTCATTGATGACTTTGATTGCCTCGACTTTTGGTGCCCCTGATAAGGTGCCAGCGGGAAAGTTGCTGGCTAGAGCGCTAAACATATCTTCATTAGGATGCAAAATCCCAACGATTTCAGAGGAGATATGCTGGACATGTGAGAAGCGTTTGATGTCCATTAGACTGCGTACTTTTACCGTACCAAAGCGCGCGACGCGGCCGATATCATTACGGTGCAGGTCAACAAGCATATTGTGCTCGGCAATCTCTTTAGTATCGTTTAGTAAGGCACGAGCAAGCTTACGGTCCTCTACTATATCAACGCCACGCTTGGCGGTGCCAGCCAGTGGGTAGGTCTCCATCTCACCTTGTCGCAGGCGAAACAGCAGCTCAGGGGAGGCACCAATAATGCACTGCTCAGCAAATTTCATAAAATACATATGTGGTGACGGGTTGACCGCCCGTAGCTTTTCATAAATCGGCATTTTGTCACCAACGATACGGTACTTTGACTTAAAGCCAACCTCGCACTGAAAAATACGACCAGAGATAATGTCTTCTTTTACCTGCATCACTCCCTTGGCATGTTCTTCCGGACTCATACCATCGCCCAAAAACTCAACTCTGGGCGCTTCATAGCTAGGCGTTGGCTCATCAAGTAGGGCTTTGATTTGCTCAATACGATTGTCTTGCTGAGCAGTCGGGTAATAAAAGTAGAAGATCTCCCCGGTCATTTTATCTAGCGTCAATCCATCTAGATACACGCCAAATTTAAAGGGTTCGAAATCATCGCTTGCCTTTGCATCAAGACTTGGCTCAAAAAAATTGACACTGTCATAACCTAAATAGCCGACCAGCCCACCGCTTTGGTCACGGGCAATGACATGCTGCGGCGTAATTTTTCGTAGCAACTGGTAAGGATTGTCAGTTTGATAATGTTTGGTATTCACTGTTTTATTATCAGTGATAGCCAGGGTAGTGCGGTCAATGGCTGCGATAGTCATAATTGGATCAAAACCGATGGCATGGTGACGTGCCATATGACCATCTTCGCCCAATGACTCGAGTAGATAACAGGTCTCAAAAGCACGCTCAATACGTTTAAATAGCGCGAAAAAATCGATATCTTGTGTCAGTTTGATGCGTTGTGGTTTGCTAGGAATATCAATCGCAGCAGGATGATCATGTTGGGATATAGAAGAGCTCATAATAATGTCCGAGGGGATTTATCAATATTGGCAAAAAATAGATTCAATTTGTGTGATTTTATTTATTGGGCATTTTGTCTGTGGGTCGCTAGTAGCGCGCTGACATCATGACTTTGCATCACTTTGGCCCCACGCGAGACAGTAGCAATACCGACACCTAATTGTTCAGATATCTCACGCTGAGTCATACCGTGTGCTAATAGATCAAAAATACGAATACGATTGGCGATTTCTTGCTGTTCTTTATCAGTCAATAACGCACTAAATAACACGCCAATAGCGGTACTGTCACTACAATTTGCTAAATGAGTTAATAAACTGTGATAGGGATCAATGCTCATGGTATTTAATCTTTATAATAGTAGGATGAATAATGTATTGTTTCAGTATTCTAGTGCAATAGTACATAGAAAACAAGTAAAGTTATGGATTGTTTTACCAGTACTTGGCTAAAGGACTATTATATTATGATTCAATTTGCTATAAAAACAAAAAACCAGCTAATGGTTATTAGCTGGCTCTATTATAGAATAGTATCATTTATAGCGCTTATTACTCAAAGTTACCTATCGTTCTGGACGAATAAACGGCATATGACGGTTCACATCTTTATAGAGTAAGTATCTAAACGGTCCAGGACCGCCAGCGTAACAAGACTGTGGGCAGAACGCACGCAGCCACATAAAGTCACCCGCTTCAACTTCTACCCACTCAGCGTTTAAGTGGTAGACCGCTTTACCTTCTAGTACATATAAACCATGTTCCATAACATGCGTTTCATCAAATGGAATCACACCACCTGGCTGGAAAGTAACAATGTTTACATGCATATCGTGACGCATGTCTGATTGCTCTGTAAATCTAGTGGTTTTCCATACGCCTTCTGTACCTGGCATTTCAATCGCTTCGACTTCGTGATCGCTGGTGACAAAGGGTTCAGGCACATCAATGCCTTCTACAAATTGATAAGCTTTACGTATCCAGTGGAATTTAACATGCTTGTCGCCATTGTTTTTCAACGACCATTTGCAACCAGGTGGTAAAAATGCATATCCACCTGCTTCAAGATGATGTGACACGCCTTCTATGGTCATGTCCATCTCACCTTCGACGACGAATATGACACCTTCAGCCTTTGCATCTAGCTCAGGTTTTTCTGAGCCGCCATTAGGTTCAACTTCGACGATATATTGTGAAAAAGTTTCTGAAAAACCTGTTAGTGGACGGGCGATTACCCACATGCGCATACCTTGCCAAAACGGTAGGTAGCTGATAACAATATCAGTGAGCACACGTTTGGGAATGATGGCATAAGCTTCAGTGAAGATAGCGCGGTCAGATAGTAATTGCGTTTGCGGAGGCAAGCCGCCTGTAGGGGCGTAATAAGTACTTTTTGTTGACATAATTGATGTTCCTTAGCAGTTTTGTGTCACGATAAATTTGTATTTAAACTCATAGAGCAAAGAGGAGGTATATCTGTAAAATTATGAAACATCTAACTTCTAAACAGTATTAGCCTTTGCTCTATTTGACTTAGCTTGCTCAGTAGCGACATCAATGCAAACTTCCCAATCATCAATCTCAAATTCATGGCAGTTGTTGCCCTCACCATTAATGCGATCGATAACTAAAAAGTCACAATCAGCGTTTAGAGCAAGTAGCGGATGATGCCAAACGTTAGCGTCATATTGAACGCCCTGATGCGAATAAGCATAAAAAACTTCTAAATCATCAGCTGATTTAGGTGGATCGCCTGGTTTGGCCACAACGACCAAATAGTCTGTTGAATTCATAGAAAAAAAAGCTTGTGTACCAAACGGATGATATTCCATAACTGATAGAGTAATAGGGCAATCACGTCTTTTAGTACGGAATATACTAAGACCAACCTCTCCGCCGTCATGTTGAACTTTGCAGATGGAGTCATGACGACAGGCATAACCGCGATTGATATCCCAGCTATTTTCGGGGGTTTTTTCTTCATCGCTATAAGGCTCAATCACTGAGCCATATGGCTTAAATGCAGCTTTAGTTAAAGGCTGAGCAATTATCGTAGTTTTCATAAGTTCACCTTTATGACGATTAACAATGTCATTCATTATAGATTACATCCAATTAGCAGTATTGTCATCTGTGGCAGGATGATTTTCGTACCAATGCTTGGCGATTTCATCGCGGCGGCAGACCCAAACATCAGGCTTGCTGGTGATGTATTTTAAAAATTGTTTGAGCGCAGTAATACGGCCAGCACGGCCAATAATACGGCAATGCAAGCCAATGGTTAGCATTTTTGGCGCGTTTTTGCCTTCTTTGGCACCTTCTTCATAAAGGGTATCAAAACTGTCTTTTAAATACTGATAAAAGGGTTCAGCATTGGTAAATCCTGGACTTGACGCAAAACGCATATCGTTGGTTTCAAGGGTATAAGGGATAACCAAATGCGGCTTGCGGGTTAGCTGACTGCCTTCTTCTACCTTCACATTGAGCCAGTAAGGCAGTTCATCAGCGTAGGAATCAGAGTCGTAGATATAGCCACCTTGCTCAGCGACCAGTTCACGTGTATTAGGGCTATCACGCCCAGTGTACCAACCTAGTGGCTGACCACCGAGCATGCGATTAAAGATTTCAGTTGCTCGGCGCACATGCTCACGCTCCGTCTCACGATACATATATTGATAAGTGATCCAGCGTAGTCCGTGGCTTGCCACCTCATGCCCGTCTTCTAAAACACGCTCGATAATGTGCGGTGTCTTTTCCGCAGCAGAAGCACAAGTAAAGGTGGTAATTGGTAGACCATATTCTTTAAAAACATCTAACACTCGCCAAACGCCCACACGGCTACCGTATTCAAAGGCAGACTCGATAGACTGGTGACGGTTGTTGAATTCTGGTGTCCCTAAAACATCCGATAAAAAGCGCTCAGACTGACCATCGCCATGCATGACACTGTTTTCTGCGCCCTCTTCGATATTTAGTACGAACTGTACCGCTATTCTTGCACCGCCTGGCCAGTTTGCTTGTGGTGGATTGGCACCATAGCCTTTTAGATCGCGGGGGTAGGCATCATGATTAAAATCGCTGGTAATCTTTTTTGTCATTTTGTTTAATCCTTTATAAAACAGAGCAGTATAGTCGCTCGAAACTTACTAACTAAAAGAGGATAAGAACGCGATAAAAATATAATAGAGCGTTATCGCGTATTTATTACGAGTTGAATGTCATCGATTGAGCGTTATGAGTAGGCTTCATTAGTGATCTAACCGTTTTGATATTGTAGCAACGCCTGTTGAGCAAATAGTCAGCACAAAGATAAAATCGTTTGTACTGAGTTTTACAAACATGCTTATGTTTATACTGTGGTTCTCATTCTACTATTGTGTCAGGATCTACTGCATAAGAGCGCATCAAGACCCAATATACGACACCCCCTAATGCAGCACCTAACAAGAAACCATAGCCTTCAAGCTTAGTAAGCGCTGGTATCAGCACCGTGGCAATAGAGAATAAAGCGCCGATGGCAAAGGCAATAAGCGCACGAATGTTCCAGCCTTTGTAGTAATAATAAGCGCCTGTTGGTTGATCAGAAAACAAATCATTCATATCAATATGTTGACGTTTAATCAGGTAGTAATCGATTACCAAGATTCCAAAAAATGGAGCGATGATGGCACCGACAGCATTGACAAAACCAACAATACCGATTTTACTGATGAATGATAACCACAGTGCGCCAACAAAGAAGGCGATAATAGCAGTGATTAAGCCGCCCCTACGAAAGTTAATATGTTTAGGGAACAAATTGGCCAAATCGTAAGCTGGAGGAATAAAGTTTGCGACCATATTGATACCGACCGTAGCGGCAAAAAAGGTCACCGCCGCAACAATGGTCAAGGGTAGGGTGTCCACTCGATCAACAATGTCCGATGGATTGGTCAACGCTTCACCAAATATGACCAAGGTACCAGCAGTAATGACCAAAGCGATGAAAGAGAAAAACACCATATTAATAGGTAGACCCACTAAATTACCTAAGCGCATATCACGCTCACTGCGTAAAAAGCGAGAGAAATCTCCAAAATTGATGACGACTGCGGCAAAGTAAGCAACCATCGTACCGACGATAGCAGTAAATGCTTGGATGGAGTTTCCACTGTAATCACTGCCACTTACAAAGATAGAGTTGATGGCTGGTAGCAATTCAGAACCTGACTGATACCAAATAACCGCCATAAGGACGACCATCACAACATAAACCAGAGGACCTGCCCAATTTAAAAAGTGCTTGATTGGCTCAATACCTGCCCAAAATAGCAGAATTTGAAATACCCAAACAATCACAAAAGCAATCCATGCGGTACTGTTTAAACCTAAAAATGTTGTATCTGGACTGCCTATAAAGATTGCCAATAAGATGGCGACTGCGGTTGAGGCAAAGTAGGTCTGTACCCCATACCAGAAGATACCGATAATAGCGCGTAAAATAGCAGGTAAATTGGCACCATTGATGCCCATGCTGGCACGTATCAATACAGGAAAAGGAATACCATATTTGACACTAGGCTTACCAGTTAAGTTCACCATCCACATGACGATAAAGCCTGAACAGATAATGGCTGCCATAACCCACCAACCACTCAAACCATAGCTCAAAAACAAAGACGCAGCAAGGGTATAACCGAATAAACTTTGGATGTCATTTGACCAGACATTAAATATCGCAAACCAGCCCCAGTTGCGCTGTTCTGACTGTAACGGTGCTAAATCTTCATTGTATAATCTGGAGCTTTTACGCTCGGGATTAAACTTATTACAGTCATAAAGAGCTGTGTTCTTATGAGTATTCTGCCGACGTCCTTGTCGCTCATTATTAGACATCCTTTTCTTCCTTTAGATTAGAGTCAATCGAAGCCAAGATTGTTAACACTTATTGATATCCATTGTTAACACTTTAAGGATGTCTAAGTCATTGGTCAAGATAATTTTTGACTTAACTGAATAAATAGCGACAACGTTGTAAACAGTAAGTAATCATGAGCTTAGCATTATTACTTACACCATAAGGGTCAGTATTTGAAAACTACAAACCTGAAGTGTAAGCGACGATCTGCTGACGTTCTTCATCCGTTAATTGCGTAATGTTGCCTAAAGGCATATAGCCACTTTGTACCGCAGTGACGATTTTGGCTTTGTGAATTTTCATATCTTCAGGCGTTTGAAGGATAATCCCTGCTGGCGGGGCAGCAAATCCTTGTTGAGTCGGCTGCGCGGCATGACACGTACTACAGCGCGTATGTACGACAGCCATGATAGCATCGTCAGCTGAGGCGGTAACTGGTACAGTTTCAGCAGCGCTACTATCATTAGCACTGTCAGTAGCACTGGTCGTATCAACGGCTGCAGCGTTTTCTACTTCAGTATCTGTACTAGCAGCCGGTGGCGTGCTGTCAGTCTCTGCAGGTGCAGCAGCGACTGGAGCTGTAGCAGCAGGCAATGGCTCAATTGGGGCTGGACGCATCCAAATAATTAATAACAACGTTAATAGCGCAGGAATCCATAAGAATTTTGTTTGAGTATTACCTAAATGCTTTTGGTTAAAATAGTGTCTTACAAGGGCTGTGATAATACCTACAAATACTAAGATTAACCAACCATGCTCATGAGAATACATCATCGGATAGTGGTTACTAATCATGGTAAAAATAAGCGGTAAGGTAAAATAGTTGTTCATCAGTGAACGGTTTTTTGCTTGCAAAGCTAGGTCAGCAACTTCTTTACCTGGTTTTTCACCGCGCCGCACACAGTCTACAAGTGCTCGCTGAGCTGGCATGATGCCAAAGAATACGTTACCTGCCATCACAGTACCTAAAATGGCACCAATATGAATAAAGGACGCGCGATCGCTGAACAGCTGATACGAACCCCACGTTGCAATAATTAATAGGGTAAAGATAATCGAGCTAAATACAAAGGCATTTTTGCCTAGATGACTGCGAACAATCACTTCATAAATAAAGTAACTGCCAAATAAAAATAGTAAGCTTGTTGATATGGCGCCAATGCCACTACCAAAAGCGATTTTGCTTGGGTCGATGAGATAAGCGGTGGCGTTGGCATAATAGACAATAGAAAGCATCGCCATACCAGTCAACCATGTCGTATAAGCTTCCCATTTAAACCAATGCAAAGTTTTGGGCATCTCTTCAGGTTCAAGCTTATATTTAGCAATCTCATAGAAACCGCCGCCATGTACAGCCCATAAGTCACCTGAAATACCTTTGTCGGTTTTCCATTGTGGTGGCTTACGAAGGCTAAGATCTAGCCAAACAAAATAAAAGGACGCACCAATCCATGCAATTCCAGCAATAACGTGAAACCAGCGAAAAAATAAAGCGACCCAATCGAGAAGATATGCACCCATATGGCAAATGTCCTTTTGTCCAATGTTCTTTCATTCAGTATGTTCTTACACTGAAATGTAATAATTTTTACGAACCGCGATATGTACTGTAGCCATGTGCGCTTAGTAATAGCGGTATATGGTAATGACCATTGTCACTTATCATAAAGTCGATAACCACTTGCGGATAAAAAGCTGTTAGCTTTTGTGCGTCAAAATAAGTTTGAGTATCAAACGTTAATGTATAACGACCAACATCTAAATGATATTCGGCAATGTCAATAGTCGGGTCAAAAGACCAGCTATCTGGTGCTACGCGACCATCAGCGTTGGTGACTCCCTTGGCCAATAGTGATGCCTCACCGCTTGCGTTTACACGATGGAGCGTCACAGCAATGTCAGCGGCAGGTTTGCCAAGATGGGTGTCTAAGATATGTGATGAGAGAGTACCTGACATGATAATTCCTTTTATTTATTGTACAAGTAAGACGAAGTTTAAGTTAAGCTGCGCCCAGTAGTTTTTGTAGGCGCAAACGCGTAATTTTGTTTTGCTCAGTAGCAGCATTAACCAGCTCAGTAGCGCGATCGTTTGGTAGGCGTGCTAACAATAGGTCCAGCATTTGCTGTGCGCTTTTACCCGTGGCAAATACGATAAAGATAAAACCAAACTTATCGAGATAGTCTTGATTGCCTTGAGCCAATGCTGCAATCACATCATCCTCAGCATCATTTGCGCCTGATTGTTCATGTGCCGCGCTATCTTGAGTATTACGGTATTTTTCTTTTAGTGAGTCGACGTTACCGATTTGCGGATGACCGTCAAAGGCCTCAAGCAAATTTGCTTCAGTCGTTTGAGCCTGTTGCCATGCTTCATCACTATGAGTGAGTAAAGCATCTATATCTGTAAAAGGACGAGCATTTGCTACTTCTTGTGCCCAGCTGGTGCTTGTGCAGCAGGTTAAGAGACATGAGGTCGCCTTTTCTTGCGAGAGAGTATTAAATTGCTGTAAAGTTAAGCTCACAACGAAATCCTTTTCTTTTTATACAAAAGTAGTATTACTTAAGTAATTATTGCTTTAGTATTATCTATTCTGCTTAAACCTGACCATTTGGTCAACTACTTTATGCGAAATACTTGTATTTATCTTACTATGTTCTATAAAAACCAAAAATTGTTCTATAAAAACCAACAATTCAACTCATCTGCTCACCAGAATATAGCTACTTAACAATAATACCTAATGGTTTAAAATATGGCTCATCAAAATCAAGCAAACATCTCATCCGCCTTTGAAGCATATACTCATCGTAGTCAACAAGATATACGCGCGCAAAATCAGGCACTGATTTTGTCAGCGGCTGAAGAGGAGTTCGTTCTACAAAGCTATCGCGGTGCCACCATGCAAGGTATCGCTGATCGAGCAGGGCTGCCAAAAGCCAATATTCATTATTATTTTAAAAATAAAAAAAATCTGTACAAGGCTGTGCTGCATTCTATTATTCAAGAATGGAACGAGGGGCTGATTACCATGACAGTGGATAGTGATCCCAAAGTTGTTATCGAAAAGTTTGTACGTACCAAGCTGCATCAGGCATTTGCCAATCCAAACCGGCACAAGCTGTTCGCACTTGAAGTCATCGGCGGTGCACCGCACCTCCATGATTTTATGTCGACTACGATGAAAGAGTGGGCACTGGATAAAACGCAGGTAATGAAGACATGGCATGAACAAGGCAAAATAAGCGTTGTTGATCCATTACAATTGCTGATTTTGATTTGGGCGACAACCCAAAGATATGCTGAATTTGAAACAGAAATCGTCGGCTTAATGGAGAAAAATGCTTATGATAAGCAAGACGAAGCACGAGCGGCTGAGTTTTTGGTACCGTTTATTTTGCGAGGCTGTGGTCTTTAACGGCTTGTATAGTCAATACGAAAAACCCTATTAACAATGGAGCTGTATGAGTGCTTTATCGTTAAACAGGTACTAAAAGTACAGCAAGCGCTTCTTGCTGTACTCAATTAAATGAAGGGCAAATTATAACGCTTGTCCTTCGACCTCATTTTTACTCTGAGGTGATTTATGTACAGGTTTCAAGCCATCTTCATGATGCTGCTCATCAGTGTCGTATTCAACACCGAAGCTCTTCGGTAAAATCATATCAAGCATAATAGCTACTATACCTGACATCGTCACTGCTGAACCAAAGATATTACGGAATAGCTGTGGCATTTGTGCGAATACATCAGGTACAAATGCAACCCCTAAGCCAAGGCCTAAAGATGTGGCAATGATTAAAATGTTGCGATGAGTAAAGTTCACTGTTGATAGAATACGAATACCAGCGGTGGCCACGGTTGCAAACATCAGCAAGGTTACTCCACCAACAACTGGTTTTGGCAGCTGAGTGAAGATAGCGCCCAAGATAGGGAATAAACCCATAAAGAATAAGATACCAGCGACATAGAAGCCAACATAACGACTGGCAATACCTGTCATCTGAATAACACCGTTGTTCTGACTAAACGTAGTGACTGGGAAGCTGTTAAATATGCCAGCAATGGCGGAGTTGACACCATCACCTAACACCCCACCTTTAATACGTTTTTCGTATATTGGACCTTTAATAGGCTCGCCTGAGATCATTGAGGTCGCAGTTAAGTCACCCGCAGTCTCAATACTAGTAATGATATACATAAAGGCAATAGGAATAAACGCCTGCCAATCAAAACCAAAACCAAACTTAAAAGGGATAGGTACAGTCAATAGTGGAGCTTCAGCGACCAAAGAGAAGTCAATACGACCCATAAATGCTGCTATCAGCAAGCCTAACATTAGACCAATAAAAATAGCGCTTGAGCGAATAACTTTATTGGGTACGATACTAATAAGCACTACGCTCACTAGGACACCGCCACCTAATAACAAGTTTGGTATGCTACCAAAATTTTCAGCACCAACACCGCCTGCTAGATCGGTTAGACCAACTTTAGTGAGTGACAGACCGATAGTGACAATGACACAACCCGTGACGATTGGACTCATCAAGGACTTAAGTTTAGTGATGAACTGGCTTAAAAAGATTTCAACGAATGCTGCAAGGAAGGTGATACTAAAGATGACCGATAAAATCTCTTCAGGACTTCCCCCTTTGTTTTTGACTACAAAACCTGCCGCCAATACGGCCGCTAAGAAACCAAAGCTGGTACCTTGTAGTGCCATAAGACCTGAGCCTACAGGGCCGACCTTGCGAGTCTGAATAAAGGTAGCAACCCCAGATACCATCAGGGCCATACTGATAAGGTAGGGAATATGTTCACCCAGACCTAAAACACCACCAATGATTAATGAGGGAGTAATAACGCCGACAAAAGCGGCTAAGACGTGCTGTACGGCACCTAAAAATGCTTTTGTAGGGGCGGGACGATCATGCAGACCGTATAATAAATCAGGGTTTCCTTGAGTGGTCTTACTAATCTGGGCTTCCTCCTAGAGTGACTCTTTAGTCCAATCCTTATCAGAAATATTTAGTAATACAGGGCGTGTGTGAGCTAGAAATCCCTATTCGCTTAAAACTATATAACGAATCGTATTGCCTATCTATCCAACAAAGAGTCGCACTGATCCTTGTGCTAATTAATAAAACCGATTAGCCATTATTAATAGTCAATTTACTATGAAAGAGTTATAACAGTCGCTTGCTTAAAGTGTTACGCAACCAACTGTACGTGGCTGATTTATAACTTCTTTAAATAGCACTAACTATGTCAATAATAATCATCTATTTATTAATGTCATTAACTATAATACCTAAAAACCTGACTATCTGGTCAGATATCTTAGCGTATAACGAAAAGGTAGCTAATTGCAATGTTT
This sequence comes from uncultured Psychrobacter sp., assembly GCF_947488565.1. GTDB lineage: Bacteria > Pseudomonadota > Gammaproteobacteria > Pseudomonadales > Moraxellaceae > Psychrobacter > Psychrobacter saeujeotis. Next base: position 642,055 of record NZ_CANKZC010000001.1, on the reverse strand, counting down.
TTCTAATATTAAATTCTCATATTAATTATTGCCAAAATGTTATTACTCCGTTATCATACTTGCCATTATTTAAATGTTAATCATTATCATTAACATTTACAATATTCTTATTATATGTAATTAACTGATTACGATTGAAGCTTTAGTTGTTGTAAAACCAATCTTGTTAAAAGCAGATAAGTATTTAGAAGGTGAGTTAGGGTAAAAACCGTTGATAAACAGTTTTTAATAGTAATTCTAAAAATATAATTTTGACCGTCATTAAAGTGAGTGTGTTATGCGTGAAGTAAAGTTATCAATCTCATCCAACCCATTAACCGTATTATCAATGGGTGTGGCAGCCATATTATGGACACAAGCGGCCAGTGCGGCGGCAGACGATACGCCTAGTACGACCTTACAAACCATTACTGTCACGGCCAATACGTCGGTTAGAGATAAAGTACAAGAAGACAGCGTTTATATCGAAGATTATACGCCAGCCAAGCAGGCCAGCCATTTAAGCGATTTTTTAAATGTGGTGCCAGGAGTGACGGTTGGCGGCACATCCACAGTCAATCAGCGCATCCGTGTGCGCGGCCTTGATGATACCAATCTAAAAGTGTCTATCGATGGCGCGCGCCAAGAAGGGCCACTGTTTTATCATATGGGCGATGTCACCATCGATCCTGACTTGCTCAAGCAAGCTGAGGTATCCGTGGGCAACAACTCAGTCACGCTTGGCAATGATGCTTTGGGCGGCGCAGTCGCGTTTGAGACCGTCGATGCCGCAGACTTGCTAAGACCAGGTCAAAAAATTGGCGCAAAACTAAAAGCCGGTTATGCCAGTAATAATGATGAATTACTCACATCAGCGACTGTCTATGGCGCGCCAACTGACAATGTCGATTTATTGGCCTACTATGGCAAACGTGATACAGACTCAGGCGAAGATGGCAGCGGCCGCGAGTTATTTGAAGACAGCGAAAGCGAAAACATCTTATTAAAAGCTGGTGCTTATCTCACGGACGATCACCGCGTGGGTGCAAGCTTTAGCCGTACCGACAAAGAAGGTGTTTTCCCATTTCGTCCGGATTTTCCAAGCTTAGGTGATGACCCAATACCGCAACAGGTAAAACGCGACACTTATACGCTCGACTACAATTTCAATCCGCTAAATAAGCTGGTTGATGTTGATACCACTGTTTATCAAACCGAAACAGAGATTTCTCGTAATAATAATGCTGAGGTATCATCAGACTATGACTGGAATGCCAAAGTAAAAACCACCGGCGCTAAAATTGAAAACACCAGCGTCATTGATACCAATGCAGGTCGCCATAAGCTGATCGCAGGCGCTGAGCATTATAAGAAAGAATCTGAGATGGCGCGAGAGGGTGCTCAGACTGGCGACGACAGTGCCAATAACACTTCAGTCTATCTAGAAGACCAATGGCAAATGGGCAAATTGACCCTGACGCCAGGCGTGCGCTATGACCGTTATAAATCACCTGAATTTGTAGCAGGTGGCTCCACTTATGACAATGTCGTGGGCGCACTGGCGGCCAGTTATGAGATTGCCCCGCGCACGCAAGTATTTGCCAGCTATACCCAGCTGTTTAATGGTCCAGATTTGGCTCAAGCCGTGTTTAATAAAAACGGTGAAGGCCTTTATGTCAATAATGATCTCAAGCCAGAAGAGGGCTACAACTCCGAAGTTGGCGTGGCTACCACACTACGCGATCTAACCGTCGCTGATGATGCGCTACAACTGAGTGCAAAATACTTCAGAACCAATATCGAAAACTATCAGCTGTATATGCGTACGGGTGACCGCCCAGGCAGGTTTGGTCTGGACTGCGATACAGGCGCGATAGGCGGCGAGTGCCAAGGGATGTATAACAGTGATGAGGACTATAAAATCGACGGCGTTGAGCTGGCAGCCAACTATGCTGTTCAAGACTTTGGCATGGGTCTGAGCTATTCGCGTGCCCGTAGCGAAGGCGATAAAACGGGTAATAGTATCCCCTCAGTGAGCGGCGGCAGTAGCGATTCAGGCGATCGCTATATGGTCAACTTAAACTATGCACCAAATGATATGGTTGGGCTTGGCTGGCGCAGTACTTATGTCGCCTCTATCACTGACAATCAAGGAGAGACTAAGCCAAGCTATGACGTACACGATATCTATATGGATTATGCGCCGCGTCAGCTTGATAATGTTACTACAACGCTTGGAGTGTATAACTTGTTTGAGGAAACCTATGCCAGCCATGCGTCACGCTTCAATGCCATTGAAGATGAGAGTACTGACTTTGAGCCAGGTCGCAACATCAAAGCCTCACTCACGTATCAATTCTAAACCTTTTTTGGTATTTTAAGTACAAATAAGCCAGCTGTCTGTATGAGAGCTGGCTTTTTTAATCGTAATTTTAGACACTACGAAGATACTGTATCTTTTTTAAAGTGGGTCAACGAGACAGTTAAAAGGAGCTGAAAATGGCCAAACCTAATCCAAGAGTATTGGAAGTGAAAGGCATCACTGATATCACCCCAAACATGCGCCGCATTACGCTTGGCGGTGAAGGCATGCAAGGCTTCCCAGCAGATCAAGAAAGTGGCTATATTAAGCTGATGTTTGCAGGAGAGGTAGGGCAAAAGCCCATCATGCGCACCTATACCATCATCCAGCAGCGCGCTGATGAGATTGATGTCGATTTTGTGTTGCATGGTCTCAATCATAACGGCTGCGAGGGACCTGCTTCGCATTGGGCCAAAACCGTACAGGTCGGTGATACCATCCTGATCGGGGGACCAGGCCCCAAAAAGCTTATCAATCATGAGGCGGATTGGGTTTTATTGGCAGGTGATATGACCGCCTTGCCAGCCATCACCGTCAATTTGGCAAAGTTGCCTAAAGACGCTACGGGCTATGCGGTGATAGAAGTATTAAGCGAAGACGATATTCAGCCGCTACAAAAACCAGAAAACATCACGATCCATTGGGTGATAAATCCGGCGACCACCGATAGCCACTATCCGTTATTAGATAAGATTAACACGCTGGACTGGCTGGACGGTGAGGTGGCCGTGTGGGCGGCGTGTGAGTTTAATAGTATGCGCGCGCTACGTCTCTATTTTAAAGAAAAAAGCGTGAATAAAGCCTATTTTTATATCTCCAGTTACTGGAAGCTCGATAATAGCGAAGATGAGCACAAAGTCATTAAGCGTGAGGATGCCGCGTTAGCGTTATAAGCCAAACATGACAACCAAAGAGAAGTCCGTCCTAAGCTGTATGACCCAATAAGCCGCGTTGTTTTAGATACTAACTATTAGGTAACAATGACTTTTAAGCGACAGTTTTAGTTTTGTGCATTCCTATATTAAACCGTATCCACAATCACGGGGCGGCCTTGATGATTGAGTACGGTCACATCGACGTTATACAGCTCTTTCATCGTCTCTTGGGTGATGACATCAGCAGGACGTCCAACGGCTGTCACGGTACCTTCTTTCATCATGACCACCGTATCAGCAAATTGCGCCGCTTGATTGATGTCATGTAAGACTATCACCACCGTTTTTTGCTCTACCTGACTGAGCTTGCGCAACTCACGCATCAGCCGCCCAGCATGGTACATGTCTAAATTATTCAGCGGCTCATCAAGTAGCAGATAGGGCGTATCCTGGCAGACAATCATCGCAATCAGTACCCGCTGCCGCTGACCGCCCGATAATGTCGATAAAAACCGATCGGCAAGTGGCGCCAGCTCAAAGCGCTCGATAATCTCAGCGACTTTTTGTACATCTGTGGTCGTAGGTTTGCCTTGATGGTAGGGATAGCGGCCAAACATCAACAGCTCATGCACTCGCAGGCGGCCTTGTACCTGATTGTCTTGGCTGAGCATCGCAACCGTCGTGGCAAGCGTGCGCGCATCACAGCTGACGATATCACGCGCCTCATTATCTACCGAAAAACTCACTTGCCCTGATTGTAGCGGTTGCAGGCGTGCCATGACCGAAAACAGAGTAGATTTGCCCGCGCCATTGGGGCCGATTAAGGCGATAACTTGTGACGGCGGCAAGGATAAGTCAATATCGTGCAAGATGTGCTGCTTGCCGATGTGATGCGAGAGGTTATTTATTGTTATCATAGTCGTGTTTACTACCGGTTTTGTTTCAGTTATCGATGCCACTACACGCGGCGACGATTGGCCATAAATATCAGCAATAAAAATACCAAGCCGCCAGCAAGCTCAATCACCACGGATAATACGCCAGCCATGCCGAGCAGTTGCTCAAATATCGTCTGACCCAGTACCAAGCAAATCATGGCGATCAGACTGACGAGTATCAGCCGCTCACTATGATGCATATGACGGGCAATACGATTGGTCAAGGCGCAGACCAGCAGTCCAAAGAAAGTCACCGGACCCACTAGCGCGGTGGCGGTGGCGACCAATACAGCGATAACGATTAACAGCCCAAATGCCAAGCGTTGATAATTGATACCAAGGTTAATGGCTTGTGATTTACCGAGCATCAATACATCACACTGGTAACGCCAGCGCCAGACAAACAGAGCGCTTATCACGCAGATAATCATACTGATGCCCAGTAGCTGCGGATTGACCGTATTGAACTGCGCGTAACTTGCCGACTGTACCACCACAAAGTCATCGGGATTAATCAGCCGTGCAATGAGAGCTGATAAGCTACGAAACAGTACGCCAAAGATCACACCCACCAATATCAAGCGCGTTAAATCCTGACTGCTTTTAGAAAATAGCAGCTTAAATAACAATAAGGACGCGCCAAACATCAAAACGATCTCAAGGGTAAACTTGACAATAGGATTGATGCTGGCAAAGCTCATCGCCCCTAAAAAAAACACCAATAGACTTTGCAGCAGCACATAAAGCGAGTCAAAGCCCAGTAAGGAGGGCGTCAAAATCGGATTGTGCGTTAGCGTCTGAAACAGGAGCGTCGATACCCCAATCGCGTAGCCGACCACCATGAGCGCCAGCAGTTTTTTGCCGCGTAACGGTAGGGCAAAATCCCAATGACCATTGACGTTAAGGGTCAAAAACAGCACTGCTGAGACTAATAAAATGACGGTGGCAACGAGGCTGGGATGCTGCTTGATAGCTTGCCAAAACGTTACCCCTAACCCTTTACTAGCAGAAGACTTGCCTGCGGCATTGGCTGAGCCATTGACACTTTGGTTATCCATATTGTCAGGGTTAGAAGCAGACGATGAAAACATACGCAAGTCTTATTAAAAAGGGTAAGTAAAGTAGAGGTGGATCAATAATGCTTAAGAGTCACTAGGGGCACGTAATAATAGCCATAAGAAAATGATGGTGCCTACCACACCAAAGACTGTGGCGACAGGCACTTCAAACGGATAGCGAATTGAGCGGCCAATGATATCGCACAGCAGCACAGCAGAAGCGCCAAGTAGCGCGACCGCAGGCAGGCTACGCCGTAATTTGTCCCCCATAATACGGCTGACGATATTGGGAACAACCAGACCAATGAACGGAATCATACCAACCGTCACCACGACCATCGCACTCATCATCGCCACCATGCCAACCCCAAGCCAAGTGACTTGCTTTTTACTGACCCCTAAGTTGAGCGCAATATTGTCCCCCAAACCGACGATGGTCAGCTTGTCGGCGATAATATAAGCGATGACGCAGAGGCCGCCCGTCAGCCAAAGCAGCTCATAACGACCTGCTAATACGCTTGAGAAATCACCAAACTGCCAGACGCTAAGCATCTGTAACGTTTCAGTCTGATAGGCAATAAAGGTGGTAATCGCCTCAATAATACCGCCAAAAACAATACCAATCAGCGGAATCATCAAAAAATCTGTCGGAGGAATACGGTGGATCAGCGCCATAAATCCCATCATGCCAATAAGCGCCGTCACGGTTGCCACGCTCATTTTGATCAACAAGGTGCTGGCAGGAAACAGCAAACTGACCACCAGTAGCCCTAATGCGGCGCTTTGGGTGGCGCCCACCATAGAAGGCTCTACAAAGCGGTTTTTGAGCACCACTTGAATAATCATACCCGCGACCGCCATCGCAATACCGGTCAAAATAATGGCAATGGTACGCGGCAGACGGCTGACCAGCATCAGCGAGCTGTCTGCATTGGCGCTATGGTTCACCAAGCTTTGTAGCATACCCGACCAAGAGAAGTCAGCCACCCCAATAGACAAGCTTAATAACACCAATACACTCATAACCACTAAGCTGCCGCCATTGATGAGCCAAGGCGGCGGGGTGCGCTTGCTGGTAGGGTTGCGAGCACCATATCCTGAGCGCCACGATGAGACCGCTGTTAGGCTCGCCGCGCCGTGAGTCGCATGATAGGCACTACTGTTATTACGTTTCGGGAATAATGACATAACGGCTACTGGCTTAAAAGCTGTTGTAGGATGGAGCACCCAGCCTACGCTAGAGTATTTGAGGTGTTATTTGGCATTACTAAAAGCGGTCTTAATCGAGGTCAAGTCTTGCATCCATTGATTATAACCACCAAACGCCAGGTAGGAGTCTGGGCTTAGGTACACCACTTGATCTTTTGACCAGGCATTGGTTTGTGCCACTAGCGGATTATCGAGTACCGCTTTTGCGCCCACGCCATCTTCACCGATAGCCGCACTGCGGTCGATGACAAACAACCAGTCCGGATTGGTTTTTTGCAGGTACTCAAACGAGATCGGCTGACCGTGACGCGCATCCTCGATTTGCTTATCTGCCATTGGCACGCCAAGCACGCTATGGACAAACCCAAAGCGCGACTTATCGCCATAGGCGGACAGCTTATTGCCATTGACCATGACCACCAAGCCAGTACCGCTGTCTTGACTCAAAGCTTTGGTTTCATCAATCAGCCCATCGATGTTTTGCTGCAGCTTGAGCGCCTCATCACTTTTGCCAAACAAGGCACCCAAATCATGCAAGCGCTGTTTGCTGGACTCGTAAATATTAGCGGTATCGATCGTCATATCAAGTGTGGGCGCGATGCTTGAGAGCTCATTGTATTTTTCTGCCATACGTGAGCCGACCAAAATCGCTTGTGGCTGCATGGCGTTTAGGGCTTCAAGATCAGGCTCAAATACCGTACCCACCTCTTCTGGATCCGGCTGGTTTTTGGAGTACAAGTTATCTAATTTTAGACCGCTTGGGATACCTGTGACTGCGACATCAAGTGCCGCTAAGTCTTGTAATAGGGTCATGTCGTAGACCGCTATTGGTGAGGGATTAATCGGTAGGCTGACATCCCCTTTTACTGTATCAATATCGATAGCATTGACAGACACGGCATCATTATTAGCGACGTTTGAAGCGGCATCCGCTGTTTTATTCTCAACCTTAGTGTCGTCTATCTCCGTCTCATTTGAGTCAGGTGACGAGCAGCCAGTTAAACCGATACTGACAAACAGTGCTGCTGCCATCGTTGCTAATAATGGACGTTTAAATAAAGTAGTAGCGGTCGTAAAATTATTGTTAGCCATAAGGAACTCGGTATATCAGCTGAATGAGCAGTGTATAAAAAAATGTTGATTAGCGTCTTAAAAGCGTCAACGTTAGTCTTAAGTACAAAAATAGTCGTGACACTACTCATCTAAAACAAGAAAAATTTGTCTTGCAGGATTAACTACATGGGGCGGTACACAAGACAAAGCTCGGTGGTATTTTTTATCATTTATACATTCACTATCTACAGGCTTATTGATGTTATTGGTCTAATTAAGCAGTCTTAGCGCATAGATAAGCGGTCATGATAAATTAATTGAGACTCATTATCAATATAAACGATAATGGTTTTTATTAACGTATATTGAATATTCTTTTATTTTATTAAACTAAAACCCCTTATTTACGACCTATAAACTTCCATCTGCTTATCATCTAACAGGCAATTATTTAATAAAATTATCATAATCTATTATTGATAATAATTATCGTTTGCATTATTATCTACACCATTATATCTTAGTTAATGTATATTAGAGTGTTATGAGTTCAACGAATTTAGACGCACCATCCTCCAAATTAACACTGACAGCTGTCGCGGCTGTCATTGGCCTACATGTGCTGACTGCTGTAGCCTTGATTGGGATGAAAGCACCTGACATAAAAGTAGCACCAAAAAACCAAATACCGCCTATCGAGATAGAGCTTGTAACATTGTCGCAAAAACAGCCTGTGGCAGCGGTGGAGGAAGTGGTTCCTGATTTGCCGCCAGCCACACCGCCCAAATCTAAAGCGTCACCAGCCGTCAAGGCTCAGCCGAAACCGCGTAAAGAACCTGTCATAAAAGAGCAGAAACCTGAAGTCGCACCGCCCAAAAAAGTAGAAGAAAAAAAGCCTGACATCATTAAAACAAAAACACCAATAGCTGAGCCTAAAGTCGATACTCAAGTGGTTGAAGACCAGCGCAGAGCCAAAGAGCGCCGCCAAGCTGAAGAGCATCGTAGAATAGAGCAAGCACAGCAGAAGGCTGAGCAAGAAGCGCGTGATAAAGCTGCGCAAGAGGCTCAGAGGCTGGCCACAGAACAAGCTGCTAGAGAAGCTGAAGCAAAAGCTGCTCAACAAGCGGCAGCACAAGCAAAAGCGGCTAAAGAAGCTGCCGAGGCGGCAGCGAAAGCTGCAGCAAGCAATACGCCTGTGAGCTTTACTGCCAGTAATGCAGATTGGGCATCTGCACCGAGGTTAAGCTTTCCTGAGCGTGCTGCTCGTAATGCTCGCTCAGGTGATACCTTTAACGTGGTACTGGTATTAAGAGTCAATAAGCAAGGCGGCATTGATAGCGTGAGAATAGCAAAGTCGTCAGGCAATCCAAGAGTAGATAAAGAGGCGCAGCGTCAAGTACGCTCTGGCAAGTTTAAGCCCTTTACACAAAACGGCGTACCTGTGGTAGGCGATGTAACCTTACCTGTCAGCTACGCTGTACCCTAACGCTGGCGATTAACTAAGATATTCTAAAACATATTTATTTTAAATATTCGTGATAACGAAAGCTGTAATAAAAGTGGCGTTATCCTGTAATGGTATTAAACATTAAGGAGTCTGACATGGACTTTATGCACTACTGGCAAATTAGCGATATGGTGACCAAGACCCTGTTCTTTTTGCTATTGATTTTGTCTATTGTCTCTTGGGTGACGGGTATCATCCGTGTGCTACAAAGTCGCAAATTGGCCGCTACGGTCGCGGACGACTTGAGTCAGCAGATTGCTTCCAAACAGTCTGATCTACTAGAGTCTGATGCGGTCACTCGTCGTTCGGTCACAGAACAGACGCTACTCAAATATATCGGTCGCTACCGCTTTGCTAGTGAGCGCGGACTGCCTATTTTAGGTACGATAGCCGCTATTGCGCCCTTTATCGGGCTATTTGGTACGGTATGGGGTATTTTCCATGCGCTACATAACATTGGTAACACTGGGCAGGCGGGACTTGCGCAAGTAGCAGGGCCTGTGGGCGAGGCACTGATTATGACGGGTTTAGGTATTGCTGTCGCGATTCCAGCCGTAATATTTTATAACCTTGCAGTGCGTATCAATCGCCGTGTTATGTATCATGCCAATGACCGCGCCCATGATTTGTTAGCGTCGTCTGCCAAGCAAGCAGCCGCCAATAGCCGTCCAAGTACTGTACCAACCGCGCAGCTAGCAAAAGATCAGCAAGTTGCCAAAAAAGACGCACAGCACGCCGCGCATTATCATAGCTCAGCACCATCACAGGGGTAGTAGCCATCCTCTAATAAGGTCGTTAAAACCGACGAAGGTTATGATCAGATAATAGATGTAAGTGGTAGTGTGAATAATCAAATGAATTAAAAGCAGCATGTCGAGGGTAATTATGGCGTTTCAACTGGGTGATGATGACGTTCAAGGTATGAATGAGATGAACCTTATTCCGCTGATCGATATCATGTTAGTGTTGATGATTATTTTTTTATTGACGGCGACGGTATTAAATCCCACAGTGCCACTAGATTTGCCAAAAACTAGTGCCACAGTTAATGAGACCCCGCCCGAGGTGATTCAGATCAGTATTGATGAAGATGCGGGAATATTTTGGGATGATAAAGCCATTAGTCTAGAGGCTTTAGAGGTACGTTTGCAAAAAGAAAGCGCTAAGGGTAAAGAGCCTTCAATACAGCTACGCGCTGACAAAGATAGCAAGTACGATACCGTGGCGCAAGTATTGGCAACGGCTAGTGAAGCAGGTCTGTCTAAGATAGCTTTTGTCAATGAGTAGTTTTTATAGATAGGCTGTATTGAAAGGTTGGCCTTTATAGTAATAGGCTTGCCAAAAAAACCAATAAACCCAGCAATAAAAATATAACCAAAACAATAAGAAGAATAATTAAAATAATAAATTTTTCTCCAGCCTTACTTGGGTAACCTTGTAAGGTTTCTTTATTGTAGAATGATTTTAAAGTGTCAATGTTATTTAACAATGTCAGTAAAGTTCAAAGCTCGTTGTAGTGGTTACCAGCCATAGCCAAATGGACGATAACCATAGCCAAAGTGACTAGGTCCGTAGCCGAATGGATAAGGCGTACGTAGATAATCAAGGTCACGCTGACGAATATAGTAGTAGCGACCTTGCGAGTAAGCTTCCTCTAACTTTTCGATGTTATCTAACGGGCAGACAGGTTGCCAGTCATAGCCCTCGCGGCCAAGCTTATAAGCGTTCAGCTCGGTACAATAATTTTTGAGACCTTGCTGGCGTCCCTGTTCCCATTGGATACGGTTAGGTGTAGCGCCGCCAACGCTTGCACATTGATTGGTATAGTGACCGAAATAAGCCCCTGAGCGGCCGCGGATACCATCTGCATAGCCGACTTCTTGCCAATTGCTGGCTTGGCACTGCTGCGGCGTGAGGGTTTTCGTCGTGGCACAGCCTGATAAGGCGAGTACAGCCGCGCCCATCAGCCCCAACGCTATACCCGATTTATTGATTCGTATTTCGTTTATTTTGCCGCCAAAAGCAGCAGCCGATGAGTGTTGTTTAAGAAGATATTTCATAATAAACCTGCGCGCGTTTAAAATTATGGTTTATCATAGCATTTTTTATACGAATGGCTTTTATATCTTGTTATCGAGTTGAATTATTATCTCTTTTTAAGTAATTGATATAGAAGTGTTTGTTTGCCTTTTACTGATAAAGAGCAGAAGCTTGTGCTTGAATTTTGAGTATAAGGCCGCGATATTAGTCTGCACACAGCATCTTGAGAGTGTCTCTTTATTGGCTCATAGCATATTGGCTTAATATATAGTGCATAAAAAAGAGTTGGCCATATCTGATAACGATAGCTAGCAAACAAGTATCATTTATAACGTTAATAGATGCTTATTAACCAAACGATAAGGCAAGTTTTTCATGGGGCTATGGATCGCAGTCGTCATTGTACTATTTGTATTAGGGAGTATGATGGCGCTTAAACCAAACGGTATTGATCAGCGTTTAGATAAGCTGCGTATGACAGCGCGTCGTCTACAGCTTCATCCAAAGCTTGTGGCTTGTCCTGATTGGATCAAAGGTCGTGACAATGAGTATGGTCGCGGGATGCTTGGTCAGTACTGCCTTGTGTTAGAGGATACGCAGCTGCCGCATATGCGTTATCAAGTTATTGATGGCCAATGGCGACCAGACAGCAATTTTATCGATACGAGTACAGATGATAGTAAGCTTACGATTCCAAGTGTGATTCGTAATCATCAAGCTAGTAACAATACGGTACTCAAAAAATCCAATTTTGCTCTAGATAAAGCGCCGCTGGATTTGCCTGTTAGTATCGAGCCATTTGTAAAAGGTCTGCTGACTAAATCTAACAGCATTGTTATATATTGGGAAGATATCGCTTATGTTCGTCCATTGACCAATCCTAATTACCAATCAAAAATGATTGAAACTGACTTACTTGCACTCAAAGAAAACCTTGAAAAGTGGGCCTTAACCATGCGAAAACAGCCATAATCATATAAAACGGTCATGAAGCTGGTAAAGGGTTTTTTCATCTCCATTAAGGGATATTGAGCAGACGTTTTTGGCAAACTCTAAATTATTTAAAGTTGACAGTTTCACTATTAGCAGTGTAACGTCTTTATAACCGCATTTTTGTTTTATGGTTATTGTTTGTTAAGTAAACATTTTTAATGGCAGCTATTACTACAATAAAACGCTGAACTATTATCATTAGTCAATAAAATTGCCATGCTGCTGAATTTATCCTTATTTTTAATCTACTTATATTATGGTGTCGTCACATATGGCAAAAACTACAACTAAAAAGAAGGCAACTACTGCTGATAAACCGAAAGGTAAGTCTTTAGTTATTGTCGAATCACCAGCCAAGGCCAAAACCATCAATAAATATCTTGGCGATAGTTTTATTGTTCGCTCAAGTATTGGTCATGTCCGTGACTTGCCTGTCAGTGCCAGTAAGAGTGCCAAAAAAGCAGCGACGGCCAAAAAAGATGAAACGCTCAGCAAAGAAGAAAAGGCGCAGCAAGCTCTAGTACGCCGTATGGGTGTTGATCCAGAGCATGATTGGGCAGCAGTCTATGAAGTACTGCCGAACAAGACCAAAGTCATCAAAGAGCTAAAAGCTCTGGCCAAAGACGCCGATAAAATCTATCTGGCAACGGATATGGATAGAGAAGGGGAAGCAATCGCTTGGCATCTAAAAGAAGTCATCGGTGGCCCTGATAGTAAGTATCAGCGTGTGGTTTTTAATGAAATTACCAAGTCCGCTATTCAAAATGCGTTTAAAGAACCATCGAAGCTTGATATCGATCGCGTCAACGCCCAGCAGGCGCGGCGCTTTTTAGATCGGGTCGTCGGCTTTATGGTGTCGCCGCTGCTATGGCAAAAGGTCGCTCGTGGCCTGTCTGCAGGACGCGTGCAGTCGGTTGCTATGCGCTTGGTCGTTGAACGCGAGCACGAAATTCGCGCTTTTATACCAGAAGAATATTGGCAAATTCATGCTGATACTCACGTTACCAATAGTACTGCCAAAAAACCTGCAGACGCTGAGCAAACTGCTTTGCGCTTAGAGGCGACCAAGCAAGGTGGTAAGACGCTTAAGCTTGTCAATAAAGAGCAGACTGACAAAGTCTTAGAGGTATTAAAATCAAGCGACTTTATCGTCAAAGAGCGTGAAGAAAAGCCAACACAATCACGTCCGAGTGCGCCGTTTATTACCTCGACCTTGCAGCAAGCTGCTAGCACCCGCTTAGGGTTTTCAGTTAAAAAAACCATGATTTTGGCCCAGCGTTTATACGAAGCGGGTCATATCACCTATATGCGTACGGATTCGACCTTCTTGTCTGGTGACGCATTAGCTGCTGCACGTGGCTATATCGAAGATAACTATGGCGCAAAGTATGTACCAGAAAAGCCAAACTTTTATGGTAACAAACAGGGTGCACAAGAAGCGCATGAGGCGGTTCGTCCCTCTAACGTCAACATGAAATCTACTCAGTTAAAAGGTGTGGAGCGCGATGCCATACGTTTGTATGAGCTGATTTGGCGTCAGTTTGTCGCTTGTCAGATGCCGCCAGCAAAATATTTGTCAGTAAACCTATTCGTTGGTGCCAGTGATGTCGAGCTAAAGGCTCGTGGTCGCACCATGACCTTTGATGGTTATACTAAAGTAATGCCCCCAGCCAAAACTGACGATACTTTGTTACCTGATGTTAAAAAAGGCGATCAGCTCATCTTGGATAAGCTTGATCCAAGTCAGCATTTCACCAAGCCACCACCGCGCTATACTGAAGCAAGTCTCGTTAAAGAGCTTGAGAAAAAAGGTATCGGACGCCCATCGACTTATGCCTCAATTATCTCAACCATTCAAGATCGCGGTTACGTCAAATTAGAAAATAAGCGCTTATTTGCCGAAAAGATGGGTGATATCGTCACCGACAGATTGACAGCAAGCTTCCCAGACTTGATGGATTATACCTTTACCGCAGCATTAGAAGATAAACTTGACCATGTCGCAGAAGGCGATCAAGACTGGAAAGATGTGTTAGACAACTTCTATGGTGACTTTAAGACCAAACTTGAACATGCCAAAGATAAAGATGGTATGCGTCCTAATGATCCGACGGATGTGCCGGACGTACACTGTGATATCTGTGATCGTCCGATGCAACTACGTACTGGCTCAACGGGTGTGTTTTTAGGGTGTACTGGCTACAACTTACCGCCAAAAGAGCGCTGTAAAGGTACAAAAAATTTAATGCCAGTTGAGGCTTTTGCCAATCTCGATGACGCGGAAGGGGACGATGAGGCGGCCGAAGTCAAAGATTTGATGGAAAAAAAGCGCTGTCCGAAATGTGGTACAGCCATGAACGGTTATATCGTTGATGGTGGCCTAAAACTTCATGTTTGTGGTAACAACCCCGACTGCGACGGTTATATCTTAGAAGAAGGTAAGTTTGAAGTACCAGGCTCAGATGCGCCAACCATTGATTGTAATAAGTGTGATGGGCAGATGGAATTAAAGACGGGGCGTTTTGGTCCTTACTTTGCTTGTCAAAAATGTGATAACACGCGTAAAGTGCTCAAAACGGGAGAAGCGGCACCACCGCGTATGGATCCAATTCATATGCCGGAGCTCAAATCAACCAAGCATGATGATTATTTCATTTTGCGAGAGGGGGCGGCTGGGATGTTCTTAGCAGCATCTAAGTTCCCAAAAGTACGCGAGACACGTGCGCCAAAGCTTGCTGAGCTACGCGCAGTCAAAGATAAAATGGAAGATAAGTTCCAATATTTGTTTGAAGGGCCAGATGAAGATCCTGATGGTAATCCAACGATTTTACGCTGGTCACGTAAGAAAAAAGAGCAGTATATCGGCTCTGAGAAAAACGGCAAAGCCACGCGTTGGGGTGTATATTGGCGTAAAGGCGAGTGGGTTGAGGAGTAGTTAATAACCCAAACTATAGTCAATCTGATATAAAAACGATACAGTGAGATGGAAAGTTGTTTTTCGCAGCATCTGTCGGAGTAGGCACAGCACGCAAGAAAAATAACTTTTCATTGAGCGACTTGATAGCCATGTATCTGATTTATTTGGATTCAACTATCCCTTACGATCTTAATTATCCATAAAAAAACCTCTTAGCATCCTAAGAGGTTTTTTATTATCGATAAGAGTTGAGCTAAACGTTATTATCTCTTTTCGATGATACCGCAAGCAATACGGTCGCCAGCGTTACCTGCTGGTTGACTGGTATAGTCATCAGCGCCAGCATGAACGATAAAGGCACGGCGATTGACACTGTATTTACCTGTTTGAGCTGCTGAAATTTGCTTGTTCACATAGTTGATAGTGGCAACACCATCTTCGTTGGCGGTTAAGTTAGGCAAATCACCTGCATGACCGTTCATATCATCTGGGTTAGAGTGGGGGAAGTTATCAGGATTAAAATGACCACCTGCTGCTTTACCCATATCAGCACAGCTACCAGTTTCGTGAATATGTAGCGCTACTGTTTTACCTGGTGTCATATTCATAAGCTTACCGTAAACCTGTACACCGCCATCAACAGGGCGCAAGAACACCTGACCAACTTCCTTATTACCATCAACCGTTTTAATCGTTGATTTTAGAGCAGGTTGACTAAACGGATTACCTGTTTGGAGCTGATCTTGTACTGTTTGGCAACCTGTCATTGCTAACGCTGAACCACATAATAAAACACTTGCGAGCATCGTCTTTTTCATTGTTTTCTCCATTTTATTCGGTTATTGAACGTTTTTATTGATAGTTAAGTCTACTATCTATATAGGTTTGTTCTGTACTGTTCGCTCTGTACTACTTACAGACATCACAGTCAGTATAGACAAACATTGGTCATAGTTATTCACCATAAGCGCAACAATCGGTTAATAAATGTAAATAACGTATGGGTTTGAAAAATGAGAACATGAAGTAAGAAGAAAAAATATAAGCTACGGTCATCACAGTAGTATCAAAGAGAATAAGTAGGCTTAGCTAAGTAGAAGAGAAACATAAAAAAAGACCGTAATTAATATTACGGTCTTTTTGCATTTATTGACTATTAATAACTTTACAGCTTAATTGTGCAGCGCTTTACCTGCCGTTTTATCAACGGTCACTTTTGCAGGTTTTAGTGGCGTTGGCATACTGACCAAGGCAACCTTTAATATCTCATCAATTGTCGCTACAGGCTGAATGGTTAAGCCTTCTTTCACATTGTCAGGGATATCAGCCAAGTCGCGCTCGTTACTCGCTGGAATTAATACGTGCTTGATACCGCCGCGATGGGCTGCGAGCAGTTTTTCTTTAAGACCACCGATGCGCAAGATTTTGCCGCGCAGTGTAATCTCACCTGTCATCGCAATATCTGGACGAATGGCAATACCAGTCAAAGCAGAGACCAGGGCGGTTGTCAGCGCTCCACCTGCAGATGGACCATCTTTTGGGGTCGCACCCTCTGGCATATGCACGTGAACGTCAGTGGTTTTGACAGTCTCATAGTCAATACCTAAGCTATCACCGCGAGCACGAACGACACTCATGGCAGCGCGAATAGACTCTTTCATCACATCACCTAGTGAGCCTGTGAAGCTAAGCTCACCTTTGCCTTTCATGGCTACCGCTTCGATGGTTAATAACTCACCACCGACTTGTGTCCAAGCAAGACCAGTGATACGACCAATTTCAGGGTCTTTTTCGGCCAATCCATAATCGTATTGATGCACGCCTAGATAGTCATCGATGTTTTTGTCATCGACTACGACCAGTTGACGCTCATCTTTTTTCGGAGCACGTGCGCCATGACTTTCAACTGAACCGCGTACGACTTTACGGCAGATTTTATTAACTTCACGCTCAAGGTTACGTACACCTGCTTCGCGAGTATAGCTACGCACGATGCTGTGCAACGCTGCTTCGACAATTTCAATCTCGCCTTCTTTAAGACCATTTTGCTTAATCGCTTTTGGCACAAGATATTTCTGCGCGATATTGACTTTTTCTTCTTCGGTATAACCTGGTAGACGAATGACTTCCATCCGGTCAAGAAGGGCAGGCGGGATATCCATGCTGTTAGCCGTACAGATAAACATCACTTGTGATAAGTCTAAGTCCATGTCCAAATAATGGTCGTTAAACTTATCATTTTGTGATGGATCTAGTACTTCCAATAGCGCTGATGCTGGATCACCACGGAAATCTTGGGCCATTTTATCGACTTCATCTAGCAAGAATAGCGGGTTTTTCACCTCTACTTTGGCTAAAGACTGGACGATTTTACCTGGCATTGCACCGATATAAGTACGGCGATGACCACGGATTTCAGCTTCATCACGGACGCCGCCTAGTGCCATACGCACAAACTTACGCCCTGTTGCTCGCGCAATCGATTCACCCAATGAGGTTTTACCCACACCAGGAGGACCCACGAGACAAAGAATCGGACCGCGCAATTTTTTCACGCGCGATTGGACCGCTAAGTATTCTAAGATACGATCTTTTACATCTTGCAAGCCATAGTGGTCTTCATCAAGCGTGGTCTTAGCTTTTTCTAGATTGATAGAGACTTTAGTGGTCGCATTCCACGGCGTGTCCAAAATCCATTCAATATAGTTACGTACAACCGATGACTCACTCGATGCAGGTGGCATCATCTTAAGCTTTTTAAACTCTTGCTCCGCCTTCTTACGGACATCATCAGGTAAGTCAGCATCTTCTAGGCGCTTCTCAAGCTCCGCGACATCATCATCGCCATCAAACGCGCCGTCATTCATGTCAGACAGCTCGTTTTTGATGGCTTTCATTTTTTCGTTTAAGAAGTACTCGCGCTGATTGTCTTCCATTTGCTGACGTACCGCATCTTGAATATCTTGTTCGATATTCTGCTCGGCACTTTGCTTAACCAAATATTCAGTCAAGGTATTGATGTGAGCTTTGATGTCATTATTTTCTAAAAACGACTGCTTGACATCAAGATCCATCGATACGCGAGTTGAGATGAAATATACCAACTCAAGCAAGTCATCAATGCGCTTCGCGACACGAGTAAGCTCACGAGCATTACGTAAGCGTGCATCAGCGTAGCTTTCAAACAAGCTGGTTAAAGCTTGAATGGTGTTTTTTTGTTGGCTCTCATCCATTTGTACATCAAGATCAGCGCGCTCAAAGCTTGCCATCAAGACATGGTCATGACTTTGGATGGTATCGACACGCGCACGATATTGACCTTCGATAAGGACTTTAATGCAATCCTCATCGCTATCATGTGGCATCGTGCTGACGATGCGACACACCGTACCGTATTGGTATAAGTTGTCCTGATCGATATCTTCGGTCAATGAGTCTTTTTGTGCCACGACCAATACTTTATTACCATATTCAGCTTGCGCCAGCTCAACCGCTTGCACGGATGGTGCACGACCGACGAATAGGGCGATTTGCATGTGCGGATAGACCACCACATCTCTAAGAGCCAGCAGTGGCAAATAGTCTTCAGCACTATCGTCTTTGACAACGTCAGATGACGCGCTCAACTCATCTACAGATGAGTTATCTGTTTCGTTATCATGGTCAATAGCAGATGATACATCGATGTCGATGTTATCTTTATCAATATTATGTTCACTCATATATTTTTCCTCGTTAACCAGACTTGTAAAGTCAAGTTCGTGGTTCATGTTTAGATAAATGGAGTCCCCATAAAAAATTGCAAGGCCTTACTATAGTCAATGCTAAATAAAATCAAGACATCAATAACCATGTAAAACTAAGGCAAATTCTCTTACTTAAACACAGATAATACCGCTTACTCATTTCTTCTTTAGTGAATATCTCCTTCATTATGAGCATAGGTTTTACTTGTAAAATCAGGTAAACTGACGCCCGTCTAAAACCATACTGTCTAAAGTAGAGCGTTTGAGGTACTAGAGTGTTATTTACAAGGTGTATAGATTTGTAGGTTTTAAGATATAACCAGTCTTTATCAGGCTAAAGCAAAGAGCAAAAGGGGCCATACATGGCAATTAACGCAGTATTATTGGCAGTAGTCATTATGCTTGGTCTGTCACTTGCGCGCGTGCATGTGGTGCTAAGTTTATTAATCGGAGCGCTGGCAGGTGGACTCATCGCAGGTCTTGGTATTACCGATACTTTAGAGGCCTTTCAAGAAGGCATCCGTAATGGCGCACAAATCGCCCTGTCTTATGCGTTACTGGGTGCTTTTGCGGTAGCGATAGCTCACTCTGGTTTGCCGCAGTCATTAGCAGGGACAGTTATCAAACGCATTGACGCGGCGGGCACTGGTGGCATGATTAAGTATATGCTGTTTGCAGGCTTAATCGTCATGAGCTGCTTTAGTCAAAACTTAATTCCTATCCACATCGCCTTTATTCCGTTGCTTGTGCCGCCGTTATTACTCGCCTTTAATCGCATGCAAATTGATCGACGGCTCATAGCTTGTTTGCTGACCTTTGGTTTGGTCACCACCTATATGTTTATCCCCTATGGTTTTGGTGATATTTATCTCAATCAAATCATGCTAAAAAACGTCGGTGAAGCAGGTATAGATATCGCTAACATTTCTGTCATTCAAGCAATGGCGATACCCGCGTTAGGTATGTTCATCGGTTTGTTGACAGCAGTCTTTATCAGCTACCGTAAGCCGCGTCAGTATCAACAAGTCGCTATCGATAAAGAAGCTCGCGATGCCGCTATCCAAAGCGAAGGGTTAGAAGGTGATGAGCTAAGCAAAACAACCGCTGGTGCCAAGGCGCAAAGTAAGTTAAAAACGCTGGTCGCTTTGGCTGCTATTGTGACTGCTTTTGTAGTGCAGCTTTATACGGACTCGCTGTTGCTCGGCTCAATGTTTGGCTTTGGGGTCTTTATGGCGACAGGCGTGGTCAAGTGGCGTGATGCCGATACAGTGTTTAATGATGGTATCAAACTGATGGCGATGATTGGCTTTATCATGATTACCGCGCAGGGTTTTGCCGAAGTCATGAAAGCAACAGGTGAGATTGCACCGCTCATCGATGGCGCGACTAACTTTTTTGCGGGCAACAAAGCCATTGCTGCCTTGGTCATGCTGGGTATTGGCTTGGTGGTGACGATGGGTATCGGCTCGTCATTCTCGACTATTCCGATTATCGCCGCGATTTATGTACCGCTGTGTATCTCTCTAGGGTTTTCGCCGCTCGCCACCGTTGCGATTATTGGTACGGCTGGGGCGCTTGGTGATGCGGGCTCGCCAGCGTCAGATTCGACCCTTGGTCCAACCTCTGGTCTAAATATCGATGGACAGCATGACCATATCAAGGACAGCGTGGTACCAACCTTTTTGCATTATAATATTCCATTGTTGGTATTTGGTTGGATTGCGGCGATGGTGTTGTAGGCGAAGGGTGTTTGGCTAAAATTTAATGTAGGCTGGATTTTTAAACCAGCATCAAATATTTTAAAAAGCGCACCGAAAAAGACATCAACTTCCACTATCGGTGCGCGAGGCATACCCTAGATATTACTCACTTTTATTATCAGAGTCCTCATCAAAATCCTCAATCTCACCACTTAAGCTATTCAAAAAAGCATCACTGTCAGCCAGCAACTCGTTTAAGCGTTTCTCATTAATCACCCTTGCCAACTCATCACCGCTAAACACCTGTTCTTGACTGTAGTACAGAATTTCCCTAGCGTCATCACTTCCTAATGCTTTTAAGTACGTATCAACCGTATCAGCGCTAGAAGATTTTTTCTCAGCACTGTCGTTAGCCTTTGCGACATTATTCGGTTTAAACCACCTTATGCCACTTGGCGTAATTAAGCCATCTAACGGAACATCCCATGGTTGACGTTCGAGAAGTTCTACCACCTGAAAATCATAGCACCAGCCAATTTTTAACGGTTTTTTCGAGCCTGAGCGATAGCTTTTACCAAGCGTCGTATCATAAAATCCGCCGCCCATGCCCATACGATTGCCATTTAAGTCTACCGCCACAAGCGGACAAATAATCACATCTAATTCGCGCGCCCAAAGTAGCCTGCGATGATGGTTTTGTTTCATACCCAAGCTGTGAATCCGTGTCGGCACGTTTACCAATTTGGAATGATAAATCGGCACAAAGCGCAGGTGTTTATCAATATTGCCTGTAGCATCACGACCAAACGAACCAACGACTGGCAAATAAGGTAGATAGCCTAAGCGCACGCACCAAGTGAGTAGTGGCTGAGTCGGCAGCTCACCAAAGCCATCATAATATAAGCCAATACGGGCATGTGGAGGCAAGCGCTGTTGCAACTTGATTAAGTGCAAGCTTGCCAAGCGCGCGTATTGTCTACGCTCGCCATCTGTTAACTGGCGACGTTGGCGGGTAAATTGCCGTCTCGGTGGATTGCTAGGTTTAGACTGTTTCGATTCAATATCTTTGGATTTAGGATGCATAGATATACTATTCGGTAATGTATTGATTTGATGGTAGTTGATACTTTTAGGCGCCAGTTAGACTTATGGACTTGGAGAAATTTGTCATAAGTCATGCTATCATAACGGCACTTTAAAACGTATTCTCCTTTATGTGCAGCGTATTTTGCACTTTTTTCAAAGCAGCTATACAACAAACCATCAAAGAGGGTAGTTATGTCGACACAGAATCAGGCAACTCGTACCGAAAAAGACACTATGGGCAACGTGGAAGTCCCAGCTGATGCTTATTGGGGCGCGCAAACCCAGCGTAGCCGCGAAAACTTCAAAATCGGTGGCGAGACCTTGCCACGTCCGATGATTGAAGCGATGGCTTTAGTCAAAAAAGCCGCTGCGATTACCAACGCAGGTCTTGAGCGTATCGAAGGTGATAAGCGCGACCTAATCGTGCAAGCCGCTGACGAGATCATCAACGGTGGTCTAACGGATCAGTTTCCATTAGTCGTATGGCAGACGGGTTCTGGTACGCAGTCAAACATGAACATGAACGAAGTACTCGCCAACCGTGCCAACGAAATCGCTGGTTCTGAGCGTGGTAGCTACGCGCCGATTCACCCAAATGACCATGTCAACCATGCACAGTCTACCAACGACAGCTTCCCAACAGCGATTCGTGTGGCTGCCGCGCGTCAAATCAATAGCTTGCTTATCCCAGCGGTAAAAGCATTACGCGATACGCTAGATGCCAAAGCCAAAGAATTCGATAGCATTGTTAAAATTGGTCGTACGCACCTGCAAGACGCCACACCTTTGACCCTAGGTCAAGAGTTCAGCGGCTATGTCAGCCAACTTGACCATTCGTTGACTCGTATCGACAACGCACTACAGGGTCTATATGAGTTGCCACTAGGCGGTACGGCGGTTGGTACAGGTCTAAACGCCCATCCTGATTATGCAGTAAAAGCAGCTGAGCAGTTATCAACCTTGACTGGTCTGCCATTTGTGACTTCACCGAATAAATTTGAAGCGCTAGCGGCGCGTGATGCCGAAGTATTTGCTTCAGGTGCACTCAAAACTCTAGCGGGTAGCTTGAACAAAATTGCTAACGACGTACGTTGGCTCGCATCAGGTCCTCGCTGTGGTTTAGGTGAGTTGACGATTCCAGAGAACGAGCCAGGCTCCTCTATCATGCCAGGCAAAGTAAACCCAACTCAGTCAGAAGCAATGACGATGGTTGTCGCTCAAGTGATGGGTAACGACACGACGATCAGTATGGCTGGCGCGTCAGGTAACTTCGAGCTCAACGTTTATAAGCCGGTTATCGCTTTTAACCTATTGCAATCTATCCAACTATTGGGCGATGCGTGCAACAGCTTTAACGATAATTGCGCCGTTGGTATTGAGCCAGTCAAAGACAAAATCGATGACTTCTTGCATAACTCGCTCATGCTGGTTACCGCATTGAACCGTCATGTCGGTTATGAAAATGCGGCAAAAATCGCGAAGACCGCTTATAAAGAAAACAAAACCTTGAAGCAAGTCGCGGTTGAATTAGATCTAATGACCGAAGCACAGTTTGATGAGTGGGTGACGCCAGCTGATATGGTGCATCCTTCTTAATGTAAAGTTTATCTGGATAAATAAAAAGACAATAACCTAAATAGGAGTAAATAATGATTACCCATGTACCTGATGTGACTTTTAAAACTCGTGTTCGTGATGAATCTATCGGCGGAGATAACCCATTCACATGGTATGACCTAACCACCGATGAGTTATTTGCCAATAAAAAAGTAGTTGTGTTCTCGCTACCAGGTGCCTTTACGCCAACGTGTTCAACCAGCCATCTGCCTCGTTATGAAGCGCTTTATGATGAGTTTAAGGCGTTGGGCGTAGATGAAATCGTGTGCGTTTCTGTCAATGATGCCTTTGTCATGTACCAATGGGGTCTCAAGCAAAACCGCGAAAACGTATTTTTGCTGCCTGATGGTAATGGTGAGTTCACTCGTAAAATGGGTATGCTTGTTGATAAGAGTAATCTCGGCTTTGGTATGCGCTCATGGCGTTATTCGATGCTTGTTGACAATAAAGCCATTAAAAAAGTGTTTAAGGAACCTGATTTTGGCGACAACTGCCCAATCGACCCCTTTGAAGTGTCAGATGCAGACACTATGTTAGAGTATTTAAAAAGTAATGCTTAACCACATTGACGCTTGAATACTGTCGAACTGCGTAGTCCTTAAATATAAGGGCTACGTAGCGAGTAGGGTGGGTTAGCGAAAGCGTAACCCGCCGCTGTATACTCGAATAAAAAGACCTTATCACTTGAAGTGAAAAGGTCTTTTTTTTGGTTATAAATTTTTGGAGCCAATCCTGCTTTGCGCTTGTATCTACTAGTCTGGTTGAGGCGGTAGCTACGGTTTGTAGTGTCTCCTGCTCCGCGAGCCACTCCAAAACCTAGCTTCCGCAACTCACCCAAACCAGCAGGATACCGCTTCAATCAGGGCTAGCGGCAACATCTTGTTTTTGCTTATATTTATCGTAGTTAAAGCTTTAATATTTTACAAAGCTTGAGAATACTTAATTCGTAGGTTGGTGTGGAGCTTGCGACACCCAACTACTTTGAGTTGATAAGTTATTGAATATTGTTCTTCCAAAACAACCTATGAAAATTAACTAATGTTTATATGTAATATCTATCCGAAAAGAGGAATGTTGTGTAATAATTGACAACTTATTAAATTATATTTCATTTGTTATACAAGGATATTTATGAGTTGGTTACAAAGATTGTTAGATGGAGGAATCTTAACTAACCTGATGTTTTTGATTATTGCAGTGGTAAGCGTACTAATATCAATCAGTTTATACATAAGAAGTAAAAAAGAGAAAAAGTTGGTTTTTATTGCTAAAAGTTATGAGCTTATAGAGAACTCCACTTCTTCAATCGAAAATTTAACTATTAAATATGGTGAAGAAAGTGTTGAAGTATTAACACTAACCAAACTCTCCTTTTGGAACAATGGAAAAGCTACTATCGATTTTAATGATATAGTAAAGTCTGATAGATTAAGAGTTGAGTTGCCAAAAAATGTTAGAGTCTATAATGCAGTTATCGAAATGCCAGCTAAGAAATCTAACTCAATAAAGCTAGATATTGTTGATAATAAGATAACAATTGAATTTGAATTTTTAGATTATGGGGACGGAGCTATTGTAATTTTTTATCACAGTGGCAGTAATGAACAAGGAGTACATCTAACAGGTACTCTTAAAGGAGCTTTGCCAATAGAGCCAGCTGAAGAGATGGAAGATCTACGTATTACTAAGTATGTAGGACGAGTTGTATTTCGCAAATATTTTGACGGCTACCCAAAAGATTTCAATATCGTAGGTAAGTTTATTCTTTTCAGTTTGATGCCACTAATGACGATTATAATATTAATATTAATTCCTATTGATTTAATTAGTTACAAGTTCTTCAAGAAGATACCAAAGCAGTTCAACCTAATTGACAAGGGTAAAAATGTTGCTAAAAAAGACAATAACTCTAAATTAAGCTAATAAAAAAACTACCATCTTCAAGTTAAGATATTAGAATATGTGATTAACTATGTAATATTTAAGTCAGTCGCTGCTAGAGAGTTAGATAGAGAGAAAACACTATGACTAAAAATGGTATGCGACCTATTCACCCAGGTGAAGTATTACGCGAGGACTTTCTTAAGCCGCTGGGTATGAGTGCAAATAGCCTAGTCAATAAACTCGGTGTTACTCCTGCACGTATTAATGAAATAATACGTGAGAAGCATGGCATTACAGCAGACACTGCCCTGCGTTTAGCCAAGTATTTTGGTGGTAGCGCTCAGTTTTGGTTAAACTTACAATCTACTTATGAGCTACGTTTGGCCGAGACTGATGATCTTGATTTCTTAGACGATATCGAGCCTATTGAGTATGCTTAACTTCCCAATCAAGCAATACTATCTTTATCTACTGTTCTAGAATATATATTTAACGAATTACCGGCCACGATGAGCATGATTCCAATCAATAAGGCAACGCTAAAACTCTCAGAATATAAAAGCACACCAATGATTGAGATGAGCGGTAATCTAAATAAATCCATAGTCACGACGAATGTCACCTCTGCGTATTGCATGGCTTTGGTCATACAATAATGTGCCGATAGCGCCGTTACACCTATAATTATAAGCCATAGCCACTGAATACCGACTGGCGTCGTCCACCCGTCTATCAATAACAGCAATCCTAAAGGCGCTTGTATCAAACACATCATAAAAATAATCGTGATTGGGCTATCTGTGTTAGATAATGATTTTGTGGCCACATGAGAAAAGGCATAACAGATGGCGGCGCCCAACACGATCAATGACGCATAGTGAGCGACATCTAGGCTAGGTTGAACGATGACTATTATTCCCAGTATGCCTAACAGTACGGCAATAACTTTTTTTACCGTGATAGATTCTTTTAAAAAGAGATACGAGATGATTATCGTCCAAAAAGGGACGGTGAATTCAATAGCAAAAACGGTCGCTAAGGGCAGTAGTCCTATGCCTAAGAACCAGCCATATTGTCCCGCGAAATGAAATAAATTCCTTACTAGGTGTAGTTTGATACGTGTGGGAAATGAGAAACGTGCCTTCTTCAATAACAGTATGATTGGCAATAGTACCAATAGGCCGACGATACTTCGGAAGAATAAAATCTGAAAAACACTGATTTCGTTATTCAGCTCACGAGCACCAATGGCCATTAAACAAAATGAGGTGAGTGCGCCAATCATCCAAAGGGTAGAGCGGATCATAATGGTGCAACCCTGTATATAAAATCAAATCTGGAGTTTATCTTATAGTTCATTTACTCTAAGAATGTTACGGCAAGGTTGATATAAATTTTTGCAGCCTCTGTCTGCGTAGGTACAGCAAGCAAGAAAATTTCTATCAACCTCGCATCCAGATAAAGTACATGACACTTTTATTTTGTACGAACTATACAGGCTAGTGTCTCATATCAAAGAATTAACACAATAAAAAAGCCAAGCAAAATGCTCGGCTTTTTCTATTACATTTTTAAAACTCTAAAACTTATAAAGCAAACCGAGCGTCGTACGAGACTCAGTGCGCGAGTCAACCATTGGGCTGTCGTATTGCTCATCCGATAGATAGCTTAAGCTCTGATTGGCGAAGCCTGCCCAGCGCTCATTAAAGTCATAGTTGGCACTGATATTGATGTAGGGGTTAAAGCTTGAGTCAGGTGAGTATGAGTCAACCCCAGTACGTGCTGATTCTTCATCGCTGACACCATAATAATATTCATTGTAGTCTTCGTTATTCCACTCAATACCGATACTTGGATAGACCGTCAGCTTATTTTTACTATATTTGGCAAGGTAAGTTAAGCGGCCAAATGTACCATCACTACGATCTAAGACGTCAGTGGCGATTTGCCCACGCAAGCCACCGATAGGTGTACGGCGTAAATAAGTGAGACCCGCAGCGGCTGAAGCTTTACGTTTATCAAGACCTTGAAGCGCCCCATTGGCGTCATCAGGATCAAACTCACTGCCCGCCAGCTGTGTATAAGCCGATAGCTGGTTGGTCCCATCATTGATGATATACGCACCAGCTTGAGCACCGCGTGCATAAATCTTATTGTTATCATAAAAAACGCCTGGCAATACACGTACTTCGGTATTGTCATCCAAGTCATAAGCTGAGTTTGCCGCCATGACATTGACCCCAACGCTTAGTTCAGCGTCTTGGTCGGCAGGTAGATTCTTAAAAGGAGCTGCACTGGTCAAGCTAGCCACACTAAGTAATGCAGTCGCTGTTAAAGTACTAAGCAAAACTTGTTTAGTGTTATTAGAAAGTGCTGCAATTTTGAACATAATGGAATCTCGTTAGTGAGTGAAAATGATCGGATAGAAAAAAGCGAGTAGGGCAAACTATATTAATCTGCTGCTTTTGTGAGCTATCTAGCAATAATAAATAAGTATGACAGTTTACTCAATGGTTTTTAGTACTTGTAATATTTGCTGATGAATATCCTGCCACCACCAAATAAAACCTGCGCTAATAAGTAGCATTATAAGCCATGGAAGTAGCTGCCATATCAGCGCAGGTTTAGTAGGAGTCTCTAGCAAGACAGAGTAGCTGCCAGATGGTTCATGATTGATAGTAGTATTTATAGGATCAGCGGTAGCAGGATAGACAGTATTTGTATCCTGAGTATCGCCATACTCAGGCACGTCATAAGTATGAGAGTAGGTCATCGGTGCCATTGATGAAGTTATACGTTGACGATGAGCAAGCGCAAATCCAAAGGCGATAAGCAGTCCAGTAATAGCCCCACCAATGTGACCGGCGTTATCAATACCCGGTACCGCAAAACCATACACAAGATTAATACCCATAATAAATACTAGGCTTCTTAAATTGAGAACCATACCGTTAACAGATATTTTAAATAGCGCGGCTATCAAGAGTGCAGCGCCGATACCCATGATACCACCAGAGGCCCCAGCTGATAGACCCGGTTGTCCTGTACCATCCAAAATACCTTGCCACGTCACGTAATTGTTTAGCAAATTACCACCGATGGCCGACAGCAAAAATAACGCCAAAAATTTGGCTGAGCCAAACATCGGCTCTGCAACTTGACCAAAAAAGTACATGGCAAACCCATTAAACAGTAAATGCATCAGGCCAATGTGCAAAAACGCACTACTTACCAGCCGCCACGGATCATCAACCATGGTTAATGGCAGTGCATTAGCGCCCCAGCTTAGCAGCGCTTGCGTCGAGGGATTATTGGCATCAACACCCGTTAACACTTGCACGATAAACAGTCCAATGAAACTGACTAATAATAAGGTGCTAACGGGCGCGGTCTTTAACAATTGCTGTATGGTCATAAAACGAAGTATCAATTAAAAATGATGAATAAAATGGTGAGTATACGAAGCTAAGCGCTACCAGCGTAACGGTGAGATATAAGGCTGAGATGATTTGAGTTGCTCATAAGTGCCTTTGACTAAAATATCGTCAGCCACCTGATTAATATTAGTATGACCGCAAAATGCCATGCTGATATCACATTCTTTATAGATGATCTCAAGGGCGCGGCGCACTCCATCTTCACCATAAGCACCAAGGCCATACAAGAATGCGCGCCCAATCATGGTGCCTGTTGCACCCAGTGATATAGCTTTTAGGACGTCTTGACCAGAACGAATACCACTGTCGAGCCACACCTCGATATTACTGTTTTCGGCACGAACCGCTTGTACGATATCTGCAAGCGCAGCGATGGAAGAGAGTGCACCATCTAATTGACGGCCACCATGGTTTGAGACCACCAATGCATCCGCGCCGCTACGAGCCGCCATGATAGCGTCTTCAGGCTCCATAATACCTTTGATAATCAGCTTGCCGCCCCACATGTCTTTAATTCGCGCCACATCATCCCAGCTTAAGCGTGGATCAAACTGCTCTTCTGTCCAAGCGGTTAGAGACGACAGATCGTCCACACCTTTAGCATGACCGACGATATTGCCAAAAGTATGACGTTTGGTCCCCAGCATATTCATACACCATTGCGGTTTGGTCATGAGATTGACGATATTGGCGAAAGTAGGTCTGGGCGGCGCAGATAAGCCGTTTTTGATGTCTTTATGGCGCTGACCAAGCACTTGTAAATCAGCCGTTAATATGAGTGCTGAGCAATTGGCATCTTTGGCACGTTGAATGAGATTGGACACATATTCTTGATCACGCATAACATAGAGCTGAAACCAAAACGGTGCATTGGTGTTTTCAGCGATATCTTCGATAGAGCAAATACTCATGGTCGATAGGGAAAACGGCACACCAAATTTTTCTGCTGCGCGCGCTGCATGAATCTCACCATCCGCCCACATCATGCCAGTAAACCCAGTTGGGGCAATAGCTACTGGCATTGACGCCGGCGTGCCTATCATATTGGTTGCAAGCGAGCGTCCTTCCATATTGACCAGCACTCGTTGGCGCAGCTTAATACGGTCAAAGTCGCTTTCATTATTACGGTAAGTGGTTTCAGTCCATGAGCCTGAATCGACATAATCATAAAACATACGCGGTACTTTACGTTCAGCGACTCGGCGCAAATCTTCGACTTCTGTTATTTTTTTTAAATCTTTCATAGTTCTCTCATCCATAAGATCTGATGATAAAGTTACAGTTATTAGTGTTGTTAATTGGAATAAATCATTTATAGGTAAGTAACTGTTGCAAATCCATGACTGAAAATGGATAGTCTAATCGTTTTGATGATGTCAAAATTACTGGAATGCTGGTGGCAAACTCCATCATCAAGTCCTCAGGAAAATCTGCAATATCAACATGCCGATACTCAATAGGTTGTACCGCCTGAAAGCGCTTTATCAATTGCTCAGCGACATCACATAGATGGCAGCCAGAGGTACCCAGTAACCACCAGTTATCAAAGTTTTTAGCATGGTCGAGATTTGGGCTCGCTTCAATAATGCGCGCACGCAATACCTGTATAGGGCGATCGTTATGCATAATTACTCTCTTAATTACTCGCTTAGCTTTATACTTGTCACAAACGACTTATTCTAAACGTGATCATCAACCATAATATGTTTTAGCAATCAACACATAATAAAGAAAAAGGGTAAGTAATGACAGCGATTGTGAGATTAGGTAAGATAGCTTGCTACTAATCAATAGCTGACAACTTTTATTATTTCTCATTATTTGGATATTTTGCGCATGGCGAGTTTTGGCAAGTTTATTAAACGATTATTACTGGCGCTGATGTTGTTGGTGGTAGCGTTCCATGTACTGGTGGCAGGTTTACTATTGATTTGGAAAACGCAGCCAGTCAATAACAGTATGTTTATGCTAACCCATCGACTCACAGGCGGCGCAGTGACGCAAACTTGGGTAGATTATGATGACATTGCCAAATCTGCCAAACAAGCAGCGATTGTCAGCGAAGATTCGACATTTAGTCAGCACAATGGTTTTGATCTCAAAGGTATAGAGGCGGCACGCAAAAAAAACGAAGAGACAGGTAAGATGTCCGCTGGCGGCTCAACGATCAGTCAGCAACTGGCAAAGAACTTGTTTTTGACCTCGCATCGCTCCTATATTCGTAAAGGCGAGGAAGCAATCGTCACTGTTATGATAGAGAGCTTATGGGATAAGCAGCGTATTTTGACCGCGTATCTAAATGTGGCAGAGTTTGGTAACGGTATTTACGGTATTGAGGCCGCAGCGCAGCACTATTTTGATAAATCCGCTGCCAACCTGAATCGCGATGAGTCAGCATTACTCATCAGTATGTTGACCAATCCCAAATACTATGAAGACAATCAAGGCGATAGACGCTTACGTAACAAGCAGCGAATCATCAAAAAACGTATGAAAAATGCGGTCTTGCCGCAAGTAGCATAGCTTGATAAAAGCAAAGTCTGATTATCAATGATGAAGCTTGCTGACAATAACAAAGCCTGCTCACATAAAGGTTTAGCCACCATAAATAACTATAAAGGACTGCGATATGAGCACTGCCAACCATGCATCAAACGTGACTATAGAACGCGACAATATCGATAAGCTTGATCGAACACAAGCTCACAGTCTTACTCAAATAGCTTGGCAACGCTCAGAAGACGGCAGCTACTCACCCAGTAGTTATATCAATCGCGACTTGTCTTTATTACAGTTTCATCTACGAGTGTTAGCACAAGCGGCAAGCCCGCGACATCCATTACTTGAGCGCTTATTTTTCTTGATTATTTTTTCATCAAACATTGATGAGTTTTTTGAGATTCGTGTCGCCGGTATCATGCAAAAGCTCAACATCGGAGATGTCTCAACGAGCGCTCATGGCATGCGTCCGAGCGAGGTATTGAATGAGATATCAGCCATTGCACACGAGGCTATTAATGAGCAGTATCGTATTCTTAATGAAGATATCTTACCAGCCCTTGCCAAAGAAGATATCCGCTATTTAAAACGTGATGAATTAAATGCAGAGCAATCGGCTTGGATGAAGCGTTATTTTACGGAGCAAGTATCGCCAGTACTAACGCCCATTAGTATTGATCCTGCCCATCCGTTTCCGCGACTGGTTAATAAGAGCCTAAACTTTATCGCAACGTTAGAAGGCAAAGATGCCTTTGGTCGCGATATTAACCTAGCCATTGTCCCTGCGCCGCGTAGTCTGCCGCGTGTCATTCGGCTGCCTGATGAGCTGACTGGCGGTAAAGAGCACCATGTCATGCTCTCTGCTATTATTCATGAGCATATTGGAGAGCTATTCCCTGGGATGAATGTGACAGGTTGTCATCAGTTTCGGCTGACGCGCAATGCAGATTTGGACTTGGCAGATGATGTCGAAGATATCGCTAAAGCGCTTGAGGGTGAGCTTGAAAACCGCCGTTTTGGCGACAAAGTGCGGCTTGAAGTCACCACCGATTGCCCAACGCCCATCAGTGATTATTTGCTCAATGAATTTGAGTTACATGACAATCAATTGTACCGCGTCAATGGACCAGTAAACCTAACGCGCCTGCTCTTTGATTTTAATATTCCAGCGCTGCGTTATCAGCCGTTTACCCATGTCTTGCCAAAGGCTTTTCGTAGGGAGGCGGACAAACTTGAAAAGGCGACGAGTATGTTCGCTGCCATGCGTAAAAGTGATGTCCTAGTACATCATCCTTTTCATGCGTTCTCGCCTGTGGTGAACTTATTGTGGCAAGCTGCCAGCGATCCAAAAGTCTTAGCGATTAAACAGACTTTGTATCGCTCAGGTACCAATTCAGAAATCGTACAAGCCCTCGCAGCTGCTGCTCGTAACGGTAAAGAAGTGACTGCCATCATCGAGTTGCGGGCACGTTTTGATGAGGCATCCAACATTGCGGTTGCCAATTATTTGCAAGAAGCAGGGGCCGTCGTGGTCTATGGTATCGTCGGCTACAAAACTCATGCCAAGCTGATGCTCATCATACGCCGTGAAGAGGACAAAATCCGTCGTTATGTGCATCTAGGGACGGGTAACTACCATGCCGCTAATGCTAAGGTCTATACGGACTACGGTTTGTTTACCGCTGACGCTGATATCTCAGAAGATGTGCACAAGATATTTCAGGAGCTGACGGGGATGGGCAAACCTGCCAATCTCAAAAAGTTGTTACATGCCCCTTTTACTTTGCATGAAAAGTTGATGAGCTTTATTGATGATGAAATCATTCATGCCAAAGCAGGCAAGCGTGCGCATATCATTGTCAAAGCCAATGCTCTGACCGAACGTCGTTTGATAGGTAAGCTATACGATGCGTCGCAAGCAGGGGTTAAGATTGAGCTGATCTTACGGTCCATGTGTTGTCTGCGTCCGCAAGTACAAGGGCTGTCTGAAAATATCACGGTGCGCTCAGTTATCGGACGCTTTTTAGAGCATACCCGCATCTACTACTTTTATAATGCGGGTAATGAGCGGATGTATTGTGGCAGTGCAGACTGGATGGATCGCAACTTATTCCACCGGGTCGAAGTTGCGTTCCCTATTGAAGACAAAAAAATATTTGCTCAAATTTATCAAGACGGTTTACAAAGCTATCTACAAGACAACGTACAAGCATGGACGCTTGACGGCAGCGGACGCTGGGAGCAAGTCCAGCCAGCAGCAGACGAGCCACAGCACATTGCTCAAGAGCATTTATTAAAAACCATCAATCACGTTGATGAAAAAACCTAACCATCCCTACCACATCAGATCATCTGGGATCACATAGGCTGCATAAGGGTCGTCATCATCCAGCTCAGTGTCTGACTTGTCGTTGGACACGACGATAAACCCTTCCAATTTGGCATCTATACGATCTGCTAACGGGCGGGGAAGTAGCGCATATCCCTCTTCTAGTCGCGCAATGACCACATGACCAGCCACTATTTGGTCATACAGTTTTTGGGTAACATGGATCTTTTTTATTTTAGACTGATCAACGAATTGATAGCTAACGTCATTTTCCGTACCCGTGACCGTCTCTTTGATTTGATGTTGTTTAATCATTTGAATGATATTAGCATGCAACGTTTTTTGTTCTAAAATCTGCTGTTTTTCTTGATTAAGCTTCTGATCTTTTTCTATCTTTTTTGCTTGGGCTTCTGCCAATGCTTTTTTGGTCTCAATATTTGACGCGTCACCGGTACGTTTGGCGTGTTGAGACTGTTTACTCAATTTTTTAGCTTTTTTGCTATCAACCAAGCCAGCTTTTAATAGTTGAGCTTGTAGGGCATTTTTGGCCATAATTTGATTACCTAGACAATAAACGATGAGTCACTTTTTTAAAGATATGTGGTTTTTAAAAATACATGGTAGCAAATTTTACTAGCGCGTGTCGTGAGTTCCGCCAAATTACATAAGATATGAATAATTAAATAGTTAAATTATATCAATCGTCCACTGACGAAGGTTACAAACTGTCTTTTAATATCACATTTATTCACACATTGATACGGCAGTACACTAGTGCTATCACTAATATGGGACATATAATCGTTGTAATACTGAACAATAAAGACAACTTTGTAAATTAATAACTTCATACATTAATAATAAAATTTATAATCTCATCATAAAAGTAGGAGCTGACTATGAGTGACACGAGCAAAGATGTTTCAGACATTAAGCAAGCTGCAGAACAGGTAGATAGCCAACAGATTGATAACAACTTAAAAAATACCTCTCACTCGAATACTGCCGAAGAACTGAGTGAAGAGGAACGGACTCCCTTTATCGAAGATGAGCTACGTACTGACAAATAATTTGCGTTTTAAAGGCATAATCATATAAGTGCTATAACCTTGGTAGCTTAAGGATATTTTTAAATTGTAAATATAAGGGACATTTCATGCCAAACAATACTGATCCAAACAACGAAGAAGCAGTGCCGATGAATGATCCTGCGACCGCCCGTTCTGAGAATCCTAAAGACAGTTATGAAGGGCGTAAGCATGAGCCAAATATAGATGGGCCAGAGCAAGCGTCTCAAGAAACAGATGAAGTATATGTCGATCCTCGTAAGGAAGAGGATCTGCCCCCAGGAGGCAAGAACGTCGGTGACCTAAACGCTTACGATTTAAGTCAAAAGAATAATCCGTAAATCACTATTAGGTCTACAATTATCGTTTGACCGATTTAATGTATTTATAATAAAGATATAAGGAAAAGCTCATGGAAACGAAAGATCCTGCACTGACAAAGACGCTCATGACAGATGATAATTCAGTTAATACTGATTTACGTAATAACGATGTAGAGCGTAATGATTTAGACAGCGATAATATGAACAATCAGCCATTGGCAGAAGAATCAGCCAAGGCTAACGAAAAAGAATTTCATGACAGTCGTGATGAAATTGAGGCCACTACCTCAGTCAATAAAGGGACTGATACCTTTGGTGAAGAAGTGGTTCACTCAGAGCATGTAAATGATGGTGATAACCCAGCGCGCCAGCCTGATCGACGTGATCAAGAAGGCAGTACAGCATTTGATGAAAATGTTAATGAAGAAACAGTTGGCAGTACAGCGCCTAAAAGCGAAGAGGTCACTGATGAAAACCGCTATGCGAGTATTGCCAATGCGCAATCTCGTACTTTAAATCCAGATGAAAAGAATTCAATTCGATAAAAACTGACAATGAGTGCAATGATAATTGGCAATACTCGTTGTATAGTCAATTCGCTATAAAAACGAGACACCAGTTGCGCATTACGTTACAACGTATCGATTTTATTTGGTATTGATTATATTTACAAGTGCTACATATAGTGGTCTGGATATAACTTAGATGTTCATAATAAAAAGGAAGACTAATGAGTACTCCCAAAGATAACGATGTTAACAAAGACTACGAGTTAAAAGATGCAGACGACAATAAAGGTATCGTACCTCACGATGCGCTGCAAAAAGCGAATCCAGCTGCTGCTGAGCGAAAGAGTGAGGATCATGATCCGCACCATATTGCAAAAGATGCCAAGCAATACGATAGTCCACTCATGGAAGATGACAAATAGCGTCTTTTTTACAAGCTATAAAGGTAAAGCAAGTAAATAATAGGCCAAAGTAAAAAGGTACTATCGCCAATCAAGTGACAACTTTGATCAGCGCTAGTACCTTTTTGCTATATCTATAGGACTATATTTTATAGGCCGTTATTGTATCGGTACACCGCTATGAAAGCGTAGCTCAGTGTCTGGACTAGATATTAACTCTGCTTCTACGTCTCTAAATAATGTCACACGCTCATCAATATTATCATCACACAATGACTGTGCGAGGGCCAGATAGTCCTCGAAGTGACGGCTTTCTGATTTAAGTAAATAACGATAGTATTTGGCCAAACGCGCATCGTTAATGACCTCAGCAAGAGCAGCAAAACGCTCACAAGAGCGCGCTTCTATAAATGCGCCAATGATCAATACGTCTACCATAGCAGCTGGCTCATAGGTACGTTTATGCTTTAACAGACCTTTAGCATAACGGCCAGCACTAAGATATATCCAGTCTTGACCACGCTCATTCATAATGCCCAGTACTTGCTCGTAGTGCAGCATCTCCTCACGTATTAGCTGTGCCAATTTACGCTGTAAATCATAAGAAAACTCGTAGCGAAACAACAAGTTCATTGCAGTCCCTGCCGCTTTTTTTTCGCAGTTGGCATGGTCTTGAATGATAAGTGGTAAGTTCGTGATGGCAGCGTCTACCCAACTTTGCGTGGTTCGACTACCTAAGAATGCATAGATAGGGGACAAATCTACCTTTATAGGTGTTCGTAATTGAGCAATATCAATACTATCGTCATTTTGATTGTCAGGGTCCTGCAAAATATCATTGTCTATATTATTTGGTAGATCACTCATGAGGTTCTCGATTACTGGCTATTGACGTCTCGATTTTATTTTGAACTGACTGTAGTTAGCGCTATTATAGCTAGCACTAAGCATGCATAAAAAATCAGCAATTCAACCTGCTGGCGCGCATAGTATAACAGTAGGCTGTCCTTACATGAACCACTAACCCCAAACGCAAATAGCAAGGCTATTAAGCCTAACAATGCTAAGATTTTATTTTGTAATTATTGCTTACAGTTTATACTTACCCTTGAGTCATCTTCTTGAGTAGTATCAGCTATAGCGTCTAAGGCTTATGTCCTCTACAGTATCATTCTTATACAACTCAAATATTTATTTGGTGAATGTCTCGTTATTGTTTATTTCACTATTTGATAGTAGGATAATATTTTATCTTAGAGACACTTTACTCTAACATTGACTGTCAGCACTACTATATAGGTAGCGCTACCTTAACTGTTATTAGTCGGGCATGACCAAGCTATATTGTTTATAGCAAGCTCTATAATACTTACTTAGCACAGTATTTATATCTGAATCAGATATTAGGTGCTAAACATCTCTCAAGCGTAACCGCTATTATAATAAATCATCATTGAATTCTATCATCCACATATAAGGACACCACTATGAACCAGACTTCTCACTCTAATCGTATCCAAAAAGGTATTCTCGCAATCGACCAGCAGATGTACGACTTTATTGAAAATGAAGTACTACCTAAAGTTGGCGTTGATTCGGATAGTTATTGGTCAGGTTTTGAGAAGGTCGTCAAAGAGTTTACTCCGCGCAACAAAGAGCTGCTGGCTATCCGCGAAAAAATGCAAAACCAGATCGATCAATGGCATCTACAACATCCTACCAAAGATGGTGAAATTGACTATCCTACTTATAAAGCTTTTTTAAAAGAGATCGGTTATCTATTGCCAGAAGGGGAAGATTTTAAAGTCAGTACCCAAAACGTCGATGATGAAATTGCTCATATTGCAGGGCCACAGCTGGTTGTACCTGTACGTAATGCTCGTTATGCCCTAAATGCTACTAACGCACGCTGGGGCAGTCTCTATGATGCGTTGTACGGCACTGATGTGATTAGTGACGACAATGGCCAAGAAGCCACAGGTGGTTACAATCCTACTCGCGGCGCTGCAGTTGTCGCTTATGCCAAAGACTTTTTAGATGATAATTTTGCATTGGCATCCGGTTCTTATAGTGATGTCACAGGATTCAAAATAGTCGATGGCAACCTTCAAGTTGCGATGGGTGAGAGCAGTACGCAATTGCAAAATCCAGAAAAATTCGTCGGTTACGTTGGTGAAGCTGACAGTCCAACAGGTGTTTTGTTAAAAAATAACAATCTACACGTAGAGATTCAGATCGATGGCAGTCATCCAGTAGGCAAAGACGATCCTGCACATATTAAAGACGTATTGCTAGAGTCTGCCATTACCGCTATTCAAGACTGCGAAGACTCCATCGCTGCTGTCGATGCAGAAGAAAAAGTCGAGGTGTACCGTAATTGGTTTGGTCTTATGAATGGCGACTTACAAGAAACCTTTGAAAAAGGCGGCAAGACTCGTACGCGTAAACAAAACCCAGATCGTGAATATACCACGCCAGATGGTGGTAAGCTGATCCTACCGGGTCGCTCACTGCTGCTTATTCGTAATGTCGGTCACTTGATGCAAAACCCTGCCATTTTAGTCGACTTAGGTGAGGGGCCAGAAGAGATATTTGAAGGGTTAATGGATGGTTTAATCACGCCATTATTGTCTTTAAATGACATCAAGGGCAGAAATCAGCTGTCAAACTCGCGCACAGGCTCAATGTATATCGTCAAGCCAAAAATGCATGGTCCTGATGAAGTCAAAATGGCCAATGACCTGTTTAACGCCTCAGAAGACTTGTTAGGCTTAGAGCGCAATACTATTAAAATCGGTATTATGGATGAAGAGCGCCGTATGACGGTCAACTTAAAAGAAGCGATTCGTCAAGCCAAAGAGCGCGTTATCTTTATCAATACAGGCTTCTTAGATCGTACGGGTGACGAGATGCATACCAGCATGAATGCAGGAGCATTTGTCCCTAAAGGCGAGATGAAGTCACAAGCGTGGCAGCCAGCCTATGAGCAATGGAACGTCGATATCGGGCTAGAGACAGGTCTGCAGGGACATGCTCAGATTGGTAAAGGCATGTGGGCAAAGCCTGATGATATGAAAGAGATGATAGATACCAAGGCGGCTCATCCAAAAGCAGGTGCCAATACCGCGTGGGTTCCGTCTCCAACTGGCGCAACCTTACACAGCATGCATTATCATCAAGTAAACGTCGCTGATGTGCAAGACAGTCTAAAGTCACGCCAGCGTGCAAGCTTAGATGATATCTTGACCATTCCATTGGCCAAAGATACCAATTGGACAGAAGAAGAGAAGCAACAAGAGCTTGAGAACAACGCTCAGGGTATCTTAGGGTATGTCGTACGCTGGGTAAACCAAGGCGTTGGCTGCTCTAAAGTGCCAGATATCGACGATGTGGGTCTAATGGAAGATCGTGCTACTTTACGCATCTCAAGTCAACACATCACCAACTGGTTACATCATGATATCGTCAGCGAAGAGCAAGTGATGAATGCGATGAAACACATGGCAAAAGTTGTGGATGAGCAAAATGCAGATGATCCAGATTATCAGCCAATGGCTCCTAACTTTGAAGATTCTTACGCATTTAAAGCGGCTTGTGATCTTGTATTTAAAGGACGCGAGCAGCCAAGTGGCTATACCGAGCCATTATTGCATCAAGCTCGTTTAGACCTAAAGGCCAACGTATAACCTTATTAAATAGCAAAAAGTAGCAAAATTGGCCACTATTTACTCTATAACGGAACATTCTTTATCAAAATACTCACTATTTTTATAAAAATTAAGAATATTTTTTAGGGTGTTTTGAAAGGTTTTTTAAGGTTATTAAGCTGTCAATAAGTAGCTTTGCTAATCATGGTTATAAGCACGACCACTAGTCTTTTCAAAGGCTGGTGGTTTTTTTTATGAATATTCATTTCTGATTGCTAAATAACTCTCGAATTTTGTACTATAAATATTTGAGCAACATTCTGTGATTAAGCCGTAAAAAAGATGTTGCAAATTATGTCAGAGTTGTTATGCTTATAGGCGAAGTATGAGTTTGGTAACGGATGTTACGCACTAGAGCGTTAAAGACCTAAGTTTACATAGTGGTTACGCGGTTAGTATCAGTTATGTAAGTCATGGTTTTTTTCATCTTACGGTAATAGAACTTCGCCACACTTGTTTCTGACTAATCTCGGTAGCCAGTTACACATTATATCTTTGAGGATTTGTGACGATACCTTTTTGAGCCTTTGCTAATAACAGCTTGCTCATTACTAAAATTGTAAAGTGGAGATACACCCATGAAAAAACTACTTTTAGCTTCAGCAGTTGCTGCTCTATCTGTATCTGCAGCTAATGCCGCACCAACTCTATATGGTAAAGCTTTTTTAGCAGCTGACTATGTTAACGCAGAGTTTGATGGTCCTAGTGGTAACATGTACGATGAAGATACAGTAGAGATCAACTCTCATGCTTCACGTATTGGCCTTAAAGGTTCTGAAGCCATGACTGCGAATACTGATGTGATCTATCGATTAGAGTATGGCACAAGTATTGATGGTGATAATGCTACCTTCACTAATCGTGATACGTATCTTGGTGTGGTCAACAAGCAATTTGGTGAGTTCCGTGTTGGTAAAAACCAATCAACGCTAGCGCGTATTGACAACGTTGTAGTGAACCAAGGTTACTGGGATAACCTAGGTCAAACTGAAAATGAAAGTGAAGTTGTTAATGCGTTAAATATGGCAGATAGTAGCCGTATCAACAGTTCAATCATTTGGACTGCACCAAAGTATGACGGTCTACCGGTACAGCTGTCTGCAATGTATAACTCTGATGATCAAAATGGTAATGATGATGCAGGTTTTGGTGTAGCAGCGCTATTTGATCAAGGTACTGGCTTTACCGCTGGTATTGCTTATGACAAAGATCAAAACATCGACGGTGACATCATTCGCGGTACAGCAACTGTTGATCTAGGTAAGTACATGGCTTATCCAGTACAACTAGGTGCGTTATATCAAGTAGGTGACTACGATAATCGTGATAAAGACGAAAAAGGTTTAGTAATTAGTGCTCAAATGGGTCTAAATAACTTTGCTCGTCCAGCATCTATCTATACTCAGTACAACAGAACTGATAACTTAAATGGTTTTGATAATTCTGATTCAGACCAAATCGTTGTTGGTGGTAAGTACATGTATAAAGACAACATCATTGCACATGCCTATGCTGGTATAAACAATGCGGATAATGTTGGTTATACGTACAATACTGGCGAACGAGACCCTGTCACTGACGAAGATATATTCAATACTGAAAGCGGTGATGCAGAAGTAGTTGTAGTTGGTGCTGGTCTAGAATACTTATTCTAGTATGAACTAGAATTTGCTTCTAAAAAACTCATCCTTCGGGGTGGGTTTTTTTGTTATGTTGATTTTGCTTTAGAACAGACAGAAAAAACGTAAAAACGCAAGGCCATTCTAGGTTTTGTGCATTTAATATCCTGCTTAATGAATGACCAAGTATTAAAGTGAATATTTATGATGAAAAAACTCCTTTTAACATCAGCGATTACTATTGTATCTATACCAGTTGCGCAAGCAGCCCCAGAAATCTATGGCAAAGCATTCTTGACCACTGATTATATTAATGACGAGGCGGATTACACTAATCGTGTAGATGATGCCCCTGAGGACTCTGATGTGGACTCAGTACAGATTAACTCAAACTTTTCACGGCTAGGTCTCAGAGGTTCTGAAGCGATTACTGTAAATACTGATGTAATATATCGATTAGAGTATGGCATTGATATCGATGGCGATGACAGTAATACTTTTACAAGTCGTGATACTTATCTAGGTCTAGTAAACAAAGACTACGGCGAGTTTCGCGTTGGCCGTAATACCTCTGTATTAGGGTATGTGTACGATCCGATGGTTGCAAGAGCTTACTGGGATAATCTAGGAAAAAGAACCCTGAATGACAATGGCGGAGTTGCTGCACTAAACATGCTTGACTATACGCGCTCTGATAGCTCGGTGTTGTGGATTGCCCCTGAATATAAAGACTTGCAGCTGGTAGTGCAGTATGTAGCTGATGAGGGTTCTGATGACAACAAAGACAAAGATGGCTACGGGGCTGCACTCAAGCTAGATAAAGATAGTTACACTGCCGCGATCGCTTATAGTAAGGATATCGAGGCAAGTGGTAGTATCAATACCTTAGACTTTGTCACTGATGATAATGCTGAGGGTCTTATAAATTATGGCGGTGATGCCTTTCGCGGTACGATAACCGTCGATTTAGATGAATATATAGATATGTCAACTCCCTTAACCTTAGGGGCAGTGTATCAGCAAGCTGACTATGACTTTGCAGGCTCTCATAAAGAAAAAGGCCTGATAGTTAGTGGCAAAATGGCATTAGAGAACTTTGCTCACCCAGCTTCTGTCTATCTTCAATATAACAAAACAGACAACCTAAACGGTATCGACAATAATAATTCGGATCAGATTGTATTGGGCGGTGAATACGAGTTGAAAGATAATGTGATCGCACACGCTTATGTTGGTCAAAACTCAGCCGATTATACCAGTCCTTTAGATCCTACTAATTCTGTCGCAGATATTAAGGTCTTCGCCGTTGGTGGTGGTTTGGAATATCTGTTCTAGTGGCTTTTATCTAAGTAGCCTTTATTGTAAAACCATCCAAGTGATAGCGAAACATCATAACTATATAATACTAAAAGACTCATCCTTCGGGGTGGGTTTTTTCGTTGTGCCAACTTTAATAGGGTAACAGCCAGTAAAACCTAAGAGTTTAAGAGACTTTGAGTTTTTACCCTATATTTTATGGCGTATTTTTAGTAAAATCCTCTTTTACCAATTACCGATAGAGTACTATGACCAAGTTTATATTTGTGACCGGTGGGGTAGTGTCCTCACTAGGGAAAGGTATTACCGCAGCTTCCCTTGCCGCGATATTAGAAGCGCGCGGTGTGAGTGTAACCATGACCAAGATGGATCCGTATATCAACGTTGATCCAGGGACGATGAGCCCGTTCCAGCATGGTGAAGTTTTCGTCACTGAAGATGGGGCGGAGACGGATTTAGATTTAGGCTATTATGAGCGTTTTTTACGTCATTCTAAGATGAGTAAGAGCAACAACTTCACCAGTGGTCGCATCTATCAAAACGTGCTAAATAAAGAGCGCCGCGGTGAGTATCTTGGTGGTACGGTACAGGTGATTCCGCATATCACTGATGAGATTAAAAGTAAGATTCTTGCCAGTGGCGAAGGCTATGATATCGCTATTATCGAGATTGGCGGTACGGTCGGTGATATCGAATCACTGCCCTTTATGGAAGCGGTACGTCAGATGCAAGTGGAGCTTGGTCGTAATCGCGCCATGCTAATGCATTTAACGCTCGTGCCCTATATTGCTAGTGCAGGTGAAACCAAAACCAAACCCACTCAGCATTCAGTAAAAGAGCTGCGCTCTATTGGGTTGCAGCCTGATATTTTGATTTGCCGCTCTGATCATCATATCTCTCAAGACAACCGCCGTAAGATTGCACTATTTACCAACGTCGAAGAGCGTGCGGTCATTATGTGTGAAGATGCCCAAAGTATCTATCAGATACCGCGTACCCTTCATGAGCAAGACCTTGATGATTTGATTTGTGAGCGTTTTGGCCTTGATGTACCCGAAGCGGATCTGAGCGATTGGGACAAGGTGGTTGAGGCTCAGCTAAACCCTGAATCGACTGTCACGGTAGCAATGGTGGGTAAATATGTCGAATTGCCCGATGCTTATAAGTCTATTAACGAATCATTGCTACACGCTGGTATTACTCACAAAGCAGATGTCAAAATCAACTACATTGATGCTGAGCATTTAGAAGATGATGAGAGCTTACTGACACAGTTAAATGATGCTGATGCCATCTTAGTGCCAGGTGGTTTTGGAGAGCGTGGTACGAATGGTAAAATACAAGCCATTACTTATGCTCGTGAAAACAATGTCCCATATCTAGGCATCTGCCTTGGTATGCAGCTGGCAGTGATTGAGTATGCTCGTAACGTACTTAAGATTGATGCCAACTCTTCTGAATTCGATCGCAAGACCGCAGAGCCTATCATTGGTTTAATCACTGAATGGTTAGATGAGCGCGGCGAGTTACAGATTCGCAGCGATGATTCAGATCTTGGTGGGACGATGCGTCTGGGTGCACAGCAAGCCGAACTGGTTTCTGGTAGCAAGTTAAGCCAGATCTATGGTGCCAGCAACATCACAGAGCGTCATCGTCATCGTTATGAGATGAATAACCGTTATATTGAGCCATTACAGCAATCAGGCATGACTATATCTGGTTATTCAGCCAAGCAGCATCTGGTCGAGTCGGTTGAGATTAGCGATCATCCTTGGTTTATCGCGGTACAGTTCCACCCCGAATTTACCAGCTCACCACGCGGTGGTCATCCACTGTTTAACAGCTTTGTGAAAGCTGCGAAGAACTATAGCGAAGCCAAGTAGGGTTTTAGGCTTTTGTTACAGCTATTATATTAATTAAAAGACTGATCTTCGGATTGGTCTTTTTTTATGAGCTGATAGTTGGCTGAACTGTCACAACATTTGTATCTGTCCATCTACCATTTGTCTGTGGCCTCTAATTACGCTTAGATACTTTTTTTAATTGAGCCATCGGTTACAATAGCGGATAGAGATATCGATAACTATAAAGAGGATCACTGTTTCATGGATAATTTATCTACAGCTCAATCGCATATCACGCTTACTACTCCTAACAACAATACGATTAATATTGGTAACGATCAGCCGTTTGTGTTGTTTGGCGGTATGAACGTCTTGGAGTCTAAGGAGTTGG
Source organism: uncultured Psychrobacter sp. (assembly GCF_947488565.1). Taxonomy (GTDB): domain Bacteria; phylum Pseudomonadota; class Gammaproteobacteria; order Pseudomonadales; family Moraxellaceae; genus Psychrobacter; species Psychrobacter saeujeotis. Next base: position 597,648 of record NZ_CANKZC010000001.1, on the reverse strand, counting down.
CGTTTGAGATTGCTGAGCAGTATGTCGAGATATGCCAGCGTTTAGGGATTGGCTATGTATTTAAGGCCAGCTTTGATAAAGCCAACCGTTCAAGCTTACACTCATATCGTGGGCCTGGATTGGAGCAAGGTATTGATTGGCTCGGTCAAATCAAAGAAAAGTTTCAAGTACCGATCATCACTGATGTGCACGAGCCGTATCAAGCAGCACCCGTCGCTGAGGTTGCCGATATTATTCAGTTGCCGGCATTTTTATCGCGTCAGACTGACTTAGTGCATGCAATGGCAAAGACTGATGCGATTATTAATATCAAAAAAGCGCAGTTTTTAGCGCCACATGAGATGCGTCATATCGTTAATAAATGTCTTGAAGGAGGTAACGATAAACTCATCCTATGTGAGCGTGGTAGTGCTTTTGGGTATAATAATCTGGTCGTCGATATGCTCGGGTTTGATACCATGAAGCAGATGGATATCCCAGTTTTCTTTGATGTGACGCATAGCTTACAGCAGCCGGGTGCACGTAGTGATAGTGCAGGCGGACGCCGTGAACAAATCACAACCCTTGCACGTGCTGGCATGGCAACCGGACTAGCAGGACTGTTTTTAGAGGCGCATCCCAATCCAGAAACGGCAAAGTGTGATGGTCCTTGTGCTTTGAGAACAAGCCAGCTAGAGCCATTTTTGTGCCAGCTTAAGCAAATTGATGATTTGGTCAAAGGCTTTGAAGTATTAGATACTCATTAATGGATAAGTAACAAAGAGGGCAGCACAATGGCGATTCAGACAGCACAGGTGAGTATTGAGAATATCGATGACGCTGAAGGGTTAGACAGTGTCATGACAGCGTTAAAGAACATTACAGGGGTCACTGCGATAGATCTTGATGCAGCGAGTAGCATCGCAACTGTACGCTATGACGATACCGATACGAGTATTCATGCGTTGACAGCTGCGATTAGCATGGTTGATTATGTGACCCAGCCGTATCCTATTGATGCGCCGCAAAATCCACATTATGACAATTAGATACCCATAATGTATTAGCAAAAAGCTATTATTCTTTCATAAAGTGATAACCAAAAGGGGTTGTTGTTCACGTTGATCGGGCTTATGCTGTAGTAGTATATTTTTTACAAACCAACCCACTATAACCATTTATTAGAATTTCAGATAAGTAGTTTATTAAACGATAATAATAAGGAGCTTAATATGGCAAATCAAACACGTATCATTAAAATCGACGGAATGACTTGCGGCGGTTGTGTGGCAAGTGTCCACACTGCGACTGACAGTATCGATGGTATAGACACCATTTCTGTCGATCTTGCTGACAATCTGGCAACAGTGACTTTTGATGATAGTAAGACCAGCGCAGAAGCTATTGCATCTGCTATCGATGAAGCAGGATTTGATGCCACAGTCGCCAATTCTTAAGTTTTTTTCTACAGAAAAACCAGCTATCATAGCTGGTTTTTTTAATGGTTGTTTATTATCTTTTTAGTAGTTTTTAATGATTATAACTTGTAGCTGGTCACTATTATTTATCTATCATCTATGTTCATGCTGTTTAATTGAATGCCCTTGAAATGTTAGTGACCACAACCATCTACTATGTATGTCAATATGTATTTTAGTATAATAATAGGCAGGTTATTCGGGGCGACAGATCAGATATCCATGCTGAGGCCCAGTTAAACTACTAGACTAATTAAGATACCTGACACGCTTAAAGTTTTGCATAACTGTTGGCCTTTTTTATAGCTCATAACAATCTATAAATGCTCTATAAACGTTCTCCATAAACATTGTAACGAGTTTTATTTATGAATGATTCTATCCGTACTGCCGATGACCAATCTTATGATGTCGATACTGACATTCAGTCCAATACGCTGCTTGAGCCTCAGCGTGCGCACTTGCAACTAGCCATTGATGGTATGACATGTCAGGCCTGCGCGTCTAGAATCGAGAAAGTCCTTAACAAGAAGCCCTCAGTTTATGAGGTGAATGTCAACTTCGCAGGTGAGACTGCCAATGTCGATTATGATCCAGCGCAGACGACGCCTGAACAAATCACAGAGTGGGTAAGTAAAACAGGTTTTGTCGCAAACGTGCAGGCCGCTGATAACTTGTTTGCCAAGACGGATAAAGATACCGCGACAGAGTATCCATGGCGATTGATTGCGCTATGGGTCTGTTTGGTGCCGTTTTTGGTCGGTATGGCGGGGATGCTCTTTGGACAGGGTATGGCGTGGATGCCACCTGTTTGGATTCAGTTTATCCTTGCAACCATTGTACAATTTGGCTTGGCGTTGCCATTTTATAAAAGCGCTTGGGCGTCCATTAAGGGCGGTCTTGCCAATATGGATGTGCTGGTGGTCATCGGTACGGTCACTATTTGGGCATATTCAACGTATCTATGGCTCACTCATGGCGATGGCACGTTAAACAGTCTATTGCAAAGCGGTCATGGTAGTGGACACGGACCAGCTGTATATTTTGAAGCAGGGGTGATGGTCATTGCTTTTGTCCGCACGGGTAAGTATTTAGAGGAACGTACCAAAAAGCATAGTCTTAATAGCATTGATTTATTATTGTCATTGACGCCAGATGAAGTCGAGCAACAACAGCCAAATGGTGATTTTCATAATGTCGCACTGCAAGACGTACAAGTCGGTGATATCCTGCGTGCCAAACAAGGCAGTCGCGTTGCCACCGATGGCGTGGTCATTGATGGTAGTGGCTGGTGCGTTGAGAGTCATTTAACTGGCGAGTCTGTGCCCCTAAAAAAAGAAGAAGGAGGTGAGCTGCTGGCAGGTGCTTTGGTCGAAAACGGTAGCTTATTATACCGCGTCAGTGCAAAAGGTAGCGATACCAAACTTGGTGATATGGTGCAAGCGCTTAGCGATGCGCAAGGCTCTAAAGCCAATTTGGCGCGTCTGGCTGATAGAGTAACAGCAGTATTTGTCCCAGTCGTTGTGGCCATTGCTATCGTCACCTTTGCGCTGACATGGTGGCTAACTGGTGCGATCGATACGGCCTTAATGCATGCAGTTTCAGTATTGGTGATTGCATGCCCCTGTGCCCTTGGTTTGGCGACGCCAGCGGCTATTATGGCGGGTATGGGTGTCGCTGCGCGTCATGGCGTCTGGTTTAAAGACGCGCAAAGCCTTGAGGCTGCAGGCAATATTGATACTGTCGTTTTGGATAAAACCGGTACCTTAACTGTTGGCAAACCGACGATCGTTGATCAAGTGATGGTCGATAAATCTTTACCAATAGATGATGTGTTGCAAATTGCTGCAAGTGTTGAAGCACACGCCAGTCATCCGCTGGCGACGGCGCTTATCAATGCAGCAAAAGCGCGCAAGCTGTCGTTGTTGACGGTCACTGATATTAGCGTCATTAAAGGTGCTGGTATACAAGCAAACATAGAAGGTCTTGGTTTGGTTAAAGTCGGTACGGCAGAATTTGCCAGTTTAAATTTACCTAAGCTGATGCCAAAAGTGTGGCAAATCGCCAGTACGGTTGCTGTCAGTATTAATGATGAACCCTTAGGTGCCTTTGCCCTTGCTGATGATCTAAAGACGGATACTCCGCAAGCTATTACTGCACTACAAGATGCTGGTATCAATGTCATTTTGATGAGTGGTGATAAACAGTCTGTCGTCGATCATGTGGCAGGACAGCTGGGTATTGGGCAAGCTTATGGCAAGATGAGTCCCCGTGATAAAGCCAGCCAAATTGCCGTGCTGCAAACGGCGGGTCATAAAGTGGCGATGGCAGGAGACGGGGTCAACGATGCACCAGCGATGGCAACCGCTGACGCAAGCTTTGCGATGTTTGAGGGGACAGATGTCGCTCAGCATAGTGCGTCTGCACGCTTGATGGGCGAGTCGCTCATGCATATTGACGCTGCGCAAAAGATCGCTCAAGCAACCTTACGCAATATCAAACAAAACTTGTTTTTTGCCTTTATTTATAATTGCTTAGGTATACCGCTTGCCGCTTTTGGTTTTTTAAACCCTATGATCGCTGCTGCTGCTATGGCGCTGAGCTCTATTTCAGTATTAATGAATGCGCTACGATTAACACAATTTAAGACAAAGGTTGAACTGAATAATACCGTATCTGCCTCTAGTATGAACAGCCAGGACCCAGCAAAAACGTAAATAATATATTTTTTTAATAATATATGCACTTAAACGAGACAATGATGCCAAACGTTATATAAATGTTTGGTTTTATGGACGCCAGTTGGTGTAAGATAAGGGAAGTTTGACTAAATATATGCTATGATGCCAAGCACTATAGCCGAGTATTATTGTATCGAATAGACCTTCAATGACTTTCAAAAACAGCTGGTTGTATGATGGTTTATCATTGTTGCAAATGCATGAGCTATCAGATATTTTTCTTTATTTTTTGTATTCTAGTTGCCGTTTTTCATCCCACAAACTTGGCATGACCAAAGGAATTAACAGACATTATGTACGCTGAAGAAATAACCAACGTCACCGCAATTAAAGACATTCGCGCTCGTGAGATTTTAGACTCGCGCGGTAACCCAACGATTGAAGCCGATGTTATCTTGGCTGATGGCACTGTTGGCCGTGCTGCTGCTCCAAGTGGCGCATCAACTGGCTCACGTGAGGCGCTTGAGCTACGTGACGGCGACAAAGATCGCTACATGGGTAAAGGCGTCAAAAAAGCCGTTGCCAATGTCAACAGTCAAATTCGTAGTGCACTAATGGACAAAGATGTCACCGAGCAGCAAAGCATAGATGATGCGATGATTGCGCTAGATGGGACAGAGAACAAAGACAATCTAGGCGCTAATGCCATGCTGGCCGTCTCTTTAGCAACTGCTAAAGCTGCTGCCAAATCACAAAATTTGCCATTGCATCAATACATCGCTGACTTGCGTAATCAGACTTCTTTAACGATGCCTGTACCGATGATGAACATCTTAAACGGTGGTGAGCACGCGGATAACACAGTCGATATCCAAGAGTTTATGATTGAGCCAGTTGGTTTTACCAGCTTCTCAGAAGCACTGCGCGCTGGCACTGAGATTTTCCATAGCTTAAAATCTGTTCTAAAATCACAAGGTCTAAATACAGCGGTCGGCGACGAAGGCGGCTTTGCACCGAATCTACGTAGCAATGAAGAAGCCATCACGGTTATCATGCAAGCGATCGAGCAAGTTGGTTATAAGGCTGGTGACGACATTCATTTAGCTTTGGATTGCGCCGCTACTGAGTTTTATAAAAATGGTCAATACATCTTAGCAGGCGAGGGTAATAAAGCCTTTGATAGCCAAGGTTTTTCAGATTATTTAGTAGGGCTGGCGCGCCAGTATCCAATTATCTCTATCGAAGACGGTCTTGATGAGTCTGATTGGGATGGCTGGAAATATTTGACTGAGCAAATCGGCGATAAGGTTCAGTTGGTCGGAGATGACTTGTTTGTGACCAATCCTGCCATCTTGCAAGAAGGTATCGATAAAAACATCGCTAATGCAATTTTGATTAAATTTAATCAAATCGGTACGTTATCAGAAACTCTAGATGCAATTTATCTGGCGAAGAAAAACGGTTACGCAACGATTATCTCGCATCGTTCAGGTGAAACTGAAGACAGCACCATTGCAGATTTGGCAGTAGGTACAGCGGCAGGACAAATCAAAACAGGCTCATTGTGTCGTTCAGATCGCGTAGCGAAATACAACCAGCTATTACGTATCGAGCAACAAGTACGCGCAAGCTATCGTGGCCGTGAAGAGTTCATCGGTCTACGTGGTTAATGTTTAAGCTATAAAGCTATATTAAGTGTTAGTGCTAGACGGTATATAGGAGTTTATATATTGTCTAGTCAGCTTAGTTAGTTTTTCTTTTATCCTTTTTAGATTATTTGGCGTTATTGTTTTATGAAATACTTCAGCCAATTTATATTACTCGCTTTAGCTGTGGCAGTGCTGTTAGGATTGCAATATCAGTATTGGTTGGGTGAAAATGGTCGATTTGAACATAATAAACTGCTTACTCAAATTGAAGATCAGCAGCGCCTAAACGACAATCAAGTGGCGGCAAATAACTTGTTACGCACTGATGTACATGACCTAAAAAATGGTCTTGAAGCAGTTGAAGAGCATGCTCGTTTAGACTTAGGCCTAATTAAGCCAAACGAGACCTTTGTACAAGTATCAACTGCACCCAACACTCATAGTCGTCAGTAGCTTTTTTGATATTTCATCAAATCCTTCTTATATAACGCGATTCTCTTTATTTCTTTAGTAACTTTCAAGCTTTGTCTTTTTTAAGCAACGTTGTGATGGGCTTAAATCATGAGTAGCACGTTATGAATATCAAACCTAGTGTACACGCGATGATTGTCGCTGCAGGTCGCGGTAGCCGTTTCGGTGCATCTGTCGCTAAACAATACACAAAATTGCAAGGGCAGACGCTACTACAAAACAGCGTCGCAAGGCTTGCTAGTAGTACCTATATTGATAAGTGCTTATTGGTTATAGCAGTAGATGACAGCACGGCACAGACTTTAGATTTTGCGCTTCCTATCGATTACGCTATAGGTGGCAACGAGCGTTGGCAGTCAGTACAAGCAGGCGTAGAGGCTATTGCTAACGTGGGTGCTAAGGACTCAGATCTGGTTCTTATTCACGACGCTGCGCGTCCTGCTGTACCACGTTCTGATATTGATGGAGTTATTGAAGCGGCAATGCTAGAGCCTTATGGGGCGATTCTAGCCGCTCCTGTGGCTGATACCTTAAAAATATCTATTGACTCTAATGCTCAATCTGAACCCACAGATAGACCTATAAGTACAAACAATCAGCACTCTTACATCAAACGCACGATTGATCGTAGTCATATGTGGCAAGCGCAAACGCCGCAAGTATTTCGCTTAGGTCAATTGCAGCAAGTATTGGCTTATGTGTCTGAACATCAGCTCGTGATTACAGATGAAGCCAGTGCTTTTGAGCATCTAAACCTTCCTATTCGATTGGTTGATGGCAGTCGTCAAAACATCAAACTTACCTATCCTGACGATGCTATATTGCTAACCGCTATCCTAACCGCTCAAAACTAATATCCTCCTTCTTTTTGCATTACTATGACTTTCAGTAGCAATCTTAATACGCTACTGACTTTTCTAATAATACTCTTTATCGTCGTTATAAATATTATCGGCATAGAGCCGTAATAAAAAGAGTGAAGCAGAACATTTTTATTCTACCTCTTTTTTGATCTTAAATGACTTCAGCCCTCTATATATCTGCATTTACGAATATAAAGCAAAATATAGAACATTGTCTGGTTACAATTCTTTGTTGCTATGTTATGTATTCAGTTGCTTAGTTGACCAAACTGCCTTATTATGTAACCAAGTTAATACAATCAACAATAAAACTTATAATATCAATACTATGACAATGTATGAAGTCTTGTTTTTTATCATATTTTTTTATTTTAAAAATAATGGGCGTTCATTCGCTTGACTTTAAGGGGCAATTGATTGTCAGACATCACTACTATGAATACATCAGAAGAATTAGAACTCTATCAGTTTGTATATGTTAGCCGAATTACTTCTACTGGATTATCAGGCGCAAGTACCTTAAACGATATCGCTGAATTTTCTATAAAGAATAATAAGAGCGATAACATTACTGGCGTACTTTGCTATGGCAACGGTTATTTTTTTCAGTGTGTGGAAGGGACGGAGCAAGTATTAACCAACTTGAAAAACCGTCTCTTGTTAGATGATAGACATAAAGATATACAGACTCTAGAGTTTTCGGCGATTAGTGAGCGCGGATTTACTGGCTGGTCGTTACGCTCTATCATCCTTGAACGTTGGATGGTTAATGATCCTAAAGCGAAGGCACTTATGCCTTTTAAGCCCTACAATTGGGCCCCTAATGAATGGAAGCAATTCTTGAAAATTTTAAAAGGTTATTATAAAGAGCAAGAAGGAACAGGCGACATCGATGCTCAACCGATTAAGTACAATGCACTAGGTTTGACATTAGGGAAAGTGGTGGGGCAGCATCAAGCCTTTTTCCTCATCCAAACTGTATTGGGTGCACTTATTATATTGGCATTGTTATGGTTTATGCTCTCTGATAAATTCTAATGATAGATAAATCTTTAATGCTTTACAAAGAGCCAGCGTCCTGCTGGCTTTTTATGTTTTATGTCTAAAGTAATAAAGCTATTAGGGTAAAAATAGACATAAAAAAAGCCCATAAAATCTAATAGATTTTATGGGCTTAAAAAGCGCTAAATAACTGTTATAGCGTTTTAATATGTGGCGTCCCCAGGGGGATTCGAACCCCCGTTACCGCCGTGAAAGGGCGGTGTCCTAGGCCTCTAGACGATGGGGACTAGGTACTATGCTTCAGCTGCTTTCACCGTTTATGCTGAAGTGGTGCACATTTTAATGGCGTCGACGCTTTGTGTCAAGCCTTTTTCTTCGTCTTTTTAAAATTAAATATCTTTTTTTAATAGCTCGGCGAGGATGTAAGTCCTTACTTTTTAAATGATGGCGAATCCACAGTGATGTGCAAGCACTGATAGTCACAGCCAATAACATATAACCAAGAATGGTAGCCCATAATTTGAATTGTGGATCCATTATAAAGTCCCTCCGTTGTTCCTATATAAGGTATCACATACGCGGTATAGAATATGAGCAACTTAGAACATCTACAGAAAATTTCTGTGTTGATATGGATAAGAATAAAAAAGAGAAGTGAACCTATCAATTGTGTTTATGCCATGAAATATATGAACCTTAATAGACAGTTACCTTTGTTATGGATTATAAAATCAAAATGGTAAAGTCATCTAAATATTGAAATCAACTTACTGGCTCATAAAAGTAACAATATTCGTCCGCTACTGTTTATTCGTCGTCGTTGTCATTCAACTCTACCTCTGTTTGCTCAGTATGTAAAGCATTTGGCAACATAGGGTAGTGGTTTAGAATATGGCAAAATAACTCAGCAGTCTTTTGGGTATCATAGAGCGCTGAGTGAGCATGATTGCCATCAAACTCAATTCCTGCGGCTTTACAAGCCCGTGCAAGTACCGTCTGACCAAAAGCCAGCGCTGATAAAGTGACTGTGTCAAATACTGAAAACTGATGAAATGGATTATGGTTTTTGTTATTAGTACGCATGACTGCGGCATTTAAGAATGCTAAGTCAAAATGAGCATTGTGACCAACTAGCACACATTGACGACAGTCTTCAGCACGGCGCACTTCTTTTAAACCTTTAAATATACGGCGTAGAGCGGTTTTTTCATCTTCTGCAATCGCTTTACGCATCGGATTGTTAGGATCAATACCGGTAAAGGCCAATGAGCGTGGCTCCAAATTGGCTCCTTCAAAAGGCTCAATATGAGCATTAAGCGCTTCTCCTGGATAAAATACGCCATCCTCGTTTAATAAGATTGGAATACAAGCAATCTCAAGTAATGCGTCAGTTTGTGCATTAAAACCTGCTGTCTCTACATCTACAATGACAGGTATAAACTTACGAAAGCGCTCTTTCATAGTCATGGGAGCCAAGTCTTGCTCGGTCTCCTCATGGGTTTGGTTGGCATTAGAGTCAGTAGATGAGTCTATACCTTTATGATTACATGAAGGCTTATTAGTTTGAATGTGTAATGAATCATCATTAGACAAGGTAGCGTCGTTTTGAATGGTCATATTAAGTTAAGTCACTTTTATCGATGATATAAATACATTGACATGCTAAAAGTGTCCAATACTACTAACATAGTAGCAATGGAACACTCACAGCATCTCAGTCGCATTAAGAGTTTTGAGTACGGTTTAAGCTTTGATAGACCATGGTAGCGTCTCACCAGCCATGAGCGGGGTAAGCGTTTGTCCATCAAAATAAGGGTAACCTGCCGGCACTTGCATAGGGTTGTTGGTTAGAGTAACAGTGTTTTCGTTGACTGGCAGGCCATAAAACTGAGCACCAAAACGACTGGCAAAGCCTTCTAGTTTGTCAATTTTGCCAATACTATCAAATGCGGTGGCGTATAAAGGTAGCGCTATTGATGAGCTATAACAACCAGCACAGCCGCAAGCAGCCTCTTTTTTATCCGTAGCATGTGGCGCTGAGTCCGTTCCTAAAAAGAACTTTGGACTGCCACTAGTAGCTACATTTAGTAGCACTTCTTGATGCTGTTTACGTTTTAGAATAGGCAAACAATAAAAGTGCGGTTTAATACCGCTAAGTAGGAGATGGTTACGGTTGAACATCAAATGCTGCGGGGTAATCGTAGCTGCTACTTGATTGCCTTGAGCCAAGACAAAGTCAGCGGCGTCACTAGTGGTAATATGCTCCATCACAATCCTAAGGGTAGGAAATTTGGCGATGATTTGTGCAAGCACTTCCTCTAAAAATCGTTTTTCACGGTCAAAAATATCGACATGATCGTGCGTTACTTCACCATGTAATAGCAGTGGTAAATTGTACTTTTCCATGGCTTCAAACACATCAACGCAGGCATTAATGTCAGTAACCCCATCAGCAGAGTTGGTTGTAGCTCCTGCAGGATAAAGCTTGACTGCTTGTACGATACCAGACTGAGCAGCTAATTCGATATCTTTTGGAGTGGTTTGATTGGTTAGATATAAAGTCATTCGCGGATCAAAGGCAGCTTTGCGTCCCGCCTCTAAGTCGCTGGCTTGCAGGTGTTGTAATATGCGCTCACGATAAGCGCGGGCATCATCTACGTTTTTGACTGGGGGTGCCAAGTTTGGCATACAAATAACGCGATTAAAACTTGCAGCTGCGTGTTTTACAGTAGTCGCTAGCGCGTCATCATCACGCAAATGAATATGCCAATCGTCTGGCTGCAGAATAGTTAGCTCTTTAATGGAATCAGTAATTTGAGTCATAGTGTTCTATGTCTTGAAATAGTGAAAGAAGGGGAGTGTAAAATATACTAAGGTATAAACATATTAAGGTATAAACGTTGTGACCTAGCCACTTTGATTTGAGCAAAATCTTGTGTGCGATTGTTTTAGCTATAAAAACGTGTGATCAAATGGCCTGCTTTACACAACGCTATGTGTTCATCACCCTGTTTATTTATAATGCTGTATGAACCTTAACCATCATAGCAGATTTGACCGCTGGACTAAATATATGCCCGAATATAACCGCGTAATCTGCTATTAATAGTGATGCTTTTTAAACATGATAGCGTTACTAGCAGATATGACAGATATATCTGATAAATCATCGCTTACAAAGTCGTTGTCCTTTTGCCAATTGTGAATATGATGTACACTGATTAAGCAATTTAAACTTCGATTCATTGTCAGTGTTTTTTCTGATAACTACATTCTTATATTAGGAGTTGTTCATGGCTCAGCTTGACCCAAAAAATATTAATAAAATCGTATTAGCCTATTCAGGTGGCCTTGATACCTCAATTATCGCTAAATGGCTGCAAGAAACTTATGATGCTGAAGTGATTACTTTCACAGCTGACATCGGTCAAGGTGAGGAAGTTGAGCCAGCACGCGCTAAAGCTGAAGCGATGGGTATCAAAAACATCTATATCGAAGACTTACGTGAAGAGTTTGCTCGCGATTATGTGTTCCCAATGTTCCGTGCAAATGCTATTTATGAAGGCGAGTACCTACTCGGCACCTCTATTGCACGACCATTGATTGCCAAACGTTTGGTTGAAATTGCCAAAGAACACAATGCTGATGCAATTAGCCATGGCGCGACTGGTAAAGGTAATGACCAAGTACGTTTTGAGCTGGGTGCGGTTGCCTTGTCTCCAGATGTTGTGACGATTGCACCATGGCGCGAATGGGATTTGTCTAGCCGTGAGAGCTTGATGCAGTACGCCGAAGAGCACGATATCGCAATCGACTATGCCAACCAAAAGACAAAGTCACCATACTCGATGGATGCCAACCTTTTGCACATCTCTTATGAAGGCGGTGTGTTAGAGGAACCGTATACAGAAGCCGAAGATGATATGTGGCGCTGGTCAGTGAGCCCAGAAGAAGCGCCTGACGCGCCGCAGTATTTAGAACTTGAGTATGAAAAAGGGGATATCGTTGCTATCGATGGTGAAGCCCTTAAGCCTTACGAAGTCATGATTAAGCTCAATGAGATTGGCGGTAAACATGGTATCGGCCGTTTGGATATTGTAGAAAACCGTTACGTCGGTATGAAGTCACGCGGTTGTTACGAGACGCCAGCTGGCACGATCATGCTAAAAGCGCATCGCGGTATTGAATCACTAACGCTAGATCGTGAAGCCGCACACCTAAAAGACGAGCTGATGCCGCGCTACGCAAAAATCATCTATAACGGTTATTGGTTCAGTCCTGAGCGTATGATGCTGCAAGCGCTAATCGACAAATCACAAGAGTACGTCAATGGTACGGTACGCGTAAAACTGTATAAAGGCAGTGTCAGCGTCGTTGGTCGTAAGTCTGATGATTCGTTATTTGACGAAAAAATTGCAACTTTTGAAGATGATGCTGGTGCTTATGATCAAAAAGATGCAGAAGGCTTTATTCGTCTAAATGGGTTGCGTTTGGCTATTGAAGCCAGTCGTGGTCGCGACTTATCAAAATAAGCAAAAGAGACTATCTTTAATAGTTGAATAACTCTTTAAAGCGTAAAAAACAGAGACCTATACTCGTAGTGTCTCTGTTTTTTATTATAAATAGGTTCTAGCACAGCATTTAAAACTATGTGATCCTAGTTGCTATTTACTCAGCTGTAGCGGTTTCTTTAGCCTCATTTTCGTCATCGTTTACCATGACAATAGCGACATCCTGCTGCTGATGCTCTTTAACAGAATCTTGAGCCAATACCTCTTCTGTTGCAGAGACGACACCAGCAGACTTTTGCATCTGATATTTCAAAGTAGCAAGAGCACTAAGACTTCCGATGACAAGAATAACAATTAAAATGACAGGATTTTTCCAAATAGGAGCCGGGGCGTCATACTCAATCGGTTTTTCGCTGATGGTTGCTGGAGTATTATCGCTATTGCCGTTCATAACCCCTAAGCTAACCAACGGAGGTTTTGGTGGATTTTCGGGTTCAGAAGTAATACGCAGACGATTACGCTGCAAGTAAATCTCTGAAATTTTGGCCAACTGTAGTAACCAGCGCTGGTGTGGTAACGTAACAGCGGACATCTCTGCGAACATAAGTAAATCATTATGGCCGCCTTGCTGTATGTTTTCAGATGAACGACCAATGGCCTTTAAATAATTACCGGTTGCAAGCTGCATGTCTTGTGCAGATTCATTATTGTTCGGTGTAAATGCCATCAGCTCATACCAAAAGGGATCAAAGGCTGGTGGTATAGTTGATAACTGCTCGTTATTTAAACGTTTTAACTCTGTGTTTTCTAGCTCGGTTTCTGTATTTTCTATATTAGGTGCTTCACTAGTAGCGGGTTCTACATTCGTAGGGATAGTGTCTGGCACAGTAGTGGTAAATCGCTCCGCTGATAAAAACTGAGGCTGTAAGGCGAACCACTTGTCTATCTCATCATAATCAAGTTGACTATAGTCTGCTAGTATCGCAAGTTCGCGTAGAGCAATAATGCACAAACACCTAAGTAATGTTTGTACCTGCAAAGTAGTAGCATCAATTTGACTGGCAATGTGATCGCTAGCTTTAATGATATCAGTGCTGTCTTTAAATACGGTATCAGCAGTATCATGACGATAGTATAATGTCGCATCGATAGTCGCAAAATTCATAGAGTTATATCGACGCAGCTCTTTTATAGCACTGCGATTGAATAGTTTTTTGCTAACCGACTGTCCTTGATAACGCTGCTGATACGTAAGTAAAGCACATACTATTGCTTGTAAGCCAGAACCAATGGCAAGACGCGTCTGCGGTAATGATAGCTGAGACACATCAGCTAGTAATGATATCATCGGCTGGATATCTTGATATAAAAAGTCATACATCGACACACGTGTCGGTGAAATAGTCGTCATAATCTGCTAGCATCAAAAAGTGTGCCTCTATATTACGGTGCCAAATGTCTTGATACAATCCCTTAATAATAGAAATTTTGACCAATTTTAATCATAACGCTATTGGTCATGTCATGAATAACAATCGGATGCTTTTATGAACAATCACGCAAGTCTTGATAAACAGCTAATTATTAACATTGCTCAGCAGACTTTGACTCTATATAAGCAGCACAAAGTTGTAGTTCAATATACGGTATCAACGGCAAAAAACGGCATTGGCAGTCAGCAAGATAGTGGCTGTACACCACTTGGCGAGCACATCGTTGCAGAAAAGATAGGAGGTAGTGAGCCTATGAATGCTGTGTTTGTTGGACGTGTGCCAACAGGTGAGGTATACAACGCAGCTCTTGGTATATCAAATCCTAATCGCGACTGGATATTGAGCCGTATATTATGGTTAAGTGGTCTAGAAGAAGGGGTAAATAAAGGCCATAATAACCAGGGTGGCTGCGATACTTATCAGCGTTACATCTATATTCATGGTACACCAGATACTGAACCTATGAGTATCCCCCTCTCACACGGCTGCGTACGTATGCGTAACAAGGATATCGTTGAGCTATTTGATCAAGTTGAAGAGGGAGATGCCGTTACTATAGTTGCAAGCTAGTGAATGATTTTGTAGACAATAGATAACGCTACATTTATTCATTTAAAGCTTAAAAAGACAGCACCTACCAATAGGGCTGTCTTTTTTACTCTATATCTTTGTTATAGCGTAATTAGCACGTTTACCAAAAGGTGGGGCTATCTTGAACGTTAGCCAAGCGTTTTTTAGCGCGTTTAACGTCCTTTTTTAGCGTGGCAGCAAACCATCCTGCACCATATAGCGCATTAATATCTGTTGCAGATTTTAATTGATAACGCTGTTGATATAGTGCATGTTTACGGTATTTCTCCATTGCTTTTTGTGCTTTTAATACATGTTTTAACCAGCGTTTGGTTTTCTTTTTAACTTTTTTCTTGTTCAATAAGCGTGAGGCAAATTCACTGGCATAACGCAAGTTTAGTAACTGACAGTATAAATCGTCTTGGATCTGATTATGATTTCTGCTTTTTAGATTGACGCTTTTTGAGTCTTCACTATAAGACCCATTGTCGTTGGCTGCATTTTTATCCTGTAATCTTCGCTCAGTTTCAATAAATTTTGTATACTGCTTCGATAGAGTCTTCGCCAGTTTGTCGACAGCAGGCTTATCTGCTTTTGGTTCAAGGCTTGGATCACTCATTATAAAAGCAATCAGCTCTAATAGCGTAAGTTGAAAGTCATTGGCGCTTACGACATCAAGTGGCTGAATTTTGAGTGCATCGATATCTGCTGTCCAATCAACGCTAGGTGCGCCGCAACTTTGTAGCTTGGGCTCGATGTGAGCGGCTAGGTAAGTAAGCTTTTGGTAGTCACTAAGTAAAGCTGCGGTTTGTGTTAATATTGGTAGCCAATCAGGATTGATCTCATCAGAATAGTCAGCAAACACTGTCAAGGCAGCTTGCAAGCGTGTGAGTCCGATAGTCAACTGCAAGACATGTGTATTATCAATGCTACCCGCTACGAGAGCACTGCTATTTGGTAATATATGTAATAGACAGTTGTGCACGGCTGCGCGCACAAATGCAGGCATGCTACTGTCTTTATTGACGGCTAGCTGGCTTAGGTCAGCACTAACCGCTGCACTGTGGTTTTGTCCTCTTATCAACAGGCCACCGCGCTCAGCTTTGGTGACAGTAGACAAGCAAAGCTTATAACGTTTGCACCATGTCTTGGCTGTCGCAAACAAAAAATCTACATCTCCTGTTATCAGTTCAAACTCGATTTCTTGAATAGAGTCTCGCTGAGTATCATCAAGGCCATGGATGACCTCGCCATGATCGTATGCCATCTCAATGCTACTACCATCTTCATCGTTATTGCCTTGTATTAATAAGCGCGTGATGCGCTCTACATCGGTCACATATAGTCGTGTGAGTTTTTTAGCCAACTTTTTGAGTTTAAAAGCAGCAAGAGCAGGGGCTACCGAGGTATCTTTGTAAATTGTTAAATCAGGCACTAGTGTGTCGCTATCTAGCATTGCCTGTACTTGCTCATTATCTAATACAGCATTATGCTCTAGGCGCGCAGCAATACCATCACCACCAGCTTTGATGGTCTGCACCCACGTATCGCCTTCTTTACGGATGCGTAAACCAATGCCAGCCTGCGCAAGCTTTTGATCAGACGTATCGTAATAATGCGCCGCCAGTTGCGTATGCTTTGAGGATTTAACTTGTGCTTGACGCATTAGACCTTTTAGTCGCGACTCTGGTACCAAAAACTTTAGCTCAATCTCTTGCATAATGGCTCCCGATTATTTTAATACTATATAAGTTATTATCTAGGTGACTACCATCGTATGAAAGCTATCACTGAATAACAAGTAAAACTTTATTTTTGCTTGGCTTAACAGAGCGCAATAAAAAGCCGCCCTACATAATGCAGAGCGGCTTTTTTATAACTGGTATTTATAAAATACCATTATAAGTAGTGGGTTACTAGAACTGGTTCATGGTGTTTTTACCGCCACCAGCTTTAAGTGCGTTGTCACCAGAGAAGATCTCTTTGTGGTCATCACCAAGGTCAGAACCTGCCATTGCCTGGTGCTTAACACAAGAGATGCCTTCACGGATTTCTTTACGCTGGACGCCAGCAGCATAGGCAAGCATACCTTCTTCACCAAAGTAGCCTTTAGCAAGCTCATGCACACTTAATGCTGTAGTGTGATAAGTTGGTAGGGTGATTAAGTGATGGAATACACCTGCTTCGCGTGAAGCATCTTTTTGGAAGTTTTTAGCCGCTTCATCAGCTGCTGTATCAAGCTCAGTACCATCATAATCAGCGCTCATCAAGTCATCTTTATTGTACTTAGAGATGTCTTTACCTTCATCTTCCCACTGAGCGATGATTTGCTTACGGAAGTTTAGCGTCCAGTTGAACGATGGGCTGTTGTTATAAACAAGCTTCGCTTTTGGCTGCTGCTCTTTAATGCGATCGACCATCATTTTGATGTGTTCAACGTTTGGCGTTGGGGTTTCAATCCATAATAAATCCGCACCATTCTCTAGCGCCGTCACACAGTCAAGTACCACGCGATCGATATTGGTGTCTTCACGGAAGCTATATAGGCCATTTGGCATACGTACTGGACGTACTAATTTGCCGTCATGCTTGAGTAAGCTGTCGTTTTCGTTGGCTTCTTCAATGCTCACTTCTTCCATTTCTAGGAAGTCGATATATTTAGAAGCAAGATCGCCTGGCTCATTTGATACTGGAATTTTTTGCGTGAGAGACGCACCTTCAGAGTCAGTACGGGCAACGATAACACCATCTTCTACACCAAGCTCTAAGAATGCATAGCGAATAGCATTTAACTTTGCGATATAGTCTTCATGAGGGACAGTTACTTTACCAGCTTGGTGACCACACTGTTTTGCATCAGATACTTGGTTTTCGATTTGTAGCGCACAAGCACCCGCTTCGATTAGCTGTTTGGCCAATAAGTAAGTCGCTTCTTCGTTACCAAAACCTGCATCGATATCAGCAATAATTGGCACAACATGTGAATCAAAGTTTTCGATTTTTTCTAAGATAGCTTTAGTGTCTTGACCCGCTTCTTCAGCTGCATTTAACTCACGGAAGTAGTCGTTCAATACTTTAGCATCAGCTTGACGTAAGAAGGTATAGATTTCTTCGATTAGCTTACCAACTGAGGTTTTTTCATGCATAGATTGGTCAGGTAGAGGACCAAACTCAGAACGAAGAGCAGCAACCATCCAGCCAGATAGGTAAATATAGGTTTTAGAAGTCGTGCCAAAGTATTTTTTCTTAGCGTACATGGTTTGTTGAGCGATAAAACCATGCCAAGCACCTAAAGATTGGGTGTACTGAGAGGTATCATTATCATATTCTTCCATGTCTTGACGCATGATTTTTGCAGTATATTTAGCGATATCTAAACCTGTCTTAAAACGGTTTTGCAACATCATACGCGCCGCATCGGTTTCACTGATATTTTGCCAGTTACCGTGTTTTTGTTTTAGTTCACGTACTACATCGATCGCTGATTTATAAGCAGTTGACATCTATAATCTCCTTGGTGGGGTGTAAAACAATAAGTTAGAAGTATTTGAATAATTTTGGTATGTATAGAAAAATGCTGGCAGAAGTAAAAACTAAAATATAAACCTTTTGCGTTAGCAAGCTCTACTAAACTATAAGAAAATTATCATAAAAGCAAATAAAACCTGTCGATTTGGTCAGCTTTTATCATTTATTTTTTATTTCAGCCTAAACAGGTTCTTTTATAAGGCTTATTTGATGGACAAAATACTTGTTATCTTGAAAGATACAACTGCCTAATCCAAGCTTAAAAACAAGCAGTAGCGAAAAATAAGTAGGGGTAATAAATGTTATGTCCGTATTTCCGCATGAAAATACGATAAAATACACGTTGTAACTAACCTATTAAGTTCACAGTGATAGCCTGACAAGTAACAAGAACTAATTAAACACTTGCTAAACACTATAGCTAGGTTGTCTTGATTTATCTAGTTTATGATTATTATCTTGGGTATTTCTTATAATGATAGTATTTATAAAACAACGATTTATGATAGATGAATTAAGTTATAATGCGTATATAATAAGAAAGCTAATCCAAAATTATCCTTATTTCATTTTAATATAGATGGCTTGTACTCAATAACAGGACAAAAAGTGCCGCGTTTATAGTGGTATTTATTCTAAGGTAAAGAGACACATATATGAATCTGCAGCGGGTAGACTTGAATTTACTGGTACATTTAGACGTGTTGCTACGAGAAAAAAACGTTACTCGTGCAGCTGAGCAGCTTGGCATTACTCAACCTGCGATGAGTAATATACTGCGTCGTTTACGCAAACTGTTTAATGATCCATTGTTAGTACGTTCATCTGAAGGCATGACGCCGACTGAGAGAGCTTTAGAGTTGCAACCGCGTATTCGCGAAATACTTGCTGATTTGACTCAAGTGCTAGAACCCCGTACAGAATTTCGTCCGTATAGCACATCACGTGTTTTTCGTATTATGACCTCAGATTATGCCGAAGCGACATTAGTACCAAAATTGGTCAAAGCCTTACGCTCTGAGGCACCAAATGTCATTTTGGATTTCTTAACGCCATCAGATGTGTCTTATCGTGATATGGAGCAGGGCCGAGTTGATTTGGCGATTAACCGCTTTAATGAGATACCACAAAGCTTTCATCAAGTATTGGTTTGGCGTGATACTTTTAGCTGTTTGCTAGCATCAGAAAGCCCTTATGCCAATCGTTTTAATCTGAAAAACTATCTAAAAGCGCAACATGTATGGGTATCTAAAACTGGTATGGGCGTGGGATTTGGTGTCAATCCAGAAAAATCTGGTGGACTTGGCTCTATTGACCAAGCTTTGCAACGTTTGGGACAAAAAAGACAAATTAGTGTCTTTACACGTCATTATCAGATGCCAGCAATGCTTGCGGCCAATAAAGACTTGATTGCTACCTTGCCGACGCGAGTTGCACGCATGCAGGCCAACAATGACAGCATTATGATGAAGGAGCCACCATTCTTTATTCCTGAGTTTGAGCTAACAATGGCATGGTCACCATTGCTCCAGCATCATCCAGCTCATCGTTGGTTAAGACAACTGATTATGCATGTCGCACGGCAAGTGGTTGCTGATGAGGAGAGTCAGGAGCAAGAAATACCCACTATTAATCATCTGTTCTAAAAGATTGACGAATAAAGTGTCTTTCATTCATATACTTATTGAAAAAATATAGAACCAGCCACCGTGCTGGTTTTTTATTTGCTTAAACTTAGTATGGGTTAAGTATTTCTTAATAAGACAGTCACACTCTTAACATATTGAGCACATTTCTTTATATCTTGTAAAACTGTAAGTCAAATAGTTTTGTTATGATAATTCCAAATTAAAAGAGTAAACGTTGAGCAAAAAGCTATTTAGAACGAGCCTCTTCGAAACAATAACTAATTAGGCCTAGAAGATCAGGCCAAAAAACGTGTGTTTTATAATGAGTGTCATCTAAGCTACTTAGCAATTTCTCAATTAATTAAACAAACAAATAAATAAGGTCAATAATCATGGCAGATATTACTACTGTAAACCCAGCGACAGGCGAAGACATTAAAGAATATAACTATATGAGTAATAACGAGGTCAACGAGATTGTTGAAGCCTCGCATCAGGCGTTTTTAGAATGGCGTAAAACCAGTCATGAAGAACGTGCCAAGGTCATCAACTCTATTGGTGAGACTTTAATGAAATACAAAGAAGAGCTGTCAAAGCTTATGACTGAAGAGCGTGGTAAGCTCTATAATCAAAGCTTGAGTGAAGTCGATTTATGTAAAGCGATTTGTGACTATACGGCAGAGAAGGGCGTTACTGCGCTTGCAGATGATGAACGCGATGTTGAAGGTATGAAAAAAGGCATTGTCACTTATCAGCCAATCGGCGTTATCTACGGCATGCAGCCTTGGAATTTCCCAGCTTATCAAGTATTTCGCTATACTATTGCCAATTTGATGGCTGGTAATAGCATCTTACTTAAGCATGCAGCGAATGTAACTGGTTCAGGATTACTGATCGAAAAAATATTCCATGAGTCTGATTTACCAAACGATTTGTTCCGTACAATCCTAATCGATCATGACCAGTCAGAAGTATTAATCGGTCATGACAAGGTACGCGGCGTGACGCTTACTGGTAGTGATGGTGCAGGTAGCATCGTTGGTCAGCAAGCGGCAAAAGCAATCAAAAAAGCGGTGCTAGAACTGGGTTCAAACGACGCCTTTATCGTTTTAGAAGATGCCGATTTAGAGCTTGCTGTACAAACTTGTACACAAGCACGTCTCATCAATAATGGTGAAACCTGTGTGGCTGCAAAGCGCTTTATCGTCGTTGACAGCTTATACGATGAGTTCCGTAAACGTATCGTTGAAGAATTTGCAAGCAAAAAAGCTGGCGATCCGATGGACGATAGCTCAGATATTGGCCCATTAGCGCGTAAAGATTTACAAGAAAAACTGCATGAGCAGGTAGAAGAGAGCGTAAGCAAAGGGGCGACAATCTCTGTTGGCGGTACGCTACCAGAAGGCAAAGGTAGTTTCTATCCTGCAACTATCTTAGAGAACGTCGAGAAAGGTCAACCAGCTTACGATGATGAGTTATTTGGACCAGTAGCCTCGCTAATACGTGCTAAAGATCAAGATGATGCTTTGCGTATCGCTAACGATAGCCGTTATGGTTTAGGTGGTGCAATTTTCTCTAAAGATGAAGACAAAGCTATCCGCTTAGCCAATGAAGAGTTTGATACAGGTATGGTCTATATCAATGGCTATGGTCTTGCCAATCCAGCACTACCATTTGGTGGCGTAAAAAACTCAGGTCATGGCCGTGAACATGGTGGCTTTGGTATTAAAGAGTTTGTTAACATCAAAGGTGTACACGTCCATAAAGGTTAATAATGCATAAAAGTATTGAGAGCTAAAACCCTCTAAATACTCTTTAAAAGTAAACAGTAAAAAGCCCAGTTATTCAAAGTATGAATGACTGGGCTTTTTTATGATCGATAGTTTTAAATGGTTAATATCTTTTTTTGCTTCTTACCATTGCTTTAACTGTTTAAATATAGCTTCAAAGGTAATGTCGGCATATAGGTAGGTTTCTGATTTGATAATTGCTCATTGTTCAACGATAAGACACCTTTGGATATTAGCAAGATTGTCCAAGGCAACAATTGATGCTCAAGCGTTTGCACACGTGTTTGCAAACTATCAGCAGTATCTTTAGGATTGATTTCTAGCAGTGCTTGGGTCAAAACAGCACCGGCATCCAGCTCAGCTGTAACCACATGAATACTACAGCCATGCTGACGCTCGCCTGCTTGTATGACGCGTTGATGCGTAACAAGCCCTTTATAGGCCGGCAACAAAGAAGGATGTAGATTAATCATTGGCGCTGACATATTGTCGATAAATTCGGCGCTTAGCACCCGCATAAAGCCCGCCAATACAATCAGATCAGGTTGCCATGTCGCTATCTGGGCGCTGGCATGAGTCTCAAAAGTCTTAATCCCCATGCGTTTACCGCTCGCAGCATGTGACAACACCGCTACTGGAATAGAAGCATCTTTTGCGCGTGTGATGGCATAAGCGTCATCGCGGTTGCTGATGACCCCGACTATCTCAACTGGTAGTGTACCTGCTTGCACCGCGTCTATTAACACTTGCAAATTGCTACCGCTACCGGATACTAAGACAGCCACTCGCAATGGTTTGTGGTTCCCTTTTTTATGACTATCTTTTTTATGACTGTCTGACATTAACGGTATACCACTGCGTCTGCTTCACGGCTAACCATTTCACCGATTTGCCAAGCGTTTTCACCCGCCTCGTTCAACGTTTTAATAGCGATATCTGCTTTGTCTTTTGGTACTACGATGACAAAACCAACCCCACAGTTAAAGGTGCGATACATCTCGCTTTGCTCAATATTACCTTGGGTTTGTAGCCACGTAAATAGCTCTGAGAACTGCCAGCTACTCGTATCAATACTAGCAGCCAAGTTATCTGGTAATACCCGTGGTAAGTTATCTGTTAAGCCGCCACCAGTAATGTGTGACATGGCATGTAAAGCCGAGCTACCAAGCGTATCTTGCAAAGCTTTAATGGCTTTTACGTAGATACGAGTCGGTGCCATTAGGGCATCTTGAATAGGCTGGCCGTCTAGCTGCTCATCGCTGCTAGTGACATCAACGCCGCTTACCTCAATAACTTTACGTACAAGAGAGTAGCCGTTTGAGTGCGCGCCACTTGAAGCAAGTGCGATCAATACATCGCCCTCGCTGACATTTTCACCAGTGATGACCTTGCTTTCTTCGACTACGCCGACACAAAATCCAGCCAAGTCATAATCATCATCTTGATACATGCCTGGCATCTCAGCTGTCTCGCCACCGATAAGTGCGCAGTTGGCAAGCTTGCAACCATCGCCGATGCCAGTGACTACAGTTGCCGCTACATCGACATCCAGCTTACCAGTCGCATAATAATCTAAAAAGAATAATGGCTCTGCACCGCATACTAGTAAATCATTAACGCACATGGCGACCAAATCAATACCAATAGTGTCATGACGGTTTAGTTGTAACGCCAATTTAAGCTTGGTACCGACACCATCAGTACCAGAGACCAGTAACGGAGAAGTATACCCTGTCGGAATACGACATAACGCGCCGAAACCGCCCAGACCACCCACAACTTCAGGGCGAGTAGTGGCTTTTGCTACGGATTTGATTCGTTGAACCAACGCATCGCCTGCATCAATATCAACACCGGCATCTTTGTAGCTTAAAGAAGGCTTGTCACTCATAGTCATCTCACAATTGGGGATAGATAATTGGAATCAATAGTTGAAGTCGTTCATCAAAATGAATAATTGTAGTCAATATTAGGGAATCTGAATGTAGTGCGCGCATTATACCCAAAAATGGGCCACACTCGCAAAGCAACTTACCAATATTTAGCCAAGATTCGCTATAAGTCACAAATAAAAAGCTAAGACACAAAAAATGACTGCTTTTTTACTGTACTTTGCGATAATAAGACGCCTAAGTCATTATAAAATTAACGCACTAATGATGGCTGCTATAGTAAATTATTCTATAAATGACATAACCAAACTTGGTAACGTTATTATTTTTAAATCAGATTAATTGTAGGATTGTCCTTAATGATAAACCAACCAATAGATCCATTTTTTCGGCGCTTATTTATTGTCGTTGCTATTGTTGTAACCTTATTTCTGTTGTATTTAATGTTGCCGGTTATTATACCGTTTTTAATTGCTTTTATATTGGCATATTTGCTAAATCCGTTGGTTAGACGTTTATCCAAATATGTCAGACGTTGGATAGCGATAATCGTCGTTTATGCCATATTGACGTTGAGTATGATACTGCTACTTTGGTTGATTGTGCCAACGTTGTGGCATCAATTGCAGGCAGCTTGGGAGTATCTACCTAAGATTTTGAACTGGTATGATGAGGTTGTGCGCGCATGGTTTAGTGCCAATACTCGTTTTCGTCTACCAGAGTTAGAGGCCAAAGGGCTGTCTGAGACATTAATGGACTATATGCAAACACATTATAGATTTTCAGACGCCAGTACTTGGATGACTCAAATAATCGCCTCAAGTATGAATTTTATTAATAGCGCTGGACTTATTGTGCTAGTGCCCATTTTGACTTTTTACTTTTTGTTTAATTGGGACAAACGTTTACTTAGCTGGAAAGTTGCCATCCCCAATGCTTATTGCAAAACAGTGATTGAGGTTGCTCAAGAGTGTGATCGTGCATTGATGGCTTTTATCAAAGGTCAGCTGTTGGTCATGGTATTATTGGGAATCATTTATGCTGTACAATTACAACTTATTGGGCTTGAGCTTGGTATAATCATCGGTATGGGTGCAGGTATCGCAAGCTTTGTTCCTTATCTAGGCTTTGGTCTTGGTTTTATTGCTGCTGTTATCGCTTGTCTCTTCCAGTTTGGTTTGAATTGGACTTATCTGTCTTTGATAGTGGGTGCGTTTTTGGTAGGTCAGGCAGCAGAAGGCTATATTCTACAGCCGTTGTTGCTGGGTGATAAGATTGGCTTGTCACCACTTTGGGTGATATTTGCAGTATTGGCAGGCGCAAGTATCTTAGGGTTCGTTGGTATGTTGATTGCCTTGCCTGTATCCGCTGTACTAAACGTATTGTTTCATCATTTATATGATTATTACCGTTCTACGGATCTTTATAAGGGACGTAAACAGTTAAACTTATTCGAAAAAAAGTAAATCATATAGTATCGGAGTTCATAGCCTACATTGATGGCGGTAGTCAGACAGCAGTCTGCATACAAATGGTTAATGTAGGTTAGGGAGCAAAAGAGTTGTCAGTCATTTTATAAATATGTTATATATAGGCGCAGTATTGACTAGAGTAATTGCTTATTCATTGTTCTTAAAAAAGACATTCATTAATAAGATGTCGGTTAAAAAAGCCACAGTCAATAGCAGCAAATTCATGTTACACAGTATTCAAGTCAGTTAAAAGAGAGTCATTAGTCAGGTGGTTTTTCTTTTTTTTGTACGATGCAAAACGAGTTGATGATTCATGGCAGAAGCAC
Organism: uncultured Psychrobacter sp.; assembly: GCF_947488565.1. Classification (GTDB taxonomy): domain Bacteria; phylum Pseudomonadota; class Gammaproteobacteria; order Pseudomonadales; family Moraxellaceae; genus Psychrobacter; species Psychrobacter saeujeotis. The sequence goes on along the minus strand of NZ_CANKZC010000001.1, from coordinate 572,315 downwards.
AGCTAAGTCTTAATCTAGACATTAAACACGATGCAAGCCTCAGTGACTTTTCAGGTCCAGGTTGGATGTCGATTATTGATGCAGTGCGGCAACTACATGTCGGCCTGATAGGTCAGCTGTACTTATTTGGTAGCCCCGCTACTGGCAAGTCTCATTTATTATCGGCTATTTGCGAGTCATTTATTGAGATGGACAAGACTGCAATTTGTTTATCGCTTAATGAATTGATCCATACAGATGTCCATGTACTGTCATCTCTAGAAAATTTTGATCTTATTGCTATTGATGATTTGGAAGTATTAGAACATAGTAGTCAATGGCAAGAAGCCTTATTTCATTTAATAAACCGTAGCCGAGAAGGGCAGCGGCAGTTGCTATTTGCTGCCAATCGGCCAGCCAGTGAGCTGCCGTTTCAGCTGACTGACTTACTGACACGTTTAGCACAAGCGCCTACTTTTAAAGTACCTAATGGTCATGAGTTGGCAGATCGTCAAGCACTATTACAATCTATATTACGCAGGCGAGGTTGGCAGTTCGATGGGCGTATTATTGATCATTTGCTTACCGATGGTCCTCATCGTATCGGTGCAATGATGGAAGTACTCAATTATATTCAGCCGATGTTCTCTAATCTTGGACGTAGCAATATATCAAAAGCAGTCATAAGCGATGCTTTGCGTACTATTGATGAGCAAACGCTTGCCGCTGAGCTTGCAGACATTGCTCAAGAAGTCCATGACGATAGTGAAGCGGCAAATAATGATAATCATACAATACCCTTAGATTTTTAGATATCAAAGCTCACTAAGGTAAGCTCATTAAAGATAGATAGCTTGATACTGTAACTGTTAATTTTCTCACTAAATTTTTTATCGTGGATAGGATGTCTTATGAAAATCTCTGCTTCTTTGCTCAAAAAAATGACCACCAGTATGCTATTCGTAAGCGTAGGTGCGGTATCTATGCTCTCACATGCAGAGGTTACTTTAAACGTTGATGATCATATCAAAGTAACGGCTATCAACGGACAGGAAGTCAAACAAAGTGCATTTCAGCCTTTAACGAAGACGTTTACTTTGCAGCCGGGTCAACATGCTATTACTGCTAAATACGACCGTTTATATAAATTATCTCATGATGAGCATGATTATTTGCGTTCAGGCAACATCAGCGTAACAGCAGGGTTGGCTGACAACCAAACATACCGTTTGGCTATGCCTAATCAACCAGAAGACTATAAAGCCGCCAAAGAATATGCTGAGCGTCCAACACTGGCGATACTAAGCAATGACACAGTGATTGCGAGTCAACAAAGTCTTGGTGGGAATAACGGTGGTTTACTCTCAGGCATCGGTAAAGCTCTAGGCGGCGTATTCGGTGGTGGTGATGATGCTGAACTACAAAATCAGCGTGCCATTGCTGCAATAGAACAGCCAAGCACATCACAAATTGTGACCACACAGCCTAGAGTAAACACTGGCGCGATAGGCTCTACAACTACAGCACAGACTACAAATACGCTTGATAGCTTTATGCAGATCTGGCTTAATGCAACCCCTGCTGAGCGCGAAAAAATGCGTCAATGGATCCAAAAATAAAGTCTTAGTATTAAAAAGCTTCACTATTATAAAAATAAGCAATAAAAAAGCACCTAATGATAGGTGCTTTTTTTGTCTTGATTTCTATATGTTTTAATCAAACTATTAACCTAAGAATGCATTGTACATCCATATCAGTTTTTCTTGCTCTTGTACGTATGCATCTATCAAATCAGCAGTACCTTGGTCATCACCTTCTGCCGCTAGTGAAGACACTTGGCGTTGTTCTGCGATTAATGCTTGCAACCCTGAAACCACGCCTTTAACGCAGCTTGTACCATCTTTAACGTTTTTATCTTCACTGATGCTAGTATGCTGCGTAAAATCGCTATAAGCATGGAGTGGCGTACCACCCAAGGTCAAGATACGCTCAGCAATCTCGTCAATCTGTAATTGTAGCGACGTATACAATTCTTCAAATTGAGGATGCAATGTAAAAAAGTGCTCGCCTTTTACGTTCCAATGATAACCGCGTACGTTTAAATAAAATACATGATACGTTGATAGTAGATTGTTTAACTGTGCAATGACTGCGCTCATGTCTGCTTTTTCTAGACCGATCTGATTAGTAGCGTTATTAGAATTACTCATAGTATCGTCCTTATAGTGTGAGTGTGGTTATACGATAATAAATAAAGAAGAGCAGGTGTTCTACTAAATTTGGTTATAGATAAAATACTTCGCCGTTCATCTATATCTATCAATATATACTCTATCTCTTCCTTTGATGCTTATAATAATAGCAAACTATGATGCATTGGTTAATTTTAATAAATATAACTATATGATTGATTCTATAAAACCTTACTGTGAAGGTGGTTGTAAGCTTTCAGGGTTTAAGCCGCGTATCGGCACGACTTCTTGTAAGTGCTGGCGGACAGTATCGATAGGGAATTTCTGTGCTTGTAAACGTTTGGGTACAATTTGACTGCCTTGTTGCCCTTTCATTTCAAACATCATAAAGATATAGTCATCAGTCTCATCCCAGCTTTTTATGGCAGTCCATGGGATGACCGCTTGTTGGGTAGCGCCAGCTCGCATCTGCATACCGCGCATCTTATTACTGTTCATCAAGTCTGGCTGATTGGAGGGCATTGCCATGACTAAGCCGTGTTTTTGCACGCCAAGCTTCATTTGACGCATCTCATCTGGCATCTCTTGTTCAGCGACTTGTTTATCAAACTGTTTTTTGACATACCATTTAAAGCCTAAAGTACGAACCAATAGGTAAATGACGACCGAGACCAGCATGACCCAAAATATAATAGTGGAATAGCCTGTCACGAATATTAGCCCTGCAACCGCCAGTATGACGACCACCGCCATAATAATCCATTCTTTTATTTTGATACTTTTTAGACCGAAAGAGGGGCTGGCACTGGCAAATAGCTCATACTGTGCTTGATGAAATTCAGCCTCAGTCAGGTTTAGGGGGACAGGTTGTAGCGTGTAGGGGTACAGGGCCATAAAGGTTTCTCAAATACTTATATTAAAAGTGTTGGGTTGAAATTGCCAAAACGAAGCAGCTACGCATATTTGGCTGAAAGTGGAGTAAAGGTATGCGCTTATCTTACCGAAAAGTACTCTTAAATGGAACATATAAGGATATCTGTTCACTGATAGATGCCATATTAATGATATTAATGCACGTATTTATAGCTCAGTTGATTAAATAGTAAGCTCTACGTGTCAAAAGGGTAGTATAAAACCACTGCATTTTAGCGTGTTGCAATTGGAATAATTCAAATAATGTGCTGCAGGTAATGTACTGTAAATAATAATTAATCATCTTGTTAAAAAATGGTCGAAACTCAGTTTAAACAGGGTCGAAACATGGTCAAATCTGCTAGGTCTTGGTATTATAGCGACTACTATTGATTCTCATAACTAAATCAGCTGCCATCAAGTTTGATTGTCACTCTCAGCTGTACGATTCTTATATTAATAATATTATTTAAACCTTTTATTCACACTCATCGTTACAGGCAACTATTATGATTGATCCAAAACTCTTGCGCGGCGACTTAAGCGATTTACAGCAACAACTTGCCACTCGTGGCTACGAGCTTGACATGGCGTTCTGGCAAACCATCGAAAATGAGCGTAAATCGCTACAAGTCAAAACTGAAGAGTTGCAATCGCGCCGTAATATAGGTGCAAAACAAGTGGGCGCGCTAAAAAAATCAGGCGAAGATGCCAGCGAGCTATTGGCTCAGATGCAAAGTGTCAGCGGTGAGATTAAAATAGCAGAAGATGACCTGCGCACCCTACAAGAACGTATCAATCAAGTTGCCCTGCAAATCCCAAATATTCCAGCAGCAGATGTGCCAGTGGGGACGTCAGAAGATGATAACGTCGAAGTACGCAAGTGGGGCACGCCACGCGAGTTTGATTTTGAGATTCAAGACCATACTCACATTGGTGAGACGCTCAGTATGCTTGATTTTGAAGCCGCAGCGAAGCTTACTGGTAGCCGCTTTAATGTATTAAAAGGTCAGTTGGCACAGCTTCACCGTGCCTTGATTCAATTTATGCTCAATACGCATACCATTAAGTACGGCTATACAGAAACGTATGTGCCTTATATTGTCAACTCTGAGAGCCTGACTGGCACCGGTCAGTTGCCAAAGTTTGAAGATGATTTGTTTAAATTGACCAATCATACCAATAACGATGAGATGGATTTTTATCTCATTCCAACGGCGGAAGTACCGATGACCAACTTGGTACGCGGTGAGCGTCTGGATATCAAAGAGCTACCGCTTAAGTTCACCGCGCATACGCCCTGTTTCCGTAGTGAAGCCGGCTCACACGGCCGCGATACTCGTGGTCTTATCCGTCAACATCAGTTTGAAAAAGTTGAGATGGTCAATATTGCCTCAGCTGAGCAATCTGATGAGCTATTAGAGGCGATGACGGGACAGGCTGAGTATGTTTTGCAACAGCTTAACTTACCATATCGCACCGTCAAATTATGTACGGGCGATATGGGGTTTGCTGCACAAAAGACTTATGACATCGAAGTATGGTTACCGAGCCAAGAGACCTATCGTGAAATCTCAAGTTGCTCTAACTGCGGTGATTTCCAAGCACGCCGTATGGGTACACGGGTCAAAGACGGCAAGCAGACCAGTCTTGCGCATACGCTAAATGGCTCAGGTTTGGCAGTCGGCCGTACCTTACTTGCGGTGATGGAAAATCATCAGAACGCTGACGGTAGTATCACTATTCCAGAAGTATTGCGTCCATTTATGGGCGGTGCTGAGACTATTTCAGTTTAATAAGTGTTTTGAACATATAAATGGCAGTTTATAATGCAAACTTGTCATTTGTTATTTTTAGCCAGTTGTTTGATAGAACCGATATAAGTCATGGGTTAAATACGAACGATTTTATGATACCGTTTTTGGTTTGGCTTATGGCAAATATGTTAATATTGCACCTTAATTAAATACCTTATTAGCAAGAGCGTTTATCGCGCTTTTATTTCATTGTTCAATCGATTTTCCTCTTATCCTCCATACTTCTCATTCGAATATTAGGACACTCTATGCCCACCCCAATTAACGAACGTAAATTAGCCAATGCCATCCGTGTACTCTCATTTGATGCGGTTCAAAAAGCCAACTCTGGACACCCAGGCGCGCCGATGGGTATGGCTGATATTGCTGAAGTTCTGTGGCGCAAATTTTTAAAGCACAATCCTGCTGACCCGCAATGGCACAACCGCGATCGCTTTGTGTTATCGAACGGCCATGGCTCGATGCTTATTTACTCGTTACTACATTTATCAGGTTATGATGTTAGCGTTGACGACTTAAAAGGCTTTCGTCAGCTACATTCAAAAACCCCCGGCCATCCTGAGCTTGGCTATACACCAGGTGTAGAAACCACGACTGGTCCACTCGGTCAAGGTATTGCCAATGCGGTTGGTTTTGCTATCGCTGAGAAGACGCTAGCGGCACAGTTCAACCGTGACGGTCATAATGTCGTCGATCATCATACCTATGCATTCCTAGGTGATGGCTGTCTCATGGAAGGTATCAGTCATGAAGTGTGCTCATTAGCGGGTACGTTAGGGCTTGGCAAATTGGTATTTTTCTATGATGACAACGGTATCTCTATCGATGGTGATGTCGAAGGCTGGTTCACTGATGATACTGAGGCCCGTTTTGAGTCGTACGGCTGGCAAGTCATCAAAGTTGATGGTCATGATACCGATGCGATCACGCAAGCAACTGAACAAGCGATTGCAGAGAAAACTCGTCCAAGTTTAATCATTTGTAAAACGACTATCGGTGCTGGTAGCCCGAACAAACAAGGTCTAGCCGCTAGCCATGGTGCGCCACTTGGTGATGATGAAATTGCCTTGACTCGTGATGCGTTATCTTGGAAGCATGCACCGTTTGAATTAGATGATGAAATCTATGAAGCGTGGGATGCCAAAGCCAAAGGCGATGTCCAACAAAAGAACTGGGATGCGGACTTTGAAGCGTATAAAAAGGCTTATCCAGAATTGGCAAGCGAGCTATTACGCCGTTTAAATGGCGAATTGCCAGCTGACTTTGACAAGCAAGCAAAGGACTATATCCAACAAACCCAAGAACAGGGCGGTGATGTTGCCAGCCGTAAAGCCAGTCAAAACGCGATTAATACGCTACAGCCATTATTACCAGAGTTGTTAGGCGGCTCAGCAGATCTTGCTGGCTCAAACTTGACGCTATTTAAAGATGCTAAAGGTATCGAAACTGACAGCGACGGCAACTATGTTTACTATGGCGTGCGCGAGTTCGGTATGACGGCGATTGCCAATGGTATTGCGCTCCATGGCGGCTTTATCCCTTACGTGGCAACTTTCTTGATGTTTATGGAATACGCGCGTAATGCGGTCCGTATGGGTGCATTGATGAAGCAACGTATCATCCACGTCTACACCCATGACTCTATCGGCCTGGGTGAAGATGGCCCAACGCATCAGCCAGTTGAGCAATTGACTAGCCTGCGTACCACGCCAAACCTACGTACATGGCGTCCTTGTGATGCGACCGAATCTGCTACTGCTTGGGTAGAAGCGATTAAATCGGAAAACAATCCATCAGCGCTCATCTTTAGCCGTCAAAGCTTGCCACATCAAGCACGTGACAATGAGCAAGTCGCTAACATTACCAAAGGTGGTTACGTACTAGCGAAGGAACAAGGCGAGCTAAAAGCCATCATCATCGCCACGGGTTCAGAAGTTGGCTTGGCTATGGAAGCGCATAAAACGCTTAGCGAAAATGGCGTTGGCGTGCGTGTGGTCTCTATGCCATGTGCTGAAATCTTTATGGAGCAAGACGCCAGCTACCGTGACGCTGTATTACCTGCCAATATCCGTGCTCGCGTCGCTGTCGAAGCGGCCCATGTCGATTACTGGTATAAGTTCGTCGGCCTAGATGGCAAAGTCATCGGCATGACCACTTATGGCGAATCGGCACCTGCTAGCGACTTGTATAAAGAGTTTGGTATTACAACTGATGCTGTGGTTGATGCGGTGAATAATTTGGTTTAGGGTTTAGGCTGCGGCTTTAGCCCAGCACTTAGCTATGATTTTTAGTTAAGTTAATAATGTTGCACGAAAGAGAGCTGCTGGATAATTCTGGTGGCTCTTTTTTTGGTTGGTTTTTGGCTTTTAATTGATATTTGTTTGTTGTTCTGCTTAACTAAATGGAAATCTGCTTAGTAAGCAGTATGCTTCTTTGCAAACTAAGTTTTTAGAATAATACTTTAGGATAATATTATGGCAGCCTATATCACTGTTGGCGCTACAACTACATATGGCGGTACAGTTATTACGGGTTCACCGCATACCACGCACAATGGCGTGCAAGTCTCACGTAAAGGGGATAAGGTCATTTGTAGAAAGTGCAAAAAGGTCACTACTATTCTGACAGGTGATCCTACTTTTATCGTCGATGGTGCGCCTATTGCACGCGGTGGTGATGTGACGAGCTGCGGTGCGAAATTGATTGCTATTCAGCAGTCGTTTGCGGAGTCGGACTTTGAAGTGTTTGGCGTTGAGCAGCCTACATGATGAATAACGATTAATATTATGTTTGGTTTACCAATTTAAGGGCGCTTTGCGATGTGTATTTGTTTTGTACTAACACGTTGATTAGACAATGATATTAACTTAACATCAAGTATCCAAACAATTTATACAATACAATTGAGGAGTTGCCTTATGTCAGACAAATCTGCTAAGAATAATACAAAAGATGATATCACACTCAGTAAAAAGGTTAAGAAACAGCTGAGTAAGCTTGATAAGTTGCGCCAAAAAGAACAAGATAAAATAGACAAGGCGCGTCAAAAGGAGCTTGGTAAAGTAGATAAGAAACGTCAAAAAGAGCAAGACAAAGTAGATAAGATGATTCAAGGCTTAATTGACGATATCAATCAAAAAGCTAGTAAAAAACAGGAAAAGATAGACACCAAAATTCAGAAAAAAAGAAATAAATTAGACACGGCTGGTATAGAACAAGACCAACCATGGCAGTATTAAGTAATATATAAAAGTACCAAAATAAATATAAATTTGGTAGCACTCATTCAGACTTAGATGTGTATGACTTTATAGTTGCAATATTACCTTATTCGGTAAATGAAAACTTTAATGTCAGCGCGTCTAAGTCTTTTTTTATCTCGTATTTAACATTGTATTGCAGACCCAAGTCTAGGCAATTATTTATCTCAACCATAAATCTCTTCCAACCGTAAACAAGACACCAATCGACCATCCCACTCTCGTAGCTCGGGCTCTATTTCACTACATTTAGGCTTAGCATAAGGGCAGCGTTTATGCAGTGCGCAACCACTTGGCGGATTAAGTGGGCTTGGAAGCTCGCCATGTAAGGTTAAGTCGTTTTTTTGACCTGCTACTGTCGGTGCAGCCGCTAACAAAGCAATGGTATAAGGATGTTTTGGCGCATTATAAATGGCCTTTTTAGGCCCGTGTTCGACCGCTTGGCCTAAATACATTACCATCACATCATCGGCGACATGGCGTACCACTGAGAGGTTGTGCGAAATAAAGACGTAAGCAGTACGATACTCATCCTGCAAATCCATAAATAAATTTAGGACTTGCGCTTGAATCGAGACATCGAGCGCGGAGGTTGGCTCATCAGCGACCACAATTTTTGGATTGAGCATCATAGCACGGGCAAGGGCAATCCGTTGACGCTGACCACCTGAAAACATATGTGGATAACGGCCAGCATGTTCGGGACGTAGACCAACATGCCTCATCATCTCATTTATCTTACTACGCTTTTCTTCCTTTGATAGCTTAGTATGGATATCTAACGGTTCAGTCAATTGATAACCGATAGTATGACGCGGATTTAAGCTGCCATAAGGGTTTTGAAAAACCATCTGAATCTCAGTGCGCAAATCTTTTAATGCTTTTCGGCTGTAGCCAGTCGTTGCTTCATCATTGATAAATAACTCACCATCAGTAGGCTGTTCAATCAGCGTCAACTGGCGGGCAAGCGTTGATTTACCGCAGCCTGATTCACCAACGACCGCTAGCGTCTTACCAGCTTCAAGCTCAAATGAGATGCCGTTTAGTGCTTTAACATAAGCTTTAGGTTTGCCCAAACCTTGTGAGACGGGATAATGCTTGTGTAAATTGTCTGCTTTTAAGACCACTTTATTACTCATGCTTGGGACTCCAAAGTAGCAGCGTTGGCGATAGAAGTGTGAGAAGGTAAGTCTGGCAGATCTGAGTGAATACAGCGCACGTTGCCAGTAGGCGTCGCTAAAATGGGCGGTGGTACATCACAAGCTGGCTCTTTATACGGACAACGAGGAGACAGTAAGCAACCATTTGGCCGATCGTATTGACTGGGTACCACACCTGGCAAGCTGTTGAGTCGGTCTTGACCGATAGCCAGCTCAGGAATAGCCTGTAACAAAGCTTCAGTATAAGGATGCGCAGGTTTTTGAAAAATCTCTGGTACGGTACTGGTTTCAACCACTTGTCCGGCATACATGACGACGACATCGCGTGAATTTTGTGCGACGAGGCCTAGGTCGTGAGTAATAAGTACCATGGCCATTTGTTTTTCGCGTTGTAGTCGGCTAAGCAGATCCATGATTTGCGCTTGGACTGTAACATCGAGCGCGGTGGTTGGCTCATCAGCGATAAGGAGTTTTGGCTCACAGGCAATTGCCATTGCAATCATGACCCGTTGACTCATGCCACCCGATAGCTGATGCGGATAGACTTTAAGACGATTTTTGGCATCAGGCATCTCGACCAATTCTAGCAGCTCCAAGATACGTGTTTGAACCGCCGAACCCCGCAAACCAAGATGCTTGCGTAATACTTCACCCAATTGCATCTCAACCGTAAAGCTTGGATTTAGACAAGACATCGCATTTTGAAAAATCATCGAGATGTCTTTGCCAATAATGCCGCGTTTTTCTTTGGCTGGCATACTTAGCATGTCTTTATTATCGAACATTACCCGCTTAGCACGAACTGTCGCAGAAGGTGGCAGTAGACCCATCAAGGCCATCATCGTGACGGATTTTCCTGAGCCAGATTCTCCGACTACTGCCACCACTTCGCCTTGCCTGATCTTCAATGACACATCGTCCACTGCGCGAAAAGCACGCGCTCCTTCACCGAAAGTCACCGAAAGATTCTCAATATCTAGCAGTAATGGGGTATTGGTTGCCGCAGTATCTGTTGAATTTACTACAGCAGCATTGTTCAAAATCTTTGTCATTAGGTCACCTGCTTCAATTTGGGATCTAGTGCATCGCGTAGGCCATCACCAGTTAAATTAATTGACAAAGCAGCTAAGAAAATAGCGACACCTGGCCAAATGGCTAGCCAAACATTACTTTGAATATATTGACGCGCTGTACCAAGCATCGCGCCCCATTCTGCATCTGGCGGTTGTACGCCAAAACCTAAGAAACCAATCGCGCCTGCTTCTAAAATAGCAGAGGAGAAAATCATCGTCGCTTGTACGATAAGTGGGGCCATACAGTTGGGCAGAATGGTCACAAACAATAAACGCAACACGCCAGCACCCATCACTTGTGAGGCAACAAAATACTCACGTTGTAGCTCTACCATCGCGGTAGCACGTGTCAGGCGGATAAAAGGTGGCGTACAAACCAAGGCAATGGTGATAATCGTATTGGTCATAGAAGGGCCTAGGATAGCTGCAATAATGATAGCCAATAGCAAGCTTGGATAGGACATCAAAATATCATTGACTAGCATCACCGCTTTGCCCCAAACCTTTGGCCAAAATGCAGCGCTAAGTCCTAATGAAACACCGACCAGCATAGCGAGAGTAGTGGCACTTAGACCAATAAACAATGAGTAACGTGCGCCATACATCACCCGAGATAAAGTATCTCGACCTGCATCGTCAGTGCCGAGCCAAAACATCGCATTGCCACCGTCCAAAAAAGCGGGTGGGAGCTGCTCTTGGCCGGTGAATAGCTCATAAGGATCGTGAGGCGCAATAGCGGGCGCAAGTATGGCGATAATCACCATTAACGCGAGTACAATAAAACCAAGTACAGCGCCTTTATTTCGGCAAAATGTCGATAAAAACAGCTGCCAAGACGAAGGCGGTGTGGCTGCTAGATTGACATCGGAGGGAAGAACAGAAGGCTTCATGAGCAATTCCTGTAGTGGTCGGCGCTTTAAAGGCGTTTAGAGTCTTATTCCTAAAAAATACTTAAAATTTTAAAATTGCTCTAAAGCATATAAGCGCCAATCATCACTATTTGTAATATAATTATTTATCAATGTTAAATTAAGAAGTATGTCGAATACGTGGATTAATAAGACCATACAAAATATCAATAAATAAACTAACCAAAATCAAGGCGGTGGCGACCAGTAAAATACCGTTTTGCACAATTGGATAATCACGAGTAAAGAACCCATCAAGTAGCCAATTACCAACACCTGGCCAACTAAAGATAGTCTCAGTGATAATGGCGCCAGCAAGTAATGTGGCCATCTGTAAGCCAACGACAGTAATTACCGTAATTAAAGCATTACGCATAACGTGCACTAATATCACTCGGCGCGGCGATAAGCCTTTGGCTCGTGCTGTACGTACATAGTCTTCATCTAGCACCTCTAGCATTGCAGAGCGCGTCATCCGCGCAATCATCGCTAGAGGAATGGTTGATAAGGCAATAGACGGCAGAATAAAGTGTTTTACCACATCCCAAAATGCACCAGGCTCTCCTGACGTCAAAGAACCCAATAGCCATGAGCCATACAAGGGCTGAACATCCAAAAACTGAGCGACAGATATCACCCCAGCAACTGGTAAAAGACCTAAATAATGGGCGAATATACCTGTTAGGATGGGTCCCAATAGATAGATAGGCATAGAGTATCCTGCCAGCGCCCCTGACATCAAAGTATAATCAATCCACGTACCACGCCTGAGTGCGGCAAAGATACCTAAGCTGACACCAATGACGCTAGCAATGACAATGGCGCACAAAGCCAGCTCTAAGGTTGGGACAAAATGGGCAAAGAAATCTTGCAATACTGGAGTACGTGTACGAAAGGACTGACCAAAATCACCGGTCAAAATACCGGTTAGGTAATCCCAATATTGGACGATGAGAGGTTTATCTAAACCAAGTCTTTCTAAGGCACGAGCATGTAATTCTGGATCGACCATACGCTCACCCATCATAATCTCAACGGCATCGCCAGGGACGAGACGAATCAGGGTAAAGGTTGATAGCGTTAAGCCAAGGTAGACAGGAATTAAAATGGCAATACGACGCAAAATATAAAGTAGCATGGGCTGCTCAATAGTTGTGGTTCAATGATTAGAGTGTTGACAGTGAAAAGAGTGCCCGTGACAAAACAGTTAGTTTATATAAAATCGGCTAGAGCAGAGGGTCTGACCTAGCCGAATACGAATTAAACAATCGTGTATGTCGTACCGGACTTTATCAGTTCAGGTTATTCAACCTTGACACTATCGAAGCGTATTGAACCCAGTGGACTAATCTTATAATCGACAACGTTTGGTGCTGTGAATACGGTCACCACCGAATGCGCCATCGTCGTCCAAGGCAGCTGCTCTTTGAATATCTGCTGAGCTTGTACATAATCACTGACGCGATCATCTTGATTGGTAATCTGGCGGGCGTTGGTCACTAAACTGTCAAAGTCCTTATTACACCAGCGTGAGTAGTTGTTACCACCGACAGCATCGCAAGATAATAACGTGCCAAGCCAGTTATCTGGATCACCATTGTCACCAGTCCAGCCAGCTAAAATAACATCGTGCTCACCTTTAGCAGCTCGATTTAGGTACTCGCCCCATTCATAAGTGACAAGCTTGGTATCGACGCCAATCTTCGCCCAATCTGCTTGTAGCATCTCAGCCATGAGCTTGGCATTAGGGTTGTATGGGCGTTGAACTGGCATATACCATAGGTCAATTTCAAGATTATCAGCGCCGGCTTCTTTGATGAGCGCTTTGGCTTTTTCAACATCATAAGAAGCGTCTTTAAGCGACTCATCATAACCCCACTGTGTTGGCGGCATAGGATTGGTCGCTTTGAGTCCCTCACTTTGATAAACCGCATTGATAATAGCGTCTTTGTTGATGGCCATATCCAATGCTTGGCGAACTTTTAGGTCACTAAGCTTCGGTTTTTCGACATTGTAGCCCACATAGCCGACGTTGAAGCCAGGCTGATCAAGCACCGTGGCCTTACCAGATTTTTTGACAGAGTCGATTTCAGCAGGCTTAGGGTAGGCGGACACATGGCATTCACCAGCTTGAACTTTTTGGGCGCGAACCGCTGAATCTTTGGTAATGACAAACACTAGGTTATCGATGTGAATATCATCTTTGTTCCAATAGTCTGGGTTTTTGGTATAGCGAATTTGCGCGTCTTTTTGATAAGAAGTAAAGACGAAAGGTCCGGTACCAACAGGTTTAGTATTGATATCAGCGGCATTGTCTGCAGCCATTAGCTGATCTGCGTATTCAGCAGAGTTGATGTAAGCAAAGGCCATCGCTAGGTTCTGTAAAAACGGTGCGTTGGTCTCGCTGAGGGTAACTTTTACCGTATAGTCGTCAACCTTTTCGATATCAGAGATGATATCAGGCAGCCCCATACCAACCGAATATGGGAATTCAGCAGGATAGGCTTTGTTGAACTCAAAGTCTGGATTGGTGATACGTTCTAGCGTAAAGACAACGTCATCAGCGTTAAAGTCGCGGGTTGGGGTAAAGTAGTCTGTTTTACCAAATTTGACCCCTTTACGTAGATTAAAGGTATAGGTTTTGCCGTCTTCGCTAATATCCCAGCTTTCAGCCAGCCCTGGTTGAATCTCGGTGTCAGCTCTTTTGAATTCTACCAAGCCGTTATAGATAGGGTAGGCGCTGGCATCAAAGTCAGTACCAGAAGTATACTGTGCTGGATCGAAGCCAGCAGGGCTGCCTTCTGAGCAATAAAGCAATGTTTTAGCCGCTTTGGCATCTGAGCTAGCAGCGGATTCATCAGTGGTTTTGTTGTCGCCGCTACAAGCGCTGATACCTAAAATAACCGTAGCCAACAAAGTAAATTTGAAGAGTGATTTTTGCATTATTACATCCTATGTAAATGATAAGAAGTTTGCCGATATATGCACAGGTTCATACCTAAACCATAAACACAGTTGGCAAACTCTTAATTCCCTTTAAAGTTTTTATCAATATAATATTTTTAATATGCAATGCAGAACAAGAGTAATGTTTTGACCACTTTAGGTCAAGCATGCAAGAAAACAAATATAAATAAGTTGTTTGAATATACTCTTTTAAACAGCGGCAATGCAAGTTATCTGTAAACTAAATTCAACAAACACTGCTTTATATTAAGAACGTTTGTTTTTTAATTGAGTATAAACAACTAAACAGTAACCAATATTTAAGCAAAATAAATAAATAAAAATGACTAAGGCGTATGAATTAATTAGTACATCTTTGACAGCACAGGCATAACGAGCCAAGTTATTAAATCACTTATATTTCGCATATCTCTGAGCGCACGATAAAACGTTTGCCCTCTGGTATCTCAAGTGAAAAACTCGCTCCGCGACCGTCTACCACATCAATAGTTAGATCGGTATGCTGCCATAGTTTATATTGTGCTTTACCCATATAAAATGGACAGCCAGCAAGCTCACCGACTAACACGTCTTGCCCGCCAACTTTAAACTCGCCTAACGGATAACACATCGGCGAGCTACCATCACAGCAGCCGCCTGATTGATGAAACATCAGGTCACCGTGTTTAGATTTTAGTAGCTCGATTAATGCTTTACAGGATTCTGTCGCTTCAAGTTTCATGTCGGACTCCTTATCATGATAGTAGTTTATACAATGTACTTTACAGCAGTTTTATCGCTGGTTGGCTTTGATCTAGGGTTGGTAGCTCTTGCTCGTCCTTTAAGTCAACACCCGATAATTTAAGCTCACAAGATTTTTTCATTAGAGCCAATAGTCGATTTGCTGCCATTTTAATGGGCAGTCCAGCTGCTCGCACATTAGAGATACAGTTACGCATGGCGTCATGGCTATCAACATGCGCGTCCCAAGTATAATAAATGCCTAAACTGTCAGGGGAGCTAAGACCGGGCCGCTCACCAATAAGCATGATCAGCATTTTAGCATTGAGACGTTCTGCAATTTTGTCGCCTAAAGCCACACGGCTGCCAGTTGCAATGACTAAGGGCGCGATACTCCAGCCCTGCTCTTTAAATAACGGAATGAGCTCTGCTACCAGCTTTGGGCCATTTTCTTCTAGTGCCCGTGCTGACAGACCATCTCCCATCACCATGATGACATCATAAGATTTATCCGTGCCTGATTGCTCTAAAAAGTGCTCTAACTTGTCAGAAGATTCAGTGTTTAATAGCTTGCCCCAATCTGGGCGTTTGAGATAGTCAGATTTGTTTTCTGCCTGACTCATTACTTTGAATAGCTCCCAAACCTTATTTGATTGCTCCAAAGATGGTTCGTCACTTTTTTCTGAATCTGCTGCCGCAGCTTCTGTGTCCATATCTTTAAAAGTAAGATGGCATTGTGTAGATAAATCATTAACCAAGCGTTCGGTATCCAAATCTTGTAGTACCGCATCTTTGGCTTCGGCATGATCAAGCTGAAACTTTAATAAAGGCTTGGTAGGAATACTACAGCCAACTCGTCCTAGCGCGATTCTAGAATCTGTATATTCTTTGAGCTTCTGCCAAGGATCTAGATGAACCAATTCAGATCGTTGACTCGTTTCAGGTTTGTCTTCGTCAATAATCGACTGCTTAACTTGCGAATCATTCATAGACATAGCATTCTCCTTTATGATTCGGTATTGCGTGACTTTATAGATTTATTTTAATCATTATTATAGGGTTACATAATGCCAGAAAGCAGGGACGATGGTTTGTCTGACCACTGAATATGGTTTTGCGTTTGAGTATAAACGCCGTTTTCACTGAGCCAATGCGCAAACTCAGGGGCAGGGGTCAGTCCAAGTAGCTGCCGAGCATAGAGTGCATCATGGAATGAGGTGGTTTGATAATTGAGCATGACATCATCGGAGCCTGGAATACCCATAATAAAGTTGATTCCAGCGGTCGCAAGCAAAGTCAATAAGGTATCCATATCATCTTGATCGGCATCAGCATGATTGGTATAGCAAATATCACAGCCCATGGGGACGCCAAGCAGCTTGCCACAGAAGTGATCCTCAAGGCCTGCGCGAATGATTTGTTTGCCATCAAACAGATATTCAGGACCAATAAATCCAACGACCGTATTTACTAACAGTGGATTAAATTCTCTAGCCACTGCGTAAGCCCTTGCTTCAAGCGTTTGTTGATCGACATCGAAGTGTGCATTGCTTGACAGCGCACTGCCTTGTCCAGTTTCAAAGTACATAACATTTTGCCCAACTGTGCCACGATTTAAGCTAAGCCCCGCTTCATAGCCTTCTTTCAATAGCGCCAAATCTATACCAAAACTGGTATTGGCTTTTTCGCTGCCAGTAATTGACTGAAAGACTAAATCAACAGGCACTTTTTTTTCAATCAATTGGATAGCGGAGGTGATGTGAGTCAATACGCAAGATTGAGTAGGAATTTGATATTCAGATATCACATGGTCTAGCAGCTTTAGTAATTCTGATAAGTTTTGTAGATTGTCAGTGGCGGGATTGATGCCAATCACAGCGTCCCCGTTGCCATACATCAAGCCGTCGATAATACTGGCAGAAATCCCCAACATATCATCGGTAGGATGATTGGGCTGTAAGCGCGTAGACAAGCAACCATCAAGACCGATAGTGTTGCGAAACTTAGTAACGACTTGGCATTTCTTGGCGACTAGAATTAGATCTTGCACGCGCATTATTTTACTAACGGCAGCTACCATCTCTGGGGTAAAGGCGTATTTTAATTGGGCTATTTCATCTCTTGTGGCAGATTCCCCCAATAACCAGTTTCTTAAGTCACCAACGGTAAAGCTGGATATTTTGGCAAAGGCTTGTTTGTCGTGCTGTGCCATAATGAGCCGAGTTACTTCATCGTCTTCATAGGGAATGGTAATATCATCTAAAAAGTCGATTAATAAACAATCCGCTAAAGCCATTTGCGCCGCTACACGTTCAGTGGCATCAGAGGCTGCAACCCCAGCCAGCTCATCACCTGATCGTCGCGGTGATGCTTTGGCAAGTAACACTTTTAAACTCTCAAATTGGTAGGTTTTCTGCCCTACAGTATGTTGATAAGCCATTTTGTTCACCTTCTATCTATCAATTTTATAGGCTATAAAATACAAGCTCTATAAACATCATTAACTCAAATCATCTGACGCCGCTTGAATTTCTGCGAACTCTTCTTCTGGCGTGCCACTCACTAAGTGATGACGGCTGAATATGACAAAGTAGAGAATAAATACGACATAAATCCCCGCCGCCATAAACCAAACTTTGGGATCGACCATCAGTCCTGCGATTACGGCAAAAAAAGCGAGCATAAGCGCTATACCTGACGTCATGATGCCGCCCGGTGTCTTATAAGGACGCGGCAGGTCAGGACGCGATAAACGCAGTTTAATGTGCGAGGCCATCATTAATACATAAGAGATGGTCGCACCGAATACCGCCATAAGAATCAGAAGATCTCCTTCGCCAGTAAGCGATAACAGAAAACCTATAATGCCAGGGACAATTAGAGCCAAATAAGGCGCTTTATTGCTATTAGTGAGCGATAGTTTTTTGGGTAAATAACCTGCACGCGATAAGGCGAAAATCTGCCGAGAGTAGGCATAAATGATGGAAAAGAAGCTGGCAATCAGACCTGCAAGACCAACGAAGTTTACAAAACTTGCCAACCACGTATTCTCACCATATACGGCGATCAGGGCATCAACCAAAGGCGCCCCTGAATCTTTTAAGGTATCTGCACCCGCAGCACCTGGCCCTAAGAATAAAATAAGCAGCGCGAATGACGCTAAAATCAACATGGCACCGATTAGCCCACGTGGTAATGACTTAGCAGGATCTTTAGCTTCTTCAGCCGCTAGAGGCACACCCTCAACCGCTAAAAAGAACCAAATCGCATAAGGGACGGCAGCCCAAATCCCGATATAACCAAAGGGTAGAAACGGACTTGCTCCTGCTTGTGTACCAACGGCAATATCAAATAAGTTTTTACTATCAAAATGCGGAAACATCGATACGATAAATACCACTAAGGCAATACAGGCAACAGCGGTAATGCCAAACATAATCTTTAATGCTTCGCCTGCGCCTTTTAAGTGAATAGCGATAAAGACGATATAGCAGGTCAAATATACGATCCAGCCTCCGATACCGAACAACGACTCACAATATGAGCCAATGAACACTGCAATAGCGGCTGGTGCAATGGCATATTCAATCAAAATCGCAGTACCAGTTAAATATCCTCCCAAAGGCCCAAAAGCGGTACGGGCGAAACTATATCCGCCGCCTGCTGTAGGCAACATGGTGGACATCTCTGACATCGATAAACACATGCACAGGTACATGAGAGCTACGGCTATCAAGGCCACAAACATTCCGCCCCAACCACCTTGTGCTAGGCCAAAGTTCCAACCAGCAAAGTCTCCTGAGATGACATAGGCAACGCCAAGACCTATCAATAAAACCCAACCAACCGCGCCTTCTTTAAGTTGACGCTTGGCGAAATAATCTTTTTCAGCCTGAGTGCTGCCAGAGACCGCGCTTTTTTGATCGTTAGGCGTGCTTGTCATGTTGTTCCCCTACATAAAGACTATAAGTAAACTGAGGGTACTGCTAATTCATACTGTAAATAACTTCTTATTAAAAATTATTAACAACTGACCTCTAAAAGCTGAAAATAAAAAGGTCGTATCCCTTCAACTCAAACTGCTAGTAACGCATGGTTGAAATGATACGACCTGTTGTTAATGATTAGAGACAATAATCATTAGACCAATGTCAAAATGTCACAAAGCTATAAGGCTACATAGCGTAGTCAATCACAATGCGACCTTCAATTTTACCTTGGCGCATACGTTCAAGAATATCATTGATATTCTCAAGCGGTTCAGCCGCTACGGTCGCTTTTACTTTGCCTTCCGCTGCCATATCGAGCGATTCTTGCAAATCAAGCCGCGTACCAACGATTGAACCACGAATAGTGATGCCGTTTAGTACCGTATTAAAGATAGAGACAGGGAAGTCACCTGTTGGCAGACCATTACAGACCAAAGTACCACCGCGTCGTAACATCGTTAAAGCTTGATCAAAGGCCTTAGAGGATACGGCAGTTACGAGCACCCCATGAGCCCCGCCAATCTCTTTTTGTAGATACTCACCAGGATCAGTATTCTTGGCATTAACGGTGACGGTCGCACCCAGTTTTTTGGCAAATTCAAGCTTTTCATCGTCAATATCGACAGCGGCAACATTCAATCCCATAGCAATAGCGTACTGTACCGCCATGTGACCAAGTCCACCGATACCTGAAATAACGACCCAATCACCCGGCTTGGTGTCGGTCATTTTTAGACCTTTATACACCGTAACACCTGCACATAGGACTGGTGCAATCTCAACAGAATCAACACTCTCAGGGATGATGCCCACATAGTCAGCATCTGCCAATACGTATTCTGCAAAGCTACCATTTACTGAATAGCCAGAGTTTTTTTGTTTTAGACATAGAGTCTCCCAACCGCCCAAGCAATGGGTGCAGTGACCGCAGGCAGAGTAGAGCCAAGGGACACCGACACGGTCGCCTTCTTTGACATGATGTACGTTTTCGCCAACAGCGGTAATGAGGCCGACGCCTTCGTGTCCGGGGATAAATGGTGGGCTTGGTTTGACTGGCCAATCTCCTTCGACAGCGTGCAGGTCAGTATGACAGACACCTGATGCTTGCATTTTTACCACGATCTGACCGGCGCCTGGGGTCGGGATGTCAACTTCTTCAATCTGCAAAGGTTGATTGAACTCATGCAGAACAGCCGCTTTCATTTTATTACTCATGAGGTAACTCCTTATTAATAGCAGTTACTAACGCTCAACTCAATCGTTCAAACCGCCAATTATTTTATCTATAAATGCTTAGTAAGCATCAAGGTCGCACTTTACGGTTTTGCCATAAAGTGCTTTGAGAGATAGAGTTAAAAGAATCCCATCTTTTTAGGACTATAAGACACCAGCATGTTTTTGGTTTGCTGATAATGATCAAGCATCATCAGATGGTTTTCACGGCCGATACCGGACTGTTTATAACCACCGAAAGCAGCATGCGACGGATAGATATGATAGCAGTTGGTCCATACACGACCTGCTTGAATACCGCGTCCGAAACGATACGCTTTATGTACACTCCGAGTCCATACACCAGCACCTAGACCATATAAGGTGTCATTAGCAATGCTCATCGCTTCGTCATCGTCTTTGAACTTCGTGACAGCAAGGACTGGTCCAAAGATTTCCTCTTGGAACACGCGCATGTCATTGGTACCTTCAAAAATAGTCGGCTTAACATAATAACCGTCTGATAGGTCGTCATTATGTTTGGCTTGTTCACCGCCGACTAAGACTTTGGCACCTTCTTTTTTGCCAATATCTAAATAAGAGAGGATTTTTTCTAACTGATCTGAGCTGGCTTGTGCGCCAATCATAGTATCGGTATCTAATGGATTACCCATTTTGATGGCTTCGACACGAGCAATACAGCGTTTGATAAATTCATCATAAATACTTTCATGTACCAGCGCGCGCGATGGACAAGTACAGACCTCACCTTGGTTCAAGGCAAACATCACTAGACCCTCGACTGCTTTATCTAAGAAGTCGTCGTCTTCATCCATGACATCAGCAAAGAAGATGTTGGGGCTTTTGCCGCCAAGCTCGAGCGTCACAGGAATGATATTTTCACTAGCATACTGCATGATGAGACGACCGGTGGTCGTTTCGCCAGTGAAAGCCACTTTATTGATGCGTGGGTTAGAAGCCAATGGTTTACCTGCCTCGACACCAAAACCATTCACGATATTTAGTACGCCTTTTGGCAAAATATCAGCGATACCGATGGTTTCTAGCATGAACAAGACAGACGCTGGCGTTTGCTCAGCAGGCTTCATGACGATACAGTTACCAGCAGCAAGAGCTGGGGCTATTTTCCATACGGCCATTAGGATAGGAAAGTTCCATGGGATAATTTGACCGACGACACCAAGCGGTTCATGAAAGTGATAAGCAACCGTGTCTTCATCTATTTGGCTAATACCGCCTTCTTGGGCACGAATCGCGCTGGCAAAATAGCGGAATTGATCGATAGCTAATGGAATATCTGCCATGAGGGTCTCACGTACAGGCTTACCGTTCTCATAGCATTCGGCAATAGCGATAGACTCTAGATTGGCTTCCATACTATCGGCGATTTTGAGTAGTAAGTTTGCGCGTTCAGCAACGCTGGTCTTACCCCAAGCGTCTTTGGCAGCATGAGCCGCATCTAACGCAGCTTCGATATCTGCTTCTTTTGAGCGAGCGACCTGACAGATGACTTTACCATCGACAGGACTTGGGTTGTCAAAATATTCACCATCAACAGGTGCAACCCACTCACCGTTGATAAAGTTGTCATATTTTTCGCGGAATTGGACAGGACTGTCTTCAGTATTAGGGTAGGCGTATAGCATCAACGACTCCTTGTTGTGTTGTGTGAGAGAGGTCACAGGAAAGTTTATTTATTGTTTTATAAAATATTATAAAAAATATATACTTACGTGTTTCATAATTAGTCTTCCTGACTAATTACTCACTCTATCGTACTTAGCTTTAAGACAGAGTGATAATGACTTTTTATAATGATATATTCTGTATCGCATAACTTTACGTTATATAAGCGCTGAAGATTAAAGTGGTTCGCAAAACTGGCGTAACTGTTATAATCGTTGCCAAGTAATTTAAGCGGTTGTCTTCAAAGCACTTATCCTTTGTATGGACTTCAATCTTGTCCAGTGTGCGCAGTGTACTTTTTATATGCAGCCGCATTTACTTATTTGTTTTTTAAGTTGCCTCAATTATACGTATACAATCGGTGACTTTATTTTTTTTACTTTTTTCTCATTGTTAACTTAATTGGTTTGAATATATGCGTCAATCTTCTGCTCTTGATATTTTAAAAACAGGTCAAAATGTCTTTTTGACAGGCTCAGCAGGTTCAGGTAAGACTTATACGCTCAACCAATATATCAACTATCTGCGTGCACGCCGCGTACCAGTAGCAGTTACGGCAAGTACAGGCATTGCAGCGACGCATATGAACGGCACGACTATCCATAGTTGGTCGGGTATTGGCATTAAAGATGAGCTGACGGACCGTGATTTAACCAATTTGTCGCGCAAGCAGTTTTTGGCAGATAGATTAAAAGATACAGCGGTACTAATCATAGATGAGATATCCATGCTGCATGCCAAGCAGCTCAATTTGGTCAGTCAGGTGCTCAAGTATGTGCGCAAAAATGACAAAGCATTTGGTGGTATTCAGGTCGTCGTCGCTGGTGACTTTTTTCAGCTGCCACCGATTGGTAGTAAGGGCGAGAGTAACCGTGAAAAATTTGCCTTTATGTCGGAGGCGTGGCTCGATGCCAAGTTTCATATTTGCTATCTGTCAGAGCAGCATCGACAAGTGAGCGAGGTGGCCAATGGCGGTCTGGATTTGGATGATATTTTGAACCAAATCCGCCGGCAAGAAGTGACCTTTGAGGCCATTGCGGCGCTTGAGGCCACCTTTGATCAAAACGTCGATATTAAGCGCACCCGTCTTTATACACATAATCTTAACGTCAATAAAATCAACGACAAAGAGCTGGTCGCATTGGCGGGTGAGACGATGCGTTTTGAGGCCACATCTACAGGTGATAACAAGCTGGTTGAGACCCTAAAAAAAACCGTACGTACTCAAGATGAGTTGATTCTCAAAGTTGGCGCTAAGGTGATGTTTATTAAAAACAATACTGAACTTGGCGTCTCTAATGGTACGATGGGTGAGCTAATAGGCTTTGCCGCTGTCAAAGTTGACGACAGTAAAGACCATAGTGATACGTTGATTGAAGACGATGAAACCAATAGCGATAATGAAACTAAGACTGCTAAAGAAAAAACCAAAAACAGTAAGAAAAAAGATACAGATACCGAGCAATCAAAAAATAAAAAAACCACCATGCAAAAAATGCCCGTGGTGAGACTCAATTCTGGTCGTGAGGTCATCGCTGAGCCTGAAGAGTGGATCATCGAAGATGAAACAGGAGATGTACTAGCAAGCTACCATCAAGTGCCGCTCTGTCTGGCGTGGGCGATTACCATTCATAAGTCACAAGGCATGACATTAGATGCGGCTGAGATTGACTTGTCGCGTACCTTTGAGCTTGGGCAAGGATATGTAGCTTTGTCACGATTAAAATCGCTGGCAGGACTACAACTGCTAGGTATGAATGATATGAGTTTACAGCTTGATCCGTTAGCGCGTGGCGCCGACAAGCGGTTTTTGGTACTATCTGAGGAAGCCGATGCCAACTATGCGATGCTTGATGAAAAAAGCATGAAGCAGGCGCATGATAAGTTTGTTTTAAAATCGGGCGGTACGCTGAGCCAGTCTGTGATTGATGCCTATACAAGCCTACAAAAAAGACGCCGCGAAAAACAGCAAGCGCAGCAAGATAAGAAGCTAAAGTTGGGCAATCAAGTCTCAGATAAGTCAGAGAGCACCTTGCTTGCAACGCGGCTATTGTTAGAGGAAAGCTTGTCCATCGCTGATATTGCTCAGACACGTGAGCTTGCGCAGTCAACGATTATGCGCCATATTAGTGATCTAAAACGTCAAGACCCAAGTCTTTCTTGTGATTATCTACGCCCTGATGACGATACAATGATGGCAGTAGGTAATGCTTATGTGGCAATCAAAGTGGCCAACAATCCTAATGATTTTAACGATAATGGCAGTGTAAAAATTAAGCCTATTTACGAGAGTCTTAAGCAAAGTATTGATTATAATACCATTAGATTGGCGCTGATTTTTATTACACCATAGACTTGCTATTTTTGCTCCTACATCATCTCCTACCTTTATAGCGATACTTTGTCATGCCTGAATTCTCTAATACCACTTACCACTTAAGCTCTAAACCTATAAGAGCGACGACTCATGCTGCTGGCGAGCACGCACAGCCATTGAGAGTGGCCATTAATGGCTTTGGACGTATAGGTCGTAACGTATTACGTGCGTTGCTAGAGCGCTTTGAGGTACTTGGACGCGCCATTCATGTGGTGGCTATCAATGATTTGGCCCCAGCTGAGACTTTGTTGCATTTATTGAAGTTTGATAGCACGCATGGGCGTTTGAGCAGACTGGGGGTCAGTGCCGAAATTGTTCAGGACGGCATCACTGATAAGGAACAAAAACCATCTGCTACTGCAAAAAGTGACATCCAGCTGTGCCTAACAAAAAACAATCTAACCTATTGTATTCGTCTATTATCAAGGCATGATCCAAAAACGCTGCCTTGGGACACTCTTGGTATCGATGTGGTATTGGAGTGTACAGGACATTTTCGCTCTTATGCTCAAGCCAATCTACATATTGAAGCAGGTGCGCAACAAGTTATCATCGGTGCTGCACCCTTTGACGATGTTGACGCTTGTATCGTAATGGGAGTTAATACTGAGCTACTGACGCGTGAGCTACCGATTGTCTCAGGTGTCTCTTGTACCACGCAAGCGCTAGTGCCACTGATTGATACGCTCGATAAGGCCTTTGGCGTCAAGTCCGCAATGATGACTGAGATTCATGCTGTCACAGCTGATCAAACGGTCCTTGATCAAGCACATCGTGACCCAAGACGCGCGCGAGCGTCTGGTCATAATATTATTCCTACAACATCTAGTAGTATTGCCGCCTCAGAACGCGTGTTGCCAGCGATGATGGGCAAGATTAATGGGCATTCTATTCGTGTGCCCACTATTGATGTTGCAGCAATCGATGTAACGTTTGTATTTAATGCATCGGGCATCAGTATCGATGCCATACGCGAAGTACTCAAGTCCGCCAGTCGAGCGCATTTGCTAGATATTATGGCCTATACTGATGAACCATTGGTCTCAAGTGATTTCATCCATCAGACAGAATCACTTATCATCGATGGGCAGCAACTCATGCAAGTGGATGATCAATACAAGGTTTTTGCGTGGTACGATAACGAGTGGGGCTATGCCAATAGACTACTTGATATGTGTTTGCACCTGGCTTCTAGCAAGCAGACATTCACTAAAAAACAATGAGAAGTAAAATAATTTAATTTATTTTAGATATGCGCTTGCAATATGAAACGATATCTATATAATGATGCACCAATGGAGACGTGGCAGAGCGGTTGAATGCACCGGTCTTGAAAACCGGCAAGGGTTCATAGCCCTTCGAGAGTTCGAATCTCTCCGTCTCCGCCAAATTTAAAAGACCCTAATCAGTTAATGATTGGGGCCTTTTTTTATGGCTGTTTTTTATATAGTTATAAAAATTAATCATCACATAGATAGTAATAAAACGTTCTATCTGTCGTATAAATAGTATATAGGTAGAGCCATTTATTTCTTAATAGTCTCTTTAAACTCAATTTGCTTTCCACTGGTTAAAAGTAGAACACCCTCACTAATCTCTATTGTGACATCTTGTGCATTCCTAATCGCACGCATGACATTCACATCCTCAATACTACTTTCAATGACAATTTTACCTGACTGTTCAGGTTCAATAGCAGGTTTGAACTGCGTAAGCGGAACATTGAATTTTTTACCTTCTGTCAGTTTTGCGTCTTTCATCAGCAAATTCCCTTTAAAGCTTTCAATAGGCACCAAGCCATGATTGGATAGCATAAACTGCAGCTTTACCTGATTTAGGCTGTCACTATCACTAATTTTTACAGGTAACAAGGCGAGAGGGTAAGTCGATGTATTCATAGCATCTATCCGCTGATTGACCGCAACAGGGCTTTTTTTGCCAGTCGGGTTGTTAGGGTGTAGACGCTCATATTCACGTTGTTGTACCAGTGCTTGCTTAATCGTTATACGCGGCATGGCGCCAGACTCGTAAGCATCGCTAAGCTTCATGCGTAGCATATAGCGGCTAAGAAGCTGTCTATCACTCTCAGGCAATTGCTCAAAAGTAGCGCCTAGCTTTTTTTGCCACTGATCAGAGTTCGTCGGTATGGTTTGCTTACTCGGGTCAGTTGGCGGCTGTGAGCAGCCACTCAATAAACCCGCTGCCACTAGTGACAAAACAAGCAACATAGCGGTACCTAAGCGCTGATAAAAGTGCTTATTATAAGGTATGGGCAGGAAGTCAAAGCTACGGAATAAGATAAGTGTACTTGCTATCATGCGCTTTTTTAAAGGCCTTACCATGATCTACCTCCTTGTTATAGTTGATTCACTATAAGATAAACAAGAGCCACTAAAATAAGTTATATACAGCAACGAGCTGCGTGTGCACAGCAAGCAAAGAAATGGTCTCAACAGTGTTTTTTAATCTTTGTACTGCTTTTATTTAAGACTGACTATATTTTTTTAATCAATTCTATAATCGATCTTAATTAAAATATACCTTACTTCGATAAATAGTATTAGGAGCCATCATTAGCTATTGTGTTAAATTATGCTTAATACTAGTGACTTATATGAGAAGGCGACAACAAGGGGAAATAAGAGGCAAAATATCGCAAAGTGGTGGGAGGGCAAAGTGAATGGTAAAGACAGTGGTGGAGAATAAAGTAACTAGGATACTTTAAGTAAAAAAGCCGGTCGCTAAGTGTATTTTAGTCACTTAGCGACTGGCTTTTTTAGGGTCATCTTAAACTATCAATAACAACGATCAGCTCGATAAAAATCTCAGTGCTAGTCGTCGTTTTGTAATTCCGTCAACGGATGCGTGATACTATTATTGTGCGTGACCACGATCGCTTCATCAATGATACGTTGGCTGACACCACGCTTACGCAGAGTCTCGATGAAAACTTCATCATGCGCTAAAGTATAATCTTGATGATCACGGTCAAGACCTTGGCGAATATACAGACGAATCAGCCCTTGAATACGTTTGAATCCAAGCTCTGATGAGGTTGCCTCTAGTAGCTCGATCATCTCTTCAGAAAGACGAATGCTGACTGGGCGCATGATTTTTTGCGGATGATCAGAGAACTTATTTTTTATGCGTACAGGTATCATAATAAACCATTACTTTTAGTGACTAAAAACAAAGAACTTCAACGAGAATGATAGTAGCTATTCATTTGCAATAAGTGCTTGAAGTCGTTACTTATAAACATTTTAGATAGCTGTCATAAACAAACAGTTATCAATACTACTTACCATACAACAAAACCACTGCAAAAAACACTACAGTAGTAAAAATAGCAACCATAAAAAAACCTTCATCTAATATTGATGAAGGTTTTCATTATATGGCTCTCCAACCTGGGCTCGAACCAGGGACACACGGATTAACAGTCCGTTGCTCTACCAACTGAGCTATTGGAGAATAAGCTGTGATAACGGCAAACCTACTGGATGTGTCTGACATAGCAAGCACTAAGCTCGTTTGCGTTATGTGGGGCACATTTTAGCCAAGTAGCTGTAGACTGTCAACCAAATAAATCATTAATCATGGTTATTTATTATAATTTCTTTTTTAATGAGATTTAAGAGGTACTGTACGACGTATTTGACAGTTCTGATAAGCTGTTTTAGTCAATGATAAACATAAGACCTAGTATTATAGGTAGAGCACTCATAAAAAAACCCTCATCAAATCGATGAGGGTTTTGGCAAATGCCATAATTGAATTACAAATAATTCAAGATTTTACTACTAAAATGTGGCTCTCCAACCTGGGCTCGAACCAGGGACACACGGATTAACAGTCCGTTGCTCTACCAACTGAGCTATTGGAGAATAGGCTGTAAGTATGTAATGACTTACAACGAGCTTAGAAAGTCTCTAACGAGTTCTTGCTAAGTGGGGCGTATTCTAGCAAAGATAAAAAATACGTCAAGCTTTTTTTTGCATAATTGGTAAAAATTATTATTTTAATGATGTGATAGAGGGTTTTTATCAAAAAAAGACTAAAAACATCATGAAAAAGCCACTTTATAGAGTGTATAAGTGGCTTTTTTAATAGAAGCAATGGTGGAACCAGCTGTTCATTGCAATTTATTCAGTAACGTCTAAATCAGCCACGGCTTTTTCGATGCGTGACAAGGCATCTTTTAGTGTCGCTTCGTCCGTTGCGTAAGAGATACGCATATAGCCGCCAAGGCCAAAGGCGTCACCTGGTACGACAGCTACGCCAACCTTATCTAATAACCATGCTGAAAACTCAGTACATGATGACAGACCAGCGGCTTTGATTAGGGGTTTGATTTCAGGATAGACATAAAAGGCGCCATCAGGACGCAGGCAAGTAATGCCCTTGATAGCATTTAGACCATTGACGACCAAATCACAACGTTTCTCAAAAGCTTCTACCATTGGCGCAAGTACGCTCTGGTCACCGCTAATAGCAGCTTCGGCGGCGACTTGGCTGATAGAAGCGGGGCACGAGGTTGATTGTGACTGAACTTTTTTCATTGCGCCGATGAGTTTGGCAGGGCCACCTGCATAGCCGATACGCCAGCCTGTCATGGCATACGCTTTTGAGACACCATTTAGGATGATGGCACGCTCTTTTAGCTCAGGTGCAGCGTTTAAGATATTGTAGAACTTATCACCGGTCCAGCGAATGTGCTCATACATATCATCTGAGGCAACATAGACGTGTGGATGCTTCTTCAATACTTCCGCAATGGCTTTTAGCTCATCCAAAGTATAAATCATGCCTGTTGGATTTGATGGGCTATTTAATACCAACAGTTTGGTTTTGTCTGTGATGGCGGCTTCTAACTGCTCAGCTGTGATTTTAAAATCTTGCGACGCTGGGCATTCGACGATGACAGGTTTGCCTTCTGCGATAATAACCATGTCAGGATAACTGACCCAGTATGGCGCTGGAATGATAACTTCATCACCTGGATTGATAAAGGCTTGAGCAAGATTAAAAAAAGACTGCTTACCACCGACTGACACTAGGATTTCATTTGGCTCATAGCTAATGTCGTTATCACGCTTAAACTTCTCAATGATAGTTTGTTTTAGCTCTGGGGTACCATCGACAGCAGTGTACTTGGTAAAGCCATCGTTGATAGCGTCAATAGCCGCTTTTTTGATGTGTGCTGGCGTATCAAAGTCAGGTTCGCCTGCGCCTAGGCCAATGATGTCCTTACCAGATGCTTTTAGTTCTTTGGCTTTATTGGTAATCGCTAGGGTGGGTGAGGGTTTGATGTTGTTGACACGGTCAGAGAGTTGCAATTCGCTCATGAGAAATCCTTTTTAGCTGAGAGTGGAATTTGGATAATTGAGACTAATTATATAGCGTGATTCATTATCGTTAGTACGCGACAAAAACTAAAAGGCTGAATGGAATAAAACGCTGTAAATGTCTTCATACTAACTTTAATAAAAGCGTCTTAAGCATTGTAGCATGTTGATTTTATACTGTCTTATTAGGTAATAAGACATTGTTTTGGTTAATATAAGAATGAATATTGGTTCTAAAAAACAACATTTATCAGAAATATCTTGCGAAGTTACAACAGTAAAAATCAGACCTTAGACTATAATTATCGGACAGCCTATTATTCAGTTTTATTAAACGAATTGGGTATACAAGCAAGATTATTGCTGATAATAATATCTGGTATCACCTCCTAGCATAATAATATTGTTGATGCTCTATAAAGCTTTGTCATTTAAAAGCGACTGACAAAATGATTGCGAAAATTACCAAAAAAAGGATTTTATAATGACTGATTCTACCGAAAAGCTACATATTCTTATCACTGGTGCAACCTCTGGTATCGGCTATCAATTGGCAAAAGACTACTTACAAGATAACCATCAAGTGTATGCGGTTGGACGTGATGATAAAGCATTGGCAGAGCTAAAAGACTTAGGCGCAACACCGATTGATTTAGATCTGATGGATCGCGACAAAGTCATAGCAGCCTTTGAGAAGGTTGAGAGAATTGATTTAGCGATTTGTGGTGCTGGTATGTGTGAGTACTTAGATATGCCAAACTTCGATAGCGCTGCCCTGATGAAAGTGATGTCGGTCAATATGGGGACGCTTGCGCACGCTATTGAAGGCGTATTGCCAAAGCTTATCGCTTCAAAAGGACGTTTAGTAGGTATTGGTTCTGCATCGGCCTATGTGCCGTTTGCGCGTGCCGAAGCTTATGGCAGCTCGAAAGCGGCTATTCATTACTTAATGAAAACCTTGCAAATCAGCCTAGCACCGCACAATGTTGATGTGAGTTTGGTGGTGCCAGGTTTTGTCGAAACGCCAATGACTAAGCAAAACGACTTTCCAATGCCGTTTATACAAACGCCTGAGCAAGCAAGTTTTGCTATTCGTCAAGGTATCAAAGATGGCGATGAGGTCATCGAGTTCCCTAGAAGGCTAACGATACCACTAAAAACGTTGGGCGCTTTACCAGATACGGTCTGGCAACAAGTTAGTGAAAAAATGAACAAAAAATAGCGAGCCGAGTAATACCTTATTAAATAGAACATCAAGGAAAGTTTTATGCCGTTTTTTCACCGTCACCGTACCTCTAAGCAGTCACAATCTGTAAAGCGACAAACTGTAAAGCAAAAACTGGCACAAACTGATGAAGCCGTCGATACACAAGCAAAAAAACGTGTCGCTATCATTGGTTCTGGGGTAGCAGGATTAACTTGTGCGCATTATTTGGCTAAGCTTCATGACGTGACAGTGTTTGAGGCCAGCGATTATATTGGCGGGCACGTAAATACCATCGATGTGACCTTACAATATGGTAAAAAGGCAAAACAAGATAAAGTGGAGAGTAGCGCCATAGACACAGGTTTTATTGTTTTTAACGAGCGTACTTACCCAAACTTTTTTCGCTTACTGCATGACTTACAAGTGCCATATCAGGCAACGGATATGAGTTTTTCAGTGAAAAATAGCGCTCGCAACTTTGAATATAATGGTCATACGCTAAATACTTTGTTATCGCAGCGCAAAAATGCCCTTAATCCTAAGTTTTGGGCGTTTATGACTGATATTTTGCAGTTCAATAAGCATGTTCGACAATTGCGTCAAGATTATGAGATGGCGCGTGTACAGGGGCAAGATATTCATACCTTTACTGAGCAAACGCTAGGTGGCTATTTGGCAAGCAAGCGCTACGGCACTTTGTTTACTGACAACTATCTGTTGCCAATGGTCTCAGCAATCTGGTCGACTGGCTTAGAAAAAGTAAAAGAGACACCTTTAGTCTTCTTTGCACAGTTTTTTGATAATCATGGTTTGCTTGATGTGGTTAATCGTCCGCAGTGGTTCACTATCAAAGGTGGATCCAAGCAGTATGTCAACAAGCTAGTCACACGTTTTGTGAAATCTGGCGGTACAGTACGGGTCAATAGTCCGGTGCAATCAGTCATTCGGCATGACAATAAAGTGACCTTAACCGTCATCGATAATAACGCTAATAGCGGTACGCAACAGCTCATATTTGATGACGTTATCTTTGCTTGTCACGCAGATACGGCGCTAACATTACTAAAAGATGCCAGTCCTGATGAGCGTGAGGTACTGGGACAATTTCAGTTTACCAATAATACGGCGGTGCTGCATACAGATACTGAAGTGCTGCCAAAAAAATCACTGGCATGGGCAAGTTGGAATTACCTGATTGATGACAAAGCTCAACATAAGGCTGGTGAACAACCAACAGCTGCAAAGCCAGTACTGACATATCATATGAATATCTTACAGCGTTTGACCAAACAGCATAATTATCTGGTCACGCTCAACAAATATATTGATCCTACACAAGTCATAAAAAGTATTGATTATAGCCATCCTGTGTTCGATAACGAGATGATAGCTGCACAAGCCCAGTGGTCGCGTATATCGGGTAGTGGTCTACAGACCCACTTTTGCGGGGCATATTGGTTCAATGGCTTTCATGAAGATGGTGTACGCAGTGGTCTGCGTGTCTGTCAGGTACTCGGCAGTACAATAGACATCAAAGATGAAGTTGATTTGAGTCATCTACTCAGTAGCGATAGCACGCACACGCCATTTCGTTATAGAGACTTGCCAGTAAAGGCAGATAAAAAAGCACGCAAGCTCAATAAGCGTCGCGTAATGACAGCGACTACCAATCAAGAATTGGTAAACCATATCGCAACTTTACAACCAGCTGCACAAGCATTCAATAGTAAGACAAAACGCGGCTTATTCGGCCGTCACAAAGCCAAAGATGTATAGCAGTGCAACGCATTATCACATAAGAGTGCATTATGATTATCTCAGCTTATCCGTCTGATGCGACGTCAACACATCAGTTGCCTCATACCGCTGATAGACTGCCGCATCAGTTATTTCATGGGAGCACATGGCACAGCCGGTTATTACCAAGCATGCATAAATTTGCTTATCCATATCGTTATTGGGGTGTCAATATTACTGCATTAGCAGCAGGAGAGGTACTGCCAGAAATAAGTGTATCATCAGCAGTTAAACCAATATCAAATAAACGCAGCCGCATAGAAAGTTTGTCACTGTTTTCAGCGCAGCGTAAGGCATTGCAGCAGTTTTGTGCAGAGGATTATTTATCGTCAAGTGTAGAAAACAGTGATGTTGATAGTGATGATAGAACGGGCTTAGTCAGTGCTAACGCTCTCGAACAGCGCTTAAAAACATCGTTTATTGAACACACAGGGAGTGCTCCAGCAGGTGAAATAATTGGCATGTTAGTTTGCCGCAATGTTGGACTATATTTTAGTCCGGTCAATTTTTACTTGGGCTTTGATAAGGCGCAGACGCCTACACATTTGCTTGCCGAGGTCTCCAATACGCCATGGGACAAACGTCACTATTATGGAGTGTTATTAGAGGGCACTGATACTGAGTTTTGTCACGACAAAAACTTTCACGTATCACCATTTAATCCGATAGATCAGCAGTATTGCTGGCAGGTAAAAATAAAAAAACAGGCAGATAACTGTTTGCAAGTTCGCATCGCGATCAATATAAGTGACGCACGTGGCGATGTGCTAAAGACAGGTGTAAAGATGTCTGGTATACCGATGACTAAACAGACGATTCGAGACAGTCTGCGACAAAATCCTTTCATGAATTTTACGTCGCTCACTCGTATTTATTGGCATGCTTTTAAACTCTACGCTATCAAAAAAGTCCCTTATGTCAATTATGATGAAAAGCTTGCCGATAGTCAGCAGCAACAGGACTATAAGTAGACGAAATTATGTAGTTGTAGCGTTAAATTTAGACATTAATAAGACAATATCTTTACTCATCAACGACACTTTTTACTTGTTAGCTACACTAACAAAAATTACATTTTTAATGAATTAAATTAAATAATTATACGTTATTATTCTGGCTCTATTTTATTAAAATCCATCTACATATATTTTTTAAGGACTTATGTATGCGTCTGTTATCCAATCGTTTTGCTAAAGCTTTATTGGCTGTCACTGTACTAGGCTGTGCAACCAATGTTTCAGCTGCTCCGGCCAAGGCCTCATCTAATCTTGTATTACAACAGCCAAATGTATCTTTGACATTAGCCAATCAATTGATTGATGCCACGATGCAAGCTTGTCATGCAGAGGGCAAATCTGCTGTCGTAGCAGTGGTCGATCGTGCTGGCAATCTTATTGCCTTGCAACGTGATGACAACGTAGGTCCGCACAATACGGATGCAGCTATTCGCAAAGCATTTACTGCGCTATCTACCAAAACCCCTTCGCGGACATTAGCGAACAATGCACGTGCCAATCCAGACTCGAGCAATTTAAATACGGTGGATGATTTATTGCTTATCGGTGGCGGTGTACCATTAAAATTCGGTGATGATGTTATCGGTGCCATAGCTGCAG
Organism: uncultured Psychrobacter sp.; assembly: GCF_947488565.1. Lineage (GTDB taxonomy): Bacteria > Pseudomonadota > Gammaproteobacteria > Pseudomonadales > Moraxellaceae > Psychrobacter > Psychrobacter saeujeotis. The sequence continues at coordinate 538,074 of NZ_CANKZC010000001.1, read as the reverse complement.
GTGGGGCTGGTGGTGCCGTACAGGACGAAAGTTGTGCACTTAAAGGAATAGAAAAAGTCCTTCCTCAGAAAACTCGCTAGAACAAAGCAGAAGGCGTTTGATATTCGTGATTTAAGCTTTTATTAACATTTTCTATAGAAGTGATGCTCGGATATCAAATACGCTGTGACAATCATGTAGGATGATGATCGTAATAGGATTCTAGCGATTATGAATAAGGATATGAGAGTAATGTCAGTACGCCCAACCGACCGCACGCCCACATCAAAGCTGGATAAAATTACTGCGCGTTTGAGCCAAACGATCCGTCATAATGCTGCTTTAAAACCAGTTAACAACGGGGTAGACTACTTGGCTAGAAAGGCAATATTTCGTGCGCTTAACTACCTTCAGTTTGGTAGCATCACTTTGATAGAAGGTTTTGCTGAGCGAGCACCGAAGACAAACGAATTTGGTAGTAAACAGTCCAGCACGATAAGTAGCTCAGCAGTGGGTCGTCACTCATTGGATGTAACTTTGACGATTCGCGACAGTCATGTCTATCGTCGGCTGTTATTTGGTGGCTCTATCGCTCTTGCTGATAGCTATATTGAGGGTGAGTGGGATACTGATGATCTGACTGGTCTCATACGACTGGCGGCACGCAATTTAGCTGTGCTGAACAGCTTAGAAAATCGCTTTGCAGGCCTAAGTAAAACTTTAGAAAAAACCAAGCATCAACTGCGCGGCAATGATCAAGCTGGCTCCAAATCTAACATCTTAGCGCATTACGATTTGGGTAATGCCATGTACGAGCGCTTTTTAGATCCAACTATGATGTATTCATCCGCGGTATACAAAACGGCTGATGTAACACTGAGCGATGCGCAGCAACATAAGTTATCTTTGATATGTCAGCGTTTGCAATTGACGGCTGATGATCATGTCATTGAAATCGGTACAGGCTGGGGCGGTTTTGCAATTTATGCAGCCACTCATTATGGTTGTCAGGTAACCACGACGACTATCTCTGATGCGCAATATAGTGAAGCTAAGCGCCGAGTAGAAGCGGCTGGATTATCGGACAAAATCACCTTACTCAAACTGGACTATCGTGAGCTGACAGGACAGTACGATAAGTTGGTCAGCATTGAGATGATCGAGGCAGTTGGGCACGAGTATTTGCCGACGTTTTTTGCAAAATGTAATGGCCTACTTAAACCGACAGGGCTAATGGTGCTTCAAGCCATTACCTTTAATGATCAAAACTACACAGAGTATTTAAAGTCAGTCGACTTTATTCAGACTCACATCTTCCCAGGTGGCTGTCTGCTATCCAATCAAGAGCTAAATACACAATTTACTGAACAGACAGATATGGTAATTAAGCAATTGCATGATTATGGTTTTGACTATGCTTATACTTTGCGAGATTGGCGTACGGCTTTTATGGCACAGCGTGAAGAGATCAAAGCGCTTGGTTATGATGAGGCCTTTATCCGTTTGTGGGAGTTTTATTTCTGCTATTGTGAAGGCGGCTTTTTGGAGCGTACGATTGGAGTAGTGCAGGTAACGGCAGTTAAGCCGGACAATATTGACTTACTACATTTTTCTGACTCGCCAGCAGCGATGGTATCGGCTTAAGTATAATTAGCGTAATACTAGGCAAAGTTGCGAGCGTGTTTTGTGCTTAATCACCATTATAAAAGGAGATTGTCATGGGTTATGTATTTATCTACCTTGCTGCCGTTGTCATATTCTTAGGTATTGATACAGTTTGGCTTAAGACTATGAAAGGCGCATTTTATGAAAAGCGCATCGGACACTTACTTGCCGATGAGCCAAATATGATCGCAGCTGGTGTATTTTATATGTTCTATCTGCTGGTACTTTGCCTATTGATTCTGTATCCGCAAATCAAAGCTGGCGCCTCGATCGGCCATATTTTCTTACTAGGCGGGTTAATAGGATTGATGGCTTATGGCACTTACGACTTCACCAACCTTGCATTATATAAAGGTTTTACGCTCGATACGGCGTTAGTAGATTTCGTATGGGGTGGGTTACTAACAGGTTCTGTCAGCGCGGTCGTGGCGTGGATGGCCTATCACTTTCATTGGCTAAGTTAATTATCCTAGTAACAATAAGTAGCTTAAAGTATGGACTAGCCACTGATGATGCTTAATCGAACATGAGCATAAAGCTGTCAAAAAATAGGTGGTTTGCGTTACACTAATGCAAATCACCTATACTACTTTTAACTGCTCATAGCGAAACGGGAAGATTATGCCACAACTAAACACTTCGTCAACAGCCAAAAAAGCGCCTCTAAATCATGAGCTGTACATGTCAGTACTGATGACACCTGATATGGCCAACTTCATTGGTAATGTGCATGGTGGCGACCTGCTAAAAATGCTTGATCAGGTTGCTTATGCTTGCGCCAGCCGTTATAGCGGTAGTTATGTAGTGACACTCTCTGTTGATCAAGTGATGTTCCGTGAGCCCATTTATGTGGGTGAGCTGGTCACTTTTGCTGCAAGCGTTAACTATGTGGGTACCACCTCAATGGAGATAGGCATTCGTGTCGAGGCAGAGGACGTGCGCGCACGTACTATTCGGCATACCAATAGCTGTTATTTCACAATGGTTGCTATCGATGACAATGGCAAACCCAATCCAGTTCCACCGCTTGACATCAAAAACCCTATGCAGCAGTGTCGCTTTGATGCAGGTTTGGCGCGTAAAAATTTGCGGATGGATAGCTCACAACGTCCTAGTTGCGATATTAACAACATGATTGAAAGTCCAGAAAATACGACTAACAGTAAGCCTAAATAAGCCTATACCTCAGCTCAATGCCCTTTGACATGACTCACTAAAAAGCTACTGATATTTTTAAGGCCTTATCTTAAGCTAGGTCACTATTTATTATGAGTAGCATGGCTTTTATAAAGCGCCCATGCATTATTACATAACGTTTTATTGAGTTTAGTATGAATTTAGAGCCGCCTAATACCGACCTGAAATCCCAGCCTATTGATGATTCCAACACAACAAGTACTCGCACGCGCGGTAGCGGTATTAGGAAGTCTGATGATAATACTTCTGCATCCGAGCATAAGTCTTCAAGTTCGCTGACAACAGTATTGATCGCAGTGGGGGCAAATCTTATTATCGCTATTGCGAAAACGGTGGCCGCATTTATGACTGGTTCTGCATCGATGATAGCGGAGTCAGCGCATTCTTGGGCAGATGCGGGCAATGGGACACTATTGATTGTCGCTGAAAAAAAAGCAGTGAAACCTGCTGATAGAAGTCATCCTTTAGGTTATGGTAAAGAGTCGTATGTTTGGTCAATGATTGCCGCTTTTGGTGTCTTTATGGCAGGCTCTATTGTGTCTATTTATACAGGTATCACTGAGTGGAATGCAGCGGAGAGTGAGACCAACTATACCATTGGTTTTATTATCTTGGCGATCGCTTTTGTACTTGAAGGGTTTTCGTTAGTACAGGCTTATCTACAAAGCAAAAAATATGGTGAAGCGATTGATGTCAGTGCGATTGGTTATGTCGTTGATACGTCGAACCCAACGCTACGCGGCGTGTTTTTTGAAGACTTGGCAGCTGTGATCGGTTTGGTTATCGCTGCTGCTGCGATGGGTATGCATGCCTATACTGGTCAGCCATTTTGGGATGCGCTTGGCTCTATCGTTGTTGGTTTGCTTTTGGGCGCAGTCGCCATATTTTTAATCAGTCGTAACCGTGACTTTTTAGTAGGCCATAAAGTCTCTGATGAAATGCATCGTTATGTGCTAGGCAAACTACTTGAACATCTAGATGTCGATAGCGTGTCGTATTTACATTTGGAATGGGTCGGTCCCAAAAAAATATTTATGGTGGCAGCAGTAGATATTGCAGGCAATCAACGCGAAGAACACCTCGCTCGCAAGTTTGAAACCATCGAAAATCAATTCCGAGCCAATCCATTGTTTCAAGAGGCTATTTTAACCTTATCAGTACCTGACGCTGAGGTTTTGAGTTTAGAGAATAGTGAGGCTGTTTGATATTTCTGATAACTTTCACAACGAGTGATAACGCTTCCTAATACCTCACAACAAATGACAAATTGGTGAATCTCTAACGCTTATTAGATAGATATAAAAAAGAGCCACTTATTTAAAGTGACTCTTTTGGCTTTAGCTTAATATTTATAGAACAAATATTATTTTTTTGGTGCGTTAGCGCCGATGAACCAAGCATCTTTATCAATAATACGGCTGACTTCAGTAAATAAATCCGCTGTATCTTCGTCACCAGCTTCTCCAGCAGTATCAATGGCTTTGCGCAGCTCTTCTGCAATCTTCTTATAACGATTGGTCAACTCACGAACATGCTGATCAACTTCAGTGATGTCAGTAGGGTAAGTCTCTAGTACAGAGTCTTCAACGACACGTTTTGAGATACCATTTGCTTTACCACCCAAAATAACAATACGTTCGGCTACAGTGTCATATGCTTCTGTTAAACGCTCGTAGGTGTCATCTAACAATTGATGCACACCGATAAAGCCAGTACCTTGTAGATTCCAATGGCACTGTTTGCTATCCATGCTCAGATCAATCAAATTGGCTAAATTAGAGTTTAGCAAATCTACCATTTTTTCCGCTGTATCATCAGTAATACCGCTTGCGTAACGTTCTCTCATATTTTACTCCATTATTTAAATTTATTTTGCTGAGTTTAAAATTTTAAGATGAATTGTTCTTTATTAATATTTTCTTAAACAGCTGTCTCACGTTAGCCTTTGTGTTTTATCTAAAAACAATTCTAAGATTGTGACGATTGATTTGTGACAATCTATTAATAAGATAATGACTAACGCTTCGCTTGGATGTTACCAGTCAATTCATAAACGATGATAGCAGTTTACATGAATGATTGAACCCTCAAGCGTTATGCTTTATTAAGTGGTCGTGTAATGACTTTGTTAATCGTGAAAAGCTTTGTAAATTTGGTCGTGGTTATTGGTCGTAATTAAAGGTACTGTGACTAGCATTATCAGCTAAGAATTTCTCTATCTATTATTAACGAATATGAGTCTGTCGAGAGTTGATACTTGAAGGCCCATTTTTAACAGTTTGCTCAGTCATAATGTTAGTACACCTGCTATCTATAACTAAGGATAAAACTTGCTATTATCCTTTAAAAAGAGCAGTTTAACCCCCATATTATTTTAAACTTAACGAGGAAGAAAGCCATTATGCGAATGCCTGAACCGCGCTCGTCGCGTCAGTTAAACCAATTGGCCACTCAGCTTCAAGGCGAAGCTGAAATCGTTGGTGTCAATGCGTCTGGGACGCAAATATCAAGTCGCGCCTTTGAGATGGTCACCGATTTTGAGCCGGCGGGTGATCAGCCGCAAGCGATTGAAAAACTGGTCAAGGGTATCGATAAGGGTATGGATGAGCAGTTGCTACTTGGGGTGACCGGTTCTGGTAAGACTTATACCATGGCTAAGGTCATCTCCGAATGCCAACGTCCAACCATTATCATGGCACACAACAAAACCTTGGCTGCTCAGCTATACGGTGAGTTTAAAGCGTTTTTCCCTAATAACGCGGTTGAGTACTTTGTCAGCTACTACGACTATTATCAGCCTGAAGCTTACGTTGCAGCGAGCGATACCTTTATCGAAAAAGACAGCGCCATTAATGATCATATTGATCAGATGCGTCTATCAGCGACACGTGCGCTACTTGAGCGCCGTGATGCGATTATTGTGGCTTCAGTATCTTGTATTTACGGTTTGGGCGATCCAGAAAGCTATCTAAAGATGCTGTTACATGTGGTGGTCGGAGACAAGATAGACCGTACTGCAACCATTAAACGTCTGGTCGAGATGCAATATACACGCAATGAATTGGACTTTGGGCGTGGTACTTATCGATTGCGCGGTGAGCTATTAGATATTTATCCTGCTGAATCTGAGCAGCTGGCTGTACGTGTGCATCTATTTGACAATGAAGTCGAAAAAATCACATGGTTTGATCCCTTGACAGGTAAAACCGTACGTAGCGTACCGCGTATCACTATTTATCCAAAATCTCATTACGTAACCCCGCGTAATAAATTAGAAGCAGCCAGTCATACCATTCGCGAGGAGCTTGAGCCGCGTCTTGAGTATTTTCGCGATAATAACAAGTTGATTGAAGCTCAGCGTCTCAAAGAGCGCACCCAGTATGATCTTGAGATGATTCAGCAGCTTGGCTACTGTAATGGTATCGAAAACTACTCGCAGCACCTCTCCGGTCGTCCATCAGGAGAGGCCCCGCCGACTTTGTTTGATTATATTCCAGAGGATGCGTTATTATTCCTTGACGAGTCACATGTGACGGTATCCCAGATTGGGGCAATGTATAAAGGCGATAGATCGCGTAAAGAAAACTTGGTCAATTATGGTTTTCGTCTGCCAAGCGCGATGAATAATCGTCCGATGAAGTTTGAAGAATGGGAACGTATTAAGCCCAAAACCATTTACGTGAGTGCGACGCCTGCATTATATGAGCTTGAGCACAGCGAGCAAGTGGTCGAGCAAGTAGTGCGTCCGACTGGTCTGATTGACCCAGAGATTGAGATTCGTCCTGTACTCACGCAAGTCGATGATGTGCTATCGGAGATTATCAAGCGCCGTGAAAAAGATGAACGCGTACTGATTACGACGTTGACCAAGCGTATGTCAGAAGATCTGACCAGCTACCTTAAAGAGTATGATGTCAAAGTTGCCTATCTGCATTCAGACATTGATACGGTTGAGCGGATGCAAATTATTCACGAGCTGCGTACTGGCGTACACGATGTGTTGGTCGGTATTAACTTATTACGTGAAGGTTTGGATATGCCAGAGGTGTCGTTGGTGGCGATATTTGACGCCGATAAAGAAGGCTTTTTGCGCTCAGAGCGCTCCCTTATTCAGACTATTGGCCGCGCTGCGCGTCACTTAAATGGTAAAGCCATTCTGTATGCCGATCGTATTACGCCAAGTATGCAAGCGGCGATAGATGAAACGGATCGTCGCCGTGACAAGCAAATTGCTTTTAACCTTGAGCACAACATCACACCAAAAGGCGCGCGCCGTAGTATCACGGACAAGATTGACACGGGCGAAAGCTTGGATGCCAATGACAATCAAGTGATTCCAATTAAGAGTCATCTGCCTGATGTTGATATCAGTATCTTGCGCAGTCCTGATCTGCTGGCTAAAGAAATCAATCGTCTTGAGAAGCTTATGAAGCAGTTTTCGCGTGATTTGAAGTTTGAGGATGCAGCGAAAACAAGAGATAAAGTGTTGGAGTTAAAAGCGCATTTAATCTAATCGGTTATTTAAACCGTAGTGAGTATCTGTCTTACTTAGCGGTTAAAGGATAAATTGCATCTTTGCAATTTATCCTTTTTTATTGGCTGTTAAATGCTTGAAAGTAGAAAGGTTTTTGTGAAACATAACTAATAACTAATGTTTGGGGTCTAGAAAACTTGTAATCATACCAAATGCCACTTAATATGATATCAATCACCAAATTTGATTTTATCTTCCACTGATATTTAGGCGTATCGTTCCTATGCATAATAATAAATTTTTGGAGTTAAACGCGAACGAAAATTCGCTCGGCATGTCAGATTCTGCCAAACAGGCCGTTATAGAGTCTTTAAGTGCAGGTTTTCGTTATCCAGACAATCCACGTAATGCACTCATTAGCAAAATTGCCACTATGCATAATGTGGCAGAAAACCAAGTCTCATTAGGTAATGGCTCGACTGAAAATATGCGAGCTACCATTCAAATGCTGCAACACAAGGCATTTAAAGAGGGCAAAGAGTTCCAAATGGTAATTCCTGTGCCAACGTTTGATTGTGCTGAGATGTACGCAGACTCTATTGGCGCCTTGGTAGTCAAAATACCTTTAACGGCCGAAAATTATGATTTAGACTTACAGAATCTGCAAAAAGCTGCTGATGAGTTTGACGGAATTAGTTTGCTTTATCTTTGTAATCCTAATAATCCGACAGGGACTATTACCTCAACGGCCAAGCTTAAAACTTGGATAAGTAACGCACCAGACAACCATTACTTTTTATTGGATCAAGCGTACTTAGAATACGTGACAGACCCAACCTTTGAAAGTGGGTTTGAGTGGGTAAAACAAGGATTGTCAGATAACCTTATTGTCATTCATACTTTTTCAAAGTTATATGCTTTAGCTGGTATGCGAGTGGGCTACGCGATTTCTAACCCGCAGGCTATCGCTGCTGTTGAAGCGTTTATGTCTATGGATAACACCAACTTGTCAGGTGCGGTCGCTGCTCTTACGACCTTAGATGATATAGATTTTTTGAAGCTAAGTTCACGCACAACCAAACAATCCCGTCAAATGGTTGAAGCAGCATTAGACGAGCTTGGACTTTGCTATTTACCTTCACAGACCAACTTTATTTTTCATGAAATCAAAGGAGATTTGCGCACATATATCAATAGGATGCGCGATAGTGGCATCAAAGTTGGTCGCGAGTTTCCTCCTGTGACAGGGTTCAACCGCTTAACACTTGGCACACCTGATGAGATGACAGTATTTATTAAAGTACTAAAGTCATTTCGTGAAAAGGGCTGGGTGTGATTAATGGTTTAAAAGATTAGTGCGTTTAACAGGACCAATCAATATTGAAAACGGTGAGTTACATAAGTTGCGTCTCACCTTTTTTATGGCGTTTTCAAAACCAAAAAATGCTCTTTTGACCATGTTAGTTACTCTAGAAGCTAGGTAAAATTGCTTCCAGTAGCACTTAATTTTTTTAAAATAAATCAATAGGAAGAAACCTTGTAATCAGAGGCAATGCCACTTAATATGACACCCATTCACCCCATCATTTACTTCCAAATCAGGTCTATTATCCATTGTGCATACTTATAGCTTACTAGAGTTAAACTCTAACGAAAACTCACTTGGTATGGCAGATTCTGCCAAACAAGCTATCTTAGAATCTTTTGATATCGGGTTTCGTTATCCAGACGATCAGCGCGCAGCTCTTATTAATAAAATTGCTGAGGTCAACGGCGTGACAGAAAGCCACGTTTCACTAGGCAACGGCTCTAGCGAAAATATCCGAGCCGTCGTGCAAATGCTACAAACCAAAGCTTTAAAAGCAGGCAAGCGATTTCAAGTCATCGTGCCTGACCCTACTTTTGCTTATGCAGAATTGTATGCACTCTCTATCGGTGAGTCTGTCGTAAAAGTACCACTCACGCCTAACAATTACGATTTAGATTTTGACAACCTGCAAAAAGCAGCCAATGAATTCGATGGCATCAGCTTGTTTTATCTTTGCAATCCTAATAATCCAACGGCAACCATCACCGTAACGGACAAGCTAAAAGCCTGGATAAAAGATGCCCCAGCGAATCACTATTTTTTACTAGATCAAGCTTATTCAGAGTACATTACTGACCCAAGTTTTGAGAGTGGGGTTGAGTGGGTAAAGCAAGAGCTATCAGCTAATCTGATCGTCGTTCGTACTTTCTCAAAACTATGTGCGCTGGCAGGTATGCGCATGGGCTATGCCATTGCCAATCCGCAAACGACCGCTGCTATCGAAGCTTTTATGTCCATAGATAACACCAATTTATCAGGTGCAGTGGCAGTCCTTGCGACCCTAGACGACGAAGAGTTTTTGGCGCGCAGCTTACGCATTACTAATCAATCACGTGAAATGGTTGAGACGACACTAGACGAATTGGGTCTGCGTCATTTGCCTTCACAAGCCAACTTTATTTTTCATGAAGTTAAAGGCGATGTAAAAGTCTACATGGACAGAATGCGAGAGCATGGCATTGTGGTCGGACGCGAGTTTCCACCAATTGAAGGTTTTAGCCGCCTAACACTTGGCACACCTGATGAGATGGCGGTGTTCATTAAGGTATTAAAGTCATTTCGTGAGAAAGGTTGGATTTAGTTGACGATGTAAAAGAGATTCATTAGCACTAGAATCAATACGTAAAAAGGTGAGTTGCATGGTTTGCAGCTCGCCTTTTTTATATGATTTTTATTTGATAATTATATTGTCTAAACTCATCTGACTTTTATAAGCTGACATTTGTGAACCTACTTTAATATCAAGGCTAACGACTGCCTTTCACTATTACTAACTGCAAACGCACAATTACATTTTTTGTCTTAAAAACAAAGTGGACATCTTATAATATGAAAGATAAGACAGGGTTTAGATCATAACTATATGTATGATTATAATCAATTTATTGACAATAGACACAAAGGAGTATTTGACAGATGGATATTAAAGACATCTTCAAAAAAGAAGTAGAAAAACAGCTGCTCGATGTGGAAGATTACATTTTTACGCCTGAACGTATTGACATGGCTATTGATAATGGTGAGCTCAATTGCGTGTTGAACAGTGACGGCTCTGTAAATATGTTTTATACCAAAGAAGGCATTACAGATGTGCGGGCTGCAGCGCGAAAGCATCCCTTTACTGCGTTTGAAACTGAGCTGCAACATGGTATTTATGATGATGTGATTGAAGATTTAGTCGATGGTGTAAACGACATTATCAGCAGCCATTCTAAATATTTCCGTCCGTCTAGGGTCTTGCCTATGGGTGCTTCTTTAGGTAATGATGGGGTAATTACAGATGCTGATAAGTACTAGACAATAAAAGCTAAACAGAATTGACGTTAGAAGTATCAGATGCCAGAGAGGTTAAACGCTATTAATTGCCCACACCCAATATGCTTATTTACAGAGCACATTGGGTTTTTTGCTTAAATGAATGGATCACTTATTGAGTGAAGCTTGCGTAGCAAGACTGCAATGATTTGGCAACCACACGCGTGACCAGTTGAGTGCGGTAGGCTGGGTCAATTGCCGCATTGCCCAGCTCAACCACTGTCACATGCTGGGGAGCTTGCTCACTGACGCAGCCGCAGACCTTGCTTTTCACCGCTTCTTCTTGAGTCTCAGTCATAGCTACGCTCGCAATACGCCAGGCATTTTGTTTTTCAATTTGAATACGGCATTGGTTATCAATAGCGGCTTTAAACACGTTCATACCGATTTCATTGGCGGTACCTATTGCCGTGTTTGCATTGGTATTGGTCCCTGTTGTTGTACATCCAGCCAATATCAGTGAGGCAAGAAGTGCAGTTGAGGCTAGGGTTTTTTTCATGATTTTTCCTTCAAGGTTTTAGGAGAGGGTAAATAAGACATATTAAACGACAGCTATAAATACTTGATACTGCCTAATTATATATTTTGGCGGATTAAAACCTAAAAAACCAGCTAAGATAAAGTATCTTAACTGGTTTTATTTCATCATTACAGTGAGTTGAATATTCAACAGTCTCTAATGGTTTTAAACATTTTTACCGTGTTGTTTTTTCTGAATATCTTTTGCCAGCTTGTAGCATTCGTTGATATGGTCAGTCGCAATCTTTTTGAAAATCATGTAGCCCATCGTAGCTGCTACCATCTGACCGCCAAGTGGAATGAACTTAGTGACTTGTTTCGCCGCAATACGACCACCGAAGCCTTGTACGGTCTTTTTGACGATACCGCGCGTTGCCATAAGTCCTGCAAAATCAACAGTACGATCTTTTAAAGCGCTCCAATGGATTGCCCGTGAATCTAAATCTACCGCTGACTCACGTCCTTCAATCAGACCAAAACGTTCGCTAATCTCAGGTAACAACTGAGTAAGCATACCAGCATCAACCGCAACATCAAAAAATGGCACAGGGACGACCGCGACACCAGCAGAGTATTTGGCACGCTTTTTGACCAATTTTTTACATTCTTTTTTGACTTGTTCTAAGTCTAAGTTTGGATCGATGGTATTTGGTAGTTTTTCAGCTGCTGGAGTGGTTTTCATAAAGCTTCCTTATAAAAAATGAAAAGTTTAACAGATAACAAATATCTCAGATGGTTACCATTTTATGGATTTATAGTCCGCTTACAATCATTGCTTTGTATCAAAATGCAGAAAAACACACTTACTATGCACAGTTTTTGTAAAAACGTAAATTCTGAAATATAAATTTGGGTTAGAATCACTAAAGGGCATGGGCAAGTTAAAGCGTATAAATTGCTATAATTATTTATTATGTACTCAATCGTTATAAATTCCCGTTGTGACCCTTTGTGAAAGCCAGTAGAATACGGCTATGCTAAATTTGACTCCTCGTTATACCAGCACTCGCATCGACGAGCTGCCCTCTGCCTTGCAACCCCTTGCTACTCAATCACTTACGCTTGCACGTTTGTATGCAGGGCGCGGTATTACTGCGCTTGATGAGCTTGAAACGGGTTTGTCTGGACTCCTGCCAGCTGAGAGGCTGCGCGGCGTTACCGAAGCGGTGCGTTTATTAGATATCGCCATTGATGAAGGTCAGCGTATTCTTATCGTTGGCGACTTTGATTGTGATGGCGCGACCAGTACTGCACTGATGATGCGTGCGCTCACCAAGATGGGCGCGGTCGTTGATTTCTTGGTACCAGATCGCTTTAAATATGGTTATGGTCTGACACCTGAGATTGTCGAGCTGGGTATTGAGACTTATAAGCCCGATATGATAGTTACTGTTGACAATGGTATCTCAAGTCATGAAGGGGTTGCCCGTGCGCAGGCTGAGGGCATTATCGTCATTATTACCGACCATCATCTTACGACCAAAGAGACACCGCCTGCTGAAGCCGTAGTGAATCCTAATCAACTCGATTGTGATTTTAGCAGCAAAGCATTGGTAGGGGTCGGCGTGGCGTTTTATGTACTTGGACGTTTGGCAAAACTACGCCGCGAAGCTGGCAAATCTACTGTCCAAGTCAGTCAATATTTAGATTTAGTGGCACTTGGTACGATCGCCGATGTTGGCGTGCTTGATAAGAATAACCGTATCTTGGTACATCATGGGCTAAATGCCATTCGTCAAGGGCGCTGCTGTATGGGTATCTTAGCCCTGCTTGAGCAAGCGGGTCGTAACCCTAAACAATTACATGCACAAGACTTCGGTTTTGTTTTGGGTCCGCGTATCAATGCCGCTGGGCGTATGGACAATATGCGTATCGGTATTGAATGTTTATTGACTGAGGATTGGGGCACTGCCCAGCGCCTAGCGCAAGAGCTTGAACAGCTAAATCGTACGCGCCGTCAGGTAGAAGGCGAGATGCGCGCGCAAGCTGATGGCATTGTTCAGGCATTGACGGCTGATACAGACAACGATAAAGATAACGAACAAATTATTCACTCTGGTAGCCCTATTAACAACAAATCTAGCTGCTCTAGCAAGCGTAGTATTATTTTATATCAAGACGATTGGCATCAAGGCGTCATCGGTATCGTTGCTGGACGTTTAAAAGAAAGTCATTATTTGCCCAGTATCGTTTTCGCACCAGCGGATATAGAGCGTACTGGAGATGATGATGCGATCAAAGGCTCAGCGCGTTCAATTGCTGGCGTACATATTCGTGATGCCATTGAGCAAGTAGCGGAGCGCTATCCTGATTTGATCAGTCATTTTGGTGGTCATGCGATGGCGGCAGGTTTGACTATCAAGCGTAGCAACTTTGATGGTTTTGTGACGGCGTTCAATGAAGTCATGGCAGAGGTGGACGATGCAGTATTCGCCGAGCAAAAATTCACCGACGGACCACTACAGGCAGGCGATTTTAGTTTATGGTTCGCAGAGCATTTAGCCCATGCCAGTATTTGGGGTCACGGGTTTGTACCACCGATATTTGATGGTGTATTTGAAGTGTTAAGCTTTAAAATATTAAAAGACAAGCATCTTAAATTGTCGTTGCGCTATCCTGATGTGCAATACCCAATTGAGGCGATTTATTTTAATTTTGATAGCAGTGCTTGGGATTATCGTGCTGAAAAAGTGCATTTGTTATTTCAGCTAGATATTAATGAATGGAATGGCAAACAAAGCTTGCAGCTTATGGTGAGAGATTTGGCACTTGTAAAAGAGACGGTAGCAGCAGGCTAAAGGATTAAATAGGATTGTTATTGCCTATCTTTAATACTTCCATTCGAGAGTTGGGAACTGCCAGTCATAGCGAATGGCAAGCATCCTCAAGGTAAAGATAGTTGTCATAGCAGAGATATCAGCAACCCAGTCAGCTACGCCTAGATTCTGCAACGCAAAGTAGAGAATACCGCCCGTCAATGCAGCAGTAATATAAATCTCTTGCTGAAGCACCAACGGAATTTCGTTGCAAATCATATCGCGAATGATACCGCCGACAATGATTGTAATGACGCCCAGTAATAACGCCACGGGAACATTGGTTCCCATACTATCGGCAACCTTGATACCGATTAAAGTAAACGCTGATAAACCAATCGTATCAGAGAGTTTTAAAAACTTATCGACCCGTTTTGAATTAGGATGAAAAAATATCTGCATCGCTAATGAAGAGATAGTGATAACCGTAAGGTAACTCATGTCCACCATCCAAAATAACGGATGACGATCCAAAATCACATCACGTACCGTACCGCCACCAATGGCCGTCACTATCGATACCAGTAAACAGCCAAAGACATCGAAGTTTTTATGCTTGGCCAGTATTGTGCCTGAAACACTACAAGCAATAATGCCAATCATATCAAACAGATATATCAAAGAGCGCGGGTCAAAAGTGGTGATGAGCGTAGGGTCCAATGCTATCGTTAACATGAGAAAATCTCACTAAAACTCATTTTAATCAACCAAACGAATAGAAGGCAGATGCCAATCAAAGCGCAATGCTAGCATTCGTACTGCAAAGATCACACCAAGCATGATAAATTCGTTAAGTCCTGCATTTACGCCCAAACGCTCAAGTAGTAAATAAACGACTGATCCGGCGATACTGGCAGAGATATAGATTTCACGCTGTAGTACCAGTGGTATCTCATTACAAATAATGTCACGTAGCATACCACCGATGATTGCGGTCCAAACTCCCATCATAATGGCAACGATCGGAGACACATCTTGGTGTAATGCAACTTTAAAACCAATGACGCTAAAGGCGGCTAAGCCAATGGCATCGAAAAGCTTGAGCGCGTTATCGATCTTATGATACAAATGAAAAAAGATTTGTAGAATCAAGGACGTCACGGTAATGACAATCACATAATTGAGGTCGGTCATCCAAAATAAAGGATGGCGATCTAATGCCATATCACGTATCGTACCGCCGCCAATCGCATTAACCATCGATACCAAGATACAACCAGCAATATCGAAGCCTTTATGCTGTGCCAGTAAGGTACCAGCGATGGCGCACGCGACCACGCCGATCATGTCCAAAACATACAGCAAAATATCGGGAAACAAAAACGCACCCAGCATTTACAGCCCCTTAGCCATCTTTGGCAAATAATACCAGCCCAAGCATAATAAGCCCAATGCCGATCAGCCCCATCAGTGAGGGCACGGTGTTGCCAAGCAACAAGATACCACCGATGAGCGCAAATATCACCTCACTCGCTTGCGTTGAGTCCACACCCGCCACCTCGCTTGAGGTCTGCGCCTGCTCGCGTGCAAACAAGAAAATACTGGTGGCCCCAACCCCTGCCAGTATGGCCACCAATAAGGTATTAAAGACCTGCGAGGTACTGGGCATGTCTGGGCGGATGATGAGGCCCAGCACCAGCCAATACGGAATGCTGCCAAGGGTCATCAGCCACACTTTATTAAACGCATCTTGCAACAAGTCGGTCTCTAATGCTGGGATTTTGGCAATCAGCAGCGCTAATTGAGACGGCGGTTTTTTACTCTGTGCTGCAGGCTTTGCGGTTGTCTCCAGCTCAGCGACATCATCATGGGCAGCTGGGTCGCGCATCCGGCGCAGTTCGGCTGTGTGCTTGCGCGAATTAAACGACACCTGCCACACCAGCTGATTGCCAATCGGATAACTAAAGGCGGCGATGAGCGCAGGCAGAGCCCCAAATATCAGCATATCGGTCATGGAGGCCGCCGCTAGCTGTACCTCTGATGCGCGCAGACCTTCGCTGACATTGACCAAGACCACACCCAAAAACACCAGCAGCGCGTAGATGATGAATTTTTTGTCAAAGCGCTGGCCAAAGGCGAGCAGCACCAAAAGACTGGTCACCACCGTAAACATAAAGGTCGCGGCCACCACCCAGCCTGCGACATGGTCAGCGGCAAAGCAAATGCCGGTATAAAAGACCCCAAAGCCGATGCCGCCTGTCACACACCAAAAGCGCCAGTGCGCTATAAAAATCGCCAAAAGCGCCTTAACACGTCCAAAGCCATGCTGAAAGACGATAAGGGCGGTGATGATCAGCCACATAAAAATATAGCGCAGGCTCGCCGACCAAAACCAATGACCGCCTGCATCGCTCATAAACTCGTTTAAAATAAACGTTGAGCTAAACAGCGCCCCTGCCAACAAGCCGAGTAATATCAGTTTGACCATAACGCGCCCTTATGATTGTTATTTACCTTTGGCATCCGCCCAAATGATCTTATGTAATTGCAATTGAAAACGCACGGGAAGCGCATCCGCCAATATCCATTCGGCAAGCTGGCGCGCGAGTACAGGCACGTCAGGACTAGTCTCATCACTGATATCATCGGCGACATTGAACATAGGTGAAAACCAAACAGTACCGACCAATGTATCAAGCTCATGCTCAAACAGTTTGGCCTTTGCCCAATCGTAATCAGTGCGATTCATAATGACAAACTTAATTTGATCGTGCTGAGTTAAGTGGTCAAGATTTGTCCATAGGTTTTTATCGACTTCACCTGAGCTTGGCGTCTTAAGATCCATGACTTTGCTGACCGCTGGCGGTATGTTTTCTACCGTGAGTGCACCTGCTGTTTCAAGAGAAATTTCATAGCCGCCGTCTAATAGGCGTTTAATCAGTTCAATGGCATTTGGCTGCGCTAAAGGCTCGCCGCCAGTAAGACAAATGCGCTTGCAAGGATAACCTTCAATCGTGGTCATAATGGTTTCTAATGCTTGACGTTCACCGCCGCTAAAAGCATATTCAGTGTCACAATAGACACAGCGTAGCGGGCAGCCAGTCAAGCGCACAAATATCGTCGGTAAGCCGGAGGTAATCGCCTCGCCTTGGAGGGAGTAAAAAATCTCTGTCAAGCGCAGGCCTGCGGTCGGATCAGTGACGGGAATATAAGTGTTTCTTAGAGAAGACTCATTCATAGTATTATCAAACAGAATAAGATGTCGATACCGTGGTTAAACGTCTCAAATATACAAACTAAAAGTAAGAAATAGGCTAAATCAGAGAGGCTGTTACCATATGGTTGTCAGACAATATAAAAATAAGACACAAGAGAGCTGACAAGTTTAGGGACTTGGCAAGTGACATGTGCAAGTTGGGTATTACTTTTTAGATAGGATAGGCATATTTTATGCCGAATTATAGCGTAAGATGGCTTATTAAGCTGCAAAAAAGATGCTGAAGCTTATCTTCAGCACCTTGATGTTTCTCTTGGCTATCTGGTTAAATGATTTTATAAAAACGCTTATGCCAAGCGTAATAGCTCGTTAACTGAAGTTTTAGCACGTGTCTGCGCATCGACTTTTTTGACGATGATAGCGGCATATAAGCTATACGTACCATCTTCAGAAGGTAGTGAGCCTGGTACAACAACTGAACCTGCTGGTACACGGCCGCGATAAGTCTCACCAGTTTCACGATCATAAATACGCGTAGACTGACCGATATAAACCCCCATAGAGATGACAGCACCTTCTTCAATGATCACGCCTTCAACGATCTCAGAGCGCGCACCGATGAAGCAGTTGTCTTCAATGATAGTAGGATTGGCTTGTAGTGGCTCAAGTACGCCGCCGATGCCTACGCCGCCTGATAGATGCACGTTTTTACCGATTTGCGCACACGAGCCAACCGTTGCCCATGTGTCAACCATCGCCCCTTGATCGACATAAGCGCCGATATTGACGTATGACGGCATCAGTACCGCACCTGCAGCGACAAATGAGCCTTTACGGGCGATTGCTGGCGGTACAACGCGAACGCCAGCTTCTTTAAACTGCGCTTCAGTCCAATCGGCAAACTTAGTGGGTACTTTGTCATAAAACTGTACATGTTCGCCAGCTGGCATGACATAGTTGTCGTTAAGGCGGAACGATAGTAAAACTGCTTTTTTGGCCCATTGATTGACGACCCATTCACCATCCTTTTTTTCAGCAACGCGTAGGCTACCATTATCAAGTTGCTCTAACACTTGCTCAATGGCGGTGCGTACGTCTTGTGGCATCGTACTTGGGCTGTATTCGTTGCGGTTTTCAAAGGCTTGTTCAATGGTTTGTTGTAATGACATAAAGGGTTCCTAAAATTAGTAAAAGGGAGAGCTTGTAGGGAAATAAGGACGTTAACTTAAAGTCGATTCTAAATAAAACAGATACATTATATGTCAACGCAGAACTGGTATAAATTTTCTGGCGTGCTGTGTCTGCCCAGACAGAGGCTGCGTAAATTCATCCCAGTCCCCCTGTATCGCTTTTATACCGAACTCACTATAGACAAAAAACATACTTGCCGTATTGTCGCTAATTTAGCAAGTTTTAGCAAACCAAGTCAGTATTCATTACGCACTTAAATGTTTTATCCAATTTAAAATATCATGATAGACCACGCTATGATTTTGCTCATGTAGCGGTTCGTGACGCATGTTGGGGTATAAACGCGCGTCAGTATTTTGAAAACCTTGCTTGTTTAAGTTTTTGATGATGTTCCGAATACCGCGCCCCATATTGCCGATGGGGTCGTTTTCGCCACTGACAAATAACATGGGGAAGCTCTTGTTGATGGTGGATGCCCAGCGTTTATGTAGTCCAGCCTTCATCAACGCAAACAGAGTCATAAAGCCATTGTTGGTAAATTCAAAGCCAGTTAGCGGATCGGCCTCATAAGCTTCGATGTTGTCAGTATTTTCACTTAGCCAAGCAAAGGGAGAAGAAGACAGGCGTTCACTAAGCTTGGCATTAAGTACCTTATTCATAATTTCAGCGAACACGGTATTAGGTTTTTTGGGGGCTGTTTTGGCAAGAATAGCATTCAACGGCAGCAGTACTTTTACAAGTGGGTTGGCATCAGCAGTCCCCATAAGAATGGCACCCCTAAAGTCTTGCGCATGATGTTTAAGTACCACACGCACAATAAATGAGCCCATAGAGTGCCCCATAATAAAATGCGGGACGTCAGGATGACGCTCTTTTAAGGTGTTTGCCATGATGATGACATCTTTTAATAATGATTGTGCTGGATGTTCATTACCAAAAAATCCTAGCTCGTCTGATGACTTAATCGTACGACCATGACCGAGCTGATCATAAGTGGCAACTGCGATGCCGTGATCGGCTAAAAACTGCGCAAAATCGCTATAGCGGCCGCTATGTTCTGCCATACCGTGTACGATTAATAAAGTCGCTTTGATGTCGTCTTTAGGTTCAAAAAACGTATGGTGCAGATAATGGCTGTTGTCAGATGAGGTGATCGGCGTCGATGTACTCATAAAATTCCCTGATAAATCAAATAGGTCAAAAAGGTCACAATAAAAATGACGACAATACCGTCATGTGTTAAGACATAACGGTAAAAATAAGCGTCATTATACTTAAATATCGGCTCAACGTTGATAAATCGTTTTGCCTTCTTTGATGGTTTGAACCACCTCGATATCTTTAATGCTGTCAGGCGCCGATGTCAATGGATTGGCATCCAAAATGACCAGATCCGCCAATTTGCCTGGCGTTAAAGTACCTTTGCTGTCCTCTTCAAAGTACTCATATGCGGCATGTGAGGTAGTGGCTTTTAACGCTTGATAAGGGCTGACGCGCTCATCACGACCGATAATCTGGCCGCTACGCGCGGTGCGATTGACCGCTGACCATACAGCGAATAATGGATCGACTGGAGTCACGGTATCGTCTGAGTGATTGGTGTATTTCAGCCCCATTTTATCAGCAGTCGCAAGTGGACTCAAAAAGTTGGCGCGCGCTTCCCCTAAATTTTTGACATGCACGTCTCCCCAAAAGTAGGCATGATTGGTAAAAAATGACGGCAGCATGTTATATTTTTTAAAGGCCTCTAGCTGATCCATTCTGGCAAATTGCGCGTGAATGGGTACGGTGCGGCGGTCTTTGTCTAGTGCTTGTCCGGTTTTGTTTGCGGCATATTCGTGGGCTTTGATGATCATATCAGTCGCCGCATCGCCATTATTATGAATAAACAATTGGTTGTCGCGCGCATAAGCTTTGGCAAACATCTCATTCAGCGCTTCTTGGCTCACGCTTGGTAGTCCGCGACAGTCCTTATCGCAATCAGGTACAGGGGTCAGATATGGCTGGCTAAAATACGCCGTCTTGCCTTGCGGTGAGCCGTCGGCGATGATTTTGGTGCCTTGAACCTTAAAGCCGTTTTGATAGGTTTTCCAAACAAAGTCTTTATCGGCTAAGTTTTCATCCAAGTCACTGACGCCAGCGAGTGACACCAAATCAATCTTTAATTTGCCGGCATCGGCTTGCGATTGAAAAAACTTGATCGCATCGCGCGTGGTTGAGCCATCTTGCGCGGTGGTGACGCCATGCTGAGCATAATAATCTTGGGTTTGCTCAAAAAACTCTGCTTGATTGGGCTCTAACACCTCAAGCATCTTACGCACAAACGGATACGTGGCGGTTTCTTGCACCAAGCCATTGGGCTCACTGCTGCCTTTGACGCGAGCGATATTGCCGCCTTCAGGGGCTTCGCTATCAGCGTCAATACCCATAGCCGCAAGCGCTTTTGAGTTGGCAACACCCATATGCCCGCTGGTATGCTGTAAGTACACCGGATTGTTGGGTAGCGCTTTATCGATCTCATCTTTGGTCGGGTGACGATCCTCGTCAAGTTGACTTTCATCATAGCCCCAGCCGTAGATCCACTCACCATCAGCGATATTGTTGTCTTTTTTATAGGCGCTTAAAGCCTCTAGCATTTTATCAATACTATCAACCTTGCCGACGGGCGGCGGATTGAGGTTCACTTGTCCCATAGTGTTTGAGACCATACCAAAGTGGCTATGCGGATCGATAAAACCTGGGAGTAAGGTTTGGTCTTTTAGATCCACTTGTGCTGCGTTTTTATATTTTGACTGGGCAGAATTCAAGCTTCCAACATAAGCAATTTTGCCTGCTTGAGTAACTAAAGCTTCAACCATTTGTGGCTTATCACTCTCCATCGTAATAATATTGCCATTATAGTAAACAGTCGCTTGGGCAGCTGTTGTCTGTACCACCGCCGGATTGGCTTTTTGATTATCAACATTCTGATTAACAGTACAGCCAATGAGGCTCATAATCCCAAGGCTTAATAAAGTTGGTTTTATAAATATATTCGTGGTCATTATGCTGCTCCTAATTGTGTTAAATATATAGCTGGATGAATGTAACCAATCTAACGATAAAGCCTTATGCGGTCAATGTTATTTGGCTATTTATATTGCTTTACGCTATTGATGAGCAGTTTGCAGTGATAAATAAACGCTGATGTTGATAAAAATATAAAACATATTAATGGAAATATACAAAAGAAAATAAGGTATTATTGATTAGATTAACTTTATTTTGACGGTGAATTTATAAGACGATTTTTGAGACGTTAAAATCTTAGCTATGTCTATTTATACTAAAAAGGACTGACAATTGGGTTCTATATCATTATGAAATCTACCATTGAATTACTCGAAGACACTGACTTTCCTGCTATTAAAAGACGAGGACTCACTGTCCTACAAGTTAATATGGGTTATCTATGCAATATGTCTTGTGTGCATTGTCATGTTGCAGCCAGTCCGTACCGAACGGAGATGATGTCGCGTGAGCTGATTGAGCTTATTCCAAAAGTGCTACAAATACAAAATATCGATACGCTGGATTTGACTGGCGGCGCCCCTGAGATGCATGAGGACTTTAAATACTTGGTCAAGGCGGCACGCAAGCTTGGTATCAAAGTGATTGATCGTTGTAATTTGACAATCTTGATGGAAGAGGGATATGAAGATATGGCGCAGTTTTTGGCAGATAATGAGGTCGAAGTGGTCGCTTCACTGCCGTGTTATTCGCTAGAAAACGTCGATAAACAGCGCGGCAAAGGCGCATTTGATGACAGCATCTTAGGTCTGCATAAGTTAAATGCGCTCGGTTATGGCAAAGACAACCCCAACCTTATGCTCAATCTTGTCTACAACCCGCAAGGCGCAAGCTTGCCGCCCAATCAACAGCGACTAGAAGCGGACTATAAACGCGAGTTAAAAGAACATTTCGATATTGAGTTTAATCAACTGTTTGCCTTAACCAACATGCCGATCCAGCGTTTTGGCGCGGTATTGCTGGCCAAGGGTGAGTTTTATCCTTATATGGATTTGCTCAAAGACAATTATGACGCTCGTAATCTAAAAGACGTCATGTGTCGCTCGACGATTAGTGTCAATTGGCTTGGTGAGTTGTTTGATTGTGACTTTAACCAGCAATTACAGATACCAGTACCGAATAAGTCTCGTCGTCATCTTAGCGATTTATTAACGCAAGACCCTGCTGGTGATGACATTGCGATCGCCGATCACTGTTATGGCTGTACTGCAGGACAGGGCAGTAGTTGTGGCGGTGTTTTAGAAGAAGAGACAGAAACGTAGTTTAGGATTGTTTTTAACCATTTTTATTTAACACACCTCAGTCATTCTTAAATAAAAATTCACGATTTTTACTCCAAGCGACTGTTATAAATTTTTTGTAGCCTCTGTCTGTGAATGCGCCGCAAGCAAAAAATTTATATCAGTAGCAATGTAATATTTTTAGACCAAATCTACTATGTCAGTAGCTACGGAGCGCGTTCCATGTTTACCAATAAGGCACTTTTAACTATGACCTCAATATCTATAGCCTCAACGACCAAAGCTCTTCTTGCTGCCACAATTATGCTATCGAGCGCCGCTTACGCTGATTTTAATCACAGTAGCTGGGATAGTTTGCTGGACAAAAACGTCACTATGACCAATGGTGGTAAAGCGTCTGTGGTCAACTATGCTGGCATGAAAGCGGACAATGGTAAGTTGCGTAACTATTTGGATGCCACGAGCAAAGTCAGTCAGGCAGAATTTAACCGCTGGAATAAAGATGAGCAATTGGCCTTTTTAATCAATGTCTACAATGCTGCTACGATAGAGCTGGTACTCACAAAATACCCTAATATCAAATCCATTAAAGATATCGGTGGACTACTAAGCTCACCATGGAAGCAAGACTTTATTCAGCTACTTGGCAAAACCCGTTCGCTAGATGATATTGAGCATAACCTTATACGCGGCTCAAAACGTTATAACGAACCGCGCATTCATTTTGCGGTCAACTGTGCCAGCATTGGCTGTCCAGCCTTATTAGACGATGCTTTTACCGGCAAAAAGCTAGAAAGACAGTTAGAGCAAATCACCAATAAATTCTTAGCAGACAGCAGCCGCAATCGTCTTAAGGGTAGTACGCTTGAGGTGTCACCGATATTTAAGTGGTATAAAGAGGACTTTGAGACGAACTGGCGTGGTACTAACGACTTAGAAGGGTTTTTGGCCCGTTATAGCTCGTCTTTGGGTCTTAATAAATCACAAACTGCTGACCTAAAAGCTGGCAAAACCAAAATAAGCTACACCAATTATAATTGGAACCTAAATAAGAAATAAAAGATTGAGTACTGCTAACTATGACCGCCGCACTTACTGTTTCTATTGTTGTTCCTATATTAAATGAAGCGGACAATTTACCAAAGTTGTTTGAGCATTTGCATCAATTGACTGCAAAACCGCAGCAAATCATCATCGTTGATGGTGGGTCGATAGACGGCTCGTTTACACTGGCTCAAAGTCTCATGACAGAGATGATAACGATTCAGCAGTCAGCTATCGATTGGCAAGTGCTAGCTTCTAGCGCTGGTCGTGCATTGCAGATGAATAGGGGTGCGGCATTGGCTAGTGGTGATGTACTGCTATTTTTGCATGCAGATACGAAGTTGCCAAATCAGGCTATGACTGAGATAGCATTGGCTATTACACAAGCTAAGTGGGGACGTTTTGATGTGCATTTGGACAGTAATAAACTGCTGCTAAAACTCGTTGGCAGTATGATAAATCTACGCTCGCGACTCAGTGGTATTGCCACAGGCGATCAGGCAATATTTGTTAGGCGACGAATTTTTGAGCAGCTTGGCGGTTACCCCAATCAAGCGTTAATGGAAGATGTTGAGATAAGCAAACGCCTAAAAGCTATCGGCAAACCTGCTTGTTTAACCAGCAAGGTCATCACTTCAGCACGGCGCTGGCAGCAGCACGGCACTTGGCACACAATATTACTGATGTGGCGGTTACGCTTTGATTATTGGCGCGGTGTATCACCAGACAGTCTTAAGCGGCACTATTACAACACCTAAATGACAATGCATATCCTATGTCAAGAAACACTTTATGATAAAAGACACCCTTGTTGTTATCTTTGCCAAGTTTCCCGCTGAGGGCAAGGCAAAAACGCGCTTGCAACCGGCGCTTGGGATGGCAGGCGCAGCTCGTATAGCGCGTAAACTGCTTTTGCACAGTATTGAGCAGGCATTAGCGACAGGGTTTACGGTTGAGCTATGTGTCAGTCCCGCACCAAGCGATCCGTGCTGGCAGACGCTTAATTTACCCGGGTCAGTACAGTGGTCAGCGCAAGTAGAGGGTGATTTGGGGACACGTATGTTAACTGCCAGTCAGCAAGCTTTAGCCACACTCAAGCAAGTTATATTAATTGGCACTGATTGTCCTAGCCTTAATACAAGTCAGATTCGGCAGGCTGTGAGGCATTTGGAAACGTCTGACAGCGTCATGATTCCAGCCTTTGATGGTGGTTATGTACTTTTTGGTTTCAAACAAGCTTATGCCAGTCTATTCGCAAATATCGAGTGGAGCACCGCTAGCGTCGCCTCTATTACTCAGCAGCGCATTAAAGATTTAAACTGGTCACTAGCTTCGTTAGCGCCTTTGCCTGACATTGATGAGCCTACTGATTTAAAATACCTGCCCGTAGGCTGGCTGGACGGTTATAGAATGACTAATAGCTAATTTATGACTATTTGAATATTTTTTCGTAGGCTGTGGCTTTAGCCCAGCATCTTAACTTCGCGTAAGTAGAGCGCTGGGTTAAAAACCCAGCCTACAATGACTTTTCAAAAGTAAAAAAGACCATCAAATGCTTTGATAGCCTTTCATGTGTACAAAGACCCTATAAATTTTAAGGGTTCAACCATTAAGGAAGTAACGCTGCCAGTTTTGTTTTGGTTTGCTCATCCATTGCTGTAACGGGCGTGACTAATGCTTGGGCAAGCGCAGTATGAGCAATAGATTTGGGCTGCTCGCTAGCGAGTAAAGCAATGGCTTGCTTAATGACTTGCTGGGCATTGTCGGCATTTTTCAGCAGGTTCTGAATAGCGTAGTCGGCACTGACAGCTTCCTCAGTAGGATGCCAGCTATCAAAGTCGGTCACTAGCGCAAGTGTGGCATACGCAATACTGGCTTCACGCGCAAGCTTAGCTTCTGGCATATTGGTCATACCGATGATGTCGGCTCCAATCTGCCGATACCAGTGTGATTCTGCGCGAGTAGAGAACTGCGGGCCTTCGATACATATATAAGTCGCTTTTGAGTGGCATTGTCCATCCGCAATATTTGCTTTTTCATAAGCTTGTATCAAGATATCTGCCACTTTAGAGCACAAAGGGTCAGCCATAGACACATGAGCGACTGCGCCATTACTAAAAAATGTACTGTCACGCTGCTTGGTCATATCAATCATTTGATCAGGGACGACCATATCTAAAGGCTTTAGCATTTCCTGCAATGAGCCAACCGCTGATACTGAGATGACATAGCGTACGCCTAAGGTTTTTAGCGCATATATGTTGGCGCGATAGGGTACTTCTGATGGGGACAGTCGATGTCCTTGACCGTGCCGCGTCAAAAACGCGACCGTTACGCCATCAAGTTCGCCGAGCACAATATTATCGGACGGATCTCCATAAGGTGTCTCAACTTTGATGCTGCGTTTATTAGTCAAATCTTGCATCTGATATAGACCGCTACCACCGATAAAAGCGATTTCAGCTGAGTTGCAAATAGCTGTGGAGATGCTGTCGTCTAAAGGCTTTTCATTTGCGATTTGACTATCTTTTACTGTGTTCATTTTACTTGGCTTCCATGTCGTTATAATTGACGTCAGCATAGATTATATTTTTTCAAAAAATAAATTACTATGAATGAGCAGCTTATAGGTATAACACGAAAAAGTCGTTAGATATAATTTGTATTTGAAGTGAGTTGCGGTATGCTTATGAAGCTTATAAAGCAATTAGTTCAACTGATACTCAAAAACAGTCTTAACCATCAAGGAAGAAACCAATGAAATTGACCAGTAAAACGTCTCTAATCATAGCAATGATTGCGTCTAGTTTGGCATTCACTGCGTGCTCAAATACAGAAAATGAAACGGCGAGCGTTGATGATTCAGCGGTCTCTGGTGAGTCGGAAACTGCTGCGGCCACTGCGAATGATAAGCTGGACACAAAGTTTGTTACTATCGCTACAGGCGGCGCATCTGGGCCTTATAATATCATTGGCACGGCATTGTCTGAGGTTTATGCCAAAACCTTTGGGGTTAACTCAAAGACGCAAACCACAGGTGCTTCAGTTGAAAACGTCAACCTATTAACCCAAGGTAAGGTGGATATGGTACTGGCGTTAAGTGATGTCGTCACTGATGCCGTTGAAGGTAAAAACAACTTTGATCAGCCAATTGACAACATCCAGCAGATCGCTGTGTTATACCCCAATGTGGTACAAGTCGTGACGTCGCAACAGTCAGGCATCAAAAATATCGAAGATTTGCGTGGTAAGCGTATCGCGGTAGGCGATCAAGGCTCAGGCACAGAGGTAAATGCCCGAACCCTATTAGAAGGGTTTGGTATTACTTATGATGATATTGATGTGGATTATTTAGGCTTTGCTGAAGCAGCAGATGGCATGAAGGCTGGTAAAATTGAAGCGGCGTTCTTTAGTAGTGGTTTACCGAACTCGTCGTTGATGGAGTTAGAGCAAGGCTTAGACTTGCAACTGATCACGATTAACCAAGACAAGCTGAACGACATCATCGCAACCAAACCTTACTTTAAGACGTTTGAGATTCCTGCTGGTACCTATGGTAATGAGACCGCAATACCGACGGCCGCAATTATGAATGCATTGTTGGTGAGTTCAGACTTATCTGAAGACGATGGCTATAAGCTCACCAAAGCTTTGTTTGAAAACTTAGATGGCTTAAAAACAGCGCACCAAGCAGCTAACGATATCAGCTTGGAGTCTGCCAGTACTGGTATGGTAGCCCCAATCCATCCTGGCGCTAAAAAGTACTACGATGAGCAAGCAGCCAAGTAAACGTCTATGGTTATTAACTAGCGCGGCACTGATGGCTGCGCTAGTTTTTTTTGTGCTATGGGCCAGCGTATCCCAGCAGCCCGTTGTCGAAGTGCAAGTCGATGGCACCACCTGTTATTTTACTGAGCCCAACTTTGAGCTGCGCTGGATTCATTCTGTAGAAAAGCAGTGGTGGGAGGAGCAGTATCAGCGTACAGACGATAGCCTGCTGTTGACCACCACTTATTTTGAAGCGTTTGGCGCAGGTACGCCGTCGACTGAAGCGCTGGCACCCATACAAAAACCTGGTTATTTGGGTTATCAAATCAATGAAATGCTGCCTAACTTAAATTGGGTAGTGTCTAGGCTAACCAAGGGTGAGCTAAATTATGCCGACCATCGGCTTTTGATTCATGAGTGGGCGCCAGACTATTCTGAAGTAACGATTACGCCCAAAGCGTATCATTTAATTGATAGATTAAAAAAGGACTTTTGTCATGAGCTCTCAGATGACGGATCACAATAGTGTGACAACGATGACAGCTAACAATGCTGATCTGCCTATACATGCCAACACTGCTGCTGATACCAATGTAGATGCTGAGCTTGAAGCGCAAGCTCATAATCAAGCCATATTAGAAAAGTATGATCGAGAGTCAATCACCCGACAAATCACTCAAGGCCCAGTCAAGTATCTTATCGCTGGAATTTGCATCTTATATTCTCTATTTCATTTATATATCACCTTCAATCCGATGCCAGCTTTGCTACAGCGCTCTGTACACGTCGGTGTTGGATTTGCCCTGATATTTCTGATATTTCCAGCCAGTAAAAAAAGTAGCCGTAAGCGGGTGGCTTGGTACGACTGGATTTGGTTTGTCCTGTCCTTATCGGGGATGGCCTATCTCATATATGAGTACCAAGACATTGTGACCTCGCGCGGCGGTATGGCCAATCCGGTCGATGTGATATTTTCTATCATCACCGTCATCTGTGTGTTAGAGGGCAGTCGCCGTATCACAGGCTGGATTTTGCCTATATTAGCGTCGATATTTTTGGCTTATCCATTTGTCAGTCACTTAGATTTTATGCCCGATCGATTGCTCACGCGTCCTTATGATATGGGTGATATTTTTGGTCAATTATTTCTAAAGACTGAAGGTCTGTATTCTGTCGCGATTGGCGCGTCGGTGACATTTATCTTTTTGTTCATTTTATTTGGCGCATTTTTGGCGCGCTCTGGTATGGGTCAGCTGTTTAATGACTTGGCACTCGCGCTAGCCGGTGATAAAAAGGGCGGCCCTGCCAAGGTTGCAGTCATTTCAAGCGGCTTTATGGGCAGTATCAATGGCTCAGCATTATCGAACGTTGTCAGCACCGGCGCGTTTACCATCCCGCTGATGAAAAAGGTCGGTTATCACAAAGACTTTGCAGGGGCGGTAGAAGCCAGCGCGTCAGTTGGCGGGCAGATATTACCTCCTATTATGGGGGCCAGTGCTTTTATCATGGCCGAAACCACAGGGCTGCCTTATAGCACGATTGCTTTAGCAGCATTACTACCAGCGGTGCTCTATTACCTGGGCGTTATTGCGCAAGTGCATTTTCGAGCTGGTCGCCGCGACCTAAAAGGCATCGCTAAAGAAAACTTACCAGCCGTCAAAGAGGTGCTAAAAGCACGCGGCCATATGCTACTACCGATTGTATTTTTGATTTACTTATTGATTGAAAACGTACCGGTCGGCTATGCCGCGGCTTATACCATTGGCTTTACAGTTGCCATTAGTATGATACGCAAAGAGACCAGAATGGGGTTCTCGGATATTTTGGGTGCACTAGAAGATGGTGCTCGCCAGTCGCTGGCAGTGATGGCAGCTTGTGCGGTCGTTGGAGTTATCATTGGTGTGGTCAGCTTGACCAGCTTTGGGACGGTGATGACTTCGTCCATCGTGACGTTAGGAGCAGGGTCGTTATTCCTCACCCTAATATTGACGATGCTAGCATCGATGGTACTCGGCATGGGGCTGCCGTCTATTCCTGCGTATATCATTACCGCAACAATGGCAGCGCCTGCGCTAGCAGGTTTTGATATTCCGATTTTATCAGCCCATATGTTCGTCTTTTATTTTGGTATTTTTGCCAATATTACCCCACCTGTGTGTCTAGCCGCCTTTGCTGGGGCGGGCATATCCGGTGGTGATCCAATGAAGACAGGCTTCTTATCGTTGAAGCTGGCATTGGCCGGATTTATCGTGCCGTTTATGTTTATTTATAGTCCGACGATGCTGATGATAGATCCCACGGGTCTAGCGGTCACAGCAAAAGACTTTCCGTTGCCGCCTATCTTTGACATAGTGACAGTCGTATTGACATCGGTAACAGGTGTTATCGCCTTAGGGGCCGCGTTAGAAGGGTATTTTAAAGGTGCTATGAGTCCACTCACGCGTGGCATATTGGCCATCGGCGCGTTACTACTGATTTATCCTGAGCTAACCACAGGATTGGTAGGCGGCGTGATCGTGCTGATTATTGCGATATATAATATCAAGACAGCTGATAAGCCAACGCCAACTATGACGGTTTAAAGAGTTGAGCTTGAAAGCTTTGAAGATTTTTAAAGGTTTATTAAAGTTACGTCATTCTCAACTATCTAACTTTATAGTTAAATATAGGGAGTTCAGTATAAAAACGATACAGCGGAACTGGTATTAGTTTCGCGCAGCATCTGTCGGCGTAGGTTGGGTTAAAAGCCCAGCCTACAGTAATCCTAGAGTACTTTATAAAAAAGGGTGAACAGCAACTAGCGACTGTTCACCCTTCATTTTATTTACAGACTTGCGCTTACAGTCTTGCGAATTTAACAGCCAAGCTTACCTTCAGCCTCAAGTGCCTTTTTGCTACGGATAGGCGCTGGGCAATCCTCGCCGTAGTATTGACGATCGGCAAAGTAGCTTGAACGTACCATTGGGCCTGCCCAAATGCTAAAGAAGCCAATCTTTTTACCATAATCCATATAACGCTGGAACTCGTCTGGATGTACGTAGCGATCAACAGGCGCATGGTTTTTACTCGGCTGTAGATACTGACCGATGGTAATCATATCGACATCATGAGCTTTTAGATCATCGAGCAGCGCGTAGATTTCTTCTTCAGTCTCACCGAGGCCAACCATAAAACCGCACTTAGTAGCGATATCAGGACGACGCTCTTTATACAGTTTAAGCAAGTCGAGCGAATGCTGATAATCAGAGCCTGGACGGAACGCTTTATACAGACGCGGCACCGTCTCGATATTGTGGTTAAAGACGTCTGGCGGTGTTTCAGTCAATAAATCAAGCGCAATCTCCATACGACCACGGAAGTCGGGTACCAATATCTCAATCAAGCAGTTAGGGCTTAGCGCACGAGATTCGTTCAATACTTCTACAAAATGCCCAGCGCCGCCATCTTTTAGATCGTCACGATCGACAGAGGTAATGACCGCATATTTAAGACCCAGGCCTTGAATGGTCTCAGCAGTATGACGTGGCTCATCCTTATCTAGCTCGTTTGGACGACCGTGGCCCACATCACAGAACGGACAGCGGCGGGTACAGATATCACCCATGATCATAAAGGTCGCTGTCCCATCAGCGAAGCACTGTGGCAGGTTAGGGCAGGCCGCTTCTTCGCAGACGGTATAGAGCTTTTGCTCGCGCAAGGTGGCTTTGATACGCGCGACTTCAGCAGGCGACGACATCTTTACCCGAATCCAATCTGGCTTTTTCTTGGCCTCGACGGTCGGGATGACCTTAATTGGAATACGCGCAACTTTGTCGTAGCCACGCAGTTTTTCGCCTTGAATGGCTTTTTTTGGTTTGACCTTAGCAGCAGGTACATGTGTTTGTACGGCAGTTGTCATAATAGAGTTATCTCTTAACCCTTTATACTATAAGGGTTTATGGAATGATCAGAATGTTTGATAAGTGTCGGTATTATAGCAGAAATTTAGGGTTTAATTTTTAGTGAATACTCTTAAGACTACTATGAATTGTTTGACTACCATAGTTTTAAATATCTATATCAATATCCAACTCATTCAGGATTTCTATGGCAGCGCGAAACGCTTCTTGGGTAGCAGGTGCACCGCAGTATGGCAAGCTATGCATCAATACTTCTCGAATCTCAGCAACACTAGCACCATTATTGATAGCACCGCGAATATGGCCTTTGAGCTCGGTCGGACTTTTTTGCGCGATCAAAAAAGCAATGGTAATTAACGAGCGATATTTACGCGGTAGTACTGAGTCATCTTGCCATGTGCTGCCCCAAGCGTGTTCAATGATCCAGTCTTGTAACGGCTGAGTAAAGCCAGTCGCGCTATCAAGCGAGCGCTTAACATGTGCTTCACCCATTACTTCAGTGCGCACTTGTAGACCATTTTGATAATCGATATTTTCTGTCATTTTAAGCTCCTTCCTATTATTTTTAATGTCATTATTCCCTATATTTCTTTTATGCGGTTCTTATTTATGAATAAAACTGGTTTTTTCAAGCCAGTCTAGCGTATTCATACAGTGTATCTATTTTGTTTAGTATCGACTATCGCCCATTTATATACCTGACTATGATGCTAAAAATAGGTGCCTATTTTTTAGGGTCATGAAAGGGTAGTTAATCATATAATTGATAGTACTATTTTTATAATAAATGTCCAATATGGCTTTATTCTGTACCTTTTAAAGCCATAGCCATTAACATTTAGAGCATTTTAAGCTATGATTGCACCGAAATTATTTTATAAAGTACATAGACGCAGGCAGTCATACTGACTACCCACGTATTGTGTTAATTCCCAACTAACGAGGACGACTATTGTGTTAGAAGCTTATCGTAAACATGTCGAAGAACGTGCCAAGCTAGGAACTGTACCGCTACCATTAAATGAAAAACAAGTAGCAGAGTTGGTTGAACTATTAAAAAATCCACCAGCAGGTGAAGATGATTTCTTAATGAACCTGCTAGAAAACCGTATTCCAGCAGGGGTTGATCAAGCGGCTTATGTTAAAGCCGCATTTTTAGCTGCTATCTTAAAGGGCGAAGCCTCATCACCGCTTATCAATAAGAAAAAAGCGGTTGAAATCTTAGGTACGATGCAAGGTGGCTATAACGTACAGCCATTGGTTGCCGCACTAGATGACGCCGATGTTGCTCAGGACGCTGCTGAAGCGTTAAAAAAGACTTTGCTCGTATTTGACGCGTTCAATGACGTCACTGAAAAAGCTGAAGCGGGCAACGATATTGCCAAAGAAGTCATCCAGTCTTGGGCGGATGCTGAGTGGTTCTTGAACCGCGCCGAGGTACCAAAGAAATCAACTTATACAACGTTTAAAGTCACAGGCGAGACCAACACTGACGATCTATCTCCTGCGCAAGACGCGTGGAGCCGTCCTGATATTCCATTGCATTCATTAGCCATGCACAAAAACTCTCGCGACGGCATCACTGCTGATGAAGAGGGCGTGGTCGGTCCGATGAAGCAAATCGAAGAGCTCAAAGAAAAAGGCCACCCACTTGCGTACGTCGGTGACGTGGTTGGTACTGGTTCTAGCCGTAAGTCTGCAACCAACTCAGTATTGTGGTTGATGGGTGAAGATATCCCTAATGTACCAAACAAACGTGGCGGCGGTCTTGTACTAGGTAATAACATTGCTCCGATCTTCTTTAACACGATGGAAGATTCTGGTGCATTACCAATCGAAAAAGTAGCGGTTGATAACCTAAATATGGGCGATGTGTTCGACATCTATCCGCATGATGGCAAAATCACTAAGCACGACTCAGATGAAGTTATCTCTGAGTTCAAGCTCAACTCACCAACCTTGCTTGACGAAGTGCGTGCGGGTGGCCGTATTCCATTGATCGTTGGTCGCGGATTAACTAACCGTGCGCGTGAGTACATGGGTCTAGGTCATTCAGATGTATTTGCTAAGCCTGAAGAGCCAGCCGATACCGGCAAAGGCTTCACCTTAGCACAAAAAATGGTTGGTAAAGCGTGTGGCCTAGAAGGCGTCCGTCCTGGTATGTACTGTGAGCCAAAAATGACCACAGTCGGTAGTCAGGACACTACAGGCCCAATGACCCGTGATGAGCTAAAAGATTTGGCTTGCCTAGGTTTCCAAGCGGACCTCGTCATGCAGTCATTCTGTCACACTGCCGCTTATCCAAAGCCCGTTGACGTTGAGACTCAGCATACTCTACCTGACTTTATTATGAACCGTGGCGGTGTGAGCTTACGTCCGGGCGATGGTATTATTCACTCGTGGCTTAACCGTATGCTACTTCCAGATACTGTTGGTACTGGTGGTGACTCGCACACGCGTTTCCCAATGGGTATCTCGTTTCCAGCGGGTTCTGGTCTGGTTGCATTCGCAGCGGCGACTGGGGTTATGCCTCTAGATATGCCTGAATCTGTGCGTGTCCGCTTCGTTGGCGAGCGTCAGCCTGGTATCACACTACGTGATCTCGTGCATGCCATTCCTTATCAAGCGATCAAAGAAGGTTACTTGACGGTCGACAAAAAAGGCAAAATCAACGAGTTTAATGGTCGTATCCTTGAGATCGAAGGTTTAGAAGACTTAACCGCTGAGCAAGCGTTTGAGCTATCTGATGCCTCAGCTGAGCGAAGTGCTGCTGGTTGTACCATTACCTTATCTGAAGAGTCAGTGACTGAGTACTTAAACTCAAACATCACGCTACTTAAGTGGATGATCTCAGAAGGCTATGGCGACGCGCGTACCATCAGCCGCCGTATCGAGCAGATGCAAGACTGGCTAGCGAATCCAAGCCTGATGCGTGCTGACGAAGACGCTGAATACACCATCGATATGACCATCGATATGAACGAAATCAAAGAGCCGATCCTGTGCTGCCCGAACGATCCAGACGATGCCAAGACCTTGGCTGACGTGGCTGGTGATACCATTGATGAAGTATTCATTGGTTCGTGCATGACCAACATCGGTCACTTCCGTGCCGCCGGTAAACTGCTACAAGACGTACCAGCAGGTAGTCTCAAGACTCGTCTATGGATTGCGCCGCCGACTAAGATGGATGCGCGTCAGTTGATGGAAGAGGGTTACTACAACATCTACGCACAAGCAGGCGCTCGTACTGAAATGCCAGGCTGCTCACTATGTATGGGTAACCAAGCGCGTATCGCACCGAAATCGACTGCCGTTTCGACCTCAACCCGTAACTTCCCGAACCGTTTGGGTCAAGGCGCGAACGTTTATCTTGCGTCTGCAGAGCTAGCTGCGGTTGCCGCGGTATTGGGCAAATTACCAACCAACGACGAGTACCAGCAGTATGCCGGTATGCTTAACAGCATGGGCGAGGAAGTGTATCAGTACATGAACTTTGATCGTATGGAAGAGTACACTGAAGAAGCGGATAAAATTAACGTCGCTCAGTTGACTTAATTTTGCGTATATAAGCTTTTAAAATTAGAAGCTTTATACTAAAAAATTATACGTAAAACAAAAAACCCCCGTATCGTTATGATGCGGGGGTTTTTTGTTTTACGTATAATTTAACCTGACTTGAAAGTAAACTTTATTCCACCAGTATCATAGTGTATAGTCTGCATATATTTTGTAGAAAAATAATAGGCCTTGATCATGAAGATAGTAAAGTTGCAAATCGAAAATTTTAGGGGGTTTGAAAACGTTGAGGTCATGCTTGATGAAAAGTTTAACGTAATAGTAGGGAGGAATGATGTCGGAAAGTCTACTGTTCTGGAGGCACTCGAAATATTTTTTAATAATAATACAGTCAAAATTGATACTGAGGATTTATGTAAGTTTAGCGATAAAGACTACATAGAAATAGGTGTATCGTTCAAATTACAAAGCTTTGAACTGAGAATAGATACCATACCAACTTTCCTAGATAAAGAGTATTTGTTGGATGAATATGGTTTTTTAAACGTAGTTAAAAGATGGGATTGTAGCAAGAAATCTATAACAAAAGCGTCAGAAAGAATTTTTATAAGAGCTAACTATCCTAAAGGATACGATGAGCCTCTCATTACTTTGAAAAATTCTGATCTTAAGTCAAAAGTAGCTGATATATTCGGCGATGATTTACCTGATAATATAAAGCAGAATACTAATTCAACTATGAGGTTAGCTCTATACGAAAGCTATAACAAACTAAATAGTATTGATTTAAAGACAACCTTAATAGAATTAAACAAAGAGGATGCGAAAAAGGTATGGATCAACCTACAAAAAGATATCCCTTTATTCTTTTTATTTCAATCAGATAGAGCTAATAAAGACTCAGATAAAGAGGTTCAAGATCCATTAAAAGCAATCACAAAACTAGCCATAAGCGAAGTGCAAGATGATTTAGAGAGGGTTATTAACAGAATTGAAAACTTAGTAACTCAGGTAGCACAAGATACAGTCAATAAAATGCAAGAAATGGATCCTAGCTTAGCAGAGTCATTAAAACCTAATCTCAGTCAAAAAAATTGGGATTCACTGTTCTCTTTTACTTTTATAGGCGATGACGAGGTACCAATTAATAAGCGTGGAAGTGGTTTTAGAAGATTGTTACTTTTAAACTACTTTAGAGCAGAAGCGGAAAGGGCGAATGAAAGTAGAAAGCCAATTATATATGCTATTGAAGAACCAGAAACAGCGCTACATCCTAATTGGCAACTCATGCTAATTCAATCTTTGTTAGATTTAAGTGAGAACAATAGTGCGCAGATACTGATAACTACTCATAGCCCAGCGCTCGCAAGTACAATAAATTATGAATATATAAGGTTCATAAAAAAAGAAAATAGAGTACATGATATTAGTCAAGGACATAATACTAGTCTAGATGAGGTGTGCGCTACTTTAGGTATTATGCCTACAATTTCTTCTTCTAATGATTTGGGTAGAATCAAAGTCATTCTATGTTTAGAAGGCATCAACGATGTTAAGTTTTTTTATAATATAAGTAACTTATTTGATATTGATCTAGAAAATGATTGTAGGATATTGGTAATTCCTTTAGGTGGTAACACTCTTCTTGAATGGGTTAATAAATCATACTTAGACAAGTTGACCTTACCTCAAATACATATATATGATAATGATGTTGCAAAATATCAAGATGCTATAGATATTGTAAATGAACGGACAGACGGGTCTTTCGGTTGCTTAACGCGCATGGTAGAGATTGAAAACTACGTACATCCATCTTTAATTAAAAGTATTTATAATATTGATGAAGATTATTTCGTAGACAACAATAATTGGAAAGAAGAATGGGTGACTCATAATGTACCAAAAAACTTAAATGAATTTCTAACTGATTTGTCACAAAGACGAGGCACAGAAATACTTAATCACGGAAAATCAAAAATAAAAAGTAAGTTTGCAGACGAAGGTGCTAAGCTGATGACCGTAGAGCTTTTGCAAGATTTGAATGTCTTTGATGAAGTTAATGATTGGTTTAGTGGAATAAAAGCATTCCTTTGAGAGATATTTAGCAACGTAAGTTTTACTCATAGTAAAAGTTGAGAACCAAAATCGTGCGTGGTTTTACTGTGGGCGGCACCAGCTGATTTTTTATGCCATCTTCTATATAATATAAGGGCAGGCGGAAACCGTGGCTCTGTACTTTTTTACTTTTTTTATCTCGGGACGGACCGACACTTTGATCATGCACTTATAATCCAAGTGCTTTGGAGTCTTGGTTGATTACCTTATCCCCTCTCAAACGTCGCATCGTTTATGTAGTTATCTTTGAGATTATTGCTATTATCTCGTCCACTTATGTATTGATGAAACTTAGTGATAGTGATGCCGCAGAGTCGCTACCCGTCGCGGTGATGGTGTCATTGGCTGCTGTGATTTGGAATTTTATATATAACACCGCTTTTGAAGCATGGGAACAGCGCCGGCAGGTAGCAAAGCGTACGTTATTAATCCGCAGTATTCATGCATTGGGGTTTGAAGGCGGCTTGGTATTGGTTTGCCTACCGATTTATATGATTTGGTACGATGTTGGTTTGCTAGAAGCTTTCATGATGGAGGTGGCATTACTGCTGTTCTTCTTGGTATACACCTTTATCTTTACTTTAATATTTGACAAGATATTTACCTTACCAAACCATCATAAGCCAGCCCCTGCTTCTTAAACAGCACTCATATATCAAAGTACTGCTTATTATTTACAAACCATGCTCAAAAAAAGCTGCCAATAATAGGCAGCTTTTTGAGTAATGTATACAGACATAAAGAGGTGTTATTTGCCTTTATAAACTGGTTTGCGCTTTTCGATAAAGGCGGTTACCCCTTCAATAAAATCATCGGTTTTGGCCAGCATGACTTGCTGCTGTACTTCCCTATCTAGGGCTTCGTGTAGGCCAGAATAGGCATGGGTATTAAGAGAGTCTTTCATGATAGACAGTGCTTTACCGGGCAAGGCACTCAGACGAGAAGCGAGCTTTAGTACCGCGTCATCTAACGCCTCAACAGTGACAACTTGGTTGACTAGATTTAAGTCAGCCATATCTTGTGCGCCGATTTTATCTCCCAGCATGACAAGCTCGGTAGTCTTGGCAGGACCGACTAGCTGATTTAATAAGTACACACCGCCAGCATCAGGTATGAGACCAATATGGACGAACGCT
This sequence comes from uncultured Psychrobacter sp., assembly GCF_947488565.1. Taxonomy (GTDB): domain Bacteria; phylum Pseudomonadota; class Gammaproteobacteria; order Pseudomonadales; family Moraxellaceae; genus Psychrobacter; species Psychrobacter saeujeotis. Next base: position 499,879 of record NZ_CANKZC010000001.1, on the reverse strand, counting down.
TGGACAAATTTGGCATTGTCTGCAGTGATACGAAAATCACAAGTAAGCGCCAAGTTCATGCCAGCGCCCGCGACAGCACCTTCGAGCTTGGCGATAATAGGCTTGTGGATACTACGCAGCTTTAAGCTGACTTCGCCTGCGCCTTCGACCATACCTTTTAGTTTATTGGAAATTACCTCTTTGTCGATGCCTTCAGACAGCATCTCTTTGATATCGCCGCCACTTGAGAAGTTACCGCCAGCACCTTGTAAGATAATTACCCGAACATCATCATCAGTGTCGGCCTGCTTAAGCGCTGCTAGTACACTTTCTTTAAGAGGAGTACTAAAGGCATTTAGGCTCTTTGGATCATTTAGGGTAATAGTGGCGATATGATTTTCGCTCTGATACTCAACGAGAGATTGGGGCATTTTGGATTTCCTTGTCTTATACAGTTGTTTATATCTATTAGCAGTCAATACAAAGAGAAGATAATAAGTCGGTTCTACTAATGCCAATTACTATAGCAGCTTGCTATGATTATAAAAGCAGGTTTTGTGAGCGCTAAAGCCACAGTAAGATAAGTAATATATAGAAGATTATGAATCAGGGGTCAGTCTCAACACTTGATAAAAACAATGTATTTATTTAAATTTGCTTACATTCATTATCAAAGTCCGTACTAGGCGACAAAGGGTTTGTGTCTTATGCTAAAGCATAAAAACCTGTATATAAAAATACTCACAAACAAGCCAATCGCTTTTTACTTATAAATAACTATAGTTAATTGACTACATCAGACAAGGACGCTTTTATGCCACATATAAAAATCAATAATGCCGATATTTATTACGAGGACAGTGCACCCAACGATCAGCATAAACCGGTCATGGTATTCGCTCATGGTCTGCTGTGGAGCTCACGGATGTATGATAAGCAGGTCACTTATTTTAAAGAAGATTATCGCTGTATTGCTTTTGATTTTCGCGGGCAGGGACAGTCGCAGGTCACCAAAACTGGTTATGATATGGACTCTTTAACTAATGATACCATCGCGCTACTAGACGCTCTTGATATTGATAGTTGCCACTTTGTAGGCTTGTCAATGGGCGGGTTTATTGGGCAACGAATCGCTATAGACCGTCCAGAACTTTTGTCCTCCTTAATACTACTTGAAACGTCATCTGATCCTGAAGATCCCAAAAACGCCCCACAGTATCGCAAACTCATTACCGCGATCCGGTGGTTAGGGATGAAGCGCATCAGTAAAAAAGTCATGCCAATTATGTTTGGCAGTAGTTTTTTGGCAGACAAATCGCGCAAATCTGAATACAAAGAGTGGCTGGCGCAGATCCAAGGCAATAGTAAGATTGGGGTGACTAAGGCTACGATGGGCGTCATCGAGCGTAAAGGAACCTATGAGCAGCTAGGAAGTATCACCACACCAACATTGATCGTAGTTGGTGACGAAGACGCTGCGACGCCTTATTCAAAGTCTGAGCGTATGCACTTTGCCATTAAGAGCTCTAAGCTTGCAGTCATTAAGCGCGCCGGTCATACAGCGACTGTAGAAGAGCCTGAACAAGTCAATACTGTGATGAGTAAGTTTTTAGAGTGCTGCGTGTAGTGTATAAAGTCTGACTGACAAAAAACCGCTATCCTAGCTGGGTAGCGGTTTTTTTAGGTCAATGTAATGTATAAATCATCAATCTTATAAACGGGGTTTGTAGTCACTGTTGCCATCGTTAATAGTACCAAACACTTCAGCACGGTTCACTATTTCATGGGCCCAAGCGCGATGTGTTGCAGGCTCCAACATCGTATTGTTGTATTTAAATACCGCTTTTGCTTCACTATGGAGTATCGCTTGCGCCTCATCTAACATACTAAGCGGCACACAATAAGCTTGCTGCACCAAAGCAATCTGACTTGGATGGATGACGGTCTTACCGACTAAGCCCAAGCTGACATCACGAGTCAGCTCTTGCATAAACAGCGTTGGTTGATCTAAATATTCAAACACGGGCGCGCTGAGATAAAACCCATGCGGCACAAAGCAGCCAAGTAGCTGATAAGCGAGTGTACCAATCGGAGTATCGTAGACGACACTATTCTTTGGGCGACGCAAACGCAGCGCGGCAAACAAGTCGTTACCGCCAATACGCAAGGCATAAACGGGCTGATTAAAGGCTTCTTTAAAGCCAATCGCCAACTCTTGATTGTGATGCGGATTAAATAAAGCGGCAGTCTCCAAGGTTGGCATCAACAACTGCTCTGTGCTGACATTTTGGCAGGCCATACGCCAATTCGACAGGCTGTACATATCGACTTTGGGCATGACAAAACCATCGACAAGATCAATATGAACAAAATCTGCAAGTTGTTGTAGCATCATCGGATTACGTGGGCGTACAAACACTAGCGGCCGCGTTGGTTGCTGCGTCTGAATATCTGCCTGTCTTGAAGGCTTATTAATGCTATCGACGTGTAATGCCCACGTATGGAGTAGTGCTTGCAAGCGCTCAAGTGCCAACTCGACATCGTGATGGCTAACGGCATCTTCTAAACAGATAATGATGCTATTAATCGTCGGTAATTTATCTCGCTTAATGACTTGCCAAATATCTTGACGAGTCGCTGGCATGTAAAGGCTTGCACCAAGCTGATAGGGATGATAAGTGTGCGGCTTGATCATGGCATGACGCTCAGTGATCAGATGCTCATAAGACTGTGTGTGGCTATAAATATTTGTTTCGTTATTTGGCGTATCTGACATAGTTGGCATCATAAATAAGGATAAATGAGAAATTATAAAAGGTGACAAAGAGTAGAAGATTACAAGGCGCTAATCGTCTTTGCCGCGCTGCTTAATAAGAGTGATGGCTTGATAAGGCAGTATTTTAGCACCTAAAACGCTGATAGCAATATGACGCTCGCTACATAAATGACGTAATAACACCGTGTCAGGGTGCTCAGCAGTGGCTAACAAAATACGCTCAGGGTCGCGGCGTAATATCGCTCTTGTCGCCTCTGCAATCGTTGGCTTAATGCGGTTACGATTGGTGATGTCGTAGTCTGCTGCGATTTTATCTATCAGCTCGGCTGTCTGATATCGGGGCCGCGTAAACGTCGGCAAACACTGCGCTGATATCGTCAGTGTTTGCCGCACGTTATCGATTTGCTCGATAAATTTTAGGCTATGGTCTGCCTCTACCAAATTATCATAAAATACGCTGCGATGTAGCCCTGATTGCGGCTCGGTATACAAACTACGAGAGATCAGCCCCGATACGGTACTGTTAAGCAATCCTGATGGGATTAGCCAGTCATCAGTACTGGCTGCCAGCCAAGCGACTCCTGCTGGATCAGCAAGTGTTAATAAAGGAATGGTGCCCTTACCTTGATGATAAATACTGGCAAAATATGGATGATTGGGGTCACTAAAGGCCTCTAAACTGCGCGCCAACTCTTGGTAAATGGCGCCTTTACCCGTCCAGCCATCAACGAACACGATGGGACTGTTTGGATAAGCCTCCAATATCATCTGCAGTGCGACTGGATCAAGACCGCGATCACGAATGATGCTGATGCCATAATGCACACTGGACAAAGCATAGCTGCTAGTGGCATCGGCTAAGGCTCGCTGCAATAACACCCCAATCGGCAAACCTGCTCGCACCAAGCTGACCAGTACTAACGGACACTCATCATGAACAGTATGCTGAAAAGTATGATGTAGCGTATGAGCCAAATGAGCAATATCAGTCGCGCATCTATTTGTGCCTTGAGCTAGGGCTTGCGCGTATAGCTGCTCATGCATGGCGGTCGGTGCTTGCTCTAAAGTCAGCATGTCTGAATAGTGACGCTGACCACTTTGTATAAGAGCTTCTTTTTGACTGACTGGCACATCGGCTACTGTCTCTTTATCGACGATATCAAGCAGTACCGTTACATCACTGGCAAGATAACTGCCTGAGCTGTATTTTTTTAGTTGTTGAATATTGGGGTGGGTCATAGAAGGTTTTTTTCTCGTATAAGCTGTTATTATAATTACTGAGAACTGATATTTTCGTGCAGCTGACCATGATTGGGCATACCGTACCAATCTAATAGCTGTAAAAACGGCAAATCGGCTAAGCTATCACCAAAACCAAAACTTGGCCGTTGACTGTCTAAATGATGGTCTAGTAAAAACTGTACGGCATGACGCTTATGCACTGCATGCGGCAGTATGGCAAGATTGTTAGCATTTACATGCACATAAAAATCTTGCTCAAAATCACGTATCAATGTAGGCAGCTTCTTAGCCAACTCTACCAATGCTTGATGGTCCTTTTGTGTATGTTTAATCGCCAAATAAATGGTCAGCTCTTCATTTACAGACCCATTACTAAAACTGTCGATATGCGGTGTAAATACTAGCTGACTGTTATCGTTTTTACTATGGTTTGCAAATACTTGGCTCAATTGGTTCAGCTTATCCTGTAAGGGTACAAGCTCGTTATACATATGCTGCTGCCACGTGCTTAATAGCTCACCATCAGAAGTTAAAATAATCGCTCCGTGAGTTAAGACTTGCCAACTGTTAAAAGGCAGTTTAACGCGTTTAATCTCATAGCGGTCGCGTGCGGTAACGACTATTAAGTCAGTGCTCACAAGTAGCCAGTTAAAGAAATTAGCTTGGCGCTGACTCATAAAGCTCAATGGTACGCCTTGTTTGTTGACCACGGCGCATACTAAGTGTTCGGTTTTAGCAGTGGGTAAATTCCATACATCAATTTTACGCTGGGTTTGAAACAACGTGTCGTCCAAATCCATAAGTGCATAAGGTTTGATGATGTCAGGATTAGTCTTAAAAAACGGGGTAGCCATAAAAGTGTCCGTAAATAATGAGCTTGAAAAGTAGAGCATAACCCAGTCAGAGCGTAGCTTGGAGAACAAGTTAAAGCATAGGGCTCACTACCAATACATTATCCAAATCTTGCCACATATCATCCACGCTTTTAGAAGCTGTTTCTATACAAAGCACAATCAAATCCCATTCCTTTGGCTCAACATTATAGACAAAGTTGGTCATACCAAGCCCATAATTATCGTTAAAGCTCATCATTGTACTAATTGCGCCACCAAGGGCAATTGGTGAGCGGGTCAATGCGCTAAATTTGACGGTTGGTACTGTGCTAGAGCTTTGTATTTGCGTCTCTTTTTCAAGCCATTCTGCCAATAAAAATGGCAACCAAACAAATTCATTACTGCCCAAAACCAAAATCCGCTCAGGCAACTGTTTTTGTTCAAACTGTAGCTGACCACTAAACTGAGTGAATGCCTTTTGAAACTTCAATAAATAGTCAGCGAACCCATCTGTACTATCGAGGGTCGGGAAGCGTCCCCAATTACCAGTATCGGCTAATGGCTGACTACCAGCATCAGTAGTGTCAACCGATGGCATGATAATTGCTCTAGGGTTAGGAGTATCTGTCCATTGCCAAGTACCTGACAGCAAATGATGACGTTGAAAGTCGATATTAGGTAGACGTGCTGATACCTGATCAGAGACTGGCTCGTCTGCGTCAGTTGCAGTTTGGGTCTGATTTAGAGACCAATCAACCAGCGTGGTGAGATGTACTTGTTCTAGCTTTGAGAGTCCTGAGTTGCGTAAAGCTGTCACCACATTAATGCAAGTATTGCCTGTCGACGCTTCGTCATCGACCATAATCAGTGTTTTGCTGGCCAGTAGCTGTGCTTGTATGGCGTTATCGTTGCTTTTATAAATTAAATGCTGACTGGCATGACTATGATCTTCGCTAAAAGTGGTCAATAGGGCGTTTTCGTCACTGTCTGCATGCTGGGCATGACGAGTAGAGTTTAACAGTAGGGCATTTGGATAGCGCGTTTGTAGCGCTTGATGGACACCAGCCGATAGACCAACGGCAGTTTCTGCCATCCCAACGACTAAAATCGGCTCAGGTAAGTTACTAGGGACTGAGTTTGCCAAATCAGTGAATGCTTGGCGCATAGTCGTAGGTGCAACTGGAATATGCCGCCCCAACACTTTTGATACAAACAAAAATGCACGTTTTGGATTGATACGCTGCGCAAATCCAAGTAAATCTTCTAATTGGTAACGGCTGTTTTTTTCTAAGTCATTATTACTTGTCACACAATTGGTCTGATAAGTCAGACTGAGTGTGCCACGGGGCAGGGAGATGGTTGTACTGTGTTGCTGAGATGACATTGGTGTTCCTTTAATTTTTCAATTTTGTAGAGCGACGATTGGGGCAGATGATAACTGAAATGTCATTATAACGCGCAAGTTTTATGATTTTTGCAATAACAGTAGAAGTAAAATAAATATAAGTGTATTAGTAAAATAAATGCCTATTACATTTATTCGGATTAGCGAATTTAAATAAAAATAGGCATTAGTTTTTATTTAATTTTGGCTTATTTATTAGTCGAATGTCATTTATCGGAAGAAACATCCCTTTATCGGATGATATTGTGCTAAAGCTTGCTAGTGTTTATTCCTTCAGTAATAATATTGAAAAACCCTTCCATAGAACAGATGCTAGATTATTTTAGTAATATTAAGAAAAGATAAAAGAATATTTTTCAAATTAATAAAAACATAACTACTATCTTTATTAATTTTTAAAATAAATATTAGTAGAGAGAATGTATAATAATTTAATCTGTAAGCTAATATTTATAGCTGATACTCACTTTGTTAAATCAGTAATTCTATATCTTTAAAACTAGTTTGTTGCCTACGTTTATGTAGATAGAATTCATAAGGTTAGACTAAAAAAACTATGGAATGACTATATATTATAACTTATAAAACCGAAGGTTTTGGCTAGATATAATTATAATTTTTATAAAAAAATACTGCAATTTTTATAAAAATTATAAACCAAATGTATAACGCTACTATAAACCGTATATGCCATTTATTTTGACTATGAACTTTGTCTAAATAGCTTGGTACTAAATTGGTACTGAAAAAGTCTAGCTATATATACAAAAAAAGGAGTGGTCTTTGAAATTCTCTTGTGCATTAGAAACGTCGTCTGAACGCATTCGCCTAGTTAACGTAATCTCGCCTCTTATTAAAGCAGGTTATCAACTGGTATCACAAAAACAAGAACCATCAGAAAACGGTGGAAATATTATTCATGTGGTCGCTAGAAGTCAAGGACCAAAAACACAAGCTGATCTGGTTGATGACTTATCCTCTATCGCAGGCTGCACGCTCTTTAATTTAGAAATATCTGACGAAGAAACTGAAGCACCAACCAAAAAAGCGATGGATGAAAAAGATGTTTTAGCGACTATCGGTGCTCAGTATCCCAATATAGTTAATGTGGTCAACCAATACGCTGACAGTTTAGCAGACAATAAGCGTGCGACTGCGTTACACGAACTAGGCCGTAAGGTTGGCGGTGGTATCTATCAACGCGATTATGCGCTTGGGAGTCCGTTAAAAAAATCTGTTGCTATCAGTCGCGAGCTTGTTCCAGCATTGAAAGGGTTCGCTAAAGTTAAAGCTGATGGAGACATGATTAGTTTAATCAGATGCCCGTTCTGTAGTTCGTCAACTAGCAGTCAATCAAGTTGTAACTTTGTAGTAGGTTACATAGAAGGCTTTTTGACGTCCAATCCTGCAGTAGGTAAAGCCAGCGTTGAGGAGACCAGCTGCGGGGCTGGGGGAAACAATACGTGTGAATTTAGCATTAGATAAAATAGTCGCTCATAGATAGTTTAGCCCCTATGAACAAAGAATAGTAGATGTATTAAGCACCTCGGTTCAACCAAACCAGCGTGATTTTATGCTCAACTTTTATTAAATATGAAGGATAGAAAAATGATTGAAGTTCAATATGACATGCTTTTGGTGTTTGTCTCATACGCGATTGCCGTATTTGGCTCTTATGTTGGTTTAAACCTTGCTATTCGTGTTCCAGCTGCAAAGCCAGGCGCAGATCTGTATTTTTGGGTAGCTTTATCTGCCATCGCTATTGGTGGTGCCATCTGGTCAATGCATTATATCGGTATGATGGCAGTCGATATGCAGATGCCAGTGACTTATGATGTAGGTATGACGATTGCTTCTATGATACTTGCAGTTGTGTTCGTTGCCATCGGAATCGTTATTGTAGGTCGCGGTACACCAAGTATTGCTAAATTATTAGGCGGTGGCACACTAGCGGGTCTTGGTGTTGCAGCCATGCACTATACTGGTATGGCATCAATGCAGATGGAAGCGACCATGTCGTATAATACAACACTTCTAATCGCCTCAATTGTCATTGCTATCGTAGCGGCTATCGCTGCATTATGGTTGGCGTTTAACTTACGCGGTAACTTGCAACGTTTTGGTAGCGCGTTCATTATGGGAATCGCGGTTTGCGGTATGCACTATACAGGTATGGCTGCGATGGAAATGACTCATACAGGCGATATGATGACTATGGGCTATACCAATTCAGGTGCATTCACCTCATCACTGACTATCTTTATCAGCTCAGTCATTGTATTAAGCTTACTATGGGCTGCTGCCTCTTACAACGCACCTAAAAAAGCGACACTAGTGTTTGGCGAATAATAACAAGCCAATAACGTTCTTGTAGTTAAACCATAAAAAAGGTTTTTAGATTTATATCTAAAAACCTTTTTTTGTGTCTGAATACTTAAGCCAGCTTTAGCTATACGGTAAAAGGGTTGTAAGTGAAACTGTTTTAAGGTTGCCGCGTTAAATAAAAGACTACTTAAATTGACGTTATAGGCTTAGGATTTTTTATATTACTCTTATATAGTAGGTTTAACTTAAACGTGTTGCAGCGATACTGGGATGAATTTTGCGCAGCCTCTGAGAACGCAGCAAGCAAGGAAAATTTATCCCAGTATCGCGTTTGAACTTATGACAGTTTTATTTTCAACTGACTATATGATCTGAATCATTGTCTTTATTCTTACCTCTGCCGTGCTGTGTTGACGTCTTTTCATAGTGGATTTTATGGAACACAATCTTGATGCGGGAGTAGTTTCTCGCCGTACCCAATATTTTCGAGTAATACTAATGGGTATCAGCGCGTTTGTGGTGAATACTACAGAATTCGTGCCTGTGGCTCTGCTAAGTGATATCGCTCACGACTTCTCTATTACCACTGCAGAAACAGGTTGGATGCTAACACTGTATGCCTGGATAGTCGCAGCCATGTCATTGCCACTCATGCTACTGACCAGCAGGCTTGAGCGTAAGCGTTTACTATTGGCCTTGTTTGTCGTATTTATTGCCAGTCATGTATTGTCTGTCTTTGCTTGGAGTTTTCAAGTTCTTCTAATCAGCCGGGTAGGAATCGCTTTTTCACATGCGATATTTTGGGCTATTACTGCGGCCATAACTTTACGCGTAGCACCTGAGGGTAAAAGGGCTTTAGCACTTAGTATACTGGCTACGGGTACGTCATTAGCGATGGTCTTGGGTGTTCCTATAGGACGCATAGTTGGTCAATGGTTTGGTTGGCGAACTACGTTTGCTGGCATTGGTGTAATTGCTTTTATCGTATTTGTTCTACAAATGAAATTGCTACCAAACTTGCCAAGTATGTTTGAAGGATCTTTTAGAAAAATTCCAGAATTGCTCAAAAACCCATTGTTGATCAGTCTGTATTTATTTTGCTTTGTGGTTTTTACCGCAGACTACGCAGCATACTCTTATATTGAGCCTTTTATGAGTCGAATTGGCTCTATTAGCGAGAATTTGGTCACTTTTGTATTGCTACTATTTGGTGGAGCAGGACTTATTGGTAGTCTGATATTTAGTCGATGGAGTGATAAATCCAATACGATGTTAATGTTGGGATCTACGGTATTGATATTAGGGTCTATGGTTACGATGTTATGGGCGGTCAACTCGATATGGTTGCTCAGCCTGAATACGTTAATCTGGGGCACAGCAATGATACTGTTGATGCTGTGTATTCAAGCCAAGGTTATCGAGATTGATATCAATGCACAAGACATGGTGATGGCGATGTTCTCTGGCATTATTAATTTAGGGATTGGTACTGGTGCTTTACTTGGTGGTTATGCCGTCACTCATATCTCACTATCAAGCGTGGGTTTTGTGGGCGCTGCTGTCGCGAGTGTCGCGCTGCTACTGATGATTATGATGATAAGGCGCTTTCCTGAATTACGTTAAGAGTGATGTCTTAACTCATTCTAAAATTTCACGCTCGTCGTAATTGAGCGCACCTGACAGGGGGTAATCTGTTCGATGATGTCAGCTAATTTTGGCTTAGCTGTTAGTCCTAACCAATAGGCAAACCCTACCTGGGTTAAATCTATACCGCTATGAGCCGTATAGCTAATACCACCTGATGGGCGACTGTTAATCTCAAGCACACGGTGCTGACCATTATCATCCGCCTTGGTCTGTACACTAACAATACCATCACAACCAAAAGTTTTAATCAATGGCATAACGACGTCCATAACTGACTGCTCGTAGCCGATATGCTGGATTTTCCCCGTTTTATGGCGAGTAATTGCGGCTAAGACTTCGCCATATTCACAGACCACATCGATAGAATATTCTTGCCCTGATAAGTAAGGCATCAGTAACATAGGAATAGGACGCTCATGCACCATCTGACTGTTTGTATAGGCATTCACAAACTGTTCAGTATTGATTTTCTTACTGTCTGTAAAATACAGATGCTCAAAACTATCATATTGCTCATTAGCTGCCTTACCAGTATCTAATCGCCAAAATCCTTGAGCAAAAATACCAGTAACCGGTTTTACACATAGTGGTTGATGACTATGTTTAGCCAGTAACGCTTCAAGCTCATCAGTAGTGTCAAAGCGCCAAGCGTCTGCCACAGGGATATCATGCGTATGACACTGCTGCATAAACGCAAATTTATCTTCAATCGACGCTAGTGCCTCTACGCTGGTTGCACCCGTTAATAAGCGAATACCTGCTGTATCAAATGCCTCACGCTGCACTTCGTAATCAATTCCATTACGACCAGTCAAAAGCACCTTTACGTTGTGTTGCTTTGCATGCTCTAACACAAATTGCCAACGCGGCATGTCAGGTTTTAAGGCTGAGTCTCGATCGTCATCTATTAACACGCCAGTAGGCTCTTGATAAGTCAAATCAGCAAATTCAAAAATCTCAGGACGATGATGTCGATGTGAGGCGATCACATCAAATGGAGTGTTAGAACGAGTTTTTAGGGTTTGTAAGCTAGATAACATATCGCGCTGGCTTGATTGTCCTTCAGCAAGCCAAACCGCGCTCAAATCATACTGATATTCATTGTCTTGGTTGTCCATAAATTTCTCAACGTCGTTTGGTTTGGCGTACTATGTTCACAGTCATTATATACAAATGTGGCAAATTATAAATCATTATGCAGGTAATGCACGACAGCTGATGTAATAGATTTCAAGCTTTACCATAGCAAACGTATTCGCATTCAGCAGCTGCTAAAAATTGAGTCATATCCATGCTACTATAAGACGATAATAAGGCTAAGAATATCTCAACTGTATAACCATATAAAGGATAAATCATGAGTCAAACCCTAGTTGCAGGTGCCAATGCACCATTACCAAATGACAATATTAGTATTAGAATTTTGAGTCAAAATGCGATTAATTGTGCCGCTTATCGTCTGACAAACAGCGGCAAAGTCCGCGGTGATGGCGATATGGTGTTTTATGGTCAAAAAAGTAGTGATGATAATAGCGTCAGCTTTCGAGGTCATGACAGTGATGGGTTTTTTGATATCAATTTGCATGCACAGCCTGCAAGCATCGAAAAAATAGCCTTAGCATTTTCTAGTGGGCAGACGCTGGCGCAACTGGGTGATGTCGATATTCAAGTATTGCAAGGCAGTCAGATACTGATGACTTGCCAGCTTAGTAGCGCTGGACGTAATGAAAAAGCCATCATTCTGGCAGAATGCTATCGCAGACAAGGTAGCTGGAAATTTCGCTTTATTGCTCAAGGTTTTGAAGGTGGACTAAAACCATTATCCGAGCATTTCGGTGTTGAGATTGCAGATGAAGCACCAGTTCAGAACCAGTCACAAAATCAGCCACAGAGCCAATCACAATCTATCAATACCCAAAGACCTATCAACACCCAAAAAGCAGGTAGTGTAAGTCAAGCAAGCACACCGCCGCCGATTCCAACCAGCCCTGCAATCAACTTAAGCAAAATTACCTTAACAAAAAACCAGTCCAGCATTAACCTCAAAAAACGCGATGACTTTGGTAAAATATCAGTCAATTTGGATTGGAATCAGCGCCCAGATACGGATAAAGCAGCGCCCAAAAAGGGTTTACTAGGCGATCTATTTAAGCAGCATGGGAAAGGCGGTATTGATCTTGATGTCGGTGCGATGATTCATCTGAAAAATGGCGAAAAAACACTGATTCAAGCACTAGGCAATCGTTTTGGTAGTTTGCAATCAGCGCCTTATGTATTGTTACGTGCTGACGACAGAACTGGACAGGTAAGTGGTGGTGAATGGCTTGATATTAATGGACAGCAGTGGGCACAAATCGAAGAGGTGTTTATTTTTGCCTTTATCTATGAGGGCGCGCCAAACTGGGCGCAGACGGATGGGGTGGCGACGATACATGTGCCAGAACAACCACCAATTGAAACTCGCTTAACCGAAGGCGCTGGTAATCTACCGATGTGTGCCATTGCACGTTTGGTGAACCAGCAAGGCAGTATTAACGTTGAACGCATCAACCAATACTTCAAAGGGCATCAAGAAATGGACAAAGCTTTTAATTGGGGCTTTAGTTGGAAGCGCGGGCGTAAATAGTACTTCTCAACATATAAATAATAAATATAAAAAGAGCGGCCCATCTACTGATAGACGGACCGCTCTTTTTTGGAATAAACTATTTAACTAGATTGGGAATAATCCAGTTAGAGTCACTAGTCAATTATGCATGTGGCGTGATAGCAGGCATCAAGTCATGAAAGGTGCGACCAGAAGCAGTTTCACCAATAGCGTGCATCTTCCATTCATTATTATGGCGATACACTTTTGCCATAATCATCGCTGTATGACTGCCTTGTGCAGACAAGTTATAACGTGCCACTTCTGAGTTGTTGTCAGCGTTGACGATACGGCAAAAGGCATTTTCTACTGTCTCAAATGTCTGTCCAGTAAAGCTATTGACAGTAAAAACCAGTGATACTACCTCAGTAGGAACTTTTGCAAGATCGACGTTGATCACTTCGTCATCACCGTCGCCGTCACCTGTGCGGTTATCACCAGTATGAACAATACTGCCATCTTTTGACTTAAGCTGACTGAACCATATGGCATCGACAGGCTGTTTGTTGTTATCAAACATAATGCATGAGGCATCCAAATCGATTGAGTCGCCGCCAGTGCCGCCACCAAATAACTTACCTAAGAAGCCACCTTTTTTGTCTTGGGGTCCTTGTGCGACATCCCAGCCAAGACCTAGCTTGACTTGGGTAAGGTTGCCGCCAGCTTCTTTGCTTAAGGATATTTTTTGACCCTTTTGTAAACTAACTGCCATGATGAGATCCTTATACCCTCTCAAAAATTACGATTAGCTGCGTCAAACTTGCTTAGTCTATGATGCGTAGTTCTACGATGCATAGTACGGACACTTATTTTCCTTGCTACTCGCATTTTTGTCGATAGTATTGTAGTAATTGTGAGTGGAATATTTAAATGTTGATTACTGTAGTTAGCCATTCATTTTGCTTATAAAGTTTGCTTATAAGATATTATCTAAAAAACCGCCATTACCGCCGCGACCACCTGAACTGCTACCTAAGATACTTTGTAGCCAGCCCTGATAACTGTCTCGATTACGTGAACAAATAATGATCTTGCCAGTGCCTGAAAAGTTCAGCACCATACCTTCACCACTAGTGACTGAATTGATGATATTACTCATAATACCTTTTTTCTTACTGGTTGAGACCGACAGCTTGTAATCAAGGTTTGAGTCCCAGCAGACTACATGCCCGTTATCGATAATGACATCTTTGTCTGGCGTCACATCAATCTCAAACAAGGAGCCAAAGCCAGAGACAACAACTTGACCTTTACCTTGAGTCTGCATGACCATAAAGCCGCCCGTATCACCAAACACCGCACCGCCGAGGTTACGCTGAATATTTGCTCTAATATCGACCCCTGTCTGTGCGGCGACAAAAGCACCGTCACTCAGAGTATACTGCTGAGTACCGACGTCCAGTATCTGCATATCGCCATCCAGTGTTGGCGCAAGTAGGCAGTCACCTTCACCATTGACCGCTTCTATCTGTTGTTGAAATAGTGATTCATCATTAGCAAAGCGGCGCATTAACGATTGCATCAATCCACCTTGCATTTTACCTTTTAGCTCAAGATTGGACTCCATCATTACCATGGCATTGGCTTCGCAATAAATCGAATCGCCTTTTTTAAGGTTACAATGCAAAAATGGTTCGATAGTTCCGATTAAGCTAAACGTAGCAGTCATAAATGACAAATCCTTCTAATTCTATATTGGTTGTATACATCTTACTAAGCAATTATATTCAAAAATTTTACGTAATCATCTATATTTAAAGCCATCAAATGTGGTCAATACACTTGATGGCTTAGGGATGAATACAATCAGACGTCTGATTGACTATGTTTACTCATAAATGGTTAAAATCAATGATTAAACATTGACACCATAAGAGGCGGCTAATGGTCCTAGACCACCGCTAAAGCCTTGACCAACTGCGCGGAATTTCCAATCACCGCTATGACGGTATAACTCCCCAAAGATCATTGCAGTTTCGGTGCTACCATCTTCTGATAAGTCATAACGTGCGATTTCAGATTGGCCAGTGTCGTTTACGACGCGGATATAAGCTTCACCAACTTGACCGAAGTTTTGATTGCGGTTTTGACCTTCATAAATAATAGCGCAAATAGCTACTTTGCTGACGTCAGCTGGAATGCTTGCAAGGTTGATTTTGATTTGTTCATCATCACCGTCGCCCTCACCAGTACGGTTATCGCCAGTATGCTCAACAGCACCATTATCCGACTTTAGATTATTAAAAAAGATAAAGTCCTGATCATTACGTACTTTACCTGCTTCATTGACCAAAAAGCCAATAGCATCCAAATCAAACTCTTGACCGTCGGTTGCACGTGGATCCCAGCCAAGACCAACGGTGATATTGGTTAAGCCTGGCGCTTCTTTTGATAAGTTTACGTTGCCGCCTTTTGTTAAGCTAATAGCCATATAAATATCCTTTAGATTAATAATTAAGTGGATTGAAGAGTCAAAAAAATGAAATAAAAATCGTGCAGTCGTCTAACAATCAACGTAAATATCAAAAATATCTACCTGTATGTCACGTCCTGCATGTCATTACGTTTTACTATACTAAGCGTTTGCCTACTAAGCAAGGCGAATTTTGTGTGACTATATGACATATACATTTCTATTTATAAAAAAATGGTTTTATTGCAATATCACGCTCACTTTGGCTATTTATTTGATTATGATTTATAATAGCGCGCTCAGGTTCCCTCTACCCTGGTGTAAAAAAAGGCCGCTTTATGACTGTCAGTACTGTTTTGATAACCCCGATTGAACCCATTCGCTATAGCCGTGCTTTATTTTGGCTAGTCAGCTTGCATATCTTTATCATCGCAAGTAGTAACTACCTGGTGCAATTACCTGTTGAGCTGTTTGGCTTTATCACCACCTGGGGCGCTGTTACCTTTCCTTTTATATTTTTGGTTACTGATTTGACCGTGCGTATCTTTGGTCAACATCTTGCTAGACGCATTATCTTTTTTGCTATGCTGCCTGCGCTATTGATCTCTTATTATTTTTCAGTAGTATTTTCAAATGGTCAGTTTATCGGTCACGAACACCTGCTGGATTTTAATCTGTTTGTTTTTCGCATTGTTCTTGCAAGCTTTAGCGCTTATGTTGTCGGGCAGCTGTTAGATATTCAAGTATTTAATAGATTACGCCGTCTTAGCGTCTGGTGGATTGCGCCCTTAGCATCGACGTTTATTGGTAATCTGGTCGATAGCTTGTGCTTTTTTGCCATCGCTTTTTATAAAAGCCCAGATCCTTTTATGGCGTCGCATTGGGTTGAGATCGGCATGATGGATTACTTGTTTAAGATAGTCATGGGCGTGTTTATCTTCTTACCATTATATGGTGTGATATTGGCAAAGTTGCAGAAGATGCTGGCAGGGAAGTAGATCATAAAAGTAGTAAGGTATGTGTACATCCGTATTCAGTAAGCTCTACAAACAGATGTAAAAACAGGTCATAACCGATAGCGGCGATGACCTGTCATTTTATGGCTCAAATCAATTTAAGTATTAATATTAGAGTTATCAAAACCTATTCAAGCACTTCTTGCTTACGATATTTAAGTGAAGAAAGTAGCGCCCAGCCAATAAAGGCGATACCGATAAGGCCAGTAATCAGCTCAGGTACGTGGAACTTCACTGACAATAGCATAATAATTGCCAACGCACCGATAGCGTAGTGCGCGCCATGTTCAAGATAAACGAATTCATCAAGCGTGCCTTTGTCCACTAAGAAAATGGTCATAGAACGTACAAACATTGCACCGATAGCAAGGCCTAGCATAATAACGATAACGTCGTTGGTAATCGCAAATGCGCCGATTACACCATCGAAACTAAACGAAGCATCAAGGACTTCTAAGTATAAGAAACCAATGATACCGCCTTTCATAATGGCACTGGTTGCTTCCCCGCCTGACATACCGCCTTCATGTTCTAAGTCTTCTTCAAGATCGCCTTCAAGCATACCGGATACCACTTGTACGCCCAAATAGACCAAGATACCCCAAACGCCAGCGATCAATACCGCAGAAGCTTGTTCTGTGCTGGCCCATGATACTGCAATCATTAAAATGATAAGTGCGACAAAGACACTCATAGCATCAACTTTGCCAAGCTTAGCCAAGCGACTCTCAAGCCATTCAAACCAATGCACATCTTTATCATCGAAAACGAAGTTCAAGAAGACCAATAGTAAGAAAATACCACCAAATGCTGAAATTTCAGCATGATGTGCCATCAATCTGGCAGAGTACTCTTCTGGATTATATAGAGCCAAGTTGATCACCTCCATCATACCAAGGTCAGCGGTGACCGCGACAATGACGATAGGAAAAACCAAGCGCATACCAAATACCGCAATTAAAATACCAACGGTTAAGAAGATTTTTTTCCAAAATTCATCCCAGCCTTTGAGGACTGAGGCGTTGACCACCGCATTATCAAACGATAATGAAATCTCCATGACGGCCAAAATAGCAGTAATAGATAGGGTGGCTATCATGCCGCCTAAACCGCCATGTGAATATCCCCACCATGCCGCTACCGCTAGGGCAATGGCTGTAAAGATAAAGTCTAAATAAAAATGTCTCATGACACATCCTGTCTGGTTGCGTAAAGCTAAGGTCGGCCTATTATAGACACAAACCACAAAAAAGTGGCTATTGCTAACCACTTTTTATGCATAATTCTAACCGAAACATAAAGCATTATCCGTCGTTTGGCTACCAATAATAATGACTGTCTGGCAGTTGTATTTAAGACTGGTAGCCAAGCAACCTCTACTTTATATTTTGGATGTGATAATTGTTAAAGTATCAGTCTACGTACTGAATTAAGAACAACTTTAAATATCCACACCATACTGCTGACACATGGCTTGTAGGCCGCCTGAGTAGCCCTGACCGACAGCGCGGAATTTCCACTCACCATTATGGCGATACACTTCGCCAAATACCATCGCCGTCTCAACGGAGTAGTCTTCTGCCAAGTCAAAGCGAACGACTTCAGTACCTGTCTCTTCGTTAACGACGCGGATGAAGGCGTTGGCTACCTGACCAAAGTTTTGACTACGGGCGGCCGCATCATGGATAGTAACGGTAACGACGACCTTGTCAACATCAGTAGGTACTTGGGTTAGGTTTACTTTGATGACTTCATCATCACCATCACCTTCGCCAGTACGGTTGTCACCGGTGTGCTCAACTGCGCCATTGTCGGACTTGAGTTGATTATAAAAGATAAAGTCATGATCACCGCGTACTTTGCCAGCCGTACTTAGCAAAAACACACTGGCATCAAGATCGAATTCTGCGCCAGACGTCGCGCGCTCGTCCCAACCAAGACCGATAAGCAGTTTGGATAAATTTGGATCGGTTTTCGTTAGCGATAAGTTACCGCCTTTATTAAGTGATAAAGCCATTTGATAGTCCTTATTATTAGAGTAAGTTCAACGTTTTATTAAAATCGTGTTGATGTTGAGACGATACAAGGAAGAATAATATTGCATCAAAAATGGTGCAAAACCAACACGTAATAACGTTCTATCATAACAACAAAAAATGACCCAATCAAAGCAGATTGGGTCATTGTTGTGTTTATGACAAGGTGAACTACAAATAATAATATTTAAATACTACAGTGAATTTTAATACATCTAAACTCTAGCGATGACGAATCTCAAAACTTTGATGGATGGGTTTTTTAATATTAAAGTCAAAGCCAATAGTCTTTGAAGTAATATCAACGATAGCGTAGCGCTCGCTCAGCTGTTCATCTAATTCAAAGCGAGTAAAGTTGTTTGAAAAATACAACACGCCATCTGAAGTCAAACGATTCATAGCACGGTTGATAAGGGCAGCATGGTCACGCTGTACATCAAAAGTACCCTGAAACTTTTTTGAGTTTGAAAAGGTCGGTGGATCGATAAAGATAATATCAAATTGCTCAGTATTGTCCTTAATCCACTCAAAGATATCAGCCGCAACGAATTGATATTTGTTACGACTAACATCCAGACCATTGAGTACAAAGTTTTGTTTGCCCCAGTCTAGATAGTTCTGTGACAAATCAACACTAGTGACTTTTTTTGCGCCAGCAAGGGCTGCGTGCACACTCGCTGTACAGGTATAAGCAAATAAGTTTAATACCGATTTACCGCAACTGTTGTCTTTGATACGTGCGCGCATATTACGATGGTCAATGAATAGACCAGTATCGAGATAATCAGTAAAGTTGACATAAAAATATGCACCATCTTCACGAGCGACATAAAACTTACCACGTTTTTCAGTGTCGCCTTGCTTGCTATATTGATCATTGCCAGATTGACGTGCACGGGTTTTGATAAAAACTTGCTCGCGGTTGATATCAAATACCTCACGAATACCCATCAATGCCAAATTAAAGCGTTTTTTGGCAGTTTCTGGCGGAATGGTTTTGGGCGGTGCATATTCTTGCACATGCGCATAATCGCCATATAGATCAATTGCGACTTTGAAATCAGGCAAATCAGCATCGTAGACACGGATATTACTGACGTTGTCTTTTTTGGCCAGTTTTTTAAGCTTAGCAAGATTTTTTTGCAGACGGTTGATGAAGTCCTGACCATCTTCTACGTCAATCTCACTCTTTTCAAAGCGACTAACAAGGTTGCCCGTTTGTCCAGCGATGAGTGTTCCGTAACGGAAATAAACGGTGATAGCACCATTATGACAACGTAATGTTTTGGGCGCTTTAATCGGCAATATATCAACTTGTTCGACGTTAGCGGCCAAAATACCAAGCATGGGGTCAATTCCGCTACCAGCAAAGCTATCTTGCAAGATGAGCCCTAACGCATGGTATAACGGTTTTATCATCTCTTCATCACCCAAACGCTCACCATAAGGTGGGTTGGTGATGATTAAAGGGTTGCTCAATCGACCATCATCGACCAGTGGTTTTAACACACCACTTAATTGGTCAAGAGCGCGAGTTTCTATGTCCAGTAGCGGTAGCAAATCTTGCAAACCTGCTGCAATCAGGTTTTTCTCTGTCGCTAGAGTCGCACCGCTATCTGCATCGTAACCTAGTATAAGAGGCAGGGTATCTGGCTGCTCATGAGCAATCGCTAAAGCGTCGCGAAAACGTGTCTGCGCATCATCAATCATTTGCTGCCATAGCGCATCATCATGATGTTGCCATTCATAAAAACCAAATTGATTGGCCGCTTTATCGATACCGACTGCATAATCACAATGCATAAGGAGCGCTTCGATAACAAACGTACCAGAGCCGCACATAGGGTCGATGAGAGCATTATAAAAAGGTGCGTTACCAGCGTCGTTTTTCTTATGCCAACCAGCACTATAGAGTAGGGCAGCTGCTAGGTTTTCTTTTAATGGGGCTTCGGTCATCGCCACACGGTAACCACGGCGATGCAAACTGGTACCTGATAAGTCTAGATACAGCTCAGCTTGTTTGTCGTTGACAGTCGCAAATACAGAAAAGTCTGGATTTTTACTATCGACATTAGGACGGCTGTCATAAACTTCATTAAAAGTATCGGCAATCGCATCTTTGATACGCAGCATCGCAAACTGTTGACTGACAGCAACACGCTTGTCAACAGACAGGCGAATCGCAAACGTTTGCTCCAAGCTAAACTGTTCAGTCCAGTTGACCGATTTTGCCAAGCCATAAAGCTGTTCTGCCACATCATAATCTGTATTGATGTTTTTACGTTTGATAAGCATTAGTACTCGTGACGCCACACGAGACCACAAGCAAATCGTATATAGATCTTGCAAAGTGCCGGTTACTGCCAGACGGCCCGTACTTTTAATGTCACTTGCAATACCAAAACTTGTCAGCTCAATCTGTAGGGGCGCCTCAAGTCCATCAGCACAGGTAATGATAAGATCAAGCGACAACGCTGGTGGAGATACTGTGGAAGAGAGGGGCGAGGCTGTTTCGGACATACGGATACCTGTGGGCTAAATGGATAAATGAGGCGCATCATAAAGTACGATGTTTAACCCGCGATTTTACCATATTTCAGGA
This sequence comes from uncultured Psychrobacter sp., assembly GCF_947488565.1. Taxonomy (GTDB): domain Bacteria; phylum Pseudomonadota; class Gammaproteobacteria; order Pseudomonadales; family Moraxellaceae; genus Psychrobacter; species Psychrobacter saeujeotis. The sequence goes on along the minus strand of NZ_CANKZC010000001.1, from coordinate 478,958 downwards.
TAGGATGGTTTAAAGTGGTTGGTATTAAGCAATATAGTCGATACTAAGTGTTTGAGTGTGCTAACTAATGATATGCACCAATACCCAATATCTAATGCGTCTCGACTGTTTTACTTTTCATTTTTGGTTAAGGGTAGCGGTTCTGTTTTTGTTTCTGGTTCTGCAATGACTTGCGTTGTGGTTGCAAAAGGTTTGGTAGCGATGGGGTAGTCGACATCCTTTGGCATGAGCAACCGCATATGCGGGTAGGGCGTTGAGATATTGGCAGCATCGAAAGCGCGTTTGATATCTTCTTGTAGGTTTTCTTTAATTTTTGGCATACGTGCTACGGCTGCAGGCTTCACCCAAAAGCGCACAATAAAGAATACGCCATATTCTCCAATCTCATCGACTGTGGCTGAGGTCTCAGGACGACTTAACACAACATCGGTGTCAGTCAATACTTGTAAAATCTCTTTGCGAGCTGTATCGATATCATCTTCGAAGGCGATACGCATCCGAAGATCAAATCGTATAAAGTTCTTAGAGGTCAGGTTGATCACCTCAGAGGAGGCCACGTTAGAGTTTGGAATGATAACGGTGATGTTGTCTCGCGTCAAAATATGGGTGGTGCGCAAGGCAATAAGTACCACACGCCCTTCGTTTTCATTAATATGAATCCAGTCGCCCACCTGAAACGATTGTTCGAGCAAGATTGTGATACCGGCGATGAAGTTGGCAAGTGTTGATTGTGCTGCAAAGCCGACTGCCAAGCCAACGATACCAAGACCAGCTACCAAAGATACAATATCGAAGCCAAATTGGGCCATGACGCTGGCAAGTCCAAGCACCCATATTAGTACAGATAAAATATTTTTGAGTAGCTGCTCGATAGAGGCATTAAGACCATAGTGTTGCAGTACTTTATGAATGATCTGTCCTGATGACGTCCACAATATATAGTAGATACCTGCCCAAATACTGGCCTTTGCTGTGGCTTTAACAGTACTTGGCTCAAAGTTAATCTGACTCATAATGGCGATTAGACTAGCGACAACCCATATATAACGCAGTACTGAGCGTACGATGTTACTACGTCGCTCATTAAGGCGAAACCGTGTCTTATTGTGCTTGATAATATAAATCGCCAGCCAATAAAAAAATCCTAACACTGCAAGCAGTATCAGGATTTTGATGCCAGTACTAACCAACTCTACTATCTGAGTGGACCAATCAAAAGAATCTTCTTCTACTGAGCCACCAAGCGCAAGATATAAACTGGTATGTAGATCACGGATAATCTCTTCAAAAAAATCAGTAATACCAGCAATTGCCATTATCTTGTCCATGCAAAGTTAAGTCTCAAATTACTACAAGCTTTGTGCCAATCAACAGTCTAAATAGGGATTGGCACAAAGCATATCTCTTATTTGAAAGTGTAACTGAGCAGACAACTAAAAGCTATACTCCTGTGCATCTTGAGATTGATAGGGTATCTCCATTTTATGCTGGACATCGCGCAGAGCAGTACGCAGACCTTCTAAAATAGTAGGATGATAAAAAGGGGTGTCGAGTAAATCTTTGACACTTATATCATTGGTAATAGCGGTCGCCAATATATGTCCAATATACTCAGCATCTGGACCAACCATACTGGCACCTAAAACTCTATCAGTTTTTTTACAAGCATAAATATGCAATAGGCCGCAGTTGACACCCATAATACGACTACGTCCTTGGTTGTCAAAACTGACACGGCCGATGACATATTCTAACTCTGGATCCTGTTGTATCTCAGGTAGTGACATACCAACGTTGACAATCTGCGGTGAGCAAAACACGATAGAAAAAGGAGTAGCTGGCGGACGTATATAGGCATTTGCTTCATTTTTGCACACTTTATTACCTGCACTATAGCCTTCATCACTAGCAACATGTAATAGAGGGATATTAGCATTGGCATCACCAACAATGTAAACATCAAGATCACCAATCTGACCCGTTTTCTTATCTAATTGTTTTGGACGGTTTTTGTCATCAAGCTCAACATCTAAATTTTCAATACCCAATTGTTCAATATTATTACGACGTCCAGTCGCGACTAGTACACGTTCACCTTGCCATTGCTGCATCTTACCTGCACTGTCTTCATACTCAATGAAGGCGGACGCCATATCCTCTCCTTCAACAGTTTGCGTACCTACATTATTGATCTTACTGCCCAAATGCATAGTCAATTCGCGGTTTAAACAAACGATTGCTTTATTGTTGATGTCATCATCTTTAAGTCCAGCAACGCGTTTATCACGATTGAATAAAGTGACCTCTACACCTAAGCGTTTAAACGCTTGCGCAAGCTCTAATCCGATAGAACCTGCACCTATGACGGCTATAGATTTGGGCAAGTCTGTCAGCTCAAAGACGGTATCAGACGTCAATAAAGTGTCACCAAGATTGTCAGACCAGTCATCTGGGATATAAGGAGAGCTGCCCGTAGCCACGATAATTTTATTGGCTTTTATCAACTCATCATTAACTTCAATCAAACCTTGTTTATTAATATGCGCGCGCCCTGATATTTTCTTGTTTTCAGGCCAGCTATCTACTTGCTTCTTAATATAGCTTGCAAAATGGCTACGCTCATCACGGACACGTTCCATTACTCGTTTGCCATCTATCTGAGTCGTAGTATGAATGCCAAAGTCTTCAGAATGATTGGCGTCATGAGCACGATCAGCTGCGGCAATTAAAAGTTTACTTGGCATACAGCCGACTTGGATACAGGTTGTACTCCAAAACCCGTCATTAATAATAACAATGTTTTCAACAGTTTTACTGGCTTGACGAAACGCGTTCTGACCTGCAGTACCAGCACCAATTACCGCTACCTCTACCTTACGAGTGACGTTCTTATCAGTGTTACCAGACGATTTGCTCATATTATCCTCAGTTAGTTAATTATTTATATCTATATTTGACGATTTGTTTTTTTTAAATAGTGGGCTTCAATACTAAAGCTTATCTAAACGTTATACACCTGTGCATACGTAGCAAGCTGTTGCAAAAATGTGTCATTATATCCTCAGATGACATAAATGCTTTTACAAAAATATTGATTGAAAATGATAAATATAGTTTCTGTTTTGTCAGAAAGTTTCATAGCAAGTGCTAATAATAAAGCGATGATTACGAAAACTTTGATATACAATTAAGTTTACTAAGTCGACATGGCAAACATATGTCATTAATGGATGATACGCTAACAAGCTTCTATGAAGCTATTAAGGAGTTAAACGCGACTGAAAGTGTGACAACTTTAACAACCCAGATTTAGGATTTATAAAAAATAGTCTTTTATTGTTAAAAATAAAGAAGCCTTCATAGCTCTGATAAATACCGATAATCTTTATCAAAGTTAAGAAGGCTTTTTAAACATTTACTTGTTTTTCAAGCAATATTAATCTAAGTGATTACGCACTTAGTGTCTCTAACAAACGCTCAGTATAACCTTTTGCTCTTAGGTTGCGCTGCGCGTGGGTCAGTGTCCCGTCCTTATCAAATACAAATACTGAACGCACAAGGCCCATAGTGATTTTTCCATACATGTTTTTTTCTTTGATAACGTCAAAGTACTGGCAGAGTTTTTCATCACTATCGCTAATAAGTGGAATTTGTAGATCGTATTTGGTGATAAACTTCTTATGAGACTCAACGCTGTCTCTTGATACGCCAACGATATCATAGCCAAGCTTATCGAAAACAGGTAGATGTTCTGTAAACTCTGTGGCCTGCGTAGTACAACCAGATGTATCGTCTTTTGGATAAAAGTAAAGAATCAGTCCTTTATCGGTATGCTCTACAAGCTCTTTTAAGCCGATACTATCATCAATCAAGTGACCATCTAAATTGCGAACGATCGCTACTGGAAAATCTGGTAGGGTAATACTTTCTGTTGCTGGCTTTGCCATATTAACTTCCTTATCTTATTGAATTCAAAATATAGTCGATGTCAGTTGACTCATTATAGTTAAATTAATAACAGTGATTGATAAATTTTGTATGTTGTTTATTTACTAGCAAAAAAAAGACTGACGATTGTCAGTCTTCTTAATACACGTATTTAAAAAATAACTTAAGCAGGCTTTTGAGGTTGTTTTAAGTCCAGACCTTTAGTGCATTGCTGCAAATCTTTTTGCATTGTTTTTACGTAAGGTAGGCCTGATGGGTCTTTTTTATCTTTTGCGTAGCTTTCAATTTCCCACATCTGACCAATCGTCATTTTACTGCGCACATCGATGGTACAGTTACACAGTTTAGTGGCGGTACTTTTGTCAGCGACTTTATATTTGACCGCACCAGTAACGCACTGATTAATGTTGTTTTGCTTGATATCAGTAGCATTTGCTTGCGGCATAGCGACCAGACCGATTAATGCTAGGGGTAGTACTTTTAATAACTTCATATACACTCTCTTATAAATAAACACAGCGCCGATAAAACAAACGCTAAATGAATAATACTGTTGATAGCCAGATACTGTTAAAAAGCTTTTCATCTATCGGCTATGCTGTTATTTGTAAACGATATCTAGTGGGGGTATAAGGCTTTATACCATAACAACTATAGCTATCAATGAACACTGTGTGCTTGCTGTGTTGATGCAATCAAATGTTACGCTTATGTTTGTCAGCTTTATGGTCTGTGCTTTGAGCATAAAGCAGTGTTTAGATGAAGACATTCAAACATAAACTTAAATACACAAGCAAACTCAAATGTTTGAATTTATTCAGGACGTTGGTACTGTACTTGGTAATGCGTAGGATCAGCAACGCCCGCTTGAATAAATCCTTGACGACGTAGCGCACAGCTGTCACAAACACCGCAAGCAAGCCCATCTTTATCTGCTTGATAACAAGAAATGGTCTGTCCGTAATCGACACCAAGCGTAAGTCCAAGCTCAATGGTTTGTGCTTTAGACAATCTCTGCAAAGGTGTTTGAATGCTTAAATGATGACCTGTAACGCTAGCTTTGGTGGCAAGGTTTGCCATGTGTTCAAAGGCGGCGATGTACTCAGGACGGCAATCAGGATACCCAGAATAATCTACTGAGCTGACACCAATAACGATATGATTGGCAGCCGTTACTTCGGCAACTGCCAACGCATAAGATAAGAATATGGTGTTACGCGCAGGTACATAGGTATTTGGAATGGCATCGTTATCAATCTTATCGTGCTTTTTATCAGGGAATTTATCCGCATCCCCATCAGGGACCGTCATACTGTGATCGGTTAATGATGAACCACCAAGCTGGGCAATATCGATATCAATAATGCGGTGATTCACTGCCGCAGTTTTAGCAATCGCTTTCGCTGCGACAAGTTCACTATTATGGCGCTGACCATAGTTGAAGCTGACTGCGGTTACAGAAGCATAGCGAGCCTTCGCCCAGTACAAACAAGTGACCGAATCAAGCCCACCTGATAGTAAGACGACAGCATTTTGATCTTGTTGAAGCGTATGTGCATGAGTTTTGGATACTGAGCTGGAAAAGTCAGATTGCGAGGTAATATCGGTCATAGTAGTATCTATTATTGAAAAGCGAAAAATGGCCATTTTAACAAAAATACGGCTACTATTACATAACCATAGAAGTTATAAGATCTGTATGGATAAAAAGGGTATTGAATTTTATGACTTTAAACCCTGTAATTTAATCTCATCTTTTCAAACTGTTAGCATTTTTTGTTATAATCGCTGCTGCTTTTAGCGCATTAGTAGTAACACGTCATTAAACCTTGTTCTACTATCAATTGCTTTATCGCCAAATCACCTTTGTAAAGATACTGAGTAATCTATGACCGTAGCGACCTTATTCACGCCAAAAAATACGCTTGAGTCTGACAAGATGTCTACTAAAGCACATCTAGATAGCCATACTTTAGAAGCTGATGCTTATAGTATGGAGTATGATGACGCTGATGACATCGCTACAGAATCTGCTTCCAAAGATTTAGCTGATGAACAAACTCTGACAGAATCTGCATTATTTCGCAAATTACAAAAAAAGCTACGCAGGCAGGTTTCGTGGGCCATTCGTGACTTTAACATGATTGAGGATGGTGACGTCGTGATGGTATGCGTTTCGGGCGGTAAAGATAGCTATACGCTGTTAGATATCTTACTGCTATTGAAGCGTATTGCCCCAATCAGCTTTGATATTGTCGCAGTCAATCTTGATCAAAAGCAGCCTGGTTACCCAGAGGATATCCTGCCTGCTTATTTGAATGAGCAAGGTATTGCACATTATATTTTAGAAAAAGACACTTATAGTATTGTCAAAAGCGTCGTACCAGAAGGTAAGACCTATTGCTCAGCTTGTTCACGTCTGCGCCGAGGCTCGCTATACGGTTTTGCTAAGCAAATCGGTGCAACCAAAATAGCCCTCGGTCATCATCGCGATGATATGTTAGCCACTTTCTTTTTGAATCTGTTTCATGGTGGTGCACTCAAATCAATGCCGCCAAAGCTGCTGAGCGATGACAAGCAAAATATGCTTATTCGTCCATTGGCTTATGTCGAAGAAAAAGACATCATTGAATATGCCCGCTTAAAAGCATTTCCTATCATTCCATGCAATCTATGCGGCAGCCAAACCAACTTGCAGCGTGCCATCATCAACGATATGCTGCGCGATTGGGATGACGCGCACCCGCAGCGTCTGGCCTCGATATTTAAAGCCATGCAAAATGTTGCGCCATCGCAATTAGCTGATCGTGAATTATTTGATTTTGAACAGCTAAGACTAGAGCGTGATAACCATGAGCGTCTATTTGAAGGGGATAATATCCAAGCAGGGCAGACCGACAGTCTTGCTGAAATTGGTCTGCCTGTCGCGCCAAAGACTCAGACTTTTCATGCAAAGTTTGATAATAACCACAAACAGTCAGCAGCTTTGGATAACAGAAAAGAAAGTAACCGTGCCACACAAAAAATTCCTACGATTAATCCACTTCTTTAGCTGCTTATTTAACTAAGTAAAATTGGCTAGTACATAAAAAAACCAGCTTTTAATAAGCTGGTTTTTTGTGGTTTTAAACGAGTTATTTTGAAAACTATGTCCAAAAAGGCTTAACTTTTGGCAAACACTGGCAGTGGATCAAAACTGACTTCTGGACGAGGCAATTTTGCAACGTCTTGCATACGCCAGTCGTCTTTACCATCATTGCTCACTTGCAAATAGTATTTGGCTTTTACTGAATCAATATCCACTTTGGCACTATATCTATTCCCTTCTTGATGCTCTAGCACCACGTCTCGATCCTTTTTGACATCTGTTGCATGTGAAATCGAAAGCTCTAATGTATCAGGGTAGGTAAGTGGTTTACCATTTAACAGTTTGCCTGTTTGTAAGCTCTGCTGTGGATAATCAAGGTAAAAAGTAATATCTCCGTTTGAGGTAAATTGCATTTTGCCACTCAAGTCTAAATCGTATGTCAGCTTATCGCGTGATACATCGTGATAAAGCGTTTTGCCGTCCATATACCAATCATCACGTACCACACTGTCACGAATCTGATAAGAGTAGTAAACAAACCAAAGACAAGCGATAACCACAAAAGCGGGCATACCAATGACAAAGATAATCACCATATAATTTTTATACCATGGTTGGCTATCTTGATGCTTAAAACTTGGCGAAGAATTTGGTGTAGACATAGAATACCTATTAGATGTATGAGCCGATCAATGTGCTATTACCTAGATTGAGTCTCTAATATACAGACACTCAATCATAGATTATACCTTATCTTTCAAGTATTTACTGGCCTTGAGTCGTAAAAATGTTTTGTTTACTGACTTTATACTGACCATCCTCACTGACCACGTTTAAAGTAACAGGCGTTTGACCAGATTCAATAATATCAGGGTCACCATAAATACTCACAGGCATATCGAAGCTTTCGCCAGCTTCTAATGGCACGTCGTTAAAACGCAGCACTAAGCTAAGACCATCTTGCGGTGCGAGCGATATTTTGTAAGCGTGAGGCTCTTGGGTTTTGTTGGTTAGCTTCACAATGTAGCTGTTTTCAATCATACCTTGGTTAGTTAAAGAAGACAGCTGATTACGGTCACGGCGAATGTCAATTTCTAATGGCACGCGATCAGTTAATGCATAGATAAGACCCCCACATAACACAGTTAATAGGGTCAAGTAAGCAAACAAACGTGGGCGTAAGACACGGCTAGGCTCTTTTTCAGCCAATTGTCTCTCAGTTGTATACCTTATAAGCCCGCGTGGATAGCCAACTTTGTCCATGATTTCATTACAGGCATCGACACACGCTGCACATTGAATACAAGCAACTTGTAGGCCGTCTCGAATATCGATACCAGTAGGGCATACCTGCACACACATTTGACATTCGATACAGTCGCCTAAATGGTCTGGATTGGTACCTTTTTTTCGTGCGCCGCGAGGTTCACCGCGTTCATAATCGTAAGATACGATAAGAGTGTCTTTATCGAACATGACACTTTGGAAACGACCATAGGGGCAAATTTGAATGCACATCTGCTCACGCATATAACCGGCGTTAGCATAAGTCGAAAAAGCGAAAATAAATATCGAAACCCAAACCCAAGTTGGCCAATCAGGAAAAGGGATGAACCCTATCATCTGCCAGCTGTTGTACAGTGCTTCTGTTCCTGATACATAACTGACAAAGGTCGTGGCAGTAATCATCGAAAACACAAACCAAATAAAATAAATCAAAAACTTTTTAAATGCTTTACTCGCACTCATCGGCGTTTTGTCAAACTTAATACGCTTGTTACGATCGCCAATGATTAACTTCTCAACATATTGAAACAGATGCGTCCAGATGGTTTGTGGACAAGCATAACCACACCATACTCGACCAGCATAAACGGTGACCATAAACAGCGTAAAAGCGGCAATAAGAGCAAACGCGGCAATAAAATAAAAATCTTGCGTCAAAAACGTCATGCCGAATATATAGTAGTGCTGTGAGGGCACATCAAACCATATTGCTTGCCTACCGTTGTAACGCAACCAAGGTAAAATTAAAAATAACGCTAAAAACGCATACATACTGATGACACGGATATTTTGATAAAAACCTTTGACGAATCGAGGATGTATACGATGCTTTGTCGCATCAAGATCTATTTGTTGTACTGGGATTTTATTAGGTTGTGGTGCTGACATAAACTTGCCTCTTTAAAAAAAAGAATCAGTTCGCTGGCATGGGTAACATACATAAAGTGATGCAAGGCTTAGCATTGTTATCAATGTCAGTAAGTAGTTAAAGCATAAACATGGCACAAAAAAACTGACCAACTACCAAATGATTGATTGTAAATAACGGGTTTTAATACTGGCTATTTTACCATTTACCTTAATATAAATGGGGCGATAGGCTCAAAAAACAATCATTATACGAATATAAAATATTTTTATTATGAATGTTTAAACTCAAAAAAGGAGAGCCGTCATAACAGCTCTCCTTTGTTAACGCTCATTACTAATCAGTCTAGATAGTTAAGAACTTAATTGCTGCTGACTACTGGAACACTCTCGGCCGTTTTTGGCATAGAAGCCGCAGCTTTCACATTAGCGCCGTTCTTGGTAGCTGCTGATCTGTCTGATAATGAATAAACATAAGATACTACAAGCATAATACGCTCATTACCCAATTTGGTTTCCCATTCAGGCATGACGCCTGCACGGCCATAACGTAGGGTATCGCGAACAGTCTCACGCTCACCGCCATACAGCCAAATGTTATCAGTCAAATTAGGCGCACCAGTTGAAATCATACCTTTGCCATCTTTACCGTGACATAAAGCACAGTTCGCATCATAGATAGATTCGCCTTGGGCAACTAAAGTTTTATCCAGCTCACCGTTATTCTTATGACCGTTGTTATCAGACAATGATAGAACATACTCAGAAGCTGCACGAACACCTTCTTCACCAATCTGATCACGCCATGCTGGCATACCACCAACGCGGCCTTTATGTAGCGTGGTGAGTAGGTTTGCCGCCTCACCACCATATAACCAGTCGTTATCCGTCAAATTAGGATAACCTGTGGCTCCTTTAGCGTTTGACCCATGACACACTGCACAGTTTTGTAGGAACAAACGGCTACCTACTTTTAGTGCGTTAGGGTTTTGTGCCAGTTTTTCGATTGCAGGCGCAAGATCAGTAATTTTTTCGTCAATCTTAGATTGCAAATCCGCTGGTGGGTTGTCACTACGTTTCAAAGTATTTTGTAACTCTGATAGCTCACTTAAAGTCTGAGCAGCATCAGTAGCATCCGCTTTTACCAGAATACTTTTTTCAAAGTTATCGGTAAATACTTTATTGTTGCTTTCAAGTTCACTATTTAACTCATTGTGAGAAGTCCATGGTACAGTCTCGCCATCAACTTCTACCGTTGCAATACCGTCCCAGTGTTTTGGGAACATCGCTGGAAAAAATATCCAATAAGCGACCGCCCATACAATAGAACCAAAAAATATTACTAGCCACCATTTGGGTAGCGGTTTGTCGTATTCTCGAATACCATCATACTCATGTCCTGTAGTGCCGTCCTCTTCTACTTCTGGCTTATACTTTAGTACCATTAGTAAAACTGCGAGAATACCTAACCAACACGCAAAGCTCAGTATAGTGATCCAAGAACTCCAAAAAAATGTCATCATTCATCCTTATTGCGCGGCTGGTCAGATGAGGATTCTTTGTCCTCATCATCAAGCGCAAGTTGTGCATCTTCTTCGAAGCGTTTTTTGTTTTTTGGCGAATACGCCCACCATGCAACGCCCAAAAAAGCGATAAAGGCGGCAACCGTTGCAATGGTTTGTAGTTCACCAATACTCATTAGCGCTGTCCTTCCATCGCTGTACCCAATTGCTGCAAGTAGGCGACTAAAGCATCAAGCTCTGTAGCACCCAGTACTGCATCAGGAGCACCTTCAATGTCTTCTTCAGTGTAAGGTACGCCAAAACGGTCACGGAATAGACGCATCTTAGTTTGAACATTGTCACCATTGACTTCATTGGTTGCAAGCCATGGGAAACCCGGCATAACAGATTCAGGCACCAACGAACGCGGATTGATTAAATGCTGCTTTTGCCAATCATCAGAGTAGCGTTCACCAACACGAGCCAAATCAGGTCCAGTACGCTTCGAGCCCCATAAGAAGGGATGATCCCACGTAGACTCAGCAGCACGTGAATAGGGTCCATAACGTTCAACTTCTGCACGTAACGGACGAACCATTTGCGTATGACAAACATGACAACCTTCACGAATATAGATGTCACGACCTTCAAATTCTAATGCAGTCCATGGTTCCATAGCAGGAAGAGGAGCGTTGACCCCACCATCCTCAGGACCTTTGTTATCATAAATGAGTGGTACGATTTCAACTAGCGTTGCAAAGCTAATAGCAATAACAATACCGATGACCAACAAGCCTGTATTTTTTTCAATAATTTCATGCGGTGTACCAGCCATGATCGCTCCTTATACGTTAGCTGTCGATGGTTTTTCGACACTAGGTTCATGATCCGTTGGATCTGCAACATCTACAGGCTTACCTTCTGGCATCTTGAGCGTTTTATAGCAGTTATATGCCATAACAAACATGCCTGATACATATAAGAAGCCACCAAAAGCGCGACCAATATACGGGAAATGTGAAAACTCAACCGTATCAACGAAACTATATACCAAAGTACCGTCAGGGTTAGTTGCAAGCCACATCATGCCTTGACCAATGCCCGAGATCCACATAGAGACGATATAGAAGATTGTCCCTGCAGTCGCCAGCCAAAAATGCGTAGTGATTAAACTGATCGAGTACATCTTTGGTTTGTTATAAATACGTGGTAACAATACATATAATGAACCGATAGTAATCATACCAACCCAGCCAAGTGCCCCTGAGTGTACGTGACCGACCGTCCAGTCAGTGTTATGCGATAAGGCGTTGACTGTCTTAATCGACATCATTGGACCTTCAAACGTCGACATTGCATAAAATGACAATGCCACAATCATAAAGCGAATAATCGGATCCGTACGCAGTTTGTCCCAACTGCCTGATAGTGTAAGCACACCATTAATCATACCGCCCCAAGAAGGTGCAAATAGGATGATTGAGAACACCATAGCAAGCGACTGCGTCCAATCTGGAAGCGCTGAATAATGCAAATGGTGACCACCAGCCCACATGTATGAAGCAATTAACGCCCAAAAGTGAACGATAGACAAACGATACGAATAAATCGGACGACCAATCTGTACTGGAACGAAATAGTACATCATTCCAAGGAAGGCAGCTGTTAGATAAAAACCTACTGCGTTATGTCCGTACCACCATTGCACCATCGCATCAGTTGCACCGCCAAATAACGAGTAAGACTTAAATGCACTAACAGGAATGGCCATGCTATTTACGATGTGCAGTAGGGCAATCGTAATAATAAAAGCACCAAAAAACCAGTTAGCCACATAAATATGTGACGTTTTACGTTTAATAAGGGTGCCAAAAAAGACAATGGCATAAGATATCCATACCAAAGCAATCAAAATATCAATTGGCCACTCAAGCTCCGCATACTCTTTAGTAGAGGTTAAACCTAAAGGTAGAGTAATTACAGCGGATACGATAACTGCTTGCCAACCCCAAAAGGTAAACCAAGCCAGATAGGGGGCAAATAGTCTTGTCTTACAAGTACGTTGAACGACATAGTAAGAGGTTGCGAACAGGGCAGAGCCACCAAACGCAAAAATGACCGCATTGGTATGTAGCGGTCTTAAACGACTAAAGGTCAGCCATGGAATGTCAAAGTTAAGTGCTGGCCATGCCAACTGTGAAGCAATGAACACACCAAGACTCATGCCGACGATGCCCCATGCAACGGCCATAATCGTAAAAAATCTTACGATAGTAATTTCGTATTCACGGTCAACTGGGGCGACTGCTGTGTTTTGTAAACTCATTGGATGATTCCTTTACAGCCCGAATTATCAATAGAACTAACTAACGCTCCACGTTACGTATATGATAAAACATAATGAACGTGACACATGATATTGTCCGACTCACCTATTACCGTAAGGGTTTATTAACTACTTTATTAAACTTTTCGCAGGGGATTGATTAGTAATGATGGCACGAAAGAAACAAGGCTTACGACTACTATTCAGCGAGACTAAGGCAATTAATATATCGTTACAGTTAATGCGAAAACAAACCGACTTTAGGCATCAAACATCTATTTTACAAAGCGTGAATGATAGAGGTATGCGAGCGGCGGCTGACAAAAACATATTGACGTAATATTTAGTTAAAATTCCTGATTCTGTTTAAGGTATTGTAACGCAATCTTAATAAAATATCATCAGAACTATGCGTCAAAATACAAACTCTTTGGTAAACCATACGGCTAACAACCTTTACTTATAGCTAAGTGAAAGGATGGTAAAACGTTATATTTATGATAAAAATAGATGTAGCTCTAAGCTGACAGTAAAGAGTAACTAACCTAGTCACTCTATCATTCAATAGCGTTGAATTTCATCATACATCTTTATTAATGCTACTAACTTATCTGTCTCTAACCATATGATTTAACTTATGATACGCTTATAAAGTAGATATGTTAAGAACATTTTTTGAAGTTTATCAAGGTTTTATCTTATGTAATAGTATTGGCTTATTAAAGCAACAACTTATATATGACATGTAGTTATTCAAAGTCATCGGCGCTCATCATAACAAAAAACCTTAATATATCAATACAAAAAATAAGGATTTTTCTTATAAGCTTCATAGAAGCTAAAGCTCAGTGTGAAGCACTAAAGTATGTTGATCAGCAACGGTCTTAAACAAAACCAACCATACTAGCATTTGTTACAATTCAGAAAAATCTCATATTTTTGGGTTTTACTTATTATAAAATCACGCCATAATGACATGCAGTAATATTAGCAATGACATTAATCGTAATTTTTTAACGTAAACAGGATAATAATATGGCAGTTTTTTTGACGGATGCATGGTTTGAGCAGGTAGCGCAGTTAGGGAATGAAGCTGGTGAGTTGAATTTACCACCAGCATTGGCAGACATGGTTATTAATTTAAAAGTTTCTGATGCTGAGCAAGATATCGAAGCCAGTTTTTCAGACGGCTTACTTCATCAAGGTTTAAATGATAATGCTACTACTACGCTGCTACTTGATCGTGATACTTTACAATCTATCATCACAGATTTTGACATGAATGAGATTATGGGTGCTTTTATGGGGGGTAAGATTCGTGTCGAAGGAGATATGTCACAGTTGATGGCATTACAAACTGCCCGTCCAAGTACAGAACAAAAAGAGCTATTTAAAAAGATTAAATCCATGACTACTATGGCGTAAAGCACTGGTCAAACGGTGTCAGGTAAATGATGTTACTCTTTGGCCTGAGATAAAAAGTCTGTAAGTAAAAGCCTTTAAATAAAAAGCCTTTAATGTTAATTAGAGGCTTTTTATTTTTGCTAGATGTCGGTTGTAGACAGTGTGTCTGTTTAGACTATTATAAAGATATCAGCTGGCCTGAGTCTGTATTTGTACTTTTGTGTTTTTAGAGTCCTGATTTTCTTTATAAATCGCTGCTTGTAGCCAGATATTTGCTTGAACATAATTATTTACTTTGATGGCCTTTGTGCTTGCCGTACTCAGAGCGCCGATACGCACAACAAATGGGTCTGCATCCTGCTCACGCAATATAACCACATCGAACAAAATAATAGGCTTGTCATTGAACGTTGTTTCTTGTTTGCCAATAACTTGCCCCTGACACCATGCTTCGTCTTCTTGGCCGAGTGTATCGCCAAATAGATAAGCACACATATGACCCAAGTTAATCTCTACTGGTGCCATCTGTTCTTTGGTTTCAGGTTGCCAACCTTTAATCTGTTCTTGAATGTCTTCTGGTACTTGTCCATCATTGGCCGCAACGATATCGTTAAAAGCGCGATGATAGCGAATCGCTTCTTGATCCTCGACCATAATGACTTCCTCTTGATCACTGATCGAGATTTCGTGAGCCCAAGCGCTAAAATTCACAAAATAAGGCGTGCTTTGTTGATATAAGTGGCGATTGGCTGTATAGAGCTGGTCAAAAGCATAAATAATACTGCCATCAACACTACGCAGGCGTAACACTGCATCATGCGAGCTGTCACTGACAATCATACGCTCAATCGTACAAGTCAGACCATAGGGACCATTGACGCATGGATAGGCGTTAATAAAGCATTCAGGTTTGCCATCTTTCATGGCAAGTACTTGATTGATATGGCAAGGCTGATCCTCAGACAGTAGCAAACAAGCGTCTTGGGCACTCGCATTAGCATTAAGGCCCTTGGGCATGGTCGCTTGTTCGATCATTTTTTGTAGCCACTCTGGCACATCACGACTCATATCATCAGTCAAGATACGCCAATGATCAGCGTGCCCTGCCGTTTGCTCATCTGTTAAAGTAATTTTGGTCGGAGATTGTACGTTTTTATATTGATAATTAATAGTCATGAAAATACTCAAACTTAAGTCTGCCATGGAGTTTGGACGCCAAATAGCGCAAAAAGATTTTATTTGTTACTAACACAGTAAGCCAATACCTAAGCAATATATTATATACAAGCTCAATATTGTGCTATGTTTGCGCAGCATCAACGGGTCAACAAACAACAATGATGGGTTAATGACAATTGTCCTTAGCATATAATATATAGGTATAGACACAACTAATAGCAAGCCCTTCTTAGAAAAATAATAATAAAGCCCTATATTTTGCTAAAAAAGACTAGCTGTTTTCACTAATGACTGGCACATGTTAGAAAAATTGTGTCAAACTATCCACTTTTTTGGTAGCCATGATTGGGACGTCTAAAACCTTATGTATATGTTTGTCGCATATTCATATAACCATGACCAGTACTGGCTCAGTTGCTTATTAAGCGCGGCAAGCTCGTTAGCTTGCGTTAGTGTGCTTATCTGACAGTTGCTCACCTAGATAAGATAAAGAGTTTGAATATGTTTCGTCCTTTAGCATTATTTATTGGTTTACGGTATACCCGAGCAGAGCGTAGTAATCGCTTTATCTCGTTTATATCGCTCATCTCAATGATTGGTCTAACCCTTGGAGTAGCGGTATTGATTACCGTGCTATCAGTGATGAACGGCTTTGATCGAGAGTTAAAAACCCGTATTTTGGGAATGGTGCCGCAAGCGACTGTAACGTCGCCTGAAGTCATCGGCGATTGGAAGCAGCTTGCTGATCGTATCAAAGAAGACCCAGAAGTTGCAGCAGTTGCGCCATTCATACAGTTGCAAGGTATGCTGACTTCTAATGGGCAAGTTGCCGGTATTATGGTTACAGGTGTTGATCCTGAGTACGAAAAAAATGTCTCGATTATTAATGAGCATATGACTGAAGGCAGTATTGATACATTAAAAGGTGGTGACTTTAGCATTGTACTGGGCGAGGAGATGGTGCAGTCTCTGGGTTTGAATATTGGCGACAAGGTCACATTGGTGCTACCAGAAGCGTCACCATCACCAGCTGGTGTTATACCGCGCTTTAAGCGTTTCACCTTGACAGGTATTTTTAGTATCAGTCCAGAAGTGGATAGCTTGATGGCATTTATTCCGATGAATGATGCCGCCAAATTGCTGCGTCTCCCTGAGGGCGCGCAAGGTATTCGTATGAAGCTTGATGATCTATTTAATGCACCGATGGCCGCGCAAAAAGCAGCGGCAATTGCACCAGAACAACTGTATCCCAATGACTGGACACAAACTCATGGCAATCTATTCGGCGCCATTCAGATGGAAAAAGCGATGGTCGGGTTATTATTGTTCTTAATTATCCTTGTCGCCGCCTTTAATATTGTCTCAAGCTTAGTCATGCTCGTCACGGACAAAAAAGCAGATATAGCGATTTTAAAGACTTTTGGTGCCTCTCCGCGTCTGATTACTCAAGTATTTATGGTGCAAGGTGTGGTCATCGGGGTCATTGGTACCGTCGCTGGTACTATGCTTGGGGTCATTTTCGCCTTAAGTATTAGCGATATTTTAGGTTGGATCAATCAAAGCTTTGGTCTAAACCTGTTCGATGCTTACTTTATTAACTATTTACCATCACAGCTACGCTTGGTTGATGTTGTACTAATCACTGGCGCATCGTTTATTTTGAGCTTTTTGGCCACTATCTATCCTGCACGCCGGGCAGCCAAAATTCAACCTGCTCAAACGTTGCGTTATGAGTAGTAACATTGACGGTTATACGGCAGCAGTATAAAAATATAATTATAGACTTTTAAGTGTCAGCGTTTGATTGACAAAAATTTGAGTGAAGGAAGCGGTATGGCGGCCATTTTAGAGGCAAGCAACATTAGTAAGGTATATGATGAGGGTGCAGTGCATACGCAAGTGCTGACTGGATTGGATTTATCTGTCAATGCAGGCGAGCGCATCGCTATCGTTGGTACAAGCGGATCAGGTAAGAGTACTTTGCTGCACTTATTAGGCGGTTTAGATACACCAACTGATGGTGAAGTATGGTTGCATGGTAAGTGCTTGAATCATATGAATGAGACGCAGCGCGGCGCCATGCGCAATCAGTATTTGGGTTTTATCTACCAGTTTCACCATCTATTGGCAGAATTCACTGCGGTAGAGAACGTCGCCATGCCTTTATTAATGCGGCCAAAAGTTTCTACAACAGACGCGCGTCTGCAAGCAGTCGAGCTGTTAGAAAACGTGGGTTTGGGTCATCGTTTAGATCATAGACCAGGAGAGTTATCAGGGGGTGAGCGTCAACGCGTGGCTATTGCCCGTGCTTTGGTGACTAAACCATCGCTTATATTAGCGGATGAACCGACTGGTAACTTGGATTATGACAATGCTCAATCTGTCTTTGGTTTGCTATCAGAATTACAAAGTACGATGCAAACAGCGCTGCTAATGGTGACACATGATCGTAATCTGGCTGCATTGGCTGATCGACAATTATTGCTACGAAATGGCCATTGGGCTGAGTATTAAGCCGCTGGGCATGTACCGATAGCAAATTATATTTATATAATTTAAAGTCTGACAAAGTTTATGAGGATACATATTATGACTGATAATAAAGATCCAGTTTCTGCTTTTGGTAGCGCTGAAGAAGGCAATGATCCGCTAAAAGATTATATTGACCCAACGCTGTTTGAGACGATCGATCGACAAGCTCAAATAGAACTGCTAACCCCTGCTTTTGACGCTATTACGCTTGCTGGTGCTGACTATGATCTAAAAGCTCAAGATAGCGCTACAGGGAAGCGTTATACATTACTTAAAAATAAAGAAGTAATAGAGATTTTAGTGATGGACAACAGTTTTACTGATCAAGTCGTTGATGCTATAAACAAAGACCAAGAAGAAGGGTAGTGCTTTTAAAAGTATAACTCACTCAATACAGATGAGTTCTACTACGTCTTCGGTGGTTTATCTGAAGATTCTTTTTGACGCTTTTGCCAGCTTGTCACTGTTTTATAGCGCCAAATCGCTTTAAAGGTTAAACCACAAATAATACTAGTAATTACTGCCAATAGCGCCAGTCCTAAACAAAACGCCGTCAAAGATACTGTACCGCGGTAAGTAACAAAGGGATTGGCACCATTTGCAAGCACCCACAAGCTAAAATCAGCAATCATCCTTCCGATTACTCGTAAGCTAATCATGGGCTCACCCATAATATGAGCACCAACGTAATAACCTGCATAAAAAATAGGTAGGGTAGTAAGAGGGTTGGTGATCCACGTTAGGCCAAGCGCCATGGGTACGTTAGCACGAAAAATAAGTGCACCAATCAAAGCCAACAGCATCTGTCCTGGCAAGGGGAAAAATGCACTAAGTACCCCTATATAAACCGCTTTGTTCAAACTATGACGATTAAACTGCCATAAGCGAGGATCAGCCAAATGCGGCGCAAATAGCTTTAAAGAGCGGCTCTCTAGTATTTTTTCAGGCGTGGGTAGGAGGTTTTTAAGACGTTTTTGGGGCACAGGTTTGCCTTTGATCGTTATCTACAGTTCACTCAGTAGAGCATAAGCGTTTGATATTCGACAATTTTGATAGAACATTGTCAGTAAAGATAAAGTGTTGATAAAAAATAGGACGAGTGGCTATCAATAAAGGCAATCGCGATATGATAAATAGTATAGGGTAATACCGTTAATAATGCTATCATCGGTATTTAGTCGTCTAATGTTAGTTAATAAATAACTAAGCAAATGATGTATGATAAAAGTTGATTGCTCGCTATCTTTTCGACTTTATCTATTCTTCTATGTAGAAGGTTATGGATAGAACATCGTCAGTGGTCAAGTATATATTTAATAAGCCGTCATGCAAGGAGTGCTGATGTATTGGACGATTGGCATCTCAATCATTATAGCGATGGTAGGCACATTATCAATAGGGACGGTAGACTTTGCTCAAGATAGGTTATTAGCATTTGATTTGTCTATAGCAAGCGCTCTTATTTGGCTCTTGTTGATCGTAACAGCGATTATTTTCCTTTTTCTTCTCCAGCGCAGTGCAGCGTTGCCGTCAATAAGCAACTACTCCCTTCATAAACGTCGAACACAAAATCATACGTTATCTTTTAAGTTTATCCGTTATCTACTGATGACGATCATAGCGAGTGTGCTGGTTTTTGGAAGTGCCCTGCAAGCATTGTCTGCCTATCAGCAAGCAGAGACGACAAAAATCACCGAGCCTATGCAGGTACGTGCGTGGGTGACCATCAAGGGCATTAGCGATAGTGTATATGATCCTGAAATAAATAGTGGCTATCGACAAGTTGCAACTTTGCAATTAGTTGAGCCGTTGGTGTCCAAATTAACTTCACAGGATTTACAAGCGCAAACGTTAAGCTATATTGATAATAGCCTAAGTAGTAAAGGTTTGTATAATAAAGACATAAATGGTGACAAAAACTTAGAGCATCGCGTGCTTCTCAATGCTTATCCTAAGCGAACATCTGGTAACACACAAACCATCGATCTTAATAGTCTAAAGCCTGGTGATCAGCTGCTCATGACTTTAAAGCTTGTACCTCTAGTCACCTCTGAACAAACCCTCAATAATCCAACAGGTTTCGACAGCTATCGCTGGTTACGGGGACGTCATATCGATGGTATGGCTACTATCATGGCGACTGGCGAGCCTATCAGAGTATTAAATAACTCATCGACAATGCTTGCTTCAAATACTGCGTTTGACTCATTTCTTAACAGTTTGCGCACTCATATTGACCAGTGGCGTTGGCAGCTGCGTCAGCATTTTTATGCAGATTGGCTGCAGCAAACGACAGCAGAGCAGCAAGCCAAAGCAGTAACGTTAAGTCTATTGACGGGTGATCGTAGTTTAATCAATCACGAGACCAAGGAGCTCTACCAGTTGGCTGGTATCTCGCATCTTTTAGCCATTTCTGGCACACATGTTTTGTTTTTGGCCATCATACTCGCAGGTGCCGCAGTTTGGTTAGTAAACCACCAGTGGCCAGCGCTGTATCGTAATATACCGCGCTGGCAGGTACGTTGGTGGGTCATGATTGGTGTTGCTTTTATCTATGCGTTATTTACTGGGTTTGATGTACCAGCTGCCCGTACCGCTTGGATGCTACTAGCGATAGGGTTGGTGCGATTAACGCTACTGCCTATTAGTACCATGCGTGTGTTACTTGCGATAGCAGTACTCATGGCTTGGTTTGATCCTTATGTATTATGGCAAGCAGGCTACTGGCTATCGTTTGTCGCGGTGGCATTATTATTAAAATATGACGACGCATCATATCAGCGAGATAACGTAGCTTTAGCGCAGTATCGCCATGACATTGCTGATAACAACCACATAAGTAGTACTTTACTGACCCAAATAGGGCTAACGGGTAAACGCGTATTTAAATTGCAGTTTTGGTTATTTATCGCATTGTTGCCTATTACATTGTTACTGTTTGGCAAAGCCTCGCTGTGGGGGCTGTTTATCAACCTATTTGCTATCGGTTTATTCGGTTGGGTCATCGTACCTTTGAATCTGTTAGCAGGGCTCTGCTATCTTTTATTACCTACTGTAGCAGATAGTATTTGGGCATTGGTAAGTAACATAGTCGCAAGCCTGCATGAACTGATAGCATGGCTGACTTCATTACCAGCGTTATCAGACGCTTGGCTATATACGTCAGTGAATATGGCTATATTGCTGATGGCGCTACTGATTATGATGCCATGGTTGCTACCACGCGGGCTTATCAGTCGCGGGCTAGCGTTACCACCTCTAAGCTTGTTAGTGATGACGGTTTATGCCAATCAGCAATCCTTGGCAACAGCTCCTACCTTATACGTGCTACCAACTGGCGATCAGTATTTGAGCGCGACGGTATTGCAGTATCCTATAGTACGTCAACACATAGATAACAGTAGTCATGTTAAAAATAATAATGAAACAGCGCCAGTTTCAGGCGCTGTTTACTGGCTATTTTTAGCAGACCACCGACCTTATGGTAACAGGACGATGCCAAGCACAATGACTGCAGATGATATAACTGCTCACTTAGCACAACAGCTGGGAACGTTATCAATTGACCAGTTAGAAGGTGTCGTCATACAAACCAGTGTACCGATATTGACCGATACTCTTTCTACTAAACAAAACAACAGGAAGATCAAAAGCAATATAAAAAAATCTGAGCTACTACCGATGAGTGTCTTGCAATTAAATCAAAGGATACCTATTAATCAGTACTGGCAAGCAGGACGCCATGAGCGCTGGGCAGCTTATCAGCAGTTATATCTAGAGCAAAAGCAATCTGCGCGAGCAACCACCATTACCGCTCAAAGCTGTGAGCAAGGCAAAACATGGCAGCTAGACAATAAAGATATGGCATTACAAGCGATGACAGGATGGCGTGATATCGATGATAGTAGCGTTTGGGATTGTACTATAGCGATTGCTAGTAAGCAGCCCATTCGCGTCATTCGATATGATGCTAACAATCCACAGCAGTCATTACAGGCAGATTCTCAAACGTTTATTCCACCTGCACCGATATCAAAGGCCAGTCAGAAAACTACCCGTCGAAATGGGGCATTTGAAGCACGTGTGGTCTTAAATGCAGACACTCACTATCGCCTCTGGCAAATGTGGCCCTTGCTGTGTTCAGCTGATTCGTTTGTAGATAGTACCAGCATAAACTATCCTACGCAGTGGCTTGGTCACAGTACATCTCAGGTAACTACAGAGGCATTAAGCCGACAACAGATTGATGAGATAATCACATACGATCGCAAAACTTTAGAGATAGCGCTACGTTTTGATGCTTTGCCATAAAAACGTTACCGATACGGCCAATATCTATTATCAACATCGTAGTATAATGATATTTCACGTTTTCACTATTGAACCATGAGTAAAATACCACCATACTTAATGACCCAGTCATACTAATCATTCATGTATGCAAATTTTTATTATGTTTATCTTCTATCCTCATTTTTACTCGTTTTAGATTGCTTTTTACCTAGGAAGTTATATGCCCAACTGGCCGCCAGACCCTAACAAACGTCCTGATAATTTAGAAAATCAGCCAGCACCATTGCAACAAACATCGCCTAATCAGCCAAATGGACAAGAATGGCGTCTTATTGAAAAAACTTTATTAGCCAGTGTGGAAGAGCAGCGCCGTTCAAGGCGTTGGAGCATCTTTTTTAAGCTACTTACCTTTGGTTATATCTTGTTATTATTTTTAACGATAGGCCGTAGCTGTAGTAACGATGCGCCATCTGGGCTAGAAGGAATTGATACCAGTAAGCCGCATTTAGCGGTGGTTGAGCTACAAGGTACGATAAGTAACGCCGATCCTGCAAATGCTTACGATATTAGTAAAGCGTTAACGCGTGCTTTTGAAAATAATAACTCAAAAGCAGTGGCACTTGATATCAACTCACCTGGTGGCTCTCCGGTACAATCAGATGAGATCTGGCAAACTATGATGAACTTACGTCAGCAGTATCCAGACAAAAAGCTTTATGCGGTGATTGGTGATATTGGTGCGTCAGGCGCTTATTATATTGCATCTGCTGCAGATGAGATTTATGTCAATCCATCAAGCTTAGTAGGCTCGATTGGGGTCATCATGCCAAGCTATAATATTGAAGGCTTAATGGACAAAGTAGGCGTGTCCGACCGTACCATTACCGCAGGCGAGTACAAAGATATTTTAAGCTTGTCGCGTCCGCTTACTACGTTTGAGACACAGCATGTTGAAAACGTACTTGATAATACACATAAGCACTTTATTAATGCAGTCAAAGAGGGTCGCGGCGATCGTCTTAAAGATCCTGAGGCCAACAATTTGTTTTCGGGGCTGTTTTGGACTGGTGAGCAGTCTATCGCACTGGGACTGGCAGACCGATCAGGTAGCATTGCCAGTTTAGAGAAAGATTTAGAATTAGATAACGTGGTAAATTACACGCCACTGGATCCGTTCCAATTATTCATGGATCGCTTCGCGGTTAAACTTGGTGCAGGCGTAGGCTCAAGTATCAATCTTGATGTATTGCCACAAGAAGATGGTAGTATCGAGATGCGTTAAACGTTCTTTTTTCATTTTGAACGGATTATATTTAATGTGTATGATTGTTGAGGCTGAGCATATAACTATGCTCAGCCTCAGTTATATAGTCAGTTTAAATTATAAATAAAGTACTAAATCAAGTACCAATCTTTTAAAAGCAACCTCTATCAGAAACAATGAGAGCCTGTCATGAGTGAAATCAATTTGCAGACCTTTGCATCATTGCCTGTATCTAACATAACCCAAAAACCAGTCATTCATTTTGCCCATGCCAACGGGATGCCAAGTGCGGTCTATCAGCCATTTTTTGAGGCGTTGGCCGAATTTTTTACGGTTGAATACATACCGATGTTAGGTAATGATTCAGATTACCCTGTTGATGATCACTGGCGTAGTCTAACCCAGCAAGTCATCGATAGTATAAAGACTGTCTGTGAGAAACACGGCATCTCACAAGTAGTCGCAGTGGGTCATTCGCTTGGTGCCATGTGTACGCTGCAAGCGTTGTACCGCGCGCCCGAAATATTTCATCAAGCAGTACTTATGGATCCGCCTTGGGTTTATGGCAAGTCAAGCTTGCTATGGCATGTCGCAAAAACAGCTGACAAGTTGCCCCGAATGAATCATCGACTGATGGATAAGCTGTCACCGTCTGGTATCTCTAAGAACCGCCGTGATGTTTGGGATAGTCGTAAAGAGGCTTATGAAAAGATGCGTCATAAAGGGTTTTTTAAAAATTTTGATGAGCGTAGCTTTGAAGGTTATATTCGGCATGGTTTGTGTGAGCGTGCAGATGGCAAGGTCACTTTAGCCATTCCTAAAGCCAGCGAGGTTGCTGTATTTCGTACCAATCCTTCTTGGTACTGGTTGTCACCCAATCGTAGGCCCAAGCTGCCAGTGACGCTCATTATTGGAGAGGATAGTGTATTTTTAAAACGCCGTTTCCCGCAGCAAATCCAAAAGCGTTTAGGTATTCCTTATAAAACCCATGCAGGTGGTCATATGTTTCCGCTTGAGCATCCAGAATCTGTCGCGCAGCAAGTATTAACATTGATTGAGCAGCAATTGTCATCTTAATTGGTGATCAAATACTATATATCACAAATGTTTGTGAGAGTTATTAAGTTACTGTTTTGAGTCTCAATATGTCAAACCGTGCTACTGCTGTAAATAATACAGTGACACCGCAACCCAAGCGTCCAGCTTTGTTTTCGCGCTTGGGAGCATTTTCTCTTGTCATTGGAATGGTCATTGCTTTTTTTATCAGCCAGTTGATAGGAGTATATATCGCAGGCAGGTTATGGCTGCCGGCTACCAAAAGCACAACGATAGGAGATATATTCTTTTTTGGCAGTAATGATGGGACAGTAGTAAGTGTTTCTATTATTATCAGTTGCATACTACTGATGGCACTGAGCTATTTGATTGTACGTGTAAAATCTGGTGATATACGTGAATATTTAGCGATCAAGCCATTTTCCTTGGCAGTTGGCATTGGTATGTTTGGAATACTGCTGTTGTTTATGATTGGCAGCCAAGCATTGACCTATTTTTTAGATAAGTCACCACTGGTTTTTGTAGATCCTTTATATCAGTCTGTCAGCTCGGTGTGGTTGCTCGTGTTTGCGATGGTGATTGTCGCACCGATATATGAAGAGTTGGTCTTTCGCGGCATCTTATGGTCGGCTGTTGCAGAGCAGTTTGCGCCAGCGAAGTTGAATGGCGCACTGCTAGCGAGTATCGTAACCAGCTTTATTTTTGCCGTGATTCACTTGCAGTACGGTATTTATGAAATCACTACTATCGTAGTACTAGCATTTATATTTTGCTACGCGCGTATCAAGTCAGGCTCGTTAGTACTACCTATGTTATTACACATTATTAATAACGGTGTTGCGATGTGGCAATACCTAACCCAAGTTGGTTGAGTAAAATATACTCGACCAAAACACACAAAATAAATTAAGCGTTAGGGTTTAGTTGCAAAACTTCGTCGGCGGCTTTTTTGATATCATCAAGTGTCAGCTGCGGTTTACCACTTAGCGCCTGTCGCCACTTACGAGCACCTGGCAATCCTTGAAATAACCCCAAATAGTGCCGCGCCATCGTCGATAATGTCTCACCTTTTGTAAGCTGCTCCTCTAAATATGGATACAGATGCGCTAAAATATCTTCACGCTTAGGCATCGGCTTATTCCATAAGCTATTAGCTTCTGCTAATAAGTAAGGGTTATGATAAAAAGCCCGTCCAATCATTACCCCATCAATATATTGTAAGTGCGTGGCAATATCAGCGACAGTCTCGATACCACCATTAATCTCAATATCGAGCTCTGGAAAGTCCTGCTTGAGTCGATACACATCATCATAACGCAGTGGTGGTATTTCACGGTTTTGCTTAGGGCTGAGTCCTTGTAGCCAAGCTGTGCGCGCATGTACGATAAAACGCGTACAACCAGCATCAGCTACCGTCTTTACAAAGTCTGCCATAAACTCATAACTGTCAAAATCATCGATACCAATACGATGCTTGACGGTTACCGGAATATCAACGGCCGCTTGCATGTGCGTTACTAAGTTGGCCACAGTGTTAGGCTCTGCCATTAGGCAGGCACCGATTTTATTGTGCTGTACACGGTCGGAGGGGCAGCCAACATTGATATTGACTTCATCATAGTTATGCTGCTGAGCAAATTCGGCGCACTGAGTCATCTCGGCGATATCAGCACCGCCAAGCTGTAGTACCACAGGATGCTCTAATGCATCGAAGCGTAGGTGCCGCGCACGGTTGCCATGTATAAGAGCACCAGTACTAATCATCTCGGTGTACAGATATACTTGCGGGTTAAACAAACGCGCAAAGTAACGATAATCCGTCGTCGTCCAGTCAATCATCGGAGCAACTGATAAACGCTTATTGGTCATATCAACCATGGGTGTTAAGCCTTAATATTTTTTTGAAGTTTGTATTAAATATGATAAAACAGCTGTTTCATTACAGCCAATGTTTGATTGAAAAATCCATAAAACAAGAACAGTAGGTCATCAGATGCTAGATTAACTGATTGATTTTTTTGTACTTAGGCATATTATAAAAATAAAACCCCATGATAATGCCAATCAAACCGATAAAAGCGATATAGAGTGCAGGCGAAAAGCTTACAAACATAGTGGCATAGCCAAGTCCGAAAGGTACGGATACGCCTACAAGTCCATAGATTATATTGTAGCAAAACGCCATGCCTGTCAGGCGTACGTTGGTTGGAAATAACTGTACGAAGATAGCAGGTACCATGCCAATGATGCCAGCACAAAATCCTAAGAGTGCATACATGATCAAGATATAATCACCGCCAGCTTGCATATGGTAGAAAAACGCAAACATTTGAGCAATCAGTAAAACGGAGCCGACTATTAAAATTTTACCAAAGTTCTGGTAGTTAGATAGTATTCCATAAAATACACAGCCAAAAATCATAAACACAATGCCCAAACTGTGTGAAAACCCAAATAAGTCTTTGTCTAAAGCAAACCGTAATTCAATCAAGTCTGGGAGCAACAGTATGATGACAGTCGTAACGCTAGACATAATCAAACTTAGCATCAAACCGATAAATATTGAATGCTTACAGTGTTTGAGAAGTAAGGTAAATGGCTGAGCGGTATGACTATTCGTTTTTACTTTTTTAACTTCTAAAAAAAATGGTGACTCATCAATAAAACGCCATGCTAATAAAGGTAAACAGCTCAAGATTGCTGCAATAAAGAAGGGCAAACGCCAGCCGTAACTGGTTAGCTCTTCAGGGGTCATAGAGCCGGTGAGCCATACAAAAAAAGCATTAGAAAATAGCACCCCTATAAAAAAGCTTGCTGTCACATAGCTACAGCTAACCGATAGATACTGCCGCGGTACATGCTCTGCAAAAAAAACCCAAGCCAATGGGACATAAAGGCCAAATGCCATTCCCTGTATCAGTCTAAGTAGGATAAATAGGATTGGAGCTAGCATGCCCCACTGTGCATACGTGGGCAAAAACGCTATGGTCAGTAAACTGCCTGCAATGATAGCCATGCTGATGAATAGAATTGGCCTGCGACCCTTGATGTCGCCATAACGTCCAAGAATAATGCCACCGAGGGGCCGTGCCAAATAACCCACTGCAAAAAGCCCAAGTCCTTGTAGTCTTAGGATATCAGGATTGGTACTAGTCGGAAAAAAAGCAGACGACACGATGTCTGCGATGTATAAATAAATTAGAAAGTCAAAAAAAGCAACAGCGCTGCAAAAGCAGACAAATAAGACTGTATTTTTGTCTTTAGAGGACATCAGTGCATATTGAGAACGAGAGGGCATAATTGATCACGCATCCACATATAAAAGTGGTTGTTGAGACGGTCATCATGAGATAACCGACCATCATAAAAAACGACAAACCAACATGGGTAAATGCTGGTTTGCCAGAGGAATACTTTAGAACGTTTTATTTAAAAAGGTTTTGACAAAAATATTTTTGGACTATGTAATAAGCAATGATATTGATAACGTTAAAAGAAGACATCGTTGGTATTTACAACAACCAATCAATAGGTAACCAAGACATGACAGTTAGCCATAAGTGATCAGTCAAATCTACTTTTGGTTCTGAATCATACACCACTTTTTCTCCATTTTCGAGCGTATGCCATTGTAACTTATTGTTATCTATTAACTTTACTTCATAAGCTTGACTTAACAGATCGTCACTGAGCGCTTCATGTAGTTGTCTTGCCAGCTCATCGTCATTGATAATCACGCCCATTTCAGTGTTAATATTAGCTGAGCGGGGGTCAACATTATAGGAACCAATGAAGACTTGATGGTCATCTACAGCGAAGGTCTTTGCATGTAAGCTGGTTGACGACTGACTGCGCGCTTTCCATAATTTGTTTTCGCGCTTTTCTTCACTAGCGGTTGATTTTAACTCATATATTTTGACGCCAGCGCCGAGTAGATGAGGACGCCACTTGCTATAACCAGAATGCACAGCAGTTACGTCAGTTGCATTAAAAGAGTTGGTCAAAATCTTTATATCAATTCCTGATTCTGCCAGTTGTACTAACGTATCTACACCTTCTTTGGTTGGGACAAAATAAGATGAGATGATGGTTAGCTTTTCAGAGGGGCTTCCAAGTAGGGTTCTTAACTGATGGACTAAGTTGCTGTCAGTGGGGACAGTTTTGGTCAATTTGCCAACATCATCACTTAAGAACTGCATATCTGTCCAACGAAATGGTACGCGCTTATTAATCAGGTCAGTATCGATAGAGGAGTCTTCAATGGCTGCTTTATAAATCGTTAAACTGTCGCTAGAACGGCTCTTTTCATCTCCATCTAATTTATCTAATCCTGTCAAAAAATTACTGGTAGTGTTTTTATCGAGAGTGACGAGCGTTTCAATATCGAAGGATATAGGGGCTGACCAGTAGCTCATAAAACTGTTATCAATATCAGCGACTACTTTGCCAATAAGTAGCACGTCTAAATCAGCAAATTGACTGCTTTGATCATTACTAAGGTATTCGTTACCAATGTTGCGACCTCCAATAACGGTAATTTGTTTATCAAAAGTCATGCTTTTATTATGCATGCGTCTGTTGATACGCGGCAAACCGGTGACAAAGTTCATCGCTTGAACCTTACGATGCATTAAAGGATTGATAATGCGAACAGCGATATTTGGATGGCTGGCAAAACGTAATAAGTGCTGATCAAGTTTTGCATTGTTATTAAAATCATCAAGTAGTAAGCGTACGATTACCCCGCGTTCAGCAGCTTTCCACAAATCTTTTAGCAACAGCTGACCTGCTTGGTCATCATGCCAAATATAGTACTGTACATCAATACTGCGAGTGGCCATATCAGTTAGGATACTTCGTGACGCAAAAGCATTCGCACCAGTGACAATAGGATGGTAGCCTGATAGCTCAGGGTGTATGTCGTTTTGTTCACTGATGGATGCCACTAAGTCGTTGTTACTGCTGGTGCTGTTTTTACCTTGAGTATTGTCCAGACTACTGTCTTGTTGGTATAGAGCATTAACACGGGCTGATAACGCTTGGCTTTCAGGCAGATGCGGCTGTTTTGGCAAGCTTTGGCATCCACTAAGACCTAATGTTAGGCCAAGTGTTAGACTCAGTGACAAGCTGCTCGGCTCTCTACTTAACATCGACATAACTGGTTTACCTTGATAAGTTTTAAAATGTACTGAAATTTATATAGACTAATGTGGGGGAATAATAGCATTGTTTATAAGGTATGTAATAGCAACGTTTAAAGCCTAGTTAAAAATGCTGCCAAGCTTAGCAGGTGATGCAGTATCTGCCTATCAAAAATACGTTATTTTTCTTAGATTGGTAGTCACTCACGTTGCTATAATAGCTTAAGCTGAGACTAGGTTTTATTATTTAACCATAAGGCCGTCAAAAACAACGCACAGTCAGTGCTTAAAACTGACTATAAACGTTAAGTGTTTTAAATTTGAAACAGACAAACAAGTAAAAGCAATACCTGAAATCTAACGTCTGATATATGGGAGCATGATATGATAAGCGCTTTGACTTATGTATCATGGAAACTATAATCAGCAGTGTCAATACCAACCATAGTAACGGAAAACTTATGAGTCAGTCGCAAGCACATGATGAAAGCAATTCAAATCCACTGGACCCAAACTGGCGCAATGATGCTTTAGACCTAGACCTCGATTACGGCATGCAGACTATTGCAGTTCGTGCAGGGCAGCATCGTACTGATGAAGGAGAGCACGCCGAACCTATCTTTACCACCAGCTCTTATGTCTATACTTCTGCAAGTGATGCCGCTGCGCATTTTAATGGAACAAAGACTGGTAACGTCTATTCGCGCCATACTAACCCCAGCGTGCGTACCTTTGAGCGTCGCCTAGCCGCACTTGAAAACGGTGAACGTGCGGTTGCCACAGCCTCAGGTATGGGTGCGATTTTGACTATGTGCTTGGCCTATCTAAAAGCAGGTGATCATCTGCTTGCAGCCAACCAGCTCTTTGGCTCATCCATTGGTTTATTCAATAATTACATGGCTAAGTTTGGTGTTGAAGTCAGCTATGTCGATTGCTTTGACAATGACGCATGGGCAAATGCCATACGACCAAACACTAAGGTGATTTATTGTGAAAGCCCAAGTAATCCTTTGGCGCAGATTTGTGATATTGGATATCTGAGTCAGCTTTGTAAAGCCAATGATGTATTACTAGTCGTTGACAATTGCTTCGCCACGCCAGCGCTACAGCGGCCGTTAAACTTAGGAGCTGATGTGGTTATTCATTCTGCAACCAAATACTTGGACGGTCAAGGCCGAGTATTAGGCGGCGCGCTTGTCGGTAGTGATAAGCTAATGCAAGCAGCATTTACCGTTGTGCGCTCAGGCGGTATTAGCATGAGTCCGTTCAATGCTTGGGTCTTTACTAAAGGACTTGAGACCCTTAAATTACGTATGCAGGCGCACTGTGCCAATGCCAATCAAGTGGCAGAGTTTTTGGTCAATCATCCTAACGTCAGTAAAGTACACTTTTCAGGGCTCTTAGATCATCCCTCTCATGAGCTTACCAAGCGTCAGCATCATATGAAGAATGGCTATGGCGCCATTATGGGATTTGAGGTTAAAGCGTCTGCTGCCAACAACCAAGCCAATGATCGCGACACAAAAGAAGCTGCTTGGCATGTCATTGACTCAACACAAATGGTCTCTATTACTAATAATTTGGGAGATGCCAAAACCACCGTTACCCAT
The DNA here is from genome assembly GCF_947488565.1 of uncultured Psychrobacter sp. Lineage (GTDB taxonomy): Bacteria > Pseudomonadota > Gammaproteobacteria > Pseudomonadales > Moraxellaceae > Psychrobacter > Psychrobacter saeujeotis. The sequence continues at coordinate 447,461 of NZ_CANKZC010000001.1, read as the reverse complement.
CCTGCGACCACGACTCATTTTAGGCTTACCCCTGAGGCGCGCGCTGAGGCTGGTGTCAAAGATGGGCTTATTCGGTTATCAGTAGGACTAGAAGATGTGGAAGACATTATCAAAGATTTGGCGCGTGGTTTAGACAGTTTATAAAGATGACGGTATAATCAACGTTATCGTATTAATTTTATGATCAAAAGCTATTTATCATTCATCAATATAAAACAAAGAGGCAATTATGAACATCCAAGCACTTATGCAACAAGCTCAGACAATGCAAAAAAAGGTCGAAGCCAATGTTGAAACCGCAAAAAAGGATCTAGCCAATAAAGAAGTCCAAGCAGAGGCGGGTAGTGGTCTAGTAAAAGTTACTATGACTGGTCGTCACGTGGTTAAGCGCTTAAGTATCGATCCAAGCTTGCTTGAAGATGAGCCTGATATGATTGAAGATTTGATCGCTGCTGCTATTAATGATGCGGTCCGTCAAGCAGATGAGCTATATGAAGAAACAATGGCTGGCGCGACGTCAGGTATGGGTCTGCCACCAGGTATGCAAGGTTTATTCTAAGTCTTAATTTGCTGTAATTACTACATTTTGTGGACCATGATGGGGTTGTTATCTATAGGATGCGACCCCATTTTTATATCTACGGTTTATAGATAAAGGAAGCAGATTTGCTTACAGCTAAATTTGATCAGCTGGTTAAACAGCTGCGTATTTTACCAGGGGTTGGGCAAAAAAGTGCCCAGCGTATGGCACTCCACCTACTTACCAAAAAACGTCCGCAAGGGATGGTGCTTGCTCAAGCACTTGATGAGGCAATGCGCGATATTGTTGAGTGTCAGCGTTGCCATAGCTTTAGTGATGAGGCGGTTTGTCCGCTGTGCCAAGATCCAAGACGTGATGATGGATTGTTATGTGTGGTTGAAACCGCCGCTGACGTCATGGCCATTGAGCAAACCGCAGGCTACCGTGGACGCTATTTTGTTTTAGGTGGGCATCTGTCACCGATTGATGGTATTAGCGCTGATGATTTAAACATTGATCAGCTGGTATGGCGTGTTAAACAAGAGCAGGTTGAGGAGCTGATATTGGCAACAGGTACCACTGTTGAAGGTCAGACAACTGCTCACTTTATCAGTGAAGCAGTAGGCCGTCATGTCAATAAAGTCACACGTTTGGCACAAGGCGTACCCATAGGCGGCGAGCTTGAATATCTAGATAGTATGACATTGGGTCAGGCGCTACAAAATCGCTCCTTTTTATAATGTACACAAAGGCTATATGTTTGGGTTCGGACATAATGCTTTAAGTATGTAAATTTTTATACGCGTATTTATTGTTTTATACTAGACGCTGTCATACGAAACGCGCCAAAACTTGAACGCGAATTTGCTATAATTTTCTTTTATCGTCTTTAAGCGCTATTGATAGCGCTCTTCTTTCTTCTATTTAAGCAGGTATCTGCCCGTGTCTGATCTAAGCGCTTTTGATTCAACCTCCCAAACCAGTTTATCTCAAGTCAATTCATCTCAAGATGATGTTTTGCAAGCCGTTGCAATAGAAGGCGTTGACGATGATCAAACGCATGCAGACGCTAATGTGGTAGACATGCCTGCCGAGCCAGATATTGACGCATTGCTAGATATAGCAGGTGAAGCGTCTGTCACTTGGGTACGTGAGCAAGGACAGTTGGATGAGGTCATCAAAGCCTTAGAAGTTTGCGGACGGGTGGCGTTAGATACTGAATTTATCAAGCGTGATACCTACTATCCACGCTTGGCATTGGTGCAGCTTAATACTGGCGATCATATTTATCTATTAGATGCGCCGCAACTACAACTAGCTGAACTTTGGCACGTGCTAACTGAAGTCGATGTGGCGATTTGGCATGCTTGCGGAGAAGATTTGGGTATCTTCTATCTACTCTCTGGTTGCCCACCATTAACCAATATTTTTGATACCCAGATTGCGCTGTCTTATTTAACGGGTCAACTGCAAATGGGCTATCAGCAAGCGCTTGATGACCAGTTGGACATGCAAATTGATAAGGAGCAAAGCCAGTCTGATTGGCTACAACGTCCGTTATCGGATGAACAAGAACAATATGCCATTGATGATGTGCGTTTTTTACCTGCGCTATATTTGAGTCTGGAATATGAATTAAAAAAGCAAGGTTTATATGATTATGTATGGGAGGATTGCCAGCTCTACGCTCATGAGCTATATAAGGTGCAGCATGTTGAGGATGAAGCAATGTACTTGACGATGGCAGATTATCGTTATAACTCGCAGCAGATGGCCATATTGAAAGCAGTGGCTACTTGGCGTGAAGCGCTGGCACGGTCGACCAACCAGCCACGTACCTTTGTAATCAAAAAACAAGCGGTACGTGAGATTATCACTGAGAAACCAACCAGTATGCGCGCGCTTGCCCATAAGACGACGATGCATCGCAGTATGTTGCGACTTTATGGCGAGGAGCTGCTAAAGGTCATTAAAGAGGCAAAAAGCTTAGCGCCTGCTGAACATCCAGAATGTCTACCACCGCCATACCGCTCTAAGAATAAAGTACTGTCAAAAGCGGTGCAACAAGTGATAGATGAGCAAGCTAACAGACTTGGCGTGCCGGCTAACGTGCTCATGCGTAAAAAATGGTTAGGTCAGCTGTATGAGATTATTGCCTTTAATAAAGATTTGGCCGAATTACCAGAAGGACTAAAAGGCTGGCGCAATGAATGGGTGCTACAAGCTTTGATACCCGTCATCAAACAACATAAAACTGAATTGCAGCAAGGGATGGGTATCAAGGTTTAAACGTTTGGATATTTGTCTTGGTTAAATATCAGCGTTTAAATTTTCCGTGCCGTAAAAAGTGCTCAGTTTGCTTAGCCACTGTTTCATTTACTAACATACCTGTATGCGAGACAGGTAAGACGATATGATCGGTGGCCTTGTCAATTTTAGTCTCTTCTACATATACCGTTCCATCATGCACAAGCGCTTGCTTGGGACTTGACTTATCTGCTTTACGCAATTTTCGATTATGATACTGCAAAAACAGTTGCCCTAAACCATAGGGCTTGTTACCTGCAATCACTCCCAAAGTGACATGTTCCGGTAATGGTGCCACCGTCCCGTCTAATGCATCGACGTAAGAGTGGCCTACAATAGCAGGGGTCAGCCGCCAAATATAATCGGCACAAACGCTGCCAACATGCGGAGTACCTAGGGTTACGCAGCGTCCAATCTGCCACTTTGGATAATGATAAACAAAATCACGAATAATCAGCCCGCCTAAACTATGTCCCACCAAATCTATCGGTTGGTCGGGATAATGGTTGTCTTCAAGCCACGTATTAAGACGCTGACTATTGGTCGTAATACTGTCACGCATACTGCGGTAACCATACTGATGAGTACTAAAGCCTGCGGCTTGCAAGCGTTTTGCCAATGGTCGCATAATCCATGCGGTTTGATGCAGACCATGAATAAGAATGACGCGGTTTTTTTGTGGCATGATATTGTCCAAAAAGTGCATTAAATAAAGATCAGCAGTGCCTACTAATAAGTAACGAACATTAATAAGTAACGAATATGCTTTAGTATATCGTTAAATAATCGTGTTAATTGCTCATGTTAAATAGATATGTAAGTAGTGTACAAAATAAAAACCTCCAAATCAGCTACTGACTTGAAGGTTTGTTTTTATATAAAAGACTTAAGACGACTACCTGTTACCACATACTACATATAGTTTTCGATACTTGGGCAAGAGCACATTAGGTTCTTATCACCATAAGCGTCATCAACGCGTGCCACACTTGGCCAGAACTTATGAGCACGGACATAAGGCAGTGGGAACGCAGCGACATCACGGCTGTATGGATGCGTCCATTCGCTATCAGTGATCATAGAAGCTGTATGCGGAGCATTAACCAATGGATTGTCTTCAAGCGTCCAACCATCTTCGCCCGCTTTGGCTTTCATCGCTTCAGCTTTGATAGATTTTAAGGCACTAATAAAGCGATCTAGCTCTTCGACAGACTCAGACTCGGTTGGCTCAATCATCAAGGTACCTGATACTGGGAAGCTCATCGTTGGCGCATGGAAGCCGTAATCCATCAAGCGTTTGGCGATATCACTCTCGCTGATGCCTGTCTCTTCTTTTAGTGGACGAATATCAATGATACATTCGTGTGCGACTTGACCATTTTTACCCGTGTATAGAACAGGGTAGTGGCCTTTTAACTGAGAGGCAACGTAGTTGGCGTTTAAAAGTGCCAGATTGGTCGCTTCGAGTAAGCCATCACGGCCCATCATCGCGATATACATCCATGAAATCGGCAAAATACTCGCTGAACCATACGGTGCTGCTGATACTGCTGAGCAGTCCTTTTGCGCATTATGGACTGGAGTAATGGTATGGTTGGCCATAAATGGCGCCAAATGTGCCTGCATACCGATAGGACCCATGCCAGGACCACCGCCACCATGTGGAATACAAAAAGTCTTGTGAAGGTTCATATGTAGGACGTCTGCACCAACGTCAGCAGGCTGCATGATACCAACCTGAGCGTTCATGTTAGCGCCATCCATATAGACTTGACCACCATGCTTATGGATGAGGTCACAAATCTTGCGAATGCCTTCTTCAAATACACCATGCGTTGATGGATAAGTAATCATCAAGGCGCCAAGGTTTTTGCTGTGTTCTTCACACTTAGCATTAAGATCATCTATATCTACGTTACCGTTATCATCCGTTTTAACCACGACGACTTTCATGCCCATCATCATTGCTGTTGCAGGGTTGGTACCGTGCGCTGATTGAGGAATGAGGCAAACATCACGATCTGTTTCGCCTAGTGATTCATGATAGCGACGAATTGCCAGCAGGCCTGCATACTCACCTGAGGCACCAGAGTTTGGCTGCATAGAGACATCATCAAAACCTGTAATGGCTTTTAGCTGCTCTTGTAAGCTATCAATCATATCGATATAGCCACCAACTTGGTCACGCGGTGCAAAAGGATGCACGTTTGCAAATTCAGGCCAGGTAATAGGTAACATCTCACTAGTAGCGTTTAGCTTCATCGTACAACTACCAAGTGGAATCATACTGCGGTTCATCGCCAAATCTTTATCTTCAAGCGATTTTAAGTAACGCAGCATTTCATGCTCAGTATGATGCGAATTAAACACAGGGTGAGTCAATATATCGTCTGTACGTAAATGATCCGCATCTAAAGAGACAGAAGCCGCTTCAGGTAGGTCATGTGATTTATTGACAAACAGCTGAGTTAAGACATTAAAGTCTTTTTCATCACTAATTTCACTAAATGACACACCCAGTTTATTTTCACTCAAACGCCATAAGTTGTAGCCAACATTGTCTGCATTCTCGAAGATTTGCGTGGCAAGCTTTTCTGAGCCACAATCAACCACCACGGTATCAAAAAACTGCTTATGAACGACGTTTAGTTGATTGTCGCTATCTGCAGTGCTAATAACATCAGCAAAAGCAGTCGCAAATGCATGAATACGAGTAGCGATACGCTTTACACCGCTTGGGCCATGATAGACGGCATACATGCCAGCAAGATTGGCAAGCAATACTTGTGAGGTACAGATATTTGAGTTGGCTTTTTCGCGGCGAATGTGCTGCTCGCGAGTCTGTAACGCCATACGCAGAGCAGTATTGCCTTGTGAGTCTTTTGAGACGCCAATGATACGGCCAGGTGCGGAGCGTTTTGCTTTATCAGAGAAAGCAAAATAGGCGGCATGTGGACCGCCAAAGCCCATAGGGATACCAAAACGCTGCGTACTACCTAGAGCAAGATCTGCACCCATATCAGCAGGTGATTTTAATAATACCAAGCTCATGATGTCGCTGACGACTGACGTGTAGGTTTTATTTTGCTTAACGGCGCTAATAACATCGGTTAAGTCTTTAACATCACCCTCGACACCGACATATTGAAATAAGGCCCCAAAGTAGTCACCAGATTTGGCCAGTTCAAAATCACCAACGACCACTTCCCAACCAAAATACTTAGCACGAGTATGGATGACATCTAGTGTTTGCGGGTAGGTACGATCGTCAACAAAGAATTGGTTTGATTTACTTTTACTCATACGCTTTGACATGGCCATCGCTTCTGCAGCGGCAGTCGCTTCATCAAGTAATGAGGCCCCAGCAAGCTCAAGTCCAGTCAAATCAATACAAACTTGTTGGAAGTTCAGCAATGCTTCTAGACGACCTTGAGCGATCTCAGCTTGATAAGGCGTATAAGCAGTATACCAACCTGGATTTTCTAGCACATTACGCTGAATAACGGCAGGCATACGCACAGGCGAGTAACCTTGACCGATATAGCTCTTATTAACGGTAATGTTGTCTGCCATAGTACGTAATTTGGCAAGCGCTGCATGCTCACTCATCGCAAGTGGCAAATCCAACTCTCTATGTATGCGTACTGGTTCAGGGACCGTATCATTAATAAAACTTGCCATATCTTTGTAACCAATAGCGCTTAGCATATTAGCTTGCTTGGTATCGTTAGAACCTAGATGACGATAAACAAATTCAGTTTCATTAAATAAACCTTTAAAAGTATCAAAGGTAGGTTTTTGAGAGTGAGTCATGAAAATCCTTAATAGACTTGGTAAAAAAGTAATAAGTTAGGATAAAAAGATGGCATAAAATTGAAAGAATAACTTTAGACCAGACACTTATTAAAGGGTTAAAAATACGAGATAGACCGTATAAAGCTCAACAATAGATAAGGTTAAACATAGTGAACAAACTGCTTCTGGTCGAAGCGAAACTGCGAATTATAGATGCCTTTATCAGAACGCTCACCTGCACCAATCATCATTACAATATGATGATCATCGCTAAGTTTGAGCAGCTTTTTCATTGCGGGCTCATCAAAACCGCCCATCGGACAGCTATCAAACCCATGTGCCCGTAGCGCTAGCATTAAGTTCTCAGCGGCAAGTGCCGTATTGTTTGTCGCCCAGTTTTTGACATCTTCAAAGGTATAGTAAGGCGACTTTATTGGCCCTTTTACTCGCCTGGCTACTTGCGTTGCACCCCACTTAACGACAGAGATTGCGTTTATCGGACCACGCAGAAAGTCTGCTGTGACTACTTTGGTGTAGTAGTCCGTCACCTTTTTGGGTACAGGCTTGTCAGGATATTCACGCAACACTTGCTGAGCATGGTCGTGCCAAATATCTGTACGTGCAACAACGGCAATCAAACGGGCAGATGTTTTTGCAGCATTTTGGTTCATACAGTTTTTGACAGCGCGTTTGCGACTATGGGCGCTATCAATGACATAAAACTCCCACGGCTGCAGGTTACTAGAGTTTGGCGCTAGCATTGCAAGTCGTAGGCAGTCTGCGAGCACATCATCAGGAATAGGTGTATCGGTAAAGCGGCGTACCGAACGACGTGACTCTACAACGTCACAAAAGGCTTGTAGCTGCGGTGTATGATTTGGGGTTGCTAGATTGTCTGTTTTGTTTTTCTCTGCTCGAATCTTTGACGCGTCGGCTACATTAATATGGTTGTCGTTAGTATCTGCTTGACTCATATAAAGCTCCAAAACGTCGCGTTAATAGAAAAAACGATAAAAATATAAGCAAAAAACAGGTAATAATAGGATGGTATAAATGGCGTTACACAATAGCCAGTTGGTTTTTTGATAAGGTTAACTATGTCTTATAAGACATAAGCAGACATCAGCCGATGCCAATATCTGCATTTTTCTGTCAGCTAACGTAAGACGTCAGCATAAAAGCTTTAAAAAATTATAGCTCGTTTTGATACTCTTCAGCCGTCAATAGTGCTTCGTAGTCATCCAAGTTGTCAGGCTTCATTCTAAAGAACCAGCCATCGCCATAAGGGTCTGAGTTGATGATTTCTGGATCATCTTCTAGACTTTCATTAATAGCAACGACTTCACCTGAGATAGGCGCGTACACATCAGAGGCCGCTTTTACTGACTCTACCACTGAGATTTCATCATCAACGACGATAGTGTCACCAACTTCTGGTAACTCAACGAACACCACATCACCAAGCAAGTCTTGGGCATGATCAGTGATACCAACGGTGATAGTACCGTCTTCTTCTAAACGTAACCATTCGTGGCTAGCGATGTATTTTAATTCTGCTGGAACATTGCTCATGGTGTCTCTCCTAAATGATAGAGGCTGGTTAATAGAACATATAAAAAATAAGAGCCAACAATAGGCTGTGGTCAATCGACACTTTTGGCGTTACTTTCGGCGTCGTTATCAAAAGTCTCGATTAACCCATAATCAAACAGTATTCGTTTAATTTAGTCAATATTAAAATCAGTCGAACTGCTGTTTACCATTGCGTACAAATGGTAGCTTAAGGACGCGTGCATCTACGAATTTACCTTTACCGCGCAAGTCGATTTGCACTTTATCATCGTCTGATAAGCTGGCTGGAACACGGGCGATAGCGATAGAATTTTTGAGGCTAGGGGAGAATGTGCCACTAGTGATAATGCCTTTTTGCTCGTTGTCCGCTCCTTGGTTAATGGTCACTTCCATCCCTTCACGCAAGACACCGCGAGTTGTCAATAATAGACCAACTTGTTTCATTGCAGTGCCGTCTTCTTTTGCTTGCTTGCGCTGGTTGACCAAGGCTTCACGACCAACAAAGTCGCGATCGTCTTTTAGCGCAAGTGTCCAGCCCATGTTACATTCGTAAGGGCTAATGCTCTCATCCATGTCATGACCATAAAGATTCATACCAGCTTCTAGGCGTAGCGTATCACGTGCGCCAAGCCCAGCAGGCTTGATGCCGTGGGCTTTTAATAGCTCAAAAAAAGCTGGCGCGTCATCAGCATGCATAATGACTTCAACGCCATCCTCACCCGTATAACCAGTACGAGCGACAAACCAATCTGTACCCTCTATGTCGGTAAGATCAGCGCCAACGAAAGGCTTTAGTTCGTCAAGAATAGCGCTCCAGCTCGGTTTGGCTTGAGCCAGTTTTGCGACTGCATTTGGCCCTTGGACGGCAAGCATAGCAAGCTCTGGACGCTCAGTAATCGTAATATCGAAAGCGTCAGCAACTTTATTAAAATGAGCGATATCTTTATCACGAGTACCTGCATTGGATACGATACGATATTCAGTCTCATCAGCAGTTGTTAAGTAGACAATAAGATCGTCAATGATACCGCCTTGCTCATTAAGTATAGGAGAGTATAAAGCTTTACCGACTGTTTTTAGTTTATTAACATCGTTTGCCAGCAGTTTTTGTAACCATGCTTTGGCGTCTTGACCTTTGATATCAGCCACGACCATATGTGAGACATCAAACATACCAGCATCAGTACGTACAGCTTCATGCTCTTCGATCTGCGAGCCATAATGAATTGGCAACTCCCAACCCGAAAAATCTACCATCTTACCATCACTATCGACGTGAGACTGATATAGAGAGGTGCGCTGAGGAGCTTGGCTAGTATTGTCTTGAGAGCTGGAGTTTTGAGAATTGGTAACGGTCATAACAAATCCTTGTGTATACGCTATCGGCCTCTTATAAAGGTACGAGGATGATGAGCGTCATTACAGTAGAGAGAAGCAAAATTGCAAAGCGCAAACATTGCTCCAAAGGGTAGCAAAAAATAAAGCAATAGGCCAAACAGACGCATAACGTCGGTTTAAACAAAAGCCCTATCTGTCCTGTGACCTGAGATTTTCAATACGATAGCTGTGCATTAAAAGCTATGACTCGATGTGAGCATACAGTATCGTATTTTCTCCCCTTCGGTGGGTAAGGCGTCGTTGCTGGCTCCTTACCTCTCTCCAGATTTGTTATGTCACTTGTGTATGCTTGCAAAATTCAAATAAAAAGTGCAAATAAACAACGAAGGACATGCGTTTTTCAGTCCTTTTACCTGAGCGATTGGCAGGGTAGATGCGCCTTCGGTGGTCGTATAACAATACTGATAGTGCCTTATAAATACAGGGCGCGTACTGTTAAACGACTCTCTCCTGAAAAACGCTATTATTATGAAAGGTTAGTCGCGCTTTTACAAGTCATCAGTGGGATTAATATTAACAATTCTATAAAAACCTAACATTTAATAAAGACAAGCAGCAAAAACCAAATAAAGTTGTAATACTAAAAGTCACTATTGATAACAGAGCATGCCATGATAGGCTATAATTCTATTATTCATAAGCATTTTTTATATCAATTGTGATGTGTAATTTGCTTTCATTTTTAGTGTTAGATAGGTGTTTTATGCATTGTGATATTTATAAGTTCCCCAAACATGACGATATGTATGTCTATATTGCTCGTCCTGATTACCCTGATGACACTGACGAAATTAAAGATTGGTTAAGTGTGTTGCCAAAAGATTTTAGAGCCGGTTTGGGTGTGAGCAAGTTTGTTATGCATTTAGATTTAGAGACGACGCCAACGCTTGCTCGCGTCGATAAAAAGGATGTTTTAGCAAAACTAAAATCACAAGGATACTTTGTTCAGATGCCGCCACAAGAGGTGATGCGTCGTCAAGCAGCGCTACGTGCCCGTGAGGCTCAAGACAATATTTACGATTGAGCATCTATATCGTGATAAACTAATCATTTATCAAACTTGTATATTGGTGCCAAGTTGCTGGTCAACTGAAAGACCATTTAGTTAGCAATTTCGCTACCAGTTGATAAGATCATTGTAATCGAATTACAAACCAAGCGATTGATAAACCGAGCAACTTATAAACTTAGGTAACTAAACACGCATGGACTGGTTAAAAAGTATCTTAGACAGCTTACCTTTAGAAAAGCTGAGCGATCTTCTTGGTGAGATTGTTATTTGGTGGAGTCAGATGGTCAAAGACGTGCCACCTGCTGACTTGCCAATGTACGCATACCTTGGTGGTTCTATTATAGTATTATTACTTTGGATATTGGTGGCGCGTATGCTGCCACGTCCATTAGGTGGCATGAGCTGGATGGTTCTGTTTGCAGTTTTATTAGCTCCAGGAACTGCACTGAGTGATCCTAGTGTTATTGCACCAGCGAGCATCAGCGTGGTTTACGCTATCATGATGAAAGACATGACAGGGGCCATTACCAATGCATTACCCATTCTAGTGGTATTAGTTGCAGGGTTGTTTTTGGGTTTTGTCTGGCAGCTTATTCGCGGAGCTTTTGAGTCAAGTTTGGATAAGGCTCGTCATCGTAGCGCTGAAGACACACAAGCCAATCTACAACTGGCAACGGGTAATTATATAGGTCAAAAAGACTATGCAGGTGAGACAAATAATAAGCCTCTGCCAGTGAATACTTCAGTAATTGATAAGACTACCACCAAAGATTCTCTTAATACTAAAACTGAGAAAACTGCTAAAGGCAGTTCAATCGATAATGATAAGAGATGATGATTCTTGGCTAGTACTGACTACAAGTGGTAAAAATCTAACTCTATATATAACTACAGGTTAGATATTGAGCGACATAAAAAAAGACACCTGTGCGTGTCTTTTTTTATGGTCATAGATTTGTTTTATCGTCATAAAACATTTGAGCTTCACTGGCAACCGCGACGCATGAGTATTTGGGCATTAAGATACGCTGTGCTAATCTAAACCATTAATTTTCTATCATTTCACATTGATAACAACGACAGAGATCTTACCATGAGTACTGATAATAAGACTGCAAAACCGAGCTTTACAGGCACCAAAAGCTATATTGCCACTGATGATTTGCAACTGGCAGTTAATGCAGCGATGACGTTACAAAAGCCGCTGCTGATTAAAGGTGAGCCTGGCACAGGTAAAACGCTACTTGCAGAAGAAGTGGCTAACAGCTTAGGCATGCCGCTTATTACTTGGCATATCAAATCGACTACTAAAGCTGAGCAGGGACTGTATGAATATGATGCAGTATCGCGCTTGCGTGATTCGCAGTTAGGGGATGATAAAGTATATGAGATTGGCAACTACATCAAGCCTGGTAAGCTTTGGGAAGCTTTTACCAGTAAAGAGCGTAGCGTACTCCTCATCGATGAAGTGGATAAAGCAGACATTGAGTTCCCTAACGACTTATTGCATGAGCTTGATAAAATGTCGTTTTATGTTTATGAGACAGGCGAGACCATTACTGCCGAGCAGCGTCCTGTGGTCATCATCACCTCAAACAATGAAAAAGAGCTACCAGACGCCTTTTTGCGTCGCTGTTTTCTTCATTATATCGACTTCCCAGAGGAGCAAACCATGCGTCAAATTATTGAAGTGCATTTTCCTAATATCCAAGAAAAGCTGGTCAATGATGCGCTCGATATCTTTTATAAACTGCGTAATATTCAAGGACTCAAAAAGCCACCGTCAACCTCAGAGCTGGTCGATTGGTTAACTTTACTGTTGGCTGATGATATGGCACAAGAAGAATTAGAAGAAAATCTACGCGGCGAGAAGTCCATTCCGCCTCTATACGGTGCGCTCCTAAAAAATGAAGCTGATGTTAATTTATTACAGCGTTTTGCAAATATGATGCGCCGCTAAGGTTAAACACTATGTTTATCAAATTATTTTATACCCTGCGGACTTACGGTGTACCAGTCAGCACGCGTGAGCTACTGGATTTGAATGCCGCGTTAGATCAGGGTCTAATGATGCAGCCGCACCTTGAGAATCCAGCACTGTCCACCTTTGCCAGCCGCGAAGATATGTATCGTCTTATTCGTCTATGTATGGTTAAAGATGAACGCCATTTTGACAAGTTTGATCGCGCCATGGCAGATTATTTTGAAGGAATCGATAGCTTAGATATTGATGAGCTAATGGCAAAGTTGACGGATGTCCCAAAAGAGTGGCTCGATCTCAAACTAGATCCCAAAAATCTAACAGATGAACAGCGGCGCTTATTAAAAAAATATGGCTCGCTTGAGGAGCTGATGAAAGCACTTGAGGAACGCTTAAAAGAGCAAAAAGAGCGTCATCAAGGCGGTAGTAAATGGGTTGGCACAGGTGGTAGCTCGCCGTTTGGCGCTTATGGCGATCATCCAGAGGGCGTACGCGTCGGAGGGGAGTCACGCAAGCGTAGTGCAGCCAAAGTCTGGGAGCAACGTAAATATCGCAACCTTGATGATGATAATCTGCTCGGTACGCGCCAGATTCAGATGGCACTGCGCAATTTACGCCAGTTTGCGCGTACTGGTAGTGCTGATGAACTTGACATTAAAGAGACAATCAAGCGTACTGCTAAAAAAGGTGTGCTCGATATTCATATGCAAGCGGAGCGTCGCAACCGTGTAAAAGTACTGATGCTATTTGATGTGGGCGGCAGTATGGATATTCATGTAGAAGCACTAGAAAAGCTGTTCTCTGCTGCAAAAAATGAATTTAAAACATTAGAGTTCTTTTACTTTCATAATTGTCTTTATGATTATGTCTGGAAAGACAACAATCGACGTCATAGCGCACCGATGCCAACTTTTGAGCTACTAAATACCTATGGTCGCGAGTATCGAGTGATATTCGTCGGTGATGCATCTATGTCACCTTACGAGCTATTTTCAGTCGGCGGCAGCGTCGAGTATATGAATAATGAGGCAGGTATAGTATGGTTAAAAAGAGTGCTAGATCACTTTGATAGAGTCGCTTGGTTAAATCCTGAAACCCCATCTTATTGGAAATATACCCAAACTATTGGTGAAATTAAAAAGGTATTTAATGATCATATGTATCCTATGACATTGCATGGAGTAGAAGACATGACCGCTTATTTAGCACGTTAATCCGTTGTCTTATATACCTACTTAATTTCGTAAATACAAAGTCATTAGTATTAAAAATACCACTACTATAGTTTATGGTAGTGGTATTTTGTATTAGAATTGATAAATTGAATATTCTTTAATAATCGAATTAAGGTTAGCTAAAGACAAATGTTCTTAAAGTTAACAATTATGTAGATGAAAGCTCCTATATACTAATAGCATATAACTTCATTTTTATTGACTATTTCTTATTTATATGAACTTAATTAAAATAATGGATTTAGAGCGTACTGTATGGAATATTTGCATAGCAATCTTGAGCTCAGTCATAAAAAAGAATAGCAATTTTAATGAAATAATTTGATTAGGAAAACTTATCAATAGTAATTTTTTATTTGGTATATGAGTTTTTGCATAGTGATTGCTTTTTGAGATGCTAAAGCGCGTACTTATCGCTATTTAAGCCAAACGAAGCATTTTTTAATAATATTATTAAAGACCATAGCTTATAGATTAGCCATAGTGAACTGTCTAAATAGCCGATAAATGGACGTTTTTGAGTAATTAATCAATAAGGAATTATAATACTTCTTAATCCATTGTATATTTTAGAAAATATAATCTGACTGGCAGTTACATAGGATGATGTTCTATCAAAAAAACTATTATTATATGGTTATATTTTTAAAATTAGTAACAAACATCCTCGCTTAAATAATTAATTGTAAAAACAAACTTTTATATCCTATATGAAAAAGTATGAAAAAGAAGACTTCAAGTCATTTTGGACTCGAGGTCTTTTTTTGTGTCTATCGTTGGCACATATAGCCTTTCACCATACAAAATCTCTATGTTAATCAGATTTTATTTAAGGAATTACTCCTAAAACACTAACTTACTTTGTTGGTTATATGTAAATAAAAGGACAAACGGTTGTAAATAATCGCCTAACGGTATTGTTTCTATATATGTATATCCGTTAAGATGAATGCATATATCCGGAATTATGAATATATATGGAAACAGTCAGTTTACAATACAAAAATTTTTCGCTTCTTAATGCTTAATAACGGGTTACATCTTAACAGGATGTTACGTATATGTAAGTCTAAGGCCCGTTATCTTTTGTTATTTAGACTCTCTGTAACATAGATTTTGGTTTTGTTTTTTATATCTAATAGATCTATTTGGGAGTATATATTATGAATCGCAGTTATAAAGTCATATGGAATGAAGCGTTGCAATGCTTTACAGCAGTTGCTGAAAATGCCAAAGCGAAGGGTAAGTCGTCAAAATCTTCTATCAGTGCTTCAGCTCTAAAGACTGATATAGGGACACAAAGCGACCGTAGTCTACGCCTAAATGCACTACGTTCAGCACTTATTGCCGTCGGCTTGACAAGTTTGGCAGTCGGTATGTCTTCACAAGCTATTGCTGCTGTCGGAGTGAATGGCGGTACAGGAAATGGTACAGCTGTTTCTGAATGTACTAATGATAGCCAAGCAAATTCAGGCACTAATAAAGAAAATATCGCTATTGGCTGCGAATCTTCTACCAGCAACAAGGGATATCAAATCGCTGATCGTGGCAACCCTTACTATACTGATAATGAATTTACGCCTGGGATGAAAAATGGAGGTTCCGTCGCGATTGGAACAGGTGCAAGTACAGAGCATGTATTTAGCGTAGCAATAGGTGAATATGCAAAAACGATTAGTGGCGCAGGTGTGGCTATAGGCGTTGGCTCATTATCTGAAGGCAATACTGCATTAGCGATAGGCCGTCAATCAGTTGCTAGAGGAGATTATTCTCAGGCTATGGGTAATGTCGCTGCTGCTACAGGCACGGGCTCGTTAGCAGTCGGTCATTCTGCAACTGCAACTGGTTATCGTGGTATCGCTATTGGCTCTGCTGATATTGACGGAGCGGATAGTGTCGCTGGACAGGCGGGGGCTGCTTATCAATCTATTGGTCAAACCCAAGCATCTGGTAGGGACACTATTGCTCTTGGTAGCGGAGCACAGGCGACTACTGATGGTTCAGTAGCGATTGGCAGTGGTTCTAATACAATAGCTGATGCAAATAGTGTCACTAGCGCAACTGTAGGCGGTGTCACATTTGATAACTTTGCTGGAGCAGCTAATATCGCAGCAGGTGATCAAGTATCTGTAGGTGCTAGCGGACAAGAACGTCAAATTAAAAACGTGGCAGCAGGCGATGTCATGGAAACCAGCACAGATGCTATCAACGGTAGCCAGCTATTCTCTGTCGCAGATACGTTGAATACTAACATTTCCGGTAATACGACTAACATTACCAATAATACCAATAGAATTAATGATGGTATCAACTTTGGTAATGGCGTTACGGACAATAACTTTGCATTGGGGGGCACCATTAATGTCACTGGTGATGAAAATATAACCTCTACGACAACGACTAATGGGGTACAAGTTCAGCTAAACAGAGACTTAGCCTTAAATAGTGTGACGACTGGTAATACTCTTATTAATAATGACGGTATTACTTTAACAGGTGGTAGCAACCAGACAATTAGGCTTAGTAACAATGGTCTTAATAATGGTGGTAATAAAATCACCAATATCGGTAGAGGCACAGAGGGGTCAGATGCAGTCAACGTTGACCAATTAAATGAAGTTAGAGACAGTGCTACCTCTGCTAACCAAGGTTTCAATGTTAGTGCTCAAGGTGGTAATGAAAGTACCGTTAGACCGGGTGATACTGTTGATCTTAACAATCAAGATGGCAATATTGTGGTCTCTAAAGATACAGATAGTAATGACGTTAGCTTCGATTTAAACAAGGACGTTGATTTAGACAGCGCCACCTTTGGAGATGTCGTCATCTCATCTAATGGCCTAAATAATGGCGGAAATAAGATCACTAACGTCGGTAATGGTACGGTGGCAGCAGGTTCTAGTGATGCCATAACGGGCGATCAGTTAAACAACACTGCAGACTCTATTACTACTGTGATCGGTGGTAACGCTGTAAACAATGGTGGTGTTATTACGACTACTGATATTGGCGGTACTGGTCAAGATACTATCGATGGCGCTATCGGATCGATACAACAAGGTGTGACGAACACTAATACTCAAGTAACTACTAATACGACTAACATCGCTAACAATACGACCAATATTACTAATAATACCAATCGACTGGATGGCGGATTAAACTTTGGTGCGGATAGTGGCAACAATATCAATAAACCAATAGGTGATGATAGCGTACTTGGCTTTGTAGGTGGTAACAACATTACCACTACTGCTCAAGGCAGTAGTATTAGATTCGATCTAAATAATAATATTAATGTAGATAGCGTGACTACAGATAGAGTGGTCGCTGGCAATACCACAGTAAACAATGATGGCGTGACTGTAACTGGTGGCCCAAATAATAATGTCGTTATTAGTAATAATGGTCTAGATAACGGTGGCAACACAATAACTAACGTCGCTGATGGTGTCGAGGATAGTGATGCTGTGAACGTAGGTCAGCTTAACGACCAATTTGATAGTATTGACAGAGTAATCAATGGTCAAATTGCTGATATGGACTCAAAACTTGAGGGCAAGGTTGATTCGCTAGGTTATAGAATCGACGATGTTGAAGACGACGCCAATGCAGGTATCTCGGCGGCAATGGCAATGTCTTCGTTACCGCAAGCTTATATTCCTGGTAAATCAATGGTAGGTGGCGGTGTGGCATCATATAACGGGGAAAGCGCCGTTGCTATTGGTGTGTCCAGAGTCTCTGATAACGGTCGCTGGGTGATGAAAATAAATGGTACAGCAGACACTCAAGGCAATGCTGGCGGCGCTATTGGTGCAGGCTTCCATTTCTAATCCAATCCAACCTATTTTGACGATGTCTGTATTTTGACAGACATTGTCAAATCACTCATGACACATTAAGGAATAAACAATGAATTTATCTACTTATGGCCGCGGATTATTGGCTACTGCCTTATTATTTGCTGTAACTGGCTGTACTTGGCATGTGAGTCCTGGCGCACAGCATGGGACAGTTCATCCTGATGATCTTGTATTCCCTGAGCAAAGTAAGGCATGGCAAAAAGAAGGCAGGATCGTTGAGCAAAATGATGTTGCCAAAATCAAAGTCGGTACGACCAAAAATGAGATTTATAAACTCATCGGTACACCGCACTTTCAAGAAGGTTTTAATTCCCGTGAATGGGATTATATTCTCAAATTCTATGATGCCAATCAAAATGTAGAGACCTGTCGCTATAAAATCATTTTTGACGATAGCTACGAAGGTATACTGCGTAAAGATGAGTTTTATGCCACAGAGACTTACTGGCAACCTGCCTCTTGTGCAAAATATTCACAATTTACCCAGTAGTCTAACTAAGTGTTGAAGTACGAATAAAAGAAGTATAAAAGAGAGAACAAGGCATCTAGTATCTTGTTCTCTTTTTTTATCAGTAGCTATGCGCGCTGAATGTTTCAAATACCAGAATAATACGTCACCCTGTTGTCACGTAAAAATCCAGCCAACCCCAAGCCATAACGTTCAGCGACTCGAACTGCTGTACTAGTAGGGGCAGACATACCGACTAACCAAGGTATGCGGCTACGGATAGATTTTTGTACCAGCTCAATGGATAAGCGAGATGTCATAAGGACGCATTCAACCTCCATTTTGTTCCGCAGTTGCCAGCCAATAAGTTTGTCAAGCGCGTTATGACGTCCTACATCTTCAAATAAATACAAATCATCACCTTGCATCGTTGCCGCTGCATGTACTGCACCTGTCAATTGATGAGTGTGTTGCATAGTATCTACTCGTTGCCGTATTGACAACAGATAGCTGAGGTGTGGGACGAAGTCTTTTACATACTGCCTCTTTTGATGATAGGCACTCAAGTCAGGTAATGCTTGTGTTAGTCCAGTCATACCGCACATGCCGCAGCCAGTACGGCCCGCTAGCTGACGTTTTTGTGCCTGAATACGCTGATGACAACGTTGATTCAATACCAGCTCTACTATATAAACATCATAATCTTGCAGTTGCGCTAAGCTTTGTTCAAGTATTTCGCTTTGTTCAAATATTTCTGTTTCAGAGTTTTTATCGATTGAGCCTTGTATAAAGCCCTCATAGTTGGTTGTATCGGTAAGCTGAGTCACCTCCCAATCTAGCAATTCATGACTATACTCAATTAAGCCCTCACTAAATAAAAACCCAACAGCCAAATACTCCAACTGGTAAGGACTGGCCATCAATACGGCATAATGCACACCATTGATGACGATAGCAACAGCAGCCTCTACTGCCAAACTTGCAGGTTTATTTTCGATATAAGGATGGTAATGGTCATAATAATTTGATGGATAATAGTGCTTTTGCGCCAAATGAGTGTGTGAAAGCGGTGTGACTGACGAGGGTAGTGAAGCATCAATGAAGGCAGGTGCTTGAGATTTATCAATTATATCGGAGACTGTATGAGATACCGAAGCAGATGACGCAACGGTTTCGAGTAGATTGTCTTCTAAGACTTTAGTATGTTCAGTTATCATAAAATCTGCTTTTAACCTAAAGCGTGTTATCAATAAGTACACTTATGCATTTAGTAGTCTTAAAATGGATAAATTTTACTAAACAGTATCAGAAGCCTCGTTAATGTATTCATGTTCATAACGATTTCTTCTTTGTTTAGCGCAATTTACCTCATTTTAAGCCTTGCCATCTAGACTAAAAAATGACCATGGCAAAAATCAAGCCGAAGCTACCAGTCCATCTGCGCTACTAACTTGCGCTTGCTTATCAACTTTACTTGGCTCACGACTATCAGCAGCTACGCGCTCCAAAGTCACAGTTGAGGATTTATAAGCTGGGATGTGCGACTCTGGTGCATGAGTGTCTAAATCAAATAAATCATTACACTCAGGATAGTAAGCAGCGACTGCATTAGAAGCAATATCCATTTCAGTTAAAACGAGTGGACCAAGAGTACGTGCTTGGTTGCTACTGTCTTGACGCGTCACTATAACACTATCTCCTTTTTGCCAGCCTAATCGGCTGATCTCATCAGGATGCATAAAGAGCACATCACGGCGGTTGGTTTGACGATAACGGTCGTTGTAGCCAAAAATCATCGTATTGAACTGATCATGACTACGCACACTGGTAAATTGCCAAACCTTTTGCTGCTCATTTTGAGATGGATTAACCTTTTGTTCAGTCGATGCAGTCTTTTGAGCCATTTGCTCAGCAACATAAGTAATCGGATATTGTGGTACTTCGATTTGAGCCTTACCACTATCTGTATTCCATACGCGATGGCGCGCTGGGTGATATAGATGAAAACCGCGCTCACTATCACGAATACGCTGATTAAAGTTTTCAAAACCATCGATAGCCTGTGATACATAATCGCGCACCACATCATAGTCTTCACTCATTGCTTGCCAATCTATATTGGTTGTCGAGCCTAGTACATGTGTCGCAATATCTGCGACAATCTGCGCTTCAGACTTTAGCGTATCGCTGACAGGTTTAATAGTGCCCTTGGTCGCGACAATTTGACACATAGAGTCTTCGATGGTGGCAAACTGCTCGCCTTTAGCGGTCACTAAACTCTCAATCCGGCTTAAGCAAGGCAGAATAATATTATTGGCACCAGGGTACAGCATGGTGCCATTAAGTTTGGTACCAACAAAAACATTCAATTCGTTGTTCGTTAAAGCTTGTTGAATCGCACTAGTATTTGGTGCTGCTACTGCAAAGTTGCCGCCCATAGCCATAAAAGCTTTAAGCTTGCCGTCGATCAAAGCTTTTGCTCCTGAGACAACATCATAGCCATCTTCTTGCGGCATCGGACGTTCAAACACCCGCTCAAGGCTGTCTAAAAGTTTTTGCTTAGGGCGTTCATGAATACCCATGGTTCTATCGCCCTGCACATTAGAGTGCCCGCGAATTGGCGAAGCGCCAGCACCATCAATACCTATCATGCCCATAAGCAGCAGCAAGTTGGTAATCATAGCTACATTGTCTTCGCCCTGAACATGTTGCGTAACGCCCATGCCCCAAGTACATATCGTCGCTGGACTATCGGCAACCAATTTTGCCAGTTTGACAATCTCTGCTTGTACAATACCACTACCGCGCTCAATATCTGTCCAAGTTTGCTCGGTTAGCCATTCTTTTAATGCCTCAAAACCTGAGGTGTGCTCAGTAATAAAATTGTGATCAATTTTGTCATGCTCGACCAGCCATTTGGCCATACCCGCTAACAAAGCCGTATCGCCACCAATTTGAATCTGGACGACTTCATCAGTCATCTCATCACTTTGACCTGCTGCCATGTGCGTGGGTTTTTGCGGATTTCTAAAAGCCTTTAATCCTTGTTCGCGCATCGGATTGATAGAGATGATACGGCAGCCTTCTTTATGCGCGTGTGCCAGCATCTCAAGCATGCGTGGATGATTGGTGGCTGGATTATGTCCAAAGGATAATAGCAGTTTGGCCTTTTCAAAATCTTCAAGCATGACCGTGGCTTTGCCGACACCCAATTGCTTGCCCAGCATAACGGATGTTGGCTCATGGCACATATTAGAACAATCAGGCAAGTTATTGGTGCCAAAACAGCGTACAAACAGCTGATACATAAAGGCAGGCTCGTTCGTTACCCGCCCTGAGGTATAAAATAAAGCGTCATCTGGCGAGTCAAGCTTATTCAACTCTTTCGCGATAATCTCATAAGCAGCCTGCCAAGAGATAGGGAGATAGCGGTCCTGCGCTGCATCATACCGAAGCGGTTCTGATAGACGACCACTATGCTCAATCTCGTAGCCGTTCCATTTCTGGAGCTCTTTGACGGTATATTTTTCAAAGAATTTGGCATCTGCTTTAGTAGACATGGCTTCACTAGCGATGACTTTGATACCAGTTTCGCAAATATCAAGAGTTTTATGAGACTTATGGTCAGGCCATGCACAGCCTGGACAATCAAAACCCGTCTTAGGCTGATTGCTTTTCAACACGCTTAAACTACCACGCACAAAGGCCTTATAATCCATAAGTTTACGAGTAGAGGCAATGAGCGCTGGCCAACCAGCAGCAGGATGAGAGTAAATAGGAATTTTGCGCATAACAAACCTCACAATAAATGGTAGCAAATAAGCTTTATATAACAACTATATAATGACTAACGAGAAGTTTGTAGATAATTAACTATAGATAACAAAAAACCTTCAAGAAAAGCATATTTGCTTGAAGGTTGTTTATGTGACTGCTAACTCAGTGCTTGTTGGTTAAGAGATTATGAGCTGAGTTTTATTAATTGATAACAACGTATCAGTGTGCATTTTTTAATAAAAATCAGTAGCGCGCGTCCTTGGGCTTTTTACCATTTGGCCAATCATTCACTTTACCAGCAAAGTCAGGGCGCGGCTGATGAGTAAAGAAATGCGCCACATCGACGGCATCTTGATCGCTCAGCACATTTCCATGACCCCATAAGCCTTTGGTTTGAATACCCATCGGCATGTTGTATTTTACAAAAGCTGCCGCTTTATAAGTTCGCGCCATGCCAGCGCCGATGTTGAAAGATTCATCGCCCCATAATGGCGGAAATACGATGTCACCGCGACTGTCTTTGATACCTTCGCCGTTATCACCATGACAGGTCTCACACTGAGCTTTATAAATTTGCTCGCCGCGCGTGGGGTTTGGGGTTAATGATTCGTCAACTTTACCAGCGTTTTGAATATCAACTTTTTGCTCTTTCGGCGTGTTTTGCGATAGCCACTTCATGTAAGCTATCATGGCCAGCATTTCAGATGATTCAGGGTTTAATGGTTTGCCATTCATGGAGCGCTGAAAGCAGCCATTGATGCGTTTGGTTAAATCAATTTCCTTACCAGAGCGTGGCATGACACGAGGATAAGTATTGTAGCTATTAATATAGGGATCGCCAAGAGGCACTTTTCCCTGCGAGATATGACAGCTATTACAGTTCATTTGTGCGCCAACATGCTCTGGCAGTAGACGCTTAGTCTCATTTAATAATCGTTTACCGTAAAATATTTCATCAGCGTTTGGCTCATCCAAAATAGAGGTATCTTGCGGCAACACATAAGTGCCGATATCCTCGTTGGCATCATCAGCGGTGACTAAGCCGTACTCAGGTGCATTTTGCTCAGCAGGCTCTGGTTGTGAGCAACCACTACTGATAGCGGCGACGCCCACTACTGAAGCAGTAAGGATAATTGAGGTTAGTTGGTTCATGGTGGTTTTTTGGGAAATAACGCTAGCAACAGTAAGCAAGTTGAGGGGAGATTTTTTCATTATTTTGCTCCTTCTGTTTGCGTATCAATAGTTAGGTCTGGGGCAATATCGGTACTGGTTTTTGGCTTTTTGACAAGAAATGCGCGCATTTTTACCACATCATCGACATCAATTTTGGGTGCTTGATTGGTCCAGCTGTTACGAACATAGTTGACGACTTCAGCCACATCTGTATCACTTAAATTGGTGAATTCAGGCATGGTAAAGGCCATACGGTCATGCGGGGTCTCAGGCATTCGCCCGCCGCTTAGGGTAATCTGTAAGACTGAATCTGCGTTTTTAGAATAAACTGCACTATTGGCATCAAGTGCTGGGAAAATACGTGCCACACCTTTACCGTCAGCACGATGACAAACTTGGCAATACTCTGCATACAATATTGCACCGCGAGAATCATAGTCGCCATCTAGTAGTTTTTGCGTGGTGATGTCTTGTTTCTGAGGAAGCGTCTCTTCCTTATTTGGGGCAGGAGTCAAGGTTTTTAGATAAGAGGACATGGCGTTGATATCATAGTCAGTCATATATTGGGTGCTGTGCTCGACTACTTCAGCCATGGCACCAAAGGCAGCAGTCGTATCGGTACGACCGGTCTTGAAGAAATCATTTAATTCTGCGATGGTCCAAGTACCAAGTCCGCGTTGTTCACCGCGTATGCTTTTGGCACGCCAGCCATCGATGACCGCGCCGCTTAAATATTCAGCAGAGCCTGCATTACTTAAAGCGACTTCTTGAAAGCCAATACCGCGCCCAGTATGGCAAGAACCGCAATGTCCGGGGCCTTCTATTAAGTATTGACCACGAGTCAGTACGGCATCATCGGTCTCAGGGACAAAATCACGCTTACGATCAAATAAGACTTGCCAGTAAGCCAATGGCCAGCGCCAGTTTGCGACTGGTGGTAGCTCGCTTTCTACATTTGGCTGATTGACTGCTTTGACATCCGACATAAAAAAGGCATACATCGCTGCCATATCTTCATCTGGCATTAGCTGATAAGACGGGTAAGGCATAGCAGGGTATAGCGCTTTATTACCGGGGGCGACGCCGTGTTTGACCGCATTTTTGAAGTCGTCAAAACTATAATTACCGATACCAGTTTCTTTATCAGGGGTAATGTTGGTAGAGTAGATAGCACCAAGTGGGGTTAGCATCGGCAAACCGCCAGCATAAGTTTCACCGTCTAGTGTCGTATGACAAGCGACGCAGTCAGCGGTACGTGCAATGTATTCACCTTGCTTGATGAGAGCCGGATCGGTGATATTGACTTTAATATCGCTACTACTGGTGCGTATATTCGGCAGTAATTGCCCAATGATAAATGCGATGGCCAACCCAATGATGACAATTATGATTGTAATCAGTGGCCATTTTTTTATAAGCCCATTTTTCACAAGCTTACCCTCCATTAGAATTTTTTACTTGCCAAAAAAATATTTAATCGTGCTATTTACTATAATGTAATAGCTTCGATTAATACCATATTATTATTAAGGATTTAATGGGGGATATTACCACATTCTAACTGTATAAAACCATACTGTTTCTAAGGTATTATATTATTTGCCAGCTTGATCAATAAATGAGAAAAATAAAGTAGATAGATGTCCAAGAAGGGTAATGAACTTATAATTATTCTGCTGTAAGTAAAAGATGGTAGAGGAAAATGACTGATTAGGTTTTTTTAGACTTTGCTATATGATTGTAATGTACGATTTTCAGCCAATAAAAAACGCCTGCTACTAAATAGGCGTTGATACTTTTTAAATCCAAACTGTTTAGCTGAGTTGTTTAACTCAAAATCAAGCTATCGTCTTCGACCTTTTCACCGCGTGTTTGCTCAAACATATCGAGAAGATCATGAACAGTCATACCACGACGAATATCGCCAGCAACATCTAAGACCACTTGCCCTTGATGTAGCATGACGGTACGTGTGCCATGTGCTAAGGCTTGCTGCATGGAATGGGTAACCATCATAGTCGTGAGATTATTGTCTGTCACGATTTTATCTGTCAGCTCCAAAACAAATGCCGCTGTCTTAGGATCAAGCGCAGCAGTATGCTCATCTAACAATAAAATCTTAGAAGGCTGTAATGAGGCCATAAGCAAACTAACCGCTTGACGTTGTCCACCTGATAGCAGTCCCATACGGTCGGTTAGACGCTTCTCCAACCCCAATTTCAAGACTGATAATTTTTCTCGGAACAGGTCACGGTTATTTTGGTTCAATGCAAAATTCAGTCCCCGTTTACCGCCGCGCTTATAGGCGAGCGCCATATTCTCTTCAATAGTCAAGGCCTCACAAGTGCCGGCCATCGGATCTTGAAACACACGCGCGACCCAATGGGCGCGCTGATGAGCGGTTTTTTTGGTGACATCAATGCCATTCAATAGTATTGAACCACTATCAACACGTGTGGTACCACTGACTGCATTTAAAAAAGTTGATTTACCGGCGCCATTGGTACCGATGACAGTGACAAACTCACCATCAGCAATGTTTAAATTGATACCGCGTAGGGCAGGGTTTTCGATAGGCGTGCCTGGGTTAAAAGTTAACCGTAAATCTGTGGCTTGCATCATAATCGTGGTTCCTTGTCATCTCTTTAAGCTAAAAGCTTCTTCAAGCTTGTATGGCTATCCTAAGCATCATCAAGCGCGAACTCTACGAGATAAAAACTTAGTTTTAGCTTTTGGCAATACTAATGCCAATACGACGAGTAAAGCAGTAATCAAGTTCAAATCTTGTGGACCAAAGCCAATACTACGTAGCGTATCACTTGATAACGCAACCTGAATAAACAACTTATACAGTACAGCGCCAACGATTACAGCAAAAGTAATGAGCCAAATGCGTTTGGCAGGAATAATGGTCTCACCGATGATCACTGCTGCCAGACCAATGACAATAGTACCAATCCCGATAGAGATATCTGCACCGCCCTGCGTCTGCACAAACAGCGCTCCAGCTAAAGCAATCAAACCATTAGAGACTGCCATACCGATAATAGTCATCCACGAGGTGTTGATACCTTGTGCTTGCGCCATGCGAAGGTTGGAACCAGTCGCGCGCATGGACAAACCCGTTTCGGTGCTATAAAACCAATCTAACAGTAGCTTGGCAACCAAGATAACGACACCAATGATCAGACAGCGCATCCAATAACCGTTGCCATCAGTCACAAGTGAGCTAAATACGGTGGTTTCACCAAGCAGTGGTAGATTGGGTGCGCCCATGATACGTAAGTTGACAGAATATAGGGCAACCATGACCAAAATACTGGCAAGCAGCTGTAAAATACCGAGCTTGACATGCAACCATGCCGTGACGATACCAGCGACTGACCCTGCCAGCATACCAAAAACGCAGGCAAGCCACGGGTTAACACCAGCGACGATAGAGATACCAGCGACCGCGCCACCTAATGGAAAACTTCCATCAGCGGTTAAGTCGGGAAAATCGAGGGTACGAAATGAGATTAGCACACCAAGTGCTACGAGGCCGTAAATCAGACCACTTTCAAGCGCACCAAAAAAAGCGATTAAAGACATAAGAGATCAGTAAGTCATAACCAGGCGTTTAGCGAATCGCATTCTAATGATTGGCTGGTAGGACCAATAAATGGTGTCTGCCAATACTGTTTGTCCCAGCAACATAGAAGCCAATCTCAGCTAAACGTCTAAGTGGTGAATTTAACAGATTAAGTAATCTGCGGTTAGGGTAAATCAAAACATGTCGCTATTGAACATCAAAGCAGACGATAATTGGCGATGTTCATTGTGCTCGCTATTACCGTCTGTTTTACGGTTTTAATTTTAGGCAGCCTACAAAGGTGCGCTATTCTACCACTTCTTTTGCTTGGTCGATGACTGCTTGTGACAAGCTAATACCTTCTTCTTTTGCATGTGTTGGACTGACATACAAGTCAAGCATTTGCGGTGTATATACAGGTATAGCACCTGCTTCTTCACCATTTAAGATACGTACTACGATTTTGCCAGTCTCACGGCCAAGATCGTAATAATTCACACCCAAGGCTGCAACGGCACCGCGCTCAACTGAGCTGGTATCTGACGCAATCAATGGAATCTTACTTTCTTTAGCGATTTGATATAATGACTCGTAAGCTGATACCACGTTGTTATCGGTTGAGGTGTAGATCATAT
Organism: uncultured Psychrobacter sp.; assembly: GCF_947488565.1. Lineage (GTDB taxonomy): Bacteria > Pseudomonadota > Gammaproteobacteria > Pseudomonadales > Moraxellaceae > Psychrobacter > Psychrobacter saeujeotis. The sequence continues at coordinate 420,174 of NZ_CANKZC010000001.1, read as the reverse complement.
CGACCTTACCTTCAAGGCTACGTGCAGCCATCGCAATATCATTACTACGCTGAGCTGGTGCTTCATGCACATTGATACCAAGTGGCGTCAGTTTTTCTTTTAAGTTTTTCAAAATGATGGTTGAGTTGACTTCGCCTGGACTATAGACATAACCGACGTTTTTGAGATCGGGTATGATTTGACGCATTAAGTCAATTTGTGGCTCATAGGGTAGGGCATCTGAGGCACCTGTGACATTAGTGCCAGAGCCATCAAGCTTAGACACCAGTTTGGCTGCTACTGGGTCAGTCACGGCTGAAAATACCATCGGAATACTGCTGGTAGAGGCAGCAACAGACTGAGCAGACGGGGTTGCAATAGCGACGATGACATCTGGCGCATCTGCAACGAATTGCTTAGCAATTTGACCTGCTGTCGCTGTATTGCCTTGAGCACTTTGGAAGTTGACCGTTAAGTTTTCACCGTCTTTAAACCCTGCATCATTTAATTCGTCGATGACACCCTTACGAACACTATCAAGTGCTGGATGCTCGACAATGGCAGTGATAGCGACAGTCTTCATTGCTGTGACGTCGTCGCTAGTAGCCGCACTATCAGGCGCACTCGTATCTTGTGCCGACTGGTTACAGCCGGTTAAGATGGCAGTACACATACCGCCTAATAACAAAGCTTTGCTAAAATTGAAATGACCAAAACGGTTTTGATAAAACATGGGTCTCGCTCCTAAAATAATAGTGTGTCCGTACACTATATAAATAATTGACGTGCTGATTGTTATCTTACTACTTTTTATTTGGTATCGACATCAGTATCAGTGTTGATGGCATCTTTTAGTAAGTCTGCTGATAAGCTCACTCCTTGCTCAGCTGCATGCTTTGGGCTTGCATACAAAGTTAACGTGTTCATAACCTCAGGTTTAATAGTGTTGACAGCTTCTCCATTTAATACACGATAAACCATTTTGCCAGTAGTACGCCCAAAATCATAGTCATTTACCCCAAGTGCTGCTGTTGCACCGCGTCTGACACTAAATTCATCTGAAGCAATAACTGGAATATCAAGCTCGTTTGCTGCACCTGCCATCGCCTCAAATGCAGACACGACATTATTGTCTAACGAGGTATAAATGACATCAGCGCGCCCAGCAAGACTGCGCGTTGCCATAGCAACATCAGTTGGTCGGTTGGCTGTTACGTCGAGTATTTTGAGTCCACGTGTCGATGCCGCTTCCTTAAGCTGATTCAGCACGACCACAGAGTTGACCTCACCTGGGCTATAAACGTAGCCAATGGTTTTTGCATCGGGGACAATTTTTTGAATGTTCTCTAACTGTGGCTCGATAGGCAATTGGCTGGATAGGCCTGTCACGTTGGTTTGAATGGGAATGCCCTTATCATCGATAAGTTTGGCTGCAACAGGGTCTGAGATGGCAGTATAAACAACTGGAACGGTTTTGGTGGATGCCACGATTGACTGAGCAGATGGCGTTGAGATAGCTACGATGGCATCTGGATTGTCGCCTGCAAATTGCTTAGCGATCTGCCCTGCTGTCGCCGTATTACCTTGTGCACTTTGGAAGTTAACGGTTAAGTTTTGGCCCTCGACATAGCCGTTATCTGCCAACTCATCGATAATACCGCGGCGCATCTCATCTAGCGATGGATGTTCGACGATTTGAGTGATGGCTAATGTCTTGGCAGGTTTGTCAGTATCAGTTGCTGGATTTTCATTAGTCGCTGTTGCAGTATCGGTAGAGTTTGAGCAGCCAATCAATCCAAGAGCGGTGCTGATAGCAGCACCATATAGGCTTAAGCGTAGGGTAGAAGCAATAGTCATTATTAGATTAACTCATAAGTTGTATCAATTCCAAAAACCAGATTCATCAAGCCTAATCATAGTAGTGCTTGCACTCGTCTTCGTGATCTTTGATCTTTAAAGTAGTATTGGAGAATGCAGATTGGTCCGTTCAATGCTATGTTGATGTCAAAATAGCAGGTTAACAATAAAGCAATCGTTCCATCGATCGTTATGTATAGGAGCTGAATTCTATGTAACCCCTATATTATGACAGTAATGCAAGTTATCGCAATAAAAAATTAAAGCGCATTCGTCATAGGTATTATTAAACAATGCTGCGGCACTTTTATAAAGCAATACAAAGTGGTTTTTAGCCATTACGTTATAAAAAAGACACAAATTCAAAAAGACACAAAAAAAGATGCCATGTAGACATCTTTTTTATTATTTCACATTACATTCAAAAACATTCAAAACTTATGCCAAGGTATCACCAACGACACAGTCATCAGGTAGGGTAACGACCGTTAAACCTGTTTTGGGATCACCAGTCGACAACACCATGCCTTCTGAAATACCAAACTTCATCTTTCGCGGGGCAAGATTAGTCACACAAACCACTTTCTTATCAGCCAATTGCTCAGGCTCATAAAACTTACGAATGCCGCTAAATACATTGCGCGGTTTGTCTTCGCCAACATCTAAGGTAAATTGCAGTAGCTTGTCCGCACCTTCGACGTGATTGCACTCTAAAACGTGCGCCACTTTCATCTCAACTTTGGCGAAATCCTCGATGCCGATATAATCCGCTTGCTCAGTATTAGTATTAGTATTAGTATCAGTATTAGTGTTGGCTAGCTGCGTGTTTTTAGCAGCTTTGCTATCATTATTTACATCTGTGTCGCTTGCAACTGACGTGGTAGATTGAGCCAAAGATTCTTTTGACGCCTCAACCATCGCCTCGATATCTTTTTCTTCGATACGCTGCATCAAAGGTTTAAACTTATTGATTTTGTGACCCAGCAGCCACTCATTGCGGCTGGCAAAGCTTAGATCATCAATATTTAAGAACGCTTTGGCATTGGCAGTCAGCTCAGGTAATACTGGCGCAAGATATACCATCAATTGACGGAAAATATTCATCGCCACTGAGCAAACGTCTTGAACTTCTTGCTCAGTACCCTCGATCTTAGCAAGCGACCACGGTTTTTTCTCGTCAATATATTCATTGGCTTTATCCGCACATTGCATAATCAAACGCATGGCACGTGAGAACTCGCGATTCTCATAAGCGGCCGCAATTTCATCACCGGTTTTGGTGATATCTTCTAACAACTCAGGTTCAGCGCAAACGTCTGAGAGCATCCCGTCATACTTTTTAACAATAAAGCCGGCACTGCGACTGGCGATATTAACCACTTTGCCCACCAAGTCAGAGTTGACCTTTTGCATAAAGTCTTCTAAATCAAGGTTGATGTCCTCGACTTTATCAGATAATTTGCTAGCGAAGTAGTAACGCAAGTATTCAGGGTGTAAATGATCAGCGTAAGTTTCGGCCTTAATAAAGGTGCCGCGTGACTTACTCATTTTTTCGCCATTGACCATCAAGAAGCCATGGGCAAAGACACCTGTTGGCGTGCGCAGCTCACTGCCTGCTAGCATGGCTGGCCAAAACAATGCATGAAAGTACACGATGTCCTTGCCGATGAAGTGATAAACTTCTGTTTTGTGCTCGTTTTCTTGTGCCCAGTAACGATCAAAATCAAGTGCCTGATCGGTACCTTCACGCTTATCGCATAGGTTTTTAAAGCTTGCCATATAGCCGACTGGCGCATCTAGCCATACATAAAAGTATTTGTCTGGCTCGTCGCTTGGCGTATCTGGGATTTGGAAACCAAAGTAGGGTGCATCACGTGAGATATCCCAACTGGCAAGTCCAGCTTCAAACCACTCTTGGAGTTTGTTGGCGACCGATACTTGCAAGCGATTATCACTACGCGTCCAATCTTTTAAAAACTGCTCAAATTCTGGCAAGTCAAAGAAATAATGTTTCGAGGTTTTTAGCACAGGCGTGGCATCAGACAACGTTGAGTATGGATTTTTGAGGTCTGTCGCGTCATAAGTTGTGCCGCATACTTCACAGTTATCACCATATTGATCCAGCGCACCGCACTCAGGGCAATCTCCTTTGACAAATCGATCGGCCAAAAATAACTGCTTTTCAGGATCAAATAACTGCTCAACGTCTTTTGTACTGATATGTCCTGCGCTATTAAGACGGCGGTAGATAAGCTCAGAGAAATGTTTGTTTTCTTCAGAGTGAGTGGTGTGATAATTATCAAACTCAATCAAAAATTTGGCAAAGTCCGCTTCATGTGAGGCTTTAACTGAGGCAATCTGCTCCTCTGGCGTAATGCCATTGGCTTCAGCTTTTAGCATGATTGCCGTACCATGTGCATCATCCGCGCAGACATACGTAACCTGATGACCTTGTGCCTTCATCGCACGTACCCAAATGTCGGTTTGAATATATTCTACAAGATGCCCCAAATGGATGTAGCCATTGGCGTAGGGCAGCGCACTGGTTACTAAAATCTCACGCACTTTTGTCACCTATACTTTTATATAAACGGGTTGGTTATCATCATCGCACGCTATTTATGGCGGGCGGACGCGATGTTATCAATAGTAAAGCTTTTAAAAAAGGAAAAATTTAAAAAGTGTGCCTATGATACCGTAATTCAGATAGATTTGTGACAAACCTTAATAATTAATCATGTTAAAAAACCCACTAAGTAAAGTACGAAGTGGGTTTTTTATTCAATCAGTAATAAGGGTATGTTTAGAAAGAACCAAACATCGTACCTAAGATAATGATAGAGGTAACAGCGATTAGCGGAATAACCATGGTGACCATCGCAAGGTTTAAATATGACTGTTTATGGGTCAAGCCGCAAATAGCAAATAACGTGATGACAGCGCCACTATGTGGCAAGGTATCAAGACCACCTGCCGCCATAACTGCCACACGGTGCATAAGCTCTGGATCAATTCCAGCTTCTACCGCCATTCTTAAATAGTCATCACCGAGCGTCGACAGTGCGATACTTAAACCACCAGATGATGAGCCTGTAATACCAGCCAGCGTGGTCATCGCCACGGCTTCTGAGATAAGCGGGTTATCAGGACTTAGATTTAAAATATTATCGCGAATGATAAGAAAGCCTGCCAATGACGCAATCACTGCACCATAACCAACTTCTGATGCGGTATTAAAAATCGGTAACATCGAATCATAAGTACCACGGTTGATGGTTTTTTGTAGGTTATTCCAATGACCAATACGCAGTACGATCAACACGATACAGGCTACAACCAACGAGATAATGATTGACCAAAGTCCAAGTGATCCATCAATATTTAAGTCTGGAAACTGGGCTTGTAAGCCGCTAAAGTCTAATGACGGAAAAACAGCATAAGTAAGTAACGCGTTTAGAGCGATGACCAATACCAGCGGAATCATAGCAATAGTAAATGAGGTTTGATGCGTGTTTTGCATGGCGCTTGATGTTGCTAGATTGCTTTTAGCAATATTGCTTTGCGCTGCATTATTGGTTGTGTCATTTGCAGGCTCTTTTTTAGCATCAATACCGCCGACGCCCACATCATCATCATGTTGACCATAGCCTTCACCTGCAGCATTGGCTTTGCGAGCACGCGACTGCAACCATAACCATCCGCCAATGAACATGATCGTACCGCCGATAATACCTAAGATAGGCGCCGCAAAGACGTTGGTATTATAATAAGGAATCGGGATAGCATTTTGGATGGCAGGCGTACCTGGTAATGCCGTCATGGTAAAGGTAAATGAGCCTAACGCAATCGCCGCCGGAATCAAGCGTTTAGGAATATCAGCAGCTTTAAATAAGTCTTTTGCGATTGGGTAGATAGCAAATGCGACGACGAATAACGAGACGCCACCATAAGTTAAGATGGCACAAACCAAAATAACGGCCAAAATGGCTTTACTGGCACCGAGCTTTTCAACCACGGTATTGGCAATCGCTGTCGCTGCGCCAGAGTCTGCCATCAATCGTCCAAACAATGCACCTAATAAGAAAATAGGGAAGAATTTGAGCAAAAATCCACTTAATGCGCCCATAAATACATCGGTATAGGCAGGAATACTACTTAAAAAATTGCCCGATAAAAATACCGCTAACGTCGCCATAATTGGCGCTAATATAAGCACCGAATAACCGCGATAAGCAAAAAACATCAATAAAAATAAAGTAATAATAATAGCAAGTGTGCTAAACATGACCACCCTCCTTGGCAAAATTCAACTAGCGAGTATATAGTGCCTATCACAGTAGGCCAACAGTAAAACCCATCAATACAGCATAATTACATGCTTTATATTAAGTTTATGTTTGTATTGATATATTTACGTGGTGTTCACCTATACATAATATTTTAAGCTCGCTTTCTAATACTCGCTATCCCTCTAATAATCTTATTCTCTAGTCGCTAAGAGAATAATGTGATAAGTTAGCATAAGTTTTTCGTATAAGATATATCAATACAAAACTTATTGTTATTGAGTTAAATAGTTCATATGATAGTTAGTATATATAGGGTGTTATATATACTTGATAAACATCAGCTTGCTAATGACGGACTTGAATCATAAACATTAAATCGACAAGGAATGTGGATATGTTTAATGCTATCACTAACGCTAGCGTACAACTGGTCAATCGGTATCTACCGTCCCCATTCGTATTCTCAATTATATTAACGCTTATTGCTTTTGCGGTTGGACTTGCTGTTACCGGTCAGAGTATGATTGCTATGGCTGGACATTGGGGTAATGGGTTATGGTCGCTACATAGTTTCGCTATGCAAATGGCGCTCATACTAGTGACAGGCTACGCATTCGCTAGTGCACCTTTTATACAGCGTCTACTGGATAATATTGCCAGCCGTATTCATTCTCCTTCGACCGCTATCATAGTATCGACCTTAGTGGGTTTGGTGGGTTCATGGATAAACTGGGGGTTTGGTCTTATTATTGGCGCTATTTTTGCTAAATCGCTTGCCAAAAAAGTCGCTAACGTCGATTATCCTTTATTGGTAGCCGCAGCCTATTCAGGGTTTGTTATCTGGCATGGGGGCTTTTCAGGATCGATACCGCTAACATTAAGCTCAGGCGGTGATACTTTACTCACGCTATCGGGTAATGTCATGACCGAAGCGGTGCCTTTATCACAGACGATATTTGCTGGTTATAATTTACTTATTGTCTGCTTGCTGGTCGTAATTTTGCCTCTTCTAAATCGTTTTATGCACCCCAAAAACCCTACGGTTATCGACCCCAAGCTCATTAAAAAAGAAGCTTATGTGTCGCCTCGCCGAGATACTCCAGCACAAATATTGGATGACAGCCGTATAGTCGCTATAGTTTTGCTAGCGTTGGCTTTGATGTACTATATCAGTGAATTTAGTAGTAATGGTTTTAATTTAGGGCTCAATATAGTTATTGGGCTATTTTTGTTTGTCGGGTTGTTATCGCATGGCACGCTTGAGCGTTATTATCGTGCAGTAAACTCAGGTATAGGCGGCATCACTGGTATTGTATTGTTGTTTCCGTTTTATGGCGGCATCATGGGTATCATGACCGGAGCAAACGCTAATGGCATCTCTATTAGTACACAAGTTACCGAATTTTTTGTCAATTCTGCCTCAGCAGACAGCTTTCCCATCTTTGCATTTCTAAGCGCAGGCTTGGTTAACGTTTTTGTACCATCAGGCGGCGGTCAGTTTGCTGTACAAGGGCCTGTTATGATACCTGCTGGCGTTGAGCTTGGTGTTAATCCAGCAGTGACAGCGATGGCGGTAGCTTGGGGCGATGCATGGACCAATATGATTCAGCCATTTTGGGCATTACCATTATTGGGTATTGCAGGCTTAGATGCTCGAGCTATTATGGGTTATTGCTTAATAGTGCTTGCCGTATCAGGGGCAATTATTATGGGTGTATTTTGGTTGGTGGTATAGTTAGTAGTATAACTGGAATAACATATCAGCATGTACAAAATGTAAAGACTAGCAAAAGTAATAGAATCAGTTAAAAGTAATAATAGAACGGATGCGTAATGAGTATAAATCAACGAACAGATAATTATAGGAGTCAACCATGAGTCAATCAAAGGTATATAGTAGTGCAGAAGAAGCGTTAAAAGGTATTGTCAGTGACGGCCAAACTCTTGCTATTGGCGGTTTTGGTCTATGCGGCATTCCTGAGGCATTGATCGAAGCATTGCGTGATAGCGGCGTTAAAGATTTAACCTGTATCAGTAACAACGCAGGTGTTGATGACTTTGGCTTAGGATTGCTACTACAAACTCGTCAAATCAAAAAAATGATCTCATCTTATGTGGGCGAAAACAAAGAGTTTGAGCGTCAGTACTTAGCAGGCGAATTAGAGGTTGAGCTGACCCCGCAAGGTACCTTGGCTGAAAAGCTACGGTCGGGCGGCGCGGGTATTCCTGCGTTCTATACTGCTACTGGTGTCGGTACACTTGTCGCAGAAGGTAAAGAGACGCGTGATTTTGATGGTCGCACCTATGTGCTTGAGCATACATTGCGTGCTGATGTGGCGCTAATTAAAGCGCAAAAAGCAGATAAGTCAGGCAACTTAATGTTCAACAAAACTGCCCGTAACTTCAATCCAGACTGTGCAATGGCTGGCAAAATTACCATCGTCGAAGTAGAAGAAATCGTAGAGACTGGCACGTTTGATCCTGATGAAGTGCATCTACCTGGTATCTTTGTGCAGCGTATTGTGTTGAATAATAGTCCTGAAAAACGTATTGAGAAAACGACAACTAAAGCAGTTGAAAGCGCTTAGATGTTGCTTGGACGCTGAATTAGGTTAAGCACTTATTTAGATAAATAAATGAAATAGCTGTTTAAAATATTTTTTAGGATTGGTATAAAAATAAGGAAAATATCATGGCATGGACAAGAGAGCAGATGGCACAGCGTGCCGCAAAAGAATTACAAGATGGTTATTATGTGAACTTAGGAATAGGGCTACCAACCTTAGTGGCCAATTATATCCCTGAGGGTATGGATGTTTGGCTACAGTCAGAAAACGGCCTACTAGGTATTGGCGAGTTTCCCACAGAAGAAAATGTCGATGCTGACTTGATTAATGCGGGTAAACAAACAGTAACCGCAGAGCCGGGTGCCAGTTATTTTGGCAGTTCAGAATCATTTGCCATGATTCGCGGCGGTCATGTCAATCTGGCAATATTGGGCGCGATGGAAGTGTCAGAGCAGGGTGATCTTGCCAACTGGATGATTCCCAAAAAAATGGTCAAAGGTATGGGCGGTGCCATGGATTTGGTTGCTGGCGTGCAGCGTGTGATTGTACTGATGGAACAAGTAAATAAACACGGGGATCCAAAAATCCTTGCCAATTGCGAATTGCCATTAACAGGCAAAGGAGTAGTAGATCGTATTATTACCGAGCTTGCAGTATTAGATGTCACTGATAATGGCTTAAAGCTGGTTGAGCTTGCAGACGGTGTGAGCTTTGATGAGCTGCAAGAAAAAACGCCTGTGAGTATTGCTCAGTAATTATGGTGCATAAATATATCTAGCACAGGCATTCAAAAAGCTATTTAATAAAGGAATACAAAATATGGCGACCGAATTACAGCAAGATTTGACAGGAAAGGTAGCATTAGTCACAGGCTCTGCAAGTGGTATCGGACGTGATATCGCTGAGACTTACGCTAAAGCAGGGGCAGCAGTTGGTATTGCAGATATCAATCTTGAAGCGGCGCAGCAAACGGTTGATGCCATAGAATCAGCTGGCGGACGTGCTCTTGCAATTGCTATGGATGTCACCTCAGAAGATGCCGTAAATGATGGCGTACAACAGTTAGTCGATACCTTTGGTGGTATAGATATTCTCGTCTCTAACGCAGGTATCCAGATCATTGATCCAATTAGTAAAATGGCGTTTGATGACTGGAGAAAAATGCTGGCTATCCATTTGGACGGGGCGTTCTTGACTACCAAAGCTGCCGTACAACATATGTATAAAGAAGACAAAGGTGGTACGGTCATTTATATGGGTTCAGTACACTCGCACGAAGCTTCACTTTATAAAGCACCTTATGTTACCGCTAAGCACGGTCTGCTTGGGCTGTGCCGTGTATTGGCAAAAGAGGGCGCAGCTCATAACGTGCGCTCGCACGTAGTATGTCCAGGGTTTGTGAAAACGCCGTTGGTTGAAAAACAAATCCCTGAGCAAGCGGCTGAAAAAGGTATCAGCGAAGAGGAAGTCGTTAACGATATTATGTTAGTCAATACTGTCGATAAAGAGTTTACCACTGTCGAGGATATTGCTCAGTTAGCGCTATTTTTAGCAGCGTTCCCAAGTAACGTATTTACAGGGCAGTCTATCGTTGCCAGTCATGGCTGGTTTATGAACTGATCTTCTGAATAAATACATTTATCTTTATATTGCTTTAAACAGAACAAAAAGCCTTGTCACTTTATCTTGATGGCTCTATAAGGCTATTAAGATAGGGTTATTAAGGCTTTTTTCTATTAATATCATAGTGATAATATAAGCTGATCATTCACAGGGATAGTTAAGCAAGTCATATTTTAATCTTTAGTTCAAATTTATAGTTGACATTCAGTGCATATCACTCTATAAATAATATTCAATTATAACCAACAGCCCATCGTTGTCACTTTGCTTTTAATGTGTGACAGCAACGTCATGGCGCTGCTCCAGTACCAATTCAGCATCTAACTCTTTACCGATAACCTGTGTAATATCGCAACCTATTGTATATCCTCATCTATTACACATAGCTCTACTGGCAACACTATCCGTATCAAATGAGCGAGCGTATCTTCTAGCGCTAGCGGTTATCTATTTTATATCGACTAGCTATAATATTGATTATCAATATCTATGCTCGTTTTTCTGAGTTGATACCATTATTACCTATCAAAAAACATTCTATAAGTACGATCAAGAACCAGCGTTAATAACAAAAATTTTCTACAATTCGTTATCTCCTCTTCCTAATAACAGCATTCAAATGGCTGTTGTTTATTCAAGACCACGCAATACGAGACACTTCATAATGCGTGTTAACCCTAAGTAATAGGGTCAGAACGCTACAAAAACTGTGCAACGGAACTGCGCATAGCTTATCACTGAGCCACAAAAACAGTGAGTGCGTGCTTAGTTAAAGGCTTGCTACAACCGTAGCGTTTTGCCATTACTATTATACCCACCCATAATAAGGACAAACTATGGTGACCCAAGTACAACAAGATTTGACAGGCAAGGTAGCCTTAATCACTGGTGCAGCTGCTGGTATTGGGCGTGATATTGCTGAGACTTATGCAAAAGCTGGTGCCCTGATCGGCGTCGCTGATATTAATCTTGAAGGCGCTCAAGAAACAGTCGATATGATTACCAAAGCTGGCGGTAAAGCGCTGGCAATCAATATGGATGTCAGATCTGAGGATGCTGTCAACAGTGGTACCAAACAGCTTGTCGATACCTTTGGTGGTATTGATATTTTGGTCTCAAACGCAGGTATTCAGCTTATTAATCCGATTAATAAAATGAGTTTCGACAACTGGAAAAACCTGTTAGCTATCCATCTAGATGGTGGTTTTTTAACCACTAAAGCGGCTGTAGAATACATGTACAAAGATAATAAAGGTGGCACGATTATCTATATCGGTTCAATTCATGCTCATGATGCGTCACTTTTTAAAGCACCTTACATTACTGCAAAGCACGGATTACTAGGCTTGTGCCGCGCTATTGCCAAAGAAGGTGCCCCGCATAATGTACGCTCGCATATGATTTCTCCAGGCTTTGTCAGAACGGCAATGGTTAATGAGCAAATACCACTACAGGCTACTGCAAAAGGTATCAGTGAAGAGGCTGTGATCAACGATATCTTACTTGCGAATACGCTCAATAAAGAGTTTACGACTATCGAAGATGTGTCGCAAACGGCACTGTTTTTGGCCGCTTTTCCAACCAATGTATTTACCGGTCAGTCTATCAATGCCAGTCATGGTTGGTGCATGAGATAAGTTTTTACTCCCATCATTTATAAAAATATTTATAAATAAGAAAATAATTTTTAGATTACCACAAAGCCAGTACTATTGGCATTGTGGTTTTTTTGTTTATCCAAAACCAGTTTATTTATATCCATACGAATTTGAATTGACTATCGCTTGCTAATAAAAAATCAATCCATTAACATCTTGTCTTCTATTGACTTGAGCCAATGATGTTGACTCTTTTTTATTATTGTTTGCTGCACCGCTTAAAGGTTGCTCGGAGTAAGAATAATGAATAACAAAGATGTTGTAGAGACCTTAGCAAAGACATTAAGCTGTGCTACTGAACAGCACGAATTTGAGCAGTCAGTCAATCAATTACAAGACTTGCGCCCCATCGATATTGCTGATGTGCTCGCACTTATGGAGTCTAAACTTGCTTGGCAATTATTAGAACGCCTATCTAATCGCTCCACCATTTTTTCTTATTTAGAGCCTGATGTTCAAGTTGCTATGGCGCATGAGTTTCCTCGGAATATCATGGCAATATTGGTAGGGGAGATGCCTGCTGATGAACGCACTGACTTATATAAACATTTAAACCAAGATCAGCGTGATGCTTTACTTCCAGCACTGGCACAGGCGCAGCGCGAAGACATTCGTAAACTGTCCGCTTATGAAGAGCGCACGGCTGGTGCTTTGATGACATCAGACTATGCTACTTTGAGTGCTCAGATGACGGTTGCCGAAGCTTTGCATGCTCTACGTTTGGAAGCGCCTGATGCTGAGACCATCTACCACACCTACGTAATTGACGACGAACGTAGGTTAATGGGGGTAGTGTCATTACGAGTATTGATTTTAGCGTCGCCTAATCAGGCTATTGCAGACATGATGATGAGTACTGTGGTGTCCTGTCATGTCGATGACGATCAAGAAGTGGTGGCTAAAACCATTGCGCGATATGACTTGATTGCCCTGCCAATCATCGATAATAGTGGTGCCTTGGTAGGCATTGTCACTCATGATGATGCAATGGACGTTGCAAGTGATGAAGCCACTGATGACTTTCACAAGTCAGGCGGCATCTCAACCATGGTAGGCAAGCTCAAAGATGTTAGCATTCGGGTGCTATATCGTAAGCGCGTGTTTTGGTTGGTGTTTTTAGTATTTGGGAACTTACTATCAGGATTAAGCATCTCAAATTTTGAAGAGGTCATTGCAGCCAATCTGGTATTGGTGTTTTTCTTGCCACTATTAGTGGATAGTGGTGGTAATGCTGGGTCGCAGTCTGCGACCTTAATGGTGCGCGCTCTAGCGACTGGGGATGTGGTCATGCGAGACTGGTTTTCATTACTGGCCCGAGAAGCTCTGGTCGCGCTCATGCTTGGTGCTACGATGGCAGTGGCTATCTCTATTATCGGTTACATACGCGGTGATGCTGTGGTATCACTAGTGCTTGCGCTTAGTATGATGTCCGTGGTTATGATCGGCTGTGTGATTGGTATGAGCCTGCCTTTTGTGCTCAATAAACTAGGGTTTGACCCTGCTACTGCGAGTGCACCTTTAATTACCTCAGTGTGTGACGCCTCAGGTGTGCTGATCTACCTCTTTATTGCTTCACAATTTTTGTCCATTTAACAAGGTAAATATAGATACTACAATCGTCGACACCAGTATTTAAGTTAAAAGACAGAAAAAACAGATTGTACAGGGCCTTGTACGATTAGCGTTGTGGTTTTTTTATCCTTGTAATTGAGCTACACTGTCACGATAAAAGGTTTGGCTAAAAAGCTCATGGACTATATGGTTTTTCATATTTATAGCATTGTTAACTGAGCTCTTTTACCATGTCCACCCACTTTTATAGGCAGTAATAGTAGCTATGTTTAACTTTATAAAAAAAATAACGTCAGAAAAACCTGAGACTCCTAAGCAACAGGCAGAACGTGATAGTGCAGTAGATAAAGTACTACTGGGCTATGAAGTAGGTACTGTTAGCATTGCTACCATGATAACAGGACTTGAGCGCAGCGGTAACCAGTTAACCTTAGACTTACGGTTGCCACAAGACAGTGATCCTGAAACCATTCAGCAAGAGCTTGGACAACTGCTGCATCCGCATGGTATCCAAACGATCCATATGAATGTGCGCCTGTCTGCACCAGTAAAAGGTGACGGAACAAGCTTACCGAAACAGATGCCAAAGACGACCGATGCAATGGCTAAGCAAGATAAGTCAAGCGTACAGTCACATACAGACAGCGAACCACCCATAACGAAAGCGGCGCCAACTCAAGCCTCACTAGCAGCACATCCGCGTATTCGACATATTATCGTAGTAGCGTCAGGCAAAGGCGGCGTCGGTAAATCAACCACCACCGTTAATATTGCTTTGGCTTTAAAAGAGCTTGGCAACCGTGTTGGTGTGCTTGATGCTGATATTTATGGGCCTAGTATGCCAACGATGCTGGGCGTCGCTGATGTAAAACCGCAACTAGAAAATGAGCAGTTTGTTCCTGTTGACGCGCATGGCCTAGCGATGCTATCTATAGGTAGCTTGCTTGATAGTGATAATACGCCTGTCGCTTGGCGCGGACCAAAAGCCACGGGTGCGCTCATGCAGCTATATAACCAAACTAACTGGCCACAGCTAGACTATTTGGTCATTGATATGCCGCCAGGTACGGGTGATATCCAGCTGACGCTTGCACAGCGTATTCCGGTGACTGGCGCAGTGATTGTGACGACGCCGCAGCATATTGCCTTACTTGACGCGCAAAAAGGTGTTGAGATGTTCAACAAAACCAGTATTCCAGTACTTGGTGTGGTTGAAAATATGGCATTGCATACGTGTAGCAACTGTCATCATACCGAAGCCATCTTTGGTATTGGAGGCGGTGAGCTTATCGCTGAGCAATATCACGTGCCGCTATTAGGTCAGCTGCCACTCGCCAGCGGTATTCGTGCGCAAGTGGACAAAGGTGAGCCAAGCGTTTTAGCTAATGATGAGTTCGCATCCTACTATCTGAACATTGCTAAGAACATTGAAGCCAATATTAGTAAGTTTGCTAAACCTGTCGATGATAAGCGTATCTTTTAACCGACAATTAACTTAAGTAGGTTTCAAAAAGCCAGCTTAAGCAATTTTGTGATTACTCTATAAATTGATCTATCAATTCCGTATAATCGTCGCTATTAAAAATTTTGAGGAATAACAATGTCTATCAAGTCTGACCGCTGGATTCGTAAAATGGCTGAAGTACATGGCATGATCGAGCCATATGAGGCGGGTCAAGTACGCTTTAATGATGCAGGTGAGCGTCTGGTTAGCTACGGTACTTCAAGCTATGGTTATGACGTGCGCTGTGCACCTGAATTTAAGGTCTTTACTAACGTCCATTCGGTGGTCGTTGACCCTAAAAATTTCGATGAAAAAAGCTTTATCGACATTGTTGGTGATGAGTGTATTATTCCGCCAAATTCTTTTGCATTAGCACGTACGATGGAATATTTTCGTATTCCACGTGATGTATTGACTATTTGTCTTGGTAAATCGACTTATGCACGCTGCGGTATTATCGTCAACGTGACGCCGCTTGAGCCTGAGTGGGAAGGGCACGTCACTTTAGAGTTTAGTAATACTACCAATTTACCTGCACGTATCTATGCGGGTGAAGGTGTGGCACAAATGCTGTTTTTCCAAAGTGATGCGGATGATGTTTGCGAAACCAGCTATAAAGATCGTGGCGGCAAGTATCAGGGTCAACGCGGTGTGACGTTACCAAGAACTTGACTACAAGTGTAAAACTTTACATAAGCAATAAAAAAGCTGAACGTATCAAATGCGTCCAGCTTTTTTGCATCTTGCCATTTACTATTTTAAAACTTTCAAACCTGCTTTGTTATCGCGTTTCGGCTTAGACTCGGTAGTAGTACTCTTGTTGGAAGCAGCTACAGAATCCTCTTCAGGGTTATAGTTTTCATATTCGCTTGGGTCAAAAAACATACCTTGTGAGTTTTCTTTAGCATAAATACCCATGACTGCAGGAAGTGGTACCCAAATCTCTTGTGATACTCCGCCAAAGCGTGCACTGAAGTGAATATAGTCATTTTCCATACTCATATTACCCGTAGCACGGCTAGCGATATTGAGCACAATACGACCGTCTTGCACGTGCTCAGTTGGTATTTTCACGTTTTTGGCAGTGGCATCGACCATTAAATATGGTGTCAGGGCGTTGTCCTCTATCCATTGATATAGCGCACGCACCATATAGGGACGAGTTGGGGTAATAGACGTGGTTTCGCTCATCTGATGATTTCCTATATTTTGTGGTCTTTAATTAATAAAGGTATTTTATATAGCTTGTAGCTAACGGATAAGGATAAGCTTACTTAGCTTATACTGGGTCAGTTGCTATTTTAGGACAGCTGCATAGAGTTGTCTAATTAGTGAATGCTTTTTTGAAAGCTATTACGCTCAAAGAGGCGCGTTTGATAGTCTACCAAAGGACGACTAATCGCACGTGGTAGCTCGATACCCATTTCATCAAGTCGCCATAATAAGGGCGCTAATAGTACATCACACCAGCCAAATTCATCTGACATAAAGTATGATTTATGAGCGAATAATGGCGATAGGGTAATCAACGAATCAGCCAGTTGCTTTTTAGCTAAGGCTGCTTGCGTTTTATTAAAGCTATCTGGATGCCTAAGCAGTCGTTTACCGAGTACCAACCAATCATGTTGAATACGCCATGCCAACTGGCGAAACTGTGCACGCTCTTGTGGCGTATCAGGTAAAAGCTTATTTGCGTGATAACGTTCTTCTAAATACTCAAAAATAACGTTAATCTCGTAAAGTGCAATCTCACGCTGCTGTAATACAGGCAATGTATGATAAGGGTTTAATTCAGTGAGATCTTCAGGACGCTCTGAATGTAGACGTGACAAATAATAATCAAGCTTTTTCTCTTCAAGCAATAGGCGTACCACATGACTGTCGTAGCCATCATCAGCATATAAAATCAGCTGACTACTTGGAATGTCGTTCGCATCAATCATGAAAGCCTAATGTTAATAGTTGAGGTTGTAATCGTAAACAAAGTTACCCTGTTTATCAAGGTAGCGTGCGTAAACATTATATACTGCTAGAGTTTATGTGGTCACAGCAAGTCTATTTTATTTTTAAGATAGATTTTATTGAACTTTAAAACAATGCAAAAAAGGCACTACCTAAGTAGTGCCTAGTTTATACTGAATTTCTACATCTTTAACGTCTACTTATTTTATTATTTTACGTCTTTCCAAAACTCTTTATTAAGCAAGTAAACTGGAATGAGTAGTACCAATAAGAATAAGATGACAAAAAAACCAATTACTTGGCGGTCATGACGGGCAGGTTCAGCCATCCATGCCATAAAATTCACCAAGTCACCGACTTCAGATTCGAATTCTTCAGCACTTAACTCTTCTTGCATATTATGCAATACATGAGGCATGGCCGCATTTGCCAGTACTAAGTTGTTAGCCCCCCAAGGACGGCTAGGATCTTCATAAAACGATAGTAAGTATGTATAAACCCAATCATCACCACGCAGTCTAGTTTCAAGCGTTAAATCTGGTGGTGCAGCACCAAACCATGACGCTTGAATCTCAGGATCAATTTCAGCATTGATATGATCACCGATTTGATCAGTGGTTACCATCAAGTACTTTTCTACAAGCTCAGGCGGTATTTCAAGATCTTTAGCAATACGCGAATGACGGACGTACTGTGCAGAATGACACCCTGCACAGTAGTTCATAAATATTTTTGCACCGTTTTGTAGCGAGCCCTTATTGGTAAAATCAATAGGCGCTGTACTACAGGCTAAGTGTTCTTCAACGCCTTCGGCATTGACAAAAGTCCCGCATCCGCCGCCGCCTGCTGCCAGTGCCGTACCAGCAGTCAAGGTCAATGCCGCGCCTAAGCCTAAACCTGTTAAGGATTTTGTTAGCGTGTTCATTAGTGACCTCCGGTAACACGTTCTGGTGGCTGTTTACACTTCTCGATAGCAGTGTAAATCGGCATCAACAAGAAAAACAAGAAATACAAGATTGTAAAGACACGGGCCATGATAGTTGCAGTTGGTGTCGCAGGCGTAGCACCTAAATAACCCAGTACAATGAAGCTAATAGCAAACACAGTTAATGCAATCTTAGACAAGATACCTTTATAACGTATAGAGCGTACTGGTGATCTATCAAGCCATGGTATTAAGAATAGCACGGCAATTGCGCCACCCATTGCAATAACACCGCCAAGTTTATTTGGAACAGCACGTAAGATTGCATAAAAGGGCGTGTAATACCATACAGGTGCAATATGTTCAGGTGTTTTTAGTGAATTCGCTGTTTCAAAGTTTGGTGGCTCTAGGAAGAAACCGCCGCCTTCTGGGAAGAAGAACACTACAGCAAAGAAACAGATAAAGAAGACAACAATACCGATCATGTCATGCACGGTGTAATAAGGATGGAACTCAATACCATCTAATGGTACACCATTTTTATCTTTAAGCTTTTTAATATCGATACCGTCTGGGTTGTTTGAACCCACATGATGTAAGGCAACGATATGCATAAAGACTAATCCCACAAGTACTAGAGGAATAGCAACGACGTGTAGCGCAAAGAAACGGTTTAACGTGATACCTGAGATAATATAATCACCACGAACCCATTCAGCAAGGCCATCACCAATCACAGGAAGCGCGGCAGGAAGGTTTAAGATAACCTGTGCACCCCAAAATGACATGTTGCCCCAAGGCAGTAGGTAACCAAAGAAACCTTCAGCCATCAATGCCAAATAAATCCCCATCCCGATCAGCCAAATAAGCTCACGAGGCTTTTGGTATGAACCATAAAGCAAGGCACGGAACATATGCAAGTAGACTACAACGAAGAAGGCTGAAGCACCAGTCGAATGCATATAGCGAATAAGCCAACCGCCTTTCACATCACGCATGATATATTCAACAGACGCAAACGCGCCCTCAGCACTTGGGTTGTACATCATCGTAAGCCAAATACCAGTCACCAATTGGTTGACCAATACCACCATCGACAATACGCCAAAAAAGTACCAAAAGTTAAAATTCTTTGGCGCATAGTACTTTGACATATGGTATTCATAGGTTTCGGTCGCAGGAAAGCGTGCGTCCACCCAATGCATTAACTTTTTACCCATACTCATGTTAAGCCTCCCCAACCGTCAAGATAGTACCATCCATACTATATTCTGGGATGGGTAAGTTAAGCGGTGCCGGAACGCCACTATAGACACGACCCGCTAGGTCGTATTTAGAACCGTGACAAGGACAGAAAAACCCACCATACCAGTCATTGCCACCTAAGTCGGCTGCACCAACGTCAGGACGATAGTTCGGTGCACAGCCCAAATGCGTACAAACGCCTTCTACCACCAGTATACCCGGTTCAAGAGAGCGAGTAGGATTGACACAGTATTCAGGTTGTAGCGATGCACTAGAATCAGGGTCAGATAACAGCGGTTTTACTGATTCAAGCGTACCTATCATGTCTTCAGTACGCTTAACCACAAAGATAGGTTTGCCACGATATTTGACGACGATCATTTGTCCATCTTCGACAGAACTGATGTCTTGAGTAACTGCCGCTCCGGCAGCTTCTGCTTTAGCACTTGGGGTCCAAGAACGAACAAAAGGTGTTGCTACAGCAGCTACCCCAGCTGCACCAATTGCGGCAGTCGAGGCAATAAGAACTCTACGACGTTGTACATTAACGCCTTCGGCTTGGCTCATTAATACTTCCTCCAGGTGAATGAAATGGGATTATCCCACACTGGGTTTGTGACTTAGAAATTTACAATACAAATATATAAGCCACGTTAGCTGTGCCTAATTTTGCTAATTGTTGCTATTCTAAGCTATTTTGGTCATAAAATAAATTAATGTGTCAAAAATAAAACGACTCTGACAGCACATTGTTTATAGCTATAGTCTTATGAAAAAGTCACAGCCAAATCAAAGCTGAAACCTCATTATATTAAAATCTGATTGCAATAATCACCTTAAAATTAATAAGGATATTCAAAGACCAAGAATGATACTCGAAATTAGGGCAATGTTCACTAACTTTCCATAGATTTACTATCATTTGGTTTACCTAAACGTATTCCAAACCATCCAAACCTGCTTATTTATGATTTGTTACTATGGTCTATTCATAAACCTAGGTAAGTTGCTTTTGTAGACTGATCTAATTTAACAATGCTCTAATTGTTTTCAAGGGCTTCCCAACGTTCAAGCATATTCATCATCTCATCTTCGATCACTAATAAGCGCTCGCTTGCAACGGTTGCAGCGTCGAAGTCTTCGGTGAACCATGAACCATCCGCTAGTTTCTCTTGTAATTGAGTTTGTTCTTGCTCAAGAGTAGCAATCTGTTTTGGTAGGTTATCAAGCTCACGCTGCTCGTTAAAATTTAATTTTTTAGTTGTTTTTTTAGGTTTGTTTTCCACTGCTGGCTTATTGGTAGATTTGGTATTTTCAGAGGCTTTGTTCGCAGATTTGGCCGCATGAGCAGCTTGGACACGTTTTTTCTGTATCAAATACTCTTGATAACCACCTACATACTCTTTAACCACACCTTTGCCATCTTCGTCTTGGTCAAATACCCAAGTAGAGGTGACCACATTGTCCATAAACGAGCGATCATGGCTAATAAGGAGAATGGTACCGTTAAAACTACTGACCGACTCTTCTAATAGCTCAAGGGTTGCCATATCTAGGTCGTTGGTTGGCTCATCAAGCACTAGGATGTTGGCAGGTTTTAGCAGTTGTTTGGCCAGTAAGACACGATTACGCTCACCACCTGATAGAGCTTTAACCGGGGTACGTGCACGCTCAGGCGCAAATAAGAAATCTTGTAAATAACTCATGATGTGGGTTTTACGACCACCAACTTCGATAAAGTCTGAGCCTTCTGATACATTTTGAGCGACAGTTGCTTCAAGATCTAGCTGATCTCGTAGTTGATCAAAAAAAGCGATTTGCAAATTTGTCCCAAGCTCAACGCTACCAGTCTTGGTTACCTCATCATCAGACATGTCGAGTAGGGCTTTAATAAGTGTGGTTTTGCCTGCACCATTTGGACCTATGATGCCGATTTTGTCACCGCGCATAATAGTGGTTGTAAAATTATCAACCAACACATTACCGTCATACTCTAAATGCAGGTTTTTAACTTTACAGACCAGCTTGCCACTTTTTTCACCTTCACCCATGGTGATATTAACATTACCAACTTGCTCACGGCGTGCGCTACGCTCTTCACGTAATGCTTTTAATTCACGAACGCGGCCTTCATTACGAGTACGACGTGCTTTGATACCTTGACGAATCCATACTTCTTCTTGCGCCAGTTTTTTATCAAAATTGGCATTGTTCTTTTCTTCTGCTAGTAACTGCTGCTCTTTGAGTTCTTGGTAACGGGCATAACCTTTTGCACCCTGGGTCACATCATAGCTTGTCAGCTGCCCGCGGTCGAGCTCTACAATGCGAGTCGCAAGCTTATCAACGAATGCTCTATCGTGAGTGACAAACAGTAGAGTCAGACCTTGCCAGTCAAGCAAGAAGCGCTCTAACCACTCAATACTATCAACGTCTAAATGGTTGGTCGGCTCATCTAGTAAGAGCATATCAGGCTTGGTCACTAACGCCCGTGCCAGTAACACACGGCGCTTACGACCACCAGATAAAGAGGATAAGTCATCTTCAGGATCAAGCCCCATCGTTGTAATTAACCGCCTTGCTTCGCGCTCTAGATCCCAGCCATGCACAGCGTCGATATCATGTTGCAACGTTGCCATACGCTCGCACGCATCCATATCGCCATTTGCGCATAGGTCAGTTTGCTGATTGTATTTAATCAGTAAATCAGCGGTATGGCGGCTACCACCCATGACGATGTCGAGTATCTTACCACTGGTTTCAGGTACATCTTGCTCAAGCATCGCTACGCTTGCACTACCATTGATGATGATTTCACCACTATCAGGCTGTAAAGAGCCGTTGATGAGTTTGAATAAAGTAGATTTACCTTCACCATTGCGGCCGATCAAACAGACGCGCTCACCTTCATTAATGCTAAAATCAATACCATCGAGGACAGGGGCGACGCCAAAGGCGAGATGAATGTTTTTTAAATGTATCAGTGCCATAAATTATCTTAAGCTTATATATAGTGATAAAAACAATGAGTGGACAATAGAGGTTTAAAGAATATTGCCAAATTGTTAACAGTATAACATGCTGCTAGATGACTTTAATGTAAGCAATGACTTTTTATCACCTCTATTATGATTAAAACTTTAGCAAGATGGTTTTGATTCCTATGTTAATACTTTGTTCCCTATAAATGACCTATAATATAAGCTCCATGCTACAAATAATTATGACAATGAGATAAGTATGAAGACAGCATCAAAGAATAATGCAAACCAAAAGGATCATGCAATAGAACTATCTGAACTACAAACACACATGGTCGATCTACAAATGAGCATGGCGCATCTTGAATTGACTGTAGAGCGACTTGATGAGGTAATTGCTCGTCAAGACCAGCATATTCATACGTTACAGCGTCAGCTCCAACTGGTCTATAAGCAAGTAGAAAGCCAGAGGACTGACGACGGCATTGCACCATTCGATGTCATAGCAGATAGACCACCGCATTACTAGCGCGTATAGCTATACCTAGCTATAAAAGTAGACCAATTTCTCTAAACTATTATATTCATATATATACATAAAAACACTCTTTTATGACTATTTAGCCATAAAAGAGAAATAATATATTTTTTCAGTTGTTTTAGTGTGCCAAAAACTTTACTATCTTCGACTTCGGATACTGCTTACTTGTCTACATAGGACGAAGTAGTAAAACAATGCGGACGTTTGGAGATAGACAATGCGCGCAATTTTTCACTTAAAAACTCTCACAGTAGCTGTTGCAGCTCTCTCTGTTGCTAGCGTTGCTAGCGCTGCTGGTCTTGATCGCTCAGGCCAAGATGTTACTGCATTTTTACAAGATGGTACTTATGCAGAAACCGTCTATACCTATATTAATGCTGATGTCACAGGCCATGACAATGCAGTGGTACGTTCTAATAATGAAAACTATGTACAAGGCAAAAAAATAGATGATATTGCGGAATCTTACGACTTTTTTCGTTATGGTGTAAAAACCGTTATTAATGACACCTTTAGTATTGGCGTGTTATACGACGAGCCATTTGGTGCTGCCGCTCTTTACAGTGGCGATAATAACTTTGTTTCAATCGACGATGCTGATGCGATTGTTGCAGGTGGATCAGGAGGAGACATTCCGAATGTTGCAACACTAAATGGTGCAATCGCTCAGGCTAAAGGCGCTCTAGCTAATCCAAATATACCAGACGCTGCTAAGCCAGCTATAGCAGAAGGGCTGGCTCAACTAGAAATTCTAAAAGGGGCAGCAGATACAGCAGGTGAGGCGACCAATGTAGAGGTACGTAGCCATAGTCTAACCGGTATACTGGGCATGAAGTTTGGTCAAAACAAGAACTTCCAAGTGTATGGTGGCCCAGTTGCGCAACGCATAGAAGCTAATGTAAAGCTACGTGGTGCTGCTTATGGTCCAGCTTCGGGCTATACTGCGAATATCAACCCTAGCCAAGATTATGGTTGGTTAGCTGGGGCTTCGTACAGCAAGCCTGAAATTGCTTTAAAAGCCGCCCTGACTTATCGATCTGAAATTGACCACAAAACCCAGATTGGCGAAAGTTTTGATGTAGGTGTTGGTAATTCAATTGAGATTACCACACCAAAATCAGTCAATTTAGATTTCCAAACAGGTGTTAATGCAACGACATTGGCGACTGCAAAAGTGCGCTGGGTACCTTGGGACGACTTTGCAATTACACCACCAAACTACAACGAAGTTAGTAAAGCTCTGACTGGAGATGACAAAGGTTTAGATTTAGTCAGCTATGATGATGAACAATGGGTTGTTGAGCTTGGATTGGCCAAACGCTTAACACCAGCATTAGCAGTTACAGGCAATATCGGGTGGGATAGCGGAGCAGGTGACCCAGTCACGTCTTTAGGTCCTATCGAAGGCTACTATAGTGCAGGTCTTGGTGCCAAATACAATGTTACCGAAAATTGGGCAGTATCAGCAGGCGGTAAGTATTTATGGTTTGGTGATGCAAAAGGTAAGACACCAACCCAAGATATCGTCAGCAACTTTGAAGACAACGACGGTTATTTACTAGGGGTTAAAGTTTCTTACCAAGCGCAATAGTGCTAAGAATTGCACGTCTATCTCTATGTAGCAATAGTCACCTAATACTTATTATTTAATGATAAAAAAGCGATCCAATAAGGGTCGCTTTTTTATTGGTTTTTTAAAATTAAACTTATTTATTGAAAGCGTTCTTGACAGTATAAATTTGGTTGACAAAAAATTGGTATGCATAAGTTATTCGGTTAGAAGAATATCAATAACATTCGATTAAGTGCATAATAATAATTAAGAACTGTCCAGTCATATTTGAGAAATAAAGTGCTTTAAGTGTTGTCTTAGTGTGAGAAAGCCATTACTATTCAAATTAGGAGACCGTTTAAATAATAGGTATGGAAGGAGATTATTCTGACCTACTGATTATAGAAACGGTAAAACAACGAGGACGTTTGGAGATATACAATGCGCACTACCTTTCATTTAAAAACACTTGCGGTAGCAATCGCAACGCTTTCTGTAGCCAGCGTGTCAAGCGCTGCTGGCCTTGATCGCTCGGGTCAAGATGTCACTGCTTTCTTCCAAGATGGCGTTTATGCCGAATCTGTCTATACTTACATTGATGCCGACGTTAGTGGTAGAGATAGCGCTAATAATGTGCCTAGTAGTAATACTTATGTTGAAGGTGGTGACACTGGCGATATTGCTGAATCTTATGATTTTTTTCGTTATGGCGTAAAAGCGGATATCAATGATACCTTTAGTATTGGTCTTTTATATGATGAGCCATTTGGTGCTGCTGCTGAGTATACTGGTGATAGTAATTTCGTTTCAAAAGGCGATATCAATGCTTCTATCACTCAGTTATCAGGTGGTCAAGTCAATGCTCAAACTATTGCTCCTACAATACAAGCTTTGACGAATCAAGCTGCACAAGAGCCTAACGAAGAAATAAGAAACGCAATTGTACAACAAATAGAAGATCTTACTCTTGTGGGTGCAATTGCACAAGCTGAGGCAGGTAATGCAGGTGAAAATACCAATGTAGAGGTTCGTAGCCAAAGCTTAACAGGACTTCTAGGTATGAAGTTCGGTGCTAATAAAGAGTTCCAAGTATATGGTGGTCCGGTCGCTCAGCGTATTGAATCTGAAGTAAAACTGCGCGGACTGGCTTATGGCCCAGCGACTGGTTATACCTCAAACAGTAACCCTGACATGGATTACGGTTGGATCGCAGGTATGTCATACAGCAAACCTGAAATTGCTCTAAAAGCGGCACTGACGTATCGTTCTGAGATTGACCATGATATGAATATAGCCGAAACATATCCGCTAGCTGGCGTTCTAGCTGGTGATCCTGCCGCAGCCAATCGAAGCAGCAAATATGAAATCACAACTCCTGAATCGGTCAACTTTGATTTCCAAACCGGTATCAATCCAACGACTTTAGCTACAGCAAAAGTGCGCTGGGTACCTTGGGGTGATTTTAAAATAACACCGCCATTATATAATGAGGTTAGTCAACGTAGCTATGGTCCTGATGGTTTAAACTTGGTCGACTATGACGACGATCAGTGGCAGGTAGAGCTGGGCTTGGCCAAGCGTTTAGCACCTGCGTTAGCCGTTAGTGGAACAGTTGGCTGGGATAGCGGTGCTGGAGATCCAACGACATCATTAGGTCCTATCGAAGGCTACTATAGTGTGGGTCTAGGCGCTAAGTATAATGTCACTCCAGAATGGGCCGTCTCAGCTGGTGGAAAATACTTATGGTTCGGTGATGCTCAAGGTCAACTGCCAAGCGAAAAAATCGTTGCTGACTTTGACGACAATGACGGTTATATCGTCGGTGTGAAGCTATCATACCAAGCGAAACAAGATTTTTAATCTAACCATAAAAAACCTATCTTATAAGTCTTACTATATTTTATAAAAAAAGCGATCCATAAGAGGTCGCTTTTTTATGGTTATTGTAATGTACCGATTTTATTTCGAACAGAATTTATAATTGTAAAAATAATAATGGTCGCATGCCTTAACAAACTTTGCCGTTTTATTAGATAAATCCAATACCCATCCTATAAATCAAGATAAATTTGTCATTCGCTAAAATGACTTGTGTAAGGTAAGTCATTATCGATAAAAAACTGAAAACAAAAAACCTCGCCAATAGTGACGAGGTTTTTTTATAGCAATAGGACAGTGTATAAGCTTACTTATTTAAGTTTAGCTCCATCTCTTTATATTTGGCAGATACTGAAGGTCTTGGACCACCAGTCATCATACTAACTACAAAGATAGCAATGGTACTTAAGATAAAGCCTGGGACAATTGCATATAACCAGCTATTCAGTGCCATACCATTCATCTCAAATGGACCATATACCCATAAAATAACTGTTAATGCACCAACAACCATACCAGCAACGGCACCATTACGGTTCATACCGCGCCATGTAAGACTAAAGATAACCAGCGGTCCAAACGCTGCACCGAATCCTGCCCAAGCATTAGAAACCAAGTTCAATACCGAGCTATCTGGATCAGACGCTAGTATAATAGCAACGATAGCAACGACGATGACTGAGATACGACCGACCAATACTTGACGGGCTTCTGGTGCATCTTTGTCAAAGAATAATTTGTAGACATCTTTTGTTAAAGAGCTTGATACCACCAATAGCTGAGATGAGATAGTACTCATAATAGCAGCTAAAATAGCAGCCAATAAGAAACCTGACACCAATGGATGGAATAAAAACTGCGTAAATACTAAGAAAATAGTCTCGGGGTCATCGAGAGTCATAGCAGTTTTTTGTACGTAAGCACGGCCAGCAAAACCAGTCATCAATGAACCAATAAGACTAACGACCATCCAGCTCATACCAATATTACGTGCTGTCGGTACATCTTTAACTGAACGAATAGCCATAAAACGTACAATAATATGCGGTTGACCAAAATAACCAAGCCCCCATGCCATCAAGGAGATGATACCAATAACAGTCATACCACTAGTAACATTTAGCAGATTTGTATCAATATTTCCAACCGCTTGTGTAGTAGCTGAAATGCCACCAAGATCGGTAAAGGCAACGATCGGCACGATGACCATCGCAAATAACATAATGATACCTTGCACAAAGTCAGTCATTGAAACTGCTAAGAAACCACCAAATAAGGTGTAGGCGACAACAACACCAGCCGTTACCCAAAGTCCTGTGCTATAAGATAGATTGAGTGAGCTCTCAAAAAGCTTACCACCGCCAACTAAGCTTGCAGCAGTATAAACGGTAAAGAACAAGATAATAACCAATGCTGATATGACACGTAGCATGTGCGACTTGTCTTCAAAGCGATTGGCAAAATAGTCGGGTAGAGTAATTGCATTGTCAGCAACTTCGGTATAAACACGTAGACGCGGGGCGACGATAATGTAGTTTAATAAGGCACCAAGCGTTAAACCAAGCGCAATCCAGACACTGACCACACCGTCAGCGTACATATACCCAGGTAAACCTAGTAATAGCCAGCCTGACATATCTGATGCACCTGCTGATAAAGCGGTAACAGCAGGACCCAAGTTACGGCCGCCGAGCATATAGCCTTCAGTGTCGTTTGCTTGTTTAAAGTAGGCGTAAATGCCAATCCCAATCATTACTAAAAAATAGGCGCCAAGTGATATTAGTACGCCACTAGAAATCCCATTCATATAAACTGTCCTTAACCAACATTGTTGGTTTTAATTATATTTAACTATAAAATATTATGATCAAAAGATGATGTATAAAGACAAAAAAAGCCATTAAGTAGAACAAAATGGCTTTTTGCTTATATAGTCAATCCTATATAAAAACGATACAGTGAGATGAAAAGCTGTTCTTCGCAGCATTTGTCTGCGTAGGCACAACAAGCAAGAAAAACAACTTTTCATTGAGCAGCTTGATAGCCATGTATCTGATTTATTTGGATTCATCTATAGTCAGTACTTACTTATAGTTTTATATGATTGATACTGTTTTTACCGATAATGTTGCATTATCAACCATCAATTAAATTACCTATTCTAAGTCGTTTTAATCAATCGTTATGGACAAAATCAATCATTTAAAACTGTCAACTCTGCATATTAGCTATATTATTCGTTTAGAATAAAATATGTAGAATTTAGTAAATATTAAACATAAAGCACCATTATCAAGAACTGTAACAATAATAGCTATGATCAATAAACCGTTTAATTAAAATAAACGATTAACAAAACAAGTATATTGGCTATCGTAACTTACTAAAAATATTCAATAGGTAATTATCAGTGCTGTTATGGTAACTATATGTTATCGAAATTAACTTAAGCGTATTATAACGTATAGAGGTTATAATTGCGAACCACTGCTTTTTATGTGGGCCGTTAACTACCAAATAACATTATTTGGTAGATTTATTTGCTGACTGTATTGGTAGCTATGTTCAGTAGGCCACATTACTAATCGATAGGAGCAAGCAATTCTAACAGTGCCTCAACGCTACTTGAGCGTGTAAGCTTTGGATTGATAACGACGCCTAGATAGCGCTGTAGCTCGATATTATCGGCCATATTAATACGTTCTAAATCTTGACTGATTAACGTTTGCGGTAATACAGACCATCCAAGTCCCACTGACACGAGCATGCGAATGGATTCTAGAGGGTTGGTACTCATTGTCGCATAAGGTTTTAAATTGTGTTTGGCGAACTCAGCCAAAGTAATTTGACTGGTAAAAGTATTAGCAGAGGGCAGAATAGCAGGATAATGAGCCAACTGCTCTAAAGTTACATTGGTTTTTGTGGCTAATGGCGACAGCGTACCTGTCATAAAATATAATGGATCTGACCACAATGTATGATAGGTTAGACGCTTGTCATAAACAGGTGGTAACGTCAAAAAAGCCAAAGACAAATTGCCATCAAGAACCGCCTTGTGCGCTTCTTCTGAATCCACAAAATGGACTTCGAGCTGTACAGCAGGATAACTTTGGATAAAATCTTTTAGTACTGGTGCAAGATGATGCAAACCAATATGATGACTTGTACCGATGACCAACTTGCCAGAGACCATTTGCTTAGAGTGTTGCAAGTTTATTTTAAAATTTTCATAATCTTCTAACCAGCGTTTGGCATGTGGTAGCATCTCACTTGCTGCTTGAGTCGGTACGATACCTCGACCTACTGTATCAAAAAGGACGATATTGAACTCGTCCTCTAGGTTTTTGATACGTTTACTGACAGCAGGTTGAGTGATAAATAGCTTTTCTGCTGCGCCTGAGATGCTACCTGTTTGCATAACAGTCACAAACGTCGTCAAATTAGTGGTATTCACACCGATGTCCTTAGCTTCAAAATAAGCTATAAATAAAAGTTGGCTTGTCTATTCGTTATATATTAGAAATAAAAGTTTGTGAATAGATAAAAATCATCAATTATTATTATAGAATTAGGCTGCTATAATCACAAGGTATCAAAGTACTTTTTGATGTTTTTATTTTAATCGCTTGATAACTTGTCGATGAATGACGTCCGAACAAAACAATCGCTGTCAAAGTAAACTGTAAGTGCAGACTGTAAGTATAAATAAGTAACTTTAAGCTTCTAAGAACGTTTAGCATGCGCTAGATACAGTGGCATTTCATCATAGACAATTAGCAATTAACAAAGGATAGCAACATGGCCGGTTACACGTTATACGACAAACTTTGGAATGCGCATGAAGTCACACAGCGCGATGATGGTTCGAGCTTAATTTATATCGATCGTCATTTATTGCATGAGGTAACAAGTCCGCAGGCATTTGAAGGATTAGAGCTTGCTAATCGTACCCCATGGCGTTTGTCGGCTAACATTGCTAGTCCTGATCATAACGTACCTACAGTGGTCAAAGAGCGACTTGAAGGAGTCTCTGGTATCAAAGACAAGGTATCGCGTTTGCAGGTTGTAACGTTAGATGATAACTGCGCTAAGTTCGATATTGCTGAATTCACCATTAACGATACTCGTCAAGGTATTTTGCACGTGGTTGGTCCTGAACAAGGCTTGGTACTTCCAGGTATGACGGTAGTGTGTGGTGATTCGCATACTGCAACTCATGGCGCACTTGGTTGTCTTGCTCATGGCATCGGTACCTCTGAGGTAGAGCATGTGCTTGCAACCCAGTGTTTAATCACTAAAAAAATGAAAAACATGCAAATCCGTGTGAATGGTGAGCTTGGTGCTGGCGTGACCTCAAAAGATGTGGTACTTGCTATTATTGCCAAGATCGGGACTGCTGGTGGCAACGGCCATGCCATTGAGTTTGCAGGCAAAGTATTTGAAGATATGAGTATGGAGGGGCGCATGACTGTCTGCAATATGGCAATTGAGGCAGGCGCACGCGTGGGTATGGTAGCTGTAGATGACACAACGATTGACTATGTCAAAGGTCGTCCTTATGCGCCAACTGATGAGCAGTGGGAGCAAGCAGAGGCCTATTGGCGTACATTGTATTCGGATGACGATGCCAAGTTTGATACGATTATAGAGATTGATGGTAGTCAGATTGCCCCGCAAGTGTCTTGGGGCACATCGCCTGAGATGGTCGTTGATATTACTCAGTCGGTACCCACACCTGATCAGGCTGCTGATGAAACGCAGCAAGAGGGTTGGTTACGTGCTTATACCTATATGGGGTTGCAGGCAGGTCAGCCGATTACTGATATCCAACTTGATCGGGTCTTCATAGGTTCTTGTACCAACTCACGTATAGAGGATTTGCGGGACGCAGCAGCAGTGATTAAGGGTCGTAAAATTGCAGATACGATCAAAGAAGCCATCGTAGTAGCAGGCTCTGGACAAGTGAAACGGCAAGCCGAAGCCGAAGGGTTAAACACGCTATTTACTGATGCAGGTTTTGAGTGGCGAGAGCCAGGTTGTTCAATGTGCCTTGCGATGAATGCAGACAAGCTTGAACCAGAAGAGCACTGTGCTTCGACGTCTAATCGTAACTTTGAGGGTCGTCAAGGTACTGGCGGACGTACGCATTTGGTCAGTCCTGCGATGGCCGCCGCCGCTGCATTGGCTGGTCACTTTGTGGATGTACGTACTTTTTAGTTGATAGACCATTGCGTTGTTTAAGCTGCGCATCCGTCACAACGCGTCTGATACTGATTGTATAAAATTATTCATTTGTGTCGATAATACATCATGGGTTGATTTTGCCAAACAGTATCTACCAACACTACTGAGAATACGATAGGAATTATTATGCAAGCTTATAATACTCAAACGGGTATCGTCTGTCCGTTAGATCGCGCAAACGTCGATACCGATCAAATTATCCCTAAACAGTTTTTGAAGTCTATTAAGCGTACTGGTTTTGGCGTCAACTTATTCGATGATTGGCGTTATTTAGATGAAGGCTACCCAGGTCAGGACAACAGCACGCGTCCAATAAATCCAGAGTTTGTACTAAATCAGCCACGCTATCAAGATGCCGTTATTTTACTTGCCCGCAAGAATTTTGGCTGTGGCTCTAGCCGTGAGCATGCGCCTTGGGCGTTGTCCGAGTATGGTTTTCGTACGGTCATTGCCCCAAGTTTTGCTGATATTTTTTACAATAATTGCTTTAAAAATGGCATGCTTCCCATTATTTTGGAGGAAGCAATTGTCGATAAGTTAATGAAAGAAACTTTAAAAAATGACGGTTATGAGTTAAGTGTAGACTTGGAGAGACAAGTCGTTATTGATCCAACTGGACAAGAATACTGTTTTGAAGTTGACGATTTTCGTAAGCATTGCCTATTAAATGGACTAGATGATATTGGGCTTACTCTACAGCAAAGTGATGCGATTAATGCGTACGAACAACAAATGCAACAAAAGACGCCGTGGATATTTAATCCAGTCAAAGCATAAAATTAAGCTTTTAATGTTATATAAATTGATGTTTAATAAAAATGAATTGGTCAATAATACAACGTTGAGTTATCGTAACAAAATGACTAGAATGAAAGGTAATTTGTTATCACTATGAAGTAGTAGTCATCATTATGAATAAAAAACGTATTGCTATATGTACCAGTCTCTCTATCGCAACAAGTTTGCTATTGTCGGGTTGTCAGCTACTAACAGGCTACCAGCAAATAGATGATGCAGAAAGCGCTGATAAGTGGGCAGGGCAAATAAAACCGATTGCTGGAGAAGTAAACATCGCTTGTGCGGGTACTTATCATTGTGAAATTATGCAAATCGACCAAACTTCGGTTATTGCTCCAGATACTCATAAGCCAGTAGATCATAAGCTGTTAAGTGTGATCAATACGGATGATGAGATTGTTGACCGTACACGAACTGAGCTCTTCGTACCGTTGAAGAATCAGCATTCTGTCAAGGTTGTACCGTTATCAGCATCTGGTATAGCTGGGATGACGAACTACTATGCACGGGTTAAGCCTGCAAAACGTGAAGTGCATATAAATTTTTATCCTGAAAATAATATGGGTTATGTTGAGCGTTTTGCTATGATCCACGAGTTTGTAGAGCCGGATACTTATCTACTTCGTGCTTACCGTAAAGAATCTAGCCAAGATACGGGCAGTTTATTGGATACAGCTTCGCCCAATCCTTTATGTATTGATCTGATTCAAAACGATAGTATCAAGCGTCAGTTTTGTAAACAGATGAATAATGAAAGTCAGGGTGAGTTTGTAGAAACGAACGTGACAAACCAAATAAAGCAATCAGCACAAGCAACACAGTCAAAAGCCAAAGTGTAATATTGTATCTTTCGACCCATTAATTTGATGTCACATGTCACGGGCATATATCGGTTAAAGCAACATTAGACGCTTGTCACTTCTTTTTTTTATGTATCAACAAGGATTAGTATGGCAACGATTTTAACATTAGCTGGTGATGGCATTGGTCCTGAAATTATGACCCAAGCCATCGATGTACTACAAGCCGTCAACAAAAAGTTTACATTAAACTTGACTTTTGAGTCTGGATTGATTGGTGGAACAGCTATTGATGCAACTGGTGAACCCTTGCCAGAAGAAACACTTAGCCGAGCACGTGCAGCGGACGCTGTATTGTTAGGTGCAGTTGGTGGGCCCAAATGGGACACCATCGAACGCAGTAAACGTCCTGAGCGTGGTCTGCTAAAAATCCGTAGTGAGCTTGGTTTATTTGCCAACTTACGCGTTGCCAAGCTTTATCCGCAATTGGCGAATGCCTCTAGTATTAAGGCTGAAATTATCTCAGGCCTAGACTTATTAATCGTTCGTGAGCTAACGGGTGGTATCTACTTTGGTGAACCGCGCGGCATTCGTACTTTGGATAATGGTGAGCAGCAAGGCTATAACACCATGGTCTATAAAACCAGCGAGATTGAGCGTATCGGTAAGGTGGCTTTTGATTTGGCGCAAGTTCGTGCTAAAGCAAGTGGTAAACCTGCAAAAATCTGTTCGGTAGATAAAGCAAACGTTTTAGAAGTCACTGAGCTTTGGAAGCAAACCATGACTAAAATGCAAGAATCTCAGTATTCTGACGTTGCACTTAGTCATATGTATGCAGATAATGCTTGTATGCAGCTGATTCGCGATCCAAAGCAGTTTGATGTTATGGTAACGGGCAACATGTTTGGCGATATTTTATCTGATGAAGCGGCTATGCTAACAGGCTCTATTGGCATGTTGCCATCCGCCAGTCTTGATGAAGAGGGTAAAGGGATGTACGAGCCTTGCCATGGTTCTGCACCTGATATCGCTGGACAAGATAAAGCCAATCCATTGGCCACCATACTCTCTGTCGCTATGATGCTACGCTATACTTTTAAGCAAGAACAAGCTGCCCAAGCGATTGAACAGGCAGTGAGTGATGTTCTTGATGATGGCTTACGTACAGTTGATATCTTAGACAGTAGTGAAGCTGATTTACGACAAGTAGGGTGTCAAGAGATGGGACAGGCAGTATTGGCAAAGCTTGTATAAATAAATCTATACGAATGCAATAATAGCCATTAGTATTTGTTTTACAAAAAGTCTTGAAGATAGTTTGCCCGTAAATTGCTCAGCAGTTTACGGGTTTTTTATGAATAAAAATATTTAGATTACAGCGGTTAAATCTATAATCTGTACTGTAGGCGCTTTTTTAACACAGAGACTATAAGACTAGATGTTTGTTAACATAAATCTGTTACATTATACAATGCTATTGTGACATGATTACATTTGCTCAAAGAGTGTGTAAAACTAGTATTTTACAAAGCTATCCATAGAAATAGATTGGCTGTCATCTTGCTTGGTTTTTATCGAAAGCGAAAAACAAAACAACAATTTTGATATGTCTATAATAAAAAATTGAGGAATAAAATATGTATAAACCAAAAAGTAAAAGCATAGGGGCGTTAGGGCTAATTGTAGCACTATTAATGAGCCCAAGTTTTGCTGCTAATACCAATACCAATGCTAGTAACAAATCTTCTAGCACTGATGTTAGTCCAGTGACTAATGGAGTCAGTCAAAAGCTTACTGGAGATAGTGACACGGTAACTTCATTGAACAAGCTATTGCCTACTATTAAGTATACGACAGATAACTTACCAAAGTTTGCTCAAAAGGTGAATAGCGATAGCTGGCAAAAAGGGGTAGAAGTAAATCGTAGCATGAGCACCAAGCTTCAAGCCTTACTGAACTGGAACCAAAGTAGTGTTGGGCCTATAGATGGTTATTGGGGTAAAAACTCTCAAAAAGCCATGCAAGCGTTTCAAAAAGCTCGTGGTTTGAAGGTGACGGATCATCTCAATAATGAGACATGGCAAGCATTAACTAACAATAAAAAGCTTATGTCCCAACCTGTACTGGTTGGCTATAAGCTAAGTGATGCCGATGTGAATATGGAAACTACTAGCATTCCTGCTGGTGCAGAAGCGAAAGCCAAGCTTGAAGGGATGTACTATGAAAGCGTCAGTGAAGCATTAGCAGAAAAATTTCATATGAGTGAGAAGTATCTTAAGACTCTTAACCCGAATGCTAAGTTTGAGGCTGGAGAGACCATCACTGTTTATAACCCTGGTAATCCAAACACAAAACCAATAAGTCGAGTAGTCGCTGATAAAGCGACTGAAACTCTATATGCTTATGATGAGAAAGACAACTTAGTTGCAAGTTATCCAACGACTGTCGGTAGCACAGAAACACCCTCACCATCAGGGACGCATAAAGTTGAAGTAAAAGTACATGAACCTAACTACACTTATACTGGCGAGGATGGCAATCAGGCGATTATTCCGCCAGGGCCGAATAATCCAGTAGGAATAGTATGGATAGGGCTAAGTAAGCCTACTTATGGCATTCATGGTTCACCAGACCCAGCACGCATCAGCAGGCAAGCATCATCAGGATGCATAAGGTTGACCAACTGGGACGCTTTAGCATTACTAGGTACGATCAAAGATGACGCTACAGTAGAATTCAAGTAGTTTCCAAACCCCAAATACAAAAATACCGCTCAAAATTGGCGGTATTTTTTTGGCAAAACTAAGTACGATTGATTATAAAAGGTAGCAAGAAACGGACTACCATTTTTTATTGTTATCGTAAAAATCATTTAGTATTACATAATAACAGGACAATCTACTCAATAATCTATTTAACGACTCAAGAGTAAATAGCTGATATCTTAAAGATAAAATAATATAAGAGATTAGTTTTTGCCACGGTAGGTAATGCGACCTTTAGTCAAATCATAAGGCGTCATTTCTACTTTAACCTTGTCGCCCGTTAAAATACGGATATAGTGCTTACGCATCTTTCCTGAGATATGAGCAATAATCTCGTGTCCGTTTTCTAAACGAACTTTAAACAATGTATTTGGAAGGGTATCAATAACTTCACCTTCAAATTCAATAATATCGTCTTTAGCCATAGTTGGTATCTATCAATGAAAAATAAACCGATATTATACGTAAGTTTAAATATTAAAGCAACAAATCATTGTTTTTGCTTGACAGTGAGCAAGTGTTATGTATATCAGTCGATCATATTTTATTCAGGTAAGTTGAGCCACAGGGGAGTAAGTGGTGAGACTGGCAACAGCTGCTGATAATGCTCAGGATAGTAGGCGTTGATAAAGTATAGTCCGTCACCAGAAGCAGTGGGCGGCGCAATGGTACGGTCTTTTTTTGCCAAAATAGTTAAAAAGTCTGAAGGTTGTAGCTCATGCCTTCCAACCGCATGTAGTGTACCCATCAAGTTACGTACCATATGATGCAAAAAACCATCGGCTTGTATGTCAAAGACAATAAACGCGCCATGCGTAAAAAGCTTTGCGTGACTAACAGTACGTATAGGCTGGTTAGATTGACAAGCTGCTGCACGGTAACTGCTAAAATCATGAGTCCCAGCAACATCAGCTGCCACAAGTTGCATCGCTGCTACATCTAAAGGTTCGTGAATATGAGTCACTTGATGGTTGAGTATGGCAGGACGCGCAGCCTGATTGAGCGTAATGTAACGATAACGACGTGCTATAGCGCCAAAACGAGCATGAAAGTCTGTTTGCATAGGTTGCACCCAGCGTAGGGCAATATCGTCAGGCAATAGACTATTGATACCACGTAGCCAATTATGGGTCGGACGGTAGGCGCAAGTGACAAAATGCGCAATCATATTACCAGCATGGACTCCGGCATCGGTGCGACCCGCTGCGATAACTTCAACAGTTTCGTTGGCGACAGTACTGATGGCTTTTTCTAGTACCTCTTGTACTCCTGTCACCTCTTTTTGACGTTGCCAGCCTCGATAGTTGGTGCCCAAAAACTCGATGGCGATCGCCAAGTTATAAGTAGGGATGTCTTGTTTCTCAGATTCCATTAATCTTTCAACTTCCATAATAATCGTAGCGTTTGAAGTGAGTGCTTGTTTGTTGCTTGGCGCTCACGGTTAGCGGTTTTTGTTCAAAGTCGTTCCTGACTGGTTGACAGTATATGTCCAGCGTTGTCGTCTGCGTGCAGGTGTATCATAACGTAGCAATAACCATAATAACCGCGCATAGATAGCAGGAATAGTTAAGCGTCCACCAGCGATGACATGGTAGTCATATTGCCAACTGCCCGCTGCATAACTATCGCTGACTCCGCCAAATGGGCATTGGCTAGCGCATACCACCATATGACCCTGCTCATATGCACGTTTTAATGCGGTGGCTAAACTCTCAGAGTAGGGAACGTTACCTGCACCAAAACCTAATAAAATGATACCGCAGGGTGGCTCATTCAACAGCGCCTCTAGTTGTTTGCCCAAGATATCAGGTGCGTTGGGAAGGCAGTATAGCGCATGTACGCTCGCCCGTTTAGCACGCGCTTGGATACCGTCACCAACAGTCATTTGGTCATCAAGCCAGTGTTGACGACGAGTGTCTGGCAGCTGCTTTATATAACTGTTGTTTGGATAGCCAGCACGAGTATGACCAGTAAAAGCCATAAAGTCATGACTATGAATCTTTTGTACTGTTTGTGCAGGCCATGACTCGCCGCCAAAGCTAATTTTGACGCCGGATTCTCCAGCAGCAGCCAGACGTAGGGACTCACTAAGATTGTTCCATGCATCGCTATTTGCATCAACAGTATATGTCTGTAACATGTCGCTGTCTAACAGTGGACGCATACTACCTGTAACGATCAAGCACATATCAGTGCCTGCAAAAGCCTCTGCCAAAAATGCACCAAGATAACTCAAAGTATCTGTGCCTGTAATAAGTATAAATTGACGCCCTCCTGTCGCATAGGCATCTAGTAGTAGCCTGTAAAAGTGCATAAAATCGTTTGAAGTTAGTTGGCTACTATCTTTAATTAGTGTGTTATCTAACCATGAGAACTCTGGTAGATAGTTTGTTTGACTGTAATTGGTGAGCAGCGTCTGTAAAGCTGGCAAGAAAATGTCGGCATCTAAAGGCGCCAATGGACGTCCATAACTACCAAAGGTACCACCAGCATAAATGAGCTGAATAGGGTTGGACGATAGATTTGTCGAGGTCGAGGGTAATGACATGGGTTTACCGTACTAGATGTGAGTGAAAAAAATAAAATAGGGTTAATATAAATGATAAACCGTCAAATAGAAACAAGCATCTTATTTTCATAAGATGCTTGTTAATAAATAATCTTTGTTCAAAACACTGTAAAGCACTTTACCCGTATATTAAGCAGTACGCGCTAGCATCTCTTTTGCTTGACTTTGTTGTTCGCTATCACCTTGAGTGACGACTTCATTGAGTAGGCGTTTGGCACTATCGTATTCACCCAGTTGTAAATACTGACCTGCTAAGTCTAACGTCACTTGATTGCTGTCCAAGGTCTGAACAAAATCAAAATCTGTTGCAAACTGTGCGGCAAAATCACTATCGGACGCTGCAACTGTCGTATCGTTTTGAGTATCTACATGGTAGTCCTCGGTGACGCTGATATCAGCTTCATTCTCCACTGGTGTATCGGCAGTAGGTGCAGTTGCAACTTCATCAAAATCAAATTCTTCATCTATTGATAAAGTATCTTCAATACTCTCATCAGTACTATCGTCAATTACTTCCTGAGTCGCTGCTAATTCTAGTTGTGTAGCCTCGCTTACAGTGGGCTCGTCGCTACTGTCTGTTGTCTCGAGTGCAGCAAAACTGTCTACAACGTCGTTTCCTGATACCTGCTCATTTTCATTAAGGTTTTCTTGAGTGTCTAATGAGTTTGTAACAAGTGCGCTATCTTCATCTTCTAGCAGTAACGCAAAATCATCGTTAGTAGGCTGAGTATTGTCTTCTTGATTAGTAGTATCTGTCTCTTTACTGGTAACTGTCTCTTCAACCAAGTCATCAAAGTCTAAAACAAATTCGTCATCTGAGCTGACATCTTGTGACTGGCTGTCTTGCGTTTGAACATCATCGAAATCTAGCTCCGACGAGTTGCTATCATTTGTCATCAAATCGAAATCAAGCATAAAGTCATCATCGACGTTTACGTTATTTACGTGTTGATCCTTATTAACGTCGTCTACAGCAACAGGCTGAGTACTTGTTTCATCAGCATTTGTCACTTCGGTTATATCAAAATCACTGATGTCATCGCCATCTGCTGTAGTTTTTAGCTGAGTAGTTTCTAGCTGAGTAGTTTCTAAATGACTCGTTTCTAGGCTACTGGCGTTTAGATTGTTAGTTTCTGCGTTTGTGTTTTCCAAATCAGCTAACGTTAGATCAAAATTTTCATCAGAATCATTGTTAGCGCTAGGGATGCTTTGTTGTGAGGATACAGAGTCACTAAATGCTTCAGAACTGTCTAAATTGTCGTTGTCTGTATCAGATTTAATATCCGTAACAGTCTGTGAGGTGGATAAGTCAAAATCTATACCTTCAAACGCAGCTTCATTGTCAGATTCAGGCTTTACTGGTTGGTTTTGCGTTTGTTCTTGGTCTAATAAAGCTTTGAGTTTATCCGCATTGTCTATAGCAGTTGCATTACCGGACAATTTGATCGCGTTATAAGTTTTATTAAAATCTTCAAGCTGCTCGGTTGTTGCATAGATATTCAATAGCTTGAGTAATAACTCAGAATCTTGAGGTTTTTCAGTTAAGCCTCGTTCAATGGTTTCAATGGCTTTATCATAACGCTGCTGATCTATAAAGCGTTGAGCCACGGTTAATGGATCAAATTTGGTCGCGTTTTGCTGAACAGGGACTTGTTTTGAGTCTACAGACGCCGTCTTTGGCTTTAATGTGGATGCATGAGCATCTACACTTTGATTGGTCTTATCCAAGTGTTGTGCGGTTGGTTGTTTGGCCTTACTTTTGCGTAGCACGAGTACCGCTACCAGTAAAATTGCTACCAGACCCACAATGATATACAGCATATTATCCATAAATACTCCTAAGCCTACGAGCCTTGTTTACAGCAATTTGTGCTGAGCAGCGAGGCAATTATTGATTGCGTAATTTTTTAAGACGAGCTTCAAGCTCAGCCAGTTTTTGGTTTTGTAGTTGTAATTTTTTGGCATAGCTACCAAGAGTGCTGTTGGTTGCTGCTACCCGCTTAGCCTGCTCATCGGTCCGTTGACGCGCCGATTTTAGCGTGGCTAAAATGTCTGTGCTTAATCCATTACCAGTTGCCGCGGCAGCTTTAGTTTGAGTGCCATCAGCGCTACCATCACGACCAGGCGCAACGACAGAGAAACGTGCTTTTGGCAAGGTTTTAGGGGCGACTTCTGAAGGCTTATTTGACTGTTTAGGTGTTGTTTTTGTGTTAGACGGCATGTCTGTAGATGCTGTTAACTCCTTATCGCTAGTCGAGTCTGCAGCAGTTGTCTTTTTTCTCTCTTTTCTCTCTACGCTCTTTTTTTTAGCCCGGCTGACCTGTATGTAATGTTGTCTTTGAGCTGCAATAGCAGTCTGCAGGCTTTCTTGTGAAGGTACGATGTCATAACTGGGTAAGCTCAGCTCAGCGTTGGCTTTTAGCAAGTCAGCATCCTTTGCAATAAAAGCATCAGGATTTTGCGATTTTATTTGTTTCATCACCGTCGATACATCAACATTATTTTGCTGTGCAATCTGCTGAGAGATAAGCCAAAGATTATCATTACGTTGTACGGTATAGCTTGTCATGGCTGTACTTTTACTGTCTGACATAGAGTCTGTGGCGGCTATATCAGTACCAGTATTTGAGGAAACGGTAGCAGAGGGCAATGGTGCGTTGGATGAAGTGCTTGTCGCCTCAATATCATTTATAAAAGGGGTTGGCCGATTTGGACTATTTTTGAGATCTGTTTTTAGCTGTATTTGACGAGTTACTTGAATATTTAAGATATCGGCTTGTTTGTTGGTATTAACAGCAGTTTCGATAGGGCTAAACGCAGTATTCTTCACGGGCATACTGTTGTTTAGAGCTTTGTTTTTTTGCGTATCATTTTTAGCAGCTAAGCTGGTATTAGAGGCAACCGAATTCTCTAATGCTAAGGCGCTTTTGGGGTCACTGGTATTTACCGGATCTGTTTTACTGGTTTGTTTAGCGTTAGTATTATTCGTCGTTGAATCAACATTGCTCAAACCTTTGTTGTTTAGGTCGTCAGCAGACAAACCGGTTGTCTCTCTCATCTTTGATGAGCTTATCTGTGATGCACGTGAAGTCTGAGATACTGACAAAGGGGTAGTTTCAGCTGGGCTTGTCACTGCTGGTGCATTGACATTAGGTGCTTTACGCAAGACAGTTTTTGGTAATGTCTGCATTGATGTTGGCGTTTGGGTATCTGATGCCATAATCAATGGTGGCGGTGCACCACGTCTGACTGTTAAAGGTTTAGCATTAGAGTTTGACACTACCGGTAAGTTTGGTTTTGGCGCACCTGATACCACTCGTTTGGACTGTTTAATTGGTACGTTATTATTACCAAGAGGCATCAGTAGAGTCTTAGGGATGACATTGCGTTGGCCATTATCATTTATTGCTAATACGACATCTGCAAATGGCATTGATATAGGCTGTGATGTCTGGATAAGTAATTGACCAGCAGT
Organism: uncultured Psychrobacter sp.; assembly: GCF_947488565.1. Taxonomy (GTDB): domain Bacteria; phylum Pseudomonadota; class Gammaproteobacteria; order Pseudomonadales; family Moraxellaceae; genus Psychrobacter; species Psychrobacter saeujeotis. The sequence goes on along the minus strand of NZ_CANKZC010000001.1, from coordinate 378,393 downwards.
GGCAGAAGTCGGTACAAACCGTACAGCCATAGATGCTGTAGGGGTCAGTCCCATTTGCTGATAAATCATAGGACTTGCAATACTAGCGGCAAAATCTTTAGCATCGATGTTGGTGACCGTAATACTGGCAGTCAAAGGTTCATGCTGAGCAGAGGTAATGGTTGTTTTACCCATAGTGGCTGCTTGAGCAACAGGTAACCACGCAATAGAGCTCACAGAACAAAGGAGTGCTACTGATACCGCGTGATGAATATTGGTCAATCGATGAGGTAAATGCCAAGACATGCGCAGCCCTTTTTATTATGACTTATTGATAAGTGACTTACGAAAATAGCCCAGTACAACAATGTTTATAATGAAGTATTGGGTATTCGTATTGCTTCAATTAAATAATGCTCAATCTCTCGTCAACGTACTTTTCTATCTAACAACATAGCATCCCCATAGCTAAAAAAGCGATACCGATGGCTGATTGCATGTTGGTAAGCTTGTTCAATAGCTGCTTTACCTGAAAATGCGGATACAAGCATTAATAAGGTAGACTTGGGTAAATGAAAATTGGTTAGTAGACGATCAATCACGCCAAACTCAAAACCAGGATAAATAAATATATCGGTATCGCCTGACCATGCAGCAATAATTTGTCCATCGTTTGCCGTTTTTTGATAAGCCGTCTCAAGAACACGTGCAACAGTCGTGCCAACAGCTATGACTTTTTTACCTTTTGCATGGGTTTGATTGATTAGGTCTGCGGTTGTTTGCGGTAAATGGGCATATTCACTATGCATAGTATGATTGAGCAGGTTTTCAGTTTTAACAGGCGCAAATGTACCTGCACCAACGTGTAAAGTGACAAACGCGGTATTAACCCCTTTGGTAGTTAAAGCTGAGAGAGTGGTTTCGTCAAAATGTAAGCTCGCCGTGGGCGCGGCAACGCTGGCCAGTTTGGCAGGATCATGAAACACCGTTTGATAGCGAGTATTGTCAGTTGCATCAGCATGACGCTCAAAGTAAGGCGGAATTGGCAGCTCACCGTAGATTTCTAAATCAGGAAGAATGGGCGCAACAAACGCCAATACAAATAAGTTGTCCTGACGACCGATCATCTCACAGCTCATATTGTCGTCAGCTAACCATAAGCGCTGTCCAATTTTTGGCGCTTTACTGGATTTTACATGACACAGTGCGATATTTTGGCGTGTGGCTAATGATTCATGATTGACAGTTATATCTTCTAGTTCTGCGCTCTCTATCAAACGTTCGATCAATACTTCAACGCGCCCTCCAGTATCTTTTTTACCAAATAGTCGCGCTTTCATTACCTTAGTATCGTTAAAGACGATAAGATCGCCTGTATCAAGTAACGACGGTAATGCGGTAAATAAATGGTCTTGAGGCAGGCTTATTTGTTCTGATTGATTTATAGCGGGTACATAAAGCAGCTTGGAGTCTGAGCGCTTAGCTAGTGGATAGCGCGCGATTAACTCATCTGGTAACTCATAATCATAATCGGCTACGCTTAGATAAGTCAGTGGGCTATCATCATAATTAGTATCGTTCATATTGGTATCGTTATCTATATTAGGAATGGTGGTTTTGATGTTTAAGTTGGTCATAATGAATCATATAGGTAGGTAGAATTTTGGCATTAGTTTAGCAGAAACAAAATAATAGCGGAAAAAGTTCCAAATATAGTCAGATCAGTATAAAAAAGACACGATTAATCGAATAAGGTAAGTTGTGGTAGGGGCTGTGCTGCAGAAGCTAAAGACGAGTAGGTGACTCCTACGAGTCTAATAGGTAGGGCGCGCGGTATGTCTAAAAATAGCTTATCTAACCAGTAATGTGCAGATTCTGCGCTAATAAAAGCCGTGGATAAAGTATGTGAGCGCGTTATTTGTGTGAAGTCAGCGTATTTTACTTTGAGGGTAATGGTATAAGCAATAAGCTGCTTATTGTTCATCTGTTTAAACGCATCAGCGTTCTGCTCATATATCTGCAACCGTAATGGTTCGCAATCATTCAGGTTGTCTTTAAAGGTAGTCTCTGAGCCGACCGATTTGTGCTGACGTTCAGATTTTACTAATCGCTCATCACGTCCATGAGCAATATCATGATAAAACTGTCCTCGTTTACCAAACTCGTTAACTAATGCGGCAGCGGGCACCTGACGAAGATCAGCACCAGTAGACACTCCCATAGCATGTAAGCGTCTGGCCGTTGCTTTACCAATTCCATGAAAACGCTCTATAGGTAGCGTACTAATAAATGCTGCGGCATCATCAGGGGTGATAATCGCTGTACCATTAGGTTTATTCATATCAGAAGCAATCTTTGCTAGCATTTTATTAAACGAAACACCTGCCGATGCCGTTAGTCCTGTTTGCTCTAATATTTGTGCTCGTAACCAGTTAGCCATTAAGGTAGCTGAACCTTTATGTACCTGAAGACCTGTAACATCAAGATAAGCCTCATCTAAAGATAGTGGCTCAACATGCGGTGTCAGACTATACATGATAGAGCGAATTTGGCTACTGACTGATCTATAAACATCAAATCTTGGTCGTACAAATATCACCTCTGGGCACCGCTTGCGGGCTTCATAAGAGGACATCGCAGAGCGTACGCCAAATTTACGCACCTCATAACTGGCCGCAGCGACCACACCGCGACCACTTGGATCTCCACCCACGACTAAAGGCTTGCCACGGTATTGAGGAAAGTCTCGTTGTTCAACACTGGCATAAAAAGCATCCATGTCGAGATGAATAATTTTACGAGAGGTAGATGGGATAGAAGCTGTCATAGATTCTATTCTACCTGAATTTGTAGGTATTTTGAGCAAGCGTTATCGAATATAGGATGTCATTGCGTGGATTGAAGGCGTCGAAAACCAGATGTTAACCAAGGACATGACAATGATTTTAGAAGGAATTGTTTATGTAATAGGCCAATAGGCACATTTTTGAATATATGACCATTCATTAGCCTTAGTAAGCTTTATTTAACAACAATATTACTATTTATGCGTTTGATTTTACCATTTAAGAATACATTTGTACCACTTATGACAATGAAAAAATAAGTAGTAGCCGTCAGTACAATTAGTTTGCTAAGTTAAGTTAAGATTGTTTAAAACCATATTTTAAAGTAGACAATCGAAAATCAGATTATTTAATATTGTTGAATAGTCTACACCAAATATTAACTAAATCTAAAGATTTTTTATTTGGAAGATGGTCCCAATATAAATATTCAACTTTCTTTTGGATAACAAAAGGTAAAACTTCATGTAGCTATAATGTAATAGATCTTTTAAATTTTCAAAAAGAAATAATGACTAAGGAGTTTAAAATGAACAATCAATTAAAAGGTAGTGATCTAACTCGAGCAATGTTAAAAAACGGTGACCATAACATATGGTGTGCAGTAGACGACGAAAGTGATGAGCGGGCTATTACAGACCATAAGAATAATGACTTTACTGCTCGTATTGTATCTTTTGTAGATGGCAAATTCATCTGCACAAGTGGGGCACCATGGACCTATGCTGTCCCCATTAAGATAGTGGCAATTACGCAAGAAGATGCTGGATTATAATTATCAGTCGCAAACAACTTAAAAGGGGATGATTAAGATGATGATTAAAGGGATGAGTTGGTACTGATAAGGTTTATACTTGGATTGGAAAAATATAAAAACCAAGTGACTTATAAAAATAGAACTTAAAAATTTATTTATTTATAGTTGAGTAAATTATATCTTATAGGAATTATTAATATCTTAGTTATGCATTAGTTATGCATTAGTTATGCAATGAGATTTTTTATAATTATTATATCTCTTATAGGTGTTGGATCAAATATAAATAATCTTTATTGTTCAATAATATGAAATTAATTTTCAACAGAAATAAATCTAGTATCTATACAAGTTATCTATATATTAGATAGCACCAATTTTAATACTTTTATAATATTTACCATTAAAGTGTATAACTTTACTATTTTATGTCTACGTTCATTATTTGAACGATTGGTATAGGCGATTAATTATACTAAAAATTCTCACATATAATTTTTAACCAAAAGGCTTGGGGCTGCCATTAGGAATAAACAGTTCTAAGCCCTTTGGTTTTAAAAATATAATAACTGCCTCCATAGCCAACCACTACAAAGTTACTTTTGTAACCTTTGCATTAATCTTATTCACTCGTACTGTTATCTCGACGGCCATTCATAACTTATGTTTTAGGTCTCTTATTCCATCAATGATGAACATCTACCGCTTTATATTATGGGTAATGATATTACTCAATATTCCAATACTCTGACCATATTTCTATAAATAGCTTGCAATTGCTATCTGGTTAATAACGGTTTTCAAAGCTATCTTTCATCTTTGTCTGGTTGCAAAAAAAAATCGATTACAGATTTGTTATCTATGAGCCTTATTCTATATGCCTAATATAAAATGAACATTCGTTCAAATTAAAAATTATCAAACCAAACTTTAGTATAATAATTTAGGAATCGTACTCGTGCTTTTTTCTTAAAAAACATCAAAAAGCAGAGGGTGGGCGTGCTCTACAAAAATATCAATGGTCGAAATAGACGATGAAAGGTAGATTATAGTCCCAAAAGATTACCTGTAGCTATAGATTATAATTACAATTAAGCCTTTAAAATAAAGAAATAGACAAGTATTTATCAATAATATTTTACTTATTATTGAAATATTGTCAACTACATGTATAATTTGCTTTACTATTAACAATTATTTGTTCACTATTGGCGCATATCTTAGCAAATTATTGTTCCAATTCCATTATTTTAAAATTTTGGTGACACTATATTTATGAACATTATTCATCGTACTAGGCTTACCAAATTAAATTTGTTGTCTATAGCTCTTATTGCCTCCGTCATGACTACAGGCTGTGGCAAAAGCACTAAAGTTAGCCAACATACTATTAGCCCGCCAACAGTTAAACAGTTAAGTAGCCCTTCACCCGTTTATTTGACTGGTGCTACCAAGGCTGAAAGTTTGAATGAAAGTAGCATAGAAGCATGGATGACTATAGCCAAAACCAACTATGAGTCAAAGAACTACTCGCGAGCATTGAGAGCGGCTAATGAAGCGCTCAGTATCGACAATCAGATTGTGGAGGCTCGTCAAATTGCAATGTTGTCGTCTGTTAAGGTAATGCAGCTTAATATTGATGCTTACCATAACAATGCATTGATGAGTAGTCACGATAAGGCTACGTTTAAAGATGCTTTAACCAGTATGACCACCTTAATTAATACCTCGGAGTAAACCATCCTTTGGTTAAACCACTCTTGAGTAAACAGGTGCATCAATCCAATACTAATAATAGCGAGTAACGACTTACAATGAACAGTATCAAAAGCAGGATAAAAGTTAGTTTCAAGCTGCCTAAAGCTGTCTTTTCGGGTCTGCTTATTATGGGTACTGCTATAGGTACAGCACATAGTGAGCTTGTCATACAAGAAAAAGATCCAGGCTCAAGCGTTATTAATCAATTCGCTAAGCTTAAAAATGCTGATGCAAGATCACCGCAGCTGCATCAATTAGTTTCAGACCTAAATCACAGACTGTCAGTCAACCCAAATGACTCTTTAGCATGGGAGATTTTGGCACAGATTTATTACAATAATGGCTATCCTGCTTATGCTGTCTATACAGCAAGCGAAGCAATCAATCTGGGTCACAGCACTGCCAAGCTTAAAAAGATACTCTTAAATAGCAGTGCTATCGTCTCTCAAAAGCAATTGCAATCAGACTACTTAACTGATGAGGTTGATGCAGACTTTTTAAAAGAATATCAGCATGCTCTTAGCAAAATCTACGGTGAGATCTACGGTTTTAATTACGATGAGTCTTTACCAAAACCACCAGCGCCTGTCATAAAGCCAAGAGCGGTAAAAAACAAGACTAAATCGAGAAAACAGCGCCGTACATCCGTTAAGAAAAAAGCTTCTCCTGTCAAAAGACAAGCAGCAGTGAAACAAAGGCGCGCTCCTACCAAACCCGTCAAAAAGCAGTCTCCCTCTAAAAGTAGTCCTTCTATAGCTACTGACCCATTTAAAAATGTACGTTCAAAATAGCAATTGCTGAGGTAACTTATTATGGCAAAGCAAGACAGTGTGCAAAAGAAACTAGCAAAAGTACGTGCTCCTCGAGTACATCTTACTTATGACGTCGAAGTTGGCGATGCGATCGAAACTAAGGAGATTCCCTTTGTTGTTGGCGTGCTGGGTGAGTTCTCAGGTGACTCTACGCTTGAACAACCGCGCTTTAAAGACAAGAAGTTTGTTGAAGTAGATTTGGATACTTTCGACGAGGTAATGTCAGGACTAGCGCCGCGCGCGACCTTTAGAGTTCAGAATGATTTGAGTGACACAGGTGGCGAATTTGCGGTTGATTTAGCATTTAATAGTATCGACGATTTTCGTCCTGAAGCTGTGGCCGATCAGATTGAGCCGTTAAAACAGTTGGTACAGGCACGAGATCGATTGGCAGACTTACGCAATAAGATTTCGGCTAATGAAAAACTTGAAGATCTGTTGGATGATGTGCTTAAAAATACTGAGCAAGTCAAAAAAATGGCCGAACAAAATCAAACTGACGGTGAGGATTAAACGATGAGTGCCCAAGCCCAGCAGAACATAGCAACCGATTCGTTGAATAATGAAAGCTACGACTTACTCGAAGAAATCGTCAATAAAAGTAACGTTGCCAAGTCCGATGATGAAAAGAACCGCGCGAAGTCGCAAATCGCAGAGCTGGCCAATGAAGTTATGCAAGGCACAGTAACATTATCAGATAATTTATCGGCATCAATTGACGCGCGTATTGCTCAGATTGATGCGCTGATCTCTAAGCAGTTGACTACGGTTATGCATGCTCCTGAGTTTCAGAAGCTAGAATCTAGCTGGCGCGGTCTACATTATCTATGTAGCCAAACGCCATCAGAATCCATGCTTAAGATACGCATGATGAACACCACAAAGCGCGAGCTTACCAAAGACTTTCAATCTTCGATAGATTTTGATCAAAGCACGTTGTTCAAAAAGATATATGAAGAAGAGTTCGGTAGTTTTGGCGGCGAACCCTATGCAGCAATCGTTGGTGACTTTGAATTTACTCGCCAAAACTCCGATATGTATCTGCTTGAGCAATTGTCTCATGTGGCAGCAGCTTCTCATGCACCATTTGTATCGGCTGCCTCAGCTGAGATGTTTGGATTAGATTCATTTACTGACATTGGACGCCCTAGAGATTTATCCAAAATATTTGAAACGGCAGAATACATACGCTGGCGTGCTTTTAGACAGTCAGAAGATGCACGTTACGTGGCTCTTACGGTGCCTAGATTTTTAGGGCGTCTGCCTTATGACCCAAAAGAAGGGACAGTGGTTGAAGGTTTTAACTTTACAGAAGAAGTCTCGGGTAATGATCATAGCGACTATCTATGGGTGAATGCCGCTTATGCATTTGCATCGCGTCTGACCGCTGCTTTTTCAGATTATCGCTGGTGCGCAGCTATCCGCGGCGTTGAAGGCGGCGGCTTAGTTGAAGGGTTACCTGTCCACACTTTTAAAACCGATGATGGTGATTTGGCACTTAAATGTCCCACCGAGATATCTATCACTGATCGCCGTGAAAAAGAGCTGAGCGATTTAGGTTTTATTCCATTAGTCCATTGCAAAAATACCAATTATGCGGCCTTTTTTGGTGCGCAATCAGTACAAAAAGCCAAAACTTATCAAAACGATGATGCTAATGCCAACGCTGTGTTATCGACCCAACTACAATATATCATGGCAGTATCACGTATTGCCCATTACCTAAAAGCGATGATGCGCGATAAGGTTGGTAGCTTTTTATCGCCTGGTAATGTTGAGTCGTTTTTGAACGACTGGATTTCTCGTTATGTCTTGCTAGACGACGGCGCCTCTCAAGAAGCAAAAGCCCAGTACCCATTGCGCGAAGCTTCTGTACAAGTTGTAGAAGTGCCAGGTAAACCTGGCGTCTACAAGTCAGTGGTCTTTTTGAGACCACACTTTCAACTTGACGAATTGTCTGTTTCTTTGCGTTTGGTCACTCAACTACCGCAGTCTAGCAACAGCTAATCGTTTATTAAAATCCAACGTTAAGTTTAAACTTCTCAAAACAAGGTATGTGATATGAAAGACATTTATATTCAGTTCCGTGGTAAATACAAGATTGACGGCGAGTCTCGTGATAGCGAGCATAAAGGCTGGCTTGAAGTAAATACCTGGGACCATTTGATCCGTCAACCAAAGTCAGCGACAGCCAGTAGTGTTGGTGGTCACACCTCTGAGCGTTGTGAGCATGCTGACATGACGTTTATGAAAGATTTGGATTCTACTAGCCCTAAGCTATGGGAAGCGTGTTCAGCTGGTTATACTTTTGATGAAATTCAAATTGATTTTTATCGTGCTAATGGTGATAAGCGCGTCAAATATCTTGAAGTGAAGCTTAAACATGCGCTTATCGCTAGTGTTGAGCCTACTGTCCGTTCTGAAGGCGTACCTATTGAAAAAGTCGGTATCAAGTATGCCGCCGTTGAGTGGACTTACACGCAACAAGATATCGATGGTACTGCTAAAGGTGCTGTGACTAAGAAGTGGTCGCTGGCTAACAATACTGCCACGTATACCGCTTAAGGTCGGTAGTTTTACGTGATATGGATGTATTGTGATTAAAAAGAAAGGTTTATATTTAGGCCTTTCTTTTTTATTTTTTACGATAGGAATGACTGTATTAATGAATTACGCTGCTAAAGCATCTAATAAAGAAATCGGGTTTCGTCCAAACTTATTTGAACAGTTATTTGATGACCAGCCTCGTCAATTAGCGCATGAGCTTGTTGTGCGTCGTCTAAATATTGAGGAGTTAAAATCTTCTGTTGCACAAGACTTGGAGTCTTTATTGAATACGCGCTGTGTGGTGTCCGGTAAGCTGCAAGAATATAAACATGTGCGCTCATCTATTTTGAATTTCGGAATACTGGACTTTGTCGGACTAAGTAGTGCCAATCCAGCGGATTGCGATTATATTTGTCGTCAAATCGCACAAACAGTGGAGCAACAAGACACCCGTTTAAAAAACGTTAGAGTTTCTCTGGATATTGGTGCTGTAGATGTTAATCAGCTTTGTTTTTCTATTGAAGCCTTACTGAAAGTTTACCCAGCACAAGAGATGGTCAGTTTCGATGCGTTCTTTGAACCAAGCTCTCAACGTTACTTAATAAAATAAACTATGTCACAGTTAAATCTGCATATATAGCAGCGATAAATATATTGAGGCACCATGGACAGTCTACTCCCTTATTTTGAACATGAACTTAGCTTGTTCAATAAGCAGTCGAAAGAGTTTGCCAAAAAATATCCGAAAATAGCAAATAGGCTATTGATGGGACACGATACGGTAGATGATCCGCATATCGAACGGTTGATACAGGCTTTTTCGCTGGTTAGTGCGCGCATTAATAAAAAGCTGGATGATTCATACGCAGATTTTACCGAGTCTTTATTGGAAGTCGTGTATCCCGACTATCTTAAACCTTTCCCTTCAGTATCCATCGCTCAATTTAATCTAGGTGTGCAGGGCAATGCGATGAGTGAGGCTGTCTTAGTACCTAAACAAACCGCGTTCTCTACCCAAAAAATAAATGGCACGCCTTGTCAGTTTCAATCAACCCAAGACGTTACCTTGCTACCACTAGAGATCGATACTGTCAGTTTTGAGACTCATCAAGAAGTGTATGACAATCAGCATGGACTGCTCAATGGTTGTATTAGTATTAAGTTTAAAGGTCTTAACCCAAGCTTTGATTATCAAACATTACTGGGTCACTCGCTGGATTTATATATAGATGAAGATGCCAGTCAAGGTACTAGCCTATGGGACTTGCTATGGTGTGATGTTAGACAAACCCATCTTCACGGTAGTCAAGTTAATAAAGTAGTTGGCAGTCCGTTTGAAATTATTGGCTTCAATCCTGAGCAACAGATTTTGCCGACCCACAGAGTGAGTAATGCTGCTTCCGCTTTGTTAAAAGAATATTTTTATTTTCCAGAAAAATTTAACTTTCTACGCTTAAATCTTGGTCATGCTTGCTCTGAGCTAAAAATTGATAGCAGTGGTTTTGAGATTCGTTGTTATTTTAAGTTTGATAAAAAGAACACTATTCGCCTAAAAAACCTGCAACAGCTGAGTGCAAGCAGTATCAAACTATTTTGCACGCCAGTCGTAAACTTATTCAAGACAGCAGCCAATCCAATTCAAGTGACTCATCGTTCCATCTATTATGATTTAGTGCCCGATACCCGCGCGCTCTTTCAGCATGAAATCTATGAGGTCAATAAAGTCATAGAGTCCAAACAAAATGATAATCGTTTAGTACAGCGTGAGTATCATCCATTTTATGCGCTGAATCATTATGAGCAGCAAGATGACGGTCGTTATTATCATATTAAGCGTGATAAGGATATGGCTGAATTTAAGCAGGGTTTTGAATATCAGATTATGTTTGTAGAAAAGAGCCGCGAAGATTTGTCAGGTGCGGTCAGTATGAGTGCTTCTTTGCTATGCACCAATAGAGACTTGCCTGCCCAAGTGGTGTTCGGTCAAAGTCGTGGTGATCTGTTTAGTGAGGGTATGACAGGATTTAGTAGTCTGTCATTGTTGAAGCAACCAACCAGAACCGTACGTTTTGAATACACCGGTGAAGAGCGCTGGCGACTGATATCACTCATTAGTTTAAACTTTTTATCACTTGCCGCCCAAGACGCTGAGCTGATGAAAGAGTATCTATCGCTGTACGACATTACTCAATCAGCCTCAAATAAACTTTTGGTTGAAGGCATTGTCTCTGTTGCGACCAGCATTAAAGCTCGGCGTATTCAACGTTTGCCACAACCAGGATTTGTGCGTGGAACCGAGATTGATATTCGCATTAATCAAAAAAACTTTGCTGGTGTTAGTATCCGTCAGTTTGCCCATTTACTGGCTCATGTTTTTGGTTATCACGCCAGCTTAAATAGCTTTGTTGAAGTGGTCATTAGTGATGCCGTAACCAAAGAGGAGATATATAGATGTCAGCCACGCAGTGGTCTCAGTCCTCTTATTTAACGGATCTAATCGCGACGCCGCAAGCCTATGATCTATTGCAGGCGTTACGTTTGGTTCGTCATGAAGCCAGTATGGGGCATGCATCTATCGAGGTGCGTTATCGTGCCTCGTTGTCATTGGCTTATCCGCAAGCTGAGATTGAGTCGATGTCGCTAATCGCACAAGACAATATGGACGACAATGCTAATCAAATAAATGCCAGTCAAATAAAGACCAGTCAAGTAAAGGTTAGACAATTAGAGTTGTGCCCAGCGGTTATCGGACTGACTGGGCCAATGTCTGTCTTACCAGCGATGTATACCGATCAGCTAGCATCGCGAGTACATCATGCAAAAGATAAAGCGGCACCAGAATTTTTAGACTTGTTTAACCATCGTCTGACGGACTTATATGTCCAAGCGAGCTGGTTTTATAATTTGCCGTTGCAGTATGAATTAAACGATAAAAAGGACAGCTACCTTTTAAGCCTGCGAGCGCTTGCGCGTCAGCCCAAGAAATTGACGGCAATAGACAGCTTGATTGCCTATGCTGGCATGATTGCCCCAGGGCGTCTGACTGCCGATCAATTAGCACATGTATTGTCACATTTTTTGGATAGCACAGTCAGTGTTCAGCAGTTCGTTCCTGAGTGGTTTGATCTACCAGCTACCGAGCAGACAGCGCTTGGTGGGCAGTACGCAGCGCTTGGTGTGTCAGCATTTTGCGGCGCGCGTGCCGTGCAGTTCGACAGTAAGATTAGAATAGTATTTCATCAATTGGATGCTAAGCGCTATCTCAGGTTATTGCCTGCAGGCGATATGTATCAAGTCATCATTGATTTTATTCGTAAATGGTGCGGTGTGTGTTTGGCGGTCGAGATGCAGCTAGAGCTGGACAAGCAATATATTAAGCCTTTGTCGTTATCTGAAGAGGGTTTTGGTGGTTTGGGGCGCGGTGGTTTTTTAATATCGCAGCCTGCTACTCAGCATCATGACGACACCCGTTATGCGTTACCTATTCAATGAAAGTTATAGCACAGTAAGAGGGTTCACAAGAAGAAGGTTATAGATCAGGAAGACAAGAAACAACCTTCGCCAATTCAGTTAGAGAGTTGTCAGTTAAAGAACTGGTATTGGGTTTATAAATATAATTTTAAATCAAATAAGAATGCTAAGGAAAAGATTTATGAGCCAACTAAAAGCTGTTATTACCCGTTTAAGTCCAAGCTGTCGACAGTGTTTGCAGCAGGCAGCTAGGCTTTGTATCAATAACGGGCATCGCGAAGTCGATACCATCCACTTGCTACACGAACTTATTGCTACACCGCATAATGACGTGGATCAGATATTAAAAGTTAGTAAGATTAATCAGCAGCTATTATTATCACAGCTAGCAGATTTACTAACTGGTTTTGGTCAGGCAGCAGGCTCAACCCCTGTATTTAGTCAGGGCTTAATGGCTTTGTTGGAAGATGCGTGGGAGTTAGCAAGTAGCCTACATGGACAAAGTGAGAACAAAAACAGTCCGCTAGAAATTCGCTCAGGTCACATATTATTGGTTCTATTGACTTATGAGCGGTACCAGTCACTACTCAAAACTTTGCCGGAGCAACTACAGTATATCGATCGCTTTACCCTCAAGGACGATTATGATCGCCAATGTTCCAGTAGTACCGAAGGTAGTGGCTCAGTTAAATCAGACAAAGCTGCGTTAAGCGAGAATGCCAATTTCGGTAGTTCAAAGTCTGATGGTTCAAAGTTTGATGGTACTGATTCTGATAACAGTCAAGATCAGTCAGATATAAGCCAGACCACACCTGCCTTGGATAAATATACTTATGACTTAACTGCCAAAGCCAGAGCTGAACAAATAGACCCAGTCATTGGTCGCGAGTTTGAGATTCATCAACTGATCGATATTTTGATTCGCCGTCGCCAAAACAATCCTATCTTGACGGGTGAAGCAGGCGTTGGTAAAACTGCTGTGGTAGAAGGCTTGGCACAAAAGATAGTCGCAGGTTACGTCCCTGATCAATTAAAAGATGTGACGATACGCAGTCTCGACATGGGGCTACTGCAAGCAGGCGCAAGTGTCAAAGGTGAGTTTGAAAACCGCTTAAAGCAAGTCATCGAAGAAGTTCAAGCCTCATTGCACCCAATTATCTTGTTCATCGATGAGGCGCACACGCTTATCGGTGCTGGCGGGCAGGCTGGTCAAAATGATGCGGCAAACTTACTTAAGCCTGCACTAGCTCGCGGTGAGCTAAGAACGATTGCTGCTACTACTTGGTCAGAGTACAAAAAATACTTCGAAAAAGACGCTGCTTTATCGCGCCGTTTCCAAGTCGTCAAAGTAGATGAGCCTGATATCGATACGGCGGTCGCGATGATTCGTGGTTTGAGTGCCAAGATGCAAGCGCATTTCGGTATATTAATAGACGATGATGCGCTACAAGCGGCGGTCGAGTTATCAGCACGTTATATCAGTGACAGACAATTGCCCGATAAAGCGGTAAGCGTGTTAGATACGGCGGCTGCACGCGTGAGCTTATCAAAGACTGCCATGCCCAATCAGCTTGATAGGCTAAAAGCTAAGGGAATACAGCTAGAGCAACACATTAATAATCTTGGTCAGCAGCTTGAGCGTATTGGCGGTGTTGATGAAAAAGAAAAAGTTAGCCAACAAATTGCCATACTCGATGAGCAGCGCCAGACGAATCAACAAAGCATTTCTGATATGACGAGCCGCTGGCAGGAGCAACGCCAGCTTAATGATCAACTTGATGCGCTCAACCAGCAGTTGAATGGCGAGCTAGATGACTCTGATACGCTTAATGCAAAAGCACGTTTAGAAAAACAAGCAGAGTACCAAAATATTGAGCAGCAATTAAAACAAGTACAAGAAGCAGAGCGTCTTATACACGCGGTACTAGATCGTCAGGTCATCAAACAAATTATCTCAGATTGGACAGGTATCCCGTTGACAGATATGGCAGGTAACGAAAAAAACCACATATTGACCTTGGCTGAGACTTTGCAAGAGCGCGTCATTGGACAAGACCATGCTGTTGCCGCTATTGTCAAGCGTATTCATACAGCGAAAGCACGCTTAGATGATCCTAATCGTCCGCAAGGCGTGTTCTTGTTAGTAGGGCCAAGCGGCGTTGGTAAGACAGAAACGGCATTGGCACTATCTGAAGTATTGTATGGAGGAGAGCGTAATCTAATCACGATTAACCTGTCCGAATATCAAGAAGCTCATAGTGTAGCGTCTTTAAAAGGTTCGCCACCAGGCTATGTTGGTTATGGCGAAGGGGGCGTCTTGACTGAAGCCATCAGACGCCGACCTTATAGTGTTCTATTACTTGATGAGGTGGAAAAAGCCCATCCGGACGTCTTGGATTTATTTTATCAAGTGTTTGACAAAGGGGTAATGGAAGATAGCGAAGGGCGTTTAATCGACTTCAAGAATACGCTTATTTTGCTGACCAGTAATATTGGTTCATCCGCTATTATGCAGCAATGTATCAATACTGATCCTACTGTTACTGATTTTAGCTTACCCGATAGTGACAGCCTAAGACAGGCAATCAATCCACATTTATATAAAGCCTTTAAACCCGCATTTTTGGGCCGTCTGACGGTGATACCTTACTATCCGTTGACTGATGATGCGCTAGCAGAAATTATCCGCTTGAAATTAGATAAAATCACTGGTCGTATTCGTGATAATTATGATGTTCCTTGTATCGTCGATTCTGAGGTTATCGAGCTGATTTTATCGCGTTGTCATGAGGTTGACTCTGGTGCACGCAATGCGGACGCTATCATCAGTCATACGTTGCTACCACAGCTGGCAGGTCAGCTACTTGCTCATGATGATAGTCAAAGTGTACTGAAAAAGATTACGGTATGCGTCGATGAGAACGATAATTTTGCTTATCGTCTCGACTGCGATGCTATTGTGGCTCTCAATCAAATGGCGCAACACAGTGAAGATGAGACTGATGCTAATTCTGACACTGAGAATACTACTAATCTTAATTCAAAAGGCCAGCTTGAAAGTAGCAGTAATGATCAAGTCAATACAGCAGCAACCAAGCAGCTAACTGCAAAACAGGTGGCTAGCAAAAAGACCTCTACAAACAAAGCTACTACCAAAAAGACTCCAGCGAAAAAAACGGCAACCAAAAAGATTACTGAAGAGGATTTATCATAATGAGTGTTGACCATTCTTCTTTAACCAGCATAGAAACTCTTATAGCGCCTATTGTGGATAGTCATCAAGGTGTCGGTGAAGACCTGACCTTTGACCCACGCATCGATGCTATCGTTGCTGCCCGTCAAGAAGATGATCCACTGCTGGCGCAAGGCAACTGGATCACTGAACTCAAAGTCGCTGATTGGGACTTTGTGAAAACTCAATGTACAGACTTGCTGACTAATACCAGTAAAGATATGAAGCTAGCATTATGGTATGTCGATGCACTCAGTCATACCGATCATCTAGCAGGCATTAGTCATGGGTTACGCTTGCTACAGGAGTTAAATGATGAGTATTGGCTCACCATGTATCCACCACTAGATGGTGAAGACGATAGTATGGATATCAGAGCAGGTTTGCTCTCGTGGTTCGTCAAGGCTTTAACAGATGATCTCAAGCAACTACCGCTCTCTGATACTAAGATTGGCAATTATAATTATAACTACTATTTGACTGCACGTGACCATGATAAGCAGCGTCAGCAAAATCCAGACAGTGAAGCCAGTAATCAGTTAACACTTAGTGATTATAACCAAGCTATTAAGAGTAGTAGCGAGTCTTGGCAACAAGCCTTAATGACTGAACTTGATAATATAACTACTCAGTGGCAGACTTTAACTGATCAGCTTAACGATCTCATGGGTATGGATGCTCCGGTTTTTGCGCCAGTGACTGATTTATTAATTGCACTCAAACAACATTTGCACCCGTTGATACCTGAACAATTTGATAATGCAGACAAAACTATTCAAGAGGGTATGACTGATGCGAATATCTATGATAATAGTAATGAAGATGTGACATTAAGGAGTGCTGGGCAGCCATCTGCCTCAACAAACGTCACGTCAACAAGCTTTAATCCTACCAACCGCGATCATCAAAGCAACCGTCGGCAAGCACTCAAACTGTTAGGGCAAATACAAGACTACTTTGCAACCAATGAGCCGCACAGCCCAGTGACGTTTTTACTCGGTCGGGCGATTGATTGGGCAGATATGCCACTGGACCAGTGGCTCACTCATATTATTAAGAACGAAGATCAGTTATCCACACTATCGGACATGATTGGTATTCAGCCCAAACGTGAGTCATCTAATGATAGCTATTGATTCGTTTGTTAATTGGACAGTTGGTTGGGATGTACTAGAGGTTGGGCTGTTGGTTAGCTTGTAGTCTATCCAGAATATTTACACCTTGTCATTTTAAGCTTTAAACCTTGGACTTATAGAGAAGGGCACTTTATGGTATGGACTCAAACAAAGCGGCGTGTGCAACTGAGTAGTGCTCATTCTGATATTGCCACCAGTCTCATTCAGCAGGCTGACTTGGTTGAAAGCTTACTGGGGTTGCCTTTGCCCGACAGCGTTTGGGGTAAGCCTGCGCTTATGCCAACGCCTGACGCTTATCCAAGTCCCTACCATCAAGACCAACGTCAGCAGTCCTATAAACAGCGCCAGCTTGCCCTCTATTGTGGTTATCGTATTAGCATCACCTTACTGCATCCACAAGCAGGACTGGATACCAAAGACTGGATAGGCCAAAGCCTCGCTATCCACTGGCACACAGGTGACTCTCTACTGCCGAGTCAAATTCGCCACGGCATCATCACCGAAGTCATCGCCCTTGGTAGCAACAGCGGCATGGCCGCTTACCGCATCATCTGTGAACCTGCTCTTAGCCAGCTACGCCTAAACAGTCATAACCGCCGTCATCATCATCTCAGCTTAAGCGAGCTTATCACCGATATTATCAGTCCATACGATATAAACGTTGAGATTGACGAGCGCTTAAGTAGCGCCAGCAATTACCATATACAGCACAGCGTCCAATATAACCAAACGGATCTGGCTTACTTGACTCAGTATTTGGCGCTTTTTGGCATTACTGGCTACTATCGTCATGAGGCGGACAAGCACACCCTAGTACTCATTCCCAACGACCATAGCGACTTACGTCCAGATCATAACGATATCCAGAGTATCCTTAGTCAAAACTCCACCAGTCTCGCCGATAGACAAGACCGTATCACTGCCATATACCCACAAATAAGCCAGCACACCCAGCAAAGCGCCATACATCGCTATGACAATCGATTAGTAGGCACCTATACCGGCAGCAGCACCAGCGAGCAAGCCATAGATACAGACAGCTCAAGCAGCCACAGCCGCTTCCTGCACAGTCATAGCTACCTAAATGACGACGGACTAACTGCGCTTGCTACCCGCTATCAGCAGCACGCCCAACAACATGCCAACCTTGGCAGCCTAACCGGCAATATTCGCCATCTGAGTCTACCAAGCGCCCACTACATCGACGGCAACCCGTATCTCACCGAGCCCCTAAGCCTAGTCTCCATCCATCATAGTATCAACAACCACATACCCGTAGACTGGCTTGGCGTAGCACCCTTTGACCCCTTAACCCTACAGCCCAACCCCAATCTAAAGCGCCAGCAGACCGATGACGATGACATCAACAACAATAATAATGACAATGACAACGTCCACCATATCACGGTTTGCTATCTGCCATTTCCGCATCATCACCATATTCCTTTTGGTGAACAGCTTACTAAACTTGGCGCACCGCATCCAAGTCTCACAGGACTCATGAGCGCTAGCATCATAGACACCAATAGCAGTAGTGCGGTAGATAATGACCGCAATCACCGCGCTCACATCCGCTACCACTGGGAAAGTGATAGCAGTGGAGAAACTGGCACTGAACAAAGCGCCCAATGGATACCCATCGCCAGCCACTTAGTCGCCGACCACATGGGACAGACCCATTCTCTGCGCCACGGCCAACACGTCCTCATCGACTTCATCGGTGGCGACATTACCCATCCGATTATCATCGGCAGCACCCACAACGGACAAGGCAATGATAACGCCCAGCATAACCGCATCGCCAGTGACACAGACTTCATTGATGCCACCAGTCCTGCTTGGTTCATCAATCAAAGCCATGCTTATCCCATTGACGGCATCAAAACCCAAAGCATTGACTCCAGCCGTACAGGAGAAGCGACTAAAGACAGCACTATCAACGGCTACAACCAGCTGATGTTTGACGCCCACCCTGAGAGTCCGCAGATTAACCTTTATAGCAGCAGCTACCAGTCCAGCCTCACTATCGGACATCTGTACCAGCACAGCGACCATGTTCGTGGTCAAGCACGTGGACGAGGCATCAGTCTTGAAACTATAACGGCATCAAATGTACAAGGCAGCACCGGACTGCATATTAGCAGTCAGCAATCAACGCAGCACATGAGCCATGACAGTCATAGCAACTTGCAGACAGCTGATCAGCATCAAAGCGCCTATCAAGACTTAGCAGCGGCGCATCAACCTGTCGGGTTAAATAGTACGAACAATAAAAGTAAAGATAAGAGTAATAAAGACGACAGCCAAACGCCCTTTGCCGAGATAAGTCGTGACACCAATGACAGTACCCTCAATGAATCAGGACAATGGCAACAGCCGCATGTGCTCATCGACTCCCAGCGTCACCTTGCCATCATGAGTGGACAACACAGCCAGCAGACCAGCACCCAAAGCACGCACAGTCATGCTTTAGGTAACACCCATCATCACAGCCAAACCCAGATGAACCAGCTAGTGGCAGGGGACATCCATTACTACAGTAACAAAGCACAAACCCATACCGCCGCGTACGGCGATGTGACATTGCACGCCCATCAAGATGAGATGCGTCTGGATAGCGAGCAAGTGCTACGAATCCATAGCCGCGATAGTATTGAGTTTATCGCCCCTGATACCCTAACCCTAAAAGCAGCTGGTAGCGGTATTGAGATATCAGGGGGTAAGGTGACCTTTATTACGCCCAAGCAAGTGGGGTATAAGGCGAGTAAGGTGGATTGGGGAAGTGGGGGTGAACGTGGTCCAACGATTACCATGCCTCAAGATGAGCTTGCCGATTGTGTTGCCAAGACTGGTAGTGCTGGTAATAAAGGTGGAGCAGTCTAAGCATGCTAATACCGAAAGTAGAGTTTCTCGATGATCTTCAAGCGACCGACGCTTATCAAAAGCAACTTAAGGCTTTATATCTAACAGTCTCTGATAATCAATATCAAACGCTGACGGTCCTTATCGATCTAAATACTTACGGTACAGCCGTCTTTGATTTATTGGACTGCGGCATAGATTTGCCATTTAAGCGCACCAAACGCATTCATCATAGCTTTGGCGATGATTTGGCACTTATTGAGATGTCACTAGATAGTAGTAAAGGTCAACGGCTACTTGAGCAGCTACTAGCATTGGCACTATATGAAAACACCTATGATATATCTGGTCATCCGCATCCACGTAGTGTCTGTCTATGGTTGTTTGACCAACCAATCACTGAAACGCTCAAACATAGTATATATCTGATAGGACAGGCGTATGGAATGGGGACAAACAAGCGTCGTTATTTGCGCTATTGGGATCCTAGAGTCATGGCTCTATTGACTCATATTTGGACGGCTGAGCAAAAGCTGCAGGTATATCAGTTAGGATTGACTCATATTTACTATATTGACTGGAATAGTGAGATGACGGTATTGACTTTACCTACGCCAAATGAGGCTTATCCAGCTGCTAATATTCAAAAAACCTTAGGGCAGCTTAAACCATTACCGTTTAGATTTAGTCAGCAGCAGTGGCAGCTGCTTGGGCAAGCGGAGTGGATAAATATGATATTGCGGCAGCTGAAAGAACGAATAGTGATTAACACTCAATCCTATAAAACTGTGATGAACCAAGCATTACTTATTGTTCAAAGTCAAACTACGCAGCAGCAAGCAGTTAAGAATATTGTTGAGAGTTTAGAGCAGCCTAGAAATCAGGGAGTAGGGAGATGAGTAGTGACTTAAGTTTTATGGATAGATTGACAAATAATCATAGAAGTTACCAAGACAAAAAGAAATCCGAGCCTGTAGTATTAGAGTACAACTATGAGATTCCAATTAAAAGCGATGAGCCGCCCGTAGAAGTGCTTGCAGATAAAATAACAGTTATCGCAGAAACGAGCTGTTCTTATAAGTGCGGAAAAGTTGGCATACCGATTTTGCCTGTAGTATTGAGTAAAACAGACTATAAAATATCGCCAAGAGACGAGCGTTACTTTTCCCATTCTATTACTCCTATACCGTCCAGTCACAATGCGGTTGCAAGCATACCCACTCATTCTTATTTATACTGTTATGTAGAAGATAATGAAGGTTATTATTGGTATGAATATTACACAGGGTCTGATGGTGCACTAAAAGAAAAAAGACGTTTGTTTGAGGAGGATTTTGTAGAAGATCATAATCAGTCTGGACAAATAGACGTCCAGAATATAGATGAGTCTGATGACGATAACATTGACGAAGATGCACAGCCATTTACTTGTACAGAAAAAAAACACAGTACGTTGGATAGTAAGTTTATTACTTTACTTCAAGGGGATATAGCATGGTTGATGGTTAGTCACGCCAAGCTAAGTAAATCTACATTAAGAAAGTATATCGATAACGAGGGTTTACGTAATAAACGCATGCAGAAGTTCATTGCCGATGACTTAACTGGCAATAACAATACCGTTAATATGAGCGTGAATGAGACTGACTATATAAAGAGCTTCTCTCGGCGTAAGCAACTTGCTCAAGATAGAGACATCGCTAGTAGAATTGATGTATCAGAGCAAAGTGGAGGCAATGATATAGTAGGAGGTACGGTAGCCGCTACAGCGCTTTATAGAAGTATGGAGAGGAGTATCGCAGAATACGATGAATCTGTTACTTCGGAAATAAAGCCTATTATGGTCGCCCTACCAGATCCTGTAGGTGAGGTATTAGCAGCGACAGAGAAACGGAACTACTTACTTAAAAAACTAGATGATGCTCAAAAAAATGAAAGTAAAATAAGAGAGCAAGTCAATGCTATCATTATTGTTAATATCCGACAAAGTTTAGAAGCAAGTGTTGAGTACGATTCAACTGTACCGCAAGCGCCTGGTACTATGGGTTATCACATAACAGGTCGCAATGAGATCAGCCAAAAAAATAATAAAAACATTTATAACTATATTAATCAAGCAAAATTCCAAACTGTCCTAGAGGAGGCAAAAAAGAGTCGTCAAGATAAAGCCGACATTGCAGCAGCACGACAAATATTCGTAAACACAATTAAACGTCCTGAGTTTGCATTTATCATGCGTGAAGACTTCCCTAAAAATGATGAGGATAGTCATGTAGGTTACGCGCAAATAATCGCCCAAGCAATTCAGGGTATCGGTATTGATGAAAGTAACATCGGCATCCCAGATGCGATATGGACAGATTATAAGCCTGAGCAAGTAACAGGTATGACAGCCAAGCAAGAGTTTGAACAATCGCTATTGACTTGTATCACAGGCGAGAAACCTATTGAAGACAACTGGTTAATTAAAGCGCTTATTGGTTTGAATCAAGAAGACATCAATAGAATGCAAGACGCACCAACCTTTGAAAACCTAGCGCGAGTCAGTGACTTTATCGGTACGGCGACAAACTGGGCAATGGCATTTAAAGCAGAAAGACAAAAGCGAAAAATCAAAGCCAATATAGCTCATGATATTCAGCGTCTTAACGATCTTGCTAACTACAAAGCGCAAGTTGTTCAAACGATCAGTAGTAATATGAGCCATATTAAGGATAACAATAAGTGGCTATACAGGGTTGATCTATGGACACAAGCCACTGTGCATCAAGCTACAGGGTTTAAACTGGCGCAAAGAGTTCTAAAGTACAGTCCAGAAGCCGTACTTAAATGGAGCGAGCAGCGTCTAAGCCGATCTATTAATAAAGCCAAACCTCATCAAACATTACTACCAGCTAGTATAGACAATAGAGTTGTCAGTAATGTCACCTCTGTACAAACGCCAATAGCGCTTGACTTTGTTGGCTCTCACGGGGTCGATTCAAGAGCGTTAGATATCTATGACAGGGCAGCTGCTGGTGATCAGTATGCTCGTACTATCGTCACTATGTATGCAAGCGAGGATGCTGCGCGCGCCACTCAGACCGTCAATCAAGATATTGATAGTCAAGTGGGGCAGTTGAATAAGGATTTAGACCCCATCAGTGGTCAATACAGCCAGCTTGAGCGCCAATCAGCAGGCAAAGCGGCACTAGTATCAGTAGGTATTGGTCTGTTTCAGTTACGTAGTATATGGATGGGCAAGAGCAGTCTTGGTAGTATGGCGCGTAGAGGCGACCGTTTGGGTCTTGAGTTTATGACAGGTTATGCCAGTACGACGCTTGCGCTCACGACTGCCAGCCTTGATGTCGCTAATGCGGGACTACAGATGAAAGCGGCGCGTGGTGCTTGGGTGGCAAGGCTTAGTTTAAGCGTGGGTGTGCTTGGCGCTGTCGGTGCTGGGTTTGAGGTACATAGTTTGGAGCTAAGTCAGCAACGGATGAAAGAAAGTGGTAGTACGACTTCTGCCGATGCTATAACTATTGCTCAAGGTGCGGCAGTAACGGCAGGTGTCGCTGGTTTTGGCTATGGGTTATTATCATTTACAAGTATAGGCGCTTTTGCATTACCTTGGCTTGGCGCTATTATAGCAATTGCTTGGGGCGTCAGCTTGATTGCTCAATGGATTGCCTTTCGCTATGACAAAGGGAATATTCTGCCTGTTCACTATTGGTTAGACGCTGGCGTCTTTGGCAATAGAGCTATGCTAAATGACGAGTATCCTAATAATCCGTTTAAGATACAGGCAATGGGCAGCATTGAGCAAGACATGCATGCTTATAATTTAGCGTTGACTGAGATACAAGTTAATCCAAAATTTGCAACAAACACTGCCGATTTTAGACAAACATTATCGGGACAAATAGAGATAACGTTGAGTCAGTGGAATGATGATAGCGAGCTTGTCGTAGAGTTTATCGGTATTGGCAATCAAGAGCTGGGACTTGATAGAAAGTCCTTTAGCATAGAGACGCTTAAGCGACAAAACAAAGCAATGATCACCGAAGCAGGACTACAAGTTACCTTAGATATACCTAAAACCAGTCACTTTCAAGCACAATACCTAGGCTCATACAAAGAAGGCACGCGAGACCCCAATAAGATACAGCAAATGCAAGAAGCGAGAGAGAGAGCACAAGCTAATCCTAACCGTCAGATTGAACAGTTAAGAGTGGTAGTTTTGTACTCACTAAACCCAAGTATAAATCCATATTATCAACTGCGTACGACGGTGACCAGCTAATAGAGATAGATCAATGATTGAAGACAAACATAGTCAATTTGCCAAACACATTAATGAGTTGCAAGAAGTTCTTGAAAGCCCCTATAGCAGCAAGATAGATAAAACGTTATTAAAAGATAGTGAGGATATCGAGCATCTAAATAAAGAAATTGCTAATATTAATCCTGACTATATGACGTTTTTACCAAGTTATTTCTGGTATTATTATTTTGGAATAGGGTGGGTTTACATAACGGCATTGTTCCTGTCTAATTTCATTTATGATGACATTACTTACGTGTACGTTAGACCTGAAGGATGGGGATTAATCAATATCATAGGTACCTTACTTTATCTTTTTGCAGCGGGAATACCTATCCTTTTACTCTTATATCAATTTATTAGAAAACATCCGTATCGTATCCAGTACTACTTTTTAAAGAAAGAGCAAAAAGTCGCTTATTACTATCGCCCTTTACTACAGTTTTTTAAACCTTTTGAGTTAAAAATAGTAGATTATAAAGATCTCATTCCTGAAATACACACCATCAAAAATAACACAGCATACACTCCATTAAATCTATATATCGCGAATCCTAACACAGGAGATATTACCCACCATATAAAACCGCATGATGTCAGTGTTGACCCGCGTGTGCATTGGGCATTTATTCGTACCTATATGGAAAGTAATGCCACCGACTTACCGATAGATCCTGAGCTCTGTGAGGCTTATCCCACTGATACCAGTAAATCACTATTTGCTTGTAGCGATATCGTCTTTCGTAAATACGGTATATTACCGAGTGATCATTCTGGCGGTGGTCAAATTATGGTCTTTATAATAGGCTCACTATTTACACTTGGCTATCTATTGCAAGGAAATAATTATCAAACTGCCAAACGCGCCATCCTACATCCTGACGTGCAAAAGCTACTCACATGGGACGGTCAAGATAATCCGTATCCGATACAGCCTATAACTGATGAAGCCAGATTAGCCTTTGAAGGTAGAAATTGGGAGGTTAATGTCAGATGGGTATGTATCATACTTATTAACGTTGGCTTATTTGTATGGGCTGTTGTTGCTTATAATAGTTGATAGAGATTGAGATAGCATCATGCAATTACGCGACGACTTTGCTAAACATATCAGTGAGCTGCACAATCCTATTGACCGTCCTTATACCGCTAGTATAGATAAAAGCTTACTAGAAAGTACTGAAGATATTGAACATCTAAATAAAGAAATTCACGATGTCAATCCTGATTATTTGACATTCCTACCTGCGTACTTTTGGGTGTTTTATTTTGTTATCGGCTGGGTGTATTTTTCTTCACATTTTTTTGTAGCTACTTTCATTGGGGATATATTTTACAGAAAGATGTTTCAAGAAGGGACATCTTCAGGGTGGATTTTCTATTTTGATATTTTTTTCCTAATAGCTTTATTTATAGTTTCCTGTACACCACTAATTCTAATCCTCTATCAATTCATTACCAAGAAACCGTTTCGCACCCAATACTACTTCTTAAAGCAGCAGCAAAAGATAGCCTACTACTACCGTCCGTTATGGAAATTTAGACAGCCCTACGAGCTAAAAATAGTAGACTACAAAGACGTACGCCCAGACCTGCACCAAGATCCATACAATCGAGCTTACACACCGCTTAACTTATATGTCGCTGACCCTGAGACTGGAGACATTACTCATCATCTTAAACTTGAGGACTACAGGGTTAATCCGCGCGTGCAATGGGCGTTTATCCGCACCTACATGGAAAGTCCAAGCGAAGCGCTACCCATAGATCATGAAGAATGCCGCGCCTATCCTACGGATACCAGTGGCTCACTATTTGCCTGCGCTGATATTATCTATCGCAAAAACGGCATACTGCCTAGCGATCATTCTGGCGGTGGTCAAATCATGGTCTTTATAATGGGTTCAATAATAGCCTTAGGTAATCTATTTCAGGGTAATCATTACCAATGTACCAAACGCGCCATCTTACATCCTGACGTGCAAAAGCTACTCACATGGGACGGTCAAGATAATTCGTATCCGATACAGCTCATAACTGATGAAGCCAGATTAGCCTTTGAAGGTAGCAATTGGGAGGTTAATGTCAGATGGGTATGTATCATACTGATTAACGTTGGCTTATTTGTATGGGCTGTTGTTGCTTATAATAGTTGAGATTGAGATAATAAATGCAACTACGCAACGACTTTGCTACTCATATTAGTGAGCTTAATAATCCTATAGAGCGTCCATACACTCAGCTTATAGATAAGACGCTACTTAAGGATCATGAAAGTGATATCGACTATCTGAATAGAGAAATCCATAACATAAATCCCGATTATCTGACCTTTTTCCCTGCTTATTTTTGGTATTTTTATTTTATTATTGCATGGGTTTACGTATCAGCTTTGTTCCTATCTAATTTTATCTATGACGACATTACTTACGTTTACGTAAGACCTGAAGGATGGGGTTTAATAAACATCGTAGGTACGATACTTTATTTATTAGCAGCGGGAATACCTCTGCTTTTGCTTCTCTATCAATTCATTACCAAGAAACCGTTTCGCACCCAATACTACTTCTTAAAGCAGCAGCAAAAGATAGCCTACTACTATCGTCCGCTATGGAAAATCAGACAACCCTACGAGCTAAAAATAGTAGACTACAAAGACGTTCATCCAGACCTGCATCAAGACAAAGGCAATCGAGCGTACACACCGCTTAACTTATATGTCGCTAATCCTGAGACCGGAGATATCACCCATCATCTAAAATTAGAAGACTATAACGTCAATCCTAGAGTGCAATGGGCATTTATCCGCACCTATATGGAAAGCCCAAGCGAAGCGCTACCCATAGATCATGAAGAATGCCGAGCTTATCCTACGGATACCAGTGGCTCACTATTTGCCTGTAGTGACATCCTCTACCGTAAGCACGGAGTGCTGAGTAATGAACATGACGGGGCAGGGTCAACTGTGATGTTACTCATGTCTTCATTGTATGTCCTAGGACACTTATTCCAAGGCAGTCACTATCAATGCGTCAAACGCGCTATCTTACATCCTGACGTGCAAAAGCTACTAACTTGGGACGGTCAAGATAATTCGTATCCGATACAGCTCATAACTGATGAAGCCAGATTAGCCTTTGAAGGTAGCAATTGGGAGGTTAATGTCAGATGGGTATGTATCATACTGATTAACGTTGGCTTATTTGTATGGGCTGTGGTGGCTTATAATAGTTGAGCAATGATGGCAATTACTTGGGGCATAAGCCTTATCATCCAGTGGGTCGCCTTCTGCTATGACAAAGGACATATTCTACCTGTCCACTATTGGCTAGATGCTAGCGTATTAGGTAAGACTAGCTTTGCCAATAAGCTCATATATCGAGCAGGGTGGATAGGGATAGTTGGCGCGACATTTGAAGTGGGAAGCTTAGCGATTTATGGTTATCGTAAGTTTAATGATGGGAATACTGAATCTTGGATTTTTAGTGGTACCGCTGCTTTCTCAATAGGCGTCTCAGCTTATGCTGGATTCAATCTATGCTTGTTAGCGATAGCATCGCCCGCTGCCGTGCTACCTGCACTGCCACTATTAGCGATTATGTTTATTGGCATGACCTTAAGCTATACTTTTCAACGTCTAGCTTTCAAATTTGATGATAAACAAAACGTACTTATCGAATATTGGTTAGACAACAGTGTCTTTGGCAATAAAGCCATGCGAACACAGGACTACTTTCTAATAAATCCATTCCAGTCAAAGCCTGATTTTAACAGCTTAGCAGAAGACATTAGCGGCTTTATCACCGCATCCACCTTATTCTTAGCCAATAACCGTTTGCAAACTTTTCAAGGTAATGTGCCTGTGGAGCACAAAACAGAATCAAACAGTGAGATAAGGCTACCGCCAGTCTTTGGCAGTGTGCGAGAGCATCTGACCTTATTTGAAAGTCAGGTTCACATTGGCAATTGGGACAAAGCAAGCCAGTTGACGATAGAAGTCGTCGCTGATAAAAACGGCAGAGAACAAAATTTATATAAAGCGACATTCTATCACTCTGCCAGTGGCAAACCCTCTGCTAGTAGTATCGCATCATCAGCTATTGAGCAGTTAAGGCCTGTAGTGACCAAAGGAGAGTCAGACGATCAGTATATTATTAATACTCAGCTATTAAAGTTTAAACCGCATAGTATTAGTAGGGCAAAAGTGATTGTGACTTATACGCCTGATACTAGCCGCAATCCGTCATATCCTTTAAAAGACGTTGGCTATTTAGATAACAACAAGTATTAAAGGTTGCGAGAAAATAATGATTTATAATCCTCCAAACAATACTCATCCTATCGGAAAGCTATTAAGTAAACCTTATGAAGAAACTATACCTGCTTATCGAGAGAAAATACCTAGCATAGAAAAACTTAGCCGTGATGTGCACGAGGTCAACCCAGATTATCTACTGTTTCATCCTATTATTAACTCGTATCAATTGGTTGGATTTTTAATGGCTTACGCCTTTAGTTGGTTGTTTGGGCAGTCGTTTTTTTTGATGACGGCTATGGTTATGGCAGTTATTAAAGATGGGTCTATATTTGATTATTTCCTAGCTTTTTTTATTATTATTTTAAATTTTTTAATGTTTGGATTATTACCGTACTTAGCATACAAGCAATTTAAAAGTAAAAAGTCTTATTCCAACAAACTCATATTACTAAAACAGACCCAACAAATTGCCTACTATGAGCACAATCGCAAGCAAGAGCCTATCTTTCATCTAATTAATTACAAAGACATTGTTGCCTCAGTCAGACACAATAAGGGCGTCGAATTTGAGGCTTTAAATCTGCATGTAATTAACCCTAAGACAACTCAAAGCATCCAAAACATCAATCTTGAAGACATGCAACTCAACCCTTATGACCAGTGGACGTTTATCCGCACCTATATGGAGCGTCCAGCGGATGAGCTACCGCTTGATCCGAGATATGCCCACGCCTGTCCTACCGATATCAGTACCTCACTATTGGCCTGTGCTGATATTGCTCAAGAAAAAAAGAATAAAGGTTTAACAGGATTACGCCATGAAGTCACTATCATGGGCTGGCTACGCGCCTGTACAGTTAGCTTTTTAGATCTTGCTGAAGGTAATATCTATCAATCTAGTGCTAATCCTGCACTGCATCCTGAAGTACAACGTCGGCTTATGTGGGATGGTCAGAACAATCCCTACAATATTTTGCCCGTTACACCCGAGCGCCAAGCGGCTTTTGATAATGAGAACCAAACGGTAAAGCTGAAATGGTATTCAGGGATTGCAGTCAATGCCACATGGTTTATTGGGTCGATATTGTATGTGATGTTGGTGATTGCTTAAATGAAAACTGGAATGTATTGACCCAGATACCATTGGCAGATTAATGACAGCACTGAACAAAGCGTCATGGACAGCACGTACTTATCGATTTCATTATGGGCGACATCACCCATCCCATTATTGTCGGTATGTAGTGGTAACTTATAATAGCTAACGAAGTCACAATTTTAGACAGTATTTTGATTACAAGCTGCACCTTTAACTTAGTTTTTCTGCTTCGTTATGATGATGACTAATTATATATTGAGTCTGAAAGTCCTAGTTTAGGATATATGGTTATATATAGGTTAAGTATTCAAAAGGGAGCGACAGTATCTAATACCGTCACTCCCTTTATTTTATTAATAGGTCGACTATATCGAGCCATATATTACTAATAGTTAATTTAAGATAGCCTCACCAACTAGTCAACGACGAGGCACTACTTTGACTGATAAAACCATCTGGTGTTTGTCCATTGTTAGCCTGCCAGCTTTGAAATGCCTTACGAGTATTGGTGCCAATAATTCCATCAGCGCCTTTGGTATCATAGCCTGCACTGGTTAAGCGCTGTTGCAAACGGGTCACTTGTGAGGTCGATAGTGGACGCTCATAACGCGGCCATGATTTACGTAGGCCACTTTTTCCAACGATTGCATTACCTAATAAGCTGACCCCCAATGCATAGTTTGATGAGTTATTATAGACTTTTATCACATCGAAGTTAGGGCTAAGCAGTAGGGCTGGGCCATCTTTACCAGCAGGTAGCCAAAGCTCCATCTGCGTATTGGCATCTAAGCTTACATCATCAATGGTATCGAGACCGAGGGCTGCCCATCTAGCAGCAGGCTGCTTGGTACTGACCGTAGAGTAATCAAAAGATGCTGGCAAGGTGACTTCGTAGAATGGTGCCAGACCGCGTACCCAGCCTGAGTTGCTCAGGTAGTTAGCGGTTGATGCCAGCGCGTCAGCCGTTGACCATGGATTGCGATGACCGTTACTGTCGCCATCGACACCATGTTTTACCCAAGTATCAGGGATGAACTGCGTCTGTCCCATACCACCTGCCCAAGAGCCTTCAAGTTGAGACCAAGATACATCGCCACGCTGTAATAGCTGCATAAGTGACAGTAATTGAGTTTCAGCGAATTCTTGACGGCGTCCATCATAGGCAAGGCTTGCAAGTGCACTTGGTAAATAGCTGTTGCCAGTGACTGCACCAAACGAGGACTCCATACCCCAGATCGCAGCAATAATCTCTGCATTAACACCATATCGGGATTCTAAACTTGATAAATACGAGCGTTGCTCTGCAAATTTACGTTTACCAGTTGCGATGCGTCCATCTGACGCCGCTGAGTCTGCATACTCCCACGGCATTTTAGAAAACTCAGGCTGACCTGAGTCGAGTGAAATAACTTGCTCGTTTAGGTAGGCTGAGCTGAGTAAACGCTGAACATCGGATGAGCTATATCCGGCAGACATAGCACGCATAGAAAAGTCTGACTTCCAATCTGAAAAACTGCGGTAGCTAGGTTTAGGAGTAATGACCGTCTGTTGTTGAACAATAACAGGAGCAGGTTTTACTTTAATAGTTTGAGTCTGTGTCACCTGAACGTTGCCTTGACGCACAGGCTTAGTTGGTTGCTGCGTTGTCGGTTGAGTGGCACAACCAGCTGCTAATAGTATAGGCAGTAGGATCGCATATTGCTTATTTAACATCATAAAAGGTCTCGAATATCAATAAATACTAGAACAATAGTAGAAAAATAGGTCAAATTTAAAACAAGTTTGAGGTCATAAAGGATCGGTGCTGAGAGCTATTATGAACCAACAACGAAAAATTACTGTAGCAATAAACAGGCATAAAGTCGATGGTATAAATACGGTTATTATTGATTTTGAAATAGATAATCAGAAGGGAGGTACTGTTTGGCGGGTTTAGTTTTGAGTGTAGAGATATAGAGTTTCGTTTAAGAATACTGGCGTAATCTATTAGACAAAAAAACCTCAAGTAAACGAATACTTGAGGTGATTTTTTTAAACGTATAAATATTTTGTTTTGAACATGACATTCATCAAGGTTCTCTTGAACGCATACTATCTAGAATCAATGCCTTTAATAAACTAATAGCCATCAAAATAATGATAAACGAAAAGGGTATTGCTGCAATGATCATAGCGGAGGTGATAGCATCTAAGCCTCCAGCTAATAGCAATGCCGCTATCACAGAACTCAATGCAACGCCCCAAATAATTATATGTTTTGAGCTATTTTCTACTTTAACTTTACCTCCAGAATTGACCGTATTGACAACTAATAATGCAGAGTCAGCAGAAGTGACTAGGTAAGTAAGTAGCAATATAACAACCATGGTTGACATCATATTGGCCATAGCAGGATCTAACATAAAGCCAATGATTTCAAACAACTGAGCGGTCAATCCTGATTCAAAAATCTTACCGCCGGCAATACCGCTTAGCTCTAAATTAATACCTGTACCACCGATAAAGGAGAACCAGACAAACAATGTCAGGCTAGGCGCTACAATACCGATTAAACCAAATTCACGAATCGTACGGTTTTTGGAGATACGAGCCAAGAATATACCAACGAACGGCGCAAAAGCAATCCACCATGCCCAATAAAAAATTGACCAGCTGGTTTGCCAAGCACCTAGTTCAGTATTGGGATCCCAGACAGTAATGACCATCGCAGGTAGGTTGACGACATAGCTAAAAATACCTTTTCCTAGCATCTCTAAGGCAAACATAGTCGCGCCAAAAATTAAGAAAAATGCTAAAAGTAAAAAAGATAACACCATATTGATGTTACTAAGCCATTTTATACCGCGTCCAACTCCTGATAAAGCAGAGCCTATCGAAAGACACATTACCACAAATAGCGATAGCAACAATGCTCCTGTGGTTGGCTCAGGGTTGACAGGGTCGGTCACCAACCAGGCGATACCTGTAATACTATATAGCCCTGAAGCAAAGGAGCTTAAGCCTATACCAATGGTTTGAGAAATACCAAATATCGTAGCAATTACCGCAGATATGTCAATAATGTTCCCTAGTGGTCCTTCTAAATGCTTACCAAATAAGGGTGTAAGAGCTGAGCGCATGGTCAGCGGTAAGCCGCGAGAATAGCAAAAAAAGGCCAAACAGATACCAACTAGACAATAAGTTGCCCATGCATTGATACCCCAATGAAGAAAGGAGTAGCGAAAGGCTGCATCTAAGGCAGCTTCGGTTTTGGGAATTATCACGCCATCAATAGGTGCTAAGGTATTAGCAGTAATTTGCTCTTGATAAAATGCAAAGACATCAGCGCCTTCTGGCAATCGAGTACCGCTTGTACTCAATGTCGATAAAATCACTTCTTTTGCCATGATGGTATCGGGATTGTTTGCCAAGTGCCAAATAGGTTCAGCGGCACTATAGGTTAGTACACCAATACCAATGCCTGCGCCAAAAATCATAGAAAACCATGAAAAATTTGAAAACTCTGGCTTGCCATTAGGATCAGAGCCAAGCTTGGTACGACCAAATGAAGGCCATAAAATAACGGTTAAGCAAACAAGAATATAGAACGCTACAGAATAGGTGTAGTAGCTATTGAGATTGGTGTACGACCAGTTTTTCATAACATCTAAGATAGCACCAGAGCGTTCGATATCGCTTAAAATCCAAATAACGACCAAGGTCACCAAAACTTTTGAAGTTATGGTGACAATGCGATTAAAACCCTTATAAAATCCTTTATCGTGAGTTTTGATATTTAACTCTTTTATGGGAGGTCGGATAGGCATAGTTTTTTCCTTAAAACTGAATGCAATGAACTACATTGGTTGATAGCCTAATATCGCACTATCTCATAACAAAAGGATTAGCCATCGGTTCCGCCGAAACATTAATCCACGTCGTTTTTGTGCGAGTATATTGAAGTACCGATTCGCTACCAGCTTCACGCCCGTAACCTGATTGATTGTAACCACCAAACGGAGCCATAGGGGAGATAGCTCGATAGGTATTGACCCAGCAAATACCCGAACGAATTTGTTGTGAGACACGGTGTGCGCGAGCCAAATTTTGGGTAAATACGCCAGATCCTAAGCCATAGACGCTATCGTTTGCCATAGCAATGGCTTCTTCTTCAGTATCGAAAGCCACTAGGGACATCACAGGTCCAAACATCTCAACGGTTTGCGTTTCAATATCAGTATGAGGGCACTCTACTAGGGTAGGGCTGAAATAGTTGCCTCCTGCTAAAGTTGCGTCTGTAGGAGGGTGACCGCCAAATCGAATAGTAGCGCCTTGTGAGACTGCTTTTTCTAACGTATCTTTAATACGATCTACTTGAGCCTTAGTACACAAAGGACCTACGTGAGTAGCAGAATCAAGAGGGTTGCCGATGACAATATTTTTAGCTTTCGCTTCTACGCGTTTGATGATTTCAGGCAAAATAGAGCGCTGGATAAAGCCACGAGAGCCTGCTACACAAGACTGACCGGATGCGCCAAAGTTACCCGCAATGAGGCCATTAGCCGCACTTTCTAAATCGGCATCATCAAAGACAATGATCGGGGATTTTCCGCCCAGCTCTAAGCTTGTTACGGCAAAGCTATTAGCCGAATTTCTAACCACATGACGTGCGGCATCAGGTCCACCAGAAGGCAATCTTGTCCACATCGGGATGACTGGTTAATGGAATAGCACAATTTTCAGCATCACCGGTGATGATAGATATCACCCCTTTAGGAAAGCCTGCTTGTTCTACCAGCTTGGCAAAGGCAAACATAGGACAAGGTGCTATTTCTGAAGCTTTTAGAATTACAGTACAACCTGCTGCTAGTGCAGGCCCTAGCTTCGTTGCCGTCAAAAACATCTGTGCGTTCCACGGTACAACTGCCGCGACGACACCAATTGGTTCGCGGCGAGTAAAGACATGCATGTCAGGCTTATCAATCGGTAGTGTTGCTCCTTCAATCTTATCGGCAAGTCCTGCAAAGTAACGATAATAATCACCAACATAACGTGTTTGGGCCACAGTCTCATGTGCCAGTTTTCCGCTATCGGTCGTTTCTATTTCTCCAAGTTTCTCAGCATTTTTTTCAATCAGTTCAGCGAGACGGTATAGTAGCTTACCTCGCTGTGTTGCTGTCATTTTTGCCCACTCAGGATTATTTAAAGCTGCTTTTGCACCACTGACGGCGCGTTCGACATCGCTTGAGTCAGCACAAGCGAAGGTTGCCCATGCTTCGCCCGTTGCAGGGTTTAGACTGTCCATGCGTTGGTCACTACTGCCTTCGCACCATTCACCGTTTATATACAGTTGATAATGAGGTTTGGTCATCGTTATTCTCCATATTTTTATTGAATTACCTGCTCATCTATTGATAAGTGATGAGTCTTAATGAGGCTACGAAAATGCTGGCATGACTTCATCGATGAATCGGCGTAACGAGTCTCGTTTTTGCTCATAAGTCATACTAGAATCAATCCAAAATGAAAATTCGTCATAGCCTAAAGCTTCATAGTGTTTGAGCTTCTTAATGACCTGATAAGGTGTTCCTATAGGCATGTTCTCTAACATTTTTTCAGGAGCGTACATCTCCATTTTTGCCATTTCTTCATCACTAAGGGGTTTAATTAACCCTTGCGTGACTGGACGCTCATTTTTGAACCATGAGCCAAAATAGCAATAAAAGCGGCTAATGGATTTTGCAGCTTCAGCAACGTCATCGGCATCACTGCCTACATAAGCATGTTGTAAGAGCATGATTTTTGGGTCTTTATCTTGCCCGTACTCATTTTTGGCATCTTTAAATCGCTGCATTAGAGTTTCGATTTCTTCAATACCCATCCATAAAGGCGTGACTTGCACGTTGCAACCATGTTCAACAGCATAGTTGTGGCTATTAGGGTCGCGCGCAGCAATCCACATAGGTACGCCACCTTCTTGTATAGGTTTTGGCGCTGATGTAGTAGCCGGAAATTGCGAATATTTGCCATCGTGGGCGTAATCACCTTTCCACAGTTTCTGAACCGCTGGAACAAGCTCGCGCATGCGTCCGCCAGCTTCCATGGCATCCATACCTGGCATTAAACGCTCATACTCAAAGCTGTAAGCCCCGCGAGCAATACCTAAGTCCAATCGTCCTTTGGTGAGAATGTCAGTCATCGCCGCTTCACCAGCTAATTTAATAGGATGCCAAAACGGTGCAATTATGGTCCCCGTACCTAGTCGAACATTTTTGGTATGGTGGGCTAAATCTACTAAGTTTAAGAACGGATTGGGGGCAATGGTAAAATCCATACCATGATGTTCACCAGTCCAAATGGCATGCATTCCACCTTGATCTGCCATTTTTGCTAGCTCAATAAAATCGTTATATAGCTGCCGATAGCTTTGTGATTCATCAATTCGTTCCATGTGTAAAAATAATGAAAACCTCATAACGCAACTCCTTTGCTCGTTTTTTAATTTGACTTTTTCTGTAGTATTTACGATAAATGTAAAGTTTAATGGACCTTGCCAAACTCTTCTTTGCCAACATACACACCATAAAAGCCATTTTTGCTTTCGATGGCGTAGCGATTCATCATGGTAGCCATGGCTTGAGTCGCAAAATTTTGTTCTGCAAGACTATCGATAGCGACATATTCCCCCAGTCCTTTGGTGTCTGCCGATTCTGCAAAGGCTCGGTAAAAAATATAATTATTATTGTTTTTTGTGTTTTCATAGATTGAGAAGACTGCACCTAGCTGAGCGTCAATACCTTTCTCTGCTAAAAACTGCTTAATAGTACTGAAAGCATTGGTGTTATCGTCAGTAATAGTGTTTGGTAGGTTGGCTTTGCCGTCACTTTGGCTCAATAACACTTTTCCATCGTGTTCGATAATCACACCCACACTGACTTGTTGTTGCTGGGTACTAATCTCTGCCGCTTCGCGTTCTAGTCCTAAGCTAAAATAACCGCCAGAAGCATACCCTAATCCGCGCCCTTCACGAGCTGAAAAATCTAGTACTTGGCCAACCAAAAGGTGATGATCGCCTGCTTCAAGATTACGCTCCGTTTTGCAAGAAAAATGTGTTAAGGCACCATCGATGATTGGATTACCTTGTTCATCTGTATGCCAAACAATTTGACTAAAACGGTCATCTTTTGAACCTGCAAAGATATTTGAGATGTTCTGCTGGTCTTCGCTTAAAATGTTGACGGCAAAGTTTTCGCAGTTGGCAAACACATCAAAACTGGATAGAGATTTTGCTGGGCACACTAATAATAGTGGTGGCTTAAGTGATACCGAAGTAAATGAGTTTGCAGTAAAGCCGACGGGTTTACCATCATCAGTCATAGCAGTTATCACAGTAACGCCAGTCATATAGCTGCCAAAAGCATTGCGTAAGGCTTTAGAGTCAAGTTGCTTCATGAGTACCTCTTCTTTTAAATTAAGCATGCTTTTAAATTAAGCAAGCGTCATATTATGCGATTCACATTGAGTAAAGAACGTCGCCAACGCTGCATTAACGTCATCAGCGTGGGTCATTTGGGTCATATGGCGGGCACCAGGTACGATAACCGCGTGACCACTGGGTAATAGTTCTGCCATCGCCAACGACATTTCAGGCTTAGAGTTAATGTCCAATTCGCCTGTTAGAAATAACGTAGGCACAGTAATGGACTTTAAATCAGCTGCTGCAATACCACGTAAATGGGCAAACATTTGATAAGCCCGTGCATATCCTAAGCGATTGCCATTATCCAACCATGTTCGGCATAATTCTGCTTCTGAGCGGTATTGAGAGTCGCCATCAAACCATCGAGCAATCGGTTGGTCAGTGACATTTTGTTCAAGGTTGTTTAGCAGTGATTCTGCTCGAGCTTGTACATCTTGAGCCGCGACATCTGGACGTTCATATATGGCATTAAATGCAGCAATACCGCGTACTACTTGGGGGTAAGATACCGCGGTTTGTAACGCTGTCATTGCTCCTAATGAATGTCCAACGATGATTGCTGGCTCGCCAATAACATTATCGATGAATGTTTTTAGCACGTCAGCAAAGTCTTGCAACGTCAACGAGGGGTTAGGTAGTAACTCACTCTCCCCATGTCCAGGCATATCGATCGCATAACAGCGATAGCGCTCTGTAAATGCAGATAACTGCTGGTTCCAGCTTTCTGCTCTCAAACCTACACCATGTATAAAAACGATTGGAGTAGTTTTTTCATTAACAGTGCTACTAGCCTTATCATTACCTTTGTAATGATAAGCGATTCCATTAGAGGTTTTACGTGACCACTTCATCAGTGATTGCTCCTTATACGGCTGCTGGATTGTCTAAATCGCGACCGAGGTCTTTCAAATCTTGGTAGCGATCACCAATACGGTGATGCGGCCGCCCGCCAGTTGCTCCTCCCAAAACAATCACGACTTCATCATCACGAGGCGCATCTGGGATAGCAAATTGGATGGTCAAATAATGTGAACGTCGACCTACATCGTCTTTATCCATCAGCGGTACCATGATGGGGGAGTTTGCTGTACCGCGTATATTAGTAAATGATAAATAACTACTCGCAGATAAGGCTTCACGATAAAAATTGCCAAAACGTAACGTATGAATTAGACCTGAGGCATGTTCGATTTCGCCGTTTAACCCGACGACAGCAGCCTTGCCATAAGCCTGTATTTTGTCTGCCCCGCCAGCCAAGTTAATTATCTTATCAGTCATCAGCTTACCCAAAATAGGACCATATGCTTGGATTTCAGGTTTTAAGTCTTCGACATAGCGCCCAGCCCATGGATTAGTAATCACAGCGGCAACAGCGAACAGTCGTAACGGTGTGTCAGTAGCTTTGAAACCTTCAATAAAAGTTTCTTCTTCAAAAGTAACAATTTTTCTAATTTCTGGCTTTAGCATGGTAGATTCCTTTTTAGATACATAGTATATTCCGTAATATGGTATACCATAATATGATATGACAAAGAATGCTATCTTTTTTTTTCATAATCGTTATAATCTCTTTATCTTCGATAGAGTAAAGGTCCAATGTTAGAGAGAGTAGAGAAGCCAAAGACTTTAAAAGAAACAGCATTAGAACAACTGCGTATGGCGATTATGGTAGGTCAGCTTGAGCCAGGTGAAAGATTGGTAGAACGTACAATTGGTGAGCAGTTAGGCGTTAGCCGAACAGTAGTACGTGAATGCATCAGGCACTTAGAAAGCGAGCATTTGGTGACTGTCACCTCAAGTGGTCCTTCAGTGACAGTATTAGAAAACAGTGAAATTCGCCAGATCTATCAATTACGTGCCATGCTTGAAAGTGAGGCAGTACGCCATTGTGCCGAACAAGTAACTCCCAAAATAGTAAGCACTTTACAGAGAGGATTGACTCAAATTAGAGCTGAACTTCATGCAGGAGACGTTGCTTGCGCTCTAGAACACTCGCGTTTGTTTTATGAGTACCTGTTTGTTATAGCGGGAATGACAGTAGCATGGGAGCTGACAGATAAGTTAAATGGACGTATTGGGCGTTTACGGTTTATGACTTTGTCTACGCCGGAGCGTGCGAATAAAGGTCCTGATAATTTGCAAGATATCATTGATGGTATTGCTAATGGCGACAGTAAAGCTGCCATCGAAGCTTGTCAAAAACATATTGATGAAGCATGTCGTATGGGCTTGCTTCTTAACCAACAAGAGTGAGAAACAATCATGGATAAACAACGTTTCGAATTAGGACTCACCCAGCGTAAGGCGACCTTAGGCGAGGAGTATGTCGATAAAAACATACAGGCTGCCGATGATTTTAATCGACCATTTCAAGAAGCCATGACCGAATGGTGTTGGGGTTTTGGGTGGGGTGATGCAGCTATTGATGTTAAGACTCGTTCTTTAATGAATCTAACCATGATTGCCGCTTTAGGAAAAATGCATGAATGGGAGTTGCATCTAAATGGGGCAATCAATAATGGTTGCTCTGTGGAAGAAATTCGAGCCGCCATTCATGCTATTGCAATTTATTGCGGTGTGCCACAAGGGGTAGAATGTTTTCGTATTGCGCGTAAAGTACTGACAGAACGTGAGTTATTATAACTTTTTGCAAGAAGTAATTAACATTAATAGAAAATGTGTTCAAAACATTTTGGTAGCAATGTCGCTGCTTTT
Organism: uncultured Psychrobacter sp.; assembly: GCF_947488565.1. Lineage (GTDB taxonomy): Bacteria > Pseudomonadota > Gammaproteobacteria > Pseudomonadales > Moraxellaceae > Psychrobacter > Psychrobacter saeujeotis. Next base: position 339,159 of record NZ_CANKZC010000001.1, on the reverse strand, counting down.
AATCAGCTGCATTACACTAATCGTAGGTGTTTGTATAAAAAGAAACCCAGACACAAAAAAACCTCAAACAATCTAATGTTTGAGGCGAAACTTGCTTAAACTTAATGTCTAAATTCGTTTTAGCTGTTTACAAAATATGGCGCAGCGGACGGGACTCGAACCCGCGACCCCCGGCGTGACAGGCCGGTATTCTAACCAACTGAACTACCGCTGCTTAGGTCGTCTTAGCATCTTGCCTTTATAAAAGGCCCACTTGCTAATAAGTGGTGGGTGATGACGGATTCGAACCGCCGACATTCTGCGTGTAAGGCAGACGCTCTACCAACTGAGCTAATCACCCTGAGAAGCGTATAAAAAAAGCACTGCAATTTTAGCTTCGCAAGAGAATTTTCTTTAAAGAGAAAATTCTAGAGCATAAAGCACAGTGTTTTATTAGCTCTCAACAAGAGATATTATGAATAACTCCCCTTGCTGTGGGTGTGTATTATATAGATTTACATCTGCCTGTCAAATAGTATTTTATAAAAATTTCAAATAATCCAAAATAGATTGTAATCATGAGCTCTGGTAGCAGCAGCTTATAGTAATGAATGATTAAAATACCTTGAATAAATATGTATTAAGCAAGGGTGCTATTATAATACGAGAGTGAGATGATTTGATAAGCTGCATTCGTTAAATACGGCTTGTTGCCTTTATCTATTGTTTGATAATAAAAAACTACTATACTACCAAACCGTAGATATCAATTATCAATTTTTTCTATCCATATTTTGTTCTGCGTAGGGTGAGGGAGGCAGTTATAGAATCTTTAGCGACTGAGCAGCACCTTGCATCGTGGTCTTGGGGTAGCTTTGCAGGGTTAGGACTGCTATTACACATCATATTAATGGTGATCATGACTTTGCGTGTGGTCTCGGTACAGCGCAATATTGGAGTGGCGATTGCTTGGATAGCGGTTCTATACACCCTGCCAGTGTTTGGGTTTATAGCTTATATTCTAGTCGGCGAACCGATGATTGGTCGTCGTTATCGGCAGCGTGTGGATCAAGCAAGCTTGCTAATGAACGACATAGCAGCACGTGAGCGGATGGTATTTGATCAAGGACAAGATTTGTTGCCGATTAACTATCGGGGCGTGAGTCGTATCGGTACACGCTGGACAGGGTTTGGCGTGTACGCTGGACATAGGATGCAACTGCTAACTTCATCTAGAGCGTTTTTTAATCATCTGATTAGTGATATCGATAATGCTAAGCGCACCATTCTTATAGAGTTTTATATTATCTATCCTAAAGGCCAAGTCTTAGAGGTGTTAGAGTCTCTAGCTGCTGCCGCCAAACGCGGGGTAGAGTGTCATATACTAATCGACAGTGTCGGCAGCTTTAGCTTTTTTAATAGCTCTGAGCATCAAGCGTTAGAGCGAGCAGGCGTGTTCGTACACCAGTCACTACCGGTAGGATTGTTTAAAACCTTGTTTAAGCGCTCTGATTTGCGCAATCATCGTAAGATTGTGGTGATCGACGAGTATATCGGTTATACCGGTAGTTTTAATTTGGTGGATCCCAAGTTTTTTAAACAAGACAAAGGTGTTGGGCAGTGGGTTGATGTGATGATGCGCAGCGTTGGTCAGCAGCCAATTAGCATAGCTACGGCCATGGCTAAAGTTGTCATTACTGATATCGGTGCTGAAAACAACGACAATCTAGATGCGTTAGATAAGCGGGTAAATAGCTATACTCGTAAGTTGTATGTGTTGAATCCAACCATCAATGATATTAACAGCCGCATTCAGGTGCTCGTTGATGATGTGGATAATTATATACCTACCGTACCAGGCTCAAAGTCGATTGCGATACCGCAAATGCCTGTGGTTGATGATGTCGTTGCACAGCTCATTCCTTCAGCGCCGCAGGTGACCGCTCATGTCATTTATAATACTTTAGTGACTATTATTCACCGCGCCAATAAGCGTATTCAAATTACGACGCCTTACTTTGTACCAGATGAAGCACTATCAGGAGCGCTGGAGACAGCAGCAAAGCGCGGTGTCGATGTGACTTTAATTATTCCAGAAAAGGTAGATTCGTTTTTGGTGCAGCATGCGTCACAAGCGTATTATCAAGAACTGCTTGAAGCTGGCGTAAAGATTGCATTGTTCCAAGGTGGACTATTACATGCTAAAACGGTAGTTATTGATGATGATTATTGCCTGTTTGGTACAGTGAACATCGATATGCGTAGCTTCTATTTAAATATGGAAGTCAGTTTGGCGATATATACACCTGAAATGGTTGCTCAAGTCGCTGACTGCCAAGATGCTTATTTGCAAAGCTGCCGGTTTTTGAGTTTAACAGAGTGGCAGCAGCGTCGCGATTCTGAACGATTGTTCGATAACGTAGTGCGTCTGTTTAGTCCTTTATTGTAGTCGTTACCATCTTTGTATAACTGATTTGTATGACCGATGCCTAATCTAGTAATGCTATTTGTGATTTTTATTCAGAGGATATGCCCACTCCATGCTTGCTACGCCAAACGCTACTTTAGCTAAGATCCCTAAAACGTCACTTGATTATATGGCGGAAGGCTACTGGCAAGATTTTATAGCAGATCGTCCTATCGCAGGGGGTATCGCTTATGAAAAGCAGCTGCATGAGTGTCAGTTAGATGAATCGCTTGCCAGCTTACAGCGAGTAGACACGCTAATTTTGCAGATACGCCGCGATATGACAAAGGCAAAAGATCAATCTGAGGGTTTAGATGAGAATGCACTGCTGATTGATGAGCGTTATCGCAACTTATTACTGTTTTTGGCATTTTATGCAGGGCGAGTGCTGGCGCACCAGTGGCAAAGCGAGCCACATTGGTATGGACAGTTTGAACTAAAAAAGCATTTTGATACGCTACCGTTGATTGCAGAGGATTTTTATCAATCCATGGCTGTGGTATATAGTGATAACTCTAACGATAGCGCAGGTATATTTTTTGCGTTAGAACCCATAGGCTTGCGACTATTTGGGCATATTGATCGACAGTTTCAGGCAGTGCAAGGTGGGCAAGTTGCTAGCGGATTGTATCAAGCAGTAAGTGCGCGACTACCAAAAAATAATGGTATTGATGAGAGTGTTACAGCTGAACCAAGTGTAGAGCATTATTCTGAATCAGTAGATATTCATCCAAGATTAATCAATAATGAAAATTTTCAAAACCAACGGCTACCAATCCAAGCGACCAAACACAGAGAAATTCCTGTTACCAAGCTAGCCGTAGCACAGCAAGCTGAGCCTTCAATAGTCGATGTAGCAGCGAGTGTCAAACCTAAAATATCTGAAATGCCTACTAATATCAGTGCAATTACTACTCAACTGCAAACTGTTAGCCCCTTAAAGGTCTCTATAACGCCAGAAATATTTACTCAATTGCTTATAGAGTTAGATGAGATTAAGGTGCCACAAGCTACTGGCCATGATGACTATCTGCAAGCGTGCAAAATACTGGATCAATTCGAGCACCATATTGCGCGGCAAAATAAGCCGCGTGACCAAGTAACGTTTTTAGAGCAGCATCAGGCTGCACGGCAGCAAGCATTAATACGTCTGCAAAATTCTGCCGAATCTGGTAATACCACTGCGATGTTACGCTTGGCTATGTACGAGTTACTAGGTGAAGGACAAATAGCGGATGCAGAAGCCAGTAAAGTAGTAGGGACAGACTGGGTCAAACAAGCGGCAAACAAGAAAGATATCCGCGCTCAGCGCTTACTTAGTAAAATGTACTATCAAGGTATCGGCGTGCCGCAAGAGGTGATTAGCGGTCAGTATTGGTTGGAGGAAGCGGCTAAAAATGGCCATACAGAAGCAGCAGATCTGGTGGCTAAGTGGCAACAAGCTCAAACATTAATCACATCGAAAAAACAAGAGCAGCATAGTATTAAGCGTTATCAAATATTGCTAGGAGTAGTGGTGCTGGGTGCAGTATTACTTATTGTATTTGTATAATAATCAAACACTCTCTTATCGCGTTGTAAGGTTTTAGACTGGCTATTTAACGATGTCATAAGACAGTAATTAGTAGGCCATACGATTTTCTGTGCACATTTTCTTCGCACATAGTCACTAAGTTGTATGGCTTTTTTCTGATTTACGGTAGAATTTATCAACGGTTGACTGTCTAATTTGTCATTTTATTTATCACAAAACTGGGCTTTTCCATGCCATCACCTTCTGTACCACCGTCTACTGAATCTGAGCCATTAGCGGCTCAAAAAGATTTTGATGACGATACGCTGGATAATCATTCGCTAGATAACTGTGCGTTAAGTAGTACTGCGCCAATCAAACGCGCGACTCGCATGCCACCTTGGTATTATCAGCTTGCTATCACGCTACTAAAGCCGTTGTATCGCATGCAGGTTTGGCGTCGTTCGCGCAGTCGTGACAACTATCAACAAGAAGTTGCGCAGCGCTTTGGCAAACAATATCCACCGTGTCCGGTATCGAGCGACACAAGCGATAATAAAATAATTTGGTGTCATGCCGTCTCGCTAGGGGAGACCAATACAGTCGCGCCCTTGCTCGACGCTCTATTGGCGCAAGGCTATGATATATGGTTGACCAATACCACACAGACGGGTCATGCGCGCGGTGCCAGTCGTTTCGCTGAGGAGATTGCTCAAGGTCGGATGAGTCAGAGTTATGTGCCAGTAGATACGCCCGCCGTTATCGAGACATTTTTGGCGCATGTACAGCCCGTCGCTGCGTTGTTTGTCGAAACTGAATTGTGGGCAAACATCTTAGCCACTTTATCGCAAAAAGACATTCCTAGTATTCTGGTAAATGGACGACTATCAGCGGCATCTTTTACCCGCTATCAAAAGATAAGCGCCGTAAGTGCTAGCATGATGCAAAACCTCAGTTTAATCATCGCGCAAGATAGCGACTCTGCTAAACGCTTCCGGCAGTTGGGAGCAGATAGTGCGCAGATACGCGTTGCAGGCTCACTTAAATGGGTCATCAATACGCCTAAAACTACCAATTCCAAAAACGTCACTGATTCCAAACTAGCAACTAATAAAGTCAAAGAAGATGGCGCTATTAATGAGTTGTCGAATCTGTCTGATTCGCAGTTTGTAGACCGTCCAGTTTGGATAGCAGCGAGCACTCATAGCGGTGAAGAAAGTATGGCATTAGCGCTGCACCAGCAACTATTGGATATAGCGGAGCTGTCTACGGCCCTACTTATCATCGTACCCAGACATCCTGAACGCTTTGATGAGGTGGCTACGCTCATTAGCGAAACAGGTTTGCAAATGGCAAGGCGCAGTCAAGACGAAGACATCACTACGAAAACGCAGGTTTATCTGGCTGATAGTATGGGTGAGCTGATGCGATGGTATGCACAAGCAGATGTAGCGCTTGTTGGTGGTTCTATCGTTGATATCGGCGGCCATAATCCTGTGGAGCCTATGAGTGTGGGCACGCCAGTACTTATGGGACAGTATACTCAATCATGTCAAAGCGTCGTAGATAAGCTGGCAAGTGCTGGTGCTTTATATCAACCAACCAACCATTTTTATCAAGCAATTGGCAGTGACGAGCATCTAATAAACGACTCTACAAGCGATGATGAGATGATATATCAACAGCTACAGTTTTGGCTGCGTCATTTAGAGACTGCCAGACAAGCGGGACAAGCAGGCAAGCAAATGACCATTCAGGAGCAGGCAGTATTACCTCGTCAACTAGCGATGATAGAGGAGACGATTGAAAAGTTTTCTAGCGTGTATCCTCAGACCGACCAGCAGTATCTCTAATCGTCGTTCACTCTTATTTTTATTAAGCGATCTGCTCTATGAATTGTATTTTGTTGCCTGCATCTGATATTACACTGCCTTATGCACAGATTAACTCGCCTGTACAAATCGAACACATCAATCAGGTATTGAAGCTACCAGTTGGTGCGACGCTCAAAATCGGTCAGCTTGGAGGCAATCTTGGTACAGCAGTGATCGATGCTATGTCACCTAGTAACATACAGCTACGTGAGGTACAGCTTGATATTCCGCCACCAGCCAAATTAGAAGTTACTCTGATTTTGGCATTGCCACGGCCTAAAGTACTACGGCGCTTAATCATGGACATGACTGCATTGGGTGTTTGTCATATTATTCTGATCAATAGTTACCGTACCCAAAAGAGCTATTGGCAAAGTCCGCTACTGAGGCGGCTTGATGAATTTGTATTGGAAGGTCTGCAGCAAGGGGTCGATACGATAGCGCCGCGCATTTCTTTACAAAAACGCTTTAAACCGTTCGTCGAGGATCAGCTGCCCAGTCTGATTACTCATGACGCTATAGTCGCTCACCCTTATAGCGATCTGTCCTTTTCGCAATATCTGCAACAGTCTGCACAGTCTATATCTTCTGCAAGAGCTCAGCGGCCAGATGTGGTTTGCATTGGAGCTGAAGGAGGCTGGGTCGATTATGAGATTGAACTGCTATGCAAGCAGGGATGCAAAACGGTAAATATTGGGCCACGAATCTTACGCACAGAAGCTGCTGTAAACGTGATTTTGGGTCAATGGCTAATATAAAGTAGATAGAGTGAAGCTCTCTAAAACCTCTCTATAAACTGTGCTTTCGGCGGCAAAGTCAGTCGAAATAAATGTATTGATAATTAATCTCATTTCTATTAGTATATTGTTTCTGGTTTTTATCATTGTTTTAGCAGTATAAACGCCTACCTAATTGCTCATCATCTAAGCTATCTCATTTATCTTTTACACTATTATGGAGAAGACCATGTCATCGAACGCGGTTGCTGAACGTCTGTCGCTAACTCGCCCTGTTAAGGCTACCTTATCTGTTGCTGTCTTTGGCATGATGATGGGTCTAGTGGGTTGTAATAACGCATCGACTCCAGCTGAAGACGCAGAGACGCAAACGCCGACAACTGAAGAAGCCAGCGATGATAATGCCGTAGCGACTTCGAGTGATGAACAAGTGGTGACGATTTATTCGTCACGTAATGAGCAGCTTATTAAGCCATTGTTGGACAAGTATACCGAAGAGACAGGCGTAAAAATTGAGCTGGTTACTGACAAGACAGGTCCATTAATGGCACGCTTACAAGCTGAAGGTCAGAACACACCGGCCGACATGTTATTGACGGTCGATGCTGGAAACTTATGGCAAGCAGCGCAGCAAGGATTATTGCAGCCAGTCGCTTCTACGGTACTTGAAAGTAATGTTCCTGCTAAATACCGAGATCCAAAAGGTCAGTGGACAGGTCTGTCATTACGTGCACGCACGATATTTTATGATCCAAACAAAGTCAGTGCCGATGAGTTATCGACGTATGCAGATTTGGCCGATCCAAAATGGAAAGGTAAACTGTGCTTGCGTACCTCTAAAAAGGTCTATAACCAATCGCTTGTCGCCAGTATGATGGAGCATTTGGGCGAAGAAAAGACAGAAGAGGTTATTCGTGGATGGGTCGATAATCTAGCGACTGACGTATTTAGTGATGATACCAGCATGTTAGAAGCCATCGCTGCAGGTCAATGTGAAGTTGGTATTGCCAACAGTTATTACTATGGCCGTATACTTGATGAAAAGCCTGACTTCCCTGTCGAGATATTTTGGGCAAATCAAGATACAACAGGCACACATGTAAATATCTCTGGCGCTGGTGTGACCACCAACTCAGACAATCCAGATGGCGCGCTTAAACTAATAGAGTGGTTGTCCTCTGATGAAGCTCAAGGTATTTATGCCAGCTCTGACAAAGAGTATCCAGTAAAAGAAGGTATTGATGAATCAGACATGCTCAGATCTTGGGGTACGTTTAAACAAGACGATATCAATGTGCAAAAATTTGGCGAACTACAAACACAAGCTATCCAGATGATGGATAAAGCAGGTTATAAATAATCTTTTAGTGGATAGTTTGGTTTATACGCGTCTGACAGGGTAATATCTATATTATGACAATGACAAAAGCGTCTGCTAGTGAAGACAGTACTGTCAAAGATAGCCCTGCCAGCGACACTCGTGTTGTTCGTCAAGAGCGTATAGCCGGTAAGCGCATTATTTCAAAATCAGTCTTAGGGCTGATTTCGTCGTTTATGCTCATCCCAATTTTAATTGTGCTTTTTGCATGGACGCAGCCAGTTGCAGATATCTGGTCGCATATGACAGATTATGTGCTACCGCAAGTCCTCAAAAATACGGTCATCTTACTGCTTATGGTGACTGTGATTGCTGGCAGTATTGGTACGGCATTGGCGTGGTTAACAAGTATGTACCGTTTTCCAGGACAGCGGTTTTTTTCGTGGGCGCTGATGTTGCCATTAGCTATGCCCGCTTATGTGCTAGCATTTGTGACAGTGGGAATAGTTGATTTTAGTGGACCGTTACAGACAGGACTACGTGATTTGGGTATCAGTACAGCGATACCTTCAGTACGTAACGTCTGGGGTGCTGGGCTAATATTGTCATTGGCGTTTTATCCTTATGTGTATCTGCTGGCAAGACAAGCTTTTTTATCTCAAGGTCGGCGTGCGATAGAAGCAGGTCAGATGCTGGGGCTTAGCCGTAGTCGAGTGTTATTTCGCTTGGCTCTGCCGCAAGCGCTGCCTTGGATTATCGGTGGGTTGTTGTTAGCAACTATGGAGACTTTGGCAGATTTTGGTGCCGTCTCGGTATTTAATGTCGATACCTTTACCACTGCTATTTATAAAGCATGGTTTGGATTTTTTAGTCTAACTACGGCAGCACAATTGGCCGCTTTATTGATCGGTGTGGTATTTATTGTGGTATTGTTTGAGCAGTATTGGCAAGCAAGGCGCGGCAATGCGGTTACCCAAGGTAGCAATCGCCGCCTTGAGGCCAGTACCCCTGCAAAGCTTACAATGACGCTGCTGTGTACGCTCGTATTTTCAATCGCCTTTCTCATACCATTTTTACAACTGTTCTATTGGACGGCGACGAATTTTCGCCAAGATTTTGATGCACGTTATATTGATTTTGTCACTAATAGCTTGATGATTGCTAGTATGACGACGCTACTTATTGCTTTTCTTGCGATTATCATTGCGTGGATTAAGCGGCAGTATTCTGACAAAACAACGAAGCTAATGATCACTTTAGCCAATTTGGGTTATGTCGTACCAGGCACAGTACTAGCTGTAGGGGTTTTTATTCCGATTGCTTGGGTTGATAATCAACTGATCGCCATCGGGATTACCTCAAAGCAAGTGCTATCAGGAAGTGTTATTGTCATGCTACTTGCGCTTTCAACCCGCTTTATGACGGTCAGCTTCCAACCCATCGACCGTCAGCTACAGCGTTTGACGATCAATCAAGAGGCGGCTGCAAAGCTACTCAGTGATAGTCCATTACAGCGTTGGCGTCAGGTGGTATTGCCGATACTCAAACCAGGCATGTTGACTGCTCTATTAATGGGTTTTGTAGAAGTCATGAAAGAGATGCCGATTACACTTATGACACGGCGTCAAGGATGGGATACGCTGGCAGTACGCGTGTTTGAGATGACTAGTGAGGGGATGTGGGCAAGGGCTGCTTTACCAAGCTTACTCATCGTACTTGTCGGACTGATTCCGGTATGGATATTGCTACGTCAAAGTGACAAAAATAGCTAACGTAATCATACTTTTTGAATCTACTATATCGTCATTCTAATTTAACGTACTATGTATTGTAGCGTACTGTATATAGCTATATTCAATTAACACTTATTATTACTTTTATCGTATTACTTATTTTATCTCTAGCGCTCATTGGTAACATCTATGCATACCGACCTGATCAAAGACTCAGCAGACCGAACAGATCAATCCAAACCGAAATCTCCTGGCAAAAAAGTCATGCCTACCAATATTAGGCAAGCCTCTACCTGTGCGGTCATTATGCCGCAGTCCAAGCAGCATGAATCGATAAAGATGCATGATAAGCCTTATCTTAGTGTTAGAGGTTTAGTCGTCGGTTATGATGATACCACTGTCGTTGATAAGATGTCTTTAACGCTGCAGCAAGGTGAGATTGGTTGCTTTTTAGGCTATAGTGGCTGCGGTAAAACCACAGCATTACGTGCTATCGCTGGGTTAGAGCCTACGCGCCAAGGCTCTATTAGCTTAAATGGTCAGCGGCTAACAGAGCAGACAGCACGCACATCTTTTGCCGTTGCACCAGCTAAGCGCGGCATGGGCATGGTGTTTCAAGACTACGCATTATTTGGGCACTTAAGTGTGGCAAAAAACATCGCCTTTGGTCTGAACAGTTGGTCAACCGCTGACAAAAAAGCACGTGTGACTGAAATGTTAAACCTGGTTGAGTTAACTGAGCATGCCAGCAAGCGTCCAAGTGAGCTTTCAGGCGGTCAGCAGCAGCGAGTTGCTTTAGCACGCGCCTTAGCACCAAAGCCCCAATTGTTATTACTTGATGAGCCATTTTCGAATCTTGATGTAGTACTGCGTGAATCACTGGCGATGAATGTACGTGATATTCTTAAACGTACCAACACCACAGCGATACTGGTGACTCATGATCAAAACGAAGCCTTTGCGATTGCAGACAAAGTAGGGGTCATGCATAGAGGTAAGCTGGTACAGTGGGCCACGCCAAGTGAGCTATACCACGAGCCAATCAGTCCGTTCGTTGCTGAGTTTGTTGGTGAAGGAGCCATGATAGATGGCATCATTAAGGAGGGACATGTCGAGACCGCGCTTGGTGATATCTATCGGCGTATGGAAGTCTACGATGAATTAGGGCAGCCGCAGTATTGCGAGTATGACTATCCTAATGGCACGCCGATCAAAGTATTGGTGCGTCCTGATGATATCATTCACGATGATGACAGTACGCAGACGGCATTAGTCGTTGGACGTGTGTTTCGCGGTGCCAACTATCTATATCGTTTGCAACTCGATGATGGACAGACGGTTTTATCCTTAGTCGCCAGTCATCACAATCATGAGATTGGAACGCATATTGGTATTTTGCCTTTGCTAGAGCATGTGGTTGTATTCGATGAAAAAGAGATTAATGCCACGACTTGGTCAGAATATGATAGGTCATTTATAGATTAAGAAGTAAGAGCGTAATTGATACTGATCAATATTCCAATGAAACAATATTTTCAAGGCGATAAAAGGGCTATGACAAAACGGCTATTAACATTAAGTTTTGCGAGTGGCCATTATATGTAGATAACGGCCAAGCCATTTATAGGGCTCTTGCTGCGAGTAGCGTAGCTCCATTCTAATGACTGCGTCAGGGTCGGTATGCCCGCCACGCTTTAATGGTGCATAGTCATGAAATACGCGCAGACCACTCTCTAATACGATTTGATACTCATGTTGTTGTAACCATGACTCAACCTCTTGTTTGGCAACAGGATAATTGGGCGTCAAACTTTTGTTATTGTCCGCTTGATAGTCAGCTTTATCAAGTAAGGTATCAAGCAAATTAAAATTACCCATGATCAAGTTTCGATAATCAAAGCTTGCCGGATTGTAAAAACACAATGACAAGACGCCATCAGTCGCCAGCTGCTTATCGAAGAAGTCCATCACCGCTCTTGGGTCTGCAAGCCACTCAAGTAATGCATGACACAGTATGACATCAAACTTATCTGTAGAGTCTGTCGTTGGTTTATCTGTTCCTAGTTTAGCTTCAAGCGCCTGATAAGGGCAGACATACCATGTGATATCAAGATTTTTGCCCGTCTGCTCTGCATTCGCTTTGGCTTTGTCGATCATATTAGCAGATATGTCATTGATGACGACTGTATGGCCTTGAATAGCAAGTTCTGTTGCAATCTGGGCGAGTCCGGCGCCCACATCTAAAATATGCAATGGTCGCTTGAGCAAATGGCTAAGTTGTTCGACATAACCAAAGATATCACGGCGTAAGACAGCCAGACGAATATCACCCTTTAAACCACCATATACCTTTTTTTCAAAATGATCGGCAATCGCATCAAAACTGCGGTCGGTACGTTCATCGTCTAGTGCTGTCAATGGATTGTCATCGTTTATCATTACTTTTGAGTCTGCTGTTTATGGATGTATAAGGTGGTATTTTATGGATATATCAATCGTTAATGGCTTTATCGTCTTCTATTAATTACCCATTTAAATACCAGTTTTGCTAGAGTGATAATGACAAATACCACGACGATAAATACCCAAATACCATTGTTTTGTAAATTGTCTTGGTAGGCTTGCGCTAAGTAACCAGATAATACCATCGCAATCAGTAATGAGCCCCAGCGCACAAAAGGTAGCGCGCGGTAATGATGGCTTGGAAAGCTGACAGCATAGTCACTAGAAAAGCTGTACAGTATCATAGCCAAAATCCAGACGATAACAAGGATGATATCCATAACAATAAATGCCTATTTTATAGGGATTGATAAGAAAGATTATAACAAGGACTTATAATATAAAGAGGTAGTGTAACGAGTAGAAATTTTTTGTCTACCACAACCGTAATTTTATCCATTAACGACACATTTTAGTCTGTATGCACGCATCAGTTATGGGCAATTGACGAATAATTATATGACAGCAGATTACATGGTTTTCGGTAGCTTTTCATCACCGTTTACGGTATAAACAATAAGGTATAAGAGATAACAATAGTTATGTTATCTTTATATAAAGTAGGTTTTGGTCAACTGCCAAGGACGTCTGACAATTTTCGCTTTATCACTGCTAAGGATAGCAATTATGTCTAAATTTGAATCCAATCTTAATAAAGACAGCAAGACCGCTCCAGTTAATATTATAAATGTTCAGCAAACAAACTCTATTAGTATCCCAACGAAATCATGCAAACCAACTATGGTGCGAGGTGTGCTATCAGTCGCCGTAGCAAGTAGTTTACTATTGATGGCCGGTTGCGGAGACGATGATACCACGATCACCACTGAGTATATTACATCCGTTCAGGCTGTTAACGCATTTAATAAAGCCCAGATAGATGGTGGTTTTGGTCTGGAGAACACTGCAACACCTGCAGCAAAGTGTGACATCAAAGTAGAAAAAGTCAGCTATCCAACAGTAGGGGCAGCAGGCGAGCGTACGAATGCAACAGCGGCATTGATGTTACCGAGTGGTGATAGTGCCGACTGTCAAGGCGATCGACCTGTATTGCTCTATGCACATGGCACCACTACTGACAAAGCCTATGATTTTAGTCAAGTAGGTAATCCGCAAAATCCAGCAGGAGCAGAGGCAACCCTTATAGCAGCAAATTTTGCGGCGCAAGGTTATATTGTGGTCGCGCCCAACTATGCTGGATATGATGATTCTGAGCTTGATTATCATCCTTACCTAGTGGCAGATCAACAGTCAACTGATATGATTGATGCCTTAGATAGCGCGCGTGTGATAATCAAAAAGCAGCAGCGCAGCAGTGATACTAAGTACACCACTATCGACGACTCTGGTGAACTGTTTATTAGCGGATATTCACAAGGTGGCTATGTGGCCATGGCCGCAGCAAGGCTGTTAGAGCAACAAGGCAAATCTGTAACAGCAATAGCGCCATCATCAGGACCTTACGCATTAGCTGCTTTCGGCGATTATATATTTTCAGGCAACGTCAATATTGGCGCGACAAGATTTGCACCGCTACTGGCAACTGGCCTGCAAAAAAAGTATAAAAACATCTATCGAAATAGCACCGATATCTTTACGACAAACTATTCAAACACTCAGCTACCAAGCTTGTTAAGCTTTGGAGAGCTGGTCGCGTCTAACAAGCTGCCAGATAACGCATTGTTTGAGGATAATCCCCAAAACAACCCTACACTTGATATGTTACCGCCACCGACTGTCCCGTTTGCGTTCTTAGGGTTTGCCGATGATAACTATCTTATCAAAACGGATTTTCGCACCACTTATGTAGCCGATGCGCTGCAAAATCCTGATAGTCTGACAGCCAAAACGGGTGTACTTCCAGCAGACAGTCCACAAGATAACTTACGCAAAGCCCTAAAAGCCAATGATCTACGCGGCTACATACCTAAAATGCCAACATTATTGTGCGGTGGTAATCAAGACCCAACCGTATACTATGACCTAAATACGGGTTCGATGTCGGCTATATTGCAACAAGCTAGCATGAGTCCAGCTGCTAATCTAAACATTACTGTATTAGATGTGGACGCAACCAATGATGATGATCGAGATCAAAACACAGTGACATCGATCGGTAGTGCTGCTATGAGCAATGCTTGGATGAATACAGATACAATCGATAATATCCAAAATAGATTTGCCACGACTTTGACGGCAGTTCAAAATCAAGCTATTGCAGATGCGCAGTCAGCAGGAGTCACCAACCCAGATTTACTAGCACAAGCAGCAGGTGCTGCGGTACTGGCCAGCTATCATGGCGGATTGACCAGTGCCTCTTGTACTCAAGCTGCGCGTGAGTTTTTTGAACAGAACTTTAGACAATCATAAGAGGACGCACGTAATAAAATTGTTCGTACGTAGGCGTTGAACAGATAATAATAACAACGCCTAAAAACTGCATCTACTCTGGTGCAGTTTTTTTGTTTTATCGGTAAAAAATAAATACTACTACGCACGCTCAATCAGCATTTTTACTAGATTTTAATGACCGTGAAATGTCCCTAAATCAGCAAATTTGTGCTAAAATAGCTTCTTTTATTCAACCTTAAAACTATCACCGTTTTCCTACTATTTTACCCGCTTGATGGTGCTTTTTTATAGTCTGTTTCTCATTAATATTGACGCTTTTATGCGCCTTTATTTTTGTATGAGTATGAGCGTCTCCAACTGAGTCAAATATTAGAAAAATAATGTGAGTGAAGGAGTGTATATGAGCGAATCGGTCAGTCCTATTGGCATCGTAGATGAACTAAAGCAGTCCTATCTGGATTATGCGATGAGCGTGATCGTCTCGCGTGCGCTGCCTGATGTGCGTGATGGGTTCAAACCTGTACACCGCCGCGTGATGTACGCCATGCACGTGCTATCAAACGATTATAACAAGCCCTATAAAAAATCTGCGCGTGTGGTCGGTGATGTCATTGGTAAATATCACCCGCATGGTGATAGTGCGGTCTATGATGCCATCGTACGTATGGCGCAGGACTTTAGTTTGCGTTATCCGATGGTTGACGGTCAAGGTAACTTTGGCTCGATTGATGATGATCCACCAGCAGCGATGCGTTATACCGAAGTGCGTATGACCAAGCTGACGCATCAAATGCTGGCTGATTTGGACAAAGATACGGTCGATTGGGAGGACAACTACGACGGCTCTGAGCGTATGCCAAGTGTCATGCCAGCACGTATTCCTAACTTACTGGTCAACGGCGCGACAGGTATCGCCGTCGGTATGGCGACCAATATGGCGCCGCACAACCTAACTGAGGTGATTAATGCCTGCCTAGCTTATGCTGAAAACCCGCAAGTATCAGGCGAGGAGCTGATGAGTCATATCTCAGGCCCTGACTTCCCGACGGGCGGTATCATCTATGGTCGTGCGGGTATTTTAGATGCCTATCGTACGGGTAAAGGTCGTCTGCATATACGGGGTCGCTATCATATCGAGCCTATGAGTGATACAGGTGTCAACCGTGATCGCGAGCGTATCGTCTTCACTGAAGTGCCGTATCAAGCCAATAAAGCCAAGCTCATTGAACGTATTGCTGAGCTGGTGCGTGACAAAAAAATCGAAGGCATTACTGAGATTCGTGATGAGTCTGACAAAGAAGGCATGCGCATCGCCATCGACTTACGCCGCGGTGAAACGGCTGAAGTTATCGTCAACAATCTATTTCTGCAAACGCCGCTTGAGTCTAGCTTTAGTATCAATATGGTGGCACTTGACAATGGTCAGCCAAAATTACTGACTTTGCGTCAGCTTATTGCCGCTTTTGTGCGTCACCGTCAAGAAGTCGTCACTCGCCGTACTATTTATGAGCTAAATAAAGCGCGCGTACGTGGTCATTTGCTCGAGGGCTTGACCGTTGCGTTGGCCAATATTGATGAAATCATTGCGACTATTAAAGCCTCTGCCAATCGCGGCTTGGCACGTGAAAGCTTGTTAAGTAACACCTGGGGCTCAGGCAGTGTGGTTGCGATGCTGACAGCCGCTGGCAGTCAATCAGTCCGTCCTGAATATATCGAAGGCGAAGATCCTAAGGCGCCGTTTGGTCTTATTGATGGCACAACCGCAGGTGAACAACGTTACCGCTTGTCACTGGAGCAGGTCAATGCCATCTTAGACATGCAGTTGCACCGCTTGACGGGCCTTGAACAGGATAAGTTGACCGAAGAGTACCAAGACTTATTGCGTGAAATCGCTCATTTAGAATCTATTCTTGGTGATTTTGATAAGCTGATGACTATTATCTCCAACGAGATGATTGAGATTCGTGATAATTTTGGGGATGAGCGACGTACCGACATTATTGACTCACGTACTGATTTTAATCGTGAAGATCTTATTCCTGAACAAACCGTCGTCATGACTGTCTCACGTACAGGCTACGCCAAGACTCAGCCTATTGATGATTATGTCGCGCAAAAACGTGGCGGTAAAGGCAAGTCTGCAACCGCGATGAAAGAAGATGATGTGATTGATCATTTAGTCGTGACCTCAACGCATGCAACGGTACTGTGTTTTACTGATACTGGACGTGTCTTTAGTTTACGTGGTTTTGAAGTGCCTATTGCCAGTCGCGGCTCTCGCGGTCGTCCATTGGTCAATCTGATTGGTCTAAATGGCGACGAAACGGTGACGACTATTTTACCAATACCGCAGACCACGTCCGAGGTAACGGGTCATTTTGTATTCTTTGCCACAGCCAATGGTACAGTGAAGCGGGTAGAGCTAGAGCAATTTGCTAGCATTCGCTCTAATGGTCTGATTGCTGTGGTTTTAGAAGATGGTGACAAATTGGTCAGCGCGCGCATTACCAATGGTAGCCAAGATGTCATGCTGTTTGCTTCAAGTGGTAAAGCCATCCGTTTTGATGAAAACGATGCACGCTCGATGGGTCGTACGGCGAAGGGCGTACGTGGTATGCGTCTCGCTGATGATGAGTTTATCAAATCATTGGTTGTTATCGAAGACGACGTACGCGAAATCCTGATTGCCTGTGAAAACGGCTTTGGTAAGCGTACCTTTATTGATGAATTTAACACTCAAAACCGTGGCGGCGGCGGTGTTATCGCTATCAAGACCAGTCAACGTAATGGCGCTTTAGTACGTGCTACCAAGGTTGAGCCTGAAGATGATATTATCCTAATTTCAGACAAAGGCACGCTTGTACGTACACCAGTAGAACATGTTGCAAGTGCAGGTCGTAATACTCAAGGCGTCACACTCATTCGGTTGTCTAAAGATGAAAAACTGGTGGCGATGGCACGTGTTGAAAACGAAGAGAGCGACAATGAGCTGATTGATGCGATGAAACAGGATGGAACGTTTGAGTCAGAAGAGCAAGTAAACACAAGTGGCTCAACTGACAATGCTGCAAGTGCTGACATAAGCGAGTCTATTGATATTGCAAATGATCATACATTAGGTGATACAGCAAACGATAGCAATGACGTTATCGATGAAGAATAAGCGGAACGAATGAGTGTCTAGTTGAATAGCTTTTTAGTTTAGTTCTTTGTAACTTTGCTACAAAAAAGCCTCTGACGTTATTGTTGGAGGCTTTTGTTTGTTTCTTCGTTTTTTGATGTTTTAAGTTGTTTATAAATTATGCCCATAAAGTTCTATTTTTTAAGGCGACTGTTATGCTCACTACCAATCAAACTTTTCAAGGAACCGTTGCATCGGTAACATCAAGTTTTTTATTTGCGTTCATGTTCTTGTTTGGGTTATTTATGATGCCCTTGTCAGGTACACAGGTCGCATCATGGCGCGTGCTGATGATGTTATTGAGTCTAGTATTATTGGTTAGTCTTACCAAGCAGTGGCAACATGTCTTTGATTATTTAAAAACGCTAAAAACGCCCAAAGATTGGTTATTATTTCTACTACCAACACCAATACTCGGCGGACAGATTTGGCTGTTTATGTGGGGGCCTGTCAACGGCTACGGTCTTGACGTGACTTTGGGCTATTTTTTATTGCCACTTATCATGATAGTAGTTGGGCGCTTTTTTTATCACGAACATATGAGTATCCTACAATGGGTAGCAGCACTATCTGCAGCGATAGGGGTTGGTTATGATATATTTCAATACGGTTCGATATCATGGGTCACCTTGTTTGCGTGTTTGGGTTATCCACCATATTACCTGCTACGACGTAAATTGGCGGTACCGCCAGTGACTGGTTTATTGTCTGATCTTACTTTATTGGCGCCTGTGGTGTTAATCATGCTTTATGTTAGCGGTGGCTTTAGTATGGCGATGCAGACCAGTAAGTTTTGGTATCTGTTACCATTACTTGGCGCGTTTAGTGCTCTAGCAATGTCGCTCTCTATGGTTGCTAGTAGTAAATTGCCTGTTTCGTTGTTTGGCGCGCTCAGCTATCTTGAGCCTATGCTGTTGTTTGTATTTTCTATTACGATATTGGGTCAAAGTCTTCATGAAGGCGGCTCTTTATTTATGTATGGTATGATTACTTTGGCGTTGATTTTCATGATTTTAGAAAGTAGTTTGGGTTACGTAACGCGTCGCCGCGACAACCGACTCCATGGCTATAATGAGCCACAAGTGGTCGGCTTCCCTCCGCGTCGCCGTCTGATAGATCGCCGTATAAACGGTGTGCTGACAGCCCATCGTTTTCGTAGAATTAGAAAGTATCAAAGCAAAATAGATAAAATGCAGCGAAAAATAGAGCGATTAGATGTAAAATAAGTGTTTGCCAAAAATTAATAGGTAAATTGACGGTCCAGTTAAGTAGACATATTGCTTATATGGTTTGACTTTGACATAATGCCGACCATGATGTAAGCCGAACACATCAAAAGCGTTCAACTTAGATTGCGCGACGATCTTATATACAAAAGCCTCAGACGTTCTCGTCTGAGGCTTTTGTTTTTTTTAAAAATTGCCATGGATGTGCCCCAATCGTTAAAGGCTGTTGTGATGCTGACTATTAACCAAACTTCGCAGGGTACAATCACTGCTGTTGCTGCAAATTTTTTATACTCATTACTGTTCTTATTTGGCCTACTGCTACAACCATTATCAGGTACGCAGGTCGCTTCGTGGCGCGTGCTGACAATGTTTTTTAGTCTGGTGTTGCTAGTAAGCGTACTAAAGCAATGGCAGCACATTTTTGATTATCTAAAAACACTAAAAAACGCAAAAGAGTGGTTTTTGTTTATACTACCCACACCGATTTTAGGCGCGCAAATCTGGATATTTATGTGGGCGCCAGTCAATGGCTTGGGGCTTGAGGTAACGTTGGGTTATTTCCTATATCCGATGATTATGATCGTTGTTGGTAGGTTTTTTTACAATGAAGACATGAGTTTGCTGCAATGGGCTGCGATACTTTTTGCAGGCGCAGGTATTGCTTATGATATTTTTCAATACGGGGCAATATCTTGGGCGACTTTATTTGTTTGCTTGGGTTATCCTCCTTACTATTTACTACGTCGCAAGCTAGCAGTGCCGCCTATCACTGGTCTGATCTCAGACCTTGTATTGTTGTTACCGGTGGTACTGGTTGCACTATATATGAATGGCGGTTTTGAAGTAGCAATTACCAATCACAAACTTTGGTATCTACTGCCTTTATTAGGTATTATCAGCACCGCTGCGATGTCACTAACGATGGTAGCGAGTCAAAAGTTGCCTGTCTCACTATTTGGGACTTTGTGCTACCTTGAGCCAATATTCTTGTTCATATTTTCAATCGCAATTTTAGATCGTAACTTACATGATGGTGGCTCTATACTAATGTACAGTATGATTTTTATCGCACTACTGATTATGATTGCTGATAGCGCATTGGGTTATATGGCGCGCAAACGTGAGGACCGTCTACATGGCTACAATGAGCCACAAGTTGGCAGTTTTCCACCACGTCGCCGTTTAAAGAATCGCCGTATCAAAGGCGTATTGGCTGCACATCGGTTTCGCAAAATTAGACGGTATCAATCCAAAATGAATAAGATATCGGATAAAATCGATCAGCTATATTCAAGATAAAACCGCAAAAATACGAGATATAAAACGCATCATACAGTCATTAATTTTGACTGTTTTTGAATGATATGACTGTATTAAAGCATGGCTAAGTGCGCTATCATCAATAGCATTAATAAGTTGCTTTGTTTAACTTACCAACCATCATTAGGGTGAATCCATGTTACATCTGCATCATTTAGAGAACTCGCGCTCGTTTCGTATCATATGGCTTTTGGAAGAACTAAACGCTGACTATCAGCTGACTTGTTACGAGCGTACTAAAGCTTACCGTGCGCCTGAAAGTTTAAAGAAAATTCATCCACTTGGTCATACTCCTATCTTGGAGGTGAACGGGCGTGCGCTGGTCGAATCAGGATTTATCATTGAGTATTTACTCAAGCATTATGATAAAGAACAACATCTTAAACCTACTGATGACAATGAAGAGGCATGGGAGTCTTATACTTTTTGGCTACACTTTGCTGAAGCATCAATCATGCCGCTGTTGGTCATGCGTTTGGTATTTACCAAAGTGGTCGAAAAATCACCAATGCTTATCAAGCCTGTGAGCAAGAGTATTCGTAAGCAAGTCGAAAACAATATGATTAGTGATAGCCTGACAACGATGCTAAATATGATGGAGCAGCAACTACAGCACAATCATTGGTTTGCAGGTGAAGCTTTTAGTGCTGCAGACATTCAGATGCATCTTGTGGTCGTCGCTACCAATGCAGGGAGTGGGCTCGACAAAGTAAAATACGCCAATATATTAAATTGGTTAAAACGCTGCGAAGCGCGAGCAGCTTTCAAGCAAGCTGAAGTCAAAGGTGGCCGTGTCCAGTTCTAGGACTACTAGATTTATCAAAGTGTTTATAAATGCTAGCTATTGCTATGTTGATAGCGTTTGGGGCATGTTAAGTTCAATATGTCCCATCAATAAATAGTCCTCTAAAAGGTAAGACAATGACAGACTCTAATAACTTGAATAAACCCTCTGGTTCCGATAAGGATCAGCTGGCACGGCAGCAGCTTGCTTCTCAGCAAGTAACTGTTAAGGCGTGGTCGCAAAAGATATTAGTCGTTTTATTATGTATAGCAAGCTTCTATGGAGGCTGGAAGTCGCATGAATCTAGCATGGTCAATCAATGCTTTGCTAGTGGCGGTCAAATCGTTGAGGGTGATAAAACCATTCTTTGTAAATTGTCGTAAATCATATTAGATTTGAAAAACTCTTTTGCTATGAATAATAAACCATGCTGCAACTAACCTTTTTAGGGACATCGGCTGGTGTGCCGACCAAGCAGCGCAACGTAACAGCGCTGGCGATTGAGTGCCTTAATCCTTATCTGTCCGGATCTAATCAACAGCAGAGTAAAAAATCGCGTCCGTGGTTACTCATTGATTGCGGTGAAGGTACACAGCAGCAACTGCTCCATACCAAGCTATCACTGCATCAGCTTACCGCTATTTGTATTACTCATGTGCATGGCGATCATTGCTATGGTTTGCCAGGATTGCTCGCTAGTGCTGCCATGTCAGGGCGTACCGCGCCGCTGATTCTTATCGCACCCAAAGCCATTAGCAAACTATTAGATGCTGTAATACTAGCTACTGAGTTGCATTTGCCATTTGCCATCGATTTTATGGCGATTGAAGATTTGCTATATCAGCCAAATAATGAAAATAAAGGTCAGGTAAGTATCAGCTTGGATAAGCAGCAACAGCTTGCGATAGATATTCATCCTCTATCACATCGCGTGCCATCCTATGGTTTTGGTATTACTCAGACTATCAGTCGTCGCACGCTCAATACCGATAAATTGCTAGCAGCTGGTATTCCAGCTAGTAAGGTGTGGGGGAGGTTGCAGCAAGGTGAAGATGTTATAACCGAGGACGGTAAGCAGTTACGCGCAGCAGATTACGTTGATAATGACGAACAACGTACAAGGGTCGTGGTGGCTGGTGATAACGATATGCCAAGTCTTTTAGCTTCTGCGCTACAAGATACCGATTTACTGGTACATGAGGCGACTTATACCAATGAAGTCTTAACCAAGATTCAAGCTAAAAATCCAGATTTTGACCCCATGCATAGTAGTGCACAGCGAGTTGGCAAGTTTGCACAAGATATGAGCTTGCCCAATCTCATTCTGACGCATTTTAGTGCCCGTTATCAGCGTTTCGATAATCCAGATAGCACGACGCCTAATATGGCGCATATCCGCTTAGATGCAAAAAGCGTTTATCACGGCAACTTATGGTTAGCGGCAGATTTTGCGCAATATAGGGTAGATGGTGCAGTAGAAGTAGTTGAAGGTCAAGCAGACAGCCGCGTACAGTATGTAGGATCTGCACGCGACAGCAAATGAGTTAAGACTGACTATCTGCAGCAGCCAATTGGGATTGTCCTATCCAGTAACGACTAAACTGATAAGCGACGCGTCCCGAACGTCCACCACGCTCTGATGCCCAACGCAGTGCCGCCGCTCTCACGATTTCGTCAAGCTCTTTATCATTATTATTACTATTAGCATTCATAATATTGCTAATAGTTTTTGCTTGCTGCAAGCTTAGATAATGCTGAACGATTTGCAAATACGTTTGCTGATTCATAGGATAAAACGACAACCACAAACCAAAGCGATCAGATAGCGATACGGTCTCATCAATGGTTTCGTAAGGGTTGACCTCATCGGTATTTCCATCGTAAATATTGACATTGTCTTTCATTAGTTGTGGCAATAGATGTCGACGATTGCTGGTCGCATACACCAATAGCTTATCTTGCTCAGAATCGAGCGAACCATCCAATACACTTTTTAGCGTACGATAGTTCTCATCCTGACCGTTAAACGCGAGATCATCACAGTACACCACATAGCGACTACCACAATCAGCTGGTAGCTCGTTGATGGCTGCGCGAATCTTGTCTAATACCAACAAATCATCGCGAGCAATCTCAATAACGCGCAAGCCTTCGCTATGATAGGCTTGCAGTAACGCTCGAATCAGTGATGATTTACCTGCGCCGCGTGTCCCAGTCATCAACACATGATTGGCTGGATAGCCTTTAAGAAATTGGCGCGTGTTTTGTACCAGTTTTGACTTTTGGGTGTCGATACCATGCAAGTCATCCAAACTCAAAAATAAGTTAACGGCTAACGGTTCTAAATGTCCGGTGCGTCCACCAACCCAGCGATACGCCAGCTGTGCAGGATCAATTTTGATAGTAGGGGTCACGTGCTCTGCTAAATATTGACTTAATAAGTCCAATAAAGGGGCAGGTAGGGCGTAATCAGTGGACGGTTTATCAGTAGATGGATTGGTTGGTTGGGACATAATGACTCTAATAATTAAGGTTACGTTTCATTTATTTTATAATGGTTTTAGAAGGGCTGAGTGATACCATGAAAAATAGTGCCAGCAATCCGCCTACAATACAAGCGATAACGCAAACCTTGCGTAGGCAAGCGGAAGAGCTACTACCAAAATTAAATACTGTGCTAGAAGGGTTGGGCTATTATGAGATAACCCATCAACGTATTAGCCAGCAAAATAATGACCAAAGGCAGTATGTCAAAAATACTAGTTACCAAGGGCTAACGCGTGCGCGCCATTCGCAGCTTTGTCGTGTCATGATTAAGTGGGAGCTTAGTCACGATAGTAATCATGAGTTGTCTACCTTACAACGTGAAGTTGCGGTCTTAACAGCTGTGAGCCATTCTCGGTCAACTGGGACTCAGAATACTCCTCAAACTATCGTACCACCAGTATTATCTTTCGAAACCGTATATATGAAATTTTTAGCGCAAAGATGGCAGCTTAATCTCCTTGCTATGCCTTACTACGAGAATGGTAACTTGGCTCAGCAGTTGAGCAATGAGAAATCCTCACTATTAAGCGATGAGAAAAAATATCAAATAATAAATCAGGTCGCGCACTTAATAGCCAATCTTCATAAAGCTGGTTGGCTGCATAATGATATTAAACCGAGTAATATTTTGCTAGATGATTTTTTGCCGAATAGTGCGGATAACAGCGTCATAGTACCTAATTTACGATTGACTGATTTTGCGTTAGCGAAGAATATCGACAAACCCAGCGTAGCAAACCCTGCCGGCACGCCAGCTTATCTCGCACCTGAGCGCTGGCAAGGGCAGGGCGCGACGATACAAAGTGATATCTACGCCTTTGGAATAATACTATATGAGATATTGACAAGCGAGCGACCGTTTAAAATCGATAATCAACGTAGTGAGCCACTAAAAGAGTGGGCAATTCAGCATTGCCAGCAGTCTATTTCAACCTTACCGCTAGAGTATCAGCGCTATCAAAGAATCATTAATGAGGCTTTGGCGAAGCGAGTAGAGAAACGGTATGAGAGTATGGAGGAAGTGTTAGAAGATTTGGAACGTGTTTAAGTCAAAAATAAAATCGCAGACACAAAAAAACCTGCTAAAAAGCAGGTTTTAATATTTGGTCTAAGATGTACTATCCGAAAATGGTGGGGCTGGAGAGACTCGAACTCTCACACCTTGCGGCGCCAGAACCTAAATCTGGTGCGTCTACCAATTCCGCCACAGCCCCATTATCAAAACTTTATCATCAAAAGTGTTTAAACTCAAACGCGATTAAGATAAATAACTGATTCGGTAGTGCGTCTCAGTGGTTGGCTATTATATAGAGTTTGAATAGTTTGGCAACCCCTTTTTGCAAATAATTTTAAATTAATCACAATTTTTTGTACTTGAATTTATAAATGTTTGATTTCACTACGACTTTCAAAGGAGCTTTTTCAAATACATAGTGTCAAATCTATTCTTGAACTTGTTTAATTATGACTCTTCTGATTGATTGTCTGATGAGTCAATATCGAGCAGATGAAGTTTACGGGTTAAGGTGTTGCGTCCCCAACCTAATAAGTTAGCCGCTGCAATCTTTTTGCCGCCGCTATAGGTGAGCGCTGCATTCAATAATACGCGTTCGAAATCGGGTGTTGCGGTCTGTAAGATATCGGTTTCGCCCGCCTGTAGCGATTCTTTCGCCCAGTCTGCTAGCACTTCTTGCCAAGTTGAAGTCGCAACCGAGTAGGAGGTAGACTCTAAAGGCTGCATTACGTCATTACGATGAAAGTCATTATCATAAACGCCATTATGTGGTTGATTAGGTTGTTGCTGCAAAGAATGATGATGATTATCCAAGAGCTCAGGTGGTAAATCTTCGACCAAAACCGTGTCACCCGTTGCCATGACCGTCAACCACAAACAGACATTTTCGAGTTGACGCACGTTGCCTCGCCAGTCAAAGGCCTGCATGAGATGCAGTGCTTGGGGGTGCAGCTGCTTTGGTGCAGTGTTCATTTGCTCAGCGGCGCGCTGCATAAAGTGTGTAGTAAGTGCTGGAATATCCTCACGGCGTGCGCGCAATGGTGGTAATGGCAAACGAATGACGTTGAGACGATAAAATAAATCCTCACGAAACTTGCCTTGCTGTACGAGATGCTCTAGGTTTTGATGAGTCGCAGCGATGATACGTACGTCAACCTTGATAGGCTGCTGCCCGCCAACGCGATAAAACTCACCATTTGCTAGTACCCGTAGCAAGCGTGTTTGTGTACTAAAGGGCATGTCACCGATTTCATCCAAAAACAGCGTGCCACCGTCTGCTTGCTCAAAGCGTCCTTGCCTGCGCGTGGTAGCGCCTGTAAAAGCCCCTTTTTCATGGCCAAATAGTTCAGATTCAATCAAATCATGAGGAATGGCTGCCATATTGAGTGCGATAAAAGGCTCTTGCTGCCTTGGTGAGTGCTGATGTAGGGCGCTTGCGACCAGCTCTTTGCCGGTCCCTGATTCACCAGTGATTAGTACGGTGATAGGAGAATGTGCCAGTCGTCCAACGGCTCGAAAGACCGTTTGCATGGCCTGTGACTGTCCAATAATACCATTAGGGTTGTTGTTAGACTTATCAGTAGCTTTATCTTTTAACGAATCCTTGTCTTTGACCGAGTTGTCAGAGCTGTTGGTTGGTTTCGTTGTTAGATTTAGCTTGCTCTCTTTTTTTGCCTGAGCTTTGACATCGGTTTCGGCTTGCTTATTATTTATCTGATGAGTTGGCTGATAATTGATAGCTTTATAAATTATTGCGACTGCATCATCTAGATCAAAGGGTTTGGGTAGATATTCAAATGCGCCTGTCTGATAACTGTCAATAGCAGAGCTAATGTCCGAATGAGCAGTCATAATAACGATAGGTAGCTGAGGAAAATGCTTATGTACCCATCCACTAAACGACAAGCCATCCATCATTGGCATACGAATATCAGTTAATATGACATCCGGCAACTGCGTCGCTGATGCATGTTGTTGTAAGACATCATTAAGCTGAGTCCATGCCGCCTGCGCTTGCGTAAAGCTGACAACCATAAAACCAGCGTCTTCAAAAGTATCGGCCAATACTAAGCGCAATGCCGCATCGTCATCAATCAGCCATAAAGTCGCAGAGTTGTCGTTGGGTGCATTATTGACTGTTACTTTGATGGTTTGAGCACTTGTTGATTCGTCATGTAACGTTTGACTATCGCTTTTAGGGTTATGGTTGTCGTTAAGTTCAGTCATGTATCAGGCCTAATAAGCAATTATTTTAGAGTTATCATTGGTAATTCAAGATTGGCATTAATTTTTTATTTATAGTCAATACTAAATAAAATCGATACATTATTAATAGTCACGTGCTGCTGGGGTAAATTTTATTTGCTTGCTGTGCCTACGCCGACAGAGGCTGCACAAAATTTACCCCAGCAGCACTGTATCGTTTCTAGAGTGAATCAACTATACCCTTTATATTTACGCATTAAGTGCTGGCTGATTAAAGGGTAAATATAGCGTGAAGCGCGTTTGTCTATTCTGATTGTCATCTTTAAATTGAGTGGAGCTAACGTCAATCATACCATGATGTCGGCTAATAATATCTTGAACGATAGACAGCCCTAAGCCTGTGCCTGCTGCACGGCTGGTTACCATCGGGAAAAATATTTGCCCGATCAGTGCTGGATCAATCCCTGCACCGTTATCGGTAATAGTAACTTGCAGCACTTGTTTGTGTTGCTGGCTGCCAATAGTATGCTGAAAAACCACACGCGTTTGGACATGCAATTGCGGTTTATAGCCTTTATCTGTCTGAGTGTCATTCGCTTTTGCATAAGCAGTATCAAAATCATTTGCTGCATAATGCTCTGTCATCGCCTCACAAGCATTATTAATTAGATTTAAAAATACTTGGATTAACTGGTCTTTGTCAGCGTCCAGCTCAGGCAAAGATAAGTCATAGTCACGTTTTAAAGTCACTTGCGGGTAAGGATTCATCACCAAAGTTAGCACATGCTCTAGTGGCTCATGAATATTGACAGCTTGCCAGTTTGGCAATTGATTGGAGCCAAGAAGCTGACCGATGAGCTGGGTTAAGCGATCAGTCTCTGAGACAATAATATCGGTATAACTACGTAACTTATCAGTGGTCTTTTGCAGGTTTTTTTCAATATTTTTTTCACTAAATTTGACAAATTGTCGTTGTAATAATTGTGCAGCACCGCGGATACCTGCTAACGGATTTTTTACCTCATGGGCGACTGAACGCAGCATATGACGGGCCACATCATATTGTTGCTGTTGGCGTTGTTCTTCTGTGATACGGCTTTGACGGTCTTTGCCCCACATCTCAATAATAAAATAAGCTTGCTGCTGATAGGTGACTGGTGTGACACTATAATCGATTGATACCGCTGCGCCGCTGCTCGGTTGTAAAGTTACTTTATGGTCATGATCAATAAAAGGTTGTTGGTATTTTTGCGCTTGACTAAAGCGTTCACTCAAAGAGGAGGTTGGACGTTTTTGCCTTACAGTATTAGGTTTTAGATGGTTGTCTGAATACTTGTTTGAAAAGTTGTCTACGTTGTCACTCAAACCTTTTTTGAGCTCTTCAGGTGCTAATAATGTCAATATAGACTGGCCCAATAACCGTTCGCGACTGACTGCTAACAACTGCTCAGCTTGACCATTGAGCCAAGTAATCGTCAGATCATCATTGACCCATAAGATTGCGGTATATAAATGCTGCACAATAAAAGCCGAGTTTGGTGCGTCATCAAGTGCTACTGAAAATGCCATAAATATAAGAAGCCTAGTCACAAATCAAATTTAAGTGAATATTTAACCATAAATCAATACTCTAGCGCGGCAAAACTGGTGATTGTCATAAAAAAAACGTACAATGCGTCCAGCCAATTTATCTTTAGCAAGGTTAGCCATGCCCAATATTTCTACTCAGTCTTCTGGTTCTACGCTTTTAGACGATAGCCCAAACTCAAATTCAGACTTAAATTTGAACACAGACGCTTCAAGTGCTGATGTCTCATCAAAACAGATACAAACGATAAAAGATACTGCAACGGTGTTTAATCCTGCTCAATCGCAATCGCCACAAGAACAGGAATCTGCACCTGCCCAACCTTACCATCATAAGGCCAATCATAATCAAAACCGCAGCATTGCACAAAGTAGCGATGCGACTGCTGATGCTCCAGTAACCAGTGCGCCAAAGATTGGGTTTGTGTCTTTAGGTTGCCCAAAGGCCTTAGTGGATAGCGAACGTATTATTACAGAGCTTAGTCGCGATGGCTACCAAGTCGCAAGTGACTATGACGGCGCAGACTTAGTAGTGGTCAATACTTGCGGCTTTATCGAGTCAGCGGTACAAGAGTCGCTTGATGCAATCGGTGAAGCTATCAGCAAAAACGGTAAGGTCATCGTGACAGGCTGCTTAGGTAAGGAAGCTGAAAAGATTCGTGAAATGCACCCAGCAGTGCTAGCAGTGACTGGTGCACATGCTTATGATGAAGTAATTACAGCGGTCTCCCAGCATGTACCGAAGCCAAATCGTAGTCTTGATGCAAACTACGACCCAAAGATAGATTTAATCGATGAGGCGGGCATCAAGTTAACCCCAAGCCATTATGCTTATCTAAAAATATCAGAAGGCTGCAATCACCGCTGTACCTTTTGCATCATTCCAAGCTTGCGCGGCGATTTAGCATCACGCCCGATTGACAATGTGATGACTGAAGCGCTGGCACTCAAAAATGCTGGCGTAAAAGAGTTACTTATTATCTCGCAAGACACGTCTGCTTATGGACTAGACCTAAAGTATAAAACCAGCTTTTGGAATGGCATGCCGCTAAAGTCAAAATTCTATGACTTATGCCAAGCATTGAACGACTTAGGTATCTGGGTGCGTCTGCATTATGTTTATCCATATCCACACGTGGATAAAGTCGTTGAGCTCATGAGTGAGAAAAAACTATTACCTTATCTAGACATACCTTTTCAACATGCAAGTCACCGCATCCTAAAGGCGATGAAGCGTCCAGCGCATAGCGAAAACACCTTGGCACGCATTAAAGCATGGCGTGAAATTTGTCCCGATATCGTCATTCGTTCAACCTTTGTCGTCGGCTTCCCTGGTGAGACGGAAGAGGATTTTCAATGCTTGCTTGATTGGCTGGTTGAGGCACGCCTTGATCGCGTTGGAGCTTTTACGTATTCAGAAGTAGAAGGCGCGGTTGCTAATGATTTGCCTGATCACGTACCTGAAGACGTTAAACAATCTCGCTATGAGCGCTTGATGGCATTACAACAAGACATCTCAGCACAAAAACTACAAGAAAAAGTCGGTAAGACTTTAACGGTATTGGTTGATGAGATTGATCATGAAGAAAATATTGCAATTTGCCGTAGTTATGCTGATGCACCAGAGATTGATGGTCATGTCTATGTAGATGATATTACCGCCAAAGTGAAAGTCGGGGCATTCTTAACCGTCACTATCGATGATGCTAGCGAATATGACTTATTTGCCAGTTACCAAGGCTGATTAAACGTTATAAAAAGCGCTGCATGAATTTTGAACATCGGTGTCCACTGAGTGACTAAAATAAAAACTGGCATGGATTACCGATGAAAATTGCCCAATTGTGAGTAGTTTTTGCTACAATTAGCGCAATTTGACCTACTAGCCTGTTTTGGACTATCAGTTCTAACCTGAGCTCCAATTCTATTGGTTTTAACCATTATTTAATGATAAATTTAACGATAAAAAGGTGCCCTCATGTCTGACAAAAACCCTCGTTTCTCGCGCATATTGCTCAAATTATCTGGTGAAGCCCTAGCTGGTGGCAAAGATATGGGGATTGATACTGAAGTGCTTGATAAGATGAGTTTGTCTATCGCGCATTTGCGTGGTCTTGGGGTTCAAGTTGGTATTGTCGTGGGCGGCGGTAATTTGTATCGCGGCGCGCAGCTACAAAAAGAGGGTTTGGTTGGCCGCGTTACTGGTGACCAAATGGGTATGCTGGCAACGGTCATGAATGGCCTTGCGATGCGTGATGCGCTTGAGCGCCGTAATATTAAGACACGTTTGATGTCAGCATTGCCAATCGGCGAAGTCACTGAAAGCTATAGTAGTCGAAATGCGATTCGTTACCTCAAAAATGGTGAAGTTTGTATTTTTGTTGCTGGTACTGGCAATCCCTTCTTTACGACAGACACGGCTGCTTGTTTGCGCGGTATTGAAATTGAAGCAGGCTTGATTCTAAAAGCCACCAAAGTTGATGGTGTTTACGACAAAGACCCAAGCTTGCACGCTGATGCGACCAAATACGACGGGTTAACCTTTGATGAGGTGTTGGAGCAAAAGCTTGGCGTGATGGATTTGACCGCTATTGCACTGTGCCGTGAGCATAACGTACCGCTACAAGTATTTGATATGACCAAGCCCAACGCTCTATTAAATGTCGTTATGGGTGAAAACGAAGGCACACGCGTTTATCATTAATCAAAGTTAATTATCTATAGACAGTTGATAGCCAGCTGCCATAGATGGCAATAGTACAATGGGTCATGTACCTACAATAATGTAATAAAATAGCATATTATCGATATCGATAAGTAAGGACATATAATGATTAAAGAGATTAAACAAGACGGCGAGTCACGCATGCAAAAGACATTAGAGGCGCTAGAAAGTACCTTTAGTAAAGTCCGTACAGGGCGTGCACACCCAGGTATGTTGTCAGGCGTTATGGTCAGCTACTACGGTGCTGATACACCACTTAACCAAGTCGCCAGTGTCAATGTCGAAGACTCACGTACGCTACTGGTGCAGCCGTTTGATCGCACTATGGTACAAGCAGTAGATAAAGCGATTCGTGAAGCGGATTTGGGTTTAAATCCTATGAGCGCTGATGTGATTCGTGTACCGATGCCAGCTTTGACTGAAGAGACACGCCGTGATATGCAAAAGCTTGCACGTGGTGAAGCTGAAAACAGCCGTGTGTCCATTCGCAATATCCGTCGTGACATGATGAATGACATCAAAGACTTGGCAAAAGAAAAAGAGATCTCAGAAGATGATGAGCGCCGCGCGAACGATGATATTCAAAAAATCACCGATAAGTTCATTGAAACGATTGATAAAAAGCTCGATGCTAAAGAGACTGAATTGATGGTTGTATAAGCCGTACTGTTTTTAGTACAGTTTTATTAAATAGGTAGTCAATAGCCTGTTGCTACTGGCTGCCTATTTCTATATGTTTTATACCCAATAGTGCAAGATGTTTGCAATGTTTCAATACCGTTTTTTCAAAACCGTGTCACAGATAAATTTACCTTCATAATAAGCAGTATAGTCCATGTCTACTTTACCCCCTCTAGGTTCTACTATTGTTCCCCGTCATATTGCTATCATTATGGATGGCAATAACCGTTATGGGAAAGCCAAGGCTTTAGGTCGCGGGGAAGGGCATATTGCTGGTAAAGATGCACTAGACCCTATCGTCGAGTATTGTCTAGATACTGGCATTGAGGTACTGACAGTATTTGCATTTTCGAGTGAAAACTGGCAACGACCACCAAGTGAGGTGGCACTACTCATGCGCCTATTGACCTCGACCATTCATGAGCAAATGCCGCGCATGAATAAGTACCGTATTCGGTTACGTTTTATAGGTGATCGTAGTCAGCTTGATGATGATTTGCAAACTTTAATGCTCGACGCAGAAGCTAAGACAGCTCATTTTGAGGCGATGACACTGGTGATTGCTATTAGTTATGGTGGTCAATGGGATATTGCACATGCTGCAAAGCAGCTGGCTTTACAAGTTGAGGCGGGTGACTTACGTGCTGAAGACATCAACAATGATTTGCTTGGCCAATATGTTCAATTAGCGGATGCACCCCCAGTAGATATGTTAATCAGAACGGGCGGTGAATATAGAATTTCCAATTTCTTGTTGTGGCAATCAGCCTATGCAGAGCTGTTCTTTACCCAAACATTATGGCCAGATTTTGCAGCAAATGAGCTTGCAGACATGATTGCAGAGTTTGCCAAACGTCAACGTCGTTTTGGCAAAACCAGCGAACAAATTGACACACAGGCATCACACTAGGTCATGCATTTATATTAACTGCTATAATGCAATATTGAGCAAATGTCTCTTTTTACTATAAGGTCTGATTGGTATGTGGCAACGGATTAAAACAGCAATTATTTTAATTATTATTGTTGGAATTGCATTGTTTGCAAGCCAAACGCCCATCTTCTTTGCACCGTTATTAGCAATTGGGGTCACTATTGCTGCGCACGAATGGACGAAGCTGATGCCCAAATGGCGTCAGCCTGTTGTCTTTGTTGTGATGGTGCTGGCCATCACCTTGGTTTCATTGATGTTTGAAGTCACATGGGTGCTTTGGTGGGTGGCGTCTTTAGTTATCTGGCTGCTGGCATTATCTTGGGTTCGTAGTTTTCCAACATACACAAATTGGTATGGTAAAAAGCTGAGCCTGATGGGGGTGGTGATATTAACGGCCTCTATTACTGCAATGTTTTATTTATGGCAGTTATCGGCTTGGTGGCTAATGTATGTATTCTTATTGGTATGGTGTGCAGACAGTGGCGCTTACTTTGTGGGACGCAAGCTTGGTCGACGTAAGATGGCACCCAACGTATCTCCTAATAAGAGTATGGAAGGGTTAGCTGGCGGCTTGATAACTGGCTTAGTGGTGGTTATCGCTATTAGTGTCTTTAAGCTGCAATTGACAGGTATGGCATTGATCGCTTTCATCGCGCTCTCAGCTGTGACGATACTTGCCTCAGTATTGGGTGATCTATTTGAGTCAATGCTCAAACGCCGTGCCAAGGTAAAAGACTCAGGAACTATTTTACCGGGTCATGGCGGTATTCTAGATCGTATTGATTCCCTATTATCTGCAACTCCGATATTTGCCCTCGGGTTTTGGAGTTTGCAACATTTGGGATTGCTCATTGTCTAAATTTGCATCTACTTCACTCTATGCATATTTGTCTACGCTAAATTTTGTAAAGTCAGTAGCAATCCTTTACTGATTCGGCATTTTGGCTAGATGGTTCTTGTTCTTAACGATACTTTTTTATTAATATTATGGGCATTGGTAGTTATGACGCAACGCATCGCTGTACTTGGCGCAACGGGCTCTATTGGTGACAGCACATTAGCAATTTTGGCGGCACATACACAAAACTATGATGTCTATGCTTTATCCGGGTATCAGCGTTTAGATAAGTTGTTTGCACTGTGTCAGCAGTTTGAGCCGAGGCGTGTTTGTGTGCCAACGGCTGATGTTGATAGTTTTTCTCAGCGTTTAAATGAGGCAGGTCTAACTATTGATGTGGTAAGTGGTGATAGCGGTTTGATAGACATTGCCACCGATACACAAGTTGATACTGTGGTGGCAGCCATTGTTGGTGCCGCAGGACTGCCATCGACGTTAGCGGCTGCACGTGCTGGTAAGCGTATCTTGCTTGCCAATAAAGAAGCGCTGGTCATGGCAGGGCAAGTGATGATTGCAGCGGTCAAAAGGCATAATGCTACTTTGTTGCCCATCGACTCTGAACACAATGCCATTTTTCAATGTTTGCCAACTGCTATACAGCAAGACAACACGTGCATTCATGAATCAAATCATGGCGTACGTAAGCTTTGGTTAACAGCTTCAGGTGGACCATTTTTACAGCGGTCGTTTGAGCATATGCAGCAGGCAAGCATCGCCGAAGCGGTCAAACATCCAAATTGGTCGATGGGGCAAAAGATATCAGTTGATTCTGCGACGATGATGAATAAAGGGCTTGAGCTGATTGAAGCTTGTCATTTATTCGATTTGCCTGAAAGTAAGATAAATGTGGTCATTCATCCACAAAGTATCATTCACTCAATGGTAGAATATAGCGATGGTAGCTTTTTAGCGCAGCTTGGCAGCCCAGATATGAAAACGCCGATTGCCCATGCTTTAAGCTACCCTGAACGGATTAATAGTGGCTCTCAACCCTTGGATTTATATGCGTTAAGCGGTTTGGAGTTTATTAAACCAGACTTGCAGAAATTCGCCTGTCTGCGTCTTGCCCGTCAAGCTATGCAAGCAGGCACTCAAGCAACGATAATTTTGAACGCTGCTAATGAAATTGCCGTGTCGGCATTCTTAGCGGGACAATTACGTTTAACCGACATTGCCAATATTAACGAGCAAGCATTAACCGAAATACAAGTACCACTATTAGACCTAAATGCGAATATTGATGATATTTTAGCAATTGATAAGATAGCACGGCATCACACCGAAGCGCTTGTGACTGAGATGGCATAGCCAGATTCAGAGTCACCTAAACGAGAAAAGATCATGACGTTTTTACTAACGCTACTTGCAGCGATTTTTGTCTTAGGACCTCTGATCGCATTGCATGAATGGGGTCACTATATAGTGGCAAGATTATGCGGTGTTAAGGTACTGACATATTCTATTGGTTTTGGCCCAAAGCTGACGGGCTGGACCAGTAAAAAAAGCGGCATCGACTATCGTATTTCTATGCTGCCGCTAGGTGGTTACGTCAAGATGCTTGATGAGCGTGAAGGTGACGTGGCAAAGGATGAGCTACATTTGGCGTTTAACCGTCAGCACCCGTTAAAAAAAATAGCTATTGTCGCAGCTGGTCCAATCATGAACTTTATCATTGCAATTGCGCTGTTTTGGGTATTGTTTATGACCCCATCTGAGCAATTAGCGACGAAGATCGGTCAAGTACTTCCCGATACTCCCGCAGCAATAGCACAATTGCCAGTTGGGGATAAAATACTCGCGATAGATGGTCATGAAGTACAAACGTGGGAAGGCATTAACTATCGTTTAGCTGGACGAATGGGTGAGACGGGTAATGTCAGTATAACGCTACAAACAGACGAATCAGCCACAGATGTCGCAAAGACCTATCAAGCACCTGTCATGCAATTTATGCAGGGTGAGGATAAAGGTAAGGATGCGCTAACCAGTTTGGGGATGTTACCTTGGCAGCCACAGATTGCACCAATCGTTGGTGATTTATCAGCGGATGGAGCGGCTGTACGTCAAGGCCTAGAAGTAGGCGATCGCATTATAGCGATTAACAATAAAGAGATTGAAGATTGGATCAGTGCTACACGAATGATTCGTGACAATCCTGAGGTGCTACTAAACTTTACCGTCATTCGTGACAGCAAACCAGTACAGCTACAGATTATGCCGCAAGGTAAGAAAGACAATCTAGGCAATGCCTACGGTCAGATTGGTGCTATGGTTGAACAAACTGAGATTGTTATTCCTGATGCGTATAAAACCACGGTAGCTTATGGTCCTGGTGAGGCTATGGTAAAGTCGTTTGAAAAGACTGAGCAGCTAGCAGTAATGACGGTCAGCTCAATGGGTAAGATGATATCAGGTATGATCGGCCTTGATAACTTATCTGGCCCTATTACCATCGCTAAAGTTGCCAAGCAAAGCTTTGATATTAGTTGGGAGATGGTGCTGTCTACTGCCGCCTTGATTAGTTTGAGCCTAGCAGTTTTAAATCTATTACCGATACCTGTACTAGATGGTGGTCATATTGCGTACCATCTTATTGAACTGATTCGCGGTAAGCCTTTATCGGAGGGGGTTCAGATTGTAGGATTAAATATCGGTTTACTCTTACTGGCAGGTTTCATGGTGTTAGCGATTGGTAATGATATCAGTAGGCTTTTTTAAATAAATACTTTGTTATTTGTCAATTAAAGCATGACATACTAACGTCTACACAGACATTATGTTCTAGTTGTTTGGCTGATTTACTATTGCTGTTGCATCGATGCAACTGTACTAATCGTAATTTTTAGTTTATTTTATGATGCATTTTATATAAAGTGTCCTCTGTCAGTTCATGTTTGAATCGCAAATTGCGTACCAATTGGACTAGACAAAATATGCTTTTTACCTTAACTTAAGCAAGTTTTTTATTGACGGATAGTGTTTATGCGTACGCCTTTATTTATGAGTGCGGCTGGGTTGCCGTTAGTTGTAGCAATGATGAGTATGCCTGTGCAGGCGGCAAACTTTGTAGTCACTGATATTGGCTTTACTGGTCTACAACGTTTAACCCCTGATAGCTTGTATCCAGTCTTACCTGTGACAGTAGGTGATACAGTCAATGACAGTAGCCTTGCAGCCAGCATTAAAGCACTATATGCCACTGACAATTTTGCAAATATCCAAAGCCGTGTCGAAGGTGGTCAGCTGAGTTTTGATGTTATCGAACGTCCTATTATCGCTGAAGTAAATTTTGAAGGTAATAAGCTGATTCCTGAAGAAGGTCTAGAGCAAGGACTCGAAAACGCTGGACTGTCTGCAGGTGATGTGCTCAAACAATCGACCTTACAAGGCGTTGCTAATGAGTTACAACAACAATATATTAGCCAAGGTTATTACAACAGTAATATCGAAGTGGACCAGACTTTGCTTGATGGCAACCGTGTAAAGTTAGATGTGCGCTTTATCGAAGGCAAGCCTGCTAAAGTGGTTGACATCAACGTCATTGGTAATAAGCATTTTAGTGATGAAGATATCAAAGACGTCTTTGCGGTAAAAGAATCTTCATGGACACGTCTATTATCTAAATCTGATCGCTACGCGAAAGAAAAGCTGGCTGCCAGTCTAGAGAACTTAAAAGCCCTATATCAAAACGATGGTTATGTACGCTTTAATGTTGATAACGCTGTACTAAATATCAGTGAAGATAAGCGTAGTGTGTTCATTGAAGTCAGTTTAAGCGAAGGTGAGCAGTATCAGTTCGGTGAAATAAACTTCTTGGGCGATCCAAAATTTGCTACTGATGAGCTGGACGAGCTGGTGACTTTTGCGTCTGATGAGCAATACTCACAAGCCAAGCTTGATGCATCTACCGCTGCTTTAAAAAGCCGTTATGGTAATGAGGGTTATTATCTGGCACAAGTACGTCCAGTACCACGCATTAATGATGAAACCAAAGTTGTCGATATTGATTATTATATTGACCCTGCGCGTCCTATTTATGTACGCCGTATCAATTTTAATGGCAATATTAAAACGCAAGATGAAGTATTACGTCGTGAAATGCGTCAGTTAGAAGGGGCGCTGGCATCTAACGACAAGATACAGCTATCACGTACACGTTTGATGCGTACAGGCTTCTTCAAAGCAGTCAATGTCGATGTAAAACCAGTCCCTAATCAACCAGATCGAGTGGATATCAATTATGTGGTTGAAGAGCAGCCTTCTGGTAGCTCAACCATTGCCGCAGGTTATTCACAAAGTGGCGGTGTAACGTTCCAGCTAGATCTTACCCAAAACAACTTTATGGGTACAGGTAACCGCGTTAAAGCGGCGCTATCACGTTCAGAGACACGTGATTCTTATAGTTTAGGTTATACGGATCCGTACTTTACAGAAAATGGCGTGTCCCAAGGTGTCAGCGCTTATTATCGTGAGACTAAATATGATGATCGTAACGTTAGTAACTATGTTACTGACTCTTACGGCGCAACACTAAATTATAGCTACCCTGTAGATGAGACTAAGCGCGTCAGTGCTGGGGTAAACTTTGATAACACTGCCGTACGCGGTGGTCGCTGGCTTGGCGTATCAAACGTTCAGCAAATTATTGATGACGGTGGTACTACTGAAGCATTTTCTGGAGAATTTGAAGGTCGAACTGGCTTTAAAAACGACTATAATACCTACAACCTACTTTTAGGGTGGGATTATAGTACGTTAGATCGCCCTGTATTTCCGACTAAAGGCATGAGCCACAATGTTAATGCCACTTTTGGGTTTGGCGATACGAATTACCAAAAACTGCTCTATACTGGTAATGTGTACTATCCTGTGTATAAAGATGTGATTGCACGCGGCTATACTAAGCTTGGCTATGGTAATGACTTGCCTTTCTATGAAAATTTCTACGCTGGTGGTTATGGTTCGGTACGTGGTTATGAAGCGTCGACGCTCGGTCCTCGTTCTGAGTCTTATTACAATGCAGTAAATGGCTTTGAAAGTATTCAAAAAGAAGAGGTTGGCGGTAATGCGTTAGCAACCTTTGGTACTGAACTGATTCTGCCAATGCCATTCAAAGGTGACTGGGCGGATCAAGTACGTCCAGTACTATTCGCTGAAGGTGGTCAGGTCTTTGATACCACAGATAAAGAAGATCGCACCTTTATTAACCCAGCTAATGGTAATGATACAGAGGTGCCATTGCTGACCCAAGACAACGACCTGCGCTTTAGTGCGGGTGCAGGGGTCACTTGGTATACACCTATCGGTCCAATCTCATTAAGTTATGCTGTACCTATCGGCGATAAAGAAAACGATGAGACTGAAAAGGTGCAGTTCCAGATTGGTAGCACGTTCTAGTTAAGCGTATAGACGTAAAGTCGTTTTATTATGCAGATGGTTTTAAACGCTTAGTATTATTTTATAACTATTATTGAATTGGTTGTTAAACTGAAGTATCAGTTTGGCATCCATTTTATTCTTATTAATCATATTAACGCCAATTATGATAACGATTAAGCAAATTATTTCTCGAATCGAACAGCGTCAGCCAGTATTGAATAAAGCTGAGCTTACTACGGATCAGTTAACCCTATCAATAAACGGTGTCGGTAGTCTGACTGATGCAAATAGTACGCAGCTGAGTTTTTTGGCAGATCCAAATTACATCACCAGCTTAGCGCAAAGTCAGGCAGGTGTAGTGCTTGTCACTGAGCAGTATCGTGAGCAAGTACCATCGCCAACTGTAGTCGTAGTCGTTGCATCACCTTATCTGGCTTACGCTAGCAGCAGCCAGCTGTTTGTACGTCATACTACAAAAAGTAATAATATTCATCCGACAGCAATTATCGCTAAGAGTGCAGTAATTGGGGCTGATGTCCGCATTGGTCCCTATTGCGTAATCAATGAGCATGTCCATATCGGTGATCGTAGCTGTCTGGATGCGAATGTAATCGTTGAAGCATACAGTCGTATTGGTACTGACTGTGTGTTTAAGTCGCAAGTCGTCATTGGCCATGATTGTATTATTGGCGATTATGTTAGATTACATGCTGGTGTCAGCATTGGTGCTGAAGGCTTTGGCTTTGCACCGTCTCAAGATCCAAGTATTGACGGGTGGGAGCGTATCGCACAGCTGGGTCGTGTGATCATTGGTAGCCATGTCCGCATTGGTAGTAACACCTGTATTGACCGCGGTGCTATTGATGATACTGTCATCAGTGACCACGTCATTATTGATAACCTGGTGCAGATCGCTCATAACGTGCGTATCGGTGCTGGTACTGCTATCGCTGCCAATACAGGTATTGCTGGTAGTACTACTATTGGCAAACGTTGTGTCATCGGTGGCGCGGTAGGTATTAATGGTCATATCGATATCACAGATGATGTTACTTTATCAGGTATGACGATGGTGACCAAATCTATTAAGAGTGCTGGATCATACTCTTCGGGAACAGCTGCAATGCCAACTGCTAAGTGGCGGCGGGCAGCAGTACGCTTCCGGCAGCTGGGTGACAGCTAAATCTATTTATTTGAAGTTATCTATAAGTGTATTAACAACAGAATAATTTTCTTACCAACAATATGTAATATAAGCAAGGAAGCCCCTTTATGAGTGCTACAGACATAGATACTTTAAACGACGAAGACATCAAAACATTATCTGAACAAGGTCTGACACTGCCATTAACCTATCATACCCTCAAGCATTATTTGCCACATCGCTATCCTTTTATGTTGGTGGACAAAATCACAGCTTGTAAACCTGGTGAATGTATTACTGGCATCAAAAATGTGACTATCAATGAAGAATTCTTCAATGGTCATTTTCCTGATGAGCCTATTATGCCAGGTGTACTAATGGTTGAGTCTATGGCTCAAGTTTCAGGTGTGCTAGGCTTTATTAGTGCAGGTTTGACTGCCGAAGATGGTTATTTGTATTTGTTTGCAGGGGTCGATAAGGTTCGTTTTAAGCGCCGAGTGATTCCTGGTGATCAGCTAATCATCCGTGCTAAGACTGTGATGCAAAAGCAAGGCATTTATAAGTTTGACTGTACCGTACACGTCGAAAATGAGTTGGCTGCCAGTGCTCAAGTAATGATCGCTCGCCAAGAGCAATAAAAAGCTGACAATAAAAGCGTTTGAATCAGTAATTGACTGAATTTGCTGGAGAGTCATGTTAATATTCGCGATGAGAATAATCATCAACAACAATAATTTTGGTTATAATTGGTATTGGCCTTAAGGCCAAACTATTGGTATTCTGTTTTACCATTTCTCGTATTAAATGATACAAAGGCCCGCATTATGAGTCAGATTCATCCCACAGCGCTCATCTCACCATCTGCCAAGATTGATGAGACAGCTATTATAGGACCATATTGTATCATCGGTGATGAGGTGACGGTTGGTGCACACACCATTTTGCATCGGCATGTGGTAGTAACCAAACTTACTCGAATTGGTAAACATAACCAAATTTATCAGTTTGCAAGTATCGGCGAAAATCCACAAGATTTAAAGTATGCTGGTGAGCGTACATGGCTTGAAATCGGCGATCATAATACCATTCGTGAAGCTTGTAGCTTTCATCGTGGTACGGTACAAGATGACAAGTTAACCAAAATCGGTAATCACAATCTATTTATGGTCAACACTCATATTGCGCACGATTGCATGATAGGTGATCACAATGTAGTGGCAAATAATGTCGGTATTGCAGGCCACGTGACTATCGGCAACCATACCATCATTGGTGGTAACTCAGGTATACATCAGTTTTGCCGAGTAGAAGATTACAGCTTGGTTGGCGGTGCTAGTCTGATTCTAAAAGATGTCGCTGCTTTTACGATGGTGTCAGGCAATCCAGCACATGCTCATGGACTCAATATTGAAGGCATGCGTCGTAAAGATTGGTCGCAGCACACCATAGATATGCTTCGTCAAGCATACGTGACGATTTTTAGATCTGGATTAACCACTGCTCAAGCACTCAAAATTCTGCAAGAGGATTTGTTGCCAAAAGAGCCCAAAATTCAGTTGCTTATTGATTCTTTACAGTATAGTAAACGAGGTGTGGTGCGCTAAGACTCTTTTAATATAAATTCCCTCATGCTCTGTATTCTTCTCCATTGATATCTATAGACAAAAAGCCATAACTAAATGTTATGGCTTTTTATGTCTATGA
Source organism: uncultured Psychrobacter sp. (assembly GCF_947488565.1). Taxonomy (GTDB): domain Bacteria; phylum Pseudomonadota; class Gammaproteobacteria; order Pseudomonadales; family Moraxellaceae; genus Psychrobacter; species Psychrobacter saeujeotis. Next base: position 297,351 of record NZ_CANKZC010000001.1, on the reverse strand, counting down.
GTACTTGACTTTTTATAATGTTTAGCAGACACTTTCTAAAGATGTTCAGTAAGATTATAGTAACCTATTTTAATTAAAAAATAATGTATAACATCTTTTTTGCTAATTTAGCTATCTCTTGGTTTATAAAATTTGAGTAGCTTATCATTGTAGTGTTAGGAGGAGTATATGGCAGAACCAAGAGAGAATTGGTCGAGTAGGACTGGTTTCATCATAGCAGCTGTCGGTTCGGCAGTAGGCCTAGGTAACATATGGCGTTTTCCTTATGTGGCTTATGATAACGGTGGTGGGGCATTTATGGTGCCTTACCTTATTGCTTTATTAACAGCAGGTATTCCGCTGTTGTTTTTAGATTATATTATAGGACATAAGTATCGCGCTGCCGCGCCACGTGCATATAAGAAAATGGTGAAATCTGCCCAGTTTGTGGGCTGGTGGCAGACGCTTGTCTCCTTTGTCATTGCTATTTATTATGCCGCCGTTATTGTATGGGCGGGCAGTTATATGGTTTTCTCGTTTGGACAAAAATGGGGTGAAGATACCACAACCTTCTTTGTCAGCGACTTTGTACAGCATACAGGAGATCTGACTTCTGTATTCGTACCACAGATGTTTATAGGTTTGCTCATCGTTTGGGCATTAGCCATGTTAATCATGTTTGGCGGTATCCGTAAGGGTGTTGAGCTTGCCAACAAAATTTGTATTCCACTACTCATAGTATTGTTTGGCATTATGGTATTTAAAGCTGTTAATTTACCAGGCGCTGAAATTGGTTTGAATGCTTTTTTTGAACCAAATTGGGAGAGAATGAAAGATCCTAACGTTTGGCTTGCAGCTTATGGCCATGTGTTTTTCTCATTATCGGTCGGTTTCGGTATTATGGTGACTTATGCCTCTTATCTAAAAAGAAATACCAATTTAACTGGCGCAGGTTTGGTGGTAGGTTTCGCTAACTCATCTTTTGAATTGATTGCTGGTATCGGTATTTTTGCCGCTATTGGTTTTATGGCGATGTCAACAGGTCAAGAAGTCTCTGAAGTTGCTAGTGGCGGCGTGGGACTGGCGTTCTTTGTATTCCCCAAAATCATCTCAACGATGGGCAGCAGTGGTGACTTTATTGGTTTCTTGTTCTTCGGCTCTTTGGTAGTAGCTGGTATCAGCTCTTTAGTGAGTATCCTTGAAGTACCTATCTCAGCCTTTCAAGACAAGTTTGATTGGTCACGTAAAAAAGCAGTTGCTGCAATAGGTGGGGTATGTGCTGTCATATCGATTGCTGCGTTCTCTACTGGTAGCTCACTGGTGTTAGTAGATGTTATCGATCACTTTGCAAATAATATCGGTATTGTCGCTGGTGGCTTGATGTCAATCGTTTGGGTAACATGGTTTAATCGCCATAAGATTCCAGGTTTATTAGAGCATATCAACCGCATCTCAAGTGTCAAACTAGGCGGTGCTTGGGTATTTATGTTGACGGTTATCACACCAACCGTATTGACCATTGCCCTAGGTTTGAAGCTTATTAATTTGGTTCAAGAGCCTTACGAGGGTTACTCTACTACCATACTATTATTATTTGGTTGGGGCGTTGTGGTATTCTTTGGATTAGGCGCGTTTATACTTTCTCGTATAAGAGGTCATCACGATGATGAAGATGATGAATCTCGTTTGATTGACGATGCACACTAATCAAATTGAAATCTTAATAGGAATTTATTATGACAACATCAGCAATTATTTTTATGATTATTTCAATGTTACTTATATGGGGTGGTTTGCTCACTGCAATCTTACATTTAAGAAAGCATCCTGACATTCCGATGAGTGAATTGCCAAAAGATCATATCTAAAGACAGTCACGTTTTTGCAATGATAAAAAACTATACTGTTGAAAAAATAATGATTATCTGAAAAATAAAGTGCCAGTCAGTAAACACTGTCTGGCATTTTTCTGTTTAGTGACTGAGCTAAAAGTTTACCAGGCAAGACGTACTTAAATTAACGCAAATTTAGCTCAGGAACCGTCTGTCCACGCTGATGATAAAAAACGCTGACGAATGAATCAAAGGTATCTTGCTCGATGGCGTCTCTGATACCTTGCATCAAACGCTGGTAATAGCGCAAATTATGGATAGTGGCCAGCTGCGCACCCAGCATCTCTTTGCATTTATTAAGATGATATAAATAAGCACGGCTAAAGTTCTGGCAAGTATAGCAATCGCACTCAGGATCTAATGGGCCTTCATCGTTACGATACTGGCTATTACGAATACGTACCACACCTGCATTGTCTGTGTCGCCTGTGACAAAGTAATGACCATTACGGGCGTTACGAGTGGGCATAACGCAGTCAAACATATCGACACCGCGACGGACTGCCTCAACGATGTCCTCAGGCTTACCAACGCCCATTAGATAGCGTGGTTTGTCTGCTGGCATCGCATCTGGGATATAGTCTAGTACATCCATCATCTCATCTTTTGGCTCACCAACAGATAGACCGCCGATGGCATAACCATCAAAACCAATCTCGAGCAGGCCTTCGAGAGATTGCTGGCGCAAATCTGCGTACATACTACCTTGAATGATACCAAACAGCGCATTGGTACTGCCCAGTCTATTATGCTCGTCAACGCAGCGCTGTCCCCAACGCAATGATAGCTCTAAAGATTTTTTCGCCTCATCATGAGTCGCAGGATAGGGGGTACACTCATCGAATTGCATAACGATGTCTGAGTTTAAACTATACTGAATCTGCATCGACTTTTCTGGCGACAAAAACACCTTGGCACCATCGATGGGCGACTTAAAGTTGACGCCTTCTTCGGTAATTTTACGCATCGCACCGAGGCTAAACACTTGAAAACCACCTGAATCGGTTAAGATGGGTTTATCCCAATGCATAAACTTGTGCAAGCCGCCAAATTTATCAATTACTTCAGTACCAGGACGTAGCCATAGGTGAAAAGTATTGCCCAATATAATATCAGCGCCGATGGCTTCGATATCGCGTGGCAGCATACCTTTAACCGTGCCATAAGTACCGACAGGCATAAAGGCGGGTGTTTGTACATCACCATGATTAAGATGGACTGTACCACGGCGTGCACGCGTCTCGCCAGTAGCTGTTTTATGTAAAACAAATTGCATATGATAACCGCTATGTAAGCTATGAAAATGGTGCTAATTATAACATTGTTAGGTTTTTTTGGGGACCTAGAAGTTTAGCAGCAGTGAATAATGCTATGAAAGTATTCTTTACTATAACCAAAAAATACAGACAGTATTATCGAATGCTTGCTAAAGTAAACGATGAGATAGTGATAAAGTAAAAGCGTTTAATCTTACTTCTGACTAGTAGAGGGACAGTATGACTAAGGTAGCTGATTTTTTATCGAGTGGTACGCTATTTAATGGTTTGTTAGTAAGTGGCCTATTACTAATACCAGGAGCAGCTATGGCAGTCGAGGAACCAGATTATACTATTTTGTTACAAGCCGATAATTTTGAGTTGCGTCGTTACGATAAACAGCTGGTAGCTCAAACTTGGGTAACAGGTGATCAAAATGATGCCAGTCGCGAAGGGTTTAAGGTTTTGGCAGATTATATCTTTGGGAATAATACGGCGTCAGATGGGAAGAGCAGTAAGATTAGTATGACCGCGCCTGTCACTATGGAACCTAAAAGCAACCAAGACAAGGGGGAGTCGCAAAAGATTGCCATGACCGCGCCCGTAAGCATGCAACAAGACGATGGTAAGTGGCGCGTGCAATTTACTATGCCAAGCCAATATACGATACAAACATTGCCTAAGCCCAACAACCCAAATATTGAGATTAAGGAAGTACCCGTACAGAATTATGGCGTTATCAAGTTTTCAGGATTGGCAGGAACTGATAAGGTCGCAAAAAAGACAGAAGCGCTACAGTCTTGGATGCAAAGCCAAAATCTGAATATAATGAGTACACCCCAGCTTGCACGTTATAATCCGCCATGGACGTTACCATTTATGCGTCGCAATGAGGTGATGATTGCCTATCAGCCCAATTAATATCCACCAAAAAGACAGCCTCTGCTGTCTTTTTGGTTCTTAGTTTTTTACTTTTAACTTTAAAACATCTATTTTAGCTATTTTGCTCACGAATGATATTTAGCATACGGCGCAAAGGTTCAGCAGCACCCCATAACAGCTGGTCACCAACGGTAAATGCACCTAGATATTCAGGCCCCATGTTTAGCTTACGCAAGCGTCCTAACGCCACAGTCAATGTACCGGTCACGGCTACTGGGGTTAAACGGCTCACGGTAGTCTCTTTATCATCTTCGACCACATCTAACCACTCGTTACCGCTATTTTTTAGCGCCGCTTCGATTTCTTCTAATGGGATGTCTTTTTTGAGCTTGATGGTTAAGCCTTGAGCGTGGCAGCGCATGGCACCAATGCGCACACACATACCGTCAATAGCGATATTGTCAGCTTCAGAGTTGCCAAGAATCTTGTTGGTTTCAACACCACCTTTCCACTCTTCACGTGATTGCTTGTTGTCTAATTGAGCATCGATATAAGGGATCAAACTACCCGCTAGTGGCACACCAAAATACTGCTTAGGAAAGTTCTCTGAGCGCTGCGTCTGAGCGATTTTTTTATCGATGTCCAAAATGGCGCTGGCAGGATCAGCCAGCTCATCTTTAACTGCATCATGTAAGACGCCCATGCCATTGATAAGCTCGCGCATATTGTTTGCGCCTGAGCCGCTAGCTGCTTGATACGTCATGGCGCTGACCCATTCGACCCAGCCTTTATTGAACAGTTCACCGATAGCCATTAGCATTAGTGATACTGTACAGTTGCCGCCAATAAAGTCTTTTTTGCCATTAGCCAGTGCATTATCGATGACACTACGGTTCACTGGATCAAGGATAATGATGCTGTCATCTTCCATGCGCAAAGTGCTTGCTGCATCAATCCAATAACCACTCCAGCCGCTGTCACGCAACGGCTGATGAACTTTTGATGTATAATCGCCACCTTGACAAGTGATAATCACATCGCACGCTGCTAAGGCAGCAATATCATGAGCATCTTTGAGTTGGCTGGTCTTAACGCCGTCAAAGCTTGGCGCATTACCACCTGCATTACTCGTCGAAAAAAACACAGGCGTGATACCGTTAAAGTCATTTTCTTCTTGCATACGTTGTATCAATACTGACCCAACCATACCGCGCCAGCCTACCAAGCCTACTGTTAAATTACTCATGAAGTCTAATCCTGTTTACAATCAGTTATTACGTCGTCAACCAGTAACAATGCCGTGAATAACGTTAAAAATCAAGATATTTCAGTGGTTTTTCGAAGTTTTTTGCACACTATTAACTGTGCCTATTATAACTTTTGGTTATGACTGTAAGGCGAGCATTTAAGGGAGAATACATTTACCAGCTCTTGGGCCGATTACTATCTTGTTATTGGGTTCAAATAGGTTTGAGTGCGCTTCTCTTTATATCTCATAGATAGCGTTTGTAATATTTTATGACAGTCTATGCTTAAGTAATGTTTAGCAATAGGCGATAGTCTCATGAGATGCTAAAGTGTGTACCTAATATAAATGTTCAATAGACTTACTCATATAAGCACTTAAAGCAAAAGCCTAAATGTTTTTAGAGAAAAACGATATGGGCTTTTGTCATTTAATTTAAGGTAAGTATAATCATAAATCTCACCCACAAACTAACAAACGGTTAATACATACTATGGATCTCTCCTTATTATATTATGGCATGCAATGGTTAGCAGGATTCATCGCATTTGTGACAATCTGGGGCTGGTTACCTCTTGATAACTGGTGGGTGAGAGGTGTTGAATTTCCACGTATTCAAATAATGGTACTGGGTATTATCGCGTGGATTGGCATGTTGGTGTTTTGGTCAGAATGGCAATGGGAGCAGTGGTTGTTGTTTATTACCTTAACTATTACGTTGGCTTTTCAGCTTAGAATGGTACTGCCTTATACTAAATTATGGAAAAAAGAAGTCCAAAATGCAAAAGACAAGCCAGAAGAGCAGGTATATCAGCTTAAAATCATGGTATCAAATGTCCTGACTCCCAATGATGAGACACAAAAACTGGTTGATTTGGTCAAACAAAAACAGCCTGATATTTTGATTACTTTAGAAAGTGATGAGAAGTGGGAAAAAGCGTTGCATCAAGTCGAGTCCGATTATCCTTATACGGTAAAAGTGCCGCTAGACAATCTTTATGGTATGCACCTATATTCTAAGCTTGAGTTGATAGACCCTCAAGTTAAGTACTTAATGATAGATGATATACCTTCTATCCATACACAACTGCGTCTGCAAAGTGGTCGAGTCATCTGGCTGTACTGTTTACATCCGATGCCGCCAAGCCCGACAGAAGCAGATAAATCAACCACTCGTGATGCTGAGCTGTTGATGGTCGGTAAGCATATTAAGGAAAATAATCAGACTGCAATATTAGCAGGGGATCTTAATGATGTCGCATGGTCAAAGACTACTCGACGCTTTCAACGTATCTCAGGATTGCTAGACCCACGTATTGGTCGTCATTTTATCAATACTTTTCATGTTAAGTACCCATTTTTACGTTGGGCATTAGATCATTTATTTCATAGTGCTTGCTTTACTGTAGTTGATATTCAGCGTATGCCGTCTGTAGGTTCCGATCATTTTCCTGTCATGACAACTTTGCAATACGAGCCGGAGGAAGCAGATAAGCAAGAACAAAATGCACCGACTGCCCAAACTGAAGATATTGAAGAGACAGAAAATAAAATCGAAGAAGGTAAAGAAGAAGGTGATAAAGTATCAAAAGAACATGCAGAGTATGATTGAAACCATGGAAACCGTGCTCAAACAGCCTCTTTTTTTAATTCGCTTAAACGAATACATGTAAGCCAAAACGTACAGTAAATAGAGCTTTTAGCCTCTAGCTACCCATATCCGTTTACCCTACAATAGTTTCATCAACACAAGGAGGGTAAGGATACCGTGTTGAGACAGTGATACTATGAGTACAGGTCAGCCCGCTGTCTTATAGATTATTGTCCGTGACTTAGGATGAGTCATCAGGGAAGAGATAATAATAATATAAAGCGCTAAAACCCCGAACCAATTGCCCTAGGTTCGGGGTTTTTCTTTGTGAAATAAATAGTTGAATAGAATATGATTGAATTTAACGAGCTGGCTACAAAGACAAAAGAGTGTATTTATACATACACTTTCAGATAAAACCACTCATCTACAGTAAGACTTTAGAACCATAACATTTGTTCTAATAAGTTATGAAGCCAATTCTAATTATAAATTGGCTTCTTGTTGTGTTAGTGGAACAATCTTGATAGGCACAGCATAGGACCATGTCATGCCAGCAGTACAATAAAATTTTCCATCACGAAAAGATACGATACGAGCGGTAAAATCATTTTCGATTTGATCACTAATAGCTCGTGCATCGCTATCGTCATCTACTGCACACCAAATCTTTTTATCGCCACGATTTAGCATTGCTCGGGTTAAGTCACTACCAGTTAATTTGTTATTCACGCTCATGTATCCTAAATATCAATGATGATTATGGAATTATAAAAAATGCACGGTGATATCATCCTTCCACCTTTATAATATCTTTAATAGTCTGTAAAACCTTACATTATGGTGTCTTCACTCAAAAAAAGTATATAAGTAATTAACCTTTGGACTTAGCAAACTTTCATAGCATTATATTTAATAAACATCAGCTGATTGTTACTGATATTGTGAATAAAGGTTAGAAACAGTATAAATGACTACAGTAAAGTATAAATGAGTAGATTTTTTGTGACACTATGCTTTGTTTTCTTATATTACTATTGATATATAAGCAGCTTATTATAGAACACGAAAAGGCGGCGTTTAACGGTTACGATATACGATTTTTAATCGCCATAGATAAGTTTTGAGAGCATAAAAAGGGCGTATATAAAGATATACGCCCTTGATTAGTATTAAGTGTTGCCTAAATAAGCGCTAAGTTACTAACTCTTAGTTGAGGACTTGAATATAAGCGCCAGCGCGTAATTCTTGTAACCAATCCTCTTGCGCTTGCGGGGCTAAGCGTTGATAAAGCGCTTGACGAGCCATATTGCGACGGTATTGATCACTGACATCTTGCTGGCGCTTGTCTTCTACTTTTAGGATATGCCAACCAAACTGGGTTTTGAAAGGGGCGGAGTAATCACCAACGGTAGTGTTTTTCATGACGGCTTCAAACGGACCAATCATATCTTCCTCGCTGACCCAATCAAGATCACCACCACGTCCTGCTGAGCCTGAATCATCAGAATACGTCGATGCTAAATCTGCAAAATTCGCTCCTTGACGTAACTGGTTGTACAAATCATTAATCTTCTGTTCAGCGAGGGCTTCTGTTTGAAGCTCGTCAACTTTAACCAAGATATGACGAGTATGCCACTGCGGTATAATCATGGTATCACTGGCTTTTTTGTCAGCCAGTTTAATGATATCAATACCTTCAGGGGTCACTAATGGAGCACTAACGGCGCCAACGTCAAGCTTGGTAATTTCGCTAGATAACTCTGTAGGTAGAGCAGCAGCTTTGTGATAACCCATATCGCCACCTTGTAATGGGATCGGGTAATTGCCTTGGGCCTCAGCGACCGCAGCTTCGACATTGACATTTGGTGCTTGCAGGCGAGTGCGCAAATCCTGCGCAACTTTTAGTGCCTCACTACGCTGAGCTTCTGACAAGCGGCTATAGTCATCTATATAAGGTACGCGAACATGGATGGTTTGATACTCACTTTGATTTAGGCGTTTTGCTTCAGGAGAGCTCAAAAAAGCATCAATATCTTGCTCACTAATGCGTACCCGATTAGTGATTTGACGCTGCTGTAATGCTTGAATAGCGGCATCTTCGATCAGTTTTGCGCGTAAAGCCGCGTAGCTTCCAGCTTGGTTGGCATCAAGACGCTGCTGTAGCGCACCAATACTAGTAAGTCCTTCAGACTGAGCGATTTGTGCAAGACGTTGATTAATAGCAGCCTCATCGGGCTTTAGACCGACACGATTGACCAGTGATAATTGCAACTCGCGCAATATCAACGCATTTAGTACTTCAGATTGCAATTGTGCCGAATTGGCGATAGGTTCGCCAGCGGCCTTCGCACGTGCCTGTGTTTGTGCAATTGCATTTACCAAGTCACTTTTTAAGATAGCATTGTCATTGACCAAAGCGATGATACCGTCAGTACTACTAGCGGACGTTAAACGAGCATTGTCATCTTGACTAGTAGCCACAGCGTTCGTTTGCGTATCTGCTGGTGCAGCTTGGCTACTAATGCTTAATAAAACGCCTGCACTGATACTCATAGAAACTAGTACAGCACGGTTGGTCTGGTGTAAAGAAAAAAATCTCATGATGCTCCTCGTCAATGTCATCGCATCGGATGATAGTTGGGCAATTATCTTTGTGACACGTTGCGTATTCTCTTGCAAATCATTGTGTACTGGATATTTTGCTCACAATATTATTCTGTGATTATTCACACTTGTTTTTCAACTTGTTATACGGCACAGCTTGCTACATTAACGCTCACATATCTAATTTTGATGAGCTTGTTAAAGTAGCTGTTAGTCTTTCCACGCTGTTTGTACTGGCTCAAAACCTAGGACTTTATCTGCGAGTAAGCGAGTCAGACGACTGCTACTACTGCCAAGCCCGTTCAGTCTGATTTCTGCCATAACCGCTTGTGTAGGTTTTTCTCTAAGGTTTAGATCATTATAGTAGCGACGACCATAAACTGCAAAACCAATACAACAGTCCTCATAGTCAATACCAACGAGAGCGTCCAACATTTTATCGCTGCGATAATCGTACTGACCTTGAGCAAGCACACGCCAGCTATTATTGATAGGGAAAATAGCAGACGCTGTAAATGCAGACAATGGCAACTGATCCGTGTTTTCATCACGTTGACGCTTCACAAAACCGACGTTGAATAGGCTATTGTTTGATGGCTGGTAGCGCAATTCTGTCGTAATGTAGTTAATATCATAGCTATTATCTAAAGCGCCACTAACATCAACCCATACATTATTATAAGGTTGAGCGCTAGCATTCCATACCATCCCAGAGGACGACGTGCTAAATACGGGCGTTTGATCGTCGAGATTGACGCGACCATCACCATAGTAGAACTGCTCTGCAATGCTACCATCAAAACGTGTCACGCCCGTTGCATCGATGTAACGATAATTGATACCAGGAGTGATGGCATGCAAGTCCTGCAAGCGGTCATGTCCTAAAAACCAACTGTCCGAAAACAGCTGTTCATAATTGATAGACGCAATACGAGTATTAAAGTTGGGAATATCATTTTGATCTTCAAAAGGCGAGTAAGTGTATTTTAGTCGCGGGCTAAGTAGCTGATATCCACCCATGGTATCGTCAAAAGCGCCAAAGGGTGAGCCTGCACGATAAAGGTGCAATCCAGCATCAATACTGGCCTGCGGCACAAAGACCGATTGACTACCATCTTCTTTATTTAGTTGGTTGTCTTCTAAGCTGTCTTGATCATAAGAGGTATATAAGTGCTGCAAACTAAGCTTTGGTTTTACATAACCCCATGCCGCTTCAATTGGATAAGTGGTACTTAATTTATTATAGACACGTATACCGCTTTTTTCGTCTTCAGAGCCATCATCGATGGATTTTTTGAAATAAGCTGAATCGTGAACGCCTGTAATGTCAAAGGCGTCTAACCAAGGCAGACGATAATTGAGCGTTAACTGCGGCAAGCGTGAGTAAGGTTTGTCTTTGTCTTCTAACGCGTCACCCTCGTTATCAAAAGCATCAAGTGTTTGAAAGGTTTCAAGCTTTAGTTCGCCATTAACGTAATCGTTGTAATAGTTGAGCCTAGCGCGTCTCGGTAAGTTTACTGTACTATCAGACAAACCAAGGGTATCAAAGTCGTTTAAGTAATCTTCATCAGATACATAGCTGTACTTGGCGTCACCACTCAAACGCGGGATGCTACTTGATGACCAGTAGTGATCATAAAAAAAGCTGCTGCGATCCTCGCCATCATATTTTCTATCGTTGGGTAAGTATGAGCCGTTAAATATGCCCTTGCCATAATCTTCAGTTAAGTAACGAAACTCGCCAGATAGCATAGGGTTACGGTTGGTATAGAGATGAGTGTTGAGTGTGGCATCATAGTTAGGCGCTAGATTAAGATAGTAGGGAACATCGATTTCCAGTCCACTTTCGCTACCAATACTTGCGCTCGGTAATAAAAAGCCACTACTACGGCGACTGTCTACAGGGAAGTTGAAGTAAGGCAGGTAAAATACAGGGATATCTGCAATGCGAAAAGTAGTATTGTAAGCCTCGCCGCGCCCAGTCTCAGTATCTAAATCAATACTTTTGGCATCAAACTGCCACTTGCGGTTGGTTGGCGGACAAGTACTAAACATTACCTCATCAAGCTCATACTGAGTATCATTAGGTCGATGCAAACGTTTGGCATAACCATGAGCTTGCAATTCTACGCTAGCAAAGGCGACTTCGTCAGCAGTAGATTGTCCAGTCTCTGTATTATATGCTAGGTTGTCTGCGACCCCAATAAGACCGCCCTTCAAAGACTTATCCATACTGACGTTGTCGCTACTTTGATTATTGCTATTAGAGACTTGGTCAGTAAACATGACTTTGCCTTGAGCGGCAGCAGTGCCATTGGCCAGATCAAGCAACACCTTATCGGCTTCAATATGCTGACTACCTTGGTCAATAATAACATTGCCAGATAGCTCAGCATAATCTACATTATTATAGTACCCATAGTCAGACTCCGAAAACAGAGGCGCTTGGTCATTAGGAATGCCACTAAGGTTGATGTTTTTCTGTCCGCCGGCCTCATTGACTGCACGTTGATAATTGGGGTTGCGCTTAGGACTGACCCATTGACCTTCGCAGCGCTGGGCACTATCTACTGTGTTTGGAAGTAACTTTAATTCTTTGCCTACTTCAGGGATATTTTGAGTCGTGGGTATCGATTTACTTTGAACATCGTCTTGTTCTGTGCTTATAGTTTGTTCAGGATTTATAGTATCGACATTATTGTTTCTTAAGGTTGATGGATCAGTATCAGGAGTCAACTCATAAAACTCTGCTAAACGCATCAAGCTGTCTTGGACGCTCTCATCTTTGATATCGAGACGGCTAGTCTCAATTGCCAGATTCTGTTTTAGAGGTTGATTTGCCTGCACTGTATTTTTTTTATCATTACTATCGTTATTGTCTTGTGACGCTTTAACATCAATACTTGAGCTGTTTGTGGTTTCAGAGATTGTTAAGGTGGCATTATCAGTATTAGACACTGTATTATTGGCAACCAAATCATCACTGGCGTTAAAGTTATTGCTAGAAGCTAGTGGATAGCTGTTGTCATCAGCCTGATGGCTCATTGCAGTATCAGCACTGTGCTTCATGCTCAAAGGATCTACTGTAGTTGCAGCAATATCCGTAGTTGTTGCAGCGCTTAAGCTCTTATTACTGCCGCTGTAGTCTTTGATGGGGGTATTGGCGATACTAGGGCTGTCAGAAATTAGCGGCGCTGCTGCCTGCTTATCATCGTTGTCTATTGTGGCAGCGCTCACAGTTAAGCCAGTTAAGCTGATAGCGCCAAACAAAATCAAACGAATGCTTTGGTAAAGCGGAGAATATAACAAGGGCACACCTATGATTGCAAAGCCTATGGGGTTGCGATATTTGATTCAGTTGTAAATATTAATGTCGTTTTATGTTTAAGCCGAAGTTATAAAAATCAGCCTGCGACAATAAAAGTAAGCTGAGGGTAGTCATATTTTTGACCACTATACGGTAATATGAATTTAAATATACAATCATATTACAACTATTGACGACTTATCATAGTCAAAAAAAACCAAATCAGCTACACTATTCATCAAATTTTCTGACGGAGCAAGACGTTTCTACGGTTACTGCTCAGCACAGCGCCTAAAGCGAGCCTTAAAAATAACCTAAAACGTCCAGCAAATAAAAACAGCCCGTCATTTTAGCAAGTATTCACTTTATTTATTACTAATTTAGTCATTAATACTAGGTATTTTTAACAATTGTATTTTCAACATTATTGTTCTTACAATTATCAAGTACTTAAGCTTATTGACTGTTAACCTGCGATGCCCTTTATGACAGACAATATGACTTTACAGCCCGATACCGATATTAATAACAATACTGATGTCGATAATAGTACTCGTCAGCAGCAATTAGAGAACTGGTTGCAGCAAGTATTTGTAGATCAGACCTTTGTGCTTGACAGCTTACCGGGGGATGCTAGTGCGCGTCAGTACCACCGTATACAGCTGTTTGATAACACTAGTAGCGATGATACCCCGACGGCAAGGTATATCGTTATGGACTCTGCTGATGAGCAAGAAGCAATGCAGCAGTTTGTCAATGTCACTAAGCTGATGACGCCTGCAGTCAATGTACCAGATCTTATTGCTCAAGATATGGCACAAGGGTTTTTGGTCCTGCAAGACTTTGGAGCGATTGAGTTTGCGCACTTATTGGTTGATGCGCCAATTGATAAGGTTAATGAGTGCTATCAATTGGCGATGAACACATTGGTTGAGCTACAAAAAACACCTGTGCAGATAGCTTGCGTAGAGCATGAACTACCAGATTATGATAGTGCAATGCTCAATCGAGAAATGGATTTGTTCCGTGATTGGTTCATACCTTATATTGGTGTCAGCCTTGATGAGAAATTATGGGAAAATCTAAAATCTGCCCTAATCAATGATATTTTGACCCAACCACAGGTGGTTGTTCATCGTGATTATCACAGTCGAAACTTAATGCAAGATCAAGCAGATCATTCGCGTTTAGGCGTCATTGATTTTCAAGATGCTGTCATCGGTGCCTATACTTATGATTTGGTATCGTTAGTACGTGATGCTTATGTAGAGTGGCCAGAAAATCAAGTGTCAAGTTGGGTCTATGATTTTTGGCAATTGCAACAGCAAGCAATGCTACCGACAGCGAACAGTGCTGAGCAGTTTGAACATGACCTAAATGTAATGGGTGTACAACGACATCTAAAAGTATTGGGCATTTTTATTCGGTTGTCTGAGCGCGATGGTAAAAACCGCTATTTAGCTGATATTCCAAAAGTCATGCGCGATCTTGTCTTTGAGTTAGACTGGCTGGCTGAGCAAGGCAGTGATGCTATGAAGCAAGCTATATTACCCTTTAATCAATGGCTAAAAAATAGCGTATTACCTGCTTATCAAAATAAGTTTGCATCGTAATAGGTGTTGATGAATTAATTCGATTATTAAAATAATAATGTTAATAAGGAGCGTGCATGTCTGTTATAACCCAAGCGATGATTTTGGCAGCTGGTAAGGGGACACGTCTGCGTCCATTGACTCTTGAGACCCCAAAACCGTTAGTTGAAGTAGGTGGACAGCCGCTGATTGTCTGGCATATAAAGGCATTACAAGCCGCGGGCATCATTGATATTACTATCAATGTCTCGTGGCTTGCTGACAAGCTAATGAATACCCTAGGCGATGGGTCGCAATATGGGGTGAATTTGCATTGGTCGGTTGAAGATGATGAGCCTTTAGAGACCGCAGGCGGCATTTTTCAAGCGTTACAAACGGGTAAATTACGAGATGAGCCTTTTCTTCTAGTCAACTCTGATGTCTGGACGACCTATGAATTTGCGCAATTGCAAGATTATACGCTGAGTGCCGATCAGCGCGCACATCTATTATTAATCGATAATCCAGAGCATAATAATGGCGGTGACTTTGCTATTAATAATGGGCTTGCCAGTGAGACTCCAATTGGTGAGGCAGACAAGTATACTTTTGCTGGTATTAGCGTAATGTCCCCCAGTTTGGTTGATGGCTTGGTCGCAGGACAACCGGCAGCACTAGCACCACTACTCAAGCAAGCGATGCTTAAGTTTCAGATTACCGCTGAGGTTATCACTGATAATTGGATAGACGTCGGCACACCAGAGCGCTTAGAGCAGATAAATGACTTTATTAACAGTAAAGGCGCTGATAATCATTGCGGTGTTTGATTAATAAAAAAACTGGATACATAAAAAAGCAGCGCTGATCATAAGATTAGCGCTGTTTTTTTATTATTTAGATAATAGTTTAAACGCCCATTGCCAATTTGATTAATTGAGCAATAGTGAAGATAACTAAAAAACCTGCCAGATATAGACCAATGAACCATGCCCACTGCGATTGTTTTTTACTGAGCTTTTTCATGGGAACCTCCCCATTTGCTTTTTGTTTGTGGCTGGTGTCATTTAACACGGCCGCCACAGTCATTCCAATTTATACCGTTATTAGTCATTAGTACATAGGATTGTGATCAGATTTTCCCTTAAAAGTATAATACGCAAAAGCGGTATAGCTTAAGATAATCGGTAGCATAATAACTGCACCAATCAGCATAAAGGAGAGCGAAGTGTCAGCCGCTGCTGCCTCATAAATCGTCATCTGATACGGGACTATATAAGGGAATATAGCAAAACAAACACCAATATAACCCATTAAAAATAGAGCAACCGTCAATAAAAATGGGCGGTACTCGCGCTCAGTATTTAAGTCTTTACGCATTAAAAAGAATAGCAATACAACAATAAGTGGCATTGGCGCAAGATAGAGCAAGCCTGGGAAGCTAAACCAGCCTTCAAGTGCATCGATATCGGAGAAGAACATAGATACTGTGACGGCAATCATTGCGGCTACTAACGCCATTAACATCCAGCTGGAGACTTTACGCGCCCAGACCTGTAGTTTGTGTTCGGTTTTGATGATAAGCCAAGTAGAACCAAGTAGTGCATAACCAATAATAAGTGCGAACCCGCACATGATTGGGAATGGTGAGAACCAGTCAAAAGGACCGCCCGTATACAAACGATTGCTTGCTTCTAATCCTTGTACCAAGGCACCGAGCATGATCCCTTGAGAGAAAGTGGCAATCACAGAACCTACAAAAAAGAAGGTATCCCAGACATGACGGCGTGAAGAGGCTTTAAAGCGAAACTCAAACGCAACCCCACGCATAATGAGACCAAATAGCATAGCGGTAACGGGCAGATATAGCCCAGTCATAATGATACCGTAAGCGACTGGGAAAGCGGCGAACAAGCCGCCACCGCCCAATACCAACCAAGTCTCATTACCATCCCAAAAGGGCGCAATAGAGTTCATCATCCGGCTACGGTTTTTGTCCGAGCCTGCAAACGGGAATAAAATCCCGCAACCTAAATCAAAGCCATCAAGCAGTACATAAATAAAGACAGAAAGAGCAATGAGCCCGCCCCAAATCAAAGGTAAGTCTAATACATCGCCGTAGTTAAACATTAGCGCAACCCTCCGTCTTTTTCATCATTCGCTGGCGTATCAAGATCTTCTGTATCATCTTTCTTAGTGTTTTCAGAAGGATTACTATCACCACTCAATGTGCGACCTTGCCCTTCGGTAATAGAGTGCTCATAGAAGTTATCATCTGAAGGATCTTCATAAGGTTTTGGTCCTTGAGCAATTAAGCGTAAGATATAAAAACTACCCGCACCAAAAACAAAAATATACAGCACAATAAAGCCAATCAATGTCGTTGCCACTTGTTGGGCGGCAACGGGTGACATACTTTCAGCCGTACGTATCACCTCATATACCGTCCACGGTTGACGGCCTGTTTCAGTCACAAACCAGCCGGCGAGTAGTGCGACAAAACCAAGTGGCGTCATCATCATCCACGCACGGTGGAACCACTTACTCTTAGGATCAAATTGTTGCTTTTTGAAGTATTTGTAGAGACTAAACAATCCTACTAGAACCATCAGCGTGCCAATACCCACCATGACGCGGAATGACCAAAATACAATCGGGACATAAGGTTGATCCTCTGGTGCCCAATTTTTAAGCCCTTTAACTTCACCATCCAACGAGTGAGTCAAAATCAAACCAGATAAATAAGGGATTTTAACTTCATAATGGTTTTTTTGTGCCTCTTGGTCTGGGATGCCAAATAGGACCAATGGCGCCCCGCGCTCATCTTCCCAAAGTCCTTCCATCGCTGCAACTTTAGCAGGTTGGTGCTCAAGCGTATTTAGACCATGCATATCGCCAATCAATACCTGCGCTGGCGCAACAAAAATAGCCATCACCATTGCCATACCTAACATCACGCGACCATGTTTGCGATGTTCAGTATGTTTTTTGGATTGGATATAGTAGGCACCGATACCACCAATCACAAAGGCAGTGGTCAAGAACGCTGCTGTCATCATATGTGCGTAGCGGAACGGGAATGAGGGGTTAAAAATAACCTCAAGCCAGTTGGTCGGATAGAGCAAACCATCAGCGCCAACCATAAAGCCTTGCGGTGTTTGCATAAAGCTGTTGGCCGCCAAAATCCAAAACCCTGAAATGAGCGTACCAACGGCTACAATCGCAGTTGAGGCAAAGTGCATACGCTTGCTCACGCGTCCCCAACCAAACAACATGATACCAAGAAAAGAAGCTTCTAAGAAAAAGGCGGTCAGTACTTCGTAAGCTAGTAGAGGCCCCAAAACGTTGCCAGCTTTGTCTGAAAATACTGCCCAGTTGGTACCAAACTGGTAGGACATGACCACACCCGATACGACACCCATACCAAAAACGACAGCAAATATTTTTACCCAGTGCTTATAAACTTCTGCATAAATAGGCTCGCCTGTTTTTAACCAGCGAAATTCGAGCACAGTTAAAAAGCTGGCAAGTCCGATAGAAAAGGCAGGAAAAACAATATGAAAAGAGATAACAAAAGCAAACTGGATACGTGCTAGCATCAGCGCGTCCATCTGATCGATCATAAACGTAGCGAACATAAACGGTTACCTTTACCTGTTAGCTGACTAGCGATGGCTTCCATGATACGCTCAAGTAACTGTCCGTAATCAGTGGTATAAACGTTACGGGCAATAGCCAAGTGTTATTTAGCTACAAACGACATTTAGCTAAGGACGTTTTATATAAAGATAGTTTATACAAATACTATTTAGCTGTAATAGGTAATCTATATCCTTATAAATTAAAGTCATTTGTCTATGAAATACGTAAATCAATATGTATTAATGTGCATACATTATGCGCCACCCTAGGTACACACGCAAGCTGTGCATAGTAAGCGTTGTTAACCTAATGACTACTCGACCGTCATTAATAGTTGCTGATAATAAAGATATATTTAACAATTATTTATAATGGATGCTATTGCTTCAAATGCTCGTGCAAGATGCGTCTTAATGTCAAAATAGTTTGCGGATTGGTTTGGATACTGTGCCCACCGTTGATGACGGTTTCAGAAGCCGCGCCTTTAAGGTGGGCGCTGGTATAAGGCACGATGCCATCGGATAAACGCTCAGTAAGCGCTTGACTAATATCCTCATCCACCATCACCGCTGCGACGAGTGGCGCGCTTGGTATAGAAGATGTATCAGTATCATTGTTTGTATCGGGTTTTATCGCTTGGGATAAGTCTATCCTAGCTCCACCAGGCTGCATCTGTGCCAAACCTTGAGTGATATCTGTATCATTATTGGCAATAATTGAGTGGTAGGTAATGCGCTCATTCATCGTGATATCTTTGGTTAATTGAATAAATGAGGACTTGTTACTCAATTGACTGGCACCGTTTTGTAGATATAATGCCCCTAAAGGGTTTTGTGCCAAATCGCCTTTAATTGCAAGGGTGGCTAAATTGTCAGTGACTGTTTTTATCAAACCTACCGGCAAGTACACAATACGGCGCAAAGCACGGGTAAACCAGCGATCTGCATAGTCAGTGCCTCTAAAGGGCGCGGACAAAAATACAGCAGTATCTACTTGTGGTAGTGCTTGTAACTCGAAACGCGTTTTTAATTGTTGCTCGCCAAAAGATTGTTTAAGAGCGTCACGAATCTTACTTTTTTCACTAATAGAAAGCATGTTTTGGTCATCAAGCCTGTCTATATCGTCCACCAAGTTATCGTCAGACAGCATCATACGAGAAATAAGAGCGCCCATACTATGACTGATAATGACGCTATTTTTACTGGCACGATTTTGTCCGTTAGGGTCTGTTTGCTGATAAGTAGTTTCGAGTAATTTTTGAATCTGATAGCGGTTTTCTAAAATAGGCAGATTGGTCGGATAAAATATTTGCCATACTTGATAGTTGTCACGTAGCTTATCGTCATTGAATATATCGTTAGTTAGGTTGACCCAGGTGGCAGGACTAGAGGCCAAGCCATGTATCATAACGATAACACGCTTATTAGGATCATAAGGCTCAAGCATGAATAGCTTAGGTAGCGTTGCTTCTTGACGCCGCGTCAGTAAGTTTAAATATCCGACACCGTCGAGCTGGTTTTCTGCCAGCCATAGACCATAACCTGCTGAGAAATTGGCAGCAAGCGGATAGTCGTTACCAAGAACATTGACGCTATTACTACGATAAGGATTATATAAGTGAATATTAAGCTCATTACTACTCAGTACGTCAAGTACACTGTCACCTGCGGGCTTAATGAAACCTGTCATCAGTAAATGCCCAGTAGGATAAATACGTGTACTTACTGCGCTATCATCCATGCTGTCATTATTCGTCGTTTTGGATAGTTTACCTGATAGTGAGGATTCTAGTAGCTGACGAATGGTGGTGGTATAACGGTCATCCAATGATGCCACCAAACCAATGCCCAAACCTGGACGCTTGCTGACAGAGTTCAGACCCGATAGACGCAGCTCATAAGTTGAGGTTAAATCGGCAAGGGCAGATGACTGTTTATGAGCATTTTGCAAGTAGGTATTTTCGTTAGGTAGATAGACGTTAAGGTCATAATTATCAACTTCAATATTCATGATTTTGATTTGATCGGTGGGTTTGCCACGTAACGGTGCTCGATTGGCGATTGCCGCTTTATTACCATTATTAATAGTAGTACTGGGTGACAGATAGTTTATTTTTGTACTGCCAATGAGGTTATTTGAGCTGTCTGTTGATCTGTACAGCTGTGTAACGACGCTATTGGTGGCAGCATTATAGATATCTTGGGTTTGGATATCGATATCGGTTGGGATGCGGTTTGGCTGACGCGTGACAGCCTTATCCGAATTAGCCTCTTCAAAATCATGGGCTAAACTGTCATAAAACAGATAAGTATAGCTAAGTTTAATGGCGTCAAAAAGCCGCGCTTGATAGCTATTGACGCAAGTTTCGGTATTTCGCTGTTGGGTATTAGCTTCCTCAGCTGATAAAGGAGCGTTGGCATAATAAGGGTCAAGAGGTGGCCGTGTCAAAGCCTGCTGGCATTCATTTAAATTAGCAAGTTGACGAGCTTTGGCATAGTGAAGCTCAGCGTAGACAGCAAGCGCGGCTCTATAGTGTTCGTCGAGCATGCTATCAGTGAGCTGTGCTAGACATCGATCAAAATACTGTATGCAAGCCTGCTCATTGAGGCCAGCGGACAGTAGTGTTGAGGAAGTAGCGGTACTAAGTTTGTTATCAGTGACGATACTACCACGCTGAGTATTGATGGTTTTTGCCTGAGTTTGTTTATTGACTGAGACTGTACTACAGGCAGGCACTAGCACCAAAGTCGCTGCTAGTGCTACTGGCGCTGTGATAGCCATTGGCTTTTTCTTAATGTAGGCTGCTGTAATCGTAGTAAGAGAGGCAAATGACATGGCAGACCTTAGTAGATAAATTATATAAATATAGATTTTCCATCAGTGCTTTATCAAAAGCACTCATATAGTGTTGAGTCTAGCGCAACTTGTGCGTTTACACTATATGGATTAATGCTTAAATTTTGATTGTTGAACAGTGTGCTTTAAAAAACAATGCTGAAGACAGATAGTCTTCTATAATAGATAGGTCAACCCATAAAAAAGCACGTTCGCTTTATTATTGACATGATATCAATATAAAACAAACGTGCTTAACGGACAGTTAATTATTGAGGCAACGCTTCGATTAACATTATAAGTGAGCGGCATCTCATTCACTTATAGCAATAAACCTAGGTAATAGGGGTATTTGGTTTAACGTCGATGTCAGGTGCAGGCAAATCCCAAATGTAGTATTTACCATCTTCAATCAGCTTAATCTGTTGACGAATGATTGAGTTATCCGGTACTCGTTGTTCAAGACGGCGCAAGCGATCTAAGGCTTCATTACGGCGATCACTCAACAAATCAGACTGCGCTAAGCTTTGTTCAGCTTCGGTATAGCCAAGCTCAACAGCTTTGTCCAGATACTTTTTACCTTCTTTAAACCCGCCACCTTCTGATAGCATCATGCCATACAAAAAGTTGGCTTCTCCACTATCTGGCTTGGCTTTGATAGCGCGATCTACGTATTGACCAGCACGAACTGCATACTCTGAGCCTAAGTCTAGGTTACGACCCATACCGTTAAGTTTGGCAGCACGCAATAGAACATCAAAGGAAGCGTCAGGCTCGCTGGCATAAGGTTCGATCCACTCAGTCAATACTTTGATTTTTTCACGCGTGTAGTGACGTTGTGAGCGGTTGGGGAAGTTTGGTGGATAGTGGCGTGCGTTGGGCGAGACGTCTTCAATAAAGTCATCAAGTAAGCTGACATCCAGCTTGTCTGTACCAAGTCCCGTTTTTTGTGAAATCAATAGTGTTGGGACAAAACTAATATCTGAGATACGAACTTGCGGCGTTGGTATGCCGTTTAGCTGGCCTGCACTGATATCGATACCGGTGCTGGTAATAGGGCCACGTTGATAGACCTGTGTGGTACCAGTAGGTTTCGGTGCTACAGGGACTACAGGCGTATATGGCGTTTGTTGAGTCGATGCAGTTGCGCGGTTTTGCTGAGTAGCATCTTGTTCGGTTGTTTGTTCAGCGGCTTTTGCATCGGATGGACTCGATGGGGCATTACTAGATTGGGCGTTACTGATCGTTGCATTTGGCTGTGCGCGGCGAATAATACGTTTGCTTGAGTCAATGGCGCTAGGTGCATTGGCGCTAACAGCAGGTGCAGCAGCTGTATCAGGCGTTGCCGCTAGCGCAGGTGCTGACAGCATCAAAGTACATGCCGCTGCTAAAGCAGTTAAAGCAGCTGATTTATTATGTTTGATGGGGCTTATGGGTTGGCTCATGGCAATCGTTACCTTGGTTATTGATAAATTATTTTTGATAAGTAATGTCTATATAATGAACATATATAGTGAATACTGGCTGGTTAAGAACTGTACAAATTTTTTATACCCTATCAAATTAGCATAAATCCTCTCAATAGTAGGATTGTTAAAAACCCTACAGATTAGCTTCAATCATCAAAATCATAAGGGACTTAATATATTAAAACCTTTTATCAAAGTACAGGTTTTAGTGGGCTGCTTTAACGAGAAAGTATATCAGGCAGTATTGCCAAACTATAAATGATAGGCTGTGGCTTTCATACGATTGGCCATCCAGCGCATGGTACGGCGAACAGGGGGAGATAATGCTGCACCGCCACTATTAATCGCCAGCTCTCGATGATGTAGCTCTTCGATATCCATTTGTGCCAGTATAGCGCGTGAACGCTGGTCTTGTACTGGTAGCTGTTCGATATGATCTTGTAAATGCTCACTAACTTGAGCTTCAGTTTCAGCGACAAAGCCTAAGCTAAACTCGTTTGAGATAGCACCAGCAACGGCACCCAAACCAAAAGACATACCATACCACAATGGTGTAAAAATACTGGGATGGCTGCCCAGCTCTTGCAAACGAGTCTCACACCATACTAAGTGATCTACTTCTTCTTCAGCCGATTGCTGCATGGCTTGTCTTACGCCATCATCTTTTGCACTAAACGCTTGCCCGTGATATAGACCTTGCGCGCATACCTCACCAGTATGGTTGATGCGCATAAGACCCGCCACGTGCCGCGATTCTGTAATACTTAGCTCAGGAATCGTGTCATCATTGACTGGTAATGGGCGAGTACTGGGGTTGGAATGTGGAACGACTGCCCGTAGCGCCTTATCAACGCCAAGAAGCAAATTGTCTATCTTAGATAACGAACGCAGTGCCATAATTAGCTCCTGATATAACTTTGTGTCGGTATTGGCTTATGTAAATCGTAAAAATAATCTTCCATCACTATAGCAAACAATCTCAATTATCGGCATCAAAATTCGTGCTATAACATAATTATAATTCAACGAATCCCTTGTGTATTATTGATGAAAACTGCCATGCTACATTAGCTTTCACTGCTGGGTGGTTCATCATAAGTCTGCATAACGGCTTGCCCGACATGCTTGTTAAGCTTGATATATAAAAACACACCAAAGATGATATTGAGTAGGCCTGTGACCAAAAATAACTGCGGCAGTGACAGGTTGAGACTGTTTAATACCACAATAGCAAATATAGCCGAGGTAACCATAAATATAGCATTAAAGATATTATTGGCACCTACGATACGTGCACGATGACTTTTGGGCGCATAAGCCTGCATAGAGGCATAGAGGGGCACAATATACAAACCACCACTAAACCCTAAAAAGAATAAATCAGCAAATACCCGTAAGCTACCGCCTCTACCAAATACATCGCTAATCCCTAAGAGTGTGTTCGAACTCAAATCGTTATTTAGCCCTGATAATGAAAAATAAAGGTCAATAGCAAATATACTGAGTCCTGCGATGCCAAAAGGCAACAGTCGCAAGCTCACTTGATTTTTTGTCAAACTTTTACACAGTAAAGAGCCAATAGACACGCCAACAGAGAAGAGAGTCAATAGAAAAATAACGACAGATTCATCACCCTGTAAGATGACTTTGCTAAATTCAGGCGTCTGAGTCAAAAACGTTGCCCCATAAAACCAAAACCAGCTATTACCCAAAATCACAAAGAACAAAAAAGGCAGAGAATATAAGTAACGTACCGTGGCTATGCTGGTGGTAAAAACATTCCAATTAATAGTCAGATTGGGCTGCATCGCTGGCGTCATAGGAATAAAGCGCGCTGCCATGTAGCCCAACAATGCCACAACTACAACCGTTGCACTAATCCAATATAGTGACTGCGGCAGCTGCGTTAATACCCCAGCGACTATCATGCCGAGCAAAATAGCAAGAGAAGTACCCATCTGAAACAAACCATTGGCCCCGACAAGCTCGTCTTTTTGCATTGCTTGTGGCAGATAAGCATATTTAATCGGACCAAAAAAGGTAGAATGCGTACCCATTAAAAACAGCGCTACAAATAGCAGAGCGTACCATTCAAACACAAAACCTATAGCCGCCACTGTCATGATGACCAGCTCAAGCAGCTTAACAAAGCGGGTGAGTTTCGACTTTTCAAACTTATCTGCAATCTGACCTGCCAAGGCAGAAAATAAAAAATAAGGCAAAATAAACAGCATGGCGGCTAAATTATTTAAGATGCTCACTTCCACGCCGATTTGACTGGCGGCAGTATAGGTCAAAACTAAAATCAGTGCTTGCTTAAAAATGTTGTCATTAAAAGCACCCAAAAACTGGGTAAAAAACATAGCGTTAAAGCGACGACGCTTAAATAATTGAAACTGGTTTGCCATGTGGACTCCTACAAGTGGCTAGCGTCTGGTGCATAGAGTGAACTAAATACAGGCAGCATAAGGTATTTGTATGCTATATAATTGTGATTATTATCAAAAACTTATTGAAATATAGGATAGGTTGATGGTTTTTAGACCGTATAATAGCAAGGCTTTGCTATAAATACATGTGCTAGATGCTATGATTTGATAATTAACTAAGCTATGATTTGTAAGCTTGACATAGTGGTGTCAAAGTTGATTACCAGTATCACTAATATTAAATATGATAAGTACATTCACCGGTTAGTGCAGACGGTAGTCATCGTCAGTATAGTATGCCGCGTGAAGTGATAGGAAATAAGTATGATAAGACATCAGCCTTTAACGCAGTCGCGCAGCTATTTTACCCGCTCAACGCTTTTTACCGCGTTAGCAAGTGCGTTAGTCGGCTTTGGTGTGGCAACTCCTGCCTTTGGTGCAGATGACGTTGATACCAGTAGCGAAGCATCAGCCAAGCTTTCAAGCTTGTCCAAATATAATGCACTAATGACTGATCAAGAGACTGAGCTTGATGCAGCTTTAGATGCGCTACGACTAAAAAAAGCAGTAGAGCAAGGTGTCATCGATGAGTCAGTATTAGAAGATTATAGTGAGCAAACGTTAAAAGGCGAGTCAAAAAACTCTCTATCGACCAAACCTATCAACCGTAAGACGACCGACTCAGACAATATTAAAAAAAGCCCAACCAGCACACGTGATGATAATTTATTAGAGCAGGCAGCCACAGTACAGCAGCAAGGCTATCAGATGATGACGCCTGAACAAATTGATCGTGAGCTTGCGGCGGTAGAGGCGCAAAACAATCAAGACAATACGTTAGGCGACAATAGTCAGAACAGTGATGGCGATTTTGATAAACCGGTAGCGACTTTAGATAGCCGTGATACGCCCATCGGCTTGGATCCAAGTCTAGATGCAGCAAGCTTACCAGCACCGACCAATCTTGATACTCTTGGACGACTAGAAAGTAAGGATGAGAATGCTGAATCTGATGAGATTATGTCACGCCCGATTGAGGTTAGTGATGCAGTCAGTAGCAATGGTGTGGATAGTAGCCAACAGAGTCCTGTACAGACGCTTGCGCAGCAAGAACGTGATCCAGTAACAGGTACTGACGATACTATAGCGGATACTAAAGCTGATGCAAGCACGGGTAAGCTGCCTATGGTAGATGAAACGATAGAGCAAACAGAAGCTTTAAACCCTGATGATTACTTACCTGACTATCAAGTAGCAACAGAAACTCAAGCAGTGACCGATAGCATCGTACAAGCATCCAAACCTAGCTCACGGGCACGTAATAGTAGCAATATCGTTAAACGTTTATATAGTCGTTTGTTTAATGGAGGCGCCATGGCTCTACCACATGTAGAAACCAGCGTTTATTTACAGCAGACAGATAGTAGTAGCGCTGAAAATACAAACGATACGCAGCCAAAACTTATCAAAGCTGATGAAGATAGCCAACCGATTAACAATATTAAAGCTGCGCTTGATGATACAACTGTACAATCTGTTGCTGATTTTACCGCAGCTTTACCACGTTTGCGCCAGACTGCTTTAGATGCTGCGCAAGCAGTAGGCTATTACGACGTTACCTTACGTTTACGCCAACCAACCGTTGATACCATTGACGTCATTATTGAAAAACTTGGTGAGCCAGTACGTGTCGATAGCCGCGTCGTAGATATTCGCGGTCAAGGTATTGAGCAGCCTGAGTTTAAAACCCTTGAAACAAGTATGTTACCGCAAGAAGGAGATGTCTTTAATCACCGCGTTTATAAAAACAGTAAGGCGGCACTTGAAGCATTAAGTGATACATATGGTTATTTTGATCAATACTGGTTAAATAAATCAGTTGATATTATCTTGCCAGACAATACAGCTGATGTCTCACTGGTCTATAACACAGGCGATCGTTATCAATTTGATGATGTGGTATTTTTTACCTATGATGAGGAGACAGGAACGCTTACTACCGATCCTGAAAAGCTACCAGTAGAGACCTCATTATTAAAGCAGATGTATGACTTCGAAGCAGGCGATCCGTTCTATCGTCCTGATATCACCAAACTTGGTAATGATTTATCAGCGACTCGTTATTTTAACACCGTCAATGTTGAGACAATATTGCCACCAGATGATATGAGCGAAAACAGTACGTTAGCTTTCGACAATACGTCGATAGCTGCTGATAATGAGGGGGTTATTGATGGCGATGTCGACAGTGCTATTGACGATATCGATGCGTCTAATAATGACAATATTGATGATTCGATAATAAATGCCGACAATACTAAAGCTGCCTCTAACATTGCAGACGATAGTAATGATGTCGATGTCAGTAGTACCGATATTGATGGGGCTGACAAGACTACTGATAACATTGAGACCAACAACGGCGCTACTGTAGATGCAATAGATGTGGCTCCCATCGAATTTGAAGTTGACCAAGAAACACAAGACAAGTTATCGGCTATCAAAAGTAAGGCAGATCGGTTAAGCGGGTTACCAAATGATCGGGTGCTCGACGAAAAAACACAAGAAGCTGATAATCTTTTAGGCAAAATTAGCGACTCTATAAGTAAAGTCGCCAAAAAAATCTTTCCTGATGATGAAGGTGTATTGGACGAAGATTTTGTACCGCCAACCCTTGCAGGACGTAAAACCCCAGCAGAGGTTCAAGAAAGCAAAAAAGTCCCTTTGTATGTTTTTGTCTCTGCTGATAAACCGCGTGATGCACAAGTAGGTATCGGTTATGGTACAGATACGGATGTACGAGCGACTGCCAAAATCGACTATAACTTAATCAATCGCAAAGGCTATCAGGCAGGGGTAGAGACTGAGGTGTCTCGGATCAATAAAAATATCGGTGTCTATGCCAGTCGACCATGGAAGCATCCGCTCAACGACAAGCTAGAGGGACGTCTCACTTATGAAGAGGAGGTGATTGATCAAGGTGAAGGTAACTTTGATTTGTCAACCAAAACCCTAAAAGCTGGATTGGCCCGTAATATTCGCCGTGAAAACGGTTGGAATCGTAGTTACTCTGTACGTTATCGTTTAGATGAGCTGGAGACTGGCGTTGATGATACTGAGTTAGATGATCTACCCATACGTTTTACATCTTCTAAACCTAAGCAAAAGGCACTATTATTTGGGTATGGCGTCAATAAAACGGACGTTGACAGTGTGACCAATCCAACGCGTGGTATACGTCAGTACTATGGTATTGAGGCGGGCGCAGATAAAGCGCTTAGCGATACCGATTTGGCTATAGTTAGTGCAGGTGTCAGTGGTGTCTATAGCTTTGGTGATGACAATAAGCATCAAGTGCTTGGAAGCGTCAATACAGGCTACATATGGGCAGATGACTTTTATGAAGTACCCTATAAATTGCGCTTTTTCGCTGGTGGGGATCAAAGCATTCGTGGCTACGATTATGAAAGCTTGTCTCCGCTAGAAAATGGTTATCTAACTGGTGGACAAATACTAGCAGTCGGTAGTGCTGAGTATAATTATGAATTTATTCCAGGCTTTCGCGGTGCAGTATTTACCGATGTGGGTAATGCTTATGACAAAGATTTTGAGACTGAAACCAAGGTTGGCGTTGGGGTCGGTGTTCGTTGGGCCTCACCTGTGGGCGTCGTACGCGTAGATGTAGCCGCAGGCGTGACAGAAGATAGTGTTCCAGTTAGACTACACTTCTTTATTGGCTCGCCACTCTAGTAAAAATTATAGACTTGACTATATGTAGATGATTGAGTTTATTAAAGTAGAAAAGTCTTTGAGCCATTTTTATCTATCCTACCGATTGCTGGTAAATAATCTTTTAACGTAGTTGAGTATCATGTTGAACAAAAAGACCCCGCCCAAACGTTCACCCGATGAAGATCCAGCTCAAAGAGATGCCCGTGCGGTAAAGCGCTGGTATCCACTGTCCTTTGTATTCAAATTATTAATACTGATACTTGTCGTTTTACTGCTTATGTTTGCAGTATTTTTCTATATGATGGGCACAGAGTCAGGGACGAGGTTTGTCTTAGAAAAGGTCAGTGCAGAAACAGGCATTAAACTTACATACGGCAAAGGCAATTTGCGAGATGGTATTTGGGTCACAGATATAGATATCAAAGCGACTGAAGATCTTGAGGTTTCGGTAGATAAAGCATACGTTAAGGTAGGCTGGCGCGCTATATTTTCTAAAGAAGTGCACCTTCGAGATGCTGATATCCAGCGCATAGAAATCATCAATAACAAACCTCCGACAGGTGAGCCATTTGATTATAAAACGCTCAAGTTACCAGTCAATCTACGCTTTGATCAAGCCAAAATAAAAAACATTGTTTATAAACAAATCACCAAAGATCCTATCGTGGTACATGATATTAGTGCTCGAGATTTAACGTGGGTAGGGAGTGAAGTCACCATTGGTCGCGGCGATTTGCGTTATGCAGATATTGTAAAAATCAATGCATTACAGGGCAATATAGATTTACAAGGCGACTATCCATTGGACCTCAGTGCCATCGCTGAAGTCAGTGCTTTAGAAAAAGCGTATATCGATCCCCTAAACATTACAGCGACAGGTAGCTTAAAGCGTACTGTAGGTAAGGTGCGTAGTCGTTATAATGAAGGGGATGTCCGAGGTGAGTTTGTCGTACAAGGTCTCGATAATGATGCGCCTTTTCAAGCCAAATTACAGTGGGATGATGTTCTCATTCCTTACGCAGATGCCCAAAACATCCATCTAAGAAGTGGTACTGCTACGGCAAATGGGGTCATCTCTGAGATACGTTTGCGTATTAATACTGAGTTGACTGCCAAAGACATCCCTTCAGGACATTATCAGGGTCGCGCTATCATCGCCAATAGCCAAATGCGTGTCGATCGTCTAGACGCTAATGTTCCAGCTGGACATTTAATATTACAAGGTATTTTGGATTGGCAAAGTAGCTTTGATGCAAAAGTGCGAGCGACAGGTAGTAACTTTGATGTTCGCCGCGCCATTCCTGATGAGTATACTGACTTTAAGGCGTATGCACCGCAAAAGCTTAATGGTCGACTATCGGTGCATTATCAACAACAAAATAGTGTTGGTAATACGCAGATTGATGCAGACTTGCGTCAGCGTGATGGTGAGCACATCAATACCAATATAGTACGTGGTAAGACTTCATTAAAGTCTAAACAGGTGGCTCCTTGGTATATCAATGCCAATTGGCAAAACCTTATTCGTAGTGATATCCCTAATATCGGTAACATCAACAGTCCAAATGGACAAGCTGATGTCATTGTGCGCGGTGCACGTTTGTCTGTTGATGCCAATGCCCTTATCAATGAGTTAAGCGCAGCCCCTAAAGGCAATTATGATGTCAAAGTCCGTAAGAATGGCGATGTCATTGATATAAATAGTCTCAACTATAAAGGCATCGTTGGTGATTTATCGGGTAATGGGCAAATACAGCTAGCAACTAAGCGCCGACCTTTGACGTGGCAGATCGATGCGCGCACTAATGGCTTGCTACCCAAACAATATCGTAACGATTTACCACTTGAGCGTCTAACAGGCCGCCTTAATGCCAGTGGTCGTTTGCTAGATATCACCAAAAATGGTGTTAAAGGTCAGCGGCATATTATTAATCTCAATAATACGGATTTAGAAGCTCAGCTTGATGCCGCACAAGAGGGTCGTGACATTGGTATAGCAGGGACAGGTGACGCAAGCATTGATCTCATTGGAGGTGAGCTGTCGGTTTTCGATGCACGTTTTGATGGTCAGCTCGATACTGCTAATGTTCCTGATGGTCGACTATCTATTGATGCAGCTGGTACACCAAAGCTAATCAATGTGCGCAAGTTGGATTATACTGGTGAGGCGGGCGCTGTTAATGTAAAAGGTGTGCTTGATCTGCGCCAAGATATTGGCTGGACAGTAAACGGCCGCTTTAATAATTTTGATTTGGGTTATTTTTTACCGAATAATCCAGCTATTCTTTCCGGTGATTTGAACACCAGTGGGCAGTGGCAATCTGCGTCCAAAAACCATCCTGATGAAAAGGGTAAACTACAACGTTTTGCTGTAAATTTTGATGGGATGCTAGATGCCAAACAGCTACCTGCTGGTAAATTGACCATTGATGCCAATGGGGACTCACAGCTCATCCGTATCAAGCGTTTTCGTCATATAGGCAAAGCAGGTAGTATTGATGCCCAAGGCTCAGTCGATGTAAGCAAAGGGGTTGCTTGGGATATTAGTGCGGTGATGGATCGCTTTAATCTAGGTTACTTCCTAAAAGATACCCCAAGTACGATTACGGGCAATATAAAAACGGATGGTAGCTGGCGTAAAGCACAGCAGATTATCAACCTAACACAAATCGATCTAAACGGTACTCTAAAAGGTCAGCCTTTGAGTGCCAAAGGGAGCTTGGCGGCTAAATTAAACTTACCTGAAGATCTGACCAACTATTTTGAGCGTTTAAAAGCCCAAGACGTTGAGTCTCAATATCAGCAGGTCAATGCTCTCATCGATAATCTGAATGCAAATAACTTAGTACTACGATGGGGCGACAACTACCTGACGGCTGATGGTAATGCCAAGCAGTTGCAAACAAAAATCAATATCACTAGTCTCGATCAACTCTCAGATAAGCTGACGGGCAAAGTCACTGGCGGTGCGACCTTGTCACAGCCAGCAGGCCAGGCGTTGCCAACGATCTACGTAGATTTGGTCGGTGAGCGTATTGTGTTGCCTGGATTTATCTTACGTGAAGGCCGTGTACGCGGTAAACTTGTGAATTTAGCCAATAGTCCTAGTCAACTGATTATTAGTGCAGAAGGTTTAGATGCAGCTGGGCAAAGTTTTAAGAACATTGATGCCTCGTTTAGTGGTACTGAGCAAAGTCACGTCGTCAACCTTAAGATGGCTAATGAAAAATTGAACATCTCAACACGATTAAAAGGTGGTTTTAATCGTGACCAGTTGAGTTGGTCAGGGGTGATAGGTAAAGGACGTGTCCAGTCGCAATATGCAACCTTAAACCAGTTACAACCTGCACAGGCTATTGTAAATTTACCAAAACCACAGAATAGTGGCAAAACTGATCTAAAAGTACAGTTAGCAGCGCACTGCTGGCAAGCAGAGGATCAGACTGGCAAATTATGTTTGCGCGAAAACCTTATAGCTTCAGCTGCTGGTGGTAGTGTTAATTTGGCTTTGCAAAAGCTTGATACATCATTGTTTTCAGTGTTCTTACCCAAAGATATTGATTGGCATGGTCAGATTAATGGCAAAGCTATTGTCGGCTGGCAACGTGGCAAACCGCCTACCATCAATACGACGCTATATTCTGACAATGGCAAAATAGGTCTGATTCAAGATGGTGATGCTGCACCTGTAACCATCCCTTATGAGCGTATATCACTCATCGCATTATCAGTTCCTGAAGGACTAAAACTGCGTGCAGATGTCAATACTGGTAATGGTGCTCGCGGTTACGCTGAAGCCATCGTAGATCCGTACAAAGCGCCCAAACCAATATCAGGGGCATTAGTACTTAATGAATTTAATCTGGCTATCTTAAAGCCGTTTTTCCCAGGAATGCGCGTATTAGAAGGTAATATTACGATGGCAGGCGGCATTGGCGGCACCTTAACCAAGCCCCAGTTTTATGGCGATGTAAAACTTGCTAATGGTCGTGTTGCGATGCTTGACCTACCAGTCAATTTATCCAAAATAAACGCTACAGCAAAAATCCGCGGGACAGAAGCGGCTATTGACGGTAAGTTTAATAGTGGTACAGGTACAGGTACCTTGATTGGAACCATCAATTGGCAACAAGAGCTGCAAGCCAAACTGAGTATTGTTGGTGAAAGATTGGTGTTAACGCAGCCACCATTATTATTGGCTGAGGTCAATCCTGATATCGATATTATCGTGCGACCAGGCGATCGCTACGTTAACATTGAAGGTGCAGTTAGCGTACCATCAGCGACGATTCGTCCTCCTGAAGCCAGTGAAGATATTATCACCCAAACTGAAGATGCAGTGGTGATCGATAGACGTTTAATTGGTAATATCGATGACGTTTTAGCGATATCAAAACCTTGGTCGATTAACGCTGATATCGGTATTGATTTGGGTGATGATATCAACTTCCGTGGCTTTGGTGCTGTCATTCCTTTGGCAGGTGCTCTTAATATCAGTCAAAATGGTACTGGTGTCATGCGCGCTAAAGGAGTCGTTCAAGTATCTCGCCGTACCAGTATCGATGCGTTTGGACAGAATTTAGAGCTAAATTATGGACAGATACGCTTTAACGGCGATGTGATGAAGCCCAATCTAAGTATCGAGGCTGTAAAAATAATTGATGATAAAACAGTCGGTGTACGTGTGACAGGCAACACTGAAAACCCAAATATCGTTGTTTTTAACAATGCAGGCTTGACGCAACAACAAGCGATGAATGCTCTAGTGACTGGTCGTATAGACGATGGTGAAGCAACTCAAGTTAGTGAACAAGGATTTAAGTCACAGGTCACTAATAGTTTGGCGGCAGCTGGCCTCAACTTTGGCTTGACTGGCACACGAAGTTTGACCAATCAGATTGGGCAAGCCTTTGGTTTGCAGAGTCTAACTGTGGATGCTTCAGGTAACAGTGAAGATACTAATGTTAATGTCACAGGTTACGTCACTCCTGATTTATACATTCGTTATGGGGTTGGCGTATTTAACGCGGAAAACAGCTTGTCTATTCGTTATCAATTGACACGCCGTATTTATGTCGAGGCGACCTCTGCGGCTGAAAATGCTGTAGATGTGGTCTATAGCTGGCAGTTTTAAATAGCTGTGCTCATTGCGCTATCTTAGGGATGACTGTGGTTGTCGACTATGATAAAAGGCTGCTATCAATAGCCAGTGCTGATTATCTTCCAATAAAAAACGCCTTTCGATAGAGGCGTTTTTTATTGGTGCAATTAGGTTATTTGGTCAAAATTAAGCGATTGTTACGAGTCAAACGCAAGCGATACTCTTCGCCTTCATGCTCAATACGGACTTCCTTGGTTAAAGCAAACAAGTGCTGCGATTGTAAAGTAGGCAAACGATTTTCACGGCAGTTTAAGTAGCGAGAAATGACCATACTCATAGTGAATTCCTTTTGATTAAATAACGGTTAAAGTAATAGTGGTTTCTAACGATAATAATTATCATTTACATTTAAGTGTTTTGCAAGCCAATTGATAAAATAAAATACAGTTATTGTGTAAATATATCTAATTCAATTATTACTAACATTATTTTTGAAAAAATTTTAGGCTTAATTCTAAGAAACTTGACCAAACTTTGGACGAAAAGCTTTATAAGAGGAAAGATTAAGGAGAGAGCTATGTCAAATGCATCGACCAAACAACTAGGCAACGATATAACTGTCACGATTAACGTCGCTGTTGCTGTTATTTACTATAAAGATAAATATTTGCTTGGATTTCGAGATAAGTCTCAACATCAAGGCAATCGCTATGAATTTATAGGCGGCAAGATAGAGGCTCATGAAACTGCAAATCAAGCACTGATACGGGAAGTTGCTGAAGAAACGGGCATTGTCATTCATTATAATACGATCGTTAAGCTTGGGCGATTGCACCATGATTACGGCGATAAAAAAGTAAGTTTACAAGTCTATCGTGTCGAGCTGACGTCTCATCAGTATGACGTATATAAACATCAAGACTATGGTTTAGAAGGACAGATGCTAGCATGGGTAAATAAATCTGAGCTATTAGCAGGAAGCTACAATTTGCCAGCTGCTAACAAAACGATTCTTGAGTGGCTACGCTTGCCTTCAAAAATAGCAATTACCTATCCTTTATCACATTTCAGCACATACCCTGACGCAGCGACAGCATGGTTACAATATCATCAAGCTCACATAGCGTCAGATGCTTGGGTATATATTCGAGTCCAAGATATAGGCTCAAAGAACGTTGCAAAGCAGCTGATGGGTCAGCGACCAGATATTAAAGTCATTATGCCCGATGACATCAACGAACATTATTCAAACCATCACCCAGCATCTAGTCATCAAATTATAGCGCATCATCTAACACAGACATCGTTACTACAGTGGGTTGATGAAGTTAAAAATAATGCTGCTCAATTGCAATCTTTACATCATCCATTAATAGTAAGTTGTCATGATGCTGATAGTATTTATGCAGCCAATAAACTTGCCAATAGTCGTTTAGAGCGACAAGAGTCACCAGTCATCGGTATTTTTTTATCCCCTGTACTGGCCACTCAAACGCATCCTGATGCTAAGGCTTTAGGCTGGGAAACATGGTCAGATCTAGCAGCACTTGCAGACATGCCTGTCATTGGTTTAGGTGGATTATCACCCAATTTATTTACTCAAGCGACGCAGTATGGCGCCACGAGTATAGCTGGTATCCGGCAGTTTCTTTAAGCTTATGAATGAAAAATAGCATCGTTTTCTTTACCATAGTCTATTATCTTTTTTCATTAAATCTTTTACATACCAGTTACTATGTATTTAGTATTACTAACAAAGACAATATTATTTACAAACGGTTGCTTTTCCCTACAATGCTACACTGTTCTGATTTCCATTATATCTTTAATATTACAGTTAAAAATTATGTGAGATAAAAATATGGAGTAGGCGACTAATTATACGCCTTACTATAACCATATTCATATCGACTAATAAACCGCACTATTAATTCAAAAAATAATGGTATTTTTATGAAAACCAACAAGTTACCTACGTCAGAATATTCTGATATACAGGCAGCCGGTTCTCAGTCTGGGCAAAATCATCAATTGGTTAACAAGCGTTTAATAGATGATGTAAATACAGCGAATAATTATAGTAATGCTAGCAATGATGCCAACTATAATAAGTCTATACATTTGCTTTCAGGCAGTGAGAAATCAATAAATAACGATCTTACTTCTACGGGCTTAAATGACGAAGTGCCGGAGCGTATATTTATGAATAGTCTGATTAAACACACTGGAATAGCGCTAGCGATCATTGTACCGCTAGCTGCGTTTTCAGCCTATGCTGCAACGCCGCCGGAAATGCCTGCTTCACATGATGTTACTAGCGTCAGTACTGGTAAAGTAGATGCAAAGACAGCAACCAACAATACTATAGATATTACACCTTCTTCTATTATTCATCAGTCAGCTACTGAACCAACTACAGTAGATAGTCTTGATTTAACAAAATATAGTGGAACATGGTATGAGATTGGTCGTTTACCAATGTATTTTCAGCGCAACTGTGCCAGCGATGTGACTGCTACCTATACTCCTAATGCAAAAGATACTGGTATCACGGTATTGAACCAGTGTATTGATGAAGATGGTGAATCGGTTACTGCAGAAGGGCTTGCAAAGCCTGCAGATGATACAGGTAGTAAGCTTAAGGTTACTTTTTTACCGTCATGGATTCGCTGGTTACCTGTTGGGCGTGCCGATTACTGGGTATTGGCACATGATCCCAATTATAAAACGGCTTTGGTTGGTACCCCAGATAAAGAATATTTGTGGCTGCTGGCTCGTTCACCAAATATTTCACAAGAAGCTTATGCAAAATATCGTCAAATTGCTCAACAACAGGGTTATGATCTAAAAGCTTTCACATTAACGGATCATCGTAATCAGACCGTAAATCTGGTCCCTTAATATTAAATAAAAATTGATTAAGTGATCAGTAGTCTTTTGTCTGTTTGTAGCGAACTTAATAGTGACTATTGACTCAGTTTGGTAGATAAATAAAAAGGTGACCTAATAAGTTGCCTTTTTGCTATGTTGTGAACATAGTTTCTGTCAAAAACAATACATGATTGATATCAAACGTTAGTAATAACGGTTATCACTAGCAAAATCAGGCATTTTGAGCTAAAATGTACCCCAATTAAAACCTATGATAAGTACGACCAAAGGGCTTATAAACCTACTACATAATATAATGATTAATAAGTATGTATCAATTTTACTAACGTAGCGTCTCTCTCAGTTTATAAGTTTTTAGTACTTACATAGCTTTCTATATTTTACAAACACATTTTACTGACCATAAGGATGTTTCTCGTGAGCCAAGCTAATACCTTACGCCAATTACATCAAGATCGTCTAAGTAGTTACAACGATCAAGAACAACAAGCTATTGAGTTAATTGGACTGTTAAACAAACTCTATAACGAAAGAGATGTACAAGTTACTTTGTTCGGTGAGACACTTGATACAACTTCAGTCGGTCAAGTACTGGCGTTGCATCAAAAAGCAGCTATTCGTGAGCAAGATGGTAAGCCTATTGCTATTGCTGATACTTTAGAGATGGTTAAAGCATTGGCTTCTAGTAGCGACATTCAATCAGCACGTGTTGATGTTGGTCAATTAATCGCCAATGACACTGATTTGCAAGCGGCTTTACAAGAGGCTGGTGACGATAAATCTGCACAAAACGGTACTACTGACGTTGTGTTGTATGGCTTTGGACGTATTGGACGAATTTTAACGCGTCTATTATTATCACAAGCATCTAGCAAAAAGGG
The DNA here is from genome assembly GCF_947488565.1 of uncultured Psychrobacter sp. Taxonomy (GTDB): domain Bacteria; phylum Pseudomonadota; class Gammaproteobacteria; order Pseudomonadales; family Moraxellaceae; genus Psychrobacter; species Psychrobacter saeujeotis. Next base: position 260,042 of record NZ_CANKZC010000001.1, on the reverse strand, counting down.
TTTGCAGTTAAAAGCTATCGTAGTACGTCCGGCTGCTGCAGGGGATCTTGCCAAGCGTGCGTCATTGCTTGAGCGTGACTCCATTCATGGTAGCTTTACGGGCGGCGTAAGCGTTGATGACGATAACAATGGTATGGTTATCAATGGTCGTTTTGTACAAGTGATTTATGCCAACGATCCAAGTGAGATTGATTACACAGCCTACGGTATCGATGATGCGTTAGTCATTGATAATACAGGTATATGGAAAGATGAAGCAGGCCTAGGTAAACACCTACAATCTCAAGGCGTCAATAAAGTGTTATTGACTGCGCCCGCTGGCGGAGATATCAAAAACGTCGTTTATGGTGTTAATAACGATACTGTTGGTGAAGACACCATCGTTAGTGCTGCAAGTTGCACGACCAATGCCATTACGCCAACATTGAAAGTATTAAACGATGAATATGGTATCGAAAACGGTCATGTTGAAACGATTCATTCGTTTACTAATGATCAAAACTTAATTGATAACTATCATAAGTCTGATCGTCGTGGTCGCAGTGCAGTACTAAACATGGTGATTACTAGCACTGGCGCGGCTAAAGCGGTTGGCAAAGCACTACCAGAGCTTGGCGGTAAACTGACAGGTAATGCTATTCGTGTACCTACTCCTAATGTCAGTTTGGCGATTTTGAACTTAAATTTAAAACAAGCGCCACAAGGTGCAGACGCGTTAAATGAGTTTTTGCGTAAGATGGCTAACAGTAATACTTGGCAATCACAAATTTCTTATACCGATTCGACAGAAGCTGTATCAACAGATTTTGTTGGTACTAAGCACGTTGGTATTGTTGATGCGCAAGCCACTATCGTTACTGACAATCATGCAACTGTCTACATCTGGTACGACAACGAAGTAGGCTATAGCACGCAAGTACTACGCTTGGCAACTCAAATGGGCGGTATTAGCTATACTCAGATTCCTGCATAACATCTGTATATGTGAGGTACGAGGGTAAGCTTTTGTTAAGCTACTTTGATTGTTATCGCTTATGAGTACAGCTCAAGCAGCCTAACAGGCTTACAGTGTAGAACAACACCCGATATTCCGTTTGGTTATCGGGTGTTGTTGTTTGATAACATCCACAACGGTTCTACTGGTATAATGATCGTAAAAGTGATAAAAAACTTTTCGTATTTCTATTATATGATAATAAGAGCGCTACTAGATAATAAGAGCGCTACTAATTGGTATCTAATTTGACTATAGAGCATGCTTGCTTTGTGGTAGGTATATTTTATGAGTAGTCAACTTATACCAGTCAATTTAGTGACTGAATGATAGATAGATTAACAAGTAGATGATTAGTAGACTAATTAAGTATATAGATATCTTTAAGTACCAATATAAAATCAGCCAATGACTGTAATCTAGAAAGTAAGGAACGTAAGATGCGATTTATTGATGAAGCCGTCGTAACGGTAAAAGCAGGTGACGGTGGTAATGGAATCGCCAGTTTTCGCCGAGAAAAGTACGTACCACGCGGTGGTCCGGATGGCGGTGATGGCGGTAGCGGTGGTGATGTTTACGTTATCGCCGATGATAACACAAATACGCTAGTCGACTATCGTTATACGCGTCGCTATGACGCCAAGCGCGGTGAGAACGGTCATAGTAAAAACTGTTCGGGTAAAGGCTCTGACGATGTGTTTTTGCCAGTACCTATTGGTACGACTATCATTGATACTGAGACAGACGAGGTACTAGGCGACTTGGTTGAGATTGACCAAAAAATATTGGTTGCTAAAGGTGGCGACGGAGGGCTTGGCAATACGCACTTTAAAAGCTCTACCAATCAAGCGCCGCGTAAAGCTACCTCAGGCTTTGAAGGTGAGTTAAAGGTACTGAAGTTTGAGCTAAAAGTAGTGGCTGATGTCGGTCTGGTGGGATTGCCTAATGCTGGTAAATCTACTTTTATTCGTCAAGTCTCTGCTGCTAAACCTAAAGTTGCTGACTATCCATTTACGACACTGGTTCCTAATTTGGGTGTGGTAGACATTGGTCGTCACCGCTCATTTGTGATGGCTGATATTCCTGGTCTAATTGAAGGTGCGTCTGAAGGTGCTGGGCTCGGCATTCGCTTTTTAAAGCATGTTGCTCGTACGCGTCGTCTACTACACTTGGTTGATGTAAAGCCAGTTGATGGTAGCGATCCAGTAGAGAATGCTCGAGTTATCCTAAACGAGCTGGAGCGCTTTTCACCTGAATTGGCCAATTTGCCTCAAATTTTAGTGTTAAATAAAATTGATCAAGTGGTTGAAGAAGACTTAAATGAGTTATGTACGCATATCGTAGCAGAGCTTGGCTGGACAGGTATTGTGTTTCGCACATCCACTTTGACAGGCGAAGGTGTTGATGCTGTTAAATATCATTTAATGAACGAAATTGAGCGCGAGCGTGAGCGCGAAATAGAAGATCCTATTTTTGCTGATGCACAAAAAGAGCGTTTTGAGCGTTTAGAAGAGGAGGTGCGTTTAAATACAGAGGCGCAGCGTGAAGCGTATCGTGCGGCTCGTAAAGCTGAGCGTGAAGGTACCAATCTTGTAGATGATGATGACTTGGATGACGATGACGATGACGGTGTAGAAGTGGTCTATACCTCTTAGAATGTATTAGCAGAAGATAACGGTAGTGTTTGCTGATATTCTCTGCTAACGTTTATACAAATTTGATGTTGTCGTGTATGAGACTATATGAGGTCTTTATACAACAAAATAGATCATCTATTATTATTTTTAAATCAACCCCCACAATTTACAGGAGTTTTTATGGCAGGTGACATAGACCAAACGACCGAAGAGGCAAGGTTTATCAAACAAAATCGTAATTTTGATATTCAGCGCGTTGTTGTCAAGATTGGCTCATCGTTATTAACCAATAATGGGCGAGGGCTGGATCGAACTGCTATTTATGAGTGGGCCAAACAGATTGCTAAATTGCACAAGCAGGGCGTTGAAGTACTATTGGTATCGTCAGGCGCAGTTGCCGAAGGCGTGGTGCGAATGAACCTTGATGAGCGGCCAAAAAAGCTTGCAGCATTGCAGGCTTGTGCCTCTATTGGTCAGATGGGTTTGATTGAAACGTGGTGGTCAGCATTGATTCAACACGGAATACAAAGCTCTCAGCTATTATTAACTCACGATGATTTGTCTAATCGTAGTCGTTATTTGAATACCACTGGTGCACTGACGCAGCTATTAGAGTGGAATGTGCTCCCAGTTATTAATGAAAACGATACCATTACGATTGATGAGATTAAGTTTGGTGATAATGACACATTGGGTGCAATGTCAGCGGCTATGATCAATGCAGATTTATATATTATCTTGACGGATCAAGATGGGGTGTTTACTGACAACCCACGAGACAACCCTGATGCTCAAATGATACGCCAAGAGCGCGCGATGGCTGACTATCTTTTTGACATTGCAGGTGACGGTGGTAAGCTTGGTCGTGGCGGTATGCTAACTAAGATTCGTGCTGGTCGCCTTGCAGCAATGGGCGGTTGTCCAACTGTAATCGTCAGCGGTGCTATTGATAACGTCATTACTCGTGTGGTATCTGGTGAAGCTGTCGGTACGCTATTAACCACCAACGATGCTGATAAAATTATTGCACGTAAACAATGGTTGGCCGCGCATTTACGTATGTCAGGTACTTTGATCGTTGATGCAGGCGCCGCTAAAGCACTAGTAGAGCACAACAGGAGTTTGTTACCAGTTGGGGTGGTAGAAGTGCGCGGTGATTTTGATGAAGGAGATGTCGTAGAAATTGTTCATCAAGATACAGGTGAGCGTTTAGCGGTAGGGCAGATGAACTTCTCTTCTAACGATGCGCGCCGAGTAGCTCGAGAGCGTACTGAACAATTTGATAGAATCCTTGGCAACAAAGAAGAACGCGTGGTTATGGTGCATCGTGATAACTTAGCATTGTCTATGTGATGATATCTGCTAAAAATGACAAGCTTAGGTAGTATAGTTAATAGATACATAGCCAGTCTATAAATAATACTGACCATTGGTTAAGATTACTTACATAAGTAGCAACAAGTATCACTATATTTTTCAAGCTCAAAACGAATGCCATAATAGATTTCATCTTTATGGCATTCACTATATGTATGTTTTGATTCATACGCACGTTTTAATTAAAACGCGACTATTTATTATTTATCAACAGATAGACGCTTCCTAATTTTTTATTTTCACAATGATAATTACAATATGAGTATTGTACTCTTTTGGAGACTTATACATGAGTGCCTCAAATAACACGAATACAGCCCAGCCAGAATTTGCTCCTTTAAAAAATGATAGGCTAATACGCGCATTACGTTTTGAGCCGATTGATACCACACCTGTCTGGATGATGCGCCAAGCTGGACGTTATTTACCAGAGTATAAGTCAACGCGTGCAGAAGCTGGAGATTTCATGAGCTTGTGCAGAGACACTGATCGAGCGACGGAAGTCACTTTACAACCGCTGCGCCGCTATGATTTGGACGCAGCTATCTTGTTTAGTGATATTCTAACCATTCCAGATGCGATGGGTTTAGGCTTGTATTTTGAGACTGGAGAAGGACCTAAGTTTAAACATCCTATTCGTAATCAGGCAGATCTTGATAGATTGCCAAAGCTTGATGTCAACGATTCTCTTGACTATGTTATGCGTGCGGTGACAAGCATCCGTAAAGCGTTGAACGGACAAGTGCCATTATTTGGTTTTTCTGGTAGCCCATGGACACTTGCTACTTATATGATTGAAGGTGGTAGCTCAAAAGATTATCGCTATACAAAAGGGTTTTTATACAGTAATCCTGAATTTTTACATCAGTTATTAGACAAGTTAGCGATGTCTGTGATTGACTATTTAGATGCGCAAGTCGTAGCTGGAGCGCAAATTCTACAGATATTTGATAGTTGGGGCGGAGCGCTTGGTCATCGTCAGTTTATAGACTTTTCTCATCAATATAACAAGCGTATCGTAGCAGAGCTAAAAATACGCCATCCGGAGATTCCAGTGGTCTTATTTACCAAGGGGGGTGGTCTTTGGCTAGATATTCAAGCGGACAGTGAGGCTGATGCCTTAGGGTTGGATTGGACCATGCCGCTCGATCGTGCACGTCAAGTTTTGACTGAAAGCCAGCGTCATCTTACTAAAAAGCATAAAAAGCTACAAGGTAGTAAGGCAATTCAAGGTAACTTGGATCCAGCTACTCTATATGGTTCGCCCGAGACCATTCAGGCAGAAGTCAAAATGATGCTAGATGGTGCTTATGCTAGTGGAGACAAAACAGGCTACATAGCAAACCTTGGTCATGGTATTACTCAGTGGGTCAACCCAGATCGTGCCAAAGTGTTTATCGATGCTGTGCATGATTATCAGATTTAAGCGTATTTAGATAGTAATTAACGCGTGTATTGATTAAATTTCAGTACCAATAAACAGTATATTTCGCAAAGATGTGTAGTGCATTTAATGATTATTAAATAAAAGGACACCTTATGATTTCAGCAGCTATTGTCGGTGGTACAGGTTATACAGGTATTGAGCTTATCCGCTTGTTATCAGCACATCCTAAGGTGTCTATTGATTTATTAACTTCAAGAAGTGAAGCTGGAACGCGCGCTGATGAGATATTCCCAAGCTTACGTGGCATATCAGACTTAGTGTTTAGTGATTTGGGCGATGAGACGCTATATGCTTTACAAAAATGCGATGTGGTGTTTTTTGCTACGCCGCACGGAGTCGCTATGAAGCAAGCCGCAGCATTGACTCAAGCAGGCGTGAAGGTAATCGATTTGGCGGCCGATTTTCGCTTACAGTCGTTGGCAGATTTTGAACATTGGTATCAGCAGACGCATAGCTGTCCTGAGCTATTAAAGACAGCAGTATATGGACTTCCTGAGCTAAATCGTGACAAACTTGCAGAGGCTTTTATTGTAGGTAACCCTGGTTGTTATCCGACTACGGCTATTTTAGGATTAAAGCCAATTATTGAAATGCAGAACAAACAAGCAGTACGTTTGATTGAGTCGCGTATCGTTATTGATGCCAAGTCTGGCGTGTCTGGCGCAGGCCGTCAAGCAAGCCTTGCGCTTAATTATGCTGAAACGACAGATAACTTTAAGGCTTACGGTATTGGAGGCCATCGTCATTTACCTGAGATTGAACAAGGTATTGAACAGTTGTTAGTCAGTCAATTTTCACAACAGGTACGTTTTTTACCGCATTTAGTACCTATGATTCGCGGCATGTTTAGCTCTATTCACATGGCACTTACAGAGGCGGGTGCTGGTATCGACTGGCAGCAGGAGTTTGAAGACAGCTATGCAGGTGAAGCATTCATTGATGTGTTGCCTCATGGTGTCTACCCTGATACGCGTAGTGTGCGTGCTAGCAACCGTTTGCGTATCGCGATACATCAAGATAATGAACGCGGTGAGTTAACTGTGCTGGTAGTACAAGACAATCTGGTAAAAGGGGCAGCAGGACAAGCAGTACAAAATATGAATGTGATGTTTGCATTTGATGAAACGTTAGGGTTAAATGCAGCGCCAATTGTACCGTAAAGCCTGTTAGGTAAAAAAATGTTATATAGGATATAGTGGTGGCTTATCACAGAAACTTTACTGTTAAGTCATTACGCTTACAGCGCTATGCTAGGTATTGACTTTAAATTCCGTTATAATATTTCGCCTTTACTGTTAAGAGATATCATTTAGATGCGTGTTAAGAATGCCTCCCGTTTGCGCTATCAGTCAGCACAATCAGCGTGTCATGCGTCTGCATCTGTACACCGTCAGCCTGTCACCCATGTGTGGCTGCAGCCATCATTAAATAAGGATTATCGTATAAAACATAATCAAAGTATTGGCAACAGTCAACAAGGGGCATCGACATTACTGCTGGCATTGTTTGTGATAGCAATACTGGTAACAGCAACGATAGCTATATTGCTTGGGCATCAGCTCGGCTATCAACGTGGTTATCATGCGCTAAAAACAGAAACTGAGCAGGCGACGATTAATAGCAAAGAAGCTACTAACGAGCTCAAAGATTTACGTATCAGTCATAAAGTGCTGACTAATCAGGTAGCCACAGCTAAGCAGGAGCTGACTATTAGTCTGGCAAATTTAGATGATCTGCGTCAAAAGCAGCAAGCTTTAAAAGTTGACAATAGACAAACCTCGCAGTTGAATGATTTATATGCAGAGGTTATTGCTGAACAAGGAGGCATGCCGCTACAAGTATTGGGTGCTAAAATTGATCCTTTACCTGAAAATGCTTTTGAATACGGCTTTGATGTAGGGATGCTTAGCGAAGACGGTCTTGCTAAAAGCTTAAAAGTGACGTTGACGCTACAAGACAAAGATAACTTTGTAGACGTACCGTTAGATCCCGCTCGTTATGCTATTGAAGGTATTGTTCGTATTCGTGGTCGATTTGTGATGCCTAATGGGTTTAAACCTTTACAGGTCAAACTCAGTTTAGAAGCAGGTGATGAACAGATCGAACAACTATATGATTGGAAGCTTGGTAATATGGTAGACAGTATGCCTTTGTCGTTAATGGATTTACCAGAGGTTGATCAAAGCCCAATTGAGCCATAAATACTGCAAATGGGCTGGTTTCTTACTGCTTCATTAATCTGCATAAGCTATAAGCAAAATTTGTATCGACTAATGCTTTTTAATAAGTTATTAATGTATTTTTTATTGAATTTTTACTGAAATTATCCTTATTATGACCATAAAACAAATAGTAGCGCATCCTAAACCTACAGTATCCGACTGGCATTTTCCCAATATGCCAGCTGGTCATCGTGCTCAAGATGATGATACTGAAAGTGAAACAACGCCACAGGCAGATGTATTGGTTGCAGAGCCTGAAGTAACAAAGCCGCCCATGTATGCTGTGGTTATGTATAACGACAATTATACGCCGATGGAGTTCGTTGTATATATTTTGCAGTCAGAGTTTCGCCATAATATCGATTCAGCGGTTGAAATTATGCTAACTATTCACAATAGTAGTAAGGGGATTGCTGGGATTTATCCTAAAGATATCGCTGAGACTAAGGCTAAAAAAGTGAATAGTTTGGCCCATCGTGAAGGCTACCCATTACTGACTCAAATCGAACCCCATCAAGGCGAATAGAGCAATCTGTTCTATTCACCCATAGGCTACTTATTAGCCGACATTGCGCCTATCTTCCTATTCAGTTTACTGCTCCCTCTCTTGATTTTATTCAACGCTAACCTCATATATATATTATCGCTAAAGATTACCTATTCATTTACGTACATCACTTTTCTTCGTCAATCGTCATCATCTCTTATTCATTCATATATTAGTTTGGTTCTTTAAAACATTAAGGTTTTCCCCTCTTTTTGTTGTTACATAAGGACTTATGTTTAGACATATCTTTTGTCAGAATCTACTTTTAACGTGCTTTTATTTAAAATGACCTGTAGGTTATATATGACAACAGAGATTTTTTGAATTTAATCATGCGTAGTCACCATACTCTTTGATACATTTTAGTACCTGTTAATAGATTGACTATATATAACGATCGTGTTGTGATAAAGCTAAATAGTAGCAAGGATGAATACGTCTATAGCTGTTCCGCTTTAATAATTGCTGTGTTTTGACCTTGAACAATCTTTTTGCTGCCCTGATTTACCAATTAAGCTATTAAATTATTATAAAGAGTTGTATAACCGTAGGAATTTCTTATGTTAAGTCGTCACCTTGAAGTCTCTTTGCGTTTAGCAATGACGCTTGCGCGCCAAAAGTCGCATGAGTATCTCACTGTTGAACATCTGTTATTAGCGCTTCTTGAGAATACTCATGCTGCTAACACTTTAACCGCTTGTAATGCCAATGTCTCAAATCTGCGTACTGAGCTTGAAGCTTATATTGATAAGCATACGCCAACGATAGATGTGGACATGGAGCAATCACCGCAGCCTACTCAAAGCTTTGATCGTATCTTGCAGCGGGCTATTTTTCACGTACAATCTATCGGTGGTGGTCGATTGGTTGAAGGTTCAGACATTTTGGTCTCAATGTTTTCTGAGCATGATACATACGCAGTCTACTTGCTCAAAAAGCAAGGAATTAGTCGCTTAGAGCTTACTCAATATCTCTCGCACGGACAAGATAAGGATGAGCCGTCTGAGCCGCGTGCTTCTATTAGCGGCGAGCGTCGTAGCGCCTCAGAAAAAACAAGCAAAGATCCATTAGTAGAGTTTGCAAGTAACCTAAACCAGCGTGCTGCAGAAGGCAAAACCGATCCGTTAATAGGTCGTGGCCCTGAGATTGAGCGTACTGCACAAGTACTGTGTCGTCGCCGTAAAAATAACCCATTGTTAGTTGGAGAGCCGGGCGTTGGTAAAACCTCTATCGCTGAAGGTTTGGCTTGGCTTATCATCAACGAAAAAGCCCCAAAACCGCTAAATGGCTGCGTTATCTATAGTCTAGATATTGGTGCGTTGATTGCAGGTACCAAGTATCGCGGTGATTTTGAAAAACGTATGAAGTCATTACTTGATGCGCTTAAGAAAAAACCCAATGCGATTTTATTCATTGATGAGATTCATATGATTATTGGTGCAGGTTCATCAATGAGTAGTAATATGGATGTGTCAAACTTAATCAAGCCAGCACTTGCAAATGGTGAGTTACGTTGTGTCGGTTCGACCACCTTTACTGAGTATCGTCAAGTATTCGAAAAAGATCATGCATTATCGCGTCGTTTCCAGAAAATTGATGTAAAAGAGCCAAGTGTTGAAGATAGCATTGATATCTTACGCGGTCTTAAACCACGTTATGAAGAGTTTCACAATGTTGAATATACTGATGAAGCATTAGTGACAGCTGTAGAGTTATCTTCTAAGCATATCCATGAGCGTTTTTTACCAGATAAAGCGATTGATGTTATCGATGAAGCTGGCGCGTATAAGCGTTTAGGGATTATTCCCGATACAAATGATATCAATGCAGAAGATGGTCTGATTGCGGATTTAGAAAAAGATATTAACCAAAAAGACCATGAAGGTATTGATACCAGTAAGTCTGATAACGACAATGAGATGCAAGCTGAGGTAGCCACTGCTAAAGCTGATGACGAGTCGAAAGCGATAGATGATTTGCAAACGATCAATAATCAAAAGCCATCGATAAAAATTGATGTTGCTGATATTGAAGCCATTATTGCTAAGCTTGCACGCATTCCACCCAAATCAGTCTCCAGTGATGATAAGAGTATCCTTGAGCATTTAGATCGTGATCTCAAGCATTTAGTATTTGGACAGGATGAAGCGATCGCTACACTTGCTGATGCTATTAAGCTGTCACGAGCAGGACTAAAAGCGCCAGAAAAACCGATTGGTTCCTTTATGTTTGCAGGTCCTACAGGGGTTGGTAAAACAGAAGTATCGCGCCAGTTAGCGAGCCTGCTGGGCGTAGAGCTAGTACGCTTTGATATGTCAGAGTATATGGAGGCGCATACAGCCTCACGTCTGATAGGGGCGCCGCCAGGTTATGTCGGTTATGACCAAGGCGGTCTGCTTACTGAAAAAATCAATCAGCATCCGCACTGTGTATTGCTGTTTGATGAGATTGAAAAAGCGCATCCTGATGTTTTCAATTTACTATTGCAAGTCATGGACCACGGTACGCTAACTGACAACAACGGCCGTGTGGCTAGCTTTAAGCAAGTTATTGTTATTATGACGACCAACGTAGGTGCAGATAGTATCAGTCGCTCATCTATGGGCTTTACTCAACAAGATCACAGTCGCGACAATACTGAGGCGCTAAAACGAGTCTTTACGCCTGAGTTCCGTAATCGTTTAGATGCGATCATTCAGTTCAATCCTTTAGATACAGAAGTGGTTATTTCAGTTGTTGATAAGTTCTTAGTAGAGCTGCAAGTACAGCTTGATGACAAACAAGTCACTTTAGAGATTGATGATGAGGTACGTGACTATCTTGCTGATAAAGGGTATGACCGTTTAATGGGTGCGCGTCCTATGCAGCGTCTAATACAAGATGAGATCAAAAAGCCATTGGCAAACATGATCTTATTTGGTGATTTGGTTAATGGTGGAGTGGTACACATATCTCTAGAACCGGAACATGATGAGGAATCTGACACTACTTCTAACGAAGTTTCGTTGAATAAAGATGAGGCCATATCAAGTACTAGTATGCAAACTGATAAAGGTTCAGCGGATAGCCGTATTATTCTAACTGTGGTTGAAACCCATGAACCACATTCAGACTCTGAGTCATTAGCAAGCTAACAACATTCTTTCTTTATATAAAAGACGGTTACTTCGGTAGCCGTTTTTTTTGTGATGTTCGATTATGCGATTGCTATACTTTATAACAAATTTGGCATAACATTTTGCTAATATAATAAGTAGGATGCTTTTTATAGCATGGTTATATACTTTTTAAGCTGATTAATAATAAATAAGAAAGGACTTGTTATGGAACTGTTCCATGAGCCGACAACAAAAACCCCAGAACAAAAACAAGCGATTTTAGACAATGTACGCCTGCCAGAAGATTGGAAAACAGCATTAGCAGATGAATTAACTTCTGAGAATATGGATAACTTGCGGGCTTTTTTAAAAGAATCTTACCAGTCGAATGACAGTATTTATCCGCCAGCACAACTGATGTTTAATGCCTTTAATTTAACGCCGTTGTCACAAGTGAAAGTCGTGATTTTAGGTCAGGACCCTTACCATCGTCCAGGACAGGCAATGGGCCTATCGTTTTCTGTACCTAAAGCCATTCCAAAGCCTCCATCATTGAACAATTTGCTTAAAGAGATGGCAGATGATATCGGTACCAAACCCCCTGCACATGGTGATTTGACCTATTGGGCACAGCAAGGGGTACTATTATTAAATAGCTCTTTAACGGTTAGAGAAGGTAAACCAAACAGCCATCAAAATAAAGGCTGGGAGCAGTTTACCGATGCTGTTATTGATGTAGTGAATGAACAGACAGAGCACACAGTATTTATATTGTGGGGCAGTAAAGCACAGAAGAAAGGTAAGTATATCAATACTGACAAGCATCTTATCTTAACCGCTGTTCATCCATCCCCGCTTGCTGCAAATCGTGGCGGATTTTTTGGTTCCAAGCCGTTTTCTAAAACCAATGACTATCTAAAGCAATATGGGAAAACGCCAATTGACTGGCAGCTACCACAGTAAATGGCAATGTTTCAATATGATGAGTATCAGCCTGTCTATTCTATGAATAAGCAATTAACAGATGACAAATTTAATTTTCTTCCAATTGCAACGAATACGTTTTGGTCAACTCAAGATGTTAAATGGATGCAAAAAGCTCTCACGCTTGCTCGTCAAGGTGTTGAGTGCGGAGAAGTGCCAGTAGGCGCAATATTAGTACATGATAATCAAATTATTGGTCAAGGGTTTAACGAGCCGATTGGACGCCATGATGCGACAGCGCATGCTGAAATTGTCGCATTAAGAGATGCCTGTACGCGCTTGAAAAACTATCGCTTACCAGTTAAGACTACTTTATACGTGACTCTAGAGCCATGTACCATGTGTATTGGGGCTCTGATACACGCACGAGTCGATAGGCTGATATATGCTGCAAGTGAGCCACGCGCTGGTATGGTTGGTAGTCAAATGGACTTGGCTGTACAGCCTTTTTATAATCATAGTATCCAAGTGCATAAAGGTTTATGTAGCGAACATAGCAGTCAGATGCTCAAGACTTTTTTTCGTGAACGTCGAAAAAGCATGAAGCAGCGTAAAGACAGTGCATCTAGTAAATAATATGGTTAATGAATAAGATATAAGTCTTGATACTAGTGATAACGTGGTTTGTTTGCTATAATATTGCCCTGTTTGATTGCTAACCAATTAATTGGCTTATTAAACACCTGAGAAATAAACTTCAATATCAAGTAAGTATATGAAGCATCGTCTCCATAATGTCTGTGATTAAGTGAGTGTTATGACCGTCTCTACACCTGATGACTCTTTACTTAATAGTGAGGATAGTGGTACAACGAGTTTTAAGCGTTATCCTGTCATTTGTATCGATGGGCCAAGTGGTGCAGGCAAGGGCACGGTTACATGGCGATTAGCACAGAGTCTTGGTTATCAGCTATTAGATTCAGGCGCGTTATATCGTATCGTAGGACTGAAAGCGTTTGAGGCTGGATTGGTTAGTGCAGATGCCAAACGACCTATCGATGAAGAAGCACTACTGCAATTGACTCAAAGTTTAGATATTGTTTTTGTGCCCAATAATGAGTCAGGGCGGGTCGATATTTTGGTCAATGGTGAAGCCGTCGGTGAGCAAGTCCGTAACGAAACTATCGGAGGTTATGCCTCTCAGATAGCGGTATTTCCTAAAGTTCGTCAAGCATTGCTTGAACTGCAACAAAATATGGCTACTCGTTCAGGGTTGGTCGCCGATGGTCGCGATATGGGAACGGTCGTGTTTCCCGATGCTGATGTGAAGGTTTTTTTGACGGCGAGTGCTACAGCCCGAGCTGAGCGCCGCGTAGCCCAATTGCTGAGAGCTGGTCAAACAGCAGATTTTGAAGCCATTCTGAATACCATTAAAGCTCGTGATGAACGTGACGAAAACCGAACCACAGCACCGTCAAAACCTGCTGAAGACGCTTTGGTATTAGATAGCTCAATGTTAGATGCTGATACAGTTTATGAATTAGTCAAAAAACAATGCCAAGATAAAGGTATTTATTTTAATAGTTAATAAAAACAACATATTACGAACCAAAAACTTTCCTGCGATGATTGAATTTAGTATAAAATTATAGTAGTTAAAGTTAGTAGCGACTAAAAAAGTATTAAGATTTTTATATAAGACAGTTGTTGCTAATAAGTAAAATCGGCAAGAAGCTTATTAACAACAAACGTTTTTTTATATGGTTGTATAAGATATAAAACCAGTATTCTCGTTTTATGCAATCATAAATTTGATCCGTACTGTGCTGGACAGGATACGGCTATACAAAGGTAGACATAATGGAATCATTTGCTGAACTATTTGAAGCGAGCATTGAAGAGCAGGGTCTGGATATTGAGCGTGGCTCAGTTATTACAGGTGCTGTTGTGGCCATCGATAGTGATTGGATCACAGTAGATACTGGTCTTAAATCTGAAGGTATCGTCGCTCGTGAAGAGTTTTTAAGCGAAGAAGGCGAACTTGAAGTTGAAGTTGGCGATAGTGTCGATGTTGTGGTTGAAGCAGTTGACAATGGTATGGGTCAAACCTTACTGTCACGCGAAAAAGCCAAACGCGTTGAGACGTGGAATGTCCTTGAAAAAATCTATGACAACGATGAGATTGTTAAAGGCATCATTTCTAGTAAAGTAAAAGGTGGTTTTACTGTAGACGTGGGTTCAGTACGCGCGTTCTTACCAGGCTCATTGGTAGATGTACGTCCGATCCGTGACACGACGCATCTTGAAGGCAAAGAGCTAGAATTCAAAGTCATCAAACTTGATCAAAAGCGTAACAACGTTGTGGTTAGCCGCCGTGCAGTTATGGAAGCTGAAAACTCAGCTGAGCGCGAAGAGCTACTCAACAAGCTTGAAGAAGGTATTGAGATCGAAGGTATCGTAAAGAACCTTACTGATTACGGTGCATTCGTTGATCTTGGTGGTATCGATGGCTTGCTACACATTACTGACATGGCATGGCGCCGTATCAAGCACCCATCTGAAGTGGTTGAAGTTGGCCAAGACTTAAAAGTTAAAGTACTGAAGTTTGATCGTGAACGTAACCGCGTAAGCTTAGGTCTAAAACAACTTGGTACTGATCCTTGGGACAACGTGGGCGGCACTTACCCAGTCGGTAGTGTGGTTAAAGCACGCGTAACTAACTTGACTGACTATGGTTGCTTCGCTGAAATTTCTGAAGGTATCGAAGGTTTGGTACACGTATCAGAAATGGATCACACTAATAAAAATATCCATCCATCGAAAGTCGTTCAAGTAGGCGATGAGATTGATGTGATGATTCTTGATATTGATGAAGAACGTCGTCGTATCAGCTTAGGTATCAAGCAAACCCTAGCAAACCCATGGGATGAGTTTGATAAAAAGCATGAGCGCGGTGATAAAATCACTGGTACGATCAAATCAATCACTGACTTTGGTATTTTTATCGGTCTAGACGGTGGTATTGATGGTCTTGTTCACTTGTCTGATATCTCTTGGAATGAGACTGGTGAAGAAGCTATCCGTAACTACAACAAAGGTGACACCGTTGAAGCAATGGTATTGTCTGTAGATGCAGAAGCAAATCGTATCAGTCTAGGTGTGAAGCAGTTGAGCTCAGATCCATTTAACGAGTACTTGGTTGGTAATGACCGCGGTGCTATCGTAAATGGTAAAGTAAAAGAAGTAGATGCTAAAGGTGCTACTATTGAACTTGCGGATGAAGTAGAAGCTTACCTACGTGCTTCTGAAATCCAACGTGATCGCGTTGAAGATGCTACTAAGCATTTAAGCGTTGGTGATGATGTTGAAGCGAAGATCATTAGTGTAGATCGTAAGACTCGTAATATCAGCTTGTCTATCAAAGCAAAAGACGAAGCTGAAGAGCGTCAAGCGATTAAAGATCTCGGTGGTGCAAGTGCTACTCCAGCAGCTGGTTCTGATGCTCAACCAAAAACAATTGGTGATCTAATCAAAGAGCAAATGCAGTAAGCTTTAAGTTGTAACTATATTAATCATAAAAAAAGCGACTTCGGTCGCTTTTTTTATGATTAAAAATGATGATAGCGCTTAATTAATAAGTACAAAAACAGTTTTTCAACGTTTTATCCAAACTTTGATTCCTATTTGTGTAGAATTCCGCTATCATTTGCTACATTGAGTAAAGAAAAGTAAACTCATGCCAAGTGTTTGATTATACATTAACTTTTGAGCGTTATTATTTTTATAATTTTAAAGTAGCTGTTCCTATAAAAAACGATCGATTAGTTTTGGACGATACTTTGTAGTAATAATAACCAATTGATAACCTAGATATGATTGATGTATAAATAATGCATAGCGAAAAATCGCCTTTATTTATCAGTCATATTTTCATTAATTAAAGAAGGCAATTGTAACGATGCAACAAGCAATTAATAAATCCGACTTCATTAGTAATTTAAGTGTGAGCTGTGACACCATGACTGAGATGGTTGTTGATGATGCTGTGCGAGAAATACTAAACTTGATGGTAGATACTTTGGCTAATGATGGCCGAGTTGAAGTTCGAGGGTTTGGTAGCTTTTGCTTGCATCATCGACGTGCTCGTATGGGCCGTAATCCAAAGACAGGAGAGAGCGTACCGGTACCTGCTAAAGCTATTCCTCATTTTAAACCTGGCAAAGCATTGCGTGAAGCAGTCAACGACAAAGTAGCCTCATAGCTCATAAAGGTTGATGGTTAACAGAACAAGTATAAAGTAATGGGTACTTATGATTTATCATGACTACTTATTATTTAATTTACTTGTTTTACCTTTGTTAGGTATTAAGAAGCAGGTGTTTTCGCACATTTTGTCGAGGTATACATATCATGCGCTTTATACTGTTCGTTTTATTATTTTTAAGTTTTGCTTATGCGCTTGGTTTGGTGATAGCTAACAATACCGATATTGGCGTCAACCTGCTGTTCTTACAAGCTCCTACGATGAATCTAGGACTGCTACTCATACTTTGTCTGATACTCGGTATTGTGATTGGTATGCTATTAGCATTATTAATTTTCCGTGTATTACAGAATAAATGGGAAATATCGCGTTTGCAAAAGTTAAATGCTAATTTGCAAGAACAAGTAACTCAGGCCAACGTCGTTATCGATCGTCAAGCGAATGCGCCGACAGTTGAAGAAGCTGTTTATGGTTCGACAGCGACCAACGTACATGACCAAGCCACGGTTAATGTAGATGAGAGTGCTACGCTTACTAAGCAAAAGCGAGACTAAATTATGTAATGGTTAATCAATGGTTTACCTATACATATGACGCTTAATAAATTCAATATTGATATGGCAACATCATGAATAATACAATTAATTCTCCAGTCATCATTGCTTTAGATAATATGACGATGGAAGCATCAATAGCATTGGCTGAGCAGCTAGATCCAGCGCTGTGTCGTTTAAAAGTAGGTAAGGAGCTGTTTACTCGCTGCGGGCCCGATATCATAAAAGCGCTTCATCAACGTCAATTTGAAGTGTTTTTAGATTTGAAGTTTCATGATATTCCTAACACCACCGCACAAGCAGTATTAGCGGCAGCTGAGCTTGGAATATGGATGGTTAACATTCACGCTAGCGCGGGCTTTGAAGCTATGTCTCTGGCTAAACAGCGCTTACTGGATAATGACTTAGATACCTTACTAATTGCTGTTACTGTGTTGACTTCTATGGATAATGACGCATTGATGCAAACAGGTATTACTGATGGTTTAGAGGTACAAGTTAGTCGTTTAGCACAATTAACTAAGCAAGCTGGTCTGGATGGCGTGGTTTGTTCAGCACAAGAAGCTGAAACCCTCAAGACGCTGTGTGGTCAAGATTTTAAGCTAGTGACGCCTGGTATTCGTTTACCAGAAGACAATGCTGATGACCAAAAACGTATCTGTACGCCAAAGCAGGCGTTGAATGATGGCGCTGATTATCTCGTGATAGGACGTTCTATTACACAGGCTACGAACCCTGCTGCTAAATTGCAGATGATACTCAACAGTATCTAATGCTTATAATGTTATAAGAGGTGCAGCTTAAACAGCTGCATTTTTGCTTTTTGTAGGTAGCAAAAAAGGTGCTACACTATTTAACTTTATATGTATACCAGTTGCGAAACTATGATTGGCAGTGTCAAACTTGCTCGGTGCTAAGCAAACCACAAATAGAGTACTTATGCTTGTGATCATTGTTTGATGCTTCTACAGCTGGTGTTATTAGACAACAATGGATAATATGAAATTACAGATACTAAGTGACTTACATATTGACAGTTATGCACGTCAATCACATCCCGTCGGTCATATTCCCAAAACTGACGCTGACGTGGTATTAGTAGCAGGGGATACTGCCAACAGCGATAATGGTATGCCATGGTTACAGGAGCAGGCAGAACGTCTGCAAGTGCCCCTTATTACCATTGCAGGTAACCATGAGTACTTTAATGAAGATGTATTGCATTTTGATAAAAAATTAGCCACTTGGGATAACTATAATACCGATTCGCAGCTAGGCGTTCGCGTCTTACAGTGCCAGCATCTCGATATTGGTGAGGTACGTATTTTGGGGTGTACGTTGTGGACAGATTATCAGTATCAAGCCAATGAAGATACGATGGTGGTTGCTAAACGTTTTATGCGTGATTATAAGCAGATATATGCAGGTGATGGACTATTTTCTCCTGAAGTGTCGATTGAGCTACATATTCAACAGCGCCAATGGTTAAAGCAGGCGTTGATTGAGGCGCAGCAGTTAGGTAAAAAAACAATCGTGATGACTCATCATAGTATTAGCGCCTTATCGGTCTCTGAGAAGTATGCTACGCTGCCCAGTAACGCAGCTTTTGTGAGTGATTTATCCAGCTGGATGCATAAGGATTGGGCACCAACCCTATGGGTACACGGTCATACCCATGAAGCGTTCGATTACCGTATTGGTAATACCCGCGTGATTGTCAATCCTCGTGCCTATCCTAACGAAGTTAGTAGCACTGAGATTGAATTTGCGTGGGATAGAGTTATCGATATTGGCTAGCATACCTTAAATGATGTGAATTATGCGATACAGCCTACATAATGCGGACTGTAAGCCATGAGCATTTGGTGTTGTAGTCTCTATAAGACTTACCTATCGTTATACTTTGTTACTGACATTTTTATTGTTGGTCTGCTCATATTTCGTTCACTAGTATCCAATAATCTGCTACGCTAGCTGCTATGAGTAAATTTTCTGAATCATCACGTTCTGAGCAGTCCAATGCTCAAAAGCCTCTTAAGATGAGCGCGCCTGCCCCGGCGCATTTGCCTGATAGTATGATTTCTTCGGTTAACTTGTTACCCGAGAATAAGCGCTTGATCTTGTTTACTAGACACTCTTTGCGTGAGCGCTCCGATGGTAACGGTTTTGCCAGCTACCAGCTGCCACTTACACCTAAAGGACGCGTATTAGCAAAGTCTTGGGGACGCTGGTTAGCTGGTCATCTACCATATTCTCTCGACGTAGATAGCATCTCAAGCCCTATTGGACGTTGTATTGATACCGCGCAGCTAATGCAAGAAGGTGCAGGATTACAAAGACCGATAGCGCATCAATCGTTATTGGTTGAGCCAGGTAGCTTGGTGACTGAGCCTGAAATTGCGAATGCGGTCTTTAAAGAGATTGGTGTGCTCAATTTTATCAATCGTTTTTTGCAAGGTAACCTTGAAGGTACAAAAAATGCCTATCAAGGTGGACTCGATATTTTATCACTTTTTTATCAAAACCAGCCACAGCATGGACATTTAATGTTGGCAGTGAGTCATGATACGTTACTATCTGCTTTTTTAGCGATCATGTTCGATGTGATTGAGATTGATTGGAACGACTGGCCCAAAATGATGGAAGGCGTGTTTTTATGGTTTGATGATAAGCCATTTGAGCAGGCTAATGCGTATTTTGTTTGGCGCGGTGAGGTTTATGTTCGCCCAATCAATACGTTAATAGATAGCTACCGTGCTGCTGGTTTTCATCCTAGTAAGCTATTGTTACCGCCGAAAGTGAGATGGACGTAGTATTAAAGCGGCGCAAGGTTAAAACTACGAGGGACAGCATTAAATATGAGATTTTGAATAGATATAAAAAAACCTTGCCACTAGGACAAGGTTTTTTTATGAACCCTTATTAAAGCTACTAATCTTAAGCTTGAAGAGCTTTGATAGCTTTGTTCAGACGGCTCTTACGACGGGCAGATTTATTCTTATGAATAATGCCTTTGTCAGCCATACGATCAAGAACAGGTACCGCTTTTTTGTAAGCTTCGGTAGCTGCATCATAATCTTTAGATTCGATTGCCGCATCAACACGCTTTAAATAAGTACGAACCATAGAGCGTTGTGACGCTGAGTTTTGGCGACGTTTAGTGTTTTGACGGGCGCGTTTACGAGCTTGTGCAGTGTTAGCCACGCGTATCTCCTTTATGAAAGACAGATAAAAATATGAATGTTGATTGGAATAATGAGTTTAACAATCATCGGTGACGAGCAGCCGTCTCGTCAAACATGATATCGATGTCCAATATTAGACTTTCTAATATTGATAAATCATCGGTAGCGTCAAAGCCATCTGGAATAATTAAATAGCTATGACATGTAAAGCCGGATATATTAGCAAATTATTGAGCTTAGAACAATATATTTGACCATCAAAGCGAAAAGAAGTTGTATGTGTCGTTATGCTAATATGTATAAAGTTGGGTATATAGAGCAATAGTGGTTAATAATCGAACCATTGATAAAAACTCTTACAATAAATTATGAATAGTAGCGACAGTTATAGGGTAACTTAGTTATGATACTGCCATATAATATAGGGTATAGTCCGTTTGACGTGCAACCAGTAGGTTACTAACCACGCACTGTATGGGTTTTATAGTGAATCTTTTATAGTACGACTCAAAAACCATAAACCTAAAAGTCATAAAATAGTGTCTATAATACTTTACGATTATGAATAATGGATAGGATATGCAGCAAAAAGCAATTTTAATTGGCGCGACAGGCTTGGTTGGTCAGCATCTTGCAAAGCAGCTTAGTGAACTCTATGATACATTAATAGTCATTGCCAGACGTCCACCGAGGTATATAAATGCTAGTATGAGATTCTATCAGGTGAGTGACTTTGATAATTTGGCCGACGTTTTTGCAAACATCGGTGTGGATGCCACAACGGATGCTTTCAGTTGCCTTGGTACAACTAAGAAGCAAGCAGGCAGCGATGAGGCTTTTCGAAAAGTAGATTATGACTATAACGTAAGTTTTGCCAAGTTATGCTTTGATAGAGGGGTTAAAAACTTTTTTTTATTGTCTGCAATGAATGCTGACGTTGATAGTCGGTTTTTATACAATAGAGTAAAAGCAGAAACTGAACAAACCATTATGAGCCTAGGGTTTGAGCGTTTGGCTGTTTTTCGTCCCTCTTTATTATTGGGTAAGCATAAAGGTCGACCAATCGAGAGCATTAGTCAAAAAGCCTTTAAAATCATCTCGCCTTTAGTGTCTGAATCATTACCGCTGCACCCCATCTCAGCCAAGCGTGTCGCGATTTCGATGGCAATGACCGCCCATGATATGTACGAACGTCGCAAATACAGCGATTATCGTTCTGAATCAAAGCTCTCTGAATCAAAGCCCAGTATGACTGATATTATCGAGAATAAGCAGATGCTAGCCATGACTCGTGTCAAAAAATGAATCACGACATTACTATGTCGGTAAGTTAGGCCAAACGACCAAACTTGTTTGGAAGAAAATAGCCTAAGCATTTGCCGATAAAGTAATATCAATAATAGTAAGACCATAGATTGCAAAATAACTGATAGTCATTAACAAGGAGTAAATAGCTATGTCAGAATCAACAGCAATGAATAAAGAGAACTTTGTAACCTGTGATTTATTGGATGCCAATCCTGAATCACAAGTCTGCTTACCAAATATTGAGGGTAAATCCTTTCATAGTTTTGGCGCAAAAGATAAGTTTTGCGGCGAAGTTGTGACAGTAAAATGCTTTGAAGATAATAGCCGTGTGAAAGCATTGTTGAATAGTAATGGCAAAGACGATAACGGTGCAGGCAAAGTGCTGGTCGTCGATGGTGGTGGTTCAATGCGCTGTGCGCTGCTCGGCGATATGATTGCACAGTCAGCGATTGATAATGGCTGGGCTGGAGTTATTGTGTATGGCTGCGTCCGTGATGTCGATGACATGGCGCAAATGGATATCGGTGTGATGGCATTAGGCTGTATCCCGCGCAAGTCAACACGCCGAGATGAGGGTCAAACAGATATTGAAATTAGCTTTGGCGACCTGACTTTAAATTCTGGCATGTTTGTCTATGCAGACAATAATGGCATTATTGCAAGTCATAAGTCTTTAATAGCGTAAGATATTGTTGGTATAAATCGATTGTAATTATATATTACAAGTAATTATATGATAATTAAAAAACCCAGTTCAAATTACGGAACTGGGTTTTTTGGTTGAAAGTAAATGATTCATTAGTACTTTTCAAGCTCTGAGAGTAGCTGTTCGCGTGCTTTATAAATCCTGCGTAGACCAAGCCACAAGCTAATACACATAACGATCAACACTGAGGTAAAAGGCAAGCCCGTACTTACTGAGCCTGCTTGAATGGTTTTTAGGGCTTGCGCACCGCCGCCATAGAGAAGAGCAATAGCGATAAGTCCTTGAGCAACAGCCCAAAATATACGCTGATATATTGAAGCTTCAAGCTTACCCCCTGCCGTAATCGTATCAACTACCAAAGAGCCTGAGTCTGATGAGGTCACAAAAAACACCATTACTAGAATAATAGCAATTAAAGAGGTAATGGTCCCTAGAGGAAGATTTGCCAGCATCTGAAATAAGGTTAAGGAAGCATCACTGACCCCTCCTGCCAGCTCACCGACTTGATTGTCATATTGACTCAATCCTGACTGTCCAAATACCGTCATCCAGACGATGGTTACAAGCGTAGGAGCCAACATCACTGAGGTAATAAACTCACGTACTGTACGGCCTTTTGAGATACGAGCAATAAACATACCTACAAAAGGTGACCAGCTGATCCACCATGCCCAATAAAACACTGTCCAGCCATGAAAGAATTCGTCGTCACCGCGGCCTATAGGATTTGATAACGGGATAATATAAGTGGCATAATCAACAGCAGTGGCACCGATTTTGCTCAGCAATCCGATTGAGTTGCCAACGAAAAACACAAACAGCAACAAAGATAAAGCGACCAACATATTGACGTTACTCAATAGCTTAACCCCGCCATCAAGGCCACGTGCTACAGATATTGTAGCAAGAGCAGTCACTACAACTATAATGGTAATCTCAAGCGAATTACCTGCAAAGTCCCAACCAAACAAATAATTAAGCCCGCTGGCCGCTTGTTGAGCACCCAAACCCAGCGAAGTCGCTAGACCAAATATCGTCGCTAGTACGGCCAATATATCAATAATATGTCCAGGCAGCCCCCACGTCTTTTCTTTAAAAATAGGATAGAATACGGAGCGCATGGTCAACGGAAAGCGAAAATTGTAAGCAAATAGGGCCAATGACAAACCAACTACTGCATAGATACCCCAAGGGTGCAAACCCCAGTGATACATGGTCGCACCCATAGCCGCATGGTAAGCTTCAGGGCTACCTGCTGCGACACCAAGTGGTGTACCTGCCCAACCGCTTGCATAAGCCAATGGCTCAGCCACACTCCAAAACATAAGGCC
This sequence comes from uncultured Psychrobacter sp., assembly GCF_947488565.1. Classification (GTDB taxonomy): domain Bacteria; phylum Pseudomonadota; class Gammaproteobacteria; order Pseudomonadales; family Moraxellaceae; genus Psychrobacter; species Psychrobacter saeujeotis. The sequence continues at coordinate 236,448 of NZ_CANKZC010000001.1, read as the reverse complement.
GATGCCCATGCCAGCTGCGAACAACATGGAGAGCCACGAGCGCCGATTGAACTCAGGTTTGGCATTTATACCGCCAATTCGGATGCTGCCATAGGGAGACACAACCAATATCAGACTAAATATCACCATAATATTGGCTGTGCTGACAAAGAGCCAGTCAAAACCATTGACCACCCAATCTTTGGTACCATTAAGCCAAGAATTGGCTATATTAGGTAGTAATAAAGCAAATAATACAAAGCCAACAACGGCAATAGCAGTAAAGAAGAATACAGGTCTGTGTAAATCTAAACCCAATATTTCAGTGTTATTTTCACCAACTGTATGTTCAGTGGTATAAAGCCTGCGACGAAATTTATCGAGAAGGGGCTTTGGAATCTGTTTTTGCTCGTTCATAGGTGACGAATCTCCTGATGAGTTAGCTGAGCTGGACACCGTCAAAGTATCGACTATTTATGACTAATAAATAGTTTTTGGCAGCTACAAGCTTTAGATTTTAGGTAATGTAAAAATGCTGTTGGCGCTTTACAAAGAGTACAAACTACTGAATAATCGAGACTCAATAAAAGTCATGTATAGGAGGTATTTATTCAAAATACTATGCAAAAGTTTATATAGAAATAATTAAATGCTAACAATGGAAAGTTAGCTTAAAACAAGAATAGCCAAAAGCGTGCCATGTTAACAAACCGTTTAGTTTTGTCAAATCGTAGCAGCCTGTTAAAGTGTAAATTAGTTTTGGTCAATTGCAAAAATATTCGTATAATAACTGCCAGATTCTTAAATAGATCCTACCTGCTATGTCTATCACTGCCTTAACTGACGCTTTTGCTCCCATTAATGAACAGCTATTTCCGATCCAAAACTTGCAAAGACGCTGGCTTGCACCCGTACATGGTGCAGTAGGCAGTCTATGGCTAGCAAGTTTGGTCAAAACGACTATATGGGAGATGTCAGATCGTTTAAAAGTGGTCGTAGCTCGAGATCAAAACCAGCTCAACCAGATAGAGACTGAACTGGCATTTTGCGGCGTTGATGCTTATGTCTTTCCCGACTGGGAGACGCTAACGTATGACGAGCTGTCCCCGCACCAAGATATCGTTAGTGAACGAATCAACTTATTGACAGATATGCCAACGTCAGGTGTGCTACTTATATCTGTACAAGCTTTGATGCATCGCGTTGCACCGCCTAGCTGGCTGATTGGACAACACTTTGATTTAGGTGTTGGTGATCAATTTGATATCCATACTCAACGTGAGCTACTAGCGAAAGCGGGCTACCGTGCGGTTGACAATGTATTTGAGCCAGGCGAGTTTGCAGTACGCGGTAGTATTATTGATATTTTTGCGATGGGGCAGCCCTTCCCACTGCGCCTAGATTTATTTGATGATGAAATTGAGACAATTCGTTTTTTTCACCCGCAGACTCAGCGTACATTGACCGATGATGATCTAAAGGCCATGGTCTCCGGTAATGATAAAAGTATGGGTCAAGAGTCGCTATCGTTGTTGCATAAATTGCCCGATATCTCTAAACCTATTAAGAAGTTTCAAATACTACCTGCAAAAGAGTTTCCTTTAGAAGATGGGAAAGACACTTTTCGCATGAATTTTGCTGCAATGTTCCCAAATGCTAGTAGCCGTAAATCTGAATTACATAAAGATGTGATGGCAGGAATTGCGAGTAGTGGGCTTGAATATTATCAACCGCTGTTTTTTGATCTAAAAGATTGGCAGCAAGAGAGTAGCTTATTCAATTATTTGCCTAAAGATGCTTTGTTAATTACAGATGAGCTAATCAATGAGCGCCAAGCAGATTACTGGTCACAAATCCAGCGCCGCTATGAAGAGCGTCGTCATGATATTGATAAACCTATCGTAGCACCAGAGCTATTGTATTTATTATCCAATACGCTGAATGAGCATTTAAACCAGTATCCACGAGTGATACTAAGTGCGAGAGAAGAGCTTGCATCTATGACAGATGTAGCAGATCTCAATGGCCAAGAAGCATCCGCATCTACTGTATTGCAAACCAAACAGCAAGGCCTGGTCACATTAAGCGCTCAAATGCCGCCACAACTGACAGTAAACCACCAAAAGGCAGAACCTTTAGCCGAACTGTTGTATTTTTTACAGCTGCAGGTAGAAACAGGTACGCCAGTATTAATTGTCGCTGAAACTGCAGGTCGTCGAGAGATTCTCATTGAGCTGTTCAAAGGTAAAATTGATATCAAAACCTATGACAGCTTCAAAGATTTTTTAGCAGCAGACAAGGTCAGTGACAACAATTCAAGCCAAAAACCATATGTTGGTCTGACAGTTGCACCGATTGAGCGCGGAGTCTTTGTCCCCGAACGTTTGGTGCTGATTAGTGAGACTCAGCTATTCGGTAGGCAAGTACTGCAAACACGTCGCCGTCGACAAAGTGGTGTATCAGAAGAGTTCTTGGTCAAAAGTGTCACTGAAATGACACAAGGCAGTCCTATTGTGCATATCGAGCATGGTATTGGTCGCTATAATGGCCTCATTATTTTAGATGTGGGTGACGGTGAGCAAGAATTTATTCATCTAAAATACGCCGATGATGCCAGTATTTATGTACCAGTAGCCAGTCTACAAATGATCAGTCGTTACAGTGGCGGTGATCCAGCACTTGCTCCTCTACACAAAATTGGTAGTGGGAAGTGGGACAAAGCCAAGCAAAAAGCATTGCAGCAAATTCACGATGTGGCGGCAGAGCTGCTCAATATGCAAGCAAGGCGCGAAGCCAAAGTGGGTATTCATTTTAAAATAGATATCTCACAGTATGATCTGTTTGCCAGCCAGTTTGCTTTTGAAGAGACCCCTGATCAAGCCAACGCTATTCACGCGGTTATCGAAGATATGAGACAAAACCAGCCGATGGATCGTCTTATTTGTGGTGACGTGGGCTTTGGTAAAACAGAGGTTGCCATGCGAGCTGCGTTTATTGCCGTCAGCGCCGGTTATCAGGTTGCCGTATTAGTACCGACTACTTTGCTTGCAGGACAGCATGAAGACAACTTCCGCGACCGTTTTGCTGATTGGCCAGTCCGTATCGAGACCTTATCACGGTTTGGTGGTAAAAAGCATCAGGAGACAGTGCTAGCAGATTTGGCTGCTGGTAAAGTTGATATTGTGATAGGTACGCATAAGCTGTTACAGCCTGATGTCAAGTTTTCTAACTTGGGGTTGATGATCGTCGATGAAGAACATCGCTTTGGTGTACGTCACAAAGAGCGTATTAAGGCTATTCAGACTGATGTAGATAGTTTGTCGATGACAGCGACACCGATACCTAGAACGCTTAACATGGCGCTATCTGGTATGCGTGATATGTCTATTATTGCAACCCCGCCTGCACGTCGCTTGGCTATTAAAACTTTTGTCATGCAAAAGACAGAAGCTTTGATGAAAGAGGCTATTTTACGTGAGTTGTTACGCGGCGGACAGGTATACTTATTGCATAATGATGTCGCCAGTATTGAGCGTATGGCAGAGACTATTCGCGAGCTAGTACCAGAGGCGCGTGTAGGGGTCGCTCATGGACAGATGCAGGAGCGTCAGCTTGAACAAATCATGCAGCAGTACTACCATAAAAAATTCAATGTGTTGATTTGCACAACCATTATCGAAACTGGTATTGATGTACCAAATGCCAATACTATTATTATTGAGCGCGCTGACAAATTTGGCCTGGCTCAGCTGCATCAGTTGCGTGGCCGTGTCGGTCGCAGTCATCATCAAGCCTACTGCTATCTATTAGTACCATCGCTTAAGGGCCTTAAAGGGGATGCCAAACGCCGATTACATGCGATTGAGCGCGCCAATACATTGGGTGCAGGCTTTATGCTGGCGAGTGAAGATTTAGAGATTCGCGGTGCTGGTGAAATCCTAGGTAAACAGCAAAGCGGTAATATGCAGGCAATTGGTTTTAGTCTGTATATGGATATGCTCGAACGGGCTACCAAAGCTATCAAGGCAGGCAAAGAGCCAGATTTGAGCACGCCGTTATCGTTAACCAGTGAAATAAACTTACACAGCTCAGCACTGATACCAGAAGAGTATCTGCACGATGTACACCAGCGCCTATTATTTTATAAACGGATCAGTAACGCGGATAGTAAAGAAACCTTGATCGACATACGTACTGAAATGATCGACCGTTTTGGCGTGCTGCCAGATCAAACCAAGCAGCTATTTGCCATTCATGAGCTGCGCTTACAGACAGAGCCATTAAAAATTAACAAAATTGATGCCAATAGTCATAGTGTGACGCTAGAATTTGCGCCTGATACACCAGTTGACGCTTTGGCAATCATTAAATTGATTCAATCTGATGGTCAACGTTATCGTATGAACGGCGCTTCAGGTATTCGTTATAATGACGCCGATAAACTTGAGACACCGCAGCAGCGGGTCACTGCTATCCAAGAGCTACTGCATTATTTTAGCGAACATACAGTAGCTGAACCAGCTTAAAAACGTGTTCTGTTTTCTTTAGTCAAGGGCGTTATATTGTTATCATCTTGCCTCAATATAGAACACAGTTTTGATAGATGAGTATGATCAGTAGTAGGTATGTGTGAATGTTCAACACGTCGTTACAGATAACTGATAAAATAGCGCCATTATAGATAGCTGTTAACTGATTTTATTGATATTTTATAACAAGAGAAGCCGTTATTATGTTCCAACTGCATCCTAAGCTTGCTGCTGATAGTTTTTTGGTAGGGGATTTTCCCTTGTCGACATGTCGTTTGATTAACGACTGCCAGTTTCCTTGGCTGGTTTTGATACCACGTGTGTCTGGTATCAAAGAATTGTACGAATTGTCTGTATCTGATCAAGCACAATTTTTACGTGAGTCAAGCTGGTTGTCAAGCCAACTTGCCAAGACATTCCAAGCCGACAAAATGAATGTTGCAGCACTCGGCAACCAAGTTCCACAGCTACATTTTCACCATATAGTGCGCTATCAAAACGATCTGCAATGGCCAAATCCAGTATGGGGCGTACCTGCAGTACCATATACAAAAGATATATTGGCACAAATGCAGCAAACATTAATGATTGCATTGCGAGGTCATCATCAAATGCCGTTTGATTGGCAAATGTAGTCGTTAATCAACAGTTAGATACAATGTTAGATACAGTACTTGGCGAATGGTTACGTTTATATTTTTTGCGTTGTACTGTTTCTTACGTTATAACAGAACGTCAACTACTGACACTACTGAGTAAAGTTAAACGGTATCTAGGATGAATAGTATCGCTTAACTGTTGTTCATTTTTAGCACTGTACGCTACTAGTAACTTATGCAATATCTACATATACAGCATATACATAGGTCATTACTGCCAATCAATCAGCTGTATTCCTCTCTATTTTATTATAAAATTCAACACTCACTCTTTTAAGCTTTTTTAGCTTGTCTTAATCTAAGCGACTGCCAAGTATGCCTCTTTTAGGTAGATTGAAATCATCGACTTTATTAAAAAATCAAGAATATGCTCGGTTTGACTATCCAGAGATATTCGTCCTACTGCTTACTGTAGTGCTGGTCACTATGCATTTTGAGTTTAATTCTATTTCAATGGCATTGTTTACAATTGTAAGCCTACCAAGTCTAATGATTTTAATTTATAACTACCGGCGTCAGCCAAGCTTTTGGACATCCAATATCGTTGTAATGCTATTGTCAACAGTCATTGGAAGTATGCAGTTCTGTACCATCTTATCACTGAGTTTGTCATTGTTAATCGGTATTCGAATTATCTCAAGTGAGCCTGAAAATCGACTTAAGCTGATTATTGTTTCGATCGTCATTACTATCATGTTTTATTACGTCAGTACCATGCTAAATAGCGATATGATGGTTTGCAATGATGACTTTATATCACCCATTGTATTACTAGCTAGTATTATTACTATATGCTGTCAGTTTTGGGAGATTTATCATAAATATTTGAGTTACGAAAACACGGCAGAGAAAGCGAAGGGACGACTGAATACTTTGGTATCAGTCATTAGTAAACTGTCCCGTTTCATACCCCCTCAGGTCTGGCAACCAATTGTAAAGTCAGACAATGTGGTAGATGTGAATAATAAACGAGCGAAACTTACGATCATGTTTTCAGACATCGCTGGATTCACTGAGCTGTCTGACAGTCTAAGCTCTGATAACCTAGCTGATATTTTAAATACTTATATGAAATGTATGACAGTTATTGCCAACAAACACGGCGCGATGCTAGACAAGTTTGTTGGTGATGGTATGATATGTTTTTTTGGTGAACCCAACAGTCGAGGGACGCGGCAAGATGCACTGGACTGCGTGGCCATGGCAATTGATATGCGCCGAGAAATGCGCAGTTTACGTCAGGAATGGCGTTTGATGGGCTTTGAAGGACTGTATGTGCGCATTGGGATTACCACCGGTTACTGTCATGTAGGGAACTTTGGCAGTAATAGTCGCATGAGCTATACTATCATTGGTAAAGAGGCAAATCTTGCATCTCGTCTTGAATCGATAGCAGGAAAGGGAGATATTCTTATTAGTCAAAGGACTTATGATTATGTCTGCCACGATTACGAATGCGAATATGCTGGCACCTATCAGTTAAAAGGTTTTGATAGTAGTATCAATGCTTGGCAAGTATTAGACCCTGACGCTAATAAAGGCCGCTTATCTAAGTGGGTGGATCATACTCTACCTGGCTTTAATTTAAATCTAAATTTTAAAGACATGCAAAATTATGATTACAAAGAGATTAAAAGCAAACTGAACTTCGCCCTTGAACGTATTGAAAAGGAAGAAAAAGAGCATTCTTTAGTTGATAAGTAAAAGATAACTGAGGCAGTTTTTTTAATCAACACAATGAACGAAGATTACTAGCTTTTCATCCAAACAAAAAGCCAGCTATTATATTTTAATAGCTGGCTTTTTAGTATAGCAAAACCTTATGCTTATTCTTTAATGATTTTCTTTGGCATGGTTAAGCGTATATTTTGGGATTTCTATGGTTAAATCTTCTTCATCAAGTATCACCTGACAAGACAGGCGTGAATCAGGTTCCAGTCCCCAAGCACGATCTAACAAGTCGGCTTCAATATCATCCATTTCTTCTAAGCTATTAAATCCTTTACGAACCACGACATGACAGGTCGTACATGCTTTTGACATCTCACAAGCATGTTCAATCTTGACACCTTTTTCAAGCAGGGCTTTACATAAGTTATCACCAGATTGAAGCTCGACCTCAGTACCTTCAGGGCAAATCTCGTGATGGGGTAGTACAGTAATCTTTGGCATAAATTGTCTGTCCAATACTAATCGATTAAAATTCTAAAAATGAAATGTTACAACGTATAAATATATTATATTAAATGAATTATACTTATTGATTTATAGTCATCAGTGTAGCTATTACCAGTCCTGAGCACTTGTACCTGCCATACTGGCTTTGACACTCTGATTCATAATACGAGCAGCAAAAGCGTCGCTGTGCGGTTTAAGTGAAGCTTGTTCTCTCTCGATAACTGATAAGTCGTCAGTTTCAAGGGCTGTTTGTAACGCTTGAATATACTTAGCAAGGGACTGCTGCTCCTCTGATGTTAATAAAGCAGCAAACTCGTTCAGGGCGGATTGTAGCGCGAGCACTTCGCGCTCAGCTTCTACTTTAGTCTCAATTAAAGAACGGGCGTTTTTATCTTCTTCTGCATGCTTAAATCCAGCAGTCAAAAGCTGCTCTTTTTGCTCATCTGACAATCCATAAGAAGGCACAATCTCAATCTGACTCTCTGTCTTTGTTGTGGTCTCTTGTGCACTAACTGTCAACTGTCCATTAGCATCAATACTAAAGGTCACTTCAATACGAGCAAAACCTGCTTTCATTGGCGGAATGCCATATAGCTCAAAACGTCCCAGTGAACGGCAGTTCTCTACTGTTTCGCGCTCACCTTGTACTACGTGAACAACCATGCCCGTTTGTCCGTCTTGATAAGTGGTAAACACTTGACGCTTTTTAACAGGAATAGGGGTATTACGTGGGATTAGTACTTCAACCAAACCGCCCATGGTTTCAAGACCAAGCGATAATGGTGTCACATCTAATAATAGTAAGTGGTCATCACTATCACCACTAATCAGTTGATGCGCTGTCTGAGCCGCACCTAAGGCAACGACCTCATCTGGATTTAGGCGACATAGTGGCTGCTTGTTGAAAAACTCAGCCACAACGTCTTGGATAACAGGCATACGGGTTGAGCCGCCCACCAAAATTACTTCATCTAAATCAGTGCTAGATAGCTTTGCATCACGTAGTACTTGTTCACACACGCTTAATGTACGGCGACTAACAGGGTTAGCGATGGCGAATAAGTCTTCATGACGCAGTACGCCTTGATAAGACTGCTCATTGACAACAATGTCAATATCGACTTGTTTGGCATCAGTTAGCGTTTGCTTGTAAACCTTAGCTTGCTGCGCAAGTATTGACTTATCATGAGGGCTAACGTCTTTAGGATCGACGTTTGCTTGTTTGATGAGCCAATTGGTCACCAAACGATCAATATCATCACCGCCTAGGGCACTGTTACCACCCGTTGCTAATACTTCAAAGACACCATCATTAAGCTTTAAAATAGACACATCAAAAGTGCCACCACCAAGATCGTAAATTAAGTAATAATTTTCTTTAGTCTCGCTATTAACAGAATCTTCAGCAGGTTTGTCGAGACCATATGCAACTGCAGCAGCAGTAGGCTCATTTAATAAACGCAGTACATTAATACCAGCTGCTTGTGCCGCATCTTTGGTCGCTTGACGCTGCGCTTCATCAAAATAGGCAGGTACGGTAATCACAGCACCTTCTACACTATCTATAGGTAGGGCACTCGTAGCTCGCTCTTCAAGAGCCGCTAAAATCCGGGCTGATACTTCAACAGGAGAGACCTCACCTTGGGCGGTGACAAACGTTGGCATATCATCTTTGTGGCCAGACAGCTCATAAGGATGAGAGAACTTGATATCAGCTTGGCTACGGCCCATAAAACGTTTGGCTGAAACAATCGTATTTTTTGGATCATCTGCTAAGTGCGTTAGAGCGTCGTAACCGACAAGGGGATTACCTGTACTTGGATAATAAACAACAGAAGGTAATAAAGTATCAGTCGTTGTAGCTGCCTCTAAGACTTGCGCTTTGCCTGAACGTACCACAGCGACCAGTGAGCGTGTGGTACCAAGATCAATTCCTAAACCAAAACGATGTTGGTGGGGTTGGGCGCTTTGATTGGGTTCGGCAATTTGCAATAAAGACATAAAATAACTCAAAGATAAAATAGATAAGTAAAATGAAGCAAATGTAGTATGCAGGCGACGATAGTTTAACGGCTAAAGTCTTACTCTACAATAGAAGAAAATAGCGCTTAAAATAAGAAAATACTGTCAATAATATTTTGACCATACATATAGTAGAGTGTAATACTCATACGTCAAGTTTAAACATATAGGTCATCATCATCTGAGTGTTCAGCGCTCGTTACTTCATCAAGACCGATCGTCACATCAGCATTTAATTTGACCAAAAACTTCAGCTTTTGTGTGGCATCAGTGGCAGTCTGCCAGTCTTCACTTTCATAAGCTTCTTCAAAACGTTTAGATTGACGCACTAAGCGCTCTATGATTTGCGGATGCAGTTGTTGTAATGTCGCACGATCTTTATCTTCAATGGCTTCATCTAAATCAATACGCATCTGCATCGCATCTTCTAAAAAATCCAAATCTGCAATAGAGTGTTCTACATTCTGTGCTTGGTCAGCCATATCAAGTAAATAGCTGGCACGGCTATCAGGAGCACTAAGGGTTTGATAAGCTTGATTGATCAAGGCTGATGCCTGCTCAGATTGCTGCTTTGCTTGCGCGGTATCTGTTACGCTCTCTTTACCATTAACAGAAAGATTATCTGGATGATAACGCTTTTGTAGTAAACGTAAACGCTGATCAAGGCTATCTTGATCGACTTCAAACTGTACAGGATGCTCAAATAGAGCAAAAAAGTTATCAAACTGAGCTTCTAAAGTGACATCTGTCATATTATGCGCCTTGCTGTTCTGTTTGTTTTTCAGGTCTTTGCTTAACTGAATATTGTAAATACGTACTTATATGAGGCTTAATGGCCAATACTAACTTTGCAACATTTATATCGAGATGCTGCTACTTGCTCAATATCGTAATCGTACATTTTAAACAGTAAAGGACTCCCCGCAGCCACATTCGCCTTTTTGATTGGGGTTGGTAAATTTAAAGCCTTCGTTTAAGCCTTCCTTTTCATAATCCATCAATAAGCCGTCTAAATAAACCAAGCTTTTAGGATCAATAAAGATGCTGACACCGCGACTTTCATAGCGTGTATCGTTATCATCAGGTACATCTACAAACTCTAAAACATAGGCTAGGCCTGAACAACCAGCTGTACGAATACCAACTCGAATACCTTCACCTTTGCCACGATTATCCAAAAAATCTCGAACATGCTGAGCGGCGCGTTCTGTCATCTCAATCATGCCAACTCCTATTCACTATTAAATTTGATGACGACTAATAATATAGTAACTTATACAATATGGTGATTTATACATTAATAACAATCACTATAAATGTATGGTCATATCAATAAACTCATCACAATCTAATGACTCTTAAAAATAAAAGGTGACAAGTACCTATAAGCATCATTGTCACCTCTAAGCGTTATTAGTAATGCAACTCACACTACTACAGCAGTACTAACAGCATACATTGTGTACGCTATTAGATTTAACTAGTCGCTTCTTCTGCTACTTCGGCAGTACCATGTTTACCTTTATAATCGGTTATGGCAGCTTTAATAGCATCTTCTGCAAGCACAGAACAATGAACTTTTACTGGTGGCAATGCCAATTCTTCAGCAATATCCATATTTTTAATTTCGCCAGCTTGATCTAAACTTTTGCCTTTTAACCACTCAGTAACGAGTGAGCTTGACGCAATAGCTGAGCCGCAGCCATAAGTTTTGAAGCGAGCGTCTTCAATGATACCTTTATCATCAACTTGAATTTGTAGACGCATCACATCACCACAAGCTGGGGCACCGACCATGCCAGTTCCAACGTTTTTGGCATTTTTATCAAGATTGCCAACGTTGCGTGGATTTTCGTAATGATCAATAACTTGGTCACTATAGGCCATGGGGTTTTCTCCTAGTTAGATGATGAGTAGTTGTTTATTAACATTGAAAGGTTTAACTACTCATCGATAATTGGGGTCAAACACTTCATATAAAAACGTTATTTATAATTGTCTGATTTTTTACTAAATGGCTATATTTTATAACCATATTATTATCTAATTCATTAAATATATTTTACCAAATATTAATGTTCTGCCCACTCAACTGAATCTAAGTCAACACCTTCTTGATACATATCCCAAAGTGGCGATAGGGCACGCAGCTTATCAACCGCTTCATGCATTTGCTTAACCACAGTATCAATATCTTCTTCAGTCGTATAACGACCAAAACTGAATCGAATCGAGCTGTGAGCTAACTCATCTGGACGACCAATTGCACGTAGCACATAAGATGGCTCAAGCGTCGCTGATGTACAGGCTGAACCAGATGATACCGCTAAGTCTTTCAATGACATCATCAGTGATTCGCCTTCAACAAAGTTAAAGCTGATATTTACGATGTTAGGGACACTGTGTTCTAAATCGCCATTCAGGTAAATCTCTTCGATGTCTTGTAGGCCATCCCAAAGCTTTTGACGTAGTTTGGCTGCGTGCGCATGATCCTCTTCATAACGCTCATTAGCTAAAGCGAATGCTGCACCAATACCGACAATTTGATGCGTCGGTAATGTACCTGAACGCATACCACGCTCATGACCACCACCATGTTGCTCTGCTTTTAAGCGAATGCGCGGCTTGCGGCGAACAAATAATGCGCCGATGCCTTTAGGACCATATGCTTTATGACCAGAAAAACTCATCAAGTCAATTTTCATCTCTTCAAGGTTGATCACTACCTTGCCGACAGCTTGAGCACCATCAACATGGAAAATAACGCCTGCATCACGCGTAATCTCGCCAATAGCAGCAACATCGGTAATTGTACCAAGCTCGTTGTTTACCATCATTAGTGATACTAAGATGGTATCGTCACGAAGGGCTGCTTTAACTTGCTCTGGCAAAATAAGACCAGTACTTGCTTGCGGCTCAAGATACGTGATCTCAAAACCTTCTTGCTCAAGCTCACGGCAAGTATCTAACACTGCTTTATGCTCAATCTTACTTGTAATAATATGCTTACCACGAGACTGATAAAAATGTGCTGCACCTTTAATTGCTAGGTTGTCAGATTCTGTCGCACCAGAAGTAAAGACGATTTCGCGCGGATCAGCATTGATTACTTCAGCTATCTGCCCACGAGCAGTCTCTACCGCTTCTTCTGCTTGCCAACCATAGCCATGTGAGCGCGAGGCTGGATTACCAAAGATGCCATCTACAGTCAGATACTCGCTCATCTTAGCAGCTACTGGTTTAGCAACTGGCGTAGTAGCGGCATAATCTAAATATATAAGGGTGTTATGTTGGCTCATGCTGGGTTTGCCTCGCTGGTCGATAAAGTAATAGTATTAATGTCTTTTAAGGAAATCTCTTTAGTAGAGGTATGCTGACGTTCTGATACTGACTGCACGTTTTCCATATCTAATAATTGCGCTAATGTTATATTTTTCAAGTACTGTTCTATATGATTTGATAATGCACACCATAAATCATGGGTCAAACACATTGTACCGCCTTGACAATCACCGCGTCCTTCACACTGCATCGCGTTAACAGATTCATCAACAGCAGAGATAATAGTCATCACGTCTATTTCATCTAAAGGTTTTGCCAAATGGTAACCACCTGCCGCGCCGCGGATACTAGTTACCAAGCCACGTTTACGAAGTTTGGAGAACAGCTGTTCAAGATAGGAGATAGAGATAGACTGTCGCTTTGCAATATCAGATAAGGACACAGCGCTGTCTTGCTGACTAGTCTGTAAAGCCAGATCTAATAAAGCGGTAACGGCGTACCTACCTCGAGTAGTTAAACGCATAAAATATCTCCAAGCTGATCAGTTATAAGCCAAATTTAATAACGAGCTTAAGCATATTGATTAATAAAATTAATGTAAGACTACTTACATCATGGCGATACTAAACAGATTAAATGCTAGCACCATCAAACAACAAATGATTAACCAGATATGTGCTGCGATAGAGTTATTATACTTAATCCTGAGTAATTTAGTCAAGATTAAAGTGTCTGAGTATGGTTAATCTTATCTATCACGGTTATTAATAAAAGTAATCGGTAAGTTTAAGACTTAAAAAGAGATATAACAGGGATGGGAGCAGTAAGAATAGAACACTTAACAACAGCAATGTAGTGTCATTAAGTGTCGTTGTTTAACAAGAGTAAGGCTAAATAGATCAATTCATTAATAAAGCAATGATGGCACCGATCGCGATGATAGTCGCTACAACTGATACAATGGTAAGCGTTTTTTGTCTACTTTGTAGCTCTTTTACTGTTGTTTCAAACTCGCGATTTTTTATGGTCAACGTATTTATTTGAGTCTGTTGTTCTGCAATACGTATTTTATAATTATGCTTTTTTTCTTCCATCTCCTCTGTACTAGGCTTTTTCTTAGTACTGCCACCTTTGAATTTTTTTACGATACCTTGGATCAAACTGCCTAGCCCTAGCTGAGTGATAAACTGTTTAACCAGTTGCACTTGAATGGCTTCACCGCGCATTTGTAATTTTTCAGTTGTTTCACTGTCGTGTAAGGTAAGAGCATTCAACACTTGAATACTGTAAGCGTTGATAACGACGTCAGGCTCACTACGATCAACAGGTAGTTGAGCGTCGAGTAACACACCTTTGTAGCTAAAAGTTGCAAAAACCTCTACATGAGGTAAATAGAGGCGCAGACAAACCAAAGTGCCCTGTTTAGCAAGTGGGTAGGCAGCTTTACGTAGCTCAGGATCTAGACGTAGCAACAGGGTCAATGCTGACTCAATGAACACTAAAATGATATTAAGAAGAGAGTGAGACAATGTAGTACGCTTCATGTAAGTAATCCATTTTATTGGGCAGGTTAAAAGAAAACATAAAATATAAGTAGCAATGAATGTGTGCAAACATAGGATTGATTATAGTTCGGTTTTTTATAACATACTATGCGACAGCTATCATAACGTTTTCATCATAAAAAGTAATGTATCTCTATGTCAGTTAATAAATTGTTGTGTTATGAACTAACAGCAAATAGTAAATTGATAAGCATCAATAGAATGATAATACAAGCCGCTAAAAACTATACTAACGTTGTTGGTTATCAATCAATAGTCCTATGTGGTCATAAAGAATCATTGTATAAGATGAATTTTTACCTTTAACGCTGAGTTAATCATTTAAATTATATTAAAAGCGATACTTTTTTAGTAAAGTTTGTATTGTAGAGTACAAAGATTGCGTTAAAAGTCTACTAAACCATTCTTTTATAAGTAGTATTTTTAAAGCAAATTTATACATCAAAGGAAGAGTTACAGGAGATTTGCGTAACGTTAAGTGTCAAATACGTAGTTTCGCAGGCGAAAAAATGTAAAATCGCTTGCGCTCCTTTTGTTGCCTTGATATAAAGACGTTAATAACGCGCAACCTGCAAACAAAAGCGTCTAAAATGGTTTTTATTGCTTATATCATGTGAGAGCGATACAATGCCGGACGTTAGCGTTTATTTCAGCCCTTAAACTTGAAGGAAATTTTATGAATAAGTCAGAATTAATTGATAGCATCGCAGATAAAAGTGGTCTAAACAAAACTCAAGCTGGTGATGCATTGAACGCCGTTATGGAAAGCGTTGGCGAAGCTCTAGAAGCTGGTGAAAGCATCTCATTGGTCGGTTTTGGTACATTTAGCGTAAAAGACCGTAAAGCTCGTACTGGCCGCAATCCTAAGACAGGTGAAGAGCTAAGCATTCCAGCAAGTAAAGTACCAAGCTTTAAAGCTGGTAAAAACTTAAAAGAGCGCTTAAACTAGGCGAATATTGGCTTGTTTTTTATATTTGTTGTTTAATCTTTAATAGCAAAGCAAGCAATGAAAAGCACCTTTAAACAAAGGTGCTTTTTTTATTGCTAAAATTTGTGCCGTACAAGCTTGGAATATTTTGAGTATAGACCAAAATTCACGTATCATAGGGCGCGCGTAACGATATTGCTTTATTGAATTACGATTTTATCAGTTTCAAATAACACACATACCATTTATCATTTCATTGTTTTACATGTCATCGACAGTGTTGCAATGGTTCATCATCAATATGAGTTAAAAGTAGAAATAACTATGGATAAATTGCGCGATTTTTTAAAAAGCTGGCCTGGTCGCATTTTATTGATTCTATGCTTATCGCCACTTGCTTTATTGGGCATTGAAAGCTACTTTCAGGGTAATGTTGACCCCAATCAAGTTGCTCAAGTAGGTGAAGCAAGTGTAGGCTTATCAGAGTATCAGAACGCAGTCAACAATAGACGTTCTGAGATTTTAGACCAAATTGATGATGCAAGCTTATTAAATGAAGACGTATTACATGAGCAAGTGTTAAAAGGGTTGATTGATCGTACTTTGCTTGAGCAGCAAGCTGGCAAGCTAGGTATGACAGTATCAGATGAAACGATTAATCGTCTGTTACGTCAAGAGGAAGCTTTTAAAGATGAAAATGGTGAGTTTTCTAATGCTCAGTTTTCAAACTTTTTACGTCAACGTGGCATGAATAAAAACCAACTTTTTGCTGAATTTCGCAATCAACTAAGTCTTGACCAGCTCAATGCTAGTATCGTTGGTACTGCCATTTACCCTATGCAAGCGGTAAATCAATTGATTGATTTGCAGCTAGAATCGCGTGATATTTGGCTGCACCGCTTTGATTGGCAAGACTATCAGCAGCAAGTTAAGCTTAGCGAAAACGATATTCAAGCCTACTATGATGCCAATAAAGAAACGCTAAAAAGTGATGCGATGGTTGACTTGGCGTACATTCAGCTGAGCCCAGCGATGATCAAAGTTGATACAGTGACAGAAGAAGAGCTGCAACAGCAATATGAAAGCTATAAGCAAGGTCTTGCTGTGGTCGACGAACGTAAGATTAGCCAAATCTTATTGACTGGTGATGATGCAAAGGCACGCGCCAGCGATGTTAAAGCCCGTCTTGATAAAGGTGAGTCATTTGTAACATTGGCTAAGTCAGAGTCAGACGATCCATCAGGAGCAAGTGGTGGTAATATTGGACTGTTTAATGCCTCAGTATTCGGCAACGATGCTGCCACTGTTGAATCAGCATTACAAGGTTTGAGTGTTGGTGATGTTACACCACCTATCAAAACCAGTTTTGGTTATCAGATATTTACGGTAACAGAAGACAATGGTAGCAAAATACCAAGCCTAGAAAGCATGCGTGACGAGCTAACAATCAAGGCAAAAGAATATAAACGTCAATCTATTTATGCTGATAAAGTAACGGCGATTAATGACTTGGCAGCTGATGGTTTTAGTATCGAAGATATTGCGCAGCAAGAAAATGTGGCATTGAAAAATATTAAAGATTATCGTAAAGAAAATAACACCTCAGTGTTGTCGCAACCTGCTGTTATTAAACAGGCGTTTGATGAGTTTACTATTCAAGATCAAGCAGTAACAGCCGGGATTGAGGTCGGTAATGGTACGGCGTGGATACAACCAAGTAACTATCGTCCTACTCAGACTCTTACGTTTGCAGCAGCAACACCGATAATCACGCAAAAGCTACGTCAACAAAAAGCCAGTGCTATGGCTCTTGAAGACGCTAAACAATTAGCTGCTGGTATTAAGACTGTGGCTGATATTAATGAGCAACCAGTAAACTTTCAAGCATTAGGTCAAGTGAATCGTCAAACAACGTTATTGACCAATAAAGAACGCAGTTTAGCATTCAGTCAGCAAGCGCCTAAAGATGGGGTTGTAGCGTTAGCTAGCGAGACTGAGATAGGCGCTAGTGTGATAGTTGGCAATCGCATCGAAACTGAACAACAATCACAGTTATCGGATATAGAAAAAGCCCAAACCGCACGTATCATTCGCGACAATCTAGGTCAAGATCAACTACAAGATTATTTAGATTATCTGCGCTTAGTATATAAAGTTGAAATCAATGAAGCCAATATAGCCGGCGCACAAAGTCAATAAAAGTATCATGGCTTTAGTTTTAGCGATTAAGAATGGCTAAAAGATGGGCGAGATTTACTGAATAAAAAAGCCACTGTACTATACAGTGGCTTTTTTGATGGATGATAAATAAATACTAACTGGCTGAGTACTAGTGGCGGAAATGGCGCATACCAGTAAAGACCATGGCAATGCCGTGCTCATTTGCTGCAGCAATGGTTTCATCATCACGCATAGAGCCACCAGGCTGAATAATCGCTGAAATACCTACTTCTGCAGCATTATCAATACCGTCACGGAATGGGAAGAAAGCATCTGATGCCATGACAGCTCCTTCAGTAACCAATCCAGCGTGCTCCGCCTTGATAGCTGCGATACGAGCTGAGTTGACGCGGCTCATTTGACCTGCACCCACACCAATAGTACGCTGATTTTTGGCATAAACAATAGCGTTGGATTTGACATACTTTGCAACGTTCCAGCTAAACAGCAAGTCAGCGATTTGGGCTTCAGTTGGTTGAACATCGGTAACGATTTTTAGATCATTAGCCGTAATCAAACCTAAATCCTGCTCTTGTACGAGTAAACCACCGTTGACGCGCTTATAGTCAAGTTGAGAGTCACGCTGAGCCGGCGCTGGCAACTCGCCGCAAACCAATACACGTACGTTTTTCTTAGTCGCAGTTGTCTCAAGCACGCCGTCTTCAATACTTGGGGCGATAATGACTTCAACGAATTGGTTGTCAATAATAGCTTTAGCAGCCGCCACGGTTAATGGACGATTAAAAGCAATGATACCGCCAAAAGAAGACTCAGGGTCTGTGCTAAATGCTGTCTTATAAGCTGCGACCTGGTCTTGATCCACTGCTACGCCGCAAGGATTAGCGTGCTTTACGATGACGCAAGCAGATGCATTAAAAGCTTTAACGCACTCAAGAGCTGCATCAGTATCAGCGATATTGTTATAAGAGAGCGCTTTACCTTGTAATTGCTTTGCAGTAGCAATAGAAGCTTGCTGGCTTTTTAAAGACTGGTTTTCGGTATAGAAGGCTGCATTTTGATGAGGGTTTTCACCGTAACGTAGGTCTTGTGCTTTTTCAAACTGCACATTAAAGGTACGCGGAAAACTTTCAGGCTCTTGAGTATCATTGACACGGCTGCCTAGGAAGTTGGCGATCATACCATCATATTGTGCCGTATGTTCAAACGCTTTGACAGCTAAGTCATAGCGTAGAGCCGTTGTCAGCTCCGTGCCGTCACCTAAAGCGGTAAGCACACGCTCATAATCAGCTGGGTCAGTTACGATACCTACATGAGCATGATTTTTAGCAGCGGCACGTACCATAGTTGGACCACCAATATCGATGTTTTCAATAGCATCATTCATAGTGACATTGGCACGAGCAATCGTTTCAGCAAATGGATACAGATTAACCACGACCAAATCGATACGATCAATGCTATGTGAATTCATTACTGTATCGTCTGTACCACGGCGACCTAAGATACCGCCATGAATTTTTGGATGTAATGTTTTAACACGGCCATCCATCATTTCAGGAAAACCAGTATAATCTGATACTTCAGTTACCGCCACATCATGCTTTTTGAGCAACCGATAAGTACCACCAGTGGATAATAAGTCAAATCCTGACTGAATAAGCCCTTGAGCAAATTCTATGATATTAGATTTATCAGAGACTGAGAGTAGAGCAAACGGTTTGGTAGCCATAAAAACGATTCCATAGAAAAAGCCCGACAAAACGTCCGGCAAGATAGTAGTAGCAATCACAGATACAATTACATTTAATCTATAAATTGCCTTATACAATAATGATAAAGCGTGATATTAACAGCATGAAGTGAAGCTTTAAGGTTATAACAGCGTATCGGCAGTCAGCTATATACCGTCTAACCTTAAAAACACCCTAATAATCACGATGCCTATAATAAAACATCTGACTCATTTACACAAAACTCAATATCATTTTAGAGCATAAATACTAACTTCTATACAACCAACTACATTAAATTATGAATTTTTAGTTTCTTACGTAATGTGCCACGGTTGAGACCCAAGATTTGAGCACACTTGGTTTGATTGCCACGAGTTTGTTCAAGCACGACTGTTAACAAAGGTAGCTCTACTTCTCTTAAGATAAGCTCATAAAAGTCTGTTGGCATCTCGTCCTCCAAAGCAGCAAAGTATTCACGTACGACACGTTCGACATGTACTCGCAAGGGTGCATTGACTGGAGCAAGCTCTGAGTTGCCATACAAGTCACTGTTTGAGCTGCTTTGTGCGTCCATTGTTGGCTGCTGAATGCTATCTTGATTATCAGACTCGCGAAGATGATCATGATGGTGGGCAAGATGGTTGGCAGTAGGAGGAACTGAGTGTGCCATAAGATAATGTCCTTAAATATTGTCATACGACAAAGGTTATAAATAAAAGGCTAACTGGGTGTCAAACTGCATATCAATGTAAACATCAGGTTAGAGACAGGCAGGCATAAAAGATTAATAAATAGGATCAATAATTACTTTATTAATCTCATCATTGACCACAGGGACGGTAAACATAAAGGGTTTGTTTTGTTCAGCAGAGAGTAGGTTTTGTTTGCTGACTAGATAGTCCTTTGGCATGGCAATGAACTCTCCAATAATATCGTCATTACTATAGATACTGACTTTTAGATTGGGTAATAACTGAGATTTTGTGCTTTGATTTGCCAAGGTAGCTGCTATATCGGTAAACTCATCAGCAGCATTTACCTTACTAGGCCGATAAATCACGTCAACGATATCAAAAGCTGTCATATCAGCAGTGGGTAGACTACAAGCGGCAATAGCGCAAACTGCTTGTAAGCGCTCTGCATACATTGGATTTTTGACTAGATTGTCTAAATTAAAAATAACATATTGTGCAAACAATAGCATTATCAACACCAAACAGCCGGCCAGCCACAGTAACGAAGCGATGGATGTTTGTACACGAGATTGTACTGGATAAATACGTGACTGAGCTTTGCTTGCGCGCTTAGGAGTAGCTTGAAATTGATCTCTCAGTGGTACACCCATACTCACCAGCAATTGTGATAAATCAGTACCAGGTTCTATAACGTCTGTTTTATGGTTTTGCTCTTCAAGAAGTTTTTCGAGCCATGCATTATCATTATTAGTATTCCTGTTAGAAGTATCAATAGGGACTGAAACATTGTCGTATCGAGACATGGTGTTTATAGCATTATTTGTTTCTTCAAACATGTTTTCTGGTTCGTTATAGATATCATGATCAATGAAAGCGTCGCTATCTGCAGTGGCTATTGACTTATCAGCTGCGTTTGCAGAGTTTTGATGCGTTGATGATATTTGTGTAGCGTCCAAATCAAAAGACCAAGCGCTCATCTCATCCAATGAATTGTGTGCTGAGTTTGGCGATTCAAGATCATCAATAGGCATATCATCATAGATAAGCGTGTCAGAAGATAAAAAGTCATCATCCTTTCGTTGCGCGTTATTATGATTATTTTTTTGGTTGAAAGTAGAGGTGTTATTGATACCTGAAGGCTCGTTACCAGAAACCACAAGGTTTTCATTGACCAAAAATATCTGCTGACAGCGTTTGCAGCGTACTTTGGCATCCAGCTCATTCAATAAAGTTTGTGGTAAACTAAAGTAGGCTTGACAAGAAGGACATTGTGTTTTGATAAGCGTAGTCATGTAATTGAGTCCAAAGAAATACAGTAATAATCACCATATACTCACTCACCAAAAACTGTCTTATTTGAGATATCTGTAGCACGATAGACAATAGGGAGTAGTATTGCATTTGCAAAATCCAACCAATTACCTATCGTAACAGATGTAATAAATTGTTGCTAGTGTGTAAATAAAACTATTTTTTATTGCTATTGTGTAAACACTCCTGATAAACGTTGCCAATGTTGATCTTCTTGAGAAGTGAAAGCATGTTTAGAATCAAGGTCAAAGTAAGGACGATAAGCCTCTGCAACTTGCTCGGTTTGAGACTCAATTAATCCTGCTAACACTATGCGTCCTTTAGGTGTCATTAAAGTTGCAAAATAGGGAGCGAGACTAATAAGAGGTTTCGCTAAAATATTGGCAACAATAACATCCACTGGAATAATATCGTGCTGCGCGCAATAATCTGCAAACGCTTTTGGTAAAAATGCTTGCAATTGTCCATCAACCTTATTGCGTGCAGCGTTTTGGTTCGTAGCTAGAACTGCTTGTGGATCAATATCGACTGCGTAGACGTGTTTGGCACCTAATAACAACGCGCCAATGCCCAATATACCCGAGCCGCAACCATAATCTATTATTACTTTATTCTCTAAGTCTTGCTCGGTTAGCCAGTCTAGACATAGACGCGTAGTGGCGTGATAACCTGTGCCAAAGGCAAGTCCTGGATCCATAACAATATTAGTGGCATCAGAGTCGGGTGGCGTTAACCAGTTAGGCACAATCCATAGGTTGTTAGCGCATTCAATTGGATGATAATGAGTCATCCATTCACGTTCCCAGTCCTTATCGTCAACTGCTGTCAACCAAATGCGACTGGCTTGTATTTGTGCTGCAATATCATGACTGAGCTGCTCAACGGCCTGTCGACTGCCGTCTTCGGTAGTAGCGTCAAAAAGGCCGGTTAGTATTACGTCATCCCACAAAGGTGATTCGCCAGGCAATGGCTCAAATAAGGGTTGATCACCTGCGTCGTCTAACGCGATAGATAGTGCGCCTGCCTCTAACAACAGTGCTTCTGCAAGTTCGACGTTTGCTTTTTCACACTGGAGGTGCAGTTGTTGCCATGCCATAAAGATACCTTTGATTAGATTAAAGTGAGTAAAACAAATGTAAGCTACTGTACTTTATGTAAAAGTAGCTCAAAATTACTTAAGTGCTTGTTGCGCTTCACGAACAACACGCGAATTGTTTTGTTGTTGACCTGAGCGTAGGATAAGCTGCCATAATGAACGCCGGCGATTGGCATCTTCAGAAACAGTCAGACCACGCCGCGCCATGGCCTCAGCTTTACGCGGTTGCCCTTTTTTTAGGGCTACTTGTGATAGATAAAAGTATACTGCTGATGATCTCGGTGCTAAACGCTGCGCACGGGTAAAGCTGTTCTCAGCAGATGTTAGATTGCCTGATTTTAGATGACTAGTACCAGTTTGCATGAGATTGCGAAAAGCTGGCAAGTTACTTTGATTATCAGTAGGTTGACGGCTTCTTTGCTTTGAATTCTGACGCGCCTGCTCTAATAGCTCGTTATGTGACGGTGCAGTAGGGGGCTGCGAGATCATATAATCGTCACGCGGAGGAGTATATATAGGTTCGTTAAATATGATTTCTGGTTGTTCTATAACCTGTGTTTGCTGTGTTAAAGGGTTATTAGCGTCTGAGGTGTTTTCTGAGTAAGTATTATTCTCTGGCGTAGCATCAGTAGACGGTATATATGGTTTGGTTTGGTAGATATTTGTACCATCAGGACGATTTTGAGTATCAGGCGGTGTTTTAGTTGTGGTAGGTGCTACAGTCACAGGTGTTTTGGTTGTTACCGTAGCAGTGTTGCTAGGTAGCGATGATGTCGTTTGACAAGCACTCAACGTCAAAGTACCGATGAGCGCACTTGTTAGCAATAAAGATCTGCTGAGACTTTTGTAGCTTTTGTTCTGTACTACCAAGTACTGATGTTGCATAAATACCGCCATATCAAACCCCTTATTCTGTGTCATTTTAACCAACAGTATGAATCAACAGCTTATCAAATAGTTCACTAAAACCACTCAAGAGCTCGATTGTACCAAGTATCCGTACGTCTTTGAGTATCGTTATCACCATTGTCGTCAGTTGGTTCGATTACCTCACTGTTTGGTATATTTAGACCTTCACGCTGACGCTGCTGATTGATCGATCCTTGCTCATTTTCCCATTGTATTTGACCACGTGCTTGTTCCTGCTGATACAAAGAGATCGCACAGCTGCTCGCTTCTTCTGGCAAATTTGCCGACATGACTGGTAAATATCGAGCCGAGGCGCAGCGCTCATTAGATAGTTTGCCAGTGTTATTCTCAAGCCATAACCACTCAATTCCTTCAGGCTCTGGCATCGCGACAGGCGTCAATTTTATACGATTCATATAATCAACCCATACTGGCAGTGCTCCAGTACCACCGCTAAGCCCAATTGGTTTATTGTCGTCACGTCCAACCCAAACGACGCTCACATAGTTGCCACTATAGCCTGCAAACCATGCATCACGGTAGTCATTGGTCGTTCCTGTTTTACCCGCCAGATTTAAATTGCTACCAAGTGACTTAGCACGTTTGGCAGTACCGTTTTTGACCACTTCTTGTAGGGCGTAGTTGGTTAAATAATTGGTTTCAGGTGGTATGCTACGCTGAGTGTTCAGACCAGTACGCTGCAAAATTCGCCCGCGATCGTCAATGACGGTTCGAATACTATGAATAGGGGTGCGAAAGCCGCCAGTTGCAAAGACTTGATATACGCCAAGCATGTCCATAGGGCTTAAATTAACTGAGCCTAATAGTGCTGATGGATAAGCGGGGATCTTTTCTTCAATACCCAAACGACGTAACTGTTTGGCGAATGTGTCAATGCCAAACTCCATACCCAAACGTACGGCACTTTGATTATACGATTTGGCAAGTGCTGTCGTTAATGGAACATACCCATGATCACGACCACTATAGTTTTTAGGGTTCCACTTGCTACCATCACCTAAGTTGACTGTAATTGGAGAATCATCGACAGGGCTGGCTAAATTGTAGCGACCGCTTTCAAGCGCTGTCATATAAATAACAGGTTTTAACAATGATCCAACTTGACGCTTGGCATCAACAGCACGGTTAAAACCAGTAAACTCGCTACCACTACCAACGACAGCGACTAGTTCACCGGTCTCAGGATTGGCACTGACCAAGGCACTTTGCAAGTCTTTAGTCTTACTACTGTTGCGACGTAATTCGCCAAGTTTTTTATCAACCGCTTTATCGGCTGCTAATTGCGCAATAGGGTCAAGGGTACTAATAATGGTCAGCCCCTCGTTTTTCAGGTCATCAGAGTAATAGACGTCATTAAGCTCGCGCTTGACGATGTCCAAAAAGTCTGGAAATTGGCTTTTGCCTTCAACAGGCTTGTCTACCACCCCAAGAGGCTTTTCTAGTGCCGCATCGTATTGCTCTTGACTGATAGAACCCATCTGTAGCATATTGTTGAGCACTACATCACGACGTGCCTTTGAATCATTAGGATGGCGACGAGGATTGTAGACGCTTGGACCTTTAGCCATACCGACTAGCATGGCTTGTTGATCCAAGCGTAGCTCATTTAGAGGCTGGTTAAAATAAAATTGTGACGCTAAGCCAAAACCATTTATAGAGCGGTTGCCATTTTGACCAAGATAGATCTCATTAAGATAGGTTTGCAAAATCTCATCTTTACTATAATGCAGCTCTAGTAATACGGCCATCAGTGCTTCATTGGCTTTACGCTTAAGGGTGCGATCAGAATTCAGATAAAAGTTTTTGATAAGCTGCTGGGTGATGGTCGAACCCCCCTGCATAGAGCCACCAGAGAAGTTGTTGATTACAGCGCGGGCGATACCACGTATAGACACTCCTTTGTGCTCATAAAAACCGCGATCTTCAGTCGCGATTAAGGCATCAATTAATGGTTGCGGTACGTCATCTAAAGAGACAACCATGCGATCTTCATTGCTATCCGGATAAATGCCGCCAATACTTACAGGCTCAAGACGAATAATGCCAGTCTTATTTTGTTCAGTGCTCTGAATCGTCTTAATTTTGTCGTTGGCAATCGTCATTTTGATGACTTGTTCTTTATCAATATCGTTTGCACTATAAGTGAAGCCGCGCGTATGGATAAAGTAGTTATTGCCTGACTTATAGAAGCTACCTGTACGGTCATAGGCTTTGTTGCTACGATAATTAAGCAGCTCAAGCCAAGTCTTCATCATGCTGTTATCAACTGCCGCACCTTGATAAAGCTCAAGCGGTTGCGAATACACTTTGGCAGGAATATCCCAGCGCTTACCTTCAAACTTATGAGTAATAGTACGGTCAAGCTTGACCAGATACAGCGCCAACAAAACCATGCCAACGATGACAATGATTAATAGAATACTACTAAATACAATTCCACGTTGCTGCGAGGGAAGAGTACTTGCAGCAGACTGAGGTAACTTAGGATTAGATTTTCGCACTGATAACGCACCGTATTGGGATAAAAAACTGCCTCATAATGACGCAAATTGACAAAATTTTCAATCTATCATCATCGACTTAAGGTTTTATTGGGTTTAGCTAGGAAGGTGTATAATGATATAACATCGAGTATCAATATATAAATGAACTAATGAAAGCGTAGTAATAGTACTAATATGAGTTTAAAAGAACTAAGAGTAGGGCAAATATTGTATTTAACGAATGAGTTTTAATATGGCATTCGCTTATATATGACTGTCTATAAGGTTTTAATTTATTTAATAAGTGCCATATAGGATAACAGCCTATACGCCCAAAAATGGTGTTTTTTGTATGGATTGTCTGCTGTTATTTTATCAATAGTTGCTAGGTTATTGTTAAGCTTGAATTTAGTCTAAATCAAGCAATATTTATGCAATACAATATCTGTAAAGCAGTGCGTCTTAAAGGAAGTAAGCACGATTATGTCTAGTGTCTCGTCATCAATACCCGCAATTGCATCCCATGAAGACCGCTCAATCATTGAAGGTTTGGTATTGCCGCTTGCCGGTCACTGTTTCCATTGCGGCGATCCAGTACCGCAGCCGCCGTTTCATGCTGAGATATTAGGGGAGTCACGTGAGATGTGTTGTATGGGCTGTCAACTGGCTTCTCAAAGCATTGTAGAAGCTGGACTTGAGCAGTATTACCTTGATCGCTCAGAAATCAACCGTACAGCCAGTCTACCCACTCAATTAACACGCCTTGAAGCCTACGATAATGACGAAATAAAGTCGCAGTTTGTCTATGCCCAAGATGGTATGTCAGTTGCAGAGTTGTCTGTCAACAATCTACGCTGTGCCGCTTGTACGTGGTTGATTGAATCACGCTTAGATGAGTTAGATGGTATTCGCAAATGCCAAGTAAATCTGACCAATCAGCGTATGCGAGTGATTTGGGACGAGAGCAAGCTGCCTATTAGTCGCATCTTAGCTGTCATTAACGAGATCGGCTATGAAGCAAAACCTTATCGGCAAGATACCCATGAGGCTATGCTGGCACGTCACAACAATCAGATGCTACTAAGGCTTGGTATTGCCGCATTGGGTTCCATGCAGGCGATGATGTATGCCGTAGCGATCTATTTTGGCGAGTATAGCGATATGCTGATATTCCAGCGCGACTTTTTACGCTGGGTATCTTTATTTGTTAGTACGCCTGTGTTTTTTTATGCAGGTATACCGTTTTTTACCTCGGCTTGGTCAGCGATTCGTGCACGCCAAGTCAATATGGATGTGCCAGTTAGTATTGCCTTGATTGTTACTTTCTTTACCAGTCTCTATGCCACTGTTACTGGTCAAGGAGAGACGTATTATGACTCAGTCAGTATGTTTATTTTCTTCTTATTGGCAGGACGTTATATTGAGCATAATGCTCGTTTAAAGGCAGCGACTATGGCGAACGACTTAGTCGTTGTAGAGCCTGTACTGGTACAAAAAGTCGCCGAAGACAAAGAGTCTGCCGAGCGTATTTTGCAGCAATTAAAGCAAAGTACGACTGGGGAGAGTGATGTTAATAAAGCAGGGAAAAATCTTGCTGAGCAGATTGACAATGTGGCTATTGAGGATACAAGCAATCAGTATGCGTCAAGCTCTATATCTAACTTTATGCAGAACATGGAGGACGACGTCCAGCAACTAACCTTGCGTATTGCTAAAGACTGGCAGCAGACACGTAATCGACAATTGAATCTCTTAAAACGACAAAACGAAGATAAAGAAAAGCAAATGGTCACCGCTCATAGTTTACAAGTGGGCGATATCATCATGGTTGAGGCAGGTTCCGAGATTATTAGTGATGGTATTTTGCTAAGTCCAACTGCTACAGTCTCTCAGAGCCTATTAACAGGTGAAGGCAACTTGATCGCCAAAACTCAAGGTGACTATATCATTGGCGGCGCTCAGAACGACAGTCAGCCGTTTGAGATGTTGATTATCGCACTGCCAGCAGACAGTCAAATAGGCCTGATTGATAGGTTAATGAACCGTGCTATGAGCGAAAAGCCAAAGCTGGCTCAGCAAGCAGATAAGCTGGCACGTTGGTTCGTTGCGCGCATTTTAGTACTGTCGGCGTTGGTGTTTATTGGCTGGTATATCGTTGATCCAAGCCAAGCGATTTGGGCAACGGTCGCTGTGTTAGTAGCGACTTGTCCCTGTGCACTGTCATTGGCCACACCCATTGCCTTGACGGTCTCGACCAATCGCTTGGCAAGCTATGGTTTTTTGACGACTCGTGGACATACGCTACAAACACTAGCAGAAATCACCCACATGGCTTTTGATAAAACGGGCACACTTACTTATGGTAAGCCAAACTTATTGAATATTGAGCTATTAGATTCTGTACAACAAAACGAAAAAAATGAGTCAAAGTCAGCTTCACAAAAAAACAGTCTCTTAGCCATCGCTGCCGCTTTAGAAGTAGGCAGTCGTCATCCTATTGCTCATGCATTGCTAACAGCGGCTCATCAATTGCACTTACCATCCACTCAAGGTTTGCAACATTATCCAGCGGGCGGGGTGGAAGCGATGATTGAAGGCGTCTTATACCGTATTGGACATATAGATTTTGCGTTAGATAGAGCCAATAATAGTTCTGTCAACGATAGTTTTGATAGTCATATAAGCGCCATTGATGACTCCATTATTAATTTATTTGCTCATCGTGCCAGCTCCGCGGTGGTGTTATCGTGCCAAGCAAATGGTGGCAGTACGTGGCAGGGAATGGCATGTTTTTATTTCAATGACAAGATACGTGATGATGTCAAACCGATGCTTGATACGCTCAAAGAATACGGCATCGAGTCAATGATGCTAACAGGAGATCCAAGTCCGCAAGCGCTCATAATGGCTAAAGATTTGGGAATGCAGTCTGCTTACAACGGTTTATCGCCAACCGATAAGGTTAACCACTTACAAAAACTGCAAGCTGAAGGCGCAGTCGTCCTAATGGTCGGCGATGGTATTAATGATGCCCCTGTGTTGGCAGCAGCAGACGTGTCGACCTCGATTGCTGGGGCCGCAGATTTGGCACAAGTATCTAGTGACAGTATCATATTGAACGGTCAAATCGACGCAATTACTGCCGCCAAACGTATCGCTGATAAAACCGAACGTATTATTAAACAAAACTTTCGCTGGGCTCTCGCTTATAACGGTATGGTATTAATACCAGCGGCCCTAGGCTATGTTCCGCCTTGGCTTGCTGCTATTGGCATGTCGCTAAGCTCATTATTGGTGGTATTAAATGCGCTGCGTTTAAAACGAGCTTAACCTATATTTGCATCTGGCAACTGTTATTATCTGGTTACTTCAAGCTTATCAAATTGGCTAATTTCAATCATAATGCTTCTTTCATCGCAACTTAAGTTTTAACAAGCCATTAGTTTTATCCATAAAAAAACCGCCTGTTATTAAAGGCGGTTTTTTAGCATAATTTTAATGAAACATTACTTTTGGTTAGTCTTGAAGATAACTTAGCAGACGTAGGAACTCGATATACATCCATACTAAAGTCGCTACGATACCTACACTAAAGATCCATTCGTAGTCTTCAGAAACGC
Organism: uncultured Psychrobacter sp.; assembly: GCF_947488565.1. Lineage (GTDB taxonomy): Bacteria > Pseudomonadota > Gammaproteobacteria > Pseudomonadales > Moraxellaceae > Psychrobacter > Psychrobacter saeujeotis. The sequence continues at coordinate 207,257 of NZ_CANKZC010000001.1, read as the reverse complement.
CCGCTGCTACTCCGCGCTCGATGTTATCAAAATCCAACAATAGACTAAATGAGGCGATAACGATGACAAACAAGCTAAAGCCAATAGCAATCATCCCGCCATCAAACAAAAACGGTAAGCTTGAGCCAAATAACACAAAACCCCACTGTACCACGTATAAGATCATAATCGCAAAAACTGCTGACATCATAATAGAGCGAAACTTATCCGTGACCTTTACTAGGCCTGAGCGATATAGACCTAACATAACCGCGGCTGTCACAAAGGTTGCACATAACGCAGTCAACGGCACACTTGGATACATACTCATAAATATCATTGAGATGCCGCCCAAGAACAAACCTTCTAGTAAAGCATAAGGAATGGCTAGAGTCTTAGCCATATGAGGCTTAAAAATCATAAAAAACGCTAAACCAACACCTGCAAACATACTAACGATCGCAGTCATATAGATAAAGCTACTAGATAATCCAGCAGCAATTGCATAAAAGAAAAAGCCTAAACCAGAGAGTGCTGACAAGCCTAATAGCATTGTTGTCTTTTGTACCACACCTTTGACGGTCATCGACTTACCGCCGACCGCAAGTTCTGCGCGACTGACAATAGGATTGGCCATACATGTATCCTTAATAAAAAATATAAATAAAATAATACAGATGTCAGTTACTTTAGCAAAACCGTTATTATTGTCAACTGTGTTTGCGTGACACCATGAGAGCATTAACGATAGAGGTTTTATGCGACTGCTAAATCGCTTATTGACTAATATAGACAATACTTTTAAGTAGTCAAAAAAACATCTAAAAAATGCGTACGTTAGTTATTATATGGGGTCGATTATGACAGTTAACAACGATAATTGATAAAACATGCTAGTTTAAACGTTCATTTATCGCTATCATTACTCTGTACTTTACAGTGATACCGAGTCGTTTTATGGAAAACTCAGCGCAGTCAGAAAGATTGCCGCATTTGCACGAATCAGAGCTATTTCATGCTATAAAAAACCCAGCTTTTAGGCGTATTGGTCTGATGGGCCGCGCTGGTAAACGTAGCGTCACCCAAAGCCTTGTTCAAATTGCACAAACCATCAATGATATGGGTTTGATGTTAATTATGGACGTACAAACTGCTAACTTGCCCACTCTAGATTTGACGGAAGTAGAAAAAGTCAAAATCGTCAAGCGTAGTTTGATAGGCGAGATTTGTGATCTTGTCATCGTAGTAGGGGGAGATGGTTCTATTTTACATGCAGCTGAAGCACTAGCGCGCTACCGTGTACCTGTATTGGGTGTCAACCGTGGCCGACTTGGGTTCTTGGCTGATGTAAAGCCTGATGAAGCTGCCTTTAAGCTGCGTCAAGTATTAATGGGTGACTATCAGCTTGACCATCGGTTTTTATTGACCATGGAAATAAGAGAAGGACGCGACATTATCCATGAAGACATGGCGCTTAATGACATTGTTTTACATGCCGGAAAATCGGTACATATGATTGATTTTCAAATGAAAATTGATGGTCAAGATGTTTATCGACAGCATAGCGATGGTTTAATCGCTGCAACGCCGACAGGTTCGACCGCTTATGCCTTGTCAGGTGGCGGCCCTATTATCCATCCTAGTATGGATGCAATATGTCTAGTGCCTATGCATCCACATACGCTATCGAGCAGACCGATTGTAGTCAGTGGCAATAGCGAAGTCTGTATTCGCATTCATGAGGACAATCGTACGCAGCCGATGGTCAGTGCAGACGGCAAAGCGAGCATGCCACTTGAGCAAGAGCAGCGTTTATACATTCGTAAACATCCAGATAAGCTGACTTTGCTGCATCCTCCAGGCTTTGACTTTTATGAAGCTTGCCGTACTAAACTACACTGGAACGTCCACGCTGAAGAATTTAGTCTCGACAGTGATGATGATATTACAGATGACGAGTAAATGTATCTAAAATAATAGTAGAGAGTAGATATAATGGATAAACAAACAATCTTAGCGAGTTTAACCCCAGAGTTGGTTGATAAGTTCCGCGTTGCTATTGAGCTAGGTAAATGGGCTGATGGCACTAAGTTAAATGCTGAACAGCGTGCTACTTGCATGCAGGCAGTCATGATTTGGGAACACGAACATCTAGCACCTGCTGAGCGTACTGGCTTCATTCATAAACCTATAAAAGACGATGGTTCAACCGTTGGAGCTGAGTGTGATGTAGAGCATGAACATCATTATCCTAATATGCCCAATCCTAAAGGGGCGATTCAACCAGTCAAATTTCGCGATAAGTAATGTGATAAATGGAATAGTATTGAAGAACAATGGGTTGAACAATCTGAATCAACTTGATATAAAAAAGCCACGCTATCATCATAGCGTGGCTTTTTTATAGTGGCAGATACTATATAGCTTACAGTGCAGTAGTATCTACGTTTGGACGTAATGTCAGTGGATTTGTTTCCATTAAAAATCCCTGCCAGCCCCAATGTAAAAAATTACGAATGTTAGCATGGTCTGTACCATTCGGCGTAGCTTGTACCTTTTCGTAATGCTCACCGAAAAGCTTTAGGGTATCTAATTGATCTAAGCCATGATGTCTAGCAAAGCCAAAGACTTTTGCACTCCCTTCATTTTCACCAGCATCATTATGCAGTAAGCCATTTACGAATGGCACTGGTGCATAGCGATAAAAATCATCAATAAAGCTGATAACATCATTAAATCCAATGGCTTTTTTGTTCAATCCATTAAGCAAAGCCGATACGTCTGATTGGCGGATACTCATAAGTAAATGACCTCAAAGCAGGTTAAATTAACGATTAAAGTAGTCTTCGTCATCAAATGATGGCGCAAAATTGCCTTGTTCAAGATGTTGCATCTGTGATTGTACTGTACGCTCTTGCTGAATACGCTGATAAATCTCTTCACGATGTACTGCAATATCTTTAGGTGCATTGACACCTATACGTACCTGATTGCCTTTAACGCCCAGAACAGTAACACTGACTTCATCACCGATCATTAACGTCTCGCCCACACGGCGTGTCAAAATTAGCATGCGTCACACTCCTTATGTCGCATTAAAAAATTATTACTCATTACATTACATCTCAATTACAGATCATCACTAAATCGTCATAACATAGAACCTATGTACGACAACCATAAAGTAATATAGGCGCCTTATACGATAAGTAAAGTGTTACACGATAAGCGATGATGATAGGTAGGTTCATTTAGCCCAAATGAGCCCCCATTATAGGTGGCATAACAGATGCTGTCACGGGTTTTCATAAAACTATTAGGTAAACTACAACGTTAATAACGTTAAAATTACAAAAAGGGTATAAAAAGTACCTTCCTAACCAAATACTTATTAGAAACGATAAATAGCTATTTAATTGAAAACCGTCAAAACAATGCTACCAAAATAGGCTTACAGTTTTAACGGTTTCAATAATGACCAACACTAAATCGACGAACCATAGTATTTTACATTGGTTTTATAAACCCGCAATTTTGCTATCGCCGTCTTCACGGTCCAGACCAAAGGCCGTATGTAGTGATTTAACGGCTTTTTCTAAATGTTGATCTTGAATCAAAACCGAAACTTTAATCTCACTAGTCGATATCATTTGAATATTGATATTGTTTTCAGCAAGCGTTTGAAACATAAGGCTAGCGACACCTGCGTGTGAGCGCATACCGACACCAACCAATGACACTTTGACAACTTCACTATTGCCTAGTATCTCTTTTGCACCAATCTCGTCTTTTACCTCATCATTTAGCACTTTCATGGTTTTGTCTAAGTCAGTGCGATTGACGGTAAAAGTAAAATCTGTTGTACCCTGATCCGAAAGATTTTGCACAATCATATCGATCTCAATGTTAGCGCGACCAATCGGGCTTAGGATAGCAGAGGCAATACCAGGATGGTCAGGTACACCGCGTACTACGATTTTTGCTTCGTCTCGGTTGAATGCGATACCTGAGATGATTGCCTGTTCCATATTGTCTCCTTCGTCTATTGTAATTAGGGTGCCGACATTGTCTTGAAAATCTTGATCAAAGCTGCCGTCGGTATTTTCATCAAAGCTAGAGAGTACACGTAAGGGCACACCATACTTACCAGCGAACTCTACAGAGCGAATTTGTAGAATCTTAGAGCCAAGACTGGCCATTTCAAGCATTTCTTCAAAGGTGATCTTTTCAAGCTTTTTGGCTTTTGAGGTCACACGTGGGTCGGTGGTATAGACGCCATCAACATCCGTATAAATTTGACACTCATCCGCGCCTAAGGCAGCTGCAATCGCAACACCTGTAGTGTCAGAGCCGCCGCGTCCTAAGGTAGTAGCATTGCCATACTCGTCGATACCTTGAAAGCCTGCCACGATAACGATATTACCAGCGTCTAGTTGTTCACGTATGTTTTTATCATCAATACTTTCGATACGTGCTTTATTGTGCGCGTTATCCGTTTTGATTGCTACTTGACGACCAGTCATTGAGCGAGCACCCACGCCAAGGTCTTTAATTGCCATGGCTAAGAGTGAGATAGAAACTTGCTCACCAGTTGAGACCATTTGATCATATTCGCGAGGATCTGGTTGGCTACTAATTTGGCGAGCCAGATCAATCAAACGGTTGGTTTCACCGCTCATGGCTGAAACTACAACGACAATCTGATGACCATTATCGTGCCAACGTTTGACGCGCTTTGCGACATTTTTGATACGGTCGATACTGCCCATCGACGTACCACCATACTTTTGCACTATTAAAGCCATAAAATTTACCTATTATTCATCAATGCCTGTCTATAAGTTGCTAGTGTTAACCTGTAATGAGTCTATTTATTCCTATTGCTTGAGGTAAATACTAACAAAGATAAAGCCGGATCATAAAAACTGCTGTGCTATTGATTGTCTTTTTCGTTGGCAGACTGGATTAAGAGCTGACCGCCATACTTTATACCACACTAGCACGCTGATTTTAAGTCGCAACAGCCATTAGATACATGGCGATTGGTTATAACAGTTATAACCAATCAGATAAGTTATAGAACTCTGAGCCTCTTGTTAACCAAGTTGTGACTCAATCCACGCTGGTAGAGCTGTAATAACCGCGCCTATGTTATCGGTCTTGGACGCGCCACCTTGGGCATAATCAGGCTTACCACCGCCTTTACCTCCTAACTCGCCAGCAAGATGACGAACAATGTCACCAGCTTTAATACGAGCAGTGACTGACTTGGCTACGTTGGCCGCTAACGCTAGCTGTCCATCTTTATCACCCACTAAGACGATCACGCTGTCTTGCAGTTTGGACTTAATATCATCCATCAATGGGCGAATCGACTTACCATCAATGCCTTCTACCATACTAATTAATACTGGCGTGCCTGCAATGGTCTGTACATCGTCTAATAAGCTGGCCGCTTGAGCACTGGCCATTTTTTGTTGTAGACGCTCCAGTTGTTTTTCTAAGTCGCGCTGTTTGTCTGCCATGGTCTGTACACGCTGGGCTACTTCAGGACGTTTGACTTTGAGCTGGGAGGCTAAAGTGCTCAGCTGCTGATCATTTTGTTGGATATATTTGATCGCGCCCATACCAGTAACGGCCTCAATCCGGCGAATACCTGCGGCAATGCCAGACTCACTGACAATTTTAAAGACACCGATATCACCGGTACGCTGCACATGAAGGCCGCCACATAGCTCAATAGAGAAAGGCTTACGCTGACCGTCAACGATACTGTCTGTGCCCATGGTTAAGACCCGAACGTCACTGCCATATTTTTCACCAAATAGTGCTACTGCGCCTTTTTGCATGGCTTCATCGATGGGCATATTCTCAATACAAGCAGGTGCGTTAGCTTGTATTTGTTCATTGACTAAACGTTCTACGCGCATGATTTCAGCGCTACTGACGGGCTTGTCATAAGCAAAATCAAAACGTAATACATCGCTTGATACCAGCGAGCCTTTTTGTGCAACCTCATCGCCCAATACCACTTTTAATGCTGCGTGCAATAGGTGCGTGGCAGAATGGTTTTTGGCACTAGCGGCACGAACATCAGAAAGCACGTGTGCGTCCGCCGTTTGCTGCACGCTAACGCGGCCCATATTTACGACACCATAGTGAATGATAGCTTGGCCAGATTTTTTGGTATCTTGTACTTCAAACACCCCTGTTGTCGTACGAATTTCGCCAAGCTCGCCAACCTGTCCGCCGCCCTCAGCATAAAATGGTGTGCGATCAATGATGACGACACCTTCCATTCCTTCATCTAAGTGTTCAGTAGATTTACCGTCTTGGTATAAGGCAATAACATTGACGTTATTTTCTTCTAATTGCTCATAACCGATAAATTCGGTAGGGCTCTCAACTTGAATGACACTACTATAATCAACGTCAAACTTGCCAGCATCACGTGCTCGTGTGCGCTGTGCCTGCATGTGCTCATCAAACTCAGCTTCATCGATCACAATACCACGCTCTCGAGTGATATCAGCGGTTAAGTCAAGCGGGAATCCATAAGTATCATAAAGCTTAAAAGCAGCTTCACCAGAGAGGGTATCGCCGTCTTGTAAGTCGGTAAGCTCGCTGGCAAGCAAACGTAAACCTTGTGCCAGTGTCTTGGCAAATTGAGTTTCTTCTTTTTTGATGGCATTTTCAATCGCACTCTGCTTATCTTTTAGTTCAGGATAAGCTGCTCCCATTTCAGCCACAAGCGGTGCAACCATCTTAAAGAAAAACTCATTTTCTGCACCAAGCTTATTACCATGGCGTACAGCGCGGCGAATGACACGGCGTAACACATATCCGCGACCTTCATTGCTTGGCAGGACACCATCAGCAATCAAAAAGGCAACCGCACGAATGTGATCAGCAATCACTTTGAGCGATGACTGCTGCTCATTTTGGATATCTAAAATAACAGCAGCGGCATCCATCAAGTGCACGAATAAATCAATTTCGTAGTTGCCATGGACGCCTTGCATAATCGCGCTAATACGCTCAAGCCCCATACCAGTATCGACACTAGGTGCAGGTAGTGGCAGCATGGTGCCGTCTTTTTGACGATTAAACTGCATAAACACGCAGTTCCAAATTTCAATAAAGCGGTCGCCATCTTCTTCAGGTGTACCTGGTAGTCCACCTTCAATCTCAGGACCATGATCGTAAAAGACTTCGGTACAAGGGCCACAAGGACCAGTATCACCCATCGTCCAAAAGTTGTCAGACGCGTAAGGTGCGCCTTTATTATCACCGATACGAATGATGCGATCGCTGGGAATGCCAATGTCTTTATTCCAGATATCAAAGGCTTCGTCATCAGTTTCGTAAATGGTCACATACAAGCGATCTTTATCTATCCCAAGCCATTCATCAGATGTCAAAAACTCCCAAATATAAGCAATACCTGCTTGCTTGAAGTAATCACCAAATGAAAAGTTACCTAGCATCTCAAAAAACGTATGATGGCGCGCGGTATAGCCAACATTATCCAAATCGTTGTGCTTACCACCTGCACGGACACATTTTTGTGAAGATACTGCCCGTGTGTAGTCACGTGGCTCCATACCCAAAAACGTCTCTTTAAACTGGTTCATACCGGCATTGGTAAACAGCAGTGTGGGATCATTATGCGGGATGAGACTCGATGAAGACACAACGGTATGCTGCTTGCTCACAAAAAAATCTAGAAAAGCTTGGCGAATATCGGCTGAGCGAAATGGCTGACTCACAGCGGCTCCTTACTGACGAATAGAGATAAATAAAAAGGACAAAATAAAGAAAATAATTTTGCAAGCGATTTTAGCACAAACATATAAGGTGTGTTGAAGATTCACAAATAGACGTGTGGTAAACATCAGTCACCTTTGTATGCCACCCTTATAAGTATGGATAGGTTTGGTATTAACATTACTTAGTCAAAATCGCAGCATCCGTTTCGTCAAGTCTATTTTGGATAAAAGGATCAGATTCGATTATTTTTATAGGCAGATAACGCAGTTGTAACTTGATAGGCAAATAATCAGGAAAGTTATCCGCCATATCTTGGGTAATAACCGCTTCAATATTTTGTACATCAAAAGAGGTCGGACTTTTTTCACCACGGATGACCGCACGTACATTTTGATAACCATCAGCTTTTACAAATTGCATGTTGGTTAATACGTTACCTTTATCTATAAAATGGCTGTTTATAGCGTCCTTGACGTTATTTTCAAAAGTTTGCTGTTTGGCGCTGACGTTTAAGTTAACGGTCAAATAGCCCCCTAATCCGACTAGCAGTAATAGAGCGATAGCATTACGGCGAAAAAACGTTATATAAGTGTTTGATTTATAGTCATCATCGACCAAACGACGAAAGCCCAAAAACCAAAGCACCATCGCATTCGTAAATTGAATGGCAATAATGTTGGTCAAAGCAAGTAAGGCTGCACCAAAACCTAACGTAGTCTCTCCGTAGGCAAACAAAATACCACTTGCCGCAAGAGGCGGTACAAGGGCAGTCGCAACCGCAACACCAACCACTGCGACAGACAGATGCGGTGAGACCATTGCGTAAGCACCAGCAGTGCCGCCAGCGAGTGCAATCATTAAGTCCATTGAAGTTGGCTGCGTACGTGAGAGAATCTCAGAGGAAAGTGGTTGGCCTTGATGCATATAGCCAACAATAAAACCTACCAGAATAACTAAAGAGACACCAGCTACAACGGTGAATAGCGTTCTGCGCAGTAGCGGCATGCGATAGTCAATGATAGCCAATGCAACACCAGTAATAGGTCCTAACATCATAGCGACTAACATTGCACCAATAACAACTGCCGCAGAATTGGTTATCAATCCATAACTGGCAATGATGGCAGAGAGAGTATTCATCATAAAATACATTTTGCTGGGTAGGGCATTGGCCTCGATAGTGAGCCGCACCTTTGGATAGTCTACCTTTTGATTGCTAAATTGCTCCGCTATAAATTGCTTATAAGACTCAAGTTTTGCTTCCTTTTCTTCTTTGACTTTATCGACTTTGTCATCGTCTGTTAAATGGTTTTCTGTGTCATTCACACTTTCTTCGTTTTCATCCTCGCTTTGATGTGGTTCAACATTGCCGTCAACATCATCGTTCAACGCCGAATTTGGCACAGGTGGTGATGAGTTATTATTGGGTTCTGCTGGCATTGTAGGAGGCGTTTGAGACGAAGAAGTATTTTCTGATTCGGTAGTGCGGTGGTGGTTGTTATCTTTATCATCAGCTTGTGCTGCCGCAGTTTCTGATTGAGGTGAGATATTTTCGACAGAGGCGATAACGACATCTGGACTGGGTGAAGTCATCGTTATCTCAGGGTCGGAATGTTGAGCCTCTGCTTCTATTTCATTTGCTTGTTGCCCGTCTTCTTCAACCAAACGGTTACTGTCTAATACATAGTCCGATGGATCTTGCTTTTTTACCTCAGTAGCATTGATACTGTTAGCGTTGGTACTGTCTTGAAAGTTGGATGTGTCCTTTTTTAAAGAGGCAGGTTCAGAAGAGTCGTTGATCGATGATGTCATGGCATTGTGGCTTTACAAGTCAAATAAGAGAGGAGTGCTATTGTAATGATAAAACATGAAGAGCGTAATAATTTTTTAGTTAACAGACGCTATGATGAGAAATAGTAGATGACAGATTGTTAGAGCCGTATTATTAAGAAGTGATGAAGAAAATAAGAAGGATTAAAGTAAATATATGAATTGACAAGTAATCCCTTATGTTAGCATGGTTTTTTGGAGAAGTCAGTCGATATGTATGCCCTGTGAGTATATGCTAAAAGCTTACTATTAGTGTGGATTTGACGTATAAAGGTGTTATACCCACACAATTTATGAGGATTAAGCGATGAACTGGACACTATTTTCTATGATCTATTCAATGACGGCAACAGTCATCACTGGCGTACTTATAATCGCAGCATTGGTAACAGGATTCAATGAAATACCGCACATTAAGATTGCTGTAGTGATTGGTATCTTAATCTCAATACCAGTCGGATTGTTCTTCACCAAAAAAATAGGCAGCATCACTGGTGAAGAAAATAACGACGGTCAGCGAGTATAATGTTTGAGCTATTCGAGGTTTATAAAACTTGAAATACTTGGAGTTTTCGACCATATAACCTCGCTTCATTGATGCTTTATATTTGTAGAGCTTGATCAATCTGATGACACAAACGTAAAGCACTAAATGCAGCTAAGCTTGAGGTTTTGGGATTTTCAGCTAATGGTAGTCCAGTTATGCTAATTTCAAGCTTACCAAATATGCCTTCAGCTATTATATGATGAATGTTGTGGGAAAGCGTGGGATCGGCGATCAACTCTACTTGTGTCTCATCTAAGCCAACCCCTGCTAAAGCAATGGTTGCGGCGACATTAGAATTGGCAGGAAATAAAGTCGCAGCCTCTCTAGCAGTACCTGTAAAGAATACGGTCGCTTTTTTTAAAGAGTCGTAATCAATAAGCTTGTCAGCATAACTGCCTTTCCAACTCGAAGGGCTTTTTCTACCTTGATAAATAACTTTACTAAGTCCGGCCAAGCTTGCAGCATTGATACCATCTATACCTGCTACCGCTCCTGCTAAGATATGAATTTTTACCCCATGTCTTTTTGCAGCATCATGTAGCGAAATCGCAAATTTTTCATCAGTAAAAGCGCCCACTGAGACAATCCCAAGAGGTATGTTTCTCTCTAAGATTTTGATACCGTGCTCTTTGAGCCCATCTTGTCCCGCCATCTCAATAGCGATATCAGGAACTTCTAGTAAGTCGTCTACAGAAGTAATCACATTTATAGATTCGCCCATCTCTATTGTTAAATGATTTGCGCTCCTTGGACTGGCTAATACAGTCGATAATTTGACATTTTTAGGTAGCATCTCGTGCACCTTTCTTGCCATCGATCCATAACCTATGAACATCACTGTCTTCATATTTGATCCCTATAATTTACGAATAAAAATCTATCAGTAAACGAAAAAAGACCTTTAAAATAAAGGTCTTTTTAAAATGAACGATAAATATATCAATAAAGTATTATCGAGTCGGCTACTACTTAAGCTCGACTGTCGCGCCATTTTCGATATTGGCGTAAACTTCTAATACATCCCAGTTGGTTAGACGGACACAACCTGCTGATGCTTGGCGACTGATACCTTCAGGTTTGGGTGAACCGTGAATACCATAAGAGGGCTTTGATAAACCCATCCAGACGACACCAACGGGGTTATTTGGCCCTGGTGGTAACATATGTACTTTTTTGTCGCCACCTTCACCGACAGTGGCTTTATACCAAGGCATCTTAACTCTATTAATAATCTTAAAGGTACCTTGAGGTGAAGGAGTGGCATCGCTACCAATCGTCGTTGGATAAGTAGCAACCAGCTTATCATCATTATAAGCATATAGTGTTTTGCTTGCTTTATCAGCAACCACGCGATTAATACGCTCATTGAGCGGCTTACGTGTGTTAAGTACGGTAATGGTTTCACCCGCTCGATAGTTTTTATTTTTATTTAACTTATCAAGGTAGCGTATGTCCATATGAAAGCGCTCAGCAAGCATCTCTTTAATGTCTTGATAATACAAACCTTTCACTTTTGACTTGGCCTCCGAGCCTGAAGGCGTAGTCAAAAAGTTGGTTTTGATATCATCTTCAGTCAACGTATACGTGACTAAAACAGGCTTATTGGCAGGGATATTCTTAGTCAATGCATCCCATGTTTTTTGGTCCATCGTACCAGTCGCTGGTAATCCTTTCATCGTTTGAAAGTTGATTAACGCCTTTTTACTATTCATGCCCCAACCACCATCGATTGGACCAGGAGAGGCATAGTTCCAGTCAAGCAAAGCCTGCATTTTGATAGTCATCGCTGAATTGACATTCATATTCGGCGACCATGTGGCATTGTTTACTTGCTTGGCATAATTTGACAAATTAAGCGTGGTATATCTTTTACCATCTTTATCTTCGATATTTTTGATCGCAGGATCAGTGTTGAAATCTAGACTCTTTTCATATTGAGGCATCTCAAAAGATGAAGGATCTGTTGCGTCTATAGATGAGGCGTCACTAGGACCCGCCACAGCTTGGCCTTCACTAATATCGTCAGTACGATCAGATTGTTCATCCTTACGCGTCAGCTCAGCTGCGCTCATATTGTCTGCAGCGACTGGCTCTGATGCTGACTGTATTCTGTTATCTTGCTTGGTGTCGATCAGATCACTCATACTGTCAGTGGTCTTAGGCTTGATGCTAGGCGTAGCAACTGTGTTATTGTTATCAATTGATGTGCTACGACTTTCTTGTACATCAAGGCTTGCCAATACAGCAATACCAGGTAATTTGTCAACCGTACGTGCTGGCGTTGTACGCGTATTATCGGTTGCAGCAACGGCACTGAGACTCATACTAGCGCTAATGATAGCGATAGACATAGAAGCAATAAGAGGTTTTATTTTCATCATATTTGACCATAGTAGGTTATTACAATGGAGCTATTATGCGCACAATTAAGATTCTAAGCAAACTTTTGATACATCTTTTTGTGCCTGTAGAGTGCTAAGCGTCAACAGCTGACGTATGACATACAATATAGTTATATTTGGCTGATATTTTGGCTGGTATGTTGCCCAAACTGTTTGATTAGCAAGTTTTTAGTAAGATTATCTTTTTATAAAAAATTTTAAAAAACGAATAAATGCTGGTCAATTACTAAATAATGATCAATTAATTTTATTGCTATAGATAGCTGTAAACTCTTACTTTAAGGTTTTATTGCAGTAAGATTTATAGTCATTGGCGCTATATAGCGTTTACGTCTATAATGCATGCACAGCGTTTTATTTAATCCACTATCATGTGACTAACGAGCATGTAATCAACAAGGTGCGATATGTCAGAACACCAGACTATGAGTGCAGAAGAGTTTCAAAACCAATATTCTAATGATCAAGCGTCTCAACATTTTGAGCAGAATCTACAAGATGGGTTGGATACAGATGAAACGGATCTAATCACTGAAGAAGATCAATTTGCAAACTTACATAGCGAGCTTGAAGAGGCGCGTGAACAATTATCTAGCATACGTGATTTCATTCGTTTTTCAGTCACTCAACTACGCAATTATGATGTGGTTGTGGCACAAGGTACTACTGATGAGTTTGCTGAAGCGTCAGCGATTGTTTTGCATTCTCTGTCTTTAGATTGGGCCGCCAACGAGCAAATACTTGATTGCCGTTTGACGACGTCAGAAAAACAGCAGGTGTTAAGCTTATTAGAAGAGCGTATCGCTGAACGAAAACCGCTGAGTTACCTAATCAATTTGGCCTATTTTTGTGATCTGCCTTTTTATGTCGATGAACGCGTTCTTATTCCGCGCTCGCCCATAGCGGAGTTAATCCGCCAGCAGTTTCACCCATATTTTGATGTCAATGAGCTTGCAAAGCCTCTAGGTGCAACTGTCAATGGTCAACCGGCTGTCAATGGTCAACCGGCTGTGTTTTATGATCATGGGCTTGATATGAAACAATTGTCACAACCAGAGCGTATTTTAGATCTATGCACTGGGTCTGGTTGTATTGCTATTGCACTGGCGACACGTTTTGTCGATGCCTTAGTCGATGCGGTTGATATTGACAAAGGCGCGTTAGAAGTGGCGATGGTCAACGTTGATCACCATGATCTTGGACATCAAGTCAATGTCATTGAATCAGATCTATTTGCGAAGATTCCAGCTGAAAATCAATATGAGCTTATTGTGACCAATCCTCCTTATGTTGATGCTGCTATCATGGCCGACTTACCGCCTGAGTTTTTGTATGAGCCTGAGCAAGCACTGGCTGCTGGACAAGATGGACTGGATTTGGTGCATCGTATTTTATTTGAAGCGCCAGAATATCTAAGTCCTGAAGGCTTGTTAGTGTGTGAAGTGGGTGATAGTGAGTGGGCGCTTAGACAAGCTTATCCAGACATTCAGTTTGACTGGCTAAAATTTGCACTCGGTGGTCATGGTATTTTTGCGATTACTTTTGATGAGCTAATGGCGCATCGTGAATTGTTCGCACATTACGTACAGTTATTGGACAAGAGTCAATAACGAATCAGCGCTTTTGATCCACTAGTAAATACATATAAACAGATTTTTATGGGTTTAGGGACAGTTATGGCAGGTAATAGTATTGGTCAGGTTTTCACCGTCACCACTTGCGGTGAGTCACATGGTGCAGGTTTGTTGGCTATCGTTGATGGCGTCCCTCCAGGTTTAGCATTATCTGCAGAAGATTTACAGGTAGATTTAGACCGCCGGAAACCAGGCACCTCTAAGTATTCAACCCAGCGCCGTGAGTCTGATGAAGTTGAAATTATCTCCGGTGTGTTTGAAGGTAAAACCACGGGTACGTCCATCGGTCTGCTTATTCGTAATACCAATCAAAAATCAAAAGACTATAGTGAGATTAAAGATACTTTTCGTCCTGGTCATGCTGATTATACTTATAGTATGAAGTATGGCTTTCGCGACTATCGCGGCGGCGGTCGCTCATCAGCCCGGGAGACAGCGATGCGAGTCGCGGCTGGTGCTATCGCTAAGAAGTATCTCCAAGAGCGCTTGGGTGTGCAAATCCGTGGTCATGTCACCCAAATAGGTAATGAATATAGTAACGTCACAGACCCTAGCCAAATTGACTGGGACTTTGTGAATAGTAATCCGTTCTTCACTGCTGACAAAGAGGCGGTTGGTCGCTTTGAGACATTAATAGACAACCTACGCCGAGAGGGTACTAGCTGCGGGGCGAAGTTGGAAGTTATTGCCAGTGGTGTACCAGTCGGACTTGGTGAGCCAGTATTCGATCGCTTAGACGCTGATATTGCCCACGCAATGATGAGTATCAATGCGGTAAAAGGGGTAGAGATTGGTGATGGTATGGCTGTTGCTGGACAGTTTGGGCATAGCTCTCGTGATGAGCTGACCCCAGATGGCTTCACTGCCAATCATGCTGGCGGTATCTTAGGTGGTATCTCGTCGGGTCAGAATATCAGCGTCAGTATCGCGCTTAAACCGACTTCTAGCATTACTACCCCTGGTAAGAGCATAAATACAGAAGGCGAAGCAATTGATATGCTAACTAAAGGTCGTCATGACCCTTGCGTTGGGGTGCGTGCAACGCCCATTGCAGAGGCCATGCTAGCGATTGTCTTACTCGATCATTATCTGCGTCATCGTGGTCAAAACGGGGATGTTGAGCCACCGGTAGAATCAATTACTTAAAACCGCATTCAAAGCGTTATCAGCCTTTTGTTGATTCTAGTCTTATCTAATTAGAAACAATCAAAGGCTTTTTTTGTGCGGAACTAAAAAATAAAGAACAAAATCTACTAAAAAAACCAGTTCTATAGAAAGCATAAATTGTTTATATCCATAATTTTATTCAAAGGAACCTAAAGAATATGAGTAATTATTTAGATGCGGTCATTGTTGAACATAACCCATCACAAAAGAATATAGACAGAGCAGTGATTTGGCTGCATGGCTTGGGCGCTAGCGGCAATGACTTTGAGCCAGTGGTACCGCAGTTAGGCTTAGCGAATGATATGGCCGTACGCTTTATCTTTCCACATGCGCCTAAACGCCCAGTGACAGTAAACGGTGGTATGGTGATGCCAGCATGGTATGATATTTTAGAGATGAGTCTTGAGCGTAAAGTCGATTTGGCTCAGATAGAGACCTCTTCTCAGCAAATCCATGACTTGATTTGTCGTGAGATTGAACGTGGCGTCAAACCTGAACATATCGTTATCGCAGGATTTTCGCAGGGCGGGGCAGTGGCTTATCATGTCGCGCTTGGCTATCCTGAGCGGCTGGCGGGATTGATGACCTTATCTACGTATTTGGCAACCGATGATCACATTGACTATAGCACTGCTAATAAAGAGTTACCGATATTGATCGAACACGGTACTCACGATCCAGTCGTTCCTGTAATTTTGGGTCAGCAAGCACAGCAATTGTTATCAGACAAGGGATATGACGTTGAATATAATACTTATCCAATGGCGCATCAGGTCTGTATGCCGCAAATACAAAATATTGGTAAATGGCTAAATGAAGTCTTGGCTTGAAGGCCAAAAAACAACAAAATATCAAAGCCAGTCAGGTAATTTGACTGGCTTTTTTATGGCAATTGTTATCAATTACTGGCCGGCTACTGTATATGTATATAGGAGAATGTAACTATAGGAGTACGTCATGCAAGCCACTTATTTGGCGTTTTACATTGCAGAAAAAGGAAAGTTATTAGACCATATTATTAGTACAATCGATGGTTCTCCCTATAGTCATTGTGAGCTTGTGATTAATGAATTGGGCGAGCAACGTTACGATTGTATTAGCTCAAGTCATCGCGATGGCGGACTGCGGCGTAAGACGATTTATATGGAGCCTAGCCACTGGGTGTTGATTCCAGTTATGTGTGATATTGACTATGCCATACGTTGGTTCAACAAACGTAAAAGCTTTAAATACGACTATTTGGCTTTGATTAGAACTATAATTCCAGGGTTTTATAATCCTGAGTACCGATTGTTCTGTTCTGAAGCATGCGCTGATATGTTAGAGCTGGTCGATCCAGCAAGTTATGGTCTTAAAAAGCTCTATCGATGGGCAGTGGATAATCAACCTCTAAGATCAAAACCTATCAAAATTATGTCATAAAAAAGCCAACCACCTAAGTGATTGACTTAATTTAATATATTTGGTGGAGATGGCGGGAGTTGAACCCGCGTCCGCCAGCATTACGCTCATGACTCTACATGTTTAGATTCTGTCTTTGATTTTAGTCCGCACCGATCCGACAGGCAGGATGGATTGGACGATTCTCTACTTTTGAACCCAAGCGATTGAGACAATCCCTTGTGGCGAACCTATATACGGACGCTTCAACTGGGCTGGTCAACTATAGGTAATCGGCAGCGCAGTAAGCAGGGTTTAAGCTGCTAGAGCGTAAGTTTCGTCGTTTGCGACTATAACAATATATGTTTGATTTACGAGAGGACATACACTCTCGACATGCATCATTGAGTTTCATCACCAGCGTCGAAGCCAGAACATCCCCAATAGAACGACGTATTATAATAGATAATGGTATTTTTGGCAATAGGATCATATAGCGACATTACACTTAATAACATGATATAGTGTTAAATGTTATAACAATTAGTAATTTTAACTATATTAGCTTGATTGACCCGATTATTCGTTCCTAGGTTTATTATATGGGGCGTTTTTGCGCTAAATAAAGTAATAATAACTATTCTAACAATTAATTATGGCTTATATGATCTAATGTGCCATCGGGCTTTAGCATAGAATGACTGCCAAGCAATATGAGCGCGCTAAGTATTAAAAATAACCCGAAAGCATAAAACGCGATAGTAGTACCATACTGATCAACAATTAAACCCGTAAAAATGACAGGCACACTAAACCCCATATAAGCCATCAAAAAATAGCCGGCACTAGCGCGCGCTTGCTCATTGCCAGCAGAGCGCGTCACCCCTGATAGTCCGCCTAAATAGACAAATCCATAACAGCTGCTACTGGCTAAAAAAGCGGCTAAAAGTATCGCTGGTAAATTGGCATGCAGCGCGCCCCAAGCAAGCAGCGCATACGCGGGAAGTAAAATTAAAATGCCCAGCTTACTTGATGTTTGTGGGTCGAGTTTTTGAGCCATAGGCTGAAATAATAATCCGCAACTAATAGCCAGCATAGAGGAAATCCCAGCATATTTAGCCAGTCCATGCGTGGCTAGCACTGATGGGATAATCGACAACACCAATCCAGTGGTTGCCCAACAAATTAAAATACCGCCGCCATACCAAATCACCTCTTTATTAAAATAAGGCAGCTTGAGCATTGATTTAATTGTATTGGCGCGCTTAGGCGCGGTCTCTGGTAATTGCCAAACTAAAAAGATCGATAATAGCGCGCTTGCTAGTAATATAAAAAAGCTGGCAGGCTGCTGAGTCTCATAAACCATTAACGATACCGTCGTTAATGCAGGGCCAAGACCGAAGCCTATGGTCGTGCTGGCAGTTACCCAAGTGGTCGCTCGCGCCGTATCGGATGCGCCAATCAGTTCAATCATATAGGCGGTCGCCGTCGCCGCCATTAATGCGGTGCCAACGCCTAGCATAAATCGTGCTACTGCTAACGCTCGTGTATAAGGGTAGACCATCATCAAAGCCGTTGCCGCTATCGATAAACCTAAAGAGATTAAAATCGTCTTTTTTCGTCCAATCCTATCTGAGAGCCCACCAAAAGCTAATAATACCGGTATTACACCTAATACATAAAAAGAGAATGCGACTGTGGTTGCTAAGACGCCATAGCCATCATTACTGGCATAAAGTGCATAAAGTGGTCCTTGGATATTGACGCTGGTTGTGATCACGCACAGAGCAAATGCCAAATATGTATTATATTTTTTATTCGTCATATATAACCGCTTGTTGAAAGTATCATTGAATTATTGATGTTCACTGTCGTCACAATCAGAGTACTGCCACTAACATCACATCATTTACGGTCAATAATTAAAACAGAAGTGCATTAGGATATCTAGAGACAATCCAGTACAATTGGACAGAACTGTTTGGTGTATAAAACCCATACAGTTTTCTATCAGAATGATATATTCGTTTGTTCATGGATTCATTTAAAAATATGAAGCAGCAATTAACCCGAATTGAGATGGTTATGGCTGATGTGAAAGAAAAGATAGCCACCGTTACTTATATGCCCGGATCGCGCTTGCCATCGGTACGAGCGGCGGCAAATAGCTATGGATTTTCGCCATCAACTATAATGGAAGCCTATGAGCGTTTGCAAATTGAGGGCGTTATTTACTCGCGTCCCGGTGCTGGTTTTTATGTTGCAGAATCAATAGCGCCGTTATCATTAACAGAGTCTGGACACAATCTTGATCGCACGATAGATCCGCTCTGGGTGTCGCGCCAATCGCTTGAGCCCTCCAATAACGTATTAAAGCCGGGCTGCGGCTGGCTGCCGCCAGAGTGGTTGTTTGAGGAGGGTATGCGTCGCGGTCTACGACATGTGGCAAGAGGCGACGCTACTGTTATTAGCGAGTATGCAACGCCTCTAGGGTTACCCCCATTACGCCAATTGTTGACACGGCGAATGGCAGGACTGGGCATCGATGCTCAGCCATCACAAGTGGTATTGACAGAGTCTGGCACGCAAGCGATAGATTTGATTTTACGTTTTTTATTGACCGCAGGCGATACCGTAGTAGTGGATGATCCCTGCTACTTTAATTTTCGGGCGCTATTGCGCGCCCATAGAGTCAAAGTCATTGGCGTTCCTTATACGCCAAATGGTCCAGATGCAGAAGCCTTTGTAGCGACTTTAAATAAGCACAAACCGCGGCTATATATTACCAACGCTGCCATTCATAATCCTACTGGCGCAACTTTATCACCATCTACAGCTTACCAAGTATTGCAATTGGCACAAGCTGCTGGCTTATATATTATTGAAGACGATATCTTTGCTGACTTTGAAGTTAAACCTGCGCCACGGCTAGCGGCATTAGACGGTTTGTCACGTGTGTTTTATATTGGTAGTTTTTCTAAAACCTTATCGGCGTCCTTGCGCTGTGGTTATATAGCTGCGCCAAATGAGTGGGTTGAGAGTTTGCTTGATCTAAAAGTAGCGACGGGCTTTGGTGGCGATCAACTGGCAGCAGCCGTTGTGTTATCAGCACTCACGGATAGCGGTTATCGTAAACATATGAATACCATTCATACGCGGCTTGCACGCGCGCGCAATCAAACCTTACCTAAACTAGCAAAACTTGGTATTGTCCCGTGGCTGATACCGCAAGCTGGCATGTTTTTGTGGTGCAGATTGCCTGATAATAATAGTGCGACTCAATTGGCAAATAATTGTTTGTCTCAAGGCGTGGTCTTAGCGCCCGGCAATGCCTTTAGCCAATCAAAAAATGCGGAAAACTTTATGCGCTTTAACGTGGCGCAGGCTGCAGATGCTAGAATTTATGAGGTCTTGGCAGACGCTTTAAACTAATTTGATTCCGTGTGTGTTAAAGTTTTAGCACAGCATAATAATTGCTCAAAATTTATAGGAAATGGTATTTATATTTGGTAGAGATGACGGGAGTTGAACCCGCGTCTTATACATAAAATTAGACGTATTTATCGTTTCTACCTCTTTCTTCTCAATCTTTAGAAGACGGATTGCTAAACCATAAATTCTCATGCAACTTACCATCTTTATGAGGCGTGGCAATATTAAGCGCGGTTTTAGCGAATATATCACGCGATGCCTTTGAAAAAGCCTGCCATTCAGCCCAGCGCTTTAGCACATAAACGGTCTTAGGTACATGCTCATCGAGACTATCGGTTGTCGATTGCAAGATCTGTAGCCACCAAGCTTTGTCATCATCACTTAGTTGATGGTTATTAGATGTATTTTTATCTGCTTGCCATCTTTTAATAATAGCTAGCATGTTTTTACGGTTAGGGCGGTTTTGAATGATGAACGTTGCCACCAAGGCGCGAAACCAATAACCCAATGCATTGCGCTGTGCAGTTTCATCAAGATGGGGTAGTACGCATAAAACGCTGTGCAAACTGGTTAATCCATGAATGATAAAAAATTCATTATCACTACCGTACACCATGCTTGCTGCCATCACGGTTAGCGCTTCGATAGAGTGAGTCAAATTATTGCCAGTCTCAGGTAGCTTTAGTACAACCTTATCATTAAGAAACTGTGCCATTGGCTCATTAGGGTTATCGAAGGTAATTAAACGCTGCTGGAAGCCGCCTCTATTCAATTGCTTATAATCTTCAGTTTGACTCAGCTGATCAGCTCTTTTGGTTAATTGAGATAGGCTATCGTCAGCTAAAATTTGTTCAAGCGTGTCAATAGGGTGCGGCGCATCAGGTGACCATAATTGATGTCGACTATGGTGAGTGCCTGTCGCTAATGGTTGAAAGGCAGTTGCCATATAAGCCAGTCCTTCCGCTGCCATATTCTCGGACTCAACATCGACCGCCCAACCAGTATGGATAACAGCATGCAGCGCCGCCCCTGCCATACCTGCTGATAGCGTAGGGTAGTAGCGCTTTAAACAAGCACATAGTCCTAACTTTGCTATTTTCTTATCGAAAAAATCACGATAGGCTTCAAATGCGATACGCGTAGACTGTATATTGTATAGCCAATTGACATCCGTTATCGCTGTGTAGTCAAGCGCATTTTGGCGCGGCGGTACAAGCATTTCAGGCCCTTTTGCCGTACTTGTAGCACCTTTATCTATGATATTGTTGATATATACGTCTTGCCACCATTGCATTTTATTTTGACTGACGCCTGCAGCATCAAGCGCAATCCAATTATGGGTAATATGATTGGACAGATAGTCGTCATATTCAATATGCCAGTTTCGGCCACGTTTAAGCCAATCGTGTAACTGCTTTGAATAATTTGGCTTTGAATAATATGTCATATGAACGTCTCAGTGCTTAGATCTATTTAGAGTAATGATTTATAAGATATAAGTTATACCATACTACGATAAGAACCAAACTGCTAAAGATTGTTCGTTATGATGGAGATGGCGGGAGTTGAACCCGCGTCTCCTAAACAAAAAAAGAGCCAGCAACTTAAAGTCACTGGCTCTTTTTGATCTAAACGAGATATTCTAAAATTTACTCTTCAGAATAATCTTCGTTCTCGTCTTGTGTCTCATCATCTTCTACTGCAGTGTTTTCTTCATCACCATCTTCAGAAAGAATGGTTACTAAAATACTAGCAGTAACGTCATGATGTAGCTGAATATCAACATTATATTCGCCAACTTGACGCAGAGTGCCTTCAGGCAGCTTGATTTCAGCACGGTCAACTTCTAGACCTGAGTTAGTCAATGCTTCAGCAATATCGCGAGTACCGATAGAGCCAAATAGCTTGCCTTCGTCACCAGATTTTGCACGCATGATCACATTAACGTCAGTTAGTGCATCAGCACGCTCTTGAGCAACAGCAATCTCTTTTGCTTCTTCAGCTTCAAGCTCAGCACGACGTGCTTCGAACTTTTCAATATTAGCTTTAGTAGCAGGTAGTGCTTTGCCCTGAGGGATAAGAAAGTTACGTCCGTAACCTGGTTTTACATCGACAGTTTCACCGAGTTTACCAAGGTTGACGATACGCTGTAACAAAATAATTTGCATGAGTCATTCCTAGTTAACGGTTAAATTACTGATGGTTGTCAGTATACGGAAGTAGCGATAAATAGCGAGCCTGCTTGATAGCAGTGGCTAGTTGACGCTGATATTTAGTAGATGTACCGGTAATACGGCTAGGTACAATCTTGCCATTGTCACTGATATACTGTTTTAGCAACTCAACATCTTTATAGTCAATGTGAGTGATGCCTTCAGCAGTGAAACGGCAGAATTTGCGACGGCGATAGAAACGTGCCATAAGTATTCTCCTTTAATTAGTCTTCACTGTTGTCGTCGTTATCGTTTTCACGACTGTCTGGACGACGAGTCGTTGCTTTACGTGCACGTTTTTCATCGGCATTTTTAGCTAACTGTGACTCTTCAGTGATAGCATCGTCACGGCGCATAACTAGGCTACGAATGATCGCGTCGTTATAACGGAATAACTCTTCAAGCTCAGCCAAAGTCTCACCGTCAGTTTCGATATTGAAAAGAACGTAATGAGCTTTGTGAATCTTGTTTATTGGGTAAGCCAGTTGACGACGGCCCCAATCTTCTAAACGATGGATAACACCACCGTTGTCTTGAACCAACTTAATATAGCGTTCAACCATGCCGACCACTTGGTCGCTTTGGTCTGGGTGTACGATTAACACCAGCTCGTAATGTCTCATTTGAACTCCTTACGGATTAGTAGCTATTAACCCTATGTTAATAGCAAGGAGATTTATAAGGTAAGCTGCCTCTCAAACAAATCATTAAAGAAAAGTTGAAAATAAGCTTAGGATATAAAGCGCCGTATTATAGCAGTAGTCGAGTCTTAACACAAAGGTTAATACTGTTGTCTGCCGATAAATAAAAAAGCAACGACTAAGCGCTGCTTTTAGTGAGTTTATATAGTTTTAAGTGGCTAAATATATTTATTTCACTACAGGTTGCTTAGCCAATTGGCTACTATCAGCTTTGACTACCAAAGTTTTAGCAACCTTATCATGCCATCCTATATTTTCAGGGCTTTTAGATGCCATAAAGTAGTGAACAGCAATGACGACAAATCCTAAAAAACTCGTAAATGAAAATAATAGGTTGTAGATAATAAAGAGTAGTAAGGTTCGCATACCGATAAGCTTAAGAAAAGAGGGTATACGATGTGTGGTTTGATCGACAACACGAATGCCAGTGATAAGCTTACCAAGCGACTGTCCACGTAGTGTAATAAATACCAGTTGTAGCGCAAACAGTCCAAACACCATCACTTGTGACATCATTAAGGTAGAGCTAGGTAAGCTCTCCATGAGTGTCATTGAGTACTGGTATGCAGCGTCCATGTTTTGAATATCTTGAAACTTTGAATAGTCTATGTCCATTTTGGTTAATGCCAGTACCAGCGGAAAAATCGCTAATACATACAATAGGCCATTAAGCGCAGTGGCTAATACTCGTGACATGATAGGTGCCAAGACGACATTACCAATAACTTTATCTTTTTGAGACCCAGTCTTATTGACAGTCGACTTATTTAGTGACACGTTATTATGAGGCGTGTGATGACGGTTGGTCGTCATATCCGCTTTTGCGTTTTTGGCGGTATCTTTTGAGCGTTCAGGCTTACCATATAATTTATCTAGCGATACCGATTTACTACTTTGAGGGTTACTAGCGTTGTCTTCTGGAAAGACTGTCACATTGTTGACAATAGAGTCGTTAGAAGAAGAGATATCAGCAGGACGATAAGAATATTGGTTACCTGTTAAGTCACCAATACGTTGCCATTTATCTAAACCTTCATGCCATACCAAATCATCCAATACTACTTCACCAGATGTCAGCATAATATTTAACTGATCCAATGTATATGGACCTGCTTGTACGTTGTCTCGAGCAAGGAAAATCTGCATAGTTGCCTACATAATTAGTCATATCTTAAATCATTATATTAGGGTCTATTCGAAAAAATCAAATAGACCCTAATCAAAGTAACTTTAATGACTGTGTGAATTACTGCGGTGACTGAATACTGCAGTTTATTGTGCTTCTTCACCCGCTAAAAAGAACCAAGTATCAAGGACTGAATCAGGGTTTAGTGATACAGAGCTGATACCTTGCTCCATGAGCCAAAACGCAAGGTCTGGATGATCTGATGGACCTTGACCACAGATACCGATGTATTTATCCGCTTTACGGCAAGCTTCAATCGCCATAGACAATAGTTTCTTAACTGCAGGATCGCGCTCATCAAACAGATGAGAGACGATACCTGAATCTCGATCTAGACCAAGTGTTAACTGAGTCAAGTCGTTTGAACCGATTGAGAAGCCATCAAAGTGCTCTAGGAATTCTTCTGCTAGTAAGGCGTTGGTAGGTAGCTCACACATCATAATGACGCGTAGACCATTTTCGCCACGTTTTAAACCATTTTTCTCAAGCAACTCGATGACTTCGGCTGCTTCACCAACCGTACGTACGAAAGGAATCATAATCTCGACGTTGGTCAAACCCATCTCATCACGGACGCGTTTAAGTGCCTTACATTCAAGCTCAAAGCAGTCACGGAAGTTATCGGACACGTAACGGCTAGCACCGCGGAAGCCCAGCATTGGGTTTTCTTCCGATGGCTCGTATAATTTACCACCCAGTAAGTTGGCATACTCATTGGATTTAAAATCTGACATACGAACGATAACGGGTTGATCTACAAAGGCAACAGCGAGCGTTGAGATACCTTCGACCAATTTATCGACATAAAAATCAACAGGTGATGCATAGCCTGCAATACGCTCATTGATCGCTTGTGATATTTCACGTGGCAAGCTATTCATGTTGAGCAGTGCCTTTGGATGCACGCCAATCATACGGTTGATGATAAATTCAAGACGTGCAAGGCCGATACCTTCGTTTGGCATTTGGGTAAATGAGAAAGCACGGTCTGGGTTGCCCACGTTCATCATAACTTTGAATGCAAGTTCTGGCATAGATTCAATAGAGTTGGTCTGGATGTCAAAATCAATTTGACTCTCATAAATAAAGCCTGTGTCACCTTCAGCACAAGAGACAGTCACGTCTTGACCGTCGACCAGTAATTCAGTAGCGTTACCACAGCCAACGATGGCTGGGACACCAAGCTCACGCGCAATAATAGCAGCGTGACAGGTACGGCCGCCGCGGTTAGTGATAATAGCTGAAGCACGCTTCATGACTGGTTCCCAATCTGGGTCTGTCATGTCTGATACTAAAACGTCACCGTCTTGGACTTTGTCCATCTCGTTTAGATTGCTCACGATACGTACTTTACCAGCGCCAATACGTTGACCGATTGAGCGACCTTCACACAATACTTTAGCACCCGCTGTATCAATGACATAGCGCTCCATAACAGTGCTGTCTTGACGACTTTTTACCGTTTCAGGACGGGCCTGTACGATAAATATCTCATTAGTATCGCCATCTTTTGCCCACTCAATATCCATCGCTTGACCATAATGCTTTTCGATAGTCATTGCTTGTTTGGCAAGATCAGTCAGCTCTTCAGTAGATAACGAGAACTGCATACGTTCTTGCTTTTCGACATCGACTGTTTTGACAGATTTGGTTGTGCTACCTTCATCACCGTAAATCATTTTCTTGTGTTTGCTACCAAGATTACGGCGAATAATTGCAGGTTTACCATCAGTGAGTAGGCGTTTTGATAAATAGAACTCATCAGGGTTAACAGCACCTTGAACGACCATTTCACCCAAGCCATAGCTCGATGTGATAAACACTACTTGATCAAAACCACTTTCTGTATCTAACGTAAACATAACGCCAGCTGCGCCTGTTTCTGAGCGTACCATACGTTGTACAGCAGCAGAGAGGGCAACGCCTTCATGCTCAAAACCTTTGTGTACACGATAAGAGATAGCACGGTCGTTGTATAAAGAAGCAAATACCTCTTTAATAGCGAGTAGTACGTTATCGATACCACGAATGTTCAAGAAAGTCTCTTGCTGACCGGCAAATGACGCGTCTGGCAAATCTTCAGCAGTTGCAGAAGAGCGTACCGCCACAGCAATGTCTTTACCATCGCTCATCTCTTCAAATGATTGGCGAACCTCTTTTTCAAGATCTTCTGGCAATTCTTGTTCGATAATCCAATTACGGATTTTTTTACCTGTGGCAGTCAGCTTATTTACATCGTCTACATCGAGCGCTTTAAGTTCACTATTGATTTTATCAAGCAAACCTGTTTCAGTCAGAAAACGATTGAAAGCATTTGAAGTTGTCGCAAAACCGCCTGGGACGCTAACGCCCAGATCGGACAGATGACTGATCATCTCGCCAAGCGAGGCATTCTTACCACCGACCATATCAATGTCGTTTTTTCCTAACTGATCAAGATTGATCACAAGTGCTGTAGATTGCGCTGCCATGATAACTCCAGAAAATAAGGTTATTTAGTAAAGATTATAACGGTGAATTATACCGCTATATTTGGACAATTTCGAGGGGTTAGACCGAAAAACTTATGAAAAAGATACAAATTATAGAGTTTAGCAATAATTTGTGAGTAAATAATCGAACTATTGTCTCACTTATCCGAATATAAAGCAGCCAACTTAAGATAAATATTTTCGTAAATGATATGTATTTCTGTCATCTGCAACGTTTAATGCGCTCAAATCCACATAAAGGATTGTATTAAAAGCCTGTCATTTAGATTTTATAGTTGTGCTAACTTTGATTCCTATTAAGTGTCTATTATGAGTATAATGTAGGACATAAAGTAACAAGCGTATAAGACCCTAATGACAGCTGGTAAAGTCATTAGAGACACAACTATCAGCGTACTAAATAAAGTTACCTATTTATATACATGTGATTATCATTCATCATAATTACCATTCACCATATATATGCCATATAGCGATTCAGTTTTAAAAATTGACACACTAAATATCATGAGTCGATTAAAGCTTACTATTGAGGTTTACACTAAGGTTTTCAAGTTATGTATTCAAACAGTCTGTCTGAGCAAGATAAAACGACTATTCAAAACCGTCATGCTTTAGGTTTGGACAATTCACAGGCGATAAGAAGCGCGTTCTTTATCTCTGATGGTACCGCCATTACAGCCGAAACGTTGGGCCGTTCTATATTAAGTCAATTTGCCTCAGTGCCATTCGAAACTCGAGTATTGCCCTATGTCGATAGTATCGAACGTGCTGAAAACGCAGTTGAGCAAATCAACATTGCTTATCAACGCGATGGATTATTGCCATTAGTATTTGATACTATTGTCAGTCCAGAAATTCGCGAAAAGATTAATTCTGCTCATAGCTGTAATTTGGATATGTATGAAGGTTTGATCGGCCGTATCGCGGAAGAAACTGGTATAGAGCCAGATGCCCATTCTGGTCACGCTCACGATAACGTCGACTCTGAGACTTATAAAGAGCGTATCGATGCGGTACATTTTGCTTTGGATAATGATGATGGAGCACGTACGCGTCATTATAATATGGCAGATATCATATTAATTGGCGTATCACGTTCAGGTAAAACGCCAACCTCACTTTATTTGGCTTTACAGTTTGGTATTCGCGCTGCCAACTACCCACTGACTGAAGATGATCTATACGACAATCAGCTACCAAAAGCATTGCGCGAGCATAAAGACAAGCTGTTTGGTTTGTTGATTGATACGGATCGTCTAGTAAAAATCCGCCAAGAGCGCCGCGCAGGTAGTCGCTATTCTAGCTATCAGCAGTGTCAGCAAGAGCAGCGCGCTATACAAGGTATCTATACTTCACAAGGTATTCAAAGCCTTGATGTCTCAGAGATGTCTGTTGAAGAGATTGCCACTCGCATTTTGCAAATGACAGGCCTAAAACGTCGCATTGGTTAATCTGATACATGTGCTTATAGTCGACCATTATTATCACTATATACTACATTTTACATAAGTATCGCTATACATTTATCACCACATAGAGAGTGTTATGAGTCTATCCCATCAACCCAAAAGATCGCCCTTGTTCTTGTTAGGCCTGCTATGCAGTGTCACGTTGCTTAGTGCTTGTCAAACGTCACCTTTTGCGCGCAAGCCTGTACCCGAGCCGCGCTATATACCTACTATCGTCTTAGGTGACGCGCAAACGTTAACCATTATGCCAAACCGCGTGGCCTGTGCCTCAGCATTACCGATGCAGTGTCTGCTAGCCAAGTCCAATAAAGATGGTTCGGTATTTCAAATTCCCTATGATTGGATTGATGACTTTACGCCAAGTCTTGGTACAGAGTATGTGATTAGTGCGCGTCCGCAGGTTGATGAGGGGCGTCAGAGCCTAAATGGGCATTGGACATTGCAAAATATTTTGTCACAACGTATGGTGGGCACGCCATAATACTGGCTATTGACGCATGAATGTATTGATTCACGTATAGATGGCTTCATAACAGTATGAGTAGATTGACAGATAAGTCAGTAAATAAATAATTAAAGAGGTTATCATGGGAAGCAAACGCAAAGATGATGCAACTAACGATACTGGTCGTGATACACAGACTGAAGTATCAAACAAAGACAGCGGCGCTGCACCTGCTACATCTCCTGAGCAGACCAAAGAAAAGAATAAACAAGAACAAATCGAGCAAACCCACGAACAAGTCACAGAAGATGTTATGCATCATCCCGATTTGGTCAATCCGTTAGATGATACGCGTATCGATATCAAATCAGGCTTTACTAAAGATTCGCAGCGTATAAAAAGCGATCAGCATAATTTTGAATACGATGCAGTTGTGCTAGGCGCAGGTCCTGCTGGCGAGGCTGCAGCGATGAAGCTGGCTAAGTCTGGTAAAAAGGTAGCGGTCATTGATCCACGCGATCAGGTTGGTGGTAACTCTACTCACGTCGGTACGATTCCTAGTAAAGCGCTGCGTCAATCCGTATTTAATTTGATCAATTTTCGCCGTGATCCTATGTTTACCAAAGCGCTTGAATATGAGCAAGTGCCACTAAACAAGGTACTGGCCAATGCTCGTCGCGTGATACGTAGCCAAGTGAGTACTCATACGCGCTTTTATGAGCGTAACCGTATTGAAGTCATTCATGGCTGGGCAAGTTTTGTAGATGCCAATACCTTGCGTGTTGAAACTGACGAAAATATCTTTGAAACCTTTACTTTTAATAAGGCGATTATCACGGTTGGCAGCAGACCTTATCGTCCTGACATTTTAGATTTTGATCATCCGCGCGTTTTTGATTCTGATAAAATTTTGCAAATGGATTATGTGGTCAAAAAAATCATCATTTATGGTGCAGGTGTCATCGGCTGTGAATATGCTTCCATCTTCACCGGTCTTGGCTACAAAGTTGACTTAATCAATAACCAAAATCAGCTACTAAGCTACCTTGATAGTGAAATTAGTGATGCCATTGCGCATGACTTTAGACAGTTCGGTGTCCTTATTCGTAGTAATGAAGAGATTGACCATCTTGAGACTCACGATGATTGTGTGATTTTGCATCTCAAAAGTGGTAAAAAAATCAAGTCTGATGCGATTTTATGGTCAAATGGGCGCTCAGGTAATACTGAGGGCTTAAATTTAGAAGCCATAGGTTTAGAGGCTAATAGCCGTGGACAGCTCAAAGTAGATGATACTTACTGTACAGGGGTTAAAAACATTTATGCAGCTGGAGACGTTATAGGCTGGCCATCTCTTGCTTCTGCAGCTTATGACCAAGGACGCTGCGCTGCTGCCTTTATGGTCGGTGATAGAGATGCCGAGCCAGTATCAAGTGTGCCGACTGGTATATATACCATTCCTGAAATCTCGAGTATCGGTAAAACTGAGCAAGAGCTGACAGACGAAAAGGTTCCTTATGAAGTGGGTCAGGCATTTTTTAAACATTTGGCACGTGCGCAGATTATCGGCGAGCGCTCTGGCGTATTAAAGATATTGTTTCATCGTGAGACGCTTGAAATCTTGGGTATCCATTGCTACGGCAATCATGCGTCAGAGATTATCCATATCGGACAGGCTGTGATGAAGTGCAACAATACCCTTGAGTATTTCGTCAATACGACGTTTAACTATCCAACGATGGCAGAAGCTTATCGGGTAGCGGCGTTAAATGGTCTTAATCGAGTGTTCTAAGTTTTTTTAACGAACTTAATTGCTATTATAAAAAAGGCGCCTGTTATTTAATTAACAGGCGCCTTTTTTTGATTAGGTTTTTCTTAAGTCAATGTTTTATAAGTCGTTTTTATAAGTCAGCTTTTTAATTAAACATTTTCAACTAAGTGCTTTTCAAAGATGGCTGTTTTGATTGTGTGCGCTTACGCATAAATAGAAGCAAGATAAAGTAGAACAGCCATAAACCAAACAAGGCATAAAACCCTATGGCGACTTGCGAGAGGCTGGCGCCCATCTGATTAAGCTGTACTGAAGTATTGATCGCAGGGGTAGTAGGTATTAGCCAACGTAAAATTTGTAGTATTTCTGGCAACTGATTAGCAGGCCAAGGATAACCACTCATAAAAAACATCGGCAGTGAGCTGAAAATCAAGATTTGCATACTGCGTTCACGTAAGCGAAACCATAAGCCAAACACACAACCAAGCGTCGCTACTGTCGGACAAAAAATCATCAGAAATAGCAAACTACCAAGCATGTTTTGTCCGCGCGGATAATGATGCAGCTCAAAGGTCCAGCCATAATAAAAGCAGCCAACTGTAAAGCTAAGTATGCTTATGGCCGCAATCCGGCCGAGCCAGCCGCGAATACTGGTACTATGACGACGCTGCTCGTACCAAGTACTAATCAGCATTGCCGTGGCTATCAATAAAGTCTGTTGTAAAATAATAATAGACACTGCTGGTACCACATAAGCACCATAACCCTCAGTTTGATTATACAAAGGCATAATCTGTAATGGTACAGCTTGAGTATTTTGTACAGCAGTAGGCGCATAAGCCCCTTGAGCGACGTTTTTTTTGACTTCAACTCCCGCTGATACCGTACTGACCGCTTGTAAGAACCCCATCTGCACGTTTTTATTTAATAAAAAATAACCACCATTACCGAGTACACTGACGCTGGCGGCTTTGCCTGATAACACTTGCTGCTCAAGTCCGCTTGGGATAATCATGTAGCCTGCAATCTGGTCTGTCCAAATGGCTTCTTTGGCTGCTTGCTCATTAAGGAAGCGTTTGGTGTTTAGTTGCGGACTGGCACTACTATAACGCATAATGGTACGCGATAAGTCGCTGTTATCGTAATCGACAATACCGACTGGAACATGATTGACTACCTCAGATGAATAGGGCCATGGATAAAAAAAACCATAAATAATAGGTGCTATAACCAACATTAAGAGCACGCCTTTATCGGTAAACACGTCTTTAAACGTTTGGGTAAAGTTTGCCCAAAATGACTGTGGTACTGATGATTTCCTTAAGAGGATTGGTGTTTTTACAACCTTGGTTTTAGATGGCTTTGACATTAGCGGGCTCCCCAGCGCTCAGGATGCGACAAGGCACGTTTGGTCAATAGAACCATCAATATCAGCGCAATGATGGTTGCTAAAAGTAGGCCATAGACGATGGGCAGTGATGCCGCAACCGGAGCTTGCATCTGTAACTGTGCAATATGCAGCTTAAGATAATGCGTCAATGGTAGTGCATCCGCCCAATATTTGGCGCTGTCGGTAATGGCGATATAAGGATAGGTCACGCCTGCGAACGCATAGGAAGGTACGGAGATGAACCCCGTCGCAGATAATCCCATACGTAATGAAAACGAGCCGAGCGTAAACACGGCACCAAGCCAAAACGACAGCATCATTAATAATACTAGACTGATATAAGTGACTATCAAGGACTCTATGGCTACACCTTGTTGCGGTGTGGCAAGCCATAATGCCAATGCAGACCAGATGCTATAAGCCAGTATGGGCCAAAAATACTTACCTAATAATCCTGCAAATAATACAGCTAAGCTTGATTTTCTGACGTCAGCTATAGGTTTGGTAGGTTTAATATTTGGTACACTACTTAGCTCGTGTTGAGCATCTGTCGCAGATTTACTGTGTTCGTTATATTGGTTGCTATCGCTGGTTGACTTTAAATCAGGTAAATCAGGCGTACCTGTATCAATAAAGCGAGACCAATGTCCAAGCTGCTTATCGCGCAGCTCGCGGCCAATTGTCGTTGCGCCAATCACCATTGCTAAAATATGTAATAGTGCAGGAATCACCGTCGATGCCAAAAACTGCTGATAATTATTGATGGTATTAAATAGACTGGTACGCTGGATGGCGATAGGCGAGTAGTTGATTGCTGCCTGTGAAGATGCCATCCCTTGCTTGACCATACGTTGTATCTCAATGCCTGCTGATAAAGTACCGATGACTGCTTGTACACTGGTCTGAATGATGCCTGAATGCGTACCATACTGAGCATTCACTTGCAGAATGACTGGTGCTGGTTTACTAGATGAGATATTGCTTGAAAAGTTCTCAGGTATGACGACGACCGCATAAACGTCACGTTGCAATATAGCCGCTTCGACATCGGCTGACGAGTGGTACTGTTGATAGATGCTTAGCTCAGGACTGGCTTCTAAATAGCGCACCAGCGTATTGGCAATAGGGCCGTTATCTTGATCGACCACACCAATAGGCAAATCTGTGATTTGAGTCTGTGAAAATATCCACCAAACCAGCAATACCGTCGCTAATGGTATCCAGACTACCATTGCCAAATCCCATGGGTTTTTGGCTAAAAACCGCCGCTCGTACGCAGCACTACGTATGAATGCTTTTGACAGACGCATGCTTTACTCTTGAGCCTGAATAACAGCGGCCGGGTCAATCTGTACAATAACACTCATACCAGAGCGAATCCGGCTGTCTGGGTTTGAAGGTCTGGCCTTGATTTCAAAAGTGCGTACATCAAAGCCGTCATTATTGTTGGTTGGTCGCCAAGTAGCGAAATCAGACAGGGTTGAAGTCGCATAAACTGTAAATTCTTTATTATAGGGCTTATCTGTAGAGGACAGCGCTGGGATAGTACCCGTAAAATGCTGTCCAACGGCGAATTGGTTTAAATAATTTTCGGTGACGTTTAACACAACCCATTGATCGTCCGTATTGACTAAGGTCAGTATTGGTACGCCTTGACCGATCACTTCCCCTGCGCTGACGATGACATCATCCACAATACCATTAATGGGGCTTTTGAGGTTGGCTTCTTGTTTTGCCACTAGTGCTTCATCTAGCTTGGCATCGACTTGCGCGACTTGTGCAGTGGCAGCAGACTTATCTTCGCTACGTGCGCCTTCTAATGCTAGATCATACTGCAAACGCGCCGCTTCAGTTTGGTCTTGCGTAGCCAGATACTGCGCATAGGCTTCATCACGCTTCTGCCTTGCCATAAGTCCTTCTTCATAAAGGCGATCGACACGTTGGTAGGTGTTTTGTGCCAAATCAGAAGCCGCTTTGTTGGCCTGCCAAGCGGCTTTTGCTTGCGCGATCTCTTGCGGGCGCGCACCATTTTCTGCTTTATCTAATTGGCTTTGTGCCATATCTTTACCGGCACGAGCTTGAGCAATCTTTGCGTTGATTTCAGGTGAGTCCATCTCAATCAGTTGCTGACCGACTTCAACCTTATCGCCTTCTGTGACTAAAATCTGTGCGATACGCCCGGGTACTTTCGCTGCGATGGACGTTTGCTGCATTTGCATCTGTCCCTGAAAAGTCACCGTATTGGGCGCGCTATGCTCATTACTTATTATCAGACCATAGCCGATGAAGCCCAGTACAATAATAACAATAAACGCGATGATGATTTTTTTTAAGGTTTTATTGGCGTTACTTTGTTTATGATACTCAGGAACAGTAGTGGTATCCTGCGAGGTTTGCGTATCGATTTTGGCATTATTTACATCATTAGCGTTATTTAAATTATCAGGGGCATTATAAGGGTCGGGCATGACAATAAGCGTCCTAAAGTAGTACGATTAAAAAAAAGCGCGTTATGAGTACACACGAATTGCGTCGGAGGCACGGCGTGTGGTCATCTCATAGTTAAACATCGCCCCAAGCGCGATAATAAAGGCGGAATAATACAGCCACAGCATAATCACTACGGCGGCTGAGAGTGCCCCAAACGTAGCGCTATAGTTGTTAAAGTTTTGTACGTAAATGGAAAAAATTCCGGACAACAAAATCCATAATACGGTGGCTAACGCCGCTCCGGGAATCAATCTTTTGATAGGAACAGCGCCGCGATTGGGCGCAAAACGATACAATCCCAAAAAGCTTAAAAAGATAATAATGGCAAGTATCGGCCAGCGGCTCCAAAGCACAATGGTCTCAAACGGTTGCCCGAAAGAAAAAAACTGTGCCAATAAAGGAATGGCGGCGATCGTTGATAGTGCTACGATAAACAAGATAAGCGCGGCAACGGTTAATAAAATGGCTCTGATAATACTGACAATAAAACTGCGCCGCTCGGTGATATGAAACGCCAAATTAATCAAAATCACCAAGTTTTTGATACCGCGTGAGCCTGAATATAAAGCTAAAACTGTCGAAAACAATAGCCCGAAAGACAAGCGAGTAGTGGTGTTCTGCGTCAAGCTGTCTAAACGCTCATAAATGAGGTCATAAACAGAAGGCGGTATAAACGGCTCTAACATGGCAATTTGCGCTTGCATCTCAGCGGGTGAAAAAACCAGATTATAGATGAGTACAAACACCGCCATAATCGGAAAAATGGACAAAAACCCAAAAAATCCCACACTAGCGCAGTGCGCCCAAACGTTTGGCGTGTTGGCAGCACTCCATGTCTGCATTAGCAATTGCCGCCATTTTTGAGTGGGAGATATTGTTGTAGGTGTCGTCGCGTTTTTCATAGTGTGTCCGTATCTTTGTTATTGTTTATCAAATTTAAAGCGAAGATATTCAAGTATTTACTATTAATAAGGTATTACTATCAAGGTTTTGTCATCTAAACCCTCTAAAGTCCAAGCAATTTAAACAGACCTTTTAAATAGGACATCCTTAACAATAGGGTAAGGTAAAACGAGCCGATTACGCACGCTTTTTTGTGTTTTTATGGTTATTGTTGATATAGCGTAGGCAAGCGAATGTCAGCAGCGTTTAGATAAGCATTAAAGGCGAGTGGCGTACCGCAGCTTTGCATGAGAGCTGCAAGCCCTTGTACGTAGTCGTTTGCAGCCTGCGCTTGTTCGGTGCGGGCTTTGAGAGCTTGCGTTTGTGCTTGTACGACTTCGATAGTAGTATTCACACCTTCTTGCAGACCAAGGCGACGCAAGCGTAATACCTCTGCGGCTAAGTCGACATTGCTTTGTAATGCTTGATAGCGCGATTGAGCATTGTTCACATCGTTCCAGTTTTTTTCGACTAGCAACAATAGGTTGTCACTGACTTCAATTTCGGACAAATTTGCTTGCCGTATCTTAGCATCATTGGATGCTAGCGACGCTGCTTTATCGAGTCCGCCCCACAGCTTCCAACTGGCTGACACACCTGCAATCCAGCTAGGATCTCTTTCAACCTGTCCATAGCCATACAGCATCACAGTTGGTTTATAACCTGTATCAGATAACTTACGTAGTTGCTCGGCTTGCATGCGCTTTGCAGCGACTTTTTGTAAACCTGGATGATGATTTAGTGCCAAGTTCTGAAAGTAACTGACATCTGGTAAAGAGCGGCTGGATACAAATAGCGGGGTGGTTGGTTTGATACGGTAGTCTGTTCGCAACAGACGTTGTAAGGCTATCATCGCCAGACGTGCGTCATTATTGGCATTCATTGATTCACTTTTTGCATCTGCCAATGCTGATTGCGCCTCCAATCTATCAACACGTGAGATAAAACCTTCTTCATATAAGCGCTTAGCCATATGGTCGGTCTGTTGCAGCGTGTCATAAGCGTCTTCACGCAAGTAAGCGGCAATAATCGCCAGTTGCGCCTTGAAGTAACGCTCAATCAACGTGTTATGAAGCGCATTTTTATCAAGTACGCTGTCTGCCACTGCCTCTTGAGTGCGCGCATCTGATGCACCAGTGAGTGCTGAAGTGCGTCCAGCAGTATAAACAGGCCAAGCAAAACCAAGACCTGCCCCTGCTGTAGAGCCTGAGCGCTTAAAGTCGTAGGAGTCAGGGATACGATCACCAATCATCTCACCAAAGTTTGGCAAATCTGGTACAGGTGGCATCGGAGGAATAACGTCACCAGTATTAGCACCAGCATTATTTACACCGTTGATCACGCCGTTTTTGAGCGTTGATAAGTCAATATCTTCTTGTACATTGTAAGCATTGGCCGATAGCTGCGCGAATACAAAAGGATTGTCTATTGTTTTAAGAGCATCGGTTTGATATTCATTGGCTACAATGGCAGCTTGATTGGCAGCAAGTTTGGGTGAAACTTGTAATAAGATTTCTTGTGCTTGCTCAAGACTTAAAAAGCTAGCTACATCTAATGGATAGCTGTTAGCGACTTTTTTATGAGTAATAGGGTCAACGAGAGTGTCTAAAGTAGAGCTATTTGATGGCTGTAATAAAACCGAGTGAACTGGTTTAGGATAAGTTTTATCTATTGAAACAAGTTTTTGGCCATCATCTATACTTACAGTATGGTCGTTCGCTGTGCTATGAGTTGATACTCCTACTAGCATAATAGTTGCAATCGTACATGGCAAAGATAAGATGGCAGATTTCATGAAATATAAACCGTCAATCAAGAAGCAAATGGTCGTCGTATAATAAGGTATTGTGATACAGAATACTTAAGTAAAAAACAATTAAACCCACTGTCACCTATAGTAGAAGCTTTAATACAGGTAGCAAAGCGTATACTGTAGAGATACAACTGTAACAGGTCAATGCTTATTACTTACTTAATGTTCATTCAGTGTTGAGATTTTATATAATATGCATCAAGAGATGGGGGCATTATAATACTATACCGCTATAAATTTTGTAGAATGATGGTGTATGCTTTATTTTAGGGACTATCAGAAAAACAGATAATTATAAAAACAGACAGTTATATAACTGGCTTTAATACGACTGGTCTTAAAAACACCAAGTAAGTAGAGCCAAAGATATTGTTTGATAAGGCTGAGGAGTAAAAAATGGCAGGATATATAGTGGCATTGGATCAAGGAACAACATCGAGCCGCGCGATTTTGTATGATGATCGTGCGCGTCCTATCGAGATTGCCCAGCAGCCCACTACATTACACACGCCAAAAGCTGGCTATGTAGAGCAAGATGCGCGGCAAATCTGGCAAACTCAAATTAGCTGTGCGCACGATGTCATTAATCAAGCGGGGTTACTGGCAACTGATGTCACTAGTATTGCTATTACCAACCAGCGTGAATCTATCGTCGTTTGGGACAAACAAACAGGTACACCGCTAGCGCCAGCGATTATTTGGCAAGATAGGCGTACGACAAGCTACTGTAAAAACTTGGCCAGAGATAGTGTTGATGATGTAGCGATGCACATTCAACAGGTTACAGGCCTGCGCTTAGATGCCTACTTTAGTGCCAGTAAGATTGCTTGGCTGCTTGAACATAATCCTAAGATTAAAGCGCGCGCAGCCAGCGGTCAGTTAGCGGTAGGTACCATCGACAGCTGGCTAATTTATCAGCTGACTGGTGGCGAGCATGTTATCGATATCACCAATGCGTCACGCACACTATTATATGATATTCATAAGCTGGCATGGTCAGAAGATCTGTGCGCGCGCTTTGATATTCCAATGAATATATTACCGAAAGTACTGCCATCAGATGGTGAGTTTGGCAAGACCAAAAAAGGCTTGTTTGCCAAACAAATTCCTATTCATGCCGTGCTAGGAGATCAGCAAGCAGCGTTATTCGGACAAGGTTGTCTTAAGCCTGGCATGGCCAAAAATACTTACGGTACTGGGTGTTTTATGCTGATGAATATTGGTCAGATACCCAAGCTTAGTGAGCACCAACTACTGACTACGATAGCTTGGCAGCGCAAAGCTCCTATTAATCGTGTAGATAACCTATCTATCAGTGACATTGTGCAGTCTGGTAAACGTATGATACAAGCACCCGCTTCTTTTTTTGGTCGCGAAGTTACTTACGCGCTAGAAGGTAGCGTCTTTATGGCAGGCGCTATCGTCCAGTGGCTACGTGATAATCTTGGCATGATCAAACAAAGCTGCGATGTTGAAGATTTAGCGCGGCAGGTAGACAGCAGCGAAGATGTCGTATTGCTTCCAGCCTTCACTGGGCTTGGCACCCCTTATTGGCGCTCGGATATACATGCTAGCATTAGCGGTATGAGCCGCGGTACTACTAAAGCACATATCGCTCGTGCCGCACTCGAAGCAATTGCCTTTCAAACTTATGATGTGCTGATTGCTATGCAAAAAGACAGTCCGCATCCATTAACGGAGCTAAGAGTCGATGGTGGTGCGGCAAACAATGATTTACTCATGCAGTTTCAAGCAGATTTACTCAATGTCCCTGTTTTACGACCTAAAGACACTGAAATTACCGCTAAAGGAGCAGCATTATTGGCTGGTCTAAAGAATGGTTTATATGATGATCAAACAATTAAGGAGTCGTGGCAAGTCGACCAGATTTTTGAGCCTCAAATGCCTTCTGATAGACGAGCGCAGCACATTGATAAATGGCAACAAGTGATTGCTAAAGCGCTAATGGAGGTTTGAGAAATATACAAATATAAGATGCCTCTATTTAACATTCTTAATATAAGGTTTATATGGCTGACTGACAACTATACATCCTGTAACCTAAGGTCATCATGACATCGACATATTTTACATAAACGTTCTATCGATAAGTGTTGATGATTTTTATACTTTAATTGTGGTTAATCAAGAATAGTAGCCAATTAGAAGTTTGGCTTATCAATTTAAATTTATAAATAATAATCAATTTAAGGATAAAATTATGAGTAATAAAAATATAGATCGTAGCGACCGTGTGATTTTAGAAGATGAACACACAAACGATGACCAAAATAGTAAAACTTTTGCTGGTGACCCATTAGTTAGTACCGATGGTTATATTATAGAAGATCCTAACTCACATCCTTCTACTCATATTAGTGACCAGTTAGTTAGTACAGATGGGCATATTGTCACTGATGATGATTTAGGAATCTCCGATAAAGAGCGTATCATTGCTGACAATGCTCGTAGAACAGCCGATCCTGAAGTGGTCGACAGAAAAGTAGTTACTAATGATCGAGACAACATTGATCGGACTGAAGTAAAAAATATGTCTAAAGAGACAAAGAAAGATCTTAATGCAGATCCTATTACTGGCAAGCCAGGATCTCATCCGGTAGGTACAGGTGTCGGTGGTGTTGGTGGCGCGGCTGCAGGAGCAGCAATTGGTACGATGGCAGGACCACTCGGTACCTTAATCGGCGGTGCTATCGGTGCGGTTGTTGGTGGCGGCGCAGGACATGCAGCAGCAGAAGCGATAGATCCAACTCGCGAAGAAGCTTACTGGCGTGCAGAACATGCCAATACTAGTTATTATCAGCAAGGCCATGATTTTGAACGTGACTTACACCCAGCTTATGCGGTAGGTTATGCCAACAGAGCACGTTATCCTGCTGATGCACGTTTTGAAGATCATGAGCATGACCTAAGACGTTCTTGGGAAGAGGTGAAAGGTGATTCACGTTTGGCATGGGATGATGCCCGCCTTGCATCACGTGATGCATGGAACCGTGTTAGCTAGTAATTACTGTTAGTAAATTACATGTCGTTTAACAGCGTAGGTTTACATATCGCTTAAGTTGTATACAGTATTACTACTTAAGAGTAAAGGGTGGTAATGATTGTGTATAAAATATTGCTGATTTGTGAGTCACAAGGGAACAAATGTATATGCAGTATAACGAATATACCCAACTAATGTAATTTGTGCTATGTTGAAGCTTCCAAAGGCAACTTTGGAGGCTTTTTGTTTGCTTTTATTTAGTATCAATAAATATTGAGCAACAATGGATCGAAACACAATAATTAAAACAGTCATTTAAAGCCATATAAAAATAAAAATAGGTAATTTATGGATCGTCATACAGGTAAAAATGAACAAAGG
This sequence comes from uncultured Psychrobacter sp., assembly GCF_947488565.1. Classification (GTDB taxonomy): domain Bacteria; phylum Pseudomonadota; class Gammaproteobacteria; order Pseudomonadales; family Moraxellaceae; genus Psychrobacter; species Psychrobacter saeujeotis. Next base: position 166,816 of record NZ_CANKZC010000001.1, on the reverse strand, counting down.
CAATTTTATATAGCGACTGCTAACTTACTCAATTTTGCCAATCCAAATCGAATTTATTATGAGAATGCGCCAGCTTACAATCAGAAGACCTATCAAGATAAATTGCAAGGAATAACTGAATTACTCACCAAAGCTCATGCAGATATTATCGCAGTACAAGAAGTATGGGACAGTGAGGCGTTGGAAGCGTTGGCAGTATCACTGGGATTTAAAGCAGAACATGCGATTATTCCACTTGCTAGTAACGATAGCTCTAGTAAACATACCTACGGTCAAGGCGCACAAAAGACCCCAGCTGTTGGTTTTATTAGCCGTTTTGCTCAGTTAGAGAGCACACTATTGACAGATATAGTGTCCGAAGCTGTCATTGATATTCCTGATGTTGGAGCTTATCGTCAATTCAATCGCCCACCACTGTTATTACGGGTCGATGTGCATGGTCAGCCAATGACAATCATCACAGCCCACCTTAAAAGTAAACGTGCATACTTTTTAAGAGATGAGTCTGGTGATTTGTTAGAAGATATGGATGATCCTAATATTCGTGTGCGCGCTAAGTTACGCAGTTTATGTATGCGAGCGGCAGAAGCTGCATCGATACGTATGTCTATTATTCAGCGATTGCAGCATACCCGTGAACCGTTGATATTATTAGGTGATATGAACGATGTCACTGGTAGTGTGACTACGCAATTAATGTCTGAGACAGGAGAGGTGAACTATGACAGAAGTATGCGTGACACAGCCTTGTTCGATGCGGCGCGTATTCAGGCTCGTTATGGTTGGATGAAAGACGTGGCATATACACATATTCATCAAGGCATGCCAGAAGTTATTGACCAATTATTTGTTTCAGAAGAGTTTTTGCCTGACAGTAAGTTTTCGCTAGGCCATGTAGAACGTGTAGATTATTTTAATGATCACTTAAAGTGGGATTACGATGATAGAGTCACTGACCATGGTATCGTTCGAGCAAAGATAAGACTTTACGATTAACCGTACAACATAACGAGTCAAATTATCAATAGGTACATTATCATCTAATCTATTCACGCCCCTTGTTTGATAATGTGCAAGTGTTTATGATGCTCCCTCATCGAATTTAGTAGCAACAATACTTACTATTAAATTGACATTAGTATGCCGGTTTAATGTTAGTGTTATTCGATGAAGATCATATCTATAAATAATAGGGCGTAATAACAAGAGGTTCATAATGAGTGATCATAAAGACGACAAAATAGAAGACATATTGGTCGATTCAGAATTGGCTAAGAAGTTGGTACCAAACAAGTTCAAGTTTACAAGCCAGCAAGGTCGAGTACGCCGTCAAAAACTGCTGATGGGTGCAAAAAAACTGAGTGAGACTCGCTCTATTAATGATATTAGCTTGGCTGACGTGTGTGAAGAAGCGGGTATTCCGCGAGCCTCTGCTTATCATTTTTTTCCAAACATCGAAGCGATATTTTTAGCATTACGCTTTTTGAATGCAATCGAGATTTTAGAAATACTAACTACGGTTGAGACCGTAGATTATGATAGATGGCAGGGTTATCTAACGGCTCTTATCCAGCGCTGTGTAAGTATCTTTCATGATGACCAGACCAAAGCCAAACTGATCTATGATACCAATACACCAGATTTTGAAGGTGATGGTTTTGGTGAAGACATGGATCATCAAATTGTTGAGCTAGTATATAAGCGTCTATCAGAACGCTATGAGATGCCAAAGTTTGAAGACATACAAGATATACTATTAGTAACTTACAGTATTATCAATGGTGTATTTACTTTGTCTTATCGTCGTCATGAACGAATCACAGATAACTATCTACAAGAAGCTACCACAGCGTCTATTGCTTATCTACGTTGCTATTTACCAGAGAAGCTTCCTCGTAAAAACCGTTAAGACTCGGTTGTACACATTTGAGTTTTGTTTCATCATAGGTAATACCGTTTACTATGATTAAATAACGAAACAATTGATATTGATATTGAAAAGCCGACATAATGTCGGCTTTTTTTGTTTTACAGATCACTATAGAGCCATAACTTAGTTGATGAGATGTTTTATGGTGTTATGACCAATACTATATTTGGCAGTTGGCATGGTCATGTTTAGCGTTATAGACTGAGTTAAAGACGAATTTTTAACGTCATTAATGTTTGATGTATGGGAGGTCAAAGACAATGATTGACCACGACAAATATCATCTTGCGGATCTAATGGTACGTATTGCTTATAGTAATCGACGATTGAGTTTTCAAGTGCCACGTTGGTCTTTGAATCATGAGCATTAACGTAGGCTTCACGTGCCTGCTCTAACCAACGCTCAGCCATCCGAAAATGCGTACCAGACTCACGTCTACCATGAGCACATTGATCAGCTGCTGCCCAAATGAGAGCGACTTCACTAAATGCTAACTCACGTGGAGCAATGATTTTGTTATCACTGTTTGTTGAAGCGCTACCTTTCAAGGCACTTATTACTGCCCACAGATCAGGCCTCATCAAGGCAGATGTCGATGGAATATCAGTTGTTAAACGTAGCTCCTCATCGGCATTACTTTGTAGCTTTTGTAAAATAGTAGCGGCAGCTTCTAAGGCTTGTCTGCCAGCAGATGAGTGACTTTTTATACGGTTCTCATAAGAAGCATAGTTTAGCCAAGCTTGGGCTTTATAAGCAAAGTATTGCTGGCGTACGGTTAGAGGGTTTTGTTGGTATGAAGCAAGCTTGGTCAGCATACAATCAATAGTTTGCGGCTCAGACAGCTGATACTGTAAGCGAGCATTTGGTTTTACTTTATTATCATAGCAATAGTTAATTGTACTGGGGTTGTCTTTAGCTGGGTTCTTGTTGTGACGATTACTATCTGCAGCCTCTGCCAAAGGCAAAAATGCTATCAGCGTCATTGCAGATAGTGCAGTACGTTTGCAAAGCTTGTAGACAGATACTATCGTCGTCAAGTTTGAAGTATTTAACATAGTGCAAGCCTTGTTGTATATCGACTCATGTATGAGCCAACTTATAATTTTTACAAAATATCGTTATATACGAAGCTATTTTATCAACAAACATGCTCTCAACAATAGATTTTTTTAGGTCTTAGGCTTAGCGCTTATATGTTTGTTTTTACGTGGGTCGGTACGTTTAAATAAGTCTTCATCAAACTTGAAGCGTAGTCTAAAGTAAGCGCCTTCTTGGGTGCTGTCATCATAGGCGATATCTTCGTCTTCAAAGCCCATAAAGTTATAACCAAGTGATAACCATAAGTTGGTCATTGGACTATAACCAACCTCCGCACCAAGCATATAAGCTAAATCATTGGCTTGATTGTTCCAGTAGGTACCTGCTTGCAAGCCAACATCCCAACGCTCACTAATATCGTATAGACCACGTATATAAGCTGCATGTGCGGTGTTGTCACTCTCAAGGCTATCAGCTTTGTATTGGTTATATTTACCCGCATAATGTCCAGATAACGTTAATGGACGGGTTGGATGGTAGTTGCCACTCCATGACCATATCAGTGAGTCTTTTTGATATGGATCTGTTCCAGTACTGTTGTCGTCTAAGCGATACTCAAGCTTTGCGAGCATATCTAACTGGTTGCTGTCATAATCACGATACGCTGCACCCAGTTGGAAGCGATTAATAGTACGATGGCCGTCATCATAGTCTACTCGTGAGTAGATGTCTTTTGCCAGTAGAGTAATGTCATCAGTATAGCGATAGGCGATACCGGCACTACCTAATAATGTATCACTCGAATTGCCCCAACGTTTCTCTAAGCGACCTGATGCTTTGTAGTTTTCTTGAGCCAAGTATTCAACACCAAAGCCAGCAGCGGTTGCCGTGCTGTCCTCTTCGCCTTCAAGTGATTCAACGCGCTCAAATAAAGTGTTTAGGGTCAGACCTTCTTGGACATACCATTTATTTTTTAGACCAATAGCCGCTTCGGCTTCACGTGCGCTGATGGCATCGCGGGCACGGTATTCACTATAGACTTTACCGTCTTTCATATAAGTGGCATCAAAGCCTACAACAGTGCGCTGACGCTCATCGGTATCATCAAGACCATAGCTACCTGATAAGCTATTGATCAGGTCATGACGCGCATAAAGACGACCTAAATTACCTAATGGAGTTTCACCGCCGATAGAGGTTGCATTACGTGCACTATGATCGATATCTTGCTCATATTCAGCAAATACTAAGGCTTTATTGAGCTTAGGCAAGCGTGCAGTGACGCGAGCGCGAGCCGTCATGCCTTCTATATCTTTTTCTAAAGTATTCACGCCGTTGAGTGCTGACTGGTTAATCAAACTGTCATTAAAGATTGGATTCTCATTTTCATCGACGATATCAGTGTCTACGACGTCGGTCGCTGCTTGCGTATTACGTGAGGCAGCAGTCGCTTCTTGTTTATAATAACGTAGTCCAATTTCACCAACGATGTTTTGGCTTAAGCGCTGCTCAATACTTGCCTGAATGCCTTCGCGACTGGCATTGGTAGTATGGTCTTTAGTACGTATACCTTCAAACGTTAGTACAGTTGTTTTGTTTTTAAATTTATGATTGGCTTCTATCCCAGATTCAGTACGTCCAGCGGTTAGAGGAGAGGCACCTGTAACGAAGCCTTCATCAGCTTTATTATAATAGGCTTTAGCACGCGTGCGGTTTTTGTCGTCGTAATTTAGCTCGATACGTAGGGCATCGCCATCAGTATCGTCGCCATTTAGTATTTCTGCATTGATCTGGTTGCTAGGCTCATAGTTAGGGTTATCCGCTTTACCTTTAGCATACTCTGCAACCAGTTTTAACTTGTCGTTAAATTTAATAACACTATTAACGCTGGCAAGCTGTTCTTTGTTTAATGGGTCATCGCTATTAATATAGCTGCCACCGACAGAGACTTTTTCAGTTAGCTGCTGTTTGGCTGCCACGCCGCCAACCCAGTAGTCTTCGCCGCCTTCATCTACTTCAACTGTAACGCGCAGGTAGATAGGGTTGCCATCAATATCTTGACTGGCAATAGGGGCTTTGAGGTATAGGCTGCGACTAATAGGGTCAATCTCATAGTCTGCAAAGCGAGTCAGGGTTTCACGGCTGATAATTAAGCCAGGATTGTTGGCGTCGCGAATGATAACTTCGATAGTTTCAGAGTTTTCAAGTACCGCGTCAAAGTCGCCAGCAAGTGGATAGGGGCCTGAAATACCGAGACCACGAGTTTCATTGATGCGTTGTGATGAGCTGGTTTCAGCGATAAAAGTTGTAACACGAGTATTGGCATCCTCATATTGGGCTTTAACACCCGTTAAGGTACGGTTGTATTGACCAAGCTTGATACCTTCGTCATTGTCGATCTGAGTTTTTAGGTCACCGTACATCGCAAATGAGCGGCCTTTATCTAAGCGGATATATAGCTTGCTAGTTGACTGAGCATCAAAGCCCTTGGCGGAGGAGTCGCCATAAACTGGATAGTATTCACCTGGATCGATATCACGGAACAGACGTTCGCCTTTTTTGTCGCTATCGTAAGCTAGGGTCAACAGATAATCACCACGTACTTTCCCTTTTAAAAACATCGCCGCGCGACCAGTTGCTGCATAGTCGTCACTGCCTGCAAATTCATGTAGCTCTTGTTCAAATGCGCCTTGAGCATCAGTGATACTGCCGCTATCGAAGTCTTTTAGTGATATAGCGCCTTCTACAATACCTACTGCGATAAGTGGGCGTAGCTTGGCAGTAAACTGTAGCGGAATCACTTGCTTGCTGCTACCAGTATCGATAATTAGCTCACCTTTACCAGGAGCATTTGGCGCAATTACTGGAATCAGTAGCTCGCCACCGTCTACGCTAAACTGGATGCCAGCTTGGTCTTTGTTGTTGTCTTTTAGATTGATACGGCCAATATTGGTATCAATAGTAATAGGTGTCGATGAGATATAAGGAAGATTGTTACGATCTTTTAGGCTAATGACGACTTGGTATTCGCTCACACCATCAGCTTCGATCAAACGCTCTTGAGTACGATAATTAATCGCCTGCAAGCTATCGGGCGCGATGACTTCGATAGTTTGCTCAGAGATAACCTTACCTGTGACGTCAGTTGCGACGCCGCGTAGAGTATTGCTACCGCGCTTAAAATCAACGGCATAATAATCAAAAGCCGTGACATTTTGGTTTGCTTGTTCGGCTGTCTTTCCGATTTTCTCTTCTGGTACCGCTTTACCATTCGCATATAGAGTAAAGTTTGAGCCTAGTGGCGCTTGAACTTGAACCAATTGCTTGTACGAGTTTATCTGTTGACCTGCGCTTAAGTTAATAAAGGCTACATCGTTGTTGGCTACTTTTTTAAGATACTCTTCAAGCTCTTTTTGTTTTGGAGGTGCGACAGTATTGACCGTTAGATTAATACGCTTGTCAGTTGGGTTAGCCATATCGGCAACGATCGCTGAATCACATTGAATACCACGGTCTAATTCATCATTAGACTTACAGCCACTGGCATCGACATTGTCGTCATTATTAAGGTCATAATCAGGCTCCAAAGCCAACTCGCTTTTGACAGCTTGCTCAAGAGCGTCATTTTTGGCACTAATGCTTTTGCTGCGCGTGATAAGTGTTTGATTTAAGCGCTCAGTACTATCGCCCATACCGCCTACTAGCGCAAAATCTGCTCGATGCATCTCGCCATATTTTAGATCAACGAAACGGCTGCCTGCATCGCCTGCATTACGATTGCTTTGAGTAATGAGCTCGGTGCCATTCGGTAAAGTCGTGCGATCGACTTTTAGTACGTGGGTCTTGGCGCTGATACCGTAGAAGTTATATTTACCTTCAGGATCTGTCACGACATAGTTGCCATCTTCCATATAGATACGGACACCAGCGACACCAAGCTCGCCATCTGCTTTTTGCTGAATACCGTCGCGGTTAATGTCATGGTATATTTTACCAATGATGATCCCATCGGTATTCATAACACCGCGACTGACATCGATAGGCCATTGCGCTTCTAACGACGCTAATGTGTTGTTATTTTCATCACGACCGTGTGCAGTCGCGCGGTTGATACCATCACCGCCCAATGCTGATGAGCCAATCAACACACGATAATTGATATTTTTACTCTCACCAATGGCCATATCGCCCAAACCTAAAACTTGATATTTTCCCTCAGTTTTAAACTCAGTAGTTTGGCTATTATCAACGCGCAGGCTGCCGGTCACATAATCGAAACCACGTGGTAGCGCATCTTTTAATTGGACGTCATAAGCAGTCGCTGCACCATCGTTTTTTACGGTAATACTATAGTTAACATAATTACCAAGATCGGCAGATTTGACATCACCTTCTTTAGTCACCTGTAAGTTAGGAGACTCATTGATGATGGCGATATCACTGCTGATTTGCTCATCAATATAGCTAAAATGAGACGCATTAGGTTGCTCATTTAATCCAACTTCTTTGTCAATACAAGCAACCAATTTGGCTTGTAGCGTATCGCCTTGCAACGTTTGTACGATATTGTCATTAAGCGCATTGGCATTGTTTTGTGTTGGTGCTGACAAACGGTACTTACCCGTATTGTCACCCGTTTCGACAGCTTTAAGAGAGTAGGTGTCTTTCGTTTTCGGTGAAGTAATAGTCACCCAGATTTGATCTGGCTTATCAGGCTGTACATTACACTGTGCGTAACTGGCCTCAACATAAATATCGCTACCAATTTGTGAGTTTCTTTTACCACCAGTAAAGTTCCAAGACATAAAGTTAATACTAGGCTTAACGATGATTAGGCTGTCGGACACTGCGGCCTTAACTGACTCATCTTCAACGACGACTGCGCCGATCTTAATGTCAGCAGTATCGCCATCTTGCGCATTTCTGTCAGTAAGGGCTTGTACGATGAGCTGGATACTCTCACCTTGCCCGATTTTGATTGAATTAACATTAGTAATTAATAAATCATCTGAATCAATCAGACCGTCTTTATTGATATCTTGATAGACTTTAAAGTTAGATAGGCTGCTTGGGATATCATAGCTTAGCGCGATAGTCTCATCACTATAACTGTTATTAGTCAGCACGTTTTTCCATATCACTTCACTACCAGACGCTACAGTCTGTAATGGTGATTGGCTTAGGCGAAGGTCATACTTCTCTAACGCTGATGCTTGGACTTTTACTTGGTTTGAGGTGCTGGTCAGTAATACGTCTTTATCGTTATTGACATAATATTGAGCATTGGCAATATTGTCGATGATGCTAAGTACATCAGACGTCGCTGCCGCAGCGGAATTTGATTGCATAATCAGTATGGCTGCAGTTAATGCAGACAGTTTGGCTGCTTTAGCCGATAGACGAGTAGACTGAGCGATACAGTGAAGTGTCATATTAAATGATTATCCAATCAAATCCAAAAAAGGGACTGTCTTTGCTTATTTGTAGAGCAACATAAACAAAGACAATTTTTGCGTTATCTATAATCTTAATTACAGATAACGGTATCTAAAAATAAATTGGCTTACAGGGTATTAAAGACTGCCATCCGCACCAGTAGGATTGATTTGTACGGCAAACACCAACGCTGCATATTTTTGCGGTGCTAAGCTGGTTACCTCACCACTAATAGCAGTAGCGCCAATCGTTGCTCCATAACTATTGTCTACAGGTAATGCGTTTGCGTTAGCTACGTCGTCAAGCTTGACGGTGAAGGCTGGAGTAGTATTTGTAGTTAGTATTTGCGCTTTATTATCGAAACGATCTGTCGTATCTGTTATGATCAAATCATCGAAAGTAAATCGAGCATCTACATTCGAAAATTGGTTAAAAGCTGTAATCTTATAGACGATACAATCGCCAGGTTCAGCTGCGACATCGTCCTTTGTAAATGTGAGGGTAGCACCAGCGGCACAAGCTTTATTTAACGCTTGTTTTTTATCAAGAGTCAGACCTTTTACTTGCGTTTTGTTTTGTACGAGACGCTCACCTGTCGTCGGTACATCATTACCGCCCAATACCATAGCCACAGTGATGTTTTCAGTAGTGCCTACAACTGCATCGTTAGATTCTACATCATAGTTAATGGTGATCTTGGAGCCTGGAGCCATGCCAGTCCAAGGTGGCGCGCCATCTTTGGGTACCGCATTGGTCAGCTCATTATCACCATTAATATCTCGTAAGATGGTATAGGTTGCATTCGGTGTGGCTGGATTATTATCGTCATATACAAGCTCAACGGAACCTGTGACTACAGTAACTTTGTTATTGGCGTCTGGAGCGATCGTGAATTTTACTTCGCCTGGCTCATCACCTTCTACCTCTTTACCGGTGTTTTGGATGACAGCTGAATGAGTGACTAAGGTTGTCTCTGAGGTATTGGTAGGAATCTCTTTAGTAGTAGGTGTAACAAGATTGATTGCACGTTGATTGGCAACTAATGGCGCTGCAGAGTCGCTACCGGTAACTGTACTAACTGAGCCATCTGTGACCTCACTGTCATCACCGGCCGGGTAAAACTCATCAGTATTCTGCTCAGGAGCAGTACTGTCAGTACTATCAACCATAACTACGCTGTTACCAAGATTTAATTTGACAGAGGCATGGTTGATTGTCTTTTTAGGATCTGCAAGAGGTTCGGCCTGATCTCTTTGCACATCGAAGGTAATAGTTGCTGTTTCACCTGGTGCTAAATTCAATAAAGTAACTTTGATACTGTCGTTTGCCGTACTATTACCTTTGCCTTCAATACCCGGTACGATAGTGGCATTGTTACTGACACTTAAGTTTGGCTGATCAGCCAAACGTAAGCCTTCTGGTAAACCATCAAAAACCGTAATGTTTTCAGCGTTTACTGCATAAGAGGCAGTTTCATCGTTACGAACCGTGACGGTATAAGTGACTTTAGAGGTTGGGTCATTTAAGTTTAGAGTGCTACTTACTTTACTGGTGATTTTGAAGACAGGTAATTTGGTTTGGCTGTTGTTCACGTTAGTAAGGGGCGTTGTCGTTGCATTATTATCAGGATTTGTAAAGAATGCACTAGAAGCTGATAATGTTAGGTTTTGTGAATTACCACCAACATTTCCCTTGGTTTTTGCAGCGATTGAAATATCAGCACGTTCATTAGGTTGAAGTTGGATTTCAGTGCTTTGGAATTCTGTACCAGTAACAGTGGTCGAGCTCTTTACAGAATTATCTGCATTATAGATAGTGTAGGTAACATTGGTAGCGTCTAGATCATAAGAGCTTGTTGGATCTTGGCCAAACTCTGCACCTGGAATTGTGCCGCCCTGAGCCAAGTTAAGCGTATAAGTGTCTTTTACGTTACCTGAGTTGGTTAAAGTATGATTAAAAGTTACTCGGCCTTTAGGGGTTACGGTCAAGTTACGGTTATAGTCATCGGCAGCATTATCATCATCGTTTTTAGCGGTTAAACTAAAAGCGGCACTTTGAGTGATATTAACGGTTACCGGATTAGAGTTGACAGGCGTTTGAGAGACAGTGCCGATTTTATAGGTAGCACTGGCTATGTTTTCGATGCTAGGAGCTGATTCGGCGACGACTTCTGCTGCGTTGGCTGCACTGCTAATGCCCAATGCTGCGGCGATACCGACTGTTAATACTGAGTACTTAAAGTTGCTGGATTTCATCCAGAGATTCTCCTGAGTAAAAAAATGAAAAGCTAAGGTCAAAGGGTTTATTTAACGGAGGTATTAAGTGATACGTCAGCTGACTTATTTGCAGGAAGTAATTTGATATTCCAGCGCAGGGCTTTGTATTCAGATAATGGAACCTTGACGACTTTGCCATCTACTTTGCGCATAAGCGGCATATCAGCATAATTTTTGCCATCGATAGTCGCTTGTGCACTGTTTGGTTTTGCATCACCAGTGAATGTCATGCTGGCAGGGATAGGCAGGGTTACAGCGACATCACTAATAGGCTGATCGATGATATTGGTATAAGTGGCGCGGTATTGAACGGTTTCACCTTTCTGAGCATTTGACGCTGCGATATAGTTGAACTTACCATCAGCGGTTTTGACAACTTTATTAGCCTGTAACTCCATCTTTAGTGCATCCGCTGCATAAGATATATTGATTAGACATGCAGACACCGTAGTGGCAACAAGAGCATGGCGTAAAAATTGAAATGATTTCATATCATGTTCCTCGTTTGGATAATATCTACATGCAATATTCTTGCCAACTTATAAAAATATAAGTAAAAACAATTGTTTACTATAAGTGCTAGCGGCTTTTTCTACATTTTTATTCTTACAAAAAATTTATAAGTAAACACTAAAGAACCGATAAACGACGTTTATCGGTTCTTTAATGGATATAAGAGAATATTTAACAAGCTATAGCTTTAGTTTTAGTTTTCCAAAGTAGTAATCGATAGAAGCTTATTTATGGGGTTGTATTTTTGGCGCCATATTTGGTGTTGAAATATAAAGTAGCTTTGGTCGGCTCTGTCGAGGATGCAGACGTTTTTGATAAATTAAAACTATCAGATATGATGGTGCCGTTTTGGCCCATAGGCGCTGACGTATTGGTACTTTTAAATACTGATGAAGGGTTCCCTAGCGGTTTGGGTAGATTAAAGATTGACTCAACAGGAGTGCGCTGTAAAGAGTCGTTGATACTAACCTCATTTAGGTCAACGTGACCACGGTTATACGCTTCCAATTTATAAGCGATACAGTTACCTGGCTCGACATCATTGGCAGAATTGGTACTAAATCCTGTCGTTGGTTGATTGGTAGTGGCAACATTGGGATAGCTGAGTGCGCTGTCACAAGTATGCACATATTGAGATTTTTTAAGTACCAGTGCGGTGTTGTCTGCTTTTACTTCACCAAAATCAAGATTGCGTGTAATATTGCCTGAGCTGTCCTTTTCGGTTTTGTAATTATAAACATTGGCAACTAGCGTGACTTCTTTAGTATTAACAGTCGTATCTTCACTATATTCCCAAGCGCTTGGCTCAGTTTCGATTAAGCACACTTTTAATCTACCCACTAGCGCATTTGGACTAACACTGAAACTGTACCTACCAGTATTGGCTGCTGCGCTTGAAACCGTTTGTGGATTTGGTGAGGTAGATACGATATTGTTGCCATTGCAGTCAGTCAGCCTGATTCGTAAACCACTGTCAAAAATACCTGATTCATTGTTGTCAAAGACACCATTGTAGTAATTGCTATTACTCGTAAAAGTAGTCGAAATGTCTTGCTTGGTATTGGCGTTAGCGATGATGCCACCATTGTCATTAAAAACGATACCTGCAAATGTATAACTCAACGGAACAGATGGACTATTGGTGATAGTACAAGTAATCTCGTCGCCATAAGCGGCATTAGCAAGGGTAAATGACCGCGTTTTTGCCGCTGCGTTGTAGTTCATCGCGGTCGTGGGCATGATAGTTGTGCTGCCAGTCGTTGCATTACTACACGTATAAGCTGCGTTATAAGTGACGATATCGCCGTTGTTTAGATTGTTTGTGACCCGCTCAGTAATGGTATAAGTAGTATTGGTTGCCAGATCTACGACGCCACTATTATCATTAGTAACGACTTGTCCTGAGCCAGTCGTTTCAAACGTTTTTAGTGATGTGGCACTATTGTCGACACTGATAGAGAACTGATCACGATTGATATTAGTGTCGTTAACGCGATTGCCATCAAGCTGTTTTTTGACAATAAGTTTGGGAGGCGCTAGGCAGAAGTAAAAGTCTGAATAGCCAATAGCATGAGGGCTATTTCTTTGCGTGAACGTATTGCTATGCTTTAGATTGAGAAGAGCATCAGCAATGTTATAATTCCAAGCAGCGTCAATAGTACATTCTCCACTACCACAGTTCAGCCCTTCGCGCGCTCTTACGATATTATTGGCAGTATTAATAGTGTGATAATTGGCATTAGCAGTCAGTTGTCCTTTATTAGCAGAGACATCGACTTGTTCGATATAGGGCACTTGACCAGAGCTGCCAGTTGAATCCAAATCTTGTATTTTATAACCGATTTTACTCACTGACCGATTAACGCTAATATCTAAAGTATGATTAATTCTGGTAGCAGGGGAGTTGTGAATTAAATTAATTGCTGAGGTGGTAGCACCGTTAAGAGATCCATAAATTGGAGGCGTGCCGCCATAGTTACTATTTAAATCTAAAAGCAGCGGAAAATTGATCAAAAAAGTCTTATTACCAGATGATTCTACAAAGGTAAAAGTATTGGAAGGATTGCCCGTCGTCCAATTAAGGGTTTGCGAATTAATCGGACTATACGCTGGTGGGTTTGCGCCAATGTAATACATCTTATGATTCGAAGGACAGCTACCTACTACGGAGTTTGGAGTCGTTGTCGGCAAAAAGGGATTGGCCTGTACGTTCTGACTGTGTGCGCTTAGCCCTATGAACAGCATGGTAGATGTCGTTAAACCAAGCGCTATTCGAGCACTGATGTATGTTCTATAAATAGTATGGCTGCTTTTTTGCATCTTATTCTCTCGAGGCTAAATTCACTTTAAACATCGTAATACTGAATGGTCAAAGTATTTGTGTCGTAGACGGTAGATTGGCAATTATTAAAGGCAAAAAGTCGCCAAATTCAAATATCTTATGCAAAATATATGTGCAAGATATATGCCATAAACTAAATATTGACTTAAGTTGACATTAACGACGGTTAGCCTAAATAAATAAGCTGTATTAAATTTAGAAATATAAAGTTAAGTAGGATTACAGCAGTTTGTTTGCCGAAAATTGGCACGTTATGCAAAATCGGTTACGCAAACCTGAAATGTGAGTTTATATTTTGAAAAGAGTATATGTATAACAAAGTGATAGGTTATAAGTACCGATAAAAGCTAGGTAGGAGATTGTGGTTGGAAAACGGACGTTAAAAAATAGGAGTCAGGGAACTAAAGTTGGCGCTATCTTAATATGCGATTAAGGTAGCGCTTTGAGTCTTAAATACAATATGTCTTAAATACAATATATGAGAATTTAGTTAAGGTTGGTTAGTACTACCTGTCTGAGATATTTTGGCAGAGAAATAAATAGTGCCTGTTTCATTTGCAGCTAAGTTATCGAATGTAGCGACTAAGTTTGGCTTACTATAAGTTGCTGTAGCTGCAAGTGAACTTCCTGATGTCTCAGAACTAAAGTCTTTTTCATACTCGATTTTAGGTGTCTCTAACGTGTCTGTTACTATTAGACCGCTAATCACGTTAGTTGCATCGGTAAAAGTGTTTTCTGCAGTAATCTTATAATAAACGCAGTTGCCAGGCTTGGCTTCACCACCACTGATAGGGTCACTTGTCCAGCTAAGGGTAGTCAAATCTGCTTTACAGGCGGCTACTGCCTGATACTTGAGTAGACTGACGCCTTTCATAGTAGTAGTCGAGCTCACACTGGTGTTAGCAGGGGCAGGGGTGCCAGCAACTGGGCCTTGTGGCAATACAGTAATAGCCATGGTTTCAGAGTCATCGATATTATTTGTGCCACTTGCAAGGTTGCTACCTGAACCATTTGTATTTACTGTTACACCGATCTTTACAAACTCATCAGGCGCTAGGCCAGACTTGGCTGCTTCATTAAGATCATACCCCTTATTCGTTTTGGTCAAAACAGTTTCGCCACTATCATAGCTACCATTATCATTGGCATCGACAAACACTTCTGCTTCATTGATAGTAATGTTGGCATCATCAACAGTTGGGACAACTGTAAAGTAAACTTTATCAGGACTAGCAGCTTCGGTGATATCTGTCCCTTTATTAGTGATGGTATAGATATAAGTATTGTTTTGGCTGATGAGGGCAACTTCTTTGTCTAGAGTATTGCTCTTAACCGTCAAATTACGAGTCTGGCTACTGGTAGTAATAGTAGCGTTAGAGTTGCTATCTTTACCTTTGTAATTAGTAGCAGTGGTATCTTCGTAGGTTTTTTCAGAGACTGACGTATCTGCATCATCACCTGAGCTGTCGACAAGATCAAAAGAACCATTGCCATCAACATCATCTTCAACGAGTGCATAATTGGTGATATTGGTACCAGTAGCCGGCGTAGTCGTATCTTTTTTTGCACGGAAAGTCACGGTAATGGTCTCATTCATTTTGATATCTTGACCAATAACCGTTATCTCTTTGCCAGTGGTTGAAATATTTGCATCTTTAGCTGTACTTGTACCAGAGGCGACTACGGTAGGCGCTATATAGTTATCTTCTCCAGTCTTTATAGCCACCAAACCTGCAGGTAAGGCGTCAGTAATTTTGACTGCTGTACCATCGATATTACCTTCGTTTTTCACAGTAATCGTATAGTCAACATAGGCGTTGGCATTGTTGGTATCGAATATCTTATTGTTAAGATTGGTGGTCGCAGACTTAGTAATGGCATAGACAGGGGTGGTTGTAATAGCGTTATTGGTATTGGTCGCTCTTTTATCTGCTGTCGTCTGACCTTTGTTTGTCAAGTACGCACTAGTGGCTGTAACCGTAAAGGAGGTATTATGACCAATAACCCGATCACTATTTGATGTGGCAGTGATAGTAAGATCAGCAGTTTGGCCTGGTTTAAGCGTTATCGTTCCACCAATTGCAATGGTCTCAGAGTTACCAACATTGGTGTTACCTTCTTTTATTTGATATTTGATGGTAGCGCTAGCAGGCAGGCTGTTTGATGGATTGGCCAAACTAATAGTATAAGTATCAGAGATGTTACCATCGTTGCTAAGCGTATGGCTAAAATCTACTGAAGAGCCTGAGCTGGGATTGATAGCCACGTTTTCGTTTAGGTCATCGCCAATGTTACCATCATCATTTTTAGCAACTAGGCTAAATGCACCCGTTTCAGTCACATTGACGACGACTTCATTTGACTCGGCTTTCTGCTCAGTCGTATTGTTGGCGACAGTATAAGTAGCCGTTGCCTTGTTCGTCACAGAAAAAGCATTGTCCTCATCATATACTACATCAGCAGCGTTTGCAGCAGTCATACTCATAGCGGCTACAATACCAGCTGTTAATACTGAACGTTTGAACATAGTGGTTTTCATATAAAGAATCTCCTAAAAGTATTGCAAAAAGTGGTTAAAATTATTAATTGATAATAGTATTGAGGGACACGTCTGCCAGTTTGTTTGCCGGAAGCCATTTAATATTCCAGCGTAATGCTTTATATTCGGTCAATGGTACCCTGACGGCTTTACCATCTACTTTTCGTATGAGTGGTATATCTGCATAGTTTTTACCGTCGATAGTCGCTTGCGCACTTTTTGGTTGTGCTTCACCAGTAAAGGTCATATTGGCAGGAATAGGCAGGGTTACAGCGACATTACTAATTGGCTGATTGATAGTATTGGTATAGGTGGCACGGTATTGTACGGTCTCACCCTTCTGAGCATTGGATACAACGACATAACGAGCTTTGCCATCGGCGTTTTTTATAATTTTAGTAGCTTGTAGTTCCATCTTTAATGCATCAGCTGCTTGAGCGGTATGAAAGAACGCTGTAGATACTATCGTGGTTGTTATTAGTATTTTTAGATAACGTTTGGCAGCTATAATCATAATTAACTCCTTTCTCGACTTATTGATATCGGCATTACAAAAGCCTTGATATGATGTAAATCTAGCTTCTCTGAAAATACGAATAACTTTATTGCCTTTCTACAGACAAAAGGTATACGTACATTTCATGTTGCAAAATGTATATTTATATTAATAAGACTCGTTAAGTGTCCTTATATAGTTAATAAAGAATATAAACGCAAATTACTGCTATTGCGCCCGAAATCAGATGGATGGAGTTTTGGACTTGTTAAGCGGTAGCGGTTAAAAATCAACCTTATTTAAGTCTTTATTATTAATATTGGGTTCATAGTTCGTTAAACAAAATGATAAAAATTGACAAATATAATTGGGTTGAGTACAGGCATCTTAAATTATTTAGACTGCGTCGAACCATACTGAGTGTTAAAATAAAAGCCACGCTTTTCTCTTTTGGGTAGAGACATAGGTATGGTTGTAATTGTGCCATTTTAACCGTTACTTAAACCATCATTAAAGATACCAGATGCTCGAGTTGGAGCTGCTAGTACAGAAGTCACAGTAGGGTCTGCAGGGTTATTAGGGTCGTTTCGCTGTAATACGTCTCGCATGACAAAGTTATCAATAGCAATATTTGCTCGATTGGTAGCAGTGATCTTGTAGGCGATGCACTGACCGGGTTTAATGTCTGTCCCTATTCCGGATGTAGAGCTAGAAAGTGGGTTTTTGCTATAGGTTAAGCTAGTAAAATTGGTAAATGTACAGTTATTGGCTGCTTGTTCTTTTTCTAGGACCAACGCTGCATTGTTAGCAATGACCCTACCAAAATCATTGTTCGTGTAGCTATAACTGTCTGCAATTAGTGTGATGCTTTGCTTTTCAGTTGTTGTGCGAATAGGGTAAGCTGGATTTGTAGCGTTATTAATTTCGACAAGACAGACAGGATTGTTACCAGCTAATGTAGAGCTAGCGACAGTAATTTGATATTTGCCTGTAGTGCTACCAGAGTTCTCTACAGCTTTCGTAGCATAAACAGTACTGGCATTGGTGCAGTTCACCAAACTAACGGTACTACCAGCTATTCCAGTTTCAGTTGCAGTATCAAACAGTCCATTGAAGTAGTTAGCATTGTTATATGTACCATTAAGAAAGTTAGCGTTTCTCACATCTGCTTGAGCGTCAGTAATACCACCATTATCATTAAAGACAATACCTGAGAATGTATAGCTCGCTGGACTGTTAGTGATGGTGCAAGTGATCTCATCACCATAAGTGGTATTGGCAATAGTGAATGATCGAGTTTTGGCAGTTGCATCATATTGCATCGCAGCAGTCGGTATGACAGTAGTGCTATTGGTAGTCGCGTTGGTACAGGTGTAAGTCGCATTATAATGGGATATATCACCAAGCGTAGATCCATTCATGACTCGCTCAGTAATCGTGTAATTTGTGCTTTCTGCTAAGCTTAAGACCTTACTACTATCGTTGTTGATGGTTGCACCTGTGCCAGTTGTAGTAAAGCTATTGGCCGTAATTGATCCACCAGTAACCTTAATCTCAAACTGATCACGCTTGCTGTCTGTGTCATGAATACGATTGCCATTTAATGCTTTTTTGACGATTAGCTTGGGCGGGGCAAGACAGAAATAGAAGTCTGAGTAGCCCATCAAGTGATTACCGGTAGATGATGTCGTAGATGCTTCAGAATAGGTGTTGCCATGAGTCACTACAAACGGTGTGTTTGCTGAATTGTAACCCCAATCTACGTTGAAATTACATGAGTTAGAAGTGCTACAGTTGTTCCATTGAGTACCAGATATGGTCCTGTTACTATTCGAAAATGAAAAATAATCATTTCGATATTTTGATAACAGTCCACCAGCAGTCACAAGTGACATTGATTCAATATATTTGCCAATCTCATTAGTATCTAAGTCTTGAACGACAAAACCGTATTTTGAGACAGGTCTATCGATAGTGGCGGTTAGCTTGTGATTGATTGCAGCACGTTGGCTACTATGAAACATGTTAAGGGCATTTTCTGTCGCATTGGAATTGCTACCATAGCTTGGATAACCAGAAAGCAGATGTTCAATCTCAGAAAAAGCCAATTTAAATTTAATGCCATTAAAAGTGTATTCGTTACTCACGCTTCCATTGGCCCAGCTTATATTTGACGGTTGGATAGCGCCGGCAGGTTTATTTGCGCCAAAGTAATACATCTGATGCCCGCTTGAACAAGTAGCTGGCGTAGTAGTTGAGCCTCCGTCAAATATTGAGGTCACTGTGTTGCTATCACTTGCACTTTTGGTGGACAAGGTTGTATGACTAATAGTTGCAGTATTAGTCACAGTTGAACCTGTAGACGCAGAAACAAATGTAGGTATTCTAATGCTATAGCTTTTGCCCACAGCTATAGATGGGATAGTAAATCCTGCTCCTTCTAGTTGAGATACTGTCGGTACAGTAGTACAACTATTGCTAGTATCTGTCGTATCACACGTGATGCTAGATCGTTTGCTGAGTCCTGAGACTATAGGATCTTTTAAAATTATATCGTTTAAGGTAGTGCTACCAGTATTGGTGACTTTTATAATATAGTTAGTAGTATTATTCGTGCCGATACTGTTGATACCGTCAGTCTTAGATATATCATAAGATAAAGGCGGGGTATAACAGTAATTATCTACCCGAAAATCTATATCCTGATTTGAAGGTTTCCTAACTTCGTCAGTATGACCATAGCTCATTGTTACTGAGTCTACAGGTTGCGAAAACGAGATAGAAGCTTGACAGCTCGTATCAAGGACTGTACTACATTGGACATCTTTATTTGGAAAAAATATATTTTGAGAGTTTGTTATGTTGGAGCCACCAAATGTTTTGTTGGCAATGATATCACCGCTTGCAGTCTTACCAGTAATTGTTACTTTATCACTCCAGCCTCTACCATTATTAGTATTAGGAATGCTTCTATCAATATCGAAAATACTCAAGGCAACATTACTTAAATACAAAGGAGTAGCGTTGCTAGAATTCCGAAAGCTAAGGGTAATAGCAGTCGTTGTCAAATTTTTATCATTACCAGTTTTGTCAACATGAAGATAGGTACTTCCGATTGAAGGCGTAACAGTAGAATTTTTGGTTTGTGAAATATTCATATTGACACTGAGAGGTATGGTGTTCGCAGGTGTACCTGCTATCGCTACATAATTATTATTATTGTAGCTCGACAATAAATTGGCATAGTCGTTATCTGCAAATTTACCTTGAACAGTGCTAGAAGGACAAATAGCTCCTGGGTTTGGCTCAAGCGCAAACGATAAGTTACTCATTAACCAAAAAGCTATAAAGGTGGTTAACGCCACTATTCGATACATATAATGACTGAATGAACAGTTACTGATTGAATCTAAGAAGCGTTGAACCTGATACATATTACTGTTCCTGAATCGAATATAGGCCTAACTTGTATATTTATTTACTATTTCTATATATATTATTTAATATCTTATGTTAGAAGATATGTAATATAGCTTCCATATATATGGCTACCAACGGTTGATTCGACACGATGAAAGTTCCGTTAACTATAGAATAAATACAATGGATGTCTAAGCATCATTAGGATATAGATACAAAGAACGAAACGTATATTTTGCTAACATTTTAAAAAAAACTAATCGCTATTTATTTACAAAATACTTGTTATGTTGTCATTTCTCTACAGCCATAAACATTTAAGTAATAAGCGCTTATAATGGATGCCTATAATTATTTTATGATCATACCTATAGACATTTTGAGTATGGTTGACAACTGATTTTAACAATCAAAGTAAATATATGATTGATATTGTATTTGTGCTTATTGGTTGTTCAATTACAAAGAAAATTTTTCATATACTTGCATAGGACAATGGAGTGCTTGAGCGCAGCAAGGACGTCGTAAAGTAACCCATCTCTCATCACATATTATTTAATAACCCCCTACCATAAGGTGGGAATGACTGATATAAAAGGACAAACAAAGATGAATTATTATAAGGATGCTGATAGCACCGAAACGCAAGAATGGTTGGATGCGTTTGAGTCCGTCATCAAGCACGCTGATAAGGACCGTGCCCAATTTTTGTTAAAAGCGCTGTATAACATGGGCGTACAAGAAGGCCTGCCATTTAATCGCCTTGATACTGCTTATATCAACACTATTGCGGTTGAAGATGAGCCAATGTATCCCGGCGATTTAAGTATTGAGCGCAAGATTCGCGCCTTGATTCGTTACAATGCCTTGGCAATGGTAATGCGCGCTAATAAAAACGACGACGATTTGGGTGGTCACTTGGCCTCATTTGCGTCTAGTGCGACGCTTTATGAGACTGGTTTTAACCATTTCTTCCGCGCCGCTAGTGACCACTTCGGTGGTGATATGATTTACTATCAAGGTCACTCAGCCCCTGGTATTTATGCTCGCTCTTATTTAGAAGGTCGTCTGACTGAAGAGCAACTTGATAACTTTCGCCGCGAAGTAGGTGGCAAAGGTCTATCTAGCTATCCACATCCATATTTGATGCCGGACTACTGGCAGTTCCCAACCGTCTCGATGGGTCTGGGTCCGATCATGTCAATTTATCATGCGCATGTGCATCGCTATATGGAAAACCGTAAATTGCTTGAAAAAGAAGGCCGTAAGATTTGGGCATTCTTAGGCGATGGTGAAACCGATGAGCCAGAAAGCTTGGGCGCCATCTCACTTGCTGGCCGCGAAAAACTTGATAATCTGATTTGGGTCGTCAACTGTAACTTACAGCGTCTTGATGGTCCGGTACGTGGTAACGGCAAAATCATTCAAGAGCTAGAGTCTGTATTCCGCGGTGCTGGCTGGCGAGTGATTAAGGTCATCTGGGGTGGTAATTGGGATAGTCTACTTGCTAATGATGATACTGGTGTGCTGAAACATCGTATGGAAGAAGCAGTCGATGGCGAATATCAGCTTTACGAAGCCCGCACGCCTGACTTCACTCGCGAACATTTCTTTAATAAATATCCTGAATTAAAAGAAATGGCAGATGAATTAACGGATGAGGATCTCTCACGTTTGAACCGTGGTGGTCACGATCCTATGAAAGTGTATGCTGCATTTAGTGAGGCCATGAAAACCAAAGGTCAGCCAACCGTTGTATTGGTTAAGACAGTTAAAGGTTATGGTTTATCCACCACCCAAGCGGTCAATAAATCACATCAAGTTAAGAAGCTTGATCAAGAAGCGTTGGTGTATTTCCGTGATCGTTTTGATTTGCCATTTACCGATGAGCAACTAGAGACCCTGCCATTTTATCGCCCTGAAGAAGGTTCAGCGGAGATGAAGTATCTCAAAGGTCGCCGTGAAGCGTTGGGTGGTCATTTGCCAAATCGCCGTAGTGGTCATATCCCGCTTAATATTCCTGAGTTATCGATTTTTGATCGTGTGCTACAAGGCAGTAAAGGTAAAGAGCAATCGACTACCATGGTATTTGTACGTCTATTATCAGCAATGTTAAAGAATAAAGACATTCAAGACCGCGTGGTGCCTATCGTACCTGATGAAGCGCGTACCTTTGGTTTAGAGGGTATGTTCCGTCAATTGGGCATTTATTCTGCCGTTGGACAAAAGTACACGCCAGAAGATAGTGAAGCCTTGATGGGCTATAAAGAAGCTATCGATGGTCATATGTTAGAAGAAGGTATCAATGAAGCGGGTGCGATGAGTGCATGGATTGCTTTGGCAACCAGTTATTCTGTCAATGCGCTGCCGATGATTCCGATGTATATTTACTACTCAATGTTTGGTTTCCAACGCATTGGTGATTTGGCTTGGGCGGCAGGCGATTGTCAGGCTCAAGGCTTCTTATTAGGTGCAACTGCTGGCCGTACTACCTTAAACGGTGAAGGTTTGCAGCATCAAGATGGCCATTCGCAGTTACTATTTAATGTGGTACCTAATTGCGTGACTTATGATCCTTGCTTTGGTTATGAGCTGGCAGTAGTGATGCATGATGGTCTGCGCCGAATGTATGGCGAAGGTGAGCGTGTTTACTACTACTTGACCTTAATGAATGAGAACTATGAGCAACCTGCGATGCCTGAAGGAAGTGAGGAAGGTATTAAACGTGGCATGTACTTGTTAGAGGACAATGGTTCAACTCAAGTTCAGCTGTTAGGTTCTGGTGTGATCTTGCGTGAAGTCCAAAAAGCATCAAAAATACTAAAAGATGAGTTTAATATCACATCTAACGTATGGAGCGTGACCAGCTTTAATGAGTTGACTCGTGATGGTATGGCTTGTGATGATTACAACCGTTTGCATCCTATGGAAGAAGAAAAAGTCTCATGGGTAACAGAGCAGCTTGCGCCGCACGAAGGTATCGTAGTCGCTGCAACTGATTATATGCGTAATTATTCAGAGCAAATCCGTGCATGGTTACCAGATAACCGTCCTTACACCACGCTTGGTACAGATGGCTTTGGACGTTCAGACACGCGTGAGCAACTACGTAGTTTCTTCCACGTTGATGCAGCCCACATTGTAGTAGCTACACTCAAATGCTTGGCAGATGAGGGCGAAGTTGAGATGCGTTTGGTAAAAGATGCTATTTCAAGCTTTGGTATTGAAGTAGATCAGCCGCCAGCATGGCAGCAACAGCCTTATTATGATCATTTCCCAGATGCACCAGCTCCAGCATCTGATAATGTCCACCCGAAACCTGTACCTGAGTTTGTCGGTGAAGACGATGACGAAATCAGTAATGAAGGCCGTGCTGAAGATCAAGCCGATGCCAATTTACTCAATGATGGTGACGTCAAAGAATAATACCTATAGACAAGGAGAGAAAGGATGGAAATTAAAGCCCCCGATTTGGGTGTCGATAGTGCCGAAGTCAGCGAGATTCTGGTACAGGTTGGCGACATCATCGAAAAAGACGATAATATCGTTTTATTAGAATCAGACAAGGCCTCGGTAGAAGTACCGAGCTCTGCTGCTGGTAAAGTGACTAAGGTTAGTGTTGCTGTCGGCGATCAAGTTAGCGAAGGTATGGTACTTATCGAGCTTGAAAGTGATGCGGCAGACGCAACAGATAATAACAACCAAGACAAATCTGACTCAAGTAAAGACAGTGAGGCAAGTAAAGATAGCGATGAAGGTAGTAAAGAGCCAGAAGCTAAGCCTACTGCTGAGGAATCAAGTAAGTCTGAAAGTAATAATAAACCTGCAGCTACAGCGTCAGGATCGGCGTCTACCTATCAATTACCAGACTTAGGCGTTGATGAAGCACAAGTAGCTGAAATTATGGTTAGTGTGGGCGATACGGTCACCGCTGATCAGTCAATATTATTAATTGAGTCTGATAAAGCCTCGGTCGAAGTGCCAGCACCAGAAGATGGTAAGATTGAAAAAATCTTGGTACAAGCGGGTGACATGGTCGCCAATGGTCAAGACTTTATTGTCATTGTTGGTAGTGGCACGAATGATAGTAGTGACGAGCCTAAAGCCGACGCGTCAACGACTTCTGAAACGGCAAGTCCAAATAAGCAAGCTTCGCAAACGTCAGGTGAACCTAAGCAAGCGCCGGTTAAAGCAGATGCTGATAAAGCGAGTGCTGCTACAAATACAGCAAGCAACAAGTTAAGTGAAGCTGAAGTTAACGAAAAATCAGCAGAAGTATATGCCGGACCTGCTGTTCGCAAGCTTGCTCGCGAACTGGGTGTAGACATTACCAACGTAACTGGTACTGCGCTAAATGATCGTATCTTAAAAGAAGATCTGTTCGCACATGTCAATAAGCTGATGACCAACAAACAGCAAGTCGCATCAGCTAGTGGTGGTAGTACGCGTGCAAGTTTGCCTGCGCTGCCAGACATGAGTAATACTGAAATTTGGGGCGAGACTGAAATACAAGACCTTACTCGTCTACAAAAGGTCTCGATACCGCAGCTTAATTACAATACCTACCTGCCGCAGGTTACTCAGTTTGATGTATCAGATATTACAGAGACTGAAAAGCTACGTGGCGAGCTAAAAGGCGGTATGAAAAAAGAAGGTATTGGTCTGACTATTTTAGCCTTCATCGTTAAAGCAACTGCCTATGCGCTTACTCAGCATCCGCGTTTTAACAGTCATCTAAGTGATGATAATACGCAAATTATCTTGCGTAAAAGCGTCAATATGGGTATTGCAGTAGCGACTGACGACGGTCTGATTGTGCCAGTGATTAAAAATGCGCAAGACAAAGGCATCAAGCAAATTGCGATTGAGATCGGCGAGCTGGCTGTAAAAGCGCGTGATAAAAAGCTTAGCACCAAGGACTTGCAAGGGGCTAGCTTTACGATTTCGAGCCAAGGCGTTTTGGGTGGAACGTCTTTTACGCCATTGGTCAATTGGCCACAAGTAGGTATATTGGGTGCTTCAGAAGCAACAATGCAGCCACGCTGGAATGCGGATAAGCAGACCTTTGAGCCACGCTTGATGCTACCATTATCATTGTCTTATGATCACCGCGTGATTAATGGTGCTGATGCGGCCGTATTTACTCGTTATGTTGCAAGCTTGTTGGCTGATCCGCGTCGTATCTTGCTATAGAAAAGCTCATTGAGTAGTTATGAGTAGTATGTTTAAAAGATCGTCTACGGGCGGTCTTTTTTATGGTATTGATATCTTTACACCAATCATCAGACACAAAAAAGCCAGCAATCAAGCTGGCTTTTAAGGTGTGTCTTTATCTTATGGCTTCGTTAATTTAGAACTGTTTAACGAAAGCTACGCCATATACCCAAGGACTGATGTCTACTTCACCAATGTCAATGCCGTTTAAGCTAGCATCTGTTTTAATATCCATGTAACGAGCGTCAATACGGAAAGACTCTGTCTCTGCAAATGGAATATCAAGACCAATATGACCGGCGATACCAACGCTATCATCTAACTCTAAATCGTTGCCATTACCAAGATAGATTCTTTCTTTAAAGAAAGTCGTGTAGTTGACACCCACACCAACAAATGGTTTTACGTTCATTGGCATGTTATAGCCATCGAAGTGATACTGTACAGATAGAGTAGGCGGTAAATGCTGAGTTTTACCTTCAATTTCATTATCATTAGCATCAGTTAAAGTGATGTCATGGTGAAACGGAACAGCAGCTAGCAATTCAACCCCGATATTGTTTGCAACAAAGTACTCGCCGCTGACCGTTGGACGAATATCGCTGTCTACATCTACAGAGTAGGCATCATTTAATACTGTACCGTTATCGCTTTTTGGATCAACCATATGGGCGCCAGCAGCAACGGTCCAAGTACCAGCAGGGACAGCAAAAGCAGTAGTCATGGTAAGTGCAGTAGCAGCTGCTAAAACTAGGGATTGTAGTTTCATCGGGTGGTTCCTTGAACTAATAAATGATGGAAAGTAAGTATTCAATGAGGGATTACATGAATTACTTATAAGGAATAATCACACTTATTTTATAAAATGTAACTAACTTGTTTCATTATAATACATATCCCTTACTAAGAGTAGGGCTGTGAAGCGTAATAAGCAAAATACCTGATATATGGTAGTAAATAAGTCTTTAATAGTGAATAACGTCTATTATCTAACCAATAGTATCCAAATATTATTCATAACGTGAAAAGTTAGAAATAGAGTAAGTCTTTAGAATTTATGCAAATTATCTGTGGTAACAGATAAAAGAGTGTTATAGGCTATATATATTGATTTTAGTCGTTATTCTATATTCTTATCTAATATAGATAAGAATATTTTAGACAACGAAAAGATCTATTAAAGTATTTTTATAAAGTAGTACAAGTGACAGGAGCGACAATATATTTATGACAGGCTATTGTAGTAATTCTCCTATGCGTTGTACAAACGCATATTCATTGATTATATTGAATCAAGCTGATAACAGCTGTTCTGAATGCGGGTTATCACTGGTGCCTGCAGCAAGCTCAAGTAGTAGCTCTCGGATGGAACTACAGTTTTTGCATATAAGTTTGGCTATTACTATTATGTTACTACTGGCTTTGATATATATATCGTATGCAAATTTTGTATGATTGATTCGTTTATTGTAGAAGCGACCTTATTCTTATATACGTAAAATACGTATGTCTGTTCGCTCGTTTAATAAATTAACCATTATATTTTTTACTTTTTATTCATTCAATCACGGTATTTTACCGCATAGGGACGGCATGCTATTCCAATCTATACGGCGCCTGCGTCACTTTGTATACGATGTCTTGCAAAATGATGATCACGATACCTTATTTAGTCGTTATGTTGATTATTTTTTAATCTTTTTGATCATGACCAACGTCGCAGCAGTGATTGCTGAGTCCGTTGATCAATGGTATTACCCTTATCAAGAATACTTTACGTTGTTTGAAAATTTCTCAATTGTGGTGTTCTCTATTGAGTATTTATTACGTTTTTGGAGTGTGGCTGAAGCCAAGCCAGATAATACTACTTGGCGTCAACGCTGGGAGTGGATAAAAAGTCCATCAGCTTTGATCGATTTGATAGCGATTGTTCCTGCATTTTTAAACTTCTTTGTCAGCTTCGATCTGCGTTTTCTTAGAATCCTACGTCTGTTTAGAATCCTAAAGCTCACACGTTATTTTGCCTCAATGCGTATCTTACTAGTTGTTATTAGTAAAGAAAAAGGCTCATTCCAAGCCGTCATTTTTATTTTGATAATTATGATTGTAACGGCATCTAGCGGTATTTATTTAGTAGAAAACCACGCGCAGCCAGAAGAGTTTGAATCGATACCTAAAGCGATGTGGTGGGCTGTTGTCACACTCACAACTGTCGGTTATGGCGATGTGACGCCAATTACCAATGCAGGTAAGATATTAGGGGCAATCATTACTATTTTAGGTGTGGGTCTGGCAGCATTACCAGCTGGTATTTTGGCAACAGGTCTCGCCAATGAGCTTGCCCAGCGACGAGATGAGCTTGAGCAACACTTTCGTGAACAGCTAGTAGATGGTGATTTTGACTTAGTGCAAAACCAAGTAATGATTGATAAGATTCGCCGTGAGCTTGGATTGGATAAAGAGCAAGCACAAGATATCGTGTTGCAAGTCCTACGTGAACAAGAGCTTGAGCGCCGCGAACAAGAAGTGCGCAAAAAGAATTTTTGTCCTAATTGCGGAGAGCCATTGGAATAGCGTTTTTCTTGATAACATTGTGAGCTTTAATTGGTGGTATGCAGTGCTGGGATGGGCAAAGCACGTGCAAGCTCATGTGCAACTTGTTGAGCCGCTTTTTGTAGGTCAGTTTCAGAGAGTGGAAGATTCTGTAAGGTTAAGTGCCAATCATCAATATCACGGCGCAAACCTGCGACCCAAACTGCACTGCAATCACGTGGCAGTTGCTTGAGATTGACCTTAAAAGCGTAGTTGCCTTCGTCGTCGCTTAGATGGATCTCGCCGGCCTCTATCTTGCCAAAAGGTTCGCCATGATATGAGCTTGCAAGCAGACCTATATGACTGATATGAGATGGAACCTTATCTAGATACAGACGGATCTGTTCTTGATCCATTGGCGCATTGTACAACGCTTGCTCACCACGATCTTTGCCATTGAGACTATCGCCTTGATGACGGATAGACTCAGCTTTATCGCGCAGTTGTTTAAACCAGACCATATCACTGATCGTGCAATTCTCGTCGTATAGTACGCAAGCAATATCGATATCCATTGCGCTTTGACTCTTTTTAAAGCGCTTCATCATACCTTTGGATTCGGTTTTAGTAAATTCGTAATTGAGCGAAAAAAACAACATATCGGCAGTAAAGCCCAACGTGCTTAAGCTTTTTGAAAGTAGGGGTGATGAGGCGGTAGATGACATGGTATTCCTTTTTTTTACTCAAATTTTTATTGATTATTTTGTTACTCATTGTCTGATTTTTTGTCCAAGACTACTTGATAAAGAAGCGGCGGCTTGGCCTCTAATAAGCCTTTCCCAAAACCGCGCAACCACCAAACCAGTTGTGAGGTCAGATTAACGGTCGCATGAATCGTTAAAGTTTCATCGTCATTAAACACCACGATTTGATCGTCACTCAGCTTACTTTCTGTTAGACTTTTGCCAGCCCTTTTGGTGAAGCGCAGTTCAATAGGGGTACTTTTACCTCGATCAGGCAGCTGACTCAATAAGGGATGTGTAAAGCCCATGCTACCGGCGTCCAGATAGCTGTCTAAGTGAAAGTCATTTGGTGTCACTGCAGTGCTATCTAGTATTTCAACACTAGCAAATCGATGCAGCGCAAAGGTACGGATAATGGCTTCTGGATCATCGGTTCGAGTGGCGAGCAAATAAATAATCACGCCACGTTGAATGATGGCAATAGGATTTAAGACATACTCACTGGCCTCTGACTTGTTACTGCGGGTATAACAGGCTTTGATCTGTAGTTGATAAAACAGCGCATGATAAATATTGTCTTTACTGTCCAAATCAATATGCGGCGCAATTAATGGCTGAGTTGCTGTTTCAATGCGTACGCGATCTATCCATGAGTGCGTGACTTTGCTATTTTTAAGCTGTCGCCGCGCCAGATCAAACCATGGGAATAGTTCATCTAAAATAGCTGGCGGAAGTAGCTGAGTAAGATTTGCTTCCACCATATTAAAGGCAACCGCTTGCGATAAATTCATATGTGGTAAGCTTTGCAGCGGAGCGTCGTCTTTCCAGCGCCAGCCTTGCGGGTTGGCGTTATTTTTTTCAATTGGAAAACGTTTGGCCAAAGCGTTCAAATCTCTTTGTACTGTACGTAAGCTGATATCGAACCCGGCAAGCTTGAGCTGCTCATAAATATGTGTCGTGCCCACCCAGCGGTTGCGCTGGAGCTGTGACAACACTTGCCATTGCCGCGCAGTAGTCGCCGCTCCATGACGGCTAGCCGCTGTATCGTTCGCTACATTCTCCGTTTCTTCGGTAGCTGATAAAACAGGCTGTACTGTCTGCTCATCAGGAGCGTTAGAGGTAGAGAGTTCTGTTGCGTTAGCGTTTTGCGCAGTCATTGAGAGATAACCTATATAGAGTCTGTCATAAACAGTAACATGTTAAAACATAGCTTGCTTGGCATAAAAGACGTTTATCATCGCAGAAAATAGCGTAAGCGTCTAGAAGGTTTAAGTTTGGCTTTTGAAGATTGTCATCCAGCAATCTTCTGAATGATTTTAGCGAAAGAGTTTTAACACAAAGTATGAATGCAAATGATTGTCGAAGAGGAGGATACTCGGTTTGCATCATCATTGACCGTCATCAGCGTTCTCGCTTTTACGCTGTTTTTGTTTATCCTTTTTCTTACGACGTTTAGATTTACGTTTCTTGTTGGCCTTCTTTTTAGATTCTTTTTCTTCAATAGGCTCACCTGTATCTTGATTGTCGTCCCATATCATCAATCGGCGCAAGACTTTACCAAATAAGGTGTCTTTACGATAACGACCTTTTTTATTCATTGTATCGATCGGCAGGCCTGTCATGAGTGTTAAGGCTTCACTAATCGTATGTACGCCATAAATAGAAAAGTCACCAGCCTTAACTGCGGCGATAATATCATCTCGCAGCATCAATTGGCTGACATTGGCCATTGGTATCACCACACCTTGTTGACCTGTCATACCTTGCTCGCGACAAGCATCAAAAAAACCTGCAATTTTAGCATTAATGCCGCCGACGGCTTGCACTTCACCTAACTGATTCATAGAACCTGTAATAGCAAAGGATTGGTTGATAGGTACATTCGCTAAAGCTGAGAGGAGCGCGCAAGCTTCACTGACTGTCGCGCTATCGCCATCAATATGAGCGTAGCTTTGTTCAAAGGCTAAGGAGGCACTAAAATTTAGCGCATGATGTTGACTAAATAGCGCACGTAAGTAACTGGTCATAATCAACATACCTTTAGCATGTAAACTGCCGCCCAAATCGACATCGCGCTCGATATCGAGAATCTCACCAGCACCAATGTTGGGTTGAATCAAAGCAGTAAGACGTGCTGGCATGCCAAACTCACTATCAGCATAGCTGACGACAGTAAGAGCGTTGACTTGACCGACAGCCTCTCCTTGAGTATTGATGAGTTGTTGGCCGTTTTTTAGCTCATCCCAATATAGATCACGCAAGTATCCTGAGCGCTCATCCATGTCACTGATGGCTTGGACGACATGACTGGCATCGACGATGCTCTTTTCATTGAGGCGTGCATGACGGTTCGACTCGTGTAAGAGCTTGATGAGGCGGTCACTGTGCAGGCTAAGACGGTCTTGATCTTCAGCTTGTAAGCTTAAATGCTCAAGAAGAGTAGTTTGTGCGCTATTGTCAAAAGGATATAGGTTGGCATAATCGATAATATCCGCCATTTTGGCGACCAACGCCAGCTCATGCTCAGCTGTACGTGTCACATCATCATGGAAGTCAGCACGAACTTTGAACACAGCATCAAATTCTGGCTCTAGCTCCAGTAGTTCATAATATAAATCTGCTTCTCCAAGCAAAATCACTTTAACATCAAGATCGATTGGCATCGGTGCTAGTGATAAACTGCCTGTTAAAGTCAGCATTTGCTCAAGACTAGACAACTTAATTTTACGTGATTGTAGAGCGCGCTTTAGACCTTGCCAAGCATAGGGATGCTCAAGTACGTGACTGGCCTCAAGCAGCAGGTAACCACCATTTGCTCGGTGTAGTGCGCCAGCTCGTATCATACTGACATCGGTAGTCACTGTGCCCAATTGGGTGATTTGCTCGACATGTCCCAATAAATTAAGATGAGTAGGCAGATCTTCAAAGATGACTGGCACGCCGCTTTCAGGCTCATGATTTACCATGACATTGACAGCGTAACGGCTAGGGGTAGTTGCTAGTACAGCAGGAGTAAACTCTTCATCATCGCCATTAACGATATGTTCAACATGGGTCACCATATCGTCGAATATCGCATTAAGATAATTCATAACAGCGGGTAGGTCAGCAAACAGCTCTTGTATGGGGGCAAATAAGGGTTGTAACGCACGGCGAGCAATACTACGATGTAACGCTTCTATTGCGTCATTCGCTTCATCTTCTAGCTTTTCTAAAGCGATAGTGAGCTGGCTAAGACGCTTTTGCATGTGATTTTTTTGTGTAAAGCCATGCAGCTCAGACTCATAATCACTTTGTGTGGCAGTATTTCTTGGCTCAGTCGTCTCAGTGGATGTGGATTTAGAGGCAGTAGATGTCGTTTTATCATTTTCCTCTATAGGCAGTTGGCTTGGATGCACAAACATCGCTTTATTATCAACTGCGCGAAACGTCAACGCCAAGTCGTATTGTTTACCTTCAGCATTTAGGGCGTCGTAAGCAAGGCTCTCTTTTTGGTGCGTGTCGTTTTTTATCGCCTCGATCTTACTTTGATATTGGTCACTACGAAAACGTTGACTGAGACGTTTTTTTGCCTGTGTCCATAAGTCGCTAATTTGCTGTTGTAATAATACCGCTTGTCCAGCAGGCAACCGTATCGCTAGAGGGGTACGAGGGTCAGTAAAATTGTGCACGTAGACCCAGTCATCTGGCGTTGGTGCATCCATAGCGATGTGCTGTAAGAAACGGCTGATAATGGTACGTTTACCAAGCCCATTTTCGCCAGCAGCAAAGACATGATAGCCACTGGCTTTTATATCCAGCGCAGTGTGCAAGGCTTTAAGCGCCCTTTTTTGACCAAAACCAATGTCCAAATCGGGTGCAGTACGGGTGTCAGTAGGCAGGATATCAGCAGCACTATAACGTTTCAATTGCTTGGCGGCGATAAGACAGCGTTGATCAACTGCTCTAAATATCGGATGAGGTAATGAAGTATCTTGTTTGTCATCTGTATACTTTGCTTTTACTGATATAGGATCTGTCACAACAGTAGGGGTTGTTATCAGGTCAATATCGTCTGAAAGTTGCATTGTAGAGGCAATCGGCTGTTCGGTCATAGGCGTATGGTCATTCATCATATAATAGTTTAAAAGGTGATAAGTTTTAATAACGATATCTTACAAGATATCTTAGTATTTTGAGTCATATGAACATAATACTAAAGTAGGTAATAACAAAACGGCAATTCTATATAAAGACATAAAAAATAAAAAGATAAGGGAATAACCCGCTAATCTTAGCGCTGATAGTATAAGATGATGGACATTAGCGCAATCTGCAACTATTCAATATGTGGCCTGCATGATAAAATAGAAGGTTCACGTGCCAAAACTGGATGATTCGCCATATGTCAGCTTCTGCTAAAACCTCTTTACCTTCTACGAGCATGAGTAATACAAATATAGATGCTGCTGGTTTTACAAAACTTGGTAAGCAGTTGCCATTGCTTGCTGATATTTTGGCTCAAGCAGTGCAAGAGCTTGGTCTAACGTTGAGCCAAACGCAGCAGCGCACGTTATTATTGTACTTAGATCAGCTTTTACTATGGAATAAAGCGTATAATCTGACCGCGATTACGGATCCAGTCGAAGCCTTAATTAAGCACGTCATTGATTGTCTGGCTATTATACCGTATTTGCCTCAAGGGTCGCTGCTAGATATCGGTACAGGAGCGGGGTTGCCTGCAGTTATTATCGCGATTTGTCAGCCTGAACGCTCATGTACTGCACTCGATAGCAATCAGAAAAAGATTCGTTTTATCAAGCAAATTAGTAGTGAGCTTGGTTTGAGTAACGTGCAACCAATTGCTGCACGTATTGAAGCACATGAAACGACTTATGAAGTGGTCACTTCTAGGGCGTTTGCAAGCTTAACAGACTTTGTTGAAGTGGCGCAGCCGCGATTGGCGAATGGTGGTCGTTTGTACGCTATGAAAGGCAAAACGCCAACGAATGATGAGCTACAAGTTTTAGAAGAAAAATGGCAAATCAAAACCATTATTCTTGATGTGCCACGTTTACATGATAGTCGTCATTTGATTGAATTGTCTGCCAAAAATGACTAAGCTATGAGCACGTTGATAACTGGGTGACATTTAGTATGGTCAGCTCGGTGTATATTTAACACAATGGCTAAAACGTGAGACCTTAATCTTAAGGTTTTCGTGTGATATTTTGCGTAAATTATAATAAAATTACGAACAGATTTTTTGTGAAACATGACAATAAGAATGTAAAACAAAAGTTTATTAAAGCGAAAAAGAGCAACAGACCTTAATCAAATTGAGTAAGTGTATGGAAATCATAGCAATTGCAAATCAAAAGGGTGGCGTTGGTAAAACGACCACGGCGGTAAATTTGACTGCCAGTTTGGCGGCTAAGCGTAAGCGCGTACTGCTGATTGATTTGGATCCACAAGGTAATGCTACTAGTGGTACTGGTATTGATAAAAATGATTTAGAATTGACAATAGCAGATGTGCTACTTGATGATGTCTCATTACAAGATGCGACTGTTATGAGTCCGGCAGGTTTTGATGTGATTGGAGCCAATCGTGAGTTGGCAGGTATGGATGTCACATTAATGGGGCAAACCAACAGTCATGAGCTATTGCAGACTGCAATGACCAATTTAGTAGAGGCTCAGTCCAGCTCTAAAGAAGGACCCTACGACTATGTCATTATGGATTGCGCGCCAAGTTTAAACCTGTTAACAATTAATGCTTTGGTAGCCACTGATGGCGTCATTATTCCGATGCAATGCGAGTATTATGCATTAGAAGGTTTGGCTGATTTATCGCAAACGATTGAACGCTTAACCGAGCTCAACCCTAAACTGTATATTCGAGGGGTGGTAAGAACGTTGTTTGATGCACGCAACACGTTAGCGCGCGATGTGTCTGCCGAACTCGAAGCTCACTTTGGCGACATTATGTACAAAACTCATATCCCAAGAAACATTCGCTTGGCCGAAGCGCCTGCGCATGGACTACCAGTGATTGCCTATGAGAGATGGTCAAAAGGGGCGCGCGCGTATCAAAAACTGGCAGCTGAAGTGATCAAACAAAGCCGTTAGCAGAGGCTAACATTAAGAAGATATAGCAAGCGTAATCATCAGCTAGCTGAGCGATAAAGTACTAAGTTGCGTATTTATCAGTGAGCATTTATTAATAAACATTTGGCTTTTATTTAGCGTTAGAGGATAGGTAATCATGGCGAAAAAACGAGGATTGGCTGCCAATCGAGGTTTAGATGCCTTATTAGGATCAATCAAAAAAGAAAAGCAAATTACCGCCTCTGCTTTGCAAGACGATTCTGTTACACATGATAGTGACGATACGGTTGCTGCCAGCTCTAGTGCTCAGACATCAGAATTATCTACTGCGCAGAGCAAAATTCAGACGACAAAAAATAATAAAAAAGTAGCTACGGACACAAGTGAGCCTACCACGCCGCGTACTACCCGTAATAGCGTAAAAACCCGTCATAATTCTAAACACAATACTAGAACCACAAGCGATGGAATAGATAGTGGTGCCTCTGAGGACCAAATCAGTTTGGTACAAATTGCAGTAAGCCAACTGCAAGCAGGTAAATACCAACCTCGCCGTGATATGAGTGAAACGGCGTTAGCGGAGCTGGCATCTTCTATCGAACAACATGGAGTGATGCAGCCTATTGTCATCCGGCCGCTACTTGCAAATGAGGATAAAAGTACAGTCGATGTGACTCACGAAATCATCGCAGGCGAGCGTCGTTGGCGTGCAGCAAAAATGGCAGGTAAGCCTGTTATTCCAGCAATTGAGCGTGCTTTATCTGATGAGCTGGCGATTGCACTTGCTTTAATTGAGAATATTCAACGCGAAGATTTGTCAGTCATCGAGCAAGCAGCAGCATTACAGCGCTTTCATACTGAGTTTGGCATGAGTCATGCAATGATTGCAGATGTGGTAGGCAAAGCGCGAACGACGGTATCAAATTTACTACGTCTTAATCAGTTACATGACACGGTAAAAGATCATCTGGCAAATAACGCTTTAGACATGGGACATGCGCGTACGTTATTGGCGTTATCCTCTGAGCAGCAGCCTATCATTGCACAAAAAATTATTGATGGTGGAATGACTGTAAGAGAGGCTGAAAAGCTGGTCAAGTCAATCTTAAATCCTGTATCCAAAGCCGATCGTACTGAAAAATCACAGTCTCACGATGCTGAGCGTTTAACGCAGCACCTCACAGATATGCTAGGGGCAGAAGTAAAACTTAAGCATAAAAAAGATGGTCAGGGTAGTGTGGAGATATTTTTTCACAATCAAGATGAGCTTGCAGCGTTAATCAAACAGCTAGAAGCGCAGCGCTAATGCACTCATTGAAACTGACGTATTAAAAACAACATACTTAATCAGTGTGTCAATGTTGTACTGTGGTACATGCTGCGCTAATAATGACTCTCATTACATAATGGTCGTAAGCTTTTGGACGTTTTAGATAAGTTATAAGAGAGTCATTATGTGGGAGTTGGTAAAAGCAGGTGGTTGGCTGATGATGCCAATCGTCATATGTTCGATAGTTGCGCTTATCATTATCATTGAGCGCAGCAGTACGCTACAGTTTAGTAAAATCGTACCTGGCAGATTACGTGAACAACTAATAACGCGCCTACGTGAAAATGGCGATATTGGTCGCACTCAGTTAATGAATGTTAAAGAAAAAACCCCATTGGGCGATATCTTGGCGACAGGATTGGTATATCGTCAGTATGGTCTAGACTCAATGACTATGCACATGCAAAATAGAGCCAGTGTACAGATACATCAGCTCGAAAAAAACATTAATATGCTCGGTACAATAGGAGCAATTGCTCCACTACTTGGTCTATTGGGTACTGTACTGGGTATCATATCTTCATTCTTAGCCATTACAGATGGTGCGATGCAGGATCCTACTTTGCTGGCCGCCGGTGTCTCGCAAGCTTTGATTACCACGGCAGCTGGTATGGTCGTTGCGATACCAGCGCTCGTCGCTTATCGCTATTTTCAGCGCCGAATTGTAGATATTAATGCTAGGTTTGAGACTGAAGCTGGACTAATGATTCAAGAGCTTTACGACTATCAGCTCTTGGCTGATGCTCATTTACCGCTCAATCAACTGTCCGCTACGATAGTAAAAAGCCAACATACAGACGATGAGCAGTTAGGTGATACATTGGGTTTTGATACTGAAAATACGCACCAACCTGCATAGAAGATACTTGTATTTTCGCCTTCTAGCCTTACGTCATCAGAGAATTAGCCATGCGTTTTAGAAAGCCTACCGTTGAACCACTAGAAATCAACTTAACACCTATGATTGACTGCTTACTGTTTTTGATCGTGTTTTTGTTATTAGCAACGTCATTCAACCACTTTAGTCGCTTAAATATAGTTTTGCCTGAAGCGGAAGGTGTGGCACTCGTTGAGCCAGCCAACAGTATTGAGGTGGCGGTACAAGAGGATGGCAATTATATGGTCAATGGTATGAGCCTTGCTAACAATAGTGAGGCTGAGCTGACCAATATGTTGCAACAAGAAGCAGGTAATGAGCGGGACATTTTGTTTGTTATTGCTGCCGATGCCAACGCCACTCATCAATCTGTGGTAAAAGTGATGGATATTGCGGGCAAGCTAGGCTTTTTAAATTTGAATATCAGTACGGTTATGCCGCTCGGTCAAACATTGCCACAGTAGGCAGTGGTGAGCTATTTATTTTCTCATTACTATAGTTAGTTCGCTATAAAAACGATACAGTGAGACTGGTATAAATTTTTTGTAGCCTCTGTCAGCGTAGACACAGCAAGCAAGAAAAATTTATACCAGTTGCATATTACGTTACAATGTATCGGTTTGATTCGGTATCGACTATACATCCATATTCTTTTGCATGTAATGACGCTGCCAATGCGATGAATGTCATAAATCCATCTACCAATATTTGACCCGAGGCTTTTATGAGTCAATCTGACGTAACTAAAACCTCTGCCAATCTTAAACTTGAACAGCCATCAAGTCCGCCTAAGCGTAAGACGTTGCTGCGTCTGTTAAGATATTTAAAACCCTACTGGTGGGCACTTCTTTTAACCGTAATAGGGTTCGCTATCAATGCGGCAACAGAGATCTGGATTGCCAAACTATTACAATATATTACCGATGCTATTAATCAAAACGATCAAGCAAAGCAAAATTGGTTTCCTGCTTTGATTATTGCACTATTCTTTGTGCGCGGTGTTGGTAGCTTTTTAGGTAACTATTATTCTGCATTAGTCTCACGGAATCTGGTTTACGAGCTACGGGTACAAGTGTTTAATAAGTTATTACGCTTGCCAAGCTCTTTTTATCTGGCCAATCCTGCAGGAACCATCTCCTCCAAACTAATCTTTGATGTCGAGCAGGTAACGGCGGCTAGTACCGATTCTATGAAGACTGTGTTGCGTGATGGTTTGACAGTCGTCGCTTTGATTGGTTTTTTACTTTATAGTAACTGGCGCTTGACGTTGATTTTGTTTTTGGTATTGCCACCGATCTTATGGTTGATTCGTTTTGCCTCTAAGCGTTACCTAAAGCTGTCCAAAGGTATCCAAGAAACCATGGGTGATGTGAGTCACATCACTAATGAAGTAATTGGCGGTTATCAAGTAGTAAAAAACTATGGCGGGCAAGCTTACGAGGCTCAACGCTTTAACGTCACATCAAAAAAGAATCTGCGTCAAGGTATGAAAGTGGTCGTTACCAATAGCATCAACACTCCAGCGGTGCAGCTGTTGATGGCAATGGCGATGTCTGTGGTAGTCTGGCTTGCTCTGCGCCCATCGGTGATTGACAATATCTCGGCAGGCGAGTTTATATCTTACATTGCAGCAGCAGGTCTTCTGAGTAAACCTGTACGTTCATTGACCGATGTCAACCAAAAACTGCAAAAAGGTATCGCTGCAGGTGAGTCTATATTTGCATTACTTGATGAGCCTGAAGAGCGCGATACGGGTACGCTTAGCCCCTCATTATCAGGTGAGATTCAGTTGGATCACGTCAGCCTAATCTATCCTGATTCAACTGTCGCGTTGCAGGATTTTAGCTTAAATGTACGAGCAGGTGAGACTGTCGCCTTGGTTGGTCGTAGCGGTGCTGGCAAGTCATCCTTGGTTAACTTACTAACGCGTACCTTAGCCACAACTTCAGGGCAGATTACGATGGACGGTATGCCTATTGAAGACATTACTTTAGAGAGCCTGCGTGCGCAAATTGCTATGGTTAATCAACAAGTGGTACTATTTAACACCACCGTTTTTAATAATATCGCCTATGGTAGTTTAGCGACCAAGTCGCAGGCTGAGGTTGAAGCTGCTGCTAAAGATGCCTTTGCTCATGACTTTATCATGAAAATGCCACAAGGCTATCAAAGCCAGATTGGAGCAGAAGGCTTGCAGCTGTCTGGTGGTCAACGCCAGCGCCTATCGATAGCACGCGCCCTATTAAAAGATGCGCCAATTTTAATATTGGACGAGGCGACCAGTGCGCTTGATAATGAGTCAGAGTATTTTATTCAGCAAGCGCTCGACAATGTCATGAAAGATCGTACTACTTTAGTCATTGCACATCGTCTTACAACGATTGAGTCAGCAGATCGTATTGCCGTGATGGACGGCGGGCGCATCGTTGAGATTGGCACTCACAATGAACTTATGCAAAAGCAAGGTTATTATGCGCAAATGTATGATCGAGATTTTGAGTAATAAACAGTCTGGGTTATAAATCACGGGCAAAACTGGATGGATGCTAAATAATGAGTATTGAGACGACAATTACTCGTGCTTGGCAGCGAAAAGCAGCGTGGCTTTGGTTGCTATTGCCTATTAGCTGGCTATATGGTTTGCTTGTTTTTTTGCGTCGTCAGGCCTATAGATTAGGAATGTTGTCAAGTTTTCGTGCGCCTGTACCAGTTATGGTTATCGGTAATGTTACGGTTGGCGGTAGTGGCAAAACCCCTTTAATTATCACTTTGGTCAGTTATTTGCAACAGCAAGGGGTAAAGGTTGGTGTGATTAGCCGTGGTTATGGCGGCGATACATCCCAAATGCCAGCGTTAGTAACCAAAGAGAGTTTGCCAAGTACAGTAGGCGATGAGCCGTGTTTGATTGTCAACACCACTGCTGCACCAATGGCAGTATGCCCAAACCGCAAGCAGGCAATTACGACTTTGCTAAACGCGCATCCTGACTTACAATTAATTATCGCTGACGATGGTTTACAGCATTATGCGTTGCAACGTGATATCGAATGGATAGTAGTAGATGTTGCACGTGGATTTGGCAATGAGCAGCTATTACCGACAGGGTTTTTACGTGAACCGATAGCGCGATTAAAGAATACAACCGTTATCTATCATGAAAAACCCAACGGAGTATCGGCTCTTAACGATAGTGAAAACTTAGCTCAGCGTTTAACGATGCAGTTACAGCCAGATGAGTTATATCCTTTGCTATCTGTTGATGAATTAGTCGAGTTGAACGCCGCAAAGTCAGCCATACCTTTGTCAGCTAACGCAGTACCGTCAAAAGGTGATAAGGTACATGCGATTAGTGGTATCGGCTATCCACAGCGCTTCTTTGCCACACTGAGCACGCTTGGTTTTGATGTCATAGGACATCCTTATCCAGATCATCATAATTTTAGTCTGACCGAGCTACTGCAATACACTGAGCATCCTATGATTGTGACGACTAAGGACGCTGTAAAAATTCGAACAGTGCTATTAACAGAGATAAGTAAGATAAATGCTATAAAATCGAATGAATCCATTGACAGTCACAATGGCAATGATATTAGAGCCTTGATAAACAGGCTATGGATACTACCTGTGACTGCCACACTATCTGATACTTGCTATCAGACATTGCAGCAGCAATTGACCGCACTCGACATCAACATGGCTACGTCAAGTCACAGTTAAGATTGTCGATGCATATAGTTGTTTTTATATCTAAGCGTTCGTCTAAATTACCCGCTTATTTGTATATTAGCTATTTAAATTTATGAACTGTTTGTTATAGGAATTATGTATGTCATCCGCTTTAGCATCCGCCAAAACTCATATCGTTATTCCTGCGCGCTTTAAGAGTACACGTCTACCAGGCAAGCCTTTGTTAGATATTCATGGTAAACCTATGATACTTTGGGTCGCTGAAAAGGCTCAAGCCGCGCATTTTGCCGATGATATGTGTATTGCAACCGATGATGAGCGTATCGCTAAGGTTTGCTCGGATGCAGGGTATGAAGTGGTAATGACAAGTGCTGATCATGCTTCAGGCACAGATCGTTTGGCTGAAGTTGCGACGATCAAAGGCTGGGCTGATCATGATATCATTATTAATATGCAAGGAGATGAGCCATTAGTACCGCCGCTCTTACTACAGCAAGTCAAAGACTTATTGGTACAAGATGATGACAGCGTTATGGCGACTTTATACGAGCCTATTGAAGATTATCAGACGTTCATAAGACCGTCGGTGGTCAAGGTTGTGAGTGCGATCATTGGTGACACCCAGCGCGCGCTGTACTTTAGCCGTGCCCCAATTCCTTGTGATCGTGATGTAGCGTTGACAATGGCTGCCGGTAATTTAGATATAGCAGAGCTACCCGCCCCAAAAGAGGCTTACCGACATTTAGGATTGTATGCTTATCGGGTAAGTTTGTTACAACAATTTGTCCATTGGTCTCAAACACCGCTTGAAACGCTTGAGAGCTTAGAGCAATTACGCGTGTTAGAAAATGGTGGCAACATAGCTATTGCGGCTGCAAAAGTTCAGCTACCTGCTGGCGTGGACACGCAAGAAGATTTGGATCGTTTAAATGCAATGAGTGTCAATAAGTTTACAAGCAATACATAATAAATAGCCTAAGCGTTTACTTAGCAATTGATATTTGAAAGTGTTTATAAGATAAGTAACAAGCTTAGTAAATTTTAAACAAAATAGTAGGCAACAAGCGTGAATCATATGACAGACAGTATTTATTTTGCGCCACTATTACCATGGCAGCAAGCATTGTGGACGCAGCTTACAAGTCGTGTACTATCACCGCCCCATAATTTGCCGCATGCATTACTTGCCGCTGGTATGCAAGGAATGGGTAAGCGTGCTTTTGTTTGGCGACTGATAGCTTGGCTATTGTGTCAAGAGCGTCAGCAGTATCCGCTTGGAGCCTGTGGTCAGTGTCAAAGTTGTCAATGGCTTAGATCTGGTACGCATCCAAGCTTACAAGTATTGCCTATTACCAGTATGCCTATCAGCACTGAAAGTCAGGAAAATAACCAAGCTGTCAGTAATAATAAAAAAACGAAGACCAATACCAAGTCGGTAAAAGCAACCAATGTTGCTGCGTTGACAGTAAAGGTAGATGATATTCGCGCATTGCAACCCTTTATCTACCAAGGCGGACAGGGGATGCGCATTTGCGTGTTAGATCATGCTGAAAAAATGACTATCGCTGCCGCCAATGCGCTTTTAAAAACGTTAGAAGAGCCGCAAGCACAAGTTCATCTGTTTTTAATCAGCGACGTGCCAGCAAAGCTACTGCCAACGATTAAAAGCCGTGTACAGCAGTTACCATTGCAGGGAGTAGAGCCAGCTATTGCAAATGACTATGTGGCTCAAGAGCTTGGCAACACGATCAATCGTGAAGTAGTGAGTTCGATACAAATTACGCAGTTGTTACAGCTAGCAAATGGTGCACCGCTTGCAGCAATAGAGTTGGCAAAAGCTACCTGGTATAGTAAACGCGCTCTATGGTTGACCACATGGCAAGCGCTACGTAGTGGTAAGCGTAGCAGTATAGCGGCCAGCGACTATTGGCAAGCCGAGGTTGATCTACCAGACTTTCTCAAGCTGACTGAGCTTATGCTAATTGATGTTCGGCGCGTTTGTCTTGGTCTTGATAGTAGTCAAAAAGATATTGCTCTATTAGCCGCTTTAGAAAAATATCAGCCTACAGACAACGCATTAGAAACATTGCTAAGCCAGTTGCGGCAAACAAAAACAGCCCTTCAACAAAATGTGCAAGAAAAATTTGCTTATGATAAGCTGATGCAAGACTTGGCTTATCTATAGAATCTACCTGAGCATATAGACTCTGTATAGTAAAACTAAAGTGACAATCAAGCGATATCTAACCGTATATCAAAATTAAGGATTTTATTATGGCAATGCCAGGACGTGGCGGTATTATTACCTGTCATATTGAAGATGTCGAAAAACTATATGCCAGCTATTTATCTTTTGTAGATAATGGCGCCCTTTTTGTACCTACCAACCGTGTACAGGAGTTGGGCGATGAAGTTTTTATCGCTATTACTTTACCCAATTCTAGCGAGCGTTTACCAATGAATGGTAAAGTCGTTTGGATCAATCATAAAGCACAGGCCAACCGTCCTGCAGGGTTTGCCGTCCAAATCGGTACGGACGTTGCGGGACAAAAGATAAAGC
Organism: uncultured Psychrobacter sp.; assembly: GCF_947488565.1. Lineage (GTDB taxonomy): Bacteria > Pseudomonadota > Gammaproteobacteria > Pseudomonadales > Moraxellaceae > Psychrobacter > Psychrobacter saeujeotis. The sequence continues at coordinate 123,791 of NZ_CANKZC010000001.1, read as the reverse complement.
ATGAGGTTGAACGTTTACTAGCAGGCAAGATTGATAGCCAGCAAGCGACTTATACTATGTAATATAGTCTATAGTGTAATATAGACTATATTGTGAAACAGACTATAATAAATCACTTTATATAAATAAACGTATTACAAGCTATCAATATAGTATTACAATGGTCTAATAACGGGGTGGAACGTACATATCGTCTGGAATAGGCTCTCGATAATATTCGTCGTCACGCTTACGTTCAGGTAGTTCTACTTCCTCGCGCGGCACTTCTTTGTAAGGTATTTGTTCGAGAAGATGAGCGATGCAGTTTAGACGCGCACGTTTTTTATTATTGCCCTCAACGACCCACCACGGTGCTTCTGGAATATGAGTACGCTCAAACATAGTCTCCTTGGCTTTGGTATAATCTTCCCAACGACGCCTTGATTGCAAGTCCATTGGCGACAGCTTCCATTGTTTAAGCGGGTCATGAATTCGGCTCATAAACCGCGAATGCTGCTCGTCATCGGTAATAGAAAACCAATACTTGACTAGCCTAATACCGGAGCGTACGAGCATACGCTCAAACTCAGGCACAGATTGAAAAAACTCCTCGTATTGTGCATCGGTACAAAAGCCCATTACACGCTCAACACCGACACGGTTATACCAACTTCGATCAAATAATACAATCTCACCAGCGGCGGGCAAGTGCGCCACATAGCGCTGAAAATACCATTGTGATTGTTCACGCTCGGTCGGAGCCGGCAGGGCAGCAACTCTACAAACACGGGGATTGAGACGTTGAGTAATACGCTTGATAGCGCCGCCTTTACCTGCTGAGTCACGCCCTTCAAATATGACAATGATGCGCTCACCGCGATCGACTACCCAATCTTGTAACTTGATTAGCTCACGCTGTAAGCGCACCAATTCTTGAAAATACGTACGACGAGCAAGCTTTTCTTGCTCTGTCATCTCAAGTCCGTCAAAACGAAAGTCACGTACATAATCATCTATTTCATTTTCAAGCTCTTCATCATAAGCGTCGATTAAATCCTGATGCATTTTACGGCGTAGCTCATCGTTGAAGACTTCTTTATCCATGCGTGTAATAAAGTTGCTTTGTTCAGGTTTGCTTAGCTCATTGTGTTCCTGCGGTGTTAAAGACTTTGGGTCAATTGCCGAGGGAATCTTACTCATAGAAAACTCCTAATAACTATTCTTATCATTGTATTCATCATAGTCTCTACTTTAGCATATCTGTTGATGAAGCTAATCGATGACTGTGCGATGACTGTGTTCTATTATTGTGCAATGTAATCATGAATTGCTCGTTATCGCGCTAGCAGATTTGTCACTGCATTTAAAAATAGGGGAGCATAAAAAACACCCTTTAATCAAACGATTAAAGGGTGTCAAAAATTCAAAATATCTAAGCTATTTGTCTATTAAGCAAATAAACACCAGTTATTTTTCTAGGATACAAGTGACGCCTTGACCGCCAGCGGCGCAAATCGAGATAAGCGCACGACCTGAACCTTTTTGATCTAGTAGCTTAGCTGCTGTTGCAAGGATACGTCCACCAGTTGCCGCAAATGGATGTCCAGCAGCAAGTGATGAACCATTGACGTTTAGTTTGCTACGATCAATAGAGCCCAGCGGTGCATCAAGACCTAGGCGCTCTTGGCAAAATGTCTCATCTTCCCAAGCGGCAAGGGTTGATAATACCTGTGAAGCAAAGGCTTCATGAATCTCGTAGAAGTCAAAGTCTTGTAGAGTAAGACCTGCACGCTCAAGCATACGCGGTACTGCATAGGCCGGTGCCATCAATAAACCTTCTTTATTGCCAGATTTACCAATAAAATCAACAGCTGCTGTTTCTTGATGAACGATATAAGCTAAAGGCTTAAGACCATGTGCTTCTGCCCATTCATCATTGGCTAGCAGTACACAAGAAGCACCGTCAGTTAGTGGTGTTGAGTTGGCCGCTGTCATGGTTGGGTTGGCATTCTTTTTACCAAATGCTGGTTTAAGCTTGCCCATTTTTTCAAGAGTAGAGTCTGGACGTAAGTTATTATCGCGTGTCAGACCCTTATAAGGCGTAATAAGATCATCAAAGAAGCCTTCATCGTAAGCACGTGCCAAGTTTTTGTGACTATTAAAAGCCAATTCGTCTTGATCTTCACGGCTGATGTTCCATTCAAGAGCGGTAATCGCTTGATGCTCACCCATAGATAAGCCAGTACGCGGCTCGCCGTTTTGTGGTGATTCAATTAAGTCTTTTGGGTTCAAACCCATCAGTGCTTGCAAACGCTGTTTGTTGTTTCTTGCCGCTCCTAACTTTAGGATGACTTTACGTAGGCCATCACCAACCGCGAGGGGCGCGTCTGAAGTCGTATCGACACCGCCTGTGATGGCAGAGTCGATTATTCCTAAAGCAATTTTGTTGGCTGAGGCAAACGCAGATTGAAGGCCAGTGCCACAAGCTTGCGAGACATCATAAGTAGGTGTGTGTGGGTCTAGAGCAGTATTTAGAGCCGCTTCGCGTGTTAAGTTAAGATCACGGCTAAGCTTTAAAACGGCGCCAGCGACCACTTCACCCACACGCTCATCTTGCAAATTATAACGTTCGATAAGACCGTTAAGTGCAGCGGTTAACATATCAATGTTGCTAGCATCAGCATAAGGTCCATTTGAGCGAGCAAATGGAATGCGATTGCCCCCTAAAATGGCAACGCGATGTTGGCCTGAGCTTAGTTTGGTAGCGCGGCTCTTTTTAGAAGCAGTATTTGGCTTGCTAGTCTTAGCAGCTGCCTCATCGGTATTATCATCAGCACGATCCTCTGATTTTACTGATTGGTTTTGTGTATTGTCTTCATGCGTTTTGGCCGCTTCAGACTTTGCTGTAGTATCAAATACATTGAGGTCTTCTGATTCACTCATATTAGACTCATTAACTAAATCTTCTTTAATTTTTGCTTTTTTCTGTGCTTGATCGTTTTCAGAGTTGTCATCAACTAGATTGCCGTCAGCATCAACAATATCAGTGGCTTTTTTTAACTCAGCAATTGAATCGTAATGGTCATTGTTCTTTTGGACATCTTTTTGTGATTGAGGGTTTTTCTGTGTGTTGTCCGCTGCTGGAGTGTTACCTTTGATAACTGTACTCTCAACGACTGGGCTATTCTTTTTGTTACTCATAAAGTTATCCTTAAAACGAGTGAATGTAGTAGATAATAAGGTAATAAAATATTGTCATAAACAAGGTAGGTCATCAATATAGAAGATGGTAGCCGTTTATCGTAATAGTTTTTACCCTGTTATTGTATACCTTTGGCAATCCAGGTAACAAAGACTCAAATTTACATAAGCCAAAAATACATAGACTGAGCAGTATTGCTTATTAGTATTGCCTAAATGGCTGTCTGATAATATATTGTTATCAGTATATGAATGAGTCATAACTTCTAGGTTTTATTTTAGCATATAAGTTTGTTTTTCAAAGAAAGAGAAAGTAACTGCTGCGTTTGTAAGTCTGCGCGTTTACTCATGTTTATATCGTTGACTTTTGGACTTGTTTAGCTTAGGCGTGTATAGTTATGTCAACTTTAAATTCACTTATTAAAGACCCCTCTGTTTTCATTCATTATTGTTTTAATTTTAGATACAGGAGTATTTTATGTCAGACCGTTATGGTGATTTTGTTCAATCTTCTATTGGTAAAAAAGTGGCTAAAAACTTAGGTCTACCGCTACCAGTAAGTCTTGATCGTTTTGAGAGCGGACAACGTCTTGTACGCGGCAGTGTATTAGTTGGTTCAGCCGATGGTAATGACAATCGTGTGAGCAAGTCTATCGCGCGTATCTTGTCAGAATTGCATGCTGAAGTGTTTGTTAATAGCAGAGACAGTATTAAAGATGCCCTTGCTGATGCAAACGTAGAAGCAAAGGCCAATACAGGCAGTGAAGACAACTTTAAAGTATTATTATTTGATGCCAGCAATATCAGCAATGCAGATGAGCTCAAGCAAGTCTATGAGTTCTTTCATTTTGTGGCTCGCCGCGTAGGGAAGTCAGGTCGCGTCGTCGTTATTGGTCGTCCACCTGAAGAAATCACTGATATAGAGACCGCTTTAGCCCAGCGTGCGCTTGAAGGGTTTGTGAAGTCTGTCGGCAAGGAGTTCAAACGGGGCATTACCGCTCAATTGATCTACGTCGCTGAAGGCTCTGAAAACAATCTTGATTCAACATTGCGCTTCTTTACCTCAGCGCGTTCAGCTTATGTATCAGGACAAGTCGTACGTGTCGGTAAGGGTAATGCGGTTGAAGTAGACTGGACGCAGCCATTGGGTGGCAAGACGATGTTGGTTACGGGTGCTAGTCGCGGTATTGGTGAGGCGATCGCTCGCGTATTGGCTCGTGAAGGCGCACATGTCATCTGCCTAGATGTACCACAGCAACAAGCTGACTTACAAAAGGTTGCAAGCGAGATTAGTGGATCTACCTTAATGGTTGATATCACTAATGATGATGCCGGCGAGCAAATCGCTGAAGCTGCCAAAAAGCGTGGCGGTCTTGATGCTATCATTCATAATGCAGGGGTTACTCGTGATAAAACGCTTGCCAAAATGGATGAAAAAAAGTGGGATATGGTTATCAATATTAACCTTGCCAGTATCGCTAGATTGAATCGTTATTTACTTGATAATGATGTATTAAAAGAAGATGCCCGCATTGTATGTGTGTCTTCAATCTCTGGTATCGCAGGTAACCTTGGTCAGACCAATTATGCTACCTCTAAAGCTGGTGTCATTGGGCTGGTCGATGCGACTGCAAAACAGTTGGCAGACAATGACAAAGGCATGACGATAAATGCGGTTGCTCCAGGTTTCATTGAGACTCAGATGACTGAAGCCATTCCATTTGCGATTCGTGAAGCAGGTCGCCGTATGAATTCGATGAGTCAAGGTGGATTGCCAGTCGATGTGGCTGAAACGATTGCGTGGCTTGCTTCTCCTGCATCAGGCGGCTTAAATGGCAATATCGTACGTGTCTGTGGTCAAAGCTTGCTGGGTGCGTAGTATTTATTTATAACTGTTATTTTTCATACATAAAATATATAGATATAAATTCTGTACTAAGTTGATGATGTTACTATTGATTTATTGTATAAATCATCGTTACTTATGACAAATTTGCTAACTTATTGTAATAAAGCTGCCTATGGGTGGCTTTTTTATGTTAAAACCACAAGGTTGACAAGGTTAATAAAAATTTTGTTTTTAATAGATATTTTCATGTTTGTCTTTAGTTTTGCTTATTTAGTAACTTTTTAGTTCTGTATTTTTGAGCCAAGATGTTGCAAAATAAGCGACTAAACAGCCAATGGATGTGCTAAAAATTCGCTTAAGCCTCAATCAGGATAGATTTATGTCAGATAAACACTATGATGCGTTGCCAAAAGCGCATACCACTTACGCTAATATTATAAAGAGCCTGTTGCCTATCGGTGACAACGCAAAAGTTGGCAAAGATGAGCTGCCACAAGCGACCTACTATGTGAATGATTTGCACATCGATCAAGATAATTTAGAAGATTACCGTAAGATTTGCGGTTTTGCTGATGATGGTAAAATCCCTATTACTTATTTTTCTGTGCTCTCTCAAGCCTTACAGATGAATATGATGGTTAAAGAACCATTTCCTTTTGCGATGTTAGGGCTGGTGCATGTAGATAATAGTGTGACGCAGTATCGTCCTATTGGCGAGCGTGAGACAATCGCTATGTCCGTGTCTTTCGATAACTTACGTGATCATGCGCAAGGCCAGCAGTTTGACTTTGTGACTACGGTCAAGTCACAAGATGATGTCATTTGGGAAGGGGTCTCGACGTATTTGGCTCGTGGTAAAAAACCTGCTAGCAATGCAATTAGCAAAAACAAGCCGCGTCCGGTAACGGTTAAACCAATGGTCGATGAAGAAGGAACCCATGCGATCTTTGAGGTGCCAGAAGATATCGGACGTCGCTATGCCTTTATATCTGGGGACTTTAACCTTATTCATTTACATCCTTTATCGGCACGAGCTTTTGGGTTTCCTAAAGCTATTGCTCATGGAATGTGGTCTAAGGCCAAATGTTTGGCAATGATGGGCGAATTACCTGATGCCTATACTGCTGAAGTATCATTCAAGTTACCTATCTTTTTGCCATCTGAGGTTGAGCTGATTGCTGAATCGGTAGCCAAGCTTGATACTACTGACGATCATTGTAACTTTGGCTTATACAGCGCCAAAAACGACAAGCCGCATCTTGCTGGTGTTGTTAAGTTAATTTCAGAAGATTAATCAGTATAGTCTCAAATCAGATTAAATCTTAATATCTAACCAATATATATACGACTATGATTTTAAATACAAATGCCCAATCCTTTACAGATGAAGACGATAATCAATACCCGGTAGCTGACAATGGTATGAATCTTTCAGAGGTACTTGAGCCTTATTTTCGCCCTGATGAACAGACAATCGTTTGCGGTGCGCTTGATGAGTCCAAGGTAAAAGCGTTAGCAGCTGCAGGGGTTGAGCTTGTCATTAATTTGCAGCCTGATGATGAGCTTAGTTTCGATGAGTCAGAGGCGGTAACGCGCGCTGGCATGCATTACGAACAGCTACCTATAAGTAGTGCCAAAGATTTAAAGCAGCTCAATATCTTAGCGTTTGATAATATACTGCGCCAGTATCATGGCAAAAAAACCGCATTGCACTGCGGGTCTGGGAATAGAGCAGGGGCAGCAATTGCCTTGCGTGCTGGCTGGCTACGTGGTCGCAAGATGGATACTGCTATGGAGCGCGGACGTAGTCATGGACTGGCTGGTCTTGAGCAAGAGGTGCATAATCGATTGCTAGTACCGCGTTAATTTGATAGTAGGGTTAAAAGTGTGTTTTTAGAAGGCGACCAGTGGGTGGCCTTTTTTATTATTGTCTAGTAAAACTATCTATCATCAAAAACCAAGTGATAATTAATAAGTGAGTAAAACGACAATGCAAGATACTGCTAACAGCTATGATCGAAACGGTAGTATTAATACCAAGACACAGCAGCGCCTACAACAATTACTGACCGATTTACAGCTAGATGATGCCCCAGCAGGTGGATCACTGGTCGTTTATCAAGATGGTCAGTGTATTGCACAGGCCAGTGTCGGTATGGCGCAGCCCAATGTCTCTTGGCAACCAGAAACTTTATCCCTAAATTTTTCAACGGGCAAAGGCATATTAGCAACGTTGGTCCATGTCTTAGTGTCACAAAAATTACTTGATTATGACAGACCAATTGCCAACTATTGGCCCAAGTTTGCCTCCAATGACAAAGCTGATATCACTTTACGCTTATTAATGTCGCACCAAGCCAATTTGTTTTCGATCAATAGTATTGATGCTGATAGCGAAACCTTGCTCGAATGGGACAGTATGCTTGCTAAGGTCGCTGCAATGCCCATAACCTTGCCTGAGGATGCAACGCGATATGATAGTGCTTATAGTGCGCTGGTTTATGGCTGGATATTAGGAGGTGTCATAGAAGCGGTCACCGATATGACGCTGGCCGAAGCGTTACGTTATTATCTAACGGAGCCGCTAGGTATTGCTAATAGCTGCTACTTTGGTGTGTCAAGCGATAAGGTAGATACAGTGGCTGTATTGGTTAAGGATTTTGGGGCTTCAACGCAAGATCATAGTGTAGATAGTGTAGAGCGTCCCCAGCTTCGTTCTCGTCGAAATAAGCCTGTATTAAAACCGGACTCTGAACATACATTACGTACCTATGCAACTCTGTCAAGTTACCAATGCTGGAAACAGCATGCAGCCAAATTTCAAACAGTTGAAGAATATAATGATGACAAAAATACAGAAGAATTGTCTATACTAGATACCGCTCAGATCAACCGTCTATACCTTAATACAAATCAGTTAAATTTAAAGAACTATAAGGCTGCTCTCATACCAGCCGGCAAGCAACCTATAGATTACTATAATCGTCAAACGCTACAGGCAGTTATTCCAGCAGCCAATGGCGTTGCTTCTGCACAGGCATTAGCCACTATCTATGCCATGCTAGCCAATGGCGGCACTTGGCAAGGGCAGACTCTAATCGATAAAGCTACCTTTGCTGAATTATCTAAACCGCAGGTATTAGGAATGGATGCGGTCATGCCAGCGCATATGCATTGGCGCTTGGGCTATCATCGTTTGTTTAGCGTTTGTGCCGACACCAAAGCGGGTTTTGGACACATGGGCTATAACGGCTCGGTCGCTTGGTGCGATCCTGATCGACAGCTGTCTTTCGCCTTTATACACAATTTTGATGTAACTATGCTAAATGATATCCGCCAGTTTGCACTGACGGAAGCGGTATTAGATTTAATCGATACAGATTAAGCATACGAATTGAGGTTACAAACTTGAACTATGAGCGTGGTTTATTGGCGGTCATCTTTAATAATTTGGGCGCACTTAAACCATGCATGAAGATAGAGGCCAAGATAACAATAGAGCATACCACCCAAAGCTTAAGTGCATCCTCTTCACCAAAAAATCCATGATTAAGCGCATAGGATAAATAATATAAAGTACCAATACCTCTAATACCAAGGGCAGATATCGCATATTTTTCTGTTCGAGGTAGGTTCAGTCCTGTTAGAGCAATAATACCACCTAGCGGACGGATAAGTAGTAAGAAAGCAAAACTGACAATATAGACTCGCCATGTCAGCTCAACACCTGATTGCAACCCTTGTCCAATAAGTATGCCAAAAGCTACCAGTACTAAGGACATCAATAGACCTTCTGACTGCTCAGCAAAATCATGTAGTTTTTCATGGTAACTATGTTCATGCTCTGAGCGGCGAAAAGCAAAAGCGGCAATAAAGACAGCAATAAAACCATAACTGTGTATATATTCAGCTAGGCCATAGGCCAATAGCGTCAATGCAATGACCACATAACCTTGCGAGATAGTAGTTTCACGAGTATGCCTAGAAAAAACCACTTTTGCCAAAGCTTTTCCAACGACTATGCCGACTATTAGGCCTGCACCAATCTTCCACAATACGTCATGTGTAAACCATGACCAAAGTAGTTCACCTGAGAAGCCTTGACCTTCATTATAAGCTTCAGCGATCTTGATGGCCAGATATACAAAGGGAAATGCCAAGCCATCATTGAGTCCGGCCTCTGATGTCAAGGTAAAACGTGGCGCGTCTTCGCCCCCAGTATTAGGCGGTCCAACTTGAATGCTAGATGCCAATACAGGGTCAGTAGGCGCCAGCACGGCCCCTAGTAAAATTGCTGCACCTATGGTTAAACCAAAAGCATAATAGCCTAAGACAGCCATTGCAAAAATACCAATAGGCATAGTAATAAGTAATAATCGTACAGTAGGACGCCACAGTCGCCAAGACAATGGCGTATCAATTTTGATGCCGGCTCCAACCAGTGATACCAGCACCACAATCTCAGTGAGTTTTTCGATAATAATGCCGTGCTCCATGGGGTCCAGAAACGACAATGAAAGCCATAAATAGCCAATCACAATGCCAAAAGTAACTTGGAGCATGGGTAGAGATAAGGGTAGGGGCTTAAATATAATAGGAAAAACAGCACCAAATAAAAAAGCGATGCCGCAAACTAATAAGAATAAATTATAATTTTCAATCATAAGGTTTATGTATGCCGCTTGGTCCATTTAAAATATTTTTAAAATTTAATATGGAAAGTTGATAATAGCAATCTGTAGAAGTTGTAAGATGTAGAACATAAACGTAATCTATGAAAGCGATCAAAAACCTATAGTGACGAAAAAACGCAATAAGTTTCGCAAAAAATCGTTATCAAAACGGCAGCTGCGTTGTTTTTTGGTGAAAAAAACCAGCATAAAAGCTGGTTTGTTTCAAAAATTTGGATAGCTGCTCTGTAGTTAGCGCTCCACTTGACTCACATCTCGTATCGCACCCGTGTCTGCACTGGTCGTCATAGCAGCATAAGCACGTAGGGCAGGTGTGACATAACGCTCACGACTCACAGGCTTCCATGCATCGCGGCCGCGTGCTTCCATTGCGGCGCGACGTGCGGCTAGGTCTGCATCACTGACCTGCATATTGATGGTACGGTTTGGAATATCAATATGGATGGTATCGCCTTCTTCAACCAGACCAATCGCACCGCCTTCAGCAGCTTCTGGACTGGCGTGACCGATAGATAAGCCTGATGTACCACCAGAGAAGCGGCCATCAGTGAGTAGCGCACATTCTTTACCCAAGCCTTTTGATTTAAGATAGGTGGTTGGATACAGCATCTCTTGCATGCCAGGACCCCCTTTTGGACCTTCGAAGCGGATAATAACCACGTCACCCGCTACGATTTGATCATCAAGCACAGCTGCTACGGCTGCATCTTGTGATTCAAAAATACGCGCACGACCAGTGAAGGTTAAGATGCTTTCATCGACGCCAGCAGTTTTGACCACGCAGCCACGCTCAGCGATATTGCCATAGAGTACGGCAAGGCCACCATCTGCTGAATAGGCATGCTTGACGCTACGAATACAGCCTGACTCACGGTTGACGTCAAGGTTGGGCCATTCTTTTGACTGTGAAAACGCCTCAGTGGTACGTACGCCACCAGGTGCAGCAATGTAGCGGGCGCGCGCCTCAGTATTATCAGGATTCATGATATCCCATTTATCGATGGCTGCTTTCATGGAGGCGCTATGGATAGTCGGTATATCGGTGGTAAGTAATCCTGCTCGATCAAGCTCAGCAAGTAATGCCATCACGCCGCCAGCACGGTGTACATCTTCCATATGATATTTTTGCGAAGCAGGAGCGACTTTAGAGAGACAAGGGACACCGCGACTCAAACGGTCGATATCTGCCATTTTAAAATCTACTTCTGCTTCATTTGCCGCAGCCAATAGATGCAAGATAGTATTGGTCGAGCCGCCCATCGCAATATCTAAGCTCATTGCATTTTCAAAGGCGGCTTTGGTCGCAATAGAGCGCGGCAATACCGAATCATCGTCCTGCTCATAGCGGCGTTTGGCCAAAGATACAATCGTGCGACCTGCTTCTAAGAATAACTCGCGGCGTAATGCATGAGTTGCTAATAAAGATCCATTGCCAGGCAATGATAACCCCAAGGCTTCGGTCAAACAGTTCATTGAGTTGGCAGTAAACATACCAGAGCAAGAGCCACAAGTTGGGCACGCTGAGCTTTCAATAGCCAAGACATCTTCATCGCTAATGGTGTCATCAGCGGCATCCATCATCGCATCAACAAGGTCAAGCTTACGAATGGCGTTGCCTTTACTGTCAGTTGCATGTACGTCGCTGCCACCGTCGTTATTGTGACTGCGAGCAACGGTACTAGCGACAACTTTACCCGCTTCCATTGGCCCGCCAGAGACAAACACCACAGGCACATTTAGGCGCATGGCAGCCATCAGCATGCCAGGGGTGATCTTGTCGCAGTTAGAGATACAGACCAACGCATCAGCGCAGTGAGCATTGACCATGTACTCTACCGAGTCAGCGATGAGGTCACGACTTGGCAGCGAATACAACATACCGCTATGACCCATTGCGATACCATCATCGACGGCGATGGTATTAAACTCTTTTGCCACACCGCCCGCTTTTTCGATTTCACGCGCTACCATTTGTCCAAGATCTTTTAAATGTACGTGTCCAGGTACAAACTGAGTAAATGAGTTGGCAATCGCGATAATCGGCTTGCCAAAGTCGCCATCAGTCATGCCAGTGGCGCGCCATAGTGCGCGGGCACCTGCCATATTACGACCACCGGTAGAGGTTTTTGAGCGATAATCCATATGATATTCCTTACAAATAGGCGAGACTCGTTAAAAATATAGCCTCAGCTTTAGCTTTGATGTTTATAGTGTGCTTTTTATACAAAGTGAATACTAGTGAATAATACTAAGACGTTACCATACCATTAGATATGAATAACTAAAAACAATTCATGGGTAATGTGAAGATGTCTTACATAAAAACTGGCGTCATATGCTTAGGCGATTCGTTCTAGAATGGCTGCTTCAAACCAAGGCAATTCTGCTTTATCCGTTTCTAGCTTAGCGACAATCGTTAAAGCATGAGTAGCCAATAGCTGTTGATAGTCTGTACTAGCATTAATGATGATTAACGCCTCATCATTTGTGCTTTGCTCATCAATACTGACCAAATCTTGCTTGTCATTTTTATATAGTACATCCACACGGCCAAAAAACTGCCATTCTTTAAAAGCCGCTGTCATAGCGTCGTCTGCGTCTTTGGTATATACCTGCTGCGTTGCTTTGCCCGTATTTGTCCAATGTAGGCGTACCGCTAATTGCAGCGCTTCGCTAAACACAACCAGCGAGCCAATAACTTTTACATGCCACGGGCTGGTGATAAGCGCCTTATCAATACCGATGAGCTTGGCGGCCTCACTGGCTGTCATAGGTGTATTAAACTGAGCAAGTAGGGCGGGTGTTAACGGATGAGTCTGTTTGATCGCGTCATCTAAACTGTCGTAGTAATATAAAAACGCCAAAGGCATATCTTGAGTGAGCGTTTTTTCACTAATTTTACAGTTATGAATGCGCCAGCTGATGGTTGTATCAGTTAGAGCGTCAGCCAAAATGATGGCATTTGGCGCGATAGTTTTTGGGACGGCACCACTTACTGATGAATCCACATAATCTGACGATGCAGATGATAGTTTATCAGAGTTAGAAAATGTATCGGCATTAGAATGGGATGATAACTGAGTAGGTAGGGTAGTCAAATTCATAAACCTAGCATTGGCAGAGTGAAGGTTTAATATAACATTTAAAGCGCATACATCGCGAACAAAATAAGTGTTTAAACGATCGATATAGCGATTTAATATTTGATAAATACACCTTGTTATAAACGATAATAGTGAGAAGGTAACTTGTACTCAGGCTCTATTTCGTCCACTATATATGGCAGATAATAGGTAACCAGATAAGACAACGTATTAACCGCTAATAAATATTTAAGGAATAATATAATGAGTCAAGATAATCAAGTAGTCAAGTACGATGACAATAACATCTTTGCCAAAATGTTAAACAGCGATATTCCGCACCATAAGGTGTACGAAGATGATAAAACGCTCGCTTTTATGGACATCATGCCGCAGGCAGAAGGTCATGTACTGGTCATCCCTAAGCAAAAGGCCATTGATTTGGCAGATCTTGAGCCAGAGTATGCAGCAGCTGTGTTGATGACTTCTAAAAAGGTGATGCAAGCGCAGCGTCAGGTATTTGCGCGTGAAGGTATTATTCAGATGCAGCTAAATGGCGCACAAGCAGGACAAACAGTGTTTCATTACCATGTGCACCTAATACCGGGAAACATACATGAGTTGGGTATTCATGCTGCCAAACAAGCGGATGGCGAAGCGCTTGCTAATATGGCACAGAAACTTGCAGCAGCGATTTCAGATTTTTAATAGAGTGCTATTTTTTTGGGTTATATAAATTAATTACATCAGATAAAGGCGTTAAGTCCTAATAAACCCGGGATAGATATAAAGAGGTAGCTGACAAGCTACCTTTTTTATTGCTTGGTAATAGTCATGTAACAAGCGTTAAATTAGTGTTACAAGATAAGCTTATATCTGGGGTTTGATTGGATAGTGTGGTAAAAAACATGTTTTATTGGGCGCGTTTGTTCTACTTCACCTATACGAATGAGTTTTTCGTTCGATAAAAGTGCCTTTAATTTGAGGACAATGTCTTTTATGAGTAAATTACCTCGCTCCACTATTTTGTTGCCAGTATTTGTACCAGCTGCTGCCATAATGCTGCTATTGGTAATTGGCACCGCAATCAATCCAGAAGCTGCTGGCGAGTTATTTAGTTCAGTACTGGCGTTTACCACCGATACTTTCGGTTGGTTTTATATGTTGGCAGTCGCTATATTTTTGATGTTTATTATTGCTTTAGCCTTTTCGCCTTATGGCGGTATTAAGCTGGGTCCTGACCATGCAGAGGCTGAGTATAATTTTCTTGAATGGTTTGCCATGCTATTTTCAGCAGGTTACGGCATTGCGTTGCTATTTTATGGTGTCGCTGAACCTGTGCTACATTTTGCCAGTCCGCCACTCTCAGAGCCTCAAACGATTGCTGCTGCTAAAGAGGCGATGCAGATTGCCTATTTTCATTGGGGATTCCACATTTGGGCGATATATGGCGTGGTAGGTTTGTCATTGGCATATTTCTCTTTTCGTCATGGGTTGCCATTGTCAGTGCGCTCAACGTTATATCCATTAATTGGTGACAAAATTCATGGGCCTATTGGGCATACGGTTGACGTGTTTGCGATTGTAGGCACGATGTTCGGTATTGCCACCAGTTTGGGTTTATCGGTAGCGCAAATCAATGCAGGTTTGAATTACTTATTACCTAACACGGTGCCAGTAAGCACGACAGTGCAAGTCATTATTATCGCTTTGGTTACGGCAGCGGCGCTCGTCTCTGTACTGGCTGGAATGGATAAGGGTGTTAAACGGTTGTCTATCCTAAACATGGTCTTGGCAACAGCGCTGATGCTATTTGTATTTGTCGTCGGTCCATCAGTATTTATCTTAAATGCCTTTATGGAAAATACGGGTAGCTATTTGGGCAATATTGTTGAGCGTACTTTTAGTTTGCAAGCTTATCGGTCGAGTGATTGGATTGGTAGTTGGACGTTATTTATCTTTGCTTGGACGATCGCATGGGCGCCATTTGTCGGTTTGTTTATTGCTAAGATTAGTCGTGGTCGTACCATTCGTGAGTTTGTACTGGGTGTGATGCTAGTACCAACGCTGTTTACATTCTTTTGGTTTTCAGTATTCGGTGATACCGCGCTACATATGATTATGGTTGATGGTTACGATGCTTTGATTGGGGAGGTGCAAAATAACCAAGCGATAGCATTGTTTAAACTGTTAGAGAATTTGCCGTTTACACAGATAGTTTCATCATTAACGGTTCTATTGATTATCACCTTCTTTGTGACGTCATCGGATTCAGGGTCGCTGGTCATTGACTCACTTGCTGCAGGTGGACGCAGTGATACGCCGTGGTGGCAGCGTTCGTTTTGGGTGGTAACTGAAGGTGCAGTCGCGGCAGCGCTACTGATTGCTGGCGGTCTGAGTGCCCTACAAACTGCTGCTATCGTCAGCGCGCTACCTTTTGCGGTCATCATATTGATCTCTACGTTTGGTATGTGGCGTGCGCTACGTATCGAGGGGCATCGCAACGAGAGCTTAGCCAATGACAACCATCTGCCACCGCATTTACTCAAACTAGATGCATGGCGTGACCGTATTGATTATATAACCCATCAACCAACGCGCGACAAGGTGCTGGACTATATTAAAGGCACGGTTTTATCTTCAATGCATGAAGTTGCAGAAAAGTTTGAAGAGACAGGCTGGTTACCTGAGGTGAATTATGATGAGGTTAATGATCGTGCAGTGCTTGAATTAAGACGTGGTGATAACGTTGAGTTCTGGTACGAGGTTCGTTTGTCCGAGCATGAGATTCCTGATTATTATACTGAAGATATGGCCAATACTTTACCACAAGAACATCACCACCGTGCTGAAGTATATCTGCGCCGTGGTGGTCAAACCTATGATTTGTATGGCTATCAATCAGAGTCGGTGATTAACGATATCATCGATCAGTTTGAGAAATATCTACACTTTGTCAATGTGTCGCCAGACATTTTACCTTGGCGTATGCAAGAGCATGATGATGATATTACGCTTGAGCAAGGTAGTGTGTTTGATAAGTAAGTATCAAATCATTTGATTGTCACTAAAGGCAGCTAGATGGCTGCCTTTTTTGCTATAGAAAACGTCCTTTTCATTATAATTTAAAAGCGCTATGGTTAACGCTATTATAAACTATCGCTTACTAGGCTTATGGATGAATGAATTGTCGACAAGCGTTATTTATGCATACTAAGAACATATAAATACTTTAAAAAAACAGATGTTATATAAGCGTATCATACACCTATTTAAATTTATGATTTTTGAGAACCTTTTATGAGTAAGCTATCTCGTTCGACTATTTTGATGCCGGTATTTATACCGACTGCTGTGGTCATGGTATTGTTGGTGATCGGTGCTTCGGTCAATCCACAACTGGCAAGTGGTTTGTTTGCACAAGTGCTGGGCTTTACCACCGAGACTTTTGGTTGGTTTTATATGCTGGCCACAGCGCTGTTTTTGATGTTTATCGTGATTTTGGCATTTTCACCTTATGGCAGTATTAAGCTAGGTCCTGATCATGGTACAGCGCAATATAATTTTATTGAATGGATCTCTATGCTGTTTTCGGCAGGATACGGTATCGCCTTATTGTTCTATGGTGTTGCTGAGCCTGTGATTCACTTTGCCACGCCGCCGCTATCAGAGCCGCAAACCATTGCTGCAGCCAAAGAGGCGATGCAAATTGCTTATTTCCATTGGGGTTTTCATATTTGGGCCATTAACGGTGTGGTGGCACTCACCTTGGCTTATTTTGCTTTTCGACATGGTTTGCCTTTGTCAATGCGCTCGACGCTGTATCCGATAATTGGCGAAAAAATCCATGGCCCCATCGGTCATGCGGTTGATGTATTTGCTATTTTGGGCACTTTGTTTGGCCTAGCAACCAGTTTGGGTATCTCTGTTTCGCAAATTAACACCGGCTTGAACTACTTGGTGCCGAGTATTCCAGTTAATTCCACCGTACAGGTTATTGCAATCACCGTAATAACAGGCTTGGCACTGATATCAGTGTTGGCAGGTATGGATAAGGGCGTCAAACGCCTGTCTATCTTAAATATGACACTCGCGACCTCCCTCATGCTGTTTGTATTTATCGTCGGTCCTTCAGTGTTTATTCTAAATGCCTTTATGGAGAACACAGGCAGCTATCTGGGCAATATCGTTGAACGTACCTTTAGTTTGCAAGCCTATCAGCAAGGCGATTGGATCACCAGTTGGACGTTGTTTATCTTTGCCTGGACGATTTCATGGTCACCGTTTGTCGGTATCTTTATTGCCAAGATTAGCCGCGGGCGTACTATTCGTGAGTTTATCGCCGGTATAATGCTAGTACCGACTATCTTTACTTTCTTTTGGTTTGCCGTGTTTGGTGATACGGCGCTAAATATGATTATGGTACAAGGCTATGAGTCCCTCATTAGTGAAGTACAGGACAACCAAGCTATCGCTCTATTTAAGCTGCTTGAAAACCTACCATTTACTCAAGTGGTATCTGCTCTAGCGGTTGTACTTATTATTACCTTTTTTATCACTTCTTCTGACTCTGGATCGTTGGTGATTGACTCGCTAGCTGCAGGAGGGCGTAGCGACACGCCAGCATGGCAGCGCACGTTTTGGGTGGTGATATTGGGTATTGTCGCCTCGGTACTGCTACTGGCAGGTGGGCTACAAGCTCTGCAAACGGCAGCCATCGTCAGTGCCTTACCGTTTACAATGATTATCTTGATTGCAATGTTTGGTATGTGGCGGGCGCTGCGCATTGAAGGTCACCGTGATGAAAGCTTGGCAAATGAAAACCGTTTGCCGCCGCATCTGCTTAAGCTTGAATCATGGCGCAATCGGATTGATTACATCACTGAGCAACCCAGCCGTGAAGATGTTTTGGGCTATATTAAAGGGACGGTCATGTCATCAATGAAGGAGGTAGCGGAGAAGTTTAAGGAAACGGGTTGGCATCCTGAAGTGAACTATGATGACACCAATAACCGGGCGGTATTAGAACTACAGTATGGCGATGATGTGGAGTTTTGGTATGAAGTGCGGTTGACGCACCAAGACATACCTGTTTACTATAAGGACAGGGTCAGCAGTGAGATATCGCAAGATCACTATTACCGTGCCAAGGTCCACTTGCGCCGCGGTGGTCAGGTTTATGACTTGTACGGTTATCAATCAGAGTCAGTGATTAACGATATCATCGATCAGTTTGAAAAATATCTGTACTTCTTAGAAGAGTCGCCGAACAGTCTGCCATGGCGTATGCAGGAGCATGACGACGATATTACGCTAGAGCAGGGCAGTGTGTTTGATAAGTAGTATGTTTGATAAATAGCTGGTTTCATTATTAAAACTGAGTATGAGTTGTTGCAAGTTATTCACCTGAATGGCTTGCATTAAAATCAAGAACCCTTAGAATAACGGCTTGTTTTCTATGCAAATCAAGCCGTTTTTTATGCCTATAAATAATCCAGCTCATTCTGAATCGGTCGTACAATCTGCCAGCGATCATCCATTGTTGCAGCCGCTTAATATTGGCGGTTTGTCGATTGAAAATCGTCTGATGGTCGCACCAATGGCAGGCGTGACAGACAATCCTTTTCGTAGATTATGCAAATCCTTTGGGGCAGGGCATGCGGTTAGTGAGATGATTATCGCTGATACGGCGCTTTATGCGCGCAAAAAATCTCTCTATCGGGCCAATTTCGATAATGAGATAGCACCAATTTCTGCACAAATAGCAGGAGCTGAGCCGGATAAACTTGCCGAGGCGGCGCGTTATCAGATTGATAATGGCGCGCAGATTATTGATATTAATATGGGCTGCCCTGCCAAAAAAGTCTGTCGCAAGCTGGCAGGTTCTGCATTGCTGCAAGACGAAGATTTGGTTGCACGCTTACTTGATGTTACTGTTAATGCAGTCAATGCACCGGTGACACTAAAGACGCGTTTAGGTTTTGAGAATGGACGGGAAAATATCTTGCGGGTGGCCAAGCGAGCTGAGCAAGCGGGGATAGCAGCGATTGCTATTCACGGACGCACGCGTGAGGACATGTATACGGGCACCGCACGTTATGAGCTGATACGAGAAGTCAAAGAGAGTATCAGTATTCCTGTCATTGCCAATGGCGATATCGATAGCGCGCAAAAAGCCCAACAGGTCTATGAGATGACAGGATGTGATGCGGTGATGATAGGACGGGCTGCCCAAGGACAACCATGGTTATTTCGGGATATTGAGCATTTTTTACGTACTGGCGAGAGCCTTGATGCGCCAAGTGTTAGCGAGATAAAAGACATCGTACTGGCCCATCTACAAGAGTTATATGATTTTTATGGTGAATACTCAGGTTGCCGTATTGCCCGTAAGCACATCGCTTGGTACACCACTGGCATCCCTAACTCTAATGCTTTTCGCCAAGCAATGTATGGCGAAGAAAGTACCGCTGGACAGTTTCGCGTGGTCGAAGATTTTTTGCAAACGCACGAATAACTTAAATAAATGTCATACCAAAAGTATTATTTATAACCCGCATTTTGAGTTTGAGCTTAAGGGTCTAAATCTGCGCTTGGATTTAGATTATCAGAATTTTCATTATAAAGTTTTTGATTCACACGCTGTGTCCCCTGCGGTGATTTTTCTTTTTGCCACGGGAAGCGTCCTTCTAGCTCAACTTGTAGTGATAAGCTCAAAAAAGTTCGAATGAGTACGATAAAACCCAATACCAAAACGCCGCGTAACGTCGGCTCTGTGACCACGGTTGCCATAATGTCGGCAGCGATAAGCACCTCTAAGCCTAATAAAATAGACTTACCAACGGTCTGTCTGATCTCGACATAGGTATCATGATTGAAGCCGTTAGATAATCGAATGCCGCGATAAAACGCGAAGAACAAACCGAAAAACATAATAAGTACACCAATGGTTTCAACTACCTTGGCAACCAAATCGATATAATGAGCTAGCATTTCTATCACAATATATCCTTATTATCAAAAGCACTTAGTGAAATAAAAAATTAGTTAACCAAAGACCCGCCACAATATCCAAAACATTCCTGCCATGATAGCTGCAATCACCAACAGCCTCTTAGCCCAGTAGGGAACAAGCGGTTTTTTGTAACCAATATCGTCCAATTTACTATCGACGCCTCTTTGTAAGCTTTTAAAACCTTGCTCAGATTGGGTGGTCTTGACACGGTGCTTGACAAGCGTTTCAGGCTGGGTTTCTACTTCTGGCTCTCTATCAAAACTCAAGGCCTCATTTGGAATGCCTTGTTTGTTAGCAATCGTCGTCAGGTTTTGATGTTGTTTATTCTTAATCTCGGTCTCATAGGCGTCAATACGTAATTTTGCTGCGTCCATGCTGATATTTTCATCTTGAGCCAATGTCTTGATTGCCATTGCTAGATTGCCTTTTTCAACCATCATACCAATAGACTTGGGTAGCTTTGCACTGACAGGTTTTGAGTTTGAGTCGGAGTTAAACATGATAATCCTTACTATTTAATGACATTAGAGCACTTACCAAGAATAGCGCATATTATAACAATGTTGTCTCTATAAAATTATTGTTGGATGGTACAGTTGACACTAAATTAAATAGATACACTATATGACGACACGCGACTGGGAAAATTTTCTTACGTGCTGTGTCTAGGCTGACAAAGGCTGCGCAACATTTATCTCAATCTCACTGTCTCTTTTTTATATTGGTATGACGAGTAAGGCAAACCCTTTACAACTTGATAGTTTTTCAATATGACCTAGATTTACACAAAAAAATACCGCCGTCATAAAGATGATGGCGGTATTTTAAATGCTACTTATTGGTTATCTAAAACGACAATTTACATATCTTTCCAACGCTGGATAGACTCTTTAATGACTTCTTTCGCTTCCGCGACATCACCCCATGATTCGACCACGGTCGTACCTGCTTTTTTAAGGTCTTTATAGTGGCTAAAGTGGAAGTGTAATTGCTTGATGAGCTGCTCTGGCAGATCTTCTAGGCTGTTATAAGCGTTGTCGTTGTTGCGATCATCAGCTGGTACGACGACGATTTTGTCATCCACTTCGCCATCATCAACGAACTTCATCACGCCGATAACTTTGGCTTTTAAGAAAATACCAGTCGTTAGTGGTTGCTCAGTAATGATTAGCGCGTCAAGCTCATCGCCATCTTCATCAAGGGTTTGCGGGATAAAACCATAGTTGCAAGGTTTGGCAAAAATTTGTGGATCAATACGATCAAGCTCGAACACAGCCAATTCGCGATTCCACTCGATTTTGTGACTGCTGCCAGTTGGGATTTCGACTACGACATTAATAATGCCGCCATCAACATCGCCTGCGTCTAAGATTTTATTGAAATCTGCCATAAAATACTCCTATTTGCTTTTGTTATAAATGCTTGATTGGTTAAAAATGTTTAAGGGATGATATGGGGCGTAGGATGTGTATCGCTGCGCCTCATTTGTGCCGCCTGCGAGTATAGCAAGTTTGACTTAAATTTTCTCATTAAGCTTAAGTCTAAGAAGGCACGATATTATGCAGAATAAGACTCAATACTACAAATTGGCAAAAGACGATTAACACAAGACGTTAAGTTTAGCTGCTATTTATAGGAGGCGATTGGACGTAATTCAATCAGGCCTGCATGACGTTTAGCAATGTTATCGATGAGCTTTTGGGTAATTTGCTCATAACTTAATACTTCGTTTATTTGCTGATTCTGTTGCTTGCTCATTGCTACAAAATCAGCCAATCGTAGCATCTGCATGCCAGCATAACCGCAAGGGTTAATCGCATTAAATGCTGACAAATCGCAATCTAAATTAAGCGCAATACCATGATAGCTAAAGCCATGTTTAATCTTGAAGCCTAATGAGGCAATTTTACCGATCATGATCGTGTCTTCTACTGATGAGACAGATTGTTTATCTATATCGCTATTACCCTCAGTATCGTCATTGGATGTATGAGACATGTTGGCATATAAATAGACACCTGGCGCATCACGGCGCGAATGGGCACTAATGGTGCTACTCATATCGTTACTGTCAAATGGCGATAGACTCTTTAGACAGTCGTTGACGACATCTTCTATCGCTTGTTCGGCATGTGATACTAGATTTCGGACACTCCAGCCAAGACTGTGTAAGTCAAATAGCCAATATACAACCAGTTGTCCATGGCCATGCCACGTGACTTGTCCACCGCGATCGGTCTTAATAATAGGCGTGTCTGTATGCTGTAATATGTGCTCTTCTTTACCTGCCTGACCTAGGGTATAGACATCATTATGATCGACTATCCATAATTCATCAGGCGTACGTAAGCTTTGCTCTTTTTTTAAAGCAATGCGCTCAAGTGTGCGCTCAAGCATCGCATTATGAGTTGCATTATAGTCTGCAGAAGATAACGACTTACTGACAAGCATATCGCTAATTTGTGTCGCCTGTTGCAATGTTTCTTGTGAGGTTGTTTGCATAGTTTTTAGTGTGGGCTTTGGCATGAGGGTCAGCTTCTTATTGTGGTAGGTACAATGTGTCGTATTTATAATTTGTTTAAGAGAGAATAATACTACATAGTTAAAGATAACAACGAGTTTAGCAGTTTTTGCTATTATCACCCAGTCTGTAGATGACAGCTTATTTTATAAATAGGTCAATGTAGCCAAGTACTGCTTTAAAAGGCAGCTGATGCAAACCTATCAGTATGTGAATCAACCTTTTCATTCCTCACTCGATACGCTACATTAAGTAGCAACTGGCTAGAGTGCTTTCACTTTAGCATGTATGACAAGGAAGCAACATGACAGATAATGACCAAACTATAAACAGCGAAGCGATAGATAATCAAACGACAATTGACTCTCAAAAGCCGCTGAGTATTATCACGACGATAGCGCAATTACAAGCAAACTTTTCGCGCATGCAAACCCTAAGCCGTCATCAGCCTATTACTGATTGGAGCACGCGTGAGAGTCAGTTAGACAATCTAGAAGCGCTATTGAGCGATAATCAAACAACCTTAGCCAAGGCTATTAGTGCAGATTTTGGCTATCGTAGCGAGTCAGAGACTCAGTTTGCAGAGCTATTCCCTAGCTTTACGGGTATTAGTCACGCCAAAAAACATGGTAAAGCTTGGATGAAAACCCGCCGCGCATCCATATCAGCTTTATATATGCCTGCGCATAACGAGATTCAGCCGCAGCCCTTAGGCGTGGTCGGTATCATGGTGCCATGGAATTACCCATTATATTTGGCGATAGGGCCGATGATTGACGCCTTGACTGCTGGCAATCGAGTAATGGTTAAAATGAGTGAGGCTGCACCAAAATTTGCTGAGGCATTCGCTAAAGCAGTCGCGCATTATTTTTCATCAGATATGGTCTGTGTGGTACTGGGCGAAGTCGATATTGCTGAAGCCTTTAGTAAGCTACCGTTTGATCATCTGCTTTATACTGGCTCTACTGCGGTTGGTAAAAAGGTGATGGCAGCAGCAGCACCAAACCTAACGCCAGTGACCCTTGAGCTGGGCGGTAAATCGCCAGTCATCGTACTCGATGATGTGAACTTAGAGAACGCAGTCAATCGCGTCATGATGGGTAAGACCCTCAACGCCGGTCAAACTTGTATCGCACCTGATTATGTTCTTATTCAACGTCGATATCACGAGCGCTTTATCAGCTTAGCAAAAGAGTGGATGCAAAAGCATTATCCTAATATCGGTAACAATCAAGACTATAGTCATATTATCAATGACGACCAGTTTAAGCGTGTAGCCGGTTATCTACAAAAACTGCCCGCAGATCGTGTGCAACCGCTTACCGAGGTCAATGCAAGTCCCGAGACACGCCTAATGCCTCCGGTTGTCGTGACTGATCCTGAAACAGACAGTGATGTGATGCAAGAGGAGATTTTTGCACCGATTCTGCCGTTAATGGACTATGAGACGCTTGATGATGCCATTCGATTTATCAACGAGCGACCTCGTCCATTGGCATTATACGTGTTCGGTAACGATGATTACGATATTGATAAAGTACGCACGCATACGGTGTCGGGCGGAGTTTGTATCAACGAGGTTATCTTGCATGTGGCCCAGCATGATATGCCATTTGGCGGAGTAGGTCACTCAGGTATGGGTGCTTATCATGGTAAGGCAGGGTTTGAGCGCTTAAGTCATATGAAGCCTGTCTTTGTACAATCAAAACTTAATGGTATAAATTTGTTGTTGCCGCCTTATGGTGAGCTGTTTAAAAAAGGTATGGCACTGCTGTTAAAGTAGTTAATATTTAAGTTTAGTTATTCAAAGTATCGTTTTTATACTGAACTCACCATAGCGTCTATGAACATAGGCGCTATTTTTTATTTGAAATATAGTCGGTTTTAAGAATACAGTTGAAATTATCTGTGATGTTATTTGGTTTCGTAGTATTTAATATCTTATACACAATAGACTGAGTATAGGCATTAGTGTTTGAAAAATAAGCGTTTGTCATCACTACTATAAATCGCTACACTTCGTAATATTACTAGATGGTAGTTGTGGTAAATTTATATTTCTGGTTAGCAATAAACTTTAATATTGATAATGACTGGCTAAAATAACAATAAATAGGACATAACATGCGCCAATGGATTGCGTTAAGTTTACTTTGTATGAGCGCGTTGTTACTGCCAATATCGGCGTCAGCAGCCTGCCAATCACCTATCAAATTTGGCGCGCTGACCTGGGAGAGTGGTCAGTTTATCTCTGGTGTGCTCAAGTACATCGCTGAAGATGGCTATGACTGTACGATCGAAGAAGTGCCAGGAGCAGGTCCTGCGCTTGAGACGGCATTGTCACAGGACGATATTCAAGTCATTGGTGAGCAATGGGTTGGTCGCTCGCCGATTATGGAACAAGCCATTGAGCAGAATAAAGTGGCAGTCATTGGCGATACGCTCAAGGGCGGCGCAACTCAAGGGTGGTATGTACCCAAATATGTCCTAGAAGAAAACCCAGGTTTACGCAGTTATCAAGATTTGCCTAGATATGCAAAGTTATTTCCAGACCCTGAAGAGCCTGGTAAGTCACGTTTTATGAACTGCCCATCTGGCTGGGCATGCGAGGTTTTTAATACTCGTCTGCTTAAAAATACTGGTTTAGACAGTACTTTTAACAACGCCCATCCTGGTACTGGGGCCGCCCTTGATGCCGAGATTGCTTCTGCGTTTGAGCAGCACAAACCGCTACTATTTTACTACTGGCAGCCTACGGGCTTGATGGCGAAATATGACTTTGCGCCATTAGAGTTCCCAGCCCATGATGATGCTTGCTGGCAAGATCTGCTACGAGCTGATGGCACCGCTGACTGTGTGTCTGGTTTTCCTGTATCTCCTTTAGGGATTGCAGTATCCACGCCTTTTATAGAGTCTAATCCTGAGCTCGCTGATGTCTTTAAAAAGGTTCAATTCACCTCTGATAAGCTCAATGGCGCTATCTTAGAGATGAGTGAGACTAAGCGTAGTGGAGATGAGCAAGCGTTAGCGTTTTTACGTGATAACCCAAATGTGTGGCAAGAGTGGTTGTCTGATGAAGCAGCTAATCGTTTAGCTGCTAAGTTAGGTATAAGCTTAACAGGCGCAGCTGTTACTAATACTGATGTTGTTAATAACAGCTCAGACAGTAATAATAAATTAGGCTTAGCATCAAGCTTCCCGTCCTGGTCACTTGAGACTCCGCTGAATAATACTTTAGCAAACGTCGTCCAAAATTACGGTGAAGTGTTTCGTACCATCAGCACGATGGCCTTAACCTATTTACTGTTACCCATTGAGCGTTTGTTGACCGTCATTCCACCATGGATCATTATCGCGCTCGTGACGATACTGGGGTGGTTTGGTGTCCGCAAAATATGGTTTGCACTAGCCTGCGGCGCAGGTTTATTTTTGATTGGTGCTTTTGGTCTATGGGGCGCACTCATTGATACCTTAGCGCTACTAATTGTATCAGTACTGGTTACGGTAGTGATTGGTATCCCTATTGGCATTGCTATGTCAGGTAGCAAGATACTTCGTAAGATCGTGACTCCTATACTAGATGTGATGCAGACCATGCCAAGCTTTGTTTATCTTATTCCAGTACTTATGTTGTTTGGGATTGGTAAAGTACCGGCGTTATTTGCCACAGTCATTTATGCACTGCCGCCACTCATACGTCTAACGACATTGGGTATTACCCAAGTTAATCATGAGATGGTCGAGGCAGGACGCTCGTTCGGTAGCACTCATTTACAGCTGCTCGTCTGGATTAAGTTACCACAAGCACTGCCTAGTATCATGGCAGGGATTAACCAAGCAGTAATGATGTCGCTTGCTATGGTAGTACTGGCTTCCATGATTGGTGCTCCAGGTCTTGGCGAAGACGTCTTACAATCTATCCAAACGCTTAATATCGGTCAAGGCTTACAAGCAGGGACCGCCATTGTCATCGTTGCTATTATTATTGACCGTATCACGCAAGCTTTTGGTCAAGGTAAGCGGGCGCGTCAAAAAACCATTGAAGGGGGCAAACGTCCGATTGGTTAGGAGTTTGCTTGGCGTTAAGGTGCACATGACCCGTTAAAGATGAGCGCAACAAACAGTGAAAATGACAATAACGAAAACCATAACAACGACAATAATAAATACCAATAGCGAGAACCATGACCATGATGAACCATATTCAATTAGAGAATATCAGTAAGATTTATAATGCCAATAGTACGCAAGCGCAGTCTGCACTGACGTTACTGGCTGAGGGTATGGACAGCATTAAGGTGAAAGAGCAAACTGGCTATTCGGTTGGGCTATATGATATTAATCTAAATGTTAAAGCGGGCGAGCTGCATTGTATTATGGGTTTGTCAGGCTCTGGTAAGTCAACATTGATACGCCATATCAACCGCTTAATTGATCCAACCAGCGGCAAAATATGGGTAGACACCTCTATCAATGCAAAAAATACCAATACAAAAAATACTGCCAATATGCAGCCAACTACAACGACTGCTGACCTCAATAAAGACCCAGTAGGATCTGAAAAATCATCTTCTGCGATCAATGTGTTAGAGCTTGACGATAAAGGACTACAACACTATCGCCAGCAAACCGTTAGCATGGTGTTTCAGCATTTTGGCTTGGTGCCTCATATGACCGTCATGCAAAACGTCGCTTATGGTTTGCGCGTCCGTAAAATGAGTGTCAGTGAGCGCCATGAGGTTGCCCGGCACTGGCTTAATGAAGTGGGCTTGCAAAATTTGGAACACAGTTATCCTGATGAGTTGTCAGGTGGTATGCAGCAGCGTGTTGGGCTTGCGCGCGCACTGGCAACGGACAATCCTATTTTGCTGATGGATGAGGCGTTTTCTGCACTTGATCCACTGATCCGTGCTCAATTGCAAGATCAGCTGCTTGAGCTACAAGAGCGGTTGAATAAAACCATTGTCTTCATCACGCATGATATCGATGAAGCGGTAAAAGTCGGTCAACGTATCAGTATCTTAAATGGTGGGCGCTTAGTACAAACGGGCACACCGCATGAGTTACGCCACAATCCAGCTGACGACTATGTCGCCCAGTTTATGAGTGCTAAAGCCTAGAGCAGGTTAAATATTTATAAACTAAAAAGAATGTAACCCAGCTAAAAGCAATTGTCATAGTTTTTGGAAAAGCGTATAGCCAACAAATAAATTTATCTCAGTTATGTATGTTTATCTATTTTGTTTAGGACTGACGATATCAATGATATTGACTACTCCAAAATGAAAATTAAGGAAATCATCATGGATAATTTTGAAGAACTAAGGCAGCAAATGATAGACCGCCAACTTGCGGCTCGCGGCATTCACGATCAAACGGTGCTTAATGCGCTAGGTACGGTACCACGTGAAGCATTCATACCTACAGATCTCATCGAGTTTGCTTATAAAGACTCACCCCTACCTATTGAAGAAAACCAGACCATCTCACAACCCTTTATTGTTGCATTGATGACGGCGGCCCTTGAATTGAAGTCAGATGATCGTGTACTTGAAGTCGGTACAGGTTCGGGATATGCTGCAGCCGTGCTTGGGGAGATTTGTGAGACTGTTTATACCATTGAGCGCCACAAAGCTTTGGCAGATACTGCTCAGATAAAACTTAAAGAATTAGGGTATACCAATGTTCAGGTCAAGCATGGCGATGGGACACTTGGTTGGGTAGATCATGCCCCTTTTGATGCCATTATAGTTGCAGCAGGAGGGCCTGAAGCGCCGCAAGCCCTCAAAGAACAGCTAGCCATCGGCGGGCGTATGGTCATTCCCGTGGGCGCATCTTTGAATTCTCAAAAACTGGT
Source organism: uncultured Psychrobacter sp. (assembly GCF_947488565.1). GTDB lineage: Bacteria > Pseudomonadota > Gammaproteobacteria > Pseudomonadales > Moraxellaceae > Psychrobacter > Psychrobacter saeujeotis. Next base: position 95,595 of record NZ_CANKZC010000001.1, on the reverse strand, counting down.
TCGTATTCGGCGTATCAATGAAAATGAATATGAGACAGAAGATTTGGGTGGTGTTCGTTTTGTACCTCTTATTGGCGTAGCAGGTTGGCAGGAGAAAAACAATGAAAGCTAATAGAAGTTTGTCTGAATTGATTGGTCAATCAAGTGAGCATTTTACAAGTATTAATGATGTTAACCTAGATAATCTCATGGAGCGTATCGGAGATAGTCGTGTAGTACTGCTTGGTGAGGCGTCACATGGTACGGCTGAATTTTATGAAATGCGAGCTCGTATAACCAAAGAACTCATAGAAAAGAAAGGCTTTACTATTGTCTCTGCTGAAGCGGACTGGCCAGATGCGGCGCATATTAATCATTATATTCATGGTAGAGAGCATGATGCTTTGCGGCAGAATAAACCTTTTTCTAGGTTTCCTACTTGGATGTGGGCAAATAAATCAGTGCTTGAATTTACCCACTGGCTCCATGACTATAATAAAAAAACTGAATCTTCAGAACAAAAAATAGGTTTTTATGGTTTAGATTTATACAGCTTATATAGCTCTATTGACAGAGTATTGGATTATTTACAAAAAGTGGATCCTAAGACGGCAGAAATTGCCCGCGAGCGCTACGAATGTCTGATGCCTTGGGAAGACGATCCTTCTTTATACAGTCGTGCGATGATAACCGAGCAACATAAAAGTTGTGAATCAGAAGTACTCAACAATCTACAGGATTTACTCAAGATAGAGTTAGAGTATTCTGCCACCAATGGTGAACAACTTTTTGATGCCAAACAAAATGCCAAGCTAATAGCCGATGCCGAACGTTATTATCGTACTGTGTATTATGCCAAAAACAACTCATGGAACCAGCGTGATCAACATATGTTTGAAACATTGCAGGCGGTGCTTGAGTTTAGAGGCGCTCAATCAAAAGCTGTTGTTTGGGCACATAATTCCCACCTTGGTGATGCTCGAGCAACCCAAATGAGTGCACGTGGCGAATTAAATATAGGTCAATTGGTGCGCCAAGAATATGGTGACAAAGCCTATAATATAGGTTTTGGTACCGATCATGGTACGGTTGCTGCTGCGTCTAGCTGGGGCGGACCCATGGAGATAAAACAAGTACAACCATCACATGTTGACAGTTATGAACGTGTTTTTCATGAGGTTGCTACTGACAATTTTCTTTTACCATTGCGCTATCCATTGCATGAAGACATTCGTAAAAAACTACTCCCAGAGCGTTTAGAGCGAGCGATAGGCGTCATTTATAGACCTGAAACGGAATTACAAAGTCATTATTTTTATGCCTCTTTGCCAGCCCAGTTCGATGAGTATATCTGGTTTGATAAAACGCGTGCCGTTGAAGCGTTGCCAAAACAGCGGGAGGAAGGATCATTTGATACATTCCCGTTTGGTTATTGAGGACACGCTCTAGCCAATCGTAGTAATTTTGCTGTAATCAATAGCGAGTTCTGAAAAAAACAACAAACTTCGTTATACTTGACCTTTTATTGATGACTCATGAGCAGTAAGTGTTCTGAGCTTATCGATCACCTATTATGTCGCTTTAAGTGTTAGGTGACGTTTATTTCTTATTTTTGTGTTTTTAAGGCCCTAGCATGACCGTTACCTATGCACCTATTATTACCTCGTTACTTGATAACGATTTGTACAAATTTACCATGTTACAAGCCATGCTACATCAGTTTCCACAGACACACGGGGTTTATCGTTTTCGTTGCCGTAACAATAAAGACACCGCTTATCCGCTAGCAGATATCAAAGCGTCATTAGAGCACCAGCTCGACAGTTTGTGTGAATTGCGGTTTTTAGAAGACGAATTGGAGTATTTACGAGGGTTGCGTTTTATTCGTTCAGACTTCGTTGATTATCTTGAGCTGTTTCAGCTAAAGCGTCGATTTATTACGGTAAGTACTGACACAAAAGGCAGGTTATGTATCGATATTGAAGGACCGATGATACAAGCGATGTTCTTTGAAGTGTTTGTGTTAGCAATAGTGAATGAGCTGTATTTTAATGCGTTGTCCGATCCTAGTGTGATTAAAGAAGGCCAGCGTAGACTGGATGCAAAAGTTGCCTTGTTGCATCACTATGCAGCAGAACAAGCCCAATACAGCCATGATACGCCGCCCTTTATTGTCGCTGACTTTGGTACTCGCCGGCGTTTTAGCAAAGCTTGGCAAGCGCATGTGGTTGAGACTCTACACAAGGCTGCCCCAAAGATAGTGGGCGGTACATCTAATGTGTATCTGGCAAAAAAATTAGGAATGACACCAATCGGTACGATGGCACACGAGTTTATGCAGGCGTTTCAAGCGTTAGATGTACGTCTTCGTGATTCACAAAAAGCGGCTCTTGAAGCATGGGTTCATGAGTATCGCGGCGACTTAGGTATTGCTCTAACAGATGTCGTTGGTATGGATGCATTCTTACGCGACTTTGATTTGTATTTTGCCAAGCTATTTGATGGCCTGCGTCACGATAGCGGAGACCCTTATATCTGGGGTGATAAGGCGATCGCTCATTATAAGAAATTAAAGATAGATCCTAAGACCAAAATTTTGACCTTTAGTGACGGTCTGAATCTTGATAAGGCATGGGAGCTGCATCAATACTTTAAAGATCGCATCAAAACCAGCTTTGGCATTGGTACCAATCTCACCAATGATATGGGCATCACACCAATTAATATCGTTCTTAAACTGGTTGAATGCAATGGGCAACCAGTCGCTAAACTGTCTGATAGCCCAGGCAAGACCATGATCAATAATAATACCTATCTGGCGTATTTGCGCCAAGTTTTTGAGGTTGATGAGCCAGAATAACGACTGTCTAAAGATCGTTAGTCTCTGTTTTCTCTTCTTCAGCAAAAGCTGCATCTAGTGCTTGTTGCACGGCATTGATACGGGTTTCGCACACGCGATAAGCAGCGATCGACTCTTCTACCGTTGTCATCAGATTATCAATGTCTGGCTCGTCTTGCTGTTGTAGTTCAGCTGCATTGGTTTTTAGAATATCGTAAGCCGCCTTAAAGGTTTTTGGGGCGGCTTTTTTGCGTCGGCGAGTAGGGGTTGTCATAAGGTTTCCTAATGTTCAAAAGTAGGGTTAAAAAAAGATAGATAAAAGTTACTAAAATTCGACTTATGATTCGGTTAGTGTGTCAGTAGATTCTGTCATCTTGTTGTCAGTTTTAATATCAATAATCTGTGCTTTTGCTTTACCATCTTTTAAGACGATATGAATGGTCTGCTCAGGATAAAGCTGCGTACTGCTGGTGAATATCTGCTTATCTTTTGCATCAGTCAGCATGGTATAGCCTTGTTTGAGTACGCGAGACGGACGGTGCAGTAGTACAATATCACGTAAATGTTCGCTATTGCGTTGTGCTTGTATGACGCGCTGCTGAGCACTTTGCATAACAGTTTTTTGATAATCCTTACTATTTGTAGCAGCCATTGCCAACTGCTGATAAGCTGAGGATTGGGTCTGCTCGCGTAGCTCACTAGTTCGTCTTGCTGCCTGCTTAACTTGGCGCTGTGCGCTTTGCTGAATGCTACGCCACGCATAATCGCTGTCTTTTCGCAGTGCGGTTAGCTGACCGACAGTTTGCGATTGTATTTGGCCCAGTTGTCGTGACGTTCTTTGCTCAGCTATATTCAACTGGCGCTTTGCTGCTTGCTTAATTTGTGCTTGATATTGCAAAGTCTGAGTGACTAGCTGGGCTAAATGACTACTGATTGCGGCGATTACTTTTGATGGAGTGTCAAAGCTGGTATGCGCCACCTCATCTAAGATAACTTTGTCACGCTCATGACCGATACCGACCCATACAGGAATAGGCTGCTCAGCCACCAATGCTGCTAGCTCATAATCATTGAGGTAGGCCAAATCACCAACGGCACCGCCGCCGCGAATAATCACTAACAAATCTGGTAAACGCTGATAAGTATCGTAAAATTGTTTTTGGGCGCTAACAATTGCTTGGCGGATCTCGCTTGGGGCATGATTGCCCTGAAAGGTAGCATGATGATAATGAAACTGACACGCACCGGTACTGGCTAAGCGGTTTGCGTCGGCTTGAAAATCACCCAATCCTGCGGCCTTTTCGGGTGCGATGACCAGCACATGCTCAATATCAAATGGCGTAGGCAGCTGCTGGTTCAGGTGTAACAAACCTTCACCGGTTAAGCGGTCGATCATCTCGGCATATTGCCGCGCCAAGTCGCCTAACGTATAGCTGGGATCGATGTCTTCGATAGTGAGCGAGAAGCCGTACTGTGCATGAAAACCTGCCGATACTTTGAGCAGTACCGTTAAATCGCGCTCAAGCGCCATGCCAGTTGCGCGCTCAAACTTCGCTAAGACGCGGGCGGCTTTAAAGCGCCACAGGTTACCACGGCAGCTTGCGATAACTTTGCCATCGTCGTCTTTTTCTGCCAATTCAAAGTAATAATGTCCACCTTTGCTAGACAGGTTGCGAATCTCTGCTTTTACCCACACGCGATGATTAAAGGTTTGCTTGATAACCATCTCAACCGCTGATAGGTAATCACTAAGTCGCAACACGGTATCCTCTAGGTTGACTTCAGGACTATTTTCTTGCTTGGCGAGTTCAGCCTCCAATGTCGCCAAATCCTTGGCAGGTGCTAATACCTTTGCTTGTTTTATATTTGAGAGATTGGGTTTGCGCATAATAAAAAACCAAAGGTAAGGACAGATTAAAAGCTGAGTGTTTGTAGTCTGTTTGTTTGTGAATTGATTGTTTTAGACTAAATAAGATGGCTTAAACATTTAATACGACAGTTTAACCCAAAAACGGACATACAAAAAGAGAAGCTAGTGATGCTACTATCAACCTGTTTTGTTTGTTATAGACGATTGACGATTACTGACAACGAAAGTTAATTTTATACTCATAATCGTCACTACGGGACAAATCTGGCGTACCAGTGCCGAAGATTGAGCCAATAACGGCACCCGCTTGTCCAACCATACGTCCAGTGCGCTCATCCAAGATACTGTTATACGTCATTTTGTCATCAACGATAATAACTTGCTTACTCTTGCAAGTCTTTTGCGCACTATCCATCGCATTTTGTTGAGCCTTCACCTTAGTATCTGCGATACCAGTTGTTTCATAAATTGAGTTGGCGCGCTGAATAACAGGTGATGAAGGCGTACTTTGACACGCACTCAAGGCAAGAACAGTGGCTACAGTAGCCGTCAATATTGTGGTTTTACTAAGGGTCTTCATAAATTATCCTTAATTTTTGTACATTGTTTCTATTTGTACATTGTTTCTAGATGATAGGCACGAAAATTCACTAATTACTCAAAATGATGGATTATAACAAGCAAAAGTCAAACAAACAGCAACAGTACACAGCAAATCACTTGAAATATAAATCATATCTAGGATAATTAACCTATCTATTCTCAATTTATAAGTAAATCTATGCAATTGATTCCTGCTCCGGCTGGTGTGCTTGAAGTTGACGCACTATGGCAACAAGATAACCCTAATGATCCAGATACCGATACAGTGGCGCTGCTTTGCCATCCCAACCCACTTTTTGATGGTACGATGAATAATAAAGTGGTCACGACCATGTACCGTTTTGCTCGTGACAATGGTATGCATGTGGTACGTTTTAACTTTCGCGGAGTCGGGCAGTCGACTGGTGAGCATGATTATGCCGACGGTGAAGTGGTAGATGCAATGACCGTGCTACAATGGATTGCAGAACAAAGCGCTGCACGCAAGCTATGGCTTGGTGGTTTTTCGTTCGGTGGCTATGTGACAGCACGCGTCGCTGAGCAAATACTTGAAGCCTCTCATATTTGGGGGATGAGTGATTTTGAAGTTGCAAAAATCGCCCTTATCGCACCATCGGTGGAGAAGAACGACAGCAGCGATTTGTATTTGCCCGCCGACAAGACCTTTGAGATTTATGGTAATGCTGATGAAGTGATTGAGCCTGCCACTATGCAGGCATTTGCTGAACGCTTAGGTATTAGTGTTAGTGTGGTGGACGGTGCAGGGCATTTTTTCCATGGACGTTTATCTGAGCTTAAGGGTTTATTAGAAGAGCACAGCTTTGGTAGTGGTACATAGATTTTACCTAATAGTTTTATTTATTAGCATGACTATTAATTATAACTGGTTCTCAGTTTTTCCGCGTTATGGGGAAGCAGAGTTAACGGGTTACTTTATTATTTATTTTGTCTAACGATGAGTCGCATTATGAGATTATCGCCATTGCAACGCTACGAACAAGCGATCGGTACTGATGAGTTTACTCGAGATGAGCAGCAATATCAGGCTATGAGCTACCTTGATGATCTCTATCATCAGCTTAATAGTAGTGCCGAACAAAAAAAGGGCTTTTTCAGTTTTTTAAAGTCAAAACCTGCTGCACCAAAAGGTCTGTATATGTGGGGCGGCGTTGGCCGTGGTAAAACATGGATGATGGACATGTTTTATGACTCTTTGACGATTGAGCGTAAGATGCGTCAGCATTTTCATCATTTTATGCAGCGTGTACATAGCGAGCTCAATACGTTACAAGGTCAAAGTGATCCGCTAGAAAAAGTCGCTGATATTATTCATACAGAAGCGCTGATTATCTGTTTCGATGAGTTTTTTGTCTCTAACGTCTCTGATGCAATGATCCTAGGGGATCTGTTTACTATGTTGTTTAACCGCGGTGTTACTTTGGTTGCCACTTCTAATATTGAACCATCGGGCTTGTACAAAGATGGCTTACATAGAGATCGTTTCTTGCCTGCCATTGCTGAGGTTGAGCGTCATACTACCGTGATGAATATTGACTCAGGCATTGATTATCGTTTGCGTGTATTACAGCAAGCAGAGCTGTATGAGTCGCCGATGACCAAAGCCAATCATCACTGGCTTGCCAACCGTTTTGCCAGCTTATCTAACAATCAAAAAATCAGTAACGAGCCCATCGTTATCAATGGCCGTGAAATAAAAATCAATGCTCGTACCGAAGATATTTTGTTCTGCGATTTTCGTCATCTGTGTATGGAGCCGCGTTCTGCCTCTGATTTTATTGAGATTGCTAAGCGATTTAACACTGTGTTGGTCAATGCAGTACCAGCACTAGACGATGACTTGCGCGATCCTACTCGTCGTTTTATTTATCTGGTTGATGAGTTTTATGATCGCCGTGTCAAGCTACTGGTACGAGCGGAACAATCGATTCTAGAGCTGTATCAAGGAGAAAAACTCGCGTTTGAGATCGAACGTACGCGCTCACGCTTGCTTGAGATGCAATCAGAAGATTATTTAAAAATGCAACATCGTGTTGAAAACGTTGACGCTGCGTAACTGTTTTTTGATTTAACTATCAAGTATTTAGTTGTAGAATATCACTCATACTGAGCGACAATAATGATAATAATTAAGGATAGATGATGAATGTATCTGACGAAAATAAGAATAATAAAGAGATAGTTGATGATGATAAAGGAGTTGACAATACAGACGTTACTGGTGAGCAACTAATCAGCTGGATTAATTCAAGACGCAGTATGGGAAATCTGGATGCGCCAGCACCAACTCGTGCCCAAATCCAAGAGGCTATTGAATGCGCTGCAACTGCGCCTGATCATAAGAAGCTTCGTCCATGGCGCTTTATTGTGACGGAAGGCGATGCTCGTCATGAGCTGGGTCTTGCCCTTCTTGAAGCTGCAAAGACAAAAGCGGTGCAAGATGGCGAGGACTTGTCTGAAAAAACCATCAAAAAAACTCGAAATATGCCATTACGCGCCCCCCTTATTATTACTGTTGCGACTCAAATGCAAGCACACAAAAAAGTCCCACCTTTTGAGCAAATGCTAAGTGCTGGTGCTGCTGTACAAAATTTGATTTTGGCTCTAAAAGCACAAGGTTTTAGTACCGTATGGCGTACAGGATTACTGTGTAACGAGCCTGCGGTAAAAGCGTATTTCGATGTCGGTCCAGATGATTATGTCACCGCTTTTGTTTATATTGGCACTAGTTCCAAAGATGAGCCAAAACGTAAACCGATCGATATCGAACCGTTAGTACGCTTTGAATCATAAGCGTCATTTTATCGGTTTTAATCATAGTTGGTGTGGTGATGTATCAGAACTAAAGCATCATATAACGCTATACCTTTTTATGCAGACAGTGTAATCTGCCTCAATGATATAAGCAGTCAACACGGATAATTAGATATGACAAGCTCTACCAAAAACAATACATCCAAAGAAAAGCCAAATAAAGAAGCTGTCGATACAGTAGCGCCCAATCAAAAGACAGACGATATAAGTTTGGATACCGCTAGTACTGAAAAGTCTAGTGGTCTGCTGGCAGGTATTATTGAGCGCGCAACTAAATCAGGGCTTGGCCGAAGAAAGCTTAATCCTAGTGCCGTTGAAGCCGATGTCGCCAAAAATATGGAACAAGTACGTGATAATCCAGATCAGCTACGTTTGGCGTTTTTAGGCGGCGGTAGTTTTGGTACAGCGATGGCAAACTTAGCCGCCCGTAATGGCTGTGATACAACCCTCTGGGTTCGTAACAAGCGTACGGTTAAATCTATGGCTAAATCACAGATGAACAAAAAATATCTGTCTGGTTATAAGCTAGATGAAAGCCTTAAATACAGTCACGATTTAGCATCTGCCGTCAAAGATAAAGACATTATTTTTCTTGCAGTACCAAGCTTGGCATTTCGTGAGACGCTTAAGAGTATTGCGCCATTTATTACAGGACAGTCGGTTGTATCTTTGACCAAGGGCATGGAAAAAGACACCTTTGCGCTGATGAGTGATATCATTAAAGATGAGCTACCAGAAGTAAACTTTGGGGTGATGTCAGGGCCAAATCTTGCTATCGAGATTATGAAAAATATGCCCTCAGCGACAGTAATAGCCAGTCATTCTGAGCCTTTGCGTCATGCAGTGCAAGCTGCACTACACAGCGCGTTTTTTCGAGTATTTGCCAGTGATGACATACGCGGGGTAGAGCTTGGCGGAGCGCTCAAAAACATTTATGCCATTGCCATGGGTATGGCTGCTGCATATGATGTGGGCGAAAACACCAAAGCCATGCTACTAACCCGAGCGTTGGCTGAAATGAGTCGTTTTGGGGTAGAAGCTGGTGCCAACCCTTTGACGTTCTTAGGCTTATCAGGCGTTGGCGATTTGTACGCTACCTGTAGCTCAGAGCTGAGCCGTAACTATCAAATTGGTAATATGCTCGGTCGCGGTATGAATATTGATGCAGCGGTCAAAAAACTGGGACAAACTGCCGAAGGGGTTAATACGATCCAGCAAGTGCATGAAAAAGCGTCCAAAGACGGTATTTATATGCCGATAACCCATGCTTTGTACGCTGTTATTTATGAAGATAAAGCAGCGCTTGGTGTAGCACTGCACTTGATGGAAGCAGGGTTTCGTAGCGATGTCGAGTTTGTCATGCCACACGATTATAGTAATGCGGCGCTTACTGCACAGATGCAAGCGGCCGCTAGTAATCCAGATGACCAAGAACAAGATTCTGATTCTAAAAACAATGCTGAAAACGTTACTAATACTGACGATGATTCGGTTGAAAATAAAGATGCTAAAAAAAGTACTGCTAAAAATGACAGTGCTAGCAAAGACAAAAAATAAGTTTGCTAAAAGTTATGTAATAAGCGGTAATAAAGGGGTATTATGAAGATTATATTAATGCGTCATGGACAAGCAGAAGATGAGACTCGTCCAGATAGCGCACGGCAATTGACTGAGTATGGTCAACAGCAAGCAGCACAAACGGCTGAATATATTATTGAGCATTATGCGCCAGACCACTTTGTAGTAAGCCCTTATAAACGCGCACAGCAAACGTTGGCTGCGCTACAATCGCGTGCTACTGCAGTGCCAGTTACGACACAAGATAATATTACACCATCCGATGATGCCCATATGGCATTAGCAGATATTGCAAAGATTGAAGCCGAGTGTTTGGTGGTGGTCTGTCATATGTCTATCATTGCCTACCTTGCTGGGTTATTAACTGGTGATAATCCTGAGTCGTTCGCTTTGGCTGAAGCACGTGTCTTTGAGATGGAATTTGTCATGACTGGTATGGCAAACGAAATAGACCGTTTTGTGCCGCAGCAGCCCCATTAATATTATAGAGGCGTAAGTCAATACCGCGCTTTGATTTAACGGGCGACCATGACTAACTACCGAAATGTTTAATGGTTGGTTTTATTTTAATAATTTATCTCATAAGTTAAGTAAGGACACGCTTGGTGTTACATGTTTGGATAAGATCGCAGCATAGTCCGTTAGCAGTTTGGCACGCTGATACAAAAGAATGGCAGTCTGTGACCGGCTGGCAACAGCTGTATGATATTTATGGTAATAACAAAAACAGTGCTTCATCACTTTGTCTTTATTTTCCCTCCAGCTATCTGTTGCAAGTCGATACGAAGCTAAATGCAGCCCAGCTAAAGCAGCTTGGTAACACAGGTAAGCAGTACTTATTTGAAGAAGCTTCTTTAACTCCAGTTGAGCAATTGGCAATTAGGCAGATTGGCGATACGCATGCACATCATATTTATGCGCTGGCTGAAAACAATATAGAATCATGGCAACAAAGCGCAGCTTTAGTCGGCCTAAGTATCAATGCGCTACTGCCGGACTTTTTACTGTTGCCAATTCCTGAAGAGGGGGCCGCTCAGCAGATAATTTTATATCAAGATGAATATACTGCTTTATTACGACAGTCACAATATCAGGGCTTGGCAGTAAATTACTTGCCGCTTATTTTTGAGCGCTTGCCGCATTTGAGTGAAGTTTGTATATTGCCGTCGATATCATCGGCTGATTTAGCATCTATTAGCGCTCCAATTAATGCATTTGATAACTTGTCAGATAATAGCAACAACTCGCAAAAAACTGATTTGGAGTCAGGCTTTACATCAGACTCTATAGCAGAAACAAGTATCGCGACAGAAACAGCCAACTTGCTGGCAGAACAGCAGATATTATCAACGCCTTTATCTACAGTCCCTATGCCAATAGAGATACCAGAACGCCACGCACTTAACTTTTTTATCAAGTCATCAACCACAAATTTATCGCCCTATTTACGAGTGGCGATGATGGTTGCATTGTCAGCATTGGTATTGCAAATGGCAACTGATGCCTTACAAATTTATCGTTATAATACTGCCGCTGATGCCGCACAGATGGCAACCGCGAAGCAGTACCAGTCATGGTTTCCAGATGAAATTCTCAATACCAATCGCACTAAATTACAGGTGCAGATGCAACCAAAGCTGCGTAGCGATAGTCAGGAGTCAGCGTCGCACCTAGCAGTACTCGGTCGAATATCACCGCTTATTAAGCAGTCATCGTTACATGCACAGGCATTGGTTATGGAGCCATCTGTCTTAAGTTTTACCTTAATAGCGCCAGACCGTGGTAGTCTTGATAAGTTTGCCAGCACATTGACGGCACAAGGTATCCAAGCAAGCCTAGAGCGAGTTAACAGTAATGAGCAAGGACAGTTTAGTGGACAGATTACCATCGATATCGCCGATGATCCTGCGGCCGTAGACAATATGGCACAATCTTAAATTTTTAGTTTTTAAATTTTATACCATCCATCAAGGTCAAGTGATGAAACTATTACAGCGCCGCACCACCCACAGTTCGTTAGCAACCAATGCCTTGTCAGCACGTGTGAACAACTACCAAAACACGCTATGGTCACGCTGGCAAGCACTCTCTTCTCGTGATCAGATGGCATTGATTGTTTTGCTGGTGTTTTTATTGTTATTTGTTGGTGGTTACGGTGGCTATAGTGTTCATCAAGCCGCTAAAGAGAGTAAGTCTAATTACCAAGAGCAGGTCGCTGATTATTTTTGGTTACGCTCACAAGCAGCCAATATCGACCCCAATGCATTAAATACTGCTAGTAATCAAGATGGTGATGATGCAATGCCACCAGCAAGCCGCGTGAATACTGCATTAAACAGCTCAGGTATCGATAATGCGCAAGTGGTGGCCAATGGTGCAGGGGTGCAATTGAGCTTTAGTCATCCGAGCCAAGCGACTGTCAGTGCTGCACTTGGTAAGCTTGAGCAACAAGGCTGGCAGTTTACAAAGCTGTCGATGCAGCAGGATGTGGCGACCAAGCAGGTGCAAGTACAAGCGACTGCCACGTCTTAATAAACCTTATTTTTGAAAACTTGTCTCAAAGGCTCTTTACATATTCATCTACGTTTAACCGTTACTGTAAGTTAGATTATCAGGACGTGGTAATTGTCATCTTGAAAGCGACGCTATTTGCCACAATTGAGTACTTAATGGCTACTGTCAGTTATGGATAAAAATTATGAACCAGTCTTCTAACGATAAAACCGATAAGCATTCATATACAAAAACACGGACTACCGAACCTTTTATTGACTCACAAACGACACACAGAGTTATGCAGCAAGAGAGACCATTGTTGACCCAAAAAGAGCAGCGCGCATTAATCACTTATAATCACATCACCTATCTGCTTTATGTGATCAGCTATTTTACGGCAGGGCTGCTGTGGATTGTGCCAATCATAATGAACTATGGCAAACGCCGTGATGCTGAAGGTACATGGCTTGCGACACACTTTGACTGGCAGATTAAGACTTTTTGGTACAGTATAGTATTTTTTATCATAGGAACGATTATCATAACGTTTGCGCTCGGTGGCGTTGGCGTCAGTATGTTGGCTGATAGTGGTAATATAGCTATCGGTTCATTTTTGTTGGCCGGGTTTGGCGCGTTACTGATGCTTTTTACTTTTATTTGGCACCTATACCGTATTATCAGAGGCTGGATTGCGCTTACTGACAATCGCCCTGTACCATAATTTAATTGACTATTAATGCGTCTGTCTATGCTTGTCAAAACACAGCTAGTATTCAGTCGTTGCCCATGATATTAAGAATGAAACTTTGGTCTTATTATTGTTAAGCTGATATAATTGCAGCGCTTTATGACGCTCAATGTTTCATCCATCTTATTTCATTCACTATTTCTATCCAGACCGGGTTTATCGTTATTATGTCTTACGCCTTGCTTCGCCCTTTTTTGTTTAAGATGGATCCTGAACATGCTCATGATATGACTCTATCTTTACTGGCTAAAGCTCATAAAGCACGGGCTTTGGGTTTGGCTTATGGTCAATCTATGCAACCTACGAACTGCATGGGTCTGCAGTTCTCTAACCCTGTTGGTCTGGCTGCAGGATTGGATAAAAATGCCGATTATATTGACGCACTGGCTGAGCTTGGATTTGGCTTTATTGAGGTGGGTACGGTCACGCCAAAGCCGCAAGTTGGGAATGATAAGCCACGTCTGTTTAGAATAAGACAGGCAGATGCTATTATTAACCGTATGGGTTTTAATAATCAGGGTGTCGATTACCTGATTGAAAATGTCAAACGCTGTAAATATAAAGGCAACATCGGTATCAATATTGGTAAAAATGCCAGTACGCCCGTCGAAAATGCGGCTGACGATTATATTTACTGTCTAGAACGTGTTTACCCCCATGCCTCATATATTACAATCAATATCTCATCACCCAATACAAAAAATTTGCGTGACTTACAAAGCGGTGAGGCGTTAACGCAGCTGTTAGATGTGATTAAAAATCGTCATAGCCAGCTGGCGACAGAGTACGGGTTCTATGTGCCGTTAGTATTAAAAGTCGCTCCTGATTTAGAGCCGCTACAAGTCGATTATATCTCGCAGCAATTGTTGGATTTTGACATTGATGGTTTGATTGCAACCAATACGACCTTGAGCCGAGTGGGGGTTGAGGATCTGACCGATGGCGATCAAGCAGGTGGTCTATCTGGCCGTCCCGTCAGTCATATTAGTACTCAAATTTTGCAACAGTTCTCAGATCAGCTAGAGGGTAAAGTGACTATTATAGGCGTTGGTGGCATCGATAGTGGCGAGAAGGCAGTTAAAAAGATTAAAGCGGGGGCAGATATGGTTCAGCTTTATACAGGTCTTATCTATCGAGGCCCAGGCTTGGTACAGTCTTGTATTCAAGCTATTGGCGGCTATTATGATGCCCAAGACATCTAATTAAGATGGTCCTATAAAGCCATGAGGCGGTAAGTATGAGTGGTCTAGATATCGTCATTGCCATTGTGGTCCTTATTGGCTTATGGCGTGGTTTTCAAATAGGACTTGTCAAGACGGCGGTTGGCTTAGTTGGTTGGTTTATCGCTTTGATTGTTGCGACTCGTTTAGCTGGTCCTATTGCGCCGCAGCTATCGGGGCTGACCCAAAGCTCTGTATTACAAATGGCGATGGCTTTTTTACTCATCGTCATCGTAGTGTTAGCTGTGATGCATTTAGTAGCGTTTGTATTTTCAGGAGTGCTTAAAACTTTACGCTTGGGCGTGGTAGATAAAATGGCAGGCGGTGTATTAGGGGCGGCCAAAAACACTCTTGTGGTTTTAGTCGTTCTTAGTGTCAGTGCGCCGTTATTAGTACAGCTTCCGCAGTGGCAAACTTCTGTACTGGCCCCTGAGCTACTTCCTTATGCGCCAATGGCAAAAACGCTTGCATCAGATGTATTAGGCAGTGCATGGGAGCAGATGAATCAGTCTTAGATATGGCAAAGCTAGTTCTAACGACTCTAGTTACGACAAGTGAAACCTTGATAAATTGGCATTCATCATTATGTAACCTCTGTGGTATCTACAATTTAAATCGCCACTGTTGATAATGTACTATCTAAATATTGTCGTTAATATGTCATCATATATAATATCTTTATTCTTAAATCAATCAGTATCTTTATTCTTGAATCAGTGAGTTAGAGCCAAGAAAATGCTCAGTTCAGTGAAACAAATATCAGTAAATATATATCATCAGGTCATCGGTAAGCTAGTAGGCAACATTGTTATTCAGCTTACCGTTATAGTGTTACTAATGTGTGGTTTTAAATAGGACATAACTATGTGTGGAGTCGTTGGGGTTGCAGCTCATGAGCCAGTCAACCAAATTCTTTATGATGCCTTAACTATGTTGCAACATCGTGGTCAAGATGCGGCGGGTATTGTGACCTTGCAGGATGGTCGCCTATATCTACGTAAAGAAAACGGTATGGTTCGTGATGTCTTTATGAACCGTCATATGGTCAGACTGGTGGGTAAGTTCGGTATTGGCCATGTTCGTTACCCTACTGCGGGTACTTCAAGCAGTGCAGAGGCACAGCCATTTTATGTAAACTCACCTTATGGCATTACTTTGGCGCACAACGGTAACTTGACCAATGCTGAAAGCTTGGCCAAATCGTTATATCAAGATGATCGTCGTCATTTAAATACTGACTCAGATTCTGAAGTACTATTAAACGTTCTTGCTCACGAGATGCAAAATCTAGGTAAGACTCATCCAACGTCTGATGATATTTTTGAAGCAGTAAAAGCGGTCTACGCTCGCTGTGAAGGCGCTTATGGCGTAGTAGCGATGATTACTGGTCATGGCTTATTGGCGTTTCGTGACCCAAATGGCATTCGTCCACTAATCTTTGGCGAACGTTTAGCTGCGAATGGCGGCACAGAGTATATGGTTGCCTCTGAGTCAGTGGCGTTAACTGGTTGCGGTTTTAGTATTATTCGTGATGTCAAACCTGGTGAAGCTATCTTTATCGATTTGGATCACAATCTACATACGTATCAATGCGTAGAGCAAAAAGAGTATACGCCTTGTATTTTTGAGTATGTCTATTTTGCGCGTCCAGACTCTATCATGGACAATATCTCTGTCTACAAATCGCGCCTTCGTATGGGCGAAAAACTGGGACAAAAAATCCTCGATGAATGGGGCGATGACCACGATATTGATGTGGTGATTCCGATTCCTGATACGTCGCGTACTTCAGCGATGGAGCTGGCACTGAAGATGAATATTAAGTACCGTGAAGGGTTTATGAAAAACCGTTATATCGGTCGCACCTTTATCATGCCAGGTCAACAGCAGCGCAAAAAATCAGTTCGTCAAAAACTTAGCGCCGTGCCGTTAGAGTTCAAAGACAAAAACGTTTTATTGGTTGATGACTCTATCGTCCGTGGAACCACCTGTCATGAGATTATTCAAATGGCACGCGATGCAGGGGCGAAAAAAGTGTTTTTTGCCAGTGCTGCGCCACCAGTAAAATATCCTAACGTATATGGGATTGATATGCCGGTACGTAGCGAGCTTATCGCTTCAGGGCACAGTGTGGAAGAGGTACGTAAAATCATTGGTGCTGACCGTCTGATTTTTCAAGATTTAGATGATCTTATCGATGCGGTAAAAGATACAAAGCATAGCCGCGTTGAAGGTTTTGATTGTGCCGTATTTAATGGCTGCTATATCACTGGACAAATCAATGAAGCTTATCTTGATCACCTGCAAGAGCAGCGTAGCGAAATCGCTAAAGCTGGTAAAAAAGGGGTACAAATTGTCGCAGATACGCCTGTCGATATGATGGGTGTAGAAGAGTCTTAAATAACCATTTTTAGTCAGTATAGACGATACGAATAAAACCGATGCGTTATAACATAATGGGTAACTGGTATCAATTTTTCTTGCTTGCTGTGTCTACGCTGTCAGAGGCTGCAAAAAATTTATACCAGTCTCGCCGTATCGTTTTTATAGCGAACTAACTATAGTATGACTCAAAGGTATTATATAAATGAAAGGCTGGATTCTTAATTGAATTCAGCCTTTTTTATTATTTTTATCTACTAAGTATTAGGTAATAATCTATCAACTTATAAACATGATCAACCCAAAACGTTGGTTAACATCCAAAGTAGGCCATTAATCGCTGCAATACCCACGACCATACTTATTAATAACTGACGGCTAATATGATAGATGATTAGTACTAGTAACAATGCGCCAATTTGAGCAAGTAATAATTGCACCTCAGCGCTATTTAGCCCAGTGCTAACAGACAAGTTTTGATAGGAGAGACTGGTCAAAATCAATAAGACCATGACAGATAGCGGTAAGCTCTCATTGAGTCGATGTAGCCAAGGCGTATCAAGAAGCTTTTTTGGTATTAATGCTGGAATAGCACGAGTAATAAAGGTAACTCCAGCCATCGCGAAAGTGGCTGCAATCAAATAGCTACTATTCATCGTTCTCTCCCGTCACTTTATGTTGTACCCAAAAACCACGTGCCAAAATCATGAGCATACAGATGGTAATCGCTACCAGAAGTAACCAATTGCTGGTGAATAACGAGGCAATAGTCAAAGCAACGACTGCGATGCCAATAGGGAAGTAGCGTTTAATACTTTGAAATTGCTCGTAAGCTAAGATTGCAAACAAACAAACCAACGCAAAATCCAAATGCGGCACCAAGTCACCAAGAGTGCTGCCGATCATTACCCCAACAGCGCTTGCCAATACCCACCAGCTTTGGTTAAACAAACTGATGGGTAATATAATCGCACGCCGTATCTCATGTGGTAAGCTGGTCATCACCGAAAATGTTTCGTCCGTTAGCGCAAATAAACAGTAGGTTTTGGCTATTTTGTTTTTTGGTAGAGACTGTAACAGCGGCATCCCATAAAATACGTGACGCAGGTTGATGGCTGCGATATTTGTCGCAATGTTACCTATGGGCAGGCCGGCACTAAGCATGGGGAGACAAGCGTATTGAGCCGCCCCTGCATACAGTACGATACTGAGCATAATCGTTGCCCATATAGGCACACCGGCGATTTGTGCCAAGACGCCAAAAGCGATACCTGCAGGTAGATAGCCCATAGCGACTGGAATGCTTTTTTTAAAGCCTTCAGCCCATTGATAAGCGGATTTTTGCTGTTGTTCAGAATAAGTATTCACAAGATATCCTAAGATGGTCAAGCTTAACGGGTTGGTCGAAATATTGATTTATAGACATGATGGTTTGTAAACAATGCTTTTTATTATATGCGTTTATAATATGGTTGAAAGTATATTTAATAACTCATTAAATTGGTTGTAATTCTTCATAACTGCCAGTTCTATGCGCATAGTACAAAAAACCACTAAGAATTAGCATGCGCAATAACAATAGACACCATACACTAAGCCAAATACCAGTCATGTCCCACTGCTGATAAAGTAGCCAGCTAAGAGGAAAAAATATGATAGCCAGTATCAAGGCGGCATTGCGAATGACATGTCCTGCTGTCAAACCAAAAAATATACCATCAAGCCAATAAGCGCCCACACCAACGAGTGGGAGCAGTATGGCATAACCTTGATAACTATTCGTTAAGGTAAAGACCGTTTCAATATTGGTCATTAAATCTAAATAAGTTGGCATGGCAAGCCACCAAATCGTACTTAATAGTAAAGCAAGAGCGTAGCTGACGATGCCTGTACGCTTGACAATAACACGAAAGCGCGACCAGTCACGACGTCCCGCTGCTTGTCCACTTAAAGTCTCAGCTGACACTGCTACGCCATCAAGCGCAAAGGCTGAGATGCTCAATACTTGCAACAATATTGCGTTAGCAGCCAATACTAAATCGCCGCTTTGAGCAGAGAGGCGAGTAATCCATGCAAAGCTCACTGTTAAAATAAGCGTGCGAATAAAAATATCTTTATTCAAAGAAAATAGCCTAAGCATTTTATCTTTAGTAAAATGCTGCGGGTCCACTTGAAAGAAAGTAGGCCAAGTCAATTGTAAATGTCGGCGACTAAGCCACAAGGCCAATACAACCCCTGACCAAAATGCAATGGTAGTCCCTAACGCAACGCCAGCTATTCCCAACTGCATACCGTAAACAAAGAACAGCGTCAAAATAATATTAAATACAGCAATAAAGCCTTGCTGATAGAGCATATAGCGCGTTTTGCCTTGACCTGCAAACCAGCCAATAAAAGCGAAGTTCATCAGCTCAGCAATGACTCCCCAAAAGCGTACATCTAAATAAATTTTGGCAGCAGCGCCACTATCAGGATTGGCAGACAACGCTTGCAAGCCAAAGCTTATGAGCCAAGGCTTCGCTAGTAGTAACACCAAACCAATGACAACGGCTAATAAGAGCGCACGCTGCAAAATAGATAGCAGTGGCGATGCTTTTTGCTGCGAGTTTATAGAGTTGCTACTATCTGAAAGTTGCCCCAATGCCTGTGCAGATAAACCAGAAGATGCATATTGTAAAAAGTTAAAGCTAACAAGCAGTAGGGATAAAAGCTGTATTGCCAGGCCCATGCCTGCAAGCTTTGCGGCATCATTCATATTGCCGACGATGGCGGTATCAATCACACTTTGGAGCGGCATGGCTAGATTGGCTAATAAAACTGGAACGGCAATCGCGACAATACGTCTGTAGCGTGTGTCAATAGGCGACGTGACTGTTGATGGGGTAGACGTTGGCATAAGATAATCACTTCTGCGTAAACACAGCTAATAATACCCGCCCGTTTACTACATGGCTGCGGGATGAGCTTGTACTACTAAATATATTTGGTGGTTATATATTATATAAAGATAAAAGCACCTAACGATTAGGTGCTTTTACTCGATTTTTTAGTCGTCTCTTAGTCAATACTACTATTATTAAACACCGTTATTGAAGCCAATGCTATCAAAATAGGTGTTTACCATTAGTCTTGTTCAAACATCTTTGGATCATTGAAAGTCACAATCTCTTCTTCAAATTCAGGCTTCACTTTTACAACGAAGTCATCTCGTGATAGACCCATTCTAAGAGGGATAGAGCTTGCAATATAGGTTGACGAATAAGTACCAGCAAGCAGACCAATGAATAGTGCTACTGAGAACCAATATAGCCCGTCACCGCCTAAGAACATCATGGCTAATACAACTAATAGTACTGTTGAAATGGTCATAATGGTACGGCGCAGCGTTTCTGTTAATGACAAATCAACCGTCTGACTGGGACTAATCCCGCGGACACGGCGGAAGTTCTCACGAATACGGTCGTAGACGACAATCGTATCGTTTAACGAATAACCAATCAGCGCCAATATGGCTGCCAAAACGGTCAAATCAAAGGGGAAACCAAATAATGCAAAGACACCGATAGTAACGACAGCATCATGAAACAACGACATGACTGCGCCAAGTGACAGCTTAAACTGGAAACGTAGAGCGACATATCCAAGCATACAAACCAGCGCCAGCACTAACGCCATAACTGAGTTTAAATAGACCTCGTTACCGACTTGACTGCCGATAATGTTAACGTTACTAATATCAGCAGCGTTATTGGGTAACGCTAAAGCTTGAGTTAAGCTGGCGCTTAGACCGTCAATATTGTCAGATTGTGGTGGCAAGCGTACAAGTAGCTCTTGACGCGTGCCTAGATACTGTACGACAGCATCATCAAAACCATTATCCGCCAATGCTTGTACGACTTCAATCTGCTCAGCGGGTTGCTCATAACGTACATCTGCTGAGACCCCACCAGTAAAGTCCAAACCAAGATTAAGACCATTGACCGCAATCGCAATAATACTAGCAATGACCATGAATAAAGACAAAATTGCCATAGGCTTTTCTATCTTCATAAACGGAATAATACGCTGATTACCAACTGCCTTGATACCGCCTTCTTTTGCAGCAGCGTCATCAGCAGCGCTATCGATTATTTGGTTATGATCGTTATCGATAGCAGCATTGTCTGCTTGAGTCGCCAATGCTTGCTCATTTTTTGAGCTTTTGTTAGTCCCATGAGACTTACCTTTGCCAGCTTTTGCCGTCGTAGGATTATTGGCTTTAGCATTGCTACCTTTACCATCACGGCGAGGCTTATTACGGCGACGACGCTTCTGGTTATCATTAGGGTTGTTACCTGCGCCGCCTGAGCTACTAGACGTCGGCGTATTATTCTCAGGATTGTTATTTTGTTCAATCGCCATGTTATTCTCCTAGCCGATACTCAAACGTTTGATAGATTTACGCTTACCATAAGCAATTTGTACCAGTGCACGCGTTACCAAAATCGCGGTAAATAGCGAACTGACAATACCAATAGCTAAGGTGATCGCAAAGCCTTTAATCGGACCAGTACCAATCGCAAATAAGATAAACGCGACCAATAATGTGGTGATGTTGGCATCAAAAATACTACTAAAAGCACGATCAAAGCCTGCCACGATTGCAGATTTTGGCCGCACTCCGTTTGCCAGCTCCTCTCGGATACGCTCAAAGATGAGTACGTTGGCATCTACTGCCATACCAATGGTCAAGACCACACCAGCAATCCCAGGTAGAGTAAGCGATGAGCCTAAGATCGACATAATCGCAATAATGATAATGACGTTTACTGCCAATGCTACATTGGCAATGACCCCAAACAGGCGATAAAAAATAATCATAAAGACAAAGACTAGTAAGTAACCAATCTGAGTTGAAAACAGACCTTTAGCAATGTTTTCTTGTCCTAGTGACGGCCCAATGGTCCGTTCTTCAACAAAATACATTGGGGCTGCAAGTGCGCCTGAGCGTAGTAATAGAGCAAGCTCAGCCGCTTCAGCATTGCTGTCTAGTCCAGTAATACGGAACGATGAGCCTAGTACTGCTTGAATATTAGCGCGGTTGATGACCTTGGTCTCAGCGTAAGGGGTACGCACTTCAACAGATTCCCCTGTAGCTGGGTCTTCTTCATATGTAATTCTTTGTTTATTTTCGATAAACAATACCGCCATTTGATCGCCAACAGCGGTACGGGTTGCATTTTGCATAAGCTTGCCGCCCGCGCTGTCCAAGGTAATATTGACCTCAGGACGGCCACTTTCATCAAGACTGGTTTGGGCATTGGTAACTTTGTCACCAGTGACGATGGCTTGACGCTCTAAGAGTACAGGTGGACCGTCAAGTGTCTGAAATGGAAAGGCTTCGGTACCAGCAGGAGGAATACCACCCATAAAGTTTTCGCTGTCTTTGGCAACCAGACGGAACTCGAGGTTTGCAGTACGTCCAAGTACACGTTTGGCTTCCGCGGTGTCTTGTACGCCAGGTAATTCGACGACGATACGGCTAGCACCCTGAGACTGTACTAAGGCTTCAGTAACACCAAGCTCAGCAATACGATTACGTAGGGTGGTTAAGTTTTGATTGACCGCATAACTGTTGATCTCATCCAATGTCGCATCATTATAAGCCATGATGAGCGCCGGACCTTGATCATCAATAGAGGACTGTAAAGTAAAGTTATTGCCCATCGAGCCTTGAAGAATATTCTGTGCACGGTTACGGGTATCTGTATCAGCGAAATGTAATACAATACCTTGTGACTCAGACTTAATGCCCTTAACTGCAATACGCTCAGCACGTAGCTCACGGCGAACATCACGACTGGCACTGGTCAGACGCTGCTCTAGAGCCTTGTCCATATCAACTTCTAGAACAAAACGTACCCCACCGCGCAAATCCAAGCCAAGCTTCATCGGTTTTGCACCAATATCACGTAGCCACTGCGGCGTTGTCTGCGCTAAGTTGAGCGCAACCACATAATCGTCACTAAGGTTCTTTTTGAGGACCTCTTGTGCTTTGAGCTGAGCATCTGGATTGTCTAAGCGTACCAGGGCGCTGTTGCCCTCAAAAGTGCCATCATGGTGGCTTACGCCAGCTTCTTCTAACAGGCTCTCTGACTGAGTCAAAATACCTTCAGATAGCTGTGTACCTGCTGCAGCACTGGTAATCTGCACAGCAGGCTCATCAGGGTAGAGGTTGGGTGCAGCGTACAGACCAGCGATGATCAGTACGACGGTGATAAGTAGGTACTTCCAAGCGGGATATTGCATAATCACTTCTTTAAGTTGATAAGATACTGGCGATGCAGGCCACAGATTAGCAGATGGAGTGTTTACAGTTATCATGAACAATAATCATAATCAGTATGAAGCATCATTCATCATTGCAAGCATCCGCTATAATAATAGAACGCTAAGCATTATAGAACGACTAACTTTTGAGCCGCAATACGCAGATAAAAGGTAAGTTTGCTACAGTGAATCGACTAATTAAAGGGCAACGGATTAACCTAGGAACTAACGAGGAATCAATGTGTCATTAATTTGGCAGTCTAGTAGCAGAAAATGACCGTAGAGTATCAACGGTCATTTTTATCGATGTATGAGTCAAGGCCATAATGATAAATGCTAAACGCGATGATCCATCATCAATATTTATATGCTCGCTATTTATACACTTTCTATGGTGCCTGCAGGTAATACTGAGATAACAGAAGCTCGCTGTACTTTAATGTCAGTATTGTTGTTTAAGCTAATAATAGCGTAGTCGCCTTCAAGGCTTTTGATGCGGCCCATAAGTCCACCAGCGAAAATCACTTCGCTGCCAACAGTTAAAGCATTTACCATAGCACGATGCTCTTTGGTACGCTTCGATTGAGGACGAATGACCAAAAAGTAAAAAATTGCAAAAAAAGCTACTGGCAATAGAATTTGACCAAACAGTGATGCGCCGCCTGCGGCTTCAGGAGCAGCAGCATGGGCAGCTTGAATAAATAAGCTCATAATTTCTCTCAATAAGTCATAGGGAACGATAAAATTAAACGCATAGTAACAAAAAATCCCAATCTTGGTAACTGTTAATCATGGGATGAGGGTATTTTCCTTAATGTACTGGCATACTAGCAGCCGATATCTAGTGCGACAATCCCTTTGGGCAGTAACTAACTAAAATAAAATGACGATATATTGAAATATACTAAGTCAGTAGATATTGAATTTGTGTCAATTTGACACCACCAATAAGAGCATTGCTCATACAATTTTATTACTATGTTTTTTATTTAAAATAGGGTGTTTTTTGGACAGGTAGATAGCACGACATTTAATTGTTAAATATAAGCATCAGTGCTACTATCAAATGATTGATTGTATCGTCTGTTAGCGTAAGGAGTCGCGGATTTGTCGTTCTTATTATACAGAGCTGTTGTATTCGTTAGGCTTTGTTCATTGTGAGTTAAACGCGAGCAGTCACTGTATTTACTAGCAATAAAGCTCATTGTATTTTATCCTTTTCCATTCTTTTTTCATTGTTTAGGTTACCTAACTTGTTCACCATTTTTTCGTTTACACCTCGTCTATGTTGTCCACGCGCTCATCGTAAAGAAGCGCCTGCTGAACCTCCCCCGACGACGCGTTATTCTCGTCCTAGTACAAAGGTAGTATTTGGTCTATCAGTATTGATGACTGCATTTATGATTGTTTTACCTCATTCAGCACAGGCGGCTTTATCACAAGCTGCTGAAACCCCAGCATCAGCGGCACCAACGGCGACCAGTATTGTCCTACTTATACTTTTTGTTGCTATCGCTATTGGTATATCGTTTATTTGTTCTTTAGCAGAGTCCGCATTACTCAGTATGACCCCTTCGTATATCGCTGATGTCGAAGAAAGCAATCCTAACAAAGCAAACATGTTAAGACGTTTAAAGATTGACAATATTGATCAGTCTTTAGCGGCTATTTTGACATTGAATACGGTTGCCCATACGCTAGGTTCGATTGGTGCTGGTGCACAGGCAACGATCGTCTTTGGCAGCGCATGGTTTGGTCTATTTTCTGCAATCATGACTTTGGCGATTTTGTTCTTATCTGAAATTATTCCAAAAACGTTAGGAACGGTTTATTGGCGTCAGCTAAGCGGCATAGTAGCTTACTTTGTACGCGGTATTATTCTTATACTCTATCCTCTGATTTGGTTTTCAGAGCGTTTGACAAAATTACTGGTGCGCAGTAAAGAGACACATGTTTTTAGCCGCCGTGAGTTTGCTGCGCTTGCCAGTATAGGGGAAGAATCTGGCCAGATTGATCCGTTAGAGTCACGTATTATTCGTAACTTGCTCGCTTTTGGCGCCATTAAAGTCGAAGATATTATGACACCGCGCTCAGTCATGCTTGCGTTTGAACAGAATAAAACGGTTGCTGAAGTATTGGTTGATCGTCCAAAACTGACGTTTTCGCGCCTACCTATTTATGATGGCGATTTGGATAACATTACCGGTTTCGTCCTAAAAACGGATATGCTGTTGGCAAAAGTCAATCATGCGATGCATAAACCTTTGACGCAATTTGAACGAGAAATTACCTTTGTATTTTCAAAAATGAAGTTGTTTGATTTATTAGAGTTGATGCTAAAAAATCGTATTCATATCGCTATCACGGTAGGTGAATATGGTGAAGTCAAAGGTCTGGTGACATTAGAAGATGTCTTTGAGACTCTCTTAGGTCTTGAGATCGTCGATGAGATAGATCGTGTCGAAGACATGCAGGCGTTGGCTCGTCAAATGATGGATAGGCGAGTGGAGCGCTTAGGTATGAAGCTTAACGATGATGAAGAAGTAATACATGACAATACCAAAGCTTAGTAAATGTATAAAAACCTCATGAAGACTTATACAGGAGCCTATGAAGATAAAGCGCTTAGGACGTAATAGTAGGATACTAGGTAGGTATACATGCAATAATTACACATGACGTTACATAGGTGTGAGTATTTAGTGATAGGCTAAAAATACCATTAATAGAGTGTCAATTACTCAACACAATTAAATAATAAGAAACACTTTAAGGATTATAATGAAACAACTGTGGAATAAAGGGCTATTGGCTCTGTTTATAAAAAGTGCGAGCGTTGCTACGTTGACGGTAATGGCCAGTACTGCTGCCATTACTGCTCAAGCTGCGACCATGAATGAGAACTTGGTACAAAACTATGCCACTGCGATGAAAGCAGCAGCTAATAATAATGACATCAACCAAGTTGCCCGTTTGGTATCTGATGATGCACTGATCTCTTTATCCAGAAAGGGGAAGTCTACCAGTCTCGATAAAAATGCGTATTTAAAATTATTACAAGACAGTTGGAGCCAAACGTCAAATTATCGTTATGATATTAGCATCAACAATATCGTTACGACTGGCTCACAAGCAAAGGCAAACGTTAAAACCGTTGAGAGCTGGGTTAAGGACGGCAAAAAAGTTTCATTTGTGACTACCTCAAGAGTCACACTTACTTTGTCGACTGGCAACGCTGTGCTGTTACGTGCAGTCTCCCAAGTAGCGATTGATTAATTTAATTTAAATTTTGCAGATCATCTTCTATAGAATGATGGTCTGTCTCTTACATTGTATATTATACTGTCGATTATCTTCATTACTTCTTGTCGCTAGGAACCTTCTATCATCATGTCTACTGTGTCATCAAAACCCCAATCATTCATAGCTTTACCATTGACCCTTGCAGTGTCAACCCTACTTATCAGCGCCTGTAGCAACACATCAACGGTAAAAAATACCAGTGCTACCAATAGCTCGTCTGTTGTGAATAAGCGTCCAGTCAAACAGTCTGGAGCTGCTCGCCCAAGTACGAGTGATGACTACTCAACTGCATTTTTGGATGCAGAAAGCTTAGATGAGTTGGCAGACTTATTAGAAGCGACTGATATGACCATGGTTGAAGACAATAAACTGGCTATTCAGCAATATGGTGATTTGTGGAATCGTCTAAGAGCTGGTTATCGTATGAATGGCGGTCAGCCTATCTACAATCAACGTATTGAAGGGCAAAAAAGCTGGTTTACTAGCAGACAAGATTACTTAAACCGGTTGACTGCGCGTGCCAGTCGCTATATTTACCATACCGTACGTGAAGCTGAGCGTCGCAATATTCCAACTGAGCTTGCCTTATTACCAGTAATTGAGAGCTCTTATGATCCAAGCGGCACCAGTAGTGCAGCGGCAGCAGGTTTGTGGCAGTTTATTCCCAGTACGGGACGAATTTATGGTTTGAATCAAAGCAGCACCTATGATGGTCGCCGTGATGTGATCGAATCAACACGTGCAGCCTATGACTTTTTGACAGCGTTATACAATCAGTTTGGTAGCTGGGAGCTGGCACTAGCAGCTTATAACGCAGGTCCTGGTCGTGTACAAAAAGCCATCGATGCCAATGCGGCTCGTGGATTGCCCACTGACTACTGGTCGCTTAGACTGCCTACTGAAACAATGAATTATGTACCACGCTTTTTGGCGGTAGCAGAAATCGTCGCTAAGCCTGAGCAGTACGGTGTTTACCTGCCAGCTATTGCCAATCGACAGCATTTTCGTAGTGTACCAGTCAACTATGGTGTCAGTTTGGCTGAAGTGTCGCAAGTAACTGGCGTTAGTTACGATGAATTAGAAAGGCTGAATACAGCTTTAACATCAGGACGTGTTGATGCCTCAGGCCCGCAGCGTATCATTATCCCTAATGATATTAATACCAATCTTGATGCCAAGCTGATATCGTTAAGAGGCAATGGTACGAGTAACGTTATTGCCTCAAGTAACACCAGTAGCTCAAGCAGTACTGCTACGCCAAGCTATAATAGTCGACCATATACCAGCTCGTCATTGCCTTCTACTGGTGGCGGCTTGGCAGATTACGCTGCCAGTGCAAGCGTGCCGCAGCAAACGACCAGTTATATCTCTCCGGCATCGTCTAGCGGCTCTGGATATAATAGTAACTCGACTGTTAGCACTGAGCCACCTATCACAAGTAAAGAGACCAGTAAGATTAATGCTGAACTGCAACGCAGTAATAGCTTACCGACGACCTCTGCACAGATTACACAAAACAATACCATTGTCCAAGAGCCTCCGCTTAGTAAAGAAGAGCGCGACTTTATCGCCAATCAGATACGAGTCAAAACACCAGAAACCGAGGTCATTAATGCTGATGGCAATATCAATCTATCCGCGGTACAGACACAGCAGTCTATTTTGGAGGCCAGTGGTGAAGACAAAAAGCTGAGCTTTGCAAAAACGCCAGTCAGTAAGCCAAAACCTCAGGGCAAACGTACAACTTATACGGTAAAACGCGGTGATACCTTATCAAATATCGCCAGTCGTGCAGGCGTCAGCTGGCGCGATATTACTGAGTGGAATCAGATAGATGCTGAGGCAAAATTGTTGTCTGGTAGTACTTTATATTTGTACGATGCCAAGACTATTGAGCCATTGAGTAGTGCAAATACACAAACTAAAGATCAGCCAGACAGTTACGTTGTACAGTCGGGCGACACGCTTATCGGTACGGCAAATCGCTTTGGCCTATCAGTGACACAGCTGGCAAGTTATAACAACTTGAGCAGCCGTTCTGATTTGCTAAGAGGTCAGAAACTGTGGCTAATACCAGGTAAAGTCAAGGCCCCAGCGACAACGCCTGCTGCACCATCTACTAAAGCTCGCAAATCTAGCAACGCGACTCAAAACTACAGAGTAAAACCTGGTGATGGCCTCATTGCATTAGCACGCCAGTTTGAC
The DNA here is from genome assembly GCF_947488565.1 of uncultured Psychrobacter sp. Classification (GTDB taxonomy): domain Bacteria; phylum Pseudomonadota; class Gammaproteobacteria; order Pseudomonadales; family Moraxellaceae; genus Psychrobacter; species Psychrobacter saeujeotis. The sequence continues at coordinate 67,231 of NZ_CANKZC010000001.1, read as the reverse complement.
ATGTCGGCCAATACTCTAGCCAGTCTGAATGGTATTCGAGCAACGGACTCTTTATACGTGGGTCAAACGCTCAAAATACCTGATAGCGTCGATCTTTCTACCAATAGCAATTCTAGTAGTACAAATACCAGTAGTGCTAACAGCTCAGTCTCTAGCAGCCGTTATACAGTAAAATCAGGAGAGACGTTAATCGGTATTGCAAATAGTATTGGGGTCAGTGCAAAAGAAGTTGCAGCAGTGAATAGTAATTTTAATGCCAACGCACGCTTGCAACGCGGACAAACCATCAGAGTGCCTGTATCAAAAGCAGAAGTAAATCGCCAATTAAACAATCAACCTATAAGTTATAAAGTACAGTCTGGCGATAGTTTGACAGGAGTAGCCAGTCGCTATAATATCGGTATCAGTGACTTGGCGGCAGCAAATGGCTTAAGTACGACGTCAAACTTATTACGTGGTCGTACTATTACTATTCCAGCAAAGGGCAGTGCTCGTGCCACTAGCAATAATACAAATGCTAGCAGCCAAAGTACGGCAACCAGCAGTAGAAGTGGTAATGGCAAAGTACTTGGTAACACTGAACGTTATAGAGTACAGTCAGGCGATGGTTTAATCGCTTTGTCACGTCGTTTTGGTATTGCAGTAGAAGATTTGGCAGCGACGAATAATATAGCGACCAATGCCCAGCTACAGCGCGGCCAAATCATCAAAGTCCCTAAGGCAACAGTGCGCTACACGGTTGGCTCTGGTGACAGTCTTATCGGACTGGCTCGTAAATACGGGGTCTCAACTCAAGAGCTTGCTGATATGAACAATATCGCGGCAAACACTATGCTACAACGTGGTCAACGTCTGACCGTACCTAATCGTTAATCAGTACTCTATTATCGAATGATGTTCAAATAGGTATTGCTGAATTAATCGTATCGCACAAAAAAGCTGCTCTTAAATAAGAGCAGCTTTTTTGTATTTCCTTTATTCTACAAACTCATATGTCTAGACCATACGAGTTTTAATCGTTTCAAGATAGCTTCTGATATTACTGACATAATGCATCGCCTGCCCATAACGGCTATTAGAAGCTCTATTTTCTGATAAATATGTATAGACGTTCGCCCAGCTTTTATCATCGATACCGGCAGCATTCAATTTGCGCTGTATACGTTTGACTGCATTAGGGCCCATGTTATAAGCGGCAAGTGCAAACCAGATTCGATCAGTCTTTGGCACATCAGCGAAGTCAGCCTTCATCTGTTCTAAATAACGAGCGCCGCCGCCGATACTTTGATAAGGGTCAACACGATCTGAGACCCCCATTGCTTTTGCAGTGTTATTAGTGAGCATCATCAAACCACGTACGCCTGTCGGCGATACGGCATTGGCGTCTAAATGCGACTCTTGATAGCCCATCGCCACTAGCAGCTCCCAATCATGGTTATAATTACGAGCTTGTTCTTCAAAGGATGATTGATAATCAGGCAACTTTTCAGTCAATGTCTTTTTAAAATGATCTTGACTGTAAGCATCTTTTAGTAAGTTTTGATTATAAAACGCGGCAAGCTTTTGTGTGTTTTCAAGCTTGATACTATCACATAAGAAGTAACTGGCTTTTTGTGATAACGGATCATCGGCTTGGTTAAATGTCCAGCTGACTTTAGGATGTAAGCCATTCTTTGTTAGGCTGGCATCATAGCCGCAACTAACATTAACTGACGACAAATTCAGCTGACTCTTTAGCTGCGTACTCGCAGTCGTCAATGCCATATCAGCGTCACCTGATTTTATTGCTCTCAATGCTGCCTCTTCGCTAGCATAAGCCTTCAAATCAATCTCAACGCCTAGCTCGTCAGCATAACTACGTATTAAATCAAAGCCAAAGCCGTGCTGAAAGCCATCGGTCGCAAAATAAGTGCTGTCTCCTGGGACAGCTGCGATAGTAAGAGTCTCCTCAAGCATCACCTTAGCATAGGCTGGTACTGTTGAATCCATCGTAATCAGGCTCTCAGCAGGTAAGGAGAGAAGGGCAATACTAGATACTTGTGCCATTTTTTTTGTTTTAGCAAAACGGTTCAATTTGGTAGGGGTAACGGATGAAACGAGGTTACTTTTGGTGTTAAGTGAGCGCTTGGATGGACGCAGTAAATAAGAAATACGACGTTTGGCACCTTGCGCAGATACTTTTACACGATAAGTAATACGCTGCATGGATGTCTCCTAATATTAGCCATCCTGCTTACCAGGGAGCTGCCATCGTCTCAATGTGTACATAAGTAATAAATAAACATTTTGAAGGCAGCTTAGGTGTTATACAGCTCATTAGTCTAAATTGCTAATACAGATCTTAGTGTTATGAGCGCTACAACACCTTGATTAATATAATAATTTTATAAAACCGCATAATAAGCCGTATGCTACCGTTCTAAGCATGTCAAAAATAACATCGCTTAAATAAAGCTACACAGATAAAGACAAAGAATAATGACAGTTATGTCACCTTTATCAATAATGGCTGAAAATACACTTAAATTATTATATTAACTATAGGTAAGGTCATGAATAAGTTATTGAGACAAAAATAATAAGCATGCGGTAAAATCAAACAATACGATAATATCTAACCGTTTGATTTTACTTGCAATATTACATTGTCCAGCAGTCTTGATAACGAATCATACGAGCTTTGAGACATCAGTTACTTATAATGTAAATGACATCGCACCTCATAAGATCGAATTATACAATCGTTGCAACGTCTCGCTAAAAAGTATCAAACGTAATTTATAGTAAATGTACGCATTATTATTTAATAGCTAGGCGTTATAACCGGAGGCCATAGTAAATGGGAAGTTTCATGACAAAACATTCTCTCGCTAGTTGACTTTATAGGGCTTAGAAGGCATTATTCAAGTAAAGTTAATTAAAGAGTGATAAAACTTAACAATTAAGTAATAGACGGTCAAAAACAGCTATTATATTCATATAAACGAATAAATTCTATTTTATCGTCAGTCGGGCGGTACTACGTCAATATTTTTTAAATGGGCCTTACTTTTAAGAAAGTTCTACGGCGTAGCGTTAAGCAGGGTTATCGATATCGATAAATGTCACTGGTAGTCCAAAGTGCTTTGCAACTATTTCCCCAAGCGCCTGAATACCACCCCGTTCTGTCGCATGGTGGCCACAAGCAAAGTAATCAATCCCAAGCTCTCGTGCGCTATGTGTAGTACGTTCAGATATCTCGCCAGACAGATAGGCATCGCACTCCATTATAGCGGCCTGCTCAATCATATCTTGCGCACCGCCTGTACATAAGCCGATACGCTCGATCAGTTTTGCGTTATTTGTCTCATCTTCGTTTGTGAAACGACAATCGCTTGAAATATGTAGAGGCACGCGGCCTAGTGCCTGAGTAATCGTTTGAATTAGAGTTTCAGCACTTTGCGGCGCACAAATAGCGATATTGCCCACAGGATGGGTTTCATGAGGGTAGAGTGCTTCAGTGATCGTCAGTCCTAGCATCTCAGCGAGCTTGGCGTTGTTACCGATGATAGGGTGCGCATCAAGCGGTAGGTGATAGCCAATCATCGAGATACCATGCTGCATCAATTTGCGAATACGCTGACCCTTCATACCAGTGATAGGCTCAGGTTCACCTTTCCAAAAGTAACCATGGTGCACCATAATCGCATCAGCTTTCGCCTCGATAGCAGCATCGATCAAGGCCTCACAAGCAGTAACGCCGGTCACAATACGTCTGATAGGCTGCCCGCCATCTACTTGCAATCCGTTTGGCGCATAGTCTTTAAAAGCATTTGCAGATAAATAGTCATCGCAAAACTGCGTTAACGCTTGGGCAGTAATCGCTACATTTGATAAGTCGTGTGATGGGTCTTTTGCTGACATTGGGTGTCCTTATGATTTAAGTTGAGATTATTGTTTTAGCTGATTTTGTTTGAGCCAATTTAACAATCATCGTTCATAAATTTGTAGTAATCATTTTAGCATGATGTTGCAAATGAGTAGATAAACCCCATAACTGAAATGGTACACGATACGTTACTATTTTGATGTATGGACAGTTATAATTTACATACGTGAGCCTACTCGATGAATAGGTTTTGACGGGTTGTGTGGTACTTAATAGCAAGCAAAAAATAGTCGTCATCCCATTGTATTCAATAACGTCTGTTTGATTAAATTTATAGAGGTTTATATATGTCGTCATCTCCAAACACCAACAACAAGGCAACGCTGTGGAAGTGGTTACCTTGGGTTTTATTGCTGGTAATAATTGCAGCGTTTGTCTGGTTGTTTATGAGTATGAAGACACCATCGAAGACAGCGTGGGAGCCACCAAGAACGACCGCGGCTGAGCAAGAAGCTATAGCACCTGCATCTGATAAACCTGAACCTATTGACTCGTATCATAATGCGGTCGCTCGTGCCTCGCAGTCGGTGGTCAATATCTATACCACTCAGACCATGGCCGAACATCCTTACATGGATGATCCTGTGTTACGTCGCTTTTTTGAGTTCCATGGTGGGCCACAAGGTCAAGGGCAAGGGCAAGGGCCAACCAACCTTGGCTCTGGTGTCATCGTGTCGGAGGATGGTTATATCGTTACCAATGCTCATGTGATCGAAAAAGCAGATGAGATTACGGTGGCTTTCAACGACGGGCGTAAAAATCGAGCCAAGGTCATCGGCACGGATCCCGATAGTGATTTGGCTGTGATCAAGGTCGATATGACAGGGCTGACGCCGCTTGGCTTTCGTGAAGAGCCTAGCCGCGTTGGTGACTTGGCATTAGCCATTGGTAATCCGTTTGGTGTCGGTCAAACGGTCACCCAAGGAATTATTTCGGCAACTGGTCGTACGGGTCTTGGGGTCAATAAGTTTGAAGACTTTATTCAGACTGATGCTGCTATCAATCCTGGTAACTCGGGCGGGGCACTTGTCGATGCTCGCGGTGAGCTGGTCGGTATTAATACAGTGATTTTTTCGCGCTCTGGCGGTTCGATGGGGATTGGCTTTGCTATTCCAACTGCCATCGTTGAGCAAGTCATGAATGCGCTTATTAAAGACGGTAAAGTCAGTCGCGGCTGGTTAGGTATCGAAATTCAATCACAATTGCGTGATCCAACGCGCCTTGAAACATCGACAGGAGTAGAAGTCTTAAATGTTGTCGCTCAAGGTCCCGCTGCCAAAAGTGGCCTAAGAGTCGGTGATGTTATTTTAACCATTGATGGTATCGAGATGACAGATGCCAATACTTTGATTCAGTATGTGGCGCGTAAGGCACCAACGACTGAGCTAAACGCTCAAGTACTGCGCAACGGTCAAAACAAACAAGTTAAGATTATGCTCGAAGAGCGCCCTGTGCAAGAAGTCGTAGAAGTTCAGACACCCAGAATCTTGCATGACGACAGATTAAACGGTCAAGGCGGTACAGGGGCTCAAGGTGAAGAGCATTACTATGATGATCCAGATGCGCCGATGATGTCAGAAGAAGAGCGCAACCGTATGCGTGAAGAGCTGCTAAAACTGTTTGAACAAGATACCGCGCCGCAATAAGCAAGACAGACATAGCTATTAATATAAAAGCGCGCTATTTTATCTAAGGTAGCGCGCTTTTTATTGGGTATTTTTATTTTCATAAATGCGTGGTCATTTCACGATAGGCTCATGATTGATATAAATCACCCCTTGCACACGGCAACAGCAAGGCAGGATTTCATCTTCTTCGATCATAGCAAGCGGTGCAAACGGATAGTCAACCACATGTGAGCTGGCTATGCGCTTGACTCGGCAGCTACCACAATAACCTTCACGGCACTGATAATTGACCTCGTGCCCTGTACGCAGCAGCCCATCGAGCAGGCTTTCATCATCATGCAAATAAAACTGTTTTTTACTGGTCATTACCCAAGTCATAATCTATCCCAGTAGTGCTCTATTATCGTTGTATCCATCTACGCAAAGCATATTCTAGTTTTAAGACTCAAAACTCTCTTAAAGCTCAAAATCATCAAAGTCGCTTTCTGATAGATCCGAATCAATCTGCCCGACCAAGTATGAGCTGATCTCCGTCTCTTGCGGGGCAACTTGTACGTTATCAGACGACAACCATGTGTTGATCCATGGAATCGGGTTTGATTTTGAGTTGGGGAACGCTGATGGTAAGCCAACCGCTTCCATACGCAAGTTCGTAATGTATTCAATATATTGGCAAAGAATGTCTTTATTTAGACCGATCATCGAGCCATCTTTAAACAGATAGCTGGCCCATTCTTTTTCTTGCTCGGCCGCCTTGCGGAATATCTCTACACTTTCTTCATAGCACTCGCTTGCAATCTCGACCATCTCAGGATCGTCTTTACCGTTGCGCATTAAGTTAAGTATATGCTGCGTGCCAGTTAAATGTAGCGCCTCATCACGAGCGATAAGCTTAATAATTTTGGCATTGCCTTCCATCAATTTGCGCTCAGCAAAAGCAAACGAGCAGGCAAACGACACATAAAAGCGAATGGCTTCTAAGACATTGACCGCCATGATGCACAGGTACATCTGTTTTTTGAGCGATTTTAAATCGACCGTGATTTGCGCGCCATTGATATTATGCGTACCTGGCCCGTATAGACTGTATAACTGCGAGTTACGATACAAATCATCATAGTATTTGGCAATGTCGGACGCACGCTCTAAAATGTGCTCATTTTGCATGATATCATCGAACACAATACCCGGGTCATTGACGATATTACGAATGATATGAGTATAGCTGCGCGAGTGAATGGTCTCGCTAAACGACCATGTCTCAATCCACGTCTCAAGCTCAGGAATCGATACCAGCGGTAATAGCACCACGTTTGGGCTACGGCCCTGAATAGAGTCGAGTAGGGTCTGATACTTGAGATTGCTAATAAAAATATGCTGCTCATGCGAGGACAAGTTACCAAAGTCGATGCGATCGCGTGAGACATCGACTTCTTCTGGGCGCCAAAAAAACGACAGTTGCTTTTCGATCAATTGCTCAAAGATAGGGTGTTTTTGTTGGTCGTAGCGGGCAATATTGACCGGCTGACCAAAAAACATCGGCTCTTTAAGGGCATTGTTTGGCGTTTGAGAAAAAATCGAGTAAGTCATGGGACTGCCTTTATAAGTTTTACGGTTGTTAATCAAAAGTTTGAAAGTCTATTTTTAAAAATATAGATTTAAAAGTATGAGCAAAAATACAGTCGATACTAAACAAAATGGTTACGTTATTTAATGACGCGAAACTGGTATAAATTTTTCTGGCTTGCTGTGCCTGCGCCGACAGAGGCTGCAAAAAATTTATCCCAGTCTCGCTGTATCTTTGTTATATTGCACTAACTATACATCATAAATTCTCTAGTGATATCTGTGATGACTCTTGTCCATCATTCATATAAGCTTTAAAAATCTCACTAAGCTCACTATCATCGAGCGCTTCCAATTCATCAAGTGCGCTTTTGCGTAGGGTACTGACATCCGTATCTTCCGCTGTTTTTGTATCTTTTTTAGCGGGTCTTGATGTTGGTTTTTTGGCTGCTTTTGCCACGCTTTTTTTGGCGACGGCTGTCTTTGGCGCTTCATCTGCACTTAACTGCTGACGCACCGCTGCAATATCAACCTCGACTTGTACGATATGCGAGCTACCATCGTTTAGGTCGGAAAATACGTTTGGGATAAACAAACCACCGTCTTTGATGATTGCGGTATAGTGCACATGACCTCCGTCGTTCTAGTTCTGTCTGTATGTTTTAATTATGGCTGACGCGTTGCTAGGCTGTCATATACCTTATTGTTTTCTCTTTTGCCGACTGCCAATACATAAACCACCACCACATCATCTTTGACTGTATATACTAGACGGTAACCTATGGTGCGTAATTTAATTTTATAAGTATCTGTGTGTCCAGAGAGTTTTGATGCAGGCACATGAGGGTTTGATAATCGCTGCTGTAATTTTTTTTTAAACTGTTGCTGAATACTTGGCGCTATCTTTTTCCACTCTTTTAACGCTAAGGGGTGAAACTCAAGATCATAAGTCATCCAATGTTACCTTTATAGGTATTTGCCCATCATTAATTCGTGCATTCACAGTTTGGCTCAATGCCATATCGTCCATTGCTTCCATCATGCGCTCAAAAACGTCTGATGAAACTAAGTACGCCACGGGTTTGTTGTGGTTTAAAATAGCAATAGACTCACCGTCTGACTGTTTAATCAGTGCCGAAGGGTTATTTTTTAGCTCTGAGATACTGGCTGTTTGTGTCGCAAATATTGGTTGCATGACGTATTCTCCGTTAAAATCAAGCTCTAAATATAGGGCTAATTTTAGCATGAAAATTAGGTCTTATTTGCTATTGTATTAAATTTAAATATTTTGATACTATCGGTGCGCTAGGCGTACCCTACAACTAATCTGACTTCCTATTAAAAAGACCAATCATAGCTGTTAACTGTTCTAGTCCATCAAAAGTTGTCGGTATATTTTCTTCCGTAGCAACAATAGGAGCAAAAATTATACTCTCAAATTTGTCAAGACTTCCTTTCATATGTTCTTTTCTAAGACTTTCAGTACCTGTGTCGTAACTATGAATAAACTGACATAAGGTTAAGCGTAAGTCTATTTGAAGAATTTGCGATTTAATAGATTTTATATTCATTAGAGATATTCTAAAGAAATAAAGTATTATTAGAATAATTAAGACGGTGGAAACAGTAGTTACAATAAATGCGAGGTTATCAAAATTATCACTTCTTAAATAACTAATAGACCAGAAAAATTTTGCAGTTAATGCTATTATTATAGTTACCATCAATGAATAATAAGCCCAGTTTTGCGTTTCCAGCTCCCTAGCTTTTTGTTGTTTAAGGTTTGTGAATCCTTTTGATAAACCAACAAAGTTATATTCAGATTTTTGTTCGTCTAGTGATTCCTGTATTATAGCGATCTCAGTTTTTAATTTATCGCTTTCAACAAGTTTCTCCTTTATGAAATCTTGACTATTTTTTAAATCTTGAAGAGTATTAAGATGCTTATTCAAATGTTTGTTGAATAATTCTTTCGGTACTATGAACCATAAGTATGTTATTCGTTGAAAAAAATCTCTTGATAAGCAGTCATTTTTAGAGTTTAATCGATCTATGAAAAATCTTAACTGTTTTAATAATTCTATATCTGTAATTATAAAACTTGATTCATAAATATCAGCGTATAGAGCTATATATATTGCTTCTAATACTGTCTCTTCAGGACGACCATCAGTCTCTTCATTATAAACTTCCCATAAAGCTTTATTATCATACGATAAGAAGTTTTCACTAAGAGCTTTATCAACGCTATCCCATCCATGAAATGTTAATTCTTTTTCATCTAAACGTGTTAATTTTTCAATATTAATATCTGATAGAATATCCATAATAACGCCAATTATCTTTTCCTCTCTATCGTAAGAATCATGGCCTTTTATATATTCTTCAAAGTATTTTTTAAGATTGTCTCTTAATATTTTAAAGTCACTACTTCCATATTTAAAAATCATTTTTAATTCTTCTATAAAAGATAGTTGGAAATAACGGATTCAACTTAAGAGTCAAACCCGCCATCCATCAGAAATTCTATTCAAAGAAATTCTCTTGCGAACCTAAAATTGACATGCAATTTTTTAACGGTTCTCAAATCTTACATGCACCACCAGCACAATCATCTTCCATATCCGCTTGAGCGTCGTTCGCACCATCACGAGTATTATGGTAATACAACGTCTTCACACCCATTTTATAAGCGTTTAGCAAGTCTTTTAGCAATATCTTCATCGGTACGCGACCACCTTCATAACGAACGGGATCGTAGTTGGTATTGGCTGAGATACTTTGATCGACGAACTTTTGCATAATAGCGACCAGCTTGAGGTAGCCGTCATTGTTTGGCATTTGCCACAGTAGCTCGTACTGATGTCTCAGCGTACCAATATCAGGGACAACTTGCTTTAAGATACCGTCTTTTGACGCTTTGATAGAGACCAGACCGCGTGGTGGTTCGATACCATTGGTCGCGTTGGCAATCTGACTTGAGGTTTCAGATGGCATGAGCGCTGTTAGGGTAGAGTTGCGCAGACCGTGAGTGGTAATCTCAGTGCGTAGCGTTTCCCAATCGAGATGTAGCGGCTCTTGGCAGATGTTATCCAAATCTTTTTTGTACGTGTCAATTGGTAAGATACCTTGTGAGTAAGTCGTCTCGTTAAAGGCCGGGCACGCGCCTTGCTCTTTTGCCAACTTGTTTGAGGCTTTCAAGAGATAATACTGCAATGCTTCAAAAGTTTGATGGGTCAGACCAAGCGCACTACCGTCTGAATAGCGTACGCCATTCTTCGCTAAGTAATAGGCATAGTTGATGACACCAACGCCCAGCGTACGGCGGCGCATACTGCCGTTTTCAGCGGCTTTGACAGGATAGTCTTGATAATCGAGCAAGGCATCGAGCGCGCGGACGATGAGTTCTGCTGGCTCTTCGATGTCGCTCACATTCTCGACTTTACCCAAGTTGACCGCTGATAGCGTACAAAGCGCGATTTCACCGTCTTCGTCGTTGATATTATCAAGTGGCTTGGTCGGTAGCGCGATTTCCATACATAGGTTTGATTGGCGAATCGGAGCAATGCTCGCATCAAATGGGCTATGGGTGTTGCAGTGGTCGATATTTTGAATATAAATACGTCCAGTGCTGGCGCGCTCTTGCATCATAAGACTAAATAAGTCAGCCGCTGGCACTTGACGCTTACGAATAGATTCATCCTGCTCGTATTTGGTATATAGCGCTTCAAATTTGTCTTGATCTTCAAAGAAAGCATCGTACAGGCCAGGAGTATCACCTGGAGAGAATAGCGAGATGTCTTGTCCTTTGATCAGACGGGTATAAAGTGTTTTATTAATCTGAACGCCATAGTCCATATGACGAACGCGGTTGTCTTCGACGCCGCGGTTGTTTTTCAATACCAGTAATGACTCAACTTCTAAATGCCAGAGTGGATAGAATAATGTCGCCGCACCGCCGCGCACGCCACCTTGTGAGCAGCATTTAACTGCTGTTTGAAACAGTTTATAAAAAGGAATACAGCCAGTATGCTGCGCCTCACCGCCACGGATAGGACTACCAAGGGCACGGATGCGACCAGCATTGATGCCGATACCAGCACGCTGTGAGACATAACGCACGATGGCACTGGTGGTGGCATTGATAGAATCTAGGCTATCACCACATTCGATCAAGACGCACGAGCTAAACTGACGCGATGGGGTACGCACACCCGACATGATAGGCGTCGGTAGAGAGATCTTGAACTGTGAGGTTGCATCATAGAAACGCTTCACATAACTCAAACGCTCAGCTTTGTCGTAGTTGGCAAACAGACACATACCGACCAGCATATATAAAAACTGCGGACTCTCATAAACCGTCTTGGTGACACGATCTTGCACGAGGTATTTGCCTGCCATTTGTTCAACGGCTGCGTAGGCAAGGTTCATATCGCGCCAGTGATCAAGGTATTCTTCTAACTCATCAAACTCGCTACGGCTATAATCGGCTAGGATATGCTCATCGTATTTGCCAGAATCTGTAAGAGTTTTAACGTGATCGAATAGGTGCGGCGGTGTAAATTTGTTATAAGCAATCTTACGCAGATGAAAGATGGCCAAACGTGCGGCCAAATATTGATAGTCAGGGGTGTCTTCAGAGATAAGGTCGGCCGCTGACTTGATGATGGTCTCATGAATGTCACGAGTCTTGATACCTTCATAAAACTGAATGTGCGACTTAAGCTCAACTTGTGAGACTGACACATTATCCAAATCATGAGCTGCCCATGCGATAACCTTATGAATTTTATCTAAATCAATAGGTTCTAAACGTCCGTCGCGTTTGGTCACTTGAATCTTATCGATATGTGTCATGTTACCCTCTATTATTGATTGCTGATATGTACTTTACGTCGATTAAATCTCGCAAAGTTTTTTATTCTGCTATAACAAGGTGTTACGACCACTGAAGGTTTTTGGACAACAGTTTGCCGTAGCACATAGTGATGAATAAAATCACCGAGCACTAGATATAGCGTTTGTATTAGTAAGTAGGCACAATATAGCGGGAAAATTTTGAAAATGCTATATTGATTTTAGAAGAAAACTATGTTGCTACAAGGTAGTAGCATGTCCAAAATTTGGCAAAGGACGATGGGATAAGGGTTAGACGCGATTGTCTCAAATAATAAAATTTTTTGTAAAAAAGTGGTGATGACTTTATTTTTATTAGTCGACAATTTCTTGATTATTTATAGATAGAATCGAGTCAATCATCGCGGTGCTGATTGTACAGTAGACCCAAAAAAATCGCCACCCATATGAGTGACGATTACGATATTAAAATGCTAAATTTGGTTTTAAATATTGATCTACGTTTGCGGATATATTTTATACGACCATGCGCACCGTTTTAGCGTTATCAAGTGCGGCATATAAGTGGTTGACTTGCTCAACTGTCGTCAGGTATAAGTTGACACGCACTGAATGAAAGCGCCCTGTCTTTGAGGGTTTGACATCTATGGAGGCCAAGTCAAACTCAGGGAACTGACTGCCAAGGATCAGCTTGACTTCGTTAAGCAAAGTCTCATGTTCGCCTTCATGACCGATAATGCTCATAGGGTAGTCCATCGGGAATTCCCAAAGCTCGGGGTTTTGTACGTCTGTTTTTTTGCCTTTTAAGATACCGTCATTAGCGACTAACTCAGTGACTTTGACGTCTTTTTTAGACGCATGGTCTTGCTCGCTATGGTTTTGATTGCTGGTGTCTTTTGGGTCATCACTCATGATGGAATCCTTATTTTTTATGGAAATATTGGCTTGTACCGTGTTTTCATCACATAAAAAACCTGAGACGCGCTCAGCTCTTTGGTTGATGTCATTTTTAAATGAGTACATTTTTTATGTGCGGTCGCTGTATTCACTATTTATAGTGGCATTTGAATATTATTCAAGTACTGTGTTGCCTGTGACAAGACATTATAAAAGGATAGTCGGTATTAGCAATTTAAAATCTTTTCATCAAGCATTAGCTATATTATGATGCAGCATAGTTTTATTTATAACAGTATTTACAGACAACCTCGCTAGGAAGCTGACATGATTGTCCGGCAAACACCCAATGCTCTCAAGATATTTTTTACCCTTCGCGGTTCAATCATTCCAAAGATCTATCCGCAGATTTTATTGGTTACTTTGCTAAGTACGCTCATAACCGTTATTCAGCATGAGTTTTCACGCTCTTTTCCCTCCTACACTATGGCGCCTTTTACGGTGTTTGGGATCGCTTTATCGTTGTTCCTTGGCTTTCGTAATAATGCAAGTTACCAGCGTTGGTGGGAAGCACGAGGATTATGGGGACAGCTGGTTTATGAAGCTCGTAGCTTTAGCCGTCAAGTACTCTCGTTTATAGATGAAGAAGATGAGCGCGGGCGGGACACTCAGCGATATATGATTTATCTGACGATTGCTTTTACCCATGCTGTACGCCATCGACTTCGTGGTACTGCGCCTTGGCAGGATGTTGAGCGTTTTGTGGCGCCTGCCCATCATGCCGGCATGCGTCAGACGCAAAACCTGCCGGATTATTTGATGCGATTGCTGGGTCAGCGACTTGGTGATAGTCGGCGTCAGCGCTTAACATCGGAGCAGATGATACAAAACATGGACGAGCGCCTTACCTCCATGACTATCGTCTTAGCCGCCTGTGAGCGCATTCATAATACGCCCTTACCATTTGCCTATATGCTTTTGGTACATCGTACGACTTATCTATACTGCTTTATGTTGCCTTTTGGCTTGGTTTCTTCACTGGGCTGGTTGACTCCTTTTACCTGTGCTGTGATTGCTTATACCTTCTTTGGTTTAGACGCGCTTAGTGAAGAGTTAGAAGAGCCGTTTGGTTTTGCAGCCAATCAGTTACCTTTGACGGCTTTGTCACGCACTATCGAAATCAATTTGTTAGAGGCACTGGGAGAAACCGACCTGCCACCTGATATCGCCCCTAAAAATGGCTATCTACCATAGCCAAGTACTTAAAAGCCAAGTACTTAAAAGCTGGGTACTCAAAAGTTAGATGCTAAAAAACTAGGTGCTCGAAATTTCAAATGCCGTTTAGAAATGACAGTAATATATTTTTTTGCTCAACAGACAACTGCTCAAAACGTGTTTTTGCACCTTCTGCTTCACCGCCGTGCCACAGTATCGCCTCAGTCAGACTGCTGGCGCGACCATCGTGCAAAAAACGCGCGTCCGAGTCTTGTGCGACGATTCCAATACCCCATAACGGCGGTGTACGCCATTCAAAACTTTCAGCATTCTTTTCTTTTACGCCATCATCAAGTCCTGCGCCCATATCATGAAGTAATAAATCGGTATAAGGATAAATGGTTTGTTGTGATAACAATGGAAAACGATCACTATCGCCAGTCTTTTGTTTGGGCGTATGACAGCCAGCACAGCCAACTTGAGTAAAAAGATTAGCACCTTGATTAAAAGTTGATAAATTGCTCACCCGCCGCTCAGGAACTGCAAGCGCGGTCATAAAGTCAGTCACAGCATCCAAACTGCTGTCTGAGACCTCTGGCGTACCGCCATTGGCGGCTGTCCAACAAATTGGCTGATTAGCGGTACAGTTAGGGTCCATAAATATCGAAGTGGTTAAGCCCATATCTTGCGACATGGCGTTGGCGTTTTGGGTATGTAGACTTGAATTAATCGCTTTCCAACCAAAGCGGCCAATTCGCTCATGAACACCTTCGTTAACCCAGTGCACACGGCCACTGATTCCATCTTTATTGTCATCGTTAGCATCGGCGGCAGCGATAATACTGGCGTCAGGGATAAGATTAAGTAAGCCCATACCGACCAGTTGCGGCGAGATACGTCCGCTAATAGCGGTATCTCCTAAAGGTTGGTTGGGGTCCGTTGGGGTAAAGTTGAATCTGATACTTTTAGAATTTTTATCGTCTTCAACAGTAGCGATATAGCGCATTTTACCTTCGGTAGCGATACTGGCGTCGATACTTTGATGCTGCATTTGCTCACCATAATAAGCATGAGCCAGTCCTTGTTTATCGCCTAGTCTAAATAAAATGGCGTCGCTTAGCTCACCGTCGTTAGCATAGATAGGTTTGCGTCCCTCTGCGCTATGGCACTGAGTACAGGCATTGGCATTAAACAGTGGCCCAACACCATCAAATAACACGCGGCCTTGATTGGCGGGCGTCCATTCGGTGATAAATAACTCACGCCCTGGCGAAACACCGCCTAAGGCACTGCTTGGAAGGTTGGGCATGATCTGCAAAAACGGCTGCGAGATATCAGCTGTGATAGTGGCGCTGCCGCCTGCTGGTAGCCAATCGGTATCGGCTTCTGTCTCATCAGGTGTATTTGATGAGGGAGGATTGCTAGGCAAGCTGGGGCTGCTAACTGTATTATCCTCATTATCGTCTGAGCCACCGCAAGCGCTCAGTATCAAGGTCGTCGCTAAGCAGAGCAGGGCATTACGCATAGTGGGTAGTGCTGATATGGGTAAAATGGTTGGTCGATGGAGGCGACAAGACATGGGATTACCTAAAATAGTCATAAATCAGTACAATCAAGTAGTGAATAAAAAAGAGTAAGCTTGATCGCTAATTAAAAAGGGCGACATAAAGTATGCAGCCCCTTTTTTACTTAACGATTATGTTTTTGTAGGTCTTTATAAGTGTTAATCAGCAAGTTTGAAGGACATAAGCCGTCGTTGTTTATAGCTGACTTGGCAAGTTCACAGGGATAGGGGTGTTATACATCCAGACATGCGTGGTGTCTTTGTTACCCAATGAGCCCTCAAAGCTCCAGCCCCACGTAAATAAAGAACCATACTGAAGAGTTGGACTGTTATCTTGGTTGAGCGACTTTTCATGAGCAATAAGATGCATAGCGCCCATTGCCATATTGTCGATGTTGTTTAGATTGGGCAGTTTGTCAGTTGGCTCATCTAGGTCATTATAGATGGTTTTACCTGCACCATTTGTTTCGCCAAACATGCCCCAAGGGTATACCTTGCCATCATCTAGTAAAGCGTAGCTGGCATTGCCATTAGCATAAATACGGCGAATATCTTTACCCTCGAACCATGGTAGTTTGGTAGGTGTTGCAACAATATCGTCCCAAGCTTTTTCGGTATCGCTAAATAGCTCACCGTTGTAGCCTATTTGGCTTGTGGCATTGAGTCCCCAACCATAAACCGACTCTTTATTGGTCAAAGCCAATACATGGTCACGGCCAGCGGCAAGTTGAGTGACTTTTTCTACCTCTTTAGCAGTACTCGCATCAGCTTGGGCACTATCATTCTGAGTATTTTCAATAATATTTATAAGGACAGGGGTTGCATTGATATTGACGCAGCCATTGGCACTGGTACAGGCTTCACCTTTTCCAAAATTGGCATAAGCGTCGCTACCCCAACCCCAAACTTGTCCTTTATCATCTAAAGCGTAGGAGCTGTTGGCACTGGCAACTACTTGCACGATATGTCCAATGTCAGTTGCTGCTGAGAAGTCTACTTTGACCGGTATGCTACTGCCATTTGTACTAGCAGCAGAGTCATTACCAAGCTGTCCTACATCGTTAGCCCCGAATGCCCATACACTACCATCTTTGGTCAGTACTAGATTGTGCTTGTAACCAGCTGCCACCATGAGTGCATCCTCGATACCTTGAATAGCACTGATATCAAGGCGACAGTCTTCAACTTGACTACAGCTATTACGACCTGTTTCGCCGCGTCCCAATTGCCCATATTTATCTTCGCCCCAGCTGTAAACTTGTCCGTTTTGGTCGATAGAGAGCGAATGGTTTTGATTAAAACTAACAGATACTAGGTTTTGTGGTGCATTGTTTATGAGCATCGGTGTATCTGGGTGTCCCATGACATCTGTTATTTTCGTGGTCAGTCCAAGACCGGTTTGACCATAATTGTTTCGCCCCCAACTATACAACTGTCCGTCACGAAGAGCAGCAGTATGTGAGCCACCTGCCGCGATATTATCGCCTAGATAGATGGTTTTGGTAGAGCGCATAATGTTACCAGCGTTATCTGTCGCTTCTAGGGTTATTTTATTGTGGCCCAACGCTAAAAAAATAGACTCATTAAAATAGCCTTCAGCATCGATCTTTAGCGTATGGACTGGTTCGTCATTGAGTTGATAAGTAAATGACTTGATCCCGCTGTTATCTTGCACTTGTCCTGAGACGAATACGGCGGCAACGGCACTATAACCATCAGAAAAATTGCTGTCGGTCGTCAGTAATGGCGGTGTCCCATCGATAATAGGGGTTGTCGCTTTTTGGTCATCGCCGCAAGCGGCTAACCCCAGTACAGTAGTAACAATGGCTAGTGCTCGAGCTAAATGGGATAAACGCATAAAACCTCAATAAGTGCAAAATATATGCAAAGTAGGATAAATAACAGGAAAGATATTAGAAATATTAGATGCGAATAATATTACAAATAAGAATCATTATCAATATAAAAATAAGAATGGGGATAAATATAGTAGCTTGGCTATTATTTTGTATTAAGCATACGTCTCCAACAGACACAAAAAAGCTGAGACATGCTCAGCTTTTTGGTTTAATTCTAAGAACGTTTTTATGCCTTTAACAATGCCTGAGTGAATCAGTCGTTTTCTAAGAAAGAACGCAAATGTTCAGAGCGTGAAGGATGACGCAGTTTACGCAAAGCTTTTGCCTCAATCTGACGAATACGCTCACGAGTCACATCAAACTGCTTACCGACTTCTTCTAGGGTATGATCCGTTGGCATATCGATACCAAAACGCATTTTTAGGACGCGTGCTTCACGTTCGGTCAAGTTGCCAAGTACATCACGCGTGGCTTCTTGTAGGCCAGCTGCCGTGGCGTCATCGACAGGACTTGAAATAGTACCATCTTCAATAAAGTCACCTAGGTGTGAGTCTTCATCGTCACCAATAGGAGTTTCCATAGAGATCGGCTCTTTGGCGATTTTTAGCACTTTACGGACTTTAATCTCGTCCATCTCTAAGCGTTCGCCCAATTCTTCAGGCGTCGGCTCGCGGCCCATTTCTTGTAGTAGCTGACGTGAAACGCGGTTTATTTTATTAATGGTCTCAATCATGTGTACAGGGATACGAATGGTACGTGCTTGGTCAGCGATAGAGCGGGTAATGGCCTGACGAATCCACCATGTGGCATAGGTTGAGAACTTATAACCGCGGCGGTATTCAAACTTATCCACCGCTTTCATCAGACCAATATTACCTTCTTGAATCAGATCCAAGAACTGCAGGCCACGATTGGTGTATTTTTTGGCAATAGAGATGACCAGACGCAGGTTGGCCTCGACCATCTCTTTTTTGGCACGGCGGGCTTTGGCTTCACCAATCGCCATACCGCGTGCCACATCTTTCATATCGTTAATTTCCATGTCGAGCTTTTGCTCGTAATCACGGATTTTACGTTGTAGCAAAATGACATCATCGATGACTTTTTCTAAGTTTTCAGCAAAAGCAGGCTTGCCTTTTAGGCGCTCAGTGAGCCAATCTACGTTGGTTTCGTTACTTGGGAAAGTCTTACGAAATTCAGAGCGCGGCATACGACCACGGCGGATTACCAAACGCATGATCTGACGCTCATGCTTGCGCACGTCATCATACACATCATGCATGATAGCCATGACTTGATCTGACATACGGTTATTAAGCTTCAACATCATAAAGCGGCTGGCAAGCTGCTCATAGGCTTCGTCAGCTTGTACGCTACCGCGGCCGTAATCAAGCAGTGCCTGTTTGGCTTTGATAAATAAATGCTCAATCTCTTCTAGACGCAGACGTACTTCTTCTGGATCGATGCCGCCCGTTTCTTCTTCAGCCTCGTCGCTGTCATCAACCTCTAAATCATCGCTGTCTTCATCATCGTCGTCATCTTTTTCCGCCTCAGCTTTTGCATTGGCTTTCGTTTTCATGACTAAGATTTTTTCTTTTTCTCGCTCTTTTTCTTCTTTAGCTGCAGCGATGTCTTCGTCTGTCTCAGGATCTAAAAAACCAGTAATAACGTCAGAGAGTTTCTTTTCGCCGTCATGCACTTTTTGATATTCATCAAGAACGAATTGTACCGTACCTGGCCAGTAAGCCATCGCATGCTGTACATCACGAATACCTTCTTCAATACGCTTGGCGATAGCAATCTCGCCTTCACGGGTCAACAGATCAACTGTACCCATCTCGCGCATATACATACGAACAGGATCGGTAGTACGGCCAGGCTCAGTTTCAACAGAGGCCAATACTGCCGCTGCTTCATCAGCTGCCATATCATCATCGCTTGAATCATCGTTCATCAAAATATCATCAGCGTCAGGCGCAGCCTCAAATATTTTGATGCCGACGTCAGTGAGCATTTGGACGATGTCTTCGATCTGATCACTTTCTGTAATAGAGTCAGGCAGCTGGTCATTCACCTCAGCATAGGTAAGATACCCTTGCTCTTTACCCATTTGGATTAAGGTGGCCAGTTGAGACGTGGAATTGGAAACTGACTTGTCGCTCATAAATACTCACTTGCTTGCGTCGGGCATTTTCGTAAAATAACAGACTATCGCTTGTAGGGTGCGTTGATCTAATCAGTAGATTGATCATATAAAAAGCGTAGAAAATGTCAATAATAACGAAAATGAGTTGATATGAATAAAGGCTCAAAAAACTACAATATAACGGCTAAATAAAAACTTGCTAAAAATACTACTCAAAAATAAAGCAATATGGCTATCTTTAAAAACAATGGTATTTAAAAATAGTGTGATTCAAAACGACAGCCAATATTGACAACGGCATAGTTTAACACAGACCACCGCTCTCAAGCACAAGACAGCCAATCAGTTGCTGCATATATTATAGTCAATGTGTGCTTGCCATAATCATAGATGATGGGGACAATAATCTATGTTTTAAAGGGCAAATATCTTATCTGCTATTGAATCACTTAAAATGGTCTTAAATTAAGGCTAAACGCTGATCATTGATGCAGATTGCTCTGCTTGCTGTGCTCGCATCCAATCATTTAGAAGTTGCGTCTGTTTGCGTACGATCGCAAGTCTAACATGATCCGGATTCTTGATAAGATCTTGCATCTTTTTTTGCATATGAAGCTTGAGCAGCTGCATGACTAGGTTTTCGATCAACTCATCAACACTCAAAATATTTCTTGTGGTCAAGGTCTTATAAAAAGCGCCCCAACTACGGCTTAATGTTTCTTGAGTGATAGGCTGTAGGTTTGACATGATAAAATGCGCAGCAGCGTTGGCATCCGTTGGTAAATAAAACAAGCAGCGTTTGATTGTATTGACAACATCGAGCAAAGCGGTATCCTGCAAGTCCTCCCATGCTAGCGGACGAAAAGCATCTAAAGGTGCTTTTTGCTTGATATGGGCAGGGAAGTCTAAACGATTGATACCTGCTTTTTGCCAGATTGACTCAATGGTGTCTTCTTGCAGTACGCGGGGCTGAAACAAGAAACACAGCTGCAGCTGTTGGCTAATGGTCATGTCACCATCAAAATCGAGCAGCGCGTCTTTAGCTTCAACATTTTGGCTGCGCTTACCACCCAGCTTTTGATATATATCGTTATTTAGCAGATACCGAAAACTACTGCCTTTCGGTAATGCAGTGGTCAAGCTGCGCACTTGTGACATTAGCTTGGCTTTGCCTTCTGCCAATGCCAAATCATAACGCTCACTCAAATAAGCAAAAATGTATTGTGACAAGGGTTTGGCATTGGCGATTTGTTCGCGCATGGCCTCACTGCCGTTTGCTTTTATAAAAGTATCAGGATCATGACCGTTGGCTAAGGTCAAAAACCGTAGTTCTTTATCATCAGCGAGTACTGGTAGAGCAACCTCAAGCGTACGCCAAGCCGCTTTTTGTCCTGCGCTATCGCCATCGAAACTGAGCGTTAGTGTGGGGTTTAGGGTCAGTAGACGCGAGATTTGGCTTTCATTGATGGCGGTACCCATAGAGGCTACTGCGCCATAAATACCTGCTTGGTAAAGGGCGATCACATCCATATAGCCTTCGACCACTAGCCAGTGCTCTGCACGCTGCTGGCGTGATTCGTAATAGCCATATAGTACATGTTGTTTATGAAAGACAGGCGAGTCAGACGAGTTGATATATTTGGGCTTCACATCATCGTCTAAAGCGCGACCACCAAACCCAATCGTTCGTCCTTGATTGTCTCGAATCGGAAAGATAACCCGATCACGGAGCAAATCATAATCACGTCCAGACTCTGACTGCCGTACTAAACCCAAGGCTTTAAGCCCTTCGATATCTTGCGGAAACTGATGCTCAAGATGCTGCCAACCAAATGGCGCATAGCCCAGCCCAAAAGTCTCAAAAGTCTCTTGGGTAATACCGCGAGTCATAAAATAATGCTTGGCATGGGGATGCGTGGTTAGATTGTGCTGATAAAACTGTTGAATCTGATCTAATAACTCATATAAGTTACCGTCTTGCTCAGCATGGCTACTGCTGTCGCCAGACAGTCCCATTTCTGTCTCTGTTAACCACGCCGGTGGATAGCCATTTTCACTATCGTTTTGGTACTCTGCGCCATAAGTGTCTATTGGATAAGACGTTGAGTCGTAAGCGTCTAATGGTGGATAATCATCGTACCCATTATTGTCATCGTAAGCGGGTTGGTCGTTATACCCGAGTTGACTTGCGCCTTGATTACTTAAGTTAGACACGACAGAAGGAGTATGTGCGGTCTGTGTTGGGCTGTAACGGTCCACAGTCGGACTAGGCAATGATTGTGGAGCAATAGGCTTAGGTGCTCGGCGTTGATAACTGACGTTACGTTGTTCATCTTTTGGCACTTCAATGCCAGTTTGTTTTGACAGCTCATTGACCGCTTCGATAAAGGTTAAGCTTTCATAATCGCGCAAAAAGCTAATGGCATTACCGCCGACATTGCAGCCAAAACAGTGATAAATGTTTTTTTGTGGATTGACGTAAAACGAAGGCGACTTTTCGCCATGAAACGGACAGCACCCTTTATATTCACTGCCAGCACGTTTAAGCGTGGTGTGACGACCAATGATACTGATCAAGTCAGCTTGGCTGTTTAATTGTTCAAGAATATGATTGGGGATACTCATGAGAAAGGACAGTTTATCATAGAATAATACAAAAGTTATTTTAACACTTTTATTCTTTGCAATAAGTACTTATAGATTATTAATGTATAGGTAACACACAATGAGTAATACTTTACATGAAAAAATAGCCTAAGTAGCTAAAAAATTGAACTTATGATTCATAGTCTAAATTTTATGTATTAATACATAAAAGACAAAGCTCAGCTAATGACAAAATAATAAATGAGGTTTGTTAAACCGACAAGCAAATAAGACCAACTATATAGTTGATCTTATGTTTAATAGCTCATAGACGAATGTAAGAATAGCAGAACAAGTGTAGCGAGCGTTTAGTTATTGTCGTCGTTTAACTCTATCGTATTACTATCATTTGGTAGTGTGGTACGGCGCATGGGGTTCATGTTTTGTGGGTCGACACTTGCTTCTCTGGCGGTAGAACTTGTGCTGGCCTGGTTGGTCACGCGCTCAGTTGCGCTTTCAGGTAGACCCAAACCGACATTTACACCGCTGTTGCTACGAGTTGGTGCGCCGTTGGCGGCGGGGGCAGCAGCATTGTCAGTTGGCAATCTGAGCTGAGTGGCCGCTCGAACGGTTTGAGTTTTGGTGGCGCCAGTATATGCACCGTTGTTCATGGGTACATCTTTTAAGCTTGCACGACCAAGCTGACCAAAGGTTAGCTTATTCAACCATGAGCGGTCAGTTTTGGTAGAGAGTCTGACACGGCCATCATTCGTGAGCCATTCTGGATAGTTGATTTGCAGTAAAGTTTTATACTCTTGTGCCAAATCCGTTAATCCTAACTGCTGATGGCTATAAGCAAGAATAGCGACCGCCTCTGGTACCGCTTCACTAAGTGGGTAGTATTGAAATACCCATTTGGCACGGTTAACCGCGGCGACGTGTGCTTCACGTTCGATATACCAGTTGGCTGCGGTCAGCTCACTGCGGGCAAACTGATTATAGATAAAAGTCATACGCTGCGCTGCGTCTGGCGCATATGGGCTGTTAGGGTATTTATTGATCAACTCTTGAAAATTGGCAAAGGCAATACGTAAATAGGCAGTATCGCGCTCAGATTGATCCATTTTGAACAGTTTAATACCTTCAGATGAGCCTTGCATATTGGCCACACCGCGTACGTAATATGCGTAACTTACTTGCGGATTAGCAGGATAGAGATTGATGAAACGATCTGCACTTGCTGCCGCTGTCTCAAAGCTACCACTCGCATATTGAGCATACATAATATCAAGGAGTGCTTGTTCAGCATATTGTCCCGTCGGGTAAAAAGTACGTAAACTGGTCAGATCCTCAATCGCCTGTATGTAGCGGCCTTTATCAATCTGAGTAATAGCATCGTTATAGTAATCTTGCTCTGATTTTTCAGCGGTTTCGACCGCGTCACTGTCTGTATTCGTCAGATTTTTAAAAGTCTGACAGCCAACCAAGTTTACACTTAGAGCAAGCAAGGTTACTGACGAGATTTTGATAAAGGTGTTGCCAATAGGGCGCATACTTCTTCTCCGGCACAAGGCGCACAATAGCGGTGACGCTATCGTACTAATAACAAAGTTAATGATAAAAGGCTAATTATTAAATTATAAGGTAATAACGTCCAAAACAGCAAAGCAACGAGACATAAAGTAACTAGTGGCTTGTAGTTGAACATAGCATACAGCAAAATCACGTTTACTTTATAGAATAACGTCTGCTTCGTCTATTCTTCTGTGCGCTATTTTGTAGCCAGATAGCACAGCAAAGTCTGACACAACAAATTTTGGACAGTTTAGCATGAGCGTCTTTTATGAGCGATGACAATTGTGGCTATTCCACTATAATATACAGTAAATTACGGCAACGTTATATTATAGAGAGTTACTATTATGGCTATTTATTTGGCAAATTTTTAGTAGTAAAGAAGAGATAACTGTCTGTAAGCGTAGGGGGAAAAGCGCTTAGCATGGTACACTATGACGATGTTTAACCAGCTTTTTATTGAGAGTTTAAAAGTTCTTACTTAAGCATCTAATGAATTGCGGCTTTATCGCTTTATAAAGTTAATCCTTATGACCTGCTCATTTGTGAATTGGGTCACCTACGAATCTGCTATGAATAATAATGCTATGACCACAAATATAACACCGAAACAAACGTCTGATACCGAATTGGTGGCGCAACAGTCATCTATAGAAGATGAATTGACCACCAATGGCTCAAGCCTTGATGTTGATTCGCTTGATGAGAATTTGTCTGATGATGAGCCAGCATCTGATTATGAAGAAATCAACGACGATGAAGATCAAGATGAATACGCCAGCTCTATAGCTGGGCAAGTCTTATCGCAAGTGATTGACATAACGCATACGGTAACTGAGAAGGAAGCGGGTCTACGTATAGACAAGCTTGCCTCACAGGTTTTTACTGACTTTTCACGAGTGCAGTTACAAGGCTGGGTTGGTGATGGTAGTTTGTTATATAACGGTAGCGTACAAAAGCCCAAACAACGTGTCAAAGCGGGAGATGTGATACATCTATCTACGACATTGCAGCAGCATAGTGAAGATCAGCCAGAAAATATCGCCATCGATGTCGTTTATGAAGATGATGACGTACTGGTGATTGATAAGCCTGTCGGCATGGTGGTTCATCCAGGGGCGGGCAATCAGACAGGCACTTTGGTCAATGCTTTGCTATACCATTATCCTCAGCAGCATCACTTGCCACGCGCAGGCCTTGTACATCGAATTGATAAAGATACTTCTGGTCTTTTGCTGATTGGTAAAACCAAGCCTGCGCAAATGGCTTTGATGGAGCAGCTCAAAGACAAATCTGTTTATCGTCACTATCAGTGTGTCGTAGCAGGGGATGCAGCAAGCTTACTACGTCATCGCCGTATCGATGCACCAATTGGTCGTCATCGCAATCAGCGCACAAAGATGACGGTGATGACCGCTGGACGTGAGGCCGTAACGCACTTGTTAAATGTCACACCGCTCAATGATAATTACTGTTTACTGGACGTCGGTCTCGAGACGGGTCGTACCCATCAGATTCGCGTACACCTAAGCCATATCACTTATCCGATAGTTGGAGATCGTGTCTATGGGGGACGTCGTCAATTGCGGGCAGGATTGACAGAAGCGCAGCGCCAAGCGATTGGTAATTTCCCAAGACAGGCGTTGCACGCATATACTTTGGGGTTTGTGCATCCAACAACGGGTGAGGATATCGAAGTGACTACTCCTATTCCTGAAGATATGCAAAAACTCATATCAGTGCTAACTGATGGTTATGATGACGAATAAAATATGACAGACAAACTCCCTCTGACAATGCTGGCACAGCTCAATGATGTGACAGTATTTCAAACAGCCGCCTACCATACCGCTGGCTTTGAGCATGCTGATATTAAGCATAGAACGCTTCAAGATCAAAAACATCAACCAATGCTGCAAACAAAACAAGCAAGCTATGGTGAATTAAATCTTGGACTGCACGTTGCTGATGATTCTGTACAGGTATTGGATAATCGTATGCGTTTGCTAGCAACTATCAATCAGCAACTGACAATCCAACGGCGTGCGCCTATCAGTAGTGTGTACTGGGTAAATCAAGTTCACGGCAAGCAGATCTATGATGTAGACGCAAGCCCGCTTAGTATGCGTCCAGTAGATGCTGATGCAATGGTCAGTAAGCGAGATAGTTTAGGACTTGCTATCATGACAGCCGATTGCGTGCCAATCGTATTATATCAGCCAGCAAGCGGCCAGATTGCAGCGATTCATGCAGGCTGGCAAGGACTTGCCTGCGGAGTCATTCCAACGACGATAAAGCGTTTTAAAGAGTCTGGCGAAATCAAAGCGTGGATAGGCGTTTGTATCAGTCAAGAGAACTACGAGGTTGATAGTCAGGTTCGCGATAAGCTGCTAGCAGGTTGCATCGAAAATCAGTCGTTGTCAGTACAAAGTATAAGTAGTACTGAGCGCTTCGACCAGTTATATGCGGTAGATTCCGACGTTCATAGCTCGACTAATACGGACTTATATACAGACAAAATTAAGCTTGATTTACCAAAGATAGCTGCCGATCAGATAAGCAATGCTGGCGTGACATTAGCAAATGAAACCTCGATAAGCTGTAGTTACGCTGACTCTGGCTATTATTCGTATCGGCGCCAGACGCATTTGCAGCAGCCAGCAACGGGGCGTATGGCATTAATTATTGTGCGTAGTTAAGTCTTTAAGCTAAAGTTTTGACAAAAAACGTTTAGGCAGTAATAAAAAGAGCAGGTTTTAGCCTGCTCTTTTTATTGCCGTTTCAATAGACTCATTTATATCAGCATACAGAATCATTGGACTTTGGTACCGAAAGCCCGAATAGTGGACGTAAGTATAAGGCTAAAAAAGTACCAGCCATAGCAAGTATGCCCCAGATGTAGCCATGCAAGCTAAAAGATGCGATGCCGCCGAAGTAAGCGCCAATGTTGCAGCCAAATGCTAAACGTGCACCGTAACCCATCATCAGACCACCGATGACTGACGCTGCAAAATTACCCACAGTAATCTGAGTAAACTTGAACAGACCGCCCGCCGCCGATGCAATAAACGCACCAATGATAATACCGATATTCAATACAGTCGTTGAGTCTGCAAAAATAGACGCATCAAGCGCCGCGGCATTCGCCCCTTGCCAATAGCCCCAGCTAGCAACATCAACGCCCAAGCCGCTCGCTATCTTGGAGCCCCATAAAGTAAATGCTGAGGTAATGCCCCAAGGCTGACCACGCGTCAGTAACGTCAAGGCATTGAGTAGAGCAAGAACAATCGCTGCTGCAAATAGCGGCCAAGAACCACGAAAGATGCGCTTCCAGCCAGACTCAGATGGTACAGGTGCCATCTTAGGCGCCGCTCTTTTTTTCTCAATGACCAACGTAACCCAAGCAATCAAACCAAATAACGCAAGCGATACCAGCCAAGCGCCTGTATAACCAAGACCTGTAGAAGTGGCTAATGAATAGGGAGCATAAGCTGGCATCTCCTCTGTCCAAAATGGCAGATGATAAGCGCCAATCGTAGCGCCTATTATAAAAAAGATAAAAGTGATGAACATAACCGAACGTCCACCGCCTATCGCATAGAGTGTACCAGAAGCACAGCCACCACCAAGCTGCATGCCGATGCCAAAGACAAAAGATCCAACTAAAAGGCTGACACCCAATGGCGCCACATAACCTGCGACTGGACCACCAAATATTGTGGTGCCATAAGCAAGAATAGGAGCAAACAATGTCACCGCGACTGCTAGCATTAGCATATGAGAGCGCATCGCCTGTCCATTACCGACAGCCATAATACGTCTAAACGCTGAGGTAAAACCAAAACGTGCATGAAAGAGGGTATAGCCCAGCAAAAGACCAATACCCAAAAGTAAAGATTGAGAGATATGCTGGGTATCAAGTAAATGAATGAGCAGTAGCAGGCCTGCTATTACGCCGCCGGCTATTAATACTTTTTGCGGTGCATTGAGTGCCAGAGTGCCCCTTGCAATGGGGTCTTTTGCATCATTTACAGGCTGAACTCTAGTGGTGGTATTTAACGTATTCAAGGCAATGACATCCTTCTCCGATGCATGTGATCGAATGTGATTTGTATAAGTATTTATATAAGAATAGGAAGTAAGGTTATGAGACTCGTTTGATGCTTTTAATAGTGTATGAGTAAGCGCTCCATCATAATCTTATTGTCATCAAAGTAAATATTAGCGCATTAGAAGAATAAGAATAAGTATATGACAATATGGAATAGGCTGTTTATTACTGACTATTTAACATTAATAGACGATGATACTGCTTGTTAATTTTTGCTTGCTGATAGGTTTTGCTTGCTGATGGATAAAGCGTAGTATCTATTACACAAGAATAATTGATAAGGTGTAAAATCTCGCTACAGTGTGCACTAATAAATGATGAGCAGTAATAAGCTGGTACTCATTAAAACATGCCTGTTACAATATGCTTGAATTTACCGAAGTCTACCGCATATCAGGTAACAAGCATCTGCACCAGCTATATTGGTAACTTGTCCCATCATATTTTGAGGGATTTAGAGCAACAGTACCCTACCGCTGAATCAATTACTTATTATCCATTATTAGAGTTTGTATGAATACATCAACCAAAGCATCTTTATCTACCAAAAACGCGCCGAATGTATCGATTGCTGTTATTTTTCATAGTAACTATGGACATACCAAGCGCGTCGCAGAAGCGATCGTACAAGGCGCACATAAACAACTGCCAACAGCTCAAGCAAAAGCGATTGATGTCCATGATGTCGATTGGGATTTTGTGGATCAAGCTGATTTGCTGGTATTTGGTAGCGCGGTATATATGGGCAGTGTCACCGCTGAATTTAAGACTTTTATGGATGAAACATCAAAGCGTTGGTATCACCGCAAATGGGAGGGCAAGTGGGCAGCGGCTTTTGCCAACTCAGGCGGACTAAGTGGGGATAAGCTTGCAGTGTTGCAGCAGATTTCTTTGTACGCTATGCAGCATGGGATGAACTGGATTGGTTTACCATTGATGCCGACAGGCCATGAGTCTCACGACTTAAACCGATTATCGAGCTTTTTAGGATTGATGACCCAGTCACTTGATGGTCCACCTGAAAAAACCCCAGGTAAGGGCGATATTGATACCGCTATTTGGTTCGGCGATCACTTAGCAAAGACAATTATCAAGCATCAGCCAGTTAACGAAACCTCATAGTTTAAAACTTCGTATTTATAAGTAAGCAACCATTAAAACATAAAAGCAGACGTCAATATTGATGTCTGCTTTTTTATGAGCTTTATTTATCATTATCTATATCAATGGTGGATAAATTAAGGTTGGAAGTCACAGGGATAGGGCTATCAAAAAGTAGCAAGGACTGACAGCCAGTAAAAAGCAGCATCGGTATCAATATGCAAAAAAGGTTAAAGGGTTTCATAGTGGTTTTTGGCATACCTTTTATAAAATTTGAATTAAAGCTTGAATAAAGACCTGATTAATCGTACCGAAATGACAGTTTTGAACCATGACTGAAGCTACAGCGTCTGGTGAGCCTCCATCATAATCCAAACATAAGAATATGCAACCATCTACTTTCACTCAAGAATTTTTTTGCTAAAAGTAGCTAAATTAATTTAAAACAGCATTTTTTGTCTTTTTAGATTGTATAAGTTGGTGACTTGTGATTGTGAGTTTTTCTTTGGAAAACTGACTACAGCCTTTGTATGTATTGTGTGTCTGCTATTGTTACTATAATTCGTATAGATGAATAAATACGTGAGATTTTATATGATTGTTAAATATTCATTGCACAAATTACCGGGTAATTATTTTTCTTAGTTTATGTTTTTAAAGGCTTTTTTATTTAAATTTTGAATATTATGTATTTTATTAACTTGAGATCTAAAGTTACTTAGTATTTCGGCATGATTTTTTAACTTTTGTAAAAAAATGAGATAAATAGGTTAATATTCAAGCAATGTTAGCGAAATAGTTTTACCTTTATATGAGTAAACAGAAGCTAATTGTCATATTAACGTAATAATTAACAAAAGCTAGCTCCTTATGGATAAGCAGCCGGCACTTAAAGCAACATAAGCTTTCACCATGTTTACCTTATATTTATTAAACAATTAGAACATTAATAAGCTATTCACTGTTAAAGATTGCTGGGTGTTTTGCTATTGTTTTTATTTGACAATATTGTTGTATAACGACCTTAGTTCTGCCAGCCACTATGTGCCAGCTATATGAGGATATTATGAAGCCACTTTCTATGATGTTATCGGTGCTTGTTATTGGTTTCACTTCCAGTACGGTAATGGCTGAAGGTGCTAGTCTATCAAGCGCCAGCCTACCCAACGTAAGCCCTGCCAATAGCGATTTGGTCAATCGAGGAGCGTATATCGCGCGTGCAGCTGACTGTATGGCTTGTCACCGCGAAGACTATACTGGCGGTGTCGCACTTGAGACCCCAATGGGTAAGATTTATGCAACCAACATTACGCCATCGAAACGTTATGGTATCGGTAACTATACCGAAGCCGATCTAAAAAAAGCCCTCAAAGAAGGTCGTGCGCCCAATCATATGCTTTATCCAGCTATGCCGTACCCTTCTTATAATGGTATGAAGGATGAAGACATTAGCGCACTATTTGCCTATCTACAGACGGTTCCTGTCGTAGATGAAGCGCCTGATTATGAAACCGATCTACCGTTTCCGTTTAACTTTCGCAGTTTGATGTTAGGCTGGAACATGCTCAATGTCCCTTCTACAGAGAGCCGTGAAGGATTGACACAGACGCAGCAGCATGGTGAGTATTTGGTTAATAACCTTGCTCATTGCGGGACTTGCCATACCCCGCGTAACAGTACGATGGGTTTTGATAACGACAATTATTTATCAGGGGCGCAGCTTGGGACATGGTATGCGCCCAATATCACTCCTGATAAATCAAGCGGTATAGGCAATTGGAGTGAGCAAGACATCGTCACTTACTTGCGTACAGGTGAGCTGGATCAACGAGTCTTTGCTGGTGGACCTATGGGAGAGGTAGTATCGCACAGTACTCGCTATTTAAAAGACACAGACCTAAACGCCATTGCCTCTTATCTTAAGACTGTACCTGTCGTACAAACAGATGATAAGGTTCATCCGGTCAATGCATCCCGTCTGACAGCTCCACTCAATGAGTCAATCACTCATGACCTGCTTGCCCAAAAGGACTACTTAGCGCAGGCGAAAGCTGAGGTTCAAGGTGGTAGTAATTCGCCAGAAGCATTATACCTTGCTGCTTGTGGTAGCTGTCACGGTGTTGATGGTTATGGCCAACCGGATGCTCGTTATGCACCTATTGTGGGTCTAAGCAGTATCCGCCGTGAAAAGCCGGACGGTTTAATCAATGTTATTCTTCATGGTGTTGATGGCGCAACCAATACCAGTCCTAAGATGCCAGGCTTTTCAGAAGAGTTAAGTAGTGAGCAGATCGCTGGTATTAGCAATTATGTACGTGTCAAATTTGGTAGTTTAAATAGCAGTGATGTCAATGCTGCTGATGTCGAGCGCGTGGCAACGACTGGTGCCGATCAGCCTTTTTTGATTAAGTACGCAGGTCTGCTTGCGATACTAGGTATTATCGTAGCTATCGTCATTATCATATTTATTGTACGAGCGATCATACGTTCTAGGCGTCATAGTTAGTTGAATCAATGAATTTAACTGGCAATACAGACAACTTAATAAAGGCGTGTTAGGCGCTTATTATAAGACATAGATTCAGTGTAGGTCGGTAGAGTATTAAAGCTTAGCGTCATAGATAAATTATATGAGCTGAACCAATAATAAAAGTGAGTACCTACCGTCATACACGAAAGTCTACTTTAAGGATATTATTATGAAAGACATGCTTCAATCACCAACGCGGCGCCAACTGCTCTCGATGATCGGTAAGACGGCTGGTGCAACTGCGATGTATCAAGCAATGACTACCTTAGGATTTGCATCTGAGTCTAGCTTTAAAGAATCGATGGACCTAAAAGGAGCGCCTCCAGGAGCGAGTATTGTCATTCTTGGTGCAGGTCTTGGTGGTCTCACTGCAGCTTATGAGCTACGTAAAGCCGGTTATAATGTTAAAGTGCTTGAGTTTCAAAATCGCGGTGGTGGACGTAGCTGGACGCTCAACAGTGGTGACAAATATACTGAGCTTGGCGGTGAGGAAGTTACCTGTGATTTTGAAGAAGGTAATTATTTTAATGGCGGGCCTTGGCGCTTACCAAGTCATCATTATGCTGTATTTCACTACTGCAAGAAGTTTGGTGTTGAGATGCAACCTTTTATTCAGACTAATGACCGAGCTTATCTGCATCGCTCTACGCACTTTGGCGGGGTGCCGCAGCGTTTAGGAGATGTGAAAAACGACATACAAGGCAATGTGGCTGAGCTGCTATCAAAGGCTGTCAACGTTGGTGGTCTTGATCGTTCAGTGAATACTGAGGATAAAGAAAAGTTGCTTGAGGGCCTTAAAGGCTGGGGCGTACTAGACAAAGACTATCGTTACAGAGCCAGTAATGAGACTACCAAGCATCGCGGTTTTAGCGTCTTTCCTGGTGGTGGCCTGATGCCCAACGAAAAACCCTCGAAGCCTCTACCTATCGGCGAGATATTGGACTCTGGCATGTGGTCAGATATTTATGCCAATCACATGACTTATGGCCATCAACCAACGATGTTTCAGCCAGTAGGCGGTATGGGCAAAATCGGTGATGCGTTCACTCGTGAGTGCCGCGATATGATTGAGTTTAATGCCAAAGTCACTAAGATTCATCAAGATGAAAGTGGTGTAACTGTCAATTATGTCGATAGCAATAGTCCAGATGGTGCGACCAAGACCATACGTGCTGACTGGTGTGTCTGTAATATTCCGCTGACGGTATTGACTCAAATTGATATCAATGTCTCAAAGCCGATGAAAAAAGCAATGGCAGCCGTACCTTATGATACCTCTTATAAAGTGGGCCTCGAGTTCAACCGCCGCTTTTGGGAAGAAGATGAGTGGATCTATGGCGGCTTGACCTATACTGATATGCCCATTACGCAAATCGCTTATCCTTCAGAAGACATGTTTAAAACAGGTACTGGAGTGTTATTGGGTGCTTATGGTTTTGGCCCGACCTCTTATAAGTTTAATACATTAACACCAAAGGAGCGTATTAACGTCGCCCTTGCTTATGGCAAATACATCCATCCACAGTATCCAAAAGAGTTCCGTGCAGGTACGTCAGTGGTATGGCACCGCATTCCGTGGACCTTAGGGTGTTATGGGATTTGGAGCGAGTCAAGCCGTGAGCAGTATTATGATCAGCTATGTAGTATCGACAACCGTATTGTATTGACGGGCGAACATTGTTCACATATTCCTGCATGGCAAGAGGGCGCTATTTTATCCGGCATTGATGCAGCCAATCGTCTGCACAAAAAGGCAAAAATGCTTGGGTAACGTTGATAACCATAATAAATTCAGAGGCTGTCATGGATAATATAAGCATGAAGAAAACAACATTTAAGATGCTGACTGTGATATCACTTAGTATGATAAGCAGTGCAGCATTGTTAGGCTGTAGCCAAAAATCAGAGGATGTAGAGACAATAGCGAGCAAGCAAGACGCTGTACTACCAGTTAATAATCAGGCCAGCCGTAACACTGGCGCTTGGGGCGGCGTCTATATGACTCGTGACGAACTAAGAGCGCCTGATATCAATATCGTTGATGATAGCTCATTACCGAGCATGGAAAACGATCCCAGCCTTGCGAAGTGGGAAGCTAAGTTTGAAGGTCAAAATGCCTTTGTTACTACCAATGGTAAAAAGCTATATCATGATTCATGTGCAGGCTGCCATATGCATGAAGGCGAGGGTGCTCAAGGTGCAGGCTATTACCCACCACTAGCGAATAACAGCAAAATGCAGTCGAAATACTATATTATTGATATATTGATTAATGGCTTTCGCGGTATGCCGTCATTTCATATGATGATGGATGATGAGCAAATGGCCGCTGTCACGCAATATGTCGTCAATGATTTAAATGGTTTTAAACAGACGGTCACTGCCGAAGATGTGGCGCAGCTAAGGCATGCCAATCCTCCGGGTTATGATCCAAGCGAATAAGTGCCCTACACTCAGTTTTGAACGACAGCGAATAGTAGTCATGTAAAAAAGCGCTCGATAATATTATCGAGCGCTTTTTTACGGATACAAAATAAGAAATAAGCCCATATTAAGGTGACAACTTTAGAAAGCTAAAGCCTTATTCGGGACTTGATGACCATACTGGGGAGCGAATAATGCCTTGACCAGACTTACCAAATGACTCGCCACCATTTAGTGATTTAATGGTCAGCACGCCTTTACCGCCTTGGGTTGATGCATACACCACACGCTTACCATTAGGAGAGAAGCTTGGGGCTTCATCGATACCTGTGCTACCAAGATTGGCAGTTATAGCACCATTACTGTTCATAATCGCGGCTGATCGCCCACTTAAAAACGCAATCTGTGTGCCATCACTACTAAACTGAGGACTGGTTGCATAACCGCTATTAGAGACTTTGGTCGTCCGTCCTGAGCCAAATTCATAGCGATATATCTGCGGTTTATTAAAGCCTGCTCTATCAGAGACAAACACAAAAGACTTGCCATCTGGTGCATAGTTTGGTTGGACTTCACTACTTGGCCAGTTTGTCAGTTTTTTCAGCTTACCACCGCCTGCACTCATCTCATAAATATCCGCACTACCTTCAAAGCTGCTAGAGAAGAGTATCTTGCTACCATCAGGAGAGAAAGAAGGACTTAGGTTGCTGCCTTTATAAGGGGTAACGACGGTTGCTGCACCGCCACTGACATTTTGCACATAAATCAATGGATAAGATTTATCGCGCTGTACGGTATAGGCGATACGCGAAGCATCGGGCGACCATGTAGGCGAAAATATAGAGCCTGCTACTTCAGTAATGGTTCTGGCATTTTCACCATCAGCATCCATAACTTTTAGGCGAGATATTTTGTCTTTTCCGCGTCCTGTCTCCTCGATATAAGCAATACGACCTGAAAAGTCACCCGGCGTACCAGTAATCAGCTCATAGACTTTGTCAGCGATGACGTGCGCAGCGTAACGTAAGCTTTCTTGATTATTGTCAGCGCTTAAGCTTTGCTTTCCTTGGAGTACACGACCAGATTTGACATCAATCACCTCATAAGTGGTCTCAATCTTACCGCGATTGGTACGGGTGCTACCGACTACTAAATACGGAATTCCCAAACTTTGCCACACTGGTAATGTCTCTGTCAGCTCACTACTGCTGCGCGGTTGCTGCGGCAGGTCTTTGCTAGTCACATTCAGCTCAGTTCTACTCAAATCATTTAAGATAATGGGTGAGAGTACAGAGTCGCCAGCGAAAGGCACAAAGGCGACTTGGTTTTGTTGTACTGGAATCTCGTAGTCTAACTCTAATACGACGGGAGCCGCATATACGCTAGGAGCGATAAGTAGACTTGAGGTGCTAGCAAGTAAGCTAAGCAGCAGTTTTTTGTGAGTACGCATGACTGGATTTGGCTCCTAAAATGATACAACAATCGTTTTTAATATACTTTAATTGAGTATTACGGTAAGACAATATTGCTATTGGTGCAAGTTTTTTAAGATAAAACCAACAATAAATCAGCCGTCTATTCTCTTATTAATTGCTGCCTTTAAATCGTATGGTAAAGGTGGGGTATTTAGGATCGTCAGTATCAATCGGTAAATGACGAGTATTTAATACCGCTTGCTTGGCCGCTTCATTGACAGCTGAATCGGGCCCTGAGACAGAAACATTAACCACATTTCCATTACTATTGACCGTTATGGTCAAGGTTGCTTGCTGAGTTGAGCCTTTAGCTGCTACCGGTGGGTTATAGTTGCGCTTAATCAAGCTTACAATCTCACTATTGCTTGCCCCGCGACTACTTACTGACGCACTACTACTGTTCGTTGATTGCCCAGAAGTGATGGGGCTTCCAGTGACTGTCGATTTTCCATCTGCTTCTAGGCTAAAGGTTTTGTTAGCATTATTTGTACTACCCGTTTCTATCTCCAAATTGGCCTGAGTGTTATTCGGTCGTTTGATTTTAGGCGGATTGTTTTCTGTATGGCGAAAAGACTTTAAACGCGCGCGCTCAGCATCAAGCTGGTCTTGTTTGTCTTGTTCTACTTGGTTCAGCTCTTCTAGGGCGGTCTCATCTAGCCGCGCTGCCAGCTCGGCCATATTACGCTCATACTCTTGCATCTGCTCAATACGCCGCTGATGCTGCTCTTGACTCATTAATACTGGTTGGTCCGCTGGAGCATCGGAGCGCGTAAATACAGACTCTCTTTGCAGGTTTGATGAGGCGTTTGTTTGACTGACATTATCGTTGTTATCTGCAGTTATAGGCTCACTGGTCTCTGTATTACTACTAGCTGCCTGCGCTTGCATCGCTGCACGGTTGGCCAATATTTGTCCTTGCATCTCAGCCAACTCTTGCGGCGTGACCATAGTGGTTTCAATATTGCCAACGGTTTCTAATTCGGGTTGTTGGTAGGTATAAATCAGCAAGCCAAGTAC
This sequence comes from uncultured Psychrobacter sp., assembly GCF_947488565.1. GTDB lineage: Bacteria > Pseudomonadota > Gammaproteobacteria > Pseudomonadales > Moraxellaceae > Psychrobacter > Psychrobacter saeujeotis. The sequence continues at coordinate 30,749 of NZ_CANKZC010000001.1, read as the reverse complement.
GATGCCATGAGCCAATAGACTTAATAGCATAGGTAGGGTCAGCCCATCACCTTCAGGCGCAGTTGGAATATAGACGGCAGGAGCATTATTCATGGTTGTGATACTCATTGACGTGTGTCATCAGGTTGTCTACTTATTCAAATCAAGTTGTAAAAGTAACTGTTTTTGATTTAAGCTCATTATAACGTAGGCGCAGGTAGAGGAGCACCTGTTAATAGCCCGACCTTTTGAATACCTGCTTGTTGCAAATTGGCCATCAAAGCCATGATGGCACCGTATTGATTATTTTGATCAGCGTTAATCATTACCTGCAGAGGGGGCACACCAGCGTTACTATTTTGCGATTGCAAGTTGGATAAGGTGTTAATCAATTCAGGCTCACTAATAGGCATGTCTATGTTGTTTTCATAGCTGATAAAAATCTCACCACTACTTGTCAATGACACGATGACAGGCAGCTGGTTTTGGCTCATCGTATTGGTCTGCTCTTTTGGTAAATCGACATCAACCCCTGTGGTCAGCATTGGTGCTGTCACCATAAATATTACCAGTAGCACCAGCATAACATCGATATAAGGTACGACGTTCATCTCAGCATTGAGTGCTTTTTTCTTGCGGCTATAGGGGTTTGGTTTCATAGCCCTGCCACCTGACCTGCATCAGCTCTGCTCTCATTATTTTTCTGCGCTTTATTTAGTGCATTTTGAGTATTAGTCTCACGCTGTAGCATCCCTGTCATCTCATCACAAAATAGAGCACGCGACTCATATAGCTGGCCTGACTTTGCTGTAAAGTGGTTATACGCTAATACGGCTGGGATAGCCGCAAACAGCCCCATCGCCGTGGCGATAAGTGCTTCAGCGATACCAGGAGCGACTGAGGCAAGGGTCGCTTGCTCTGTCTGTGAGAGACCCAAAAAGGCATTCATAATGCCCCAAACCGTGCCAAATAGACCCACATAAGGCGCTACCGAACCAATGCTGGCAAGGGTAGTAATACCGGACTCAAGTAGCTGCTGCTGACGACCAAGCCCAACGCGTAGCTTACGCTCAACGCCATCGATAATGTCATCTTTGGGTTGGCGTTTTTTGTGCATTCTCAAATATTCAGAGAATCCAATATAAAAAATCTGCTCAAGCCCTTGACGCTCAGGAGAACCTTGGACGCCCTGATAAAGTTTGGCCAAATCTTCACCCGACCAAAACCACGTTTCGAACTGATCATCGAAGTTTTTGGCAGTACCAAGGCGAGCACTTAGACGAAAGATAATAATCCAACTAACCAAAGAGGCTAGTAATAGCAAACCCATCACAATCTGCACCAGCAGACTTGCTTGAGTAATAAGATCGATAATGTTTAATGATTCAGGCATGTAACAGGCTCACTGATGATTAACAACAATTGACTAAAACTAAGAGACTCAAGTCAAATAACCCTAAAAGATACGATTAATGCTTATTGTTAGTAGCTAACAAATATATTTTATTATTGATTTCAATAACTTAATGAGGTAATAGCGATTGATCTATAGTGCTGTGTTTATAAAAATAATATTTTAACCCCCTAGTTTACTGCTAAACAGACAAAAGGTCATTATTAATATGTTCAATGAGCAGTAGACAGTTTTTAGATTAATGGTTTGATAATGTGTTTTTACCGTGTACTATTGTTTATAGATAACAGTTAATATAGTTTTTAGGCGTGTAAGGCATGGGTAATGATTGAATTTGTGCACAGGTTTCTCTAGAATGTTGCGCTTTGTTACCGCTGTCTTTTGTTTTATGACGTCACCATGGTTTTGTTGACGTCATCTTTATTTTAGACACATATAAACTTGTTCTTTTCACTGGCCTGTTGGGATTGACCCTTATGAATGCAATTGAGCGCTATTTTGGAATTGATGGTGACAATACCACGATAAAAACGGAAATTGTTGCTGGTATAACGACATTTTTGACGATGGCTTATATCATTTTTGTCAACCCCAATATATTAGCAGAAGCGGGCATGGATAAAGGGGCAGTATTTGTTGCCACCTGTCTTGCTGCTGCGATAGGCTGTTTTATAATGGGGCTTTATGCCCGTTTGCCCGTAGCATTGGCACCTGGCATGGGTCTTAACGCCTTTTTCACCTATGGGGTGGTGTTAGGAATGGGCTATGCATGGCAAACAGCACTTGGTGCTGTTTTTTTATCGGGTTGTATATTCATACTACTAAGCTTATTCAAAATTCGTGAATGGATTATCAATTCCATTCCAACCGCTCTGAAACAAGGGGTCATTGCAGGTATCGGTGCATTTTTAGCATTCATTGCGCTGCAAAGCTCTGGCGTTATCGTTGGGCAAGACGCAACGCTAGTGACGCTTGGTGATATGACATCGTTTGGTCCTATGATGGCATCCATAGGCTTCTTTGTTATCATCGGTCTGTCTTATAAAAAAATCCCCGGTGCTGTGACAATTGGCATTTTATTGGTTGCTCTAATCAGTCTATTGGCAGGCCATACTGAGTTTGCTGGGATTATATCTACGCCACCATCCGTCGCTCCAACCTTAATGCAACTTGATATTGCCGGTGCGTTTGATGTCACGATGATTAGTGTCATTTTTGCTTTTTTGTTTGTCGATTTATTTGATACCGCAGGTACGTTAGTGGCAACGACAAGCCAAGCAAAATTGATTGATAAAGACGGTAACATACCTAATATGGGCAAAGCACTACTAGCAGATTCGACAGCGACGGTGACAGGTGCGATGCTCGGTACCTCATCGACCACCAGTTATGTTGAGAGTGTTGCAGGTATTGCAGCAGGTGGACGTACTGGACTTGTGGCAGTCACGGTCGGGGTGTTGTTCTTATTAAGTACTTTTTTTGCCCCATTGGCTGGTATGATTCCAGCGTATGCTACCGCCGGCGCTATCTTTTACGTCGCCGTACTGATGCTAGGTACGCTAAAAGATATCAATTGGGCAGATTTGACAGATGCTGCGCCCGTTGTCGTCGTACTGTTATTTACGCCGCTGACATACTCTATCGCCGATGGTATTGCCCTTGGTTTTATTACCTTTACCGCGGTCAAGCTGATGTCTGGTAAAGTCAAGGAAGTGACTCTGCCAGTATGGGTGCTGACAATCATTTTACTTGTTAAGATCATATGGCTATAGCTTATTTATGCTATGTATACCAATATATCGACTAGGGCCTATTGAATCTGGTATGAATACAAACTACTAATATGCATGAATGGCCACTAGTTTTTAACCCTCTTTATCTTGCACTGATAAGGAGGGTTTTTTAGTATAAAGCTCAGGCGTCTATGACCAAAGAATTAATAGTATGGCTGCAAAAAACCTTATTAAATAACCAATAATCAACAAAAGACCATAAATTAGGACCTATCTATAACTTTATACCGCTAACTATTTGTTTTTAAATAACATATTTATTCATATAAATGAGCGATATTGTTAGTTTGAAAAATTATTTCATGATAATATGACGGGGTTAAGCGCATCACCTCAATCAACGCCGTAGAGGTTTTTCTTACAGTGAATTAGCGTCATACAAGATCATAGTTTTGGTTCAATCAGCTTATATAAAAGCCATTATCTGTTGATCGCACTCCTTTCACTACAAACAAGAAGAAGGCACTAATGCCGCTTAACTGTTCGTTGTTGCCTTTGAATTGTTAACGTAGCACTTTTTTTAACAATCGAACGACCTACTTAACCCTCTCCAGCTTATGCTGGATTTGCTCGTTTTGTGATGGTGTCGTTTGGTCTCCTATAGACAGCTATTATTGGTTGTTGATCGTGGATATTTGGCCAAGTGTATAATTGCTTTATTCTAAATATTTGCGACGTTAAGAGTCCATGCGTGCCATTTATGATGGTTTTTTTAACGATAGTTATGGAGTTGGTATGAACCCAATAGACCAGTTTAGCCCCAAAGAGCCTATTTTATTTGATCCTATCGATTTGCTTGCACCTGAGTATATTACTCAGTCAGCAGATGACCTGTATGCGCGTATATCACCATTGTATAGTGTCGATGAAGACCGCTGGTTGAGCAAGTTGCTACCCCTAGCTAAGCCTAGTGATAAAGAGCGCGATGATGCTAGCGAGCAGACACGTAAGCTGGTTGAATACGTACGTAATGATGGCAAAGCGATCAAGATGGTAGATTCATTGCTACTTGAATACAGCCTTGATACTCAAGAAGGTATCTTGCTAATGAGCTTGGCTGAAGCGTTGATTCGAGTGCCTGACAGTTATACGGCTGATGCACTAATCCGTGACAAAATGAGTGTGGCGGACTGGAAAAAACATCTAAAAGATGACAACGGTTTTATGGTCAATGCCTCAACATGGGGCATGATGATGACCGGCCGTGTGGTCAGTATTGACAGCAGTACCACCGCCTCTGGGTTTTTGGATCGCATGACCAAAAAAATGGGCGAGCCAATGATTCGCGGTGCGATGCAAAAAGCCATGCGTATTATGGGTCATCAGTTTGTGTTGGGTGAGACCATTGAAGAGGCCAATAAAAACAGCCAACCTTATCGCAATAAAGGCTATACCTACTCGTTCGATATGCTAGGCGAGGCGGCCATCACTAATAAAGACGCTGAAAAGTACTTCAATGACTACCTACATGCAATCAAAGCAACTGCCAATGTTAAAGTCAAAGAAGGCATGCCTAAGCCCTCTGTATCTATCAAGTTGTCAGCGCTACATCCACGTTATGAAGCAACGCAGGAGGCACAAGTCTTAGGGCTACTACGTCAGCGCTGCTTGTTGCTTATCGAAGCGGCACGCGAAGTCGATGTCGATATCAGTATCGATGCAGAAGAAGCAGATCGTCTTGAAATCTCTTTAAAGTTATTTGAATCACTATATCGTGACCCATTGACCATAGGCTGGGATGGCCTAGGGCTAGTCGTTCAGGGCTACTCAAAACGTGCGATTGCGATATTTGCATGGCTTGCGCGTTTGGCCAAAGAAGTGGGCGACCGTATTCCGCTACGTTTGGTCAAAGGCGCGTACTGGGACTTTGAGATTAAGCTTGCGCAGCAAAAAGGTCTGTCAGGCTATCCAGTTTGGACCCGCAAAGAGGGCACAGATACCGCCTATCTTGCTTGCGCCCGGTTTTTATTGTCAGAACACTTACGTGGTTTAATTTGGCCACAGTTTGCAACTCACAACGCCCATACCTTGGCATCTGTCATGACCATGAGTACGCACAGAGACTTTGAGTTCCAGCGTCTACATGGAATGGGAGACGCGCTTTACGATCATATTTTACAGTCATACAGTATTCCTGTACGTATCTATGCTCCTGTTGGCGCTCATCAAGACTTATTGCCATACTTAGTGCGCCGCTTGCTTGAAAATGGCGCGAACAGCTCATTTGTGCATCAGTTATTAGATAAGTCGTATCCGATTGAGAAGCTCACAGTACACCCATATGACAAGCTATTGGCCAATGAGACTCTGCATAATCCCGAGATTCCGTTACCACTAGATATCTATGGCAAGCGCCGTGCTAGTTTTGGGCCCAATATATTTGTAGAGTCGCAATGGCAGCCGTTCAAAACAGCGATTGACAGTCACTTAGATAACACATGGTCAGCAGCACCTGTTATTAACGGCCAAGCAGTCAATACATTTGAGCAAGATGGCGCAAATCAGCCCCTTGACAGTCATACGGTACGTGCGCCTTGGAACCATAATGTTATCGCTGGCAAAGTGCAATATGCCAATGCAGAGTTGGCTCGTCAAGCCATCGACGCTGCTGTGGCAGGACAAGCAAAATGGCAAGCAGTACCAGCCTCTGAGCGTGCCGCTATCTTACGCAAAACTGCCGATTTGTATGAAGAAAACTACGCTGAGCTAATGGCACTATGCCAAATCGAGGCGGGTAAAACGACGCAAGACAGCATTGATGAGATCAAAGAAGCGGTCGATTTTTGTCGTTTTTATGCTGACGAAGCGGAGCGCCTAAATGATATCACGCATGAATTTACAGACTTAGCTGGTAAGCAGTCGCGTCAAGTTTATAAGGCACGTGGCACCTTTGTCTGTATTAGCCCATGGAACTTCCCATTGGCAATCTATACAGGCCAAATCGTTGCGGCATTAGCAGCGGGCAATACGGTGGTGGCAAAGCCAGCAGAACAAACCAGCTTAATCGCACATTTTGGTGCCAAGTTGATGTATCAAGCTGGCGTGCCAAGTGAGGCGCTACAGTTTGTCACTGGTGCAGGTGAAGTAGGCGGCGCGCTGACAGCAGCAGACAACTTATCTGGCGTGATATTTACAGGCTCAACGCAAACCGCGCAGCGTATCAACCAAAGCTTAAATGATCATGCGCAAGCAAATGGCGAGCTGCCAATTTTGATCGCTGAAACTGGTGGACAAAACGCCATGATTGTCGACTCAACGGCATTGCCTGAGCAAGTGGTTAAGGATGCCGTGCTATCAGCATTTGGCTCAGCAGGACAGCGCTGTTCTGCCTGTCGTATCTTGTGTGTACAAGAAGATGTGGCAGATGGACTGATTGAATTGCTACAAGGCCATATGGCAGAGCTAGTCGTAGGTAATCCAACCTACGTTGCAACAGATGTGGGCCCAGTGATTGATGCTGATGCTAAGCAGGGACTTGAGAGTCATATTGAACGTATGAAATCTGAGCCGACAGCCAATATTTTGGCACAGACGCCTATGAGTACCAGCTCAGTAGTCAGTGAAGAGCAATCCACCTTTGTATTGCCAACAGCGATCGAAGTGCAAACCATTGACGTTATTGGCGGCGAGCATTTCGGTCCGATATTGCACGTACTGCGTTACAAGGCTCGCGAGTTGGATCAGCTTATCGATGCGATTAATGCGACAGGTTTTGGTTTAACCCTCGGTATTCACAGCCGTATTGAAAATATCGCTGAGCATATCGAGCGCCGCGCTGTCGTGGGTAATACTTATGTCAACCGTAACCAAATCGGTGCTGTGGTCAACGTTCAACCTTTCGGCGGCTGCGGCTTATCAGGTACTGGCCCAAAAGCTGGTGGCCCGCATTATGTGCCGCGTTTGATGAAGCTAAGCTCTGAGTCTTTTAGCTCAGCAAAACCAAACGCTACAAAACTGGCTACCGAAGCATCTAGTACTGTAAACAATACGACATCAACCACTCAAACAGAGCTTGCATAAGGAGTAGCAACATGGCGAACGAATTTAAAAAAAATCATGCTCAAGTTTGTGAAGCTTGGCGATTACTTGGTGCCGTACAGCGTGCCACTTATCTAGAAGCTGCTGTTCCTAAGCTGGCATTGTTCACAGGGGACGCCAATAAAGCGCGTCGCTTGTTCAATCATCTGTTGAGCTCAGCGCCCAGCCTAGATGAGGTACATCGTATGACGGGTGCTACAGGCGAGTCTAACGATCTTTATGTGACTGCTCGTGGTAAGACAATGGTTGTCGGCGGCGAGTCTGCCAAAACAATGGCGGTACTCGGTCAGCTTATCGCAGCACTATTGACAGGAAATGAAGTCATTTTGCATTGTCCAAGCCAAGAAGAGATGTGCGTAGAAGCCGCCAAAGTACTTTATGACACTGGTATCAGTGATGATGTGCTAAGTGTGGCAAACGACTCACAAACGATTACTTTGCTACATATCGACCGCCTTGCTCAAGTAGCGGTTGCAGGTAGCGCTGCTGAAGTACAAGAAGTCAGTCAAACATTGGCCGATACTGATGGTATCTTAACCCAAGTAATCGCAGTGACAGATATGGAGGGCTTATCAGACATGCTAACGCCAGATTATCTGCATCGTTTTGTGACTGAGCGAGTGATAACTATCAATACGACAGCTATTGGTGGTAATGCAAGCTTGCTTGAGCTTGGAACATAGCAAAACCTAAAAAGTTAATAATTAAGTCATTAGATAGAACTTAGTGTCATATAAGTAACGGTTAGTGTTTGTTTACGAGGTTTTAAACTGCCTGTAAATAATCGCTAACCGTTTTTTTTGGAAATTTTAAAGTATTTTATAACCTATCAGATGGGTTTTAAAAGTTTGGATAAACGATATTTAATTGCTTGTAGGCAAGCAATAGGGGTGATAATATAAATAAAACCTGACTGAATAGTCACGTTTATAGGGGTGTCAGGCTTATGTTCTATTGAACTTTTAGTCTGTTAAAGTTCAGAATATCGTCCTATAACTATATTTTATAAAGCTCAATTTTTTAGCCGAGTCCTGCTATGATTAGTTTTTATCTAAACGAAAAGCGCCACGAGATAACCCAACTCAATCCAAATACGACGGTACTTGAGTATCTGCGCTCGTATGAACATCAAACTGACACTAAAGAAGGCTGCGGTAGTGGAGATTGCGGTGCATGTACAATCATGGCGCAGCGTCTGCCCAGTCATGCAACCAGCGAGTCTAGTGACAGCACTCCTTTTTATACCTTCAACTCCTGTATTACTCTATTGTCGTTGATGGATGGGCATCACCTGATGACAGCGTCTTATCTAGCGGATAACCCAGCGCATCACCCAGAGCGGGCACTGTTACACCCTGCACAGCAAGCGATGGTTGACTGTCATGGCTCGCAATGCGGATTTTGTACCCCAGGTTTTGTGATGTCGCTTGCAAACGTATATGAAAATCATCGTATGCAACATAACCATGTTAAGCCAGTCACTGCCAAGCAAGACGTTACAAACGGTGAACAAGGCGACAATGATTTAAGTTATGATGATATCGTCGCCTCAATATCGGGGAATTTGTGCCGATGTACTGGCTATCGGCCCATCATTGAAGCAGGTCTAATGATGGGTAAAATCGGCCGCCAAAGAGACGCTGATCAGACAGTCGCAAAGGACTTGACCATAAGTCTAGCCACCGACGTTATGGCAAACGACAAAAAATCGCTACCCAAAAGCACAGCAACAAATATAGTAGACCAGGCGTCAACTAGTACGCTGGCGTTAGCTAAAGGTATACGGCAGTTGTTTATTCCAAAATCAATGGACGAGCTCGATGAGCTATTAGCCTTATACCCAACGGCGACTATTTGGGCGGGTGGTACAGATTTAGGATTGAGTATCACTCAGCACTTAGTTGACCATGAAACAATCATTCAGCTATCGGCCATTGACGAGCTAAAATCTTGGTCATTGTCTGATTTAGAGTCTCAATCTACATCAGATAGTGCTAATAATACCAGTATAGAAGCGAAAACTTTGAGACTTGGTGCAGGTATGACCTATCAGCAAATGCTGCCGATACTTGAACAGTACTTTCCTGCCTTTGCTACGCTATTTGCCAGAATTGCGTCACCGCAAATACGTAATATGGGTACACTTGGCGGTAATATTGCCAATGCCTCGCCTATTGGAGATCTGCCTCCCATTTTGCTCGCGTTAGATGCTCGCGTTCATTTGCGTCATTGTGGTCCTGATAATAACAATGATAATAGTGCGGAAAAGATGAGTGATAAAGATACAGTCAATAAAAATGAATATGATAAAAAGTCTTATATTGACGAGATAATATCTTTAACGGAATTTTTTGTAGATTATAAAAAGACCAAGCTGCGGGCAGGCAGTTATATTGTCGCTATTGATATACCGCTTATGCAGGATAATCAGCAGCTGTTTATTCATAAAATCAGCAAGCGTTATGAAGATGATATTTCCGCTTGCTTGGTCGCTGTAAGAATTGATTTATCAACAGATGGTACAAGCATTGATCATGCAAAGATTGGTCTAGGCGGTATGGCTGCAATACCTTTATTAGCAAAAAATTGTCAGCAAGCACTTTTAGGACAGCCTCTTGAGGTCGCAAGTTTTGAGAGCGCTGCAAAAGCATTACCGATGGATGTCTCGCCGTTAACAGATGTTCGAGCCAGCCGTGAGTATCGCTTGCATGTGGTGCAACGATTATTGATTAAATGTGGTAAGCAGCTGATAACAGAGACGCAAACTGAGAGAGAATCATCATGAGCCATCAATCATCCTTATTTGACAGCTACAGTATTCGCCGTGTACGTCCGCCTAAAAACAAAATCGGCACTTCTGCCAAGCATGATAGTGCGATAAGCCATGTCATGGGCACGGCTACTTATGTGGATGATATCTTGAAGCCGCAGGGTACGCTACATCTGGCTGTCGGTAAAAGCAGTCACGCTCATGCTCGGGTAACCAGTATGGATCTCAGCGCAGTCAAAGCAGCTGACGGGGTGATTGATGTTCTAAGCTTTAAGGATTTGCCTGCCCAAACGGACATCGGAGCGGTCTTCGATGGTGAACCATTGATGGTCGATGAGATCACACAATACGTGGGTCAGACGCTGTTTTTGGTCGTGGCAACCACTCACCGTGCCGCAAAAAAAGCCGTGCTTAAAGCCGTGATAGAGTATGAACCATTATCAGCAATACTGAGTGTTGATGAAGCATTAGAACAAAAGCAGTTTGTACGTCCAAGCCATTTTATGCAGCGCGGTGATACCGATGCAGCACTTGCAAATGCGCCCAATCGTATCGCAGGCCATATTCACATGCTCGGACAAGAGCACTTTTATCTTGAAGGGCAGGTGTCGTATGTGGTGCCTTGCGATGATGGCGGGCTTGAAGTCTATACGTCATCGCAGCATCCAAGTGAGGTGCAGCAGCTGGTTGCTGAGGTGACAGATCTGCCTTTTCATGCGGTCAATACGGTTGTGCGTAGAATGGGCGGCGGTTTTGGCGGCAAAGAAACCCAAGCAGCTGCATGGGCCTGCTTTTGCGGTATCATTGCCAAGCGTCACAATGTACCTGTCAGTATGCGCTTAGATCGGCAAGATGATATGGTTGTGACCGGTAAACGCCACGAATTTGTCAATCGTTATGAAGTCGGTGTTGATGACTCAGGGCAAATCCTAGGTGTCGATATGCAGCTGGCTGGCTTGTGTGGTTATGCACCAGACTTGTCCGATGCTATCGTTGATCGTGCGATGTTCCACTGTGACAACGCGTATTATTATCCAGCCGCACAGGTGGCAGGACATCGCTGCAAAACGCATACGGTGTCGAACACGGCCTATCGTGGTTTTGGCGGGCCTCAAGGTCTGATGACTGCCGAATATATGATGGATCAAATTGCTTATACATTGGGCAAAGACCCTCTACAAGTGCGTTTGACGAACCTCTACCAAAATGGTCAAAGCACTCATTATGGTCAGCCAATCGAGCATTTTGATCTGGCAACGATTATGAATACGCTGGCATCAGACTGTGATTATGATAAGCGCCGCCAGCAGATGATAAAAGCCAATGAGCAAGCCGAAGCTGCAGGCAGTGACAAACGTCTTGGTATTGCCCTAACACCTGTGAAGTTTGGCATCTCGTTTACCGTGCAGACGCTCAATCAAGCAGGTGCTCTGGTACATATTTATACCGATGGCAGCATCCATCTCAATCATGGCGGTACAGAGATGGGGCAAGGGCTATTTGTCAAAATCGCTCAAATCGTCGCCAATGAGTTTGCCGTAGATTTAGATACTGTAAAAGTATCCGCAACGCGTACTGATAAAGTACCCAATACCTCACCGACAGCGGCTTCATCAGGCACTGATATCAACGGTAAAGCCGCGCAAAACGCTTGCTTAACTATTAAGGCACGCCTTGTCGAGTTTGCCGCTGAGCATTTTGCAGTGGCGCAAGAAGACATACGTTTTGAGCGCAATCATGTCTATATTGGCGATAAGGAAGACTTCACTTTTGCGGAAATGGTGCAGTTGGCTTATCAGCACCGCGTTAGCCTATCTTCTACGGGCTATTATAAAACGCCTAAGATATTTTATAACCGCTCTAAAGCGTGGGGTCGACCTTTCTTTTACTTCGCTCTAGGTGCTGCGTGTTCTGAAGTTGAAATAGATACGTTAACTGGTGAGTACCGAGTTCTGCGCTGCGATATCTTACACGATGCTGGACAATCGATTAACCCAGCTATTGATATTGGTCAGATCGAAGGCGGTTTTGTGCAAGGTATGGGATGGCTCACTACGGAGGAGTTGACTTGGGATAAAAAGGGCACACTAGCGTCTAATAGCCCCGCCAATTATAAGATTCCAACGTCACACGATCTGCCAAAACAATTTAACGTTAAGCTATATGATCGTAAAAATGAAGAGCAAACCATTTATAATTCTAAAGCAGTTGGTGAGCCACCTTTTATGCTGGCAGCGAGCGTTTGGTGTGCTATTAATAATGCAATTGCAAGCTTGAGTGATTATAAAAAGAACCCAGAACTTACGATGCCTGCGACTCCAGAGGCAGTATTAAAAGCGGTGATGCGTATGCAAGGTGAGGCGTGGGAGATCGACACAAACGTAAACTTTGATGCGCTTGAGAGTTTGACCGAAGATGAGGACAACTGCGGTATTGATGACGATAAAGTTAAGCCACAACTCGTGCCGCATGCTACAGATATCAATCCACCAGAGGTTGAAGGTCAGACAGACGACGATCAGCCAGAAGCGATAGAGTATCCTAACGTAGCAGGCGCAAGAGGTCCTGCACATAGTGAGCCTACGCACAGTGAGTGAGTTATTAGCAGCTCCCACGCGTTGGTATGACGGTTTAGCACAGTATCAGCACCAAGGTTTGGCACACGTGTTAGCGACTGTCGTTGCGGTTAATGGATCAGCGCCGCGAGCATTACAAGCCAAAATGGTGGTCACACAGGATGACTACTGCGATACGCTTGGTGGCGGCGGTCTTGAGCATGATGTTATCACGACGGCAAGGCAACTGCTAAATGACGAGATAGACATAACCGTACCAAAAATATCCAAAAGAAACAAAAACGCTAATGATGATAAAGATAACATTCGTGAGTCAAAGCCAACTAAAGCAGTCAGACGCGATGCTGTCTATACCAAGCATTATCCGCTAGGTGCGAAGCTAGCGCAGTGCTGCGGTGGTAGTGTCACGGTTATGTTTGAATGTTTCAATGTGACGCCACCGATGTCGATATTGGTATTTGGAGCAGGGAATGTGGCGGCAGCATTAATGACGATACTAGCAGAGCTGCCTTGCCAAGTGGATTGGGTAGACAGTCGTCCTGAAATGTTTGAGCGTTATTTATTAGACAATTCTAATTTGCCAAATAAGTCTATTCAAACCGAAGATTTGCCTCAACGATTAAACGCTCAGCCTCATTTAAATCAGCCTAAGCTTTATAAGCTTCCGGCCCATATCCGTTCGCATATTGATGATGATCCTGTTGATTTTATTCGCCCGTTTATTGAGCCATTTAGCAACCAAAGCGCTCAGCGTTTTATTTTGGTTATGACTCATGATCATAGTCTGGATTTTGAGTTAGTACGTGCCGCGTTGGACGCTGGTTCAGACGCAAACAGTTTGGCGACTAATCCTAGTAATAGTTCAGAAGTATCACTGCCTTATATTGGTTGTATTGGCTCGGCAACTAAAGCTGAGCGTTTTAAAGGTCGTCTGCTGCAGCGTGGCTATGATAAGCCGATAGTCGATAAACTAACCATGCCAATTGGATTGCCCGTTGGTGGTAAAGAGCCTATGGCCGTTGCTGTATCTATTACCGCACAAATTTTGCAGCATTATCATCAAAAATAAGTCATAAGCTATAGATCATCGATACTGACTTCTATCTCTATTATTAACTTAAATTCTACTAAAACGTTCGGTATAACCAAGTGACGGGAGATTTACCCATGGCTCTACATATTTATCAAGCGCAGCTCCTGCACTATCTTACCGAAGATGATCTGAATCAAAGGACTGAGTGTGCGCACGCTGAAAAATCTAACTCAACATCTTCTCATTATCCAAATACAGCAACAGTTGCAACTGTTGATAAAAATATAACGCTATTACCAGTCATCGCGGGCATGAACGTTTATCCTGAGTATATTGCTAATGGTGCGCTGGTTGTCGACGATGTGACAGGTCACATTGTAGATTATGGTAGTAACGAAGCTATGCTGGCAAGCTATGCTCAAACGAATGATCAAGCACCGGTAAAGATTCACAACTATCAAGATAAACTGATTATGCCAGGTTTTATCGATACCCATGTGCACTATCCGCAGATAGATATGATGGCAGCTTATGGTGAGCAGCTACTCGATTGGCTCAATAACTATACCTTTGTCACTGAAGCCAATTTTGCCGATCCGAAGATTGCACATGATACCGCCAAGTTTTTTTTAGAGCAGTTGCTCGCTAACGGTACAACCAGCGCTATGGTGTTTTCTACGAGCCATCCTGAGTCTGCAGAAGCCTTTTTCACTGAAAGTCATAGGCTTAATACTCGCATGATTACGGGTAATGTGTTGATGGACCAAAACGCGCCGGAGCATCTGTGCGTGTCCGCCGAACAAAGTATAAAAGATGCGCAAGACTTGATTGATAAATGGCATGGGCGCGGTCGTCAGCATTTTGCCATTACCCCAAGATTTGCTATTACCTCAACGCCAAAACAGCTTCAATTGGCAGGCGAGTTATATGCCAGCTACGACACTGTTTATCTGCAAACGCATTTGGCCGAGAACCGTGATGAAGTGGCTTTTGTACGTAAGCTTTATCCCAATCATAAAGGCTATCTCGATGTCTATGAAGACATGGGGCTGCTGGGTCGATATACCACCTTGGCACATGGTATCTACCTTGAGACGTCAGAATACGAGAGCCTACGCGAGACTGGTACACAGATAGCGCATTGTCCAACGTCCAATCTATTCTTGGGTAGTGGATTATTTGATTTACCTAAGACGCTGAGCTATACCGGCGTCAGTATCGCCACCGATGTAGGGGCGGGGACCAGTTTATCGATGCTGACGACTTTAAATGAGGCATATAAAGTTCAGCAGCTACAAAGCAATCAATTGTCCGCCCATCAAGGGTTGTATCAGATTACTTTGGGTAACGTACAATCATTAGTGTTAGATGATAAAATCGGTAACTTTATGCCTAATAAAGAAGCGGATTTTGTAGTCATAGACATGGCAGCAACGCCATTATTAAGAAGACGTATGGCACAGACTAAAACACTTGATGAGCAATTATTTGTACTCATGATGCTTGGTGATGATAGAGTGATTAAGGAGACAGTCATTGCAGGGGTAAGTCGTTATAAATCGCGGTCATTGTAGATTCAAAGCAACTTAATGCTTATAAAGTAGCAGCTAATACTCATGATGATAAAGTATACGTCGGTTATCTCAGTATCAAAAAATTAAGGAAGGGGCTCTAACATGGCTTTAAATATGTACTATAAGAACGGCATGATTCGCAAAACGCGCTGCCACATTCCTAATGACCTGTTTACCACCCTGTATCAGGTTCATGATAATGGCAATTTTCCACAATTAACATGGTTGATTGACAATATCTATGATGATCCTCAGATTGGGCCAGACATTGCGAAGGCCTTTGCTGACGAAATAGTCGCGTTTGAGAGGTTAATACTTTCCTTGCACCTACCTTTCCCTCGAGTACCTTTACAAAAGTTGCATACCTTCTTTATGGAGGCTGCTACTAACCAACAGGTTATCTATACTAAGAGTGATTAGCTCTATTATTTTAGTCGTTTTTATAATTCTAAAACGTAACTATTACTGTGCAGATAAGGACTGCTAACTAAGCTTAAGCTTATAGACAATGAGTTTGAAAACTTCTAATGTAGTATTTTATACCGTGGTAATAGTATACATAGTTACCAACCAAACACCACAACTATCTTGAATCACGCCTAAAACATCCCCATAATCTAGACACTCTCTTATAATAAATAGCCTAAGCAGATATGCCGAATCAAATTAAAGAATTGCAAAACATAGAAACACAAACAAACACTAATATTAAAGCTGATTTTGACAATAAAGTACCGCGGTTAAACACTCATACTGTGAATAGTGCCCGTGCTTCTGATTTACCAGTCCTTGCTAAAGACGAGTATTATCTTGGTCGCCTTGAGCGAGAGCTGGCGCGCACTGCCGTGGCTAAAAACAAAAAATCTAATAAAGAGTCTGATGATGAAAAGCAGAATAAAGCAGATAAAGAATTAGCTAAAAAACGTGCGCAGTACGATAAAATTAAAACCCGATCACAGCAAGCGGTACAAGCACGTATTGATAGTATTCCAGACAATTTGCCTACGACCTTAAACCTAGATCTGCCGGTAAGCCAACGTGCTGAGGATTTAGTACAAGCTATTATTGATAACCAAGTTATCATTGTCGCAGGCGAGACGGGTTCTGGTAAGACCACGCAATTACCAAAGCTGGCTATGCTGGCAGGTCGCGGTATTACTGGTCAGATAGGGCATACCCAGCCACGCAGGCTCGCAGCACGTAGCGTAGCCAACCGTATCGCTGAAGAATTGGGTGAGCAGCTCGGTAATACGGTCAGTTTTAAAATTCGCTTTAATGAGCAAGGGTCGGCGCAATCAGTGGTGAAGCTGATGACCGATGGTATCTTATTGGCTGAACTCGGTCATGACCGGTTTTTAAGTAAATACGATACCATCATCATTGATGAGGCGCATGAGCGTAGCCTAAATATTGACTTTATCATGGGCTATCTAAAAAAACTGCTACCCAAACGCCCCGATTTAAAAGTTATTATTACCTCAGCCACCCTAGATACCAAGCGTTTTAGTGAATACTTTAGCCGCTATGATAATAAGCTAAAGCGTAGTGTCCCTGCGCCCATTTTCAATGTCGAAGGTCGTAGCTATCCTGTCGAAGTACGCTACCGTCCGCTCACTGATGAGCCAGTAGGTAGCTCTGATGATGATAGCTACGATGACTTTGAGGAGAATTTGCCGCGTGCGGTGGTTGCCGCCGTTGAAGAATGTTTTAGCGATGCGCAAAATAAGGGCCACGCTGATCAAGCAGATATCTTGATATTTGCGGCGACGGAAGCGGAGATTCGTGAATTACAAGACGTGCTCGTGCGTCATGGACCAAAGCATACAGAGGTGTTGCCGTTGTTTGCACGGCAGACCTATGAAGAGCAGCAACGTATCTTTCAGCCGTCAGGTCGTGGTCGGCGTATCGTTATCGCCACCAACGTCGCTGAGACTGCGCTGACCGTACCCGGCATTCGCTATGTGATTGACTTGGGTTTTGCGCGGATTTCGCGTTATTCGTATCGTTCGCGCGTACAGCGTTTGCCGATTGAAGCCATCTCGCAAGCGGCTGCCAATCAGCGTAAAGGGCGCTGTGGCCGTGTCGCGCCAGGCGTTTGTATTCGTCTGTATAGTGAAGAGGACTTTAGCGGCCGTCCAGAGTTTACCGAGCCTGAGATACTGCGCACCAACCTTGCCTCTGTTATTTTGCAAATGGCCAATCTGCGTTTGGGTAGTGTCGATGATTTTGCTTTTATTGAGCCGCCAGATAGCCGTCTGGTCACTGATGGTCATAAACTGCTTGATGAGCTAGGGGCGATTACCACTAAGGCTGATACTGCTTATAAAAACAGCAAAAACAAACGCCAAAAAGGGCTTGATCATCTGCGTCTCACGTCTACTGGGCAGAAGATGGCGCGTATGCCCATTGATCCAAGACTGGCCCGTATGTTGGTTGCTGGTAGCGACTTTGATTGTATCCGCGAGATGCTAATCGTCGTCGCAGCCCTTGCTGTCCAAGACCCGCGTGAGCGCCCAGTCAATAAGCGCCAGCAAGCGGACCAAAAGCACGCAGAGTTTCGTCAAGATGATTCTGACTTCTTGTTTTATCTTAGCCTGTGGAAAGCCTTGTTTGAAAAGGATGCAGACGGCAATAAGCTGTCTGGTAATCAGCGTAAGCAGTTTACCAAGAAGAACTATTTGAGCTTTCCAAGAGTGCGCGAATGGAATCAAACCCATCGTCAGTTGGTGCAGATGGTTACAGATCTTAAGCTGACAGATGATAAAGACAGTAAAAAAGAGGCGAATAATAGTGACCCTACCAGTATAGAAGACGAGGAAGTAAAAGCGGTCAAATATGCCAATTTGCATCGTGCATTACTAACGGGCTTATTGTCTACGATTGCTCATAAAACCGAAAATCGCGGAGAGTATCTCGCTGCTCGCCAGCAAAAGGCCAAAATCTTTCCAGCCAGTACCGTGTTTAAACAGGTGCCACCTTGGATCATAGCCTTTGAGATAGTCGAGACCTCCCAAGTCTTTATGCGTACCGTTGCCAAGATTGAGCCAGAGTGGATCATCTCAGCGGCCGGTAATTTATTAAAGTATCACTATTTTGAGCCACATTGGTCGAAGAAAACAGGCCGCGTGAAAGCTTACGCGCAGATTAGTTTGTTTGGGCTTATTATCATCAGTAAGCAGCTGACCAACTACGAGCAGGTCAATCTAAGTGAGTCGCGCGAGATATTTATCCGTGATGGTTTAGTTACAGGTAACTTGGGTCGTCAGGCACCATTTTTACAGCACAATATGGACAAAATCGCTCATGTTGAGCGTATTGAAGATAAGTTACGCCGCCGTGATTTACTCGTCGATGAAGAGACGCTGTATCAGTTTTATGATAAAAAGATTCCTGAGCATGTCGCCAGCCGTAAAGCTTTTGAAGATTGGCGTGCAGAAGTAGAAAAAAACGATAGCAAATATCTATTCTTTACTGATGATGATGTGCTCAATAGCCAAGCGCCGACCACAGGCGACTTCCCAGAAGTGTGGAAACTGGGCGATTTAAAGCTGCCGCTACGTTACATTTTTGATCCTGCCAGTGATGATGATGGCGTGACCATTCGCGTGCCACTTGTTGCGCTGCCGCAGCTTGATGCTATTGAGTTATTGTGGGGCGTACCCGGTTGGCGTTATGAGCTGGTATTGCAGCTGCTAAAGTCTCTGCCCAAAGATATCCGTCGACAAATCGTCCCGATTCCTGATACTGCTGATAGCTTATTTGATGAATTGCGACCCGCTGGTGGACAGGGACTGCTCAAGCAGCTATGCCAAGCGCTAAATCGTCGCGGCATTATGTCGGTGACCGAGGAGAGCTTTAATCCGGCCAGCATTGATCGCTATTTGCAACCACAAATCTGCGTGGTCGATGACAAAAACCGCATCATCGAAAAAGGCCGCGATCTACAGACGCTACAGATTCGTCATGCTCAAGAGACCCGTCAAGCGGTCAATGAGCAGCAAGGCGCGCACACTGTTTTCCCTGAGCACTTTGCTTTTAGTAAAAACCATCATAGCGCAGGCGTGGTGATGAAGCAATTTGCTGCATTGGTCGCAGATGAGGCGGGCGAAGCGGTATCGATTCATCAATACACCGATGTAAACGCGGCACTACAGGCGCATCGCATTGGCGTTCTAACCTTGATCAAAGGTAAGCTTGGTGCCAAAAGAAAGCAGCTGACCAGTCAAGTCGATAAGATATTTAAATTAGCCTTTGCCCCGCTTGGCGATATGGAAAAGCTAAAAACCATTGTCATCGATGCCACACTTGATGCGACGCTTGAGGAGCATTATGTCTTATTTGATCATAATGAGGACCTACCTGAGAGTGCAGATGATGTCGCGATTGGACTGAGTGAGGAGCTGCCATTTACCCCAGAGGAGTATGCAAAGACGCTTGAGGCCGTGGTTAGTAACTTTTTATTGACGGGTCAAAGTGTCATCAAAACCCTAAAAAATGTCTATACTCGCTGGCAGCGTATTCGTCAAAGCTTACTTATGCTGGATCGTGAAGTGTTTGGCGAGTCTATCGATGATATCGAAGACCAGCTAGAGGATTTGCGTCTGTCTGATTTTGTCTACCGAATGGATTATAGTCATTGGCAGCAGTATCCACGCTATTTAGAGGCACTAGAGATTCGTATCGAACGCCTTGAGCACAACCTTGATGCTGATCTCGATGGCGTTTATGCGCTCGATGTGCATATGGAGCGATTGGCTAATCGTGCCAGCGATACGGCCATCAGTGAGTATCGCTGGATGGTAGAAGAGTATCGTATCCAGCTGTTCGCGCAACCCATGAAAACGCGTATGGCAGTATCACCAAAACGGTTGAATAAGGTATGGGATAAAATGCGTTAAAAAATTGCATTCTAGAAAATGATACATTTTCTCTTACGCTAAAATGGTGGCTACTTTTATATAAAGTAATTTCCATTTTATAAATAGAAAAGGCTGGACTAGCAAGCGCTAATTCAGTTTTTTTATTGATGAAAAACCCCCGATAGCGCTAATCCTGTCTTTGTACAGATCCTACAAGTATCGAGTAACACCATTCTCACAAACTTTGGTTGTTGTCTCATGTAGCTATAAAGATAGGTGATCTCATATTTGATATTGTGGTTCCTATTGTGCCTTACCCACGGTACTATAACTGTAATAATTAGCAGACTAAATAAAATACAAAAGGAAAATGACATGTGGGATGAACGCTATAGCGAACCAGGGTTTGCTTTTGGTACAGAACCAAATGACTTTTTAAAAGAGCAGTTCCAGCGTATACCAGCAGGGGGACGCGTGCTGTGTTTGGCAGAAGGCGAAGGCAGGAACGCAGTGTTTTTAGCTGAGCAAGGCTATCGAGTCACTGCCATGGACTTATCTGATGTAGGCTTGAACAAAGCATTAAAACTGGCTATGGATAAAGATGTCACCATTACCACTCAAGTGGCCGATTTAGCGGATTATCAATTCGGTGAAAATGAATGGGATGGTATAGTGTCCATTTGGGCGCATATGCCTACCGATGTTCGTCGGTATATTCATACACAGATTGTCCCAGCGCTGAGACCAAATGGGGTCTTTATTCTTGAAGCTTATACCGAGCAGCAACTGTCTATGGAAGCTGTTGGCGGACCACCTGCTGCGCAAAAAGCGCGTTTTAACTCTCTTAAAAATATGCAGAACGAGCTTACAGAATTACAAGAAATCATTGGCGTTGAAAAACAGCGTATGGTTTTAGAAGGCAAGTACCATCAAGGTCTTAGTGCAGTGGTACAATTCGTGGGTAAGAAAAACAAATAAGTGAGCAGTCTTTTTGCTACTGTTTAAGATAGAGCACAAAAAACCCCACGTAATATATTACGTGGGGTTTTTTACTGACTAATTGCAATGACTATAAAAGCATTCTATTAAATATTACAGTTAACGCTATATTGTTGACCATTGTCTGAGCTGATCGTCATAATGCCAAAGTCAGCTTTGGTCTGCCAGTCATAAGTCGTTTTAGGGTTAACGTCATTAATATAGCGAGCGCCAGAACCTGATACTGCTTGTTTCATCTCGATGTCTGCATTATTTAAACCAATCTTCGGCAGGGTAACGTTAAGTTTGGCTGCTTGACCGTCAGCTGCATAAGCGGCAGTCACCACACCATCATCTTCACAAGTAAATGACTGTACCACTTGTTGCGTGTTGGTAGTAGGGGCTGTCGTAGTGGTTGGTGCGTTAGTTGCACATGCTCCTAGTAGTACGACAAAAGGCGCAACAGCTAATAATTTTTTCATAATAGTCCTCAAGATTTTTGTTGTTTGAGATGTAAAGCAGTATGTTACAAGTAATAGATTTATTTAACGTTATTGTTTGGCGTTAACATAGTATCTAAAGTGTTTCTGATTGTTATAGGTTTGGTAATTTAAAAACATTTATCTAACTGTCTCAATATGGGCAGGGGGTTTTGATGTTTGTTTGGTTAAGACAAATACTGAAACAGCACCTAAAATCACTATAGTTGCAATGATAAATTGCAAGGTTAGTTGTTCAGACAAAAACATTACACCTGCAATAGCCGCCAATACCGGCACACAAAACTGTACAACCGCGGCTTGAGTGCTTTTTAACAATGGCATGGCCACATACCAGAGGCTATAGCCAACGCCAGAAGTAATGGCACCTGACACGCTTGCTAATATGACACCTTCTGTACTGATATCTGTCAAATAATTTATTCCTATCAAAGACAACAAAGGAATAGCGACAAGGCTTCTGATGAAGTTAAAACCTGTAGCGCGAAGCGGGGATAGGCAAGCTTTGCCGCGTATACTATAAACGCCCCATGCGATACCGCTTATTGCCATAATCATCGCGTCAATCAGTGAGGGTACTACTGCTGAAGGGAGCATTAAATAAACGAAACCTGCGAATGCTACAAAAAGAGCTATCCATTGTATGGTACTTATTTGCTCTTTTTGATAAATGCCCCAGCCGATCATGGTAAGTTGAACGGCGGCAAACAAAATAAGCGCGCCAGTGCCAGTATCAAGCTCCACATAGGCGAGCGAAAAGCAAAGCGCATAAATCACCAAGCTGAGACTGCTTAACCAGCTGCCTTTATCTTTTAAAATAGTCTCTCTTAAAACATCTGTATCTTGATGAGGCGTACTTGGCTGCTGTAGACGACGCTGATGTACATTCATGATAATGGCCAAACAAACAGCACCACCCAATAAGCGAATAATAGTAAAGTTCCAAGGATCAATATAACCCTCTGCCAGCGCCATTCTACAAAGCAGAGAGTTTGCAGCAAAGGCTATCAAAGCAATTATCGTGTATAGTGTGGCTTTCAAGAAAATTCCTAATAAAAGGGCGTTTGAGAGTGGAAATGAAGGGCGAATGATTATTGGCTTAATCAACGGAGAACAAAATAGCCTAAGCAAAAGTAAAAATCACTTTAAATAATTAATCACTTGTCGAACTCGCTCCTCTCTATTACCACTAACTCGCTTAAATTTTTTATCATGACTGTTCAACTGATTTTCAAAGTAAGCACTAATCTCTTCACGCTCATACGGACTATCTCGCAAGTCATCAGCGACCCAAGGGATATCAACGTCTGTTAATAGTATTAAATCATAATGATGCGCCAGCGCGGCTTGTTTTAGCGCAAGAGGACAGTCGCCATAATACCAATTTGAATAAACCATTAGCTCAAACAAACTGGTATCACAAAATAGATATTTTTGAGTGTCAGTAACAGTTTCAGTGCCCAGGCGAGATAAAAAATCTTGAGCCACTTGCTGGGCCAGTTTATTCTCAAGCTTGATTTGACCTTGGGCAATGGGTAATAGATCGTCCCAAGTGCACGTCATCTGCTCGTTATCCCATTTTTCTTGCAAATAAATACGCATATACTCTGGTACCCAAAGGCTACCAAAATGCGTTGCCAAATCACGACATAATGTGGTCTTGCCAGTGCTTTCTGCCCCTAAGATGGCAACCTTGATAACTGGTTTATGCGTATGCTGCGTGAGATTGAATGCGGTAGCGTCGTTGCCATTCATAATAAGCCCAAACTGCGATGAGAGTGAACACTACGTATTGTAATGCGGTAAAGGTGAGGCCTTTGTAAAAGTATAATGGCACTGAAATCGCGTCGGCGACTATCCATAGTAGCCAATGCTCAATTTTACGGCTTGCCATAAGCCACATAGCCATTAAGAATAATGCTGTGGTCAGCATATCGGTATAATCAACCCAAGTAAATAAATGCAGACCTAATATTGCACCATCGAAGCTAAAACCGTTGTTAATCACAGGGCGGAAATAATAAACCAGCGCCACAAAGCCAACTGTTCCAGCCGCCAATAGCGCCATTATTGGCATATCACTTGATTGAATATGCTCAATACTGATATCGTCTTGATTGGGATTTTTGCTTCTACCTTTGACTGCCGTTTTGTTTTTTGACCAATTAAACCAGCCATACAAGCCCATTACTGTGTAATAAGCATTGATAAACATGTCGCCAAATAGCTGCCATTCCCATAGCAAATACACAAAGATAGCAGTACTAATTAGGCCAATGGGGAAGACTAAGACACTAAGCTTGCGGGCAAGCAATACACTGGCAACGCCAAAGATAACGCCGATTATTTCTAGTATAATAAAGAGTGTAGGGTAATCGGCATATTGTCCGAATAACCAAATAAAAAGACCTTCCATTATGTTCCCTAGCTATTATCTTGCCAAAATTAAGTGCGTTTAAATGAGGTTAATTATATAGTAGGTAGGCGTCAATAGCGTAAGCCTTTGCCGATTATTGACATGAAATTGATTATTTGTAACAAAGTATTAGAAAAATAATAATATTCAGGCATAATAAAGACATTGATTTTAAGTTTACAGTTATTCACCGAAATTAGACTTGCGCTATTTTCTCCCTTTTTATGCTTATTAATAAGCCAAATAGTAGTAGACAAGGAAGCTTATCATGACGACTTGTATCACCGGTACTGGCCTGTATGTCCCTCCCTTTAGCATTAGCAATGAAGAGCTGGTAGAGTCATTTAACCAGTACGTTGACAATTATAACGAAGCACATGCTGACGAGATAGCCAATGATACTATCCCTGCACTCCAGCATTCATCCGCTGAGTTTATCGAAAAAGTATCAGGCATTAAATCACGCTACGTAATGGAAAAAGACGGTATTTTGAACCCCGAGATCATGGCGCCAGTGATTGCCTATCGTAACTTGGGCGAGGAGCTGTCCGTCATGGCGGAGATGGGGGCGGCGGCGCTCAAAGATGCGCTTGCTGATGCAGGACTTGAAGCCAACGATTTAGACGGTATCATACTGGCTTGCTCAAACTTTCAGCGTACCTATCCTGCTGTTGCCATCGAGATTCAAAAAGAAATCGGCATGGTTGGTGGCTACGCTTATGATATGAACGTTGCCTGTAGTGCTGCAACTTTTGGTCTATCACAAGCGCATGGTTCTATTGTATCAGGCCTTGCTAAACGCGTCGCTGTGGTCAACGTCGAGATTACCTCCGCGCATTTAAACTGGCGTAACCGTGACAGTCACTTTATCTTTGGTGATGTCGCAACTGCTTGTATCGTAGAAGAGCTGGACACACCAAAAGGTTATGAGATTTTAAACAGTAAACTGTTTACCGAATTTTCTACCAATATCAAAAACGAATACGGCTTTATGGATCGCTCGGAGTTTTTGGCAGCCGAAACACAAATGTATCCTGATATCAAAGAGCCAGTAACGGACAAACTGTTTTTACAAAATGGTCGTAAAGTATTCCGCGAGGTCTGTCCAAAGGTATCTGAGATTATTCTTGAACATTTACAAGAAAATGATTTGGAACCACAAGAAGTCAAGATGATGTGGCTACACCAAGCCAATGCCAATATGCTTGATCTTATTTTGCGCACAGTTATGGGTAAAGAGGCGGATAAAGCTATCGTACCAAGCGTCATTGCTGAATTTGCTAATACCAGCTCATCTAGTCCTATGGTAGTCTTCCATCGTTATAAAGATGATCTTAAGTCTGGTGATTTGGGCGTAATTTGCTCATTTGGTGCCGGTTACTCTATCGGATCAGTGCTAGTACGTAAGGTTTAAAAATCGTCTTTTTTGATGGTTAAAGCTTATAATAAATCAGATAGCCAAGAGCAGTCTTGGCTATTTTTTATGGTTCAATTTTTGTCCTTTGAGCAAATTTAAAGTTATTTATCACTATAAAGCCTAAGTTTGAGCAGTGATTTTAATTTCAGTGCAAAAATTTGCTATAATCGCATTCTTATTTCCCTTATTTATAAAAAGCCCTTTTATGAAAGAATCCTTGCGCTTGCGCTTAGACCAGATGGTAGACCGCTATGAAGAGGTTACCGCCTTATTGTCCGATCCTAGTGTTATTAGTGATAATAATAAATTCCGTGAGCTGTCGGTTGAGCACAGTGATTTGATGGACATCACGACCTTATGGCAAAACTATCTACGAGCAGAAGGCGATCAAGCCGATGCCGAGAGTATGCTAGCGGACGCATCAGACCCAGAAATGAAAGAGATGATGCAGGATGAGATTGATAACGCCCGTCATACCATAATTGAGATGGAAGAGGCGCTCAATGTCATGATGCTGCCAAAAGATCCCAATGATAAAGTTCCGGCATTTTTGGAGATTCGTGCAGGTACTGGCGGTGATGAAGCCGCGATTTTCTCCGGTGATCTATTCCGTATGTATCAAAAGTACGCCCAAAATCAAGGTTGGACGGTAGAGGTGCTATCGGCCAATGAAGGTGAGCACGGCGGTTATAAAGAGATTATTACTCGTGTATCAGGTACTGGTGTCTATGGTCGTCTCAAGTTTGAATCTGGTGCGCATCGTGTCCAGCGTGTTCCTGAGACAGAAAGCCAAGGCCGCGTCCATACGTCGGCCTGTACAGTCGCTGTCATGCCTGAAGTTGAAATCGATGATAGCGTTGATCTTAATCCTGCTGATATCAAGATGGACACTTACCGCTCAAGCGGTGCAGGCGGTCAGCACGTTAACACCACAGACTCTGCTGTACGTTTAACCCATATCCCTACAGGTGTGGTGGCAGAATGTCAGCAAGAGCGTAGCCAACATAAAAACCGAGCAAAAGCGATGCAGATGCTTATCTCACGTATTCAGCAAGCCAAAGTGCAAGAACAGGTAGATACTGCAGATGAGATGCGCCGTGACTTGGTTGGTAGTGGTGATCGCTCAGAGCGTATTCGTACCTATAATTTCCCGCAGGGACGTATGACTGATCATCGTATCAATCTGACTTTATATAAGCTTGATTCCATCATGGAAGGCCACTTAGATGAGTTGCTTGACTCGTTACTACGTGAGCATCAAGCGGACTTGATGGCCAGTATCGGTGGTGAGTAAGAAGGCTGCTTGATTAAAATGTAGCTAATGTACACTCTTAACTTCCATAAAAGGCTTATTAAATGATTGTTAGGATTGCTATATTCCCAAAATGGGAATATAATAAAGTCATATGAGAATCATAGCGAAAAGCACGTTACGTAAATTTTGGGAACAACCTAACTGTAATGATGCAAAAGGTCAGCTTGAAGCATGGCATGATTTCACTATAAAAGCAGACTGGAAGTCACCTCAAGATATCAAAGATGCTTTCAAGAATGCGAGCATATGTGCCAATAACAGAATTGTTTTTAATATCGCTGGAAACAAGTATCGATTAGTCGTAGAGATACAATATCAAGTTGGTATTGTTTGGATAAAATTTATTGGTACTCATAGCGATTATGACAAAATAGATGTCGAGGTGGTTAATGAATATTAAACCAATCCGAAACGATCAGGATTTAAAACAAGCATTTAAGCAATTAGAAGCAGTGTTTCAAGCGCCTGAAGGCAGTATTGAAGCAGATACTCGTGATGTACTAGTGACTTTAATTGAAGCCTACGAAAATCAATACTATCCAATTGAACATGCAGAGCCAGTTGAGGCTATTAAGTTTCAGATGGAAAACCTCAACTTAAGTAGGCAAGACTTAGAGAGGTACTTAGGAGCACCGAGCAAAGTATCGGAGGTTTTAAATCGTAAGCGTCCATTAAGCTTGTCTATGATAAAAAAGCTTCATCAAGAGCTTCATATTCCGTATGAAAGTTTGATTCATTAGGGTCAGCAGACCCCAATACATAATGGCTATAACCAATGCTATGTTTATGCAGTTTTCACAAACTGCTTTTTTTGTTTTTATCTTTAAAAGACTACCCATAAATATCCAATCATTTTGAGAGTGTTATGTCAAAGCCCAATAATCAAAATCAGAACCAAGACCAAGCCCCAACCTTAGAAGAAGCCAACGAGCTTATCGCACAGCTGCAAGCTAAGCTTGATGATATCAGTGCTTCAGGCAAACAGCCATATCCTAACCAGTTCAAACGCACTGATTATGCCAAAGATCTGCAAGCGGCTTTTGAGGGTGTGTCAAAGCAAGAAATTGAAGATAATGCGTCTAAGGGTGACAAAACACAGGTTCATGTGGCAGGGCGAGTAATGCTCAATCGTGGCTCATTTATTGTCATTCAAGACATGACGGGTCGCATTCAGCTCTACGTCGCTCGTAAAGAGCTAGATGAAGAAACACGCGCTAGCATCAAATCGCTAGATTTAGGTGATATTGTTGGCGTCTCAGGTTATATCGGTCGCTCAGGAAAAGGCGATCTTTATGTCCATATTGAAGAATTCCACTTATTGACCAAATCACTACGTCCAATGCCAAATAAGTTTCATGGCTTGGCCGATGTAGAAGCGCGCTATCGTAATCGTCATCTTGATTTGATGACCAATGAGACGACTCGTGACACTTTTGTGATTCGCAGCCAGGTGATCAGCGGCATTCGTCAGTTTATGTTGAATGAGCGCTTTATGGAAGTTGAGACCCCAATGATGCATCCTATCCCAGGTGGTGCTGTCGCACGTCCGTTTGTGACGCATCATAATGCATTGGACATGCCATTATATTTGCGTATCGCGCCCGAGCTTTACCTAAAACGCTTGGTTGTGGGCGGTTTTGAAAAGGTATTTGAGATTAACCGTAGCTTTCGTAACGAAGGCGTATCCACGCGCCACAATCCTGAATTTACCATGATTGAATTTTATCAGGCCTATGCTGATTATCATGATTTGATGGACTTGACGGAGCGTTTGTTTAATAAGCTTGCAATGGATATTTTGGGCACGACCGAAATCACTTATCAAGAAGAAAGTATCAGCCTAAAAGCGCCGTTTGAGCGCATAACTATGACTGAAGCTATCGAAAAATATGCTGAAGACTTTGATATGGCACGTATCAATGATCGCGATTATCTAGCAGATTATGTAGCGAACACGCTTAAACAGCCAGTAAGAGATGTCTTTGGTATCGGTAAATTGATTACCATTATCTTTGAAGAGACGGCTGAGCATCAACTGCGTCAACCAACTTTTATCACAGAATATCCAGCTGAGACGTCACCACTGGCGCGCCGTAATGATGATAATCCCGAAATTACGGATCGTTTTGAGCTATTTATTGGTGGTCGTGAGTTGGCGAATGGTTTTAGCGAATTAAATGATCCTGCCGATCAGGCAGAACGCTTCCATGGCCAAGTCGCTGAAAAAGATGCTGGCGATGTAGAGGCGATGCATTTTGATGAAGAGTATATCGAGGCCTTGTCTTATGGTTTACCGCCGACAGCAGGTGAGGGTATCGGTATTGATCGCTTGGTGATGTTATTTACTGACTCTGCCAGTATTCGTGATGTGATTTTATTTCCGCATATGCGCCGAAAAGCGGATTAATGATTGAGTATTATTTGATCAATATTTCTTGACTAATGCTCTTGGCTAACGGCCACTGACTAAGTGGTTGTTAAGTCATTTTTGAACCAGTAAGAAGCCAGACGAATGCGCTGGCTTTTTGCTATAATAAACACTCAAAAAGCATACTCAAAATAAGAACTTTAACCACTTGGCACAATGGATAGCTATGTCGCAGCAATATCAAGTTCTAGCGCGTAAATACCGCCCAAAAAACTTCCACGAGTTGGTCGGCCAAACGCACGTCTCACAAGCGTTGATTAATGCGATTGATTATAATCGTCTGCATCATGCCTATCTATTTACTGGTACGCGCGGTGTTGGTAAGACGACGATTGCCCGTATTCTATCTAAATGTCTAAACTGTGAGACTGGCATTACCAGTACACCATGCGGTGTCTGTGACAACTGTATCGCCATTGACCAAGGGCGTTTTATCGATCTGATTGAGATTGATGCAGCTTCGCGTACCAAGGTCGAAGACACACGCGAGCTACTTGATAATGTCCCTTATGCGCCAAGTCAAGGCCGCTATAAAGTATACCTTATCGATGAGGTGCATATGCTATCTACGCATAGCTTTAATGCGCTACTAAAGACACTAGAAGAACCCCCTGAACATGTTAAGTTCTTACTTGCGACCACTGATCCACAAAAGCTACCGATTACGATTATCTCGCGCTGTTTGCAATTTGTGCTACGCCCTTTACCGCAGACGCTACTCAGTGAGCATTTAGCAAACGTGTTGACGCAAGAGCAAGTTACTCATACCCAGCCTGCGCTTTGGCAGCTGGCAAGTGCGGCAAAAGGCTCTGTACGTGATGCGCTGTCATTAACTGATCAAGCCATTGCCTTTGGTCAAGGGTCACTTGATGATGTGACGGTTAATGCGATGCTAGGTTTGATTGACGCCGCTGATTTGGTCAGTCTAATTACAGATATTTATAATCATAACAAGTCAGCTGTTGCTGCTCATATTGAGCAAATGCGCGCGCAAATGGTCGATGCAACCAGTATGTTTGATGGACTCGCTGAGCTGCTGCATCAATTGGCATTAACACAGCTATTACCGGAAGTTGCTTTAAATGTAAATGAAGCGCAAGCACAAAATATTAATGCACTTGCCCAGCATATTAGTCCTGATGTATTGCAGTTATATTACGAAATTGTGGTACAAGCACGTGAAGG
The DNA here is from genome assembly GCF_947488565.1 of uncultured Psychrobacter sp. GTDB lineage: Bacteria > Pseudomonadota > Gammaproteobacteria > Pseudomonadales > Moraxellaceae > Psychrobacter > Psychrobacter saeujeotis. Next base: position 474 of record NZ_CANKZC010000001.1, on the reverse strand, counting down.
TATCAAACTTGCTAGCACGCCAATGCAAGCGCTTGAAATGTGTATCTTACGTCTATTAGCGTTTCGCCCATTACCCGTTGATGAAGTCTTACAGTCTCATTCGATTGAATCAACTGGCTCAACAGATATATCAGAATCTATAGCTTCTGTAGGTCATGTTGCATCATCGCATGAATCACAAACTTATAACCTTGATAATGTTAATGATGTTCATCAGCAAGCTATTGTTAATGAGGAAGTTAATAATAGCGTTGAGCAAAGTGCTAATCAGATGACGGGCAATGAAGATCACTTCTCAGAAAGTACATCTTCAACAAATACAGCCGATATTAATCAGTTTGTAAACATGGCTGATACTAATACTGCTATAGATAATATTTCTGAGCCTGAGCCTGAGCCAATTTCTGAGCCTGAACCAATTTCTGAGCCTGAACCAATTTCTGAGCCTGAACCAATTTCTGAGCCTGAACCAAT